>NZ_LT906483.1:0-2475342 GCF_900187065.1 Mycolicibacterium thermoresistibile
TTGACAGCTGACCCCGACGCACCATTCGTGGCCGTCTGGAACAGCGTCGTCGCCGAACTCAACGGTGAACTCGACAGCCCCGACTCCGGTGGTGATCCGAACCGGCAGCCGCTGACGCCGCAGCAGCGCGCCTGGCTGAAGCTCGTCGAACCCCTCGTGATCACCGAGGGGTTCGCGTTACTGTCGGTCCCCACCCCGTTCGTCCAGAACGAGATCGAACGCCATCTGCGTGAACCGATCATCAACGCGCTCAGCCGCCGACTCGGCCAGCGCGTAGAACTCGGGGTGCGCATCGCCACCCCGCCGCCCCAGCCGGCCGACGACCCGCTGGTCGACACCGCGCACCCACAGGTCACCGTCGAACCCCGGGGCGGCTCCCGGGTCGACCCGGACGACGTCGACGAGGACCGCGAAGCCCGGGCCAGCGCGGAGGCCGGGTGGCCCGGCCGCTACTTCGGCGACCGTCCGTCCAGCAGCACCGACGGTGACGCCAACGGCGCCACCCTGAACCGGCGCTACACCTTCGAGACGTTCGTCATCGGCGCGTCGAACCGGTTCGCTCACGCGGCGACGCTGGCGATTGCCGAGGCGCCCGCGCGGGCCTACAACCCGTTGTTCATCTGGGGTGAGTCCGGCCTCGGGAAGACGCATCTGCTGCACGCCGCCGGCAACTACGCGCAGCGGCTGTTCCCGGGGATGCGGGTGAAGTACGTCTCCACCGAGGAGTTCACCAACGACTTCATCAACTCGCTGCGCGACGACCGCAAGGCGTCGTTCAAACGGAGTTACCGCGACATCGACATCCTGCTCATCGACGACATCCAGTTCATCGAGGGCAAGGAAGGCATCCAGGAAGAGTTCTTCCACACCTTCAACACGCTGCACAACGCGAACAAGCAGATCGTCATCTCCTCGGACCGCCCGCCCAAACAGCTGGCCACGCTGGAGGACCGGCTGCGCACCCGGTTCGAGTGGGGGCTGATCACCGATGTGCAGCCGCCGGAGCTGGAGACCCGGATCGCGATCCTGCGCAAGAAGGCGCAGATGGACCGGCTCGACGTGCCAGACGATGTGCTCGAGCTGATCGCCAGCGCGATCGAGCGCAACATCCGCGAGCTGGAGGGCGCGCTGATCCGGGTGACGGCGTTCGCGTCGCTCAACAAGACACCGATCGACCGGTCGCTGGCGGAGATCGTGCTGCGCGATCTCATCTCCGATGCCAGCACGATGCAGATCAGTGCCGCGGCCATCATGGCGGCCACCGCCGAGTACTTCGGCACCACCGTGGAGGAGTTGCGCGGCCCGGGCAAGACCCGCGCGTTGGCGCAGTCCCGCCAGATCGCCATGTATCTGTGCCGCGAGCTCACCGATCTGTCCCTGCCCCGGATCGGGCAGGCCTTCGACCGGGACCACACCACCGTGATGTACGCGGAGAAGAAGATCCGCGCCGAAATGGCCGAACGCCGTGAGGTCTTCGACCACGTGAAGGAACTCACCACCCGCATCCGCCAGCGCGCCAAGCGCTGACATCCGGTCACCGACCACGCCGGACGCGGTCCCCGCCGGCCCTGGCGGCCCGCCGGCTGCCAGCCCTGCCCTTGGGCCGGTGTGCGCCTGTCCGCCCGCCCGCACATCGGGCCCGGTGCGCTGCCGCAACTGGTTCTCCCGGCTCTCCGGTGCCTGCCGGCCGTGCCGTCACCGGGTCGCGGCGGCGCCCGGGCGGCCGGAACGGCCGGAAAACTTTCGTCACACCGGTGCCTTCTGTCACATCCCAAGCTGTGGATAGGCCTGTGTACAACTTGGGATCAACCGCGGGAGAAATGCCCAGCCGATCCACATCGGCGCCGCCGTCCACAACCCCCCACCGGCATGCCCATAGCCCTTCCCCAACTCACACACAAGCCGACACGCCGAACATGCAGCGGAGATTGCGGTTCATCCACAGAATTCACAGCCCCTAATACTGTGGCTCATATATCTACCTGGATTCTCCTCAGAACACAGGCGCTGGGGATGAGTGCTTCCACAGGCCTCCGTGCAGGCCCGATATCCTGCGAAAGCACCGGTTGTCGGCCCGTTCGATTAGCTTTCAGATTCGGACGGAAAGCTCTACGGTGGTTCTGCGATTGCCGTCACCGCCCGGCCCCGCGCGCCGCGCGCAGCCCGGCCGGCTGTGGCCCGGAAGTCGCATTTGAGCGTGTTTGTGATGTTGATCGAAGGGACACGAGAACGTGGCGACGACGACGGTTGGTCTCACCGATCTGAAGGTGCGCCTGGTGCGGGACGACTTCGCCGACGCAGTCGCGTGGGTGGCGCGCAGCCTGCCCAGCCGACCGACCGTACCGGTACTCGCCGGTGTGTTGCTGACCGGTTCCGATGACGGCCTGACCATCTCCAGCTTCGACTACGAGGTGTCCGCCGAGGTTCAGATTCCCGCCGAGATCGCCGCGCCCGGCACCGTTTTGGTCTCCGGGCGGTTGTTGTCCGAGATCACCAGGGCGCTGCCGAACAAACCTGTCGACCTCAGCGTCGAGGGCACCCGGGTGTCCCTCACCTGCGGCAGTGCCCGGTTCTCGCTGCCGACCATGGCCGTCGAGGACTACCCCGCCCTGCCGGAGTTGCCGGCCGAGACCGGTTCGGTGCCCGCCGACCTGTTCGCCGAGGCGATCGGGCAGGTCGCGGTCGCGGCCGGACGGGACGACACGCTGCCCATGCTCACCGGCATTCGGGTCGAAATCTCCGGTGACCGAATGGTTTTGGCGGCCACTGACCGGTTCCGGCTGGCGGTGCGGGAGCTGACCTGGACCACGAAGACACCCGATGTGGAGGCCGCGGTGCTGGTGCCCGCCAAGACCCTCGCCGAGGCCGCCAAGACCGGATTGGACGGCAGCGAGGTCCAGCTCGCATTGGGCGCCGGACCGTCGGTCGGCCAGGACGGCCTGCTCGGGATCCGCAGCGAGGGCAAGCGCAGCACCACCCGGCTGCTGGACGCCGAGTTCCCGAAGTTCCGCCAGCTGCTGCCCACCGAACACACCGCGATGGCCACCATCGGCGTCGGTGAGCTCACCGAGGCGATCAAGCGGGTGGCGTTGGTGGCCGACCGTGGCGCGCAGGTGCGGATGGAGTTCGCCGACGATGTGCTGCACCTGTCGGCCGGCGCCGACGACGTCGGCCGTGCCGAGGAGGATCTCCCGGTGTCGTTCTCGGGTGAGCCGTTGACGATCGCGTTCAACCCGGGTTACCTCACCGACGGGTTGGGAGCGTTGCATTCCGAGCGGGTGACGTTCGGCTTCACCACCCCCAGCAAGCCCGCCGTCCTGCGGCCGGCGACCGAGGCCGACGCGGCCCTCAACGGGAACGGACCCTTCCCGGCGGCGGAGACCGACTACGTCTATCTGCTGATGCCGGTGCGCTTGCCCGGCTGACCGGCCAGACGGCCAGGAATGAGGCGCATATGCAACTCGGGTTGGTCGGCCTGGGCAAGATGGGCTTCAACATGCGCGAACGGCTGCGTGCCGGTGGTCACGAGGTCATCGGTTACGACCCCCGTCCGGAGGTCACCGACGTCCCGTCGCCGGCCGCGCTGACCGACGCCTTGACCGCCCCCCGGGTGGTGTGGGTGATGGTGCCGTCCGGGTCGGTCACCCACGACACCATCGTCGCCCTGGCCGATGTGCTCAGCCCCGGCGATCTGCTGATCGACGGTGGCAACTCCCGCTACACCGAGGATGCGAAACATCAGAAACTGTTGGGCGAGAACGGGATTTCGTTCATCGACGCCGGAGTATCCGGCGGGGTGTGGGGTCTCACCGACGGCTACGGCCTGATGGTCGGGGGCAGCGCCGACGATGTGGCGCGGGCGATGCCGATCTTCGACGCGCTGCGCCCACCGGGTCCCCGGGCCGACGGGTTCGTCCACGCCGGTCCCACCGGCGCCGGGCATTTCGCCAAGATGGTCCACAACGGTGTCGAGTACGCTCTGATGACCGCGTACGCCGAGGGTTACGAACTGCTCAGTGCCGCAGACCTGATCACAGATCCGCAAGCGGTCTACCAGGCCTGGACCAACGGCACCGTGGTGCGGTCCTGGCTGCAGCAGCTGCTGGCCAAGGCGCTCGAGGAGGATCCGGGATTCTCCCGGATCACCGGTTACACCGAGGACTCCGGGGAAGGACGGTGGACCGTCGAGGAGGCGATTCGATTGCGGGTACCGGTACCGAGCATCGCGGCGTCGCTGTTCGCCCGGTTCTTGTCCCGCCAGGATGAGTCACCGACCATGAAAGCCGTCGCGGCCCTGCGTCAGCAGTTCGGCGGCCATGCGGTGAAACGAGTCAGCGAGTCGGGCTAGTGTACGTCCGCCACCTGTCGCTGACCGATTTCCGATCCTGGGCCCGGCTGGATCTGGATCTCTCCCCGGGCCGCACCGTCTTCGTCGGGCCCAACGGGTACGGCAAAACGAACATCGTTGAGGCGCTCTGGTATTCGTCGACCCTCAACTCACACCGGGTGGCCACCGACGCACCGCTGATCCGGTCCGGCGCGGACCGGGCGGTGGTGTCGACCATCGTCGTGAACGACGGGCGCGAGCTGGCCGTCGACCTGGACATCACCACCGGCCGGGCCAACAAGGCCCGGTTGAACCGCTCCCCGGTACGCAGCGCGCGGGAGATCCTCGGCGTTCTGCGCGCGGTGCTGTTCGCGCCGGAGGATCTCGCACTGGTGCGCGGCGAACCCGGGGAAAGGCGGCGCTATCTCGACGAATTGGCGACCACCCGGCGACCGTCGCTGGCGGCGGTCCGCGGCGACTACGACCGGGTGCTGCGGCAGCGAGCCGCGCTGCTGAAGACCGCGGGCACGGCCCGGCACCGCGGTGACCGCAGCGTGCTCGACACCCTGGACGTGTGGGACGGGCACCTGGCCGGCTTCGGCGCCCAGCTCGTCGCGGCCCGTATCGATCTGATCAACCACCTGGCCCCGGAGGTGGAGAAGGCGTATCAGATGCTCGCTCCGTCGTCGCGGCCCGCGGCCATCCGGTACCGCAGTGGTGTGCAGGCCGTCGAGGAAGAGGCCGCGGCCGGCACCGTGAGTGCGGAATTCTTGGAAGCCGCCCTGCTCGACGCCCTGGCCCGGCGCCGCGACGCCGAACTGGATCGCGGGGTCTGCCTGGTCGGGCCCCATCGCGACGACCTCGAACTGCGGCTCGGCGACCAGGTCGCCAAAGGCTTTGCCAGCCATGGTGAATCGTGGTCGATGGCACTGTCGTTGCGGTTGGCGGCCTATGAGTTGTTGCGCAACGAAGGGCCCGGTGGTGACCCGGTGCTGCTGCTCGACGACGTGTTCGCCGAATTGGACACCGCCCGCCGGCAGGCCCTGGCCAATGTCGCGGCATCGGCCGAACAGGTGCTGGTCACCGCGGCGGTCCACGACGACGTGCCGGCGGACTGGGATGCCACCCGCATCGAGATCGACATGCGCGACGCGGACATCGGGCGGATCTCGGAGGTGAGGGAGGTGAGGACGTGACCGCCGAAGCCCCCGGCCCCGGCCCGGCGGATCCCCCTCCCGCCGACACCGACTCCGGGGAGCCCGACTTCGACAGCGCCGGTCCGCCGGCGCATCTGGCCGGACTGCGTGGGATGGACCTGGTGCGGCGCACCCTCGAGGAGGCCCGGGGTGCGGCCCGCCGGCAGGGCAAGGAGGTCGGCCGCGGATTGTCGTCGCCGGCCCGCCCGGCCCGCCGCTCGGGCGCCGGCCGGCGACGGACGTGGTCCGGGCCCGGACCGGACAGCCGCGACCCGCAACCGCTCGCCGCGGCCGCCCGCGACCTGGCCCGCACCCGGGGCTGGACCGGCCGGGTGGCCGAGGCCTCGGTGTTCGGCTGCTGGCCGGAGGTGGTCGGTGAGCAGATCGCCGCACACGCCGCGCCGACCTCACTGCGCGACGGGGTGTTGACCATCTCGGCCGAGTCGACCGCCTGGGCCACCCAACTGCGGATGGTGCAGTCGCAGGTGCTGGCCAAGATCGCCGCCGCGGTCGGCGACGGTGTCGTCACCTCGCTGAAGATCGTGGGCCCGGTCGCACCGTCGTGGCGCAAGGGCCGCTACCACATCCCCGGCCGCGGACCCCGCGACACCTACGGCTGACCGCACGCGCCGACGGGGCGTGTGGACCGGCTCGCGCTCCGTGTCCCGGGTGATGTCCCGGGTGCTCCCGCGGGTGATCGCCTCAAACGCGCGCCAACACCGTGAGCACCCGTTCCGAGGGTGAAGACGCACCCGATGCCGAGAAATTCCCTACACGGCGCAGATAGATGGGTCAAAACGCCGTCACAGAATGGGCCCAGATGCTGCGGAGCGGTAGACTGGTGCCGAGAGACTCGCGGGCGGCGACCAGGCCGTCGGCGTTCACCCCGTCAAGAGAGTAGGGATTCCTCGGCTCGTGGCTGCCCAGAAGAAGAAGAAACAAGAGGATTACGGTGCCCAGTCCATCACCATCCTGGAAGGACTGGAGGCGGTTCGCAAACGCCCCGGCATGTACATCGGCTCCACCGGTGAACGGGGCCTGCATCACCTGATCTGGGAAGTCGTCGACAACGCGGTGGACGAGGCGATGGCCGGCCACGCCACCAAGGTCAGGGTCCGGCTGCTCGCGGACGGCGGTGTCGAGGTCAGCGACGACGGCCGCGGCATCCCGGTGGAGATGCACGAATCCGGTGTCCCCACCGTCGACGTGGTGATGACGCAGCTGCACGCGGGCGGCAAGTTCGACTCCGATGCCTACGCGGTGTCCGGCGGCCTGCACGGGGTGGGCGTGTCGGTGGTGAACGCGTTGTCCACCCGCATGGAGGTGGAGATCTGCCGGGACGGATACCAGTGGTTCCAGACCTATGACAAATCGGTCCCCGGCACCCTCAAACAGGGTGAGAAGACCCGCAAGACCGGCACCGTCGTGCGGTTCTGGCCGGACCCGGACGTGTTCGAGACCACCACCTTCGACTTCGAGACGGTGGCCCGACGGCTGCAGGAACAGGCCTTCTTGAACAAGGGCCTGACCATCGAGCTGATCGACGAACGGGTCACCGCCGAAGAGGTGGTCGACGAGGTCGTCAGCGATGTCGCCGAGGCACCGAAGTCCGCGGAGGAGGAGGCCGCCGCCGCGAACACCCAGAAGGTCAAACACCGCACCTTCTACTACCCCGGCGGCCTGGTCGACTTCGTCAAGCACATCAACCGGACCAAGTCGCCCATCCACCCCAGCATCATCGACTTCTCCGGGAAGGGAACGGGCCACGAGCTCGAAGTAGCGATGCAGTGGAACGCCGGCTACTCCGAGTCGGTGCACACCTTCGCCAACACCATCAACACCCACGAGGGCGGCACCCACGAGGAAGGCTTCCGGGCCGCGTTGACCAGCGTGGTCAACCGGTATGCCAAGGACAAGAAGCTGCTCAAGGACAAGGATCCGAACCTCACCGGCGACGACATCCGCGAGGGTCTGGCCGCGGTCATCTCGGTCAAGGTCAGCGAACCGCAGTTCGAGGGCCAGACCAAGACCAAACTCGGCAACACCGAGGTCAAGTCGTTCGTGCAGAAGACCTGCAACGAACAGCTGAGCCACTGGTTCGAGGCCAACCCGGCCGAAGCCAAGATCATCGTCAACAAGGCGATCTCGTCGGCACAGGCCCGTATCGCGGCCCGTAAGGCGCGGGAGTTGGTGCGGCGCAAGAGCGCGACCGACATCGGCGGCCTGCCGGGCAAGCTGGCGGACTGCCGCTCCACCGACCCCACCGTGTCCGAGCTCTACATCGTGGAGGGCGACTCGGCGGGCGGTTCGGCCAAGAGCGGGCGCGACTCGATGTTCCAGGCGATCCTTCCGTTGCGCGGCAAGATCATCAACGTCGAGAAGGCCCGCATCGACCGGGTGCTGAAGAACACCGAGGTGCAGGCCATCATCACCGCGCTCGGCACCGGCATCCACGACGAGTTCGACATCTCGAAGCTGCGGTACCACAAGATCATCCTGATGGCCGACGCCGACGTCGACGGGCAGCACATCGCCACCCTGCTGTTGACACTGCTGTTCCGGTTCATGAAGCCGCTCATCGAGAACGGCCACGTGTATCTCGCGCAGCCGCCGCTGTACAAGCTGAAATGGCAACGCAGCGAACCGGAGTTCGCCTACTCGGACCGGGAGCGCGACGCGCTGCTGGAGGCCGGGCTGAAGGCCGGCAAGAAGATCAACAAGGACGACGGCATCCAGCGGTACAAGGGTCTGGGTGAGATGGACGCCAAGGAACTGTGGGAGACGACGATGGATCCGTCCACCCGCATTCTGCGGCAGGTCACCCTCGACGACGCGGCCGCCGCCGACGAGTTGTTCTCGATCCTGATGGGCGAGGACGTCGAGGCCCGCCGGAGCTTCATCACCCGAAACGCCAAAGACGTTCGGTTCCTGGACGTTTAGCGGGCCACGTCTCGCCACTGAGTTACGAACGAGGATTTCATGACTGACACCACGCTGCCGCCCGGAGGCGAAGCCGGCGACCGGATCGAACCGGTCGACATCCAGCAGGAGATGCAGCGCAGCTACATCGACTACGCGATGAGCGTGATCGTGGGCCGCGCGCTGCCGGAGGTCCGCGACGGGCTCAAACCGGTGCACCGCCGGGTGCTGTACGCGATGTACGACTCGGGCTTCCGCCCGGATCGCAGCCACGCGAAATCGGCACGCTCCGTTGCCGAGACGATGGGCAACTACCATCCGCACGGCGACGCGTCGATCTACGACACCCTGGTCCGGATGGCCCAGCCGTGGTCGATGCGGTACCCGCTGGTCGACGGTCAGGGCAACTTCGGCTCACCGGGTAACGACCCGCCGGCCGCCATGCGCTACACCGAGGCGCGGCTCACCCCGCTGGCGATGGAGATGCTGCGCGAAATCGACGAGGAGACAGTCGATTTCGTTCCGAACTACGACGGCCGGGTGCAGGAACCGACGGTGTTGCCGAGCCGGTTCCCGAACCTGCTCGCCAACGGGTCCGGGGGCATCGCGGTCGGCATGGCGACCAACATCCCACCGCACAACCTGCGTGAGCTGGCCGAGGCGGTGTACTGGTGCCTGGAGAACTATGAGGCCGACGAGGAGACCACGCTCGCCGCGGTGATGGAGCGGGTCAAGGGACCCGACTTCCCGACGGCCGGGCTGATCGTCGGCAGCCAGGGCATCCACGACGCGTACACGACCGGACGCGGTTCGATCAAGATGCGCGGCGTCGTCGATATCGAGGAGGATTCGCGCGGCCGCACGTCGCTGGTCATCACCGAGCTGCCGTACCAGGTCAACCACGACAATTTCATCGCCTCGATCGCCGAGCAGGTGCGCGACGGCAAGATCGCCGGGATCGCCAACGTCGAGGACCAGTCCAGTGACCGGGTCGGCCTGCGCATGGTCATCGAACTCAAGCGCGACGCGGTCGCCAAGGTGGTGCTGAACAACCTCTACAAGCACACCCAGCTGCAGACCAGCTTCGGGGTGAACATGCTGGCCATCGTCGACGGGGTGCCGCGCACCCTGCGGCTGGACCAGATGATCCGGCTGTACACCGACCACCAGATCGACGTCATCGTCCGGCGGACCCGGTACCGGCTGCGCAAGGCCAATGAACGGGCCCACATCCTGCGCGGCCTGGTCAAGGCGTTGGATGCGCTCGACGAGGTGATCGCGCTGATCCGGGCCTCGGAGACGGTCGACATCGCCCGGGACGGGCTGATGGAGCTCCTCGAGATCGACGAGATCCAGGCGCAGGCCATCCTCGACATGCAGTTGCGCCGGCTGGCCGCCCTGGAACGCCAGCGCATCGTCGACGACCTGGCCAAGATCGAGGCCGAGATCGCCGACCTCGAGGACATCCTGGCCAAACCGGAGCGGCAGCGCGGCATCGTGCGTGACGAGCTCAAGGAGATCGTCGACAAGCACGGCGACGACCGTCGTAGCCGGCTCATCGCCGCCGACGGCGAGGTGTCCGACGAGGATCTGATCGCCCGCGAGGACGTGGTGGTCACGATCACCGAGACCGGGTACGCCAAGCGGACCAAGACCGACCTGTACCGCACCCAGAAGCGCGGCGGCAAGGGTGTGCAGGGCGCGGGCCTCAAACAGGACGACATCGTCAACCACTTCTTCGTGTGCTCGACGCACGACTGGATCCTGTTCTTCACCACGCAGGGGCGGGTGTACCGGGCCAAGGCCTACGACCTTCCGGAGATGTCGCGCACCGCACGCGGTCAGCACGTCGCCAACCTACTGGCCTTCCAGCCCAACGAGCGCATCGCGCAGGTCATCCAGATCCGCAGTTACGAGGACGCGCCGTACCTGGTGCTGGCCACCAGGAACGGACTGGTGAAGAAGTCCCGGCTCAGCGACTTCGACTCCAACCGCTCCGGCGGCATCGTGGCGATCAACCTGCGCGAGGGTGACGAGGTCGTCGGTGCGGTGCTGTGCTCGGCCGAGGACGACCTGCTGCTGGTGTCCGCCAACGGGCAGTCGATCCGCTTCTCGGCGACCGACGAGGCGTTGCGACCGATGGGCCGCGCCACCTCGGGCGTGCAGGGCATGCGGTTCAACGAGGACGACCGGCTGCTCTCGCTCAACGTGGTGCGCCCGGACACCTACCTGCTGGTCGCGACGTCGGGCGGGTACGCCAAGCGCACCCCGATCGAGGAGTACCCGGTGCAGAACCGCGGCGGTAAGGGCGTGCTGACCATCCAGTACGACAGGCGTCGTGGCAATCTGGTCGGGGCGTTGGTGGTCGATGACGAAACCGAGCTGTACGCCATCACCTCCAGCGGCGGGGTCATCCGCACCACCGCACGTCAGATCCGCAAAGCCGGTCGCCAGACGAAGGGCGTTCGCTTGATGAACCTCGCCGAGGGCGACACACTGGTGGCCATCGCCCGCAACGCCGAGGCGGGAGACAGCACCGATGAGGTCAACACCGACCCCGACTCGGTCTGATGAGTGAGGAGCCGTTAGGTGAGTTCTCCGAAGGAACCGGGATATCCGCCTGCGGGTGAACGGACGCCGGGTGTCAACGGCTCCGGGCCGGCCGGTGACCGGACTCCGGGCACCGAGACCCGGGTGACCGAAGTCCCTCAGGGCGCGCATGCGGGCCAGTCCCGCGGCGCCGAACCCGCGGGCGCGGACTCCCGGGCCGGCCATGAGGCCGGCGAGCCGCGGACCTGGCAGCGGGGTCCCGACCGGGGTCCGAGTGGTCCCCGGAGCCCGGAGGGCGCCCCGACGGCGGAGCATCCGCGCGGCGACGGCCCGCGGCCCACGGGCGCGGGAGCCGGTGCGGGCACCGGTGCCGGCGGCGGCGCGGTCGGGGAGGCCCGCGCCAACCGGTTCCCGTCGGCCCCCACCTCCGCCCCGGCATCGCCGGACGCCCGTCCCGACACCCGTCCCGACACCGGGGAGGCCCCGGGCCGTAGCGAGCCCGCGTACACCAGCGAGCTGCCCGATCTGTCCGGTCCGGTGCCGCGTCCACCGCACCGCAAGACCGGTCCGGACCGGCCGGCCGGCGATCCGTCCCTCCGCAACGCGCCGACCACCCGCCTGCAGGTCGGGCACCGGCCGCGCGGGCCGGTGCGGGCCAGCATGCAGATCCGCCGGGTCGACCCGTGGAGCGTGCTGAAGGTGTCGTTGGTGCTCTCGGTGGTGTTGTTCTTCGTGTGGATGATCGCCGTGGCGTTCCTCTACCTGGTGCTCGGCGGCATGGGCGTGTGGAGCAAGCTCAACAGCAATGTGGGCGATCTGCTCACCAGCGCCAGCGGCACGACCGGCGGCGAGCTGGTGTCCAGCGGAACGATCTTCGGGGGTGCCGCGCTGATCGGTCTGGTCAACATCGTGCTGCTCAGCGCGATGGCGACGATCGGGGCGTTCGTCTACAACCTGACCACCGATCTGGTCGGTGGGGTCGAGGTCACCCTCGCCGATCGGGACTGACGGAGCGGTGAGCGATCCGGTTTTGGGTCGGCGCGGCGAGTGCGGTAATCTCGTCGCTCGGCCGCAACTTTTACCGGGCCTATAGCTCAGGCGGTTAGAGCGCTTCGCTGATAACGAAGAGGTCGGAGGTTCGAGTCCTCCTAGGCCCACGGATGCCGGTCCACCCGGCAGACCCGTCGGAAGGTTTCACCGTGAGACTGGTGTTGCTGATCACGGCAGCGGCCGTCGCGGTGCTGTTGTGGCGGTCGCGGCGCGGAGCCGAGGTCTGGCATGTCGCCCCCGATCAGCCGTCCTGACATCGAGGGGCCTTAGCTCAGTTGGTAGAGCGCTGCCTTTGCAAGGCAGAAGTCAGGGGTTCGAATCCCCTAGGCTCCACAACCTCTCCCCCATCCTCTCCGTGAGATCCCTCCGTGCGCGTCCGAGACCGGCCGCGTCCTCCGGATGACGGCCGTTCAGGGTTTCGGCTGCACGTCCACGCTCGGCGGCAGCGGCGACGGCTCCGGCCGCATCGACCGCCGCACGATCGTCACCGTGATCGCCCCGCCGACCAGCGTCACCGCGGCGATCGCGGCGACGATCAGGGGTTTGCGTCGCCGGCGGGCCTTCCGCGCGTCCTGCAGCGCCTGCGGCAGCCCTGAGACCACTTCCTGGGCGGCGGCCAACTCCAGCGCCAGCGCCTGTTGCGCGGCCGCCAGATCCCTGCCCAGCCGATCCGACACCCGGGCCCGCCGATACCGTCGTACGAGCCATGCCGACGACGACCGCGCCGACTGCACACCGATCCCGGCCAGACCGCGGCCCAGTTCCACCGGGCCGACCGCGGTGTACTTCAGTCCCCGCTCGAGCCGCTCCCGCGGCGTCACCCCGATATCCGACTTCGCAGCCCTCACGGCCATCGCATCCCCTCCTCCGCCGGTGTGTGCCCACCCAGCCTGCCATGTCGGTCGGCCGTCCGAGGACCGGTTGACGGGGGTGCCCGTGTGCGGACGCGAACCGGGAATGGCAGACTAGCTCCCCGTGACGAGCCCTATTCAGACAGCCACCGCCACGCTGCACACCAATCGCGGCGACATCAAGATCGCGCTCTTCGGCAACCACGCGCCCAAGACCGTCGCCAACTTCGTCGGCCTGGCGCAGGGCACCCGCGACTACAGCACCCAGAACGCGTCCGGCAGCACCTCCGGCCCGTTCTACGACGGTGCGATCTTCCACCGGGTGATCCAGGGCTTCATGATCCAGGGCGGCGACCCGACCGGCACCGGCCGCGGCGGGCCGGGCTACCAGTTCGAGGACGAGTTCCACCCCGAGCTGCAGTTCGACCGGCCGTACCTGCTGGCGATGGCCAACGCCGGCCCGGGCACCAACGGTTCGCAGTTCTTCATCACCGTCGACCAGACCCCGCACCTGAACCGGCGCCACACCATCTTCGGTGAAGTGGTGGACCCGGAGTCGCAGAAGGTCGTCGACGCGATCGCCGCGACCCCGACCGATCGCAACGACCGGCCGACCGATCCGGTCGTCATCGAGTCGGTCACCATCTCCTGACCACCGGCCCCAGCTGACCGCGCGGCCGTCGCCGGCCCGCGCGGTCGGCCGCGGCTGCTTCAGGTCCGGGCGTATCCGGCCGCGGTGAGCGCGTCCAGCACGGTGAGCGGATCGGTCCCCAGATCCCAGCGGGTGAAGACCAGCAGGCGGTCGTCGTGGGTGTCGATCTCGAGGAGCTTCACCGTGCGGGCCAGCCGGCGGAACTCGGTGATCCGGATCAGCTTGATCGCGCTGCGCGGCACGACCTGCGTCCGCCACCACCCGCGGATGACCAGGCCGGCGTCGGAGATTGCCAGCTTCGGGCGGGCCCGCCAGGAGAGGATTGCAAACGCAATCAATCCGACGGAGGCAAGCCCGATGAGAAGCCGTCCGGGCAGATCTGTGACAGCTGTCACAGCAGTGGTAGCCAAAAATAGCCCGAGTAGGCCAATCACAGCGATGCTGCCGGTCGTTGGCCCCCACTGAGTTTGCTGCATGAGTTATCTACAGCCCTCTACCCGGGCCGATGTGGTTATCCACAGGCGCTATCCCCAATGGGGATGAATCACATCGGTGTGATTGTTCGGTGGCTCGTTGCTGAGAACAGCGACCCTCGACACCCAACATGAATTCATTCCCCGCCGCGACCGGGTCAGCGCCACCGCATGGTGAGCAACAGACCGGTGATCATGAAGGCAAACGCGATCGCGTAGTTCCACGGACCCAGGTCGGCCATCCACATCAGCACCGACGGGGTCTCCCGCCCCGACGCGGCCAACTGGAACACCAACAGCCACAACAGGCCGAACAACATCAGGCTCACGAAAAAGACGACGAACCAGACGCTGGACGGCCCGGCCTTCACCTTCACCGGGGTCCTGCTCACCGGGCCGGCGGTGAAATCGTTCTTCTTACGGACCTTCGACTTGGGCATGAGGTACCTTCACGGACGGTCGGTGCCGCACTGTTGCCGGTGTTGCCGGGCAACCGTTCGATGCGACGATGATGACGTTGATGAATGCATCACGAGCCTAACGTAGGTGCCGCGGCCGGAGGGGAGACGATGGACCAGCAACCCGCCGAGCGGTCCTCCGGGGACGAGGCGGGCCGCACCGACCGGACGGACGGCGCGCAGCGGCGCCGCTCGCCGTGGCGGTACGGGGTGCCGCTGGTCTGCCTCGCCGCCGGTCTGCTGCTGTCCGCCACCCACGCCGTCGCCGGCGGCGACGAGATCCGCCGCAGCGACGCGCCCCGGCTCGTCGACCTGGTCCGGGAGACCCAGGAGTCGGTGGACCGGCTGACCGCCGAACGTGACGCCCTGGCGAACCAGCGGGACAACCGCCACGGGGCGTCTCCCGGCGCGGGTTCGGCGTTGACCGCGATCACCGAACGTTCCGCGCGGCTGGCCGACCCGGCCGGGCTCGACCCGCTGCGCGGCCCCGGCCTGGTGGTCACACTCACCGACGCGCAGCGTGACGCCGAGGGCCGCTTCCCGCGCGACGCCACCCCCGACGATCTGGTCGTGCACCAGCAGGACATCGAAGCCGTCCTCAACGCACTGTGGGCCGGCGGCGCCGAGGGCATCCAGATGCAGGATCAACGGTTGATCGCCACCTCGGCACCTCGCTGCGTCGGCAACACGCTGCTGCTCAACGGCCGCACCTACAGCCCGCCGTATGTCATCACCGCGGTCGGCGACGTGCCGCGGATGCAGGCCGCGCTGGCCGACGCGCCGCTGGTGCGGCTGTACAAGCAGTACGTGGTCCGGTTCGGCCTGGGCTACACCGAGGAACCGCGCGCCGAGGTGGAGATCGTCGGCTATCGGGAGCCGGTGCGGATGCGGTTCGCCACCCCGGCCGGTCCCATCGGTTACTGATTTCGGCGTGCCCGCGGTCGCTGAGCGAGCGTCAGCACGCCGAAATCGCCAGGCGGTAGCCTGATCGGGTGCAGATTCTCGTCGTCGACAACTACGACAGCTTCGTGTTCAACCTCGTGCAGTATCTTGGGCAGCTCGGGGTGGACGCACAGGTGTGGCGTAACGACGACGCGCGGCTGGGCACCGAGGCGGCCATCGCCGACGCGGTGGCGGCCGTCGACGGCGTGCTGCTGAGCCCCGGACCGGGCACCCCGGAACGAGCCGGCGCCTCCATCCCGGTGGTGCGGGCCTGCGCGGCCGCCGGCACCCCCCTGCTCGGCGTGTGCCTGGGACACCAGGCGATCGGGGTGGCGTTCGGGGCGACCGTCGACCGGGCGCCCGAACTGCTGCACGGCAAGACCAGCACCGTGCACCACACCGATGTCGGTGTGCTGCAAGGCCTCCCGGACCCGTTCACCGCGACCCGGTATCACTCGCTGACGATCCTGCCGCAGACCCTGCCGGCCGAACTGGAGGTCACCGCCCGCACCGCCGGCGGGGTGATCATGGGGGTGCGGCACCGCGAACTCCCGATCCACGGCGTGCAGTTCCACCCGGAGTCGATCCTCACCGAGGGCGGTCACCGGATGCTGGCCAACTGGCTGGGCTTCTGCGGGGCCGCGCCGGACGACGCCCTGGTCCGCCGCCTCGAGGACGAGGTGGCCGAGACGGTGCGCGCGGCTACGACGCGAAGTTCAGCGTGATCCGGGCGTCGTAGTTCACCCCGGCACCCGGCGACGGGTTCTGCCGGACCACCGCGTTGGCGCGTTGCCCGCTGTTGGGGATGTCGGCGCCCTTGTCGAGCACACCGGTCCACCCCAGCGCCCGCAGCCGCGGCTCGGCGTCGGTCCAGAACATGCCGATCAGATCGGGCATGACGAACTGATTGCCCTTCGACACCTCGAGTTCGATCACCGAATCCAGCGACACCGTGGTCCCGGCCGGTGGATTGGTGCCGACGACCTGGCCGGCCGGGGCGGTGCTGTCCACCGCCGACTGGGTGAACTTGGTGAAGCCGTACACCGAGAGATTCCGTTCGGCCAGCTCGACGGTCTGCCCGGTGATGTCGGGGACCTCCCGGGTCGCCGGACCGGTGCCCACCACCACGGTGATCTCGTTGGTGATCGCCGCGGTCTGGTTCGCCGGCGGGTTGGTCGCCACCACCTTGCCGCGGAGCTCCGGCGTGGACGGCGACTCCGACTGCCGGAACTTCTCGAACCCGGCCGCCGACAGCCGGCGCACCGCCTCGGCGTAGGTCAGCGACGACACATCGGGGATCTCCCGCTGCTGCGGCCCGGTGGACACGTTCACGGTGATCTCGTCACCGGCCGACACCGAAGTGTCGGCGGGCGGATCGGTGCTGATCACCCGGTCCGGCGGCACCGAGTTGTCCGGCTGCTGCTGGGTGCGGGTCTTGAAACCGCGGTTCTGCAGCGCGGCGATCGCGTCGGCGGACGCCTGACCGCTCACATCGGGCACCTGCACGTTGCGCGGGTTGCCGCCGATCATGTTGATCGCCACCGTGACCACCACGGTCAGCACCGCCAGCACCGCCACCGCGGCCACCCAGCGGCCCACCGACCCGCCCCGGTCGGATCCCGTGTAGCGCGGGATCACCGGGTCGATCACCGCATCGGTCGGCTGGGTGCGGTCGTGAGCCGGCCCCGACGCCAGCAGCGAGGTGCGTTCGGCGTCGGTGAGCACCTTGGGCGCCTCGGGCTGTTCACCGCTGTGCACCCGCACCAGGTCGGCCCGCATCTCCGCGGCGGTCTGGTAGCGGTTGTCTGGGTTCTTGGCCAGCGCCTTGAGCACCACCGCGTCCAGTTCCGGCGACACCGCCGGATTGCGCCGCGACGGCGGCACCGGATCCTCCCGGACGTGCTGGTAGGCCACCGCCACCGGGGAGTCCCCGACGAATGGCGGCTCACCGGTGAGGATCTCGTAGAGCACGCAGCCCAGCGAGTACACATCCGAGCGGGCGTCGACGGTCTCCCCGCGGGCCTGCTCCGGCGACAGGTACTGCGCGGTGCCGATCACCGCCGCGGTCTGGGTGACGCTGTTGCTGTCCGCGATGGCCCGGGCGATGCCGAAGTCCATCACCTTCACCGCGCCGGTCTTGCTGATCATGATGTTCGCCGGTTTGACGTCGCGGTGGATGATGCCGTGCTGGTGGCTGAAGTTCAGCGCCTGACAGGCGTCGGCGATCACCTCGATGGCCCGTTTCGGCTCCATCGGACCGTCGGTGTGCACGATGTCGCGCAGCGTCACCCCGTCGACGTACTCCATGACGATGTAGGGCAACGGCCCGGTGGGGGTCTCGGCCTCCCCGGTGTCGTACACCGCGACGATCGCCGGATGGTTCAGCGCAGCCGCGTTCTGCGCCTCACGGCGGAATCGCAGGTAGAAACTCGGGTCGCGGGCCAGGTCGGCGCGCAGCACCTTGACCGCGACGTCGCGGTGCAGCCGCAGGTCACGGGCGAGGTGGACTTCGGACATGCCGCCGAAGCCGAGTATTTCGCCGAGCTCGTAGCGGTCGGACAGATGCTGGGGCGTCGTCATGGCAGTGTCTGTTCGAGATCTGGTGGTCGGGGCGCGGCGGGATCCGCAGCCCACTCAATTGTGTCCGGTCCGGGCCCGGTTTCCGGTACCGGAGTCTCGTCGGGACCGAACCCGGTGGGCTCGAACCGCGGCAGCGCCCCCGGCGCCGGTTCGGTGACGGTGGTGGTGACCGTCGGCGGCGGCGACTGCTGTTCGCGCCGTTCCTGGGCGTTGAGCACGATGAGGATCGCGATGATGATCGCCAGCGCGCCGAGCACCCCGGCGGCCCACAGCAGCGCGCGCTGACCCGGAGAGAAGGTGCGCCGCGGCGGCGGGCGGTGCTGGGCGGGACGCGGCCGGACACCGGTGGCGGCGGCGCGGACCTGCGCCCCGGACGGGATGGCGGCCGGGGCGGCCCGGTTGATCGACGGCGCCTGGTTGGGGCGCGGCGGGCGGCGGCCGGACCGCACCGCGGCGACGGCGTCGGCGAACTGACCACCGTTGCGGTACCGCATGCCCGGGTTCTTCACCAACGTGATCTCGATCAGCTCCCGCACGTTGGGTGGCAGATCGGCGGGCAGCGGTGGCGGTGTCTCCTTGATGTGCTTCATCGCGACGGTCAACGCGCCGTCCCCGGTGAACGGCCGGCGGCCCGACACCGCCTCGTAGCCGACCACACCGAGCGAGTAGACATCGCTGGCCGCGGTGGCGTCGTGGCCCAGCGCCTGTTCCGGGGCGATGTACTGGGCGGTGCCCATCACCATGCCGGTCTGGGTGACCGGGGCGGCGTCGACCGCCTTGGCGATGCCGAAGTCGGTGAGCTTCACCTGCCCGGTCGGGGTGATCAGGATGTTGCCGGGTTTGACGTCGCGGTGCACCAGCCCGGCGGTGTGCGCGACCTGCAGGGCCCGGCCGGTCTGCTCGAGCATGTCCAGCGCGTGCCGCAGCGACAGCCGCCCGGTGCGTTTGAGCACCGAGTTCAGCGGCTCGCCGTTGACCAGTTCCATCACCAGGTAGGCGGTGCGGCCCGACCCGTCGATGTCGGTCTCGCCGTAGTCGTACACGCTGGCGATGCCGGGATGGTTGAGCATCGCGACGGTGCGGGCTTCGGCACGGAACCGTTCGACGAACTCCGGGTCGTCGGAGAACTCGGCCTTGAGCACCTTGATCGCGACGCGGCGGCCCAGCCGGGAGTCCACACCCTCCCAGACCTGGCCCATGCCGCCGGTGGCGATGAGCCGCTGCAGCCGGTACCGCCCGGACAGCGTCACTCCGACGCGGGCCGTCACGGGACGACCCCGCTTCGATCGGGCCGAGACTGGGACAGCGACCGGGACGTCATGCGTCCTCCCGCAGCGCCGCCGCTATGGTGGCCCGCCCGATCGGGGCGGCGAGGGCGCCACCGGTGGCCGACAATCTGTCACCGCCGTCCTCCACCAGCACTGCCACGGCGACGCGGGGTGCCTGCGCGGGTGCGAACGCGATGTACCACGCATGCGGCGGGGTGTTGCGCGGATCCGGTCCGTGCTCCGCCGTGCCTGTCTTCGAAGCGATCTGCACGCCGGCAATGGCCCCCTTCTGCTGTGTCATTTGCTCGGCGCCGACCATCAAGTCCGTTAGTGTAGCCGCGACCTGGGGTGACACCGCCCGGCGCTCTTCGACCGGGGCCGTGCTGCTGATGTGGGACAGATCAGGTCCGCGAAGACTGTCGACCAGATAGGGCCGCATCATCACGCCGTCATTGGCGATGGTGGCCGCCACCATCGCATTCTGCAAGGGGGTCATCTTCACGTCCCGCTGCCCGATGCTGGACATACCCACCGCGGCGGCGTCCTCGAGCGGGCCCACGCCGGATTCGGCGACCTGCAACGGGATCGGCGGCAGCGGGGTGTCCAGGCCGAAGTTCTCCGCGGCGGCCCGCAGCGCGTCGGCGCCCAGGTCGATGCCCAGTTCGACGAATGCGGTGTTGCAGGACCTCGCGAACGCCTCGCGCAGCGACGCCGTCGGCCCGCCGCCGCAGGGCTGGCCGCCGTAGTTCTGCAGGGTGGCGGTGCTGTCGGGCAGCGGCACCCGCGCCGCGGCGGTTAGCTGGGTCTCCGGGGTCGCGCCGGCCTCCAGCGCCGCGGCCGTGGTGATCACCTTGAACGTCGAGCCCGGCGGGTAGGTCTGGGCGATGGACCGGTTGAGCATCGGCTCGTCCGGATCGTCGCGCAACCGCTGCCAGGCCGCGGTCTGGTCGTCGATGTTGTGGGTGGCCAGCTCGTTGGGGTCGTAGGACGGTGTGGACACCATCGCCAGGATCTTGCCGGTGGACGGTTCGACGGCGACCACCGAACCGGTGCACGGGCCCTCACAGCCCTCCTGCATGGCCTGCCAGGCGGCCTGCTGCACCCGGGTGTTGATGGTGGTGGCGACATTGCCGCCGCGCGGATCGCGGCCGGTGAAGAAGTCGGCCAGCCGGCGGCCGAACAGCCGCTGATCCGAACCGTTGAGCAGCGCGTCCTCGGCCCGCTCCAGGCCGCTGCTGGAGAACCGCAGCGAGTAGAACCCGGTGACCGGCGCGTACATCAGCGGTTCCGGGTAGACCCGCAGGAACCGGAACCGCCCGGGGGTGGACACCGAATAGGCCAGCAGCTCCCCGCCCGCGGTGATCTGACCGCGTTGCCGGGAGTACTCGTCGAGCAGCATGCGCTGGTTCCGCGGATCCGACCGCAGGCTGTCGGCGGTGAACACCTGGGTGAAGGTGGCGTTGGCCAACAGCAGCACGATCAGCGCCATGAACGCGATCGACAGGCGGCGCAGTGAGGTGTTCATACCTTCTCGATCACCTCGGTCTTGGCCGTCGCGATCGGTGTCGGGTTGGTCTTGCGGGTGTCCAGCGGCGACCGCGCGGCGTGTGAGATGCGCAGCAGGATGGCCAGCAGCAGGTAGTTGGCCAGCAGCGACGACCCACCGTAGGACATCCACGGGGTGGTCAGCCCGGTCAGCGGGATCAGCTTGGTCACCCCGCCGACGACGATGAACAGCTGCAGCGCCAGCGTGGACGCCAGCCCGGCGGCCAACAGCTTGCCGAAGCTGTCCCGCACCGCGATCGCGGTGCGCAGGCCGCGGATGATGACGATGGTGTAGAGCATCAGCACCGCGGCCAGCCCGACCAGGCCGAGCTCCTCACCGACGGCGGCGATGATGAAGTCGGTGGACGCCGCCGGCACCGTGCCCGGCTGACCGTTGCCGAGACCGGTGCCGAAGATGCCGCCGGTGGCGAAGCTGAACAGCGACTGCGCCATCTGGTAGCCGCCGCCGTCGAAGTCGGCGAACGGGTCCAGCCAGGTCTGCACCCGCAGCCGCACGTGGTCGAAGATGTGGTAGGCGACGAAGCTGCCGGCGGCGAACAACGCGAGGCCGATGACCACCCAGCTGAGCCGTTCGGTCGCGATGTAGACCAGCACCAGAAACGACGTGTACAGCAGCAGCGAGGTGCCCAGGTCCTTCTCGAACACCATCACCCCGACCGACAGGATCCACGCCGCCAGCAGCGGGGCCAGATCGCGGGGCCGCGGCAGATCCATGCCCAGGAAGTGTTTCCCGGCGCTGGTGAACAGGCTGCGTTTCTCCACCAGCACCGCGGCGAAGAACACCAGCAGCAGGATCTTGGAGAACTCGGCGGGCTGGATGGAGAAGCCCGGGAACTGGATCCAGATCTTGGCGCCGCCCTGCTCGGAGAATCGGCGCGGCAACACCGCCGGTATGGCCAGCAGGATCAGCCCGGTCGCCCCGCACAGGTAGCCGTAGCGGGACAGCAGCCGGTGATCCTTGAGGAACACCACGACCAGCGAGAAACCGATCACCGCGGCGAGCGTCCACAGGGTCTGCTGGGTGGCGCTGGGGCTCTCGACGGCCTGACCGGACAGTTCCCCGGCGGCCAGGTCCAGCCGGTGGATCATCACCAGTCCCAGCCCGTTGAGCAGGGCCACCACCGGCAGCAGCAGCGGATCGGCATAGGGCGCGAAGCGGCGTACCGCCAGATGCGCACCGCCGAACAGCGCCAGATAGGCGGCCCCGTACTGGATCAGATGCCAGCTGACGCCGCGTTCCTGGTTGGCCTCCACCAGCAGCAGGGCCACCATCGTGATCACCGCCGCGAACGCCAGCAGGAGAAGTTCGGCGTTGCGCCGCGTCGGTAACGGAGGGACCACCGTCACCGCTGCCTGGGGCTGCGTGGTCACGGCAGTTCCCGGCAGGTTGTGCCCGGCTCAGGAGGCGGCGGCGGAAGCGCGGTCACGGTCGGGGCCGGTGGCCGCGGCGGCCCCGGGGTCTCGGCGCCGGGTGTCTGGCCTTGAGGTGTCTGGCCGGCGGGCGTCCGGGCCTCCGGCGCCGGGCTGGGCGGCGCGGGCGAGATGGTGCGCGGTGTCTCGGGCGCCGGGTTGCCGCCGGTCTGCGGCGCCCGGGTCGGATCGTTGTGCTGGGTGGGCAGATGCGGTCGGGGTGCCGGGCTGGTTGTCGGCTGCGGCGCGGGGCACGGGGGCAGCACCGAGGTGCGGGCCAGCTCCTCGATCTGACCGATGGCGTCGTCCAGCGAGCCGCCGGGCAGCCCGGCCGACACCTGGGCCCGTTCGGACGGACGCATGTCATCGAGGTGCAGCAGCTTGCAGTTCAGGGTGTCGTCGGTCTGGTCGGGGCTGATGAGCGACAGCTGGTTGCGGGAGCTGATGCAGCCGACCAGATACGGCTCCTGCAGCGAGTAGCCCAGCACCGAACCCTGCACGCCCCGCATGATCGACACCGTGCCGTTGTCGGCGACGACGTAGAAGTTGTTGCGCACGATCTCGCGGGCCACCGCCAGGCTGGCCAGCACCGCCAGCACGATCAGTGTCGCGCCGATGACGATGCGGCGCCGCGACCGGGGTTTGGCGGGGGGTTCCTCGGCCGGCGGCAGGGCGCGTTTGACCTCGTTGCGTTTCGGGTTGAACGCCGAGGCGCGGCCGGCCGAGGTGTCGGGCGGCGCGTTCTGGTCGTCCTCACCGGAGACGGCGCCGGCCAGGATCGGTTGGGTCTGGCCGTATTCGTAGTCGACGACGTCGGCGACCACCACGGTGACGTTGTCCGGCCCGCCGCCGCGCAGCGCCAGCTCGATGAGCCGGTCGGCGGCGTCACCGGGATCGGGCAGCTTGAGCGCCTCCAGGATGGTGTCCTGGCTGACCGGGTCGGACAGCCCGTCCGAGCACAGCAGATAGCGGTCGCCGGCGCGGGCCTCGCGCATGATGAGCGTGGGCTCGACCTCGTGGCCGGTCAGCGCCCGCATGATCAGTGAGCGCTGCGGATGGCTGTGCGCCTCCTCGGCGGTGATGCGGCCCTCGTCCACGAGGGTCTGCACGAAGGTGTCGTCCTTGGTGATCTGGGTCAGCTCACCGTCGCGCAGCAGATAGCCACGGGAGTCGCCGATGTGCACCAGACCGAGCCGGTTCCCGGCGAACAGGATCGCGGTCAGGGTGGTGCCCATGCCCTCGAGTTCCGGGTCGGCCTGGATGTGCTCAGCGATCGCCGCGTTGCCCTCCTTGACGGCGGCCTCGAGTTTGCTGAGCAGGTCGCCGCCGGGTTCGTCGTCATCGAGGGGTGCGAGCGCGGCGATCACCAGCTGGGACGCCACCTCACCGGCGGCGTGGCCACCCATCCCGTCCGCGAGCGCGAGCAGGCGCGCTCCGGCGTAGACGGAGTCTTCGTTGTTCGCGCGCACCAGACCCCGGTCACTGCGCGCCGCATAGCGCAGGACGAGTGTCACGGGCGTAGCTCGATCACCGTCTTGCCGATGCGAACCGGCGTGCCAATCGGGACGCGTACCGCGGTAGTCACCTTCACCCTGTCCAGGTATGTGCCGTTGGTCGATCCTAGGTCTTCCACGTACCACTCTGACCCGCGTGGCGACAGTCGCGCATGGCGAGTCGAGGCGTAGTCGTCGGTGAGCACCAAGGTGGAGTCATCGGCGCGGCCGATCAGCACCGGTTGGCTGCCCAGCGGGATGCGGGTGCCGGCCAGCGCGCCCTCGACCACCACCAGTTGGCGCGCGACGTTGCGGCGTTGCCGGCTGGGCAGCAGCGAACCGCGCAGCGGCAGGCCGCGGCGCATCATCACAGCCCCGGTCGGCGCGTAGATGTCGGTGCGCAGGATCCGCAACACCGACCAGATGAACAGCCACAGCAGCAGCAGGAAGCCGACGCGGGTCAGCTGCAGAACTAACCCCTGCATCTGACGTCCTCTCCGTGCCCGGCCGGTTCTCGGTGCGCCGAAGTCATCGGCTCAGAGATCATCGGCAACGTCACGATACTTGGACAACGATCATCATGAGGGCCAAGCGTGCGGCTTCGCCCCCAATGTCGTGATCGGTGGGTCCTCAGTGCATGCGCACGATGATCTCGGAGTGACCAAGCCGGATCACATCGCCGTCGGCCAATTGCCATTCCTGCACCGGAGCGTTGTTCACGGTGGTGCCGTTGGTCGAATTCAGGTCCGACAGCAACGCGACCTGACCGTCCCAGCGGATCTCCAGATGCCGGCGCGACACCCCGGTGTCGGGCAGCCGGAACTGGGCGTCCTGACCGCGCCCGATCACATTGGCGCCCTCCCGCAGCTGATATGTGCGGCCGCTGCCGTCGTCGAGCTGCAGGGTGACGGTGGTGGGACGTCCGGTGGCCGGCGGCTGCTGGTAGTCCTGCCGACCGTAGCCGGCGTCCTGGCCGTAGCCCGCCCCGGCGTAGTCGTAGTCGCCGCGGCCGGGGTCGCCGTAGCCGGCGCCGTAACCACCGGCATCGCCGTAACCGCCGGCACCGTAGTCACCCTGACCGGGCTGCTGGCCGTAGTCCGGGCGGCCGTAGGGCTGGCCCCCGTAACCCTGGTCGCCGTAACCCTGATCCGGGTAGCCGCCGCCCTGGTCGCCGTAACCCTGATCCGGGTAGCCGCCGCCCTGGTCGGGGTAGCCGCCCTGATCCGGGTGGCCGGGCCGGCCGTAGTCGTCCGGACGGCCGCCGGGCGGGCGACCGTAGTCGTACTCCCCGGCGGGCGGCGCGCCGTAGCCGGGCTGACCACCGGGCGGTCCGTATCCCGGCGGGGGCTGGCGGTAGCCCTGGTCGTACCCGCCGCCGGGCGGCGGTCCGTATCCGGCCGGCGGGCGCTGCTCATACGACGGCGGATAACCGCCCTGGTCCGGGTAGCCACCCTGCTCGGGGTAGCCCCCCTGGTCCGGATAGCCGCCGCGCGGCGGGTAGCCGCCCTGGTCCGGGTAGCCGCCCTGCTGTTCGGGATAGCCGCCCTGCTGTTCGGGATAGCCGCCGCCGGGCTGTTCGGGGTAGCCGCCCCGGGGTGGGTAGCCACCCTGATCGGCCGGCGGGTACTGGCCGCGCGGATCGTCTGGGCGGCCGTAACGGTCGTCGTACTCGTCGTCGGCTGGCCGCCCCGGTCCCTGGCCGCCGCGGTAGCTCGGATTGTCGCTCATCGGTGGTACTCCTGGTTCTGCGGTGTACGCGCGGTCTTGTTGCGCTTGGGCGGGTTCGCCGGTAGTGGTGTCGGGGTTGACCAATCCGCGCGCGCGGAACTGTCCAGTGTGCAGATTGGAAGACTGTTCGAATCTAACGACCACATCACCATATGTTTGCCATCCCTGATCGTGGATGTATCCCTCCAGATGCTTGGCAAAAGTGGTCGACGTACGGTCCGGATCGGCACTGACCTTCCTGTAGTCGGACTCACTGAGGGTAATGACGTAGTCGTTCGGCGCCAAAATCCGGCCGCCGCCGACGTCCCGAGCGCCGGCCTGCGCTTCGCGGCGCAACCGGGCTTCCACCTCCTGGGGGACGATCGAGCCGCCGAAGACCCGCGCAAAGGCGTCGCCGACCGTCGCCTCGAGCTTGCGCTCGATCCGGTCCGCCAAACCCATACCCGATCCGCTCCCGCTCGACATGTAGGGATCCGGTTCTCCAGGATCCGATGATTCTGGTCAGCTTGCTATGCCGCCGCGTGTCGCCTGGCGGCGGTGGTTAACTGCATGGTATCGGGATCACCCGCCACAGTGGCACCAACAGAACTCTGAGAATCGCGTCCGGCCTGGTCAGAGGCATGTATCGGGGAAGACATGGGGGCCTGTTGAAGGCCGGCACGGCGACTCGGTAAGGTTTGAGGTACCGGATGAAGCGGTGATAAGCTCCTCCGGTTGTTGGGGCGAGTGGCGGAATGGCAGACGCGCTGGCTTCAGGTGCCAGTGTCCTTCGGGACGTGGGGGTTCAAGTCCCCCTTCGCCCACACCTGAGCGGTTCTTCGGACCGCACGAGGCCACGGTCTTCTCGGAGGGTCTTCTCGGAGCGAGACCTTCGACGGAGACCGTGGCTTTTTCTGTCGGATTCTGTCGGGTTCTGTCGGGTTCTGTCGCGCGCGTGCGTCGGGGCTTTCGAGTACTTCGACACTCAGCCGGTCAGTTCGTCGACGATGACCTCGGAGTCGTGGGTGTGGTCGCCGGTGTTGCGGCATTCGCCGAGGATCTGGATGTAGCCGCGGTCGGGGTAGTCGGGATTGGCGGCGACGATGGCCATCACCCCGCCCATGTGCAGGACGCGGCCGTGGGGCCGTTTACCCGGCGGCGGACCGTCGATCCAGCCGTCGTCGACCATCGCCGCCACGATCTGCTCCAGGTAGGCCTGCTTGTCCACGTCGGCGGGAAAGGTGAACCCCATCCCGACCCGCCCGCGGAACGGGGGCGCGATCTGATCGGTGCAGGAGGCGAACCGGAACGCCGCCCCGATGAGGTTCAGGCCCGCGGACCGGACGATCCGTTTCGCCGGTTCCACCACCTGGGCGCGGGTCTGTTCGTCGGTCATCTCCGGCCCCTCCAGGCCGGCGGCCGATCCGCCGGAGAACATTGCGCATCCTCCTAGTAGTAGCGCGGCGATCAGGACGGTGCTCAGCAGCCCGGTGCGGTGCCGGCGGTCAGTACTGGTGATTCTGGGTGACATGGTCGCGATCGCCTTCTGGGTCGTTGACGGCAGGGGTTCCGGGGATCCGGGTGTCCCAATCGGGTAGGTCGACTTCGCCGATGAACGGCAGATTCACCGTGTCCGGCAGTCCGATGTGCACCTGGCGCCGGCCCTCGGCGGTGTATCCGTTCTCCGCCAGGGTGGCGCCGTTGCCGTTGGCGATGTCGGTCATCGCGCGGAGCGACTCGCTGCCGACGCCGTAGTAGGCGGAGTGGTGGCCGAAACTCGGCCCGCTGCGCCCCGGCACCTCCGCGTCGAACCGCACCGAGCCGTAACCGTCGCCGGCCGGATCGGTGCCCAGCCCGGCCCGGGAGCCCAGCGGGTGGTCGAGAACGTGGTTGAGGATGTCGGGCACCGCGCCGCCCTGGCCCAGCCAGGTGACCGGGTCGCTCGACGCCGCCCCGACATAGACCTGGCCACCCTCGGGCAGGTTGAAATCCGCGGCGCTTCTCGCCAGATCCGTTCCGGGACTGCCGATCAGCACCGCGTTGTCGGCCTGCATACCGCTGCCCGCGAACGCGTCGGCCACCGTGGTCGAGCCGTAGGAGTGCCCGATCACGGTGACAGTCCGGTCTCCGCCCTCGTGGGTGACGCCGAGCCCGTTGACATCCGCGGCCAGCAGCTCGCCGCCGTCGCGTGCCAGCCACGGAGTCGCGATGCGCGGATCGAGCGGGCTGTCCGGCGCGTCGTAGCCCATCCAGGCGATCACCGACGCCGGCTTGCCGGGCTCACCCAACCGCATCTGGTCGTAGAGGTTGGTGGCGTTGTCGCCCTCCAGCCAGCCCTGGGCGACGCTGCTGCCGGTGCCGGGTACAACCACCGCGGTGTTCTCGGCCTCGTCCGGGTTGCCGATCGCCACCGCCGCCCTGCCCTGGCCGTTGAAGGCCAACGGATCGTAGGCCCACAACATGACGGGCCGGGTCTCCCCGGTGTCTGTCCCACCCATGGCGTCCAGGCCCTTTTGGGTCTGGACCGCGTTGCGGTAGCGGGTGGCGTCGGCGGCCGTCAGACCGTACGCGCCGGGATCGGCCAGCACCTCGTCGGGGGTCACCCCGTGGTGTTCGGTCGCATCCCGGACCCGGTCCAGATCATCCCGCAGGACCGCCTCATTGACCTGATGGCGCACCTCGGCCGGAATCCCGTTGAGATTCCCCAGCTCCGGCGGATGGTCGGCGATGAGCCGGCGCCGCTCCTCCTCGCTGAGCGAATCCCACCACTGTTTGACGTCCTCGGCGGGGGCGTCGGGCGGCGGGGGCCGGCGGGGGTCGCCGAGGGTGCCCGGCGGGCTCTCCGGTACCGGACCCTCCATCACGGCGGTCACGGCCGCCGCGGTCTCGGCGTCGATCTCGGCGAACAGCGCGAGCAGTTTCCTGAGGATCGCGGTCCACGCCGGCGCGAGGACCGCGAGAACCGCCGGAACCGGGGGCGCGGTGACGGTTCCGTCATCGGCGACCCGCCATCCGGCGGCGTCGGCGGCCTGCCCCCGCCAGAACTCCCGCAGGTGCGCGACGGCCCGGCGTTGGGTGGCCAGCACGACGTCCAGCGCCGAGATCTTGCCGCCCAATTCGGCTGCGGCGTCGACCAACTGATCGGGTCGGGAAGATTCCACGACCGATACCGTCATCGACACCCGCGACCTCCTCGGCTCCTTCGATCCTCGCACGGCCAAGGGGTCGGACCGGAACCGAATTTCGTCGCGGGCCGCCGTATCCGAGGGCGCTGGTCGATAGCCGCGGCGCCCGCTGGATCAGCGTGGGTCAGTAGCCGGGGGTGCTGACTTCCTCGAGCGTCTCGGCGGGACCGGACATCGGCGGCGGCGCGGGCATGGTCGGTTGGGCGACCCCGCCGATCGGGCCGGCCGGGTTGTCGACGGTGCCCCCGCACACCGAGCCGTGCACCCCGGGTGGGCAGCCGGGCGAGTTGGGCACCAGGCCCGGCAGGCAGTGTCCGGTGAACACGTCGAGGTCCTCACCGCCCGGGCAGACCGCGAGGGGCATGCCGGGTGCGCCGGTGAGCGCACCGGCCAGTGGCACCGCACCCGCGATCGCGAACGCACTCACTGCAACGATCCGGACTACCGTAGTTCGTAAAGTCGCCACCCGGTCAATCTAGCGCGGAACGCCCCGCTCAGCAGGACATGGGAGCGGCGCCGGTCGTCTCATCCGCGCAGGAACTGCCGCAGCCAGTCGAACCAGGCGTCCATCCCCTCCCCGGTGCGGGCGCTGACCGGCAGGATCCGCGCCGTCGGGTTCACCTCCCGGATGTGGGCGATGTAGCGGTCCACGTCGACGTCCAGGTACGGCACCAGGTCGATCTTGTTGAGCAGGACCACATCCACCGCCCGGAACATCACCGGGTACTTCAGCGGCTTGTCCTCGCCCTCGGCCACCGAGTACACCATCGCCTTGGCGTGCTCGCCGACGTCGAACTCCGCCGGGCAGACCAGATTGCCGACGTTCTCGATCACCACCAGCTCCAGGTGATCGAGGTCGAGGTCCTGCAGGGCGCGGTTGACCATCGGCGCGTCGAGGTGGCACTCGCCGCCGAACCCGTTGTTGGTGTTCAGCAGCGAGATCTGCGCCCCCCGCCCGCCGAGCTTGGCGGCGTCGAGGTCGGTGGCGATGTCTCCCTCGATGATGCCGATCGCGATCTGATTGGCGAGTTCGTCCAGGGTGGCCGCCAGCACGGTCGTCTTGCCGGACCCGGGTGAGCTCATCAGATTCAGCGCGCGGATCCCGTTCTCTTCGAATATCTTCCGGTTGATCGCGGCCCGGCTGTCATTCTCGGCGAAGATCGACTCGAGCACCTCGATCCGCTGGCCGCCGGTCTGATAGCCGCTGTGGTCACCATGGTCGTGCGGGTGCTCGTGTGCATGGTCGCCGTGTTCGTGGCTGTGTACGGTGCCGTCGTCGTGACGGTGGAAACGGCCCACGGTTCTTCACCTTTCCAATCAGACGTCAGGCCACCTCGAGGGAGGTCACCAGGAACTCATTGCCCCGGATCACCTCGACGTCGGGGCTCGAGCAGCGCGGGCAGCATATCGACCAGCGCGACTCTATCTGTGAATCCTCCTCGCACGAGCGGCATTTCACCGCTGCCGGGATGAACTCCAGCTCCAGCTCGGCGTCGGCCAGCTGTTCGTACTCGCGCACCAGCGTCCAGCAGAACTCCAGCGACTCCGGCACCACCTGCCGAAGTGCGCCGATCTGCACCCGGACCACGTTGACGCGCCGCCCCTCGGCGTGGGGTTTGACCACCCCGGCGATCGCCTGACAGAGAGACAACTCGTGCACACCCCCATGCTGCCCGCTCGGCGGGGTTTCCGGGCCGGATTGCGGGCCTACCGGCGCAGCGTCTCCGACGGTGTCTCGCCCCACCGTTTGCGGTACTCCACCGCGAAACTGCCCAGATGCTGGAAGCCCCAGCGCTGTGCCACCGCGGTCACGGTGACCCCGTCGGACGGGATCGCGTCGGTCAGCTCCTCGTGCACCCGCTGCAGCCGCCGTTCCCGCACGAACTCCATCGGCGTCAGCCCCAGCTCGTCGCGGAAATTCTGCTGAATCGACCGCACGCTGACGTGCACGGCCTTGGCCACCGACTCCACCGTGATGCGTTCGGCCAGATGCTCCTCGATGTAGTTCATCGCCGCGCGCACCACCGCCCGGCGCTGACCGGGCTGCGGCGGGGGCCGCAACAGCTCGTCGTAGTAGGTCGACGGCTGCAGCTGCAGCAGACTGCTCATCACCAGCTCCTCCACCGGGCCGATGCCCTGGCCGCGCTGCACCAGCGACCCGGGGTGGAACACCTCGGTGTGGATCAGCTGCACGGCGGTGTGCCAGCGCATCGCCGCCTCGGTGGTCATGTCGAACTCCGGATCGAACTCCAGGGGCCGCCGCAGCCGGCGCCCGAGCAGCCGGGTCAGGTGGGCGGCCATCGCCGCCTCCTCGATGCGGATCACCAGTTGCGGTGAGTCGTGCTCGAACGCGATCCGCAGCGGCCCGCGCGGGCTGGTCACCAGGGACCGCACCGGGGTGATCTGAAACTGCCGGCCGCGGTGGTGCACCTCGGCGGAACCGTTGAGCGGCATGTGCACCGCGAAGTAGGCGCCGAGCCGCGGGATGTCCAGCGCGCACGGGACATGCAGGTCGAGGTAGAGCATGCTGACGTTGCGCAGCCGCACCCCGTGGGCCGTCGCAGCGAACCCCGCCGAGTCGGGTGCGCCGACGGTCAGCGTCAACGGGGCCAGCACCTGCCCGGTCAGCCGGGCCGCCTCGGCCACGTCCTCGGTGTAGAAGATCTCGTTGTCGACGAGCGACGGCGGCACCCCGCGGGACCGGACCTTGCGCCGGACGGGATTGCTGGTGCGGCGCACATCGATGAAGCCGAGCCGGGTCAGTCGCGACATCCCTGCAGCAGAACCCCAGGATTGACGGATGCGTCAGCCAACGGAAAGGGTCTCCTAAGTTAGTTGCTTTGGCGGCGCAAGACCTACTGTCGGCGGCTGCGCGCCAACGAGTGGAAGTCTGCGCAATTCTGACAGCTCGTGCGCGAAAGCGATAGGCAGACACCTCACAGTGCGTTACATATGTGAATTACACCACTATCCGTCGCGGCCTTCTGACGATCGGAGGATGGATGTCAGCAAACGGGCAGGTGGCCACCGTCACGCCGGCCGACGACCTGCGGGCCCGGCTCGACGATCCGGCGGTCGCGGCCGCGCTGAACAACGTGCTCGACCACGCCGAACTGCTCGCCTTCCTGCTCGGCGGGTTGGACGGGATGCTCCGGCGCGGGGACGAGATCACCGAGTCGCTCGCCGGCGCGATCCACGAGATCCGCGACAGCGCGGCGGTCGACACCGTCCCGGGCATCGAGTCGCTCAAGAACGTCGACCTGCAGGCCCTGGCCGACAGCCTCACCACGCTGTCCGGCGCGCTGGTGAAGGCCACCCCGGCCATCAACACGCTGCTGTCCTCCCGCCTGACCGATCCGCAGGCCGTGGACGTGTTGGCGAATCTCGGTGAGGCACTGGTCGACAGCCGGGCGGCCGCCCGCTCCGACCCCGCCCCGACGACACTGCGCGGGTTGTGGCGGATGCGCAAGGACAAGGACGTGCTCCGCGGCCTGGGCTTCATGATGCAGGTCGCCCGCGAGTTCGGAAGGCGCATCGGCTCGGGCTGATCCACCCGCGCGACACCAGCCCCAGCCCAACTCAGCCCACGATTTTTCGCCGGCCACCCACGGCGGCGGCGCCGATCTCTTTGGAGAGGAGTTCAGATGGCTTCGGTTCTCTGGCTGCAGGGAGGTGCCTGTAGTGGCAACACGATGTCCTTCCTCAATGCCGACGAGCCCAACGTCGTCGACCTGATCGTCGACTTCGGGCTCGACATCCTCTGGCACCCCTCGCTGGGCATGGAACTCGGCGACAACGCCCAGAAAGTGTTCTGGGACTGCGTCAACGGGGAACGCCCACTGGACATCTTCGTCTTCGAAGGCACCGTCATCCGGGCCCCGAACGGCTCCGGCCGGATGGACATGTTCGCCGGCCGGCCGATGATGGACTGGGTCACCGACCTCGCCGGCGCCGCGCAGATCGTCGTCGGCATCGGCGACTGCGCGTCGTTCGGCGGAATCCCCGCCATGGCGCCGAACCCGTCGGACTCCACCGGCCTGCAATTCCACAAGCGGGAGAAGGGCGGCTTCCTGGGCGCCGACTTCCGCTCCAAGATGGGCCTGCCCGTCATCAACATCCCCGGCTGTCCGGCACATCCGGACTGGATCACCCAGATCCTGGTGGCGCTGGCCTCCGGCCGGGCCGGCGACATCACGCTCGATGAACTGCACCGGCCGGAGACCTTCTTCAAGACCTTCACCCAGACCGGGTGCACCCGGGTGCAGTTCTTCGAGTACAAGCAGTCGACCATGTCGTTCGGCGAGGGCACCCGAACCGGTTGCCTGTTCTACGAATTCGGCTGCCGCGGGCCGATGACCCATTCGCCGTGCAACCGGATCCTGTGGAACCGGCAGTCCTCCAAGACCCGCGCCGGGATGCCGTGCCTGGGCTGCACCGAACCGGAGTTCCCGCACTTCGACCTCGCCCCGGGCACATTGTTCAAGACCCAGAAGGTCAGCGGCACGATCCCCAAGGAGGTCCCGGAGGGCACCGACCACCTCACCTACATGGCGCACGCCGCCGCCGCGCGGATCGCCGCGCCGCAGTGGTCCAAGGAGGACATGTTCGTGGTCTGACCGCGTTCATCACCGTCAGCCCAATCACCGCACCGGTTCGTCGGAAGGACCAGAAGACAATGACCTCGCTCGATCTGTTCGTCAGCCCCCTGGGCCGGGTGGAGGGTGACCTCGACGTCAGGGTGACCATCGAGGACGGAGTCGTGACCTCGGCCTGGACCGAGGCGGCCATGTTCCGCGGCTTCGAGATCATCCTGCGCGGCAAGGACCCGCAGGCCGGCCTGGTGGTCTGCCCCCGCATCTGCGGCATCTGCGGCGGCAGCCACCTGTACAAGTCCGCCTACGCCCTCGACACCGCGTGGCGGACCCACATGCCGCCCAACGCGACCCTGATCCGCAACATCTGCCAGGCCTGCGAGACCCTGCAGTCCATCCCGCGCTACTTCTACGCGCTGTTCGCGATCGACCTGACCAACAAGAACTACGCGAAGTCCCCGCTGTACGACGAAGCGGTGCGCCGGTTCGCCCCGTACGTGGGCACCAGCTACCAGACCGGGGTGGTGCTGTCGGCCAAACCGGTCGAGGTGTACGCCATCTTCGGCGGTCAGTGGCCGCACTCGAGCTTCATGGTTCCCGGCGGGGTGATGTCCGCGCCCACCCTCGCCGACGTCACCCGGTCGATCGCGATCCTCGAGCACTGGAAGGACAACTGGCTCGAGAAGCAGTGGCTGGGCTGTTCGGTGGAACGCTGGCTGGAGAACAAGACCTGGGACGACGTGCTGGCGTGGGTGGACGAGAACGAGGCCCAGTACAACAGCGACTGCGGCTTCTTCATCCGCTACTGCCTCGACATCGGCCTGGACAAATACGGTCAGGGAGTCGGCAACTACCTGGCCACCGGCACCTACTTCGAACCGTCCCGGTACGAGAACCCGACGATCGAGGGCCGCAACGACGCGCTCATCGGCCGGTCGGGCATCTTCGCCGACGGCAAGTGGTACGAGTTCGACCAGTCCCGGGTCACCGAGGACGTCACCCACTCGTTCTTCCAGGGCGACCGGCCGCTGCACCCGTTCGAGGGGGAGACCATCCCGATCGACCCGGAAGTCGGCCGGGCGCAGGGCAAGTACAGCTGGGCGAAGTCGCCGCGCTACGACATCCCCGAGGTGGGCCGCATCCCGCTGGAAGCCGGCCCGCTGGCCCGCCGGATGGCCGCCGGCGGTCCGAACGCGCTCGAACACCAGGACAATGATCCGCTGTTCGTCGACATCTACAACAAGATCGGGCCGAGTGTGATGGTGCGGCAGTTGGCCCGCATGCACGAGGCGCCCAAGTACTACCAGTGGACCCGGGCGTGGCTCGATCAGCTCGACCTCAAGGAGAGCTTCTACACCAAGCCCGTCGAGCACGCCGAGGGCAGGGGTTTCGGCGCCACCGAGGCGGCCCGCGGCGCGCTGGCCGACTGGATCGTCATCGAGGACAGCAAGATCGCCAACTATCAGGTGATCACCCCGACGGCGTGGAACATCGGCCCGCGCGACGCCTCGGAAACCCTCGGACCGATCGAGAAGGCCCTGGTCGGGGCGCCCGTGGTGGACGCCGAGGACCCGGTCGAACTCGGCCATGTGGCCCGCAGCTTCGATTCCTGCCTGGTCTGCACGGTGCACGCCTACGATGGCAGGTCCGGACGGGAGCTTTCCAAGTTCGTCATCAACGGAATGGTGTGATCCCCACGTCTGCCGAAGCCGACATCGACATCGAACCGCCCGGCTGTGCGGTGCTGGTGGTGGGCTGCGGCAACCTGCTCCGCGGTGACGACGGGGTCGGGCCGATCCTGATCCGCCACCTGTGGGAACGGGGGGTCCCGGACGGCGCCCGCCTCGTCGACGGCGGCACCGCGGGCATGGACGTCGCCTTCCAGATGAAGGGTGCGCAGCGCGTCGTCATCGTCGACGCCGCGCTGACCGGTGCGGCGCCGGGCACGGTGTACCGGGTGCCCGGCGCCGAACTCGCCGAGCTGCCGCCGCTGCAGGGTCTGCACACCCACTCGTTCCGGTGGGACCACTCGATCGCCTTCGCCCGGTGGGCGCTCGGCGACGCCTGCCCGGACGACATCACCGTGTTCCTGATCGAAGCCGGCGGGGTGGAGCTGGGCGCGGAGCTCAGCGCACCGGTCGCCGCGGCGATGGAGGAGGTGATCGAGCTGATCGAGGCGGAGTTCCTGGCCGGGCTGCGTCCACGGCCCGACGGCCGGGCGAAGGTCGAATTCACCGCGGACGGGTATCTACGGCTGGACGCCACCCTGGCGGCCAGCCGGTTCCCGTCCGATGCGGTCGCCGCGGTCCGGCGCGACACCGAACTGTGGGTGCTGCCGCTGCGCGGCCCCCGCAGCGGCGGGTTGCTGCTCAAACAGCGCACCCCGGCCGGGGACCGGGCGGTGCTGGTACGGGAGGTGCTCAACGATGACATCCCGGTGGGGGTGCGCGAGGCGTTCTGGGACGACGGCCGCTCGGCGCTGCGCATCCCGTTGGGGTCACATGTGTGACCGGCATGAGCGACGAGCCGCCCGAGCGCCCGAAAACCGCTCCCCGAGCCCACAGTTCCCGCGACAATGCGCTCGATGTGCACACCGTCGTCAGCGCCGAACGTGGTCAGTGGGTGGTGGAGATCGTGGTGATCTTCGCCGACGGCGTGGTGCGCAAACGGATCAGCACCTACCACACCCGGGCGCAGGCGGAGCTGGCGGCCCGGCTGATCAAACGCGGTGCGGAACGGGAGATATGAGCCATGTCTGAGGTCTTGACCACCCCGTCGGCCCGGCAGACCCGGGTGCGGGCCGTGCGGCCGCAGCCGCTGGGGGCGTTTCCGCTGCCGCTCGGCTACCTGTTGATCCCGGCCGGGCCGGATTGCGAACAGGCGCGTGTCGATCTGCTCGCCGGACGGCTCCCGGCGTGCTGGCCGGCCCGGCTGCGGGCCCATGAACTCGCCCTGGCCGGCGACCGCGACGGGGCGCTGACCGCGCTCACCGAACTGCTCGACGCCGACCCGGGTGACGTGGTCGCCCGCTACAACCGGTTCGTGCTCGACCCGGACAGCGCCGAACCGGCCGAGTTGCGCGCCGCGCTGGGCGAGTTCGGGGTGCTCGTCGATCTGGTGTCGTTCGTCGTCGGCCGCACCGACACCGCACCCGACGCCGCCGGCGCCGATGCCGAACTGGCGGCGGTGGTGCTGGCCGCGCAGGCCAGTGCCGCGCTGGACGGTGGGGATCCCGCTGCCGCGATCGGGTTGCTGGACCGTGCGGCCGAGGCGGCCGCACCGGTGTCGGCCCCGCTGCAGGGGGTGCTGTTGTCCGCGGCCGGTGCCATCTGCCGCGACACGGGCGGCCCGGGCGGGCAGCAGCGGCTGGAACAGGCGGTGCGCTGTCTGACCGACGCCGACGGGCTGCGGGTGGCCCGGGCGGAGGTGCATCTGACGCTGGCCGGGCTGCTGCACGAGCAGGCCGCCGGACGGCCGGAACTGCTGGCGCGGGCCGTCCCCCACTACCACTCGGTGCTGCAGCTGGTGCGGCGCGAGGACGCGCCGGTGCTGTGGGCGACCGCGCACGCCGACCTGGCCGCCGCCTACCTGACGATGCCGATGGTGGAGGCGTCGGGTCAGCTGCGGTTCGGTGTCGCCGCCCAGTCGCTGCGTTCGGCGCTGACCGTGTTCACCCGCGAGGATCACCCGCAACGGTGGGCCGGCACCCAGCTGAACCTGGCCAACTCGCTGATCTACACCCCGTCGAAGCATCACGCCGACAACCTCGTCGAGGCGGTGGAGCTGTACGAGGGGGTGCTGGAGATGCGCGACCGGAACACCGATCCGGTGGGCCGGGCCCGGGTGCTGGCCAACCAGGGCAATGCGCTGGCGCATCTGGGTGTGTTCGACCGGGCCCGGGCCAAGCTCTACGAGGCGCGGTTCCTGTTCGAGGAGGCCGGTGACGAGGAGTCGGTGCGCGCGGTCCGCGGCGTCCTCGACGAGATCTCCCGGCAGCTGGCCGTCAGACGCACCGACACCGAATCCGACTCGAGCCCGTCGTCCGACTGAGAGGAGCGGAGATGTCGACCACCACGGCGGCCGCCTCGCCGGCCGGCGCCGCACCCGACGCCGCCGCGGATGCGGGTGCGCGGGAGTTCGAGGCGCTGGCCGAACGGGTGGACAAGGCGATCGCCGCACTGGCGGAACTGGACGAGCGGTCGCGGAAGGTGGCCGACGAGGTCCGGGCCGCGATCGAGGAGGTGCACCGGGTCGGGCTGACCACGATCGTGCGGCGGATGCGCGCCGACGAGGGCGCCAAACAGGTGCTGTTCGAGCTCGTCGACGACCCGGTGGTGCGCATGCTGCTCAGCCTGCACGGCATCATCCGGCCCGATCCGGTGACCCAGGCGCACCGGGCGCTGGAGGCGGTCCGGCCGCAACTGCACAGCCACGGCGGCGACGTCACCCTGGTCCGGGTCGAGGACGGCGTGGCCCAGGTGCGGCTGGAGGGCGCCTGCAACGGCTGCTCGATGTCGGCGGTGACGTTGCGCGATCTGGTGACGGGCACGCTGACCGAGCAGGTGCCGGCGATCACCCGGGTGGAGGTGCTGCCCAACGAACCCTCCCCCACCCTGATCCCGGTGGAGGCGTTGCGGATCGGCCTCGATCTGCGCGACGACGGATGGGTCGGCGCCGGACCGGCCGCCGACATCGCCGAGGGGACCCTGGCGGTGCGGCAGCTGAGGACGGGCTCCGGTGACCGGGTCGGGGTGATCATCGTCAACGTCGATCAACGGTTCGCGGTGTACCGCAACGAATGCGCGCATGAGGGCCTGCCGTTGGACAACGCGGTGCTGGACACCGCCGACGGCACGCTCACCTGCCCCTGGCACGGGTTCTGCTACGACGCCGCATCCGGTGAATGCCTCAGCGCGCCGGGAGCGCAACTCGAACAGCTGCCGTTGCGGATCGATCGCGGTGAACTCTGGGTGCGGGTCGGGCCATGACCGGCTACACCGTCGTCCGCACCTCCCTTCGGCCCCCGGCCGGCCACCCCGCGCCGCCGACCGCGGATCTCACCGGGGGCTGGACGCCCGAGGTGTGGCTGGGCGCGCCCGCGCCGGGCGGTCTGGCGTTGCCGCCGGCGCACCCGTCGATGGCGTGGATGTACTCGCCGCGGGGGGTGTACCTGGGCGACCGGCACCTGGTGGTGGCCGATTCGGGCAATCACCGGGTGCTGATCTGGCACGGCCTACCCGACCGCGATGAGCAGCCGGCCCACGTCGTGCTCGGTCAGCCCGACGGCGTCAGCGAGGGCCGGGCCGCCGGCGGGCGCGGACCCCAACGCGGCATGCACCTGCCCACCGGGGTGCTGGTGCACGACGGCCGGCTGATCGTCGCCGACGCCTGGCACCACCGGATCCTGGTCTGGGACACGGTGCCGCAGCGCGACGACGTCGCCCCGGATGTGGTTCTGGGACAACCGGATTCCAGCTCGGTCGCGCCGAATCAGGGCGGTGGGTGCACAGCGTCGACGTTCTACTGGCCGTACGGGATCGCGGTCACCGGCTCGACGTTCTGGGTGGCCGACACCGGCAACCGCCGGGTCCTGGGCTGGACCGGCGGCATTCCCGACCCGGGCCGGCCGGCCGACATCGTGCTGGGCCAACCGGACGCCACCCAGCGTGCCGAGAACCGCGGCGGCACCGCGGGTCCGGCGAGTTTCCGCTGGCCGCACGCCCTGACCGGACGCGCCGATCTGCTGCTGGTGGCCGACGCCGGCAACCACCGGGTGCTCGGGTGGTCGCCGCAACCGGCCGGCGACCGGCCGGCCGGCCTGCTGCTCGGTCAGCCGGATTTCGGCACCTGTCAGGAGTGGCCGTACGGGCCGCAGTCGGCGGACCGGTTCCGGTTCCCCTACGCGATCGCCCTCGACGGCACGGACGGGACGGAGCGGCTCGCGGTCGCCGACACCGCCAACAACCGGGTGCTGCTGTGGGATGGGCTGCCCGCCGACGGCCGGGGCGCCGACCATGTGCTGGGCCAACCGGATTTCACCGCCAACGGGGAGAACCGGTGGTCGTCGGTGCAGCGGGACACCATGTGCTGGCCGTACGGCATCTCGTTGCGAGAAGACCGGTTGGCGGTCGCGGATTCCGGCAACAACAGGGTCATCGTCTGGCGGCGGTCGTGATGGAGTCCCCGGTTCCCATGGAGTCGCCGGCGCCGGTGACGGCGGCGGCCCACCCCCGCCCGGCCGGTGAGCGGCGCCGGCGCCTGACCGTCACCGGTGTGGTGCAGGGTGTCGGATTCCGCCCGTTCGTGCACCGGCTGGCCACCGAACTGAACCTGACCGGGTTCGTCGGCAACGACTCCGGATCGGTGTTCATCGAGGTGCAGGGCCCCGCCGGGGCGCTGGATCGGTTCGCCGCGCGGCTGCGCAGCGACGCCCCGCCGCTGGCCACCGTGCGCGAGGTCGTCGCCACCGAGATCCCCACCGTCCCGGCGGACCCGGCCGGCGGGGAGCCGACGGCGCCGGCGGCGTTCCATATCGTCGACAGCCACACCGCCGACGCCGCCGCCACCCCGGTCCCACCCGACGTCGCGATCTGCGACAACTGCGTGGCCGAACTGTTCGACCCCGCCGACCGGCGGTACCGGCACCCGTTCATCACCTGCACCGACTGCGGGCCCCGGTTCACCATCATCAAGGCGCTGCCCTACGACCGGCCGGCCACCACCATGGCCGATTTCCCCATGTGCGACCGGTGCGCCGAGGAGTACCACGACCCCACCGACCGGCGGTTCCACGCCCAGCCGATCTCCTGCCCGGACTGCGGGCCGCGGCTGGGGTTCCGCCGCGGCGACCAGCCGGTGCCCGACACCCACCACACCGACGCGGCGATCAGCGCCGCCCAGGGGGCGCTGGCCGAGGGCGCGGTGGTGGCGGTCAAGGGTATCGGCGGCTACCACCTGGCCTGCCGCGCCGACGACGAGGACGTGGTCAGGGCGCTGCGCAGCCGCAAACACCGCGGCGGCAAACCGTTCGCGGTCATGGTGCGGGATCTCGACACCGCCCGCCGCTACGCCGAGATCGATGACGACGAAGCGGCGGTGCTGACCAGCCGGGCCCGGCCGATCGTGCTGGTCCGGCGGCGGGCCGGGGCGCCGGTCGCCGCGGCGGTGGCGCCGGGCAGCCCGTGGCTGGGGTTGCTGCTGCCCTATTCACCGATCCACCACCTGCTGTTCGCGCCGGTGCCCGGCTCCGACCGGCCCGCACCGGAGGCGTTGGTGATGACCAGCGCCAACCTGTCCGACGAACCGATCTGCTACACCGAGCGGGACGCCGCCGAACGGCTCGGCGCGCTGGCCGACGCGGTGCTCGACCATGACCGGCCCATCCACATCCCGTGTGACGACTCGGTGGTGCGGGTGGTCGACGGGCGGGAGCTGCCGATCCGCCGGTCGCGCGGGTACGCGCCGCTGCCCGTCGACATCGCGGCGGCCACCGACGGGACCGCCGCTCCCCCGGTGCTGGCGGTCGGCGGTGAACTGAAGAACACGTTCTGCCTGACCGACGGCGGGCTGGCGTACTGTTCGGCGCACGTCGGCGACATGGGGAGCTGGGAGACGTTGCGCGCGTTCGAGCGGGCGGTGGGCCAGATGACCCGGCTGCGGCAGCAGCCCGTCCGGCTGGCCGCCGATATGCACCCGGGCTATCTGACCCGGGAGTGGGCCGAACGCCAGGCCGGCGGCCGGCCGCTGGATCTGGTCCAGCACCACCACGCCCACCTGGTCTCGCTGCTCGCCGAACACGGCCGCCTCGGTGAACCCGCGGTCGGCGTCGTGTTCGACGGCACGGGCTACGGCACCGACGGCACCGTGTGGGGCGGTGAGATCCTGGCGGTGGGCGCCCGCAGCCACCGGTTCACCCGGGTCGGCCGGCTGGCGACGGTGCCGCTGCCCGGCGGGGACGCCGCGGTGCGCAATCCGTGCCGGATGGCGCTGGCGCACCTGTGGGCGGCCGGCATCGACTGGGAGCCGGATCTGGCGCCGGTGGCGGCGTCGAGCGAGGCCGAGTTGCGGCTGCTGCGCTCCCAGCTCGACAGCGACGTCGGATGTGTGCCGTGCAGCAGCATGGGCCGGCTGTTCGACGCGGTCGCCTCGCTGCTCGACGTCCGGCACCGCATCGATTACGAAGGGCAGGCCGCCATCGAGTTGGAGGTGCTGGCCACCGACGCCGCCGACGCCGCCGAGCATGACCCCGACACCGGGCTGAGGTTGCCGGTCACCGGCGACGGCGTGCTCGACCCGGCGCCGCTGATGCGGGCGCTGGTGGCCGCGCTGCGGTCCGGAACCGGGCGCCGCGTGACGGTGCCCGCCCTGGCGGCCGCCTTCCACCGGGCGGTGGCCGACGCGGTCGCCGAGGTGGTCGAGCGTGTCGCCGGCCCGGTCCGACTGGTCGGGCTGACCGGCGGGGTCTTCCAGAACGTGCTGCTGCTGCGGGCCTGCCGGGAACGGCTGCGGCAGCGGGGTTTCAGGGTCCTGACGCACCGCACCGTCCCGCCCAACGACGGTGGTCTGGCGTTGGGGCAGGCGGTGGTGTCGGTGCTGACGGCGGCCGACCCACGAACGGACACGGTGGAGGAGGGCTGAGGCATGTGTTTGGGCATCCCGGGGCGGATCGTCGAGATCTGGGATGAGGACAGCGGCGCCCGGATGGCGCGGGTGGCGTTCCCCGGGGAGGAGCGCACCGCGTGTCTGGCGTATCTGCCCGACCTGCAGGTCGGCGACTACACGATCCTGCACGCCGGGTTCGCGTTGACCCGCCTCGACGAGGACCAGGCCGAACTCACCCTGGCGACCATGGCCGAATACGGGGTGTTCGGCGACGGATCGGCGGTGACGGCGTGATCACCACCGCAGTCGACCGGGGCCTCGACGCGGATCTGGCCGCCGATCTGGCCGCGGCCGCCCTGACCCTGGCGCGCCGGTTCTCCGCGGAGGCCACCATGTGGTGCCTGGCACCCGGCTGGGAGCCGCACGCGCAGCACGTCGCGGTGGAGTTCGTGCACCCGGTGATCGTGGGTAAACGGGCGCTGCCCGCGGTCGCGGTGACCGGTGCCGATCCGGTCGGCGCGCTGCGGATGTCGGTGCGGCCCGGCGACATCGTGCTGGCCGTCTGCGGCGCCGACCATCCCGATGTGCGGTCGGCCATGCTGCGTGCCCCGGCCTGGGGCGCCACCACGGTGTGGATCGGCCACGGGGCCCGGCCGCCGGCCGGCGCCGCGGACCACGTGCTGTGGCTGGACGACCCGGACCCGCGCATCCCCGCCACCGGCGGGTTCGTGCTGCTGTACCACCTGCTGTGGGAACTCACCCACGTCTGCTTCGAACATCCGGGGCTGCTGCGGGAACCGGAGTGCACCGACGAGGTGTGCATCACCTGCAGTGACGACGGCTGTCTGGCCGAGGTGATCGACTCCCCCGGCTCCCCCGGCTGCCCGGGCGGCGTCGGCGGGGTCGTGGCCCGCACCGCCGAGGGCACCGTGACGGTCGACACCTCGCTGGTCGGGCCGGTGGACGCCGGTGACCTGTTGCTGGTGCACGCCGGCCTGGCGATCAGCAAGGTCACCGACGACACCCGCGATGCCGTCACCGGTGACGGGGAGGTGGGCCGATGACCGCGTGGGATGTCCCCTCCCCCAGCGCATCCGGCACATCCGGGGACGGGACCGACTTCCTGTACCCGTTCATCGAGTCCCAGGAGTCCGACCCGCAGACCCTGCTGGCCGACCTGGCCGCGTCCGCGCAGGCGAAGGCCGCCGAGAGCGCCGCCCTGCGGCGCACCACGCTGGCCGCCAACGCCGACCTGCTCAACACCGCCGCCGCCGAGATGGCACGCCGGTTCACCGCCGGCGGCCGGCTGTTCACCTTCGGCAACGGCGGCAGTTCGACCGACGCCGCGACGCTGGCGACGTTGTTCGCCGGCCCGCCGACCGGACGGCCGCTGCCGGCCTGGTGCCTGACCGCCGATCAGGCGGTGCTCACCGCACTGGGCAACGACGTCGGGTTCGAGTTGATCTTCGCCCGCCAGCTGATCGCCCGCGCCCGCCACCAGGACATCGCGATCGCGTTGTCCACCAGCGGCAGCTCCGCGGACCTCACCGCGGCGATGCGGGAGGCCCGGCGGCGCGGCCTGTACACCATCGGCCTCGCCGGCTACGACGGCGGCCAATTCGCCGAAAGTCCGGACGTCGACGCGTGTTTCGTGGTCAGGTCACAGAGCGTGCACCGGATCCAGGAAGCCCAGGCGCTGCTCGGATATCAGCTCTGGGCCCTGGTTCAACAGAACGTCCAGGCGCAGCCGGTGCGGCAGAAGGGAGCCCGAGATGGCTGAGGCAGAGGCCCGGGTCATCGAACGGATCGAGTCGTTCCGCCGGCGGCGGCCGCGGCTGCGGGACGAGATCGTCACCCTGGCGCACGGCGCCGGCGGCAAGGCCTCGGCCGCGCTGGTCGACGCGGTGTTCGTGGAGGCGTTCCGCAATCCGCTGCTGGAGTCGCTCGGCGACGGTGCGGTGCTGCCCCTGCCCGACGGGCGGCGGATGGCGATGTCCACCGATTCGTTCGTGGTGCAGCCGCTGCGGTTCCCCGGCGGTTCGATCGGGCACCTCGCGGTGCACGGCACGGTCAACGACCTGGCCATGGCGGGGGCGGTGCCGTCCTGGATCAGCGCGGCGTTCGTGCTCGAGGAGGGTTTCCCGGTCTCCGAGCTGAAGGAGATCGTCGCCGACATGGCGGACGCGGCCGCGGCGGCCGGCGTCCAGATCGTCACCGGCGACACCAAGGTGGTGGCCAGGGGCGCGGCCGACGGGCTGTTCGTCACCACCGCCGGTGTCGGGTTGATCCCGGCCGGCCGTGAACTGTCCGCCGCCGCGGTCCGGCCCGGCGACCGGGTGCTGATCTCCGGGTCGATGGGGGAGCACGGCATGGCGGTGATGCTGGCCCGCGGCGATCTGGCGATCGACGCCGACATCTGCTCGGACACCGCGGCGGTCAGCGGGCTGGTGGAGACGCTGCTGGCCGCCGCGCCGTCGACCCGCTGGCTGCGTGACCCGACCCGCGGCGGGGTCGGAACGGTGTGCAACGAACTGGCCCGCGCCGCCAACGTCGGGGTGGTACTCGACGAGGAGCGGCTGGTGGTGCGGCCCGAGGTCGCCGCGGCCTGCGAGATGCTCGGCATCGACCTGCTCTACGTCGCCAACGAGGGCAAGTTCCTGGCCGTCGTCGCCGCCGAGGAGGTGGACGCCGCGCTGGCCGCGCTGCGCGCGCACCCGTTGGGCGCCGACGCCGCCGAGATCGGCGAGATCACCACCGAACCCGCCGGCACCGTGGTGCTGCGCACCGCCTTCGGCGGCAGCCGCATCGTCGACATGTTGGTGGGGGATCCGCTGCCACGGATCTGCTGAAACGAAACGGAGAGGATGCCCATGTGCCTCGGGATCCCCGGGCGGATCGTCGAGATCACCGACGCCGAGAACGGTTTGGCGAAGGTGGATGTCAGCGGTGTGCAACGCGTGATCAGCGTGCGGCTGTTGGAGCAGCCACCGGAGCCGGACGACTGGGTGCTGGTGCACGTCGGATTCGCGATGGCCAAGATCGACGAGACCGAAGCCCTGCTGACGTTGGCGGCGGTACAGAAGCTCGGCGAGGCCTACGACTCCGAACTCGAAGGTCTCGACTCATCCTCGATCATCTGAAAGCGAGCGGGCAACATGCGATTCGTCGACGAGTTCCGTGATCCGGCCGCGGCCCGGAAGTTGTTGGCCGCCATCGAGGTCCTCGCCGCCGGCGGCGAGGACGGGGCGCCGTTCAAGTTCATGGAGGTGTGCGGCGGGCACACCCACACCATCTACCGGCACGGCATCGAACATCTGCTGCCGCCGACGGTGGAGCTGGTGCACGGCCCGGGCTGCCCGGTGTGCGTCATCCCGATGGGACGCATCGACGACGCGATGTGGCTGGCCGCGCAACCGGACGTGATCTTCACCAGCTTCGGCGACATGATGCGGGTCCCGGGCTCGAACGGGTCACTGCTGGACGCCAAGGCCCGCGGCGCCGACGTGCGGTTCGTCTACTCACCGCTGGACGCGCTGAAGATCGCCGTCGACAATCCGGACAAACGGGTCGTCTACTTCGCGATCGGATTCGAGACCACCGCCCCGTCCACCGCGGTGACCCTGCTACGGGCCACCGAACTGGGGCTGCGCAACTTCAGTGTGTTCTGCAACCACGTCACGATCGTGCCGCCGATCAAGGCCATTCTGGAGTCCCCGGATCTGCGGCTGTCCGGGTTCCTCGGGCCCGGGCACGTGTCCACGGTGGTCGGCATCCGGCCCTACCGGTTCGTCCCCGAGGTGTACCGGAAGCCGTTGGTGGTGGCCGGATTCGAACCGCTCGACATCCTGGCGGCGGTCGCGATGCTGCTGCGCCAGATCCGCGAGGGCCGGTGCGAGGTGGAGAACCAGTACTCCCGCATCGTGGCGCCGCAGGGCAACCCGGCCGCGCTGGGCATGCTGGCCAGGGTGTTCGAGCTGCGACCGCATTTCGAGTGGCGCGGGCTGGGCTTCATCTCGCAGAGCGCGCTGAAGCTGCGCGACGAATTCGCCGACTACGACGCCGAGCGGTTGTTCGACATGCCCGGCGTGCGGGTGGCCGACCCGAAGGCCTGCCAGTGCGGTGAGGTGCTCAAGGGTGTGCTGCGCCCGTGGGAGTGCAAGGTGTTCGGCACCGCGTGCACACCGGAGACCCCGATCGGCACCTGCATGGTGTCCTCGGAGGGCGCCTGCGCGGCGTACTACAACTTCGGCCGGCTGCACCGCGACGCGGCCACGCTCGTGGGGCAGGCCGGGCGGGGGTGACGGCCGTGGGTCCCCCGACCGCCGCGGTCCCGACCGGCGCCGAATCGGACGGTGTGCTGATGTTCGCCCGGTACGCCTACGCGCCGAATCAGCTCGGCTACTGCGGCCCGGTGGAGAGCGCGGCGCTGCGCAGCGGCTCGGAGCAGCGCATCCGGGCGGCGGCCCGCCGGTTCTCCGGCGCCTGGCCGTATCTGCAGGTGCTGGCCCGGCTGACCGGTATCGCCGACCCGCTGGATTCCCGGCTGGTGCGGGCGTACTGGCTGGGTGGCGGGGTGTGCGACCAGCTGGATCCGGCCGAGTTCTACGCCGAACTGCTGGCGGTGATCGGACCGCAGGCCGGCCACTACTGGACGCATCTGACCCCGGAGCTGGCCGCGGAGGCCACCGGCAACCACTGCTTCCACGTGTTCGGGGTCTATCCGTGGTCGCGGCTGCTGGGTCGGGGCATGGACGAACATCCGGTGCATGTGCTGGACAGCTGCCGGATCACCCCGGCCGAGGTGCTGGACCGCGACGGGGATCAGATCGTGGTCCGCAGCCGGCCGCTGCTGTTCGAGGACCGGCGGTTGCGGCTCGGCGAGCCCACCACCCGGACGGTGGCCGTGTCGGTCGACGGGCACAGTGCGCTGCCCGATGTGGCGGCCGGTGACCGGATCGCCCTGCACTGGGACTGGATCTGCGGTCGGCTCGAGCCGGAGCAGATCGCGAGCCTGGACACGTCGACCGAGCGGCAGCTGGAGCTGACCAACCGCCGGCTGGGGGTGGAGCTGTCATGAGGCCACGCATCGTCCAGACCGACGACCAGATCGGCTTCCACTGGGTCACCCCGGCCGGCGCAGCGACCACGCTGCGCGAGCTGGTGGTCGACGATGACGAACCGGATCGGTTGGTGGCCACGCACATCGAGGCGCTCGACGATGCGTTGATCATCGCCGCCGAACGGTTCGGCGAACTCCTCGGTGGCGGCAGGCCGCCGCGGGATCAGCAGGAGCGCGACGGGCTGTCGGAACTGCACCGGGTGTTGGACCTGCTGTGTTTCGACTACGCGGCGGCGCTGGACGCGGCGGGACTGACGGCCGATGTGCGGGCCGGTCAGATCATCGGGACGGCGACGCTGTTCTCGATCTGCGCCCGCCGGCCGTTGGGGCTGCTCGGGCCGGCACCGTTCGACGGGGAGCTCGACGATCCGGCGCTCGGGGTGGTCGCGGGTTTCGGGGAGATGCACCAGGTCGATCCGCGGCGACCGTGGCTCGGCGGCCGCTGGCTGGTGCGCACCGAGTCGGGCCGGCGGTTCCCGTTGACGCTGTCGATGCTGTTGTTCGACAGCTCCGGGGTCAACAAGGACGCGGCCCGCGTCGAGCATCTGGACGCCATCGAGCGGGTATTGACCGCCGCCGACCGTCCGGAGGCCGATCCGCTCGCGGTGGCGTGCGCGTTGGACTGGTTGTTGTACGACTGGCTGATGGCGCACCGGGCCGACCAGGACAGCGCCGAGATCGTCATGCCCAAACGCCACGAATCCGATGCCGGTCTGCTGGTGCGGGCCGCCGCCGCGTCGGTCGCCGCCCGCGCGACCGTCGATCCGGGCCTCGGAGTGCCGGCCCGTCAGTTCGGATAGAACACCGGATAGAGCACCGTGGGGTCCGTCCCGGACCCGGCGGCCGCCGGTGGTGCCGGGGGAACCGACGCCGGCGCGACCTCCGCGGGCGGGGCCGGCTGGAGTGGGTGCGCCTCCCCCGGTGCGCCGGGACCGGACGGGCCGCAGCCGGCCAGGATGCGGGCGATCGCATCGTGTTCGGCCTGCGTCATCCACAGGCCGTACGCGGATTTGATGTCGACGATGCGGCTGACGTAGGTGCAGCGGTAGGACCGGTTGGGTGGCAGCCAGGTCGCCGCATCCCCGTCACCCTTCTGCTGGTTGGCCCACCCGGCGGTGGCCTGCAGGTTCATCGGATCGTTGGCGAAATTGCGCCGTTTCACCTCGTCCCACTGCTGGGCGCCCTTCTGCCAGGCGTCCGATAACGCGACGACGTGGTCGATCTGCACCTCGGCGGAGGTGTCCCGGCCGCGCCGGAACTCGATCGTGGTCCCGGTGTAGGGGTCGTGCAGGGTGCCGGACAGTACCGCGCACCCGTTGGAGCCCGGCCGCAGTTCGATGTCGACCAGGTCGCGGCGCAGGATGTCGTTTCGGGTGTCACAGCCGTTGCGGCCGCCGGGCACGGACACGTCGTCGGTCCACCGCTCGCCGAACTGCCGGCGGTCGTAGCCGGTCTTCGGTGCCCGGCCCTTGATCGGAATGGTCGCCAGCTTCTCCAGCGCCTCGTTGGATTGCTGCTCGATCCGGTGCGGTTCGCCGGTGTCGGCCGGGGCGGGGGCAGGGGGACCGGCAGCCGAGCCGGTGGGTGGCTCCGCGACCGTGGGGAACGACGCACCGGGACCGTCGGCCGCACAACCGACCGCCAACGCGGCCGCGACCACGGCGGCGGCCACCGCGTACCAGCGGCTGCTGGTTTGCTGCATGTTCGCCAGTCTCCTGTTGTCCGTCGACTGTTCAGCCGACCTTCACGTCGAACGAGCCCCAGCGTAGGCGTCAGGTCCGACATGCGCGGGTGCGGTCGCGTCGCACCGTCGCACCGTGTAGGCACATGGATATGGGTGATTACTGGTCGTCAGTGCTGCTGATCGCGGCCCTGTTGTTGCTCAACGCGGTGTTCGCGGGCAGCGAGATCGCGCTGATCTCCCTGCGCGAGGGGCAGCTCCGGCAGCTCGAACGCCGCGGCGGTCGCACCGCCCGGACCCTGGTGCGGTTGGCCCGCGACCCGAACCGTTTCCTGGCGACCATTCAGATCGGCATCACCCTGTCGGGATATCTGGCGTCGGCGGCCGCCGCGGTCACCCTGGCGCAGCCGCTGATCGGGATGCTCGGATTCCTTGGCACCGCCGCGCCCGCGGTGGGCATCGGCCTGGTCACCCTGATCCTGACGTTCATCACGCTGGTGGTCGGTGAGCTGGCTCCCAAGCGGCTGGCCATGCAGCACGCCCAGCGCTGGGCGCTGCTGGTGGCGCGGCCGCTGAACGTGATCGCCGGGTTCTCCCGCCCGGTGGTGTGGCTGCTGAGCAAGGCGACCAACCTGGTGGTGCGGCTGCTCGGCGGCGACCCCGACATCCGCCAACAACCCCTCACCCCGGAGGAGTTGCGGGATCTGGTCGCCGGTCACCGCGGGCTGACCAGCGAACAGCGGATGATCATCAGCGGCGCGTTGGAGATCAACGAACGCACGCTGCGGGAGGTCGTGGTGCCGCGGCTGGCGGTGGTCACCCTGGGGGCCGACATGCCGGTCGTGGAAGCCCGCAGGGTGCTGGCCGAGGCCGGGCATCAACGCGCCCCGGTGGTGCGCAACGCGAGCCTCGACGAGGTGGTCGGGGTGGTTCACCTGCGGGATCTGCTCGGCGACGAGGGCATCACCGCCGACGTCGCGCGTCCGGTGGTGCGGTTTCCGGACTCGCTGCGGGTGTCGGAGGCGTTGCGCCGGTTCAAGGCGGAGCGGGAGCAGTTCGCCGTCGTCCTCGACGAACACGGCGGCGCCGAGGGCATCATCACGCTCGAGGATCTGCTGGAGGAGATCGTCGGCGAGATCTACGACGAGGCCGACAGCGATGTGCAGCAGGTGCAGAACCTCCCCGACGGCAGCGTGGTGTTGCCGGGCACCTTCCCGATCCACGATCTGACCGACATCGGCGTCGATCTCGGTCCGGCCGCCGAGGGTGACTTCACCACGATCGCGGGCCTGGTGCTGGATGCGTTGGGCCGCATCCCGACCGAACCGGGCGACTGCGTCGAACTGCCGGACTGGGCGGTCGAGGTGACCGCGGTGGCCCAGCACACGATCACCGAGGTGCGTCTCATTCCTCGGCGCACCGCGGGCCCGAAAACCGACCAATAGCCACCCGAAAGCGGACCAACAGCCTTCACAGTCTCCGCGAACGTGCATTCCGCGCGGAAAATGGGCGGATGGACCGCAGCAGTTGCACGTTCGGCGCGGCGAGTCGGCAGCACGGGGCCGGCCCCGATCGGCGCGGCGCTGGAACCGGTGCGGCGAGCCGGCCCGATCGCGTGAGCGGCGAGACCGCTTCGTGACCTGACCGGGTCCGAACCGAGGCCGGTTTCCCCTGCGCGGCAGATCGGGACCGTGACCTTGGCTTCCGACACTGAACCCATGCCTGTCGAAGAAACCATGTGGAACCTCCCCGTCACCCGGGATCAGGAACGGCGCGGGCTGGAACCGCTGCGCGCGGTGCTGGCCGAGATGATCGCCAGACGGCTGCCGCCGGGTAAGCGGTTGCGCCGGGTGGTCACCTGGTGCGCCGACGGCGGCGGCCTGTTCCGCCCGCGCGCCTACACCCGGATGTACGCCGTGGCCTACGAAGTGGAATTCGCGCTCTGACGACTGCCCCCACCGCGGCCGGCCGGCAGCCGAACCTGCCAAGATGACCGCGTGGGCAAGAACGAACGGGCGAAGATCGTCATGACCGACGACGAGATCGCCGAATTCATCGAACGCAGTCGCACCGCCACGTTGGCAACGCTGTTGCCGGACGGTCGGCCGCATCTGGTGGCGATGTGGTACGGCGTGATCGACGGCGACATCTGGTTCGAGACCAAGGCCAAGTCGCAGAAGGCGGTCAACCTGCGCCGCAACCCGACCCTCACCGTGTTGATCGAGGACGGGCACACCTACAACACGTTGCGCGGTGTCTCCATCGACGGCACCGCGGAGATCGTCGACGACGATCCCGACATGCTGCTCCGCGTCGGGATCAGCGTGTGGGAGCGCTACACCGGGCCGTACACCGAGGACATGAAGCCCTACGTCGAACAGATGATGAACAAGCGGATCGCGGTGCGGGTCAAGGCCTCCCGGTACCGCAGCTGGGACCACCGCAAACTCGGTCTGCCCGACATGCCGGTGGCCGGCAGCACCGCGAAGTATCTGACCGATGGTGCCTGAACGACCCAAGCAGCTGGACTCGCCGCTGCTGCCGGTGATCTTCCGCTACGCCACCCGCGCGCAGGTGTGGGTGTACCGCAGGACCGGCGGACGGATCGGCGGTAAGTGGCGCATCGGCGCGGGTTTCCGCAAGCCGGTGCCGACGCTGCTGCTCGAACACCGCGGCCGCAGATCCGGCAAGACCTTCGTCGTCCCGTTGCTGTACATGCGCGACGGCGACGACGTCATCGTGGTCGCCTCCCAGGGCGGGCGGCGGGAGAACCCGCAGTGGTACCGCAACCTGGTGGTCGACCCCGATGTGCACATCGAGATCGGCGGGCAGCGGTTGCCGGTGCGGGCGCGCACCGCGACGCCCGAGGAGCGGGCCCGGCTGTGGCCGCGGCTGGTCGAGCTGTACGCCGACTTCGACACGTATCAGAGCTGGACCGACCGCGAGATCCCGGTGGTCATCCTGCAGCCCCGTTAGGCCGAATTCCGCCGAGCTTCTCCACCTCGTCGAGGGTGGGCGCCCGGAAGCCGCCGTGCGCCAGCCCGGTGGCCATCGCGCTGCCGATCGGGCCGCGCCGGTCGAACAGCGTGGCCACCCCGGTGGCGATGCCGGCGTGGCTGTAGTGGGTGACCGCGGACAGGCCGATGTCCGGGCCGTCCGGCAGCCGGCTCAGTGTCAGCGTGTAGTCCGGGTTGATGTAGTACAGCCCGGCGTCGCCGAACTGGGTCAGTGAGCTGGTGATGTCGCCGGCCAGTGCCGCCCGGGTGAACGGGGTCAGGTCCACACCGTCGATCAGCGGGTTCAGCTCTCGCACCCAGCCGTGCTTCGGCCCGACGTACTGCCACGGTGTGAAATCCGGACCGGCGGTGGGGTTGTCGAGGTCCGCCCCGTACAGCCAGAACGCCATTCCTCCGGCGAAGCCGGTGTCGGGGAACCGCGACGGCCGCGGCGGCACGTCGACCGGGGTGCTCCACACCTTGCCGGGTGGATGGTCGCCGGGCCGCAGGAGCAGCGTGCTGGCGCGGGACACCACGGTGTCGTCCTGAACGATTTCGCTGTCCACCAGCCGCAGCCGGCTGCTCGAGCGCACCACGGTGGTGCGCAGCCGCATCGGGGCCAGGGCCACCGGCCGTAACAGGTCGACGGTGAACCGGGTGGGGTGGAAGTCGGCGTCCCAGGCGTCGCGTTCCACGGCGTGGGCCAGCAGTCCGCCGATGAAGGTGCCGCTGAGCTGGTCGCCCCACGGACCCTTGGTGAGCGGTGACGGAATGTACCGGTCACCGTCGATACCGAAGTAGGCGGCTCTCGTTGCTGAGGTGCTCATCGGGGCCGACCCTACCGAGGGCCGGTCCGCCGCCGGATAGCTGGGCTAAGAATCGGCGAGGCGGCGATGCTCCTCGGTCGCGGCGTCGGTGACGTCGGTGTATTCGGGGTGCTTGCCGACGTAGTTCTGCACCATCTGACACACCGGCACGATCCGCAGTCCGGCGTCGCGGGTCTGCCGCAGCGCCTCGCCGATGAGGATGGTGGCCAGACCGCGGCCCTCGAAGGCGCTGTCGACGGTGGTGTGGGTGAAGACGCGTTGGTCGCCGTGGTCGATGAAGTCGGCGCTGCCCACCGACTTGTTCTTGACCGCGATGGTGAACCGGCCGTCACCCGGTGCGACGGTGGTGGGGGCGCCGGTCTTGTCGGTGGTCATGGCGGTTTCTCCTCATGTCTGCTTCGTCATGTCTGCTTCGTCGACGACACACCGCGGCGGTTTGGTGTCAGCAGGTGGCACCGATCCGCCGCAGTGTCACGTTCCAGTGGGGTTTTCGCGGGGCCGCAGCCTGGCGTGCGGCAGCGGCGGGGCCGGCAGCCGGGGGCGCGGTCCGCGGTAGCCGTCGACGGCGCCGAACCGCTCGCTGCGCTCCTCCCACTCCCGGCGGTAGCGGACGATCTCGTCGTGGCTGCGGCCGACGAAGTTCCACCACATCAGGATCTGCTCGGGAAACGGCGGACCCCCGAACAGCATCAGCCGCGCCGGCCGCCCGCCCCGGTTGACGATCGCCAACCGGTGATGGCCGGGCGGCTGGTAGAGCAGCTCGGCGGGCCGAAGCGCGGCGCCGGCGACCGTGACCTCGCCGGTGTCGAGCAGCACCCCGTGTTCGAAGCCGGGGTCGATGTCGAGGGTGAGCCGCCCGTTCGGGTACAGGTCGATCTGGGCGCCGAGCAGCGGGGTGAAGGTGGGAACGGGGGAGCGGGCGCCGGCCAGGTCGCCCAGAAACACCAGCAGCCTCGCGTCGTCGAGTTCGTGCGGCCGCGGGACGAAGTGGATGAAGTCGCGGGCGGTGTCGCGGTCGGAGTCGGGGAGCGCCACCCACAGCTGCACCCCGTGCAGGACCTCGGTCGCGGCGGTGGACACCTCGGAGTGGCAGATCCCGCGTCCGGCGGTCATCAGGTTCAGTTCGCCGGGCCGCACCATGGCGTGCACGCCGCCGCTGTCGCGGTGTTCGATCTCCCCAGCGAACAGCCAGCTGACGGTCTGCAAACCGGTGTGCGGGTGCGGTGCGACGTCCATTCCGGGACCGGTGCGCACATCCTGGGGCCCGTAGTGATCGATGAAGCACCACGCCCCGATCAGGGACCGTTTCCGTTGCGGCAGGGTGCGACGGACCGGCATGGCCCGCGGACCGCCCAGCGGAACCTCCCGCGGCCGTAGCACCGCACCGGTGAACGGCTCGACGCCGCAGGTGACCTCGACGGGGGCGGTCTCGGTGTTGCTCATCCATGCAGGTATACCCCGGAAATGGCGGGCCGATCGGATTAGCATCGACGCCCATGGGTGAAGTGACCGCCGGGCTCACGGCAGCGGACGTGCGGAACACGCGTTTCGAGAAGCCCGGCTGGGGGCGGCGCGGATACCACCCGAAAGCGGTGGATGACTTGTTGATGCTGGTGGCCAGGCGCCTCGACGGGCGTGGTTATCTGTGCGCCGACGATCTGCGCGGCCTGCGATTTCCCAAGGCGCCGTTGTTGCGGCGCGGTTATGACCGCGCTGCGGTCGATGAGTTCCTGGAGCGGATGACGGCCGCCGTCGCGGCTCTGGAGACCAACGGCTGACGACGGAAAAGACGACCACGGTGCCGGCTGACTCCCGGCGAGTGGTCGCTCGCAGCGACGATTCTTACTGTGAGCCCGGGTCAGGTCCGGCACCGTCACCTGCTGCAACGGGGTGCCGGCGCGCGGTATTCCACGGCTGGGCGGGATCGGACGGTGGCAGAACTGGCGGAATCGTGTGGGCCTGGGTATCACTGAACTGACGCCGCCGCAAATGAAGACGGCGTCTCCAGCAAGTCCACGCACCTGATAACTTTCCCTAGCGAGTGACGACTGTGCTAGCCAACCGATTCAGGAGCGAAACTGTGAAGATCACGACCTCTTTCTTCGCCGCGGCGGGTCTGGCCGTCGCCGGTGCCATCGCCGGGGTGGCGACCGCCTCGGCGGAGAGCGCGCCCGATGTGACCACCGCCGAGATCGGTGAGCAGGCGAAGCTGCAGAACGGCGATGTCGTTCAGGGCTGGACCATCACGGATCTCAAGCCCAGCTCCGACGAGATCCCCTACGAGGTGCAGGGCACCCTCTGGGAGGCCACCGCCACCGATGAGGCGATCCAGGGCACTGTCATTCCGATCGTTTCGAATCTGAACGCACGGTCCGCGGACGGCGAGAACTACCGGGTGTTGTTCCAGGTGCCCACGCCGCAGGGGGTCAACCCCGAGGCGCTGGCCGAGGGGGAGAAGACCACCGGCAAGGTGTACTTCGACGTGACCGGCCAGCCGCCGGAGAGCGTGGTGTACAACGACGGCGAGAAGGACCTGGTGGTCTGGGTGAAGCCGGAGGAGTCGACCGGAACCGGCCAGTCGTCGGCGGCGCAGACCAGCACCCGCCCGGCTCCGGCGAGCTCCGGGTCGTCCAGCACGGACGCCGAGTCCGACACCGAATCCGACACCGAATCCGATGCCGCCGATGAGGCGCCCGAGGGCGCCGAGGCGGATGCCGCTGCGGTTCCCGCGGGCAGCTCGGGCACTCCGCTGCCGGCCGGCAGCTCGGGTACCCCGCTGAACGCCGACACCCAGGCGGCGGAGGGCGCACAGGCCACTGCCGAGGACGCCGAGTCCGCCACCACCGAGGGGACCGAGGCCGCCGAGTCCAGCGCCGAGGGCGCCGAGGGTGCCGAGGGTGCCGAGGGTGAGGCCACCCCGTCGACTGGTGGCGTCGCGGCCGCTCCGGTGCCGGCCGGTAGCTCGGGCACCCCGCTGCCGGACGCCGCTGCCCGGCCGGCCGGCCAGGGCACCCCGCTGCCCGACGCCCCGCACGGCCCGGGCGCGCACAACGCGGAGGCGGCCGAGGCTCCGGCCCCGGGTGAGTCGACCGGCGAGGCGGCTCCGACCACCACGCCGGTGCCTGCCCCGGCGTCCTGATCTCACTCAGGAGTGGGTGGTCCACCAGGCATAGAGCTCATCGAGCGTGGGCCCTTGTGGACCGGAATGGACGGCGCTGACCACCAGGTTGGCGTCGTCCGTCCACGCCACCAGCGGCTCGTTCTGCTGAATCCCGCAGAACAGCGTGCCGCTGATCCGGTCCGGGGTGGCGTTGCGGCGCCACGGCCCCGGTGACTGGATGAAATTGGGGCAGTTCACGGTGGCCGACGCGGCGATGATCTCGTCGAACGCCCGTTGCATGGCGGCCTCGTCCCGCGCCAGCGTGTAGGTGGCGGTCGGCGGGCCGCCCGGGTCGGTGTTCTCCCGGCACACCACCTGGGCCAGGGCCCCTTCCGGGGCGGGCACCGGGCCGCAGGCGCCGGCCGAATAACCGGGCGGCAACATCGTCAGCAACCGGTTCTCCGCGGCGGTGTCCCGGGGCGGCGACGTCGTTTCGGCGGTGTCGTCGGCCCGGGCGCCGTCGGCCTGGTCGGTGCCCGACGGGCTCAGCAGCCAGAACGCCAGGCCACCGAGGACGGCGACGGCGGCCACCCCCGCCACCCCGGCGATCAGCCGGCGCCGATTCGGTTGTGCGCCGCCCGCGGACGGGGTGGTGATCCGGGGCGACACCGGGGGCGGCGGGCCGGCCGGCGGATAGCCGCCGTGCGGCTGTGGCGCCCCGGTCCACTGCAGGTTCTGGCCGGGGCTGACCCCGACGGGCGGCACGACGGAGGGTGACACGCCGAACTGGGGTTGCGGGCGGGGCGGCGGCATCGGGGGCGGCGCTTCCCGCACGGCGTCGGGTGGGGGTGCGGCCTCCCGCACCGCCTCCGCTGCGGCGCGGGCGAACTCCCGGGCGGTCTGGAACCGCTGGGCGGGGTCTTTGGCCAACGCCTTGGCGACCACCCAGTCCAGCTGCGGCGACGACCACGGCACGAACTCGGAGAGCTTCGGCGGCTCCTGGTGCAGGTGTGCCAGCATGATCGCGGCCGGGCCTTCGGCGTCGTGAAAGGGTTTGCGCCCGCTGAGCATCCGGAACAGCGTGCAGCCCAGCGAGTACAGATCGGCCCGGCCGTCGATGGCCCCGCCGGCGATCACCTCCGGCGCCGCGTACGCCAGGGTCGCGATCAGCGAGTTGTCCATCGCGGCGTTGCCGTCGTCGAGGGCGCGGGCCACCCCGAAGTCGCTGAGCAGCACCTTCTCGTCGTCGCCGGGATCGTCGGACAGCAGGAAGTTGGCGGGTTTCACGTCGTGGTGCACGACGTTGCGCTGGTGGGCGTAGTCCAGCGCCTTGGCGACCTCGCTGACGATGTGGGTGGCGCGCCACGGGGTCATGGTCTCGGCCCGCAACGCGGCCTCGGCGTCGGTTCCGGGCACGTACTGCATGGCGATCCACAGCTGGCCCTCTTCGGTTTCCCCGCGGGCGTAGATCGACACGATGTTGGGGTGGTCGAGCACCGACGCCACATCGGCTTCCTTGATGAAGCGTTCCCGGAAGCCGGGATCCTGGGACAGCTCGGTGCTGAGCACCTTGAGGGCATCGTGCCGCGGCAGCGTGGGATTCTTGGCCAGGTAGACGGTCCCCATTCCACCGGTGCCCAGAATGCCCTCGATGCGGTAGCCCGCCACCATGGATCCGACCGGAAGCATGGTTAAAGCATCGCGCACGCCGTCATCGTGGGCAGCGCGGGTCTGGAAATCGATGCACAGGGTGTCGGTCCGCACCGCACACCGTCCGCTGACCGCTGCCGCCGGGTGAGGTTTCAGCAAAACGTTCAGCAAAACGTTCAGCAAAACGTTCAGCAAAACGTTCAGCAAAACGAGGTGTTGCCCCGCCGCAGCCGACCCCTCGTGAACAGCTACGGAAGGGCAACGGCGTCAGGCGGATTCCTGGTAGACGCGGCGGGTCCGGCGCACCGGGTAACCGTTGCGTTCGGCCAGTGTCCGCAGCTGCCGCAGGGCGAAGGTGCGGCCCCGGCCGGACTCCGGGATGACGATTCCGGCCCACAGGCCCTCGGCCCGCGGTGATTCGCAGGCCTCCCGCGCGCACAGCCAGCGGCGCGGGCAGGCCCGGCAGATCGCCTTGGCCTCGTCGTCCGGCATGGTCGTCCACCGCTCGGGATCGCTGGTGCACGCGCCCAGTGGCGTTTCGTCGAACATGAACACGCTCATTGAGTCGGCTCCCCTCGGTCCGTGCGCTGCCACTGCAACGCGTTGCGGGCAATGTATAGCACCAAACCGTAGCAGTGCAACAGTTAGGGGGAAGGTTCTTCCCTAGCGAAGGGCTCGACTGCCACTGAACTGTAGCGCTGAAGCGGAATAACTCCCCTGAGCCATAGCGTTAATCCGGTGCAGTAACAACCAACGCGACGGCGCCGACTTCCATGCTGCGGTTTCACCCGTCCACAAGCTGTAGCGGTGAAACACCTCGAAGCTAGAATCGCCGTAGCAGAAGAACACTTCCCGCAGTACAAGCATCGACCAGAAAGCGCAGTCCATGACCGATGTCGATCTGACCGCATCCCCGGTCAGCGAGGTCGATCCGGGACTGGCGCGGGCCGGCGCCGCCGCAGCCGCGCGCCGCCGCGAACTCAACATCAGTCAACGCCGGCTCGCCGCCGAGGGGATCATCAACGCCGGAGCGCTCATCGCGTTCGAGAAGGGCCGCAGCTGGCCCCGCGAACGCACTCGCGCCAAGCTCGAACAGGTGCTGCGCTGGCCTCCCGGCACGATCGCCCGGCTCCGCGCGGGCGAGGACGTCGGCCCTGCCGGCGGGCCGGCGACCGGTGCCCAGGAGCCGTCGGCGACCCGCACCGATCAGGCCGACTACCGGCCGAACGCCCCGGGGTCCGATCACGGCGGGTCCGATGACGAGGTGCCGTTGGTCGCGCAGGCCGTGCTGGCGGCGGTCAACACCCTCGACGACGCGTCGGAGGCGCTGCCGGACGTCGACCATCCGGAGTTCACCCCCCGGCTGACGAAGATCCTGGCCGATCTGCGCCAACTCGAGGCGGTGGCCGCCCGGGCGGCCCGCATCAGCCGGGTGTCGCCGCGGGTGATCAAGGCGCTCAGCGCGGTGCGCCGCAGCATCGACGAACTCACACTGCGGGGCGCCCGCGCCCCGCAGGCCACGCTCGGCCAGCGGCTCTACGCGGCGCGGCGCGGCGCCAACCTCACCATCGAGGAGACCGCGCAGGCCGCCGGGGTCCCCGCCGAGGTGATCATCGCCGCCGAGGCGGACGAGCCGGTGGCGGCGACGGCCGCCGGGGCGATCGAGACGCTGATCGCCGAACTCGACCAGCCCTGACGGGTCAGAGCACCGCGCGTTCGCGGACGCGGTCGTCCTGGGTCGGATAGAACTCGGCCAGCGCGGCGGCGATCTCGATGAACCGCCGTCGGGTCTGCCGCGACATCTCGCTGGTCCCGTTGATCACCCCGCCGGGCCGCAGGTGCCCGTCGAACGGCACCTCGATCACCCGCTGGCCCTGGCTGGCGAACTGCTGCGCCAGGATCGAACGGGTCCGCTTGTCGGCGTGCCCGTCGGAGTCGTTGAGCACGATCACGGTGTGGCGGAGCAGATCGGTCAGCCCGCGGGCGTTGAGCCAGTCCAGCGTCTGTCCGGCCGCGGCGGCTCCGTCCACCCACGGTGAGGACACCACGATCAGCGCGTCGAGGTCCTTGAGCACCTCCTGGGTGACCGGCGAGTCCATGGTGGAACTGCAGTCCACGATCGAGACGGTGAAGTGGCGGTCCAACCGCGAGGTGGCCTCCCGGTAGATCGCCGCGTCGAGGACCCGCCGCCGCGCCGGCGAGGTCTCCCCGGCCAGCACGAACAGGCCGGCCGCATTGTTGCCGACCCGGTTGCGCACATCGGCGAAGGTCTCGAGCTGTTGATCGGAGGCGAGTTCCCAGTACGAACTCTGCGCCTTCGGGTCCACCCGGCTGCCGAGCTTGCCGAACGCGGTGTCGGCGTCGATGGCCACCACCCGGTCGTCCTGCCGCAGTTCGGCGAACACCGAGCCGACGCTGGCCGACACCGTGGTCTTCCCGACGCCGCCCTTGCCCATCACCCCGACCTTGAAGTGACCCCGCAGCGGGCCTTTGATCTTGGCTTCGAGTTCGGCCTCGCGGATCTCGTCCGACGACCGGCCGGGATTGATCCACCCGAACGAGGCCCGGTACAGCAGCCGGCGCCAACCGCGGCTCGGCGGGATCCGCCGGGGCGGCATCAGATCCGCGGGCCGGATCCGGTCGGCGTACGACGTCGGGCCCGCCTGCGGACCGGGTGGGTAACCGCCCGACCATCCCGGACCGGTCGGTGGCTGGCCGGGCGCCGGACCGCCGGGTGGGGGACCGGGCTGGTTCGGCCATCCGGGCTGCGGCGGCCACGGAGCGTGTTCCGCGGGCGGCGCCGAGCGGGGGTCGCGGCCGGGTGCCTGGCCCTGCGGCTGGCCGGGGCGGGGAGCTCCGGGACCGTAGGGGGATTGACGATCGCGGAAGAGCCCGGGTATCGGGTCGACCGGCCGGGTCACGTCGGTCGCCGACGGGTCCGGGATCCGGTTCGGTCCGGTGGGTGCGGACTGGGGGTCGGTGGAGTTGTCGGCGCCGCCCGGCGGCGGATAGTCCACCGGCGGGCGGGACGGCACCGGGGCTTTCGGGGGCGGTGCCGGCTCGGCACTGGCCTGCGGCTCGTAGTTGCGCTCCTCCGGGCCGGTCCAGCCCAGTTCGCGCCGCAGGGAGTCGTCGCGATCGGTCACTGCATCTCCCTTTCGCATCTCGCCCGGCATCGCCCAGAACGGGTGACGCCGGTGCCTCCAGTATCAACCACACGTGAAACGCGGACTGCTGACGGCGCTGGGCAGCCGATCAGCAAACCGGAATCGGGCGACATCCCCCGTCGCCACCGGCACCGGCACCGCATTTGCGGCGCACCTGTGCCGTCAGTGGCAGGGACGTCCCACTGAAGAAGTTCCAGGCCGCGGTCCGACGGGGGAGTGCGCCGTGCCACATCCCCCGACCGAGGTGTATCTTCGCTGTGAGCGTGCGACGAGGTGTTCCACATGCGATATATCGCCTCACTGTGAATAGCTGAAATGTGACGACCACCGCGGATGGTCTTGGCGAATTCATGTATTCCGGTGGTCGGAATCCTTGGTACGCTCCTTTGCGGTGACGGGGCCTCCGGGACGGAACGGGTCGACGGTTGCGACGCGCGCCGCGAAGCAACCGCAAAGTCCTCGCAAGCGGTCGGCCGGTTCGGGGGAACGCTCGCCGCGTCCGCGCGCCGCGACAAGGGAACAACTGGAGGGGAACGTTCATGGTCGGCGAACACCGCGCCACGTCGGCACCGTTCGGCTCGCGCAACGCGATCGGGTGAGACGATGTCGGTCCCGCAGTCGCTCAATCCGAACGCCTCGCACATCGATGATGTGGTCGGGGTGGAGGTCACCATCGACGGCATCCTGGTCATCGCCGACCGCCTGCATCTCACCGACTTCCCGCCGGCCCTCGGAATCCGGCCCAACATCCCGCAGGAGGACATCCGGGAACGGGTGTGGGCGCAGGTCGCACGCGATCTCGCCGCCCAGGAGGTGCTGGACGCCCACGGCAGACCGCACCCGGAGGTCGCGGCCATGGTCGACGCGCTGAGCCGGCCGGACCGCACCCTCGACGGCCGGTGGTGGCGCCGCGACGTCGGGGAGAAGATGATCCGCTTCGTGGTGTGCCGGAAAGGCGACCGCCACGTCATCGCCGCCCGCGACGGCGATCTGCTGGTGCTGCAGCGGATCGCCCCACAGGTCGGGCTGGCGGGCATGGTGACGGCGATGCTCGGTCCCGCCGCCCCGGCCGACGTGGAACCGTTGACCGGGCTGGCCAGCAAACTGTCGGAGTGCCGCACCGCAAGCGAATTGGCGCAATACGGCATCGACCAGGCCTCGGCCCGCACCTACTCGGAGATCATTGCCGACCCGGCCGGCTGGGTGGAGATCACCGCGGCCGAACGCCACCCCGGCGGAACCACCACCTACACCGACGTCGCCGCCGGTGTGCTCGATTCCCGGCAGGGCCGGATCGTGTCGCTGCCCCGTCGGGTGAACGGCGAACTCTACGGCAGCTTCCTGCCCGGCACCCAGGAGAACCTGCAACGTTCGCTGGAGGCGCTGGTCGGGTTCCTGCCCGCCGGCAACTGGTTCGAGCACACCGATGCTGACACAGCGTATTCCGATGGGACGCAATGGAACTGAGGCATCAAACTGGGGCGCTGTCCAGATCGAGCGATGACAAGGTGACCACGATGACACGAAATGATCTCCGGGCGGAGATCGTCGCGACGATGTCGTTCTCCGACCAGGCCGGCCCGCGCCGCGACCGGATCGGCCGGCGCGCATGAGTGATCACCTGGCCAGTCTGTTCGGCAGCGCGGTGGGCATGCTGCCCAGCGCCCCGGAGCGGTCGCTGGAGCTGTTCACCGAGATCACCAACTACGACGAGTCGGCGTGCGACGCCTGGGTGGGCCGCATCCGGTGCGGGGACACCGACCGGGTGACGTTGTTCCGGGCCTGGTATTCGCGCACCAACTTCGGTCAGCTGGCCGGCGCCGCCGAGATCTCGATGAACAGCGTCAACGCCCGCATCCCGATCGGCGGGCTGTTCGGTGACATCACCTATCCGATCAACTCGCCGTTGGCGATCACCATGGGTTTCGCGGTCAACGAGGCCGCGGAGGGCAATTACGCCGACGCGATGGAGGCGCTGGAGGAGGTGCAGGCCAACGGGGCCGAGCACCTGGTGGCCTGGGTCAAGGCGGTGATCTACGCGGCCGCCGAACGGTGGACCGACGTGATCGACGAGGTCCGCGGCGCCTCCGGCTGGCCGGACAAGGTGCTGGCCGCCGCCGGCGGGGTCGCCCACGGGGTCGCGGCCGCCAACCTCGGTCTGTTCACCGAGGCCGAACGCCGGCTCACCGAGTCGAATGCGTCGCCGGCCGGTCAGGCGTGCGCCCCGGCGATCGCCTGGTATCTGGCGATGACGCGGCGCAGCCAGGGCAACGAGGACGCCGCCGTGGCCCTGCTGGAGTGGCTGCAGGCCACCCATCCGGAGCCCAAAGTCGCTGCGGCGCTGAGGGATCCGAACTACCGGTTGGAGACCACCACCCCGGAGAAGATCGCGTCGCGCACCGATCCGTGGGATCCGTCCAGCGTGGTCGCCGACACCTCCGGGCGGGAGAAGCTGCTCGCCGAGGCACAGGCCGAACTGGACCGTCAGATCGGATTGGGCCGGGTCAAGCAGCAGATCGAGGCGTATCGGGCCGCCACCCAGATGGCCAAGCTGCGGGCCGCCCGCGGGATGAAGGTCGCCCAGACCTCCAAGCACATGATCTTCGCCGGGCCGCCGGGCACCGGCAAGACCACCATCGCCCGGGTGGTGGCGAACATCCTGGCCGGGCTCGGCGTCATCAGCGAGCCGAAGCTGGTCGAGACGTCGCGGAAGGATTTCGTCGCCGAGTACGAGGGTCAGTCGGCGGTCAAGACGGCCCGCACCATCGACCGCGCGCTCGGTGGGGTGCTGTTCATCGACGAGGCGTACACCCTGGTGCAGGAGCGCGACGGCCGCGCCGACCCGTTCGGCACCGAGGCGCTGGACACGCTGCTGGCCCGGATGGAGAACGACCGGGACCGGCTGGTGGTGATCATCGCCGGCTACAGCGCCGACATCGACCGGCTGCTGGAGGCCAACGACGGTCTGCGGTCCCGGTTCGCCACCCGCATCGAGTTCGACTCGTACAGCCCGGATGAGATCGTCGAGATCGCGACGGTGCTCGCCGCCGGCAATGACTCGTCCCTCAGCGACGAGGCGGCAAAGCGGGTGCTGGATGCGGCGACGCTGCTCAGCCAGCGCACCCTGAACGGTAAGCCGGCGCTGGACATCGCCGGGAACGGCCGCTACGCGCGGCAACTGGTGGAGGCCGGGGAGCAGAACCGCGACATGCGGTTGTCCCGGTTGCCGGACATCGAGAGCCTGGGCGTCGAGCAGCTCAGCGAGATCAGCGGCGACGACATGGCCGCGGCCATCGCCGATGTACACGCGCGGCTGAACATCAGCGAGTAGGCGATGGCGGGATTCCGACTCACGACCAAGGTCCAGGTCAGCGGCTGGCGGTTTCTGCTGCGCCGTGTCGAGCACGCGATCGTGCGTCGGGACACCCGGATGTTCGACGACCCGCTGCAGTTCTACAGCCGGGCGGTGCAGGCCGGCATCGTCATCTCGGTGTTGATCTGCCTGGGCGCGGTGCTGCTGGCCTACTTCAAGCCGCTCGGGAAACGCGGCGGTGACACCCTGCTGGTGGACCGCACCACCAATCAGCTCTATGTGACGCTGCCCGGCAGTGATCAGCTGCGGCCGGTGTACAACCTGACCTCGGCCCGGCTGGTGCTGGCCAACAACGCCACCCCGTCGGCGGTGAAATCCGAAGAGCTGGACCGGATGCCCAAGGGCCAGCCGATCGGCATCCCGGGCGCGCCGTACGCCACCCCGCTGGCCGCGCCGCAGTCGACGTGGACGTTGTGCGACACCGTCACCAGACCGGAGAGTGTGAGCCCGACGTTGCGGACGTCGGTGCTGGTGCTGCCGTTGGCCACCGACACCGCGGTCGGACCGATGAACCCGAACCAGGGCATGCTGGTGACCTATCAGGGCAAGCCGTGGCTGGTCACCGATCGGGGCCGGCATTCGATCGATCTGGCCGACCGGGCGGTCACCTCGGCCGTCGGCATCCCGGTGACGGCGCGGGCCACCCCGATCTCCACGGGCCTGTTCAACGCGCTGCCCAACGCCGGGCCCTGGCAGGTGCCCGATGTGCCGGCCGCGGGCGCGCCGAATACCGTTGGGCTGCCGGAGCATCTGGTTATCGGCTCGGTGTTCAAGACCGTCACCGACTCCGAACAGCACTATGTGGTGTTGCCGGACGGGGTGGCCCGGGTCAACAACACCACCGCGGCCGCATTGCGGGCCCGCAACTCCTACGGGCTGGTGATGCCGCCGACCATCGAGTCCAGCGTGGTGGCGCGCATCCCGGAGCACGTGTTCGTCTCACCGCTGCCGGACCGTCCGCTGGACATGCTGTTGCGCGAGGAGACCCCGACACTGTGCTGGTCCTGGCAGCGCGAACCCGGTGACCAGGCGCCCGAGACGACGGTGATTGCCGGCCGGCGGTTGCCGATCGCCCCGTCGGCGATGAACCGCGGTATCGACCAGATCGGTGGTGACGCCACGGTGTATCTGGCCGGCGGCCAGTACATCCGGTTGCAGTCGCCGGATCCGCGGTACGGCGAGAGCCTGTACTACATCGACCCGCAGGGCGTGCGGTACGGCCTACCCGACGAGGACACCGCCGGCTACCTCGGCCTGCACGGTCCGGCGACCGCGCCCTGGCAGGTGGTCAGCCTGCTGGTGGACGGACCGGTGCTGTCCAAGGCGGCGGCGCTGGTGGAACACGATGTGCTGCCCGGAAATCCCCATCCCCGCAAGATCGCCGACGGCGCCGCGGCGGCGCCGGGTCCCGGAGGCGGCTGATGACGACCCGTAAGTTCACCCCGACCATCAAACGCGGGCCGCGGCTGACGCCCGGCGAGATCAACGTCACCCCACCGGAAGACCTCGGCGTCGAGATCCCGCCGTCGGGTGTGCAGAAGGCTCTGCCGTGGGTGATGGGCGGCTGCATGCTCGGCATGATCGCGATCATGGTGTTCACCGGCATCCGGAACCTGTCGCCGTACATGCTGATGATGCCGCTGATGATGGTGATGGCCACGGTCGGTTTCATGGCCGGCGGCGGGCCGGGCGGCAAGCGGGTGCCGGAGATCAACGCCGACCGCAAGGAGTATCTGCGGTATCTGGCCGGGCTGCGCAACCGGGTCACCTCGTCGGCGGCCGCCCAGGTGACGTTCTTCGCCTACCACGCACCGCATCCCGACGATCTGCTGTCGATCGTCGGCACCCACCGGCAGTGGTCACGGCAGACCAACGCCGACTTCTACGCCGCGGTGCGGATCGGGATCGGCTCCGAACCGGCGGTGGACCGGTTGCTCAAACCGTCGGTGGGGGCGGAGCTGGTCGGCCCGCAGGGCGCACCGCAACCGCACCTGGAACCGGTAAGCCACATGTGGGTGACGAAGTTCCTGCGCACCCACGGTCTGATCCACGACTGCCCGAAACTCGTTCAGCTGCGGACCTTTCCGACCATCGCGATCGGTGGCGACCCGGAGGGCGCGGCGCGGCTGCTGACCGCGATGATCTGCCATCTGGCGGTGTTCCATCCGCCGGACCTGCTGCAGATCCGGGTGTTGACCGACAACCCGGAGGATCCGGAGTGGTCCTGGATCAAGTGGCTGCCGCACGTGCAGCACCCGACCGACACCGACGCGGCCGGTCCCACCCGGATGGTGTTCACCCGCCCGGACGGGCTCAGCGATCTGGCCGCCCGCGGCCCGCACACCGCCGACTCCGCGCCGTCCGGCCCGTACGTGGTGGTGGTCGATCTGACCGGTGGGAAGGCCGGATTCCCGGTGGACGGCCGCGCCGGGGTCACCGTGCTCACCCTGGGTAACCACCGCGGCTCCAACTACCGCATCCGGGTGGCGGCCGACGGCACCGCCGACGACCGGCTGCCCGGGCAGTCGTTCCGGCTGGTCACCTCGGTGGCCGACCGGATGACCCCGGAGCAGGCCGGCCATGTCGCCCGTAAGCTCGCGGGCTGGTCGATCACCGGCACGATCATCGACAAGAACGTGCGGGTGCAGAAGAAGGTGGCCACCGAGTGGCATCAGCTGGTCGGCGCGCAGTCGGTCGAGGAGGTCACCCCGGCGCGCTGGCGGATGTTCGCCGACACCGACCGGGACCGGTTGAGGATCCCGTTCGGTCATGAACTCAAGACCGGCGAGATCATGTACCTCGACATCAAGGAGGGCGCCGAGTTCGGCGCCGGTCCGCACGGCATGCTGATCGGCACCACCGGTTCGGGCAAGTCGGAGTTCCTGCGCACCCTGATCCTGTCGCTGGCGGCGACGCATCACCCGGATCAGGTGAACCTGCTGCTGACCGACTTCAAGGGCGGTTCGACCTTCCTGGGCATGGAGAAGCTGCCGCACACCGCGGCGGTGGTCACCAACATGGAGGAAGAGGCCGAACTGGTCAGCCGGATGGGCGAGGTGCTCACCGGCGAGCTGGACCGGCGGCAGTCGATTCTGCGTCAGGCCGGTATGCAGGTCGGCGCCGCCGGTGCGCTGTCCGGTGTCGCCGAGTACGAGAAGTACCGCGAACGGGGGGCCGATCTCCCGCCGCTGCCGACGCTTTTCGTCGTGGTCGACGAGTTCGCCGAGCTGCTGCAGAACCATCCGGACTTCATCAATCTGTTCGACCGGATCTGCCGGGTGGGCCGCTCGCTGCGGGTGCATCTGCTGCTGGCCACCCAGTCGTTGAACACCGGCGGGGTGCGCATCGACAAGCTGGAACCGAACCTCACCTACCGCATCGCGTTGCGCACCACCAGCTCCACCGAGTCCAAGGCCGTGATCGGGACGCCGGAGGCGCAGTACATCACCAACAAGGAGAGCGGCGTGGGCTTCCTGCGGGTCGGGATGGAGGATCCGGTGAAGTTCCGCACCGTCTACACCGGCAATCCGTACGTCCCCCACTCGTCGGCCTCCGAGAACGGTGAGGCCAGACCCCGGGTGCCGGAGCGGCAGCGGGTCCGGATCCGCGAGTTCACGTGCGCACCGATTCCCGAGGCGATGGTGAACTGATGAGCGTCACGTCCAATCAGCGGGTGCTGCGCGAGGTCGTTCTCGACCAGTTGTCGACGGGCGAGAACCGGGCCTACCGGATGTGGTTGCCGCCGTTGGCCGAACCGACCCCGGTCGACGAGCTGATCGCCCGCGACCCGAACCGCCGCCCGCTGTGGTTCGGTCTGGGCGTCATGGACGAGCCCCGCCGGCACCGCCAGGAGGTGTGGGGTATCGACGTGTCCGGGGCGGGTGGCAACATCGCGATCGGAGGCGCCCCGCAGACCGGCAAGTCGACGTTCCTGCAGACCATGATCCTGTCGGCGTCGGCCACCCACACGCCGCGGCAGGTGCAGTTCTACTGCGTCGACCTCGGCGGCGGCGGGCTGATGTACCTCGAGGATCTGCCGCATGTCGGAGGCGTCGCCACCCGTTCGGAGCCGGACCGGGTGAACAGGGTCATCGCCGAGGTGAAAGCGGTTCTGCGGCAACGCGAAGCGATCTTCAAGCAGCTGCGCGTAGGCTCGATGGAGCAGTACCGGCAGATGCGGGAGGACCCGAACAACCCGGCGTCCAAGGATCCGTTCGGCGACCTGTTCCTGGTCATCGACGGCTGGCCCGCGTTCGTGTCGGAGTTCCCGGATCTGGAGCCGGTGGTCCAGGATCTGGCCGGTCAGGGTCTGGCGTTCGGGGTGCACACCGTCATCTCCACCCCGCGGTGGACCGAGTTGAAGTCACGGGTGCGCGACTATCTGGGCACCAAGGTCGAGTTCCGGCTGGGTGACGTCAACGAAACCCAGATCGACCGGATCACCCGGGAGATCCCGGCGGACCGGCCCGGCCGCGCGATCTCGATGGAGAAGCACCATCTGATGATGGGGGTGCCCCGGCTCGACGGGGTGCACAGCGCCGACGACCTGGTCACCGCGATCACCGCCGCGGTGGAGCGGATCGCCTCGCGGCACACCGAGGTGGCACCACGGGTGCGGGTGCTGCCCGAGCGTATCCACCTCAACCAGCTGGATCCGAATCCGCCTGGGCCGGAATCGGATTACCGCACACGCTGGACCATCCCGCTGGGGGTTCGCGAGGCGGACCTGTCGGTGGCCTACAACCAGATGTACATCACCCCGCACCAGATCATCTTCGGGGCGCCGAAATCGGGCAAGACCCGTATCGCGCATGCGTTGGCGCAGGCGATCTGCGCGCGCAACAGCCCCGATCAGGTGCGATTCATGCTGGCCGACTTCCGGTCCGGGTTGCTCGATGCGGTGCCGGAGAGCCATCTGCTCGCCGCCGGGGCGGTGAACCGCAACAACACCGTGCTCGAGGAGTCGATCAAGGCGTTGGCGGCCAATCTCAAGAAGCGGCTGCCGCCACCGGATCTGACGACCGCGCAATTACGGTCGCGGTCCTGGTGGAGCGGCCCGGATGTGGTGCTGCTGGTCGATGACTGGCACATGATCGTCGCGGCCAGCGGAATGATGTCGCCGATGACGCCGCTGGCCCCGTTGTTGCCGGCGTCGGCCGACATCGGCCTGCACATCATCGTGACCTGTCAGATGAGTCAGGCCCACAAGGCGACCATGGACAAGTTCGTCGGCGCCGCGTTCGGCGCGGGATCCCCGACGATGTTCCTGTCCGGCGAGAAGAACGATTTCCCGTCCCGCGACATCATCGTCAAGAAAAGGCCGCCTGGCCAGGCATTCCTGGTCACGCCGGATGCGAAGGAGGTCATCCAGGCCGCGTATGTGGAGGCCCCGGAAGAAGAAGTGTGACGACCACCCCGCAATGGCGGTTAGTATCTACCCAGACTCTTTCAGCAACGGTCGCTGAGAGGCGTCAGCAAACAATTCGGGGGAGCCGGTATTGACGCCCAGGCAAGCGTCATTTCGTACCGGTACATATCGATGTCCAGTCAATTCGACCCATCAAGGAGCCAGGCGCAAATGCAACCTATGACTCATGATTCGGGCGCTGTGGGAATCGGCTCCCAGGTCATCGCAAACGGAACCCGCGGCCTGGCCGTCGGCACCGCCGCCTCCGCCGAGGTGACCGCGTTGGTGCCGGCCGGCGCCGATGAGGTGTCCGCGCAGGCGGCGGCCGCGTTCGCGAAAGAGGGGATGGAAGCGCTCGCGCTGAACACCTTCGCGCAGGAGGAGTTGGCCCGGGCCGGTGCCGCGGTGGTTCAGATCGCCGGCATCTACGACGCCGTCGACGCCGCGAACGCCGGCACCCTGGCCTGACCCGCACGGTAGAGAACCGCCCACGACGTTCCAGGAGCTCCGTCGATGTTCTGGCATGCGATGCCCCCCGAGGTGAACACCTCGCGGTTGATGGCAGGTGCCGGCACAGCGCCGATGCTGCAGGCCGCCGCCGGGTGGGAGGCGTTCGCGATCTCCCTGGAGACGCAGGCGGACGAACTGGCCGGCAGCCTCGCCGCACTGGCGGGGGCCTGGACCGGTGGCGCCAGTGAACGCGCGATCGCGGCGATCACCCCGATGATCGTGTGGCTGCGGACGGTGTCGGCGCAGGCGCACAAGCGCAGCGCGCAGGCGCTGGCGCAGGCCGCGGCCTACTCCACCGCGATGGCGACCACGCCGCCGCTGGCGGAGATCGAGCAGAACCACATCACCCGTGCGGTGTTGCATGCCACCAATTTCCTCGGCATCAACACGGTTCCCATCGGCATCAACGAGATGGACTACTTCGTGCGGATGTGGAATCAGGCGGCCGGCGCGATGGACGTCTATCAGGCGGAGACGGCGATGAACATCCTGTTCGAGCCGATCATGCCGATGAAGCCGATCGTGATCCCGGGCGTCGGGGAGGCCGCGGTCGCGGGGGCGCTGGGCAAGGCGGCGGCGATGGCGCCGGCTGCGGCGGCACGTGACCTGGTGTTCGCGAAGGTCAGTGCGCAGGCGACGGTGGAGTCGGCTGCCCTGCAGGCGGGCCGGGCGGTGGCGCAGGGCAACATGGCCGCCCAGCGGGCCGAGGGAACGGTGCAGAAGACCGAGAACCTGGCCCACCAGAGCGCCACCCGGTCCGAGCCGCAGCAGTTGCAGCAGGGTGTCCAGATGGGCATGCAGATGGGCAGCCAGCTCGGGTCGACGCTGGCACAGCTGCCGCAGCAGGCCGGCCAGATGATCAGCCAGCCCATGCAGCAGTTGACCGCACCGCTGCAGCAGGTGTCGTCGGTGTTCGGGCAGATGGGCGGGATGGGCAGTGGCGACAGCGCGCAGATCGGGTTGATCGGCGCCAGCCCGTTCTCCAACCATCCGCTGGCCGGTGGATCGGGCCCGGCCACCGGCGCGGGTCTGGTGCGGGCGGCGTCGTTGCCGGGCCTCGGCGGAACGTCGCCCACCACCTCGCTGATCTCGAACCTGCTCGGGCACCAGAACCCGACGGCGGCGCCCGCTCCGACCGGGGCGGTGGCCGGTGGCGCGGGGACCGGGCCGGCGCCGATCGGCGGTGGGGGTATGGGCGCGCCGATGGCGGCGATGGGCCAGAACCAGAAGAGCGGCGGCTCCAAGTCCGGGCTGAAGGCGCCCGCCCCGCTCGTCCAGGACCTGAGCGAAGACGAGGGTGACGACTGGTAGTCGTCCCGACCAGACTTTCCGGCCACCCGGCCGGTGAGACTCGCCCCCGTGGTGAGGACAAAGGAAGAAGAGAAAGAGAATCCAGCATGGCACAGATGAATACCGATGCCGCTGTCCTCGCCAAGGAGGCAGCGAACTTCGAACGGATCTCCGGTGAGCTCAAGGGCGTGATGGGGCAGGTCGACGCCACCGCGAGCGCGCTGGCCGCGCAGATGGTCGGTGCGGCGGGCACTGCCGCCCAGCAGGCGCTGCTCCGTTTCCAGGAGGCCGCACAGCGTCAGGTGCAGGAGCTGAACGACATTTCGGCCAACATCCACACCTCGGGTGTGCAGTACAGCGCCACCGACGACGATCAGGCCGCCGCGCTGGCGCAGGCGATGAACCTCTGACCATCACGACTCAACCGAACGGAGTAATCAATGTCGCAACAGGTTTGGAATTTCGCCGGTATCGAGGGCGGCGCGGGTGAGATCCACGCCGCCGTGGGCACCACCGCCGGGCTGCTCGATGAGGGCAAGGCGTCGCTCGCAGCGCTGGCCTCGGCGTGGGGCGGCTCGGGTTCGGAGGCCTACCAGGCCGTGCAGATGCGCTGGGACAGCGTGTCGGCCGAGTTGAACGCGGCCCTGCAGAATCTGGCCCAGACCATCAGCGAGGCCGGTGCCAACATGGCGCAGACCGAAGCCGGCGTCACCGGGATGTTCGCCTAACACGACGAAGCACGCAGGTGGGCGGAGCGGCCGCGCCCCCGGGAGGCGGCCGATTCGCCCACCATCGTGCGTGCGTCATGTCACCACTATCGAGAGGTACTCATGTCGGCCGACTATGACCGGCTCTTCCAGTCGGCGGAATCGGATCAGCCAGAGGATCGCACGGTTCACGTGGATCGGGACGCCATTCTGTCCAAGGCTGTGGGAGCGACTCCGACCGCGGGGGGAGCCGGGCGCGACGACGCCAAGGCGCCGCCGATGCCCGTCGCACCGCCCCAGACCCAGTCCGTGCCGGCACCCGCACCGGGGCAGAGCGAGATCACCACGCAGATCCCGGTCACCGACCCCGGCGCCGCACCGCCGCCGCCGGCGAATCCGTTGTTGCGCACTCCCCAGGCGGCGGCGAACACCGCCGGCGCCCAGCAGGAGCAGCAGCGCCCGGCCGTCGTCCAGCGGCAGCGCCCGGCCGCCGCACCGGCCCCCGCGCCGTCGCACCACTTCGCCGACGCCCAGCCGGAGATGAACCCCACCTGGCAACCGGGGCAGCCGATGGGCACCCAGCCGATGGCCAGTCAGCCGACGGCACCGAACGCCGCGGCGATCGGGGACCACCGTGCGATCGACGCGCTGTCGCATGTGGGTGTCAAATCCGCGGTCAAGATGCCGTCGCAGCGGGGCTGGCGCCATGTGCTCTATCTGCTCACCCGGATCAATCTGGGGTTGTCGCCGGACGAGCTGTACGAGCTGGATCTGCACAACCGGATCCGGCGTAACGCCCGGGACTCGTATCAGATCGGGATCTTCGGTCTGAAGGGCGGCGTCGGTAAGACGGCGATCACCATCGCGTTGGGTTCGGCGCTCAGTTCGATTCGCGGCGACCGGATCCTGGCGATCGACGCCGATCCGGACGGCGGCAATCTGGCCGATCGTTCCGGCCGGCAGTCCGCGGCGACGATCTCGGATCTGCTCGCCGACAAGGAGTTGTCGCGCTACAACGACATCCGCGCGTACACCAGCATGAACGCCGCCAACCTGGAGGTGTTGTCGTCCGAGGAGTACAGCTCGGCGCGCCGCGACTTCAACGATGAGGACTGGAAGAACGCCACCGACATCGTGTCGCGGTACTACAACCTGGTGCTCGCCGACTGCGGGACGGGCCTGTTCCACCCGGCCACCCGCGGGGTGTTGTCCACCGTGTCGGGCATGGTGATCGTGGCCAGCGCGTCGATCGACGGTGCCCGGCAGGCCGCGGTCACCATGGACTGGTTGCGGCAGAACGGCTATCAGGATCTGCTGAGCCGGGCGTGTGTCGTGATCAACCACGTGGTGCCGGGTAAGCCGAACATCGACGTGGAGGATCTGGTGCAGCAGTTCGAGCGCCACGTCTCGCCCGGACGTGTCATCGTGCTGCCATGGGACAAGCACGTCGCCGCGGGCACCGAGATCAAATTCGAGCTGTTGGGCAAGAAGTTCCAGCGGCGGATCGTCGAGCTCGCCGCGGCCTTGTCTGACGACTTCGACCGCCTCGAACGACGTTGACCGCCACCGCATCAGCCTCCGCACCCGGGGCCGCGGCAACCGCCTCCGGCACCGGCGCCACTCCGGCGCGTCCGGCGACCACGCGGGTCACCATCCTGACCGGTCGGCGGATGACCGACTTGGTGTTGCCGGCGGCGGCGCCGATCGAGAGCTACATCGACGAGACGGTGTCGGTGCTGGCCGAGTTGCTCGAGGACACCCCGTCCGATGTGTTGGCCGGCTTCGACTTCAAGGCGCAGGGGGTGTGGGCGTTCGCCCGGCCCGGCGCGCCGCCGCTGAAGTCCGACGAGTCGCTGGACGACGCCGGGGTGGTCGACGGCTCGTTGCTGACGTTGGTGTCGGTGAGCCGCACCGAACGGTACCGGCCGCTGGTCGAGGACGTGATCGACGCGATCGCGGTGCTCGACGAGTCACCGGAGTTCGACCGTTCGGCGCTGAACCGCTACATCGCGGTGGCGATCCCGATCGTGTCGCTGATCGTCACCATCGTCGGTCTGCTGTCGTGGGCCAACAGCGGACAGAGTTGGTGGTGGGCGCTGGGTCTGGGGCTACTGGGCCTGGGTGTTCTCGGCGGCAGCATGCTGGCCAAGAGCCGCTACGACAACATCGACATGACCGAGAGCCTCTTGGTCGGTTCGATGCCGTTGTTGGCCGGTGCGGCGGCGTTGGCGGTGCCGTTGCCGCGCGGGGTGACCTCGCTGGGGGCTCCGCAGCTGGCCGCCGTGGGTGCGGTGATCCTGTTGATCACGCTGGCCAGCCGGGGCGGTCCGCGCAGGCGTGCGGAGCTGGCGTCGTTCATCGCCGTCACCGCGCTGGCGGTCACTGCCGCGGCGGTGGCCTACGGGTACGGCTGGGAGTACTGGGTCCCGGTCGGCGCCATCGCATTCGGTCTGATCGTGGTGACCAACGCGGCGAAGCTGACTGTGGCGGTGGCGCGGATCGCGTTGCCGCCGATTCCCGCGCCCGGTGAGACCGTCACCAACGACGACCTGCTCGACCCGGTGATCACCCCAGACGGATCCGATGAGGAAACGTCGACGTGGCAGGCGATCATCGCGTCGGTGCCCGAGTCGGCGCAGCGGCTGCAGGAGCGTTCCACGCTGGCCAAGCAGTTGCTGATCGGGTTCCTCACCGCGGGTGCGGTGGTGCTGTCCGCCGGGGCGATCGCGGTGGTGGTGCAGGGCCACTTCTTCGTCCACAGCCTGATCGTGGCCGGGTTGGTCACGATGATCTGTGCGTTCCGGTCGCGGCTGTATGCCGAACGGTGGTGCGCCTGGGCGTTGTTGGCCGCATGCACCGCGATTCCCACCGGGGTGATGGTCAAGCTGTGCATGTGGTACCCGGAGCGGGCGGCGGTGGTGTTGGGCATCTACGTGGCGGCGGTGCTGGTGGCCGTGATCGCCGTCGGTGCAACGCACGGGGTGCGCCGCATGTCGCCGGTCACCAAGCGGATATTGGAATTGGTCGACGGCGCCGCCATCGCTGCGACGATCCCGATGCTGCTGTGGATCGGCAGCGTGTTCGACATTTTGCGCAACATCCGATTCTGAGGAGGGCACCGGTGGCTGGTGAGGTCTTGAAGGTCAGTCCCAGTGACCTCGAAAGCGCGGCAACCGCATTCGATCAGTCGGCCGGCGCCTTGGGGGCGTTGGAGGCCGATGCGCCGCTGGGTGACGGCGCTGCGGCGGTAGCGCAGCTGGCGACCGGTGCGGCCTGCCGCACCGCGCAGAGTGAGGTGGCGGCCGCCGTCACCGCCCTGGCCGACGACCTCGCACGGTACGGCTCGAATCTGCGGACCGCCGTCGCGCGCTATTCGGGCACCGATCAGGCCGCCGCCGGCGCGATCGCGAAGGCCGGGGTCTGACGACCCTCAGTTCGCCGCGCGTAGCTCCTCGGTGATCGACTGCGGCACCGTGCCCTCCGCTTTGAGTTGGTCGGTGAGATTGCGGCAGTCGCCCCGCACCTCGATGAGCCCATGGCCGGGCATGTCAGGGTGCGGGTCGACGAACGCCATCATCTGTCCCCGGTGCACCACGTTGCCGTAGGGCTGCAGTCCGGGCGGCGGACCGGGGCTCCAGCCGTCCGCGATCATCAATCGGGTCAACTCTTCGATGTAGGCGTCCGGATCGACGTCGGGTGGAAACGCGAAGCGCACACCGGCGACCCCGCGGAAGGGCGGTTCGGTCTGGTCGTTGCAGCTGTCGAACCGAAACGAGCCCGTCACGTCCTGCAGGCCCGCCGTCCGCACGATCCGTTTGACGGGCTCGACGACCTGGGCGCGGGTCTCCTCGTCGGATAGTTCGGGGCCGTCGAGCTGATCCGAGGTATTCGAGAACATCCAGCACCCTCCTAGGAAAAGCGGTGCGACGACCAGCGCGACCAGGGTCGGCAGTCGCCGGCGGTCAGTAGTTGTGGTCTGAGGTGATGGACTCTTGCGCACGGTCACCTTCCGGATCGTTGTAAGCGGGAGTGCCGGGAATGCGGATTTCCCAGTCTGGCAGGTCGATCCGCCCGAAGGGCGTGTTCAGCCCGTCGGGCAGCCCGATATGGGCCTGCTTGCGGCCCTCGGCGATCATGCCGTTGTCGGCGAGCTTGGCGGCGTCACCGGTGGCGATGTCGGTGATCGCCCGCAGCGACTCGCTACCGGGGGTGTAGTAACTCGAATGGTCGCCGAAGCTGGGGCCGGTGCGTCCCGGCACCTCGGCGGTGAAGCGCATCCCGCCGTAGCTGTCTCCGGCCGGATCGGTGCCCAGCCCGGCCGCCGGGCCGAGGGGGAAGCCGAGCTGGCTGTTGATCAGATCAGGCGCGATACCGCCTTGTCCCAGCCAGGTGACCGGATCGCTGGACGCGGCACCGACGTAGACATTGCCGCCCTCGGGCAGGTTGAAATCGGCGGCGCTGCGGGCCAGATCGGTTCCGGGGCTGCCGATCAGCACCGCGTTGTCGGCCTGCATACCGCTGCCGGCGAACGCGTTGGCCACCGTCGTGGACCCGTAGGAATGGCCGATGACCGTGACGTTGGACGGACCCCCCTCGTGGGTGGCGGCCAACCCGTTGACGTCGGCGGCCAGCAGATCGCCCCCGTGGCGGGCCAGCCATGGGGTGGCGATACGCCGATCGATCGGGCTGTCGGGGGCGTCGTACCCCATCCAGGCGATCACCGAGGTCGTCTCGTCCGGGTCGGCCTTGCGCATCTGGTCGTACAGGTCGACGGCGTTGGAACTCTCCAACCAGCCCTGCTCGACGCTGCTTCCGGTACCGGGCACCACCACCGCGGTGTTCTGCGCCTTGTCGGGGTCGCCGATCGCCAGCGCTGCCTTGCCCTGACCGTCGAAGGCGAGCGGCTCGTAGGCCCAGAGCAGCACCGGCCGGTTCCGGATGTCCTCATCGCGCGCCTGCGCCAGACCTTTGCGGGTTTGTTCGGCGTTGTGGTAGCGCGCCGCGTCGGTGGCGGACAACCCGTAGGCCGCGGGGTTTTCGAGCACCTGATCCACCGATACGCCGTGTTCTTCGGCGGCGTCGCGCACCCGGTCGAGGTCGTCGTTCATCACCTTCTCGTTGACCTCGCCGCGGACCTCGGCCGGAATGCCGTTGAGGTTGCCCAGCTCCGGCGGATGCGCCGCGATGAGGCCGTCACGTTCGGCCTGGCTCAGCGAGTCCCACCATTCCTTGACGTCGTCGGGATCGGTGTCGCCGGCCGGCAGTTGGCGCGCATCCCCGAGGGTGCCCGGAGGGGTGGCCGGAACCGGTCCACTGGCGGCTTCTCGCACCGCCGCAGCGGTTTGGGTGTCGATCTCGGTGAACACCGCGAGCAGCTTCTTGATGACCGCGGTCCACGCCGGCGCGAACAGTTTGAGGATGGGCGGCACGGGTGGCGCGGTGGCGGTCCCGTCGTCGGCGATGCGCCATCCGGTGCTGCGCAGCATGCCGACGAGGCGCAGTAGCCGATCACGGGTCGATGTGAGTTGGGCGCCGCCCGAAGCCAGCGCCTGCTGCATGGCCGACAGCCGGGCGCGCAGCGCCTCCTGGTTGTCGAGGTTGCGTTCGGCCCGCGCGAGCGCCGCGCTCGCCGCCTGACCTTCCCACGCTTCCCGCAGGTGGGCCACCGCGCGGCGCTGCTCGGCCAGGGTGGTGTCCAGCTGCGTGATCTTGTCGTTCAGCGTGCCGGCGGCCTGGAGCAGCCCCGCTGGGTTGGCAGCCTCGACCGTGGACACGCTGACCGACACCCGACCTCCTGCAGTTTGCTGCTCTGAGTATCACACGCCGGCGGGAGGGGTCCGTGCACCAAATCTGATCTTGTGAATCTCGTGTATCTAGCGTTGCTACGCTCCGGTAGCATTTGCAGGACAATTTACGAAAGGGGCGGTTCGTGTACGCCAGGTCTGCTGAGTTGGGCTCTGATGCGCGGGCGTCAGGCGGATAGCTCGCAGCTCGGCCGTCCTGCGTTGGTTTGGTTGGGGGATACACGATGACTTCGCCGTACGATCCGGATGCGGAGTGGGACGGAGAGTCCGGAGGTGTCGGCGATTCGGGCGATGACCTTGCTGCGGCACTGGACTTCTCCGCACCGGGTGAGGACGACGCCGATGTCGACGACTTGTACGTCGCCGAACCCGAACCGGAGGAGCCGGCAGAGGGATACGTCGATCCCTACGAGCAGGCGGAGGAGCCCGAGGATCTCGGGCCGCTGTTCTCGGTGACCAATCCGCCCGGGACGCTGACGGTCACCGCTTTTCTCGATGGCGGCATCCAGAGTGTCGAGATCTCACCGAGCGTGACCGGCATGACCGAATCCGAACTGGCACAGGAGCTTTTGGCGATCGCCAAGGTCGCCGCGATGAAGGCCCGCGCCGGTCAGTACGAATTCCTGTTGGAGGCCACCCCTCAGGAAGCGGGGGAGCGGGAGTTCCTCGGAGAGTTCCTTCAGCATGGGGTGGGCCTGCCGACTCCGGAGCAGGCGGCCCAGGTCGAGGCCGAGTTCGTCCAGCGGTATCTGCGCGATGATGTCTGAGCTGCTAACAGCGAGGTAAATAATGGAGAGCCGTGGGCCGCACCCCGCAGTTTCTTTGCGCGCAGCCTCCGAGTTTCGTGCTCAAGTTCGTGCAGAAACCGTTGCTACTGCTCGGGTAACATTCCCAGATGATGTTGTAGGGCGTGCCACTCTCAGCGTGAGACTCGGTTGCCCGGAGCGCACGGATTACTCGTATAGGAGATGAGGGATGGCTGTACCTAATGGGTGCGGATCAGTAATCCCATCGCCGGTAAAGGCCAGGTGGGGAAAGCTGGTCACCGAGCCGCCGGCCGGTGAGCACTGCTTGAACCTGGAGTGGTTGTCGATTCCTAGGGTTAGATCGTGCCCCGGCTGGTTGGTGAGGTCGCCTGTAGCGCTGATGGGGTGTCGTGCCGCCGAGCACTGATCCATTAGGTCGCCGCCGGGTGCCCTTCGGCTCGAACGGGTTCGACCCGACATCGAGCAGGGAGAGGCGAGATGACGCTATTCGTTGGAGACGACTGGGCTGAAGACCACCACGACATTCATCTGATGGATGCCGAGGGGGCCAAGCTGGCCTCGCGGCGGCTCCCCGAGGGACTTGCCGGGATCGGCGGGTTCCACGACCTGGTGGCGGCCCACGCCGAGGAACCCGCCCAAGTGGTGATCGGCATCGAAACCGACCGCGGCCTGTGGGTAGAAGCGCTGGCCGCCGCGGGCTACCAGGTGTTCGCGATCAACCCCCTGGCGGTGGCCCGCTACCGCGACCGCCACCAGGTTTCAGGAGCCAAGTCCGACGCCGGTGACGCCAAGGTACTGGCTGACCTGGTGCGCACCGACCGGCACAACCACCGCCCGATCGCCGGAGATACCCCGCAAGTGGAGGCCATCAAGGTGTTGGCCCGCGCGCACCAGAGTCTGATCTGGGCTCGTACCCGGCACACCAACACGCTGCGCAGCGCCTTGCGGGAGTACTACCCCGCGGCGTTGGAAGCTTTCGACGATCTGGCCGACCGTGACGCCCTGGCCATCCTCGGCCGCGCTCCCACCCCGACCGATGCTACTGGGCTGAGCCTGCCCAAGATTCGGTCCGCTCTCAAGACCGCTGGGCGACAACGTAACCTCGACGCACGGGCACTGCAGATCCAGACCGCGCTGCGCACCGAGCAGCTCACCGCCCCGGCCTCAGTGACCGCCGCATTCGGGGCGACCACCCGCGCCACCGTCGGCATCATCACCGAGCTGAACCGTCAGATCGACAACCTCGACGCCGAACTGACCTCCCATTTTGAGATGCACCCGGACGCCGACATCTACCGCTCCCTGCCAGGACTTGGTGTCATCCTCGGCGCCCGGGTGCTCGGTGAGTTCGGGGACGACCCGAACCGCTACACCAGCGCCAAGTCTCGCAAAAATTACGCCGGAACATCACCACTGACCATCGCATCCGGCAAGAAACGCGCCGTGCTGGCCCGCCACGTCCGCAACCGCCGCCTCTACGACGCGATCGACCAGTGGGCTTTCTGCGCGCTGACCAACAGCCCAGGCGCCCGCGCGTTCTACGACCAACGCCGCGCCGCCGACGACCTTCATCACCAAGCCCTCCGCGCCCTGGGCAACCGGCTGGTCGGCATCCTCCACGGCTGCCTGCGCCACCACACCCGCTACGACGAACACACCGCCTGGGCACACCGCCAAACCACCGCCGACACCCAAGCAGCTTGACAACTTACGGCCCTGGGATGTCTAACCTCCGGATCCATGATGAGGGAGCGCTGCGCTGGGACCCGGCGGAAGTGGACGTACCGGGAGTACCTGCCATTGCCCCGAGCGACGACCCGATGAGTGTCATGGTCGCAGCTGTGATGCCCGAAATCCCGACCGAAGTAGCCGAGAAGGTGGCGGCGACACGAGCACGGGAAGAGAAGTTTGCCGCAGACTTGGCGTCAGCCAGACGGGCTTATCGGACAACAGACGATGCCGGTCAGCAGGACATCGAAGCAGCCGGCGAATCGATAGCGCCCAACGGTGCCGGTGTAGGTGCGTCGAACGCACTACCGGCCAGCGCCACTGGCCAATTCGGACAACTCGGACAACTGCTCGGATTGCCGATGGAGATGGTTGGCGGGGCACTCGCCGCACCGCAAGCTGCGATTCAAGGGGTGCAGGGGGCGGCTGACCAGGTTTCACAGCTAGCAGCGTCGATGGCCGAAAGCCTCGGCGGTGCCGACATGAGTTCCAGTTCCACGCCTTCTGAGCTGGGCAATCCGCCTGAGTTAGAGGCCGAGCCTGCTGAGGAGGCAAGACCGGAACAGGCGACCGGGGTGGACCACGAGCGATATCCGGAAGCGACGGCCGAAGCAGGAAACGGAGACGGTAAGGAATCTCTTCAAAGCGCAGACTCAATGCCGCATGACCTGACCGTGGACTCCGCACCGAGGATTAACCTGTGACCGAATTTCGCACCGTGCGTACGGGAGTGTGCCAATGACACAACCGCCGCCACCTGGGGGCCCGTATCAACCCCAGCCGCCGTGGACACCGCCGCCAGGTCAGCCATGGCCGCCGCCCGGCCCGCCGCCGAAGCGAGGAAATGGCTGGAAATGGGCGCTGGGCGTCGTAGCGCTGCTAGCGGTAGTGGGTGTGACAGTCGCGGCGACTGTGTTCGTGGTCGGCAGGGACGGCGAGGTAGAGCCGACATCCCGTACACCGGATGATGGCAGCGCCGTGTCCGATGTCGCGAGCGCAAACGATACTGGCCCGGTAACTATCATTACCGATGAGCCCACTTGTGCGCCACTGCGCCCCATTCTGAATTCTTTATCCGACGCCCAGAAGAACGGTTGGGACAAGCGAGATTCCGCGATCCCATCCACGGCGTGGACTCCAGAGATGCGCGAGCAGTATGAAGCGGTTGGAGCGGTGATGCGCGAAGCTGCCGACCAATTCGTAGCTTTAGCTCGAATTACGCCACATCGGGTAGTGCGCGAACTGTACGAGCAAGTCATTGCTTACCTGCGAGCATATGCCGATGCAATTCCCGACTACACCGCGCCTGACGACAACCTCATTAGAGTGGCGACATCTGCAGCTGGTGCCGTATCGAGCATCTGTTCATCGATCGATTATGGCGCTGCAGCTGCGCGTGCCCATTTCATAGAGCCTTTATCAGCGCCAAGTCGGCTCGCTCTTGTCGACGACTTGGAGAATCCGGAGCGGTTCCTCACCGAGCCGAATAGGGTATGCGGCGATTGGGCAGACGCGGTCTCTGGGTTTCAACGCGATGCCGCAGCGTGGGGCGCTACCTCGCCCGATATACCGGTTGGAGAATGGTCGACGGAGCAGAAAGCTCTTAATGACGAGGTAATACCGGTAATGAAGAGGTTCGCTAATCAATTGTTGACCCTAGGTGAGCGCAGCGGCAACCCAATTGTGCAAGATTTCGCGGATTTATCGGCGCAGTACCGGTTCGCTTATGTGGAGGCGATACCGACATATATGCCTGCCGATAAGTATCTCGCGAACACGTCCATGCTCTTGAGCGGCGTCGTTAACGCAGCTTGTAAGGCTTTCGGTAACTAAGCGATGGAATTCTCGGATCTGCCCATAAAGTCTTCGCAGGTGGTGCGCGATGGCTATTGAGCGCGACGACAGCGAGTACGGTGGTCAGACGGTTGCCGGGCCGGCGTGGGTTAATGTAGACGAAGACCTTTTAGCAGAGGCGAAGGATCAGTTCAGGGCTTTGGAGCGCGATCTGCGCAATAGTGTCGTGCCGTCTACCGGACGACAGATGATGAGACTTTCAGATTCCTGGGATGGTGCAGGTTCTGAGGCTGCAGTTGGTGAAGCAAGTGCAATAGGTGATGAGCATGAAGCAAATGTGGATGTGGCAAAGGAGACCGCGCGCAAGCTTGAACAGATGGAAGGTGCGGTCGCTCGAACTAAGAATCGAGTGAACTTCGTCGCCAAGTTTGTTCAGGTGTTGTGTGAAGAGATCAAAAAAGAGTCCGTCCCGGAGAATGCGGAAGACACACGTGAACGGCGCATCGCAGACCTCATAGAAAAAGGTTACAAAGAAAACCTCGATATTGTATCGAGTAATACGCGGAAGTTAGCAGGAACTCTGGGCATACCTTCTGAGACTCCTGGAGCAAACGGGGAAATGCCAACCCTGCCGAGCGAAGACACCGGATCCGACAGCTCAGAACAGAGGCTGGGTGACACACTAAGCGGATTCGATGCCCTGATGAACCCGACCATAACACCTCCGACCGATAGCAATGGCCCCCGAGAATCGAAACAAAGCGTACGTGACACGCTGAGCGAATTCGGCGCGGTTGAGCCGTCTCCCGCGCTACCGCCGCAGGGGGACGCCGAGGTACCCGGGCTGGGGGGCCAGCCGCTGGCTGATACGACGGACCGTTTCCACGGATCGCCACCCGCGGTCACTCCCCCCAAACCGGGGCCGGCCGGTCACATCCCACCCGTCCGTGCACCTGCTCCATCACCGACAGGGGTCGTCCCAGAGGTTCCGTCATCCGTAAGCGGTGGCGGCTCCGGTCCGGTCGGCTCTCCTGGGAGCTCGTTGACCGCCGCGTCGTCCAGCGCTGCTACGTCAGGCACGTCGATATCGCCCCGGACTAGCTCTTCCACGTTCGACCCGTCGACTGCGCAGGCCGCTGAGGCCGCGCAGGCCGGCGCAGGTAATCCTGCCGCCACTCCGCCGCCACCGACGCCGTTGGACGCAGCTGTTCGAGCGGCCAGTGCTGCGCAAGTGCCGATGGCCGCGCCGATTCAGCCGCTGGAGGCACCCGCGGCGGCTCAACCACCGCCGGCGAGTCCAGCCGCAGCGGCAGCACCCGCACCCCCGAACACACCGCCGACTGGCGGTGCGGCTGGACCGGTCGGCTCGGGTGGCGCTGCGCCCGCTGCACCGATGCCGGGCGCCGGCGGTGGAACCGGCGGCGGGCCAATGCCGTTGGGGCCGGCGCCAACTCCGCCGCCGGCCGCACCCGTCCCTCCCGCAGCACCCGCTCCAGGACCGGTGGCTCCGCCTGCGGCGGCCACCGGTGCGTCGGGTGTCGCGGCCGCCCCGGTGCCGGTGACCGCCACGCGGGCGCAGCGTGACGCGGTCGCCGGTGCGGCGACTGCGGGTGCGCTGCGGCGTCTGCAGGGTGGAAATGATCCGTTGCGGTTGGCCCGCCAGATCGCGGCAGCGTTGAACGCACCGCCGTCCATCCCGGAAGTGCAATGGGGCTTTTTGTGGGCCACCGGGGTGACTGTCGACGGCACGATCGTGGTGGCCAACAGCTACGGTCTGGCCTACATCCCCGACGGGGTCAACCTGCCCGAACAGGTGAAGATGGCGACCGCCGACGAGTCGATTCTCGCGGCAGAGCGCGCGAAGTGGGTGTCGTACCCATTCTTGGCCCTGCAGGGCTGGGCCCAACACAGCGGCACCCGGTTGCAGGCGGTCATCGGCACTGACGAGCAACTGCAGGGGCTCGACCCGGGTGCACGCAAGGTTGTTGTCGACGAGGCCGACATTCCGCAGAACGGCACCATGCAGGGTCGCAGCCGGCTGGAAGTCATTGCGCCCGAACCGGCGGCGCGACTGGCGGCCATGAGTGAGGCCAATTTGCCCGATCTCCTGCCGCCGCCGGTAGACGCCACTGTGCCCGAAGACAGGTCGAGCACGTTGTGGTTCGACATGATCAAACCGCTCATGCGGTCTGGAAAGGGCCGAGAAGCCGACCACCTCACGGCATTGGTCGCCTACGCCGATCACCGCCAGGAGCTGGCTCTGCACCGCGCCCACACCGCCGCAGAACCACACATTCTCCGCGATGCGATCGCAGACTGGGTGTACTGGCAACACCTGAGCGTGCTCACCACCGATGCTTTAACGGAATTCGCCACCACCTGACGATGGGGCGATGTGCCGGCGTGGGGCGGCGGAGGGGTTTTGCGACCACGACGGCCGCTACCACATGGGGAATTTGAATGGCACGACATGTTGAATCGGGAGGCAGCAGCCCGACGATCGAACATCTGCCGGGCGACATCGTCCGGATGCACACGGTGGCAGATCGCCAGCTGGTTCACCGGATGGCCTTCGCCGCGTTCGCGAGCACACGCTGGCTGTGGTGGAGCCTGGGCATCGTATTGATTGCTGGCCCAGCGGTTATCGCCTGGATCGGCGGCGCAGATGCAGAACAGCTGTCTGTCGGCGACCTGCTTTTCTACCTGATCTTCGGTGTCGTGTTCTTCATCGTGTTCGCTGCCGGGGTGTTGTATCGGAGCGGTCCCGACTACTGGCGGCTCTATAAATTGCCCATCGGCAACACGATCTACGTCGACGTCGCGCCGGAATGGATCGGCGTGGGCTGGAGTGACAGGTACACCGCGCTGGCTCGGCGGCACATTGAGCGAGTCAGTGTGCACAAATCGGTCTTGGTCATCGTCGGATGTGGATACAAAATCTTGGCTCCATGCGAATTGATACCGATCGACACTGCGAACTTGCTGCAATCAGAAACCAAGAGACGAGATTCAACCGATAGCACTGCGCCCCCACGCGCCGCACCGCCACAGAGACCACCGTTTTCCACCGACCCGCCGGAAGCGACAGAGAACCAGGCGATTCGAACGCATGCGACCGCCGACCATACTTTGGCGAATCGGCTAGCAGTATCGGTGCGGCAGTCATCGGCAATACGAAAAGTTGCCCTTCTCCTGTTGATTCTGGGAGTAGTCGGAGGGATTGGGTTATTCCTTGATGATGAGCGGCCTTTGGACTCGATGTTCCTGGCGTTGCTCGCCACCTGCGCTGCCGGCTACGGCATCATCGGTTACCACATGCTTCTTGGCGCGGCAGCGCATCTGCGCAGGGTGGTTCCGGAGGGCACGGCGCTCACCGCGGAGTTTGGACCGGACTGGATCGGCATACGCTTGGGCGGATACTACGAGGCGTTCGGTGCCGCTCGAATCATCAAGATGGAGCGGGTCGACTCAGCGCTTATCGCGACAATCCAAGGTCCGGCCGACGGGGTCGCCCCGCGAAGGTCAGCAGAAGGCCTGGTGATACCGACCGAACTGACCCCGACAGATGTCGTCGAGGGTTTGTTGCAGCGGTACGGCTGACCGAGCATCGCCGGTGAGGGACACAAAAGGCGCGGGGACTACCACATGACGGTCGAAACTCGTGCAGATCGAGGCCCACCTGACGATCGTCTTCGCGGCCATGGCGGTCTCGCACTGGATCGAGCACCGAACAGGTTGGAGCATCAAGAAGTTCGTGCGCACCGCACGCCGCTACCGCACCGTGCAGATCCGCGCCGGCCAACAAATCCTGACCGCCGCCGACCCATTACCCGACGACCTCAGCGACGCGCTCACCAACATCCACAGCCGCGATGCGCACTAAATTGGCCCAACTCGGGTCATAGGGCGTGTCGTTGCATGGGGAGGCCCTCGGTCTTCCGAAGTCTGAAAGTTGCGAAGCATTCAGGCTGAGGAAGGGGACCGAGGGCCGTGTTTGACGGTACGACATTGTTGTTTGGGCTGTCAGGAGTACGGGTGAAGCGTGTCGAGCGACTCCCCGATGGGGCGCGAGTGGTGCACGTGGTCACCGTCGACGAAGCCGCCGCGGCATGCCCGCAATGCGGGGTGGTGTCGCGCTCGGTCAAGGAGTTTGTGACGACCTCACCGAAGGACATTCCCTATGGTGATGGCGACATCGTGGTGCGCTGGCACAAGACCCGCTGGCGTTGCCGCGAGGACTACTGCCCCAGATCCTCATTCACTGAGGCCATCGCCCAGATCCCGTCACGGGCACGCACTACCGCGCGGCTGCGCACTGCGATCGGGCAGGCAATCGGCGATGCCGGCCGGGCGGTGTCCGAGGTCGCCGACGCCCATGATGTGTCGTGGCCGACCGCGCACCGCGCGTTCGTCGCCCACGCCGAGACACTGCTGCGCGAGCCCGAACCGGTCAAGGTGCTCGGCATCGACAAACCCGCCGCGGCAAGCCGTCGTGGGTCCAAGGCGTCGATGGCCGATGGGTGCGTATCGACCCGTGGGACACCGGATTCGTCGACTTGTCCGGGAATCAAGGCCTATTGGGACAACGCGAGGGCCGCACCAGCGCCGCGGTCATCGACTGGCTCAACGAACGCACCCCGCAATTCCGGGAGGCGGTGCAGTTCGTGGCGATCGACCCGGCCGCGGTGTACGCCGCGGCGATCCGCACACCCGGGTTGTTGCCCAACGCCACGATCGTGGTCGACCACTTTCATCTGGTCAAGCTTGGCAACGAGGCGCTGACCAAGGTGCGCCGCCGGGTGACCTGGGACCTGCGTGATCGCCGCGGCCGCAAAGCCGACCCGGAATGGGCCAACCGCCGCCGGCTACTACGAGGACGAGAACGACTGTCAGACAAAGCTTTCGCGAAGATGTGGAACGCCATCGTCGACGCCGACGACAGCGGCCAGATCTTGTCAGCGTGGATCGCCAAGGAAGAACTGCGCACCTTGCTGTCCACTGTGCGCCTCGGCGGTGACCCGCATCTGACGCGGCATCGGCTGCACCGCTTCCTGTCTTGGTGTATCGACTCGAAAATCCCCGAGTTACTGGCTCTGGCCAGCACCGTCGACACCTGGTGGCCCGAAATCAACGCCTTCCTCGTCACCGGCATCACCAACGCCCGCACCGAGGGCTACAACCGGCTCGTCAAGCAGGTCAAACGCGCCGCCTGCGGCTTCCGCAACCCCACCAACTCCGCCCGCCGGATACGATTCCACTGCACCCGCAAACAGCGGGCCGCAACCCGGACTTGCAGCTGATTGCCCGCTCAAAGTCGAAGAGCCAGATAAATACCTCGCGAGCGTCTCAAGCGCAATTGCCGGTGTCGTTCACGCGGCCTGCCGCGTGGTGCGGAGTTAAACAACATGACAGATCCGCTGCGCTAACAACGCCGACTGCGAGTTGGTCGGACTTAGCGGGCTCTTCCCGAATGAGGGTCTGCGACCGGTTGGCTGCAGGCCGGGGAAGGTGTCATGCCGGCGAGCTGAGGTCGGGAGTTAATGGGAGACGGTGCGGGTTTCTGGCGAGCTTTATCGGCACTACCGAGTGCCCGGTGAAGGAGGTCCCTTTGGCAGCGCGTGGCGGGCGTGAATGAACATGAAACTGGCGGAGGACGACCCTATGATCTGCCCTTTGAAGGGGTAGACAGGAGCAGGCAGATGAGCGGTCCGACACCACCTCCGCCCAATGGACCCTTCTCTCCGATTCCGCCAGGAGGCTATCCGGTCCAAGGACAACCGTGGCCGCAACATCCAGTACCCCAGCAATATGGCGAACCATGGCAAACGGGTCCGCCGCCGAAGCGGAGTAACGGTTGGAAATGGGGACTTGGCGCCGTCGCGCTGTTGGCCGTCGTCGGAATTACAGCTGCGGTGACGTTGTCGGTGGCCGGAAGCGGATCGGATGGCAATGCGCTTACCTCTGAATCAACGTCGCCCGACCCCGCGACGGCTGACATCGCCAGCGCTGACGACGACGGACCAGTCACGGTGATTACTGAAGACCCCACGTGTGCGGCTCAAGGGCCTATTCATCAGACGCTTGCTGGGCATGAGGGGAAGGGGTGGGCCGACAGAGACCCTGCTGTTCCGGCGACAGAGTGGACACCTGATATTCGCGCCCAGCACGAATCCGTTGCGCAAGCGATGCGAGATGCGGCCGATCAGATGGTGCCGCTGGCGAAACTCACGCCGCACAGGGTCATGCGTGAACTCTATGAACAGTTCATCGCGTATTCGCGCGCCTACGCGGATAGTGTCCCCACCTATACGCCGAAAGACAATAATCTTGCAAGGGTTTCCGTGGCTGCGGGGGACGCGATTACGAATATCTGTGGCGCTGTAACTGCCGGTTCGGCATCGGCGCGGGCTCCGCTGGTCTCGCCACTTCCTGCTCCGACGAGCTTGGACAGCGGACCTGCTCAAGAGAATCCGAAGCGGTTCTTACCGGAAGTGAACGCAGTATGCGATGAGTGGGTCACCGTCCTCGATCGGTTTCGGCGTGACACGAGGGCATGGGCTGAAATACCTGCAAACATCCCGGCAAGCGAATGGACGCTAGCCCGGATTTTTCGTGGAATGTTGCCCTTGATGGCGTGTAGATAAGCGAAAGTGCCTGTCCTGTAAGGAATAATCGGACTTGTCTAAGGTTCGGATCGTTCCCACGGAAAGGCACCTCGCAGGTGAAGAATATCGCGGTCGCACCACGGGTGAAAGTCTCAGCCGACGGCCACGGCGTCGTGTCGCACGCCGGGATGGGCATGGTGCGTGAACTCGCCGACCGCACGGGCCTATCAACGCAGGTCACCGTAGCTTTGGCCGACACCTACCGGGGCCCGTGGGTTTACGCCCCCGGTGATGTCTTCGCTGATCTGGCCGCCGCGGTCGCCGACGGGGCGGACTGCATCGACGGGGTCGGCCAGCTGTGCGGCGATCGTGAGCATGTGTTCGGTGCCGCGGCGTCGACGACGACGATGTGGCGGCTGGTCGATGAGCGCATCGACGCCGCCCACCTGCCCGCGGTGCGGGCCGCGCGGGCCGCCGCGCGAGCGGCGGCCTGGGACGCCGCAGCGGCCCCCGCTGATCAGGACTGGTTGCACATCGACCTCGATGCGACCCTGGTCATCGATCACTCCGACAACAAAGCCGGCGCCACGCCGACCTGGAAGAAGACGTTCGGCCACCATCCGCTGCTGGCGTTTTTGGACCGCCCGGAGATCGCCGGTGGGGAAGCTCTGGGCGGGCTGTTGCGCACCAGCAACGCCGGTGCCAACACCGCCAGCGATCACATCATTGTCCTGGAGCAGGCCCTGGCCGCGCTGCCCCCAGCGTGGCAGCCCGACCCCGATCAACCCGGCGACCCCGATAAGCCGAAGGTGTTGGTGCGCTGCGACACCGCCGGGGCCACCCATAAGTTCGCCGAGGCCTGCCGCACTGCCGGGGTGGGGTTCTCGTTCGGCTACCCCGTCGACGTTCGCGTCCAGGACGCCGTGGACACCCTCAACCTCGGTTCATGCTGGTATCCGGCCATCGACACCCGCGGCGGAATCCGCGACGGGGCCTGGGTCGCCGAGGCCACCGACCTGGTCAACCTCGAGAGCTGGCCGCCCGGCACCCGACTGATCCTGCGCAAGGAGCGCCCCCATCCGGGTGCACAGTTACGGTTCACCGACGCCGACGGGATGCGCGTCACCGCGTTCATCACCGACACACCCCACGGCGTGGTGCCCGGGCAAGTCGCCGGCCTGGAGCTACGTCATCGCCAGCACGCCCGCGTCGAAGACCGCATCCGCGAACTCAAAGCCACCGGCCTGCGCAACCTGCCGTGTCACTCGTTTTGGGCCAACGCCGCCTGGCTGGAAATCGTGCTGGCCGCCGCCGACCTGGTCACCTGGACCAGACTCATCGGCTTCCGCAACCAGCCCGGGCTGGCCCGCGCCGAGATCAACACTTTCCGCTACCGCGTCCTGCACGTCGCCGCCCGCATCACCCGCGGCGCCCGCCAACTACGGCTACGCATCGACACCACCTGGCGATGGGCCGCAGCGATCGTCACCGCCTGGCAACACCTGCGCACCGCCTTCGGATAACCGCCAGCCCCCTTGACCACCGATCACGAAAGAACCACAGGCCCTGGGAAAGCCCGCCCCACCCGGCGACACGGGACGACCGATCATGCCCTCATACCAAAAAAACCGCCCCAGCAACACAACCAGCGTTCAAAGCAACTCCGCGTCAACTCGATGCAAAATCGAGGCTAGCAGCCGGTATATCGATGGCTCACCATTGTTCCGCATCCGTTCGGCGAGGCGACTGGTCGTCGTCGAGCCCGCGCGGCCGCCGCCGGTGAGACCCAACATCGAGGAGCGGTCGATCGAAGGTGCCCCGGTGCACGCGTTGGTCCGCCTCGCCGAGGAAGTGCGAGCTGATCGGCAACATGGGACTGCACGCCCGACGGGCCACTCTGGCACGGTTGAACTCGGTTTCCGGCCAGGTCTCGATCATTGAGCATTTCGGGGGTCGGGCCGGACTAATCGCGAGTGGACTCGCAGTCGCTACAGGAGCACCGGCGTTCGCCGATAGCGACACGTCGGGCTACGTGAGGGGTCCTGGATCGCGGCCGGGCTGATCGACCACGACGGCGATCCGTGCAACATGATCGATGGACTTTGCCACGGACAGTCCCCGAACGCGCGCGCTGCGATCCAGACCGGCATGCACGTCTGCAGTGAGGTCAAGCAGGGCAATTCACGCGACTCCGTCGTGTATCAACTCAGCCATGGCGAGGCCCTGATGCCGTCGTCCTATGCCGCGCCGATCACTCTACGACGCCGCCACCGCCTATTTGTGCTGACCGAGGGAATAGGCGCTGACGCCTCCCTGGTGTCGCAGGATCCATGTGAGGCAGTGGCGTTCGCGTGAGTAATAGCTGCCGATGCGCAGAATGGGGCGATGCGACACCGAGTAAAGCTGCACGGCGGTCGGTTCCAGCGTCAACCACCGAGTCCAGCTATGGCACCTCGGTAGAGGTGAACGACGCGGCCAAGTGGTTCACCCAGAAAGTACCGGTGGCAGATCTGGTCAATGGGTGCGACATCGCTCGCGGCGTGCCGACCATCCTCAGATTGACCGGTCGATGCTCTCGCCGCTCGTCTCGTCTTGCTGTTCATAGACGTTCGCCGCACTATGCAGATTGAGGGCGATGTCTTCGAGCCGAGTCGCGCGAGCCGTGTCAGAAAGCTCCCAAGAGTCGCGCAACCGTTCGAAAGCTGCCAGAGCAGTGCCTTTCCAGCCCATTTGGCATCCGGCCATTGCCACCATGTTCGCACTTAGCTTAGCAATTGCTTCGGCGCTGGCAACGTCGAGCCGCGCTGCCTGAAGGCGCAGTTGAGACGGATCGACTTTGAGAGGCTGTGGCATCAAAATACCTTCCGATGTGACTGTCGAGGTTAACTATACTGAGCGAATGTTTGCGCGCAGCGCACGAATTTCCCGCGGTATTGAGTACCGCGCACAAGGGGCCAGATCATGGCGTTGACGTTTGAAGACGTCGAGGACTGGACGCGCAAGACGAGCACGCTGGAGACGCTGCAGGACGAACTTAATCAGCGCACCACCACGCTGGCGGGATTGCAGGAACAGCTGGCCGGGATCCGGCGACTCGACGGGTGGGAAGGCAGCGCCTCGCGTGCTGCTCGACAGTCCTTCGATCCAGTTGACGATGACATCGCCAACGCTGCGGCTGCGGTCGGTGCGGTGCGAACTCAGGTCGGGGAAACGATCGCCGAGCTGACTGAGTTACGTACTGCTATTAGCGAAGCCAAGCAGTACGCGAGCGCGAACGGTTACGCCATTCAGTTCAACGGGCGCGTCATCGACTTGTGGGATCTCGACGACAGAGCCAACGCGACTCCTGCTGAACTTGAGCAGCACAAGGCCGCTGAGGCAGAGCTCCAGACGATGGTCAGTGAAATTGTTGAACGCGGGAACGAGATCGAAGCCGAGTCTGCGCGGGTCTTGTGGGCTGCTAACTCCGGGGAGATCAGCGCCGACGGCCTAACCGACGTCGAACAAGCCACTAATGCGGGTGCACGTTTCGCGCTGGAACCCGGCGCAGAACCACAAGAAGTGGAGAACTGGTGGAACACACTCTCCCCCGAGCAGCAGGAATGGATGATCGACAACCGCCCCGATTGGGTCCGGAACGTCGACGGCATCCCCACGGAAGTCCGCGACGAGTCAAACCGAATTTGGCTTCCTCAGGAACGCGCACGTCTGGAAGACGAGTTGAGACAAGAACTTGCCGCGAACCCGAACCCGAACCGGCCACCGTTTGGGATGCCCGCGCGGGCGCTGGAGCGAAAAATCAATGATCTCCGGAAGATTGAGCAAGTGCTTGACCAGAAAGATACTTACCTTATTGGCCTGGATACCTCGGGCGACGCGACTAAAGCAATTCTCGCTGTCGGCAACCCCGATGAAGCGGACCACGTGGCAGTTACTGTGCCAGGAATGGGGTCTCAGGACGATGCGGGTAGCACCATCGAGGGGATGACGCGCGAGGGAACGCTAATGCAAGCCGAAGCCCAAACACAGCTTGAGCGGGCGGGTAGGGGTGACGAGACCGTGGCGACTGTGGCGTGGATGAACTATGACACTCCGCCCGGCCTGCTAGAGGGGGCAGGTAGTGATGCTCGAGCCACGGGAGCCGCGCCGGTGTTGTCGAACTATTTGGAGTCGATCGACGTCACTAGTACCGGTACAGAAGAGCCCCACTTGACCCTGGTCGGTCACTCCTATGGCTCACTGGCCGCCGGGCTTTCGTTGCAGGAGGGTGCAAGCGACGTGGTCGATGACTATGTCGCCTACGGCTCCCCAGGCTTCTACGCCATGGACGAATCCCAACTGGGGATGCAGCAGGGACATGTGTTCGTCATGCAGGCCCCCGACGATCCAATCCGGCTTGTGGCGGAGACCCCGTGGTTTGGTGGTGACCCTGCCGACGGTTCCTTTGTGCAGCTTTCGACGACCGCCGGTACCACCCCCGACGGCGTCTACCGGGAAGGTGCCAGCGGCCACTCTGAATATCCTCGACCGTTTAATGCTGACGGCACGGACAGACTACGAGTGACCGGTTACAACACCGCCGCGGTCATCGCTGGATTATCAGAAACGGCCGTGCGCAAATGACATCGAGCTCGTCACCCCACGGCAAGCGATCGGGACGGCTGTGGTGGACCCTCGGAATTGCCGTCGCCGTGCTCCTCGTCGTGTTATCGGCCGTCGTCGTCTGGCTTTCAAACGCTCTCCAACCCCCGCAGGAGGAACCCGTGACCGCCGAAGAAGTGACCGCGTTGGAAGAACGGCTCCGGTCCAAGGACTCGGCCGAGGACACTCTCACCCATTACGAAGCGCTGCTCGCTCAAACGGCAGACCAGGTAGCCGCTCTGGTGCCCGGCCTCACCTGGCGATGGAACCGCGAGGACACCACCATCTCTTGCGCTGGGCCGCTGGCCGACACCCGTGGTGTTCAAGTGCTGACCCGCCACGCGCTTTTCGACGGCCCCATTCCCGATGAAGCATGGCCACACGCATTCGCCATCGTGCGGAGTCAAGCCGCCACCTTGGGGGCGACTGACGTATTCACCTATAAGGATGGGCCTGGCGACCATGACGTGGCGATCTCCGGAGACGACGGGGTAGAGATCCGGTTCGGCACACGGATTGCGGCAACCTTGTCAGCGCGCAGTGACTGCCGCCTGAAACAAGCAGACCTCGAGTCGGTGAGCCGCGAGTCTCGATGAGGCACGGCTTAGCCTCGATCTTTCACCTGCTGCTTGATTGAGGTTGTTTGTGGTTGCAGGTGTGGGGTTGTGGTGGTGGGCAGCGTGGGGTTCCGGCGTTGCGGTTCTCGCCGGTGCTCCTGGGTCCTTGGTCGTCGTGACTGGGCTGGGTGTTCAGGTGGGTTGTAGTGCGGTGAAGCCGGTTTCGATGAGGTCACTCCAGGGCCAGCCGCGGGGCAGCCGTAAGAGGCGGCGCCGCCCGGAGGTGATGATGCGCCCGGCCACGCCAGCAGTCGCAGGCGTAGCCGTTTGGGTTCCCAGCGCCGGGCCGGATGGGTGCCGAAGGCCAGGAGTTGGGTCCAGGCCAGCAGGTCAGCGGCCAGCAGCGTGATCTCCAGCCAGATCTGATTCTGGGCGAAGCCGTGGAACGGCAGGTTGGTCAGGCCGGTGTCTTTGAGGTTGCGGATGCGGTCCTCAGCGCGGGCGCGTTGACGGTGACGGACTTCCAGATCGGGGATCGACCAGCCGCGGGTGTTGGTGGCAAAGCAGGTGATCCGCCAGCCGTTGTCGTCGGTGAGCCGCAGCTGGGCGCCGGGGTGAGGCCGCTCTCGACGGGCGATGACCCGCATCCCGGCCGGCCAGCCGCGCAGCGTGTCGGGCAGATACCGGGTCAACTCGGCGACCTGGGCACCGTCGCGTGGTGCACCATCGGAGTCGAGGGCGGCCCGCCAGGCCTGCCGCGGCACCCGGCTCAGGGCCTCGACGATCGGAGGCATGCCGTAGAACCCGACCGAATACTGCAGGCCCAGGTCGGTGATGTGATGCAGGAAGTCTTTGACCCCGCCACCGGTGTCGGTGCGCACCACCACGTTCTCACGCTCGTGTTCGGGCAGCTGGGCCAGCGCGGCATCCAGGACGCTGATGTGGTCGGCGGCGCTGTTGGCCCCAGCACAGCCCGGCCGCAGCAGCCCGGCCAGCGCCTCTCCGGATCCTGCGATGCCGTGATCGCAGAACGCCAGCATCGGATGAAACCCGAACCCGGACTTGAACGTCGGTGCCGCACCCTGCTTGTCGCTGTGGGCGGTGACCAGGGTGGCGTCCAGATCGATGATCACCTGAGTGCCCACCCCGGGCAGCGGCCGCTGCCGGCGCCACACCCGCTCACGTGCTGTGGCCCGTGCGGCGCGGATCGCGGTGATCGCGGCATCGACGTCGCCGGCCAGGGTGGCGATCAATCGTGACACGCTGGCATCAGAGGCCACCGGCCCGAACACCTCGGGCTGGGCCCGTACGACCGCGACATCGGCGGCGCAGTCTCCACCGAGGGCGACCGCGGTCACCAGATCCAGCAGCACCTTGGCGGGGTCGTGCACCGATCGTGAGGTCCGCCACGGCGCCAACGCCGCTGACATGGCCTTATCCAGTCCCGAACAGGACAGTGTCCGGGCCAACAGCACCCCGCCAGCCGACGAGACCAGCGACTCGCGACCCGAATCCACCACCAGAGAACAAACCGCGCTACGCTTCACCTACGGAGTGCCTTCCCACTTGGCGAACTTTGACCCTCAGCAAGTCAATCTTCTCAAGCAGGACAGGCACTTCCGTGCATTACAGGCCCGCGTCACAGACCATTTCGTGAAACGTCGAGGTTAGCCGTCGTGACGGCTGGCATATTGACGCTTCCAGGCGACGCTCTACGGGTGCTGGCTGAGACGTTCGAGTAGGGCTAAGAGTAATGCCGGAGCGGCGTAATTCAATCATGAGTCGAGAGGTTTGGATGGCCCTGCGCTGCTGTAACCGGCAGAGGCAGTGGAGGCACCTATAGCAAATGGCATAGAGTGCCTTACCATGGCCAGGCCTCGAAATGTCTGAGTTGCTAACGATTTTGATAGCTTGAGAGGAGGAATTGTCAAGACCTGTGGATCGGGGTGTTTCAGGCGACCTCCGTTCCGGCTTGCTGATCGCCGTCTGAGGGCGGGGTTGGTGGGGTGATCTCGGTGGGGCGTTCGAGCAGTTTGCCCTTGTGGAAGACCGCGCCGGCGCGCACCAGGGCGACCAGGTGTGGTGCGTTGACGGCGCGCCAGCGGGCCGCGGCGGCGTCGATGAGCTTGTAGGCCATGGCCAGACCAGCTGCTCGTGACCCCGGACCTTTGGTGACTTTGGTGCGCAAACGCACTGTGGCGAAGGTGCTTTCGATCGGATTCGTGGTGCGTAGGTGGATCCAGTGCTCGGCGGGATAGCGGTAGAATTCCAGCAGGGTGTCCAGATCGTCGGTGATCTTGGCGACCGCCTTGGGATATTTGGCGCCGAAGTCGACCTCGAAGGCTTTGACCGCGACCTGGGCTTTGTCGATATCCTCGGCGTTGTAGATCTCTTTGAGCGCTGCCAACGCCGACGGGTGTGCTGATTTCGGCAGCGCGGCAAGGACATTGGCTTGCTTGTGAAACCAGCACCGCTGCTCACGGGCGGCCGGGAACACTTCGCGCACCGCGTTCCAAAACCCCAAGGCGCCATCGCCGACCGCGAGCACTGGGGCGGTCATGCCGCGTCGTTTACAGTCGCGCAGCAGATCAGCCCGAGGAATTGTCAATACCTGTGGATCGGGGTGTTTCAGGCGACCTCCGTTCCGGTGTGCTGATCGTCGCCTGAGGGCGGTGTTGGTGGGGTGATTTCGGTGGGTCGTTCGAGCAGTTTGCCTTTATGGAAGACCGCGCCGGCGCGGACCAGGGCGACCAGGTGTGGGGCGTTGACGGCGCGCCAGCGGGCCGCGGCGGCGTCGATGAGCTTGTAGGCCATCGCTAGTCCGGCCGCTCGTGATCCGGGCCCCTTGGTGACCTTGGTCCTCAAACGCACTGTGGCAAAGGTGGATTCGATCGGATTCGTCGTTCGCAGATGAATCCAATGTTCGGCCGGATACTTGTAGAATTCCAGCAGCACATCGAGGTCGTCGGTGATCTTAGCGACCGCCTTGGGATACTTCGCGCCGAAGTCGGCCTCGAAGGCCTTGACCGCGATCTGGGCCTTGTCGATATCCTCGGCGTTATAGATCTCCTTGATCGCCGCCAGCGCCGACTGGTGCGCTGATGTCGGCAGTGCGGCAAGAACATTGGCCTGCTTATGAAACCAGCAGCGCTGCTCTTTGGTGGCCGGGAAAACTTCGCGGACTGCTTTCCAGAACCCGAGTGCACCGTCACCGATCGCGAGTACGGGGGCGGTCATGCCGCGCCGTTTGCAGTCGCGCAGCAGATCGGCCCACGACTCGGCCGATTCACGGTAGCCGTCGGTGATCGCCACGAGCTCCTTGCGGCCGTCAGCGCGCATACCGAGCATCACCAGCAAGCAGAGTTTCTCCTGGTCCAGCCGCACCTTGAGGTGAATGCCGTCGACCCACAGATACACGTAATCAGTGGCCGAGAGGTCGCGACGACCGAACGCGGCGGCCTCGTCTTGCCACTGCGACGTGAGCCGGGTGATCGTGCTGGCCGACAACCCGGCACCGGAGCCGAGGAACTGCTCGAGGGCAGGGGTGAAATCGTTGCTCGACAGGCCGTGCAGGTACAGCAGCGGCAGTACCTCGGACATCTGCGGGGACTTGCGCGCCCAGGCCGGCAGGATCGCCGAGGAGAACCGCTTGCGTTCACCGGTGTCGGGGTCGACACGTTTGTCGTTGACCCGCGGGGCCCTCACCTGCACCGCGCCGGCTGCGGTCAGCACCTCGCGCGGCTGGTGGTAGCCGTTGCGGACCACCAACCGGTGACCGTTCTCGTCGAGTTGATCGGCGAACTGCGCCACGTAGGCGGCGACCTCGGCCTGCAACGCCGCGGCCAGCATCTGCCGGGCCCCGTCGCGGACAATCTCATCCAACAACGACCGACCAGCACCACTGTCGGTGTTGTCGTTGGCCTCCGCGCCGTCGTGAACTACCGTGAGCATGGGCGTACCTTCCCAACCAGCGCGCCAACGCCGGTCTTGATCGAATACCTGATTCCGTGAAGATCATCCTCGGGAAGGTGCGCCCATCTTCACGCCCCCACACCGAGGCTCATCCACAGGTTCTGATCATTCCTCGATCAGCCCACGACTCGGTCGATTCCCGGTAGCCGTCGGTGATCGCCACCAGCTCTTTGCGGCCGTCAGCGCGCACGCCCAGCATCACCAGCAAACAGAGTTTTTCCTGGTCCAGGCGGACCTTGAGGTGGATACCGTCGACCCACAGGTAGACGTAGTCGGTGCCGGACAGGTCCCGGGCCGCAAACGCGCGGGCCTCGTCCTGCCACTGCGCCGTGAGCCGGGTGATCGTGGTGGCCGACAACCCCGCACCCGAACCCAGGAACTGCTCCAATGCCGGGGTGAAGTCGCTGGTGGACAGCCCGTGCAGGTACAGCAGCGGCAGCACTTCGCTCATCTGCGGAGACTTGCGCGCCCAGGCCGGCAGGATCGCCGAGGAGAACCGTTTGCGTTCGCCGGTGTCGGGGTCGACACGTTTGTCGTTGACTCGCGGCGCTTTGACCTGCACCGCACCGGCTGCGGTCAGCACCTCGCGGGGCTGGTGGTAGCCGTTGCGCACCACCAGGCGGTGGCCGTTCTCATCGAGCTGGTCGGCGTACTGGGCCACGTAGGCGGCGACCTCGGCCTGCAACGCGGCGGCCAGCATCTGTCGCGCCCCGTCGCGGACGATCTCATCCAACAACGAGCGACCGGGAGTGTCGCTGTCGTTGGCGTCCTCGGCGTCGTGAACTACGGTGAGCATGGGCGTACCTTCCCGAACCAGCGCGCCAACGCCGGCTCATGATCGGACCTACTGACATTCAGATCATCCTCGGGAAGGTGCGCCCACTTTCACGCCCCCACCCCGAGGCTCATCCACAGGTTCTGATCATTGCTCCTCAACTGGGGTAAGACCCGAGTTGGGCCAATTTAGCCTCGATTTTGCATCGAGTTGACGCGGAGTTGCTTTGAACGCTGGTTGTGTTGCTGGGGCGGTTTTTTTGGTATGAGGGCATGATCGGTCGTCCCGTGTCGCCGGGTGGGGCGGGCTTTCCCAGGGCCTGTGGTTCTTTCGTGATCGGTGGTCAAGGGGGCTGGCGGTTATCCGAAGGCGGTGCGCAGGTGTTGCCAGGCGGTGACGATCGCTGCGGCCCATCGCCAGGTGGCGTCGATGCGTAGCCGTAGTTGGCGGGCGCCGCGGGTGATGCGGGCGGCGACGTGCAGGACGCGGTAGCGGAAAGTGTTGATCTCGGCGCGGGCCAGCCCGGGCTGGTTGCGGAAGCCGATGAGTCTGGTCCAGGTGACCAGGTCGGCGGCGGCCAGCACGATTTCCAGCCAGGCGGCGTTGGCCCAAAACGAGTGACACGGCAGGTTGCGCAGGCCGGTGGCTTTGAGTTCGCGGATGCGGTCTTCGACGCGGGCGTGCTGGCGATGACGTAGCTCCAGGCCGGCGACTTGCCCGGGCACCACGCCGTGGGGTGTGTCGGTGATGAACGCGGTGACGCGCATCCCGTCGGCGTCGGTGAACCGTAACTGTGCACCCGGATGGGGGCGCTCCTTGCGCAGGATCAGTCGGGTGCCGGGCGGCCAGCTCTCGAGGTTGACCAGGTCGGTGGCCTCGGCGACCCAGGCCCCGTCGCGGATTCCGCCGCGGGTGTCGATGGCCGGATACCAGCATGAACCGAGGTTGAGGGTGTCCACGGCGTCCTGGACGCGAACGTCGACGGGGTAGCCGAACGAGAACCCCACCCCGGCAGTGCGGCAGGCCTCGGCGAACTTATGGGTGGCCCCGGCGGTGTCGCAGCGCACCAACACCTTCGGCTTATCGGGGTCGCCGGGTTGATCGGGGTCGGGCTGCCACGCTGGGGGCAGCGCGGCCAGGGCCTGCTCCAGGACAATGATGTGATCGCTGGCGGTGTTGGCACCGGCGTTGCTGGTGCGCAACAGCCCGCCCAGAGCTTCCCCACCGGCGATCTCCGGGCGGTCCAAAAACGCCAGCAGCGGATGGTGGCCGAACGTCTTCTTCCAGGTCGGCGTGGCGCCGGCTTTGTTGTCGGAGTGATCGATGACCAGGGTCGCATCGAGGTCGATGTGCAACCAGTCCTGATCAGCGGGGGCCGCTGCGGCGTCCCAGGCCGCCGCTCGCGCGGCGGCCCGCGCGGCCCGCACCGCGGGCAGGTGGGCGGCGTCGATGCGCTCATCGACCAGCCGCCACATCGTCGTCGTCGACGCCGCGGCACCGAACACATGCTCACGATCGCCGCACAGCTGGCCGACCCCGTCGATGCAGTCCGCCCCGTCGGCGACCGCGGCGGCCAGATCAGCGAAGACATCACCGGGGGCGTAAACCCACGGGCCCCGGTAGGTGTCGGCCAAAGCTACGGTGACCTGCGTTGATAGGCCCGTGCGGTCGGCGAGTTCACGCACCATGCCCATCCCGGCGTGCGACACGACGCCGTGGCCGTCGGCTGAGACTTTCACCCGTGGTGCGACCGCGATATTCTTCACCTGCGAGGTGCCTTTCCGTGGGAACGATCCGAACCTTAGACAAGTCCGATTATTCCTTACAGGACAGGCACTTTCGCTTATCTACACGCCATCAAGGGCAACATTCCACGAAAAATCCGGGCTAAATTGGCCCAACTCGGGTTTCAACACCTGCTGTGGTCTACGTCAGCGGGCGTCCTACCTGGGGCGGCGAGCTCGAGCGGGCGGGGCGTGATCTTGTTGACACCCGGTGTTCGGCGTTGCTGAGGTCCGGTAGCATCGGCTGGACAATTCACGAGTCGGGCGGTTCGCGTACCCCGGGTGTGCAGGGCCTTCGGATGCGCGGGCGTCAGCCGGTTGGCCTGCCGCAGCGTCGCCCTGCGCTGACTTCGTTGGGGGATACGCGATGATGTCGCCGTGCGATCCGGACGACGAGTGGGACGGTGATGACGCGCCCGCGGTCGACTTCGGGGATTACGGCGCCCCGGAGGACACGGGTGTGGCGGGTGATGACCTGGCCGCCGCGCTCGATTTTTCAGCGCCGGTTGCGGACGACGCCGTCGACGGTCCGTTGTTCGTCTCCGCCCCGGAACCCGAACCCGACTCGGGTTATGTCGAACCCGGCGAGCCGCAAGAGCACGCCGAAGATCTCGGACCGCTGTTCTCGGTGACCAATTCACCGGGGACACTGACGGTCACCGCCTATCTCGACGGCGGTATCCAGAGTGTCGAGATCTCCCCGAGCCTGACCGGTATGACCGAAGCCGAACTGGCGCGGGAACTGTTGGCGATGGCCAAGGTCGCATCGGTGAAAGCCCGTGCCGGCCAATACGAATTCCTTTTGGAGACGACGCCCGAGGTGGCGGGGGAGCGCGAGTTCCTCGGCGAGTTCCTGCAGCACGGGGTCGGATTGCCGACGCCGGCCCAGGCAGCCCAGGTCGAGGCCGAGTTCGTGCAGCGGTATCTGCGAGACGATGGCTGAGTTCCGCATCCGGTGAGGTGAATCAATGAACTATCCGCCGCCCAGCGGTCATCCCGGTTCGGGACAGCCGTGGCCACCGCAGGGACCGTGGCAGCCGGAAGGCCAGTGGTATGCACCACCGCCCAAGGGTGGGGCCGGATGGAAGTGGGTGCTGGGTGCGGTGGCCCTGCTGGCGATTGTTGGTGTGACCGTCGTCGTGACGGTTGCTGTGATCGGAGAGGACGAAGAAAGCGGTGCACCATCTGCATCGTCGCCGAGGACGAGCAGTGAGCCCACGTCCGATGTGGCTAGTGCGAACGACACTGGGCCGGTCGCAATCATCACCGAGGAGCCGACCTGTGCGCCGGTGCGGCCGATCCTGATTGTATTTTCGGACGCACAGCAGAACGGCTGGGATCGGCGAGACGCGTCAATCCCCGCGTCGGGATGGACACACGAGGTGCGGGTTCAATACGAGGAGGTCGGAGACGCGATGCGTGAGACCGCCGACCGCCTGGTTCCGATGGTCAAACTCACGCCCCACCGTGTAGTCCGAGAACTGTATGAGCAGATGATCGCGTACTTGCGTGCGTACGCCCAGGCGATTCCGCGGTACAGGCCGGCAGATGACTTCTTGGCCAGATCAGGAAATGCCGCCGCGGATGCGATTTCCAACATCTGCAAATCGATCGAGTATGGTGCTGCGGCGGCGCGTGCCCGAATGGTGACGCCGTTGGCTGCTCCGGAGGTACTTGCGCCGGTTGGCGATATCGCAAATCCACAACGTCTCCTGACCGAGATCGATCCGGTGTGTGCCGAATGGGCCGATGCTGTGTCCGAGTTTCAACGCGATGCGGCAGCGTGGGGGACAACATCCCCTGATATTCCGGCCAGCCAGTGGTCGTCGGAACAGAGGGCCCTCAACGATCAGGTTATGCCGGTGATGCAGACGTTCGCAGATCGGCTCGTTGCCCTAGGGCAACGCACTTCGAACCCCACGTTACGTGACTTCGCGGAGCTGTCAGCGCTTTATCGCTCAGCCTACATAGAGGCAATTCCGACCTACATGCCTGCCGACCAATATCTGACGGCAGCATCAATCCGCATAGCGGGTGTTGTGAATGCCGCCTGCAAGGCACTGACCAATAACTAACTAGTACCCGTACGGGCACAGGAGGGACTGCTCGCTTTGGAATGCAGCATAACCAAACCGGACGCGGGACCCATCCCATGGCTTGAGGAAATCCCATGATTCGTAATCCAGTTCATCGTGCGGCGGTTCTCCGATGAATCAACCTTGTCCTCACCAGGATGACCAGTATCATCCGTCAGCCGTCGTTGGGCCGTCCACGCCGCCAGTGCAACAATTGCACCATCAATTGCCGCCGGGGAGTTGGCCACCGTCAACACCGAAAGAAGGGAAGGCGTGGAAATGGTTACTTGGCGGCGTGGCAGTCTTGGCGGTTATTGGTGTCACGGTTGCCGTAACGGTAGCAGTGGTAGGTGAAGGTAAAGGTAGTGACAGCCCTCCTGCAGCTTCGATCTCCGAAACCGACAGCGCGGGTTCGGATATTGCCAGTGCCAACGACACGGGCGCGATCACAATCATCACCGAAGAACCAACCTGTGCACCCTTAGCGCCCATAATGACTGCGCTCGCAGATGCTCAGAAGAACGGTTGGACAGAACGTGACCCCTCAATCCCCGCGCATGCTTGGCCTACGGAAGTAAGGCGTCAATATGAATCCGTTGGCGTGGCGATGCGGAAGGCAGCCGACCAGTTGGTGCCGTTAGCCCGTGCCACACCTCATCGAGTGATCCGAGAGCTCTACGAACAATCGATTGCATATTTGCGTGCATATGCCGACTCTATACCCACCTACAGCCCTCGCGATAACAGTCTTATTCGTGCAGCGAGTTCTGCCGCGAACGCAATCACGAATATTTGTTCCGCAATAGACTACGGAGCAGCTGCAGCGCGGGCACCGTTGGTCAAACCGCTGCCAGCGCCGAGCCAGCTCCCACCCGTTGGTGACTTGGAGAATCCCCAGCGGTTTCTGACGAGACCGAACCCTGTCTGCAGAGAATGGGCGGATGCTATAGCGGGATTTCAACGTGACGCTGCAGCATGGGGAAATACTTCCCCGAACATCCCGGTGGGGCAGTGGTCGGCGGAGCAACGTGCGGTCAATGACGAAGTGATACCGGTGATGAAACGGTTCGCTAACCAAGCGATAGCGCTGGGAAAGCGTAGCGACAATACGGTATTGCAAGATTTCGCCGCATTAACCGCTGTATACCGTCTCGCGTATGTTGAGGCGGTACCGACTTACATGCCAGATGACAAGTACCTGATAAACGCTTCGGTTCTAGCAAGCGGCGTAGTGGAAATGGCATGCGAGGCAGTCGAGGGGTGAAACGACATGCTTGTCAAGGTGGTTCGCTACTGATTCGTCTTGAAATGGTTTGGTGGTTGATCGCGACGGCGGCGAGTACGGTGGCGATACGGTCACGGGCTCAGCTTGGGTGAACGTGAACGAAGACGTCATCGCGGATGCGAAAGATAAGTTCAAAACATGCCACCGCAGGGACCGTGGTAGCCGGAGGGCCAGTCGACAGGCACCTCCGCTCAAGCGGGGAAACGGCTGGATTGATCGACGAAGTGTGCCAGGCAGTGCAAGCATGTGGCTTCGAGCCTAAAAGCGGACCGGCTTGCGTCATGCCCTGAGGTTCCCCAGGAAAAGTGGACACGGTTAGCTTGGTTTCTGACGTGTCTGTGTGGCGATCTCGAACCTGAGTTTGGACACCTCGGCAGATTCTCGGAGTTGATACTCGTTTGACCTGCGGTGTTTGTCTTTCGGGTGGGTGTTTTGGGGTACTAACCGGGTAGGTTCGTGCGGTGGCGTACGTGCGGAAAGTGCGCACTGCCTCGGGCGCGGTGGCGGTGCAGGTGGCCCGCAAAGACCGGGGTCGAGTGGTGATCCTGGCTCATCTGGGATCAGCGCATACCGATGCTGAGCTGGGCATTCTGCTCGAGCAAGCGAGGGAAATGGTGGTCGGCGGCCAGGCGGCGCTGGATTTCGAGGTGGCTGCCCGCGCCCAATCGATGGCCGATGTGGCCGATTTCCGTGCGCAGGCGTTGATCCCCGAGCGAGCCACACCGGCGGTCGCGGCGCCGGTGGTGCCGCCCGGGCGTACCGTCGGGGCCAGCTCGCGGCTGCTCTACGACGTCCTGGGCCACGTCTATGACTGGCTCGGCTTCGATGCCGTCGGCGACGCGGTGTTCCGCGATTTGGTGATCTCCCGGATCGTGGAGCCAACCAGCAAGCTCGACGCCTCACGAGTGCTGGCAGATCTTGGGGCTCGGTTGGTGTCCTACAAGACCATCGACCGCCATGCCCGCAAGATCCACTCCAGCGGTCACCGCGACACGATCGCCGAGAAGTGCTTCGCCTACGCTTCGGACTGCGGTGGACTGTCGCTGATTTTGTACGACGTGACCACCCTGTATTTCGAAGCGGAATCCGAGGATTCGCTGCGCAAGGTCGGCTATTCCAAAGAGCGCCGAGTCGACCCTCAAATTGTGGTCGGACTGCTGGTCGACCGGACCGGATTTCCCTTGGAGATCGGCTGTTTCGAGGGCAACACCGCTGAGACCACCACGATCGTGCCGATCATCACCAGCTTTCTGGCCCGCCACCATCTGCAGGGCACACCGATGGTGGTGGCCGCCGACGCAGGCATGCTCTCGCAGACCAACCTCGCCGCGGTGGATGAGGTGAACCTGTCGTTCATCGTCGGCTCGCGGGTCACCAAGGCTCCCGGCGATCTGGAATCCCACTTCCATTGGAACGGCGATCTTTTCACCGACGGCCAGGTCATCGACACCGTGACTCCCCGGCACGGCAACACCCGCGTCAACGACACCAAATTGCGTACCGAACCGGTCTGGAACCCCGACCGCGATACCGGGGCGTGGCGGGCGATCTGGGCGTATTCGGCCAAACGGGCCCGCCGCGACCAGAAGACTCTGGCCGCCCAGGAAGCCCGGGCCCGGGCGATCATCTCCGGCGAGAAGAAGGCCAAGACAGCACGATTCGTCACGACCCGCGGCGATGAACGCACTCTCGACGAAGCCAGCCTGGCCCGTGCCCAATCCCTGGTCGGGCTCAAGGGCTACGTGACCAACGTCCCGGCATCGGTGATGCCCGCTGGCGAGGTCATCGCGAAGTATCACGACCTGTGGCACGTCGAGAAGTCGTTTCGGATGTCCAAAACCGACCTTGATGCCCGGCCCATGTTCAACCGCATGCGCGATGCCATCGAAGCGCATCTGACCATCGTGTTCGCCGCGCTGGCCGTCTCCCACGCCATCCAATCGCGCACCGGACTATCCATCGCCAAAGTCGTCAAGACACTGCGGCCGCTGCGCTCGGCGACCATCAACATCAACGGCGCCACGCAGACCTTCCCACCAGAGATCCCCGACACCGAGCGCAAAATCCTCACCGACCTCGGCTTCAAACCTGGGTACTAAGCAAAATGTCCAAACTCAGGTCGAAGTCGATGGGTGAGATCATCCCCAATGAACTGTGTCGCCTTTCATGGTTGTAAAATCTGATGTAATTGTCAAGTCCCGCAGTGAGATTCGCGTACGTTGTGAACGCATGGCGTTTGTAATACTCGTGCTTAACCGTCGACCAGAGCGATTCGGAGCCGGCGTTGTCCCAGCAAATCCCGGTCGCCCCCATGGAGCGGAGCAAGCCATGCCGGGTGCAGGCCTGGGCCATGTCGTAGCTGGTGAACTGACTGCCGCGATCTGAATGCATGACGGTGCCGGCGACGTGGCCGGCGCGGGTGAAGACCGCCGCATCGACGGCGGCCTCGACCAGTTCGGTGCGCATGTGATCGGCCAGCGACCACCCCAGCACCCGCCGAGAATGCTCATCGCGGATCGCACACAGATACGCATCCCCTTCGCCGCAGGTCAGATAGGTGATATCGGAAGTCCATACCGCGTCAAGGCGGCCCTGATCAAAGGCTCGACCGACCCGGTCCGGCGGAAAGGATGCCGTCGGGTCGACCTGGGTGGTCTTGACCTTGAACGTGCGAGGGCTGATGCCCTCGATACCCATCTCGGCCATGATCTTGGCGACCGTGTTCTCCGAGACTCCGACACCCTCGGCATGCAGGTCGGCAGTGATGCGTGGCGACCCATACGTGCGACCAGAGGCCTGCCAATGCGCGAGGATCTTCACCTCCAGATCGCGGCGCCATTGCTGCCGTGGCGAGAGCTCGACGCGGCGTTGCCGTGCTGCCCACGCGTAATACCCGGATCGCGACACACCGAGCAACTCGGCCAGCTTCGACACGTCGTGGTGGGCGCACTCCGCGGCAATGAGCTCGAACCGGCTCACCGGTGTTGCTGTGCCGCAAAGTACGCCGACACTTTTTTCAGGAACGTGATGTCACGGTCCTTCTCGGCGACCTCGGCGCGTAGCCGCACCAACTCGGCGCGCTCGGTCGCAGTCAGATCCCCGTCAGGGGGCACCCTGCGCGCGTCAGCGGCGGCGCCGTCCCGAATCCTTTCGCCAGCAACCCATTTACGCAACAGGTTCTCGTGCACATTCAACTCGCGAGCGACCTCGACGACCGAGCGGCCACCATCAATCACCCGCCGAGCAGCCTCCACCTTGAACTCCGACGTAAACGACCGGCGAGTCCGAGACATCCCGACATCCTTCCAGCAGGGGCCCGTGCCCCGCTATCTCAGGTGTCCACTCAAACTGGGGAGGCTCACCCGATCTGTTGTCGGGGAGTGACTGGGTTCGGTCAGAGGTGGCTGTCGGGGCCGTGTTGCGCACCAACGGTGGCCGACGAATTTGTGTTCTGACCGACGTTGCTGGTCGGGTAGCATTCGCAGAAAGCTGGCGGGTCCTTGGCGTGCGCGTGGAGGCCCCCGCGTCAGCACATCTTGCACAACTGACGAGGGGAATCAGGGATGGCGACTGTACCCAACCTCAGGGTCAATGAGGAAGCACTGCATTGGGACCCAGCGGAAGTCACCGCGCCTTCGGTCCCTGCAATGGCGGGCGGCGAGGACCCGATGAGTCAGTTGGTGTCGGAAGTGATGCCCGAAGTGGCTGCCAAGGTCGCGCAAATGGTTGCCGACACTCGTGCGCGGGAAGTCGAGTTCGCCGCGAACATCGAAGCGGCCAAACGGGCTTACCGGGGCACCGACGCGGATGCTGAGCAAGATCTGCGAGCTGCCGAGCAGCAGATCCATTCCCCGGACGTAACGAGCGGAGGTTCAACTGCGGGGTCGAGGGCCTCGAGTTTCCGCGCGCAGTCAAGTGCCTTCGGTCAACTCCTCAGCGCACCAATGCAGATAATTGGTGCCGCGGCCTCGATGCCTCAGGGTGTGATGCACGGTGTCCAGGATGTTGGCGGCCAGGTGGGTCAGCTAGCTGGAAGCGTGGCCGAGAACATCACCGGCGCTGGCGAAACTGACGTCATCGACGGTGGCTCGGCGGATACCGCTTCAGAGCAGTCAGACCTAAACGGTGAGACAATGACGCGAGAGTCGACATCGGATGAAGAACTCTCAGAGCGTCACCCCAGCCGGCTAGCCGGTCCGCGCACATGAGCGAAGCACCGGTTCAGCCGCAGTCGATCGATAAGTCACCGGAGAATGCCCTGTGAACGACAGTCGTAAGTCCTGGGTGGGAGCAGGTAAATGAGCGGCCCCATACCACCACCTCCACCGCCACCTCCGAACGGACCTTTCCCGCCGTCGCCGAACGAGTACCCGCCTGCAGGCCAGCCATGGCCGCAACGGCAACCGACCGAGCCTTATGGCCAATGGCCGCCGGTCCCCCCACACAAGCCACGCAACGGTTGGAAGTGGGGACTTGCGGCTGTAGCGGTGGTGGCTGTGATCGGCGTGAGTGTGGCGGTCACCGTTTGGGCGACAGGGAGAAAGGATGCCGGTGACAAACCTGGCGACCTACCTAACCATTCGAGCACCTTTGCGGGTGCAATTAAGAGCGCTACCGACACAGGCCCAGTCACCGTCATCACTGAGGATCCCACGTGCGACCCTCAGCGGCCGATCCTGAATATGCGGGCGGCGCAGCAGGAAAACGGGTGGGATAAACGCGACCCCTCAATTCCTGCAGAAGCGTGGACGAGCGAGATGCGGGCGCAGTATGAAGCGGTCGGAGAATCGATGCGGGTATCAGCTGATCAGCTCGTACCGATCGCGAAGATGACACCTCATCGTGTAATGCGGGAGCTTTATGAGCAACTGATTGCTTACTCCCGGGCCTACGCCGATAGTATTCCGAATTACACAGAAGAAGATGACAATCTCGCGCGAGCAGCTATTGCAACTGCGAGTGTTATTGCAAACATATGCAGCGCAATAGAATATGGATCGGCAGGTGCTCGGGGACCCCTAGTCCCGCCATTAAGTCCTCCACAAGATGTTGCACCTGTTGCCGATCCCGGGAACCCGGAGCGGTTTCTTCCGGCGGAAAACCAGGTATGCAGAGAGTGGGAGGACACATGGAAGCAGTTCCACGAGGAAAGCCGAGAGTGGGCAACGACTGATCCGAGCCTTTCTGCAAGCGAATGGGGCCCAGAACAGAAAGCGATCAACGACGATGTAGCGTCGATTATGACGGCCTTAGCCGACAAACTTCAAGAAATGGGAGAGCGCAGTGGAAACCCCGTCTTGAGAGATTTCGCAAATTTATCGGCGCAGTACCGCAGAGCGTACGTTCAAGCGTTGCCTACATACACTCCCGAAGATCGGTTCCTTGCGACGACTTCACTTCGTTTAGGCGGCATAGTTAGCGCCGCCTGCCGAGCAGTTGCTGGATAGCAAGTGAAGAATCCAATACACCAAGAGGTGATTGGGCGAAATATTGTTCCTCCACCTATACAACCCGATGATAGCCCATTCGGAGGCCAGACGGTCGTCAGTGCTGGCTGGGTTCACTTAAACGAAAATATAGTGGCCAGTACTGCGGCGGCTTTTAAAGATTTTGCGAACAATCTTCGAAGTAATGTCGTGCCTGGGCTTCGTGCTCAGCGTGATAATTTGCAAGAAAATTGGCCGGGGATAGCATCGCAAGCCGCACTTAGCGTGGCAGACGAAATTATCCAGGGGCACTTGGCTAACGCAGACGAGGCAGATGCTGCTGCAGAAAAACTTTCGACGATCGAACGGGTAGTCGCTGAAACGAAACAACTACTCAATCAGGAGGCCCAGGCAGTAGAGGATAGCTGTCGACAAGAGGGGGCAGATACACTGAAAGAGGTGGCAGAGGGCCTCGACAATAACATTCGAACAATTGATGAAAGGACAGCAGAACTTCGGGCACTGCTAGGTCTGCCACCGCTGAATAGTGGTAGGCGTCCCACAAGAGAAGAAACCGGGTACGAAAAGCCTAGATTTCTACGTGACGAAAATGCAGTAGGCTCGAATCCAGAAGGAGGGCAAGAAACCGACCAATTCCCGAGCACGGAGACTCGTCAGCCAGAGCGGCAGACTCCGCCTCCTCCCCGGCGGGATGATGTAGATATCGAGCTGCCTTCCGACCAGAGCCAAGCTCCTACAACCGGCCCCCAGCTGAGCGCTCCTGCAAAGGCCCACGAGACCGAGGCTACGCCAGCCAACGAAGCGCCCCCACTCGTCCTTCCTGGACCAGCACCCATTCGGCCAGAAAGTCCCGCGGGAGGTGGCTCGCCATCTGTATCTCCGCCGATTCGCCCATCCGCTTCAGCCCCGTCTGGTAGCCTTTCGCCGGCAGGCACACCCTCTTTGGGCGGCACGTCCGGTTCGGCGGGAAGTTCATCGTCGGGTAGTTCATCTGGCGGTAGTTCGACGTGGAGTCCGCTCAGTTCCGGTTCGGAGAGCACGGCTTCATCGGACCAGCCGGCCGCCGCTCGTACGGGCGCGCAACCCGGCGTAGGTAATCCGGCTGCGGGCATTCCGCCGCAGACGCCGTTGGATGCTGCGGTGAGGGCGGCGAGTGCGGCCCAGGTTCCGTTGACACCGATTCAACCGTTGGAGCCGCCGGCGCCGGCCCAGGCGCCACCGACGAATCCCGCTGCCGCCGCACCGGCGACACCGAACACTCTGCCGCCTGGTGCGGCCGCCGGACCTGTTGGCGCTGGCGCGGGCCCCGCACCGGCCGCACCGATGACCGGCACGGGCGGTGGGATGGGCGGCAGCAGCCCAATGCCGTTGGGGCCGGCGCCGACTCCGCCGCCGGCAGCTCCCGTGCCGCCACCCGCTCCGCCGCCAGCGCCGACCGCTCCGCCCGCGGCAGCAGCATCAGGTGGTGCGGCGGTCGCCCCGGTCCCGGTGACAAACACCCGCGCTCAGCGCGACGCCATCGCCGGCGCCGCCAAGGCCGGCGCGTTGCGCCGCATGCAGGGTGGGCACGATCCGTTGCGGCTGGCCCGGCAGATCGCCGCCGCGCTCAACGCTCCGCCGTCCATCCCCCCGGTGCAGTGGAACTTCATGTGGGCCACCGGGGTGACCGCCGACGGCGGCATTGTGGTTGCCAACAGTTATGGCTTGGCGTTCATCCCGGACGGGGTGAATCTGCCCGAGCAGGTGAAGATGGTGACTGCCGACGAATCGGTCCCGCCGACCGAGCGGGCCAGGTGGGCGTCATACCCCTACCTGGCATTGCAAGGATGGGCACAGCACACCGGCGCCACGTTGCAGGCGGTTATCGGCACCGACGAACAACTCCGTGGAATCGACCCCGGTGCGCGCAAGGTGCTCATCGACGAGGCCGACATTCCACAAAACGGGACCATGCAGGGCCGCAGCCGGCTGGAAGTGATCTCGCCGGAAGCGGCCGCGCGCCTGGCGGCGATGAGTGACGCCACCTTGCCCGACCTGCTTCCTCCGTCGCCGGTGGATGACACCCCGCCCGAGGACCGGTCCAAGAAGTTGTGGTTCGACATGATCAAACCGCTGATGCGTTCGGGCTCGGGCCGCGAAGCCGACCACCTCAAGGGGTTTGTCGCCTATGCCGATCACCGTCAGGAGTTGGCCCTGCACCGCGCCCATACGGCCTCGGACGCACAGGTCTTGCGGGAGGCGATCGCAGACTGGGTGTACTGGCAGCACGTGAGCGTGTTGACCACCGATGCGCTGGCCGAGTTCGCCACCGCCACCTGACCTAGAGGATGAGTCGACCGAGAGCGGTCCGGTCGGCGACATGGGTGGAAACGTAGCCGACCGCAACACTCAGAAGGGACCGTATGCCGGACGGAACGGACGCCGATCACAACACACCCGACATCGAATATCTGCCGGGTGGAGCGGTCCGGATGCGCACGGTTTCAGATCGGGAACTCGCTCACCGGATGGCAGTTGCCGAATACGCGGCCATGCCCTGGGCGTGGGTCGTCTTCGGCATTGTCCTCATCCTCATGCCCCCGTTGATCATTGTCACCGAGATGGAGCCAGAAGCGCCCTTCTTTACCACCGAACTCCTCGGCGGCCTGGTCGTCGGTGTCCTGGTATTCGCTTTCGTCGTGGTAGGGGCGATATACCGGGCTAATCCCGACTACTGGCGGTTCGGCAGATTGCCGGTAGGAACCACGGTCTATTGCGACGTCACACCGGACTGGATCGGAATCGGTTGGGCCGATCGGTACACCGCGTTGGCCCGTTCGCAGGTCGACCGCGTCAGAGAACACAGGTCAATCCTGGTGATCATCGCACGTGGACAGAAGATCCTCGTCCCGCGGGAACTGATGCCGGCAGACGCTGCGAAGGATGTGAAATCCGGGTCGACGCGGCGTGATCGGTTTGGTGCCACGGCGGTGCACGTCAACACACCTCCTCCGAGACCCCCTCTGGCGACAGGCCTGAGTTCCGACCGGGACCAGGTGATCCGAACCCACGCGACTGCCGATCGCACGCTGGCGGACCGACTCGCCAGGGCCGCGCGACGGTCTTCGGCGGTGCGAAAGGTGGCGCGGCTTCTGATGATTTTTCCGGTGGCCGCCGTCGTCGCGCTGTTCCTCGATGACGAGCGATCTCTCTGTTCTTCGATGTTCCTGCCGTTGATGATGATGGGGATCGCAGGCTACGGCCTCCTCGGCTATTACGCGTTCTATGGTGCGCGAGCACATCTGCGCAGGTTGGTTCCGGAGGAATCGCCGTTGTCGGCTGAATTCGGGCCAACCTGGGTCAGCGTGCAATTGGGCGGCTACTTCGAAGCCGTCGGCGCTCCTCGTATCACCAAGATGGAGCCAAGCGATTCTGCAGTGGTGATGACGATCCAGGGGCCGATCGGGCGTCTCGACCCCCGGCTCTCCTCGGAAGGTCTGCTGATACCAACGGAACTGCTACCCCACTCTGTCGAGGATCTGCTGAATCGCTACGTCTGACAGACTTGTCCGGCGTTGGATCCTCGTCGGGATGAGCGCCCATGTAGCTACTGGAGAGGAGCCACTGCCGGCATTCTCCAGCGGCTGTGGTTCGTGTGACCGCTACCGGCTACTCCAAAGCCATCATGATCAGCGTGTCATTGCCATCCGCGATATCGCGTGATCCCGGCGAAATTGGTGCATCAGCACCCACACGCACGTTGTTACCCGAGTTGGGCCAATTTAGTGCGCATCGCGGCTGTGGATGTTGGTGAGCGCGTCGCTTACCGCAGTGGGCAGCAATAATTTGTCGTCTGCCATGAGCTTGGGACCAGTGTGACCTGATTTTTGCCAGGAGGATGGGACCACCTGGATTGCCAGTTATGGGACCACCGGCGCGTCGCGTCGGTGGTCTCTTCGTTTGTTCGTTCGATCGTCGTGACAGCTCTAGTCACGGAGGCAGCGGGCATGGCTTTTCGGGAGGTCAATGTGAACGAGATCAGGGAAGTACTGCGGTTGTGGCTGGGGGTGGCCGGGTTACCGGCGCCAGGCCTGCGCACGATCGCCGCGCATTGCGGCCTGGACCGCAAAACGGTGCGCCGCTATGTGCAGGCCGCGCATGCTGCCGGTCTGCGCCGAGACGACGACGCCAGCGTGATCGATGACGGGTTGATCGGGGCGGTCGCCGAGGCGGTGCGCCCGGTGCGCCCGCATGGTCATGGTGCGGCGTGGGAACAGTTGTTGGCGTTCGAGGGACAGATCAGGGCGTGGGTGGCCGGCGACGGTGAACAGCGGCCGTTGACGATCACCAAGATCCACACGTTGCTGGCCCGGCAGGGGTGTGTGGTGCCGTATCGAACGTTGCACCGATTCGCCAGTGAGCGTTGTGGTTTCGGCCGCAAGGGCACCACGGTACGGGTTGCTGATGGTGATCCCGGCGTGGAGTGCCAGATCGATTTCGGCTACCTGGGAATGCTCACCGACGCCACGGACGGTCGGCGCCGCAAGGTGCATGCGTTGATCTTCACCGCCGTCTACTCCCGGCACATGTTCGTCTGGCTGACGTACTCGCAGACCCTGGCGGCGGTGATCGCCGGATGTCAGGCGGCGTGGGCGTTTTTCGGTGGGGTGTTCGCAGTGCTGATCCCCGACAATTTGAAACCGGTGATCGCTTCTGCTGATGCGCTCAACCCGCAGTTCACCCGTGGGTGGCTGGACTACGCCGGTCATGGCGGATTCCTCACCGACCCGGCCAGGGTGCGGTCCCCGAAGGATAAGCCGCGGGTGGAACGCGTGGTGCAGTATGTGCGCCGAAACTTCTGGGACGGTGAAACATTCAGCAGTCTCGACGAAGCTCAGCACGTCGCGACCGTGTGGTGTGAGCGCACCGCCGGGACCCGCATCCACGGCACCACCTGCGCGCGTCCGCTGGAGGTGTTCACCGCCGAAGAACAGCCGCTACTGCTGGCGATGCCGGGGGTCTATGACGTGCCGGTGTTCAAAGCGGTCAAGGTGCACCGTGATTTCCACGCCGAGGTCGCCAAAGCGCTGTACTCGCTGCCCGAGTGTTGGATCGGCACCACGTTGGACGTGCGTGCCGATGGGGAGTTGGTGAAGTTCTATCACCGCGGCACGCGGGGGTGTCAGATGGTCTGTGTAAGTCCTGACGGAAGGATCTCAGGGCATGGCGACAGGCAAGGACGCGGATTTGGCATTGGGTGAGGTGGGGTCCACCGTGGAGATGGCCGAGGCGCTTCGGGTGTCGGGCGTGGTGGACGATTTGCTGGCTCAGGTCGATTCCGGCGAGGTTGCGTTGACCGGTGAGGGGGGCTTGCTGCCCGGGCTGATCAAGCTGGCTCTGGAGCGTGGGCTGGCTGCGGAGCTGACCGATCATCTGGGCTATGAGAAGGGCGACCCGGTGGGGCGGGCGCTGCCCAATGCCCGCAATGGCACTTCGGCGAAGACGGTGCAGACCGAGGCCGGCCCGGTGCCGTTGGATGTGCCGCGTGATCGTGACGGCTCGTTCACTCCGCGGCTGGTGCCCAAGGGCGCCCGTCGCCTCGGCGGGCTCGATGACATGATCATTTCGCTGTACGCCGGTGGAATAACCCTGCGTGACATACAGTTTCACCTTGCGTCGACGATCGGGACCGACGTTTCGCACGAGACGATCTCCAAGATCGTCGACGAGATCTTGCGAGGAGGTCCTGGCCTGGCAGCGCCGGCCGCTGGACCCGATCTACCCGGTGATATACCTCGACGCGATCGTCGTCAAGGTCAAAGACGGCGGCCACACCCGCAACAAGGCCGCTCACATCGCCGTGGGCGTCGATATGGCCGGGATCAAGCACGTCCTGGGCATCTGGGTCCAGCAGAACGAAGGAGCGGCGTTTTGGGCCTCGGTGTGTGCCGATCTGGCCAACCGCGGCATCCGCGACGTGCTGATCGTATGCTGCGACGGGTTGACCGGCTTCCCCGAGGCGATCGCGGCCACCTGGTCGCAGGCCGCCGTTCAGACCTGTGTGGTGCATCTGATCCGCAACGCGCTGCGGTTCGTGCCCTACAGCGACCGCAAGGCCGTGGCCGCAGCACTCAGACCGATCTACACCGCGGCCAACGCCGAAGCGGCCCGTGCCGAACTCGACGCGTTCACCGCATCGGAGTTAGGCAAGAAAAATCCCACGGTGACACGGGTTTTCGATCGATCGTGGGAACAGTTCACGCCGTTTTTGGCGTTTCCGCCCGAGTTGCGCCGGGTGATCTACACGACCAACTCGATCGAATCGCTGAACTACCAGTTACGCAAGGTCACCAAGACCCGCGGCCAGTTCCCCAACGATGCCGCCGTGGTGAAACTGCTGTGGCTGGCCATCTGCAACATCGAGGATAAACGCGCCGCCGAACGGGCCAAGGAACGCAGCCAAAAACGTTGCCGAACAGCTCCCGGACGCCTCGTGGAAGGACAAGTGGTCACCAACTGGAAGAAAGCACTCGAACAACTCTCGCTGGTCTACCCAGACCGCATCGAGCCGTATCTGTAACACCGACGATCGACAGGAAACCAAACAAGCGACTTACACAGAAAACTTGACACGCTCCGGCACGCTGGTGAAAGTCCATCCCCGCCAGCCGGCCGGGGGCCGCAGCACCGACCGTGGGGATCTGCCCGAACACAAGGCCGGCTACGCGTTGCGCGACCTGGCAGCGTTGATCGCGGCGTGCGCGGCGCACGGGCCCAATATCGGGATCTATGCCGAACGCATCCTCGATGACCCGCTGCCCTGGACCCGGATGCGCACCGTCTACCGCCTGCTGGGCCTGGTGCGCCGCTACGGCGCACAGCGCGTCGAGGCGGCCTGCTCACTGTCACTGGACCTCGATGTGGTCTCGGTCACCAAGATCGCCTCCATGCTGGAACGCGCCACCGAAACCTGCGCACCGGCACTACCGCGGGCAGTCGGACAGGAAGCCACCCGGTTCTCCCGTGACCCATCCGAATTCAGCTCCACCCCAACACCATTGACCGTGATATCCCACTCCGAGTCCGAGGAGACCCGCTGACATGACCACCTCCACCAACCGCAAGCCCGCTGAGCCGGTCGGCGCTGACCTGCTGCGACTGCTCAAAACCCTTAAACTCGGCGCCTTGGCCGACACCCTGCCCGAACGCGCCGCACTGGCCCGCCAACACAAACTCAGCCACATCGGGTTCCTCGAAACACTGCTGGCCGACGAGGTGTCACGACGCGAATCCCGGTCCGCGGCACTGAGGGCGGTCAAAGCTGGGCTCGACCCGACAATGCGTTTCGACAGCTGGAATGCGCTCGACGACCTACGCTATGACCGCACCCTGCTCGGCGATCTGACCTCGCTACGGTTCCTCGACGCCGGGCAATCGGCGATCATCCTCGGACCCGTCGGCGTCGGCAAAACACATCTGGCAACAGCACTGGGGCACATGGCCATTCGCCGACGCCATAGTGTCATGTTCGGTCGCGCCGATAAACTGTTCACTCGGCTACGCGCCGCCCGCCTCGACAACACCGTCGACGCCGAGATCCGCCGACTGGCCGCCGTCGACGTCCTCATCATCGACGACTTCGCGCTACGGCCCCTCGACGCCACCAAGACCAGCGACTTCTACGAAATTGTGGTGGAACGCCACCGGACCAAGACAACCATCGCAACCTCCAACCGCGAGCCGGCCGAATGGCTGACCATGACCGCCGACACCCTGCTGGCCCAATCAGCCATCGACCGACTGACCTCCACCGCCCACACCCTGGTCATCGAAGGACCGTCCTACCGCCAACGCACCCGCGACCAACTTGACCCAGGCCACCCCGACCAGCATCCTCAATAACGCGCCACGGTGGTCCCATCCTCGTGGCAATCAGGTGGTCCCATCCCCCTGGCAAGCGACAATAATTGTTGCTTAAGCAGGTGCCATTGGTCAGGTAACATTCGACGTGATCATTGGCGGGTCTTTGACAGCAGAGCGACGCTCGTTGCCATGGCGTTGGCCGCCAGGACGTGGGTAACTGACGAGGGGACAGAGGATGGCTATCCCTGAACTGAAGGTCAATGAGAGCGCGCTGCACTGGGATCCGGCGGAGGTCATGGTGCCGTCTGTTCCGGCAATACCGGCTGGGGAAGACCCCATGAGTCAGGTGGTCGCCGAAGCTCTGCCCGGCGTCGCTGCGAAGGTAACCGAGATGGTTGCCGCGACGCGTGCCCAAGAAGCGGAATTCGCCGCGAATGTAGCAGCCGCCAAGCAGGCCTATCAGCGCACTGATGATACTGCCGATCAGGAGCTGAAGAGTGCTGCAGACGCGGTCTATGTGCCGGGGGCGCTATGAGTGGTTCAGTCGGGGATACGTACGGATCAACCGGACAGAACGGCGCTATCGGTTCCCTTTTGGGAGTGCCCGTGCAGATGGCAGGAGCTGCGGGGTCCGCACCGCAAACTGTATTGCAGGCAGGTCAAGGCGCGCATCAACAAATTGGGCAATTCGCTGGAACTATCGGGGAGAGCCTCTCCGCTAATGCCCTAGAGCGTGCGGATCCTACCGAGCAAGACTCAGGGCTAGGGTTCCTTCCTGAACCGACGAACCAACCGATAGGAGAGCCGGTGTCGGACAAGGATGCCATTTCCGCGGAGGAAAACCGTGGCCGCCGCCCACAGTCGGATGGGCAACATGAGACGTCGGATAGTCGTGCCGAGGGGCCGGAACAGGTGACTCGCGATTCCGCCCTGGTTGACCTGTGACGCGGGGTTTTTCTGCGGTTGGAGGGGCCCGCCGATGAGCGGACCAACACCACCCAATGGTCCAATCCACCCACCACCACCTGGGGGTCGCCCGGGACCGCCGCAGCCGTGGCCACAGTATCCGCACGGACAGTGGTCGACACCGCCACCGAAGCGAGGCAACGGCTGGAAGTGGGTAGTCGGCGCGGTCGCATTGCTAGCTGCTGTGGGAGTGACGGCCGCGGTCACCCTATCGGTCGCGGGTGGCGACGAGGTCGTTGGCGATGAGCCATCACGTGCTGCCCCAAACCAAGCCCATACTTCGAATACACGCATTGCCAGTGCCGACGATACGGGTCCGATAACCGTCATTACCGACGAACCATCGTGCGCTCCGGTCCGGCCGATACTCGAAACTCGCGCCCACGCGCAGCGTAACGGGTGGGATCGTCGGGATCCGGCGGTACCTGCAACCGAGTGGACGCCGGATGTACGGGAGCAATTCGAGGCGGTGGGAGAGTCAATGAGGGTATCCGCTGACCAGCTTGTGCCGATAGCAGAGATGACCCCGCATCGCGTCATGCGCGAACTATACGAACAATTAATAGCGTATTCACGGGCTTATGCAGACGCTATACCCACCTACGTGGCTGTTGACAACAACCTCGCCGTCGTGGCTAACAGTATCTCTGAAGCGATATCGAGCATCTGTGCCGCAATTGATTTCAAATCTGCAGCGGCACGTGCGCCGTTAGTGCCACCACTATCCCCCCCTGACCAGGTGCCTCCGTTGGGTGATTTGTCTCAACCGCAACGATACCTCACAGAACCGAATCCAGTGTGCGAGGACTGGGCTTCTGCTCTAGCCGCCTATCAGAGCGAGATAAAGCCGTGGACGGTGACATCACCAGACATTCCTGCTGGCCAGTGGTCCAATGAGCAGAAACGCCTCACCGATGACGTCATACCTGTGATGCAAGACTTCGCGCGCGAAGTTAACTCGCTCGGTGAGGAAAGCGGCAATGGAACTCTGAGGGACGTGGCTCAACTGTCCGCACAATACCGAAATGCGTATGTTGCTGCATTGCCCACCTATGTGCCAGCAGATAAGTATCTCTTGATGGCGTCGAACTATTTGGTCGGTGTAGTCAACGCAGCCTGTCGAGCAGTTGCGGAATAGATTATGACGAATCCGATTGCCTTGCGGACAGTTCCGCAAGATGTTTGGTCGGTCGCCACGATTCAGCCTGACGACAGCGAATACGGAAGTCAGACAGTAACGGGCAACAGCTGGGTGAACGCCGATGAACAAGCGATCGCTGAGACCGCAAATAGTTTTCAACAATTTGCGGACGATATCCGCAACAATGTGATTCCTGCGCTTCAGAACCAGCGAGACGTGCTAAATAGCAATTGGGAGGGTGGTGCCGCAGCAGCGGCGATAGCGACGGCAGATAAGATTATCGCTTCTCATAGTGCCACAGCTGCCGAGGCTGATGCCGTTGCACGCAGGCTGCGCAAAATTGAGAAAACTATAGCTGATACGAAAAAACTTCTAAATCAAAAAGCTAAGGAAGTTCAGGGCGAGTGCCTTCTGGCTGATGCAGAGACATCCGCGCTCGTTCGAGCCGGCCGCAACGATAACTTGCAGACAATATCTCGAAAATCGGAAGAACTAGCCGCGGAATTCGGTATCGAGGTTAAGTCTGACGCGTCGACGGAATCAGCGACTGACACTGGCGATGGAACGCCTGTATCCGCGGAGTCGGATAAGGCATCAGCCGAAGGCCAGCCTTCGGAGTTCAGCTCAGATACTGTCAGCTTGTGGTCACCGCCGACGCCGCCGGGAGACTCGCCGACGGATGGTCACCCGCACGAATACCAGGCGGAACAAGAAGGTTTATGGACGAACCCGCAATTGCCGCCGCCCGAAAACGAGCCCGCAAATGGTGGTGTAGAGCAACCGATTGGTAACGGCTCGCAACCGGAGGTATATGAAGCGGCGACAACTAGCCCGCCAGCGGCGACGACGCCCACGATGGCTGTCCCGGGTGCGCCCGGCCAAGCGGGTTTTTCGACCCCGGTGCCCCACCACGCAACCCCGCCCGCGTCTTCCCGCGGACCCTCCAGCGGTGTTTCTCCGGCCGGTGGCGGCCTAGGTTCGTCCGGCTCGTCCGGAAGTCCCTCATCGGGCGGCTCAACGAGCACCGGTTCGTCGTTGGGTTCCTTTGGTTCTGGCTCGGAAAGCTCCTCTGCCGTCGATCCGGCCGCCGCGCAAGCAGGACAGGCCGCTGCAACGAACCCCGCCGCTGCGCCCCCGCCGACACCACTGGAAGCGGCTGTTCGCGCCGCCAGCGCTGCGCAGGTTCCGATCGCTCCTCCGGTGCAGCCGTTGGAGGCGCCCGCTCCGGCTCAGCCGGCACCGGCGAATCCGGCTGCCGCTGCGACACCGGCCTCGCCGAACACACCGCCCACCGGGGCCGCCGGCCCGGTCGGCGCCGGAGGGGCAGCTCCAGCGACCCCCATGCCGGGTACCGGCGGTGCAGCCGGTGGCAGCCCAATGCCGTTGGTGCCGGCGCCCACTCCGCCGCCGGCCGCACCGGTACCGCCGGCCGCCCCGGGTCCCGCCCCTGTGGCTCCGCCCGCTGCGGCGGCAACCGGTGCCGCCGGTGTCGCCGCAGCTCCGGTACCGGTCACCAATGCTCGGGCGCAGCGCGACGCCGTCGCCGGGGCAGCGACCGCAGGCGCGTTACGTCGCCTCCAGGGCGGACATGACCCGCTGCGGCTGGCGCGGCAGATCGGTGCGGCACTGAACGCGCCGCCGTCCATCCCGGAGGCACAGTGGGGCTTCCTATGGGCGACCGGGGTCACCGTCGACGGCACCATCGTGGTGGCCAACAGCTACGGGCTGGCGTTCATCCCGGACGGGGTCAATCTGCCCGAGCAGGTGAAGATGGCCACCGCCGACGAATCGATCCCCCCAACCGAGCGCGCGAAGTGGGCGACCTACCCGTTCCTGGCGTTGCAGGGGTGGGCACAGCACACCGGCGCCACGTTGCAGGCCGTGGTCGGCACCGACGAGCAGCTGCGCGGGATCGACCCGGGCGCGCGCAAGGTGTTGATCGATGAGGCGGACATTCCTCAGAACGGCACGATGCAGGGCCGTAGCCGGCTCGAAGTCATCGCTCCGGAGTCTGCCGCCCGCCTCACCGCGATGAGCGATGCCATGCTGCCCGACCTGCTGCCGCCGCCTCCCGTGGACGCCACTGCGCCCGAAGACAAGTCCGATCAACTCTGGTTCGACACGATGAAACCGTTGATGGGCGCGGGAGAAGGCCGAGAACTCGCCCATCTCAAGAGCTTCATCGCCTATACCGAACACCGGCAGGAATTGGCGTTACACCGTGCCCACACCGCGATCGACGCGCAGAGCCTGCGCGAGGCGATCGCCGACTGGGTGTACTGGCAGCACCTGAGCGTGCTGATGGCGGACGCACTGGCAGAATCCGCCAGCACCTGAGTCCGAAGAGGCCGAACCCCGATGGTCGTACTGCGGCGATTCTCGATCACGATACTGGCCATCGCCTTCCTCGTGTGCTTCGGCTGGGCGGTGCACGCGTTTCGCAACGGCCACCACGTCACGATGATCGTCGCCCTGGCGTTGGCCGCCCTGTGGTTTCCTGCGCTGATCGCCTGGGTCATCAAGCCGAAGGTGAAACCCCGAGCAGCGGCTGATCACAACGGCACGGTGATCCGAATCGACTGGCGGGTCGATGCGGGCCTGTACGTATGTCTGACGGCGGGAACCCTCGCGTTCGGCAGCTTTTCGATTCTCGGAGTAACGGGGCGATTGAACATCCCGCTTCCGGAGGATATCGGACGGCACTATGCCGCAATATTTTTCTTGCCCGCGGTGGTCTGTCTGGTACTGCTGCTGCGGATGGTGTACTGCCGGGGAGCCGGCTATGTCCGATTGACGCCGGACGGCTTCACCTTCGTAGAGTCCTTCCGCATCAGAAGCGGTGACTGGTCGGACGTTGTACACATCACCGACGAAGCGCTCGAATACCCGGGCGCGCGAAGCCCAATCGCCGTCGTGACGGCAGACCGCCAGATGCACGTATTGAAGGAGTCGGCGTGGTTCACGCCCGGGGGCCGCGCGCTTCTTGAGCTGATGCGCTTCTACTGGCAGCATCCGCAGGCTCGTCTTGAGCTCACCGACGATCGGGCTCTGGCGCGTTTGGAGCAACTGCATCTGGAGCTCGGCCCGGGGGTTCAGGCGGCGCATGAGAACCCGCCGCCCCCTGGGTGATCGCTCTGATGTCAGCTTCCCGCCGCAAAGACAATCTAGTGCGGTTCGGGGCGTGTACTCGTTGCTAGGCTTTGCATAACGACGAGCGAAAGAGCGCGCATGTCCAGAATGCTAGACGCATACTCGACTCTCAACTGGGGTAAGAGCGTCGTCGAGCACCCGATGAGCGCCAAGGACCATACCGGATGGGGGATAGCCGGTACTGGCGCTGATTTCGTCACACTCATGCAGGGCATGACCGAAGCGGGTAGCGGCCTCGACCAAGGAAGACTCGCCAAGGCGGCCGCCACCCCCATCATTCGAGCAGCGCTCTTGGCGATGATGGTGATGAGCAATACCTGTGGAGTCGGTACCCCGGAGAAGGGAGACCGATTCGAAGAAGGGGCACAAGCTTTCGAGGCTGCAGGCGAGGCCCTCGGTGCGACGAAGTCGCCCGAGAGTTGGCAGGGTAAGGCGTCAAACACCTACACCGACAGGAATGACGAGCAGCGTGCGCGTGCTGAGCGCATGGCCGCCATCGATCGAACTGTGAAGGAAATCCTCGACGCGGAGGCCCATCAAGTCGATGTGGCGCGCAAGATGCTGGACCGGTGTCAGACGGTCTTGAGCCTATCTATCCCAGCCGCGATTGCCGCGAAGGCGATTCCGTTCAAAGGCCCGGCCATTTCCACCGCCATCGAGGTGGCAGCGGTTGCCGGAACTGCACCGCTGGCAAGCCTGCGATACAACGAGCTCACACGGGCCGTGATCCGCAACGCTGCGCGCATGACACAAGCTGCCGGCGAGTACAGCAGCGTTGCGTCGGCGGCGAACCCGTCCTGATCAACCGGTCAAGGACCCAAGAGAGAGGAAGCAGCGTGGGCGGCAACCTGGAAGTCGCGGCCTCGGATCTGACCGGTTTGGCCGGTGGGCAGCGTGATGTCGCAACCACATTGGGATCAGCAGAAGCCGCAACCGACGGGGTGACGGGCAAAGTCCTCCAGACCCACGGCATTGTGTGCGCGCCGACAATAGCCGCACTCGGTGCCGCCCAAATGTCACGCAGTAACGCGGCCAAGGCGATGGAGCGGATCTCCAACGACCTCGCCGAGAAACTGGACACGGCGGCTGCGGAATATACGCGCACGGATCAGCAGGGCCAGCAGACTCTCGATGGGGAGATGCGCCCAGGCTGACGCCGCTGCAGCGCTCACCTCGTCACTGCAGTATTTGTCCGAGATCGTCCGACATCTCAGTCACCAACGCGTCGATCCGTTCACGGTCGGCTTCAATCGACGACATGGCCGACGCAGTCGCCTTCTGCAGCGCCTCGTTCAGTCGCTGCTCGACGGTCGCTGCACCCAGTCGCAGCAGCCCGTCCTCGATACGGATGTCAGCCAACTGCTGGTGACCATCGAGGATGACCTCGACGGACTCGGATTCGTCAGTGCCGGTGAAGGTTTGGGTGTTCATCTTGTGCAGCTGGTCATCCATGATCGACTGCAGCTGCTCGCCGTGCCGCAACACCGCGGCGACCTGGGGATGCAACTCCTCCGTCACTTGGATTCTTTACCTTCCTGCGATTCCTTACGCCGCCGGTTGCCGATGATCCCTTCGGTCCACGGTCGATCTTCTTTGTACAGATCCTCATCGGGTGACAGATTCGCGTCGCGCCGCTTCTCTTTGCCTTGATTCTGTCCACCGCCGGCGCCCATGGGCATGCCGCCCATGCCGCCCATCATGCCCATGCCGCCGCCTGCCATCGGCCCACCGACCGGTGCTGCGCCGGCGCGCCCCGCAGCCGGTGACGCCGCGACGGTCTCGGCGGTCACTGCCGGCTGCAACGGCTGAGGTGCCCCGCCCCCGGCTCCGCCTCCCGCTCCGCCGCCGGCACCTCCACCGGCAGCGGGCTTGACGCTCGGATCGGTAGGCATCTTGGGCATCTCGGGTTTGCCACCCGGCGCGCCGCCGGGAAGCCCGCCTGGCATTCCACCGCCGGGTGCGCCGCCGCCGGATGGGGCGCCACCACCCGGAGACCCACCGCCCGCCGGCGCGCCGCCGCCCTGTTCGGCCGCGGCGGTAACCGGCTCTGGCGAGGCCGGCACGGGAGGTTCGGGTGCTACCGGAGAACCCATCGGGTCCACCGACCCTGTCGGACCCCCGCCCCCGCCAGGTGCACCCCCGCCCGGCGCACCGCCCCCGCCAGGTGCGCCCTCCTGGATGTACTTGGCTTTGAGATCGGCATCTCTGCTGTACCTGCCGCGGGGATCGCCGTTTGTGGTGACGGGAGGAACCATCGCTGCACCCGTGGGGGGTGGTGGAACTTCTATGCCGCTGAGGGCGGAGTCCTTGGCGTACTCGCTGAGGACCTCGTCCGATTTTCGTTGCAACTGGTGGTACATGTCCATCCACCTGAAGTTCTGACGGACGATGTTTTCGACCCGCTCCACTTCTTCTTCGGTCGGATGCTCTTGCACCGCCTTGCGATGCGCATCCGCGAGCTTCTCCGCGTGATCGGCCAGGTTTTCGGCGACTCCCGCCATGGCTTGCAACCACTGCCGATGTTCGGTCATCGCGTCCTGTGCAGACTCTGCACCGGTACCACCCCAGTTGACGTCGTCCAGGTTGAAAGAATTTGCGCGTTCGGACAATTGGGTGCTGTAAGCCCGCCAGTTCGCCGCGAACTCCTGCAACGACGCGGTTTGATCGGGAGCATTGATCTGCGCGGCCGCGGTCTTGACGTCGAGGTATCCGGGCGGACCGGGGCATTGCCCGATAGGCAGACCGGTTGGCTCTGGGGCGGGCGGTTCGATGTCATACCGGGGGAAAACGGGTTCCGACGGGATCGGCTCGCCGGCATCGAGGGCCGCCTTTGCCCGTGCATCGAATTCCGTATAGGCGTTCGCCGCCGCCACCAGGGACTGCGAGAGCCGTCTCGCCTCCACCTCTCCGGCGGCGATCTTCGCGCGGGTCTCCGCCGACGCCGCATAGAGTTGGCTGACCGCGATACCGGCAAGCTCCAGACCGCACGCCGGTTGCGGGTCAGTGGGCATGGGGGGCCACGGAGCAGAAATGACCGTTGCCTTCGCCTGCAATTCCGACGGTTCGACTCTGAGTTCTGTCATCAGCCCTCCAGCGCCATCTGATAGCGGCTTTCTTCTCGCGGGTTGATCAACCGGATCGGCAGCTGACGGTGTCGCGGGGTGTCGATGAAGTTGTGCCGCAGGATGACCCGGCCTATCCCGGGATGCGGCCCGAGGTAGGTGGTGGCATTCGGCCAGCTGATCTTGGCTTCCGGCCCCACCCGGGCATTGATCAGCGAGGCGAACTCCCGGAATTGCGGCAGCAGCGTCACCACCCCGCCGGCCGCGGCCGAACGGACCACGAACTGGGTGAACAACCGCGCATCGCCGAGATTGATGCTCACATCGACGTCGTCGAACGGCATGTAGACCGGGTAGCGGTCGACGGTCTCCCCGACCAGCACCCCGGCCGAACCGATCGGCAGCTCGTGATGTTTGTCGGTCACCGGGCTCAACCCCTCGAGCGCGGCGCGCTGACCACCGAACAGGCAGGAGAACCCGCGCGGCGTGGTGGGATTCGCCAGCGTCGTCAAGAGCACCGTCGAGGTCGGCGGGGCGCCCGGCCGTACCCGCAACCGGGTGATGGTGTGGTCCGCACGCGCCGACCACCACACGTCCGGGCCGCCGGGCGCGCTGTAGGCCGCGGTGAAGGTGCTGCGTCCCTTGATCGACGACCAGGTCTCCCTTTCAAAGCTGATCTCGGTGGCCCGGTCGAGGTCATCGAAACTGCGCGCACACCGGGCGTCGACGCCGTGGCTGGCCAACTGGTCGGCGATCCGGGTGGTGGACGCCACCAGATACCGCGACAACCCGGCCACCCCGACGTCGCGGCGGCGCGCCGACTTCTGGGTGCGTTCCGGATCGGCGCGCAGCACGATCCAGGTCCGCCGGTTGGCCGGCGCCGGATACGGGCCGAGCACCTGCTCATAGAGCGCCAGCAGACTGGCCGGGGCGGTCTTGCCCACCCGGTACCCGGCCGAGACGATGTCGGCCTCCAGATCGGGGCAGTGCGCGGTCAGCAACTGCTCCACCAACCGGGTGTCGAGCAGATCGTCGGTGAACGCCTTGCCGTTGACCAGCACGGTGGGGGTGAACGGGCGGGGCACCAGCTCGATCGCCGACACCAGGTGGTCGCCCTGCCAGCGCACCGCGACGTGATCGCCGGGTGCGACGGTGGCCCCCACCGCGGGCTCCGACGGCCGGGCCGGCGGCACCCGGTGGCGCCGGCGCCAGGAGAACACCGCCGCGACCCAACCGGTCAGCCGGCGGCCCCGGATGGTCAGCACCGAGGCCGGCGCGATGAACACCGCCACCACGACGCCCAGCCACAGCATCTCCAGCCGCTCGAACAGCACGACGACCGCCGGGATGAGCACCGCCGCCCAGATCCCGTGGCCGGTGCTGAACCGCATCCCGAACAGGTTTCGCAGCGACTTCATCGGCGCCTCAACGCCCGTCGGGTCAGCGCTCCGATGCCCAGCGCCAGCGCGACCGCCGCGCTCGACACCACCACCCAGGTGATCGGCCCGCGGTCCGGCGGCGGGATGAACTCCGGTTCGGGAATCTCCTTGGCGCGGTACGGAGCCGTCTCCGGCCCCTCGGGCACATCCCAGGTCAGCGCGGCCACCGGATCGATCACCCCGGCGCCGACGTAGTTGTCCACCCCGCCGCCCGGATGCCGCGCGGTCGCGGTGATCCGGTTGATCACCTGCGCCGGCGTGAGGTCCGGGTAGCGCTGCCGGATCAACGCGGCCAGCCCCGAGACATACGCCGCGGCAAAGGAAGTACCGGCGACCGGGACCAGGCCGTCCTGCCCCTGCAGCGCGTTGACCGGCTCACCTCCGTACCCCAGTGCGGTGATGTTCTCCGCCGGCGCGGCCGCACCGACCCACGGCCCGGACATCGAGAAGTTGCTCGGCTGACCGGTCGGACCGATCCCGCCGACGGTCAGCACCAGCGGCGAATACCAGGCCGGGCTGACGATCGTCTGCACCTGCTGCCAGCCGCGCGGGTCGGACGGCACTGCCGGATCGGGCGGCGGGTTCTGGGTGCAGTCCTGACCGGTGTTGCCGGCCGCCGCGATCACCACCGCGTTCTTGACGTGCACCGCGTAGTTGACGGCCGCGCCGACACCCGTCTCGTCGATCGGGCGGGTCACCTTGTAGCAGGCCGCCTCACTGATGTTGATCACCTGCGCACCGAGGTTCGCCGCGTGCACGATGGCGCGGGCCAGGCTGCGCAGCGAGCCGGCGGTCTGGGTGGTGTTCGGATTGTTCGGATCGGTGCGCGCACCGACCGGCTGGAACGCCGCCGAGGTGTGGCGCAGCGACAGGATCCGGGCATCCGGCGCCACCCCGATGAAGCCGTCGGTCGGGGCGCCGCGCCCGGCGATCACCGAAGCCGTCAGAGTGCCGTGCGCATCGCAGTCGGACATGCCGTTGCCGGCCGCGTCGACGAAATCGCCGCCCGGTTCGGCCGGCACCCGCGGTGACCCGTTCACACCGGTGTCGATGACCGCGACGGTGATCCCCGCCCCGGTGGCGAACTTGTGCGCCTCGGTCAGCCGCAGATAGTCGCTGGCCCACGGTCGGTCGGCGAAGTTGGAGTCCGGGTACACCGTCGGCGCCGCACACACCCGGCGCTGCTCCATCGGATTGTCCGGACCGGTCTCGTCGGGCGGGACCGCCGCCGGGTCGATCACCGGAGGTTCGATCGCCCCGGCGGGCGGCGCGGTCACCACGGCCAGCAGCAGCGCCGTGATCAGCACACCCAAGAGGTGCACGGTTGCTCACCCCCCTGCAGAGCGGATGCGAGGTCGATGCCGGCCGGGAATCCACGCAGCAAACTGTTGACGGCCGAACGAAGGGTACATCCTCTCACGTCGCAGCGAAGGCCTGGTCGCACCAGGAAAGAATACGACGGCTGGTCAGGGCTCGATTCCGCTTTCTTCTGCCGACGAATCCGGGACAGAAGCGAATTAGCTGGTCAGACCGTCCCATACACGGCAATGCCATCCCGGGAATGAATCGGACCGCGGTCCGGTTATAGCCGGTATGCCTGCTGTCACCGCTGATGTTCTGCAACTGCCCCGCATCACCCGGGCCACCCCCGCCGATACGGAACGGCCGGTTCGCCGGATAACAACCGGACGCCCTGGCTATGAAGGCGAGGGGTTCCCGGTGGTCCGCGCCTTCGCGGGGGTTCCCCGCGCTGACCTCGACCCGTTCGTGCACATGGATCAGATGGGCGAGGTCCAGTACCAGCCCGGCGAGCCCCGAGGCACGGACTGGCATCCGCACCGCGGCTTCGAAACCGTGACCTACATGATCGACGGCCGGTTCGCCCATCAGGACTCACACGGTGGCGGCGGCCTGATCGGTGACGGCGCCACCCAGTGGATGACCGCCGGGTCGGGCATCCTGCACATCGAGACACCGCCCGCCGAGCTGGTGCAGAGCGGTGGCCTGTTTCACGGCGTCCAGCTGTGGGTCAACCTGCCCCGCGCCGCGAAGTTCACCCTGCCGCGGTACCAGTCCATCGAAGGGACGCAGGTGGCGCTGGTGGCCGGCGCCGACGGTGGCGCGCTCGTCCGCATCATCGCCGGCGAGATCGACGGCCACCGCGGCCCGGGCGTCACCCACACGCCGATCACCATGGCCCATGCCACCGTCCAACCCGGCGCGCAGTTGAACCTGCCGTGGAACCGCGACTTCAACGCGCTGGTCTACATCCTGTCCGGCCGTGGCACCGTCGGCCCCCAGGGACACCCGATCCACCAGGGCCGGCTCGCGGTGTTCGGACCGGGTGACCGTCTCACCGTCGGTGCCGACACCACGCAGGACTCCCACCGGCCGGCTCTCGAGGTGCTGCTGCTCGGCGGCCGGCCGATCCGCGAACCGGTGGTGCAGTACGGTCCGTTCGTGATGAACACCAAGGCCGAACTGATCGAGGCGCTCGAGGACTTCCAGGCCGGGAAGTTAGGCACCATCCCGCCGGACGCGCTGCGTCCCCACCGGGCGGGTGCCTGATCACTCCCCTCCGGGGATGGTGGCGAACCCGCCCGAATCCAGCGTGCGCAGCACCTGTTCGGCGATCCAGGCCAGCACCCCCGGGTCGCGGGGCAGCGTGGCCTGCTCGTAGCCGACCAGGATGTACATCGTCAACGACGCGAACACGTGCGCCTGGCGTTCATTGCCGAGCACCTCCAGCGCGGACTCGTACATGATGTCGAACCGCTGGCGGTCGACGGCGACCTGCACCTCGTAGACGTCCGGATCGAACGAGCTCCAGACCCGGATGGCGGCCTCGGCGCCGTGTGGCAACTGCAGCGACTCCTGCACCAGCGTGCCGATGCGCCGACGTGGATCCGGTGTGTCGCGCACCGATTCGATGATGGCGGTGGTGCGTTCCCGTCTCCAGAACTCGATCAGCTCGCGGGTATAGGTGGGCCACCCGGAGAAATAGTGGTAGAAGGATCCCGTCGTCACGCCCAGCCGATTGCAGACCTCGGCGAGCTTGAGCCCGCCATATCCGAGATCGGCGAGGACGGCCAGGCCGGTTTCGAAGTAGGCCTCCCGTGTCACGCCGCTTGCCATGGATTCAGACCCTAATTCCCGGCGCGCATGATCGACACCATTCCGGGATGGCGACGGCCCGTTTCGTGTTTCGCCCGGCCCGTCACGGCACCGCGGTGACCGCCCGGAATTCAGTGTTCTGCCTGTTCGCCGGGGTGCCTGTGGCACAATTCGGTCCGTGCCGCCGAACCCTGCTCGTCGAGGTCCGGGACGTCCTCCTGCGGCGAAGGCCGAAGAAACACGCGCCCGCATAGTACGTGCCGCTCGCGAGGTCTTCAGTGAACTCGGTTACGACGCCGCGACTTTTCAGGAGATCGCCGTCCGCGCCGATCTGACCCGTCCCGCGATCAACCATTACTTCCCCAGCAAGCAGGTGCTGTATCAGGAGGTGGTTCAGCAAACCAACTCGCTGGTGGTCGCCGAGGGGATGGAACGGGCCAAACGGGAGACCACGTTGCTCGGCCGGCTGTCGGCCTTTTTCACCGCGGCGATGCAGGCCGAATCCGAGGACCGGTCGACCGCGGCATTCCTGGTGATCTCGGTGCTGGAATCGCAGCGGCACCCGGAACTGACCATCGACGAATTCGACGCGCTGAAGAATTCCCGCGCGTTTGTCACCTGGGCCGTCAACGACGCGATCGAACGCGGCGAACTGACCACCAACACCGACGTCAGCAAAATCGTGGAAATGCTCGTCGCGGTGCTGTGGGGGATGGGTTTCTACGCCGGGTACGTCGGCAGGCAGGAAGACCTGAAAACCGTCGTCGAACAGTTCGAACTGTTGTTGGCCAATAAGCTGTGGCAATTGAAGAGCTGACGCCCTGTTAGCCGGCCAACCACGCTGACCTGCGGTGACATTGCCCACAGGCCGAATAGGCTAGCTAACTTTTTCGTTAGTATGGTCATGATGTTTGACGTGACCGAGGCGGCGTCGGCACGGAGCGAGGGCGACAGCTGGGACATCACCGAGAGCGTGGGCGCGACCGCTCTCGGGGTCGCTGCCGAACGGGCCCTCGAAACCTCGCAGCCGGATCCGCTCATCCGCGACGAGTACGCCTTTCTGCTGGTGTCCGCCGCCGGTCCGCCGTGGACCCAGTTGGCCAGCAGTGATCTGAGCTGGCTCGGCGACGACGAGACAGCCCGGCGGATGCACCTGATGTCACGCGACTACCAGGCCGTCCGCACCCACTACTTCGACCGGTACTTCGCGGCGGCCGCCCGCGCGGGTATCCGGCAGATCGTGCTGTTGGCCGCCGGACTGGACTCGCGGGCCTACCGGCTGGACTGGCCGGCGGGGACCGTCGTCTACGAACTCGACCAGCCCCGCGTGCTGGACTTCAAGAACCGCACCCTGCAGGCGCACGGTGCGGTCGCCAAGGCCGATCGCCGGACGGTGGCCGTCGACCTGCGCGACGACTGGCCGGCCGCGCTGCGGCACGCCGGGTTCGATTCCGCCGCCCCGACGGCCTGGCTGGCCGAGGGGCTGCTCTGTTATCTGCCCGCGGACGCGCAGGACCGGCTGTTCGAGCGGATCACCGCGCTGAGCGCACCCGGCAGCTGGCTGGCGGTGGAGGCGTTCCACCACGATCCGCAACGGGCCACCGAACGGCGCCGCGCCGAATGGCGCGACCGCACCGCCCGGATGAAGGCCGCACTCGACCTCAACCTCGACTTCGAGGCCCTCACCTACGACGACCCGGACCGCGCCGACGCCGGCGAATGGCTGGCCGCCCACGGCTGGCACCCGGACAGCGTCCCCGGCACCGAGGAGATGGCCCGGATGGGCCGGCCGGTGCCGGCGGATCTGCTCGACGTCGCGGTCCCGAGCACCCTGCTGCGCGCCCACCTGAACGGAGCGTCCCGATGAGTTCACTACGCACCGACGACGACACCTGGGACATCGCCACCAGCGTCGGTTCCACCGCGGTCATGGTCGCGGCGTCCCGCGCCGCCGAGACCGAACGGGAGGACGCGCTGATCCGCGACCCGTACGCCAAGGTGCTCGTCGCCGGTGCGGGCACCGGGGTGTGGGAGCTCATCCTCGACGACGACTTCACCGCGAAGATCGAGGCCGCCGACCCCGAGACCGCGGCGATCTTCGATCACATGGGCAACTACCAGGCGGTGCGGACCCACTTCTTCGACACGTACTTCGCCCGGGCCGCCGAGGCGGGGATCCGCCAGGTCGTCATCCTGGCCTCGGGCCTGGATTCCCGCGCCTACCGGCTGCCGTGGCCGGACGGCACCGTCGTCTACGAGATCGACCAGCCCAAGGTGCTCGAATACAAGTCCGCGACGCTGGCCGCCCACGGTGTGCAACCGGCCGCCGACCGTCGCGAGGTGGCGGTGGACCTGCGCCACGACTGGCCGAAAGCACTGCGTGCCAAGGGCTTCGACCCGCAGCAGCGGACCGCCTGGCTCGCCGAGGGGTTGTTGATGTACCTGCCGGCCGACGCGCAGGACCGGTTGTTCGAGAACATCACCGCGCTCAGCGCGCCCGGCAGCCGGCTGGCGGTGGAGACCGCCGCGGAGGAGCCGGTGGACCGGCGCGAGCAGATGCGGGCCCGGATGGAACGCATCGCGTCGCAGTTTGGCCTGGAGAAGGCCCTCGACGTCGCCCAGCTGATGTACGACGACCCGGACCGCGCCGACGTCCCCGAGTGGCTCACCGGCCACGGCTGGCGGACCGAGTGGGTGTCCGCGCCCGACGAGATGCGGCGGCTGGACCGCTTCGTCGCGGCCGCCATGCCGCCCGGCGACGACGCCGACGCCGCGGACCTCGACGACACCGCCTTCTCCAAATTCGTCACCGCGGAGCGTCCCTCATGAGACCGCCCGGCCATCACCCCGGCCTGGCCGAGCGCATCGGCGCCCCGGCGGTGCTGGCGGCCGCCGCCCGCGCCTCCGAGTCGGCCCGGCCCGACGCGCTGATCAGCGACCCGTTGGCCGCGGCACTGGTCAGCGCACCGGAACTGGCCCGGCTGGCCGACGCCACCGCCGAACTCAACGGGCAGGTCCCGGCGCTGGCCGCCGCGCACCGGCAGCTGACCGACTACCTGGCCGCCCGCACCCACCGGTTCGACGCGTTCTGCGCCGACGCCGCCGCGGCCGGGATCCGGCAGATCGTCATCCTGGCGTCCCGCCTCGACACCCGGGCGTTCCGGCTGTCCTGGCCCGACGACACCATCGTGTTCGAGATCGACCGGCCCAACACCCTGCTGTACAAGGCCGCCGCGCTGGCCGGGCAGGCGGCCCGGCCGCGGGCCCGGTGGCGGCCCGTCGGCGTGGAACCGGTCGCCACCTGGCCGCGCGCGCTGTGGAACGCGCGGTTCAACCACAACGAACCCACCGCCTGGCTGGTCGAGGGGCTGGTCCCGATGCCGGCCGCCGAGCAGGATGCGCTGATCACCGAGATCGACATGCTCAGCGCCGCGGGCAGCCTGCTGATCCTCGACGACTCGGTCGGCCCGCATTCCGGCTACAACGATCCCGCCGACTGGCTGACCTCACGCGGCTGGGGCGTCGAAACCATCTGGGCCCGTGACTATCTGGCCGAACTGAACCGCCCCGTGGTCAACACTGGCGACGAGTTGTTCGAGCTGTCGGCCACCTTCGTCACCGCGGAGAAGATCGCATGACCGACCGTCCGCCCCGACCGCGGTCACCCCTGGAGCGGATCCCGGGGCGGGCTCCACTGGACTCCGTGGTCCGGCCGTTCCGGCGCACCGGGCGGTACTACGGCGGCCTGTGGCGGGAGTACCTGCGCAGGACGCCGCAGGAGGAGGAACTGCCGCTGACCCGTCCCACGCTGGCGTTGGCCGCCGAGGCGTTCCGCGACGAGGTGGTGCTGCTCGGGTTGCGGACCCGCCGCCCGGTCAGTGACGTCCGCGCCTTCGAACGGATCACCGCCGAGGTTCGCGAAGCGCTCGAATTCTTCGGCAGCCGAGGCTGTCTCGACGACCCGGAGAAGTTCTTCACCCCGCCGCCGGCGCTGGACGAGGTGACGGTGCTGCCGCGGGAGGGCCGCCGGCGTGACCACGACCGGATCCGCTGGGACAGCGGATACGCCCCGCTGCCGGGCGCGCCGGGCGGCCAGCGGTATGCGGGCTACAGCGCCAACGACCGGTGTTATGCGCTGCTGCTGCGGCACGCCGAACCCCGGCCGTGGCTGATCGGCATCCACGGCACCGAGATGGGTCGCGCCGCGGTGGACCTGGCGGTGTTCCGGGCGCGGCGCCTGCACCGCGAGCTCGGCCTGAATGTGGTGCTGCCGGTGCTGCCCATGCACGGCCCGCGGGGACGCGGACTGCCCAAGGGGGCGGTGTTCCCCGGCGAGGACGTGCTCGACAACGTGCACGCCACCGGCCAGGCGGTGTGGGATGTGCGCCGGCTGATCTCGTGGATCCGCGCCCAGGAGCCGGACTCGGCGATCGGGTTGAACGGCATCTCGCTGGGTGGCTTCGTCACATCGCTGGTGGTGAGCCTGGAAGACGGCCTGACCTGTGCGATCCTCGGCGTCCCGGTGGCCGATCTGATCGAGCTGCTGGGCCGGCACGCCGGCCTGCGGCGCGGCGACCCGCGCCGGGAGACCATGGAGTTGGCCCGGCCGCTGGGCCGGATGATCTCACCGCTGTCGCTGCGACCGCGGGTGCCGCCGCGTGGCCGGTTCGTCTACGGCGGGATCGCCGACCGGGTGGTGCACCCGCGCGAGCAGGTGGTGCGGTTGTGGGAGCACTGGGACCGGCCCGACATCGTGTGGTACCGCGGCGGGCACACCGGTTTCTTCCAGTCCCGTTCGGTGCAGCGGTTCGTCGAGGACGCGCTGGCACAGTCCGGGCTGATCGAGGCGCCCGGACGCGCCTGATCCGAGCCGATTCCGGGGGTTCGCCCGAAGCCACCAGACTGGCCAACCGGTTGGTTACTATGAGGCTTTCCCGGTCAGGAAGGATCACACCATGACCACCGAGTCCGCCACGGCACCCGCCACCAAGACATCCGCCACCCCCGATATCGCCGGCACCGTGCAGCGGCTGCGGCGCACCTTCGCCAGCGGCCGCACCCGCGACATCGCCTGGCGCAAGCAGCAGCTGCAGGCGCTGGAACGGCTGGTGGTGGAGAACGAGACGGCCATCGCCGCCGCGCTCGAGAAAGACCTCGGCCGCCAACCCTTCGAGGCGTGGCTGGCCGACGTCGCCAGCACCGCCGCCGAGGCGAAGACGGCCGCCAAAAACGTCCGCAAATGGGCCAGACGCCGTTACAAGATGCTGGAGTTCTCCCAGCTGCCCGGCCTGGGCTGGATCGAGTACGAACCGTACGGGACGGTGCTGATCATCGGTGCCTGGAACTTTCCGTTCGCGTTGACGCTCGGGCCCGCGGTCGGGGCGATCGCCGCCGGCAACGTGGTGGTGCTCAAACCGTCGGAGGTGTCCCCGGCGTCGTCGGCGCTGATGGCCGAGCTGGTGCCGAAATACCTGGACAACGACGCGATCGTGGTGATCGAGGGCGACGCCGCCGTCAGCCAGGAACTGATCGCCCAGGGCTTCGACAAGATCTGCTTCACCGGCGGCACCGACATCGGCCGCAAGGTGTACGAGAGCGCCGCACCGCATCTCACCCCGGTCACCCTGGAGCTGGGCGGCAAGAGCCCGGTGATCGTCGCCGCCGACGCCGACATCGACGTCGCGGCCAAGCGGATCGCCTGGACCAAACTGATCAACTCCGGTCAGATCTGCATCGCCCCCGACTACGTGCTCGCCGACGCGTCCATCCGGGATCAGCTCGTCGACCGGATCGCCGAGGCGGTCCGCAGCTTCGAGGGCGAGTCGGGCGGCAAGCCGATCGTCAACAAGCGCCATTTCGACCGGTTGACCGCCGCGCTGGCGGCCACCAAGGGCAAGGTCGTCCTCGGTGGGGGATCGGATCCGTCGACGCTGAAGATCGAGCCCACCATCGTCGTCGACCCGGCGCTCGACGAACCGTTGATGACCGATGAGATCTTCGGGCCGATCCTGCCCATCGTGACCGTCAGATCCATCGACGACGCAATCGAATTCGTCAACGCCCGGCCCAAGCCGCTGGCCGCCTATCTGTTCACCAAGACCAAGGCCATCCGGGAACGGGTGGTCAGGGAGGTGCCGGCCGGCGGCATGGTGATCAACCAGTTGCTGTTCCACTTCGCGACCGCCAAACTGCCGTTCGGCGGTGTCGGACCGTCGGGCACCGGCGCGTACCACGGCCGGTACGGGTTCGAGGAGTTCAGCCACCGCAAGACGGTGATGACCAAACCGACCCGACCCGATGTCGTCCAGATGCTCTACCCCCCGTATACAGAGAAGGCGTGGAAGCTGGCCCGCAAGCTGTTCTGACAGCGGCGGCCCGATAGCCAAGAGGAAGGAACGTCATGCCCGGAGTGCAGGATCGCGTCATCGTCGTCACCGGTGCCGGCGGCGGCCTGGGTCGTGAGTACGCCCTGACGCTGGCCCGTGAGGGCGCCAGCGTGGTCGTCAACGACCTCGGCGGGGCCCGCGACGGCACCGGTTCGGGCTCGGCGATGGCCGATCAGGTGGTCGCCGAGATCAAGGAGGCCGGTGGCCGCGCGGTCGCCAACTACGACTCGGTCGCCGAGCCGGAGGGTGCGGAGAACATCATCAAGACCGCGCTCGACGAGTTCGGCAGGGTCGACGGCGTGGTCAGCAACGCCGGCATCCTGCGCGACGGCACCTTCCACAAGATGTCCTACGAGAACTGGGACGCGGTGCAGAAGGTGCACCTGTACGGCGGGTACAACGTGCTGCGGGCGGCCTGGCCGCACTTCCGGGAGCAGAACTTCGGCCGGGTGGTCGTCGCCACCTCCACCAGCGGCCTGTTCGGCAACTTCGGCCAGGCCAACTACGGGGCGGCCAAGCTCGGCCTGGTGGGCCTGATCAACACACTGGCCCAGGAGGGTGCGAAGTACAACATCAAGACCAACGCGATCGCCCCGATCGCCGCGACCCGGATGACGCAGGACATCCTGCCGCCGGAGGTCTTCGAGAAACTCACCCCGGAGTACGTGGCCCCGGTGGTGGCCCACCTGATGAGCGAGGAGATCGAGGACACCGCGTCGGTCTTCATCGTCGGCGGCGGCAAGGTGCAGCGCACCGCGCTGTTCCAGAACGAGGGCGTCACCTTCACCGACGGGGTTCCCACGGTCGCCGACATCGCCGCCCGGTGGAACGAGATCACCGACCTGTCGGACGCCAAGCTGGCCACCTTCAAGCTCGGCTGACACGGTGAAGGCGCTTGTCGCGCAGGAGCTGTCCGGCCCGTCCGGTCTGGTCTACACCGATTGGGAGGACCCGTCGGAGAACGACGACGTCGTCGTCATCGACGTCCGGGCGGCCGGGCTGTCCTTTCCTGACCTGTTGCTGATCCGCGGCGAGTACCAGCTCAGGCTGGACCCGCCGTTCATCCCCGGGATGGAGATCGCCGGCGAGGTCCGGTCGGCGCCGCAGGGTTCCGGATTCCGGCCCGGACAACGGGTGTCGGCGTTCTCCATGATGGGCGGCTTCGCCGAACGGGTCGCCGTCGCGCCGCAGAACGTCATCCCGACCGCCGACGGCATCGACGACGCCTCGGCCGCCGCGCTGCTGGGCAACTACTACACCATGTACTTCGCGCTGGCCCGCCGCGCGGCGCTGCGGCCGGGCGAGACGGTGCTGGTGTTCGGTTCGGCCGGCGGTGTCGGAACCGCGGCGATCCAGATCGCCAAGGCGATGGGCGCCCGGGTGATCGCGATGGTGCGGCGCGCCCGGGGGACCGAGTACGTGGAGTCCCTGGGGCCCGACGTGGTGCTGCCGCTCACCGAGGGCTGGCCGCAGGCCGTGCGCGACGCCACCGACGGGCGCGGCGTCGACGTGGTGGTCGACCCGGTCGGCGGTGACGTGTTCGACGACGCGATCCGGGTGCTGGCCACCGAGGGCAGGCTGCTGGTGCTGGGCTTCGCCGCCGGGCAGGGCATCCCGACCGTCAAGGTGAACCGGCTGCTGCTGCGCAACGTCGGCGTGATCGGGGTCGGCTACGGCGAGTTCGTCGCCCGCAATCCGGGCGCCCAACAGTTGTTCGGGTCCGGGCTGCGGCATCTGGTGGAGGGCGGGCTGCGCCCGCCGCCGCCGGTGCGGTTCCCGCTGTCGGAGGGCCGGGCCGCGTTCGAGGCGCTGGCCGCCGGGGAGGTGCTCGGCAAGGCCGTCCTCGAGCCGTGAGGGCGGCCCGCCGCCGCGGCTAGAGTCGAGCCATGAGCACCGGCGGCGTCATCCTGGTCGCCCTGGCCGTGGCCGTCGGGATCGTGGGCATCGTGGTGCCGATCCTGCCCGGCACCCTGCTGATCTTCGCGGCGATCGGGGTGTGGGCGTTCGTCGAGGCCTCACCCGCGGCGTGGGTGACGTTCGGTGTCGTCACCGCGCTGCTGGGGGCCGGTCAGCTGATCAAGTATCTGTGGCCGATGCGGCGGATGCGCCGCGCCGACGTCAGCACCTCGACCCTGGTGGTCGGCGCGGTGGTGGGCATCATCGGGTTCTTCGTGATCCCGGTGCTGGGCCTGGTGCTCGGCTTCGTCGGCGGCGTCTACCTCGCCGAGTTGGGCCGCCGCGGCGACGCCCGGGCGGCCTGGTCGGCCACCGTGCACGCGATCAAGGGCGTCGCGCTGTCGGTGGGGCTGGAACTGGCGGCGGCGCTGCTCGCCACCGCGGTGTGGGTGGCCGGGCTGTTCGTGACCTAGCTGCGTTGGGCGGGGCTGCGTTGGGCGGGGCTGTGTTGGGCGGGGCTGTGTTCGGCGGGGCGGGACCACGCCGTCTCCAGCCGGCGCAGGAAACCGCCGTCGGTGTCGGCCGCGGTCACCCGCAGGACGGTCCAGCCCATCTCGAGCATGTCATCGTGACGGCGGATGTCCCGGTTGATCGCGCGGCGGCTGGTGAAATGGTGCCGGCCCTCGTACTCGACGGCGATCCTCCGGTCCCGCCACCCCATGTCCACCACGCCGATGAGGACACCGAACTCGTTGTGGATCGGCAGCTGCGTCTCCGGCGGGGGATAACCGGCCCGGACGATGAGCAACCGCAGCGCGGTCTCCCGCGGAGACTCGGCGCCGGGGTCGACCAGCGCGATCGCCTCCCGCGCCCGGCGCAGGCCGTGGCGACCCGGGTGGCGCTGCGCCGCGGCCTCGATGTCGGCCACTTTGAGCCGGGCCGCCCGGGCGAGCGCGTCGATCGCGGCGACGGAGGTGCCGACCGGATACCGGCAGGCCAGGTCGACGGCGGTACGGGCGGGCGTGGTCAGCCGCATCCCGTCGATCTCGCAGATCTCGTCCTCGTCGAGGGTGTGCCCCCAGGTGAGGATGCCGGGGGTGCGGCGCCGGTTGGTGTCGATGACGGTGGCGGGCCGGCGGGGGTCGACGTACTTGGCGCCGTGCAGTGCCGACGCCGAGAAACCCGCGAGCACGCCGTGACCCCGCGACCGCAACCAGCACGCCTTGGCCCGCAGCACAGCGTCGAGTTCGGCGTCGTTCGCGATGTACACGTCGCGGTGGATCGCGCGGTACCGCGTCCGCAACTGGTGGCGGGTGAGGGCGCCGGACGTCAGCGCCTCGCTGCCGAGGAAGGGCTCGGAGAACGGTGCCGCCATGACGGAAGTGTGCCGCGGCGGTCCGACAGCCGATTTGTGTAACGCTGTGGCGGAAAAACGCCCCTCAAACCGCCACAGCGTTACGCAACGCGGACATCAGCCGAGCAGGACGTCGCGCAGTCTGGCGACGTCGTCGGCGCTGACATCGGCGGCGGACAGGAAGTTCGACAGCGAGCCGAACTCCTCGTCGATGGTCCGCCACGAGATGGCCAGGTAATCCTCTTCCACCCCGAGCACCGCATCGGTCAACCGGGCCTCGGCCAGCGTCTCCAGCTCGGGGGTGTCGGCGTACCGGTCGCGGATCCAGCTCAGGATGCGGCCCCGCAGCTGCGGCACGGCATCGTTGCTGCGCAGGTAGTCGGCCATCACCGCGTCCCTGTCCACCCCGGCCGCCGCCAGCACGGTGGCCACGGTGAACCCGGTGCGGTCCTTCCCCGCGAAGCAGTGCGCGATCACCGGCCGGCCGTCGATCAGCAGACTCACCACCTGCTGCACCGCCCGCCGCGCCCCGCGCAGGGTGGGGAACTCCTTGTACGCCGACGTCATGTACCGCCGGGCGGCCGCGGAGACGTCCCCGTCCGCGGGCTGTTCGGACATCATCCTCCGGAACGCCGACTCGTGCGGCGCCTCCCCGTCGACCGACGACTGGTCCGGGAACGGCAGCTGGTGGATGACGACGTCGTCCGGCACCCTGGCCGGCCCTCGCCGCTGCACCTCGGTGGGGGAGCGCAGATCGGCGATGTCGGTGACGCCGAGGCTGCGCAGGATCCGCCGGCCCGTCTCCTCGAGATGGCTCAGTTCACTGGACCGGAAGAACCGTCCCGGCCGGATTCCGGTCTCCTCGGCTGTGTCCCGGAAGTTCCACGCCCCGGGCAGCGGGTCGGTGCTCAGGAGCTGCTCACCTTGATCGCGGCCGCGGCCAGCGGCGACTTCTCCTTACCCAGCTCGGCGCGGGCGATGGTGCGCATGTGCACCTCGTCCGGCCCGTCGAACAGCCGCATCGCCCGGTGCCACGCGTACAGCCGGGCCAGCGGGAAGTCGTCGGACACCCCGGCGCCGCCGTGCACCTGGATGGCCCGGTCGATCACGTTGCACGCCACCGTGGGTGCGACGGCCTTGATCTGCGCCACCTGCACCTGCGCTTCCTTGTGCTTGTTGCCGAGCTGGTCGATGGTCCAGGCGGCCTTGTGGCACAGCATCCTGGCCTGGTCGATCTCATTGCGGGACTTCGCGATCGCCTCGCGCACCACACCCTGCTCGGCCAGCGGCTTACCGAACGCGACACGTTTCTGCACCCGGTCGACCATCAGCGCCAGGGCGCGTTCGGCGGCGCCCAGGGCGCGCATGCAGTGGTGGATGCGGCCCGGACCCAGCCGGGCCTGGGCGATCGCGAAGCCGGCGCCCTCCTCACCGAGCAGGTTCTCGACCGGCACCCGGACGTTGTCGAACACGATCTCGCAGTGGCCGTGCTGGTCCTGCCAGCCGAACACCGGCAGTGACCGCCTGATGTCCACGCCGGGGGTGTCGGCCGGCACCAGGATCATCGACTGCTGCTGATGGCTCGCCGCATCCGGATTGGTGCGGCCCATGACGATGAGGATCTTGCAGCGCGGGTCGGCGGCGCCGGTGATCCACCACTTGCGACCGTTGATGACGTAGTGGTCGCCGTCGCGCAGCATGGTGGTCTCGATGTTGCGGGCGTCGCTGGAGGCGACGGCCGGCTCGGTCATCGCGAATGCGCTGCGGATCTCCCCGTTGAGCAGCGGTTCCAGCCACTGCTTGCGCTGCTGCTCGTTGGCGAACAGGTGCAGGGTCTCCATGTTGCCGGTGTCGGGGGCGGCGCAGTTGATCGCCTCGGGGGCGATCACGGTGCTCCAGCCGGAGATCTCGGCCAGCGCCGCGTACTCCAGGTTGGTCAGCCCGGAGACCGGCGGCAGGAAGAGGTTCCACAGCCCCCGTTCCCTGGCCTTGACCTTCAGCTCCTCCACGATGGGCGGCACCGTGAAGTCGTTGGGGCCCTTTTCCTCGCGGTATCGGTCGTACTCGGGTTCGGCCGGGAACACGAACTCCGTCATGAACTCGGTCAAACGTTCGCAATAATCCTGAGCTTTAGCCGACAACGCGAAGTCCATGACCGTCACGATATGACATCGGCGAAAACGCTTAAGAGCCTGGTCAGGCTAACCCGGGTACGGCCCCGCATCCGGCGGCGAAGTCCGGCGTGCGGTCGCGGTGGTTGGGCATGCTGGAGGGCATGACCAGAGAACAACTCACCGCCGAGATCATCGCCGCCCGCCTCGCCAAGGGGCTGACCTGGCAGCAGCTCGCCGACGCGATCGACAGGCCCGTGGTGTGGACCACGGCGGCGCTGCTCGGGCAACACCCGATCCCCGCCGACAAGGCGCGCGTGCTCGTCGACATGCTCGGCCTGGGCGACGACGCGGTCGCGCTGCTGGGCTCGGTGCCGATGCGCGGCGGGCTGCCGTCCGCGGTTCCGACCGATCCGACGATCTACCGGTTCTACGAGGTGCTGCAGGTGTACGGGCCGGCGATCAAGGAGGTCATCCACGAGCAGTTCGGCGACGGCATCATGAGCGCGATCAACTTCAGCGTGGACGTGCAGAAGAAACCCCATCCGGACGGGGACCGGGTGGTCGTCACGCTGGACGGCAAGTATCTGCCGTACGACTGGACCGCCTCCGAGGAGGAGCCGGGAGCCCGGTAGCTGCGCACCGCAAGCCGCGAAACGTGGCGTGCATCACATTTCTGAAAGCCTGTGGAGCTCCCGGCATTTGGCCACACTGTGGTCATCATCACTGCGGAACCGCTTGTTAACCCCCGGGGTTCGACGCATCATGGAAGAAGCCAAACTCTGGAATGATTCCAAACAACAAAAAGGACGGTGTGACACATGGCGTTGCTGACGATCGGCGATCAGTTCCCCGCTTACGACCTGACGGCCGTGATCGGTGGTGACCTCTCCAAGGTCGACGCGAAGCAGCCGGATGACTACTTCACCCGTGTGACTAGCAACGATCACCCGGGCAAGTGGCGGATCATCTTCTTCTGGCCGAAGGACTTCACCTTCGTGTGCCCGACCGAGATCGCCGCCTTCGGCAAGCTGAACGACGAGTTCGAGGATCGCGACGCCAAGGTTATCGGCGTTTCGGTGGACAACGAGTTCGTGCACTTCCAGTGGCGTGCCCAGCACGAGGACCTCAAGACGCTGCCGTTCCCGATGGCGTCGGACCTCAAGCGTGAGCTGTCGGAGGCCACCGGTGTGCTCAACGACGAGGGTGTCGCCGACCGTGCGACCTTCATCGTCGACCCGAACAACGAGATCCAGTTCGTGTCGGTGACCGCCGGCTCGGTGGGCCGCAACGTCGACGAGGTGCTGCGGGTGCTCGACGCGCTGCAGTCCGACGAGCTGTGCGCGTGCAACTGGAAGAAGGGCGACCCGACCATCAACGTCGCCGAAGAGCTCACCAAGGCGGTGTAGCGCGTGAGTGTTGACACCATCAGGGAAGCGCTACCCGAGTATGCGAAGGACCTGAAGCTCAACCTGGGCAGCATCACCCGGAGTACCGAGCTGTCCGAGCAGCAGCTCTGGGGTGCGCTGGTGGCGACCGCGGCGGCGACGAAGTCCGACCGGTTGCTGCGTGAGATTGCCGAGGACGCGCTGGACATCCTCAGCGAGGAGGCCTACAACGCCGCACTCGGCGCGGCCGCCATCATGGGGATGAACAATGTGTTCTACCGCTCCCGGGGCCAGCTGGACGGCGCCTACGACGACCTGCGGGCCGGGCTGCGGATGAACATCATCGGCAATCCCGGTGTGCCCAAGGAGGATTTCGAGCTGTGGTCGCTGGCGGTGTCGGCGATCAACGGCTGCGGGTACTGCCTGACCGCCCATGAGAAGACGTTGCGCGACGCCGGTGTGGATCGCACGACGATCTTCGAGGCGATCCGGTTGGCGTCGATCATCTCCGGCGTCGCCCAGGCACTGCAGACCGCCGAGGTCCTCGCGGACACCAAGTAGCCGCCGACGAGAAGTACGCACGCCGCCGGGCATCCCAGCACGGGATGCCCGGCGGTTCGCGTTCGGGCCCGGGTTCGCCCATTGCAGCCGTCCGGCCGGGTACGGCGGTTTAACCTCTTAGCCATGCGAGGACTGAAGCGCGGTGCAGCGGTGGCGGCGACGGCCGTGATGATGTCGGCACTTCCGGCTGTGGGGATCGGGGCGGCGACGGCCGCGCCCGGCGACGGCCGGGTACCGTTGTCGCCGATCCAGCGCAACTGCGATCACCAGGTACGCAGCTACTTCGCTCCGTCCGGCACCGCCACCGCGTACGCCATCGTGAACGCCACCGGCTCGACGGTGACCGCTGACATCACCATGGCGACCGCGGACCGCAACACCGCCTACCAGGTGAAGCTCATCCAGACGCCGCGGTCGGCGGCAGCACCGTGCAATCCGGGTGATCCCGGTGTCACCACCGGTGTGCTGCACACCGATTACGCCGGCGGCGGACAGCTGCGGCTGACCGGTGACCGCATGCCGGACAGCACCGGGCTGTGGGTCGAGATCAGCCGGCCGGCACCGCATTCGCTGGTGCCGATGGAGTACTACACCTCCGACGTGATCTCCCGGTTCTGAAAACCGGTTTCCGAGCGGTTATCGGGTGAGGCCGCGGGCGATGACCAGCCGCTGAATCTGGTTCGTGCCCTCGAAGATCTGCATGATCTTGGCTTCCCGCATGTAGCGCTCCACCCGGTAGTCGCGGGTGTAGCCGACCCCGCCGAACACCTGCACCGCATCGGTGGTGACCTTCATCGCGGCATCGGTCGCGGTCAGCTTCGCGATGCTGGCCTGTTGCGAGTACGGCCGGCCCTGGTCGCGGCGGCGGGCGGCGTCCAGATAGGTGGCGCGGGCGGTGGCCACCGCGGCGGCCATGTCGGCCAACAGGAAACCCAGTCCTTGGTGGTCGATGATCTTGCGGCCGAAGGCGGTTCGTTCGTTGGCGTACGCGACCGCCTCATCCAGCGCGGCCTGGGCCAACCCGGTGGCCACCGCGGCGATGCCGAGCCGGCCGGAATCCAGTGCGCTGAACGCGATCTGCAGACCTTGCCCCTCCTCACCGATGCGCCGGTCGGCGTCGATGCGGGCGTTGTCGTAGAAGGCCGAGGTGGTGGGCACCGCGTGCAGACCCATCTTCTCCTCGGGTTTGCCGAAACTCAGCCCGGGCTGATCGGCGGGCACCAGGAAACAGGACACCCCGCGCGAGCCCTCTCCGGTGCGGGCGAAGAGGGTATAGAAGTCGGCCTTGCCGCCGTGGGTGATCCACGATTTTGAGCCATTGATCACATAGCCGCCGTCCGTCGGCGTCGCCGCACACCGCAACGCCGCCGCGTCCGACCCGGCCTGCGGCTCGGACAGGCTGTAGGCGCCGATCTGCTCACCGGACAGCATGCCCGGCAGCCAGCGCTTCTTCTGCTCCTCGGTGCCGAACACCAGCAGCGGGTGGGACGACAGGCTGTGCACGCTCACGGCGACCGCGACGGACGCCCACCGAGCCGCGATCTCCTCCAGAACCTGCAGGTAGACCTCGTACGGCTGACCCCCGCCACCCCATTCCTCGGGCTGTGGCAAACTCAGCAGACCGGCGGCGCCGAGTTGCTCGAACACCCCCTCCGGATAGGTCTCGTCCTTCTCGTGCCGATCCACGATCGGGTCGAGGACCTTGTCGGCGATCTCCCGGGTGAGTTCGATAAGCTCAGCCGCCTCCTGTGAGGGCAGCAGACGGTCCACGGCCATGGGGTGAATACCTTCCTACTAAGGTGTCGGCACAATGCATACCGCAGGATGAATGAACCACATCTGCGGACACCGGGAAAGAAGCGGGTCAATTCATGACAGGAACTGAACCGGGCGCTGCGCGTCCAGGGCAGGAATCCGCAGCTCAGCGGCGCGGGGCGACGATCGGTGTCGTCGCCGAGTCCAACGCCGACGAGCGGCGGGTGGCGTTGGTGCCCAAAGCGGTGGCGACGCTGGTGAAGAGCGGACTGAGCGTGGTCGTCGAGTCCGGTGCGGGCGAGCGGGCGTTGTTGCCCGATGCGCTGTACACCGAGGCCGGTGCGACGATCGGCGATGCGTGGGCCGCCGATGTGGTGGTCAAGGTCGCACCACCGACCGCCGAGGAGGTCAAGCGGCTGCGCAGCGGGCAGACGCTGATCGGGTTCCTCGCGCCGCGCAACGCCGACAACCAGATCGAGGCGCTGAAGTCCGCCGGGGTACAGGCGTTCGCCCTGGAGGCGATTCCGCGGATCTCGCGGGCCCAGGTGATGGACGCGTTGTCGTCGCAGGCCAACGTGGCCGGTTACAAGGCGGTGCTGCTCGGGGCGATGGAGCTGACCAGGTTCTTCCCGATGCTGACCACCGCCGCCGGCACCGTGAAGCCGGCCAGCGTGCTGGTGCTCGGTGTCGGGGTGGCGGGCCTACAGGCGCTGGCCACCGCCAAGCGGCTCGGCGCCCGGACAACCGGCTACGACGTGCGCCCCGAGGTGGCCGATCAGGTCCGTTCGGTGGGCGCGCAGTGGCTGGATCTGGGCATCGAGGCGGCCGGTGAGGGCGGCTACGCCCGGGAGCTGACCGAAGAGGAACGCGCCCAACAGCAACGGGCGCTCGAGGAGGCCATCAAGGGCTTCGACGTGGTGATCACCACCGCGCTGGTGCCGGGCCGCCCGGCGCCGCGGCTGGTGACCGCCGACGCGGTGCGGGGGATGAAGCCCGGCAGCGTGGTCGTCGACCTGGCCGGTGAGACCGGCGGCAACTGCGAGCTGACCGAACCCGGGCAGACCGTCGTCAAGCACGGGGTGACGATCGCGTCGCCGCTGAACCTGCCGGCGACCATGCCCGAACACGCCAGCGAGCTCTACTCCAAGAACATCACCGCGCTGCTGGATCTGCTGATCACCGACGGCGCGCTGGCCCCGGACTTCACCGACGAAGTGGTGGCCGAGGCCTGTGTGACCCGCGGGAAGGATGCCTGATGTACGACGAATTACTCGCCAACCTGGCGATCCTGGTGTTGTCCGGGTTCGTCGGCTTCGCCGTGATCTCCAAGGTGCCCAACACCTTGCACACCCCGTTGATGAGCGGCACCAACGCGATTCACGGCATTGTGGTGCTCGGCGCGCTGGTGGTGCTCGGCAAGGTCGAGAATCCGTCGCTGGCGATGCAGATCATCCTGTTCGTCGCGGTGGTGTTCGGCACGCTCAACGTGGTCGGCGGCTTCGTGGTCACCGACCGGATGTTGGGGATGTTCAAGACCCGCAAGCCCGTTGCGGTCGAGGCTGAGGAGTCGGCCCGATGAACTACGTCGTGTCGATCCTCTACATCGTCTCGTTCGCGATGTTCATCTACGGCCTGATGGGTTTGACCGGGCCGAAGACCGCGGTGCGCGGGAACTGGATCGCGGCCGCCGGTATGGCGGTGGCGATCATCGCCACGCTGATTCTGATCCGCGACACCGACAACTGGCCGTTGATCATCGCCGGGTTGCTGATCGGTGTCGTGCTCGGCGTGCCGCCGGCGCGGATGACCAAGATGACCGCGATGCCGCAGCTGGTGGCGCTGTTCAACGGTGTCGGCGGTGGCACGGTCGCGTTGATCGCGCTCGCCGAATTCATGGACACCGAGGGCTTCTCGGCGTTCAAGCACGGTGAGGAGCCGACCGTGCACATCGTGGTCGGATCACTGTTCGCGGCGATCATCGGCTCGATCTCGTTCTGGGGCTCGCTGATCGCGTTCGGCAAGCTGCAGGAGATCCTGCCCGGCCGGCCGATCGGCTTCGGAAAGGTCCAGCAGCCCTTCAACATCCTGCTGCTGATCGGCTCCGTCGCCGCGTGTGTGGTGATCGGTCTGGACGCCCATCCGGGCACCGGTGGTGCGTCGCTGTGGTGGATGATCGCGGTGCTCGTCCTCGCCGGGGTGCTCGGCCTGATGGTGGTGCTGCCGATCGGCGGCGCGGACATGCCGGTGGTCATCTCGATGCTGAACGCGTTGACCGGATTGTCGGCTGCGGCAGCGGGTATGGCGCTGAACAACCAGGCGATGATCGTGGCCGGCATGCTCGTCGGCGCCTCGGGTTCGATCCTGACCAATCTGATGGCCAAGGCGATGAACCGGTCCATCCCGGCGATCGTGGCCGGCGGGTTCGGCGGCGGCGGTGGGGTCGGCGGTGACGGTGACTCCGGCGAGAAGGTGGTGAAGTCCACCTCGGCGGCCGACGCGGCGATCCAGATGGCCTACGCCAACCAGGTGATCATCGTGCCCGGTTACGGGCTGGCGGTCGCCCAGGCCCAGCACGCGGTCAAGGATCTGTCCACGCTGCTGGAAAGCCGCGGTGTGCCGGTGAAGTTCGGTATCCACCCGGTGGCCGGCCGGATGCCCGGGCACATGAACGTGCTGCTGGCCGAGGCCGAGGTCGACTACGACGCCATGAAGGACATGGACGAGATCAACGACGAGTTCGCTCGTACCGATGTCACGGTCGTCATCGGCGCCAACGACGTCACCAACCCCGCGGCCCGCAACGATCCGAGCTCGCCGATCCACGGCATGCCGATCCTCAACGTGGATCAGTCCAAGTCGGTGATCGTGCTCAAGCGGTCGATGAGTTCCGGATTCGCCGGTATCGACAACCCGCTGTTCTACGCCGAGGGCACCACCATGCTGTTCGGCGATGCGAAGAAGTCGGTCACCGAGGTCATCGAGGAGCTCAAGGCCCTCTAGCCCCGGTTCCGTCGTCTGGCGATTTCGGCGTGCGGACGTTCGCTGAGCGACCGTCTGCACGCCGAAATCGCTAACCGCCGAGCAGGACCACTTCCATCAGGTGCTGGACGGCGGCCTGGGCGGACGGGCTGGCGTGCGAGTCGGTCAGCCGGCCGAGGTCGGTGACGAGAGCGAACGCGCAGTAGACCGCGTAGCGGGCGGTGGCCACGGTGAGCTCTGGCCGCTGCTCGGTGACCAGCCGCGCCCAGGAGTCCACCAGCGACTGCTCGATGCGTTCCACCACCCGCGCTTCGCTCTCCGGCAGGTTGCGCCGTTCGGTGTGCTGCACATAGGCCAGTGCCGGCCGTTCCCGGAACTGGTCGAGGTAGGCCCGGACCAGCTGAGTCAGCGCGGTGTGCGGATCCGCGGTGGCGGCGGTGATGCGCGCCAGATCCTGGGAGGTGCGGTCCACCGCGCGCCGCAGCGAGGCGGCCAGGATGTCGGCCTTGCCCGGGAAGTAGCGGTAGATCCCGGTGGTCGGCACCCCGACCGCGGCGGCGATGTCGTCCATCCCGGTGTCGCGGAACCCGCGTTCGTGGAACATCTGGATCGACTCGTGCAGCACGCATTCGTAGATGCCGGCCGCCAGGGTCACCCGGGGTGGCGGGGGGTCCGGCGCCCGGCGGCGACGGGGTGTCGGCAGATCGGCGGCCAACAGGTCTTCGACCACCGAGGCCAGAAACGAGCGGATGCCCGGCACCGACAGCGGTGCGGAGTGGTCGGCGATGCTGCCGATCGCGCTCAACGCCGACGCGGTCAGCGTCCACCGCTGCCGTGACCCCAGCTCGGGCCGCATCACCCGCAGCGGCCGCTGCAGCCGCCGGTTCACCAGCTGGATCTGACGTTCCAGGATGTCCCGGTCGGGCTCGCGCAGGTAGCGGCCCTCCCACCGGTACAGGCCGCCGGCGGTGCGGTTGGCGATCGTGACGTTGATCAGCGCGTCGACCAGCGCGGCGAGCAACCCGTGCGGGTCCTCGGCCGGGTCGACGTCGTCGCCGAAGTCGGTGGCGTCCACCAGCAGCTGACCCAGGCCCAGCACCGAGTCCCGGAAGAGGTCGTACTTGCCCTGGGAGTGCCGGTACAGCGCGGCAGGGGAGATACCCACCCGGGCGGCGATCTCCTCCATGCTGACCGCGTGGTACCCCTGTGCGCCGAACGCGTCTGCGGAGGCCCGGGCGATCAACGCCTTGCGGTTCTTCGGGCGGTGCCGCCCATTGCGGTGTGCGTCGGAACCGGCGGCGGACATGGCACGTACGCTAGCGCCCGCGGGCCACTCAAGGCGAGCGAGGCAGCGATGTCCTGACCGCCGGCACCGGGCGCCACACCCGGCGTTCTGTCCTCAATGGGCTCTAAGTCGTTGGGCTACAGCGACTTCAGGCCCTCAGTCCATGGGGAGACGACGTGAATCGGGTGCGCGAATATGTGAACGCGGATACCGCCCGCGGGAGGTCCGGATGCCGGGATTACCGGGTATCCACTACCCAGAGCCGGTCATGTACACCTACTGTCGCGTTGAGCCACGACGGTGAACACGCCGCTAGGAGACGAACGTGACCCTGACCGACGAAGACCGCGACCGAACCGACCGCGACGAGACCCCGGAGCCGGAGAGCTCGGAGCAGGTGGTCACGGAGACATCCGCCGAGGAGGCCGGGGAGACCGGGGAGACCGGGGAGACGGGAGAGACCGAGAAGACCGGGGAGCCCGGGGAGCCCGGCCCGGCGGCGCGCAGCCGGCGGGCCGGGTGGCTGCGGGTCGGGGCGGTCACCGCGGTGTTCGTGGTGCTGCTGGGCCTGTGCGGATTTCTCGGTTGGCAGGTGTGGCAGCAGCGGCAGCTGGACCGGGCGGCCGACGAAGCCCGGCAGGCGGCCGTCGAATACGCCAGGATCCTGACCAGCATCGACGCCGACAAGGTCGACGAGAACTTCGCGCAGGTGCTCGACGGCGCGACCGGGGAGTTCAGGGACATGTACTCCGCGTCGAGCGCACAGCTGCGTCAGCTGCTGATCGACAACAAGGCCTCGGCGCGGGGCGTGGTGCTGGAGTCGGCGGTCCAGTCGGCCGGCGAGGATGAGGTGGTCGTGCTGCTGTTCATCGACCAGACGGTGTCCAACGCGCACGTGCCCGAGCCGCGCATCGACCGCAGCCGGGTGAAGATGACGATGCGGCACGTCGACGGCACGTGGCGGGCCTCGAAGGTCGCACTGCCGTGAGCAGCCGGTGGAAGTGGATCAGATCGCGGATCAGACCGGTGGATAGGCGGGCGGGGGATAGCCGCCGCCGGGGCCGGAGATGCCGCGCAGCCCCCAGGCGAACCAGTTGAAGAAGTACTCGATCTCGTCACTGGCGTCGTAGTCCGGGTTCGGATCCATCACAACCTCCTGTAGCGACGAGCCTCTGCGGGAAGTCTAGCGTCATCGGCGCGGGCGGCGGGACCGGATGAGCATGCCCATCTAAACTATCCAACCAGTTGTTTGACACCCAGTGTTCGACCATGTGAGGGGCCCGGTTCACCCGGGGCCGTTTCGGAACAGCCGATAGTGAGTTGCCCATGTCTACCGATCGCACATCTTCGCCCAACGGGATGACCCGGCGCGAGGAGCTGCTGGCCGTGGCCACCAGGCTCTTCGCCGCCCGCGGTTATCACGGCACCCGGATGGACGACGTCGCGGACGCGATCGGTCTGAACAAGGCGACGGTGTACCACTATTACGCCAGCAAGTCGCTGATTCTCTACGACATCTACCGGCGCGCCGCCGACTCCACCGTCGCGGCGCTGCACGATGATCCGAACGCGTCCGCGCGGGAGATGATCTATGAGTTCACCCGCCGGTTGCTGGTCGGCATCGCCGGTGACATCGAACGGGCCGCGGTGTACTTCCAGGAGGCGCCGTACATCACCGAGTGGTTCACCGAGGAGCAGGTGGCCTACATCCGCGAATCGGAGGCCAAGGTGTACGAGCACGTGCGGGATGTGATCGACCGCGGCATCGCCTCGGGTGAGTTCTACGAGTGCGACTCACATGTGCTGGCGCTGGGCTACATCGGGATGACGCTCGGGTCCTATCGGTGGCTGCGTCCGGACGGCCGGCGCACCGCCGAGGAGATCGCCGAGGAGTTCAGCACCGCGCTGCTGCGCGGGTTGATCCGCGACGAGAAGATCCGCGCCGATTTCCCGCACGGCACCGGCGAGTCCGAAGCCGAACCGGCTAACCCGGCAGGGTGATGAGCTGACGCACCGCGGCGCCGTCGGCGAGCCGGTCCAGGCCCTCGTTGAGTTCGTCGAGCGTGATCGTCGACGAGACCAGTTGCTCCACCGGTAGCCGGCCCGAGCGCCACAGGTCGACGAACCGCGGGATGTCGCGGGCCGGGACCGCCGACCCGAGGTAGCTGCCGATCAGCGACCGCCCTTCGGCGACCAGTCCCAACGGGGACACGGTGAGCCGGGCGTCGGGCGGGGGCAGCCCGACGGTGATCGTCCGGCCGCCGGGCGCGGTCAGCTGGATCGCCGTCGCCAGCGCGTCGGGATGTCCGGCCGCCTCGATCACCACCTGGGCCTTCAGGTTCGCGTCGACGGCCTGGTCCGGGGTGTAGGCCTCATGTGCGCCCAGCGTGCGGGCGGTGTGCAGTTTGTCGGTGCGCTGATCGACCCCGACGACCCGGACGTCGGGGTGGGCCAGCGCGGTCAGCACCGCCGCCAGTCCGACACCGCCGAGGCCGACCACGATCACCCGTTGTCCGGGTCGCGGCCGGCCGACGTTGAGCACCGCCCCGCCGCCGGTGAGCACCGCACAGCCGAGCAGCGCCGCGACGGACGGCGGCACATCGGAGTCCACCGGCACCACCGAGCGGCGGTCCACCACGGCGTGGCTGGCGAAGCCGGAGATCCCGAGGTGGTGGTGCACCGGTTGCCCGTCGCGGGTGAGCCGGATGGCGCCGCTCAACAGGGTGCCGGCGGTGTTGGCGGCGCTGCCCGGTTCGCACGGGGTGAGGCCGTCGGTGGCACACGCCGGGCAGTGCCCGCAGCGCGGCAGGAAGGTCATCACCACCCGCCGGCCGGGGCGCAGGTCGGAGCGCCCGGGCCGAGTTGTTCGACGACGCCGGCGGCTTCGTGGCCGAGCAGCATCGGCACCGGGCGGACCCGGTTGCCGTCGACGACCGACAGGTCGGAGTGGCACAGCCCGGCTGCCTCCATCCGCACCAGCAGTTCGCCGGGCCCGGGTGCGGACAGCTCGAGGTCCTCGATGGTGAGGGGGGCGGATTCGCGGTAGGGGCGCGGCAATCCGATCTGGTCGAGCACCGCACCCCGGATGGTGGTCATGACCTCAGCATGCCTGCGAGACTGCAGCCATGACCAGCGATGAGCGGACGTTGACCGGGCGGGATTTCAAGGTGCACTGGCCGGTGCAGACCCGGTGGGCCGACAACGACATCTTCGGGCACCTCAACAACGCCGCGTATTACGCGTTGTTCGACACCGCGATCAATGCCTGGATCAACACCACCGTCGGCATCGACCCGCTGGCCGCCCCGTGGCTCGGGGTGGTCGCGGAGTCGGGTTGCCGGTATTACGCCGAGCTGAGGTTCCCCGACCCGCTGGTGGTCGGTCTGAAGGTGACCCGCCTGGGCAACAGCAGCGTGACGTACCGGCTGGCGCTGTTCACCGGGGACGGGACCGCGCCGGTGGCTGCGGTGGGGCATTGGGTGCACGTGTATGTCGACCGGTCCTCCCGCCGCCCGGTGCCGATCCCCGACGCGATCCGGGAGCTGCTGGAAACGGCGCGCTGAATCGGCCGGGCGGTCGGTCGATATGCTCGGCTGATGCCAACCGTGAGCAAGACCGTGGAGGTGGCGGCGCCGGCCGACAGGATCATGGCCATCGTCGCCGACTTCGAGTCCTATCCGTTGTGGAATCAGGAGATCAAGGGCTGCTGGGTGCTCGCGCGTTACAACGACGGCCGGCCCAGTCAGCTGCGCCTCGACGTCGTCGTGCAGGGTCAGTCCGGCACGTTCATCACCGCCGTGTACTACCCGGCCCCGAACCAGATCTTCACGATGCTGCAGCAGGGTGACCACTTCGAGAAGCAGGAGCAGACGTTCTCGGTGGTCGCGATGGGGCCGAACTCGTCGTTGTTGACCGTCGACCTCGACGTGGAGACCAAGATGCCGGTCCCGAAGTCGATGGTGAAGAAGCTGGCCGGCGACACGCTCGACTATCTGGCGGACAACCTCAAGACCCGCGCCGAACAGCTGGCGTCCTGAACCCCGTCCGGCGTCGCGGCGGTTGACGGGCACAGCATCCCGGCGAGGCGGCCCACGGGTGAATCCCGGATGTCAGGTCCAGATGCCGACCTTCTCGAGTTGGGCGATCAGCCGCTGCGCCGAGTCGGTGAACAGGTCGACGGTCACCCGCGTGGCCGTCTCGGTGTCGCGCCGGCGCAGCGCCGCGATCAGCTCGCGGTGCCGCGCCACCGTCGCGGTGCCCCACTGCTGATCGGTGGCGTAGATCTGCGGCGGCATGTAGCGGGCCACGTGGTAGAGGAACCACGCGAGCTTGATGCGCCCGGTGGTGCGGTGGAGCACGCGGTGGAACGCCGACATCGCGGCGGCCACCTCGCCGACCACCCCGCGGTCGACCGCCGCCGCCAGCGCCTCGTTCAGCGCGGTCAGCTCGTCGAGTTCGGCGTCGGTGATGCGGTCCACCGCGGCGGCGGTCAACTTCCGCGCGATGGTGGCCTGCAGCCAGAAGATGTCCTCGATGTCGCCGCGGGTCAGCGGTGCGACGACATGCCCGCGGTGCGGTTCCAGCTGCACCATCCCCTCGCCGCGCAGCGTGCGCAGCGCCTCCCGGATCGGGGTGATGCTGACGCCCAGCCGGGCCGCGGTCTCGTCCAGCCGGATGTAGGTGCCCGGCCGCAGTGCGCCGGACATGATCTCGGCCCGCAGCTGCGCCGCGACCTCGTCGGACAGCTGATCGCGGCGGCGCCCACCGCCGTTCGGGCCGAGACGGGAGGTGATCGGTGCGTTCATGGCCGAGGCGCAGTCCTTCGGTGATCGACAGTGGGCTTGTTCCCGCGCGGCCCAGGCCATAGTGTGACCGTGGCTACACCATGTTTGATCAAATATAAACATCACGCAAGCACCACCCGGGGAGCCCGATCCATTGACTGAGACGTTGCAGCAGCCCTACCTCGCCAGGCGCCAGAACTGGGTCAACCACCTGGCCCGGCACGCCCTGATGCAACCCGACGCGACCGCGCTGCGGTTCATGGGCCAGACCACTACCTGGGCCGACCTGCACCACCGGGTGAACCGGCTGGCCGGCGCGCTGCGGCGGCGCGGTGTCGAGTTCGGCGACCGGGTGCTGATCCTGATGCTCAACCGCACCGAGTTCATCGAGACCATGCTGGCCGCCAACCGGCTCGGCGCCATCGCCGTCCCGGTGAACTTCCGGATGACCCCGCCCGAGATCGCCTTCCTGGCCAAGGACTGCGAGGCCAAGGTCATCGCCACCGAGCCGGTCCTCGCCGGGGTGGCCACCGCGGTGCGTGACCTCGCCCCGAGCCTGAGCTCGGTGATCGTGGCCGGTGCCGCGGACGGCTCCGACACCCCGGACGTGCTCGACTACGAGGCGCTGATCGCCGAACCGGGAGAGGACCCGCCGCCGGTCGACATCCCCGACGATTCGCCGGCGCTGATCATGTACACGTCGGGCACCACCGGCAACCCCAAGGGCGCGGTGCTGACCCACTCCAACCTCACCGGACAGGCGATGACCAACCTGTTCACCATCGGCGTCGACCTCGCCAACGACGTCGGGTTCATCGGGGTGCCGCTCTTCCACATCGCCGGGATCGCCGGCAACGTGCTCAGCGGGCTGACCCTCGGCTTGCCGACGGTGCTCTACCCGCTCGGCGCGTTCGATCCGGGCGGTCTGCTCGACGTGCTGGAGGCGGAGAAGGTCACCGGCATCTTCCTGGTCCCGGCCCAGTGGCAGGCGGTGTGCGCCGAGCAACGCGCCCGGCCCCGCGACCTGAGGTTGCGCGCGCTGTCGTGGGGCGCGGCCCCGGCGTCGGACACCCTGCTGCAGGAGATGACCGAGGTGTTCCCGGGCACCAAGATCTTCGCCGCGTTCGGTCAGACCGAGATGTCGCCGGTCACCTGCATGTTGTTGGCGGAGGACGCCGTTCGCAAACTCGGCTCGGTCGGCAAGGTCATCCCGACGGTGGCCGCCCGCATCGTCGACGACACCATGAACGACGTGCCCGTCGGCGAGGTCGGTGAGATCGTCTACCGCGCACCCACACTGATGGCCGGTTACTGGAACAATCCACAGGCGACCGCGGAGGCGTTCGCCGGCGGGTGGTTCCACTCCGGCGACCTGGTCCGGCAGGACGAGGAGGGCTACATCTGGGTGGTCGACCGCAAGAAGGACATGATCATCTCCGGCGGCGAGAACATCTACTGCGCCGAGGTCGAGAACGTGCTCGCCGCCCATCCGGCTGTCGCCGAGGTCGCGGTCGTCGGTCGGCCCCACGAGAAGTGGGGTGAGGTCCCGGTCGCGGTGGTCGCGCTGAACCCCGACGCCGAGCTCACGATGGCCGAGTTGGAGGAGTTCCTCGCCGACCGCCTGGCCCGCTACAAGCATCCGAAGGTGCTGGAGATCGTCGATGCTTTGCCTCGAAACCCTGCCGGCAAAGTCCTCAAGACCGAACTGCGGGCCCGCTTCGCGGCCGGCCCATCCGCTGAAAAGGAGCAAAGCTCTTCTGGGGCAACCACATCAGCAGGGAGCTCGTAGAGGCAGCTGAGGGTGACGGGTTTGCTAACGGTTCGAAACACAATCCGCCGGATGCCGTGTGCCGCCGCCATCTCATCGGGTACAGTCCTGTGGTCCCACTTACTACCCACCAGTAAGAAAGCGGAAGTCACGAATAACGGGCTGGACCAAGGAGGAGGCGTGCGACAGGGGATGCCGATGCGCCACGCAGATCGCGGCTCCGGGGCAGGAGGCAGCCGGTGACGACCACCGACGGGCTGGTCGGCTACGTCCGTGGTCAGGCCAAGCCGGTACTGGAGTCGGTCGGCGGCTTCGTCCGCATGACGGTGCTCACCGGCAAAGCACTGTTCAAACCCCCGTTCCAGTGGCGCGAGTTCATCCTGCAGGCCTGGTTCCTGTTCCGGGTGTCGTTCCTGCCCACCATCGCGGTGTCCATCCCGCTCACCGTGCTCATCATCTTCACGCTGAACATCCTGCTGGCGGAGTTCGGCGCGGCCGACGTGTCCGGGGCGGGCGCGGCGCTCGGTGCGGTCACCCAGCTGGGCCCGCTGGTCACGGTGCTGGTGGTGGCCGGCGCGGGCTCCACAGCAATCTGTGCGGACCTCGGCGCGCGCACCATCCGCGAGGAGATCGACGCGCTCGAGGTGCTCGGCATCGACCCGATCCACCGGCTGGTCGTCCCCCGCGTGGTCGCCTCCACGTTCGTGGCTCTGCTGCTCAACGGCGCGGTGATCACCATCGGCCTGGTCGGCGGCTTTGTGTTCGGCGTGTACGTCCAGAACGTGTCGGCCGGTGCCTATCTGTCCACGCTGACGTTGGTCACCGGCCTGCCCGAGGTGGTCATCTCGATCGTCAAGGCCACCACGTTCGGGTTGATCGCCGGCCTGGTCGGCTGTTACCGCGGGCTGACGGTGTCCGGCGGCGCCAAGGGCGTGGGCACGGCGGTGAACGAGACGCTGGTGCTCTGCGTCATCGCGCTGTTCGCCGTCAACGTCATCCTCACCACCATCGGTGTTCGGTTCGGAACGGGGCGCTGATATGACGGTAGAAACCGGTACTGTTCTCCGCCAGCGGTTCCCGCGCGCCTATTCGACCGGTCAGCGTTGGGTCGGCGCACCGGCCCGCGGGCTGAACTCGGTCGGCCACGTCGCCTGGTTCGTGGTGCAGGCGGTCGGGATGATCGGCCACGCCCTTCGGCATTACCGGCGTGAGCTGCTGCGGCTGGTCGCCGAGATCGGTATGGGCACAGGGGCGATGGCCGTCGTCGGCGGCACCGTCGCCATCGTCGGGTTCGTCACCCTCTCCGGCGGCTCGCTGATCGCCATCCAGGGTTTCGCCTCGCTGGGCAACATCGGCGTCGAGGCGTTCACCGGCTTCTTCGCGGCGCTGGTCAACGTGCGCATCGCGGCGCCGGTCGTGGCCGGTCAGGCCCTGGCGGCCACCGTGGGCGCCGGCGCCACCGCCGAGCTGGGCGCCATGCGGATCAGCGAGGAGGTCGACGCGCTGGAAGTCATGGCTATCCGGTCGATCTCGTATCTGGTGTCGACCCGGATCATCGCCGGCTTCATCGTCATCATCCCGCTGTACGCGATGGCGATCATCATGAGTTTCCTGTCCGCGCAGGTGACTACGACATTCTTCTACGGCCAGTCGGTCGGCACCTACGACCACTACTTCCGGACCTTCCTGCGCCCCGACGACGTGATGTGGTCGTTCGTGCAGGCGATCATCATCTCGGTGATCGTGATGCTGAACCACTGCTACTACGGCTACTACGCCAGCGGCGGCCCGGTGGGCGTCGGCGAGGCGGTGGGCCGGTCGATGCGGGCGTCCCTCGTCGCGATCGTGCTCGTGGTCCTGTTGGCCTCGTTGGCGCTGTACGGCACCGACCCGAACTTCAACTTGACGGTGTGATCTGATGACGGCACCTCTGAACGCACCCAGGACACCGCCCTACAAGATCGTCGGGGTGGTGCTGTTGTTGGTCGTCGCGCTCGTCGTGACGTTGGTGTGGATGCAGTTCCGCGGCGCGTTCACGCCGCGCACCCAGTTGACCCTGCTCGCCGACCGGGCCGGTCTGGTGATGGACCCCGGTTCGAAGGTGACGTTCAACGGCGTGGAGATCGGCCGGGTGGCCCAGATCCACGCCGACACCTCCGACGACCGCACCCGGGCGAACATCGTCCTCGACGTCGACCCGAAGTACGTCGACCTGATCCCGTCGAACGCGGACGTGGAGATCAAGGCCAGCACGGTCTTCGGCAACAAGTACGTGGCTTTCGCCTCCCCGCCGGATCCGTCGCTGACGCCGATCACCTCGGCGGCCACCATCGACGTGACGAAGGTGACCACCGAGTTCAACACGCTGTTCCAGACCGTGGTCGACATCGCCCGGCAGGTCGACCCGATCAAGCTGAATCAGACGTTGACGGCGACGGCGCAGGCGCTCGACGGGCTCGGTGACCGGTTCGGTGAGTCGATCATCGACGGCAACGCGATCCTCGACGACCTGAACCCGCAGATGCCGCAGATCCGCTACGACGTGCAGCGGTTGGCGGATCTGAACGCCGTGTACGCCGCGGCCGCTCCGGATCTGTTCGACGGGCTGGAGAACGCCGTCACCACCGCGCAGACCCTGTACCAGGAACGCGGCAACCTCGACCAGACGCTGTTGGCGTCCATCGGATTCGGCAACACCGCGGGCGAGGTGTTCGAACGCGGCGGTCCGTATCTGGTGCGTGGCTCCGAGGATCTGGTCACCGTGACCGAGATCCTCGACTACCACAGTCCGGCGCTGTTCTGCATGATCCGCAACTACCACGACGTGGCGCCGAAGGTCGCGGCCAGCCTGGGCGGCAACGGCTACTCGCTGCGCCAGCACGCGTTCCTGGTGGGTCCCGGTAACCCCTATGTGTATCCGGACAACCTGCCGCGGGTGAACGCCACCGGTGGGCCGGGTGGACGGCCGGGCTGCTGGCAGCCGATCACCCGCGACCTGTGGCCGGCACCGTATCTGGTGATGGACACCGGGGCTTCCCTCGCGCCGTACAACCACATCGAGCTCGGAAAGCCGTTCGCCATCGAATACGTCTGGGGCCGCCAGATCGGGGAGTACACGATCAACCCATGAAAATCACCGGTACTGCGATCAAACTCGGCGCCTTCTCAGTGGTGCTGCTGGTGTTCACTGCGCTGATCGTCGTGGTGTTCGGGCAGGTGCGGTTTGACCGGACCACCGGGTACACCGCGGTCTTCTCCAGCGCCAGCGGGTTGCGGGCCGGACAGTTCGTCCGGGCCGCCGGGGTGGAGGTCGGCAAGGTCTCCAAGGTCGAGCTGATCGACGGTGGGCAGCGGGTCCGCGTGGACTTCAACGTGGACCGGTCGCTGCCGCTGTTCCAGGACACCACCGCGACCATCCGCTACCTCAACCTGATCGGTGACCGCTATCTGGAACTCAAGCGTGGCAACAGCAATGAGCGGCTGCCCGCGGGCGGTGAGATCCCGCTGGAACGCACCCAGCCCGCGCTGGACCTCGACGCGCTGGTCGGCGGGTTCCGGCCGCTGTTCCGGGCGCTGGACGCCGAGAAGGTCAACACCATCGCCCAGTCGATCATCACGGTGTTCCAGGGGCAGGGCGGGACCATCAACGACATCCTCGACCAGACCGCGCAGTTGACGGCGACGCTGGCCGACCGGGACCAGGCCATCGGTGAAGTGATCCGCAACCTCAACACGGTGCTGGAAACCACGGTGCGCCACCAGAAGGAGTTCGATGAGACCATCCACAACTTCGAGGTGCTGATCACCGGGTTGCGCAACCGGGCCGATCCCATCGCGGAGTCGACCGCCAACATCTCCAACGCCGCCGGCACCCTCGCCGATGTGCTGGCCCAGAACCGGCCGCTGCTGGACAACAGCATCGATCATCTGGAGGCCGTGCAGGGGCCGCTGGTGGAACAGAGCGCCGAACTCAACAACATCCTGGTGCAGCTGCCGACGGCGCTGAAGACGATCGGGCGTGCCGGAGGTGTGTACGGAGACTTCTTCAACTTCTATGCCTGTGACATCTCGTTGAAACTCAATGGTCTGCAGCCGGGCGGCCCGGTCCGCACGGTGAAGATCACCACGCAGCCCTCGGGTAGGTGCACACCGCAATGAGGACTTTGGAAGAGTCGGACCGGCTCCGCAACGGCCTGAAGGGCATCATCATCCTGCTGCTCGTCATCGGTGTCGGGCAGAGCTTCGCCAGTGTGCCGATGCTGTTCGCCACGCCCACCTACTACGCGCAGTTCTATGACACCGGCGGCATCAAGGCCGGTGACAAGGTCCGCATCGCCGGGGTGGACGTCGGCCTGGTGCGGTCGGCGACCATCAACGGCGACAAGGTGCGCATCGGCTTCACGCTGGGCGGGGTGCAGATCGGTACGGACAGCCGGGCGTCGATCCGCACCGACACCATCCTGGGCCGCAAGAACATGGAGATCGAACCACGCGGCACCGAACCGCTGCGCACCAACGGGGTGCTGCCGATCGGGCAGACCACCACGCCGTACCAGATCTACGACGCGTTCTTCGACGTCACCAAGGCGGCCACCGAGTGGGACACCCGCACGGTGCGGGAATCGCTGAATGTGTTGTCGGAGACCATCGACCAGACCTATCCGCACCTCAGCGCGGCGCTGGACGGGGTGGCCCGGTTCTCCGACACCATCGGCAAGCGCGACGAGCAGATCACCCAGCTGCTGGCCAACGCCAACAAGATCGCCGAGGTGCTCGGCGACCGGGGCGGCCAGATCAACGCGCTGCTGGTCAACGCCCAGACGCTGCTCGGCGCGATCAACGAACGCACCCAGGCCGTCGACCTGCTGCTGCAACGGATTTCGCAGGTGTCCACGCAGGTTCGCGGGTTCATCGACGACAATCCGAACCTCAACACCGTGCTCGAACAGCTCCGGCAGGTCAGCGACATCCTGGTGGAACGCCGTTACGACCTGGTCGACGTGCTGTCCTCGTTGAGCAAGTTCACCGCGTCGCTGGCCGAGGGCCTGGCTTCGGGCCCGTACTTCAAGGTGATGCTGGTCAACCTGGTGCCGTACCAGATTCTGCAGCCGTTCGTCGATGCCGCCTTCAAGGAACGCGGCATCGATCCGGAGAACTTCTGGCGCGGTGCGGGTCTGCCGGAATTCCAGTGGCCCGACCCGAACGCCGAGCGGCACGCCAACGGTGCGCCGCCGGCGGCGCCGAGGCCGATCGAGGGCACCCCGGAGCATCCGGGTCCGGCCGTGCCGCCCGGGCATCCGTGCTCGTACACCCCGGCGGCCAACGCCGCGCCGCGGCCGGGTGATCCGCTGCCGTGCGCCGACGCCGGAGTCGGACCGTTCGGCGACAACCCGTACGGCCCGAACTACGCGCCGCCGAACGTGGTTGGTGAGCCGCACAATCCGGACGCCCAGCCGTCGCCCGGTCTGCCCGCGGCCGCGGTTCCCGGTCAGGTGTCGCCCAACGTTCCCGGGGCGCCGGGGCCGGGGGTGGCACCCGGACCGCCGGGCGCCCGCACCGTTCCGGTGGGCCCGCCGCCCGGGCCGCCGGCTGACTTCACCCCGGCGATCGCGCCGCCGGTCCCGCCGGATTCCGGGCCGCCGCCACCGGGTCCCGGTCAGCAACTGCCCCCGGTGGATCGGGCGCCGCTACCCGGTAACCCGCCATTCCTCCCGCCCGGTGCGCAAGAGGGGACGTTCTACTGATGTCGACGATCTTCAATGTGCGAAACCTGCGGTTGCCGAGGCTTTCCCGGACCGCGGTGATCCTGGGCGCGCTGGTGGTGGCGCTGGCGCTGGTCGCGGCGGTCGTCGGCTACCAGCTGTACAAGCGGATCACCACCAACACCGCGGTCGCCTACTTCGAGCAGACCCTGGCGCTGTACCCGGGCGACAAGGTGCAGATCATGGGGGTCCACGTCGGCAACATCGACACGATCGAACCGGCCGGCGACAAGATGAAGGTGACCTTCCACTACGACTCGAAGTACAAGCTGCCGTCCGATGTCAGCGCCTCGATCCTGAACCCGAGTCTGGTGGCGTCGCGCAGCATCCAGCTGTCGCCGCCCTACACCGGCGGGGACACGTTCCCCGACGGCGGGGTGATCCCGATCGAGCGCACCCAGGTGCCCGTCGAGTGGGATGAGCTGCGGAACTCGATCGACCGCATCCTCACCGATCTCGGTCCCACCGACGAGCAGCCGATGGGTCCGTTCGGCGACGTGGTCGACTCGTTCGCCGACGGCCTGGCCGGCAAGGGCCAACAGATCAACCAGACCCTGACCAGCCTGTCCGAGGCGCTGACCGCCCTCAACGAGGGCCGGGGCGACTTCTTCGGCGTGGTCAAGAGCCTGGCGTTGTTCGTCAACGCGCTGCATCGCAGCGATCAGCAGTTCGTCGCGCTCAACCGCGATCTGGCGCAGTTCACCACGTCGTTCGCCAACACCGATCAGGAGCTGGCGAACGCGGTGCGCGACCTCGACGAGCTGCTGACCACCACCCGGCAGTTCCTCGACGAGAACGCCGAGGTGCTCACCTACGACATCAACAACCTGGCCGAGGTGACCAACGCGATCCTGCAGCCGGAACCGCTGGACGGTCTGGAGACGGCGTTGCACGTCTTCCCGACCATGGGCGCCAACATCATGAACATCTCGTCGCCGAACAGCGGTGGGATCGTGAGCCTTCCGGTGGTCACCAACTTCGCCAACCCGCTGCAGTTCATCTGCAGTGCGATCCAGGCCGGAAGCCGGCTGGGTTATCAGGAATCCGCCGAACTGTGCGCGGAGTATCTGGCGCCGATCCTCGACGCGATCAAGTTCAACTTCCCGCCGTTCGGGTTCAACCAGATCACCACCGCGTCGGTGCTGCCGAAGCAGGTGGCCTATTCCGAGCCGCGGCTGCAGCCGCCGCCGGGCTACAAGGACACCACGGTGCCCGGCATCTGGTCCCGCGACACCCTGTTCTCGCACGGGAACCACGAGCCCGGCTGGATCGTGGCGCCCGGCATGCAGGGCATCCAGGTGCAGCCGGCCACCGCGAACATGCTCACCCCGGATTCGCTCGCGGCGCTGCTGGGCGGGCCCGACCCGGTGAACCCGCCCGCGCCGCCGGCGTTCGGCACCACCCGGGACGGCAACCTGCCCGGGCCGCCGAACGCGTTCGACGAGCGCAATCCGCTGCCGCCGCCGTGGTATCCGCAGCCGGGACCGCCGCCGGCGCCGGCGCCCGGGGTGATTCCCGGTGATCCGTTGGGGGCGATGGCGCCGGGGCCTGCCCCGGCACCGGCCGGTCCTGCGCCGGCAGCGCTGCCGGCTGAGGCGGGAGCGGGGTGATGAGTGTGCGTGCACTAAGGACGACGGTGACGACGGTGACGACGGTGACGACGGTGAAGCGGACGGTCACGCGGGCCACGCGCCGATCGCTGGCCCTGTTGACGATTGCGCTGGTGCTGACCGCGTGCGGGTCGTGGCGCGGTATCGCCAACGTGCCGTTGCCCAGCGGGCCGGGCACCGGCGGCGGCATGACGATCTATGTGCAGATGCCGGATACGTTGGCGCTCAACGTCAACAGCCGCGTGCGGGTGGCCGACGTGGAGGTCGGCACGGTCCGGCGGATCGAGCTGAGGGACTGGACGCCGGTGCTGACGCTGGCGCTGGAACCCGGTATCGAGCTGCCCACGAACACCATCGCCCGGATCGGGCAGACCAGCCTGCTGGGCTCCCAGCACGTCGAACTGGACCCGCCGGACGACCCGTCGCAGCAGATGCTGCGCGACGGTGACACCATCCCGCTGGATCAGGCCGAGGCGTTCCCCACCACCGAGCGGGTGCTGGCCAGCGTCGGCACCATCCTGACCGGCGGCGGGATCCCGAATCTGGAGGTCATCCAGACCGAGGTCTACAACATGCTGTCCGGCCGGGCGCCGCAGATCCGCGACTTCCTGACCAAACTGGACACCTTCACCGCGGAACTCAACGCCCAGCGTGACGACCTGACCCGCGCCATCGACAACAGCAACGAGCTGTTGACGATCGTGGCCAACCGGGAGAGCACCCTCGACCGGGTGCTGACCGAGTTCCCGCCGCTGATCGAGCATTTCGCCGAGACCCGCGATCTGTTCGCCGACGCGGTGCTGGCGCTGGGCCGGGTCAGCGAGGCCACCGACACCTACCTGGGGCAGGCCAGCGATCCGCTGCACACCAACCTGCAGAACCTGCAGCGGCCGCTGCGCGAGCTCGGCCGGGCGTCGCCGTACCTGATCGGTGCGCTCAAGCTGATGCTCACCGCGCCGTTCAACATCGAGAACGTGCCGAAGGTGGTGCGCGGCGACTACATCAACGTGTCGCTGATGCTGGACCTGACGCTGTCGGCCATCGACAACGGGTTTCTGTCGGGCACCGGTGTGGCGGGCATGCTGCGCGCGCTGGAGCAGGCGTGGGGCCGCGACCCGGCGACGATGGTCCCCGACACCCGGTTCACCCCGAACCCGAACAATGTGCCGGGCGGACCGCTGATCGAGAGGGCTGAGTGAGCCATGCTGACCCGCTTCATCAAGATGCAGCTGGTGATCTTCACCGTCCTCACGGTGATCGCGCTGGTGGCGCTGGGGTGGTACTACCTGCGGGTGCCGTCGCTGATCGGCATCGGGCAGTACACCCTGCACGCCGAGCTGCCGCGCTCCGGCGGGCTGTACGCGACGGCCAACGTCACCTACCGGGGTCAGACGATCGGCAAGGTGACCGCGGTGGAACCGACCCCGCGCGGGGCCCGGGCCACCATGAGCATCGGCAGCGAGTACAAGATCCCGATCGACTCGACGGCCAACGTGCACTCGGTGTCGGCCATCGGTGAGCAGTACCTGGATCTGGTGCCCGCCGGCACCACGGACGTGTACTTCTCCGACGGTGACACCATCACCGAGAGCACGGTGCCCAGCGAGGTCGGTCCGGCGCTGGACGCCGCGAACGAGGGTCTACAGGCGCTGCCCGCCGAGAAGATCGACTCGTTGCTGACCGAGACAGCCGCCGCCGTGGGTGGTCTGGGCCCGTCGCTGCAACGGCTGGTCGACTCCACCACCGCGATCGCCCGGGATTTCCGGGACAACCTGGAACCGGTCGGCGACATCATCGACAACTCGGCGCCGATCCTCGACAGCCAGGTCGACTCCGGTGACGCGATCGCGCGGTGGTCGCGCAACGTCAACATCCTGGCCGCGCAGGCCGCACAACAGGACGCGGCGCTGCGCAGCGGTCTGCAGCAGGCCGCGCCGACCGCCGATCAGCTGAACGCGGTGTTCGGCGGGGTGCGGGAGTCGTTGCCGCAGGTGCTGGCGAACCTCGCGGTGGTCAGCGACATGCTCAAGCGCTACCACAAGGGGCTGAACCAGTCGCTGGTGATCCTGCCGCAGGGCGCGGCGATCGCCCAGACCACGACGGCGCCGTTCCCGGGCGAGGCGCTGCTGCACCTCGCGCTGGGCATCAACATCCCGCCGCCGTGTCTGACCGGGTTCCTGCCGCCGTCGCAGTGGCGCTCGCCGGCCGACACCTCACCGCAGCCGCTGCCGGAGGGTACCTACTGCAAGATCCCGAAGGACACCCAGGGCAATGTGGTGCGCGGTGGCCGCAACTATCCGTGTGTGGATGTGCCGGGTAAGCGGGCGGCGACGCCGCGGGAGTGCCGCAGCGACGAGCCGTACGTGCCGCTGGGCACCAACCCCTGGTACGGGGATCCGAACCAGATCCGCAACTGCCCGGCTCCCGGCGCGCGTTGTGATCAGCCCGTCGATCCCGGCAAGGTGATCCCTGCGGAGTCGGTGAACAACGGCATGAACCCGTTGCCGGCCGACCGGCTGCCCGGTCCGGTCCCGCCGGTCAGCGATCCGCTGACCCCGCCTGGGCCGTCGGGCATGGTCGAGTGCAGTGGACAACAACCCAACCCCTGCATCTACACTCCCGCACCAGGGACGGCCATCTACAACCCGGCCAGCGGTGAAGCGGTCGGCCCGGACGGTGTGAAGTACTCCGTCAGCAACTCGAGCAACCCAGGAGACGACGGATGGAAGGAGATGCTGGCACCCGCCGGCTGAACCGCACCACCGATGCTGATGACGCGCCTGGCGAGTCGCTGGCAGGAGACCCGACCGACGTAACCGAACCGAGCACCCAGACACCCGAACCACCCGCCGAGGAGCGGCGGCCGTCCCGGCTGAGCGGCACCTGGGTCGCCGGCATCTGCGCGGCGCTGGTGGTGGGGGCCGCGGGCCTGGCGGCCGGCGGGTATCTGGCGTGGCGGTCCCATGAGCGCAGCGTCGACATCGCCCGCATCGAGGCGGCGGCACTGGAGGCCGCCAAGGACTGTGTCGCCGCCACCCACGCCCCCGACGTCGAGTCGATGGCCACCAGCCAGGCCAAGATCATCGAGTGTTCCACCGGCGACTTCGCGGTGCAGGCCAACCTGTACAGCGGCATGCTGGTCGATGCCTACCGCGTCGCCGACGCGTCGGTGCAGGTGTCGGACATGCGGGCCGCGGTGGAACGGCACCATGACGACGGCGTGGTCGACGTGCTGGTGGCGATGCGGGTGAAGGTCACCAACACCGCGGCCGCCGATCAGGAGCACGGCTACCGGCTGCGGGCGCAGATGGCGCCGGAGGACGGCACGTACAAGGTCGCCAGATTGGACACGGTCACCTCGTGACGGCGGTGCTGGACTCGTCGACCGACAACCGGCCGGTGGAGCCCGCGGCCCGGTTGGCGTCCTGGCCGGCCCGGGCCGGCGCGCTGGCGGTCGACGTGCTGCCCGGCCTGGGGGCGGTGGCGTCGCTGCTGCCGTGGATCCTGGCCGGCCCGCGGATCGGCTGGCCGTGGTGGGTCTGCACGGTGGCGGCCGCGGTGGTGACGGTGGCGGTGCTGGTCAACCGGTGGTTGCTGCCGACCCTGACCGGATGGAGCCTGGGCCGGGCGCTGCTGGGTGTGCGGGTGGTCCGCAGCCGGGACGGGGCGGCCGCCGGGCTGGGCCGGTTGGTGCTGCGCGACCTGGCGCATCTGCTCGACACCGGGGCGGTGTTCATCGGGTGGCTGTGGCCGCTGTGGGACCGTCGCAACCGCACCTTCGCCGATCTGCTGGCGCGGACCGAGGTGCATCAGCTGGAGCGGCCCCGCGCCGCGGGCCGGCGGGATCCGCGGCGGTGGACCGTCGTCGTGCTGGTCGCCACGGTGCTGCTGTCGGTGGCCGGGGCGGTGTTCGGGTACCTCACCGTGTACCGCCCGCAGCAGCAGACCGACGCGGCGCGGGCCGAGATCGCCGAGCAGGGCCCGCGCATCGTCGAACAGATGCTGAGCTATCAGGCCGACACCATCGACGAGGACTTCACCCGCGCCCGGTCGCTCACGACCGAGCGCTACCGCGAACAGTTGGCCGCCGAACAGCAGGCGGTGAAACTGACCGAACCCACCACCAACGACTACTGGGCGGTGAGCAGCGCGGTGCTGTCGAACACCCGGGACGAGGCGGCCATGCTGCTGGCCATGCAGGGGCAGCGCGGCGCCACCCCGGAGGAGCAGAAATTCATCACCGCCACGGTGCGGGTGGAGTTCAAGAAGTCCCCGGAGGGGCAATGGCAGGTCGACGCGCTGACGGTGCTGAAGCGCCCGTACCTCGGTGAGGATCAGCCGTGAGTCCACGCCGCCGCATCACGGCCGACGAGCACCGCGATGTCCTCGACCTCTCCCACGCCCGGCCGCGTCCCCGGTGGCGCTGGGGGCCGGCGGTGTTGTCGGCGCTGGCGGGCCTGCTCGTGGTGGCGGCGATCGCGGCCAGCACCTACATGGTGGTCCAGTACGAGAGTGACCGCCGCGCCGCGCTGCGCGACGCGTCCGCGCTGGGCTACGTGCGGGGTTTCATGACGGCGTACACGTCGCTGGATCCGTTCAACGCCAACGACTATGCGGACCGCATTCTGGAACACGGCACCGGCGAGTTCGCCGCCATGTACCGGGAGAAGATGAACCAGATCGTGATCCGGGTGGCGCAGTCCGAACCGACGACCGGTGAGGTGCTGGAGGCGGGCGTGCAGCGCTGGTACGAGGACGGCAGCGCCGACGTCCTGGTCGCCACCAAGATCAGCAGCACCATGCCGGACGGGGAGACCACGGTGGAGAGCGGAAGCCGTTGGGTCGTCACGGTTATCGAGGAGGGGCAGCAGTGGAAGATCAGCAAGCTGATCCAGGTGTATTGACACCAGATCCGGGGCCCGGCGCCGACTCGGATGACACGTCGACCGCCCGGCGGGTACCGGTCGGGAAACGCAAGCGCGCCCGGGGCTCCGAGACCGCTCCGGTGGATGACGACGCCGCCGCCGAGGCCGTCGAGGAACTCGAGGCGGCGTTGGCGGTCGACCTCCCACCGGGCGTGGAGGAACCGGAACCAGGCCCAGAACCCGCCGACTCCCCGGACTCCGCCGACTCCGGGGAGGGGCCGGTGCCGGGTGTGCACCGCCCGGCCGGCCGGCGCTGGTTGATCGCGGCGGCCGCGGCGGCCGTGGTGTTCGTCGCGGCGGGCGGTTTCGCCGGCGCGATGGTGCAGCCGTACCTCGCGGACCGGGCGCTGGTGGCCACGAAAATGGAGGTGGCCCGCACCGCCGCCGAGGCGATCACCACGTTGTGGACCTACACCCCCGAGGACATGGAGGATCTGCCGAACCGGGCAGACAAGTACCTGTCCGGGGACTTCTCCGATCAGTACCGCCGGTTCATCGACGCGATCGTGGTGTCGAACAAACAGTCGCAGGTGACCAACAACACCGAGGTGGTCGGCACCGCGGTGGAGTCGATCTCGCCGACCGAGGCCACCGCGATCGTCTACACCAATTCCGTCGCCACCAGCCCGGTCACCAAGAACATCCCGTCGCTGCGGTATCTGTCGTACCGGCTGACGATGGAGCGCAAGAACTCCGAGTGGCTGATCAACCGCATGACCGCGATCACCCAGTTGGACCTGACCCCGCAGTTGTAGGTGTTCCACGTGGAACCGCGGGGCTAGCGGAGCCGAGCGATGGCCGTCGCATCACCTGTCACGCCGCGGCTCACCGTGCTCGCCCTGCTGCTGATGACCTTCGCCACCGGGCTGGTCGACGCTGTCAGCGTGTTGGTGCTGGGACATGTGTTCGTCGCCAACATGACCGGTAACGTGATCTTTCTGGGGTTCTGGTTCGTCCCGACCTCCGGGGTGGACCTGACCGCGGCGGTGGTCGCCTTCCTCGCGTTCCTGGTCGGGACCGTCATCGGCGGACGGCTGGCCCGTCACCTCGCCCACCATGTCCGCGGTTGGATCACCTCCGCGCTGTGCGTGGAAACCGTTCTGCTGCTAGCGTTGTCGGCGCTCGCCGGAGCAGGGTGGCTCGACTATCACAACGACCAGAAATTCATCCTGATCGCCGGGCTGGCCGTCGCGTTCGGATTGCAGAACGCCTCTGCACGCAGGTTCGGCATCCAGGAGCTGAGCACCACGGTGTTGACGTCGACGATCGTCGGCATCGGTTTCGACAGCCGACTCGCCGGCGGCACCGGGAAGCGCGAAAAGCTCCGCTACACCGTGGTTCTCACCATGCTGGGGGGAGCGATGGTGGGCGCCACGATGACCCTGGTGACCGTCGCGCCGGTGATCGCCCTGGCCGCGGCGTTCGTGGCCGTCAGCGCCGCGATCTTCTGGTCGGGACCCTCGCCGACCTCGGAGAATGATCTGTGACACACCCGGCATCAACGGAATTCGTCAAACATCATCCCTCGGCGCCGCCCGGGTACTTCGCCTGGGAGGCAGCCGGCTTGCGGTGGCTGGCCGTGGACGGCGGGGTGCGGTGCGCACGGGTCATCGATGTCGACGACGAGTCACTGACGCTGGAGCGGCTGACCTCGGTGCCGGCGACCCGTGCGGCAGCGCGCGAATTCGGCGCGCGTCTCGCCCACACGCACCACGCCGGTGCCGACGCGTTCGGTATCGGACCGGAAAACTGGTCGGGCCACGGGTTTTTCGGCCCGCTGTCGCAGCCGTTGCCGATGTCGTTGACGGCTCACGACAGTTGGGGTGAGTTCTATGCCCTCGAGCGGCTGGAACCCATGGTCGGCATGGCGGCGGCGCGGTTGAGCGGTGCGGCACGGGACTCCCTGGACCGGGTGACGGCGTGGTGTCTGGACGGGCGCTTCGATGACGATGACCCGCCGGCGCGGTTGCACGGGGACCTGTGGAGCGGGAACGTCATGTGGACCCCGGACGGGGTGGTGCTCATCGATCCGGCGGCGCACGGCGGCCACCGGGAGACCGATCTGGCGATGCTGGCCCTGTTCGGCTGCCCCTATCTGGACGAGGTGCTGGCCGGCTATCAGTCGGTGCGGCGGTTGCGCGACGGTTGGCCCGACCGCGTCGCGCTGCATCAGCTGTTCCCGCTGCTGGCCCATGTGGTGTTGTTCGGTGGCGGGTACGCCGAGCAGGTCGAGGTTGCATCCGCAAAAGTCGTGCGTACGTTCAGCTAACATAAGCGTGCTTAGCATCCGATGCGCTTCAGGAGGCTTCCGCGCGCCCGCGGCGGCTCGCCGTGTCCGGGCCGCCGCGGCCCGCCCTTCCCCCGACTGCCGGCGTGCCGGAATGATGAGGATGCGCTCACGGCAGGTCTCGCAACGCCACTGGCCAATGGCGGAACACCATATATAGAAATCACCGCAGTTCGCAGCGGTTCCACGCGAAGGCAGAGCGGCTACCGGCCTGGTAGGGCAAAAAGTCGAGCCGTTGCTTGAGAAAAGGAGATCGTTGCTTTCATGAAGTAATTAGCTCGGGCTCGGCATCGCGGCAGGATGGCGGCGGTGGACGCCATAGCTGTTATCCGGGTCACAATCTGACGCGTAGGGATATTTACTCGGCAAGACTTTCAGCAACGTCACAAAGCTGCTACCTTCCCTGAGACCAAGCTGAGAATCCGGGGAGGGTCCGATGTCGAAGCACCGCAGACGGAGTCGCCGGTCGAAAAAGGTCGCGGCGCTGGGAGCGGCCACCGCAACCGCCACCGCGTTGACCGTCACGGTCACACCGGCCCCCGAACCGCGCGCAGCGGTGCGGACGATGGCCGACGGCGTCAATCCGGCGGCGCATCCGCTGCTGCTGATTCCCGAGGTGGAGCTCGTCGAGCTCACCCCCGAGGTCCTCGACACGCTGAAGAACGCCGACCCGGAACAGCAGAAGCGGGCACTCAGCGCGCTCAACCCCGAACAGCTCGGTGCGGTGGTCGAGGCGCTCGGACCCGACGCCGCGGGCGTGGTGGGCAACCTGGCGATCTTTCCCGGCATCGACCTGATCGGCGGTCTCCTCGACCTCATCAAGGACCTGACCGGTCTGGATCTCTTCAACGAGCTGAAAGACCTGAATCCGCTCGAGCTGGCGGGTGTCCTGCTCTCGCTCGAACCGGGCGATCTGCTGTCCAAGTTGGGCTCCATGGAGGTGGCGCAGCGGTTCGAGGTGCTCAGCAACCTGAATCCCGCGCATCTGGCAGATTTGCTCCGCAATCTCAACCCCGGGGACCGGTCCACGCTGCTGGGCCAACTGCTGCCCGAGCAGGTGGGTCAGCTGCTGGCCACGGTCGCCCCGGCCGATCTCGCCAGCCTGATCGGCGGGCTGACGGAATCGCAACTCATCGAAGTGGTCAGGGAACTGGCGGACACCTCCCGCCTGGCTCCGCTGCTCGCGCAACTGACCGCCCTCGACCTGCTGGGCATGCTGAATCAGCTGACCGGACAGGACCTGATCGAAGTCGTGCAGGCGGCGCCGGCGGACACCTTGTCGGCGGTCCTCGCCGACCTCGACGCGGCCCTGCTGTTCCAGGTGCTCTCCGCGCTCGACCCCGTGCCGCTGGGGGATGTGTTGCGGCGGCTCGAAACCGCGCAGCTTGCTCAGGTGCTGGGCACTCTGGACAACGCGGGCGATCTGTTCGCCGTGCTCGCTGTCCTGGAGTCGGCGGATCTTGCGACACTGCTCAACCGGCTCGAGCCCGAGGATCTGACCGACCTGCTCAACAGCCTGGACTCCGTCCAGGTCGGGCAGCTGCTGTCCGGACTGTCCGCACCGGCGCTGGCCGGACTGCTGAGCACGTTGACACCGGAACAGCTGAACGCGACCGTCGGCGCGCTCGGCGACGGATTGCCCGCGCTGGTCGAAGCGCTGACCCTGGTGCAGCTGCGGCACCTGCTCACCACGCTCGACCCGGAACTGCTGCCGGACGTCCTGGCCCGCGTCGCACCCGTCGACCTCGCCGCGGTGCTGCCGAATCTCGACGCCCTGCAGCTGAACAGGGTGATCGGCGCGATCGACCAGGACTCCCTGCCCGGTCTGCTCAACCTGCTGAGCCAGGCACAACTCGTCGGGGTGCTGGCCGACGCCGACCTGGAATACGTTGCGCGGCTGGTCGGGGCGGCCCAGCCCGGCGCGCTGGCCGGTGCCCTGACCGGGCTGACCGACACCCGGTTGGCCGCTGTGCTCGCCGAGCTGATCGACACCGACCGGCTGTCGGATGTGCTCCTCCGGCTCGACGGCGACGGGCTCACCCAGCTGTTGACCACGGTGGGGGAGGGACAACAGCTGGCGGCCGTCGTCGAGGCGGTGCGGCCCGCATCCCTCGCCGCCGTGCTGTTCGATCTCGACAGCCAGCACCTGAACCGGGTGCTGGCCGCCGCCGGTGCGACCCAACTGGTCGACCTTCTCGATCTGCTCACCCCGGCCCAGTTGCGGGATCTGCTCAGCACCGCCGAGATCGAGCAGCTGCAACGCCTCATCGACGCCGCCGACGACGGTGCGCTCGCCAACACGGTGGCCCTCCTCGACAGCGTGGCCCTTCTCCACGTGTTGGAGCGGCTCGACGACCGCCGGCTCGACGCCGTGCTGCGCGGTCTGTCGACCACCGAACTGGCCGCCGTGCTCGCCACGGCCGAAGACGTGCAGCTGACCCGCGTCCTCGGGTTGGCCGGCCCGGCAGCGCTGGGCGCGGCGCTCGGACAGCTCGACAGCGACCGGCTGGCGTCGATCCTGAACGCGATCGGTGACAACGAACTGGCGGCGGCGCTCAACACGCTGACCGCCGAACAGCTGAAGACGTTGCTCGGCAACGTCTCGGAGGGCGACCTGGAGCGGGTGCTGGACGCCGTCAGCCCCGGTGGCCTGGCCGAGCTCATCGCGGGCTGGCCCATCGGTGACCTCCCCGGTCTGCTGCGGGGCCTGGACGACGCCGAACTGGTCGGGGCGCTGGCCGGCCTGACCGTCGAGGAGCTGGCCAGGGTTCTGGGGATCGGGGATGAGGCCGAACTCGCGCGCGTCGTCGCCTTGGCCCAGGTGGGCACCCTCGCGTCGGCGCTGGGCCTGCTGGACGAGCAGCAACTCAGCGGGGTGATCGCCGAACTCGCCGCCGGCGATGCGCTCGGCGACGTGCTGCGCAGCCTCAGTGTCGACGAGCTCACCGATCTGGTCACCCGTATCGAGGGCGGAACGCTGCAGACCGTGGTGAACGCCGTCGCCCCGAATGCGCTCGGCGCGGTCCTGGTCGAACTCGACGCGGGCGAACTACGGCAGGTGCTCGACGCGCTCGGCGACGCCGAACTGACCGCTGCGGTGAAGTCCCTCAGCACCGCCGAACTGGTCGGGCTGCTCGACGTTGTCGCATCCGACCAACTCGGCACGGTGCTCGGGGTCGTCGAACCGGCCGCCCTGGCCGCCGCCCTCGCCGAACTCGACGGGCCGTTGCTGGGTGCCGTGCTCGGCGGGATCGACGCCGAGGAGCTGCCGGCTGTCCTGGGCAATCTCACCACCGATGCGTTGGCCGGTGTGCTCACCGCCGTCGACTCGCAGCTGCTCCCGACGGTGCTCGACGCGGTCGCCCCCGAAGCGCTCGCCGGCGTCCTGGGCAGCCTGTCCGCCGACGAGCTCACCCGGGTGCTCGACAATCTCGACGACCTCGAACTCGGCCGGGTGCTCGACGAACTCACCCGCACCGAGCTGACCCAGCTGCTGCAGACCGCCGAGGGGGACGTGCTGACGCGGCTGGTCACCACGGCCGCGCTCGACGACCTCGCGTTCGCCCTGGTCGGCCTGGATCCCCAGCAGCGGGTGGCGGTGGTGTCCGAACTCATCGGCACCGGACGTCTGATCGACGTGCTGGGTGTCCTCAGCGCGGCCGAGTTGACCGACGTGTTGACCAAGTTGCCGGACGGCGAACTGGAGTCGCTGCTGAGCGGACTGACCGGCACCGAGCTGCTCGGGGTGTTGGGGCAGCTCAACCCGGCGCAGCTGGCCGATGTGCTCGACAACCTCGACCGCGGTGTCGTCGCCGAGCTGCTCGCCACCCTGCAGCCGGGCGACCTGGCCGGGCTGCTGCCCGATCTGGTGCCCGACGTCCTGGACGCGGTGGTGGAGCAACTGCAGCTCACCGGCCAGCTGGGCGCGGTGCTCGGCGAACTGCCCATCACCGATCTGCAGTACGTGCTGAGCCTGGTGGACGAGGATCTGCTGGCCGGGGTCGTCGAGGTGATCGATCCGGCTGTCCTGGCCGGCACGCTGCTCGGCCTGGACGAGGGGCTGGTCGCCCAGATCTTCGCCACACTCGACAACGCCGACATCGCCGCGGTGCTGGCCGCACTCGATCCCGCGGATCGACTGGAGATCATCACCGGCCTGACGGGATCGATCCTCGAGGGGCTGACCGGTGACGAGCTGGCCGCGGTGCTCGCCGGCCTGGACGCGGACCAACTCGAAACCCTGTTGGGCCTCATCGATCTCGACCTGATCCCCGATCTGATCATCGGGCTTCCGCTCGATGAACTGATCGACCTGCTGCCGTTGTTGGATGCGGTTCAGCTGGCCGAGGTGCTCGGACAGCTGAAGCTCGACGAGCTGGTGCAGGTGCTCGGCGCGCTGGATCCGCTGGACCTGGTCGCTGTGCTGACCCGACTCGACCTCGAGGATCTGACCGATCTGCTGGCCACGCTGGGCGCCGACACGTTGACCGACCTGCTCGGCGGGCTCGGCGCCGACGCCCTGGCGGACCTGTTGAGCGGGCTCGACCCGTCTGCACTGGTGGATCTGCTCGGTGCGCTCGATCCGCGCGACCTCACCGATCTGCTGGGCATCCTCGATCCGGGCATCCTCACCGACCTGCTGGACGGGCTGGATCTGTCGGTGATCACCGAGGTGATCGACCTGCTCAACCTGGCCGGGCTGGTCGAGTTGCTCGACAATGTGGGGTTGACCGATCTGCTGGATCTGATCGGTGGGGATCTCGGCGATCTGCTCGACGATCTGCTCGGCCTGCTGCCCGGTCTGACCGATGAACTGGGCGTCAACCTCATCACCACCGGGCCGCCGTTCAGTCTGCTGAGGCTCGTGGGCGTGGACGTCGGCTGGGTGCCGGCGTTCCCGAGCCAGATCGCCGACGCGATCAACGGCACCGATTACCTTTCGGTGCTCGGGCTGGCCAATGTGCGGATACCGATCGTCGTCGGGTTCGGGCTGGGCGCGTTCGCCGCCGGCCTGGCCTACGGGTCGGTGGTGAACGCCCTGCCGTCGCAGCCGGGCGGCCTGCAGGATTCCAATCCACTGGCTTCCAGCGTCACGCTGCTGCCGATGATCCTGCTGCGCAACCCGGGCCGCGCCAACGGCGGTCTGTTCGCCCGGCTGGATCCGCTCGCGCAGCTGTTCGGGTTCTCCACCCGCACACCGGATTTCGAACTGGAGAACTCCGACGGTCTGCTGACCGGTGCGACGCTGCTGCCGATCAAGATCGACGCGGCGGTGGAGTACGACATCCTGTCGGACTTCCCGGCCTGGCCGAATCCGTTCTCGTTGCTCAACTCGCTGATGGGCATGCTGTTCCCGACCTACATGCTGCGGGGACTGGACCTGGGCGCGTTGCTGCCGCAGCTGGGGGTGACCCTCGAAGAGCTGCTGGACGACCCGGCGGCGATCAACCGCTACACGACGATGCCGGCGAACACGTTGCCGCTGCTGGAGCCGCTCTATCTGTTCACCGACGTGCTCAGCATCGTGTTGGGCCGGCCGATCGCCAACCCGCTGGCCAATGCGCTCGCGCCGGCGCTGAGCATCCTGGTCAACCTCGGCTACACCGATGTGGACCCGGAGGACGGTTACGACCGCTTGCTCGATCAGGCCGGGGTGCCGACGGGTTTCTTCACCCTGCCCAACCTCACCCTCGAACAGTGGCTGCGGGTGCCGTTAGACGTGTTCAACGCCCTGGTCGCCGGGTTCTACAAGGAGTTCTTCAGCGGTAACCCGACACCGGCCACCCCGAACGCGATCGAGGGTCTGCTCGGTGTGCTCGACCTGGTGGACGATCTGCCCGGCCTCGGCGATCTGCCCATCGGCAACGTGTTCGCAACGGAGGACGGTGGGGTGCAGACGCTCGGTGACATCGCGGAATCCCTGGTCAGCGGCGAGGACGCGGATCTGAGCGGCGAGTTGCCCGATCTCGGCCTGCCCGATGTCGCCGGGAAGCTGCCCGAGCTCGATGAGGCGCAGCTGCTGAGCCTCGACGATCCCGGCGTCGAGAGCACACTCGACCGCGAGCTCACCCTGACCGCGGAGGCGCCCGACGGCGACCCCGGCGGCGACTCGGCTCCGGCTTCCGGTGAGGAGGGTGTCGTCGAGGGCTCCGACGGTCTGGACCTCACCGACGGCGGCCTCGACACCGTCGAGACCGACATCGACGATGCCGCTGCGGGTGACGACGACGCTTCCGACACCGACGGGGAGCTCGAATCCCTTGAGCTGGTGGATATCTCACCCGGGCCCGATACCGGCGGAGCGGCGATCGGCAACGGCCGCCACACCCGGGGTGTCAATCGCAACCAGGCCAACGACGCGACCCGCCAGGCCGCGGAGGCGATCGCGGAAACCCGCGACGCGCTGCGGCAGCGCAGTGGCACCGATGACGAGACCGGTCCGGCCGGTACCGGGGCGGACGCGCCCTCGTCGCTCGCCGGTGCCGCCGCAACCGGGACATCCGCCAATGCCGGTGCCGGAGCGGAGACGGAATAGATCGCCGTCTTCCACATCGGGAAACTGGAAAGCGCAGCTAGCTAACAATATGGGCCGGGCACGGCATTCGGCAAAGTTCTGACCGCGCAGCATAACCGCGTTTACGAACATCCGAAGGATATTCGCGGAATTTCACCCGGTCGACATTGCGTGCACCGGTTCGGCGCCGGGAGTCTCGAAGCCCTCGTCACGGACTCGGCGTGCCACATGACGTCGAAAGACTCCTGCTGAGCAGGCGCTTAGCGTCGGGTCGCCGAGTCGTGTGCCTCGTGCGGCTGGAGATTTCCTACGGTTCCGTAACCCTCCCGTTCCGGTGTGGCGGGAGGGTGTGCGCATAACGCGCGCCCATGTGCTTGCAGAGGCAAAAAATTGACGACGGCGTAGGGGTTCTTTGAGGGCGCTATTCCGCAAACAACGGCGATGCTAGTCTCCGGCTGAGAACAAGCTGAGAGCTGTCAAAGGAGACGGTCAGATGGCGAAGCACACGAAGACCACGCGCCGCTCGAAGAAGTTGGCGACCCTCGGTGTCGCCACCGCCACCGCGACCGCGACCGCCCTGACCGTCGGCGCCGCCCCGCCCGAGGTCGAGACGTCGGCGCTCCGCAACGCCGACGTCGACCTGCTGGCCGGCATCCAGTTCTATCCCGAACCCGAGCACATCCCCGACCTGACCTTCGGGCTGGGAGCGGTCGGTTACGGCCTCTCGCAGGATTTCGCCGAGATGGCGATCCGCGGCCTCGTCGACAACATCAGCTTCGCCGCGCTGGCCGAAGCGCTCGGCCTCGATCTGCAGAGCCAGCTCGAGAACGTTCTGAACAATGCGCTCGCCATGCTGCTGGGGCCGGTGTTCGGCACGCTCGGCCAGATTCCGCTCGATCTCGACCTCGTGGGCTTGGTGGGAGGCCTGCTCGATCAGAAGATCACTGCGGAACTCGCGGACACGCTCCGCCCTGTTCTTGAAGGGCTGGAGGACCTGCCGTTTCTCGGGTCGATCCTGGGCGACATTCTCGGTCCGATCCTCGGCGGAAACGGAAACAATGGCCTGGTGGACATGGTGCTCGGCGAGCTCCTGGGCGACATCATCGGCGGAATCCTCCCCGGCGCGGAGCTTGACCTCGACTCGCTCGGCGGACTTCTCGGCCTCCTCGGCCTGGACCTCAGTCAGCCGCTCAACCTGTCCAATCTCAACCTCGGTCTGAACCTCGTCACCACCGGTCCACTCTTCACGGCGCTCAAACTGTTCGGAGCCGACTTGGGTTGGGAGCCTGCGCTTCCCAACGCGGTGGCGCGGGAGATCAACGAAACCGAATACCTCAACGTCGGTCTCCTCAGCCTGCTCAACACCCTCGGGCTGGAAGATCTCAGTGCCGCGCTCGGCGACCTGCCGATCGTCGGAGATCTGCCCGACCTGATCGCGCTCCGCGTACCGATCGTGATCGGTGTCGGCCTGGGCGCTTTCGCGGCCGGCGCTGCGTACAACCAGGTCGTCGCGGATCTCGCCAATCAGCCGGGCGGGGTGAACGGCGCGGAATCGCTCTTGGGTAGCTACACCATCCTGCCGATGATCTTGTTGCGTAACCCCGGACGGGCGAACGGTGGACTGTTCGCCCGGATGTACCCCCTGGCCGGGCTCTTCGGGATTGACACCGTGACACCGGAGACGAGTGCCCAGAGCAGCGGTGGCACGGTGCCCGTGCTGGGTACCGGGCTGACCGTCGGCGGCGCGAATCTGATTCCCGTCAAGATCGACGCCACCGCGGAATACGACTTCCTGTCGGACTTCGCAGCCTGGCCCAACCCGTTCAGCATGGCGAACAACGTTGCGGCCCTGCTGTTCCCGACATATCTGCTGCGCGGTCTCAGCGCTCTGGACCTGGTGGATTCGTTGGGTGAGCAGCTGACGCCGCAGCTGGCTCAGATTCTGGACAATGTCCTCCAATTGGACGAGGCCCTCGCCATCAACCTCTACCTGACCCTCCCGATGAATACGTTGCCGCTGCTGGAACCGCTTTATCTGGCAACGGATTTCATCAACCTGTTCACCCCGGGTTTCGATGTCAACAATCCGATCGCGACAGCGCTGAACCCGGTGCTCACCAGCTTGGTGAATCTCGGCTACACCGACGTGTACTGGGACGACGCCAAGGGCCAGTACGACCGGACGCTTCTCGAAGCCGATATCCCCACCGGTTTCGGCACCCTTCCGGCCGACGTCAACTGGCTCGAGGTGCCGGGCAACCTGTTCGCCTCGCTGATGCGCGGTGTCCAGGACGCCTTCGAAGAGGGTCTGATCGGCCCCGAGGGTTCCAACGTGCTGCGCACCCTGCTCGGCCTCATCGGCCTCGACCTCGGCGGGCTCGGCGCCGGCGCCGCCGGCCTGAGTATGGATGGTCTGCCCGAATTGCTCAGGGACGCCGTCGAAGACGCTGTCGGCGGGCTGGGCGAGCTCGGAGGGGTCTCGCCGCTGTCGTCGTCGCAGCCCGAGGCGGCGGCGGTGCCCGACCTCGGGGCCGACACCCTCACCCTCAAGACCGGCCAGCGCGCGGCCGCGCTGAACGAGTCCGATGGTGCGGGGCTGAAGGAGAACTCCGAACAGCCGCAGGACGCCGCCGGTGAGAAGACCGTCATCGACACCTCGACCGGCGACGAATCCCCGCAGCCGACTCCGGACGCACCACGCGAGGACGCGATCAAGCCACCGTCCAGCAAGCTGCGCACCGGCAGCAACGGTCGGGGTGAGGTCCGGACGGGTCTCGGCGCCCCGGGCAAGCACCTGCAGCAGAGCACCGAACGGCTCGGCCAGCGGCTGCAGGACCGCGCCGACAAGATCAACGACGGTCTTCGGAACGCGGGCGCCGGCCTTCGCAACGGCTTGACCGCCGGGCCGTCGAGCAAGTCCCAACCCAAGTCCCAGCCCAAGACGGCGGCCAAGGTCGGTGCGGGCGTCGGCGCCACGTCGGACTCCGAGTCAGGCGGGGACGAGTAGTGCCCGTCCTGCGAGCGGGCCGTTCCATCCGGGAGATGGGGCGGCCCGCTTGTGGTTTGACGGGCGTCAATAGTTTGCGAAATCTGCACATCGGTGCAGCAATCGGGGCTTGCTGACTCCTGACATCTTTGTCATGCAGAACAGTCGTCTTCGGGACGGTGCTGGCTGCCGTCCCGGTTTTCGCAGCTACGTCCGGTTTTGATGTCTGTGCCTGACAGATTTCGGCTTCTGACGAGACCGGGAGATGCTGCTGAACGCAAGCTTCAGGATGGCTGTGAAGATGCTTAACGAGTTTGCTAAAGTTTCGCCGTCGTGAATGGGTTCGAGTAGCTCACGAAAGGTCGTCGATGCCTGAACACCTGGCTCCGTCTCCTCCCGGTCGCGCCAGAGCCGCCGCGATGGCGCTGGCGACCACCGCGGCCCTCACCGTCGGTGTCACCGCTCCCAGCCTGCAGAATCAGGCCGCGCCGCAGGTCGTCGACATCGACGAACACCGCATCGTCGACGACGCCGAGGTCGCGCTGTCCGCGATCGCCGGTTTGTACGGGGTGGGGCCGATCTTCTGGGCCGCCGAAGCGTTGGGCATCACCCCGGAGAACGTGGTCCGCTCGGCGGTCGGCACGCTGGGCAGCCCCCTGCTCGACGACACGGTGGAACTGCTCTTCGACGCGCTCGGGCTGGTGTTCGACACCGGCGCTCCGGGACCGCTTCCCGGCGATGTCTACGGCCGGGTGAACGGGCTGAATTACACGACCGATCTCATCCTCGAGCTGGTGCCGGAGGGTCTGCGGAATCTCCGGGTGGGCCTCGTCGGTGCCGGCGCATTGAACCTGCTGTTCGGGGCGGATGTCATCGCCCCTGGACAGACAATCGGCCAAGCGGCGCAGGCCGTCTTCGACCGGCTGCCGATCCTCAAGCAGCGGCGTGCCGTCATCCTGTCCGAAGGGCTCGGCGGGCTGACCACCTCGCTCGCGTATCGCGACATGATCAAGGCGGTCACCTCGGACGACCCCGATTGGGAGCCGGGCGTCACCGGGCAGTGGCTGATCTTCGTCAACAACCCGGGCCGCCCCGGTGGCGGCCTGTTCGCGCTGGCCACCCCGCTGACCAGCCTGGTCGGGTTGAACCTGACCACACCGGCCGGTGGCAGCTACGTCAATGACCCCGACGATCCGACCAAGGTCCTCAACACCTCGGTGCTCGACATCGGCTGGGCGTACAACGTCATGTCGGACGCGCCGACCACGCTGAGCCCACTGGCCTGGGCCAACGCCCTGGCCGGCGCGATCTTCCTGAGCCACCTCATCCCGGACGATCTGAACATCGCCGACACCAATCTGTTGGAACAGGCGCTTCCGCTGACAGTAGGACTCGCCAACGGGGTGGCGGTTCTGCTCGACCCCACCGGTGGACAGGGCAGCAAGGTGGTGCCGATCCTCGGTGACCTGATCGACGCGCTGAACAAGATCCCGCTGGTGGACCTCCCGCATGTCCCGGGGCTGAACGGCACCTCCACCTACATCACCTACGACTCCGGCAACCTGCCGCTGCTGGAACCGTTCGACGTGCTACCCCGGATGCTGGGGATGGTCGGGCTGAATGTTCCTCAGCCGGTGCTGAATTCGGTGGAGAACGCACTGCGGCTGGCGATCAACACCAGCTACCAGGATGTGGACCCGGTGACGCTTGAACGCCGCTTCGACATGGCCGGCCGGCAGGCGGTGTTCGGGCAGTCCCCGCTGACACCCAGCCAGCAGTTCGACGCCGGATGGCTGATCGCCAACACGCTGATCAACGACATCCAGGACAATCTGCTGAACCCGGTGGCCTGGACACCGAGCGTCGCCGGGCAGCCGGTGTTGAACGAGGCGTTGCGGGCGTTGATCCAGAACGCGGCCGCGATCGCGGTGTCGCAGCTGATCAATGCGGGCATCGACGTGGTCCAGGACATCGGCGAGGCCGGGTTCGGTCAGGTTCGGACCGCGCTGACCCCGGTGCTCGACGTCGCCGACGAGTTGAACCGGCAGACCCGGGCCACCACCACGGTGACGCTCCAGGTCGACCAGCCCGCGACCGCGGCGAAGACCAGCGAAAAGCCTGCTGCCGCCGCGACTTCAGCGCTGCAGACCTCCGCTGCCGACACCGCGCGTACCGCGCCGGCCATCGACACCGACGGTGACGACGAGCCCACGGCCGAGGCCGGGAAGCCGGTCGAGAAGACGTCGACCCAACGCCGGGCCCGCACACAGCCGGGTGGTCAGCCGGACAAGGCCGGACATTCGGGGACGTCGGCGGTCGACCGGCCCGCCAGCAAGCCGAAGCCGCCGAGCATCGGCAAGAGCCCGGCCGAGAAGGCCGGAAAGTCCGGCCAGCGCGACGGGCGCGACAAGCGCGACCGGAACGCCGCCTGATCGGTTCCCCCGCATCCGGGCGGATTTTCCGCGGAGGCGGCGGGCTCAGTCCTCAGGTGACGAGTCGGCGGACGTCTCCTCCTTGACCGTCGTCCGACCCGTCGAATCACCCTGCCCGGCAACTGTCGTCCGGTCGGCATCGGTCACCGCAGTGACACCGACGAGTTCCCGACCGGTGTTGTCGTCGGCCTGCACACCGCTCGACCATGTGGGCGACCCGGCGGGTGACGCGTTGAGGTCGTTGCGTCGCAGGGTCGGCTTCAGCCGCTGCACTTTGGTGTTCTGGACGCTGTCCCCGAGATTGTTCCGGGCGGTGTTCTGGGCGTAGTTCTGGGTGTTGTGCTCGAGTTTGGTGTCGAGCTCGGCCGCCGGCGTCGGCTCCGGTTCGCTCGCCTGCGGCACCGGGGCATTGTTCGGCTCAGCAGGCGGGAGTGGGTCATTCGTCCCGAATGCCGTTGCGGTCAGCGGCTGTTCGGGGACCTGTACGAACTTCGCCTCGGCTGCCGTGGCGTTCTCGGTGCCGGTGGCGAGCAAGGTGGTTGTTCCGCCGCCGGCGAGGCTTTCGAACAGGCCCCGGATCACGTCGCCGAGGGCATCCTCGGCGGCGGCGATGATCGGTGAGCCGATGGCGTCGGCGGCCTGCAGGACCGGCGCGACCACGGGGGCCAGCGCGCTCTGGCCTTCCCGGAGCTGAGACTGTGTGAAGGCCGGCAGGTCCGGGATCACCGGTTCGAGGGCGTGCAGGAGCTCGGAGACCCCGGTGCCGATTTCCCGGCTCACAGTCTTGATGACCTCACCGGGGAAGCCGAGCAGTTCGCCGAGCTGCTCGACCTGCGCCTGCGGAACCTCGATCCCGAAGAGGTTGAGGAACTGCACAACCCGGGACAGTGTGCGGGTCAGCACATCGGTGAGTTCGTCACCGATGCCTCTGCCGAGCGCGGCGATCAAGTCGCCGGGCAGATAGAGCGCCTGATCCTTGGTCAGCGTCCGGGTGCCGAACAGCGCCGCCTCGTGAAAACGGTCGAGGGTGCGTTCCCACGAACCGTCCGGGTTACGCACCACATCGTCATAGGCGATGTTGGTGAGGATCCGCAGGAACGGTTCGAGCGCGTCCGACACCGGGGTGTTGATGTCCTCGCCGGTGACCAGGCTCAGCAGTTGAGCCGGTAACCGGAGCGGAGCCAGCAGCGGTAACTGGTTCGGGGCATAGGTGAGGTAGACCGTGCCCGCGTCCCGTTCGCCGACCGGCACCACGTACATGCTGAGGGTGAATCCATCCGGCGCCCCACCCGGATTGGTCGGGTCGATGCCCGTGAGCAGATTGGTCAGAAAGATTCCCGACGCGAGCGAGTTCAGCCATGCCACCGGATTCGCCGTCGCCGGAGCATCCGAGAGGATGTCGTACGCCCACGTCGCGTCCACCTTGGCGGTGACGACGGTCGGCTTACCGTCACCATCGGTGGCGAGGGCTTCCAACAGAGCGCCCAGGTCGTCCGCGGTGAGCCCGGAAGTGTCTCCGGTCAGCAGTCTGGCGATGAGATCGGGATCGACACCGGCCGGCAGCGCATCGATCCGTTCCGGTGAAACCGGGTCGACTCCGCGCACCGCTTCGTAGATCGGGGCGAACCGCGCGTAGAGCCCCCCGTTCGGCCGGCCGGGATTGCGGAGAAGGATCAGCGAGAGCAGCGAGATATCAATGACACCACCCGGTTTGACGACACGCCAGACCGGCTCCCCCCGGGGGCTCATGCCGGGATCCACCCACCCGGGGTGAATCTGTTGGTGGATCGGGTTCCGGAAATCGGGATCGTCGGGATCCGGGCTGGACGCGCCCGGCACGAGGATGTCGCGAGGGTCGGTCAACGGGACGCCGACCACCCAATCGCCGGCGCCGACCGCGTCGATGATCGCCTGATACGCCAGACCGGCGGCAATGGCTCCGTCGCCGTAGGCGATCAGGTTGGCGTTCTGCAGATACCACGTCCAATTGAGCGCGGGAGCCACCTCGAGCGCGAGGCTCTCCGCCAGGTGAAACAGAGGCTCGCGCCGCGGGTCGATCCACTGGCCCCTGACGACGGTTTCAAAATTGAAAAAGTCTGCGCGCCATTCGAGCGAGGTGTGCCAGACGGGACCGATCGCCACACTCGGTGTCGCCGGTAAGCCGAGGAGTTGCGTCGGCAACCCCGTGATCGGGTCGGTGTCGCGCAGCGCGGCCACGGCGCCGTTGATCGCGGCCGGGTCGGCAGGCAGCAGGTTGACGCCCGGGATGTCGATCGGTAACCAGCCGGGCAGGCCGATCACTTGGGTTTCGCTCACCGCGGCGTTGGCCATGAACGGTGTCAGCCCGACCGCCACCGCGGTCGCCGCGCTCGCCCCGGCAAGGGCGACCTTCGTGGCCTTCAGCCGCCGGATACGCCGGCGTCGCGCCCGGGCATTCTGCATTCTCGTTCGATCCGACGACATCTGAGCAGACCCCCCTGTGCAGCTTCTCAGCGAACGCTCAGGAAGTTAGCACTCAAGATCAGCGAATACAGCAAATTTTCAAGCCAGCGTCAGCAACTGATTGCGAAACCAACAAATCCGCCACATCGGGGTGAGTGCCCGATTTGCCAGGGCATTTCGGTGTGAAATATCAATCGTTCGGATGAATGAGATCGCCCCTGCGGAGTCGAAATTAGCACAGTCGTCAATGCATGGGGCCCGTCCGGTGTCCGCATCAGGCCTGTTACCCAGCTGAAAAGGCCCGTGTATGCCAGTCCTCGCCACCCTGCCCCGGGAAGTTGCTGCGTGACTGCGAATCGTGAACGCGACGCCCGTAGATCGTTCTCCGCGAAAATATCCGGGCTTATGGAAAGCCGTGATCAGATAGCCATGTGAACGCCGAAATTTCATCGACCTTGGTGGAGGCGAAACCCGTACTTACCAACGAGTAAACTTCTGGCAAACCCATCCGCGCGACGCCCGATTCAGGACCGGGCCAGCGTCTGATCCACCAGTTCGGCCAGCACCGGGGCGAGCACCGCCGCGTACTCACTGGTGATGTGGTTGTCGTCGCGGAACACCAGGGTGTCGCCGATGACCACCGGGCAGCGCCGGTCGGTGCAGAACAGCTCGGACAGGTCGGCGTAGACGCCGCCGGCGGCCGTCGTCGCCGCCGCCTCCGCGGCCACCCCCTCACCGTTGATACCGACCCGGCGGGTGGGGGAGCAGGCCAGCACATCGTCCATGTTGTCCGACAGGCAGTTCGGCACCGTGCCGTGCGGATCGGGAACCGGGCCCAGCACCAGCACCTGGGAGCCGAGACCGCGCAGCGTGGACACCAGTTCGGCCAGCCCCCGCAGCCATGCCTCGTCGTAGGAGGTGAATCCGAAGTCCGCCCCGTAGCGGCGCACCATGTCCACGATCACCAGCTGTGGCGGGTTCTGCCTCAACCGGGACAACACCTGGGTACGCCACCGCCCGCACTCGGTGAACGTGCGGCCCAGATACGGGCTGAAGATCGGCAACTCCTGCGGCGGGCAGGTCACCTTGCCCATCGTCTCGAGCCGCCAATGCCGCTGCTGGGCGACAGGGTTCAGAGCGGACTCCCACATCGCGGCGTGCGAGTCGCCGAACAGCGCCACCCGCACCGGGGAGCGGACGTCACCGGAGGCGCACTCCGGCTGATCGACGTCCCGCCACGACCGCACACAGCCGTTGACGAACATCTCCGGTTTGGCGTTGGGCGCCTGCGCCAGCGAGGGTTTGAGATTCGCCGGAACCGGCCGCGGCTGGGTGGAGGCCGCCACCGCCGCCCGGATCTGTTCGCGCGGGGTCAACGGGCGCGGTTCGGGGACGGGAGCCGAGATCGCCGCCGGGGCCGCCGCCTCACCCGCGCCGACCGGGACCGGCCGGATCGCCAACAGCACCAACGCCGCGCACACCGCCGTCGCGGTCGCCACCGCACCGACCGCCAGGCTGCGCACCGTCGAGGACCGCAACGCCTCGGCGAACCGCGCCGGATTCTCGACGAGGTGCAGCGTCATGATCGCCAACCCCAGCGACACCAGCACCATCGCCAGGTTGCCGGCCAGCCCGATGTCCCTGCCGAACAGAGCCGGCGCCAGGATCAGCACCGGCCAGTGCCACAAATACCACGAGTACGACACCCGGCCGATCGACCGCATCACCGGTGTGGACAGGAACCGTCCGGCGCCCAGATCGGGGGTGGCGCAGCCGGCGATGATCACCAGCGCGGTCCCGAACACCGGCAGCAGCGCCGCGGTCCCCGGATACGGGGTGGCCTCGTCGACCTGCGTGCAGGTGAGCGCGATGAGCGCCAGCCCGCCCCAGCCGACCACCGCCGCCGACACCGCCGGCAGCCGTCGCCACCACGGGATCGTCAACGCCACCAGACCGCCCACCGCCAGTTCCCAGGCGCGGCTGGGCAGCCCGAAGAACGCCCACGACGGCGACGACTCGGTCAGCGTCAGCGACACTCCGAACGACACCGCGCCGACTGCGGTGAGTGCCACCAGATACGGCGTCGCCGACCGCATCGCCGCCACCCCGGCCAGCCGGGTGGTGCGGCCCAGCAGCCACACCGTCGCCAGGATCAGCGCCGGCCACACCAGGTAGAACTGCTCCTCCACACCCAGTGACCAGTAGTGCTGCAGCGGTGAGGGCTCCGTCGTCGACAGATAGTCGGTGCCCTCGATCGCGAACCGGTAGTTGCCGACGTACAGGGCGGCGGCGATGCCGTCGCCGATCACGCTGCGGGCCTGCAGCGGGGGCAACAGCAGCACCGACAACACCACGGTGGCGGTCAGCACCGTCGCCGCGGCGGGCAGCAGCCGGCGCGCCCGGGCCGCGTAGAACCGCGCCAGCCGCACGGTGCCGGTGTTGGCGGCCTCCCGCCACAGCAGCCCGGTGATCAGGAAACCGGAGATGACGAAGAAGACGTCGACGCCGATGAACCCGCCGCCCATACCGGGCAGCCCGGCATGGAACAGCACCACGGCGATCACCGCGACCGCGCGCAGCCCCTCGATGTCGGGGCGGAAATGCCAGTCCGGCCGACGTCGTCCGCTCGCGGGAGCTCCGCGTCGGGCCGCTGAACGGGGGACGGTGGCGACTCTGTTCACTCGAACAGGGATCGTCTCACGTCAGCTACCCGAACCGTGGTATTTGACGTCGCGTCCGGAACGCGTCGGCTATCCGCCCGGCACTAGTTGAACGCCAGCCAGCTGGGCAGCGCCCGTTCCCGCGAATTGCACAGCACCTGACGGGTGTCGCAGTTGCCCCGCGGGGCGCCCGCGCCGCTCCACATCCCGCCGGTGTCGCGGCGCAGCACGATCGCCGACGACCCGCCGCCGTCGAGCAGGATCGCGCTGTCCGCGCCCATCCCGCGGAACAGGTCCTGGATGTTGTCCGGGGTGTAGCTGCCGCCCTGGAACACGTAGAACTGGTCGAGTTGACGGTTGTAGCCGATCGCCGTGCGTGCCGCCGCGGGCCCGCCGTCATTGAGCTGCTCGGTCTTCCCCGGCCCGAGCAGCCCGATGCCGGCGACGGCCACGAAGCGGGTGTTGCTCTCCAAGAGTCTGAGGATCTCCGGTGACGCCGCGTCGTAGTCCGACGGATGCTTGGGCATCACCACGTACGGTTGGCCGCCGACCGGCAGGATCATCGTCGCCAGCGCCGACCAGTGCTCATTGCCGCCGGACAGGCCCTGCTTGCCGGCGTAGACCGGGGTACCGGTCACCGCGGCGTTGGCCCGCCCCAGCCCCCGGGTGTTGTCGACGTACGCGCCCAGCGGCGAGCTGCAGTTGGTGTCCCGCCAGGAGCCGCCCTTCTGCGGCCGCACGTCGAAGAAGTTGGCGTTGATCGCGACGACCGGCTGGCCGAGCACCTGCCAGGCCTGCAACGGCGGATACGTCTCAGCTGCCTGGAACAGCCCCTCGCTGGTGCGGGCCCGTGGGTCACGCTCGCACCGGGCCTGATATCCACGGTGGGTGTCGACGAGCAGCCGCGGCGCCAGCCGGGCCGAGGCGTTCTTGATGGTCAGGAAGTGGCCGCCGTTGTTGAGCGTGTACTCGCGGCCGTCGGCGGCGCGGAATGGAGCGGCGAACTTCCCGCCGAAGTTGTACACCAGGTAGGAGCCCTTGGTGTTGGCGATCGCCCCGAGCAGCAGGGCCCGGGCGTCGGGGTTGGCGCCGGCGGTCGGGACACCCACCGTCGCCGACACGGCAGCCAACGCCGACGCGGCCAGACCAGCCGCTGCTCGGCGCAGCACCGCCATCGTCCCCGGCACCGGTTTCCTTCCTGTGGCCCGTCGGATCGCTCCCGGCAAATCACAGTAATCACACCAGCCACACTGTCAATTTGTATAACGGGCTGATCACGAAAACGTTCCAGTCGAATCGCGTTATCCCGCATCGCCTTACGAGCAACGTCCGACGGGCGTTCCATACGGATGTCACCGCAAGTTTCGGCTGGATCCAGACGGCCGACCGATTCGGAGATTAGGAAATCTCTTTGACGGGCACTGTGTCCTAGGACGGCGCGACCGCGCCGAGACAGAAGGAGTCAGATATGGGAACCATCATCGTTGCACTCATCGTCGGCGCATTGCTCGGTGCGTTGGCCCGGCTGATCCTTCCGGGCAAGCAGAACATCGGCATGCTCATCACGGTCCTGCTCGGCGCGGTCGGCGCGCTGCTCGGGTCGTGGATCTCCAACGCCATGTTCGGCACCGGCGACAAGATGTTCTCCCCGATCCCCTTCGTCATCGGCCTGGTCGTGGCGGTTCTGCTGATCGCGATCTACGCCGGCGTCGCCGGACGACGCGGCGCACCCAGGGCCTGATCGAACGGCCTGATCGAACCCCCCGATGGCGGATCGTACCCCTCGCGACCCGCCATCGTTTCCGTCTGCCGGGGCCCGGTTCAGCCGCCGAGACCGGTGTGCATCTCCCACACCAGGATCTCCGCCGGCCCGGTCGCGGTGACCCGGTGCCCGCCCGAGGCGGTGAACCGCACCGCGTCCCCCTCGCCCAGCGCCCCGGCACCCTCCAGGGTGACCGCGCCGCGCGCGATGAACAGATGCAGATAGCGGGCCTCGGGTAACCGCACACTGTCGCCGGGCGCCATCCGGGCGCCGTGTAGGGCGGCGTGGCGGTTGCCGATGGTGATGGCGGTCTCGCCGCGGTACCGCGGCATCCCCGAGGCGATCGGGATCAGCCCGCTGCGCAGCCGCGCGTCCTCGATCTCGAGCTGCTCGTAGCTCGGCGTCACACCGTACTCGTCGGGCAGCACCCACATCTGGATGAACCGCACCGGCTCGCGGTGCGGTTGCTCACCGGTCAGCGTCCAGGAGTCGTTCTTCTCCGAGTGCAGGATCCCGCTACCCGCCGACATCCGTTGCGCCAGCCCGGGGTAGATCACCCCGGCGTTGCCCTCGGAGTCCTGGTGCACCAGCGAACCCTGCAACACCCACGTCACGATCTCCATGTCGCGATGCGGGTGGGTGTCGAATCCCGTGCCCGGCGCCACCCGGTCGTCGTTGTTGACCAGCAGCACACCGTGGTGGGTGTTGGCCGGGTCGTAGTGGTCGGCGAACGAGAACGAATGCCTGGAGTCCAGCCAGTCGATCGTCGTCGCGAACCGGTCCCCGGCCCACCGGATGTCCATCGTCTCGGCCGGCATGACGCCAGCCTACCGGCGGTCTACCAGTCCGATTCGTCGTAGACGATGACGCCGCGGATGTTCTTCCCGTCGAGCATGTCCTGGTAGCCCTGGTTGATGTCCTCAAGCCGGTAGGTGTTGGTCACCATCTCGTCGATCTTGAGCAACCCGGACTTGTACAGCGCCACCAGCCGCGGCGTCTCCACGTGCGAGCTGCCGCCACCGAAGATGTTGCCCTTCAACGTCTTCTGCAGCATGGTGAACAGGAACAGGTTGAGCTTGACGTCGACGTCGGTCATCGCGCCCATGCCGGTGACCACGCAGGTGCCGGTCTTGGCGGTCAGCGTCATCGCCTCTTCGATGTACTCGCCGCGCATCTCGCCGACCGCGATGATGGTCTTCTCGGCCATGAACCCGTGGGTCAGCTCCAGAACCGGGTTGATCGCCTCGGCCATTGACGAGAAGACATGGGTGGCACCGAATTTCAGCGCGGTGTCGCGCTTGAACTCCACCGGGTCGATCGCGATGACGTGCTTGGCGCCGGAGATCACCGCGCCCTGCAGCGCGCTCAGGCCGATCCCGCCGACACCGACGATGACGACCGTCTCACCCGGCTGGACCTGCGCGACGTTGGTGGCCGACCCGAAGCCCGTCGGCACCGCGCAGCCCATGATCGCCGCGGTCTCGAACGGCACCTCCGGGTCGATCTTGACGACCGAGTCCTTGTGCACGGTCATGTAGGGGGCGAAGGTGCCGAGCAGGTTCATCGGCGACACCTCGGTGCTGCCGGCACGCACCCGGGAGGTGCCGTCGGCGATCGCCTTGCCGCCCAGCAGCACCGCGCCCCGGTCGCACAACGAGCGGTGGCCGCGCAGACACGGCTGGCACTGGCCGCAGGACGGGATGAACGCCAGGATGACGTGGTCGCCCTCCTGTAGGCCGGTGACGTTCTTGCCGACCTTGGTGATGACCCCGGCGCCCTCGTGCCCGCCCAACGCCGGCAGGCCGATCGGGGTGGCGCCGGTGGTCAGGTGGTAGTCGGAGTGGCACATGCCCGCGGCATGCAGCCGGATCTGCACCTCGTCCTCGACGGGGTCACCGACGTCGATCTCGTCGACCCGGAACGGCGAGTTCAGCTCCCACAGCAGTGCGCCTTTGGTCTTCATGACCGGCGATCATAGAACACGTTCCAAAACACGTGTCAACTAGCTTTGTGACCTGCTTGTTCACCAGTTATGCACCGTCGGCCCCTTTATCGGCGATGCTGTGGACAAGCTGATGGCCGGGGCGCCCGGTTGTCGGAACGGGCCGCGACGGTGGCGGCATGGCTGAAGGTCCGTTTCTCGGCAGTGAGGCCCGCGCGGCCGGGCTGGTCACCCGACGCACCCTGCGCAGCCGGCACCGACTGATCTATCAGAACGTCTATCTGCCGGTGGGCGTGCAACTCACCGCGCAGACCCGAGCGGTGGCGGCATGGCTGTGGGCCCGCCGTGACGCCACGGTGGCCGGCCTGTCGGCCGCCGCGCTGCACGGCACCAAGTGGATCGATCCGGCGCTGCCCGCCGAGCTGATCCGCCCGTCGCCCGGCAGCCCCGACGGCATCGTGATCCACCGCGACCGGTTGGAACCCGGCGAAGTGTGCACCTTGCGGGGCATCCCGGTCACCACACCCGCGCGCACCGCCTACGACATCGGCCGCCGCCAGACCCTCACCAGGGCGGTCGTCCGGCTGGACGCGCTCGCCAATGCCACCGGCCTGACAGCCGACGCGGTCACCGCTGTGATCGACCGGCGCCGCGGCGCCCGGGGTTTGGTGCGGTTGCGCCGCGCGGTCGGCCTGATGGACGGCGGTGCGGCGTCCCCGCCGGAGACCCGGACCCGCCTGCTGTTGCTGGCGGCGGGTTTTCCGCGGCCCCGCACCCAGGTCGTCGTGTGTGATCCGTTCGGCTACTTCATCGGCCGCATCGACATCGGGTGGCCGGAGTACAGAGTCGGCGTGGAGTACGACGGCGCCTGGCACTGGGCGGACGCCGCCGCCCACGCGCAGACCATCGACCGGGTGGCCGACCTCGAGGAACAGGGCTGGATCATCATCCGCATCAGCCGCGACATCCTGCGCTACCGCCCCGGCGTCTTCCTCGCCCGGGTTCGCAACGCGCTGCGGGCCCACGGCTGGCCGGACCACGCATCGGTTCGGCTCGACGCGCGCCTCGAACCGTGAGTGTCGGGTTTTGTCACGGTCGGGGCGGGCGGAGCGTGACAAACCCCAACACTCGGCGAACCTAGAGCGAGTCCGGCAGGCCGAACGGCGCGAAGGACGGCATGTGGAACGCCACCACGTGCGAGATGCCCCCGGGCCCGATCGCCAACACGTGCATCTGGAACGCCTCGTGGGTCCCGGTCTCGGGGTTGCGCAGGTACATCGCTCCGGCGGGCTGGCCGTTGGCGGTGGTCGGGATCAGCCGCATATCGCCGGGCCGTTCGGCCGGGCAGTGCGTTTTGGACAGGGTGACGATGTTCTGCGGGCCCTGATACCAGCCGTCGAACGGCGGCATCTCCCACACCGCGTCCGCGGTGAACAACTCGACCAGCTTGTCGATGTCATAGCTCTCGAACGCGTCGATGTAGCGGGTCAACAGCTCCTGGGCCTCCGGCGACTCGGGCGGAACCAGCTCGTCGTCCTCGCTGGGGCCGACCTGATCGAGCTGCGCGCGGGCCCTCTGCAACAGGCTGTTGACCGCGGCGGTCGAGGTGTTCAGCACCTCGGCCACCTCCGCGGCCCGCCACTGCAACACCTCCCGCAACAACAGCACCGCACGCTGCCGCGGCGGCAGATGCTGCAACGCCGCCACGAACGCCAGCCGCACCGACTCGCGGGAACCGACGATCGTCGACGGGTCGGCCGCGTCGTCGGGCAGCGGCTCCAGCCACGGCACCTCCTCACGCGCGACGATGTCGTCGGTGGGATCCGAACTCGGCGCGCCCAGCCCGGTCGGCAGCGGCCGGCGCTGACGGCCGTCCAGCGCGGTCAGGCAGGCGTTGGTGGCGATCTTGTACAGCCAGGTGCGCACCGACGCCTTGCCCTCGAACTTGTGGTGGGACTTCCAGGCCCGCAGGAAGGTCTCCTGCACCAGGTCCTCGGCGTCGTGCAACGACCCGGTCATCCGGTAGCAGTGCGCCAGCAGCTCACGGCGATACTGCTCGGCGTCGGCCAGAAAGGCGTCGGAGCCGCCGTCAGGGGGTGCGGTGAGCACAGTCACGTGTAGGAGCGTACGCAGCATCACCGACATCCGGCACCCCGCAATCTCCGGCCCGGCCCGCTAGTCTCGCTGCGTGGCCAGTACCCGTACCGAGCGCACCTTCGACGGCGTCGGCGGGGTGCGCATCGTCTATGACGTGTGGACCCCGGACACGGCGCCACGCGGGGTGGTGGTGATCGCGCACGGCTTCGGCGAACATGCCCGCCGCTACGACCACGTGGCGCAGCGGTTCGGCGCTGCCGGTCTCGTCGTCTACGCCCTGGACCACCGCGGACACGGCCGGTCCGGCGGGAAGCGCGTCTACCTCAGGGACATCTCCGAATACACCGACGACTTCCACACCCTGGTCGGCATCGCCACCTCCGAACAGCCCGGGCTGCCGGTGGTGGTGCTCGGCCACAGCATGGGCGGTGGCATCGTGTTCGCCTACGGGGTCGAACACCCCGACGACTACACCGCGATGGTGCTGTCCGGCCCTGCGGTCTCGGTGTCGGCCGAGGTGTCGCCACTGCTCGCGGGGGCCGCCAAGGTGTTGGGCAGGCTGGCCCCCGGGCTGCCGGTCGAGCAGCTGCCCACCCATCTGGTGTCGCGCGACCCGGACGTGGTGGCCGCCTACCAGGCCGACCCGCTGGTGCACCACGGCAAGATGCCCGCCGGGATCGCCCGGGCGTTGCTGCTGGTCAGCGACACCATGCCGCAGCGTGCGCCCGCGCTCACCGCGCCGCTGCTGGTGGTGCACGGCGATCAGGACAAGCTCGTCGGCGTCGACGGCAGCCGCCGGTTCATGCGGCACGTCGGCTCCACCGACGCCGAACTCAAGGTCTACCCGGGCCTGTACCACGAGGTCTTCAACGAGCCCGAACGGGAGCAGGTCCTCGACGACGTGGTCGCATGGATCACCGAACGGCTGTGAGCCCGGCTGTGCTGCTGCGGATCTGGCTGCTGTGCCTGGCCGTGGTGGCGGTCGGCTGCACCGCGGAGCCGGCCGAGCAGCCGGCGCCGTTCACCGACACCGACGTCACGTTCGACGCTGACGGGCTGACCATCCACGGCAGCTACCGCGCCGGCCCCGAACCCGGCCCGGCCGCGCTGCTGATCTCCGAGAGCGGCCCCACCGACCGCAACGGTGACAACGCCGTCGTCGGGCCGATCGGCAACATGCGCCAGTTGGCCGATCTGCTGTCCGAACGCGGGGTGGCCAGCCTGCGCTACGACAAGGTCGGCACCGGCGCCACCGGGCTCGGACCCTACGAGCAGAACCCGCAGGACGTCGGCAGCGCCGTCTACACCACCGGCGCCCGCGCGGCTCTGACCTTCATGGCCGATCAACCGGCCACCGACCCGGACCGCATCTCGGTGTACGGGCTGGGGGAGGGCGCCGTGCACGCGCTGCGCCTGGCCGACGGTGCGGACGAGGGGACCCCGAGGGTGCATTCGCTCGGCCTGCTGCAACCCCCGCCCCGCCGCTACCTCGACATCATCACCGAACGGGTCCGCGCCGACAGCAGTCCCGAGACGCTCGCCGCCTGGCTGGCGGCGGTCGACCAGGCCCGCACCCGGGGCACCGCCCCCGACCAGTTGCCCGACGGGTTGGGCGCGATCCTCAACCCGGGCAACGTCAAGGCCGTCGTGGAGGCCGACAGCGTCGATCCGCTCGCGCTGGCCGCCCGGGTCCCCGCCGGCACCCCGGTGCTGCTGACCTGCTCGGACACCGACGCCCAGTCCGACTGCGCGGAGATCCAGCCGCTGGCCGACGCGCTGGCGCACACCGACCTCACCGTCGTGTACCTCGGCGGGGTCAACCACGTGCTGCGCGACGACCCCACCGACAACGTCGCCAACTACGCTCAACAATCGCCGCTTTCTCCACAACTGGAGGCCGCGGTCGACCGGTTCGTGCGGAAGTGACGTCGGGTCCCTGCCATACCGTGACTGTCATGAGTGACGACAAGATGCTGTCCCGCATCGCGGCGCTGCTGCGCCAGGCGGAGGGCACCGACAACCCGCACGAGGCGGAGGCGTTCATGGCCGCCGCGCAACGGTTGGCCACCGCGACGTCGATCGACCTGGCGGTGGCCCGCGCCCACTCCGCCGAACGCACCAAGGCCCAGATGCCGGTGCAGCGCACCATCACCATCGGCGAGGCCGGCACCAAGGGGCTGCGCACCTATGTGCAGCTGTTCGTGCTGATCGCCGCCGCCAACGACGTCAAATGCGACGTCGCCTCCAACTCGACGTTCGTCTACGCCTACGGGTTCCCCGAGGACATCGACGCCACCCACGCGCTGTACGCCAGCCTGGTCACCCAGATGGTCAAGGCGTCCGAGGCCTACATCGCCTCCGGCGCGCACCGGCCCACCCCGACCATCACCGCCCGGATCAACTTCCAGCTGGCGTTCGGCGCCCGTATCGGCCAGCGGCTGGCGCAGGCCCGCGAGGAAGCCCAGCAGGCGGCCACCGAGGACCGTGACACCGCTCCCGGCACCGCGATCGCGCTGCGGGACAAGGACCTCGAGTTGCAGGACTTCTACCGGCAGACGTCCAAGGCGCGCGGCACCTGGCGGCCCACCAGCGCCACCGCCGGCTATTCGTCGGCGGCGCGGCGGGCCGGGGACCGGGCCGGCCGGCGCGCCCGGCTGGGCCCCAGCCCGGAGTTGGCCGGCCCGCGCGCCGCACTGGACAAGTGATGCGCCCGGAGTGGTCACCGAGGTGACGGTCCGTGACACCCAACGCGCCAAGGTCTACGCGGCCGAACAGTTCGTGCGCACGATGTTCGACCGGGCCGCCGAACACGGCAACCGCGCCGTCGACTTCTTCGGCACCCGGTTGACGCTGCCGCCGGAGGCGCGGTTCGGGTCGGTGGAGTCGGTGCAGCGCTACGTCGACGAGGTGCTCGACCATCCCGCGGTGCGCGAACAGTGGCCGTCGGCCGGGCCGTTGGCGGTACGGCCGCGGCGCGGGGTCACCGCCGCCCACTACGAACGCCGGGGCACCTCGGCGGTGATCGCCGTGCCCGAACGCCGCGACACCTGGGCGCTGCGCGAACTGGTGGTGCTGCACGAGATCGCCCACCACCTGTGTGACGCCGAACCTGCGCACGGCCCGGAGTTCGTCGCCACCTTCTGCGCCCTGGCCGGCGCGGTGATGGGACCGGAGGTCGGGCACGTGCTGCGCGTCGTGTACGCGAAAGAAGGTGTGCGATAGCCGAACGGCTAACGTGAGGTCTGTGACCGAAGCCGATCCGCGCGCCCTCGACGCCTTGTTCACCGAACTGCTGCGCACCGAAGACGAGGCGCTGATCGCCGCCCGGGAAGCGGGGAAGGCGGCCGGCATGCCCGCCATCGAGGTGTCGGCCCAACACGGCAAGCTGTTGTCGCTGCTGACCCGGATCAGCGGGGCACGCCGGGTGCTGGAGATCGGCACCCTGGCCGGCTACAGCACCATCAACCTCGCCCGCGGGGCCGGCGCCGACGGCCACGTCGTCACCCTGGAGTACGAACCGGCCCACGCCGAGGTGGCCCGGGCGAACCTGGAGCGCGCCGGGGTGGCCGACCGGGTCGAGATCATCGTCGGCGCCGCCCTGGACACCCTGCCCACGCTGGCCGGGCGGGACCCGTTCGATCTGGTGTTCATCGACGCCGACAAGGAGAACAACAGCGCCTATGTGCAATGGGCGATCCGGCTCGGCCGGTCCGGCACCGTGATCGTCGTCGACAACATCGCCCGGATGGGCCGGGTGCTCGACCCCGCCCCCGACGATCAGCAGGCCCGCGCCGTGCGCGACATGCTCGCGATGATGGGGGAGCATCCGCGGCTGGACACCGCCGCCATCCAGACCGTCGGCGCGAAGAACTGGGACGGCTTCGCCGTCGCCGTCGTGCGCTGAGCCCGTGTCTGGATGTGGACATGCTGGGCGCCCACGCGCCGCCGACGCACATCTGCGGTGACGACTTCTGCTCAGTGGTCGTGAATCTCGCGGTCGCGCGACCCTCCTGCAGAACTCGGCGCCTTCTACCGAGTCCCGGGACAGTGCACCGGGTTTCGCATAGGGTGTGCTGCCGGGAAAGGGAAGGATGAGAGATGGAGAGCTCAGGGCCCGTGTGGAGGCAGCCCGTCGACCGGTCCAGGGATCCGCACCGCGAACCGGGCCCGATCAATCTGCAACGGCACCAGTTCACCCCGGCCTACTCCGGCATCGCGACGCTGTTCGGTCTGCCGTTGTGCCTCAACCAGGACGATCTGCGGGCCGGTGCGGTCGACGTGGCGGTGGTCGGCGCGCCGGTCGACGTGTCGCTGGGCCACCGCGGCGCCGCCTACGGGCCCCGCGCCATCCGCGCCGATGAGCGGGTGTTGCCGCACACGCCGACGATGCTGATCAACGACAGCACCCGGGTGAAACCGTTCGAGGTGCTCAACGTGGTCGATTACGGTGACGCGGCGGTCGACCCGTTGAGCATCGAGAACTCGATGGGCCCGATCCGCGAGCTGGTCCGGGACGTCGCCGAGGTCGGCGCGGTGCCGCTGGTGCTCGGCGGGGACCACTCGATCCTGTGGCCCAACGCCGCGGCGATCGCCGACGTGTACGGCGCCGGCAAGGTCGGGGTGGTGCACTTCGACGCCCACCCGGACTGCGCGGACGACGTTGTCGGACACCACGCTTCGCACGGCACCCCGATCCGCCGGCTGATCGACGACGAACACATTCCGGGCCGCAATTTCATCCAGGTCGGCCTGCGCAGTGCGATCGCACCCGATGAGGAGTTGTTCGCCTGGATGCGGGACAACGGGTTGCGCACCCACTTCATGGCCGAGATCGACCGGCGCGGTTTCCACACCGTCCTGCAGGACGCCATCGACGAGGCGCTCGACGGGCCGGAGTACCTGTACCTGTCGATCGACATCGACGTGCTCGACCCCGCCTACGCGCCCGGCACCGGAACCCCCGAGCCGCCCGGGCTGACCAACCGCGAGTTGCTGCCGGCCATCCGGCGGATCTGTCACGAGACGCCGGTGGTCGGGCTGGAAATCGTCGAGGTGGCACCGCATCTGGATCCGGGCTACACCACGACCATGAACGCCCGCCGGGTCATCTTCGAGGCGCTGACCGGGCTGGCGATGCGCCGGCTGGGGCTGCCGGGCCCCGACTACCTCCATCCGGATGTGGCCGGGCCGCCGAGCAATCGGGTGTGAGCCGCTAGGTGCAGACCGCGCCGGTCGCGGCCGAGCCCACCAGCTTGGTGTACTTGGCCAGCACACCGGTGGTGTACCGCGGCGGCAACGGTTCCCAATCCTTCTTGCGGGCCTCGAATTCGGCCGGATCGACCAGCACGTCGAGGGTGCCCTTGGCGACGTCCAGGCGGATCCGGTCGCCGTCGCGCAGGAACGCGATCGGCCCGCCGTCGACGGCCTCCGGTGCGACGTGGCCGACGCACAGCCCGGTGGTGCCGCCGGAGAACCGGCCGTCGGTCAACAGCAGCACATCCTTGCCCAGGCCGGCGCCCTTGATCGCACCGGTGATCGCCAGCATCTCGCGCATTCCCGGCCCGCCCTTCGGGCCCTCGTAGCGGATCACCACCACGTCACCGGCCTGGATGGTGCCGTCCTCCAGCGCGTCCATCGCGGCCCGTTCCCGGTCGAAAACCCTTGCGGTGCCTTCGAAGACGCTGGTGTCGAAGCCCGCCGACTTGACCACCGCACCCTCGGGCGCCAGCGAGCCGTGCAGGATGGTGATCCCGCCGGTCGGGTGGATCGGATTGCTCAGCGCCCGCAGCACCTTGCCGTCCGGGTCCGGCGGGGCGATGTGGGCCAGGTTCTCGGCCATCGTCTTGCCGGTCACCGTCAGGCAGTCGCCGTGCAGCAGACCGGCATCCAGCAGCGTCTTCATGATCACCGGGACGCCGCCGATGTGGTCCACGTCGAACATCACGTGTGCGCCAAAGGGTTTCACGTCGGCCAGGTGCGGCACCTTGTTGCCGATCCGGGTGAAGTCCTCCAGCGTCAGCTTGACGTTGGCCTCATGGGCGATCGCCAGCAGGTGCAGCACCGCGTTGGTCGACCCGCCGAACGCCATCACCACCGCGATCGCGTTCTCGAACGCCTCCTTGGTCAGGATGTCGCGGGCGGTGATACCGCGGCGCAGCAACTCCACCACCGCCTGACCGCTCTTGCGGGCGAACCCGTCGCGGCGGCGGTCGGTGGCCGGGGGAGCGGCGCTGCCGGGCAGGCTCATCCCCAGCGCCTCGGCCGCGCTGGCCATCGTGTTGGCGGTGTACATCCCGCCGCAGGCGCCCTCGCCCGGGCAGATCGCCCGTTCGATCGCGTCGACGTCCTCCCGCGGCATCAGCCCGCGGGCGCAGGCGCCCACCGCCTCGAACGCGTCGATGATCGTGACCTCGCGTTCGGTGCCGTCGGACAGTTTCGCGATGCCGGGGAGGATCGACCCGGCGTAGAGGAACACCGCGGCCAAATCGAGCCGTGCGGCGGCCATCAGCATGCCGGGCAGCGACTTGTCGCAGCCGGCGAGCAGCACCGACCCGTCGAGCCGCTCGGCCTGCATCACCGTCTCGACGCTGTCGGCGATCACCTCGCGGCTGACCAACGAGAAATGCATGCCCTCATGGCCCATCGAGATGCCGTCGGACACCGAGATGGTGCCGAACTCCAGCGGATAGCCGCCCGCGGCGTGCACCCCGTCCTTGACGGCTTTGGCCAACCGGTCCAGCGACAGGTTGCACGGCGTGATCTCGTTCCACGACGAGGCGACGCCGATCTGCGGTTTGGCGAAGTCCTCGTCGCCCATGCCTACCGCGCGCAACATCCCCCGGGCTGCGGCCTTCTCCAGGCCGTCGGTGACGTCGCGGCTGCGGGGTTTGATGTCCGGTTGGTTCTGGGCCATTCGTTCAGTATGCCCCGGCTGTTTGGGCACGCCAAAACGGTTATAGATACCCCGGTAGGGTATCGGGTACGCTCGGGGCATGACGACCACCACCGCCCGCATCGTCGCACTGCTCGCCGCCCTGGCCACCGCGGCGTTCCTGGCCGGCTGCTCGAGCACGGACACCGGGTCCACCCCGGAGACGTCGACTCCGGAAACCGGAACCGACACCACGCAGGGGCAGGCCGCCGCGCACAACGACGCCGACATCGCCTTCGTCACCGACATGATCCCGCACCATCAGCAGGCACTCGAGCTGTCCGCGCTGGTGCCGGACCGCTCCGAGAATACGCAGCTGATCGAACTGGCGGCGGGGATCGCCGCCGCCCAGGACCCGGAGATCCAGGCCATGCGCGCCCTGCTGGTGCAGTGGAACGCCGACGACCCCGACGGCGAGCACGGTGACCACGCCGTGCCGGGAATGCCGCCCGGCATGGGCCCCCACCACGACATGCCGGGCATGGTCGACCCGGCGACGATGGCGCGGCTGGAGTCGCTGCGCGGCACGGAGTTCGACCGGCTGTGGCTGGAGTCGATGATCGCCCACCACGAGGGCGCGGTCGAGATGGCGCAGACCGAACTCGCCGAGGGGGAGAACGTCGACGCCAGGACCCTGGCCCAGCAGATCATCGACGCCCAGCAGGCCGAGATCGACCAGATGCGGCAGATGCAGGAGGCCTCGTGATGACCCAGGCGAAACCGGACGGGGCGAAACCTGAAGGGGCGAAACCGGGCGGGGCGAAACCGGACGGGCACGCCGGCGCCCACGGCTATTCGGCGCAGAAGGAGAACTACGCCAAACGGTTACGGCGTATCGAGGGACAGGTGCGCGGCATCGCCAAGATGATCGACGAGGACAAGTACTGCATCGACATCCTCACCCAGATCAGCGCCGCCAACAGCGCCCTGCAATCGGTGGCGCTCGCCCTGCTCGACGAGCATCTCGGGCACTGCGTGACCCAGGCCGTCGCCGAGGGCGGGGAGGCCGCCGAGGCGAAACTCGCCGAGGCGTCCGCCGCGATCGCGCGTCTGGTGCGGTCCTGACCGGGGTCAGTCCCGCAGCCTCTCCTCGATGCTGCGCACCTTCGCGGTGAGCTGATCGGTGTAGCCGGGCCGGATGTCGGCCTTGAGCACCAGGCTGACCCGGGGTGAGGCGGCGGCCACCGCGTCGACGGCGCGTTTCACCACGGCCATCACCTCATCCCATTCGCCCTCGATGTTGGTGAACATCGCGTTGGTCTCATTCGGCAGACCCGATTCCCGCACCACCCGGACCGCTTCGGCGACGGCATCGGCCACGCCGCCGGTCTCGTCGCCGCCCATCGGGCTGACACTGAACGCCACGATCACCGCTGCCCCTCCTGTCTTCACATCGGCCGGGTAACCATCCGGAACCGCGAGCATCTCGATCCGCGGCACCGGCCCGCGCCGTCGATACCAGGATCTACCGTGGTGACGGCGTCATGACAGTGGAGAGCCGCGTGCAGCGCACCGCCTGGACGCCGCGCATCGCCGTGCAGCTGACGGTGCTCGCCGCGGCGGCGTTCAGCTATGTCACCGCCGAGATGCTGCCGGTCGCCGCGTTGCCCGCGATCGCCGCCGACCTCGAGGTGAGCACCGCCGCGGTGGCGGCGCTGCTGGCCTGCTACGCCCTGGTGGCCGCCGTCGCGACCGTGCCGCTGGTGCGGCTCACCGCGCACTGGCCGCGCCGCCGGGTGCTGCTGGTCACCCTGGTGTGCCTGACCGGATCGCAGCTGGTGTCGGCGCTGGCGCCGGATTTCACCGTGCTGGCCGCGGCCCGGATGACCGGGGCGCTCACCCACGGGCTGATGTGGTCGGTGATCGCCCCGATCGGCGTCCGGTTGGTGCCGGCCAGCCACGCCGGCCGCGCCACCACCGCAGTGTACGTCGGCACCGTGCTGGCGCTGGTCGTCGGCAGCCCGCTCACCGCGGCGGTGAGCGCGACGTGGGGCTGGCGCGCGGCGGCCGCGATGGTCACCGTCGCCGCCGCGATCCTCACGGCGGCCGCCCGGGCGACCCTGCCCGACCTGCCGGTTTCCGCCGGCAGGTCCGGCGGCCCGGCGGACCGTGGCATCCGGCGGTTCCGGGATCGTCGGCTGCTCACCCTCAGCGCCCTGACCTGTGTCGGGGTCGCCGGGCACTTCATCTCCTACACCTTCATCGTGGTGATCGTCGGGGACGTGGTCGGGGTGCGCGGCGCCCCGGTGGCCTGGCTGCTCGCGGCGTTCGGCATCGCGGGGCTGGCGGCCATGACGGCACTGGCCCGCCCGCTCGACCACCGGCCCAAGGCCGCCACGATGGGTTGTCTGGCCGCGTTGGTCGCGGCGTTCGCCGTGCTGCTCGCGCTGGCGGTCCTCGGCCGCGGCGGCCCGCTGGTGGGGGCGGCGGGGGTGGCGGCGATCGTGGTGTGGGGTGCCGCGTCGACCGCGCTGCCGCCCATGCTGCAGGCCGCGGCGATGCGCACCACACCGCAGAACCCCGACGCCGCGTCGGGGCTGTACGTCACGGCGTTCCAGGTCGGCATCACGGCCGGCTCGCTGGGCGGCGGGCTGCTCTATGAACAATGGGGACCGACCGCGGTGATCGCGGCGTCCACGCTGCTGATCACCGTAGCGATGCTGCGGTTGGCCGGCACCCGGGATCTGCTCCCCGAACCGGTGTCCACCAGCGGGTAGTAACAACCGGGCCGGCAGTCCGATGAACATTGCAGGTCATCGCGGGAATGGCGGTGCGTGCTGGTCGTCGGCGGACGGGCCGACGGCGCCGCTGTGCCAGACTGGATTGAGTTTTCGACTGGAGGGATGACGTATGCGGCGGACGACGAGCAGACTGCTCACCGCACTCATCGGGGCCGGTTTCACCGCCGGACTGGTGCTGAGCCCAGCGGTGTCGGCCCAGCCTGCCCCGCCCGCACCGCCGGCGCCGGCGCCCGAACCGGAACCGGCGCCGCCGGCGGCCGCCGAGTTGCCACCCGATCACCCGGCCGCGGTGTCGGCGCCCGCACCGTTCAACCCGTTCGCGCCGCAGCCGACGATTCCGCCGGACACGCCGGCCGGCCAGAACCCGCTGCCCTACACCGGGGAGCCGGTGTTCCTGCCGCCGTCGTTCAACCCGGTCAACGGCGCTCTGGTGGGCGTGGCCAAGCCGATCAGCATCAAGTTCCAGCGGCCGATCGCCAACCGCAAGATGGCCGAGGACGCCATCCACATCTCGTCGGAGCCGCCGGTGCCCGGCAGGTTCTACTGGATCAGCGACACCGAGGTGCGGTGGCGCCCGCAGGACTTCTGGCCCGCCCACACCGTCGTCAACATCGACGCCGGCGGCACGAAGTCCAGCTTCCGGGTCGGCGAGTCCCAGGTCGCCACGATCGACGACAAGACCAAGCAGATGGAAGTCGTGATCAACGGCGAGCTGGTCAAGACCATGCCGGTGTCGTTGGGCAAGAAGGGGTACGAGACCAAGAACGGCACCTACTACGTCCTGGAGAAGTTCAAGGACATCGTGATGGACTCCTCGACCTACGGGGTCCCGGTCGATGATCCGGAGGGCTACAAGATCAAGGTCAAGGACGCGGTGCGCATCGACAACAGCGGCATCTTCGTGCACGGGGCGCCGTGGTCGACCGCCGCGCAGGGCTCGCGCAACGTCAGCCACGGCTGCATCAACCTGAGCCCGGAGGACGCCGAGTGGTTCTTCGACACCTTCGGCAGCGGTGACCCGGTCGTCATCAAGAACACCGAGGGCGGCTGGTACACCCAGCAGGACGGTGCCCACGACTGGCAGCTGTTCTAGGCGGTCTCGATCGCGCCCCGGGCGGCGGGTCCGGTGGCTGGTTTGGTGGTGAACACACAGTCGCCGCAGACCCCGCTGCCCGGTGTGCGGTAGTAGAGACAGCAGCTGGTGCGGCGGTAGCCGGCGCCGTCGAAGACCACTGCGCCGGCGAGCCGCTCGTCGGCGCACAACCTCCGGGCCAGCCGCCAACCCCGGCCGTCACCGGCCGTCGCGCGGTCGAAAACCATTGCCGCGCTGAGCAATCCTGATGCCGAGTTGCCGCGCAGCAGCCCTTCGGCGATCGGGCCGCCGCGGCGCAGCGCCGCCGTGAGCGGGGTCAGGTGCTCCTCGATGACCATGTCGGCGAGCAGCCCCTCCAGGTCGTCGCCGTGCCGGCCGACGGGGTGTTCGATGTGCAACCGGATGTGCCCGCCGGTCTCGCTGAACAGCAGCCGGTCACCGGTGAGGTCGGGCAGCGCGCCGTGCCCGGCCAGCGCACCCAGCCCGACCGACCACAGCCGGGCTGCCATCCCGAGGAACAGTGTGGACACCGCCACCCGGCGTTCGGCGGCGTTGATGCGGGCCCGCACCCGGCCGACGACGCCCTCGAGCAGGTCGGCATCGGTGTACAGCCGGCGCACCGGCAGCCAGCCGGTCTCGGCGAGCGTGCCCGTCGTCACCGTGAAATACGGGCTCACCTTCGCGATTTCAGCCAGCGTCCTGGCGATTTCGGCGTGCGGGCGATCGCTGAGCGACCGTGAGCACACCGAAATCAGTTCCAGATCCGCACGCGACGTTCCGGCTCGAGGTACAGCTCGTCGGACTCGGTGACGCCGAACGCCTCGTAGAACGCGTCGATGTTGCGCACCACCCCGTTGCAGCGGAACTCCGGCGGCGAGTGCGGGTCCACCGCGAGCCGCCGAATCGCCTCCTCCGGGCGGTACTTCGTCCGCCACACCTGCGCCCAGCCGAAGAACACCCGCTGCTCACCGGTCAGCCCGTCGATCACCGGCGCCTCCCGGCCACCCAACGACAGCCGGTAGGCCAGCAACGCGATCGACAGCCCGCCCAGGTCGCCGATGTTCTCCCCGACGGTGAACGCGCCGTTCACCCGGTGCTCACCGGACAGCTCACGGGGCGAGTACGCGTCGTACTGCTCGATCAGCGCCTTCGCCCGGGCCTCGAACTCGGTGCGGTCCTCGTCGGTCCACCAGTCGACGAGGTTGCCGTCGCCGTCGTACTTGGAGCCCTGATCGTCGAAACCGTGCCCGATCTCGTGGCCGATCACCGCGCCGATCCCGCCGTAGTTGGCGGCGTCGTCGGCCTCGGCGTCGAAGAACGGGGGCTGCAGGATCGCCGCCGGGAACACGATCTCGTTCATGCCCGGGTTGTAATAGGCGTTCACCGTCTGCGGGGTCATGAACCACTCGTCGCGGTCCACCGGCCCGCCGAGCTTGGCGATGTCCCGGTCGAACTCCACGGCGTACCCGCGCCGGTAGTTGCCGTACAGGTCGTCGCGGCGGATCTCCAACGCCGAATAGTCCCGCCACTTGGCCGGATAGCCGATCTTCGGGGTGAACTTGTCCAGCTTGGCCAGCGCCTTCTCCCGGGTCTGCGGGGTCATCCAGTCCAGCTGGGAGATGCTGACCCGGTACGCCTCGCGCAGGTTGGCCACCAGTTCGTCCATCCGCGACTTGGCCTCGGGCGGGAAGTGCCGCTCCACATACAGCTTGCCCAGCGCGAACCCCATCAGGTTCTCCACCACCGACACACCCCGCTTCCAGCGTTCCCGGATCTCCTGGGTGCCGCTGAGGGTGCGGCCGTAGAACTCGAAGTCCTCGGCCACCAGCTCATCGGTGAGAAGAAACGCGCGGGCATGGATGACCCGCCAGCGCAGCCACGCCTTCCAGTCCTCCAGATCCGCCGACGACCACAACTCGGCGAACGCGGTCAGATAGTCGGGCTGCCGCGCGACCAGCTCGGCGGCCTGCTCCGGCGTGGTGCCCAGCGCGGTGATCCAGCCGGTCCAGTCGAAGCCGGGCGCCTCGTCGGCGAGGTCGGTGAAGGTGCGCAGGTTGTAGCTCAGCTCGGCGTCACGGCGTTTGACGACGTCCCAGTGCGCGGCGGCCAGTTTGGTCTCCAGCGCCAGGATCCGCTCGGCGGTGTCGCGGTGGTCCCCGTCCCTGTACACCAGCGCGAACATCCGGGCGATGTGGGCGGGATAGGCGGCGAGCACCTCGGCGTGCGCCTCGTCGCGGTAATACGACTCGTCGGGCAGCCCCAACCCGGACTGATTGAGATACAGCAGGTACCGGCTCGAATTCTTGGCGTCGGTGTTGACGTAGGCGCCGGCCCCGCCGCCGACACCGGTGCGCTGAAGCGCGCCCAGCACGGCGGCCAGCTCGGTGCGGTCGGCCGCGGCGTCGATCGTGGCCAGTTCGTCGAGCAACGGTCGCACCCCGAGCCGGTTCACCGTCTGCTCGTCCATGAAGGACGCGTACAGGTCGCCGATTCGCTGCTGATCGGTGCCGGCCGGGGCGCCGGCCTGCGCGGCCTCCTCGATCAGGTCGCGGATCTGCTGCTCGGCGCGATCGTAGAGTTCCCGGAACGCACCGTCGGCCGCACGGTCGGCGGGAATCTCGTGCTCGGCCAGCCAGCGGCCGTTCACATGACCGAACAGATCGTCCTGGGGGCGCACCGCGGGGTCGACGAAACTCAGGTCGACGCCGGATCGAATCGCTTCAACCGTCACTCCCACATGCTGCCAGAAGCCGGCAAGTGCCCAGGTAACCTCACGGCCATGTCCGACGAAGCCACTGCCGAACCGGCCCCGGAGCAACCGGAGGACGACCGCGAGGAGGACCGTGTCCTCTCCGGGTTCGGCATCGCCTCCACGCTGCTGGCGCTGATCGCGGTCGGGGCGGTGGTGCTGGGCGTGATGATCTGGTCCGGCCACACCACCGAGGCCGACGAGCGCCGGCACCAGACCGAGGCGCTGGCGGCCGCCGCCGACTGGACCACGGTGCTGGTGAACATGAACACCGACAACGTCGAGACCAGCCTGCGGCAGTTGCAGGAGGGCACCGTCGGCGCGCTCAACGCCGACTTCGAAGCGGCGATGCAGCCCTACACCCAGTTGGTGCAGAAGCTGCGGTCCCGCACCCGCGGCCAGGTCGAGTCGGTGGCCATCGAATCCGTGCACCGCCAGCTTCCGCCCCTGCCCGGCGCGCCGCCGCCGCGGCAACGGGAGCCGCAGCCCGAACTGGAGGAGGCCGCGTCGCGTACCGACACCGTGATCGTGGTGGCCACCTCGATGACCGAGAACGTCGGCGACACCCCGCCGCAGACCGTCCGGTGGAATCTGCGCCTGGACGTGACCGACGTCGACGGCCGCAAACTGATCAGTCGGCTGGAGACGATCCGATGAGAAATCTGTGGCGGGTCTTCGCGTTCGACCTCGCGGCGCCGGCCGCGGCGATCGCCGGCCTGGTGGGGATCGGCGTGGTGCTCGGCTGGCCGCTCTGGTGGGTGTCGCTGTGTTCGATGCTGTGCCTGCTGATCGTGCAGGGCATGGTGGTCAACTACGTGCTGTACCGGCGCGACGGCGTGACCATGGGCACCGACGACGACGGGCCGGGGCTGCGGCTGGCGGTGGTCGCGGTGGCCACGGCGACGCTGGTGGCCGCGGTGCTCGTCGGGTATGCGCGCTGGACCACCGCCGATCGTGACCTGCGCGCCGACAAGGCCGAGGTGCTCGACATCGCCACCAGGGTCGCCGAGGCGTCGGCGACCTTCACCCCGGCCGACCCCAACGCCCAGATCGAGAAGGCCACCGCGTTGATGACGCCGCAACGCGCCGAGGCCTACCGCCAGGAGTTCACCGCGGTCGCAGAGGACCTGACCAACCGGAACATCTCCGGGCAGGCGCAGACCGTCTCGGCGGGGGTGGAGGCGATCGGCCCGGAGGTGGCCAGCGTGGCGGTGATCATGCGGGGCACCCAGAACGCGCCCGCCCGGCCACCCGACCATGCGGTGCTGGCGCTGCGGGTGGCGCTGGTCAAGACCGACGGCCGCTGGCTGGTCGAGGATGTGCTCCCGATCAACGCACGCTGACCGGCGCTAGCCCATCAAGCGGGCGTATTCGACCTTCAGGCAGCGGTCCATCACGACCTGCAGACCCGCCGCGGCCGCCTCGCGGGCGATCTGCTCATCGGCCAGCCCCAGCTGCAGCCACAGCGTCTTGGCGCCCACCGCGATGGTGTCGTCCAGCACCGGGCGCAGCTGGTCCCTGCGGCGGAACACGTCGACCAGGTCCGGCACCACCGGCAGCGCCGACAGGCTGGGATACACCGGTGTGCCGTCCACCTCGGTGATGGTCGGGTTGACCAGGTAGAGCTCGAAGTGGCTGGCCTCTTTGAGGTATCGCCACACCTCGTAGCTGGCCCGTTCCGGGTTGGCCGAGGCGCCGACGATCGCCACCGTGCGGGTGTCCCGCAGAATCCGCTGCAAATCTTGGGTTTCGGTCATCATTGACTTCCGCAGAGCCGTTCGTTGAATTTTGCGTCCAGGGTTGTGCCGCGATCGAATGAACAGCCCTGTCGGCGAAAACGACGATACGGCGTGCCGACAGCGGGCCCGGTCCGGGGTCGGCTCAGCCGGACCGCTTGGACCGCTGTTCGCGCATCTTGGCGAACCGGTCGGACAGCCGCCGCATCCGGATCATCAACGACGCCGGCGGGCTGACACTGCCGTCCAGATAGGCGGCGAACTCCTCGCCGGTCGCACCGATCCGGGAGGCGAATTCGCGGGCCGCCAGCCCGGACCGGTCCAACAGCAGCCGCACATGCTTGGCGACCTCGGCCCGTTCGCTCTGCTCCAGCGCCTCGCGCGCCCGGGCCAGCACCTCGTTGATCGCCTTGGAGACGCCGTATGGCTGTGCCGTTTCGATCACTTCCTCGACCTGGCGGGCGGTTCTGCCGTAGGGGTCCCGCTTGATCGCGGCCGCGATCTGCCGCCACACCGGCAGGTCGTCGTTCTCCAACGCGGCACGGATCTCCGAGGTGGGCCAGAACTCGACCGGACGGTTGTCGTGGGGCCGGCGGCGCGCCTCGCCGGATTGACCGGACCGGTCGTGACCACCCTGACCGACCCGGCTTTCACCACCGGGCACGGCCCGGCCTTCATGACCCCCCGGCACGGCCCGGGTCTGGCCGGCACCCTGACCGGGGCGTCCTTCACCGGGCCCACCGGTCGGGTTGTTGGGCCCACCGGTCGGGTTGGGCCCGCGGGTCGGGTCGGCGCCACCGGCCCGGCCCTGAGGGGCGCGGAGTTGACCATTGCGGGGTTGGCGGGGTGCGCGGGACTCGCGGCGGGGGCCGTAGCGGTCGGCGGCGCGGTGCAGTTCGGCGGTCATCTCACCTCGCCTCCTCGAGCATGGCTACTGCCACGGACAGGCAGCGCTTCCTGACTTCGTCCCAGTCGGCGACTGCCGACGATTCCGTTTCGCCGTCATCGTCCACATCGGATGGATGCGGATCGGCCAGGCGACGCACCAGTTGGGTGGCCACCCAATGTTGTCTTGGGTACTGCCCACAGTAGTACCGGTCCATCCGGGCCAACACGGCCGCCGCGGTCTCGGCGTCCATGCATTCGACCAGATCGGCGAACTCGGCGTAGTCCCGCGCGCTGTTGCGGCACATGATCAGATAGCCCATCAACCGCACCGTCTCCGCGCCGGTGGGGATCTGCAACCGATCCCCGGTGGGCAGCTGCACCGTGGTGGTCTCCATCGGGCTGCGCCGTTCGACCGGGGCGCCGTCGAGGTCGGCGGCGGTGTGCAGCGCGTCGAGCGCGACCTCCAACCGGTCCAGCCACAGCGTGACCGGATGAACCGCGGGCCTGGTGGCCACCGCGGTGCCGGCCCTGCGGCCGCCGCCACCGGTGCGCACCGGGACGGTGGTGCCGTCGTCGCCGCCCTTGATCCGCGGGCCGAGCGGTTCACCCGACCGCACACACCCACTGAACGCCAACGGGTCGGCCACCGTGATCGTTTCGGGGGCAAGGCTTTTCAGCTTTGCTGCGGATCTGACGACGGACCGCAGCTGCGAGCCCGGCGGCATCAGCGCGGAGATGTCGTCGGGGATGATGACCAGATCGCCGATGTCGGTGTGGGGCAGCGGCTTCTCGAAATCCACCGACGGCAGCAGACGGTCCAGCCACGGCGGCAGCCACCAGTTCCACTTGTCGAACATCGCCATCAACGCCGGCACCAACACCAGCCGGACCACGGTGGCGTCCACCGCGATCGCGACCGCGCACGCCACCCCGAGCTGGGCGACCAGCGGCATGCCGGCGAACGCGAACCCGGTGAACACCGCGATCATGATCAGCGCGGCGCTGGTGATGGTGCGGGCGCTGGTGCTCACCCCGTAGGCGACCGCGTCACGGGTGTCCTGGGTCTGCAGGAACCGCTCCCGTATCCGGGTCAGCAGGAAGATCTCGTAGTCCATCGACAGCCCGAAGGTCAGCGCCAGCACCAGCGGCGGGATCGTGCTGTCCAGCGACGAGATCGGTTCGAAGCCCAGCGGAGCCAGCCAGCCCCACTGGAACACCGCCACCAGGCTGCCGTAGGCCGCGGCCACCGACAGCACCGTCATCAGCACACCCTTGAGCGCCAGCACCGGTGAGCGGATCGCGATGAGCAGCATCACGAACGCGATCACCGCGACGAACACGAACACCAGTGGCTGGGTGGTGGCGACCTCGTCGTCGAAGTCCTTGATCAGCGCGGTCGGGCCGCCGACGTCGGTGCGTGCGCCGTCGCCGGCCGCCGCGGGCAGATGTTCGCGCAGCCAGTCGATGGTGTCGCGGGCCCGCATGTCCTCGGGGTCGACGGACAGCACCGCGGACAGCAGCGCGCTGCTGTCGTCGTCGGCGAACACCGGCGGGGACACCGACACCACGTTCGGCGCCCGGGAGATCTCCTGCCGCACGGCGTCCAACGTGCCCGCGTTGGCCGGTTGTGACGCCGCACCGTCCGGGAACGACACCATCACCCGCACCGGTCCCAGCGCACCCGGACCCAGCGCCTCGGCGGCCGCGTTGACGCCGCCGCGGATCTCGTGCGTCGGCTCGAACTGGCGCTGCATGCTGTTGCCCAGTTCCATCGCCACCGTCGGCGCGGCCATCACCAACAGCACCGCGGACGCGGCCGCGGCCGACACCCACGGCCGGCGCATCACCTGACCGGTCCAACGTGTCCAGAACGGTGACTGGGTGGTCTCCGGCCGGCGGGACCAGTGCAGGTACGACGACCGCCGGGCCGCCGCGCGGCCGAATGTGGCCAGCACCGCCGGGGTGAGGGTGGTCGCCGCCAGCACCGCGACGGCCACCGCCAGCACCGCGCCGGTGGCCATCGACCGCAGCACCGGGGTGTTGATCAGGTACAGCCCGGTGACCGATGCGATCACGGTCAGCCCGGACAACACCACCGCCAGGCCGGATGTCGCCATGGCGGCGTCGGCGGCCTGATCGACGTCGCGGCCGGCGCGCAGCTCCTCCCGGAACCGCATCAGGATGAACAGCGAGTAGTCGATGGCCAGTGCGATACCGAGCATCGACACCGTCGAGGCGACGAACACCGACATGGTGGTCACCAGCGATAGCAGATAGACCACGCCCATCGTCACCACGACGGTGCAGACACCGAGCACCAGCGGCACCGCCGCGGCGGCCAGCGAGCCGAACACCGCCAGCAGGATGATCAGCACGATCGGCAGGTTCCACCGTTCGGCCTGGGCGATGTCGTGTTTGGTCGCCTCGGAGGCGGCCGCGCCCAGTGCGCCCTGGCCGACGACGTAGAGCCGGACCCGGCCGTTGTCGGTCTCACCCGGCCGGTCGCCGTCGATGCCGACCTTCTCCCGCAATTGGTTGCTGACGTCGACCGCGCCGGTGTTGTCGAAGTCGAGCTGCAGGGTCAGCACATACGGCCGGTCCGGCCGCGGCGGCGGTTGCTGTGGATTCGGTTTGATCCGGACGTCGTCGGACACCTCGGCGGCGACCTGCTCGAGAAACGCCACCGCGGCGTTCATGTCCTCGAAGGTGGCGTCGGCGCGCGGGGCGGCGACCAGCGCCAGGGGGGACGCGCCCTCGTCGGGGAAGTGGTCCTCGAGTTCGTGTTGGACCCGTAACGACTGGGAGCCGGCAACCTCGAAGCCACCGCCGGTGAGCTGTCCGGTGCCGCTGAGTGCCAGCCAGATCGAGGGCAGCAGGAGCAGCACCCATCCCGAGAAAACCGCCCAGCGGTAGCGCCGCAGGGCGTTACTCAGGCGCATCATGAACTGCTGGATAGCGAACTCCCGTCCTGCCCGGCGTTGCGTTACGGAGCCTACCGCAGCATGAGGTAGGCTTCCCGGCCCTCAGATCGCCCGGACCGGCGCAGACGTTACCCCGATCCGGTGAAACTGGCCTGTGGTCGACGGGAATGGCACTATGGCCCGGTGGTCGTCCCGGACGGCCGCGCGAGTCGGGGATCAACTACAGCCGGAATCTGTCACTGATCGCAGATGCTCGCGGGCCGGGGTGCGGCTCGCGAGCCGTGAGGAGCACCTATGCCGCCGACCCGCCCGGAATCCACTGTTCTGCGTCGCGGGCTGTTCACCGCCTTCGCCGTCACCACTGCCGGAGCGGCGACGGTGATCGGCCTCGCACTGACCGCCGGTCCCGCGGCCACCGCCGCGCCGGACCCCTGCGCCGCCAGCGAGGTCGCCAAGACCATCGGCAGGGTCGCCAACTCGACCGGCCAGTACCTGGAGGAGAACCCCGAGACCAATCAGGCGCTGACCACGATCTCCAAACAGCAGGCCGGACCACAGTCGCTGGGCACGCTCAAGGCGTACTTCGACGCCAATCCGGAGGTCGCCGAGGACATGCAGCGGCTGCAGCAGCCGCTGGCGACGCTGTCCTCCCGGTGCAAGCTGCCGATCACGGTGCCCCAGTTGATGGGCCTCATGCAGGCCGCCCAGGGCCAGGCCGGCCCGGGGCTGCCGGGCGGCCTGCCGGGCGCGCAGAATGTGTCGGTGCCGGTGACGGGCCCCGGACCGCTGCCGGGGCCGTCGCCGCGGGCCATCCGCTGACGGGCCTCCCGCGATCCGGCCCCGGACCTCGGCCGGCGAACGGTCACGGATTTGCCGGGGTTTTTTACGCCGGGGCCGGTCCTTCGGCGAGAAGAACTCCCGAACTTCTGCTTAGCTAGGCTGTGGCGGGTAACCGCCGGTGGTTACCGTCTTCCATATCGGATGAAGGAGCTTCATATGGTGCTCTCGGCCCGTACCGTGCGACGCGCGGTAGCCGGCACGATCGGAGCCGGCGCAATTGCCGGTGCCACGCTGTTCAGTTCGATCCCGTTCGCGTTCGCCGATCCCGAACCCGAGCCGCCGGGCTGCACCGCGGCGGACCTGGCCGGTGTGGCGGCGGGTGTGTCGGCTGCGACCTCGGCGTACCTGTTCACCCATCCCGAGGTGAACGACTTCTTCACCGGCCTGGAGGGCCAGCATCGTGCGGATGTCCGTGACACGGTCGCCGAGTACCTGGACGCCAACCCCCAGGTGAAGGCCGAGCTGACGCACATCCGCCAGCCGCTGGTGGACATCAAGAACCGTTGCGGCGGTCCGGATCTGGCGACCGACGACATTCCGTAACCACCAGAGCCCCGGTTCGGCAGGTCGGGCGCGCCCGACAGCGGGTCCGGCCTGCCGAAGCTGATCTCCCCGTACCGCCGGTCCGGCCGGACCGGTCGAGTCTCAGCCGTCGCCTCGGCGCCGCGCCACCACGGCGGCGACACCGCGCCAGCCGAGCAGCAGCGCGCCGGTCACCAGCGACGCCACCACGATGAAACTCGGTGCGATGCCGCGGGAGGTCGCAGCCCGCAACAGCATCCCGACCACGATGGTGGCGGCCCACACCGCCACCCCGGTGGGCGCCAGGGTCAGCGGCCGGCGCCAGGCCCGCACCAGCAGCCAGCCCACCAGCGTGCCCACCAGAAACGGCCAGGCGGTGGTCGCGATTCCGGTTGCGGTGAGCCCCTCGGCGTGGCTGCGCCGCCCGAGCGCCGCGAACACCACCACGCACACCAGATCGGCCGCCAACGCCGTGCCGGCCGCCCGCGCCGGCAGCCGACTGTCCACAGTCATGCCCTACCCACATCCAATCCCATTGCCGTAAGCCGGATTTGAGTCTAGCTGTCGGGTTCGTGCCGGACTTCGGGGTCCGGGCTGAACACCGGCGCGACCCGCTCGGATTCCATGCCCGCGTCGGGGTCGATGTCCTTCTCGGTGCGGAACATGAAGAAGAACACCACCCAGCCGATGGCGGCCAGGAAAACCCAGCTGATCAGCCGGTAGACCAGCATCGCCGAGATGGCGCCGGCCAACGTCATCCCGCTCGACACCAGACCCGGCACCAGCACCGCCTCCACCACCAGCAGCCCGCCCGGCATCAGCGGGATGGTGCCGACCGCGCGGGCGGCCGCGTAGGCGACGGTGACCCCGGCCAGGGACGGGCTGCCGCCGGCGGCGTAACAGGCGAATGCCAGGCAGGCCACATCGGCGACCCAGTTGAACAGCGACCAGCTGAACGCGTTGGACAGGTCGCGGCGGCCCAGGTTCACCGACTTGAGCTGGCTGAGCAGCTCCCGCCACTTGTCCAGCCCGGTGGTCGCCGGTTTCCCGCGCAGCGCGTTGAACCGGGTCAACAGCCGCACCCCGATACCGTCGATCAGTTCGGGCCGGCTCGCGACCGCCTGGGCGAGCACCAGCAGCGCCAGGAACCCGCCCAGGGTGAAGATCAGCGACAGCGGATTCTTGCTGGCGCCCAGCAGCACCGCGCCGCCCAGCCCGAGCAGCGCCAGGCCCACCCCCTGCAACACCCCTGACATCACCAGCTGCCAGGACGCGATCAGCGGGGTGGCGCCCCAGATCCGCTGCTGCCGGTACAGGAATGTGGTCGCGATGACCGGCCCGCCCGGCATCGTCGTCGACAGCGCGTTGCCCGCGTAATAGGCGGCCTCGGACCGCCATTGCCGGATCTTCACGCCGGCGGAGCGCAGCAGGGTGCGCTGGATCTGCGCGAAGCTGTGGATGGAGGCCAACGCGGCCAGCGCCGCGGCGAACACCCACCAGTAGTTGGCGGCGGTCAGGCTGTGCCACGCCTTGGCGAGCTGATCCCAGACCAGCACCACCTCGACGGTGAGCACGGTGACCGCGACGGCGATCACCGCCCAGCGCAACCACCAGTACCTGCCCCGGGCGCGCCGCTGCGGTCCCAGCTGGCTGGGCGCCTCCGTGGCCGGCGCGTCATGCGACACGCCCTACAGGGTAGCCGCGGCCCTACCAGGGACATTGCCGCGTCGGCGGCCCGTGCCGAACTCGTTACCGAAGCGTGTGCAGGGTCCGGTCCGCAGGCCGCGGGCGGTTTACGCTTACCCGCATGCCTGCGGTCCTCTCAGCCGATGACGAAGCCGTCGCACCGTTGGTGCGCAAGACAGCCGCCTGGGCGTGGCGCCTGCTGGTGATCGGGGCGGCCGGCGTCGGCCTGCTGTGGGTGATCGCCCGCCTGCAACTCATCGTGGTGCCGGTGCTGCTGGCCACCATCCTGGCGGCGCTGCTGCTGCCGGCGGTCGACTTCCTGCACCGGCGCGGCGCGCCGCGCGCGGGCGCGGTGGCGCTGGTGCTGCTCAGCGGGCTCGCGGTGGTGGGCGGTGTGCTCACCTTCGTGATCGCCCAGTTCATCAACGGCGCCCCGGATCTCGCCGCGCAGGTCGAGCGCAGCATCATCGGCGTGCAGGACTGGCTGATCGAGGGCCCGTTCAAGCTGAGCCGCGATCAGATCGATCAGGCCGGCACCGCCGCGATCGAGGCGCTCCGGAACAACCAGGAGCGGTTGACCAGCGGGGCGCTGTCGACCGCCACCACCATCACCGAGATCCTGGCCGGCGCCGTGCTGGCGCTGTTCACGCTGATCTTCCTGCTGCACGGCGGCCGGAACATCTTCGCGTTCATCACGCTGCCGTTCCCGCCGGAGGTGCGCGAGCGGGTCCGCGATGCCGGCCGGGCCGGATTCCGCTCGCTGGTCGGCTTCGTGCGCGCCACCTTCGCCGTCGCCCTGGTCGACGCGATCGGCATCGGCGCCGGCCTGGCGATCCTGGGGGTGCCGCTGGCGCTGCCGTTGGCCTCGTTGGTGTTCCTCGGCGCGTTCATCCCGCTGATCGGGGCGTTCGTCACCGGATTCCTCGCGGTGGTGGTGGCCCTGATCGCGAAGGGCTTCATCTACGCGCTGATCACCCTGGGGTTGATCGTCGCGGTGCAGCAGTTGGAAGGCCATGTGCTCCAACCGCTGATCATGGGCTACGCGGTGCGCATCCATCCGCTGGCCATCGTGTTGGCCATCGGCGCCGGTGGCGTGCTGGCCGGGATCATCGGCGCGCTGCTGGCCGTGCCGATCATGGCGTTCGTCAACAGCGCGGGCCGGGTGCTGCTGGCACCCGATCCGGCACGGGAGGAAGCCGAGCTGGAGGCCGAGGAGGGACCGCTCATAGGCGCCGAACCCGACCCGGTGGATGATGCCGAACCGGTCCCGGCGGGGGATGCCGAACCGGCCCCGGCGGGGGATGCCGAACCCGATCCGCCCGAGCGGGCCGGGGACTGACGCCCGCCCGCGGGCTGGAGCCGGGCCGACCGGGCTAGAGCCGGCCCTCCCGGCGCAGCAGATCCTGCGCGCTCAGCCCGCCGCCGCGGCGCGGCCGGTTCTTCTCCGGCTTCTCGGGGGTGTCGAGCTTCTCGGTGCGTTCATCGCCGCCCGGCTGGTCGGACTTCGGCTGCTGCCCCTCGGGGGACCGGCCCGCCGGCGGGGTGGACAACGCGGTGGTGGCGTCCTCGACATCAGAGCTGCCGGGCCGGCCACCGGCCGGGATCGCCGTCGTGGGGGCGTCGTCCCCGGCCCGCTGCGCCGGGGGAGGACCGCTCGGCGGCGCGGGGCGGGGCCCCTGCTGGCGCATCGCGCGGGTGGCATCGGCCGACGGCTGACCACCCGACGGCTGACGACCCCCGGCCGGGCCTGCGGCCGAACCCCCGGCGCCGCCACGCAGTTCGCCCAGCCAGGACTCGATCTCCCGTTCCTCGCGGGGCTTCTGCGGCGGCCGTGCCGGTGACGGCGGATGCGACGGCGGCGGGGTGGCGCCCGACCGGCCACGCTGAATCCGCCCGGTCGCCGCAGCGGCGTTGTTCACCGCGTTGCGGACCGCGTTCTTGGCCATGGACAGCCGCGTCGTCGCCGGTTCGGACGGCTGCTGCTGCGGAGGCGGCGGACCACCCGGCGTCGGCATCCGCGTCGTTCCGGCCACCGACGGGCCGCCGGCCCGTTGCGGCGGTATCCGTCTCGGCCCCGGACGCACCGGCGTCACCGGCCGCGGATGGGTCGGATCGTGTGGCGGGCGCGGCCGCGGGGGCACCGGCGCGCCGGCGCCCACCAGCGCCTGCTCGTCACCGGGCTCGGCGAAGGCGGGCCGCTTGCGCTCGTCGGGCAGCTCGGTCTCACCCAGGCCGAGCTTGTCCTGGATGCGCTTCATCCACAGCGGCGCCCACCAGCAGTCGTCGCCGAGCAGCTTCATCACCGACGGCACCAGGAACATCCGGACGATCGTCGCGTCCAGCAACAACGCGATCAGCAGCCCGAACGCCAGGTACTTCATCATCACCAGGTCGGAGAACACGAACGCGCCCGCGACCACGGCCAGCACCAGCGCGGCCGCGGTGATCAACCGCCCGGTGGTGGCGGTGCCGATCCGGATCGCCTCCGCGGTGGACATGCCCCGCTCCCGGGCCTCGACCATGCGGGCCACCAGGAACACCTCGTAGTCGGTGGACAGACCGTAGATCACCGCGATGATCAGCCCGATCATCGGCGCCATCAGGGGCTGCGGGGTGAAGTTCAGCAGCCCGGAGCCGTGCCCCTCGACGAACATGAACGTCAGCACGCCCATGGTGGAGCCCAGCGTCAGCGCGCTCATCAGCGCGGCCTTGATCGGCAACACCAGCGAGCCGAACGCCAGGAACATCAGGATCGTGGTGGTGGTGATCAGCAGCACCACCATCAACGGCAGCCGGTGGAACAAGCTGCGGATGCTGTCCTGCTCCAGCGCCGGGGTGCCGCCGACCAGCACCTCCACCCCGTGTGGCGGGGTGAGCGCCCGCAGCTCGTCGATCTTCTTCGCCGCGTCGTTGCGTTCGACCAGGCCGTTCTGCAGCACCCGCACCGACGGGTCACCGCTGCCCTCCTCGGTGGCGCTGCGTTCCTGCCACATGTTGGCCGGATCGTTGTCGTCGACGGTGAACCCGGACAACGTCATCGCCTTGGCCCGCATCTCGGCGATCTGCTGATCGGTGATCGGCTCACCGTTGGTGCTGCGCATCACCAGCGTCAGCGGTTCGGTGCGGAAGGTCGGGAAGTCGCGGTCGAAATGCTCCTGTGCCTGGCGCACCGAATTGTTCGGCGGCAGATACTTTTCGCTGATCCCGCCGAGGGACAACTGCCCGATCGGGATGATCATCAAGATCATCAGGATCAGGATCGGCACCATGAAGGTGACCGGCCGCTTCATCACGACGTTGACAAGCTTGCCCCAGAAACCCCGCTCCACCTCTGCGCGGGTCTTGGTCTTCTGGGTCTTCTCGGCGAACCAGTCGATGATGCGCCGGGAGAACGGCCAGTCCCGCAGGAACGGCACCCGCAACAGCGTCCGCACCCCGAGCGCGTCCACATTGGGCCCCAGGATGCCCAGGATCGCGGCCAGCACCGTGATCGACAGGATCGACGACAGCATGACCGACGCGATGATCGCGTAGGTGATCGACTTCAGGAAGCCCTGCGGGAACAGCAGCAGCGGCAGCGCCGACGCCACGATGATCACCGCGGAGAAGATCACCGTCCGGCCCGAGGTCATCACCGACCGGCGCACCGCCTGTTCGGTGTCATAGCCCTCGGCCAGCTCCTCCCGGAACCGGCTGACGATGAACAGGCCGTAGTCGATCGCGATGCCCAGACCGATCAGCGTCACCACCGGTTGGGCGAAGAAGTGCACCGGCCCGAACTCGGCCACCAGCCGCATGATGCCCAGCGCGCCGGCGATGGACAGCCCGCCGATCAGCGCCGGCAGCAGCGCCGCGACCACACCGCCGAACACGAAGAACAGCAGCACCGCGACCAGCGGGATCGCGGCCACCTCGGCGCGCCGCTGGTCCACCGCGATGGTCCCGGTCAGCTCGCTGGCCAGCGGGTTGAGCCCGGCCAGTTCGATGTTGCCGTCGTTGAGCGAGCGCAGATCCGGCTCGATGGCCTGATAGTTCAGCAGGATCTCGTCGTCGTCGTCACCCTTGAGCGGGATGCTGATGAAGGTCTGGGAGTAGTCCTCCGAGCGCATCCGCTGGACGACCTCGTTGTCGACGTCGGGGGCCTTGAGCCAGCCGACCCAGTCGACGATCCGGTCGGATTCGGCTTCGACGAGGCCGTCGAGCTCCTCGATGGTCCGATCCATCCATTCCGGATCGTTGACCTTCTTGCCCTCCGGCGGGGTGAGGATCGCCACCACATGGCTGGCCCGGTCACGTCCGTACACCTCGTCGGCGAGCACCGACGCCGCCACCGATTCGCTGCCCTCGTCATAGAATCCGCTCTGGGTGACGTGGTCTCCCAGGCTGATCCCGTACACGCCGCCACCCAGGCACAGTGCGACCATGACACCGATAACGATGTATCGGTATCGGTACACCATCCGACCCCACCAGGCGAACACGTAAGCTCCTAACTGCTCTTGGTTCTTCGCAACCCGCGCATCTCTGCAGTTTTTCTAAACGCGCGATGTCAGGAGCGAGGACAGCGGCCGGAACGGCTGCAGCCAGGCACCCTCTTCGGGCAGCGAATCGAGCCCGATCCGTGGCAGCGGCTCCCGGAAGACACCAGGGATGTCCTCCAGGTCGACAAATTCCAAGGTATCCGACGCTAACGCCCAACTGGCATGTTCGCGAAATCCGAGAACGTAAACCGGAATGCCGGTGTCGGCGATCTCCTCCAGCGGCCGGCGGAACGCCTGACCATCCGCCGAGGCGACCAGCAACCCGGCCAGCCCCTCCCGTTGCCGGAGCTCGATGTGCCGGAGCATGTCGCCGTCGACGTCGCTGTCCTCGTCGATCTTGGGTTTGGCGAACACCGCGAACCCGACATTGCGCAACGCCTCCACCCACGGCCGCACCACATCGGCGCTGCCGGGCGCGATGTTGGTGAACACGGTGGCTTCCGGCTCCAGCGATACGCCCTGGTCAGGCCCCGCTTCCCGGGACAGGTCGGCGGTGCGGGCCAGCAGCCAGCGGCCCAGCGCGTCGAACCGGGGCCGATGCGCGGCCGTCGGGCGGCCACCGAGGATCGAGCCCAGTCCCATGTCGAGGTTCGGCGCATCCCACACCAGCAGCACCCGCCGGACCGTCACGGTCGCCGGCTCGGTGTGGGGGGCCTCCACCTCGGCGGTGAACTCGGCCCCGATCTCGTCGATGTCTTCGGTGTCGTCGGTCACGCTCATGTCAGGCCTTTCTGCTCCACAGCAGGTCGGCGACGGCCCGGTTGGCCTCCCGGGCTTTTCCTTCATACTTGGTGACCGGCCGGCGCACCGAGATGGGGAGCGCGCTCAGATCCCCGGTCACCCGCTCCAGCCGTGGTTCGGCGTCCCCGGTCTCGGCGATGAACTCGGCGTAGCCGGCGTGGTCGGTCGCCACGTGCAGCACACCGCCGGGTTTCAGCCGGTCGGCGATCAACGCCACCGTGGCCGGCTGCAACAGCCGGCGCTTGTGGTGGCGGGCCTTGGGCCACGGATCCGGGAAGAACACCCGCACCCCGATCAGCGACTCCGGTCCGAGCAGGTGCTCGAGCACGTCGACCCCGTCACCGCGGATCAACCGGATGTTGCTCACCCCGGCCCGGTCGATCGCGCTGAGCAGTTGCGCCAGGCCACGTTTGTAGACCTCGACGGCGATGAAGTCGAGATGCGGCTCCTGCTGGGCCATGGCCAGCGTCGACACCCCCGAACCGCAGCCGATCTCCAACACGACCGGCGCGGACCGGCCGAACCACTCCTCGAGGTCCAGCCGCGGCGCCGGGCGTCCGTCGGCGTCCCGCGCTTGGCGGCCCAGCACCGGCCACAGCCGTTCCCAGGTCTCCTGCTGGCCTCGGGACAGCGTCGTCCGGCGGGTGCGGAAACTCGTCACACGACGGTGCAGATGCGATACGCCCGGGGAGTCCGTTACGCCGGCAGCCTCGATTCTGCGCGTATGCATCCGTCCATGGTGTCTCATTGCAGCTGGTGTACCCGCATCGCGGTGCGGATTGATATCCAACAGTTGTCTTGAGTCAATACTGCCGACCGGCGGCGACGCCGTGCTGAACAACTGTGTTCGGGGTTTTGGGGCAGATGTGAGGATCAGTGATAGGACATTGGTCACCACCTGCATGAGATGGAGAGAGGCCGCACATTTCTGTCCGGGATGATTTCGTCGACGAGTTGATCCGGTTCGCCGAGCGGACCGGTGACGCCGCGGTGCCGGCGATCATCGACCGGCTCACCGCCCCGGTGACCGTGGCGGTCCGGGGGCGGGCCGGGGTGGGACGTCGCACCGTCGCCGGCGCGCTGTCCGCGGCAGGGGTGCCGGTCACCGCCGATGCCGCCGACGTCACCGTGCTGGTGACAGCCGAAACACTGAAACCCGAGGACCGCGCCGTGCTCGCCGGCCTCGACGGCCCCGCGCTGGTGGTGCTGAACAAGGCCGACCGCACCGGGTGGGGCGGCGCCGGGCCGATCGATCAGGCCCGCCGCCGGGCCGGCGAGCTGCAGACCCTGACCGGGGTGCCGACCGTTCCGCTGGTCGGACTGCTCGCCGCGGTGCGGTTGGACGCCGGGCTGACCACCGCGCTGCAGGTGTTGGCCCGGGAGACGTCCGACATCCGGACCTTCTCGTCGACCGACGCGTTCCTGACCGGCGGGCATCCGCCGGCCGCCGAGACCCGGGCCAGGCTGCTGCGCACGCTGGACCGGTTCGGCATCGCCTGCGCCGTGCTCGCACTGAGCGGCGGCGCCGACCCCGCCGCCCTGCCCGGGGTGCTGCGCCGGGTGAGCGGCCTCGACGAGGTGCTGCACCGGCTGCACACGGTGGCCGCCCCGGTGCGCTACCGGCGGATCCGGGCCGCCGTCGCCGATCTGCAGGCCGCCGCGGTGCGCCGCGACGACACCCGGTTGGCGCGGCTCCTCACCGGTGACGCGGTGGTGCTGGCGACGATGAGGGCCGCCGAGGAGGTGATGCGGGCGGCCGGGCTGGCGACGCCCGACGGCGCCGACCGGGCCGCCCGGCTGCGCCGGGCCGTGCACTGGCACCGCTACAGCAGGGGGCCGGTCGGTCCGCTGCACCGCGCCTGCGCCCGGGACATCTGCCGCGGATCGCTGCGCCTCGCCGGTGCCCGTGCCGGTGTCGGAAGCCCGGACTCATGACCGATCCGATCGCGGCGGCGGACGCGGTGGTGGCGGCGGTCGAGCCGGGGTTGCAGCCACCCGGGGTGCAGATCCGGGACGCCGTGCTGGTTACCGGCCCCTGGCTGGCCGGCACCACCAGCGTGCTGACCGCGCTGCAGGAACGGCTGCCGGACCACACCTTCGTCGAGGCCGAGGCGCTGTCCGCCGCCGAAGCGCCGTCGGCGGTGCTGTTCGTCGTGTCGGCGGCCGCGCCGATCACCGAATCCGATTGCGCCCTGCTCGAATTGGCTGCCCACTACACCGATCTGGTGATCGGGGTGGTGTCGAAGATCGATGCCCACCAGGACTGGCGGGAGGTGCTGGAGACGAACCGGGCCACCGTCGCCGGGCGGTCACCCCGCTTCGCGCGGATGGCGTGGGTGGGCGTCGCGGCGGCCCCCGACCTGGGCGAGCCGATCCTCGACGACCTCGTCGAGTTGCTCAGCGAGCGCCTCGCCGATCCGGACGTGCAGCGACGGAACCGGCTGCGCGCCTGGGAGGCCCGGCTCGGCGCGGTGATCGCCCGGCATGAGGCCGACGCCGCCGGGGAGGACCGGCGGGCCCGGGTGCAGGCGCTGCACGCCCGACGCGACGAGATCCTGCGGGAACGCCGGATGGCGAAATCCGAACGCACCATCGCCCTGCGCAGCCAGCTCCAGCAGGCCCGGGTGCAGTTGGCGTACTTCGCCCGTAACCGCTGCACCTCGGTGCGGGCCGAATGGCAGGAGGACGTCGCCGAGTTCAACCACCTGCCGTGGCCGTCGGCCCGGCGGCGCCGGCTCATCGAGTTCGAGTTCTACGTGCGCAGCCGCGCCGGCGAGGTGGTCAACGAGGTCGACGACGGCATCACCACCCACCTGCGGGACATGGCGCGGGAGCTCGACCTGCCCGCACCCGCCGAGGCCGGGGAACCGGCGGGCCCGGAGCTCCCCGGTCCGCCGCTGCGCTCCCGGCAGCTGGAGAACCGGTTGATGATGCTGCTCGGCGCCGGTTTCGGTGTCGGGGTGGCCGCCGCGGCGAGCCGGCTGTTCAGCGGGCTGTCTCCGACGTTGACGGCGGCCGGCATGGTGGTCGGCGGGCTGGTCGCGCTGGCCGTGACGGTGTGGATGGTCGGGCTGCGCAATGTGCTGCAGGAACGCGCGGTGCTGGACCGCTGGGTCGGCGAGGTGGCGGCCGCGCTGCGTTCGACGGTGGAGGAGCTCGTCGCCACCCGGGTGCTGGCCGCCGAACGGGAGCTGACCGCCGAGCTGGCGAACCGTGAGGAGGAGGAAGGTGCGGCGGCGGCCGCGCAGATCGCCGAGATCGACGCCGAACTGCGTGAACACGCCACCGCCCGGGCCCGAGCCGCCGCGATCCGCGATTCCCGGGTGCCGATCCTGCAGGCCGCGCTGGACGCCGTGCGGGCCGAACTGTACGGGCCCGACGGTAGCGAACCCGAGACCGAAGAGCCTGAAGAGACCGGCGAGCCTGGAGAGGCTGCCGAGGTCGATGAGACCGACGGGCCTGCCGAGGTCGATGAGACCGGGGTCACCGAGGGGGTCACCGAGGAGGGCACCGAGGGGGTCACCGAGGTCACCGACGCGGGCACCGGGGACGGCGAGGCCGAACCCCCCGCTGAGCCCGACATCGCCGAACCGGACGCCGAGGAGCGGGAAAACGGCCCGCAAACACAAGTCTGACACCCGTCGAGGCCGGGCCGGGGCCGTTCAGGCAGTCCCGACGCCACCAGAATGTGTCGGCCACGTTAACCTCTAGGAATAAACCTCACTGAATAAGGGACGAACCGCACTCCACCCCTCGGGGCAGGCCGGGCGGCATGCGCCCCGCGTCCTCCGACGAACACAACGCAGGAGAGCCACATGACCGCGACCATTCCGGGTTTGGACACCGCACCGACGAAGCATCAAGGTCTGCTCGCCTGGGTTCAGGAGGTCGCAGAGCTGACACAACCGGATCGCGTGGTGTTCACCGACGGCTCCGAGGAAGAGGCGGCCCGGCTGACCGAGCAACTCGTCAAGGCCGGCACCTTCACCAAACTGAACGAGGACAAGAAGCCCAACTCCTACCTGGCGCTGTCCGACCCCTCCGACGTCGCGCGGGTCGAGTCGCGCACGTTCATCTGCTCCGAGCGGGAGATCGACGCCGGTCCGACCAACAACTGGATGGATCCGACCGAGATGCGCCGGACCATGACCGACCTCTACCGCGGCTGTATGCGGGGCCGCACCATGTACGTGGTGCCGTTCTGCATGGGGCCGCTGGCCGCGGAGGACCCCAAGCTCGGCGTGGAGATCACCGACTCCGAGTACGTGGTGCTGTCCATGCGGATCATGACCCGGATGGGCAAGCCCGCCCTGGAGAAGCTGGGTGACGACGGCTTCTTCGTCAAATGCCTGCACTCGGTGGGAGCCCCGCTCGAACCCGGCCAGAAGGACGTGCCGTGGCCGTGCAACGACACCAAGTACATCACCCACTTCCCGGAGACCCGGGAGATCTGGAGCTTCGGCTCCGGCTACGGCGGCAACGCGCTGCTGGGCAAGAAGTGCTATGCGCTGCGGATCGCCTCGGCGATGGCCCACGACGAGGGCTGGCTCGCCGAGCACATGCTGATCCTCAAACTGATCTCCCCGGAGAACAAGGCCTACTACATCGCCGCGGCGTTCCCGTCGGCCTGCGGTAAGACCAACCTCGCGATGATCCAGCCGACCATCCCGGGCTGGCGGGCCGAGACCCTCGGCGACGACATCGCCTGGATGCGGTTCGGCAAGGACGGCCGACTGTACGCGGTCAACCCCGAGGCCGGGTTCTTCGGCGTCGCGCCGGGCACCAACTGGAAGTCCAACCCGAACGCGATGAAGACCATCGAGGCCGGCAACACCGTGTTCACCAACGTCGCGCTGACCGACGACGGTGACGTGTGGTGGGAGGGCCTGGAGGGCGACCCGCAGCACCTGATCGACTGGAAGGGCCGCGACTGGACGCCCGACTCCGACGAGAACGCGGCGCACCCGAACTCGCGCTACTGCACCCCGATGTCGCAGTGCCCGTCGCTGGCGCCGGAATGGGACGACCCGCAGGGCGTGCCGATCTCGGCGATCCTGTTCGGCGCCCGCCGCAAGACCACGGTGCCGCTGGTGACCCAGGCCAACGACTGGCAGCACGGGGTGTTCATCGGCGCGACCATGGGCAGCGAGCAGACCGCCGCGGCCGAGGGCAAGGTCGGCACCGTGCGCCGTGACCCGATGGCGATGCTGCCGTTCCTCGGCTACAACGTCGGGGACTACTTCCAGCACTGGATCGACATCGGCAAGAACTCCGACGAGACCAAGCTGCCGAAGATCTTCTTCGTCAACTGGTTCCGCCGCGGCGACGACGGCCGGTTCCTGTGGCCCGGGTTCGGCGAGAACAGCCGGGTGCTCAAGTGGATCATCGAACGCGTCGAGGGCCGCGCGTCCGGGCAGACCACCCCGATCGGCACCGTCCCCACCGCCGAGGATCTCGACCTCGACGGGCTGGACGTGGACCCGGCCGACGTGGAGGCGGCGCTGGAGGTCAACGCCGAGGAGTGGCGCGAGGAGCTGCCGCTGATCGAGGAGTGGTTCGAGTTCGTCGGCGAGAAGCTGCCCACCGGCGTCAAGGACGAGTTCGAGGCTCTCAAGCAGCGGCTGGGTTCGCAGTAACCCCCGGTTTTCCGCGAGCAGTCACACGATCGCACCCCGGCGTCGCCCGGGGGCCGTCATCCGGCGGGGCCTTCGAACGTGCGGGCCCGCTGCTGGGCCTCGGCGCTGCCGGAGAACAGCCCCTCCCCGCTGGGACGGCGTGAATAGGCGAGCCCCCGCTGCGGCCCGCCCGCTGGGGCGGCCGTGGCCGGCTCGAACCGCCAGCGCGGCAGCGCCCCGGTGCCCTGCCGCTGCAACCACTTGACCATCGCCTCACGCACGGCCGTGCGCAGACCCCACAGCGCGCTGGAATTCGGGGCGCTGAGGGTGATCCAGACCCGTACGTGGCCGCCGGTGGCGTCGGTGACCTCCAGCACGCCGAGCCGGCCGTCCCACAGATCGTCGTTCGCGGCCAGGATGTGGTCGAGTTCGGCGCGCATCTCGTCCAGCGGCACGGTGAAGTCCACGTCGAGTTCCACCAGCCCCATCACCTCGGTGGCGTTGCGGGTCCAGTTCTCGAACGGGGTGGTGGTGAAGTAGGTGCACGGCAGGATCAGCCGGCGTTCATCCCAGATGGTGACCACCACGTAGGTCAGCGTGATTTCCTCGATACGGCCCCACTGTTTCTCGATGACAACGACATCGCCGACCCGGATCGCGTTGGAGAAGGCGATCTGCAGCCCGGCGAACATCGCGCCCAGCGAGGTCTGGGCGGCCAGACCGGCGACGACCGACAGCACTCCGGCCGAGGCGAACAGCGTGGTGCCGATGTCGGCGAACGACGGGAACGTCATCAGCGCGGCGGCCGTGCCGAGCACCACCACGATCGCCACCGTCAGCCGGCGCAGCACCGTCACCTGGGTGCGGACCCGGCGGCGGTGCAGGTCGGCATCGGTCAACCCGGTGTCACCGCCGGCGAAGCGGGCGATCACCCGCCGCTCGGCTACCTGTACCAGCGTGGCGATCATCCAGGTGATCGCCCCGATGAGCAGGATGCGCAGCAGGTGGTCGGCCCCGCCGCGCCACGGCGCTTCGGTGTCGGCGCGTTGCAGCGCGATCCCGGCGGCGATGATCATCAGGATCACCCGGACGGGGTGGCGGGTCAGCAGCGCGATGTCGGCGAGGACGACGCTGCGCCGGCCCACCCGGTGCAACACCCAGGACAGGCCCATTCCCAGGAAATAGGCGGCGGTGACGGCGCCGGCCACCCAGGCGAGGGTGACGGCGAGTTCGGTTGCGGACGTGAGTTGGGACTCCTCGGGCATGACTGCTTTCGGGTCGGGTGCATTCCGGGCCACGGCTACCCGTTCCCACCTGGGCGTCAATCCTTTCGGTCATCACGCGTCGGCGGCGTGATCCCGCACCGGTTGACAGGTGTCAAGTGACGCATCGTAAAGTCATGGCATGCAGATCCGCGAGCATGCCGAAGCGACGCCTGACAAGCCCGCCGTCATTCTGTATCCGTCCGACAAGGTCGTGACGTTCGGCGAACTCGAGGCCCGCGCCAACCGGCTCGCGCACTTCTTCCGCGAGAACGGGCTGCGCGAAGGCGACACCGTCGCGATCCTGATGGAGAACAACGACCACATCTTCACCGCGATGTGGGCGGCCCGTCGCAGCGGCCTGTACTACGTGCCGATCAACACCCATCTGACCGCCGCCGAGGCCGCCTACATCATCGACAACAGCGCCGCCAAGGCGATCATCGGATCCGCCGCGCTGCGTGACACCCTCGCCGATCTCGGGGAGCATCTCCCGGGCGGGCTGCCCGAGCTGCGGATGATCACCGACTCGGATCTGCCCGGCTGGCAGCGCTACCCGGAATGCGTTGCCGGTCAGCCCGATACGCCGATCGCCGACGAACTCGAGGGCGACCTGCTGCAGTACTCGTCCGGCACCACCGGCCGGCCCAAGGGTATCAAACGCGAACTGCCGCACGTCCCGCCGTCGGAGGCGCCCGGCATGCTGTCGATGCTGGTGAACGTCTGGATGCAGCCGCCCGACTCGGTGTATCTGAGCCCGGCGCCGCTGTACCACACCGCACCGTCGATGTGGTCGATCAGCGCGCAGGCGGCCGGCGTCACCGTCGTGGTGCTGGAGAAGTTCGACCCGGAACGCTGCCTGGAGGCCATCCAGAAGTACCGGGTGACCCACGGGCAGTTCGTGCCGGTGATGTTCACCCGGATGCTGAAACTGCCCGAATCGGTGCGCAACTCCTACGACGTGTCGAGCCTCAAGCGGGTCATCCACGCCGCCGCGCCCTGCCCGGTCGAGATCAAGAAACAGATGATCGACTGGTGGGGCCCGATCATCGACGAGTACTACGCGTCCTCCGAGGCGCACGGGTCGACGCTGATCTCCGCCGAGGAGTGGCTGCAGCACCCCGGCTCGGTCGGCAAGCCGATGCTCGGTGCGGTGCACATCCTCGACGAGGACGGCAACGAGCTGCCGCCCGGTCAGCCCGGCGAGATCTACTTCGAGGGCGGCAACAGCTTCGAATACCTCAACGACCCGGAGAAGACCGCGGCGTCGCGGCATCCGAAGGGCTGGGTCACCGTGGGCGACGTCGGCTACGTCGACGAGGACGGGTACCTGTACCTGACCGACCGCCGGCACCACATGATCATCTCCGGCGGGGTGAACATCTACCCGCAGGAAGCCGAGAACATGCTCGTCACCCATCCGAAGGTGATGGACGCCGCGGTGTTCGGGGTGCCCGACGAGGAGATGGGCGAGCGGGTGAAAGCGGTTGTGCAGCTGGTCGATCCGTCGGAGGCGTCCGATGAGCTGGCCGCCGAGCTGATCGAGTGGCTGCGCGACCGGCTGGCGCACTACAAGTGCCCGCGGTCGATCTCCTTCGAGGAGCAGCTGCCCCGCACCGACACCGGCAAGCTCTACAAACAGGAGCTGATAAAGAAGTATTCGTGAGCATCCTGCAACTGGCCGACGGTGTGGTGATCGGGCTCGGGGAGCCGGTCGACGACGCGACATTCACCCTGACCGAAAAACCGACCGACGACCGCCGCGCCGTCACCGTCGAGTCGGTGCAGGACACGCTGGACCTGCTGCGGGAACGCTGCGGGAAGTGGCCGCAGACCGCGGCGGTGTGCGACGACGTGCTGCGCTCGATCGATCCGGACGGGCCGACGCGGTCCGGGGTGATCACCGAGTCGCTGGCCTACTCGACGCTGCAGTCCGGATCGGAGTTCGCGCGCTGGCTGGCCGAGCGGGGGCCGAAGACGGTGCCGCAGCTGCCCGACCCGGTGCTGGCCACCCGCGACGGCGACACCCTGCGGGTGGTGTTCAACCGGCCGCAGCGGCACAACGCGTTCTCCACCGATGCCCGGGCCGCGTTGCTCGAGGCGCTGGAGGTGGCGCGGCTGGACCCGTCGGTCACCGAGGTGGTGCTGACGGGTAACGGGCCGTCGTTCGGAAGCGGCGGGGATCTGGCCGAATTCGGGTCGTTCGACGATCCGGCCGGCGCGCATCTGGCCCGCACCCGCCACAGCCCGGCGCTGGTGCTCGCCGAGCTGACCGAACGGCTGGGGCCGCGGTGTCGTGCCGAGGTGCACGGCCTGGTGCTGGGCAGCGGGCTGGAGATGGCGTCGTTCTGCGGGCATGTCACCGCGCATCCGGACGCCGTGTTCGGGCTGCCCGAGTTGGAGTTGGGGCTGATCCCGGGGGCCGGCGGGTGTGTCAGCATCACCCGCCGCATCGGCCGCTGGCGGACGGCGTATCTGGTGCTCACCGGCCGCCGCATCGACGCCGTCACGGCGCTGCGCTGGGGTCTGGTCGACGCCGTCTCCTCGTGATTTCGGCGTGCTCACGTTCGCTCAGCGATCGTCAGCACGCCGAAATCACTCTCGGCGCAACGTCACCCGGTAGGTGTACTGCTCGGGCAGGAAGTGGCTCACCGACAATTCGACGGGCCGGCCGGTGCGGTCGCTGTACAACCGGTCGATCCGCAGCATCGGATGACCGGGTTCGACGCCGACCGCGTCGGCGGTGTCGTCGTCGGCCGGGGCGACCGTGATCGACTGCGCCGCCTGGTCGATCGGCTCCTCCAGATGCGGCTCCAGCAGCCCGATGACGGTGTGGGTGCTCACCGCGCCGGTCCTCAGTTCCGCGCAGCCGTGCAGGTGGTGGGCCGCCCGATCGGGCAGATGCACCACCGTGGACACGAACGGCGCCCCGGCGTGCAACCGGCGGAACACCACGGTGTGGACGACGTCGTCGTCGAGCCGTAACCGGCTGGCGGCGTCCACGTCCACCCGGCGTCGCAGCCCCGACCTCACCTCCATCGTGGTGTCGTCGGACAGGGCCATCAGATCCTCGATCGACCCGAACTGCCGCAGATACCGGTCGGCGGCGTAGGTGCCGCGCCCCGGCACCCGGTACACGCTGCCCTCGGCGACCAGATCCTGGAACGCGCGACGCACGGTCTGCCGCGAGACCCCGTACTGCGCCATGAGTTCGGACTCGGTGGGCAACCGAGTACCGTCGCGGTACCGGCCGGCGGCGATATCGTCGCGCAGCCGGTCCCGCAGCACCTGATAGGCCGGCCGGGGACGCACCGGTCAGATCCCGCCCCGGGCCACGAGTTGGCTGACGATGACGTTGCGCTGGATCTCGTTGGTGCCTTCGCCGACGATCATCAGCGGGGCGTCGCGGAAGTAGCGTTCCACGTCGAATTCGGTGGAGTAGCCGTAGCCGCCGTGGATGCGCACGGCGTTGAGCGCGATCTCCATGGCGACCTCGGAGGCGAACAGTTTGGCCATGCCGGCCTCCATGTCGCAGCGCTGGCCGCTGTCGTAGCGTTCGGCGGCGTAGCGGGTGAGCTGGCGGGCGGCGGTGAGTTTGGTGGCCATGTCGGCCAGGTAGTGGCCGATGGCCTGATGCTTCCAGATCGGTTGGCCGAAGCTCTCCCGCTGCTGGGCGTAGGCCAGGGCGTCCTCCAGGGCGGCGGTGGCCACTCCCAGCGCGCGGGCGGCGACCTGGATGCGCCCGGTCTCCAGGCCCTTCATCATCTGCGTGAAGCCCTTGCCGGGCTCACCGCCGAGGATCGCCGAGGCCGGCACCCGGCAGTCGTCGAAGACCAGCTCGCAGGACTCCACCCCCTTGTAGCCGAGTTTGGGCAGATCGCGTGACACCGACAGCCCGGTGGTGCCCTGTTCCACCAGCACCACCGAGATGCCCCGGTGCCGCGGGGTGGCGTCGGGATCGGTCTTGCACAACAACGCGATCAGCCCGGAGCGCCGGGCGTTGCTGATCCAGGTCTTGGCGCCGTTGATCACCAGGCCGCCGCCGGGGCCGGGCAGCGCGGTGGTGGTCATGTTCTGCAGATCCGATCCGCCGCCGGGCTCGGTGAGCGCCATGGTCGCGCGGATCTCGCCGGTGGCCATCGCCGGCAGGTAGCGCTGTTTCTGTTCCTCGGTGCCGAACAGCGTCAACAGTTTGGCCACCACGGTGTGCCCGCCCATCGCCCCGGCCAGGCTCATCCAGCCGCGCGACAGCTCCTGGGTCACCTCGACATAACACGGCATCGACACCGGTGAGCCGCCGTAGGACTCCGGGATCGCCAGCCCGTAGATGCCGATGCGTTTCATCTGCTCGATCCACGCCTGCGGATATTCGTTGGCGTGTTCGACCTCGCGCACGGTGGGCTTGACGTCGCGGTCGATGAACGCCCGCACCGTCTCGACCAGCATGGTCTCTTCATCGTTGAGGTGTGCCGTCACCGTCGTCCCCTACTCGTCGAAAATGTACGGCCATATTGACATACCGGCGGCTCCATTGCAGCATCAACCGCGTGACTTTGTACGGCCAAACTCCGGGCGGTCCCTATTTCGACGATCTGCGCGTCGGTCAGGTCTTCGACTGGGCCCCGTCGATGACGTTGACGGCCGGCGCCGCGGCCGTGCACCAATCCATCCTCGGCGACCGGCTGCGCCTCGCCCTCGACGCCGAGCTCGCCGCCGCGGTGACCGGATCGGCCGGCCCGCTCGCCCACCCCGCCCTGGTGTGCGATGTGGCGATCGGGCAGTCCACCCTGGTCACCCAGCGGGTCAAGGCCAACCTGTTCTACCGGGGACTGCGGTTCCACCGCTATCCGGTCATCGGAGACACCCTGTTCACCCGCACCGAGGTGGTGGGTCTGCGGGAGAACACCCGCAGACCGGGCCGGGCGCCCACCGGGCTGGCGGCGCTGCGGATGACCACCGTCGACGACGCCGGACGGCTCATCCTGGACTTCCACCGGTGCGCGATGCTGCCCCTGAGCCCCGACGCCGGGGAGACCGGACACGCCGACGATCTGTCGGTGATCGGGACAGACCCGCTGCCGGTCGACGATCCGACCGCGTCCTGGAACGCCGAGGTGTACCGCGCCGAGGTGCCGGGCCCGCACTTCGACCCGGGTCTGGCCGGGACGGTGCTGCACAGCACCGCCGACGTGGTCAGCAGCGCCCCGGAGCTCGCCCGGCTGACCCTGAACATCGCCGCCACCCACCATGATTCACGTGCCGGCGGGCAGCGGCTGGTCTACGGCGGGCACACCATCGGGCTGGCGTTGGCGCAGGCCACCCGCCTGCTGCCCAACCTGGTCACCGTGCTCGGCTGGGAGTCCTGCGACCACACCGGCCCGGTGTACGAGGGCGACACCCTCTACAGCGAACTGCACATCGAGGCCGCCGAACCGCTCCCCGGTGACCGGGGCGGGGTGCTGCGGCTGCGCTCGCTGGTGCACGCCGTCGGCGATCCCGACCGTCAGGTGCTCGACTGGCGGTTCACCGCCCTGCTGTTCTGAGCCGGGTGGCTGAGCCGGCGGCGCCCGTGACCCACAATGGGGGCATGTGTGCGCTCGACATCCCACCCGCGGTGTTGGCGCACGCCCAGGGCATCGCCGGCCGGCTGGCGGAGCTCACCGGCATCGCCGTCGACGCCGAGGAACTGCTCACCGGCCGGGCCGCGCTGCTCGGGATCGCCCCCGACGGCCGGAGATCCGCCGGCGGGGCCACCCGGCTGTTGGAGGCCGCCGACGGCTGGTGCGCGCTCACCCTGTCCCGTGCCGACGACATCGCCGCGGTGCCCGCGCTGATCGAGGCGGACGAATCCGATGTCGACCCCGACGATCCGTGGCCGGCGGTCACCGCCTGGACCGCCCGGCAGCCCGCCGCCGACGCCATCGCCCGCGCCCGGCTGCTCGGCCTGCCCGCCGCGGTTCTCGGCGAAACCGCTGCCGCGCCACCGGTCGTGCGCCGGCTCGGGCTGCCGGCCGGGGCACGGTCCGCCCGCGGTCTGCTGGTCGCCGACCTGTCCTCGATGTGGGCGGGGCCGTTGTGCGGCCAACTGCTGCTGCGGGCCGGCGCGACCGTCGTCAAGGTGGAGAGCCCCACCCGCCCCGACGGCACCCGATCCGGACCATCTGTGTTCTTCGACTGGATGAACACCGGAAAGCTCAGCTACGCCGCCACATTCGACGAGCCCGAACCGTTGCGGGCGCTGCTCGGGGCGGCCGATGTGGTGATCGAGGGGTCACGGCCGGCCGCTCTGATCCGGCGCGGCCTGGGCCCCGACGACATCCCCGCGCGGCCCGGCCGGGTGTGGCTGCGCATCAGCGGTCACGGCACGTGCGGGGAACGCGCCGACTGGGTCGCCTTCGGCGACGACGCGGCGGTCTCCGGCGGTCTGGTCGGCACCACCGCCGACGGACCGCGGTTCTGCGGAGACGCCATCGCCGACCCGTTGACCGGGCTGCACGCCGCCCTGGCCGCCGTCGAGGCGCTGCACCGCGGCGGCGGCGAGCTGATCGAGGTGTCGATGGCGGCCACCGCCGCCGGTTACGCCGCGTTGCCGCCGGCGCCCCGGCCGGTGCCGGCGCTGAGGCCACCGGCGCCGGTGCCGCCGGCCCGGCCACTCGGCGCCGACAACGCCGTTGTGGACCAGTTGATCGCCGAGAGATCGGTCAGCCCATGCTGATCCGGCACGCCACCCTGCTCGACGGCCGCACCGTCGACATCCGCGTCGATCCCGGGCGGATCGCCGAGGTCGGCGCCGGGCTGGCGCCGCGGCCGGACGAGGAGGTGTTCGACGCCGGGTTCGGCACCGTCATCCCCGGCCTGCACGATCACCACCTGCACGTCTACTCCGCCGCCGCGGCACTCGACTCGGTTCGGGTCGGGCCCGGGCAGGTCCGGTCCCGCCGGGAGCTGGCCGATGTGCTCGCCGCCGCGAAACCCGGTGACGACGGCTGGATCCGGGCGATCGGCTATCACGAGGCGGTCGCGGGGTCACTGGATCGGCGTGCGCTCGACGAGATCGCACCCGATGTGCCGGTGCGGGTGCAGCACCGCAGCGGCGTGCTGTGGACGCTGAACTCGGCGGGCCTGGCCCGCATCGGGATGCCCGACCATCCCGACGGCCGGCTGCGCAGCGCCGACCCGGACTGGTCGAATTCGTTGCAGCGCCGCGAAACCCGAATCGCCGACCTCAGCGCGGAGCTGACCCGCTACGGCGTCACCGGGGTCACCGACGCCACCCCGGGACTGGATGTGGGCGACGTGGTCCGGTTGACGGGGATGAACCGCCGGGGCAACCTCAGCCAGCGGGTGAACTGTCTGGCCCCCGGCAAACGGATCCTGCACGACGACCGGCTCGACCTCACCGAGCTGACCGAGTGGATCGCGACCCGGCACGCCGCCGGCGGGGCCGTCGCGATCCACTGTGTGACCGCGGCCCAACTGGTGGTGACGTTGACCGCGCTGCGGGCCGTCGGCACCCATCCCCAGGACCGCATCGAACACGCCGCGGTGGTGCCCGACGACAGCCTCGAGGAGATCGCCGCCCTCGGGCTGACGGTGGTGACCCAACCGAATTTCATCGCCGAACGCGGTGATCAGTACCGCACCGACGTGCCCGCCGACGAGCACCATGAGCTGTGGCGGCTGAAATCACTGCTGGACGCCGGCATTCCGACCGCACTGTCGACCGACGCCCCGTTCGGTGACGCCGACCCGTGGGCCGCCATGCGCGCCGCTGTGCACCGCACCACCGGCAGCGGCGCGGTGCTCGGCGCCGACGAACGCATCGACGCCGGGACCGCGCTGCGGATGTTCTTCGGCACCGCGGACCGTCCCACCCGGCCGCGCACCGTCGAACCCGGTCAGCCGGCCGATCTGTGTGTGCTGTCCGCGCCGCCCGACCGGGTGCTGCGGGAGCTGAGCGCCGAACTGGTCAGCGCGACGATCGTCGGCGGGAAACCGGTGTATCAGAAACCGGTGTGATCACAGCTGGCCGTGCCGGGGCGGCCGGGTCCCCGACAGCAGGTACCGGCCGATGTGGTGCAGCTTCCACCGGGTCGGATCGTGCAGGGTGTGGGTGCGCGCATCACGCCAGAACCGGGACAGGTTCGCACTCACCGTCGCGCTGCGGGTACCGCCCAGCTCGAACAGCGCGGTGGAGGCCCGCAGCGCCGCCCGCTCCGCGGCCACCTTGGCCGTCGCCACCGCGATCGACGCCGCGGCCGCGGTGTCCTCGGTGAGATCGGCGGTGGCGGCGTCGACCGCCCGTGCCGCCTCGCCGAGCAACGCCTGCGCGGCCCGCACCGTGACGGCAACCTCGCCGGCACTCTGGATCAGCGTCGGATCGTCGGTGGCCACCGGCGCCCCGGATTCGAAATGCGGCCGGGCACGGGCCGCCAGACGTACCCCCTCTTCCAGTGCTGCGGTGGCGATCCCGACGTCCAGCGCGGCATGCCACAGCTGTGCGCGGGCGCCGTAGACGGTCGGCCGGCGGAAGATCGGGGTGAACGGCACCACATGGTCGGCCGGCACCCGCACCTCGTCGAGCGTCACCGACCCGGACGCGGTGGTGCGCTGCCCCATCCCGTCCCAGTCGTCGATCACGGTGAGGCCGGGCGCATGCCGCGGGACGAATGCCACCGCCTTGGGGGTGGCGGCGGTGGGCGCATCCGCCGCGTCGGCCGGCACCGAGGCCCGCACCACGATCCAGTCGGCGAACAGCGCACCGGTGGAATAGAACTTGCGTCCGGTCAGCAGGTAATCCCCGGCGCCGCGGCGCAACAGCACGGTGGTGTCGACGTCGATCGGATGCGGCCCCCGTTCGGACTGGGCGTTGGCGAACAGCGCACCCTCAAGGACCAGACCGTAGAAGAACCCGCGCTGCCGTTCGGTGCCCTGCAGCCGCAACACCTCCAGAAACGTGAAGTGCGAGTGCGGAATCTGCGCCACCGACGGATCACCGTGCGCCAGCAGCCGGAACACCTCGGCCAGCACCGTCGCCGGCACGTCGAGGCCGCCGTGTTCGGCCGGCACGCTCAGCGTCAACAGCCCGGACCGCTTCAACTCGCACACCTGCTCATAGGGCAGCAGACGTTCGGCGTCGCGGGTGCTCGCCTCCGCGGCGAACGACCCCGACAGCCGCGCGGCCACCGCCAGGGCCTCGGCGGTGTCGACGATCCGGGCCATGGTCAGCGGTTCGGTCACCGCGCGGCCCCCACGAACGGGATCGCCGCCGGCACCGGGCTGCGGTCGCCGGCACCGTCGAACAGGTTGCGGGACCGCAGGATCGGCACCACCCCCTCGCCGAACCAGAACAGCTCCTCGAGGTGCGGATACCCGGAGAAGATGAACTCCTCGATGCCGGCGGCCGCGTATTCGGCGATGCGGTCGGCGACCTCGGCGTGGCTGCCGACCAGCGCGGTGCCGGCGCCGCCGCGCACCAGGCCGACCCCGGCCCACAGGTTGGGCGCCACCTCCAGCGACCGCGCCGACCGCCAGCTGCCGTCGGCCCGGTTGGCCTGATGCAGCGCCAGCATGCGGCGCTGCCCTTCGGATTCGCTGCGGCGCAGCCCGGCCTGCGCGGCCCGCACGGTGTGCTCGTCGAGCGCTCCGATCAGCTTGTCCGCCTGCGCCCACGCCTCGTCGGCGGTGTCCCGGGAGATGGTGTGCAACCGGATGCCGAACCGCACGCGCCGGCCCTCGGCAGCGGCCAGGGTGCGGATCCAGTCGATCTTCTCGCGTACCGCGTCCGGCGGCTCACCCCAGGTGAGGTACACGTCGGCATGCCGGGCCGCCACCGGGCCGGCGGCCGTCGAGCTGCCACCGAAATACAACGGCGGCACCGGATCCGGTAGGGTCGGCAGGGCCGCATCCTCCACCCGGATGTGCCGGCCGTGGAGCGTGACGGTCTCCCCGGCCCACAACCGGCGCACCACCTCGAGGAACTCGTCGGCCCGCCGGTAACGCTCATCCTTGTCGAGATGGTCGCCGAAAGCCCGCTGCTCGTGCGATTCCCCGCCGACGACGACGTTGAGCAGGATCCGGCCCGGGGCGTGCCGGGCGAACGTCGCCGCCATCTGCGCCGACAGGGTCGGGCTGACCAGACCGGGCCGAAACGCCACCAGGAACCCCAGCGAGGTGGTCTCCCGGGCCAGCAGCGCCGCGGTGATGAACGCGTCCTCGCACCAGGCGCCGGTCGGGATCAGCGCCCCGGTGAAGCCGAACGTCTCCGCGGCCCGCACGATCGAGGCCAGGTAGTCGATCGACGCGTCCCGGTCGCCCCCGGCGGCGCCCGCCGGGGTGCCGTGGCCGCCGCCGACGATGAGCCGGCTGTCGCCGTAGGTGGGCAGGAACCAGTGCAGTTTGATCGTCACGATGTCATCACCCTCCGGGTCACTGGATGCCGACGAGTTCCCGGTCGGCGGAGTCGGCGCTCTCGATCTCGCGGACCAGCGGCAGCACCTTCGCGCCGAAGTACTCGATCTCCTCCTGGAAGTGCAGGAAGCCGCCCAGGATCAGGTCCACCCCGCGTTTGCGGTACTCGGCGATGCGTTCGGCGATCTGTTCGGGGGTGCCGATCAACCCGGTGCGGAAGCCGTCGTTGTACTGCACCAGATCCTCGAACGTGGAGTCGGCCCACATCCCCTTCTTGTCCGGTGTCGAGTTGCCGGCCTGCTGCACCGCGGCCCGGAAACCCTCCACCGCGGGCCGGTTGGCCTTGGCGATGATCTCGCGGAGGGTGTCCTTGGCCTCCTTCTCCGAGTCCCGGGCGATGATGAACCCGTTGAGACCGAACCTGACCTCCCGACCGGCGGCGCGGGCGTGCTCGCGCACCTCCACCACCTGTTCGGTGACGCCGTCGAAGTCCTTGCCGTTGGAGAAGTACCAGTCGGCGTAGTAACCGCCGTTGCGGCGGGCGGCGGTGGAGTTGCCGCCCTGGAAGATCTCCGGATGCGGCCGCTGCGGGGTGTTGACCGGCTTGGGTTTGAGGGTGAAGTCGTGGATGCGGTAGAAGTCGCCGCGGAAGTCCACGTCGTCCTCGGTCCAGATCTTGCGCAGCACCTGCTGGAACTCCGCTGCGCGCCGGTACCTTTCGTCGTGTTCCAGCCACGGCTCGCCGAGGTGGATGAACTCGTCCTTGAACCAGCCGGACACCACGTTGACGGCGAACCGGCCGCCGGAGAGTTGATCGGCGGTCGCGCCGAGCTTGGCCAGCACACCCGGCTGCCAGAGCCCGGGATGCACCGCGGCGATCACCTTCAGCCGCTGGGTGGCGAGCAGCAGCGCCAGGCTGAAACTGGTTGACTCGTGCTGGTATTCGGCACCGTAGCTGGCCTCGTAGCGGACCTGGGTCAGCGCGTACTCGAAACCGTTGTTCTCGGCGGTCCGGGCGAGTTCGGCGTTGTAGTCGTAGTTCCAGTCGGTGCGTTGTTCGATGTCGCTGGTGACCAGGCCGCCACTGACGTTGGGCACCCAGTAGGCGAACGTGACGTGATCGGCGATGCGTTCGGTGGACATGATGAGACCTTTCGGGATGGCGGGGAGGTGTCAGGGCCTGGGCAGCGGCGCGGTGCCGATCGCCCAGACGTAAACCGGTTCGGTGCCGTTGATCTCGTGGTCGCCGATGACCTTGGCCTTGAACACCGTCGGGTTGTGGCTGGACACGGTGCGGGCGTTGCGCCAGAACCGGTCCAGGGCGAACTCGTCGCGGACACCGGAGGCGCCGAGCGCGTCGAAGAGCTTCGAGGTGGCACGGGTCACCAGGTCGGTCGCGACCACCTGCCCGCGGGCGGTGGCGAGTTCGGCGGCCACATTGGCCTTCTTGTCGCGGACCGGGTCGCCGGCGCCGGCGTTCCGGGCCAGGGCGGCGCGGTGGGCGCGTTCGACGTCCTCGGCCGCCCGCAGGGCGATCGCCTCGGCGGCGAACGCGGCCGCCATCACCTCCCCGACGACCTGCTGAATCTGCGGGTCGGCGGCGTACCGGGGTGCGTTGCCGTGGCTGAACGTGCGGGTGCGGCCCCGGACCCGCTGGGCCAGTTCGGCAGTGGCGGCGTGGGCGATGCCGGCCAGGGTTGCGAGGTGGAACAACTGGTAGAACGCGGTCTGATACCGGAACCGGGTGGCGAACGGGATGAGGTTCTCGGCCGGAACCCGCACGTCGCGGTAGGTGGAGGTGCCCGACCCTGTGGTGCGCTGGCCGAACCCGTCCCAGTCGTCGGCGTGGGTCACCCCGTCGGCGTGTGCGTCGACCGCGGCGATGACGAACTCCCCGGTGTCGGTGCGCTGCGCGTACAGGTCGATCCAGTCGGCGAAGATGCTGCCGGTGCTGTAGAACTTCTGGCCGTTGACCACGAACGTGCCCGGGTCCCCGCTCGGGGCCACCTTGGTGTTGGCCTCGCCGAGCACGACGTCGCCGATCTCGGTCCAGGCGTTGCCGGCCAAATCCCCGGCGGCGAACCGCTGCCACCAGCGGTCCCGCCCCGGGCCGGGTGCGGCCACCAGCCGGTCCTCGGCGAACGCGAAATGGCCGCGAAGGGCCTGGGTGATGTTGGAATCCGCGGTCGACAGCTCGATCAGCAGCCGGGTCAGCTCGGGGATGGTGGCGCCGCGGCCGCCGGCGGACACCGGCAGCCGCACCGCACCGAAGCCGGCCGCCTTCAGCCAGCCGATCTGCTCGAACGGGAGCTCCCGGTCCCGTTCCCGCTGAACCGCGCCCGCCCGGATGCGGTCGAAGACCGGCCGGAACTCGGCGGCCAGAGCTTCAAACCGCTGTTCGTCGAAATACGGCACTGCCGAGGGGTTTACGGCAGGCGCGTGGTCAAGGCTGGCAGTCATGAAGTGTCCCTCGAAACGCTCGGTTGATGTGGGCGTCACGGCCTTCGCCGTGGATGAGGGACATGGTCGCCGGGCGGGAGGGCGCGGCGATACGGTTTCGATCAGCCTGATGAAATGGAAACGGCCGCGAGCGTCCGCAAAAGTACGGCAGCCATCGGCGTGTCGCGTACAGACACGGACGCTCGCGGCAGTTCGGAACTCAGTGGGGGAGGTCGCGGAAGGGTTGATCCCGGTAGGGATCCGGCTCCTTGGGCAGGCCCAGCACCCGTTCGCCGACGATGTTGCGCTGCACCTGGTCGGTCCCACCGCCGATCGACGTGAAATACGCGTTGAGCGTGCGGAACGTCACACCGTCACCGATCGGATGGTCCGGGCCGGCCAGCATCGACTCGGCGCCGACGATCTCGGTCTGCACCCGCGCGGTCTCGTGCAGGATCCGCGACATCGCGATCTTGCCGAGCGCCTGCAACGTCAACGACTCCACCTTGTCGCGGGTGGCCTTCGACCGCTGGGTGTTCCACCGGTTGACCGCCGCGAACTCGTCCATCCGGGCGATCCGCTGCCGGATGTAGGGATCATCGAGTCTGCCGGCCTCCCGGGCCATCTCGACCAGCGCGTTGCGCTGCTGGGCGGGGTCGTCCTTGGGTTTGCGGCTGGCCTTCGAGGTTCGGGCCAGATCACCCATCAGCCGCCGCTCATAGCCGAGCGCGACCTGCAGCACCGACCAGCCCTCGCCGGGCCGGCCGACCATGTTCTCCGCCGGGCAGCGGGCGTCGGTGATGAACACCTCGTTGAACTCCGACTCCCCGGTGATCTGGTGGATCGGCCGCACCTCGATGCCGGGTTGCTTCATCGGCAGCATGAAGAAGCTGATGCCCTTGTGTTTGGGCACATCCCAGTCGGTGCGGGCGACCAGCAGTCCGTAGTCGGCGGTCTGGGCGAACGACGTCCACACCTTCTGCCCGTTGATCACCCACTCGTCGCCGTCCCGTTCGGCCCGGGTGCGCAGACCCGCGAGGTCCGATCCGGCGCCCGGTTCGCTGTAGAGCAGACACCACCGGGTCTCACCGCGGATGGACGGCGGGATCAGCCGCCGCTTCTGCTCCTCGGTGCCCAGATCGTGCAGGGTGCAGGCGAACAGGTTGGCCCGGTCGTGGCCGGTGCCGGGGGCGCCCACCGCAGCGAATTCGGCTGCCACGATGCGGGACTGGGGGTCGGTCAGGCCGCGGCCGTACCACTGCGGCTCCCAGCTGGGAACCGCCCAGCCGGCCTCGAACACCAGCCGGGCCCATTCGGCGCGGTCCATCCCGGGTTTCCAGTTCGCGGCCAGCCACTCGCGGACCTCGGTCCGGACCTGATCGTCGGTCAACTCGCTCATGTCAGGCTCCAATCCGCTGCAGGTAGCGCTCACGGTGCCAGGCCGGATCGCCGAACAGTTGCGCGTCGGTGCGGGCCCGCCGCAGATACAGGTGCGCCGGATGCTCCCAGGTGAAGCCGATGCCGCCGTGCACCTGGATGTTGGTGGCGGCGACGTAGACGTAGGCGTCCGAGCAATACGCCTGGGCCAGCGCGAGATCGGCGAACCGGTTGGGCGCCTCGTCGGCGAAGGCCGCGGCGACGTGCCGGGCCGCCGACACCGCGGACTCGGCCTCCAGCAGCATGTCGGCGCACATGTGCTTGACCGCCTGGAAGCTGCCGATCGCCCGGCCGAACTGGAACCGGGTCCTGGCGTAGTCGACGGCCATCCGCATGGCGCGGTGCGCGCCGCCGGCCTGATCGCCGAGCAGCGCGACCGCGGAGCGGTCGAGCGCGGCGCCGAGCGCGCCGGCCCCGGAGCCCGCGGCGCCGACCGGGCGCGCCGGGGTGTCGGCGAACCGGACCCGGCCCATCTTGCGGGTCAGGTCGACGGTGGTCAGGGGGTCGATCGTGACGCCCGCCGCGTCACGCTCCACCGCGAACACCGCGGACCCCGCATCGGTGGCGGCCAGCACGTAGAACACCGCCGCGGTCGGCGCGTCGAGCACGAACGTCTTCTCGCCGGTGAGCCGCCACTCGTCGCCCGTGCCGCGGGCGGTGGTCGCCGGCACGTCGGGGATCAGCGCCGAGGACGTGCCCTCGGCATAGGCCACGGTGGCGATGAGCTCCCCGGCGGCGATCCTCGGCAGCACCGCCGCCCGTTCGTCACCGGCGCCGAGCTCGTCGAGCAGGTACGGCACCATGACCGCGCTGGACAGATACGGCCCGCACAGCAGCGCGCGGCCCATCTCCTCGGCGACGATGCCCAGCTCGACCGGTCCCGCGCCCGATCCGCCGAGGTCCTCGGGAATCACCAGGCCGAGCAGACCCATCCCGGCCAGCTCCTGCCACAGCGCCGGATCGTGGCCGGTGTCGGACGCCATCAACGTCCGCACCTGCTGCTCCGACGAGCGCTTCTCCATGAGGTCGGCGACAGCTTCGCGTAACGCCCGCTGTTCGTCGGCTACCGAATATGACACGTGTCAAGTATGGCGCGTGACGGGTGTGACTCCAAGCGCGGGTACCGGCGGACCCCGCCGGTCAGGCCGCCTCCGGCCGGAGCAGACCCCGCAGCATGGCGCACTGGCTGTCGAAGAACTGCCGGGAGACCCCGGCCCGCGGGGCGATCGCATCGAAGCCGTGGAAGGCCCCGGGAACCACCTCGACCTCACACGGCACCCCGGCCGCCCGGAGCCGCTCGGCGTACGCGAGGTCCTCGTCGTGAAACAGGTCGTAGGTGCCCACACCGATCCACGCCGGCGGCAACCCGGCCAGATCCGTCTGCCGCGCCGGCACCGCGACCTCCGGGTCGGCGTCGCCGAGATAAGCCGACCACCCGAACCTGTTGCTCGACTGATTCCACAGCCGCAGACCCGGGTGGTCCAGGTCGGTGCGGTGCAACGTGCGGTCATCGAGCATCGGATACACCAGCAGCTGGGCGACCGGTGCGACCTCACCGCGGTCGCGGGCCAGCAACGCCAGCGCGGCTGCCAACCCGCCGCCGGCACTGCCGCCGGCGATCACCACCCGCTGCGGGTCCACCGTCGGCAGCCGAGTCAGCCACAGCAGCGCTGCGTAGCAGTCCTCCAGGGGGATCGGATACGGATTCTCCGGAGCGAGCCGGTAGTCCACCGCCGCGACGGTGACATCCAGTTCCCGGGCGTAGCGCCGGCAGAGTGCGTCGTCCTGCGCGGCGCACCCGATGACGTATCCGCCGCCATGGATCCACAGCATCGCCGCACCGGTGCCGCCGCCGGGCGGCCGGAACAACCGGATCCCGATTCCGGACGACAATGTCAGCACCTCGATATCCCTGGGTGCGCGACGGGTCATCGGCCGGGTCGCCAGCCGCATCAACGGCAACGTCACCGGCGACACCGCCTGCCGGGGGATGAACCGGGCGAGCCGGCGCAGGTCGGGGTGGAAGTCGAGAGGGAGTTTGGAGGAGCGGGCCACCCGCTCAGTATCGCCGCACCGGTTGCGGCGCGTCCGGCAAACCTTTGAGGATGTGCGGTTCGGGGACCGCCGGACGGGGTACATTCGCGCAATGACGGTACGTCCGGACGGGGGTTCCTCCGCGTGGCTGTGCGCCCGCCGGCTGCTGCGCGCCGGGCCGGCCGACCACCTGCTGGCCCTCAGCGCCGCCTCGGGCTCGCTGCCGATCGTGGGCAGGCATCTCGAACCGCTCGGGTCGGCGGCCGCGATGAGCCTCTGGGGTTTCCGGCACCTTCCGGATTTCGTTGGGGCGACAGTTAAGTCGTGGCTCGCTCCCGGCAGCGCCGAGCTGCGTCGCCGGCAGCGCGAGATGACCAACGAGGTGTCGCGGCAGGCGCTGCGCGGGCTGCTCCCGGCGGACCCAGCTGCCCCGGGCGCCTCAGAAGTCTCGTCCGGCTCGGCCGGTTCTGCCCTGGACTGGCCCGCACCCGACCGTGTCCCGCCGCTGTGGCGGATGCTGCAGCACCGTCGCCACCTGTACCGCGGTGCGGTGCGCTACGGCGATCACACCGAGAACGTGCTCGATGTGTGGCGGCGCAAAGACCTTCCGGCGCAACCGGCTCCGGTGCTGATCTTCGTGCCGGGCGGCGCCTGGGTGCACGGCAGCCGGATGCTGCAGGGCTACGCCCTGTTGTCGCACCTCGCCGAACAGGGCTGGGTGTGCCTGTCGATCGACTACCGGGTGGCCCCGCAACACCCCTGGCCGGCCCACCTCACCGATGTCAAGACCGCGATCGCATGGGCCCGCGCCAACGTCGACAAGTTCGGCGGCGACCGCGATTTCGTTGCGGTGGCGGGCTGCTCGGCCGGTGGCCACCTCGCCGCGCTGGCCGGTCTCACCGAGAACGACCCGGACATGCAGACCGAGCTGCCGGAGGGGTCGGACACCTCGGTGGACGCGGTGGTGGGTGTCTACGGCCGGTACGACTGGGTGGACCGGTCCACCGCCGAGCGGGTGCGGTTCCTCGACTTCCTGGAACGGGTGGTGGTCCGCAAGCGGCTGGACCGGCATCCGGAGGTGTTCCACCGGGCCTCCCCGATGCACCGGGTGCACGGCGATGCACCGCCGTTTCTCCTCGTGCACGGCAGCGCCGACACCGTGATCCCGGTCCGGCAGGCCCGTGACTTCGCCGACCGGCTGCGCTCGGTGTCCCGATCGGCGGTCAGCTACCTCGAACTGCCCGGCGCCGGGCACGGATTCGACCTGCTCGACGGCGCCCGCACCGGCTCGGCGGCGACGGCCGTCGGCCTGTTCCTCGACCACGTCCAGCGCAACCGGAGCCGGGTGCGCGGCCGCGCCGTCGGATGATGCTGCTCGGCCGGCCACCGGGGAGGAGGATTCAGCGGTGAAACGGCTTCAGGGTTGGGACGCGGTCCTGCTGTACAGCGAGACACCGAATGTGCACATGCACACCCTGAAGGTGGCGGTGATCGACCTGTCCGACGTCACCCACCCGTTCGGCCTCGAGGACTTCCGCAAGGTCATCGCCTCGCGGCTGTACAAACTCGATCCGTTCCGCTACCAGCTGGTCGAGATCCCGTTCAAATTCCACCATCCGATGTGGCGGGAGAACTGCGAGGTGGACCTCGACCACCACATCCGGGGCATGCGGGTGGACCCGCCCGGCGGCCGCCGCGAACTCGACGAAGCGGTGGGCCGGATCGCCAGCACCCCGTTGGATCGCCGATATCCGTTGTGGGAGATGTACTTTGTCGAGGGGCTGGCGAACGGCCGGGTCGCGGTGGTCGGCAAGATCCACCACGCCCTGGCCGACGGAGTGGCATCGGGCAACCTCATGGCCCGTGGGATGGATCTGCAACCCGGACCGCAACGTGACCACACCTTCTACCGCACCGATCCGCCGCCGGGACGCTCGCACCTGGTGCGCACGGCGTTCGTCGACCACCTGCGCCAGATCGGCCGGATCCCGTCGGTGATGCGCTACACCTATGACGGACTGCGCCGGGTGCACCGCAGCACCCGCAAGCTCTCGCCCGAGCTGACCCGGCCGTTCACCCCGCCGCCGACATTCCTCAACCACAAGATCGACGCCACCCGCACCTTCGCCACCGCGACCCTGGCGCTGTCCGACGTCAAGGCCACCAGCAGGCACCTCGGCGTCACCATCAACGACCTGGTGTTGGCGCTGTCGGCCGGGGCGTTGCGGAAACTGCTGCTGCGCTATGACGGTCACGCCGACCATCCGTTGCTGGCGTCGGTGCCGGTGAGCTTCGACTTCTCCCCGGACCGCATCTGCGGCAACTACTTCACCGGCATGCTCGTCGCGCTGCCCGTCGACACCGCCGAACCGCTCGACCGGATCCGGGCCACCCGCGACGCGGCACTGCTGGCCAAGGAGAGCCACCAGCTCATCGGCCCGGAACTGATCAGCCGCTGGTCGCAGTACCTTCCACCGGCGCCCGCGGAACGGTTGTTCGGCTGGCTGTCCCGCATCGACGGGCAGAACAAGATCCAGAATCTCACCGTGTCGAATGTGATGGGCCCCAAGGAACGTGGCCGGGTCGGCGGTGCGCTGGTCACCGAGATCTACTCGGTGGGGCCGCTGACCGCCGCCAGCGGGCTGAACATCACCGTGTGGAGTTACGTCGACCAGCTCAACATCTCGGTGCTGTCCGACGGCAGCACCTTCGACGACCCGCACGAGGTCACCGACGCGATGGTCGGTGAGTTCATCGAGATCCGCGGTGCCGCAGGGCTTCCCGGGGAGCTTACGGTCGTCGAGACCGCGATGGCGCGTTGACGCACACGGTACCTCAGCGCCGGGTGGCCTGCACCCAGGACAGGAAGGTCTCCACCGCCTCGGCGGTGTAATGCCCGCGCGGTGAGCCGAAGAAGTCGAACGCGTGCTGGGCGTGCGGCACCTCGACGTACGCCACCGGCGCCGTCGACACCGCCCGCAACGCCTCGACGAACTCCCGCGCCTCACCCACCGGGATGATCGAATCGTCCACCCCGTGCAGCACGAAGAACGGCGGCGCGTCCGCACGCACGTGCCGGATGGGGGAGGCGTCGAGATAGATCTGCCGGTTCTCGGTGATCCGCTTCTTGACCACCAGCCGCTGCAGGAAGTAGATGAACTCGCGGCGGCCCGGCCCGGTGCTGCTGTACCAGTCGTAACGGCCGTAGATCGGCACCGCGGCGACCACCGAGGTGTCGGCGTCCTCGAATCCGGGCTGCCACACCGGATCGTTCTGGGTCAACGCGGCCAGCGCAGTCAGATGGCCGCCGGCCGACCCGCCGGTGATCGACACCTGATCCGGATCACCGCCGTAGTCGGCGATGTTCTCCTTGATCCACGCCAGCGCCCGTTTGACATCGACGATGTGGTCCGGCCAGGTGTGCCGCGGGCTGACCCGGTAGGCGATCGACACGCACACCCAGCCCCGCTCGGCCAGCCGGCTCAACAGCGGATACGCCTGCGGCCGGCGCATCCCGATCGACCAGGCGCCACCCGGAACCTGCAGCAGCACAGGAGCTTTGGCATCGGGCGGCAGATCGCTGCGGCGCCAGATGTCGGCCAGGTTGGCGTTGCCGTGCGGGCCGTACCGGACGACGCTGTGCCGCTGGACATACCGGCGGCGGGACAGCGACGTGCCGACGATGCCGCGGCGGCGCAGTTGCCGGGCCGGCTGCGACCGGTCCGCGACGGTCTCGTAGTCGTCGCCGAGGGTCTCGCGCAACCCGGCCTCGAAATACCGTTCCGAACGCACGTTGCGGTACATCAACAGCCCGAGCAGCGCCCAGGTGACCCCGGTGAGCAGCAACGCGATCCGGCCGCGGGCGCCGGAGAAGTCGCCGCGCAGCCCGCGGCGCAGCGCATCCAGTACCGAGGCCAGCAGGTACAGCGGCGCCGCCTCGCTGGTCGGCCAGCCGAACGCGAACGCCGGGATGGTGATGTAGCCCTCCCGGCCCAGCGGCCGCACCCCGTTGGCGGCGTTGGCCAACTCGGCGGCGGCGCGCAGCAGCGGTCGGCGCTTGCGGACGGCCACGGTCAGCCGAGCACCGGGAGACGACGTTCGGCGGCCAACTCGTCCAGCGCACGTTGCATCGTGCGCCGGACATGCGCATCGACCTCGTCGATGTCGGGATCCGGGCCGAACTCGGCCTCGATGTCGATCGGCGGCAGCACCTGCATGACGATCTTCGTCGGCAACGGCACATTGACCGGGACGACGGCCGACAACCCCCACGGAAACCCGAACGAGATCGGCAGGATCTTCACCCGCATCAGCTTGTCCAGCCGCAGCAGCCGCGCCAGCGACTCACCGCGGGACAGGAACAGCTGACTCTCCTGACCGCCGACCGCGACGGTCGGCACGATCGGCACCCCGGCGTTGAGCGCGGCCCGCACATAACCGGTGCGCCCGTCGAAGTCGATCTTGTGCTGGGCGAACGTGGGCCGGTACACGTCGTAGTCCCCACCGGGGAAGACGATCACCACCCCGCCGGACCGCAGCGCCTCGTCGGCGTTGTCGTGGTTGGCGCGGATGAAGCCGGTGCGGATGAAGAAGTCGGCGGTGGGGCCGGTGAGCAGGATGTCGTGCGACAGCGTGTACACCGGCCGGTCGTAGCCGAACCTCTCGTAGAACCCGGTGGCGAACACCGGGACGTCCATCGGGAACAGACCGCCCGAATGGTTCGACACCACCAGCGCACCGCCGTGGGGAAAGGTGTCCAGGCCGCGGATCTCCGCGCGGTGGTAGCCCTTGATGAGCGGCCGCAGCAGACCCATCACGCGTTCGGTGAGGTCAGGATCCCACTTGGCGATCTCGGACGGCTCGATGTCGGTCGGGCTCAACGCGTCCCCCTAGGACCTGCCACGCCGCGCTCTGCAACGTGTTCCAGTCTGCGATGTTACCCAGCGACGCCCCCGGACCGGCCGACTGGTGGTTAGCATCACCGTCGTGACTGAACAAGGCAGCAGCGACAACCCGGTCCTCGTCGAACAACGGGGCCGCATCCTGATCATCACCATCAACCGGCCGGAGGCCAAGAACGCGGTGAACCTCGCGGTCGCGCAGGGTCTGGCCGCCGCGATGGACCGTCTCGACGACGACAAGGGGCTGTCGGTCGGCATCGTGACCGGCGCCGGTGGCTCGTTCTCCGCCGGGATGGACCTCAAGGCGTTCGCCCGCGGCGAGTTCCCGGTGGTCGAGGGCCGCGGACTGGGCTACACCGAGAAGCCCCCGGCCAAGCCGCTGATCGCCGCGGTGGAGGGCTACGCGCTGGCCGGCGGCACCGAACTGGCGCTGGCCGCCGACATGATCGTGGCGTCGCGGGAGTCGGCGTTCGGCATCCCGGAGGTCAAGCGCGGCCTGGTCGCCGGTGGCGGCGGGCTGCTGCGGCTGCCGGAACGCATCCCGTACTCGATCGCCATGGAGCTGGCGCTCACCGGCGACATCCTGCCCGCCGAACGGGCCCACGACCTGGGCCTGGTCAATGCGCTGACCGAGCCGGGCGCTGCGCTGGACGGCGCGATCGAGCTGGCCGAGCGGATCGCCGCCAACGGACCGCTGGCGGTGGCGACCACCAAGCGGATCATCATCGAGTCCAAGAAGTGGACCCCGGACACCATGTTCGCCGAACAGGGCAAGTTGATGGCGCCGGTGTTCAGCTCCAACGACGCCAAGGAGGGCGCGATCGCATTCGCCGAGAAGCGCGCGCCGAACTGGACCGGGACCTGACCGGGCGGACACCCGCGCGATGACCTGGGGCCGGATCACCACCGCGCCGCTGCGGCTGCAGCCCGGCCTCACCCAGCCCAGCCGGCACGAACCGAACCGGCTGGGGCGACTCGCCGACGGCCATCGGCTGGAGACCCGCATCCGGGATACGTGGGAGCCGCTGCATCTGTTCACCGCCACGCCCCGGCATCGGATCGACACCGAGGTCGCCGGCTGGTCGCCAGCTGGTACGTGTCGACGTATCCCGGCTCGACGTTCATCAGCGGGCTGTCGCGCGATCGTCACCGATGACGCCCGGATCAACCTGCGCGGGCGGCAACTGGCCGTGCACCGGGCGGGATTTTGCAGCCAGGGCTGTGGCTGCGGCCCGATCACAGCCCTGGACGCAATCTTTGGCGTTGCGCCGTGGGCCGTGGAGCCGTGGGCCGTGATCCCTGGGCCGTGGGCCGGCCGCCAGCCGGCAGGGGAGGTCCCGCAGGAAAAGTCATGGCCGGCCTCCGGCGGCACCGCCATACTCGGTTCTCGTGAGCGAGCAAGCCCTCACCGGACGGGACCGGTTGCGTGAACTGCTCGACGCGGTCGTCGACGCCGCCAACACCGATGTCGAGTCGATGGCGCGCAGCAGCCATTTCTCGGAGTTCCACTTCTCCCGCGAGGTCCGCCGACTGGCCGGCGAACCACCCGCGGCGATGCGCCGACGGGTGATGCTGGAACGGGCGGCGTGGCGGTTGCAGCGCGGCGAGTCGGTGTCGGCGGTGGCCGCCGCGGAGGGATGGTCGTCGGCCGAGGTGTTCTCCCGGGCGTTCCGGCGGGCCTTCGGGGTGCCGCCGTCGCGGGTCGCCGAGGTGCATTACCTGTTACCCGCCCCGAACGGGGTGCATTTCCACCCACCGCATGCGTTGTGGGTGGACGGCCCCGGCAGCCGAGGAGCCCCGGCCGGCTCGGTGCCCGAGATCTCGGCCGTGCTGGTGGACCACGACGTCGCCGACACCGACTACCTGCTCGAATGCGCCTGCACGCTAACGGATCGGCAATGGGCGGAGGAGATCTCCCCCGGGCAGCAGGTGCTCGCGTGGGACGGCCCGGAGCCCAGCGTGGGAGCGGTGCTGGGCGCGATCGTGTGGACCAAACAGGTGTGGCTGGCCACCATTGAGGGAGCGGATTTTCCTACCCGCCAACACCTTCCGCCTTCAGCGCTGCGTGACCACCACCGCGACGTCGGTGCCCGCTGGATCGAGATGGTGCAGAGCTGCTCGGCGGCAGGGAAGTTGGGCGACACGGTGATCGACGCGTTGTGCGATCCACCGGAATCGTTTCCGTTGTACGGCATCATCGCCCACGTACTGACCTTCTCCGCGCTGCGCCGCGGCCTGGCCCGCGCCATGCTGGCCCACCACGGTGTGCGCACCCATCACGGCGACCCCCTGGCCTGGATGAGGAGCAATTGATCATGGCCACTGTGTATTTCACCGCGGCGAGCCTGGACGGCTTCATCGTCGACGACCATGACAGCCTGGACTGGCTGGTCACCCGTGACATCGACCCGGACGGACCGTTCGGATACCGGGCCTTCGCGGACTCGGTCGGCGCGGTGGTGATGGGGGCCGCCACCTACGAATGGGTGCTGCGTAACCAGCCCGGCGAGTGGATGCATGAGCAACCGTCCTGGGTGCTGACCCACCGCCCGCAGATCATCGCCGAAGCGCACCCGGTGCGGACCTTCAGCGGTGACGTCGCCGAACTGCACCCCGAACTGGTGCGGGCCGCCGGGGACAAGGATGTGTGGGTGGTCGGCGGCGGGGAGGTGGCCGCCCAGTTCGTGGCCGCCGGCCTGGTCGACGACGTCATCATCGGATACGCCCCCTGCACCCTGGGCGCCGGCGCGCCGGTGCTGCCGCAGCGTTCGGAATGGACGTTGGTCGACAGCGGGGTGAACGGGGAGTTCCTGTGTGCCCGGTGGTCGAGGTCGGCCGGCTCGTAGCGTCGGACCTTCACGGCAACGGTGCGGTGTGTGGGAGAGTACGCACCGGAAGCGCCGTCGAGAACTACGCTCGGTATAGCCGGATCGAAGGATGCGAGCGATGGGCCACTACAAGAGCAATGTGCGTGACCTCGAATTCAACCTGTTCGAGGTGCTGAGTCTGGAGAAGGCGTTGGCCACCGGCAAGTTCGGTGACCTCGACGGCGACTCCGTGCGGCAGATGCTGTCCGAGGCGGCGCGCCTGGCCGAAGGCCCGGTGGCCGAGTCGTTCGCCGAAGCCGACCGCCATCCGCCCACGTTCGATCCGGAGGCCCACACCGTGCAGCTGCCGGAGCCGTTCAAGGAGTCGCTGCGGGCCTGGCAGCAGGGCGAGTGGTTCCGGGTGGGGCTGCGCGAGGACGTGGGCGGTGTGCCCGCCCCCGCGGTGGTCTCCTGGGCGATCAACGAGTTCGTGCTGGGCGCCAACCCCGCCGTGTTCATGTACATGGCCGGCCCGATCATGGCCAACATCGTCTACGGCATCGGCAACGAGCAGCAGCGGCACTGGGCCCAGTTGGCCGTGGAGCGCGGCTGGGGCGCCACCATGGTGCTCACCGAGCCTGACGCGGGTTCGGATGTCGGCGCCGGCCGCACCAAGGCGGTCCAGCAGCCCGACGGCACCTGGCACATCGACGGGGTCAAACGGTTCATCACCAACGGCGACACCGACGACCTGTTCGAGAACATCCAGCACCTGGTGCTGGCCCGCCCGGAGGGCGCCGGGCCCGGCACCAAGGGGCTGTCGCTGTTCTACGTGCCGAAGTACCACTTCGACCCGGACACCGGTGAGATCGGCGAACGCAACGGGGTGTTCGTCACCGGCCTGGAACACAAGATGGGGCTCAAGGCGTCGGCCACCTGCGAGCTCACCTTCGGCCAGCACGGGGTGCCGGCGGTGGGGTGGCTGGTCGGTGACGTGCACGACGGCATCCGGCAGATGTTCAAGGTCATCGAGTATGCGCGAATGTTCGTGGGCACCAAGGCGATCGCCACACTGTCCACCGGCTACCTGAACGCGTTGGAGTACGCCAAGACCCGGGTGCAGGGCGCGGACATGACCCAGATGACCGACAAGACCGCGCCGCGGGTCACGATCATCCACCATCCGGACGTGCGTCGTGCGCTGATGGTGCAGAAGACCTACGCGGAGGGGCTGCGGGCGCTGTACCTGTACACCGCGGCGTACCAGGATCCGACCGTGGCGTCGATCGTCTCCGGCGCCGACGCCGATCTGGCCGAACGGGTCAACGACCTGCTGCTGCCGATCGTCAAGGGGGTCGGCTCCGAACGCGCCTACGAGTGCCTGACCGAGTCCCTGCAGACCCTGGGCGGTTCGGGTTATCTGCAGGATTACCCGATCGAGCAGTACATCCGCGACGCCAAGATCGACTCGCTGTACGAGGGCACCACCGCCATCCAGGCGCAGGACTTCTTCTTCCGCAAGATCGCCCGGGACCAGGGGGTGGCGCTGACCCATGTGGTCGGCCAGATCCAGGCCTTCATCGACAGCGACACCGCGCGGCCGGAACTGGCCGATGAGCGCGCCCTGCTGGCCGCCGCGCTGTCCGACGCGCAGGCCATGGTCGCCGCGCTGACCGGATATCTGATGAAGTCGCAGGAGACGCCCGAGGAGCTGTACCGCATCGGGCTGGAATCGGTGCGGTTCCTGCTCGCCGCCGGCGATCTGCTGATCGGCTGGCTGCTGCTGTGGCACGCCGAGATCGCGCTCGCCGCGCTCGACGGTGACGTCGCCGACGCCGAGCGGCACTTCTATGTCGGCAAGGTGGCGGCGGCGAGGTTCTTCGCCCGCAACGTGCTGCCGCGGCTGTCGGCCGAGCGGACCATGGTCGAATCGGTCGACCGGTCGATCATGGAACTCCCCGAGGCGGCGTTCTGACGCGTGCCGGGCGTGTCCGCCCGGCCGGATGAGAGCGTTCTCATCCACCTCTCATCCGGGCACCACCGCGGCCGTCCACCCTGGGACACATGCGTGCCTCAGCGGTGGCGGCGTTGGCCGCGGGTGGAGTGGCCGTCGGCGTGGTGACGGCCACCGTGATGTCGGCCGGTTCGACGCCGGACCGGGACCCGCTGACCCCGATCGTCGTCGAGACACCGGGTGCCCGCGAGGCCACCGGGTCGTCATCCGCAGACGACTCCGCCACGCCGTTGCCGCCGGCCGATCCGCTCCCCGCCCCTCCGCCGGCGTTGCGGCCCGACGAACGTGCCGGGTTCACGATCAGCGAGCCCCGCCCCGACCAGACCGGCGGCTGGCAGGGTGAATGGGCGGATGACGCCGCCGACGACACCTGGGACGACACGTGGGACGACACCTGGGACGAGGGAGACTGGGACGAGGGAGACTGGGACGACGACTGAGCCCCGGCTTGAGCCCGCACCGGGCGGCGGGTATCCAGGACGCGACATGACCTCCGAGCCCCCGTCTCCCAGCGGCCGCCCGCGCTGGCGGCGGCTGCTGCCGTCGGCGGCCCGCACCCGCATCATCGGCTGGGTGTTGCTGCTGGTCATGGTCGCGCTGGGGGTGGTCACCCTCACCACCTGGCGGTTGATGGTCAGCTCGATCGACGCCCGGATGGATGAGGCGCTGCACATCGAGGTCGACGAGTTCGAGGAGCTCACCGCCTCCGGCCTCAACCCGCGCACCGGCGCGCCCTTCACCGGCGTCGCCGAGGTGATCCGGGAGGCCATTGCCTACAACCTGGCCCGCCCGAACGAGAAGTTCCTCGGCTATGTGGACGGCGAATATCACACCCAGAGCCGCCAGGAGCCCGGGTTTCCCGAGGTCCTGGCCGGCGACGACGCGTTCACCGAACGGGTCGCCACGGTCACCGAACCGGTCGAGGGCAGCTACGACCACCCCGAGGTCGGTGAGGTCCGCTACCTGGCCATCCCGGTGACCATGGCCGGCGACCCGGCGCAGGGTGTGATCGTCGCCGCCTACCTCGGGGACGCCGAACGCGCCGCCGCCGACGACGCCGCCCGGTTGATGCTGCTGGTCGGGGCCGCCACGCTGTTCGGCGCGATCGGCGCGGCCTGGCTGGTGGCGGGCCGCATCCTGCGACCGCTGCGCGACGTCGCCGACACCGCCCGCACCATCACCGACACCGACCTGTCGCGGCGCATCCCGTCGCGCGGCGAGGGCGACGAGATGGATTCGCTGGTCCGCACCATCAACGGCATGCTGGACCGGATCGAGGCCGGGGTGTCCGCGCAGCGCCGGTTCATCGACGACGCCGGCCACGAACTGCGCACCCCGATCACCATCGTGCGCGGCCACCTCGAGGTGCTCGACCCCGACGATCCCGACGATGTGCGCTCCACGGTCGCGCTGGTCGACGACGAGCTGGTGCGGATGAACCGGATGGTCACCGATCTGCTGCTGCTGGCTCGCTCCGAGCAGCCGACGTTCCTCACCCCCGAGCCCACCGACATCGGGGCGCTCACCCGGGCCATCTTCGACAAGGTGGTGCAACTCGGTGACCGCGACTATCAGCTGCAGTCGGTCGCCGAGGTGACCGCGGTGCTCGACGCCCAACGCATCACCCAGGCGCTGATCGCGTTGGCCGACAACGCCTGCCGCTACACCCGCGACGGCGACTGGATCGCCGTGGGCTCCGGCCTGTACGACGGCTGGTTGCGGTTCTGGGTGTCGGATTCCGGACCGGGGGTGAGCGACGCCGACCGGGACCGCATCTTCGAACGGTTCGCCCGCGGCAGCGCCGGCGGTCAGCGGTCCGACGGCGCCGGCCTGGGCCTGTCGATCGTCCGCGCCATCGCCGGGGCGCACGGCGGCCACGTCGACCTGGACACCGTCGTCGGCCGCGGATCCACCTTCACCATCACCATCCCGGCCGTACTGGAGGCGCCATGGCCCGCATCCTGATCGTCGAAGACGAGCCACGCATCTCGTCGTTCATCGAGAAAGGGTTGTCCGCCAACGGTTTCACCGCCACCACCGTGACCGACGGGCCGACCGGATACGACTACGCGATGACCGGCGGTTTCGACCTGATGGTGCTCGACATCGGCCTGCCCTCAATGGACGGTTTCACCGTGCTGCGCAAACTGCGTGAGGACGGCAACCAGATTCCGGTGATCGTGCTCACCGCCCGCGACAGTGTGGAGGACACCGTCGCCGGGCTGGAGGGCGGCGCCGACGACTACATGCCCAAACCGTTCCGGTTCGAGGAACTGCTGGCCCGCATCCGGTTGCGGTTGACCACCGAACGCTCCGCCGAACTGACCGTATTGACCTGCGGCGGAATGCAATTGGACCTACGCACCCGGCGCGCGAAGGTGGGGGACAAGACCGTGGACCTGTCCGCGCGGGAGTTCGCGCTGGCGGAGACGTTCATGCGCCACCCCGGCCAGGTGCTGTCGCGCGAACAGCTGCTCAGCCGGGTGTGGGGTTATGACTTCGACCCTGGCTCCAATGTGGTCGACGTCTACGTGCGGTATCTGCGGCGCAAGCTGGGGGCGGAGCGGTTCGTGACCGTCCGCGGCATGGGGTACCGGCTCGAAGAGCTGCCCTGAGAGCCCAGCCCCGGACCCAACGAAACGCCCGCCACCGGAAGGTGGCGGGCGTCGGACCGTCCCGGGGCTACGGGGTGTCGTCCCAGCTGTCATCCCAGGAATCGTCCCACCAGGTGTCGTCCATCGCGACGTAGGACGAATCCGGGCTGTCGGCGTCGAACGCGGTGGCCCAGTCGACCTCGGGAGCCTCCACCGCGGGGCCGACCGCCGCCGGGGCGGCCTCGGTGGCGCCGTGCGCGGCGCCGGCGCCCAGCACGCCGAGGCCGGTCAGCGCCGCCCCGACCGTGACGACCTTCCACGTTGCGGGTCGCGTCATGTGTCTCTCCTTCACTCGTCCGTCTACCCCCCGACTTGTCCACCATCGCGCGCGCAGATGAGGGATCGGGGAGCCGAAGATGAGCGATTTCTCATCGAGCGCATCGGCGTCATTCAGCCTGGGCCAGCCAGCGCCGCGCCAGCTCGAGCCGCGTCGCGGTGGCGTCGGCCCAGTGCGGATGCTGGGTGCGAAACGGGCCGGTGGCCAGGCCCAGCAGCACGGCGGCGACGCGTCGGCGCAGGTCGGCGCCGTCGTGACGGCGGTCGGCGTGGTCGAGGACCGCTTGGGCGTACCGGTCGGCGGCCGGATATGTGTGGGCGGCGACCACCAGGTGGCCGATGAGCGTGGCCCAGTCGTCGGCGCGCTCGCCGGGGCCGGCGGTGTCCACATCGAGCAGGCCGGTGACGCGGCCCCCGTCGGCGAGGAGTTGCCCCTCGTAGAAGTCCCCGTGAACCGGCACCGTCGGGGCCGAATGCGGCGGGGCCGTCCGCAGCCGATCGGCCACCTCGTCGACCATGCCGAGCAGGTCGTCTCGCCCCGCGGTGGTCTGGCGCAGGATCGCGGCGCTGTCGGCGGCGCCCTGCAGCTGGGTGCGCCGGCGCGGAAGTTCCGACAGCTCGGTCGGCAGCGCGTCGAGCAGTGCCGCCAGGGTGTCGGGGGTGGGCAGTGCGGCGTCGTCGGCGATCAGGGTGCGCAACGGGGTGCCGGGCGCTTCCGGGAGGACGAGCACGCCGTCGTCGGTGGACAGCAGCACCGGCGGCACCGGAACGTGGGCGCTGAGCAGCTCATGCCGGTCGATCAGGGCCCGGGCCGCCGCGGGCCGCACCACCTTGACGAACCATCTGCGCTGCCCATCGCGGAGTTCGATGACCGCACGCCGGCCGGGCCGGTAGCCGCGCACCGTCATCCGCACGGCCGGCGCGGTGGTCAGGCCGTGGTCCCGCAGCGCGGCCGCGGCCCGTGCCGGATCCCGCACGAAGTCGAGGCCGGGCAGCGCGGGGTCCTGCGGCCAGCGCCAGACCCCCACCTCGACGGGTTGACCGCGGTGCTCCCCGGCGACCACGGTCGCGCCCGGTGGAATCCGGTCGGCCGTGGTGGCGACCAGCATCTCCATGCTGCGGCGGCCGTCGCCGCGGTGCACCTCGGCGCGGTAGCGCACCGCGACCGCACCGCTCGGTTGGACGTGGACGTTGACCGGTGCGAGCGCGGTGAGTTCGCCGCGGTACTCCGCGATCGCGGCGGCCAGCACCTCGGCGGCCTGCGGGCCGAGCAGCAGTTCCAGGGCGGGTGTCACATGTTCAGCCTGCCCCAGCCGCGCCGGAGGGTGGCTGTCGCGGGGGGTGTGCGGCTGTCGCGGGGGTGTGCGGCTGTCGCGGTGGGTCTGCGTGTACGGCGTCGAAAGTGCGGCTGCTGCGCGGATTCGGCCGAAACAGCACCGTGGCCGCACTGTCGGCTCGCTGGTCGCACTGTCGAGTCGGCCCGTGCACAACCGAGTCGGCCGGTGCAGAGCCGAATCAGCCTGTGCACGATCGGCGGGGCCGGCGCGCCGCCGCGAGGGTTCGGAGGTCATGCCGAGCTGGGGGAGCGGCCCGGGTATACGCCGAATGTGCGGCTGTCGCGGTGGGTGTGCGTGTACTGCGCCGAAAGTGCGGCTGCCGCGGTGGGTGTGCGTGTACTGAGTCGAATGTGACCGTGTTGCGCGAATCCGGCCGAAACCGCACCGTGGCCGCACTCTCAGATCGCCTGCTGCACAATCGAGTCGACCTACGCACAGTCGAGTCGCCGGGGGCACACAAACGAGGCGGCGGGCACCACCGACACGATGGCGCCCGCCGCCCCTGGTTCAGCCCCGGGTTCCGCCCCAGCTCAGACGTCAGTCCTCGGGGGTGTACCCGAACGGCAGCAGCACACTCTTCTGCTGGCAGTACGCCTCGATGCCCTCGGGCCCGTTCTCCCGGCCGATGCCGGAGTTCTTGTACCCGCCGAACGGGGCACCCGGATCGAACGCGTACATGTTCACCGCATAGGTGCCGGTGCGGATCTTCGACGCGATCTCCAACGCCTTCGGGTAGTCCTGGGTGTAGACGCTGCCCGCCAACCCGTACACCGAGTCGTTGGCGATGCGCACCGCATCGTCCTCGTCCTCGTAGGGGATGATGCACAGCACCGGCCCGAAGATCTCCTCCTGGGCGATGGTCATCGAGTTGTCCACGTCGGCGAACACCGTGGGCTGTACGAACCAGCCGGAGTCCAGGCCCTCGGGCCGGCCGCCGCCGGTCACCAGCCGCGCACCCTCCTCGATGCCCTTCTTGATGTAGCCCTCGACGCGTTCCCGCTGCTTCTCGCTGATCAGCGGCCCGATCGCGGTGTTGGGGTCGTCGGGCAGCCCGACCGGCATGGCGGCGACGAAGTTCGCGACCTTCTCGACCACCTCGTCATAACGCGACCGCGGCGCCAGGATGCGGGTCTGCCCCACACAGGCCTGACCGGAGTTCATCACCCCGGAGAACACCAGCATCGGCAGGGTGGCGTCCAGGTCGGCGTCCTCGAGGATGATCGCCGCGGACTTGCCGCCGAGTTCCAGCGTGCACGGCTTGAGATTCTCGGCGGCGATCTTGCCGATCTCCCTGCCCACCGCCGAGCTGCCGGTGAACGTGTACTTGTCCAGGTCCTTGTTGGACGTCAGCGCCCGGCCGGTCTCCGCGCCGCCGGGCACCACCGACAGCACCCCCTCGGGCAGGCCCGCCTCGGCGAACACCTCGGCCAGCGCGTTGACGGTCAGCGGGGTCTCGGCGGCCGGCTTGAGCACCACCGTGCACCCCGCCAGCAGCGCCGGGCCGAGCTTGTTGGCCGCCAGGAAGAACGGCACATTCCAGGCCGCCACCGCGCCGACCACGCCGACCGGCTCGCGCAGCACCAGGGTCTGGCCGTAGATGCCGTCGCGGATGTCGCGCCACGGGAACTTGTCCGCCGCGGCGGCGTACCACTGCAGCGACGACAGCGCGGCGCCGTACTGCATCATGTCGATAATCGTTGTGGGCTGGCCGGTTTCGAGCTTGAGCAGATGCTTGAACTCGTCGACCCGGTCCTCGATCAGCTTGACCGCGTTGGCGAGTACCGCCTGCCGCTCCTCCGGTGACATCCGCGGCCACGGCCCCTCGTCGAACGCCTTGCGGGCGGCCGCCACCGCGGCGTCGACGTCGGCCTTGGCGGCCAGCGGCACCTTGCCGACGTACTCGCCGGTGGCTGGGGAGCGCACTTCGATGACCTCGGACGACGACGGCTGGACCCACTTGCCGCCGATGAAGAGCTTGTCCCATTCGGTCTTGTATGCGGTCTGCGTCATGGCGCTCACCTTACCTAGCGAAACGCCAAACGAGAACCTGTTTCAATTGACGATCTCCGGCGGGCTCAAGACCAGCACCAGATTGCTCACCAGGAACTCCCGCACCACCGGGGCCCGGGTCAGCCACCAACCCCATTTCGGGTGGTAGCGCGGGAAAGCGGCGAGCAGCGCGCCGGTGGCGGCGGCCCACCGCAACCCGTCGGCGGCCGACACCGCGAACAGCGACGAGCCGTAGTCGTTCTTGGGCCGGTGACCGTGCCTGCGGGCGTAGCGGTCGGCGGCGCGGCGCCCGCCCAGGTAGTGCCACAGACCGGTCTCATGCCCGCCGAACGGCCCGAGCCACACCGTGTACGACAGCACCGCCAGCCCGCCCGGCCTGGTGACCCGCAGCATCTCGCGGCCCAGCAGCCACGGCTGCGGCACATGTTCGGCGACATTGGACGACAGGCAGATGTCCACGCTGGCGTCGGCGAACGGCAACGCCATCCCGGACGCCCGCACGAACGTGCCGGCGGCGGGGTCATCTTCCGGGCACTCCACGGCCGGGCCGGCGTGGATCTCCCGGGGATCCGGTTCGACGCCGATGTAGCGCATGCCGGCCCGGGCGAAGGCCGCCGCGAAGTAGCCGGGCCCGCCGCCGACGTCGAGCACCGTGCGCCCGGCCGGGTCGGAGCCGGTGGCGGCCCGCCACAGATCGGCGACCAGGGCCGCGGTGTCGTCGGCCAGGGCGCCGTAGAACCGGGCCGGATCGGACTGTTCGAACCGGAACTCGCTGAGCAGCCGCACCGACCGCCGCAGGGTCGCCCGGCGGGCGAACAGCTCGGTGACGTCGCGACGGGCGGCAGCCCGGGGAGCATCCATCCAGACCACCCTATGCAGCGGTTAAGCTGGCCCGGATGTCTGCCCGCCGAACCCGCCCCGGCTGCTCGCGTCCGCGGGTCCGCTCGGTGCTGCTGCTGTGCTGGCGGGACACCGGCCATCCGCAGGGTGGCGGCAGCGAGACCTATCTGCAGCGCATCGGCGCCCAGCTGGCCGCGTCCGGGATGCGGGTGACGCTGCGCACCGCCCGCTACCGCGGCGCGCCCCGCCGCGAGATCGCCGACGGGGTGCACATCAACCGCGCGGGCGGCCGCTACACCGTCTATCCGCGGGCGTTGCTCGCGATGGCCGCGGCCCGGCTCGGCCTGGGCCCGCTGCGGCACGTCCGCCCCGATGTGGTGGTCGACACCCAGAACGGGGTGCCGTTCCTGGCCCGGCTGGTGTTCGGCCGCCGGGTGGCGGTGCTGGTGCACCACTGCCACCGCGAGCTGTGGCCGGTGGCCGGACCGGTGCTGGGCCGGGTGGGCTGGTATGTGGAGTCGACGATCTCCCCACGCGCCCACCGCGGCCACCAGTACGTCACGGTGTCGCTGCCGTCGGCGCGCGATCTGATGGATCTCGGGGTGCCGCCCGGGCACATCGCGGTGGTGCGCAACGGGCTGGACGAGGCCCCGCCGGACACGCTGGCCGTGCCGCGCTCGGCCACACCGCGGCTGGTGGTGCTGTCCCGGCTGGTGCCGCACAAGCAGATCGAGGACGCGCTGGAGGCGGTGGCCCGGTTGCGGCCCCGGATCCCGGAGTTGCACCTGGACGTCCTCGGCGACGGGTGGTGGGCCGACCGGCTGGTCGACCATGCCCGGTCACTCGGCATCGCCGACGCGGTGACCTTCCACGGGCACGTCGACGACGAGACCAAACACCGTGTGCTGCAACAAAGCTGGGTGCACGTCATGCCGTCCCGCAAGGAGGGCTGGGGGCTGGCGGTCACCGAGGCCGGCCAGCACGCGGTGCCCACGGTCGGTTACCGGTCATCGGGCGGGCTGACCGATTCGATCGTCGACGGGGTCACCGGGCTGCTGGTCGACGACCGGGCCGAGCTGGTGGGGGCGCTGGAGCGGCTGCTGACCGATCCGGTGCTGCTCGCCGAACTCGGCGCCAAGGCCCAGGCGCGCAGCCGGGAGTTCTCCTGGCGGCAGAGCGCCGAGGCGATGCGCACGGTGCTGCAATCGGTGTACGACGGCCGGCGGGTCAGCGGTCTGATCTGACCGCGATCGTCTTCGCACCGGAGTCCGGCTCAGCGGGCCTTGCCGGTGCGGCCGTTGCCGATCTTGACCGTCGGCGACGATCCGCGCCCGCCCGCACCCGCCGTCGAACCACGGGTGCTGAGACCCGACCCGGCCGAGCGTGCGCCCGACCCAGCCGATCCGGCCGATCCGGCCGATCCGGAGGACGGCGAGGTGGCCGCGGCACCGGACTGCGCGCCGCCCCGGCGCACCTGCGGTCGGTTGCGGCCCGACTCCGCCGGCAGCGTGCCCGACTGTTCCGACGGGGCGGTGGCGGCCGGCGCGGCCACCGTGCGGACCGGTACCCGCCGTGCCGGCGGCGGATTGATCGGCGGCAGGTAACCGGGCGGCTCCCCGGTGGCGTAGGCCTGCGCCCAGCCCAGCACGTTCTCGGTGTAGGCCATCGAGTTGTTGTATCGCAGCACCGCGCTGACCAGTGCCGACCGATCACGCAGGTCGGCGCCGCCGCTGCACAGATAATGGGCGGCGGCCAGGGTGGCGTCGAACAGGTTCTGCGGGTCGGCCCGGCCGTCGTGGTCGCCGTCCACCCCGAACAGCTCCCAGGTGCCGGGTAGGAACTGCATCGGACCCATGGCACGGGCATACACGGTCCGTCCGTTGGCCTGACCGGCGACGATGATCTCGTTGCCGGGCAGCGAGCCGTCCAGGGTCGGCCCGAAGATCGGGTCGACGGCGGTGCCGCGGTGGTCGACGGCCCCGCCGAACGCGTGCCGGGACTCGATGTAGCCGATGCCGGCGAGCAGGTTCCAGCTGAGGTGGCAGCCGGGATGGGTGCGGGCCATGACACCGTCGGCGTTGCGGTAGGCGGCGAGCGCGACGGCGGGAATGTGCAACCGGCCCGGCTCGGTGACCGCGGCGGGTGGTGGCGGGCCGACGGCCTCGGTCAGTAGCCGCGGGTTCGCGGCCGTGTCCGTCGGGGACTCCGCGGTCCACCCCGGTGGGAGCACCGGCTGCGGGGTCACCGCGGCGGCGGTCCGGACCTCCGGATCGTCGAGGACCGCGACGATGACACTGGGCGCGGCCACCACCGCGCCGGCGATCAGCACACGGGTGACGCTCGCCAATCCGCTGAGCGGCAGTCGAACTGCCCCCTGGATCCGGCGCAGCAGGCGGCCGGCCCGGGCGGCGGTCGGCGCGGGTGCGCCCTCCACCGTCTGCATCGATCCCGTCCTCACCGTCGCAACGTCGCTTCTGTGATCGCCGTCTGAAGCATAGGTGCTTGTCCGCGCAAATTGAACGAGGGGTCATTTTGCTGGGGTCGATTCGCGGTGCGTGATCGCGAGACCATTCGCAGGATTCCGGCCCGCACCGCGGGTTCAGCGGCGCCCGGAATCGGGTATGTGCGCGACGTGCAGACCTTCTTGCCCTATCCCGGGTTCACCGACACCGCCCTGGTGCTCGACGCGCGCCGGCTCGGAAAGCAGCGGGTGGAGACCATCCAGGTGGTGCGGGCGCTGACCGTGCCCGGCTACGGCTGGCGGCACCATCCCGCCGCGGCGATGTGGGCCGGGTACGAAGAGGCGCTGGTGCGCTACGGGCTGGACATCTGCGCGGTCTGGTCGCGATCCGGCCGCGCCGACACCTGCGCCGCGACCCTGGCGCGCGATCTGCGGGCGGGCACCGGCCTGAGAACGGTCCGCGACCAGGCCGACCTCGCCGCCGCGGGGGAGCTGCCGCTGTGGCTCGGCGACCACGATTTCCACCGCGCCCACCAGTCCGCGCTGGTCCGTAAGGACCCGCGGCATTACCGGCAGTTCTTCCCCGACGTGCCCGACGACCTGCCGTACCGGTGGCCGGTGTCGGATCGAAGTCGGCGGATCCCGGCATGATCGGATGCCGGCTGGGTATCTCTACGGCGTCAGCACGACGTTGCTGAGCAACCGCACCCCGGGCGCCGAGCGGAGGAGCTGCCGATGACGGTCGTCGACACCGAAGAATTCGTCGTACTGCTCGACGAGCAGGGCCGACAGGTGGGCACCGCCCCGAAAGTATCGGTCCACCACCAGGACACCCCGCTGCACCTGGGTTTCTCCTGCTACCTTCTCGACGGCGACGGCAGGGTCCTGCTCACCCGGCGCGCCCTGGTCAAACGCACCTGGCCGGGAGTGTGGACCAACTCCTGTTGCGGCCATCCCGGTCCCGGCGAACCGATCGAGGAAGCGGTGCGCCGCCGGGCCCACCACGAACTGGGGCTGCGGATCGAGGAACCGGTGTGTGTGCTGCCGGACTTCCGCTACCACGCGGTGGCCGCCGACGGCACCGCGGAGAACGAGATCTGCCCGGTGTTCGTGGCCCGTGCCGACGGTCCGGTCCGCCCGGCAGCCGACGAGGTGATGGATTGGCGGTGGGTGCGGTGGCAGGAGTTGCGCGCCGCCGCGGAGCTGCCGTGGTCGATCAGCCCGTGGGCCGCCGTCCAGATCCCGCTACTGCACGACACCGGCGCCGTCGGCTGACCCCGCCGCCCCGCCCCGGCGGTCGGCGCGCAACCGGTAGAGCCGCTCGGCGTACGCCAGATCGTCGCGCCACAACCGGGTGGCGGCGCGGCGCATCAGCGGTCTGATGAGCGCGGCGCCGCGCAGCGCATGGACGAAGTTGGGCCGGTTCGAATGCGCGACGACGGCCTCCAGCACCGCGGTGCGCGGTGCCCCGTCCGCGCCGGGACCGATGGGGGTGGCATGGGTTTCGACGACGCTGCCGGCCCCCTCGCCGTCGACGATGCGCATCACGATGGTGCGCGGTCCGGGGGCGGTGAACTCGGCGATCACCGGAACCCCCAGCCGGCCCATCCGGAACGTCACCGCGACCAGGAACCGATCCTCCTCGGGCGGCACCTCGATGCCCGGCGGCGGTGCGGACACCACCTCCAGCCGGGTGAACGAATACGGGTGGAACCAGGCGCCGTGCCAGGGGTCGAGCCGGTTGGCGATGATGTCGTGCGGTTCGCAGCGACCCACCAGGCGGGTGACCGCCGCCAACCGAACCCCGGCCGGCCGGGGCGCCGGCACCGGACGGTCGGTGGGGTTCTCCCCGCCGACCCGGTCGAGCCGGACCCACGCCAGCACCCCGTCGTCGTGGCTCGGATACGGGCTCCAGCCGAACTCCCGGCAGCCGCCGTCCAGCCGCAGACCGTGCCACGGGCACACCAGGGTTCCGTGGTCCACCCGGCCGGTGGACAGGTCCGCACCCAGATGCGGGCAGGCGCCGGGCCCCACCCGCAGGGTGCCGTCGGCGCCGCGCCAGGCGACCAGCTCCACCCCGCCCACCCGGGTGCCCAGCGGGCGGTCGCCGATGCGGTCGGCGGCGGCGAATGCGAACCAGTTGCCGCCGGGCCGGCGCTGGGAACGGGTCAGCGCACCGGCGATGACCGCCGGTTCCGCGGCCCGGAAGGTGGGCCGTTGAGCAGCCCAGCGTAACGGTGGAAGCACCTGGAACGGAACGGTTTTCGCCCACCGGGAGCGCAGATTGGCCGCGATGCTCATCGGACCTGCCGAACCTCTCGGCGGGCCAGCCGGCGCAGCGCGGCGGACCGGCCCCGGGTGGGCACCGTGTACAGCGGATGCCCGGCCAGGCCGAAGTGCGTCAGCAACCGGTTGGCGGCGGACCAGCCGGTGGTGGCGGCCCGTTCCATCAACGCCACCGGCAGGTCGATGCGGATGCCGTCACCGGCCAGGGCCAGCGCCGGGTGCGGGCCGGCCACCCCGGGACGGCCGGCGTGATCACCGGGGGCGAACCGCGGGCAGTCCTGACGGCACAGCACCCGCTCGGCGACGATGCCGGCATCGGCGGTCTCCGGGTACAGCGCGTGCAGCCGGTCCAGCAGCGCGTCCCGCAGCCCGTCGGTCGGTTCGGTGACCGCGTAGGAGTGCAGTTCCACCACCGAGCCGCCGGTGCACCGGGCCCAGTCACGCGCCTGGTGCTCGTAGGTCTCGAGCACGCTGACGTTGTCCAGCGGCGACCAGCCCCCGGTGCCCAGGAACGGCGGCCGGTCCGGTGCGACGGGCCGGTCCAGCCACAGCCGGTGCACGACGAACGGCGGCGCGGTGTGCAATCCGGCGATCCGGTCCCGCCAGCCCGCATCGCCGAGGCCGGGGGAGGCGGCGACGATGCGTTGCAGACCGGTGACGTCGGTGGCCAGCACGACGCCGTCGGCGGTCAACTCGTCCCCGGAGTCGCAGCTGACCCGGAACCGCGCGCCGGCGTCGACGGCCCGCACCCCGACGCCGGTGTGGAACCGCACCCCGCGCGACTCCAGCTGGTCGCGCAGCGGATTCCACAGCGCCACATCGAAGTTGGCGTTGACCACGTCGAACACCAGGCCCTCGCTGGAGCCGAGGAAGTAGATGTGGAACATGGTGGCCAGTTCGGCGGCCGACAGCTGCGACGGTTGCGCGAAGAAGCTGCGGGAGAACACCTCGAAGGCCAGGTGGCGGGCCGCCGGCGGGAAGTTGATCGCCCGCAGGAACGATTCGGCGTCGGTGTCGTCGAGGTGGCGGTAGATGCCGGGCAGTTCCACCGCGGCCAACGGCGCGGCGGCCCGGGCGTTGAGCCGGATGAGATCGCGCAGCCGGAAGGTGGGGCTGCGCAACGCGAACGCCATCGCGTTGAACGGCGGGGTCTTCGGCAGGCCGCGGAAGGTGTCGCGGCGCCCGTGCGCGTCGACCAGCGGATAGTCGTCGACCGGGGTCAGCATGCCCAGCCCGGGATCGATGCGCCGCAACAACGTTCGCAGGTTGTAGTACTGCCGGAAGAACGCGTGGAATCCGCGGTTCATCGCGGCGCCGCCGGGGACGTCCGGTCCGATGTCCTCGGTCCAGCCGCCGACCCGGCCGCCGAGATACCCGGCCTGTTCCACCACGTCGACGGTGACTCCCCGTTCGGCCAGGCCGGTCGCGGCGGCCAGCCCGGCGATGCCGGCGCCGACCACCACGACGTGCGGACGGCGGGCCAGGCCGCGCGCATCGGGCAGGCCGGGTGGGGCGTGGTGGTGGACCCGGCGCGGATCGGTCAACGTGGAGCCTCCTGGCTCTGTGGGTCGGGGCTCTGTTCGTCGGGGCTCTGTGGGTCGGGGTTCTGTCGGTCCCGTGTCCGGTACCGCTCCCACAGCAGCAGCACCGCGGTGACCAATGCGAAGCCGAACAGGAAGTCCTCGACCGGGATGTCCCACGGGAACCGGACGCCGGTGGTGTGCCGCTCGTCGTAGATGACGATCGGCGCGGACAGTTTGGTCAGCCACCCGTCGACGGGGATCTGGAAGCCGAGGACGATGGCCATCGCGATCCAGTAGCCGGGCCGCCGGAACAACCCGGTGCGCAACGCCCACATCTCCCACGCGCACACCGCCAGCACGGCCAGCACCGCGGGCAGCGTGTAGCCCAACCCCGTCATCGCCGCCGGCCCGGTATCGGGGGCTCCGATTCGACGCGGCTGCGCCGCATCCGCGCCAGGATGGTGTCCACGGCGTTGTAGGTGAGCAGCCCACACAGCGGGATCACCACGAAGAACAGCACCTCCTCGACGGGGAACCCGCCCGGCAGCATCACCCCGGTCAGATACCGGGAATCGAACGTCCACACCCCGAACGCGATCGCGATGCCGTCCCAGATCAGAAACACCGCCGCGACGGGCAGGATCGCCCGGGCGGCCCGGCCGGCCCGGCGGTAGACGCCGGCGCCGAAGAACTCCAGCGGTGCGGTGATCGCCAGACATCCGGCCAGCACCAGCAGGTAGTGCCAACGGTCCATGCCTACCGTCCTCCGGCCGGTTCGGCGCCACGGCTGCGCCAGGCCCGGATCAGGCCACCGCAGGCCACCCGCAGCCGGCGGGCGGTGCCGACGCTGGCACGCTGACTGAAGATGGCGTAGTCGATGCTCTCGATGCGGTCCAGGATCTCCGAGTACAGGGTCAGCGCCGCACTGATGCACGGCCGGGAACCCGGTGCCAGCATGGCGATCCCGGTGCGGGCGTAGTCGTACACCCGGCGGGTGACGGCGTGCTGCTCCGCCAGCGCCCGGCGCACCCGCGGATCGGTGCGGTGGCGGGTGTGGCACCACATCAACACGTCGCGGTCGACGTCGTGGGCGGCCAGCTCGTCGGCCGGCAGATACACCCGGCCCCGTTGCAGATCCTCGTCGACGTCGCGCAGAAAGTTGGTCAGCTGAAACGCTTTTCCCAGCGCGGCGGCGTAGGGGGCGGCTTCCTCGCGGGGCACCACCGTGCCGAGCACCGGCAGCATCTGCAGGCCGATCACCTCCGCCGAACCGTGCATGTAGTGCTCCAGCGCGGGCCGGTCGGGATAGTCGGTGACGGTGAGATCCATCCGCATCGACGCCAGGAAGTCGTCGAACAGATTCCAGGAGATGTCGTAGCGGCGGGCGGTGTGCACCACCGCGGCCAGCGCCGGATCGGCTCCGCAGCCCGTGCCCTGCACCAGGGCGTCGAACAGTCGGGTCGCCAACCGTTGCAGCTGTTCGGCCCGTTCGACGGCGCCGCGGTCCGGGTTGAAGTCGTCGAGGATGTCGTCGGCCTGCCGGGCGAAGCCGTACAGCGCGTGCACCGCCGGGCGTTGATGCGGGGCCAGCAGCCGGGTGGCGAGGAAGAAGGTGCGGCCGTGCGCGGCGTTGAGCATCCGGCAGCGGCGGTACGCCTCGCGCAATGCCGGGTCGCTCACCCCGGCGGCGTCGAGTTCGGAACCGATCACCTGCGTCCCCTTTGCGCCGCCACCACCGTGCCCGGACCGCATGGTCGGGATATGTGTTCCATACCCGCGCTGAGGGAATTCAATCCCCCCGCCCGCGTAGGCGCGGATATCAGTCCCGCCGCGCGGCCACCCGGCGGGACCACACCGACCGCGCCATCGCCGCGAACCCGCCGAGCAGCACACCGACCCACACCAGGTGGGCGGCGATCATCACCGGCCGGTACGGGGAACCGGGCCGGTCACCGCTGACCCGGTACACCGCCAGATCGGCGTCCCGGTAGGCCACCGGCAGGTCCAGATCGGGGGAATCCCCGGGATTCTCGACGACGACCCAGCCCACCCCGGCGGCGGTGAGCGCGGCGGCGTCGGCGCCGGAGAGCAGCAGGTCCTGCACCTTCCGGGCGTGGCGGCCCTCACCGGGCACGGTGCGCTCCCCGACCCGGAGGTCGCCGGTGGCCAGCACCTCGGCGCGCACCCACCGGGGCAGCGGGTCCAGTACCGGGGCGGGCCCCGCATCGGCTCCCAGGCCGGGGCGGGTCCAGGCGAAGGTGCGCATGACGTCCGGCGGCAGCACCGCCACCGGCCGGGGATCGGCGTTGATCATCGCCGCGGCGGCCGGCCAGGCGGGCGGATACCGCACCGAACCGAGTTGGCCGCCCACCCCCCAGGCCAGATCGGGCAGCACCGCCACCAGCGCCGCGCAGCACACCGCCGCGGCCGCCGGGGCCGGCAGCCACCGCCGCACCGTGACCACCGCCGCGGCCCCGGCCACCGCGTAGCCGGGGACGGCCAACGCCACCCACTTCTGCCCGTCGCGGATGACTCCGAGTCCCGGCAGCGCCCGCACCATCGCCTCGACGACCGCCAATCCGGGACCGGTCGCCAACACCGCCGGCACCAGCACCGCCGCCGCGGCCAGCACCAGCAGCGGCACGGCGACCCGCCGGCGCGCCAGCACCGGCACCCCCGCCGCCACCACCGCCAGCAGCACCACGGTCGCGACCACCGCGAACAGCGACGCCCGGGACGCGGGCACGGCGTCGGCGTTCCAGATCCCACCCAGCCCGGCCAGCGCACCCAGGGTGCCCAATCCCGGCTCGGCGCGAGCCGCGAACGCGGCGACACCGGTGGCCTCAGACGACGACAGCGACCCGGCCAGCGCCGGCGCCACCAGCCACGGCAGCGCCACCGGCACCGCCGTGCCCAGTGTGACCGTCGCGCACCACCGGCGCGGCAGGCCGTCGCCCGGCACCGCCACACACACCAGCGCGACCGTCGCCGCCAGCATCAGACCGGTTGGGGTCAGTCCGGCGACCGCGACGGCGAGCACCAGCGGCGCCCATCCGCGCGCGTCGGATCCGGTGCGTAGGCGCACTGGTGTTGAATCGGTGCGCAGGCGCACTGGTGTTGAATCGGTGCGCAGGCGCACTGGTGTTGAATCGGTGCGCAGGCGCACCATGGCCGCCGCGACCCAGGGCAGCGCCCCGTAACCGACCAGCAGGCTCCAGTGGCCCTGCAGCAGCCGTTCGGCGACATAGGGATTCCAGATCGCCAGCGTCGCGGCGACCAGTTGTCCGGACCGGCCGGCCTCGGGAACCAGCACCGCCGCCAACCGGGCCGCACCCCACCCGGCCGCCCACAGGCCCGCGATCAGCAGCGCCTTGACCAGCACACCGCCGTCGATCACCGCGGACAGCACCGCCACCGCGAAATCCTGCGGCAGCGCGCGCGGCGCCGCCTCCGACAGGCCCAGTGCCGCATCGGTCAGATGGGAGCGCGGGGTGGACACCGCATCGCGCAGCAGCAGATAGCCCGGTGCCAGCAGCGGCGCCGTCACCGACAGCGCCAACAGCAGCGAGTACGCCGGCGGCACCAGCGCACCCGCCGCGACGGCGCCGCGACCGCGGACGATCAGATCGGGCGGTCCGGCGGTAGATCCGACGGCCGCTGCGCCGGCAGCTTCTCGGTCTGGGCCTCCGCACCGGGCACCGGCCGGCCCTCCGGACCGAAGAATCCGTGTTCGGCGTCATCCAGACCCGGATCGATCAGCGCCGACTCGGCGCGCAGGCTGAACGACCCCAACAACGCCCCGCCGACCAGGCTGACCAAGCCCAGCGCGGTGAACGTGATCGGCAGCACCCGGCCCCACAGGCCCAGCCGGTCGCGTTCGTCGCGGGCCGCGGCGACCTGCTCCTCGACGGTCTCCTCGGTCGAGGTGACGGTGTAGTCGACGAAGGTCACCTCGGGTTCGAGCGCATCCCGCGCGTAGTAGTGGTGGGCGCGCTCCTCGGACTTGACGATCGTGCCCGTCACCGGATCCACCCAGAACGTGCGCTGGGCGGCGTAGTAGCGGGTCATGGTGATCGGCTCGTCGGATTCACCCTCCACCCCCCACTGCGCGGCGCGGGCGGTGACCTGGGCGTCCTCGTCGTTGTCGTACAGCGAGGAGTACCGCACCGGGTCCACCAGCTCGCCCTCGGCGTCGAAGCCGACGTTCTGGGTGAACCGGTAGGTGGTCAGGCCGTTGACGTCCTCCTCACCGGAGTAGTTGGCGTCGAACGCCTGCTGCGCGATCGGGTCGAACACCGGATAGGTCTTCTTCTCGGTGTCGAACGGGAACCGGTAGGTCAACCCCTCGTGCGGCAGCGCGATGTTGGTCGGCGGCTGGGTGGCCTCGATCGCCCGCGGCTTCTGCACCGCACCGCCCGGATTGGTGTCGCTGGACACCGCCTCGGCGGTCTCCCGGTTCACCGTGACGGTGTCGACCATCGCCAACAGCAGACCGGTGTCCTGCTGTTTGTCGGTGCGCCGCAACGTGCTGCCCACCTGCAAGGTCACCACATCGGCGTTGGCCGGCGCCTCCACCGAGACCTGCTCCTGCAGCACCACCGGCACATCCGGGTCGATGACGAACCGCTCACCGGCCAGCGACTCCGGGTCGAACGCGACCGCGGTGCCGTCGCTGACCAGCGTGGTGTCCAGGTCCAGCGGAATCTTGGCGATCTTGCTCTTGGTGTAGGTGGATAACAACAGTGCGGCGATCAGCAGGGCCGCGCCCAGCCCCATGAGTCCGCATGCCGCAATCCGCAGCGCCACTGCGCGGTTCAAACCGCTCCTCCTTCGGTTCTGCGACCATGCCGCCGCTACCTGCCCCGACGTCGGTGAGGCAAACCTGTTCGACCCTAACAGCCGAAACTCTGCTCACTCTCGTCTACAGGGACCTGTTCGCGACCCGTCCCACTTTCCGGTACCGGTGCGCATGTCGCGGTGGACCCATTTTCCCCGATCGCCGGATGCCCGGCACACTGGTCGCCATGGCGGTGACGGCTGAACAGGTGGCGGGAAACCCGGGGGACTCCTCCGGGGCCAGCCCGCGCGACCTCTCGCACGAGGTCAGCGGCACCCGCAGCTTTCTGCCCGCGGTCGAGGGGCTGCGCGCCTGCGCGGCGCTGGGCGTCATCGTGACCCACGTGGCCTTCCAGACCGGCCACACCAGCGGCGCGGTGGGCCGGCTGCTCGGCCGCTTCGACCTGGCCGTCGCGGTGTTCTTCGCGCTGTCCGGGTTCCTGCTGTGGCGCGGGCACGCCGCGGCGGTCCGCGGGCTGCGGCCCACCCCGGCGACCGGCCGCTACCTGCGCTCCCGGGTGGTGCGGATCATGCCCGGCTATCTGGTCGCGGTGGTGGTCATCCTGCTGTTGCTGCCCGGCGCCACCGCCGACCTCACCGTCTGGCTGGCCAACCTGACCCTCACCCAGATCTACGTGCCGCTGACGCTGACGTCCGGGCTGACCCAGATGTGGAGCCTGTCGGTGGAGATGACGTTCTATCTGGTGCTGCCGCTGTTGGCGCTGCTGGCCCGGCAGGTGCCGGTGCGGGCCCGCATCCCGGTGCTGCTGGCCACCGCGGTGCTGAGCCTATTCTGGGTGCGGATCCCGTTCGGCCCGGATTCCGGGCTCAACCCGTGGAACTGGCCGCCGGCGTTCTTCTCCTGGTTCGCCGCCGGCATGATCCTGGCCGAACTCACCGTGACCCGGGTCGGCTGGTTCCACCGGCTGGCCCGCCGCCGGGTGCTGATGGGGATGTTCGCGCTCGCGGCGTTCCTGGTGGCGGCGTCACCGCTGGTCGGGTTGGAGGGGCTGGCGCCGGGCTCGATCGTGCAGGTCACCCTGAAGACCGTGATGGGGGCGCTGCTGGCGGCGGCCCTGCTGGCGCCGCTGGTGCTGGACCGGCCGGACACCCCGCACCGGTTCCTGGCCAGCGCGCCGATGGTGACGCTGGGCCGCTGGTCGTACGGGATCTTCGTGTGGCATCTGGCCGCGCTGGCGATGGTGTTCCCGATGATCGGGGAGTTCCCGTTCAACGGCAACATGCCGGTGGTGCTGGTGCTGACGGTGCTGTTCACCATCGCGATCGCCGCGGTGAGCTACGGGCTGGTGGAGCAGCCGTGCCGGGCCGCCTACCGGCGCTGGGAGATGCGCCGGGCCCGCCCGGACGCGCCGGCGCCGCCGCTGGACTCGGCGGTCACGAGCGTCGCGACGCCGATCTCGCGATGACCTCGTCGCGCACCGCCGACCGCCGCGCCTTGCCGGCGTCGTCGCGCACCGGGGTGGCGCTGAACTCCACGTGGCGCGGCACCTTGTAACCGGCGATCCGTTCCCGCAGAAACCCGATCACCGCGGCCTCGTCGAGATCCGACCCGTCGGCGGTGTGCACGATCGCATACGGCACCTGGCCGAGGTCATCGTCGGGAATGCCGACGACCAACGCGGACAACACCTCCGGATGTTCGGCCAGCGCCGACTCGACCTCGGCGGGGTAGACGTTGCGGCCGCCGACGGTGAACATGTCCACCCTGCGGTCACTGAGGTACAGAAACCCGTCCTCGTCGAAATAGCCCAGATCACCCAGCGAATCCCAGCCGTCGCGACTCTTGGCCGTCGCGCCGACGTAGCGGTAGGTCGGTCCGCTGCCCGGCGACGGCCGCATGTAGATCTCCCCGACCACCACGGGCGGGCACTCGTTGCCGTCGTCGTCGAGCACCTTCATCTCACCGGACACCACCACCCCGACCGACCCGCGGTGGCTCAGCCACTGCTCGCCGGAGATGAACGTCAACGCCTGCAGTTCGGTGCCGCCGTAGAGTTCCCACAGCACCTGCGGCCCGAGGATCTCGATCCAGGCCTCCTTGACCGCCGGCGGGCACGGCGCGCCGACATGCCAGAACCGCCGCAGCGAGGACAGATCGTATCGGCCCGGATCCGCCGCGGCGGCCGCCCGGTACACCGGCAGCAGGCGCTGCATGATGGTCGGCACCGTGGTCAGCCAGGTGACCCGGAAATCGGTGACCAGGCGCAGGAATTCGGCCGCGTCGAACCGCGGCATCAACACCAGGTGGTGCCCCTGCACCAGCCCGATGACCGCGGTGGTGAAGCCGGTGTTGTGGCTCAGCGGCACCGAGATCAGGTTCACGTCACCGGGTTCGGCGCCCAGTGGGGTGCCGATGACCGGTGGCACCCGGGCGTCGCCGCCGGATTCGATGAGTTTGGGGCGGCCGGTGGAACCGCCGGAGGCCATCGACTTCAGCACCGGTGACACCGCCTCCGGCAGCGGGCCGTCCGACAGCGCCGGATCGGGTGTGAAACCCGCGGGCACATGAGGAATCGAGCCGTCCGGGGCGGGGCGGCCGACCAGCAGCGCGCGGCGGCGCAGCGCCAGCAACTCGGCGAACTCCGGATCGGGCAGCCGCGGTGACAACGGCTGCGGGATGGCGCCCAGCTTCCACACCGCCAACGTCGCCTGCAGCCACTCGATCGAGTTGAACAGGCTGATCGTCACGTAATCGCCTTGGCCGACACCGAGTTCGGCGAAGGCGCGGGCCAGCCGGTTGGTCGAGGCGTCGAGTTCCCGGCGGGTCAGGGTGACCCCGGCGCAGCTGACCGCGGGGGCGGTCGGGTCGGTCTGGGCGAGCGCAGCGAAGCGGGTTCCGATCGGGGGCACCGGGGTCCCCGGTACGTCGGTGGTGTCTGCCATCTCCTCCGACCCTAGCCCGGCCCGATCAGTAGCCGCCCTGGGTTTCGAAGATCCGGCGCGGGTTGTCGACCAGCATCGTGGTGAGCTGCTCGTCGGTGACGCCGCGCTGTTTGAGCGCGGGGATCACGTCGTCGTGGATGTGCAGGTAGTGCCAGTTCGGCAGGCCCGCCGCGACGAGCTGTTCGGGCAGCCAGTCGAAGTAGCAGTGCGCGTCGTGTGACAGCACCATCCGGTCGGCGTACCCGAGCTCGCACATCTTCGCCACCGTGTTGACCCGGTCCTCGAACGACAGGAAGGTGTCCACCCCGAACCGGTCCATGCCGATGTAGGACCCGTTGGCGATCAGCTGCTCGAGGTAGCCGATGTCGGTGGTGTCCCCACAGTGGCCGATCACCACCCGCGACAGGTCCACCCCCTCCTCGGCGAACACGCGCTGCTGGTCCAGGCCGCGCCGGCTCGCCGCATGGGTGTGGGTGGAGATCGGTACCCCGGTGCGCCGGTGCGCCTGCGCCACCGCCCGCAGCACCCGGTCCACTCCCGCGGTGACGCCGGGCTTGTCGGTCGCGCACTTGAGGACGGCCGCCTTGACGCCGGTGTCGGCGATCCCGTGCTCGATGTCCCGGACGAACATGTCGGTCATGCTCTCCGGGCCGTCGAGTTCGGTGCCCGGACCCTGCAGCGAGAAACAGAACGGCACGTCGTTGTAGGTGTACAGGCCGGTGGCCACCACGATGTTGAGGTCGGTCTGCTCGGCGATCCGGACGATCCGCGGCAGATCGCGGCCCAACCCGATGACGGTCAGATCGACGATGGTGTCCACACCGCGTGACTTCAGTTCGTCGAGCCGGGCCACCGCGTCGGCCTCCCGCCGCGCCCCGTCGCCCCACCGCTCCGGGTAGTTCACCGCGATCTCGGTGGTCAGCACGAACACGTGCTCGTGCATCAGCGTGACGCCCAGATCGGCGGTGTCGATGCTGCCGCCCGCGGTGTTGACCGTGCGCCGGCCCATGTCTGGCTCCCGTCGGTGATCGACTCCCCGATGCTTCCCGGATGCTACGTTCCGGCCGGCCCGGTGTGCGGGAGATTCGTGTTCCCTGCGGGTGGGACCGGGCATGTCGGCCACCGCCGACCTAAGCTGACCCGGTGGCTGGCGGAAACCGGAGACAGCGTGCCCCGTCGCCGTGGGCGCCGTTCGCCTCACCGATCTTCCGCGCGTTGTGGATCGCCCAGTTCGTGTCCAACCTCGGCACCTGGATGCAGACCGTGGGCGCACAGTGGATGCTGGTCAGCACCCCGGCCGCGGAAGTGCTGGTGCCACTGGTGCAGACCGCCACCACGCTGCCGATCATGTTGCTGTCGCTGCCCTCCGGGGTGGTCGCCGACCTGGTCGACCGGCGCCGGCTGCTGCTCGCCACCCAGTCGATGATGGCGGCCGCGGTCGCCATCCTGGCCGCGTTGACCGCCGCCCAGTTGACCACCCCGACAGTGCTGCTCATCCTGCTGTTCCTGATCGGCTGCGGGCAGGCGTTCACCGCACCGGCCTGGCAGGCGATCCAACCGGAACTGGTTCCGCGCGAACAGATCCCGGCCGCCGCGGCGTTGACCAGCATGAGCCTCAACGCCGCCCGGGCGGTCGGACCCGCGGTGGCCGGGGTGCTGGTGGCGATCTCCGGCCCCACCCTGGTCTTCACCCTCAACGCGGTGTCGTTCGCCGGCATCGTGGTGGTGCTGCTGCTGTGGAAACGCTCATCCGCCGAGCAGACGCTGGCCGCCGAACGCCCGCTGGCCGCCCTGCAGGCCGGCCACCGCTATGTGCGCAGCTCGCCGGTGGTGCGCCGGATCCTGTTCCGGGCCGCGCTGTTCATCCTGCCCGCCAGCGCCCTGTGGGGCCTGCTGCCGGTGGTCGCCAGCAGCGGGTTGGGGCTGTCCTCCTCCGGATACGGGCTGATGCTGGGCGCGCTCGGGGCCGGTGCGGTGCTGGGGGCGTTGACGTTGTCGGCGTGGCAGTCCGCGTTCCGGCAGAACACCCTGCTGGCCCTCGCGGCGGTCGGGTTCGCGGCCGCCACCGCCGTCGCCGTGTTGGTGCCTGATGTGGTGGTGGTGCTGATCGGGCTGACCGTCGGCGGCATGTCCTGGCTGCTGGCGCTGGCCACCCTCAACGCCTCCATGCAACTGAGCCTGCCGGCCTGGGTGCGGGCCCGCGGGCTGTCGGTCTACCTGTTGATCTTCATGGGCGGGCAGGCGCTGGGGTCGACGATGTGGGGGCTGGTCGCCGGCAGCACCAGCACCGTCGTCGCGATGCTGATCAGCGCCGGCCTGCTGGTGGTCTCGGGGCTGTCCGCCTGGTGGTGGCCGCTGCACCCGCAGACCGGACAACTGGATGTCAGCCCGTCGGCGCACTGGCCGGAACCGGCGCTGGTGTTCGAACCCGAACCGCGGGACGGGCCGGTGCTGGTGCTGAGCACCTACCGGGTCGCCCCCGAGGACGAACCGGCGTTCCTCGTCGCGATGCAGCGGCAGGCCCGGTCCCGGCAGCGCACCGGGGCGGCGCTGTGGCGGCTGTACCGTCACCTCGAGCGGGAGCACACCTTCGTCGAGGCGTTCCTGGTGCGGTCGTGGGACGAACACCTGCGCCAGCACCACGTCCGGCTGACCCTCGTCGACCAGCGGGTCGAGGAGGAGGTGCGGCGGTATGCCGAGGGGCCGCCGCTGGTCGAGCATCTGATCGCGGTCAACTTCGACGAAATCACCCGCCGGGGCGTCTAGTCCCGAGGGCGACGGCGGAGGCGAGCACGGCCGCGACCGAGATCAGCGCCAGCAGTTGCACCCAGCCGGAGTGGCCGACGTATCCGTCCACCGAACGCCACGGATTGCGGCTGAGCACCGCACCGGCCAGGATCAGCCCGCCGGCGCCGGCCCACACCGCGACCCGGTCGGACCACTTCGGCCGATTCCGCAACAGATACCGCACCCCGAGCGCCGCGCCGGTCACCGCGACCCCCGCGACACCGGAGAGCAGGCCGCCGACGGTGAGCACCGCCGCTCCCGTCACCCACGGCCCGGGCCGCCACGGCCGGGGCGGGTCGAGCGCGGGTGCGGCGCGCCGCGCCGGCAGCAGCGCCAGCGCGAACAGCACCGGAAGCAGCGCCAGACCACCGAACAGGCCGATCCGGTAGGCGGTGTTGGTGGTGAACGTCAGGGTGACGGGGCCGGCCGTCCCGGCCGGCAGCACCCACCCCTGCTGCCATCCGTTGACCGGGATCGGGGTCAGCGCCGCACCGTCGGCGGTGCGGGCGATCCAGCCCGGGTTGATGCTCTCCGGCACCACCAGCACGCGCTCGGCGTCCGCGGCCGGCACCTCCACCTCCCGGTGGTCGGCACGCCACGCCCCGGTGGCCACGGGAACCGTTGTGGCCGAACCGATCCGCTCGGCTTCGGGGGTGTTCAGCACGACCCCGTCCACCACGAACGCGGCGCCCGGGCTGATCAGCAGTTCCTGCTCCCCGGCGGGCAGGGTGATCGGCCGGTCCTGACAGGGCCGGGCGGCCACCGGCTCGCCGTCGAGCAGGGCGCCGACGGTGGTGCGGACCGTGGTCTGCACGAACTGTCCGGCCACCGCGATCACCGGCCCGTCCCCGCACGGCAGGGTGATCGGCCGGGCCCGGTTGACGTCCGGGTCGGCGGCGGCGATCGGGGCGCCGTCGGGGTCCAGGACGGTCACCTCGGCCAGGCCGGGCGGCTTGTTCTGATCGAAACCCAGTGCGGTGCGGTCGATCACATCGTTCCAGTCCAGGACGGACAGGGTGATCGTGTCGGTGACCTGCGGCGTCAACTGCAGCGTCTGACTGTCGGCGTCCGGGCTGATGCGGTGCGCCTGCGGGCCGCGGCCCAGGTCGACGGCCACCATCGTGGGCCGGGCCGGCAGATCCGCGGCCGGCGGGTGGATCCGCAGCGCCGCCACTTCCCGCGGCGCCGGCAGCCGCACCGTGAGGGTGGGTGCGCTGCGGTGCTGCACCAGCCGCTGCGGTGCGGTCCACGACGTGGCCGGGTCACCGTCGGTGGCGGCGTAGGCCGATCCGAGCACATCGATCACGTCGGCGTCGCCGAACGCCCGCGCGGTTCCGGGCTGGTGCACCAGATCGGCCAGCGGCGGTCCCTGCCGGGCCCGCACCCACACCGTCGGGGTGACCGCGGTCGGCTCCGTAACCGACAGGGTGCGGCTGAGGTTCACCGGTTCCTCGGGGGACAACGCCATGGTCGCGGCGCACCGGACCGCGTCCGGACCCTCCGCGCAACCCGGCCGGCCCAACAGCTCCTGTCCAAGATCCCATTGCGCCACAGTCGAATCCGCGGGCGGTGCGGGAACGGCGACGGTGTGCCGCAGCGGCACCGGATGGGCGAACCCGTTGGCGTCGTACTGGGTGACGCTGAGCTCGGTGATGCCGAACTGCACCCCCGAGGAACCGTCATCGGTGCCCACCGCGGTGATCCGCACCCACGGTGTCTCGCCGTACGGCAGCGCCACGGTGATCGGCCGCCCCGGCTCGTCATACCGCACCGTGCTGGTGCCGTTGACGGTGGAGATCTCCAGGCGGCGCACCTGGGCGCCCACCGCGGTGGCGCTCGGGGTGATGGTGAGCGTCGCGTTGGTGACCGGATGGTCGAAGTCGACCTGCAGCCACTGCCCGACGGCGGTCTGCAGCGCGTTGGACACCCAGCTGGTGGCGGTGTCGTTGTCGATCGCGGCGGTCGCCGCGGTGGCCGGGGCGACGTTGGGCAGCGCGGTGGAGTCGGCCGACGAGCTCGACACCGTGAGCCGGCCGCCGTTCCACCGGCCGTGGACCAGATCCGCGCCGCGCACCGGATAGTCCGGCACCCGGTTGTGGGTGTGCCTCTCGTCACCGGGGGCCCGGACCGCCGAGGAGTGGTCGTCGACCCGGCCGTAGTCGGTTTCCCGGGCCACCGGGGTGTCGGTGACGGTGACCAGCGGGGCCGCCAGCCCGGCCTGCCGCGCGTCGGGGGTCAGCAGCGCCGGGCCCAGGGGCGGCCGGCCCTGCAGCCGGCGCCGCTCATCGAGCCGCAGCAGCGCCTCGGGCCCGCCGCTGACCCGGGCCATCGCCGCGGCGTCCACCACATACGGTTCGGCGGGCCGCTGCGCCCCGTCTACCCGGTAGATCTCCACCGCCGGATACGGCGGGCGCAGATCGCTGTCGGTGACGAACCCCTCGAGTTCACCCGGCCCGACCGGGTCACCGAACTCGGCCACCTTGGTCAGCCCGCCGGAACCATCGATGGCCCGGTGCACCAGGATCGGGCGGGCCGAACGGGAGGTGTCCGGATCCAGGTCGTTGCGCACCACGACATGCGAGATTCCTTGCCGGGCAAGGGTGTCGGCCAGCCCGGCGGACGGCCGGCCGGCCGCCAGCAGCCGCTGTACCGAATCCATCGCCCGGATCGCCTCCGGCGGGGTCAGCGGGATCGAGTCGCGCACCCCCCAGGCCCGTGCGCCCAGCACCTGCAGCGGTTCGTCGTGGGTGCTGCCCCAGACCTGGGTGGCGAACGGCGCACCCGGCACCACCAGCACCCGGCCGCCGTCGTCGTGCGCGTCGAGCCAGGCGGCGGCGTCATGCCAGTACTGCGGGATCGCGGTGAACGCCCCGGGCGCGGCCAGCCGGCCCGACCAGGCCAGCGAGGTGGCCGCGGTCAGCGCGGCGAGCACCACGATGCCCACCGTGACCGGTTTGTGGCGTTCCGGATGTGCCAGCGCCTCCCGCCACACCGGGGTGGGCACACTGCCCGGCAACGGCAGACGGCCCAGCAGATGGGCCAGGCCGAGCACGATCGGCAACCGGATGACCGGGTCGAGTTTGGCGATGTTGCGCAGCGGGGTGCCGTCGGCGTCCAGGAAGGCCCGCACCGGCTCGGCCAGCGGCGAGCCCAGACCACCTGCGTAGCCGACGCCGAGCAGCACGACACCGACGGCCAGAACGGTGATCAACCGACCCCGCGCCGGCATGGTCCGCATCGCCAGCCCGGCCAGGCCCGCCGCGGCCACCAGGCTGGTGGCCAGCACCGCCATCGACCCGGTGACCAGCGACGATCCGGCGGTCGCGGTCGGGGCCACGAACGGGGTCCAGCTGCCGGTGCCGCGCAGCATCTCGGTCAGCGACATCCACTGCGTGGTCACCCCGGAGGATTCGATGAAATCCAGGAACGGTGGGCTGACCCGGCCGAGCAGCACCAGCGCGGTGGCCCACCACAGCGTCGCCGGCAGCAGGCACAGCGCCCACCAGCCGGTGAACCGCCACCACAACCGGTTCGACCGGTGACACGCCCACCACAGCACCGCGACCAGACAGCCGGCCAGCGTCGCGACCGCGTTGACCGCCCCCATCAGCGCCACCGCCACCGCCGAGTGGGCGGCGGCCGGCCGCACCGGTTTCCGGCCGGACGCGGTTCCCGTGCCTGCGGGCCCGCCGGAGAACACCAGGATGATCGGCAGCAGCACCCACGGCGCCAGCATCATCGGCAGCGTCTCCGAGGAGATCGCGCCGAGCGTGGTCAGCGCCCGCGGCGACAGCGCATAGGCGGTCGCGGCGATGATCCGTGACGGGGTGGTGCCGATGCCGAGTGCCTCGGCGACCCGCAGCACCCCCCAGAACCCCACGACCAGCAGCAGCGCCCACCACAGCCGCTGGATCACCCAGCCGGGCAGGCCCAGCAGATCACCGGCCAAGAAGAACGTGCCATGCGGGAACAGATAGCCGTACGCCTGGTTCTGCACCTGGCCGAACGGCATGTCACTGCTCCACAGATTCGTGGCGCGGTGCAGAAAGCCGAGCGGGTTGGCGGTGAGATCGAGCTTGGTGTCCGGGGAGATCTGACCGGGTGACTGCGCAAAGGTCAGCAGGAGCGCCGCGGCAGCGACCACCCACAGCCAGCGCCGCGACAGCGGCTGCACGTCGTTGGCGGCGGCGGGGGGCCCGGTTCGGGTCGGGGCCACCCCCGGACTAACTTCGGTCGCCGTATTCAACCCGGTTGAGCACCGAGGACGCCGGGTCACCGGCCTGCAGCGGCGGCCTGGTGTCCTGCTGCACCATCAGCGTCACCCCGAAGATGGCGGCAGCGCCCAGCAGCAGTCCGACCACGATGCTGGCTGCGGCAGGGACGATGAACCGATCCATGCCCGCCAAATTAGCATGGCGAGCTACCGGGGCCCGGGCGGCACGATCAGCACCGGGCGGCGGCCTCGCCGCAACACATTGTCGGCGACGCTGGACTGCAGCAGCGAACGCAGCCCGGTAGTGCCGCGGGTGCCGGTGACGATGAGGTCGGCGTCGAGCTCGTCGGCCGTCTCGATGATGGTGTTCCACACCGTGCCGGACTCCGGCATACACAGCGGTTCGGCGGCCAGGCCGGCGGTCCGGGCCAGTTCCACACCCTCGTTGTTGACCCGGCGCGCGCTGGCCAGCTTGATGTCCTCGTCGGGTTCCGGGGGATCCGGCGGCCCGTCCAGATCGACCTGGACCGGTTCCGGCCCGCGTTCCAGCGGGGTCCACACCGTCAACACCACCGCGCGCCGACCGGCGAAGAAGTGCCCGGCGTACTGCACGGCGCGCCGCGCGTTCCGGCTGCCGTCATAGGCGATGACCATGACGGACGACGCGCTGCTTGCCATGGCACCTCCCGGATGGATTTGTCATCAGCCTAGGGGAGCCCGGGGGCGGTTCCGCGCGGCGGTCGCCCCGGATCCGGGTCAACCAGTACGCTCGGTCACCATGGCCCGATCCGGTACGGCCCCGTCCCGTCGGTTGTGGTCCCGTCGGTGGTGCGCACTCGCGGCGTTGCCCGCGTTGACGCTCGCCTGCTCACCGGCGGCCGAACGACCCGCCGAGCCCGAACCCGACCCGCCCGCGGTCGTCGCGACACCCGCCGCGACCCCGCTGAGCACCCCGCTGCCCGCCGCGCCGCCGGCCGGCTGCGGCGACGCGCAATCGGTGCTGGCCTCCATGGAGCTGCGGGACAAGCTGGCCCAGCTGCTGATGGTCGGCGTGAACGGCGCCGCCGACGCCCGCGCGGTGGTCAACGACCATCGGGTCGGCGGCATCTTCGTCGGCAGCTGGTCGGATCTGTCGATGCTGTCGGACGGTTCGGTGGCCGACATCGCCGCCTCGGCCGGCCCGTTCCCGCTGGCCGTCAGCGTCGACGAGGAGGGCGGCCGGGTGTCGCGACTGTCCGGGCTGATCGGACCGCAGCCGTCGCCGCGGTCGTTGGCCCGGACCCGCAGCCCCGAAGAGGTGCAGGTGATCGCCCGGGAGCGCGGCCAGGCCATGCGCGGCCGCGGCATCACCATCGACTTCGCCCCGGTGGTCGACGTCACCGACGCCGCCGACAACTCGGTGATCGGGGACCGGTCGTTCGGCGCCGACCCGGAGACCGTCACCGCCTACGCCGGGGCGTACGCCCGCGGGCTGCGCGAGGGCGGGGTGATGCCGGTGCTCAAACATTTCCCGGGGCACGGCCGGGCCTCTGGTGACTCCCACGCGTCCGGGGTGGTGACCCCGCCGCTGGCCGACCTGGAGGCCACCGATCTGGTCCCGTACCGCGCGCTCGTCGGCGAGCAGGTCGCGGTGATGGTCGGGCATCTGCAGGTGCCCGGCCTGACCGGCGGTGAGCCGGCCAGCCTGAGCCCGGACGCCTACCGGCTGCTGCGGTCGATGGGATACCACGGCCCGGTGTTCACCGACGACCTGTCCGGGATGCGGGCGATCACCGACCGGTACGGGGTGGCCGAGGCGGTGCTGCGCAGCCTGCAGGCCGGTGCCGACGTCGCGTTGTGGCTGACCACCGCCGAGGTGCCCGCGGTGCTGGACCGGCTGGAAGCGGCCGTCGCCGCCGGTGAGTTGTCCGAGGCCCGGGTCGACGAATCGGTGCTGCGCCTCGCCGGCGCCAAGGGGTACACCCCGCGCTGTTGAGCAGGAAGGTTCGGCCATCTCCTACTCTGGAGTAATGGCAGGTGGAACCAAACGTTTGCCGCGCGCTGTCCGCGAGCAGCAGATGCTCGACGCCGCGGTGCAGATGTTCTCGGTGAACGGTTATCACGAGACCTCGATGGACGCCATCGCGGCGCAGGCCGAGATCTCCAAGCCGATGCTGTATCTGTACTACGGCTCCAAGGAGGAGCTGTTCGGCGCCTGCCTGAAGCGTGAGCTCTCCCGTTTCGTCGAGACGGTGCGCGCCGACATCGACTTCTCCCAGAGCCCCAAGGACCTGCTGCGCAACGCGGTGCGGTCGTTTCTGACCTACATCGACACCAACCGGGCGTCCTGGCTGGTGCTCTACACCCAGGCCACCAGCTCGCAGGCGTTCGCCCACACCGTGCGGGAAGGCCGCGAACGCATCATCGACCTGGTGGCCCGGCTGCTGCGGTCGGGCACCCGCCACCCCGAACCGGACACCGACTTCGACATGATGGCCGTCGCGCTGGTGGGCGCCGGGGAGGCGGTGGCCACCCGGGTCAGCGCCGGTGACGCCGAGGTCGACGAGGCCGCCGAACTGTTGATCAACCTGTTCTGGCGCGGCCTGAAGGGCACCCCGGCCGAATCCCACGAGGACACCCACCGGGAGAACGGCCAGGACGTGGACCGCGACGGGGTGGATCAGAGCACGACGGTCTGATTTCCGTACCGGATCACCCGGTCCTCGCAGTGCCAGCGCACTGCGCGGGACAGCACCACTCGCTCGACATCGGCGCCCATCCGGCGCAGATCGTCGACGGTGTCGCGGTGGTCGACCCGCACCACGTCCTGCTCGATGATCGGCCCCTCGTCGAGCTCCTCGGTGACGTAGTGCGCGGTGGCGCCGATGAGCTTGACGCCCCGGTCCTTGGCCTGTTGGTACGGGGCGGCGCCGATGAACGCCGGCAGGAACGAGTGGTGGATGTTGATCAGCGGCACCCCGACCTCGTCGAGGAAACGCGGGGTGAGGATCTGCATGTAGCGGGCCAGCACCACCAGGTCGACATTGCCCCGCAGCAACTCCAGCTGACGCTGTTCGGCCTGTTCCCGGATCTCCTTGGAGGCCGGCACGTGGATGAACGGCACATCGAACGGACGCACCTGATCGGCCAGCTCCGGATGGTTGGCGATCACCATCACCACGGTCATGTTCAGCTCGCCGCGGCGGTTGCGCCACAGCAGGTCCAGCAGGCAGTGGTCCTCCCGCGACGCCATGATCGCCACCCGTTTGGGTCTGGCCGCCTCGGTCAGCTTGAAGTCCATCCCGAACCGGCCGGCGACCCGTTCGGCGAACTCGCGTTCCAGGGTGTCGCGCACCGCCGGCAGACCCGGCAGGTGGAAGATGGTGCGCTGCATGAAGATCCCACCGGTCTGTTCGGTGGAATGTTGATCCAGCGAGATGATGTTGGCGCCCGCCTCGGCGAGGAAGGCGCTGACCGCCGCCACCAGACCGGGGCGGTCCGGGCACCGCAGCAACAGCCGGCCCACGTCGGCGACCGGCAACTCGGCGTGATCAGAGCGGGGATACACGGCCCCTAGCGTCTCATGACCACACCGGCGGGTTATCCGGGGTGAGCCGTCGGACGTGAGCTCGTGCGCGACGTCAGCGCGCCGGAAAGACACCCGAGCGCACGTTCGAGCAGCGGTGCGGGGCCCGACCGCGGCCGGGCCCCGCCGCGACCACCGCGACTACAGCGGGGTGACCATTGCCGTCAGGTGCGGATACCCCTTGGTCAGATGCCGCAGCGCCAGCTCCCACCCGCCGTCGGTCTGCTGCACGTACAGACCGGCGGCGGCGGGCAGCACCAGCGGCTTGCCGAACCGCACCGAATACCGGACCGCGTCCGGCAGTCGCCCCTCGATGTTAGCGAGCACCGCCGCGGCGGTGTACATCCCGTGCGCGATCACCGTCGGGAAGCCGAACAGCTTGGCGCCCAGCGAACTGGTGTGGATCGGGTTGTGATCACCGCCCACCGACGCGTACCGCCGGATCTGGCCCGGCGTGACGCGCAGCACCGCGTTCGGCGGCCCCAGCTTCGGCTGTTTGGCCGGCGGCGGTTTCGGCTCATCCGACAGGCTGGTGCGCTGCTGGTGCAGAAACGTCGACACCTGATGCCAGGCCGCCTCATTGCCGACGTAGATGTCGGTGACCAGGTCGACCAGCAGCCCGCGCCGGTGCTCGCGCAGGTTCTCGGCGTGCACCGAGATGTTGACGATGTCGGTGACCAGGATCGGCCGCTGCTGGGTGATGTGGTTCTCCACATGCACCGCGCCGATCGCCGGGAACGGGAAGTCGAACCCGGACAGCAGTTCCATCACGTGCGGGAACGTCAGCGCGAAGGGATAGGTGAGCGGCACCTGATCCCGGAACAGCAGTCCGGTCACCGCGGCGTAGTCGGCGACGTGGGCGGCGTCGATCGGCAGATCGGTGGCCGTCACGGTGCGCTTGGGCAGCGTGCCGTCACGGCGGACCACCGGCAGCGCCCCGGCCGCCGCGCGCACCATGTTCAGCAGGCCGTTCGGCTGACTTGCAGTGTGACGCGTCATCATGACCTCCCGATCACGCCCCGAGCATGGCCTGTCCGCACACCCGGATCGTGTTGCCGGTCACGGCATTCGACGCGGGGTTGGCGAAGTATGCGATGGTCTCGGCGACGTCGACGGGCTGACCGCCCTGGTACAGCGAGTTGAGCCGGCGGCCGACCTCCCGGGTGGCGAACGGGATCGCCTCGGTCATCTTGGTCTCGATGAAACCCGGTGCGACGGCGTTGATCGTGATGTTCTTCTCGGCCAGCACCGGCGCCAGCGCATCGGTCAACCCGATCATGCCGGCCTTGGTGGCGGCGTAGTTGGTCTGACCGCGGTTGCCGGCGATCCCGGCCATCGACGACAGGCCGACCACCCGGCCGCCCTCGGCCAGCGTGCCGTTGCCGAACAGCCCCTCGGTGAGGCGTTGCGGGGCGAGCAGATTGACGGCGATGACGGCGTCCCACCGGTCTTCGGTCATGTTGACCAGCAGTTTGTCGCGGGTGATCCCGGCGTTGTTGACCAGGATGTCGACCTTGCCGTCATAGTGCTCGCGCACATGCTCGGTGATCCGGTCCACCGCGTCGTCGGCGGTGACGTCGAGGACCAGCGCGGTGCCGTTCACCTTCGCGGCGGTCTCGGCGAGTGCGTCATTGGCCCCCGCGGCATCGCCGATGTCCACGGCCACCACCCGGGCACCGTCGCGGGCGAACACCTCGGCGATCGTCGCGCCGATACCCCGGGCGGCCCCGGTGACCACCGCGACCTTGCCGTCGAGCGGCTTGTCCCAGTCGGCCGGCGGCACCGAGTCGGCGGGCCCGACCCGGAACACCTGACCGTCGACGTAGGCCGACTTGGCGGACATGATGAACCGGATGGTCGACTCCAGTCCGGTGGCCGCCGGTTTGGCCTCGGGGGACAGGTAGACCAGGTTCACCGTGGCGCCGCGGCGCATCTCCTTGGCCAGCGACCGGGTGAAGCCCTCCAGGGCGCGCTGGGCGATGCGCTCGTTGACGCTGCCGGTCTCCTCGGGCGTGGTGCCCACCACCGCGATCCGGGCGCACGGGCCGACATTGCGCAGCAGCGGGGTGAAGAACTCGTAGAGCGCCTTGAGCCCGGCCGGTTCGGTGATCCCGGTGGCATCGAAGAGCAGCCCGCCGAACTTGTCGGCCCAGCGGCCCCCGAGGTTGTTGCCGACCAGTTGGTAGTCGTCGGCCAGCGCGGTGCGCAGCGGTTCGACGACCCGGCCGTCCCCGCCGATCAGCAGTGAACCGGCCAGCGGCGGCTCACCGGGCCGGTACCGGCGCAGCGGTTCCGGCTGCGGAATGCCGAGTTGTCTGGCGAGGAACGACCCGGGTGTCGAGTGGACGATTTGCGAGTACAGATCGGTTGCCATAAGACGAACTTACTCCAGAGTAAGAAGCGTGGGTACTATGACTTCGGTAACCCCATAACGGAGGTAACAAACCCCCGACAACGGAGGCAACAGACGTGGCCAATAACGATTCCCGCCGCCGGGTCGCCATCCTGGGCGGCAACCGGATTCCCTTCGCCCGTGCCGACGGCGTGTATGCCGACGCCTCGAACCAGGACATGTTCACCGCGGCGCTGAGCGGCCTGGTCGACCGGTTCAACCTGGCCGGTGAGCGGCTCGGTGCCGTCATCGGCGGTGCGGTGCTCAAACACAGCCGCGATTTCAACCTGATCCGCGAATGCGTGCTGGGCAGCGCGCTGTCCTCCTACACCCCGGCCTTCGATCTGCAGCAGGCGTGCGGCACGGGTCTGCAGGCCACCATCGCCGCCGCCGACGGGATCGCCGCGGGCCGGTTCGAGGTGGCCGCCGCCGGCGGTGTGGACACCGCCTCCGACGCGCCGATCGCGTTCGGCGACGATCTGCGCCGGGTGCTGTTGGGGTTGCGCCGGTCGAAGTCCAACGTGGAGCGGCTCAAGCTGGTCGGCAAGCTGCCGGCCTCACTGGGAGTGCAGATCCCGGTCAACAGCGAGCCGCGCACCGGCCTGTCGATGGGGGAGCACGCCGCCATCACCGCCAAGGAGATGGGCATCAAACGCGTCGATCAGGACGAGCTGGCCGCGGCCAGCCACCGCAATCTGCAGGCCGCCTATGAGCGGGGCTTCTTCGACGATCTGATGACCCCGTTCCTCGGGCTGTACCGCGACAACAACCTGCGTCCGGACACCTCGACCGAGAAGCTGGCCAAGCTCAAGCCGGTGTTCGGCGTCAAGGCCGGGGACGCGACCATGACCGCCGGCAACTCGACTCCGCTCACCGACGGCGCCTCGGTGGCGCTGCTGGCGTCCGAGGACTGGGCGGAGAAGCGCGGGCTGGAACCGCTGGCCTACTTCGTCGACGCCGAGACCGCGGCGGTGGACTACGTCACCGGCCGGGACGGCCTGCTGATGGCGCCCACCTATGCGGTGCCGCGCCTGCTCGCCCGCAACAACCTCAGCCTGCAGGACTTCGACTTCTACGAGATCCACGAGGCGTTCGCGTCGGTGGTGCTGGCCCAGTTGCAGGCCTGGGAGTCCGAGGACTACTGCAAGGAGCGGCTCGGCCTGGATCAGCCGCTGGGCAGCATCGACCGGTCCAAGCTCAACGTCAACGGCTCCTCGATCGCGACCGGGCATCCGTTCGCGGCCACCGGCGGCCGGATCGTGGCCCAGCTGGCCAAGCAGCTGGCGGAGAAGAAGAAGGAGACCGGCAAGACGGTGCGCGGGCTGATCTCCATCTGCGCGGCCGGCGGCCAGGGCGTGGTGGCCATCCTCGAGGCCTGACGGACCCCGGCCTGACGGACCCCGTCGGACCCTGACGGATCCCGACGGAGTCCGACGGAGAAATTTTCCCGCCCCGGTGTAACGCCGCGCCGGGGTGCGGCGATACACCGGTTAGCTCCGTGCTGTCGTCTGACCCCCCGACCCGACGGCAGCACGGAGCATTCCTTTCGTGCCGATGCGCTCGCCGGAATTTCTGGGCGCACACCTCTGGTCTGAGGGGAGTCAGAGGCGTACGCTCAGAAGCACGACGGGTTCGGGAGTGACCTATCCGAACAGCCGGTGAACAGGGTGAAAGCCGGCGACGTGAAACACGTTGAAACGTCCCTGAATGTCCTCCCGAACCCGCCCTTTATTCGTGCCCCGAACCTCCCGTGCCCTGAAAAGGGTCACTGGTCCAGTGCGGTGGGCTGCGGCGACGCCTCCGGGTTGACCGGGCTCGCCGGGGTGTTAGTCGGCCGGTGGCCGCGGGGGTCGGTCGGTTCGGTGAACGCATGACCACGGCGCCGCACGATCAGATAGGTGCCGCGCACCAGCAGCGGCACCGCGAACACCACGATCATCGCGTACGCCATCGCGGTGTAGCCCTTGGCGACCAGGTCGATGATGCCCACCTGGGCCAGCAGCAACGCCAGCAGCAGGGTGGCCACCGCGATGATTCCGCTGGTCCGCCGCGTCATCGGCGGCCGGTCGGCGTCGATGAGGTTCTGGCTGATCCGGGCCAGCAGCGCGTAGATCATGCCGGTCGCCGTCTCGATGAGCGTCCAGCCGACCACGATGCCGAAGATCACGATCACCCACGCGGCTTCCGCCCCGAGCATCTCCAGCCACGGCACATCGGCGCCGAACACCGACTCGTCGGGGTAGAAGCCCATCAGCGCGAAGTAGGTGAGGAACCACGGCACCGTCATCAGCAGACCGGCGACCAGTCCGGCGACCGCGGTGTCGCGCAGCCGGGTCTGCCGGTGCGCGGTGAACAGCGCCGCCGGATACACCGCGAGGTTGTAGCCGACATAGAGCACGCCGGTCCACAACACCCACCAGATCGACGCCGTCGGTTCCAGCGCGTGGCTGCCCGAGCGCAGTGTCTCCCCGACACTGTCCCAGTGGCGGTGCAGCACCAGCGCCGCGAACAGCGCGTAGCCGGAGAACAGCGCCACCGTGCCGGCAGTCTTGAACCGTTCGATGACGCCCTCGCCGTAGAAGTTCAACAAGCCGACGATGACGACGATCAGCGCGATGCCCACGATCTGCGGTGTGCCCAGCGTCGCCTGCAGGATCGAACCGGTGGCGGCGGCCATGATCGCGATGATCAGGATCGCCAGCATGATGTAGACGATGTCGAACAACCAGTACAGCGGTCCGATCAGGATCCGCAGCAGGTTGCGGTAGTCGAAAACCTGGAACCGGCGCGCCATCTCGAACATCAGGAACGCCATCAGCCCGAAACCGGCGAAGATCGCCAACCCGGCGATCCACCCGAGCGCGCCGAACTTCGCGCCGAACTCGACGATCTCGCGGCCGGTCGCGTACCCGCCGCCGATCAGCACCGACTGCAGGATCACACCGGGCAGCAGCCAGCGACCGTACCGGCCCTCGAAGAACCCACCCCGCCGGTGCGCTGTCGATTGTTCGGTGGTTTGCATGGTGTGGCAGATTAGCCGGTGAACCGGCCGACCACCCACCGGATGGGTGTTTTGATGGCAGGCATGCGGATCAGCCTCAGCATCGTCGGCCTCACCCCCGACGGCCCCGACCCGATCGACTCCCTGGTGCGCGACCTCACCGCCCTGCGCGACGCCGGTTTCGGCAGAGTCTGGTTGGCCCAGTTGCCTTTCGACATCGACCTGCCGACCGTGCTGGGCATCGCGCTGCGTGCGGTCGACGGGATCGAGGTGGGCTCCGGGGTCATCCCGATCCAGCCGCAGCATCCGATGCAACTGGCACAGCGGGCGCTGACCCTGTCACTGATCAGCGGGGGCCGCTTCCTGCTCGGCATCGGGATGAGCCACCGGATGGTCGCCGAGGGTATGTGGGGCGTGAGCTGGGACCGGCCGGTGCGCCAGATGCGTGAGTATCTCGACGGTCTGCAGCCGCTGCTGGCCGGGCGGCCCGCCGACGTCACCGGGGAGTTCTGGAGCACCCGCGGGGCGCTGAGGCTGGCCGGGGGCGGGACTTCGCCGCCGGAACCGCCGGTGTATCTCGCCGCGCTGGGGCCGCAGATGCTGCGGCTGGCCGGGCGGCGCACCGCCGGCACGTTGACCTGGATGACCGGGCCGAAGACTCTGGCCGGCCACATCGTGCCGACGTTGCGGCAGGCCGCCGCCGACGCCGGCCGGTCCGGGTCCGACGTCCGCGTCGTGGCGTCACTGCCGGTCAGCGTCACCGACGACGTCGAGGGCGCGCGGGCGCAGGCGGTGGAGCAGTTCGCGGTGTACGGCACCCTGCCGTCGTACCGGGCCATGCTGGACCGGGAGGGCTACGTGAACCCCGAGGACGCGGCGATCATCGGCGACGAGCAGACGGTGTCGCAGCGCCTCGATGAACTGGCCGCTGCCGGCGTCGACGAGTTCACCGCCGCGGTGTTCGACGCCGACCCCGAGATCAGGGCCCGCACCCGGGCGTTGCTGGTCTCACGGCAGACCGGTTAGCCAGACCGGTTGGCCAGAACCCCGAGAGACAGCGGATCCCGGGAAGACGAGAGCACGGCCGCCGCAACCGGGTTGCGACGACCGTGCCCTTTTTCGCGTTGTCCGCGGACCTGATCAGCGGATCAGAACGCCGCCTCGTCGAGTTCCATGATCTCGTTGTCGATGTTCTCGATGACGTGACGCATGCTGGTCAGCAGCGGCAGGAAGTTCTTGGCGAAGAACGACGCCGCCGCGACCTTGCCCTCGTAGAAGGCGCGCTCGTCACCCTCGGCGCCGGCGTCCAGCTTCTCCAGGGCCACCGCGGCCTGCTCCTGCAGCAGCCAGCCGATCACCAGGTCGCCGACGCTCATCAGGTAGCGCACCGATCCGAGACCCACCTTGTAGATGTTCTTCGGATCCTCCTGCGCCGACATCAGGTAGCCGGTCATGGCGGCCGTCATCGCCTGTACGTCGTTGAGCGCGGTCTGCAGCAGTTCGCGCTCCTTCTTGAGCCGGCCGTTACCGGACTCGTTCTTGACGAACTTCTCGATCTGGCCGGACAGGTACGTCAGCGCCTGACCCTTGTCGCGGACGATCTTGCGGAAGAAGAAGTCCTGCGCCTGGATGGCGGTGGTGCCCTCGTACAGCGAGTCGATCTTCGAGTCGCGGATGTACTGCTCGATCGGGTAGTCCTGCAGGAAGCCCGAACCACCCAGCGTCTGCAGGGACTCGGTCAGCTTGGCGTACGCCTGCTCCGAGCCGACACCCTTGACGATCGGCAGCAGCAGGTCGTTGACCCGCATCGCCAGATCGGCGTCGACACCGTGCACGGCCTCGGCCACCGCGGCGTCCTGATAGGTCGCGGTGTAGAGGTACATCGCCCGCATGCCCTCTGCGTAGGCCTTCTGCGTCATCAGCGACCGGCGCACGTCGGGGTGGTGGGTGATGGTCACCCGCGGTGCGGTCTTGTCGGTCATCTGGGTCATGTCGGCGCCCTGCACACGCTCCTTGGCGTACTCGAGCGCGTTGAGATAGCCGGTGGACAGCGTGGCGATCGCCTTGGTGCCCACCATCATCCGGGCCTGCTCGATGACATCGAACATCTGCCGGATGCCCTCGTGCACGTCGCCGACGAGCCAACCCTTGGCCGGCACGCCGTGCTGGCCGAACGCCAGCTCACAGGTCGCCGAGACCTTCAGGCCCATCTTGTGCTCGACGTTGGTGACGAAGACGCCGTTGCGTTCGCCGGGTTCACCGGTCTCCGGATCGAAGAGGAACTTCGGTACGAAGAACAGCGACAGACCCTTGGTGCCCGGTCCCGCGCCCTCCGGACGCGCCAGCACCAGGTGGAAGATGTTCTCGAACAGGTCGTCGGAGTCGGCCGAGGTGATGAACCGCTTCACACCCTCGATGTGCCAGGAGCCGTCCGGCTGCTCGATCGCCTTGGTGCGGCCGGCGCCGACGTCCGAACCGGCATCCGGTTCGGTGAGCACCATGGTGGAACCCCACTGGCGCTCGACGGCGATCTTGGCCCACTTCTTCTGCTGCTCGTTGCCCAGCTTGTAGAGGATGCTGGCGAAGCCGGCGCCGCCGCCGTACATCCACACCGCGGGGTTGGCGCCGAGCAGGTGCTCGTGCAGCGCCCACACCAGGGCACGGGGCATCGGCATCCCGCCGAGCTCCTCTTCGATGCCGACCTTGTCCCAGCCGGCGTCAAGAACCGCGCGCACCGACTTCTTGAAGTTCTCCGGCAGCGACACCGAGTGGGTCTCCGGGTCGAAAGTCGGCGGGTTACGGTCGCCCTCGACGAACGAGGCGGCTACGGGCCCTTCCGCCAGGCGGCTGATCTCGGCGAGCATCTCCCGTGCCGTGTCGACATCGAGGTCGCTGTACTCGCCCTGGCCCAGCGCCTTGTCGACGCCGAACACCTCGAACAGGTTGAATTCCTGGTCACGGACATTGCTCTTGTAGTGGCTCACTATTCCTCCTCGACGAGACGGCCACCGACGGTTGGGTACTTGCGATGTAAGTTACCCACCGGTAACTCTTGGAACTATACCGCTCGGTAACTTCAACGCAAAGCCGCCACGGGCAATTTCCGCCATCTAACCAACCAATTGGTTGGCCGGGGTCCGGCGGGGGTATCCACCCCGGTTGTGCCGGGGTCTGCGCGGCTGGTTCGACACCACCGCCCAGCGGTTGAGAAGCGCCCGGATCCACCCCCTGAGCAGGTGTGATCCGTCCAGGTCGACGATGCGCGCCGGCATCGGGCAGCGGCCCGCGAGTCGGCGCGGGGCCGCGGCGCCCAGCAGACGGGGTCTGCCCGTCGGGGATGTGGGAAACACCACATCCCCGACGGGGCAACATCGGGTGGTATCGGGAGGTGGTATCGGGAGGTGTCGGAAGGTTATCGGTAACCGAAAGGATTCAGCCGGAGGCTTCAGCCGAAGCCGGTCGGGCTGATCGAGTCCGATCGATCCGACCGAAGGGAAAGAAAGGGGCAGGCCGCTCCACTACGGGCGGGCGGCCAGTTCCTCTCGGTAGCGCTGGATCCGATCTTCGATCTCCGCGGCGTCGGCCAGCCGGTTCTCCTTGCGGGCCAATTGAGCGCGGAGGGTCAGCTCGCGGATCGCCTTGCGAATCTCGTTGATGCTGTAAACGCGTCCGACGGTCATGACTGCCTTTCTCGACTGATCGACGTTGATCGGTCTCGGCCGCTCGAGTGCGGTCTCGGCCTCCGGCACCGGTCGCCGGCGGATCCAGCCGTCACGGATCCGGCCGGCCGGCGCCCCCGCAGCATCGGGCTCGCCGCAGGTGGTGTTGTGACCGAGGTTACCCAAATCCGCGACGGACGGCAGGCGATGTGGCAGGACCCCGCCGGCCGGTGGCCGGCGGGGTCCGCAGGGAGAGAGATCACGTGCGCCACACGTGCGCCACGACGGGACTGCCGAGGCGTGGACCGGGCGCTGACGGAGTGGCTACTGCCGTCGGAACAGCTTGTTGCCCAGCCAGACCACCGGGTCGTACTTGCGGTCGGCGACCCGCTCCTTCATCGGAATGAGCGCGTTGTCGGTGATCTTGATGTGCTCCGGGCACACCTCGGTGCAGCACTTGGTGATGTTGCAGTAGCCCAGGCCGTGCTCGTCCTGGACCTCCTCGGCCCGGTTGGGGTGGGTGTCCAGCGGATGCATGTCCAGCTCGGCCATCCGCATCAGGAAACGCGGCCCGGCGAAGGCCTTCTTGTTGTCCTCGTGGTCGCGAATCACATGGCACACGTTCTGGCACAGGAAGCACTCGATGCACTTGCGGAACTCCTGTGACCGGTTCACGTCCTCCTGCTGCATCCGGTACTCACCGGGCTGCAGATCCTTCGGCGGCCGGAACGACGGGATCTCGCGCGCCTTCTCGAAGTTGAACGACACATCGTTGACCAGGTCGCGGATCACCGGGAACGTGCGCATCGGCGTCACGGTGATGACCTCGTTCTCGGCGAACGTGGACATCCGCGTCATACACATCAACCGCGGCCGGCCGTTGATCTCCGCCGAACACGATCCGCACTTGCCGGCCTTGCAGTTCCAGCGCACCGCCAGATCCGGCGTCTGGGTCTGCTGCAGACGGTGGATGATGTCGAGCACCACCTCACCCTCGTTGACCTCGACGGAGTAGTCCTGCAGCGCGCCGCCGTCGTCGTCACCGCGCCACACACGCAGCTTTGCCTGGTAGCCCATCAGACCCTCCGTCCCGGATGCTCGGCGAGTTCCTCGTCGGTGTAGTACTTCTCCAGCTCGTCGATCTCGAACAGCGCCAACAGATCCGGCCGCATCGGCGGTTGCTGTTCCGGTGTGACCTCGATGCTGGGCAGGACGTCGTCGTCACCGGTGGCGCGGCATACCAGCAAGGTGCTGCGCCACTTGGCGTCCATGGCCGGATAGTCGTCGCGGGTGTGCCCGCCGCGGCTCTCGGTGCGATCCAGCGCCGCCTTGGCCACACATTCGCTGACCAGCAGCATGTTGCGCAGGTCGATGGCCAGATGCCAGCCCGGGTTGTAGTGCCGGCCCCCGTCGACCTTGAGATTGCGGAACCGCTCCCGCAACTCGCCGAGCTTGTTGAGCGCCTGCGTCATCTCCGCCTCGGTGCGGATGATGCCGACCAGCTCGTTCATCGTGTCCTGCAGATCGAGTTGCAGCGTGTAGGGATTCTCCGGGGTGGCGCCGTTGCTCGGCCCCTCGAACGGGGCCAGCGCCAGCCGGATGGCGTGGTCGACGGCCTCCTGCGACACCTGCGGACGATCCTTGAGCGCGTTGACGTAGTCGGCGGCGCCCAGGCCGGCACGCCGGCCGAACACCAACAGGTCCGACAGCGAGTTCCCGCCCAGCCGGTTCGAACCGTGCATCCCGCCGGCGCACTCGCCGGCCGCGAACAGGCCGGGCGTCCGCGCCGCGGCGGTGTCCGGATCCACCTCGATCCCGCCCATGATGTAGTGGCAGGTCGGTCCGACCTCCATCGGCTCCTTGGTGATGTCGACCTCGGCCAGCTCCTTGAACTGGTGATACATCGACGGGAGGCGTTTGAGGATCTCGCCCTCCGGGAGCCGGGACGCGATGTCGAGATACACCCCGCCGTGCGGTGAGCCGCGGCCGGCCTTCACCTCGGCATTGATCGCCCGGGCCACCTCATCGCGGGGCAGCAGATCCGGTGTGCGGCGGGCGGAGTCGTTGTCCTTGAGCCACTGATCGGCTTCCTCTTCGGTCTCGGCGTACTGGCCCTTGAACACCGCGGGGATGTAGTCGAACATGAACCGCTTGCCCTCGGAGTTCTTCAGCACCCCACCGTCACCGCGGACACCCTCGGTGACGAGGATGCCCTTCACGCTGGGCGGCCAGACCATCCCGGTCGGGTGGAACTGGATGAACTCCATGTTGATCAGCGTCGAGCCGGCCCGCAGCGCCAGCGCATGGCCGTCGCCGGTGTACTCCCAGGAGTTCGACGTCACCTTGTAGGTCTTGCCGATCCCGCCGGTCGCGAGCACCACGGCCGGCGCCTCGAACAGGATGAACCGCCCGGTCTCGCGCCAGTATCCGAAGGCCCCGGCGATGCGGTCGCCGTCCTTGATCAACTCGGTGATCGAGCACTCGTGGAACACCCGGATCCGGGCCTCGTAGTCACCGAATTCGGCCTTGTCCTCCTGCTGCAGCGAGACGATCTTCTGCTGCATGGTGCGGATGAGTTCCAGCCCGGTGCGGTCACCGACGTGGGCCAGCCGCGGGTAGGTGTGGCCGCCGAAGTTGCGCTGGCTGATGCGGCCGTCCTCGAGCCGGTCGAACAGGGCGCCGTAGGTTTCCAGCTCCCACACCCGGTCCGGGGATTCCTTGGCGTGCAGTTCGGCCATCCGCCAGTTGTTGAGGAACTTCCCGCCGCGCATGGTGTCGCAGAAGTGGGTCTGCCAGTTGTCTTTCGGGTTGGTGTTACCCATCGAGGCCGCGCACCCGCCCTCGGCCATCACGGTGTGGGCCTTACCGAACAGTGACTTGGTCACCACGGCGACCCGCAGACCGCGCTCGCGGGCTTCGATCACCGCGCGCAAACCCGAGCCGCCGGCACCGATCACCACGACGTCGTACTGGTGCCGCTCGACTTCAGTCATAACTCCCCATTCGTTGGATATTCATTTCGATCAGTCGTTACCAAACCGGATGTCGAACCGACAAGCGTTGTCAGCCAATGAATCTCAGGTCAGTGATCCAGCCTGCCGACACCGCCATGATGTAGAAGTCGGTGAACATCAGGGTGCCCAGGGTGATCCAGGCGAACTGCATGTGCCGGCCGTTCAGCCAACTGACTCTGGTCCAGGTCCAGTACCGCACCGGATGTTTCGAGAAGTGCTTGAGCCGGCCGCCGACGATGTGCCGGCAGGAATGGCAACCGCCGGTGTAGGCCCACAGCAGTGCGACGTTGATCAGCAGGATGACGTTGCCCAGGCCGAAGCCGAACCCACTCGGGGAGCGGAACGCCATGATGGCGTCATAGGTGTTGAGCAGCGTGATGGCCAGCGCGACGTAGAAGAAGTAGCGGTGGGAGTTCTGCAGGATCAGCGGGAACCGCGTCTCACCGCTGTAGCTCGAATGCGGTTCGGCCACAGCGCATGCGGGCGGTGACTGCCAGACCGAGCGGTAGTAGGCGCGGCGGTAGTAGTAGCACGTCACCCGGAACAGCAGCAGGAAGGGCAGCGAGATGATCGCGTACGGCAAAAACCACGGGAATTCGCCGAACCAGACGCCGAGGTGACTGGAGCCTTCCACGCAGGACGCGGACACGCACGGGGAGTAGAACGGCGTCAGATAGTGGTAGTCGGCGACGTAGTAGTAGTCGTGCATCAACGCTCGGACGGTCGCGTAGATGACGAACGCGGCCAGCCCGAGGTTGACCCACATCGGAGGCATCCACCACCGATCGGTGCGCAGGGTGCGCTGCGGTATCTCAGCGCGATTCGGCGAATGGACGCCGGTCGCAGAACGGTCGGCGGTGGGTGCGCTCACGGTTCCCTTTCGTTGTCGATCGGTCTTACGGGGGGACGGGACTCAGCGGGGAAGACGCCGGTCGAGCGTCGCGGACGCTCGACTCAGCGCAGCCCCTCGTCGTCGATTCCGTGCCAGAAGTTGGTGTCGTACTCGGTGTCGGGCACCGGGATCTTCTCGGCGGCGGGCACATGCCGGTGCAGTCCGCGCGACATCTCGAACTCCTCGGCGTCGATGTGCAGCCGGTCGATGTCGTTCTGGATGCGTTCTGCGCTGTTGACGATGCGCTTCATGCCCGGGCTGTCGCCATAGCGTGCTGCCAGCGATGCCACGCAACGCCGAAGGCCGTGCATGAGTTCGTGCAGTTGGGCGAGTTCAGCAGCGGTGGCGGACATTGGGGTGACCTCCTTGGGCTGAAGGGTGTCGAGAATCACATTACGACACCCGATGCTAGCCATATCACTGGGTTGATAGTGAGAGAGATCACGTCGACGCGCGGAGGTGCGGTGGGAAACAGACAGGTTTTGCAGAAGCGGGCGAGTGACTTCCTGGCACTGCACCGGCCCGGCGACCCGGTGGTGCTGCCGACGGTGTGGGATGCCTGGTCGGCCCGGCTGGCGGTGGACGCGGGATTCCCGGCGCTGACCGTCGGGAGTCATCCGGTCGCCGATTCGCTGGGCAAGGCCGACAACGAGGGGATGACGTTCGACGACGTCCTCACCCGGGTCGGTCAGATCACGGCGGCGGTCGAGGTGCCGGTGTCGGTGGACATCGAATCGGGCTACGCCGAGTCGCCGGAGCGGCTGATCACCGGCCTGCTCGACGCCGGCGCCGTCGGGCTCAACATCGAGGACACCGTGCACAGTGAGGGTCGGCGGCTGCGGTCGGTGGCCGAACACGCCGAGCTGGTCGGGGCGCTGCGGGCGGCGGCGGATGCCGCGGGTGTGCATGTGGTGGTCAACGCCCGCACCGACCTGTTCCTACGGCAGGACGGTGACGAGTCCGACCGGGTGGACCGGGCGATCGCGCGGCTGACCGAATGCGCGCGCGCCGGCGCCGATGTGTTGTATCCGGTGGGCCGGCACGACCCGGACATTCTGCGCCGGCTGGCCACCGAACTGCCGTTGCCGGTCAACGCGATCGCCGCGCCGGATCAGGCCGATCCGGCGAGCTTCGGGCCGCTGGGTGTGGCGCGGATCAGCTTCGGCCCGTTCTTCCAGGCGGCACTGGCCGTCCGGGCCGGGGAGATCCTGGCCCGTTGGCGCTGATCGAAAAAAATCTGGCGTGGAAACGATCGCTCACCGAACGTTTCCACGCCGAAATCGCACTTACTTGGCCTCGATCGCGATCCGCTCGCGCTCCGTGCCGGCGTGAGCACCGGCCACGCGAACGGTCAACACCCCGGCTTCATAGGTCGCCGAGATGTCGTCCTTGGTGACGTTGGCCGGGAGCGCGAACGACCGTCGGAACGAGCCATAGCGGAGCTCCCGCAGGTACCGGCCGTCCCGGTTCTCCTCGTGTTCGTCCCGACGCTCACCGTGGATGACCAGCCGGCCGTCCTCGAGCTCGACGTTGACATCCCTCTTGATGTCCACGCCCGGAAGCTCGAGCCGGATCACCGCGTCGTCACCGTCCCGTACCACCTCGGCGGCGGGGGTGAACTCGGCGGTCCACCAGTCACCGGTCACCTGGTCGCGCATCGGACCGAACAGATCACGCAACCACCCGTTGAACCATCTGTCGATGTCCAACGCCATGTCCAGGACCGGACGGTTTCTCAGCATCAGGTTGCTCATGCCTCATCCCTCCTCTCGTGCTCATCTCGTCGCTGCTTCATCGCTGAAGCCTGTGGGGACGGGCCCCTTTCGTCCCGTCTCCACTTTCTGCAACAACACTCACGTCCGTTTCATTCCCCGACTGTCTTTGCCGGAGTGGTGTTGTCACCCGGAAAAACACTGTGAGTGCCCACTGTCATCCGGCAAGAATCAGTTGCTGGCCACCAGGGTCAGCCCGTTCCGGGGCCGGGTTCGGGACCGTCGGCTGCACTTCACCAGCCGCCGGACCGCGGTCTCGATTCCGCGGGCGAAGTCGTCGATGTCGGGGACGGTGTCGAAGTCGGCGAGGATGCCGAACGACAGTTGATCGGCGTAGCTGAGGATCGCCACGCCGATGCGCAACTGGATGGCGATCGGCGGCACCGGCAGCACCGCGAGCACCGGACGGCCGAGCACCTGCAGCGGACGCTTGGGTCCGGGAACGTTGGTCGCGACGCTCACCACACCGCGTTGCGGCAGCCGGACCAGGAACCGCACCGCCTGGGCGGTCAACGCGAACGGGATCAGATCGGCGATCGAGGTCACCGCGTGGCCGGCCTCATGCTGTCCCGACGATTTGCTGCGGGACATCCGGTCGTGCACCGCCAGCAGGCGCTGCACCGGATCACCCACGTCGACGGGCAGGCACGGCAGCATCAACGACACCCGGTTGTCCGCCGCGCCGGAGGCATCCGGCGGGCGCACCGACACCGGTACCAGCGTGCGCAGCGCATCCGAGAGCGGCTGTACACCGCGCTGCAGCAACAGGGTCCGGTAGCTCTCGGTGAGCGCGGCCAGTGCGACGTCGTTGATGGTCACGTCGAACGCCCGGCACACCCGCCGGACGTCGTCGAGCCGCACCCGGGCGGCACTGTACCGGCGCAGATCCGACACCGGTCCGTTCAGCGGCGACGGAGCGCTGCGCAGCAGCCCGGCCGCCAGGTCACGCACACCGCGTCCGACGCGGAGGCCGGCCCGCACCACCGACAGCGGGGTCAGCGGGAGCCGCAACGCCGGTCGGTCCGGATTCGCCTGTTCGGTCCGGCGTGCGGTCCCGGTGCGCAACTGGTCGGCGAACGTCTCCCCGGGCCCGCCGTCGGACAGCCCGGCCAGCATGTGCACGGTCGCGATGCCGTCGGCGACGCAGTGATGCACCTTCATCAGCACGGCCCACCGGTTGTCCGAGAGCCCCTCGATGGCCCAGATCTCCCACAGCGGGTGGTTGCGGTCCAGCCGCCAGGACATGATGTCGGCGATCACCTCGTACAGGTCGCGCTCGGTCCCGGGCCGGGGCAGGGCGATCCGCCGCACATGTCTCGTGAGGTCGAAGTCGGGATCGTCGACCCACTCGGGGGCGGCCACGTCCAGCGGATACCGGCGCAGCCGCTGGCGGAACCGCGGGCAGACCGTCATGCGCTGCTCCAACGTGGACAGCAGCGTGTCCGGATCGGGCATCGGGCCGGCGAGGATGGCGACGCCGCCGATCGCGAGGCTCACATGCGGATCGGAGTCCTCCACCTCGAGGAAACCCGCGTCCAGGGGCGTCAACCGGGTCATGGACGCCACCTCCCGAAATAGCTGTGACGGTTGGTATCAGTATTGGCGTCGAAGGCCCCTTCGAGCAGGGCCGGAAGTCCCTTGTCGATCATCCGCGGACGGCTGGCTGGGCGCCACCGGCACATGAGGACTTTCGGCCCCTGCTTCGCTCACCCGAACCTTCCTACGCTGCGGATATGACCTACGTGATCGGAAGTGCATGCGTCGATGTCACCGACAAGTCGTGTGTGCAGGAGTGCCCTGCGGACTGCATCTACGAGGGTGACCGGTCGCTGTACATCAACCCGAACGAGTGCGTGGACTGCGGCGCCTGCAAGCTGGTCTGCAAAGTCGACGCCATCTACTTCGAGTACGACCTCCCCGACGAGGAGTACCGGCACCTCGCCGACAACGCCGCGTTCTTCACCGAGATCCTGCCGGGCCGCGACGCGCCGCTGGGTGACCCGGGCGGTGCGTCGAAGATCGGCCGCATCGGCGTGGACACCCCGCTGGTGGCCGGCATGCCGAAGCGTTCGGCCCACTGAGCGGTCAACGGCCGGGCGGGCCGCTCACCACCCGCTCACCACACGTCGCCGTCGCGCCAGTCGCAGGTGATCTCGGCGGTGGTGTCCAGCTCCACACTGATCGGCAACACGTAGAGCGACCGGTCGTCCTCGGGGGTGCGGACGATACCGGTGGGGCTGAGCACCGACGTCTTGCCGAGCCAGGGCAGCCAGCCGCGCGACGTGTACATGTGGCGGCCCGCCTCGGTGACGCTCAGCGCACCGAGCTGATAGGCGCCGCGCAGCACCTGCTCGATGCCGTCCATCAAGGCGTGGGCGAGCCCCTGTCCGCGCCAGTCCTTACGCACCGCGACCGCCTCCACGTAGCCGCAGCGCAGCGCGGTGCTGCGGTACAGCAACCGGCGTTGCACCACCGCGGCGTGGGCGATCAGCGTGCCCCGGTGCTGGATCAACGCGTGCATACCGCCGAGTGCGTTGTCCCAGTCGGTGTCGGTCATCTCGCCTTCGAACGCCTCGATCACCATCTCCCGGGCGCTCTCGAACGCCTCCTTGTCCAGGTCGGAGGTGTGCACGAGGCGGGCGGTCGGCACCCCGCGGATCCGGGGCGCACTGAAGTCTCGGGGAACGGCCTGCGTACGCACACCCCCACTTCTACCAGGGTTGCGGCAGCGGGGCCGCCATAACCGGGTCGGCCTGGTGATCGAACGGCCGGCGCGGCCGCGCCCAGTGCAACCGGACCGTCTGGCCGGGCCGGACCTGGGCGATCTTGTCGACGTCCTCGTCGACCACCACCCCGATCACCGGATAACCACCGGTGACCGGGTGATCCGGTCCGAGGATGACCGGAAATCCGTTCGGCGGCACCTGAACAGCCCCGCGGGTGGCGCCTTCGCTGGGCAGCTGCCGGTCCGGTTCCCGGTACTCCAGCGGCATGCCGACCAGACGCATCCCGACCCGGTCGCTGCGGTTGGTGGCCAGCCAGTTGGTGCGGACCAGGACGTCGGGGTCGACGAACCAGTCGTCCCGCGGGCCGGGCATCACCGCCACCTCGACCAGGTCCTCGTCGATGGCCGCGACCGGGGCCTGATCGAGTTCGGGGAACTCGTCGCTCTGGGTGCCGACCGGCAGCACATCGCCGGCCTTCAGCGGGCGCGGGCCGATTCCGGCCAGCACGTCGTGGCTGCGTGATCCCAGCGTCGGTTCGACGTCGATGCCGCCGCGGACGGCCAGATAGCTGCGCAACCCGGTGCGGGGCGAGCCGAGCGAGATCACCTCGCCGTCGTGCACGTACTGGATGCTGTTGGTGCCGAAGGGGATTCCGTTCACCGCCGGATTGGCGTCGGCGCCGGTGACTGCGATCGCGACATCGCCGCCGCGCACCCGGGCGGAGAACCCGCCGAACATCACCTCGATGGTGGCCCGGTCGGTGGGGTTGGCGACCAGCCGGTTGGCGAGCATATGGGACCTGCGGTCGGCGGCGCCGGACGGCGAGACGCCCAGATGCGCCAGACCCGGCCGACCGAGATCCTCGATCAGCGCCAGCGGTCCGGTCCGCAGAACCTCGAGCGTGACGGTCATCGTGCCTCCCGGAACTGGACCCACATGCCCGGTGTGAGCAGTGCGGGGGTGGAGCGGTCGAGGTCCCACAGCCGCGCCTCGGTGCGGCCGATCAACTGCCAGCCGCCGGGCGACTCCCGCGGATAGATGCCGCTGAACTCACCGGCCAGCCCGATCGACCCGGCCGGCACCCTGACCCGGGGTTCGGCGCGGCGCGGCACCTGCAGCCGCTCGTCGCCGCCGCCGAGGTAGGCGAACCCGGGGGCGAAACCACTGAACCCGACCCGCCACGGTCGGCCGGTGTGCGCGGCGATCACCTGTTCGGGTGTGAGGCCGGTCAGCCGGGCCACCTCGGGCAGGTCGGCGCCGTCGTAGATCACGTCGATCACCACGTCGGCACCGCGTTCGGGCGGCTCGAACGAGCGGTCGAACTGGTCCCGGGCCAGGTGCAACCGCCGCAACCGCTGGCGGGTCGGCGCCTGGTATTGCGGTCCGGCCAGTCTGACCAGGATGGTGCGTGCGGCCGGGACGATGTCGACGACCCCCAGCAGCTCCGCCGCCCGGAGGGCATCGGTCCAGGCCACCACCTCGGCGGTGCTGTCGAACTGCAGCAGCAGCGCCTGATCTCCGTAATTGTGGACGGCGTCGATGACCGCCGCTCCGATCGATTCTGCCACCACACTCATAACCGAAACCTACCCGCGAGTAGCTACGGGTGCCCGTAGCTTTATCACCTCGCCAGAGGAGTTTTACCAATGGCTCAGACGGCGGGCCGGTACGTGGGTTCCCGGCGCTTGACGAAGCCGATGACCCGGTAGGTCACCGGCAGCACCAGCACCTCGACCACGGTCTTGTAGATCCAGCCCAGCGCCAGGTAGGTGAGGAAGTCGTCGAGGGTGCTGATGCCGATCGCGGCGGCGGCGATGCTGCAGAACACCAGGGTGTCGGCGAATTCGCCGAGGACCGTCGACCCGATCAGCCGCGCCCACAGATGCCGCTCCTTGGTGATGGCCTTGATCCGCACCACGATCCAGGCGTTGACGGTCTGTCCGACGATGAAGCCGGCCAGCCCGGCGATCACGAGTTGGAAGAACGGTTTGACGACGGCCTCGAACGCGGCCTGGTTCGGGTAGAAGTCGGCGGGCGGCAGCTCGGCGGCGATCCACATCGCCAGCGACGCGACCGCCTGCATGGCGAATGCGACGAAGATCGCCTTGCGGGCGGCCCGGAAGCCGTACACCTCGCTGAGCACGTCGCCGATCACGTAGGTGAGCGGGAAGACGATGAACGCGCCGTCGGTGATGATCGACCAGTCGCCGATGACCGGCCCGAACGCGACCCCCTTGGTGGCGGTGACGTTGGAGATCAGCACCAGGCCGGTGAACACCGCGACGAGCACGGGGTAGTACGCCGAGCCGGTGGTGGCGAAGCCCCGGCCGGCGTCGGGGGCGGTGTCGTTCGGGGTCTGCGGGCCGGTCACCCGCCCATCTTGACAGGCCGGTTCACCGGGCCGGCCACCCGCCGGAGTGCGCCGGCACCAGGTATTTGAACGATAATTCAAGTTGAATTATCGTTCAAGTATCTGGTGGGAGGGTGAGCGATGACGCAGTGTGCGGTTCGGGCCGGCGCGCGGGAATGGGCCGGCCTCGGTGTGTTGGCGGTCCCGACGGTGCTGCTCGGTCTGGACGTGACGGTGCTGTATCTGGTGCTGCCGGCCGTCGCGGCGGATCTGGCGCCCTCGCCGGTGCAGACGCTGTGGATCATGGACGCCTACGGCTTCTTCATCGCGGGCTTTCTGATCACGATGGGCACCCTCGGCGATCGGATCGGCCGCCGCCGGCTGCTCACGATCGGGGTGACGGCGTTCGCCGGGGCGTCGGTGCTCGCGGCGTTGGCCCCGAGTGCGGAACTGCTGATCGTGGCGCGGGCACTGCTGGGTGTCGCGGGTGCGACGCTGATGCCCTCGACGCTGTCGCTGATCTCGAACATGTTCGTCGACGCCGCCCAGCGTGCGCTGGCGATCGGGGTGTGGGCCACGATGTTCGCCGTCGGGATGGCGGCCGGGCCGGTGGTCGGCGGCGCTCTCGTCGATCGGTTCTGGTGGGGCGCAGCGTTTCTGCTCGCCGTGCCGGTGGCCGCGGCGGTGCTGCTCGGAGCCCGTCTGCTGCCCGAGTACGCCGACCCGCAGGCCGGCCGGCTCGATCTGCGCAGCGTCGCGCTGTCCCTGCTCGCCATCCTCGCGGCGATCTACGCCGTCAAACACGTCGCGGTGCACGGCGTCGACGGCGTGGCGGTGGCCGCCTGCGCGCTCGCGGCGGCGGCCGCAACGGTCTTCGTGCACCGGCAACGCCGGCTGGACGCCCCCCTGCTGGATGTCACGTTGTTCGCCGACCGCGCGTTCACCGCGGCACTGACCGTGCTGCTCATCGGTCTGATCGGGGTGGGCGGCACGATGTATCTGGTCACCCAGTTCCTGCAGTTGGTCGAGGGTCTGACCCCGGTGCGGGCGGGATGGTGGATGGGCCCGCCGGCGTTGGCGATGTTCGTCGCGGCCATCGGCGCTCCGCTGATCGCCCGGCGGGTCCGGCCGGGCGTGGTGATGGCGGCGACCCTGGGGGTGTCCGTGCTCGGCTACGCGGTGCTGGCCTCCGCGGGCCGCGGCGACGGTCCGGCCGTGGTGGTCGCGTTCGCGTTCGTGTACCTCGGACTCGGGGCGATCGCGGCGTTGGGCACCGACATCGTGGTGGGCGCCGCCCCGGCCGCCAAATCCGGTTCGGCAGCCGCGATGTCCGAAACCGTCCAGGAACTCGGCATCGCCGTCGGGGTCGCCCTGCTCGGCAGCGTCACCGCCGCCGTCTACCGGAGTCGAATGACCGGGCCCGAGGGTGTTGCCGAGGGTGTTGGGGGGCCGGACGCGGAGCGTCTCGCCGAGAGCCTGCCCGCCGCGGTGTCGGTGGCCGACCGGGTTCCCGGCGAGGCGGTCCGGCTGGCCCAGGACGCGTTCGCCGCCGGGGTGAACATCGCGGCGCTGATCGGCGGCGCCGCCGTCGTGGTGGTCGCGGTGGTGTGCGCGACGGCGCTGCGGCACCTGCGTCCACTGGACTAGCCTGAGCGACACCATGGTTGACGCCGGTGAGACGACCGACGGACGCAGGGCCCGGGGGCAGCGGCGCCGCGCCGAGATCATCGACGCCACCCTCGCCGTGGTCGAGCGTGACGGCGCCGCGGGCGTCACCCATCGGGCGGTCGCCGCGGAGGCCGGCATTCCGGCCAGCCTGACCGCCTACTATTTCGCCACCCTCGACGACCTGCTGGTCGCGGCGCTGTCCAGCGTCGCCGATGGATACACCGAGCGGATCCGGGAGATCATCGAACGGCCCGGCGACCGGCTGCGGGGCCTCGCCGAGCTGATCGTCGAGTCGGCCGGTCCGGGCCGGGAGCGGGCGCTGGCCGAACGGGAACTGTCCACGCTGGCCGCCCGGCGCCCCGCGCTGCAACCGGTGGCGCGACGGTGGCGGGACAACGTCGCCGAACTGGCGTCCACCCTGACCGACGATCCCCAGGCGATCGCCGCACTGGTCGCGGCGTCCGACGGGCTGTGCACCGCGATCCTGATCGACAACGCCCCGGCCGACGTCGATTTCGCCCACGGCGTGCTGCGCCGGGCGCTCGGCGTGCCCGCCGAACACCAGCCGTGACCGAATTCGTGACCGAACCGTGACTGCACCCGCGGGGCGAACCCGTGCCGTCAACCGACGTCGACGCCGCCGAACAGCACGACCGCCAGTCCCAGCGCGACGACGATGTTGACCACGGTCGCCGAACCGAACACGGCGACCGGACGCCGGCCCGCCTCGCGCAGACCCTTGACCGAGAACTCCAGGCCGATCGCCACGAACGCGAAGATCAGGAACCAGGTGCGCAGATCGTTGATGGTGGCGATGTCGGCCTTGTCGCCGCCCCAGGCCAGATACAGCGTGCCGATGACCGACGCCGCGACGAAGCCCACCACGAACTTCGGGAACCGCTGCCAGAACTGCCCGATGGTGGGCCGGGCGGCCGTGTCGCGTTCCACCCGCAGCGCGAAGTAGGCGGTCAGCGCGATCGCCACGAACCCGATCAACGCGTTCTGGTGGTCTTGACGGCGGCGGCGATCGCCGCGCTGACCCCGCAGATCGACACCGCCGAGGCGAGCAGCGCGCGCAGCTTGGCGTCCAGCCCGACCCGGCCGCCCAGCCACCAGGTGAACCCGAAGACGATGCTGATCAGCAGCAGCGCCTGCACGATCGCCGGTCCGGCGGCGGTCACCAGCACCTTGAGGTTGACCGACGCGCCGAGCAGCATTAACCCGGTCTTGATGAAGAACTCGGTGCGGAACCCGCCGGCCAGCGCTTCCCGCACCGCCAGTCGGGTGAGCACCACATTGCCGAGCAGCCCCAGCGCGATTGCGTAGACCGGAAATTCGATCGAGTCGGCGATCCGGCTGAACGGTGTGCCGTCGGCCCAGTCCGGCACCCGGGCCTCCAGGTACCGGGTCGCCGCGCCCACCTCCCGGGGACGGCGCCCAGCAGCACCAGGGCGATTCAGGGCCAGGCCGACGATCGTGCCCACCAGTCTTCGGTCACCCGCAAGCTATCGGGTGCGTGCCGGCAACACCAGGGTTCTGTTCGGCGTGAACAGAACCGGGTCTCCGGTGCGTCCGCGGGTCCAGCGCCACCAGGCTGAGGTCCCCACCGTAGTGGGCCACCACCCTCGGGTCCATGATCTTCCGCCACAACGGCGGGATGAGGGCGTACAGCAGCATCTCGGCGTAGCCCGCCGGCAGTTGGGGAGCGTCCTCGGCGTGCCGCAGGGTCTGGTATCGCCGCATCGGGTTCGCATGGTGGTCGGAATGGCGTTGCAGCTGGAACAGGAACACGTTGGTGACCATCGCGTCGCTGTTCCAGCTGTGTTCCGGCCGGACCGGTTCATAACGCCCGCCGGGCAACCGTTGTCGGCGCAGTCCGTAGTGCTCGATGTAGTTGACCGCCTCCAGCAGGCAGCATCCCAGAACCGCCTGCACCACCAGCCATCCCAGCACGCCGATGCCGAACCACAGACACAGCCCGCCGAACAGCGCGACGCTGAGCAGCCAGGCGTTGAGGATGTCGTTGCGCAGTGTCCACGGCGATCGCTCCCGGCGTTCGAAGCGGTCGCACTCCAGCCGCCAGGCCGAACGGAATCCGCCCACCACCGACCGCGGGATGAAGCGGTACAGGCTCTCTCCGAAGCGCGCGCTCGCCGGGTCCTCCGGTGTGGCGACCCGGGCGTGATGGCCGCGGTTGTGTTCGACGAAGAAGTGGCCGTAGCAGGTCTGCGCCAGCGCGACCTTGCTCAGTCGGCGCTCGACGGCGGGCCGTTTGTGCCCGAGCTCATGGGCGGCGTTGATGCCCAGACCGCCGCTCAGGCCGACGGTCAGCGCCAGTCCCAGCTTGTCGACGAAGGTCATCGGCGCCGCACCACCGCCGCTCCACAGCCAGCAGGCCACGATCAGCGCCAGATACTGATTGACGACGAACAAATAAGTGGCCCAACGGAATATGCGCTGCGCCTCCAGCGGTGGGACGAGGTTCTCGGGTGGATTCGTCGTCGAGGTTCCGACCAGGCGGTCGATGAGGGGGATGACCATGAAGGTCACCACCACCCCGCTCCACCAGAAGGCCGGCCAACCCGTCTGCTCCACACCGTGCCACGACCCGTAGACGAGCGCCGGCGGCAGGGCTCCCAGAAACCACACATACCGCCCGTCCGCCCAGCGGCGCGGCACGCGCACGGCTGTCCAGTCCGATTTCACGCCAACCCTCAGTCCTTGTTCTCACGGCCGAACCACATCCGTCGCTGGTTCGAATGTCGCAAATTCATACCCAGGTATGCGATATGTCCGCATCGCCTTCGCTGAAGTCACCGCCGGCACGATCCGGTTACCGTGCAGCACGTCAATTGACCTGTTTTTCAAGGCGATACGAAGCATGTCGCACCGCGTCGGCAATGTACCGGGTATTTGTCACAACTGGATAACCACCAGCGTGCCGCGGCGGCGAAGCAAATCAAGATCGGCCAATATCGCGTTGCTGTGCGGGCCGCCGGTGGCGTGCGGCCCGGGAAAGGTGATCGTGGTCCGGTTGTCGCGTAGAGGGTTCCTCGGTGTGGCCGCCGCCGTCACCGCGGCCGCCGCCGGCGGGGGTGCGGTCTGGCTGGGATCCTCGTCCGGCCGGCCGAACCGGAGCCATTACCCGGCGATCGTGGTCGGCAGTGGATACGGGGGCGGAGTCACCGCGCTGCGGCTCGGCGAAGCCGGTGTGCAGACCCTGATCCTGGAGAAGGGTCGGCTCTGGGACACCCCCGACGACGACGGCAGACGGTTCACCAGAATGCTGCCGGCCGACACCCGCGCGGGCTGGTTCACCGATGTGCCCCCGAGCCTGGTGTCGTCCTTCGACGGCGTGTCGGTCGAGGAGGTGGCGCGCCACGTCCCCTCTGCCCAGCCGGTGCAGGCGGGCATCTGCGAGAAGGTTGTGCAGGGGGCGCACAACGTTTTTCGCGGAGTGGCCGTCGGCGGTGGGTCGATGGTCAATGCCGCCATCGCGGCGGTCCCGACACCGGCCCAGTTGCGCGAGGCGTTTCCCGACATCGATGCGCAGGAGTTCCGGGACACCTATATCCGCCGGGCCCGCCGGCAGCTGCGGATCAGCTACCGCGACATGGACTGGTTCGAGCACACCCCGTACTTCCAGTACGCCAGGGTCGGGCGGCGCTATGCCGAGGCTGCCGGCTACCGCGTCGATTACAACGGCAGCGCGTACTCGTTCGACTATCTGCGGCAGGAGGAGGCGGGTACCGTTCCCCGGTCCGCGCTGGACTTCGAGCAGCAGTTCGGCAACAACCACGGCCGGTTCGGCAGCGTCGACCAGACCTACATCCACGCCGCCCTGGCCACCGGCAACGTCACCCTGCGCCCGCTCACCGAGGTGACGGCGATCCGGCGGGAACCGTCCGGCGAATACGTGGTGTCGATCGGGGAGATCGACCGCTGGGGCAACGAGGTCGATGTCGACGAAATCGGCTGTGACCGACTGTTTCTCAACGCCGGCGTACTGGGAACCGTCAAACTGTTGCTGCAGGCCCGGGACACCGGGGCGCTGCCGGACCTCAATGACGAGGTCGGCCGCGGATACGGCAACAACGGCGACGTCATGGTGGCGCACCACCTGTCCCCGGCCGACCCGGCCGGTACCCAGCAGTCGCTGATGGGAATGATCAACGTCGACGGACGCGACGACCCGGACAATCCGGTGTACGCCAGCATCTTCTCGCTGCCGCTGCCGGTCGAGACGTTCGCGCTGGGGTACTACGTGATGGTCAGGACCGACGACCGCGCCGACATCCGCTACGACCGGGCGACGGACTCCATCAGCATCGACTGGCCCGAGGAGTTCAACGACAACGTCAACGCCCGCGCGCGGCAGGTGTTCGACCGGATCACCGCGGCCAACGGCGTCGACTACCGCGACGACCTGTTCGGCGGCGAGGTCTTCGCCCCGAACACCGTCCACCCGATGGGCGGCTGCGTCCGGAACCGGGCCACCGACGGATTCGGCCGGGTGCTCGGTTACGACGGACTGTACGTCAACGATGCGTCGTTGCTGCCCGGCTACCTGGGTTGCAACCCGTTCCTGACCATCACCGCGCTCGCCGAGCGCAACATCGAGGCGATCCTGGCGGGGCGGCGGTGACGATCAGCTCCCCGCCAGCCGCTTGTTGAGGGCACGGGTCAACCAGGCGGGCGAGAAGCGCGATCCCAGCGCGAACGCCTTGGTCTGCGCTCCGACCGGATAGTGCACCTGGCGGACCGTCCTGCGCAGCCGGGAGGGTTCGACCGCGGACACGATCACATCCGCCACGTCCTGCGCGGTCAACCGCACCCCCAGCGAGCGGGTGGTGCCGGTGTCGACGCCGGTGAGCATGGGGGTCTGCACGTACAGCGGCCAGATCGCCACCACCCGGATGCCGTACCGGCCCCATTCCAGGTCGAGCGCCTCGGTCAGCCCGCGGACGAAGAACTTGGTGGCGCTGTAGTTGGCCAGTTCGGGCTGGCCGTAGATGGCCGAGGCGGACGCCAGGTTGACGACCACCGAGTCCGGGGTGGCACGCAGGTGCGGGAAGGCGGCGTGCAACCCGTTGACGACACCCTTGGTGTTGACGTCGATCTCGGCGAAGTGCGCGCGCACGTCGATGTCCTCGAACCGGCCGGCCTTGAGGATGCCGGCGTTGTTGACCATGACATCCAGCCGGTTGCCGGCCTGGGTGGCGAATTCACTGACCCGGGTGGCCATCTCGTCGGTGTCGGTGACGTCGAGATGCCCGGTGTGCACCGTCGCACCGAGCCGGCCGATCTCCTCGGCCAACGTCCCCAGCCCGGCCTCGTCGATGTCGTAGGCGCCCACGGTGTAGCCCTTGCGGGCGAAGGTGAGCGCGGTGGCCCGGCCGATACCGGCCGCGGCGCCCGTGATGAAGATGGCCTTGTCGTTGCGCATACGCCATGATCACCCGAACGCGGGCTTCTCAAACACCGATTGCGCGACGGGTTCGCGCCGCACAATCGATCCCATGACCCAGACCGCGCCGGACTTCGACCTCGACACGGCCGCCAGCCGGGGCTCGGCCTTCGTCTACGGCAACATCCTGGTGCTCGCCGCGCTGATCGCGCTCACCCCGGAGCAGGTCGCCGACCCGACCGCGGTGGCGATCGTGCTGGGCACCGGGCTGTCCACCTTCGTGGCCCATCTGGTGGGTGAGGTGGTCGGCGACCAGATCCGCGAGGGCAAGGAGCCGTCGCGGGCCCGGCTGCGCAGACATGTGCGCAATTCGGCGCCGATCGCCTCGTCGGCGTCGATCCCGGCCGTGTTGCTCGCCGCCGGCTGGCTGGGCTGGCTGCCGGCGGTGTGGGCGCTGGCGGCGGCGCAGACCGTCACGATCGGGCGGGTCGGATTCCTCGGCGCGGTGATCGGCCACTACCACGGTGAACGGTCCGTGCGCGCGATCGTCTCCGGGGTGGTGCTGGCGCTGTTGTGCGCGGTGGCGGCCGCCCTGAAATGGCTGCTGACGCACTGAGCCGGCCCGCTACCGCGGGGCGGGCCCGTACCAGCGGGCGATGTCGGGGGAGTCCGGCCAGCCCGAATACGTCGGCCACCGCGGCCAGCCGTCCGGCGAGTCCTGCCACTCCTCCTGACGGCCCCACGGCAGGATGTCGAGCAGCGCGAAGACGTGGCTGAGCTGCTCGGTGCCGCGGCCGTCGGTGTGCCAGGTGCGGAACACCGCGTCGGTGCCGTCGGCGGCGGTGGCGCGCAGGAAGACGTTCACCGCGAACCCGCCGCCGGGCGGGGCGTCCACATCGGCGCCGAACGGGCTGTCCGCCGAGGAGTACCACGCCATCCGGTTGCCGACCTTCTCGCGGTAGGCCAACGCCTCGTCGATCGGGCCGTTGGTGACGACGACGAACCGGGCGTCGTAGTTGTCCAGGAACTCCAACCGGGTGAACTGGGAGGTGAACCAGGTGCACCCGCCGCACTGCCATTCCGCGCCGTCGGCCCACATGTGGTGGTAGGCGATCAACTGGGACCGGCCGGCGAACACCTCGGCGAGCCGGACCGGGCCCTCGGCGCCGACCAGGGTGTAGTCGGGCATCCGCACCATCGGCAGCCGGCGACGCTGCGCGGCGATCGCATCCAGCTCCCGGGTCACGGCCTTCTCCCGGCGGCGCAGATCGGCCAGCGCCGCCCGCCAGGTCCGGTCGTCCACCTCCGGCGGCAGGGCGGTGGGGGTGGCGGGGATGTCGGCGTCGGTGGTCATGTCGCGTCCTCTCGACGGTTCCGGGTCGATCTCGTCGATACCGACCCGGTGCGGTCGCGAAACTCATCGCCGACGCGCCGTACCCTCATCGCGTGACTTCCGAAGCTCCCGTCGCCGTCGTCACCGGTGCCAGCCGCGGCGCCGGGCGCGGTATCGCCCGGGCGCTGCTGAGCCGCGGATGGCGGGTGTACGGCACCGGCCGGACGGTGACCGACGCCGACGGTGTGATCCCCGCGCCGCTCGACCATGCCGACGACTCCGCGGTGGCGGCCCTGTTCGACCGGGTGGCGGCCGAATGCGGACGGCTCGACCTGCTGGTCAACAACGCCGCCGCGGTGCATCCCGCGTTGACCGATCCGCGACCGTTCTGGCAGAAGAGCGTCGAGCTCGCCGACATCCTCGACATCGGGCTGCGGTCGGCCTATGTCGCGGCGTATCACGCGGCGCCGTTGCTGCTGGCCGCGGACCGCGCGCTGATCGCGTTCACCTCCTCACCCGGATCGGTGTGCTACATGCACGGACCGGCCTACGGCGCGCAGAAGGCCGGGATCGACAAGATGGCGGCCGACATGGCGGTCGACTTCCGCGGCACCCCGGTGTGCACGGTGTCGATCTGGATGGGGATCCTGCTCACCGAGCAGATGCGGCGCGCCTTCACCGGTCGGCCCGACGCACTGGCCGCGATGGCCGAGCACGCCGAGACCCCGGAGTTCACCGGTCACATTCTCGATGCGCTGTACCGGGACCCGCAGCTGGAGCAGCTCAGCGGGCACACGCTGATCGGCGCGGAGTTGGCCGAGCGGTACAACATCACCGACGAGGGGGGACGCCGGCCGCCGTCGCACCGGGCGATGCTGGGCGATCCGCGCCCGCCCAGCGATGTGGTGGTGCGCTGACGGTAGTCTCGTTGACTTCGCACCGAGTCGGGTGCACACGCGCCGGCGGCGCTGACGCACAGTGAACGCGAGAAGCGGAGGACAAGTGGGAACGTACGCGGTCACCGGGTCGGCTTCCGGGATGGGGCGGGCAGCGGCGGAGAAGTTGCGGGCCGCCGGGCACCGGGTCATCGGGGTGGACCTGAAGGACGCCGAGGTGGTGGCGGATCTGTCCACGCCGGCCGGTCGGGCCGCGGCCGCGGATCAGGTGCTGGCCGCCGCCGAGAGCCGACTCGACGGGGCGGTGCTGGCCGCCGGGCTCGGCCCTCGCCCGGGCCGGGACAGTGCCCGGATGATCGTGCAGGTCAACTACTTCGGGGTGGTCGAGCTGCTGCAGAGCTGGCGTCCCGCGCTGGCCGCCGCCGGCAACGCGAAGGTGGTGGTGATCGGTTCGAACTCCACCACGACGATCCCGATGGTGCCGCGGCGGGCGGTGTCGCGGCTGCTGGCCGACGACCCGGAGCAGGCGGTGCGGGTGTTGCGGCGGTACGGTCCGGCCGCACCGTCGATGGCGTACGGCGCGTCGAAGATCGCGGTGAGCCGGTGGGTGCGGCGCAACGCGGTCACCCGGGCGTGGGCGCAGGCCGGCATCCGGCTCAACGCGCTGGCACCCGGCGCGGTCATGACCCCGCTGCTGCAGCAGCAGCTCGCCACCCCCCAGGAGGCGCGGGCGATCAAGGCGTTCCCGGTGCCGGTCGGCGGGTTCGGCGACCCGGACCAGATGGCCGACTGGATGCTGTTCATGCTGTCGGATGCGGCCGACTTCCTCTGCGGCAGCGTCGTCTTCGTGGACGGCGGGTCGGACGCCTACTTCCGCGCCGACGACTGGCCGCGGCCGGTCCCGGCCCGCGGGCTCATCGGTTACCTGTGGCGGATGCGGCGGTTCCGAGCCCGGCGGCGGTGACCGGCGCGAGTCCGGCTGCGGCGTACACCTGGTGCTCGTCGAGCGTTTCGTGCTCGAGCAGTTCGGCGACGATGTTGTCGAGGCGGTCGCGGTTCTCCCGCAACAGTTTCCGCGCCTCGGCGTAACACTCGTCGATCAGCCGGCGCACCTCCTCGTCGACGGCGGAGAGCATGTCGTCGGAGACGCCGGCCATCCGGGGGTCGCCCTCTTTCGGCAGCACCGACACCGGGCCGACCCGCTCCGACATGCCCCAGCGGCCGATCATGTTGCGGGCGATGCCGGTCGCGGTCTCCAGGTCGCTCTCCGACCCGGTGGTCACCACGCCGAAGACCTCCTCCTCGGCGGCCATCCCGCCCAGGGCGCCGATGATGCGGCCGCGCAGATACTCCGCGGTGTAGCCGTAGCGGTCCTCCTCCGGGGTGGACAGGGTGACCCCGAGCGCGTGACCGCGCGGAATGATCGACACCTTGCGCACCGGATCCGCTCCGGGCTGCAGCATGCCGAGCAGCGCGTGGCCGGCTTCGTGGTAGGCGGTGCGGCGCCGATCCTCTTCCGGCAGCACCAGATTGCGGGCGGTTCCCAGCTGGATCTTCTCCAGCGCCTCGCTGAAGATGCGGTTGGTCACCTGCGGCTGCCCGGTGCGCGCCGCGGTGAGCGCGGCCTCGTTGACCAGGTTCGCCAGGTCCGCGCCCGTCATCCCGGGGGTCATCGCGGCGATCTGGTCCAGGTCCACCTCGTCGGCCAACGGCACCTTGCGGGTGTGCACCCGCAGAATGTCGGCGCGGCCCTTGCGGTCCGGGGGGTTGACGGCGATGGTGCGGTCGAACCGGCCGGCCCGGGTGAGCGCCGGGTCGAGGATGTCCGGACGGTTGGTGGCGGCCAGCACCACCACCCCCTCGGAGCCGCTGAACCCGTCCATCTCGGTGAGCACCTGGTTGAGGGTCTGTTCCCGTTCGTCGTGCCCGCCGATGGTGGCGCCGGCGCTGCGGGCGCGGCCGATGGTGTCGATCTCGTCGATGAAGATGATCGACGGCGCGACCTTGCGGGCCTCCTGGAACAGTTCCCGGACCCGGTTGGCGCCGACACCGACGATCATCTCGATGAACTCCGACCCGCTGGCGGAGAAGAACGGCACGTTGGCTTCGCCGGCGGTGGCCCGGGCCAGCAGCGTCTTGCCGGTGCCCGGCGGACCGGTGAGCAGCACCCCCTTGGGGGCGCGGGCGCCGAGCTTGCGGTACTTCTCCGGGTTGCGCAGATAGTCGACGATCTCGCTGATCTCGGCCTTCACCTCGTCGATACCGGCGACGTCGGCGAACGTGGTGCGCACCGACTCCGGGTCGACGGGTTTCTTCTTCTCGCCGCCGAGCCCGAACAGTCCGCCGCCCATTCCGGTCATGGCCCGCTGGCTGCGTTTGAACAGCCAGTACCAGAAGCCGAACAGCAGCAGGATCGGCAGCATCGAGATCAGCAGGTTCACCCAGATGCCGCGTTCCTCGGTCAGCGGTTCGGCCGAGACGGTGGCGCCGCCGGCCTCCAGCGCGGCCAGCAGGTCGTCCTGGGCGAACGTCGGGCGTTCGGTGGTGAACTTCTGATAGGTCTGTGGACCGTCTTCCGAGGACTCCTGCCCGGGAATCGGGCGGGCTTCGCGCAGCGTGCCCTGGATGGTCTCGCCGCGGGAGAACACCTCGGACACGTTGCGCTCCGCGACCTGGGTGGTGAACTCGGTGTAGGGGATCTGGGTCGGGCCGCCGAGGTTGTCCTGGAACGACAACATCGCGAACACGATCAGATACCCGAGTCCGAGGTAGATCAGGATGCGCCACCACGGCGGGCGGGGTGGTCGTCCGTCCGCGGCGTCGTCGGAGGCGGGCAACCCCTCGGTGCGCCACGGCTTCGGCTCCGGTTTCGCCCCCGGTCTCGGTGACGCCTGGTCGAGGGTGTCAGCGGACCGGGCGGAGTCCCTGCTCTTGGCCATACGCCATGATCACCCGTCGCGGCGGTGTTGCAAACACCCGGCACCGCCCGCGTATGTCGCTTCCCCTGTCAGACCGGTCGCCGCCCGGTAGGGTGAGCGCTGTTCCGGGGGAGGGCGAGCCGGCCGGCCTCTGGTCAGCGTGAGCGACGACACGATGGTGGCTACGGCGGAGCGACAGGGACCGATCACCCGGTCCCGTACCGAGTTGACCGACCCGAGTGAGGTCGGCGACTTCCTCGAGGCTGTCTACGGGGTCCGGGTCTCCCGGGTCCGGCCGCCGCGCTCCCACGACGGGCCGCTGCTGACCCATGTGCGCGCCGACGCCGGATCGTTCATCGTGGACCGGCTGCACATCGCCGGCGAGCTGCACACCACCGCCGATCCGATCCACAAGGTGGTGACGTTGTGGCCGACGAGCGGGCGGGTGGTGGGCCGGTGCGCGGGTCTGGAGGGCCGCGCCGGAGCCGGTGAGATCATCCTGTCCGGCCAACCGGATCTGGTCAGGCAGACGCACTGCGACGATCTGGCCGCGACGGTCATCCTGCTCGACCCGGCGTTGGTGGCCCACGTCGCCTCCGGTTCCGCCGGCGACGACGCGGCCGCGGCCATCCGGTTCGCCAGTCTGCGGCCGGCCGTCGGCGCCACCCGGTTGTGGCAGGACACCGTGCGCTATGTGCGAGACCATGTGCTCGTCGACGACACCCGGGCCACACCGCTGGTGGTGGGGCAGGCCGCCCGGCTGCTCGCCGCGGTCACCGCGTCGGCGTTTCCCAACAGCGCCGCCGAGCCGGCCGGTCAGACGGTCAACGGTCAGCGCCCGCCCCTGCTGCGGCGGGCGCTGGACTACATCGACGCGAATGCGGCGGCCGATATCTCGCTGGCCGACATCGCCGCCGCGGTGCACGTCACCCCGCGGGCGCTGCAGTACATGTTCCGCCGCCATCTGCAGACCACACCCCTGCAGTACCTGCGGCGGATCCGGCTGCACCGGGCCCATCATGATCTGCTCGCCCAGACCCCGGCCAGCGACACCGTGGGGGCGATCGCCGCGCGGTGGGGCTTCGCGCACGCCGGACGGTTCGCGATGCAGTACCGGCAGACCTACGGTCGCAGCCCGCATCAGACCCTGCGCGGCTGACCGGATCTCGCTGCTCCGGGGGCTCAGCAGGGCATCACGGGCTCGAGGTGGCGCAGCGCCTCGACACCCGATCCGGCCAGCGGCAACGGGATCTCGGGCATCGCCCGCAGAAACGGCCGCATCGCCGCGCCGTACACGATCGCCCACGGGGCTCTGCCGGTCTGCCGTTCCGCGTCGAGCGTCAACAGCGCCCGGAAACCGGCGACGCTCAGGAAGCTCAACTCACTGATGTCCAGCACCACCGGATGGGCGGGTGGGGTGAGGGCGCCGACCCGGCCGGAACCGGCGACCGGCTGGGAGATACAGTGCGCCGCCACCAGCGGGCGCAGCGTGTCGACCACCAGTTCGGCGTTGGCCGCGTCGATCTCGCCGCGCAGGGTGAGGACGGTGGCCACGTCGCCGTGATGCACCGCGACCCATGCGCCCCCGCATGCGAGGAACGGCGAATAGAACCGACCCTGCACCGCAATCACCCCGGAAGACGTCGCCGGTATCCCGTGCAGACCCCTCACCTGCGGATTCGGTGGACGACGTCGCATTGATTCTAGGCGCTGCGGCGCCGGTCGGGTCGTGGTGAGCGGAGTCGATGTTCGCGATCGGGACGACGGTGCGGCCCGGATTTCGTTTTCCGGATCACCGCCCGCAGCGCCGGGCCCGACGGCTCGGGCCGGTTCAGGATGGACCGGATGCGCCCCGGGCCGAGCGCATGTGGCGGCGATACCAGCGCCGACCGTGCCAGCGCTGATAGTGCCAGACCGCGGCGGGCAGCGGCCCGCGCGGATGCAGCCAGTACCGGCGCGGCGGGTCCAGCAGCGGGGGACGGCGGCCGAGGTCGATCTCGCCGAGGACCACACCCTGCCCCTCCTCGGGGCGACGCTCGGCGATGACGGTGCCGTCGGCGTCGGTGATCAGCGTCGAACCCTCGAACCGGCCCCGGTAGGTGATCGGCGCCCACGGCATCCTGCAGGTCAGTTCCCCGGCGTGCGCGGCGTGCACCACGGGGGCGCCGACGTACTTCGCGAACGTCGCCGCCGCGGCGCGGGCGGTGGCCCGGTTGCGCTCCTCCCAGCGTTCGAACAGCGCGCGCGGCGGCCACGGCGGAATCGACCACCATCCCGAACCGGTCAGCACCAGATCCACCCGGGAGCGCAACCGGTGCACCGTGGGGGTGCGCATCAACTCCCAGCACACCGCCGCGCCGACGTGGTGGTCGCCGTACCGGAACACCCCGTCGTCCGCGCCGCCGATGTAGAACGCGTTCTCCCACATGGTCGGCCGGTCCTTGTCATGGCGGCCGATCACCCCGCCGGGATCGGCGGCCAGGTAGGCGTTGCGCACCTCGCCGTCGGCGTCGCGGCACAGAAACGACCCGCCCACCAATGCGCCGTAGCGCTTGGCCAGCGACGTGAGCAGCGCGGTGGCCTTGCCGTCGGGCGGCAGCACCGCGTGTCCGAGCGACTCGTCGAACCCGATGCCGGTGGTGAAGAACTCCGGTAGCGCAATGATTTTCGCGCCCGCCCGGCCCGCCTCGTCGGCGAGTCGCTCACAGGTGGCCAGGTTGGCGGCCACATCGCCGAGCACCGCTTCCAGTTGGATCGCCGCTGCCAGCACCATGGCCCGACGCTACCCAACCGGATCCGCGACCGTCACACCCCGGCGAGCGCCTCGATCCAGCCGCGGGCGAAGTACAGCAGGAAACCGGCGGCCACCACCCACAGCAGCGGGCTCACCTCACGGGCCCTGCCGACGGCGCTGCGCATCACCACCCAGGAGATGAACCCGATCCCGATGCCGTTGGCGATCGAGTAGGAGAACGGCATGCTGACCACGGTCAGCACCACCGGCAGCGCCACCGAGAACTCGGTGATGTCGACATGGCGCAGATGCGAGACCATCATCGCGCCGACCACCACCAGGGCCGCCGCGGCGACCTCGGTGGGCACCACCGACGCCAGCGGTGAGACGAACATCGCCGCCAGGAACAGCGCCCCGGTGACCAGGTTGGCCAACCCGGTGCGGGCCCCCTCGCCGATACCGGCCCCGGATTCGACGAACACGGTGTTCGACGACGCCGACGCCGCCCCGCCGGCCACCGCCCCGACACCCTCGACCACCAGCGCCGACCGCAGCCGCGGGAAGGTGCCGTCGGGTCCGGCCAGCCCGGCCTCCCGCGACAACCCGGTGAAAGTGCCCATGGCGTCGAAGAAGTTCGCGAACACCAGCGTGAACACGAAGACCGTCGCCGCCAGCACCCCGATCCGGCTGAACCCGGCGAAGCTGAACTCGCCGATCAACGACAGGTCGGGCAGCGCGAACGGCGACCCGTCGAGCGCGGGCACCGACAGACCCCAGCCGCCCGGGCGTTCCGCCGCGGGGCCGAGATGCCAGACGGCCTCGATCACCGCCGCCACCACGGTGCCGCCGATCAACCCGATCAGGATCGCGCCGCGCACCCGGCGGGCGATGAGGATGCCGGTCACCAGCAGCGTCGCCACGAACAGCACCGTCGGCACGGTGGTGATGGAGCCGCCGCCGTCGACGCCCAGCCCGGTGGGCGGCGACGGCAGGCCGGTGGAGCCGATGAACCCGGCGTTGACCAGGCCGATGAACAGGATGAACAACCCGATCCCCGCGGTGATCGACAGTTTCAGCTGCATCGGCACCGCGTCGAAGATCATCCGGCGCAGCCCGGTCGACGACAGCAGCACGATGATCAGCCCGTTGATCACCACCAGTCCCATCGCCTCGGCCCAGCTGACCGACCCCACCACGCTGGTCGCCAGGAACGAGTTGATGCCCAGACCTGCGGCGAACGCGAACGGCAACCGCGCCACGACACCGAACAGGATGGTCATCACACCCGCGGTGAGCGCGGTGGCGGCCGACACCTGTGCGAACCCCAGCCGGTTGCCGTCGACATCGGCCGATCCGGAGAGGATGATCGGGTTCAACACGATGATGTAGGCCATCGCGATGAAGGTGACAAGGCCGCCGCGCACCTCGGTGCTGACTGTCGACCCGCGCGCGGAGATCTCGAAGAAGCGGTCGAGACGATTCACCCCTCGACCCTAAGACGGGCGCGAGGTCTGCGCGGCGCGGGCGCCACGGAGGAGCGAACGCTGCGAAACGGCCTCGGTATGGTGCTTTCGACGGACGCTCACCGCCCGTCCCCCGGACCTTCGACACCAGATGTGGAGCCGTCAGTGACCCTCAACACCGTTGCGTTGGAGCTCGTGCCGCCGAATGTGGAGCGTGGTGCTGAGCAGGCCCTCGAAGAGGCGCACAAGGTGCTGCGGCTGTCGGCGCAGTCCGGTCTGGACGGCCGGATCAAGCACGTGATGATCCCCGGCATGATCGAGGAGGACGACGACCGTCCGGTGCCGATGAAGCCGAAGCTCGATGTGCTCGACTTCTGGAAGATCATCAGCCCCGAACTGCCGACGATGCGGGGGTTGTGCACCCAGGTCACCGCGTTCATGGACGCCCCCGCGCTGCGCCGGCGGCTGACCGAGCTGGACGCCGCCGGATTCGACGGTGTGGTGTTCGTCGGGGTGCCCCGCACCATGAAGGACGGTGAGGGCTCGGGGGTGCCGCCCACCGACGCCCTGTCGATGTTCAGCGATGTGGTGGCCAACCGCGGCGCCATCCTCATCCCCACCCGGGACGGGGAGGCGGGCCGGTTCCGGTTCAAATGCGAGCGCGGGGCGATGTTCGCGATGACGCAGCTGCTGTACTCCGACGCCATCGTCGGGTTCCTGCGGGAGTTCGCCCGCACCACCGACCACCGCCCGGAGATCCTGCTGTCGTTCGGGTTCGTGCCGGCGGTGGAGAGCCGGATGGGCCTGATCAACTGGCTGATCCAGGACCCGGGCAACCCGGTGGTCGCCGAGGAGCAGGCGTTCGTCAAGAAGCTGGCCGCGGCCGAACCGGACCGCCGCCGGCAGCTGATGATGGATCTGTACAAGCGGGTGATCGACGGTGTGGTCGATCTCGGCTTCCCACTGAGCATCCATCTCGAGGCGACCTACGGAATGTCCGCAGGCGCCTTCGAGACGTTCGCGGAGATGCTGGCCTACTGGTCTCCCGAGACCGCGGTCAGCGAGAACAAGAAGGGCTGATCAACCGCTGGGCCCCAGCCCTCGAACCCGGGGACGGGGGCTCAGCCGACCGCGCCGACGGCACGGTGACGGCGTGCCGTGTGGTGCCGGCGCGGCATGAGGAATGTCAGCCAGCGAATGTCGAGCAACATTGTTTTTCAGCTCCTGTCGGCTGGGCGCGGCGCTCCGGTGGCCGCGCTCATCACTGGTGTCTCTCAAGTTAGCGGCCGAATTTAAGGCCGACGGGAGTGGCGGATAAAGCAGCCCTAAGAATCGGGCGGCCGGGAGCCGGGCGAATTCCGGGCCGCAGTCCGGGGCGGGAGTCCGGGCGACACGGCCTTCCGGAGCCGGCCGGTGGGTGCGGGCATCAGGGCGGCGGCGATGTCGTCGAGGCCGACCGGATCGTCGACGAGCGCGGGCCAGTCGAACCGGTCACGGCTGTGCCGCAGGAATGCCACGGCATCGCGCAGATGCTGCGGTTCGTAGTTGTGCACACCGGTCAGGGTGAGCCAGCGCCGCACGATCAGCTCCGGGTCCACCGGCAGGGCCGGTGCCGGCGACACCGATCCGGCCAGTACCAGCACCCCGCCGACGTCGAGCCGGTCCAGCGCCTCCCCGAGCGCCTCGGTGGAACCGGAGAAGTCGATCGCGACGTCCACCGGACCGGACAGCCCGGAGCTGCCGAACCGGCGGGCCAGCCGCACGCGGTGCGGGTCGAGGTCGACGGTGTGCACCGTGGCCCCCGACATGACACAGGCCGCGGTCGCGGTGACACCCAGCATCCCGGCGCCGTAGATCAGCACCCGCCGTCCGGTCAGCGGCCCGGCGGCATCGAGGGCGGCCAGCGCGGTGGCGGTGGCGCAGGCGGCCGGCGCGGCGACCCGGTCGGGCACCTCGGCGGGCACCGGGACGATCGTGGTGCCGGCGGGCAGCACGAGGTGTTCGGCGTACGCCCCGGACAGCGGCCAGTCGCCGTCGAAGTGTTCGTGGCCGACCTTGCGCACCGAGACGCACTTGGCCCGGCGGCCGGCGCGGCACCGTACGCACTGCCCGCAGGACACCGTCACCGACCACACCACCCGTTCGCCGGCCGCGAGGCCGGTCCGCGCCCCGGGGACCACGACCTCGCCGACCGCCTCGTGGCCCAGCACGGACGGGCACGGGCCGGAGCGCCGTCCGGTGACGGTGTGCAGATCGCTGCCGCAGACGGTGGCCAGCCGCACCCGCACCAGGGTGTCGTCGGGCCGCAGCGCGGGCACGGCGACCTGTTCGACGGTGAGGCCGTCGCCGGTCCAGATCGCGGCCCGGGTCAGACGAGGCGTGCGCGGATCCACCCCGAAACTCCTTCGATGGCGTAGACGATGGCGAACACGACGATCACGATGGCCCCGGCCACGTCGAAGTTCAGTGTGCGGATCGACTCGAACAGCAGGTAGCCGATGCCGCCGGCGCCGACGATGCCCAGGATCGTCGAGGTCCGGATGTTGACGTCGAGCAGGTACAGCGTCGACCCCGTCATCGCCGGGACCGCTTGCGGAATGACCGCGGCGAACAGAGTCTTCCACCATCCGCCGCCGACTGCGCGGACCGCCTCCACCGGCCCCGGATCGATCTCCTCGACGGCGTCGGCGACCAGCTTCGCCAACAAGCCGATCGAACCGATCGCCAGCGCACAGGTGCCCGCGACCGGTCCCAGGCCCAGAGCCGCGACGAAGATCACCGCCAGGATCAGTTCCGGGACGGCCCGCACCGCCAGGATCCAGCCGCGCGCGGCCCAGTACACCGCCGGATGCGGAGTCACGTTGTGGGCGGCCAGAATTCCGACCGGAATCGACAGCGCTGCACCGATCGAGGTGGCCACCACCCCGATGGCGACGGTCTGCACTGCGGCGGCGACGAGGTCGGCGCCCAGCGCCCCGAAATCCGGCGGCACCATCCGGGTGAACACCTCGACGGCAGGACCGATCCAGGTGACCAGCGACAGCGGGGGGATCCGCAGGGTGATCATCGCCCAGGCGATCGCCGCGAGCAGCATCGCCGAGAACACGAACCGGGCGATCCGGTCCCGGTGCGGTCCGGAATCCGATGGGGTGAGCAGCATCCGGCGTATCGCGATGGTGAGCAGTTCCATCGCGGCGATGATCGCGAAGATGATGCAGACGATGCCGAGCGCGCGCGGGTAGATCAGGCCGCGCAGGGCGTCCTGCAGTGCGAAGCCGATCCCGCCGGCCCCCACGAAGCCGAGCACCACCGACATCCGCAGGTTGATGTCGATGCGGTAGACGAAGGTGGCGATCCACGACGGCAGCACCTGCGGCACCACCGCGTTGATCATCTCGCGCAGATATCCGGCTCCGGCGGCGCGCACCGCCTCGCGGGGTCCCGGATCGCTGTGCTCGATCGCGTCGGCGAACAGCTTGCCCAGCATGCCGATGGAATGCAGCCCGAGCGCGAGGATGCCGGGCAGCACCCCGATGCCGAGCGCCCGCACGAACAGTACCGCGAACAGCAGATCGGGCATGGCGCGGCAGAACGTGATGACGGCGCGGGCGGCCGCGTGCAGCACCGGGTGTGGTGTGGTGTTGCGGGCCGCGAGGAACGCCAGCGGCACCGATGCGACCGCTGCGAGCACGGTGCCCAGCACCGCCATCAGCAGCGTCTCGACCGCGAGCACACCGATGCGGCCCGGATCGTCCACCCGGGGCGGCAGCATGCGTTCGACCAGCGCCACCACGTTCTCGAATCCGGAGATGAGGGTGGCCGGCGCGAAATCGAGGTACCACGCCGACACCACCGTCAGCACCACCGCGACAGCGGTCACCGCCGCCAGCGGGTCGCGCGGCCGGGTGGTCAGCCGGGTGGCCGGCCGGTTCAGGAGGGTGCTCACCGACCCGCCGGGGAGCCGATCACCGCCGGGTCGACGCGGCGGTAGATGTCCAGCACGTCGTCGTGGGAGGCGCCGACCGCCGGCCGGTCGAGCACCTTGCGGCCGGCGCGCAGCCCGACGAGCCGGTGTGCCCAGCCCAGCGCCAGATCGATCTGATGCAGTGTGCACACCACGGTGAGCTTCTGTTCCATGCACACCTGGAACAGCAGATCCATCACCACACCGGCGTTCTCGGGGTCCAGGGAGGCCACCGGCTCGTCGGCGAGGAGCAGGCTGGGACGCTGCATCAGCGTGCGGGCGATCGCCACCCGCTGTTGCTGTCCGCCGGAGAGGGTGTCGGCCCGCTGCTCGGCCAGACCCGCCAGCCCGACCCGGTCCAGATGTTCCAGCGCCTCGGTGCGCATCCGCCTCGGGTAGGTCAGCGCACCGTACCGGGGCAGCGTGAGCCGGCCCAGCCCGCCGATCAGGACGTTCTCCAGGCAGCTGAGCCGGCCGACCAGGTTGAACTGCTGGAAGACGAAACCGACCCGTCGGCGCAGTCTGCGCAGCTCCCGCCGCGATGCGGTGTTCACCCGCACGCCACCGACCTCGACGGTTCCCGAGGTCACCCGGTGTAACCCGTTGAGGCAGCGCAGCAATGTCGATTTCCCCGAGCCGGACAGCCCGAGCAGCACCACGAACTCGCTGCGGTGCACATCCAGCGACACCCCGTCGAGGGCGACGGTGCCGCCGAACCGTTTGGTGGCGTCACGCACGGCGATGACCAGGTCGTCGCCGGCGACCGGTTCGACGGGCGGGGCGGTCAACTCTTGCACTTCTCGGATCCGGTGACCTCACACACCTTGCGCACCCCGTCGTAGGCGGAGTCGTCGGTGGCGACCACACCCCAGACCCGCTCGTCGGTGATCCGGCACTCCTCGCCGGCGCAGTAACCGGCCCGCTCGAGCGCCGGCATGTTCACCTTCCCGGTGAACACCTCGGTCAGCTTGTCGATCGCCTCGGTGCCGAGCGACCTGTTGGCGACGAACACCGAACCGGCGATGGTCTCGGACTTCCACACGGTCTTGAGCTCACCCGGTTCCAGGTCGCCCTTCTCGATCATGGTGCGCTCGACCATGGAGTCGAACGCGAACCCGGCCTCACAGTCGCCGTTGGCGATCGCCAGCGCCGAGGCGTCGTGGCCGCCGGCGAAGACGGGCGTCATCGCGGCGGAGATGTCGGCCTCCGAACCGGATTCGATCACCCCGGCCTCGATCAGCCCGGCCGACGGGTAGAGGAACCCCGACGTCGAACCGGGGTCGACGAAGCACACCGTCCTGCCGGCGAAGTCGGCCAGCGAGTTGATCTCGTCGTTGTCCGCGCGGGTCAGACCGTAGGACTGATACCCCGGATCCTCGCCCTCCTCGCCGACCACCGCACCGAGCGGGGCGACGTCGGCGCCGTTCAGTCCGGCGACCACGTACGCGAACGGGCCGAAGAACGCCAGATCGACGTTGTCGGCGATGATCCCCTCGATCACCCCGGCGTAATCGGAGGCCTGGATGAACTCGACCTCGGCGCCGGTCTCGTCCTCGAGCAGCTTGATCAACGGTTCGTAGCTGGCCTTGAGGTCGGTGGAGTTCTCCGCCGGAACCGACGCCAGGGTCAGGGTGTCGGGGAAGATCTGCCCGCTACCCGAGGCCCCGCTACTCGAGGTCCCGTCGGCGGTCCCGTTCGAGCCGGAACCGCCGCATCCGGCCAGCACCAGTGCGACGGCGGCGGCCGTTGTCGCCAATCGGATATGCATGTGTGTCAGTCCTCTTCAGGTGTCGTTACCGGTCGGGGTCAGCGCAGGACGAGACGGGGCAGATCGGCGACCGACTCGAGCACATGGGTGGCCCCCGCCGCCCGCAGGGTCTGCTCGTCGTGGGCTCCGGTGAGCACACCGGTTGCGATCGAGGCGCCGGCGCGCAATCCGGTCTCGATGTCGCTGGCGGTGTCGCCCGCCACCGCCACGTGCCGGACGTCGTCGATCCCGACGCGCAGCACGGCGGTGAGCACCAGATCGGGATACGGCCGGCCCCGGACACCGGTGTCGGGGGCCAGGGTCAGGTCGGCGATGTCGGTCCAGCCCAGCGCGTCGAGGATGCGCGCCTGGGTGGCCGGGCTGAAGCCGGTGGTCAGGGCCACCTTCACACCGGCCGAGCGCAGTTCGCCGATCGCCTCGGCGGCACCGGGTACCGGTGCGACACCTTCGGCGATGAACCGGTCGTAGGCGCTTTCGAATGCCGCGTTGGCCCGTTGGGCGCGGTCCTCGTCGGCGAGCAGGGCGCGGAACACCTCGATCTTCGACCGGCCCATGGTGTCGACGACGTAGCGGCGCGCGGCCTCGCGCTCCGCACCGGATTCCGCCATGCCGACGGCGGTGGCCGCGGCGTCGAACGCGCGCAACACCAGCCCGTCGTCGGTCACCGTGGTGCCGGCCATATCGAGTACTGCCAGAGCGATCATCGGTTCAGCCACCCGTACACCGTGCGCTGCGACCGCGGCCCCGCGGTGACCGGCAGGTGACCGAAATCTGAACAGGGGTCGGCGGTTCGGTCATGTCGTGGCATCACAGCCCGATCTGGTCGGCGGTCTGCTCGGCCAGCGCCGGCCCCATCGTCATGCCACGGCCACCGGGTCCGGTCACCACCCAGACGCCGTCCGCCGGAGAGGTGCGGCACACCAGCTGATCCGCGTCGACGCATTGGCTGTACACCCCCGCCCACCGCCGGATGATCGGGGGCAGTGGCCGGCCGAGGAACGTGTGCATCACCTCGGCGAGGTAGGTGTAGGGCTCCTCGTGCACGTCGAAGGCGAACGGCTCGGTGTACTCGTGGGTGTCGCCGATGGTCAACCCGCCGTCGAGACGTTGCACGCACAACAGCTGCATGTGGTGCCGCTCGGCGACGGGATCCTGGGGAATATCGCGCCGCAACGTATCCAGCGCAGCACCGGCATAACCCGGGTAGTAGCGCAGACTGTCGCCGTCGGCGATCGCGGTGGGCAACGCCTCCCCCAACGGTGCGGTCTGCATCATCTGCAGCCGCACCCGCCGGACCGGCAGGTCGCCGGCGAGTTCGCGGACCAGACCCCCGTGCGCGGCGCCGGCGCACACGATCACCACATCCCCGTCGTGGCGTCCGCCCCGGTCGTCACGCACGGACGGGCCGCTGACCGAGCGCGCCTCGGTGCCGGGCCGGAACGTGTAGCGGCCGGTGCCGGCGAGGTGGGCGCGGATCGCGGGCATCGCCCGGCGGGACTCCACCGCCGCGTCGCGGGAGCAGTGCAGCGCGGCCAGGAAATCGCCGCGCAGCGCCGGATTCAGCCGGCGCGCCTGCTCGGCATCCACCACGGTGAAACCCCGCCGGCCGGCGTCGGCACGGGCCGCGGCCTGTTCGGCCACCGCGACCTCGTCGAGGGTCTTCAACAGTGTCAGCGAACCCGCGGGCCGGAAACCGATCCCGGGGATCGCCGCACCCAGTCGCTCCCACAGTTCACGGGCCCGCAGTGCGGTGTCCAACTCCGCCGGTGCGCGGCCGGACACCCACACCAGGCCGAAGTTGCGGACCGTGGCGCCACGCGCCTCGCCCTCGCGTTCCAACTGGACAACCTGATGGCCACGGCGGACCGCCTCCACGGCGTGAGCGGTCCCGAGGATCCCGCCGCCGATGATGATCACTCGCACCGGGGCGACGCTGCCAACGATGGGTCACCGGTTGCCGACCGGGCGGCATCCCGTTCGTCAACCGTCGGTGAACACTAGGTGTCCGCCACCCGGTCGGCGGGCGTGACCGCCCGCCCGGCGCTACCGTGTCGTCCCGTGTTGGTGGTGGAAGAGACGGCAGCACTGCTGGATTCGTTGCGCGGTGTCTGGGACGAGGTCGAGGTGGACGAGCTGACCCACGCGTTACAGGCGGCGGCGCGGGCGGTTGACGACGGCGCCGACGACGAGCTGGTGCTCGCCGCGGCGTTGCACGATCTCGGGCACAGCCCCTTGTGTTCCGGGCGTCCGGACGGTCCGGGGCACGATCGGCTGGCGCAGCGCTGGCTGACGCCGCGGTACGGGCCGCGGGTGGGCTGGCTGGCCGGCGCCCACGTGGCGGCCAAACGGTATCTGGTGGCCACCGATCCGCACTACCTGGCCGGGCTGTCGGAGGTGTCCCGGGCGTCGTTGCGCGCCCAGGGCGGCGCCGGGGTCGACCGGGCGTGGGTGACTCACCCGTGGTGGCCGGACGCGCTGCGGTGGGCGCTCTGACTCTCGCGGGCTCAGCTGCGGCGCTGCTGGTGCCCGGAGTAGTTCTGCCACGGGTCGTAGTCGGCCAGCAGCGGTTCCTGCGGTGGCCGCTCGGCTTCCGGGACGTGCTCCAGGTTGATCCGGATGCGGTACCAGATCGAGCTCGGACCGCGCATCCCGTCGACGAGGATGTCGGCGGGCTGGAGCTTTTCGGCCACCGCCGGATACCGGTCCCGCCAGGTGTCGAGCGCCGCCATCGCCTCGTCCCTGGTCCTGGTGCGCGCGATCTCGATCAGCGGCTTGCTGGACTGCCGCCGGCCGGTGCCCCGGCTCACGCCCCGCGGCGCCCGCTCGGGCGGGCCGAGGTCCTCGGCGAGCGTCAGCAGCGCGTCGAGGCTGCCCGCGTGATCGTCCATCGGCTCCCACGGGTCGCCGATGTCGGCGACCCGGCCCGGTACCGTCGCGATGGTGAATTCGGCTGGATCGCAACGGCTCACCTCATCCCAGCGCAACGGGGTGGACACCCGCGCGTCGGGAGTGGCGCGCACCGAGTAGGCCGACGCGACCGTGCGGTCGTAGGCGTTCTGGTTGAAGTCGACGAACACGCCGTGGCGTTCCTCTTTCCACCAGCGGGCGGTCGCCGACTCCGGGGCACGGCGCTCGACCTCGCGGGCGACGGCCTGGGCGGCCAACCGCACCTGCTTGAACGGCCACCGGCGTTCGATGCGGGCATAGATGTGGAAGCCACGCGAACCGGAGGTCTTCGGCCAGGCGGTCAGGCCGTGATCCTCGAGCACCTCCCGGGCCACCCACGCCACGTCGATGATCTGCCGCCACCCCACTCCGGGCATCGGGTCCAGATCCACCCGGAGTTCATCGGGGTGGGCGAGGTCGTCGGCGCGCACCGGATGGGGGTTGAGGTCCACGCATCCGAGGTTGACCGCCCACACCAGCCCGGCGGCGTCGTGGATGACGGCCTCGGCCGCCGAGGTCCCCGAGGCGTACCTCAGCTCGGCGGTGTCGACGAAGTCCGGCCGCTTCGCCGGCGCGCGTTTCTGGAAAACGGCCTCCTCGGTGATGCCCTTGACGAACCGTTTGAGGATCATCGGCCGATTCCGCACTCCACGCAGCGCCGGTTCGGCGACCGACAGGTAGTAGTCGACGAGATCGGATTTGGTGAGCCCGAGCTGGGGAAACACCACCTTGTTCGGGTTGCTGACGACAACCCGGCGGCCGTCCACCTCCACTGTCCGGGATTCGGCCATACCGCCATGGTAGGAAGTCGGTCGTCTGGGATTCCGGTTCGACGCGGTCACATATCCTGGCGCTATGGCAAAGCTGACCGATCTTCCCCGGCTCGCGGCGGACAAGCTGCCGCTCTCCAGACTTCAGCTTTACGCCGAACGTGGAGCGGCGGAGCTGCACTATCTCCGCAAGATGCTGGAAGCCGGTGCGCTGAAGATCGAGTCGCCGACCAGGATCGCCGCGCTGCTGGCCGACATCCGGCGGTGGGGCGAGATCGGGATGATCCCGGCCCTCAACGCGCGCCGGTGGCCCGACCGGGTCGCGGTCATCGACGACGAGGGCGAGATGACGTTCGCAGAACTCAACGACGCCGCGCACGCGGTGGCCAACGCGCTGCTGGCGAAGGGCGTCAGGGGCGGGGACGGGGTGGCCATCCTGGCCCGCAACCACCGCTGGTTCCTGGTCTCGATGTACGGCGCCGCCCGCGTCGGCGCCCGGATCATCCTGCTCAACACCGAGTTCTCCGGGCCGCAGATCTGCGAGGTGTCCGATCGGGAGGGCGCCAAGCTGATCATCTACGACGACGAGTACACCGCCGCGGTGTCGGGGGTCGAGCCGGAGCTGGGCAAGCTGCGCGCCCTGGGCCACAACCCGGACTCCGACGAGCCGTCCGGCAGCACCGACGAGACGCTGGCCGACATCATCGAACGGGTCGGGGCGAAACCCGCCCCGAAGGCCACCAGACACTCGTCGATCATCATCCTGACCAGCGGGACCACCGGCACCCCCAAGGGCGCCACCCGCAAGGCGCCGCCGTCGCTGGCGCCGATCGGCGGGGTGCTCTCCCACGTGCCGTTCAAGTCCGGTGAGGTCACCTCGCTGCCGGCGCCGATGTTCCACGCGCTGGGCTACCTGCACGCGACGATCGCGATGATGCTGGGCAACACGCTGTTGCTGCGGCGCCGGTTCAAGCCCGCGACGGTGCTGACCGACATCGAGAAGCACAACGTCAGCGCGGTCATCGTGGTGCCGGTGATGCTGTCGCGGATGCTCGACGAGTGGGAGAAGATGCGGCCCAAACCGGACCTGTCGAGCCTACGCATCGTGTTCGTCTCCGGCTCCCAGTTGGGCGCCGAACTGGCCTCCCGCGCGATGCGCGACCTGGGCCCGGTGATCTACAACCTGTACGGGTCGACCGAGATCGCCTTCGCCACCATCGCCCGGCCGCAGGATCTGTCGATCAACCCGGCCACGGTCGGGCCGGTCGTCAAGGGTGTGACGGTCAAACTGTTCGACGAGAACGGCAAGGAGGTGCCGCGCGGCGAGGTGGGCCGCATCTTCGTGCGCAACACGTTCCCGTTCGAGGGCTACACCGGCGGCGGGCACAAGCAGATCATCGACGGCCTGATGTCCTCCGGCGACGTCGGCTATTTCGACGAGCACGGTCTGCTCTACGTCAGCGGTCGCGACGACGAGATGATCGTCTCCGGTGGGGAGAACGTGTTCCCGGCCGAGATCGAGGATCTGCTCAGCGGGCATCCCGAGATCGTCGAGGCCACCGCGATCGGCGTGGAGGACAAGGAGTGGGGGCAGCGGCTGCGGGCCTTCGTGGTCAAGGCCGAGGGCTCCGACCTCGACGAGGACGAGGTGAAGCGCTACGTGCGCGAGCACCTGGCCCGCTACAAGGTGCCCCGCGACGTGATTTTCCTCGACGAGTTGCCCCGCAACCCCACCGGCAAGATCCTCAAACGCGAACTGCGCGAACTCGAGGTTTCCTAGACCTCCGGTCGGGGGCTGCCGCCTTTCAGCCGGCCGAGCCGGGGACGGCCAGGCACACCAGCATGAACGCCATCAAAAACCAGCCGGCGCCCTGCCACATCACCCAGGTGCCGCGGGCCTTCCACACCTGGTAGGTCTTGATGAAGGCGCCGATACCGCCGACGAGCAGAATCGTCGGCACGGTCGAGGCGGCGATGATGTTCCGGTCGCCGATCCACACATAGACCGCCAGCGCGAGCATCGCGATCGCGACCACCGTCAGGACGTAACGGGTGGCGGCGCGAAACGTCTCCGGGTCGTGCCAGCGTTTCTCGACATCGTTGACGTTATCGGTCACGGCTATCGGGTTCCCATACCTGACCGGACGAAACGGTGGCTCATACCGGTGACGGTAGCCGGTGCGCGGGTCTACGGATCACGCGGCAGGCCCAGCAGCCGCTCGGCGATGATGTTGAGCTGCACCTCGCTGGTGCCGCCGTAGATGGTGGTCGCCCGGCTGCCCAGCAGGTACTGCACCCACCGGCCGGGTTCGGTGTCCGGATCGCCGATCGCCGCATCGGTGCCGAACGACGCGACCGCGAACTCGGCGTAGCCCTGACCGGTCTTCATCGACAGCAGCTTGGAGATCGCCGCCGCGGGCATCGCATCGCCACCGGCCAGCGTCAACAACGTCGAGCGCATGTTGAGCACCTTGGCGGCATACCCCTCGGCGATCAGCCGGCCGGCGTGGTTCTGGTCGATCTGATCGAAGTGCCCGTCCCGCAGGAACGCCACGAAGTCGTCCAGGCTGGCCAGGAACGGCGGTTCACTGCTGCCGATCGACACCCGCTCGTTGGTGAGCGTGTTGCGGCTGACCTCCCAGCCGCGGTTCACCTCGCCGAGCACCATGTCGTCCGGGACGAACACGTCGTCGAGGAACACCGTGTTGAACATCGCGTTGCCGGTCAGCTCCCGCAGCGGCTTGACCTCGACGCCGGGGCTGGACATGTCCAGCAGGAAGTAGGTGATCCCGTTGTGTTTCGGTGCGTCCGGGTCGGTGCGGGCCAACAGTGCACCCCACTGCGAGTACTGCGCGCCGGTGGTCCAGATCTTCTGACCGGTGATCCGCCAGCCGCCGTCGACCTTGGTGGCCTTGGTGGTCAGGCTGGCCAGGTCGGATCCGGCGCCCGGCTCGGAGAACAGCTGGCACCAGATCATCTCGCCGCGGAACGTCGGCGGCAGGAAGCGCTGCTTCTGCTCCTCGGTGCCGAAGGCCACGATCGACGGGATGATCCACGCGGCGATGCCCATCTGCGGCCGCTTCACCCGGCCCGCGCTGAACTCCTGGGCGATGATGATCTGCTCGACCGGGCTCGCGTCGCGGCCCCACGGCTTGGGCAGATGCGGTTGCACCCAGCCGCCCTCGGCGATCGCGACCGTGCGCTCCTCACGCGGAAGTGCTTTGAGGGCGGCGACTTCCGCGCGGATCTCGTCGCGCAGCCGCTCGGTGTCGGGATCCAGGTCGATGGTGAGCTCGCGCAGTCCGGAACCGGTGGCGGTGTCGACCACCTGCTGCGGGTAGTCGGCGAGCCTGCCGAACCCGGCCACCAACGCCAACGCCCGGCGGTAGTACACGTTGGTGTCGTGCTCCCAGGTGAACCCGATACCGCCGTGCACCTGGATGCAGTCCTGGGTGCAGCGCTGCACCGCAGTCGGTGCCAGGGTGGCGGCGACTGCCGCGGCGAACTCGAAAGACGAACCCTCCGCGCCCTTTTCGCGGACCTCATCGATCGCGCGGGCGGCGTCCCACACCGCGGCGGTGGCCCGCTCGGTGTCGGCGGTCATCTCGGCGCACTTGTGCTTGACGGCCTGGAACTGCCCGATCGGGCGGCCGAACTGTTCGCGGATCTTGGCGTACTCCGACGCGGTGTCGGTGGCCCACCGCGCCACCCCGATCGCCTCGGCGGACAGCAGCGTGGTGATCAGCGCGCGGGCCAGCGGCCGGCTCAGGTTGCCGAGCACCCGGTCGTCGCTCACCTCGATGGCGTTGGCCCGCACATGGGCGATCGGCCGCAGCGGGTCGACGCCGGGCACCGGTTCGATCTCGAGCTGGTCGGCGTCGAACACCACCCACTCTTCGCCGCTGCTCTCCGCGTCGAGGCCGGCGACCGGCAGCACCAGCACCGAGGCCTGGGCGGCGGCCGGCACCGCCCGCACCTCACCGCGGACCACCAGCTCGTCGCCCTGGCGGGTGGCGGTCAACCCGGAACCGATCGCGTAGCAGGCGATGGTCTCGCCGGAGGCGAGGCCGGTCAGCATCTTGGCGTCCGGATCGTGCGCGGCGATCAGCGCGCTGGCGATCGCCGAGGGCACGAACGGGCCGGGCACCGCGCCGTACCCGAACTCGGCCAGCACGATCGCCAGCTCGAGGATGCCGAAGCCCTGCCCGCCCACCGACTCGGACAGGTGCACACCGGTCAGCCCCTGCTCGGCGGCGGCCTTCCAGTACGGCGGGGGATTGGGGATGGGGGTCTCCAGCGCTTCGTGGAGCACCTCTGACGGCGCGATCCGCGCCACCAGGGACCGCACCGAATCGGCGAGATCGTTGTGCTCGGGTGTGATCGCGATGGGCATCTGCCATTACCTCCCTGGAGGGCATTCGGCCGAACTAACCGGTGGGTTGGGTCGAGATTACCCCGACCGGCCCGCGATGGCGGCGGGCGGCGCACCGTCGATTCACCCCGGCCGCCGACCGGTGATCCCGTTCACGACGTCGGCGAGTTGTTCGCCGTCGCGCAGCCGCCGGCAGTTGTCCACCGCGTGGGTCAGATAACGCCGCATGGTGTCGACGGTGTACCAGCTGACGTGCGGCGTCAGCACCACGTTGTCGAGGGTCAGCAGCGGATTGTTGGGGCGCACCGGTTCGGTGGCGAACACGTCCAGCCCGGCCGCGGCCAACCGCCGGGCGTGCAGCGCCTCGGTCAGCGCGATCTCGTCGACGATCGCTCCCCGCGCGGTGTTCACCAGCACCGCAGCGGGTTTCATCCGGGACAGCGCCGTGGCATCGAGCAGGCCCAGGGTCTTTTCGGTCAGCGGGACGTGGATCGACACGATGTCGCTCCGGGCCAGCAGGTCGTTGAGCGGACGCCAGTTGGGATGCCCGTCGTCGGCGGTGCTGGTGTGCAGCACCTCGGCGCCCATGGCGGCCACGATCTGCTCGACCCGCCGGGCGACGTTGCCGTACCCGATCAGCCCGACGGTGCTGCCGCCGATGTCCCGCACCGTCTCCCCCAGGCTGGGATCCGTCGGCCAGCCCGTGCCGGCGCGGGTGGCGCGGTCCAGTTCCACCAGCCGGCGCAGCGCGGCCAGCATCAACATCACGGTGCCCTCGGCGACCGACGCGGCGTTGGCGCCGGGCATGTTGGCCACCGCGATACCCCGTTCGGTCGCGGTGTCGACGTCGATGGTGTTGACCCCGGTGCCGAGCTTGTGCACCAGCCGGCACCGTGTCGCCCTGGTCAGGTCCTCGCCCGACAGCGGGCGCAGCACATGCCAGATCACCTCGGCGTGGGGGAGTTCGCGGTGGAAGGTCTCGTCGTCGTCCTCGTCGCAGAACCGGACGTCGAGCCAACCGCTCTCGGGCTCAAGAAATTCCAGGACTTTCGGACCGGGACGGAAATGGGCCAGGACCCGCAATGCACTCCTCGAGTTCACTCCGGACATGTCACCACGCAACATACCCGGGCAGTGCCGGCGCCGGTTCGCGCTCAGCGCCACCGCCGGGCGATCCACCGTGCGATGACGTCGGCCTGTTCGCTGCGGGCGCCGGGGGTGGTGAAGTAGTGGTCGGTGTCGATGTCGACCCGGGTCTTGTCCGTGCCGCCCAGGGCGTCGTAGATGCGCTGGGCGTCGGACGGGAACACCCCGGTGTCCTGTTCGGCGTTGATCACCAGGGCCGGGCAGGTGATCCGGGCCAGATGCGGTTCGGCGCGGGTCTGGGAGTGCCGCAGGCTCCACATGCTCAGCCAGTTGCACAGCGTGGTCGCCGCGGCGATCCCCCGGGCCGAGCGGTTGGCCCGCGCCGGCTCGCCGACGTAACACTTGTTGGGCGGCCGTCGGCTGGGCTCGAGGGTGGGGTCGACCATGCGGGGATCGGCCCAGGTGCGCATCACGGTGAACGGCCGGTCGGAGAACCCGGCGGCGCGCACCCGTTTGAGCTCGCGTTCCACCCAGTCGGTGATCGCGTGGTTGCGGGCGGTCTGGGCGGCCCGGTAGCGCGCGACGAACTCCGGCGGGTACGGCGGTCCGTTGTCGGGGTTGAACAGGTCCAGCTCCGGATCGGTGGCGACGGGGTCGTTCTCGTCGACCACGGCGGCGTCCATCCAGGCGGTCAGCACCTCGGGACGGCCCGGGTGCGCGGCGGAGGCGATGTAGCCGTCGGCGGGCGGAAGCTCGTTGAGCCCGGCGGCCGGTCGCATACCGTCCAGCGGTGTGACGTTCGGTTCCACGGCCTGGGACTGATATGCCGCCATCAGCGATCCGCCGCCCGAGTTACCCAGCAGGATCACGGTTTCGATGCCCTCGTCCTCGCGCAGCCAGCGCACCCCGACGCCGATGTCGACCAGGGCGTGGTCCAGCAGGAAACTGCTCTCGTAGCCGCGGAACCGGGTGTTCCAGCCCAGGAAACCGATGCCCCGGGTGGCCAGGTAGTCGGCGATGTAGTGTTCGGAGAAGTCGATCTGGTAGTGGGTGGCGATCACCGCGACCTTCGGTTTGCGGCCCATCCCGCGGTAGTACAGACCCTGGCAGGGATGCCCGCCCGACCCGGCGCGACGTGCGGTGGGGGAGTCCACGCCGATGAACTGGCGGGTGACTCCCGGCGCCCCGGATGCGCTGGTGTCTCTGGTCATGGCGGCCCGCCTTCCTGCGAAGCGCTGGTGCGAGGGAGAACGCCGGCCAGGGCCCGCCGTCCGCGGGCGGCGGGTGGATGTTCACGAGGCGCGATGGTCAGCGTCGGCTCCTCGGATTCCATTGAGTGGATCTGAATCTGATGTTAGATTCAGATCCAGGGTTTCACCAGGCTTTTCGCTTGGTTCATGACCTTCTGGTCGACACGGGGAGCCGGACATGATCAAGCCGCGCAATCGCAATCCCGAATTCGAGCTCGGCGGTATCAACCATGTCGCGCTGGTCTGTTCGGACATGGCGAAAACCGTTGACTTCTATGGCAATGTGCTGGGCATGCCGCTGGTGAAATCGCTGGACCTGCCGGGTGGGATGGGGCAGCACTTCTTCTTCGACTGCGGCAACGGCGATTGCATCGCGTTCTTCTGGTTCCGCGACGCACCGGATGGTGTTCCCGGGATCTCCGCACCCCGCCACATTCCCGGCACCGGCGACATCGTCAGCGCGGTGAGTTCGATGAACCACTTGGCTTTCCACGTCCCGGCCGAGAAGTTCGACGAGTACCGCCGGCGGCTCAAGGAGAAGGGGGTGCGGGTCGGCCCGGTGCTCAATCACGACGACAGCGAGACGCAGGTGTCGCCCACCGTGCATCCGGGTGTCTACGTGCGGTCCTTCTACTTCCACGACCCGGACGGCATCACCCTCGAATTCGCCTGCTGGACCAAGGAATTCACTGACACGGATGCGCAGGTGTCACCGCGCACCGCAGCCGACCGGAGGCCGTCGGTGACCGCCTAGCGGGTCAGTCCGCGCGGAACAACTCCGGTTTGGCCAGTTGGTCGATGACCGACGCGAGTTGATCGATCAGCGCCTCGGGCGACAGCCTCACCTCGCCGGCCAGCCATGCGCCGATGGTCTGGCCGACGCCACCGACCACGAAATGCGAAGTGGCCTTGATGCGTTCGTTCTCCGGCAACTGCATCGTGGATCCGACGTGCTGACCGGACAGCATCGCGAACAGCGCACCGGATTCGGCCCGCTTGCGCACCACCGTCGCGGTGGACAGATGCCGGCTGAACAGCAGTCGGCCCACCCGCGGATCCTCGGAGACCGTGCGCACGATGTTGGCCATCCCGGCCCGGGTCTGATCCCGGCGCGGCGCCGCGGCCACAGCGGCCTGGGTGGTGGCGGCGATGTCGGAGACCACCCAGTCGAACACCGCGCTGACGAAGTCGTCCTTGTCGGTGAAGCTCTCGTAGAAGTAGCGCATGGTCAGTCCGGCCTCGCGGCAGATCGCCCGGACCGTCAACTCGGCCGGATCCCGCTGCTCGCCCCCGAGCAACTCCAGGCCGGCCTCCAGCAGCCGCCGCCGTCGCTGGGCCCGCCGCTCGGCTGGGTCCACCCCGCGGTAGGGCCGGACCTGGCGATTCGGGCTGGCCATGGATCCCATATTGACACCGATCCGCCGGGAGCGGCAATATCAGGAAACAGGCGTTATCAGATTTGCGACGAAGGGGGCCCGATGACTGCGATCGAGCCGATCAGCCATGTCGAGCGGCCGGTCAGCGACCCGCCGCGGCCGACGCCGCAGCGGCGGGGAATCCTCGGCCGTCGCGCGAGCTTCGACGACGGGTTGATGGGGGTGGCCCTGCTCGCCGGACCGGCCAATGTGATCATGCAGCTGGCCCGGCCCGAAGTCGGCTACGGCGTGGTCGAGAGCCGGGTGGAGAGCGGGCGCACCGATCTGCACCCGGTCAAGCGGGCCCGCACCACCTTCACCTACCTGGCGGTGGCGAGCCGGGGGACCGACGAGCAGAAGGCCGCCTACCGGCGCGCCGTCAACAAGGCGCACGCCCAGGTGTTCTCGACCGACGAGAGCCCGGTGAGCTACAACGCCTTCGACAAGGACCTCCAGCTGTGGGTGGCCGCCTGCCTGTACAAGGGCGGGGTCGACGTGTTCCGGATGTTCGTCGGCGAGATGGACGACGACACCGCCGATCAGCACTACCGGGACAGCATGAGCATGGCCACCACCCTGCAGGTGCCGCCGGAGATGTGGCCGGCCGACCGGGCCGCGTTCGATAAGTACTGGCAGGAGCAGCTCGAGACCAAGATCCACATCGACGACACGGTCCGCGGCTACCTGTATCCGATCGCCGCCGGGCGGCCCAAGAGCTCACCGCTGCCCAAGGCGGTCCAGCGCCGGCTCGACAGTGTCGGATTGCTGATCACCACCGGCTTTCTGCCGCAGCGGTTCCGCGACGAGATGCGGCTGCCCTGGGACGCCGGGCGGCAACGCCGGTTCGACCGGCTGATCGCGGCCCTGCGGGCCGGTAACGATCTGGCGCCCAGCGTGGTGCGGCAGTTCCCGTTCAACGTGCTGCTGAGGGATCTCGACTGGCGCCGCCGCACCGGCCGTCCGCTGGTGTGACACCGGCCTTGCCTGTTCAGCAAAAAAGTTTGCACAGTGTCGTCGGGTCGGGTGACCCTGGGGTACGTGCGAACCGACGATGCGGATCTGCGTAACGCTGTGGCGGGATTTCGGCGCCCAGACCGCCACTGCGTCACGCAACGTGGGCGCCACCGGGGCGGAGCGTGGCAGTCCGTGCGAACCGACGACGATTCTGGGACACCACCACCAGCGTCGGCGCGACGGCGTTGTTCGTCGCCGCCGCGCGGGCGCGAAGCCGCCAAACCCGATCCGGTGGCCGTCGATCGGTATGCCGAGGTGTCCTGCCGCGCCGCCGGCTCCCGGATGGGCGTCGAGGAGGTCGTACCGGATCCGCCGGAGGTGATCGAGGCGCTGCGCGCCGAAGAGATCGCGGCGGGCAAGCAGGGCACCCGCCGTGGTCGCTCCGCTGGGGGAATCCTCGACCGGCTGGGCCGGCCGCTGCCGGGCCCGGAGTCACAAGCGAGCCCCATGATCGAGGCATCGCGCCTGGTGACTGCCGTCAAGGCGACGGTGCACATCAGCGAGGTCGCCGTGCGTCTCGACAGTTAGCTTATGCAATGCTAACTTTCTCGCACATTAGGTAAGGCTAAGGACAGTGGTCCGCCGTGCGCGGGCCATTTCGGGGGACAACCGAGGGAAAAAGCCGAGGAATGGCCAGTTCGACCACCGATTCGCGGCCCGGTTCGGGTGCCGCCGCACCGCGGGTGGACCGCGATATCGTCACCCGGTTCGCGACATGCTGCCGCGCCCTGGGCCTGGACGTGCACGGTCGCCGCCGCCCGGCCGACCTCGCCGCCGCGCGCTCCGGGTTCGCGGCGCTGACCCGGATCGCGCATGAACAGTGCGACGCCTGGACCGGACTCGCCGCCTCCGGAGACACCTCGGCCGCCGTGCTCGAAGCGGTGTGGCGCACCGTCGACACCGCCGGCGTGCTGCAGGACGAGGTCGAACTCGCTCCCGGCGCACTGGGTTTCCACTACGACACCGGTCTGTATCTGCAGTTCCGCGCCACCGACCGGGACGATTTCCAGCTCGCCTACGCCACCACCCTGGCCGACGCCGGCCGGTACGTCGACGCCGACCGGCTGGTGGCTGAGCTGGCCGACCGCCGCCCGGACTGGCGGCAGGCCCGCTGGGTGCGGGTGGCCCTGCACCACCGCGCCGAACGGTGGTCGGATGTGGTGCGGTTGCTGACGCCGGTGGTCAACGATCCGGGACTCGACGAGCTGTACAGCCACGCGGCCCGCGTCACGCTGGGGATCGCGCTGGCCAGGCTGGGCATGTTCGCCCCGGCGCTGTCGTACCTGGAGGAACCCGACGGCCCCGTCGCCGTCGCGGCGCTGGACGGAACCTTCGCCAAGGCGCTGACCCTGCGCGCCCAGGGCGAGGAGGACGAAGCCGCCGAGGTCCTGCAGGACCTCTACGCCGCCCACCCGGAGAACGCCGAGATCGAAGAGGCGCTGCTGGACACCACCTACGGGCTGCCCACCACCACCGCTGCCCGGATCGAGGCGCGCAGCAACCCGTGGGACCCGGACAGCGAGCCCACCGAGGAGGAGTTCGTCGATCCGGGCGCCAAGGAACGCAAGGCGCACCTGCTGGTCGAGGCCGAGGCCGAGCTGGCCGAGTTCATCGGCCTGGAGGAGGTCAAGTATCAGGTCGCCCGGCTGAAGAGCTCGGTCGCGATGGCCATCAAGCGCCAGGAACGCGGCCTGACCGTCGCCCAGCGCACCAACCACCTGGTGTTCGCCGGCCCGCCCGGCACCGGTAAGACGACCATCGCCCGGGTGGTCGCCAAGATCTACTGCGGCCTGGGCATTCTCAAGAAGGAGACGGTCCGCGAGGTGCACCGCGCCGACCTCGTCGGCCAGCACATCGGTGAGACCGAGGCCAAGACCAACGCGGTCATCGACAGCGCCCTGGACGGGGTGCTGTTCCTCGACGAGGCCTACGCTCTGGTGTCCACCGGGGCCAAGAACGACTTCGGCCTGGTCGCCATCGACACCCTGCTGGCGCGGATGGAGAACGACCGCGACCGGTTGGTGGTGATCATCGCCGGCTACCGCGCCGACCTCGACAAGTTCCTGGACACCAACGAGGGGCTGCGCTCCCGCTTCACCCGCAGCATCGACTTCCCGTCCTACAGCCCGCACGAACTCGTCGAGATGGCCAAGCTGATGGCCGCCAAGCGCGACAGCGTGTTCGAACCGGCGGCGCTGACCGAGATGGAGCGGCTGTTCGGGCACCTGGCCGAATCCTCGACCGCGGACGCCCAGGGCGTGCAACGCCGCAGCCTGGACGTGGCGGGCAACGGGCGGTTCGTCCGCAACCTCGTCGAGCGTTCCGAGGAGGAACGGGAGTACCGGCTCGACCATGCCGACATCGAGGACTTCACCGATGAGGAGCTCATGACCATCACCCTCGAGGACGTCAACAACTCCGCGGCACCGCTGCTGCGGGGGCTGGGCCTGACGGTGCCGGCGTGACCGCCCCAGAGGACGACCGGCGGTCGTTCAGCTCGCGGACCCCGGTCAACGAGAACCCCGATCGCGTCGTCTACCGCCGCGGCTTCGTCACCCGCCATCAGGTGTCGGGCTGGCGGTTCATGATGCGCCGCATCGCCTCCGGCGTCGCGCTCCACGACACCCGGATGCTGGTCGACCCGCTGCGCACCCAGACCCGGTCGGTGCTCGTCGGTGTGCTGATCCTGATCACCGGGCTGGCCGGATGTTTCGTGTTCTCGCTGATCCGGCCCGCCGGGGTGGCCGGCGAGGACGCGGTGCTGGCCGACCGCTCCACCGCCGCGCTGTACGTCAAGGTCGGCGAACAGCTGCACCCGGTGCTGAACCTGACCTCCGCGCGGCTGATCACCGGCCGCGCCGAGGATCCCAAGACGGTCAAGACCAGCGAGATCGACAAGTTCCCGCGCGGCAACCTGCTCGGCATCCCCGGTGCGCCGGAACGGATGACGCAGAACCCGGCCCGCGACGCCGACTGGATGGTGTGCGATGCGGTGTCCGGCCCGCACCCCGGGGTGACCGTGGCCGCCGGCGCCCCCGCCGAGGGCGGCGAACGGGCCGCACCCTTGCCCGACGGACAGGCCGTGCTGGTGGAGAACCACGACGGCACCAATGCCGGAACCTGGCTGCTGTGGGACAACCGGCGCAGCCGCATCGACCTGGCCGACCGCGCGGTGACCGAGGCGGTCGGCCTGGGCGCCGGCACCGCGCGGCCCCGCCCGATCGCGCCCGGACTGTTCAACGCCATCCCGGAGGCGCCGCCGATCGCGCCGCCGGCCATCCCCGGCGCGGGTGAGCCGCCGCGGTTCGCGCTGCCGGTCGACGCCCCGGTGGGCGCGGTGGTGACCGCCTACGAGGCCGACAACACCATCCGGTACTACGCGGTGCTGCCCGACGGGCTGCAACCGGTGCCGGTGGTGCTCGCCTCGATCATGCGCAACACCGACTCCTACGGGTTCGCCCAGCCGCCCCGCCTCGGGATGGACGAGATCGCCCGGTTGCCGGTGGCCGACACCCTCGACACCGACGCCTACCCGGCCCGTCCGGTCACCCTCGTCAACGCCGATGCCAAGCCGATGACCTGCGTGCACTGGTCGAAACCCGCTGATGCACCGGCGAACTCGCTGACCCTGCTGTCCGGCGCCGCGCTGCCGCTGCCGGACGGGCAGCACACCGTCGACCTGGTCAGCGCCGGCGCCGGCGGCACCGCCGACCGGGTGGCGCTGCCGGCGGGCACCGGATACCTCGTCGACAGCGTCGGCCTGCGCACCGGCGCCGACAGCGCCGAGGGCCCCGGTCTGTTCTGGATCAGCGATACCGGGGTGCGGTACGGCATCGACACCCACGGTGACGACGACACCGTCGCCGCGCTCGGCCTGACCGGCGCCCCGCTGCCCATGCCGTGGGCGGTGCTGGCCCAGTTCGCCGCCGGTCCCACCCTGTCCCGCACCGACGCGCTGCTGGCCCACGACAGCCTGCCGCCGAACCCGGCGCCCGCGCGCCTGGAGAACCACCGGATGGAAAACCCATGAGCCGCCTGATCTTCGAGACGCACCGCCGGCTGCCACCGCCACCGGTGCGCAAGGGCACCATCACGATCGAGCCGCCACCGGAACTGCCGCGGCTGGTGCCGCCGTCGCTGCTGCGCCGGGCCCTGCCGTTTCTGATCGTGATCCTGATCGTCGGCATGATCGTGGCCCTGGTGGCCACCGGGATGCGGTTGATCTCACCGCAGATCCTGTTCTTCCCGTTCGTGATGCTGCTGGCCGCGACCGCGCTGTACCGCGGCACCGACAACAAGCTGCGCACCGAGGAGGTCGACGCCGAGCGCGCCGACTACCTGCGCTACCTGTCGGTGGTCCGGGACAACGTGCGGGCGCACGCCGCCGAGCAGCGGGCGGCCCTGGAGTGGTCGCACCCCGATCCGGAACTGCTGGCGAACATCCCCGGCACCCGCCGGCAGTGGGAACGCGACCCGCACGATGCCGACTTCCTGGTGCTGCGCGCCGGCCTGCACGACGTCCCGCTGAACACCACGCTGCGGGTCAAGGACACCGCCGAGGAGATCGACCTGGAGCCGGTGTCGCACACCACCCTGCGCGGCCTGCTCGACGTGCAGCGCACCGTGCGCGCCGCGCCCACCGGGATCGACGTCGGCAAGATGGCCCGGATCACCGTCTGCGGTGACGCCGACGACGTCCGCGGTGTGGTGCGCGCCTGGCTGGCCCAGGCCGCCACCTGGCACGACCCGGCGGTGCTCGGCATCGCACTGGCCGCACCCGATGTCGAAGGCGACGACTGGTCGTGGTTGAAGTGGTTGCCGCACACCGATATCCCGGGCGAGATCGACGGTGTCGGCCCGGCCCGCTACCTGGCCACCAACACCGCCGAACTCGGCCGGCTGCTGGCGCCGGCGCTGGACGGCCGTCCCGCGTTCGGCGCCGACACCGCCCCGGTCCGACACCTGTTGGTCGTGCTCGATGATCCGGAGGCCGATCCGAGCCGGCTGGTCGGCAAGGCCGGGCTGGCCGGGGTGACGGTGGTGCACCGCAGCAGCGCCGAACCGCACCGTGAGCAGTACCCGGACCCCGAGCGGCCCATCCTGCGCGTCGTCGACGGCCGGCTGGAGCGCTGGCAGAGCGACGGCTGGCAGCCGTTCGTCGATGCGGCCGACCGGCTTTCCGCCGCCGAATGCCGGCATCTGGCCCGGCGGTTGGCGCGGTGGGACTCCAACCCGATGCACGCCCGCTCCACCACCACCGGCGGCGCCACCTTCACCACGCTGCTCGGCATCCCCGACGCCTCGGCGCTGGACGTGGCGAGCCTGTGGGCGCCGCGGCCCCGCGAGGAGGAGTTGCGGGTGCCGATCGGGGTGACCGCCACCGGTGAACCGCTGATCTTCGACCTCAAGGACGAAGCCGAGGGCGGGATGGGTCCGCACGGGTTGATGATCGGCATGACCGGCTCCGGGAAGTCCCAGACCTTGATGTCGATCCTGTTGTCGCTGTTGACAACTCACCCGGCGGACCGGTTGATCGTCATCTACGCCGACTTCAAGGGCGAGGCCGGGGCGGACATCTTCCGCAACTTCCCGCAGGTCGTCGCGGTCATCTCGAACATGGCCGAGAAGCGGTCGCTGGCCGAACGGTTCGCCGACACGCTGCGTGGTGAGGTGGCGCGGCGCGAACAGTTGCTGCGGGAGGCCGGCCGGAAGGTGCAGGGCAGCGCGTTCAACTCGGTCACCGAGTACGAGGAGGCGATCGAGGCCGGCCACGACCTGCCGCCGCTGCCGACGCTGTTCGTGGTGGCCGACGAGTTCACCCTGATGCTCGCCGACTACCCCGAGTACGCCGACCTGTTCGACTACGTCGCCCGCAAGGGCCGGTCGTTCCGCATCCACCTCCTGTTCGCGTCCCAGACGCTGGATGTGGGCCGGATCAAGGACATCGACAAGAACACGTCGTACCGGATCGGTCTGAAGGTGGCCAGCCCCAGCATCTCCCGGCAGATCATCGGGGTGGAGGACGCCTACCACATCGAATCCGGGCGCGAGCACAAGGGCGTGGGCTTTCTGGTGCCGGCCCCCGGTGCGGTGCCGATCAAGTTCCGCAGCACCTACGTCGACGGTATCTACGAGCCGCCGGTGCGGGAGAAGGCGATCGCGGTGCACGCCGATCCGCGGCCCAAGCTGTTCTCCGCCACCCGGGTGGAACCTGATCCGGGCACCGTGGTGGAAGTGGCGGAACCCGAGGTGGACGTCCGGCCGCCGAAGAAGCTGATCGCCACCATCGGTGAACAACTCGCCAAATACGGCCCCAAGGCGCCGCAACTGTGGCTGCCGCCGCTGGAGGACGAGATCCCGCTCGCCGACCTGCTGGCCCGCTCCGGTGTCGGGGAGCGTCAGGGCCGCTGGCCGCTCGGTGAGATCGACCGGCCGTTCCTGATGCGCCGCGATCCGCTGATCTTCGACGCCGCCTCCGCGGCGGCGAACATGGTCATCCACGGCGGCCCGAAGTCCGGCAAGACCACCGCGCTGCAGACGTTCATCCTGTCGGCGGCCGCCCTGCACTCCCCGCGTGAGGTGACGTTCTACTGCCTGGACTACGGCGGCGGTCAGCTCCGCGATCTGGCCGACCTGGCCCACGTCGGCAGCGTCGCCTCACCGCTGGAACCCGAGCGGATCCGGCGCACCTTCGGGGAGCTCGAGCAACTGCTGTTGCAGCGCCAGGCCCGCGGCCCGCAGTCACGCGGCGACGGAGACTCACCGGATGGGTTCGGTGAGGTGTTCCTGGTGATCGACAACCTGTATGCGTTCAGCCGGGACAACACCGACATGTTCAACACCCGCAACCCGTTGCTGGCCAAGGTGACCGAACTGGTGAACACCGGCCTGTCCTACGGCATCCACGTCGTGATCACCACACCGAACTGGATCGAGGTGCCGCTGGCCATGCGCGACGGGCTGGGCCTGCGGTTGGAGCTCAAGCTGCACGATCCGCAGGACAGCAACGTGCGGGTGGCCGGTGCGCTGCGCCGCCCGGCCGAGAGCGTGCCCGCCGATCAGCCCGGCCGCGGGCTGACCATGGCCGCCGAACACTTCCTGTTCGCCAAACCGGACCTGAGCGCCATCCCGGCGATCAACGCCCGCCATCCGGGGGTCAGCGCACCGCCGGTGCGGCTGCTGCCCACCCAGCTGGCGCCCGAGGATCTGGGGCCGCTGTATCCGGCGCCGGAGCAGGTCGTCATCGGGCAGCGCGAGGAGGATCTGGCCCCGGTCAGCATCGACTTCGCCGAGAACCCGCTGCTGATGGTGTTCGGGGACAACAGGTCCGGGAAGACCACGCTGCTGCGCCATCTGATCCGCACCATCCGGGAGAACTCGACCCCGGATCAGATCGCGTTCACCGTGATCGACCGGCGCCTGCAGCTCGTCGACGAGCCGTTGTTCCCGGACAACGAATACACCGCGAACATCGACCGGGTGATCCCGGCGATGCTCGGGCTGTCCGCGCTCATCGAGAAGCGCCGGCCGCCGGCCGGTCTCACCGCCCGGGAGCTCAGCGGGTGGCGCTATGAGGGGCACACCCACTATCTGATCGTCGACGACGTGGACCAGATCCCGGACTCGCCGGCGGTCAGCGGCCCGTTCGTCGGCCAGCGGCCGTGGGCGAACCTGATCGGACTGCTCGCCGAGGCAGGCGATCTGGGCTTGCGGGTGATCGTGACCGCGCGGGCGACCGGATCCGCCCACGCGGTGATGACCGCGCCGCTGCTGCGCCGGCTCAACGAGCTGCAGGCCACCACCCTGATGCTGTCCGGCAATCCGCAGGACAGCGGAAAGATCCGGGGCCACCGGTTCAGCCGGCTGCCGGCCGGCCGCGCCATGCTGCTCGACCCGGACAGCGACACCCCGGTCTTCGTCCAGCTGGTCAATCCGCTGGCCACCGCCGCGGTGGCCCACAACAACCAGGCCCACAGCGACCGGCCCCACAGCGACCGGCCCCAGCACAACCGGCACAGAGAGGAGTACAACTGATGACTCTGCGGGTGATTCCCGAGGGCCTCGCCGCCGCCGCCAGCGCGGTCGAGGCGATCACCGCGCGTCTCGCCGCCGCTCACGCCGCCGCCGCACCCGCGGTGACCGCTGTCATCCCGCCGGCCGCCGACGCGGTGTCGCTGCAGACCGCCGCGGGGTTCAGCGCGCACGGCGCCCAGCACGAGGCGATCGCCGCCCAGGGCATCGAAGAGCTGGGCCGCTCCGGTGTCGGCGTGGCACAGTCCGCGACCAGCTACGCCACCGGTGATCTGTTGGCCGCCTCGTCGTATCTGACTGCCCACGGCTGATGATGACGGCTCCGATCTGGATGGCGCTGCCTCCCGAGGTGCACTCCGCGCTGCTGTCCAGCGGTCCCGGCCCGGGCTCGCTGCTCGCCGCGGCGAGCGCCTGGCACGCCCTGAGCGCGGAGTACGCCTCGGCCGCAGCCGAACTCAGCAGTGTCCTGGCCAACGTGCAGGCCGGTTCCTGGGAGGGGCCCAGCGCCGAACGGTACGTCGCCGCGCACGCCCCCTATCTGGCCTGGCTGACCCAGCAGAGCGCGAACAGCGCCGCGACCGCGGGCCGGCACGAGACCGCCGCGGCCGCCTACAGCACCGCGCTGGCCACCATGCCCACCATGGCCGAGCTCACGCTCAACAAGACCACCCATGCGGTGCTGGTGGCGACGAACTTCCTGGGCATCAACACCATCCCGATCGCGCTCAACGAGGCCGACTACGTGCGGATGTGGATCCAGGCGGCCACCTCGATGAGCACCTATCAGGCCGTCGCGGGCACCGCGGTGATGAGCGCCCCGGCCTCGTCTCCGGCGCCGCTGCTGCTGGCCCCCGGGGTCAGCGAGGCGGCCGACGCCATGGCCACCACCCAGCAGATCGGCTCGCAGGCCACCGCGGCCGATTCCGGCACCGCGCTGAACCTGTCCGACCTCATCGCCAATCTGCTGCAGTACTACCAGGATTACCTCGACCAGCTGTTCGGGCCGATCGTCGACTTCCTGCGCGACCCGATCGGCAACCTGTTCCAGCTGATCGACGACTTCCTGACCAACCCGGCCGGTGCGCTGGTCACCTGGTGGCCGCTGCTGTTCGCGGTGGCCTACCAGGTGTTCACCAACCTGGTCGGCTGGCCGACCTGGGCGATGATCCTCGCCTCGCCGGTGCTGATCCCGCTGGCGATCACGCTCGGGGTGGCCGGGCTGGTGATGATCGCCGATCAGGCCCAGCCGCCCGCCGAGGAGGCCGCGCCCGAGGAGGATGTGGCGGCGCCGGTGCGCGCCGAACCGCAGAATCCGCTGCCGCTCACCGCCGGTGTGGCGCCCGTGACGCCGGGGGCCCCGGCCGCCGGCGGGGCTGCGGCGACCGGTGCCCCGGCAACCGCCGCCGCCGCTCCCGCGGCCGCGGCCGCCGCGCCGGTCATTCCGTACGCGGTGCGGGGCGACCATCCCGGCGAGGGGTTCACCCCGACGCTGCGTGACAAGTCCGGTCTGCCGGCGCCGGCCTCCGACATCCCGGCCAGCGCCGTCGCCGCGGTCGGCGCCTCGGCACGGGAACGTCGCCGGGCCCGGCGCAAACGCGGTGCGAAGGTGAAGGATCACGGCAACGAGTTCATGGACATGAACATCGGGGTGCCGCCCGAACCCGCGGAGGAGCCCCAGGTTTCGGCGTCCAGCCGCGGCGCCGGCCCGCTGGGCTTCACCGGCACCGCCCCCAAGGGGGTGCAGGAGGTCGCCGGCCTGACCAGGCTGGGCACCGACGCGTTCGGCAACGGACCGGTCAGCCCGATGCTGCCCGGCACCTGGGATCCGGACGCCGAGAACCCGGGCCCGCCGGCCCGGGATCTGCACGACCCGGATGCCCCGGACCCCGAACAGGAAGGAGGACCGCGGACCTGACCGACATCGCCCACACCTGCCTGTTCAGATCCGGGAACCGGGTTGTGGTCACGACCCGGACTCTCACAGACGTCGACCGAAAGGAAGAATCATGAGCCTGCTCGACGCCCACATCCCCCAGTTGGTGGCCTCGGAGTCCAACTTCGCCGCCAAGTCCGCGCTGATGCGCAGCACCCTGGCCCAGGCCGAACAGGCCGCCCAGTCCGCCCAGGCGTTCCACCTGGGTGAGTCGGCCGCGGCATTCCAGGCCGCGCACGCCCGCTTCCTGGAGGTCTCGGCCCGCATCAACGCGCTGCTCGACATCGCCCAGGCCAACCTCGGTGAGGCCGCCGGCACCTACGTGGCCGAGGACGCCGCCGCCGCCAGCACCTACACCGCCGCCACCGCCGGCTGACCGGGCCGCAGACCACCACCGACGAAGGGAAAACCCATGTCGCAGATCATGTACAACTACCCGGCGATGCTCGCGCACGTCGCCGAGATGAACAGCTACGCCGGCGCACTGCACGCGGTGGGCGCCGACATCGCCAGTGAGCAGGCCGCGCTGGCCGGCGCCTGGCAGGGCGACACCGGCACCACCTACCAGGCCTGGCAGACCCAGTGGAACACCGCCCTGGAGGAACTGGTGCGGGCCTACCGTGCGATGGCCAGCACCCACGAGATGAACACCATGTCCATGAACGCGCGCGACAAGGCCGAGGGCGCGAAGTGGGGCGGCATGTGATGGGGTCTCGTGCGGCCTGATGCTGTGCCGGACACCGGATCCGGGCCGAACGCGATCGAGCTCACCGTCGAGCAGGCGTGGTATCTCGCCGAGGAACTCGACGCGGGCGGCTACCCGTGGGTGCTGGCGGTCACACCGCCGTACAGCGACCCGGCCGACGCCGCGGAGTTCCGCTCCGATCAGCGTGATGAGCTGACCGGACTCGGTGTGCTCGACGCGGACGGCCGGGTCGGCGACACGGTGGCGCGGTGGGTGCGCACGGTGTGCCGCCCCGACCGCTGGCTCGATCTGCGGTTCGTCACCGGGGTCGGCGACATCCTGCGCGGTGTCGTCGCACGCCGGGACGACCGCACGGTGGTGGCGCTGCGCAACGCCGAACTGATCACGTTCACCGCGATGGCCATCGACCATCCGCAGGCGTTGGTGCCGGTGCTCACGGCGGGCCTGGCGAACCGCCCGCCGGCCCGGTTCGCCACCTTCGCGCTGCCCGCCGATGCCGGGGCCCGCGCCGACGAACGGATCCGCAACGGGGCGGACCTGGCGGAGGTGATGGAGTTCCTGGGGATCCCGCTGTCGGCCCGGCCGGTGGTGGAGGCCGCCTTCGACCACCGCCGCCGCTACGTGGAAATCGTCGCGGGCGAACGGGCCAACGGCAATCAGCTCAGCACCGAGGTCGGCGTCAGCATCGTCGACACCGCGCTGGGCCGGGTGCTGGTCAGCCCCGAGCAGGCGTTCGACGGGGAATGGGTGTCCACCTTCGAACCCGGCACCACCGACTCGATCGCCGCCGCGGTGGAACGGCTCATCGCCACGCTGCCCGGCGGAACCTGGTTCCCGCACCTGGCCCGCGCCCGTGACTTCGACCACCGAACCGAAATGCAGAGAAGAGGACCATGTCCGACAACACCGTGATGCCCATCGTGCGCGTCGCCGTACTGGCGGCCGGTGACGACGGCGGGCGTCTCACCGAGATGGCGTTGCCCGCCGAGTTGCCGCTGCGCGAGATCCTGCCCGCGGTCCAACAGATGGCGGCGCCCACCGAGGACGGCGCCGACGTCCCCGATGCGGTGCGGCTGAGCCTGGCGCCGATCGGCGGCGCCCCGTTCAGTCTGGACGCAACCTTGCAGACGGTGGGTGTCGTCGACGGGGATCTGCTGGCGCTGCAGCCGATTCCGAGCGGCCCGCCGGCGCCCCGCATCGTGGAGGACATCGCCGACGCCGCGGTCATCTTCTCCGCCGCGCGCACCCGGCCGTGGAGCCCGGCCCACATCGCCCGGGCGGCGGCCGTCGCGCTGATCGGCCTGATCCTGGCGGCCTCCGCGCTGTCGGTGGCGCATCGGATCCTGACCGGAGATGTGCTGGGGTTGTTCGTGGTCAGCGGGGTCGCGGTCGCCACCGTGCTGGCGGCGCTGCTGGCCCGCCCCCGCTCCATCCCGCTCGCCGCGGCGCTGTCGGTCGCCGCGCTGGTGCCGGTCGGGGCGGCGTTCGCCCTCGCGGTGCCCGGTGATTTCGGCGCGCCGCATCTGCTGCTGGCCGCCGCCGGTGTGACGGCCTGGTCGATCATCAGCATCACGGTGGCCGAACGGTCGGTGGCGGTGTTCACCACCGCCTCGGTGCTCGGTGTCGCCACGATGGCCGCCGCGGCCGCCGCCACCCTGTGGGAACCGTCCTGGGTGGTGCTCGGATGCGGTCTGATCGTGCTGGGACTGCTGGTCACCGTGCAGGCCGCGCAGCTGTCCGCGATGTTCGCCCGGTTCCCGCTGCCGGTCATCCCCGCCCCGGGCGATCCCACCCCGTCGGCGCAGCCCCTGCGGGTGCTGGAGGATCTGCCCCGCCGGGTGCGGGTCGGTGACTCCCATCAGACCGGTCTGATCGCCGCCGGGGTGCTGCTGTCGGTGGCCGGTTCGGTGGCTCTGGTCGCCCCGCCCGGGGCGTCCGGCTGGGCCTGGTACGTCGTGGTCGCCGCGGCCGCCGGTTCGACACTGCGGGCCCGGGTGTGGGATGCGGCGTCGTGCAAGCTGTGGCTGCTGTCGCACAGCTATCTGATCACCGTCGCGCTGCTGATCGGTTTCACCGTCACCGAGCGGTACCCGGCCGCGTGGCTGGCGTTGGCCGTGCTGGCGCTGCTGGTGACGGTGTGGGCGGTGGTCGTCGCCTACCCGAGGATCGCCTCCCCGGACAGCTATTCGCTGCCGATGCGGCGGCTGACCGGATTCCTGGCCACCGCGCTGGACGCATCCCTGATCCCGGTGATGGCCTATCTGGTGGGGCTGTTCAGTTGGGTGCTCAATCGGTGATGAGGCCGGGGCGGAATTCGGGCGGCCGGGTGTCGCGGGCCGGTGCCGCGGCGCTGGCGGTGCTGCTGATCGGCGCACCGAGCGCGGCGGCGATCACCCCGCCGGAGATCGATCCGCAGGAGCCGCCGCCCGCCGGCACCGCCGGACCCGCCGCGCCGATGGCGCAGCGCGGCGCCTGCGTCGCCACCGCGGTGCTGCCCGGAACCGACCCGGCAGCGGTGAGCCCGAACCTGACCGCGCTGAACCTGTCCGACGCGTGGCGGTACAGCCGCGGAGAAGGACAGCTCGTCGCGGTCATCGACACCGGGGTCCAACCCGGCCCGCGGCTGCCCGACGTCGAGCCGGGTGGGGACTACGTGCAGAACGGCGACGGGCTCACCGACTGTGACGGTCACGGCACCGCGGTGGCCGGTCTGATCGCGGGCCAACCCGGGCCGGACGGGTTCAGCGGCGTCGCGCCGGCCGCCCGGCTGCTCGCCATACGCCAGACCTCGAACCACTTCGCCCCGACCGATGCGGGGGCCGACCCGGTGGTCACCCGGGCCGGACTGGACGTGCTCAACATGGCCCGCGCGGTGGTGCGGGCAGCCGACCTCGGCGCCCGGGTCATCACCATCTCGACGGCCACCTGTCTGCCCGCCGACAACACCGTGGCCCAGTCCCAGCTCGGCGCCGCGTTGCGGTACGCCGCGGTGGAGCGGGACGCGGTGATCGTCGCCGCCGCCGGCGATGTCCGCTCCGGCGGGCCGACCGGCACGGCCTGCCGGTCCAACCCGTTGGGCGATCTCAGCCGCCCCGACGATCCGCGCGACTGGGCCGGTGTCGGCTCGGTGTCGATCCCGTCGTGGTGGCAACCGTATGTGCTGTCGGTCGGTTCGCTGAACACCGCCGGACAGCCGTCCGACTTCACGATGTCCGGACCGTGGGTCGGGGTGGCGGCACCCGGTGAGGACATCGCCTCGGTGAGCAACGCGCCCGGCGGCGGGCTGGCCAACGCGCTGCCCCGCGGCCAGGACCAGCAGCTCGCCCCGCTGGCCGGAACCGGTTATGCCGCGGGCTATGTGGCCGGGGTGGCGGCACTGGTGCGCAGCCGGTATCCGGAGCTCACCGCCGCGCAGGTGGTACACCGCATCACCGCCACCGCACAGGGCGCCGCCCGCTCCCCGTCCAACCTGATCGGCGCCGGCCGGGTCGATCCGGTCGCGGCGCTCACCTGGGATGTGCCGACCGAACCCGAAACGACCGGGCCCGCGGCCAAACCCGTCGCCGCACCGCCGGAGCCCGAAGCGGCCGACAACACACCGAAGATCGTGGCGTTCGCCGGGGTCGGCGTCATCGCGCTGCTGCTGGTGGTCGCCGCCGCGGTAGCCGCGCACCGACGAAAGGATTCCCAGACATGACGGCCCGAATCGCGCTGGCAGCACTGTTCGTGGTGGCGGCCGCCATGGCCTATCCGTGGCAGACCACCTTCGACCGGTGGGTGCTCGGGGTCGCTGTCGCAGTCGTCGTGCTGTCGTTCATCGGTTGGCGCGGAATGTTTCTCACCACGATGGTGCGCCGCCGGCTGGCGATGTGGCGGCGCCGCAGGCGGACCGAGCCGGCGCAGGACGACCCGACCACCGCGACCGTGGTGCTGCGGGTCGACTCCGCGGGGAACCGCGACGAACTGCCGCTGGACGTGATCGCCGGCTACCGCGACCGCTACGGCATCCGGGCGCACGGCGTCCGCGTCACCAGCCGGGACCGCGACGGCGGCCGGACCACCTGGGTCAGCATCATCATCCGCGCGGTGGACAACCTCGACGCGCTGCGGGCGCGGTCACCGCGGATTCCGCTGCAGGAGACCTCGGAGGTGGCGGCCCGGCGGCTCGCCGACCACCTCCGGGAGATGGGTTGGCACGCCACGATCGTCGACGCCACCGACGCACCGGCGCTGGACGGCAAGGAGACCTGGCGGGGGCTTCGCGACGAGTCCGGCCATCTGGCCGCCTACCGGATCACCGTCGACGATCGGCTGCCCGAGACCCTCGCCGACCTGTGGGACGGGTCCGCCGCAGAGGTGTGGACCGCGATCGAGTTCAGCGGCACCACAGCGCATCCCATGATCACAGCCGGGTGTGCGTTGCGGTCGGAGAAGAAACCGGAGGCGGCCGGGCCGTTGCCCGCGCTGACCCCGCAGCGGGGTCTGCACCGGCCCGCGCTGGAGGCGCTCGCCCCGACGTCGGGCCGCCGGCTCCCCGGGGAGCCGGTGCCGCTGCCCGACGGTCTGCTGGACAGCCTGTTCTGGCCGGTCCGCGGTGTGCGGAGCACCGCCCGGCAGCGCAGGACGGCCCGGCAGGTCGAAACCGAATCGGTCGACACGGCGCCGGTCAGCCGAACATGACATCGCCGAGGAACCGGGTCATCCGGCGCAGATAGTCCGGCTGACTCACGTGCAGCAGGTGATTGCCCGGAAACCAGTGGAATGCGCAGCGGTCCCAGTGCTTCCACAACAGTTCGGCCTGCTGCGGTGGGGCGAACCGGTCACCGAGTCCGGTGATGATCAGCCGTCGCTCCTTGGGGACCAGCGGCCGGTAGTTCAGCGGTGAGTGGTACATCCCTGCCGCGCCGGCCAATTCGCGGTCGATGGCGGTCACGGCGTTGGTCAGCGCCACCAGTTTGTTGGCCGGGAACCAGTCGTCGAACGCCGCCTGCGGGGTGACCACCGGAACGTTCGGGATCACCGCCTGGATCCGGTCGTCGACGGCGGCGAGCAGCGCGGAGGTGTAGCCGCCCAGCGAGATGCCGGTCAACGCGATGCGGTCGACACCGGTGAACTCCAGATAGTTCATCAGCGAGCGGAAGTCGTGCACCGCCTGGGCCATCGCCTCGGCGAAACCGGCGAGGCCGTGAGCGAAGAAGCCGTATCCGCTGAACGGCGAGTTCCTCTCGGCGCGCCGGCCGTGGAACGGCAGCGTGTAGAGCAGCACGTCGTAGCCGGAGCGGTAGAACCACGGCAGCGACAGGAACAACCCGTTGGCCAGATAGGCCGACCCCATGAACCCGTGGATCACGCACAGGGTGGGCCGGGGCCCGTCGCTGTGGCGCCAGTGCTGGGCCCGCACCACGTTGTTGCGTCGATATCCCCGGCACCGGTCCCGCAGTTCCGGGTTGATCGCCTCGAAGTCGCTGTCGAACCGGATGTTGTGGACGTGGCCGCGGGCCACGAATTCGGCGACCGGATTGGCCGGCCGGGTCGTCACCCGCGGCACCGTCGTCGGCGCCGGGAACGCCCTGGCCGGGTCGCGTTGTTCGGCCAGTTCGGCGTAGAACCGCAGATGTCTGCGTTCGGCCCGGGAGGCATCGCGGTTCAGCAGCGCCCCGACGAAAGGCGGCAGCATCGTCGTGCCGATCAGCGATGCGACCGCGGTGCGCAATGCGAGGTCGGCGGCCAGCGAGGCGTCGACGGTGATGCGCTGGGCCAACGTCAGGTCCGCACGCCGTGGCAACCCGCCGGCGCCGGCATCGGCACCGGGGACGTCCGGGACCGGAAAGGACGGATCAACCGGGGCGGTTGATTGCGAATCACCCACGTGGTCTGCCTTTCTCGACGCTGCGTCAACCGTAATGCCGGCACACCGTGCGTTGACGGTGAACACACGGTGTCGGCTGTGCACGTGCGACGTCGGCTGTGCACGTGCGACGTCGGCTGTGCACACACTGCGTTGACAGTGACCCGGCGGCGGGATTTCGGGCCGAACGGCGCGGCGTCGGCACTGTCGAGACCAAGGCCGCACACTCAACACCGGTATCGCACACTCAACACCGGTATCGCACACGGACCGCAGGGCTCGCACGTGACGGTACAGCCAACTCAGCCGGTACAGCCAACTCAGCCGCGCTTCCCTCACGGGTCGTAGGGCACCCCGACCGTGCGGACGACGAATTCCGGCGGCACGTCGAACGCCAGGGTGCGACGCGGCAGCTGATCGAGCACGTCGGGCGGGATGTCGTCCTTGTAGTGCAGCGACAGCAGCCCTTCCCAGGCCGGATCGACGTCGCCGACGTCGAGGCGGAGTTCCAGCCCGCCGGCGGTGATCTCGGCGGTGACGGCCCCGGCCTGCGGAGCGTCCCACCGCTGGTCGACGATCCGCCCGGCCAGTTTGGGCAGCGACGACAGCGTCGCCAGCGCCCGCTCGTTGGTGAGCACCAGCGAGCCGACATAGCTGGCCACGGTGCCCGGGGACCGTATCCCGCTGATCCTGCCGCTGAACCGGCGGGTCACCGCGACATACTCGGAGAGATGAAGAATGCCCTCATGCTCGAGTTCCCGGCGCAGCTCGGCGGGGAGCTTGCCGATGCGCAGCAGTTTGCGTAGGAACACGGCCATGCGAAGCCAGCATACTCAGCGAGACGACAGTGCCCGTGCCGCCGGCTGAGTCGGGGAATGGTGTTTTCGGCGGCACGGGCGCTACCGGACACATCGGTGGCCGGGCGCGCGTCGTTACACGGATGCGGAAAAAGGCGTGAACCGGCGGACGGTGGGGCTGATCGGTTCGGCGGTGGCCGCCGTCGTGGTGTACGGGCTGCTGTGGTTCGCCACCGCACACGGCTGGGACCGGCTGGCCCGGCTGGACGCCGCGGCGCTGTCGGCGGCCCACGACTTCGGCGCCGACCGGCCCGCCTGGGTGATGAGCTGGGCGGTGTTCTGCACGGTGCTGGGGCCGATGGCGTTCCGGCTGGCCGCGCTGATCGCGGTGGTGGCGGCCGTCCGCCGGCGCAGCCCGCGGGTGGCGGTGTTCCTGCTGGCCACCGTCGTGTTCAACGGCGTGCTGATCGAGGGCGCCAAATGGCTGGCGGACCGGCCGCGTCCCGCCACCGCGCTGGTACCGGCGTGGTCGACGGCGTTCCCGTCCGGCCACGCGGTCGGGGTGCTGCTCGCGGTGCTGGCGTTGCTGACGGTGTTCTGGCCGAAGATCGACCGGCGAGCCGGGTGGACGCTGGCCGCCGCGGTGGTCGTGTTCGCCATCGGTGCCGGCCGGGTGGTGCTCAATGTGCACCATCCCTCCGATGTCCTCGCCGGCTGGGCGCTGGGCTACGCCTGGTTTGTGGGCTGCTATCTGGGATGTCTGCGGCCGACGTGGCCGGACCGGCCGGCGCGGGCAGAACCCGTCACGGGAGGGGCCCGAACACCGGCAGGGCCCGATAGCGCACCCTGAAGGTCGCGGAGTCGACCTCGGTTCCGACCTCGCCGTCGTGGGCCAGCACCGTGGGGCCGTCGACGGTGCTGAACGAGAACTGCGGCACCCGCATCTCGTGGTAGAGCGGGCTGCGGTCCAGACGGCCGAGCAACAGCGCCCCGACGATGCGCAGCCGGGCGAACGGGCGGCCGGTCTCCAGCATCCGCACGTCGATCAGCCCATCGTCGATCCGGGCCCGCCGGGTGGGCGCGAATCCCGACGGCAGGTACACCGAGTTCCCCAGGAAGAACAGCGACGTCTGTAATGTCTTGTTGTCGTACCGGATCCGGACCGAGCGATCCCGCCGCAACGTCTGCGCCATGGCGTACACCGTGGCCAGCGGCTTGCCGATGCGCCGCTCGAGCCGTTCGCGGCGCCGGACGAAATCCGGATAGGCGCCGATGCTGGCGGTGTTGATGACCATCTGATCCTCGTTGAGACACACCAGATCCACGTAGCCGGCGCTGCCGGTCCGGATGGCCTCGACGGTGCGGTCCACGGTGTCGCAACCGATGTCCTTGGCGAAGTGGTTGAACGTGCCGCACGGGAACACCGCCAGCGGCAACCCCGCCTCGAGCGCGATGCCGGCCGCGCAGGCCACGGTGCCGTCACCACCTCCGACGGCGAGCACCTCGGCCCGGTCCGCCGCCTTGCGCAGCGTGCCGACCAGATCATCGGCGCTGTTCGGGTCGAGTTCGACGATCTCGGCGGCCGGCAGGGCGGCCCGCACCTCATCGACCGTCTCCGCACCCGAGCCGTCGCCGGACTCCGGGTTGATGACCAGGACGACACCCGCACCGTCCGGACGCGGCCGCGTCTCCAGCCGCAGCGGATCGGCGGTGGGCAGCCGCGTCGGCGCCACCGGCGGCACCGCCCGGCCACCCAGCACCGCGATCCCGGCCCCGATCCCGAAACCGGCCAGCACGTCACCTGGATAGTGCGCCCCGGTGACCACCCGCGACAGCCCGACCAGCCCGGCCAGCAGGGCCAGCCCGAAACCCAGTGGCGGGCTCTCCAGGCCGACACCGACGGCGAATGCCGCCGCACTGGCCGAATGCCCGGAGGGCAGGGAATGGCTGGTCGGCATCCGGCGCGGCCGCCGGATCAACGGCACGATCGCGTAGTCCGGGCGGGACCGTTTCCAGATCCGTTTCGCCACTTGGTTGGTCACCAGACTGGTGACGGCCAGGCCGGCGACTCCGCGCACCGCCGCCCGGCGCGCCGACGGTCCACCGACCGACGCCATCGCCGCGGCGATGGCCAACCACAACGTGGAGTGGTCGGCCGCCCGGGTCAACGGCGGCATCACGGTGTCGAGCAGCGGGGTCGGGGATTCGGCGATCGCCTCGAACACCTCCCGGTCCAGGGTGCCCAGACCCTCGCCGATCCGGCCCAGGGGGGATTGCCGCCGACGCAGCGGCCCGTCATACATGGGCTCAAACGTAACCCGATGTCACGTCCGGTAAACGCGCTACCGGATCGTGTCCGAACGTTGACGGCATCGATAACAGCGCCGCCGACCATGGGAGGGGTGCGCCGACTCCTGATGCTGGTGGGTGTCGCTGTCCTCACGCTGGCCACCCCGCCGGCCGCACAGGCCGGCTTCACCCCGTGGTTCGCCCGGTCGGTCGGGTCGGCCACCCAGGTGATCTCCGTGGTCGGCGTCGGTGGCTCGGACGCCAAAATGGATGTCTGGCAACGCACCCGACGCGGGTGGGAACCGGTCGGTGCCGGAATACCGGCCAAGATCGGGGCGAAGGGGATGTCGGCCGATCACTTCGACGGCTCGATGATGACCCCGATGGGCATCTACACCCTCGACTTCGCGTTCGGCACCCAGCCCAATCCGGGCGGCGGGCTGCCGTACGTCCAGGTCGGTCCCGACCACTGGTGGGACGGCGACATGAAAAGCCCCACCTACAACACCATGCAGGTGTGCAAGAAGGAGCAGTGCCCGTTCAGCACCGCGTTGTCCAACGGGACGGAGAACCTCAACATCCCGCAGTACGCGCACGCCGTGGTGATGGGCGTCAACAAGGCCCGTATCCCGGGTAAGGGTGGCGCGTTCTTCGTGCACACCACCGACGGCGGACCGACCGCCGGCTGTGTGGCGATCGACGACGCCACCCTGGTGTCGATCATCCGGTGGCTGCGGCCCGGCGCGATGATCGCGTTGACCGAGAAATAGGCGGTCAGATATTCAGTGCACGACCGGGTTTCAGCTGAAAGTTCAGGTTCTCCAGCGTCATCGAGGCGTCGTAGGTGCGGTCGTAGCCGGTCGCGCAGATCTTCCAGCCGTCGGCGGTGCGCCGGTAGCGGTCCCGGTAGAACGCCGCGCCGATCAGCATGAAGTTGAAATCCGGGGCGATCACCCGGTCCTGCAGATACCAGATGCCGGTCGCCTCGTCGCCGTCGACGGTGATCTCCGGATGGGTCACCCGGTGTTCGGTGATGATCTCCGGTCCCAGCGACGTCCGCATGAAGTTCACCAGGGAGTCCCGGTCGGAGAAGGCGTGCTCGGAACCGAGTGACTCACCGTAGTCGCCGGAGACGTCCTCGGTCAGGGTCGACGCGAACTCGTCCCAGTTCTTGGTGTCCAGCGCGCGCAGGTACCGGTACTTGAGCTGCTTGATCTCGTCGATGTCGCTCATCCCGATATTGCAGCACAGGGGAGATCGCGCGGGCGTCAGGAGGCGGTGAGTCCGCGCGTGGCGGGGCCCTCCAGCAGTGCGCCGTCCGGGGCGAACCGCGACCCGTGCAGCGGGCACTCCCATGCCTGATCGGCGTCGTTCCAGTTCACGATGCCGCCCAGGTGCGGGCACACCGGCGACACCCGGTGCTCCACCCCGTCGACCCTGCTGCGCGCCTGCAGGTGCCACGGCGGACCGCTCACCACGCCGCAACCGTCGTCGGGACTGCGGTCGCCGGTGCGGGTGACCGGTGTCAGCCAGCCCCGGGCCAGGTACATCCCGACCTGCAGATTCAGCATCATCGCCTTGGGGATGCCGGACACCTCGTGCGGGCTCCAGCTGGCGAACGCCTCCGCCCAGTCCGTCCGCCCGCCCAGGATCCGGCTGGACAGCGCCAGCGCCGCAGCGGCGCCGTTGGTCATCCCCCACTTGTCGAAACCAATTGCCACAAAGATGGATTCGTTACCCGGCAGGATCGGTCCGACATACGGCAGATCGTCGATCGGCGAGTAGTCCTGCGCGGACCAGAAGTACCTCTGCTGCGCCCCCGGGAAGTGCCTGCGGGCCCACTCGTCGAGTTCGGCGACCGAGGACGCCGGGTTCTTCTCGTGCCCGACCGGATGTCCGGCGCCGCCGACGATGAGCAGATCCCCGGCGCCGGTCGGCGCGTAGCGCAGCGAGCGGGTGGGGGAGTCGGTGGAGATGTACATGCCGCGGGTGATCTCCCCCGGAACCTCGTACGCCAGACAGTAGGAGCGGTTCGGTTCGAGCCGGGCGAAGAAGCCGCCGCGGTCGAGGATCGGGATGCCGGTGGCCAGTACACATCGGTCGGCCCGCAGATCGAACTCGTCGCCGGCTCCGCTGCGGGCGTGCAGGGTCAGCCCGTCACCGCGTCCGGACACCTTGTGCACCCGCAGCCCCTGCACCAGCCGGCCGCCGCGTTCCTCGAGTTCGACGACCAGGCTGTCCAGCAGCGGCATCGGATCGAACTGCGCCTGATCGGCGAGCCTGACCGCACCGTGGAACGGGAACGGCACCCCGCCCTCGGCGTCGTCCACCCACTCGACGTCGAGTCCGGCGATCTTGGCGGCCAGATACTCGGTGCGGGCGGCCGGCACGCCCTGCAGGGACTGGGCGAATGTGTAGGCGTCCTCCCGCTGCACGGACAGACCGTGCGCCGCACAGTGCCGCACCAGCCATTCCAGCCCCTCGAGGTTCCCCTCGACGTACTGCCGGGCCCGCCTGGGTCCGTGTTTGGCGAGGATCTTCGACATCCGGCTGCCCTGCAGGACGCTGATCTTGGCGGTGGTGTTGCCGGTGGCGCCGGCGCCGACGTACGCGGCCTCCACCACCAGGACGTCCTTTCCGCCCCGGGCCAGCAGCACCGCGGTGATCAGGCCGGTGATCCCCGCACCGACGACCACCACATCGGCGCGGCGGTCGCCGGCGTCCAGCGTCCGGGGAGGTGGCGGCTGGTTGGTCCGGTCGGCGAGCCATAGCGACGTCATGGCGTGCCTGTACCCCGCGGGTCACCGGCGAAAACGGCGCGTCCCGGGCGCCGCGGGGTGTCTGCGTGAGGGTCCGCGGGGCGACCACTAAGGTGGGCACCCGATGAGCTCCCCCTTGGGGTTGTCGATCGGGTGCACCAACCTGGTCGCTGCGCAGGTCGGCAATCAACCCGAACTTCGACGCACGGCGCTGCAACGCCCGGACGGCACCGTGCTCACCGGCTTCGTCGAGCGGGTCGGCGATCCGGTGCCGCTGGTGGCCGCCGACGGATCGGCGCACACCGCCGACCGGTTGCTGGTCGAAGCGCTGGAGTTGATGGTGGCCACGGTGGGTGGCGGCCCGGCGCCGGCCACCACCATCGCCGTCCCCGCGCACTGGCCGTCGTCGACACAGTGGGCGTTGCGGAACGCCCTGCGCGGCAACGAAACCCTGTCCCCGGGTGGGGTTCCGCCGCGGTTGGTGTCGGATGCGGTCGCGGCGCTCACCGCGGTGCAGGCCAACCCGGGCCTGGAGCTGCGCGGTGTCGTCGCCCTGCTGGATTTCGGGGGCAGCGGCACCAGCATCACCCTGGCCGACGCGGTGTCGTCCTTCGAGCCGGTCGACGAGACCGCCCGCATCGCCGATTTCTCCGGGGACCAGATCGATCAGGCCCTGCTGTCGTTCGTGCTGGACAGCGTCGCCCAGTCCGGCGGAACGGACCCGGCGGGCACGGCCGCGGTGGGCGCGTTGAGCAGGCTGCGGGAACACTGCCGCCGCGCCAAGGAGCGGTTGTCCGCCGAGACCGTCGCCGAGGTGGCGGTCGAGCTGCCCGGCCACCGATCCGTGGTCCGGGTGACCCGCGCCGATCTGGAGGCTCTGATCTCCGAACCGCTGCGCGGCGTGCTGGCCGGCCTGGACAACCTGCTGGAGCGCAACCGGATCACCTGGGCCGACGTGTCCGCGGTGGTGACAGTCGGTGGCGGTGCCGGCATCCCGCTGGTCACCCAGCTGTTGTCGGAACACTCCCAGGCGCCGGTGGTGACGACCGCCCGGCCCGCGCTGGATGCGGCCGTCGGCGCCGCGGTGCACGCAGCGCAGGGGCTGGCGGCGCAGGCCGAGACCGCGGCGGCACCCGCGGTGGCAGCCGACGCGGCCGCACCGACCGCCGCCGCGGCCGCCGTGCCCGCCGACCCGGAGGGGTCGTCGACGTTCCGGGCGCTGGCCTGGTCGCAGGAGGAGGGGGTCGACGACGTCGTCCCGTTCACCGGCGACGGCGCGTACCCCGACGGACCGTTCACCGAGGGCGGTTATACCGACGGGCCGTTCACCGGCCAGGCCCGTCCCGAGGTGCAGTGGGTGCCCGAGCAACCTGTCGAGGAATCCGGCGCCTGGTCCCGGCTGCCGGTGGCGCTGTTCAGCGTCGCCGGTGTCGCGGTGCTGCTCGCACTCGGCGGCGTGGCGTACGGGTTGACCTCAGTGTCCGAGGACGAACCCGACCCACCCGTCACCGAGGTGCGCACCCCGCCGCCGCCCAGTGCGCCCCTGCCTGTCGCGCCGCCGGTCGAGCCCCCGCCGGTCGAGCCCCCGCCGCCGGTCATGACCGTCACCCAGGCGCCCCCGCCTCCACCGCCGGCGGCCCCGCCGCCCGAGCCGCCACCGACCACGCAGACGCCCACTCCGACGACCACGACCACCACGACCACCACGACCACCACGACGACAGCGACCACGACGACAACGACCACGACAACAACGACCACGACGACAACGACCCCGCCCACGACCACCACGACCGTGCCGACGACGACGGTGCCGACCACGACCGTGCCGACGACGACGCAGACCCGGGTCACCACCACGCACATCTCGGTGCCGTTCCTGCCGGTGCCGATCCCGGTGCCGGCGCCGCAACAGCCGTAGCGCCGCCACGGCTGCCCCTGTCCGCGTCCGGTCCTTCCCTGTACTCGGAGCCACCCGGCATGGCACGCTTACCAGGTCATGGTGCGTCGAATCGGTCCAGGGCGGATGGTGCGCCACCGCCGTCGGGTGCTGACCGCGGCCGCAGTGGTCGTGGGATTGTCGACCGTCCCGGGGGTGGCAGCGCACGCAGCGCCACGGACACCCCAGCCGGACGCCGACTGCTCGCTGAACCTCGTCGATGCGCTCACCCGGCTCCCCGACGACGAGACCACCCTGGTCTGCGTCGATCAGGGCGGCGGCAGCTACCGCTGGGTGACCTACGACTCGCCCTACCCGATGAGCGACCGCTGGTTCAGCTACGGCCCCGAACTGCGGTTACGCGGTCAGGGTCTGCGCAATCCGGAGATGATGTCGGGACGCTGGACCGGCTATCCGCAGGATCCGGACGGTCGGTGCGGGGCCGAACAGATCGAGGTGCTCCGGGCCGGGGAGGTGGGACCCGCACAGACGGTGACCGGCCGTCCCGGCGAGCCCACCGAGATCACGGTGTCGCCGACGATGTACTCGATCGAGCTGACCGGCCACTGTCTGTGGCAGCAGGCCGGCTGATCTGCCGTCCCGGCCGGCTCTGCTGCGGGGTCTTCGTCACCGGGGAACGGACGTCACGCAGCGAGTCCCCCACCCGGTTGTCAGTGGTCGCGCCGCGAACCGGTGACTCGGTGACGGTATCGCCGCGTCCGGTGATCACGTTGAGTCGAGTCCGCTTCCCGGGTGTCACGGTGTCCCCGGCATCATCGGCGGCGTCATCGGTCCGGGCCGAAGCCGCCTGCGCCGGCGGTGCCGGCGGTGCAGGCGTGACGGCCTTCTCTGCCGTCACGGTCCGGGAACCGGTCGGCACGGTCTCCTGAACCGGCAATGATTGCGGGGTAGCGGATTCCGTGGCCGCCGGCTGGATCAGGGTGACCGCACGCACCGCATCGGTGTCCGGCAGTGACGTGGCGGAGGGCAGCCCACCGGAGAACCCACCGGAGCCCCCACCGAAGACACCGTCGACGATGTCGCCGAAGCCGGGGAACCGGTCGATCAGGTCACCGAGGTCGCGCAGGCCTTCGAGCGAGGCGGGAAGTCCCAGCGCGGTCAGCACATCGGCGATCGGATTGCGTCGGGGCGCATCGTTGATGCCCGGGATGCCACCGCCGAGGAATTCCCGCTGGATACCTGCGACCAACGCGGTGACGACGTCCTCGGGTACCCGTGCCCAGTCGATGTCGGGCCGGGTGCCGAAGGGAACGCCGCCGCCGTCGGCGTTCAGACCCGCCTGATCGTGGGTGCGCCGGTATCCGTTGTCCTGATCGACGTCGGTGTAGCCGAGGTTGACCAGGATGCGCAGCGCATCCTCGACCGCGTCGGCGAACGGGTTACTGAAGTTGCCGCCGGTCGCGATGTTGAGCAGGTCCACCGGAATCCGGAACGGCTCGAGCAGTGGCAGTGCCCCGGACCGCAGCGTGAGGTACTCGTTGAGCGCCTCGAAACCCTCATCCGGGATGTCGAGAGCGAACTCGTCGGGGAGCAGGTCGCCGGCGAGATCCAGCAGCAGGTCCCGAGACAGGTTGAGGGGAAGGATCACCGGAAAACCGAGCAGCTCGGTGGAGACGTCGACACCGACACCGTCGCCGATGACCGCGGAGAGCACATTGCCGAGCACGCTGCCGAGGACAGGTTCGAGGACCCGGCCCACGGTGTCATCGAGGTTGTCGATGTCTGTGCCGCGCAGGATGTACGTCGGAAAAACCAGCGCCGCAGCCGAATTCGCCAGTGAGAACGGGTTCTTCCAGGCCGGGAAGTCGGACAGCGGGTCGAATTCAACCGTCGCGTCGAGCTTGACCGGAACCAGCACCGCGTCGCCGTCGCGTTCGACGTCCATGTCAGGGGTGACGGTGTTCAACCCGATCAGATCGGCGAATGACCCGAAGCGGGCGGCGATGCCGCCGTTGGCCCGGCCCGGGTTCCGCAGCAGGATCAACGGCAGGATCGTCAGGCTGGAACCGTCTGCCGCGGTCTCCCCGGTTCCTCCGGGCTGATTCGCCAGATCGGCCACCACCTGCGGATAGGCCATCCCCGCGGCGAGTGAGCCCAATCCGAATCCGAGCACGATGGGAATGCGGTAGTTGCGGAGTGCGAGGGGAGCCTCGGCGCCGGCGGTGATCTCCCGTGGAACCAGGGCACGAGCTGCCGACCCCGCGGCTTGCGCTGCGAGTCGCGCTCCGGTTTCCCCGAAACCCGAACAGCCACTGGGGCAGAGGGCGTCGTACGTCTCGTTGTAAGCGAGGTCGTAGGCCTGCTGCCGGAACTGCTGATACTGCTCTTCGGTGAAGACGATGGTCGTCGGCGGCACCCGGAGGGTGGTGTCGATATCCGCGTACGGCGTGCCGTTGATGTCGCGGGCGATCGCGTCGGGAAGACCCGGCGCCCACAGCGGATTCAGGCCGAGGAGGCTGAGCGCCCCGAACGGCGCGCCGGTGGTGATGATGTTGAGGGGGAGAGCGATCTCCTCCTCCTCGCCGATGGGGAACGAGGCCGGGATCGCGGTGAGCAGATCGCCCAGGTCGGGAAGGTCGAGTCCCAGGTCCTCGAACAGGAAGCCGAAGTCCAGTGAGCGCAGATACCCGACGTTCTCCTCGCTCCCGAGGGCCGAGAGCAGTTCGGGACCGAGCTGGTCCAGATCCTCGAACAGCGCCCGGAGTTCCGCCGGGAAACGGGTCGGCGGGGCGCCCTCGGCGTATGCCCGCAGCACCTCGGCGAGGGCCTCCGCCACGGCGGTCGGGATGATCCGGCCGGATTTGTCGACGTACTGAACCGCGTCGGCACCTGCCGGCGTTGCGGCGGCGGTCGCCGATGGCGCCGCCAGCCCCAACGTCAGTGCCGTCACCGATGCCGCGACCCCGCCCGCCAGCGTCGCCTTCGTGAAGTAGTGCCCCGCCCGTGTCCTGCGCTGTGAGCCCACCCCGCCCCCTCTAAGGGTCTTCTCAGTGTTCGGCGGGGAGCTTAGCAACGCAAGGGGCGTTTCATCTACCAAAAGCGAATAGCTGAAATACGGCCAAGATCAGTATCCATACAGTTCAAGGCAGTATGCGCAACCGTCAATATAGACTGATGAATTTGCTGAAATGTCATTCAGGAGCCGATGTGCATGGTCGGCGATATGCACAGCGTTGTCGGGTTCATAACTATTTCTCAGGAATGCGACGCTGAGCGCAGCCGGCGGGCCTGTCCCGTCACAGGCTCTCCCGCACGAACGTGAGCACCTCGTCGGCGGCGGCGAAACCCCCGAGGTGGCTCTCCTCCAGTCGCAGCACCAACTCGGCGTCCGGCAACCGCTCGACGGCTTTCTGGGCATCGGTGAGTGTCACGATGTGGTCGCTGTCGCCGTGCCACCACCGCACCGGCGCCCTGACGTCGGCGAGCCGGAATCCCCAGTCGCGGCCGAACAGCCGGGCATCGTCGACGATCGCCCGCAGGCCGCCACGGGCGGCCAGCACCAGATCGTCGATGAACATCGCTTCCATCTCCGGGTCGTGGAGCACCCGGCGATCACTCTCCGGGCTGATGCTGGCGTAGGCCTGACAGGCGAAGTGGGCGAACGGCAGCACCGGCGTCACCAGGCCGGCGAGTGTCGTGGCCAGCGGTCCGCGCAGCGTCCCCAACAAAGAGGTGAAGCGCCGGGCCAACTCGATGGCGCCGGTCGCCGACGCGTCCGGCCCCACCGACGGCGTCACCCCACCCAGGACCGCGATGGACCTGACCCGTTCCGCCAGCGGCGCCACCGCGCCGCAGGCCAGCGCGTACGGACCGCCGCCGGACAAGCCGACCACCGCCAGTCGTTCGGCGCCGATGGCGTCCGCCACGTAGGTCACGTCGGTCACCCAGTCCGCCACCGACCGGTACCGGTACGGATCGGACAGGCCCGCTCCCGGGCGTTCCAGCAGCACCACCCGCAGACCGAGTTGTTCGGCCGCGCGCCGCCCGGTCAACGGGAACTGGCGCCGGCCGCCCGGGGTGCCGTGGAGCCACACCACGGGTACGCCAGCCGGATCGCCGAACTCGGCGAATCCGAGTCGACGGCCGGTCGGCAGGTGAACGCGCCCCTCGGCGCGGGGCTTCTCGGTCGGCGGCACCAGAAACGGATGCCGCCACGGGTTTGCTGTCCTCATCGTGCGCCTATCCTCGCAAACATGCGGCGCGGTGTGGTCGGAGCCATGGTCCTGACAGTGGGGATCGGCTGCTCGGCGACGGTCTCCGACGAACCGTCCGCCGGGGCGGACCACGGTGAAGATCACCTGGTGCCGGCGATCGAGGCGACCGATCCGGACGCCCCGCCGGTGCGGCATCGTCAGCTGCGGGTGTCGTTGCGGCCCCCCGACGGCGGCCCCGGCCCCGACCGGCGGACGGTGACCTTCCGCGTCTACGACCCGGTCGACCAGGTGTCGCGCACCCGCGGGCTGATGGGCGTCACCGATCTGCCCGATGACGCCGGCATGCTGTTCCGGTTCGCCACGCCGCGCACCGGGGGATTCTGGATGAAGAACACCGTGCTGCCGTTGTCGATCGCCTACGCCGGTTCGGACGGCGTGATCAGCTCGATCGTCGACATGCAACCGTGCCGAGCCGACCCGTGTCCGTCGTATCCGCCGGATGCGCCGTACCGCATCGCCCTGGAGGTCAACCGCGGTCAGTTCGACGTTCGCGGGGTGACGCCGGGCTGGCGCATCGAACTCCCCGACGACCTGCCGCCGCCACCGGACGGCTGACGCAGAACCTGCTTGCGACAGCCGATTTCAGTGGTCGTCCGGAGCCGATCCGGAGCCGGTCTGCAGTCGGTGCGAATCAGCCCCGGGACGCCCGCGGCGCCGTTACCATCGGAACCCGTGACACGTTACGGTCCGCCCGACGACGGCGGCTATTACGCCGAGGACCCGTACCCGGCCCCGGGCGGGCCGCCGGAGCCCGAAGCCCCCAAGTGGTACCGCACCCCGGCGGCCATGTTCGCCGCCGGTGTCCTGGCGGCGCTGCTCCTGGTGTTCATCGTCTGGGCGGTGTTCCGCACCGGCTCCGAGGACGTGCCCGGCAGCACCGAGGCCCCGTTGACGCCGATCACCCCGACGGCCCCGGCCACCACGGCGACGACCGCCGAACGGGTCACCGAAACCGTGACGGTCACCGAGACGAGCACGGTGCCGCCGACCACCACGACCGTGACCACGACCACGACACCCGAACCCACCGTGAGCACCACGGTCAGCACGACCGTGAGCACCACGGTGAGCACCACGACCGTCACCGTCACCGAACCGCCGCCGGAAGGGGAGTGAACCGACCGGACGGCGGGTCGCTGTAGGGTACGCCCCATGAGCCAGCGGACGGTATCTACGGTCGCGTCGATCATGTTGTCGGCCAGCGTTTTTGCCGTGCAGGGTTGTGTCAGGCCGGATCCCGTCGTGGAACTGCCCGCACCGTCGGCGGGCGGGCCGTGCGCCGAGTCGGTCGCGGCCGCGCTCACCCGACTCGCTGACGGTCAGACGCTGCAGTGCCGCAACGACTCCGGTGAATACCGGTGGGAGTCGTTCACCGACCCCTATCCGAACAGTGACCGCTGGGTGAGCGCAGGGTCCGGGTTGACGCTGTCCGGCCAAGGGCGGCGCAACCCGGAGATGTTGTCCGGCAAGTGGATCGGCTATCCACTGGATCCGGCCGCCCGCTGTCGCGCCGAACAGGCCGTCGTGGTGCGGGCCGGTGAGGTCGGTGAACCCCGGGCCACGGTCGGTGAACTCGGTGAACCGCTCGAATTCGAGGTTCTCCCACTGATGTTCACCATCACCCTGGGCGGTGACTGCCTCTGGCAGAAATCCTGACCCGGCGCGGCCGGCGCGTCCGACGGATCAGCCCGGGAACTGCGGCTCGTGGAACCGGTTCAGGATCGGGATGCGTTCGATGATGCGGTCCCGCAGCCGGGGCTGAGGCGCCGGATCGACCGGCGGTGGAACGTATCCCGGCGGCTGGACAGCCGGTGGTTGGGGCGGCGTGTACTCGGACGCCGGCGGCACATGGGCGGGCTCCGGTGGGGTGTACACCGGAGCCGGCGCGACATTCTCCGGCGCGGGCGGCGGTGCGGCCGGCGGCGGGGCCGGTGCGGGCGCCTCCGGGGCCGGCGGTGGTGCGGCCGGAGCCTGCCACCGCTGTTGTGCGGAGGCCACTTCGCGGACCGGGGCCACCTGCTCGGGTTCGAGCTGCTCGGGCAGGATCTCCGGTGCCTCCGGGGGTGGGGCCGGCGGTGCCTCCGGTGCGGGCGGCGGCGCCTCGGGCGCGGACGGCACGACCTTCGGCGCCGACGGCGGGCCGGCCACCGGACGGGCGTCCCCGGCGGTGGGGGACGTGGCGCGCTGCTCGGAGGCCGGCTGCGGAGTCAACGCCAGCGACAGCGACACCACGAACGTCAGGCTGGCGGCGACCAGCACCGAACTCAGCACGCCGACCCTGGTCAGCCGCAGCGGCCGGGCGGGCGGGTACGCGACGGCGGCGGATCGCGCCGACGCCAGCGCCGCACCCCGGGCCAGCGCCAGATCGCCTTCCTGCGCCGAGAGGACCGGTACCTCGAGCGTTGCCTCCAGCGCGGCGGCGACGTCGCCGACGTCCGGCGCGGAACCCACGACGAACACCGCCTGCGGCGTCGCGGCGGTGTCGCCCAGGGTGGTGAGCAGGTGGTCGGCGATGTTCTCCGGCGCCGGCGCAGCGGCCCGGCCGATGCCGTCCAGCACGACGTCGTCGGCGCCGACGACGGCGATGACGGCGTCATCGGGTTCGGCGATGCACACCGCGATCTCGGTGTAACCGGCGAGGTCGGCGAGGCCGGTGGCCAACGCCTCGGCCGCGTCCAGTTCGGAGACCGAGACGACATTCCGGCAGCCGCGGGCCAGCAGATCGTCGACGACGAGCCCGGCGGCGGTCGTGGCGTCGTGGCTGCAGGTGACGCCGATGGTGGAGATCCCGTCCCCGGAGGCGGCCGCGTTCAGGGCCGGGCCGAACGTGGGGTTCTCGGACAGCGCGAGGACCAGATCGTCGGTGGTCGCCGAACTGAACTGATCAAGGGTCGCGCCGTCGCCTGCGGCCCCTTCGACAAGCACCGCGCGGGTACCGGCGGAGGTCACCGAGAGACCGAGCACAAAGTCCATAAAGGCTCCCAAACGGCTTTCAGTCCGGTCCGAGGGTACCCGTCCGGTCGGAGCCGCGAAATCCGGCCGTCGAAGACCGAGGTCGGCGGGGAAAACAGGGGGCACCGGGGGCGGAGCCGAGCGGGAAGACCGTCCGAAACGCCCCGAAAGCCGAGGTCACGGCGGTTGGAGCCGGTGACGGGAATCGAACCCGCGCCGCTTGCTTGGGAAGCAAGAGTTCTACCATTGAACTACACCGGCACAGCGCAGCAGGTGCTGCTGGTCATGAAGGCTAGCACCCCGAGCCGATACGCTCATCGAGTGCTGCTCTCCGATCGTGACATTCGGGCCGAGATCGCCGCCGGACGCCTCGCCCTCGAACCCTTCGACGATTCCCTGGTGCAGCCGTCCAGCATCGACGTACGGCTCGACAATCTCTTCCGTGTCTTCAACAACACCCGCTACACCCATATTGATCCCTCGATCCGCCAGGATGAGCTGACCAGCCTGGTGCAGGCCGAGGACGGCGAACCGTTCGTGCTGCATCCCGGCGAGTTCGTGCTGGGGTCGACGCTGGAACTGTGCTCGCTGCCCGACGATCTGGCCGGCCGGCTGGAGGGCAAGTCCTCGCTGGGACGGTTGGGGTTGCTCACCCACTCGACCGCCGGGTTCATCGATCCGGGGTTCAGCGGCCACATCACCCTCGAGCTGTCCAACGTCGCCAACCTGCCGATCACGCTGTGGCCGGGAATGAAGATCGGCCAGCTGTGTCTGCTGCGGCTCACCAGCCCCGCCGAATTCCCGTACGGCAGCACCCAGGCGGGGTCGAAGTATCAGGGGCAGCGCGGCCCGACGCCGTCACGCTCGTACCAGAACTTCGTCAAATCGATACGGCCCCAACCCTGACGCCCCGATCCGGCGAATCATCCTGTCGAATCCTCGGGACGTCTGCGGACGTCTCGTTGCGGCGCCGCCGGGCGAGTAGGGTCGAAGGTACGGCTTCGGCTGAGGGGTGAGAGCTGCGCACGCTGATGCGCACAGACTGTTCAGCTAATGCCGGGAACTGTAACGCCACAGACGGTTCCGACGATGAAACACATGATGCCCGGCCTTCGGTGAGGTGGGCTCGACCGGATGACATAGGCAGCGTAGCAAAGGGTTTGGAGGGCATTGTGGACATCGTGCTCGGTGTGTCCATGACACCGACGACGGTCCGCATGGTGCTGGTCGAAGGGGAGAAGGCGGACGGGGTCACCGTCGACCACGACGTCTTCGACATCTCCGCGGTCGACGGCTCGGCAACGCCGAGCGCGGCCGAGCAGGTGGTCGCCGCGGTGCTCGGCACCCAGGAGAGCGCGGCAGCCGGTGGCCACCGCCTGATTTCGATCGGGGTGGCGTGGAGCGACCACGCCGAGGCGGCCGCCCTGCGCGAGGCCCTGGCGGCCCGTGGTCTCGACGACGTCATGCTGGTGTCCGAACTGCACGCTGCCGGGGCGCTGGCCCAGGCCGTCGGTCGGCGCGTCGGCTACGACACCACCGCGCTGTTCTTCATCGAGCGGGACACCGCGACCATGGCGGTGGTGCAGACCGACGACGGCTCGGTGGTCAAGGTGCTGAGCCGCGATCTGCACAACGCGGACGCGATGGCGACCCTGACCGAGATGGCGTTGACGGTCGACGGGCAGGACTCCCCGCCGCAGGGCATGTTCCTCATCGGGTCCGGGGTGGACATCAGCGAGCTCAAGGCCCACCTGGACAAACTGCTCAGGTTGCCGGTGCACGCCCCGGAGGAGTCCGACCTGGCGTTGTGCCGTGGCGCCGCCCTGGCGGCCGCGAACGCGCCGACGTTCGAGCCGTCCACGGTCGGTCTGGCCTATTCGCAGGTGCCCGACGGCGGGCCCACCGTCCCCGCATCGGTGTACGCGGCCGGCTTCGGCGCCGACGCTGCCACCGCCGGGGGACATCCCTATGCCGCCTACGCGGCCTTCGCCGGGGCCCAGACCCAGCTGGCGTCGATCGGCGGCGCGGCCCCGTCACCGGTGCCCGGTGAACCGCCGGTCGATGAGGACCGCAAGCCGTTCCTGCTGGTGGGCAGCGCCCTGACGTCGATCTTCGTGGTCGGTGTGGTGGCGCTGGTCGTGTCGCTGGCGGTGAGCATCCGCCCTACGGTCGATCAGCGGCCCAGCCCGGCCGACAGCGCCCTGGCTCCCGGGGTGGCGGCGCCGGTGCAGCCCGAGACCGTTCCGGAGGCCCTGCCGTCGGCCCAGCCGGTGCTGCCGGTGCAACCGTCCGAACCGGCCGAGACCATCCCGGCGCCGGTGCCGGTGGTGCAGGAGGCCCCGCAGGCGCCCGCCCCGCAGGCGCCGCGCACCGTGTTCGTGGAACGGGCCAACCCGGCCCCGCAGGCACCCGCCCCGGCTCCGGCCGCCCCGCCGCCGGCTCCCCCGCCGGCCGCGCCGGCACCTGCTCCGGTGGCGCCCGCCCCGGTTCCCGCTCCGGTGGTCGTGCCGCCGGCGCCGCAGCCGCCGGTGGTGTTCTGGCCGCGCTCGCAGTTCCCGAACTGGGTGCCCCGCCCCACCTACGTGCCGCCCCGGCCCACCTACACCCCACCGCGGCCGACATGGACCCCGCCCGCGCCCACGCGGACCCCACCCGCACCCACGTGGACCCCACCGCGGCCGACGTGGACCCCGCCGCCCCCCACCTACGACCCGCCGGCGCCGACGTGGACACCACCAGCGCCCACCTGGACCCCGCCCGCGCCGACCCGGGCCCCGTCGCAGGGCTGGCCGTTGCCGCGCGAGGGCCGGGGATCGAACTCCGACTCGGGCCCCGGGTCTGATTCCGACAGGTCCGGACCGGGCTCCCGCGGCGGGTCCGACTCCGGATCCCGCGGCGGCGGATCCCGCGGCGGTGACGGCGACATCCCGTTCTGGCCGTTCGGCTGAGGTGGCGCCGGTTCGTCACCTGCCGTTGGGGCACCGCTCAGGCCGCCGTCGCGGTCCGCTCACTCCGGCCGCCTAGAGATGGCGGTATGCGATGCACCGTCTTCGGCGCCGGATACCTCGGCACCACCCACGCCGCCGGCATGGCGGCACTCGGCCACGAGGTCATCGCGGTCGACGTCGACGCGGGCAAGGTGGCCAAGCTCGCCGCCGGTGAGGTGCCGTTCTACGAACCCGGGCTGCGGGCACTGGTGACCGAGAACCTCGCCACCGGCCGGCTGCAGTTCACCACCGACTACGACGCCGCGGCGGACTTCGCCGACCTGCACTTCCTGGGTGTGGGCACCCCACAGCAGAGGGGCGACTACAGCGCCGATCTGACCCAGGTGCATGCGGTCGTCGACACCCTCGTGCCGCGGCTGCGGCGGCCGGCGGTGATCGTCGGCAAGTCCACGGTGCCGGTCGGCACCGCCCGCGACCTGCTCGAGCGGGCCCGCCGGCTCGCGCCCACCGGCGTCGACGTCGAGGTGGCGTGGAATCCGGAGTTCCTGCGCGAGGGCTTCGCGGTGCGCGACACCCTGCACCCCGACCGCATCGTCGTCGGCGCACCACCCGATTCGGTGCGCGCCGAACCCATGCTGCGGGAGCTCTACGCACCGCTGCTCGGCGACGGGGTGCCGTGGCTGTCGACCGACCTGCAGACCGCGGAACTGGTGAAGGTGTCCGCCAACGCCTTTCTGGCGACCAAGATCTCGTTCATCAACGCGATCTCGGACGTGTGCGAGGCGGTAGGGGCGGACGTGGTCACCCTGGCCGACGCGTTGGGCCACGACCCCCGCATCGGGCGGCGGTTCCTCAACGCCGGACTCGGCTTCGGCGGCGGATGCCTGCCCAAGGACATCCGCGCGTTCATGGCCCGCGCCGGTGAGCTGGGCGCCAACCACACCCTGACGTTGCTGCGCGAGGTGGACAGCATCAACATGCGCCGCCGGGCCCGGATGGTGGAGTTGGCCACCACCGCATGCGGCGGATCACTGCTCGGCGCCAACATCGCCGTCCTGGGGGCGGCGTTCAAACCGGACTCCGACGACGTCCGGGACTCCCCGGCGCTCAATGTCGCCGGCATGCTGCAACTCAACGGCGCCACTGTCACCGTCTACGACCCCAAGGCGATGGAGAACTCGCGGCGGGTGTTCCCGACGTTGACCTACTCGACCTCGGTGGCCGAGGCCTGCGACCGCGCGGACGCGGTGCTGGTGCTCACCGAATGGCAGGAGTTCATCGACCTGAACCCGGCCGAGCTGGCCGACATCGTGCGCGCCAAAGTGATTGTCGACGGACGGAATTGCCTCGACGTCCGACGGTGGCAGCGGGCCGGCTGGAAGGTGTTCTGCCTCGGCCGCACCCCGTGAACACCCCGTAAGCTCGGGGTATGCGGCCTTGGATTCGTTGGTTGAGCCTGCACGGTGTGATCCGGGCGCTGACTGCCTACGGCGCCCGGCGCGGGGACCCGCAGGCCCGGCTGATCGCCGACCCCGCGGTCCGCGCCGATCCGGCGGCCTTCGCCGACGAGTTGCGCGGCCGCGGGCCGCTGATCCGGGGGCGGGCGGCGCTGTTGACCTTCGACCACGGCGTCGCCAACGAACTGCTGCGCTCCGACGACTTCCGGGTGTCGGAGCTGGGCGGCAATCTGCCCGCACCACTGCGGTGGGTCGCGGCCAAGGCCGACACCGGCCACCTGCACCCGATCCAGCCGCCGTCGCTGCTGTCGATCGAACCGCCCGACCACACCCGGCTGCGCAAACTGGTGTCGTCGGTGTTCACCACCCGAGCGGTCGCCACGCTCAAGGAGCGCCTTCAGCAGACCGCGTTCGACCTGCTCGACGGGCTCGACGAGGTCGGCGCGTCCGACGTCGTCGACGTCATCGACCGGTACTGCTCACAACTGCCGATCGCGGTCATCAGCGACATCCTCGGCGTTCCCGACGAGGACCGGGACCGCATCCTGCACTTCGGCGAGCTGGGCGCACCCAGCCTCGACATCGGCCTTTCGTGGCGGCAGTACCGGCAGGTGCGCGAAGGCATCGTCGGGTTCAACACCTGGCTCACGGCACACCTGCAGCGGTTGCGCCGCGATCCGGGTGAGGACCTGCTGAGCCAGCTCATCCAGGCCGCTGACGCCGAGACCACCGAACGGGAGCTGGAGGCGCTGGCCGGCCTGGTGCTCGCCGCCGGCTTCGAGACCACGGTCAACCTGCTCGGCAACGGCATCCGGATGTTGCTGGACACGCCCGGACACCTCGACACCCTGGCCGCGCGACCGGAGTTGTGGCCCAACGCCGTCGAGGAGATCCTGCGGTTGGATCCACCGGTGCAGATGACCGCGCGGGTCGCCCGCGTCGACACCGACATCGCCGGCACCGCGGTGCGGCGCGGGGAGATGGTGATCATCCACCTCGCCGGCGCCAACCGCGACCCGAAGGTGTTCGCCGACCCACACCGTTTCGACATCGAACGCGCGAACGCGCACCGGCACCTGTCGTTCTCCGGCGGCCGGCACTTCTGCCTGGGCGCCGCGCTGGCCCGCGCCGAAGGCGAGGTGGGGCTGCGCACGTTCTTCCAGCGCTACCCAAAGGCCCGGTCGGCCGGCGGCGGCGACCGCCGCGACACCCGGGTGCTGCGCGGCTGGGCGTCGCTGCCGATCACGCTCGGCCCGGCCCGGACCACGGTAGGTTCATAACGTGGACTTCCGGCAGGTGCTGCTCGACGAGACCCGCGCGTTCGGCGAGTTGATCCGGTCCGGCGATCCGCAGACCCCGGTCCCGACGTGCGGGGAGTGGACGCTGCGGCAGCTGTTCCGGCATGTCGGCCGCGGCCACCGGTGGGCAGCCCAGATCGTCTCCGACCGGCTCTCCGAACCACTCGACCCCCGCGCGGTGCGGGACGGCAAACCACCGGAGGACATCGAGGCGGCGCTGCGGTGGCTGCAGGGCGGCGCCCAACTGGTGCTCGACGCCGTCGAAGCGGTGGGCGCGGGCGCCCGGGTGTGGACCTTCCTGGGGCCACGGCCCGCCGGATGGTGGGTGCGCCGACGGGTGCACGAGACCACGGTGCACCGCGCCGACGCGGCGCTGGCGCTGGGCGCCGAGTACACCCTGCCGGCCGAGCTCGCCGCCGACGCGATCAGCGAATGGATCGAGCTGATGGCGGTGCAGGCCCGTCGGACGCAGCTGCCGTTGGAGCGCGGCCGGAGCCTGCATCTGCACGCCACCGACGCCGGCCTCGGTGCGGTGGGGGAGTGGTTGATCACCAGCGACGAGGAAGGTCTGGACTGGACCCACGAGCACGGCAAAGGCGATGTCGCCCTGCGGGGTCCGGCCACCGATCTGCTCCTGGCGCTGTCCCGCCGCCGCACCGTCGACGATCTGGGGGTCGAGCTGCACGGCGACATCGCGGTGTGGGAGCGCTGGCTGGCCAACACCTCGCTGTGAACCCGGACGGCCCCGTGAACCCCGGTGTGCGGTGAGACGGCGTCCGGTCACGTAGGTTTGCGACCATGACCACATCGGCGATGGCAACCGTGCTGGCATGGCATGACGCGCTCAACGAGAAGGACTTCGACACGCTGCTGCAGCTGTCCAGCCCCGACATCGAGGTCGGCGATTCCCAGGGCGCCCGGCAGGGCCACCAGGCGTTGCTGGAATGGCTGAACTCGACCGGAATCACCGCCCTGCCCGGACGGATGTACGTCCACGACAACGTGGTGGTGGTCGAGGAGCAGATCGCGGCCGGCGGGCGGGAGGCGGCGCCGGCCGCCACCGCGTTCCGGGTCGTCGACGATGACGTGGTGTCGGTGTTCCGTCACGACGACCTGGGCTCCGCCCTGCGCGCCACCGGGCTCACCGAGGCCGACCTGGTGGAATGAGGCGCGCCGGCGCGCGATTTCGGGGTCGCCAGCACCGCGGCGATCGCCGTGGTCAGCGGAACCGACAACGCCAACGCGATACCGCCGACCGCCGAGCGGGCGACCTCGATGGCCACCAGCTCGCTGGTGAGCACATCGGTCAACGACCGGTCCGCCACGCTGAACAACAGCAGCAGCGGCAGCGCGCTGCCCGCGTAGGCCAGCACCAGGGTGTAGACGGTGCTGGCGATGTGGTCGCTGCCGACACGCATCGCACCCACGAATGCGGCGCGCCGGGAGCTGCCCTCCAGATTCGCCAGCTCGAACACCGCCGACGCCTGGGTGATCGTCACGTCGTTGAGCACACCCAGTGAGCCGATGATGAAACCGGCGAGCAGCAGACCGGTGATCGACACATTGCCCAGATAGGCTGCCACCTCGTTGTTCTGGTCCTCCGACAGCCCGGTGAGGTGGAGCAGCTCGATCGCCGCCCAGGACAGGAACGCCGCCAGCAGCAGCGACATCAGGGTGCCCAGCAACGCGGCACTGGTCCGCAGGCTCACCCCGTGCGCCAGATAGAGCACCGCGAACAGGATCGCCGCCGAGCCGACCAGGGCGACCGGGACCGCCGGTGCGCCATCGCGCAGCGCCGGCAGCAGGAACACCACCAGCACGCCGAAGGCGATGACGATCCCCAGCAGCGCGCGCAGCCCCCGCCACCGGGCGACGGCCACGATCACCACCGCGAATGCGGCCGCCAACACGGCGAGCGGCAGGCCCCGGGCGTAGTCGTAGAACGCGTAGGTGGTGACCCCGGTGTCGCCGTCGACCTGACGGCTGATGCGGATCTCGTCCCCGGGCGCCAGCTCGGGTTGGCCGGGCCCACCGCTGAACTCGAGCACGGTGCGCGCGCCGCTGTTGGGGCCGGACTCGATGGCGATCAGGTTCTGAACGCACTGCCCGCCGTCACCCGGCGCGGGCAGCGGTGTGGTGGTCAGCACCGCCCCGACCGACGGGCTGCCGCAGGTGGCCAGCGTGCTGGACAGCACCCGGCCGGCTTCGGTGGTGACCGCACCGCCGGTGGCGTCCTGAAACGGCAGCGGGATCTCGGCCTTCTCACCACTGGGCCACAACAACACCGCGCCCGCCACCGTGGCCAGCGCGATCAGGACCAGGGCGGCGACCACCAGCCGGGCCGCCGGCGGACCCAGCGGAGCCGGACCGGTATGGCTGTGGGAGTGCGAGTGCGTCACGGCATTCACCGTAGGGGCGACCGTAACGGGTGCGTCAGCCTACTGGCGGTAGCTCACCAGGAAGTTGCCGAGCCGCTCGATCGCATTCGCCAGGTCACGTGCCCAGGGCAGCGTCACGATCCGCAGATGATCCGGGGTGGGCCAGTTGAAGCCGGTGCCCTGGGTGAGCAGGATCTTCTCCTGCAGCAGCAGATCCAACACCAGCTGCTCGTCATCGTGGATCTCGTAGACCTCGGGATCCAGCCGCGGGAACACATACAGCGCGCCCTGCGGTTTCACGCAGGACACACCGGGGATTTCATTGAGCTTCTCCCAGGCCACATCGCGCTGCTCGCGCAATCGCCCGCCCGGCAGCACCAACTCCTCGATGCTCTGATGCCCGCCGAGTGCCACCTGGATCGCGTGCTGCGCAGGAACATTCGGGCACAACCGCATGTTGGCCAGCAGGCTGATGCCCTCGATGAAGCTGGCCGCGTGCTCCTTGGGCCCGGTGATGCACAGCCACCCGGAGCGGTAACCGGCCACCCGGTAGGCCTTCGACAGGCCGTTGAACGTCAACGTCAACACATCCGGGGCCACCGCCGCCATCGAGATGTGCTTGGCGTCGTCGTAGAGGATCTTGTCGTAGATCTCGTCGGCCAGCAGCAGCAACTGGTGCCTGCGGGCCAGCTCGGCGATCTGCTCGAGGGTTTCGCGGGTGTACACCGCGCCCGTCGGGTTGTTCGGATTGATCACCACGATCGCCTTGGTGCGTTCGGTGATCTTGGATTCCAGGTCCTCGATGTCGGGGTTCCAGCCCTGGGTCTCGTCGCACAGGTAGTGCACCGGGGTGCCGCCGGCCAGCGAGGTGCAGGCCGTCCACAGCGGATAGTCCGGCGCCGGGATCAGCACCTGGTCGCCGTTGTCCAGCAGCGCCTGCAGCGTCATCTGGATCAGCTCGGACGCCCCGTTGCCCAGGTACACGTCGTCGACGTCGAACGGCGGGAAACCCTCGACCAGCTCGTAACGGGTGACCACCGCACGGCGGGCCGGCAGGATGCCCTTGGAGTCCGAGTACCCCTGCGCGTACGGCAGCGCCTGGATGATGTCGCGCATGATCACATCGGGGGCCTCGAACCCGAACGGCGCCGGGTTGCCGATGTTGAGCTTGAGGATCCGGTGCCCTTCCATCTCCAGCCGCGCCGCATGATCGTGTACCGGCCCACGGATCTCGTAGAGCACGTCCTGCAACTTGGACGACTGCGCGAACGTGCGCGGACGCGACGGATGGCCGTGGGGGCCGTGGGCGCTGTAGCCCTGCCACGTCTTCTCAGCGGGCAGCTGGTGCGAGGTCACGTCGACGATTCTTCCATCCCGGTGCAAAGCATTTTCCGGCCCGCCATGACAGCGACTTTGCTGTCGGACTCTCCCTCTGGGCCGATCTTCGCAGGATACTCGCAGGACACGATGCGCATAACCCCCTCAGCATCCCGGATAGTGCGCGAATCGACTGTTAGCTTGACCGTCATGATCGATCGTCACACACCGACCATGACGTTGCTCACACGCGGTCTGGGCGCCGCCGCAGTCGCCGGAGCCACCGTTCTCGGGGCCGCCGGACTGGGATTCGCCGGGCCGGCGGCGGCGGATCCACCCCAGCTCAACGGCACTTTCGTCGGTGGCGACGACGAGATGGTGTGGACGATCTCGTCGAACTGTGTGGAGGGCCGGTGCACGGCCACCGTAGCCAGCAACCAGGGCTGGACCAAGGTCGCCACCTACCACGGTGGCCGCTACCACTTCATCGTCACCAAACCGGACGGCGCGGTGTGCGACGACGGCAGCTACGCACCCGCCTACATCACGATCTCGCTCGACCCGATCACCCTCCAGGGCACCGTCGCCAGCGACTCCAACTACGGCTGTCCGGGCGGCCACATCAGCGAGCAGCCTTTCCAGCTCCGCCGCATCGGCTGAGTCCGCACCCGGTCGACGAGAAAAGCCGTCCCCGCCGGATACTCCGGCGGGGACGGCCCCTTTTCGGTCTCAGCGCTTCTTACCGGGTGGCCGGGCGCCCTTCGCGATACCCAGCCCCTTGACCGGAGGCTGCGGCTTCTCCTCGGCGGACCCGGCCTGCTCGGCCTGTCCCGCCGTGTCCGATGCCTCCGGCTGTTTCGGGGCAGCGGGCTCGGCCGGGGCGGGTGCCGGTGTGGCCGGCGCCTTCTTGGCACCCGGGCGGCGCGCACCCGGTGCGATGGCCAGCCCCTTTACCTCGGGTTCGGGCTGGGCCGGCGCCTGGGTCTCGGCCGCCGCGGTGTCGGCGGTGTCGGCCTTGGCGGTGTCGGCTCTGGCGGTGTCGGCTTTGGAAGTGGCCTTCCGGGCGCCGGGACGACGGGCCCCGGCGGCGATCCCCAGCCCCTTGACCTCGGGTTCGGGCTTCGGCGTCTCGGTCTCGGCGGTGCCGGAGTCGGCCTGGCCGGCCGGTGCGGTCTTCTTGGCGCCGGGCCGCTTGGCGCCCGCCGCGATGCTCAGCCCCTTGGCGGCCGGAGCGCCGCCCGTCTTCTCGCCGTCGGCCGCGGCCGCCGCCGTCTTCTTCGCACCCGGACGCTTCGCGCCGCCGGCGATGCCGAGCCCCTTGACCGGCTTCGGCGCCGCCGCCGGTGCCGGCTTCGCCTCCGCCTCGGGCGCGGCGGGGGCCTCGGTGGCGGTGGCCGCCTGCGCCGCCGGCTGCGGGGCCGCGGGTTCGGCCTCGGCCCGCTTGGCGGCCCGCTCCTCGGCCTCCTTGGCCGCGGTGCCCTTCTCCGGCAGCGTAACGGTGCTCTTGTCGAGCGCGTTCAGCAGCAGCTGAGCGACGTCGAGCACCTCGGCCTTCTCCACCTCACGGGCGGCGGCGACCTCGTCGACACCGTCGGTGATCATCACGCGGCAGAACGGGCAGCCGGTCGCGATCGTGGAGGCGGTGTCCATGGCCTCCTCGGTGCGCTCGGTGTTGACGCGCTTGCCGATGTGCTCTTCCATCCACATCCGCGCACCGCCCGCACCGCAGCACAGGCCCCGGTCGGCGTGCCGCGGCATCTCGGTCAGCTTCACCCCGGAAGCGCCGATCAGCTCGCGCGGCGCCTCGTAGACCTTGTTGTGCCGGCCCAGGTAGCACGGGTCGTGGTAGGTGATCTCCGTACCGCCGTCGGCGGGCTTGACCGGGATCAGCTTCTTGTCCCGGACCAGCCGGTTGAGCAGCTGGGTATGGTGCAGCACCGTGTAGTTGCCGTTGACCTGCGGGTACTCCCGGCCCAGCGTGTTGAAGCAGTGCGGGCAGGTGGTGATGATCTTGCGGTCCACCCGCTCGACGCCCTCGAACAGCTCGTTGAGCGTCTCCACGTTCTGCGCGGCCAGCTGCTGGAACAGGAACTCGTTGCCGGAGCGGCGGGCCGAGTCACCGTTACAGGTCTCGCCCTCGCCGAGCACCAGGAACTTCACCCCGGCGGCGGCCAGCAGTTCGGCGACCGCCTTGGTGGTCTTCTTCGCGCGGTCCTCATAGGCGCCGGCGCAGCCGACCCAGAACAGGTACTCGAAGCCCTCGAAGCTGTCGACATCCTTGCCGTAGACCGGCACATCGAAGTCGACCTCATCGATCCAGTTGGTCCGGTCCTTGGCGTTCTGGCCCCACGGGTTGCCCTTGGTCTCCAGGTTCTTGAACAGCACGCCGAGCTCACCCGGGAACTCGGACTCCATCATCACCTGGTAGCGGCGCATGTCGACGATGTGGTCGATGTGCTCGATGTCCACCGGGCACTGCTCCACACACGCTCCACAGGTGGTGCAGGACCACAACACATCCGGGTCGATGACACCGCCCTCTTCCGCGGTGCCCACCAGCGGACGCAGCGCCTGCTCCGGGCCGGAGCCCTCGATGCGGGCGAAGCCGTCCTCGGGCACGCCGTGGCCCCGCAGCTTGTCGCCCAGTTCGGCGAAGTCGACCGAACCCTCCTCCGGGCGCGGCTTCTCATCGAGGAGGTACGGCGCCTTCGCGAACATGTGGTCGCGCAGGTTCATGATGACGAGCTTGGGCGACAGCGGCTTACCGGTGTTCCAGGCCGGGCACTGCGACTGGCAGCGGCCGCACTCGGTGCAGGTGATGAAGTCGAGGTTGGCCTTCCAGGTGAAGTCCTCGATCTTGCCGCGGCCCAGCACCGCGTCCTCTGGCGGATCCTCGAAGTCGATCGGCTTGCCCTGGTAATCGATCGGCAGCAGCGGGCCCAGGCCGTCCGGCATCCGCTTGAACAGCACGTTGATGGGGGCGGTGCCGATGTGCAGGTGCTTGGAGTGCAGCACGATCAGCAGGAACACCAGCATGACCGCGATGTGCAGCAGCAGGGCGATGGTCTCGACCCAGGCGTTCACCTCGGGCCCCAGCGGACGCATGATCACGCCCATCAGCTGGGAGAAGAAGGCGCCGTTGCCGTACGGCAGCGCGTTGGTGTTCACCGCCGCGCCGCGGATCAGCGCGTAGGTCCAGATGACGTTGAAGATCATGAACAGGATCAGCCAGGCGCCGCCGGTGTGCGAGCCGTAGAAACGGGACGCACGGCCGTGCTCCTTCGGCTCCTGCAGCACCCGGATGATCGCGAAGATGATGATGCCGACCAGTACCGCGACGGCGAAGAAGTCCTGCAGGAAGCCCAGCACATCCCAGCGACCGATGATCGGGATGTGGAAGTCGTGGTCGAACAGCAGCCCGTAGGCCTCCAGGTAGACCGTGGCCAGGATGAAGAAGCCCCACATCGTGAAGAAGTGGGCGATGCCGGGGATCGACCAGCGCAGCAGCCGGGTCTGCCCGAACACCTCCTTGACCTGCGTGAGGACACGCGCACCGAGGTTCTCGGTGCGGCCGGCCCACTCGTTGACCGGTTGGCCGGAGCGGATCAGCTTGGTCAGCCACAGCACCCGCCGGGCGGCGAAGACCAGCACTATCGCGGTCATCGACAACCCGACGATGAGCCTGATCAGCATTTGCGTATCCACCGCATGCCTCCCGCTAGTTAAGTTACCAGTCGGTAACTTACGTCTTGTTACTGGTCAGTAACATGTGCTCGATGCCAGCTCATAGTGTCATCTCGGCGACAGGCGCCGCTACAAAGGCTTACCTAAGTCACTCGCGAGTCACGTGCGGGGATACCCGGCGGGGCCGTGATCGACTCGTCGGTCGGGGCGGTTCGGGTGGCTGACATCGACCGTGTCAGGTCGGCTCGGATCCCGCCGGTTCCAGCAGCGCGCGCAGCATGGACAGCATCTCCGAGCGGGATTCGGCGCCGAGCCGGCGCCGAATGCGCGCCACGTGGTGTTCGACGGTCTTGGCCGAGATGAACAGTTGGTTGCCGATCTCCCGGTAGGGCAGACCGCGCAGGAGCAGTTCGGCGACCTCGCGTTCCCGTTCGGACAGCTTCGCTGCCGGACGGGTCGCCGCCGCCGCGGCGGCCAGCGGTGCCCGGGCGACCTCGGGGGCGTCGGCGGACTCGGCCGGTTCCTGGTTGTCCACGGTCTGCTTGAGGTCGCGGGCCAACTGCAGCATGGCCGCCGACACCCGGCTGTCGGGGGTGTGCAGGGCGGCCTGACCGGCCAACCGGGTGGCGTCCCAGGTCAAACCGACCTGCGACAGTGCCCGCGCGGCCGCGGTCACCTCGTCGGCCTCGACATGGTTGGCCAGCACCCGCAACCAGGTGCGCCCGGCGTGGGCCAGCACCTTGGCGAACGCACTGTCGGCCGCCTCGTCGCGGCTGGCCGCGGTGAGCGCCTGACCGTGCGGCGCCACCGCGTCCGGCGCGTTGGCCAGGATGCCGGCGTGCACCCCGGCCCAGTGCAGCGGAACTGACCACAGCACCGGATTGCCGAGCGCGTCGAGCAGCCCGAACGCCTCGTCGAGCGGGTGCCGGAGCCGGTCGATCTGCCGCATCCGCGCGGCCGCCACCCACAACTCGCCGAGCGGCAACAGCGAGAACAGGTCGACGGAATACTCGGCGAGCACCTCCATCGCGGTGTACCAGTGCTTCTGCATGGCGCCGGTGTCACCCCCGCGGCGGGCGATCGCGGTCTGCAGTGCGGCCGCCCACAGCGCGTCGCGGCGGTGCAGGTCGGCCAACGGCAGCCGGGCGACGTCGGCGCCCGCCGCCGACAACTGCCCGTCGAGCATCCGCACCCAGCCGAGCAACAGGCGGTGCCGGTGGTCGAAGAAGGCGGCGTCCGAGATCCCGGTTCCCGGGTCCGGTGTCGTCCCGGATCGGTGTGGGGGCGGGGCGCCGGCGCGCACCGCCCGGCTGATCACACTGCGCGCCCGCACCGGGTCTCCCCCGTGCAGCGCGGCAAGGGTGACCAGCGCCGCCGGGCTGTCCGGCGCGACGCCGGGCGGTTGCTGATCGGCCACGCTGATCGCCTGGCTCAACCGAGCCACGGCGCTCGGATACGGCTGGTCCAGCGATGCCAGCAGGCCGTCGGCGATGCTGCGCGCCGCGCGGGCGGTCGTGGTCGGCGGTCCGGCGTTCTCGGCGCCGAGCGCGGCGCGCGCCGCGGCCGCATCCCCGGCGGCGATCGACACCACCGCACCGGCCGCGCTGACGAACGCATCCGGATAGGGGCCGAGCCAGCGGAACAGCTCCGCGGCCTGCCCGGCGCTGCCGTCGTGGACGGCGATGCTGGCGCCGATCCGGACGCCGGCCGCCCGTTCGGCCGGGTCGGAGGAGGTGAGCAGATCATCGGCGAGTCGGGCGGCGGTGGTGCAGTCGCCGCTCAAGGCCAGCGCATCGGCGAGGCGTGCGCTCAGTGCGGTGGCCCCGGCCCCGGCGGCGGCCCGGTACAGCCGTGCCGCCCGGGCCGGTTGTCCGCGGGTGCGCGCGGCCAGGTCGGCGAGCGCCTCGGCGAGCCGGTCGTCGTGGAGCCCGTGCTCGGCCATCCGCAGCGCCAGATCCGCTGACAGGGTGGACATCTCGATCTGAGAGGCGAGCAGTGCCAGCTCGATGTCGTGGTGCCGTGCGGCGCCGCTGACCTGGGCCACCCCGCGGTGCACCGTCTGCAGGAAACCGCCGCTCAACGACGGATCGAGCAGACCGGTGGCGCGGGCGCGGTCCACCAGGGCAGCGGCCGTGTCCGGGGACACCTTCAGCGCCGCCGCCACATCGTCGGGGCCGAGATCCGGACTGAGCGAACAGATCAACAGCGTGTCGAGGACCGGTTCGTCGAGCCGGTGGAGCCGGTCGACGAGGGCGACCCGGGCGGCGCGGGTGACGACCGCGGCGACCGGCTCCCCGGTGGCGGTGCCCAGCGCGGCCAGCGCCGGGCGCACCAGAAAGGGCAGTCCGGCGGTGGCCGAGAGCACGGTCCGCACCACGTCCGGTGCGGGGCCGGCGCCCAGGATCGTGGCGGCCGACTCGGTGAGCTCCGGCAGCGTCAACGGCCGCAACCGCGTCAGCGGATTCTCCCGCTCCAGCACCGTGGTCAGGCCGCGCAGCCCGGCGTGGTGGGCCAGCGGCTCGGCGGCCACGATCACGGTCGCGGCCGTGTCGGTCACCCGTTCGGTCAGCCGGCTCAGATCGTCGTCGTCGAGCAGGTGCACATCGTCGACGACGATCGCGGTCCCGGCCGGGTCGCCGGGTTTGGGCGCCCACGTGATCACCTCGACGCCGGCGGCCCGCAGCATGTCCCGGACCGCGGTGAGCACCGTGCTCTTCCCGGTACCGATCCCGCCGGTCACCATCTTCTTGACCGGGGTCGTCGGCGCGGCCGCCAGTGCTGCCACGAAATCCCGTGCTGCCGGAGGTATTCCGGACAACTCGACCGGCGCCGGAGTCTTCGTCATCGTGCGGTCGCCGGTCAGATGTCGTCGCCGCCACCACCCCCGCCACCACCGGTGTCGCCGGAGTCGTCCCCCCCGCCCGGATCGGGGACGACCGTCGTGGTCGGCGGCGGCGCCTGGGTGGTCGTGGGTGGCGGCTGGGTGGTCGTGGGTGGCGGACTGGTGGTGGTCCGCGTCGTGGTGGTGGTGGTCGGCTGCGTCGTGGTCGTCGTGGTGGTGGTCGTCGTCGTGGTGGTCGTGGTGGTCGTCGTCGGGGATTCGGTCGTGGTCGTGGTGGACTCCGGCGGCGGCGGAGGCGGCGGGATGACGCTCGTGCTGGGCCGGCCGTCGGAGCCGGTGACCGTCACGGTCTGCGGGGTGTTCGGTGGGGGCGGAGCGTCGCCGGGCGGGGGTTCGGAGAACTCGGTGGCCGTCTCGGTGACCGGCGTGGAATCGCTCGTCGCGCTGGTCAGCGTGTAGGCCAGGCCGCCCATCGCCGCGAGCGCGGCCGCCGCGGCGAATGCGAACAGCACCGGCGGGCGCTTGTACCAGGGCAGCGGGGCGGGCTCGGCCTGGTATCCGCCGGTGTCATCGGTGAAGTCGACCGGGGGCCGGGCGCCGGTCGCGGCGCCGCCCGCACTGTAATCGGCGCCGGTGTAGGGCACCGGTTCCTCGGCGGGCGAGTCGTCCTGCGACCAGGCCAGCGCCCGGAAGGTCGCCGACGCCGCCCCGTCGGACGCCGACTCGGAGGCTGCCAGGCCGGCCGCGCCCGCGGCCCACGCCGCCGAGGACATGGCGGTCGGCACATCGGCGGCCGGCGCCAGACCGGTCGGGGCATCGGCGTCGCCGCCGCGGGCGGAGATCAGCGCCGCACCGGCCGCCACATTGAACTGCGGTTGCGGTGTGGTGATGACCGGCGCCCGCCACCGCTCCGACAGCCGCTGGGTGATCAACGGGATCGCGGCGCCGCCACCGACGGTGGCCACCGCGGTCACACGCTGTGGCGCAATCTGATTGCGCTGCAACGTGTCATCGATCGCATTGAGCACCCCGGCCAGCGGGCCGGCGATGAGCTGTTCCAGTTCGGGCCTGGTCACCCGGACGTCGGACTGGAATGCCGGCAGCGCCACCGGGACCACCGCGACGGTGTCGGCGGACAACCGCTCCTTCGCCCGCCGGCAGTCCTCCCGCAACCGGGCCAGCGCCCCCACCGCGGCGGTGGCCGCCGGGTCGGCTTCGGCATCGGCCGCCGCCCCGGCCAGGACATGGTCGAGCAGCAGCTGATCGATCAGGTCGCCGGAGAACTCGGTGTGGCGCACGGTGTCGCCGATGGCGTCGAGATTCGACCCGGCATTGGCCAGCGAGATGCTGGTGCCGGTGCCGCCGAAGTCGCACAGCACGATCACCCCCTCGGCGGGGAGACCCGGCGCGGCCTGCAGCGCCGCCAGCGCGGCCACCGAATCCGGAACCAGGGCCGGCGGGAGGCCGTCGGGGCACAGGCTGGGTTTGTCCCGTAGCGCCCCGCGCAGCGCGCCGACGGTGCCCGGACCCCAGTGGGCCGGAATCGCGACTGCGATCGGTGCCCCGTAGCCCACCTGCCGGGCCATGGCGTCGAGCGCCTCGACCAGCACCCGCTCGCCCCGGTGCGCCGTGCCGTCGGCGGCCACCAGCGGCACCGGGTCGCCGATCCGCTCCACGAAACCGCTGAGCACCATGCCGCCACCGAGGCCGGGCGCGGGACCGTCGACGGAGCCGGCACCCGGGTCCGGCACCCCCACTTCCGGAGGGCGGTCGCCGAACATCGTCAGGACGGCGCGCCGCAGAACCGGTGGTTGTCCGATGCGTGCCGCCACGAGGTTCGTCATCCCGACCGACAAGCCCAGTGGGTCGGTCATACATACCCTCCCTGCAATCCGGTGCAGTCCGGCTCCTGATGCGGGCCGGTTTCACGATAGCGGCCGACACCCCTACCGTCACGGACCAACCCCCTACGCGCGTCGAGCCCCTAATGGCCAATCCCCTAACGGCGCGGGGGCGGAGGTGGGATCGGCACCGATCCCAATGGGTGTCGGCGTCGATAGCATCGGGCTCATCGCAGGTTGCCCCTGGTCGGGGTGATGAGGGCAAACAAGGCAGGTGTGCGGATGGCCAACTCGCTTCTCGACTTCGTGATGTCGTTGGTGCGGGATCCCGATGCCGCTGCACGCTATGCAGCCGACCCCGACCGCGCCATCGCAGAGGCCAACCTCACCGGGGTCACCAGCGCGGACGTCGACAATCTCATCCCGGTGGTGACGGAATCCATGCCGATGGGCGGGTCGGCCGGGGTGGGTCCGTTCGGTGGCGCCGACCCGGGCACCGAGGCGGCCGGCAATGTGTGGGCCAGCGGCGCCGCCACCGCGGCGTTCGACGCATTCGCCGCGCCCCTCCCCGAACCGACGGTGCCCGAACCGGTGATCGGCGACGGCACCTGGTCCGCTCCGGTGATCGACGCCGGAGTCATCGACGCGGGGGAGCCCGGGCAGGGCGGTGCGGCGTCGACACTGCCGGTCGACGAGAAACTGTCGCCGCAGCTCGACCAGGTCATCGACAGTGCCGACGAGCATGCCGGCCAGCATGTCGACGCGGAGGCGCTCGACGACTGGACGGGGATCGTCTCAGACCCGTCGGGCTCCGGCAGCAGCGCCGACCAGGAGCCGTTCGATCCAGGCCCCAACCTCGACTTCTTCAACTGATCTCGTTACCCGAACTGCGCGGTCACCCCGACCGCGCAGTTCGTGTTCTCTGCACCGGTCACACCCCTTTCTGACAGCTCTGACCTGGGTAGACAGCGGCGATTTTCGGGTGACCGCCCACGACCCCCAGATAGCCCCCTAATCCCCTATTGGGGTATCCCGCGAACCCCCGTATGGGGCCGTCCGGAAATGGGCGGCGGCCCCGTTTCCGGGGCGACCGCGCGGCCATAACGTGGAGTCAGATCGCCGGAGTTCCGGTGACACGCCCCTCCTCCGAACACCAGAAAGCGCACAGAAAGGCACGTGCAATGCTCACCCTGATCGACTTCATCCTGGACCTGTTCCGCAGCCCGGCCCTGGCGGCCCGTTTCATCGCCGACCCGGAGAACACCATGCGCGACGCCGGCCTGCAGAACGTGACCGCGGCCCAACTGCAATCGGTGGCGGCCAGCGCGGCTCCCGCCGGGGTTCTGCTCGGCGGCGGCGATCCGGTCGTCGGCCTGCAGCGGGCGGTCGCCGACCACCACAACATCGCCTCGCCGTTCTCGCCGCAGACCTCGGTGGGCTGGCAGCCCACCTTCGCCCCGGAGACCGAGGTGGCGAGCCGCAACCACATCCAGCCGGAGGTGTTCAGCCCGGACCAGAGTGCCGGCGCCAACGCCCAGACGGGTGGTTTCAACCTCGGCTTCGGCGACATCACGCTGGGCGACAAGACCACCAACACCGCCACCAACGGTGGTGTGGTCGTTGGCGGTGACAACGACGGCGACATCGTCTCCGGTGACGGTGCGGTCCTCGGTGACGGCAACACCACCAACAACGGCGATATCTGGGCCGGTCCGGGCTCCAACGTCGCCGTCGGCAAGGGCAACGACATCGAGGACAACTCGAAGTCGGCCGGCGGGGATCTGATCTCCGACAACGACGCGCCTGTGCTCAACGACGTCGACACCAGCGGTGGCAACGGCGGCGGCGCCGTCGGCGGTGGCAGCCTCATCGGCATCGGCGGCGGGAACGCGTCCGGCGGTGACGGCGGCAGCGGCGGCTCGATCATCATCCACGATGACCGGACCTCGCTGGTCGGCGGCAACCAGTACGACGTGCGCGGCGGCGGGCTGGGCAGCGGCAACGTGGCCGACAGCTCGACCAACGTGTCCACCCAGGTGGAGACCAACACCAAGACCTCGTACGACATCGAGGACAACTCGTCGAGCTTCGACACCAACATCGGGTCGAACAACGACACCTCCCTGGCCTCGGGCAACGGGTTCGCGTCGGGCAACACCCTGGACGCGCTGACCGACATCGCGCCGAGCAGCAGCACCAACACGGGGGTGGGTCTGGACGCCTTCTGATCCTGGGGAGACCTGGATCCACCGACAATCCACCGAGAACGCCCGACCGGCGGGGACGACCTGGTCCCCGCCGGTCGGCGCGCTTACCGTAGGGGCACCATGACGCAACCGAACGAACCCCGCCCGCAGCCGGTGCCGGCGAGTCGGGCTCCCGCGGGCGGGCCGGCGAACCCGGTGCCGGTGATCGTCGAACTGATCGACCACACCAGCCGGATCGCCGAACTCAACCAGCGCGGAGATCTGGCCGAGCGGTTGCGACGGGCCAAGGCCCGCATCACCGACCCTCAGATCCGGGTGGTCATCGCCGGCCACCTCAAACAGGGCAAGAGCCTGCTGCTCAACGCGCTGCTGAACATGCCGGTGGCCCGGGTCGGTGACGACGAGAGCACCGTGCTGACCACCGTGGTCTCCTACGGTGACCAACCGTCGGCCCGGTTGGTGGTGGCCCAGCCCGACGGCGCGGAACCCGAGGTCGTCGAGATCCCCACCACCGAACTGAAGAACGATCTGCGCCGGGCGCCGCAGGCCCGCGGCCGGCAGGTGTTGCGCGTCGAGGTGACCGCACCCAGCCCGATCCTCAAGAGTGGGCTGGCGTTCGTCGACACCCCGGGGGTCGGCGGGCACGGTCAGCCGCATCTGTCGGCGACGCTGGGTCTGCTGCCGGACGCCGATGCGCTGTTGATGATCAGCGACACCAGCCAGGAGTTCACCGAGCCGGAGATGCGGTTCATCCGTCAGGCCCTGGAGATCTGCCCGCTGGCGCTGATCGTGGCGACCAAGATCGACCTGTACCCGCACTGGCGGGACATCATGCGGGCCAACGCCGAACACCTGCGCCGGGCCGGGATCACCACGCCGATGGTCCCGGCGTCATCGGTGCTGCGCAGCCACGCGGTCCAGCTCAACGACAAGGAACTCAACGAGGAGTCGAACTTCCCGGCCATCGTGAAGTTCCTCAGCGAGCAGGTGCTGTCCGGGGCCAAGATCCGGGTCCGGGACCAGGTGCTGTCCGATATCCGTTCGGCCGCAGAACATCTCAAGCTCTCGATCGAGTCCGAGTTGTCGTCGCTGAACGATCCGGAGGCTCGGGAGCGGCTCACCGAGGAGCTGGAGCGGCGCAAACGGGAAGCCCAGGACGCGTTGCAGCAGACCGCGCTGTGGCAGCAGGTTCTCAACGACGGCATCGCCGATCTCACCGCCGACGTGGATCACGATCTGCGGCAACGGTTCCGCAACATCACCAACTACACCGAACAGGTGATCGACAGCTGCGATCCGACGAATCACTGGGCGGAGATCGCCACCGAACTGGAGAACGCGGTGGCCACCGCGGTGGGTGACAACTTCGTCTGGGCCTACCAGCGGGCCGAGGCGCTGGCCCGGGAGGTGGCCCGCACCTTCGTCGAGGCCGGGCTGGACGCGGTGCCGATGCCCAAGATCGACGCCCGCCAGATGGGTGCCGAGCTGGGTGACCTGAAATCGTTGAACCAGTTGGAGGCCAAGCCGATCCGATTCGGCGACCGTGCCGTGTCCGGATTGCGGGGATCGTTCGGCGGGGTGCTGATGTTCGGCATGCTGTCGTCGTTCGCCGGGCTGGGCATGTTCAACCCGCTGTCGCTGGGCGCCGGGCTGCTGATGGGGCGCAAGACCTACAAGGAGGAGATGGAGAACCGGATCCTGCGAATCCGTAACGAGGCCAAGATGAACGTCCGCAAGTTCGTCGACGATGTGGCGTTCGTGGTGTCGAAGGAGTCGCGGGATCGGCTCAAGGGCATTCAGCGGATGCTGCGGGACTACTACCGCGGTATCGCCGATCAGACCACCCGCTCGCTCAACGAGTCGCTGCAGGCGGCGATCGCCGCGGCCAAACTCGAGGAAACCGAACGCGACAACCGGGTGCGGGAGCTGGAACGTCAGCTCAACATCCTCAACCAGGTGCTCGACCACGCCGAACGGCTGGCGACGTCGAGCGGTTAGGCCCGCTCAGGGGCCGTCTCAGGGGAACTGTGCAGTCCAGGCGGTGAGCATGCAGCCTTGGCGGTGAGCGTGCAGTGGCTGCGCTCGTTGTGCGGTAACGGCGGGGATTCGGGCGATTTCCCTTCGTCGGTGCACTTTCGGCTCCGTCAGCGCACACCGGCGGCGGCCAGGGCACATTCGGAACGGACGGGAACCCGTCGCCCGGTCACTAAGCTCGAATAGTTGTGAGCACAAGTGACCGGGTGCGCGCGATCTTGGGCGGCACGATCCGGGCCTACCGGGCCGAGGCCGCCTACCGCGATCGCCCCGACGTGCACAACGAGCTGATGCGGATCGGGGCGAGGCTCAACGAGCCCATCCGCGTCGCGCTGGCCGGTACCCTCAAGGCCGGCAAATCGACGCTGGTCAACGCCCTGGTCGGGGAGAGCATCGCCCCCACCGACGCCACCGAGGCCACCCGCATCGTCACCTGGTTCCGGCACGGTCCGACCCCGAAGGTCACCGCGAATCACCGCGGCGGTCGACGCTCCAATGTGCCGATCACCCGCAACGGCGGCCTCACCTTCGATTTCGCCAACCTGGATCCCGAGGACATCGTCGACCTCGAGGTGGAGTGGCCGGCCGCGGAACTGATCGACTACACGATCATCGACACCCCCGGCACCTCGTCGCTGAACCGGGACGTCTCGGAACGCACGCTGCGGCTGCTGGTGCCCGAGGACGGGGTGCCCCGGGTCGACGCCGTGGTGTTTCTGCTGCGCACGTTGAACGCCGCCGACATCGCGCTGCTCAAACAGATCGGCGATCTGGTCGGCGGCTCGGCGGGGGCGCTCGGCGTGATCGGGGTGGCGTCGCGGGCCGACGAGATCGGCGCCGGACGCATTGATGCGATGCTGTCGGCCAAGGACGTCGCCAAACGATTCACCGACGAGCTGGAACGCACCGGGGTGTGCCAGGCGGTGGTGCCGGTGTCCGGCCTGCTCGCGCTGACCGCCCGCACGCTGCGGCAGAGCGAGTTCGTGGCACTGGAGCGGCTGGCCGGGGTGGATCCGGCGGTGTTGACGAAGGCGATGCTCAGCGTGGACCGGTTCGTCCGCGAGGACGCCGACCTGCCGGTGGACGCCGCGACGCGGGCCGCGCTGCTGGACCGGTTCGGCATGTTCGGCATCCGGATCTCGATCGCGGTGCTGCGGGCCGGGATCAAGGACTCGGTGGCGCTGGCCGACGAACTGCTGGAACGCAGCGGGTTGATCGCCCTGCGTGATGTCATCGATCAGCAGTTCGCGCAGCGCAGCGACCTGCTCAAGGCGCACACCGCGCTGCTGTCGTTGCGGCAGTTCGTGCAGCGGCATCCGATCTACGCGACGCCCTACATCCTGGCCGACATCGAACCGCTGCTGGCCGACACCCACGCGTTCGAGGAGCTGCGGCTGCTGAGCCAGCTGCGGTCCCGGCCGACGACGTTGAACGAGGAGGAGATGGCCTCCCTGCGCCGGCTGCTCGGCGGGTCGGGGACCGATGCGGCCAGCCGGCTCGGCCTGAGCCCGGACGCCCCGTACGACGGGCCGCGGGCGGCGTTCGCGGCGGCGCAGCGCTGGCGGCGCCGGGCCGAACATCCGCTCAACGACCCGTTCACCACCAGGGCCTGCCGGGCGGCGGTGCGCAGCGCGGAGGCGTTGGTGGCGGAGTACGCCGCTCTCGGCCGCCGTTGAACGGCGCAATGGTGTGAGCCGTTGAACGGCGCAATGGTGTGAGCCGTTGAACGGCGCAATGGTGTGAGCCGTTGAACGGCGGATTTAACGTTTCGGCCGCGCCGAGCGACATATCGGGTATGCGAGGTTGGCTCGGGCTGTCGGTCGGAGCAGCGCACCTGGTCGCTGCCGCCTCGGGCCGGCGTCCGCTGGTGCGACGAAGCGTGGTCACCCTGTTCGCGCACCGACCCCCGGAGGTCGGGGTTCCGGGGGGCAACCCGCGCCTGACCGAGCCGGGACTGGTGCTCACCGATTTCACCGATCGGGTCGGCGACCCGGTGCCGGTCGTGGCTCCCGATGGATCTCTGCACCGTGGCGAGCGGTTGCTCGTCGCGGCGCTGGACGGTCTGACCCGCGCCGCGACCCGGCATTGTCCGGAGGCGGTGGGGGTGGCGGTCCCGGCGTACTGGCCTTCCCACGCGGTGGCGGCGCTGCGCCGCGAACTGCCGGGCGCGATCGTGGTGCCGGATCATGTCGCAGCGCTCACGGCGGTCCAGCGGGCGGCGGGACTGCCGGCCCGAGGTGTGGTCGTGGTCTGTGATTTCGGCGCCCGGGGCACGAGCGTCACGCTGGCCGATGCCGGCGCGGGGTTCCGCCGCGTCGACGCGACCGTGCGTCAACCGGACTTCTCCGGCGAGCTGATCGATCAGGCCCTGCTGCGCCATGTGCTGGGCCAGGCGCTGGACGGGGCGGGTGGTGATCCGTCGCGCACCGCCGCGGTGTCGGCACTCGGCCGGTTACTGCAGGACTGCCGAGCCGCCAAGGAGCGGTTGTCCCACGACACCGCGACCGGTGTCGTGGTGGACGGGGCCACGCTGCGGGTCACCCGCGCGGAACTGGAGTCGCTGCTGCGGCACCCGTTCTCCGGTGTGCTGGCTGCCGTGCAGGAGGTGCTGCAGCGCAACCGGATAGCGCCGGCCGATGTGGCCGCGCTCGTCACCATCGGTGGAGGTGCGCGCATTCCGGCGGTGACGGAGTGGCTTTCGCAGACGTTGCGGTTGCCGGTCACCACGACGGTGGACGCCGCGACCGTCGCTGCGAGCGGCGCCGGGCTGATCGCCGCGCGCAGCCGGGAGCGGGAGCCGGCGACGGTGCTGGTACCGTCGATCGCCCCGCATCCTCGGCCGGAGGCCGACGGCGCGACCGAACTGGCCTGGAGCGCAGCCGATCCGGCCCCGGAGCCGGTCACCGAGCTGGTGTTCACCGAGTCCGCCGCCCGGCCCGACGTGCAGTTCGCGGCCGACGGCTCGGCGTCGGCGGGAAGCGCCGGACCGTCGTCGCCGTGGTATCGGCGACCCGGGGTGCTGGCCGGTGCGGCCGCCGGCGTCGTGGCCACCGCCGCGGTCACCCTCGCCCTGACGTCGGACGACGGCGCGTTGTCCACCGCGGACTCCGCGGCGTCGATACCGGTGGCCCCGCAGCCCGTCGAGTTGCCGCTGGCTCCCGCCGACCCGGATGCGCCGGCTCGGGACGTTTCCGCACCGGAAGTCGGGGCGCCGGCCCCGGCGCCGCTGCCCTCGACCCGCGTGGTGACGAGTCCGGGTGCTGCCGCCCCCGCCCATCGCGCCCCGGTCGGCCCGGTTCCCGCCGGTCGAGCCGAAGCTCCCACGGCGGGCAACGTCACCAAGGCCGCCGGTGTGCATCCGGGACCCCCACCGGCTCCCGCACCGGCCGCCCCGCCCCCGCCGGCGGCGCTGCCGTCGCCCGGGGTGGTGCCGTTCCCGGTGGTGATTCCGGTGCCGGTTCCGACCCTGGCGTCACCCGCACCCCCGCCGACGAGTGAGCCCCCGCCGAGCCCACCGTCGAGCGAGCCCCCACCCTCGAGCGAGCCCCCGCCGACCAGTGCGGCGCCCACCGCGAACCCGGCACCGCAACCCGAGCCCGAACCCCAGCCCGAGCCCGAACCCGAACCCGAACCGGACCCGGAAGAGGAGCCGACGGCGGAGTGACGCCACTCACCCCGTGGTTTCGGCCCTGACACGACTCTGCGGCCACGGCGTGGCGCTCTCGCGCTCATCCGCCATGGCCGCAGAGGTGGGCTGTCGTCCGACTATTCGCCCTCGTCCGGCGGGGCCGTCACGGTCTGCGTCTCCGTCTCGGTCTGCGTGACGGTTTCGGTGGTCGTGGTGGTCGTCGGCGACTCGGTGGTGGTCGTCGTCGTGGTCGTGGTGGTCGTGGTCGGCGTCTGCGTCGTGGTCGGCGGTGGGGACGGCTCCTCGGCCGGTGTGGTCGTCGCCGGCGGCACGGTCTGGGTCACCGTCGCCGGAGGCGGCGCCACCGGCGCGCCCGTGGTGGTGGTCGTGGTGGTCGTCGTCGTGGCGGTCTCGGACGACGCGTCGTCACCGGACGTCAGACGGATCAGCGCGAACACGATCAACCCGAGCAGCACCGCGCCGAGGGCGCCGAACGCGACCAGCGCGGCCGGTTTGCGGTACCACGGCACCGGCGGCTCCTCCGGCGGACCGGGCGGTCCACCGTACTCACCGCCGCCGTACCCGGGGACGTAGCCGCCGGAGCCGCCGGCGGTGTAGTCGCTGTAGGCCGTCGGTTCGCTGTCGGAATAGTTACTCGGGTCCTCAGGAGGTCTCGACACGGCCACTGATAGTAGGGCGATCAGCGCAGCTGGGGAACCACCTGCGTGGCGATCAGCTCCAGGTGGTCCAGATCGGACATGTCCAGCAACTGCAGATACACCCGCTGCACCCCGGCCTCGATGAACGGGCCGAGCCGGTCGACGATTTCGGCCGGGGTGCCGACGACCGGCGAATTGCTCCGCAGCTCATCGACTTCGCGGTTGATCGCCGCCGCCCGCCGGGCGATCTCGGCGTCATCGCGTCCCGCGCACAGCACGAACGCCGCCGAGTAGATCATCGAATCGGGTTCGCGGCCCGCCTCGGCGACCGCCGCGGCCACCCGTTCGAACTGGGCTTTGAGCGCGTCGAGCCGCACGAACGGGATGTTGAACTCGTTGGCGAAGCGGGCCGCCAGCGCCGGTGTCCGTTTCGGCCCCTGACCGCCGATGATGATCGGCGGGTACGGGTCCTGCACGGGTTTGGGCAGGCCGGGCGAGTCCACCACGGTGTAGTGCTTGCCGGTGAAGTCGTACTTCTCCCCGGACGGGGTGGTCCACAGCCCGGTGATGATCTCCAACTGTTCGGTGAGCCGGTCGAACCGTTCGCCCAGCGGCGGGAACGGAATCGCATACGCCTGATGCTCCGGCTCGAACCAGCCGCTGCCCAGGCCGAATTCCACTCGGCCACCGCTCATCTCGTCGACCTGGGCGACGGAGATGGCCAGCGGCCCGGGATAGCGGAAGGTGGCGGAGGTGACCAGGGTGCCGAGCCGGATCGATGTGGTCTCCCGGGCGATACCGGCCAGCGTCACCCACGAGTCGGTGGGGCCGGGCAGCCCGTCACCGCTCATCGCCAGATAGTGATCGGACCGGAAGAACGCCGAGTACCCGAGATCCTCGGCGGCGCGGGCGACCGCGAGTTGATCGGCGTAGGTACCGCCCTGCTGAGGTTCGACAAACACCCGAAAGTCCATGCCGGCAACTCTAGTTGTCGTCACCGGCCGGCGCCGGTCACGAGCCGCTCAGAGGCCGCGTCGCGCTCGGCGGACCGCAGCGAACGACTGGTCGTCGCCGGAGAACGCCACCCGGGCGGCGTCCCGCCCGCTGACGAACATCAGCAGTTCACCCGGGTCGCCGGTGACGGTCACCTCCGGGCCCTTGCCCACCGTCGCGAGCGTCTGGTTGTCGCTGGTCCGCAGCGTCACCCGGGCCGGCGCCCTGGCGAGCGTCATCCGCGCCATCAGCGCGACGGGCCGCCGCAGCGCCGCGGTGACGTCGTCGTCGAGCTCCCGGATGTCCCAGTCCGGGCCGGCCCGCCGGACGTCCTCGTGGTGGATGAACATCTCGGCGACGTTCACCCAGCGGTCGAGCACCTTGAACGCCGAGAGCAGCGGCGGCCCGGACGCGATCTTGTCGAGCAGTTCGTCCCATCCGGTGTTCTGCGCCACCTGATTCTGGACCTTGGCGGTGTAGCCGCTCAGCGGCGCGGCCAGGATCCCGGCCGCCGCGTCCGGGCGGCGTTCCCGGATGACCAGGTGCGCGGCCAGGTCCCGGGTGGTCCAGTCACCGCACAGCGTCGGCGCGTCGGGCCCCACGGCGCGCAACGTCTCGACGAGTGCGGCGCGCTCCTTCTGGGCGACGTTCATCGGCGTCTCCTCCCTGGTCGGGTCGGGGGATCAGATCGTCAGAACGTCTCGACACCCTCGACGGCGACGAACATTCCATGCCCGGTCCGGTCGTTGGTGAAACGGGTGCCGTCGCGGGTGGCCTCGATCGTCCAGCCCAGCGCGGAGTAGGTGCGGTAGTCGAGGGTGACCGCCGGGATCGCACCGAGGTTGCCCACCACCCAGCGCACCGCTCCGTCGGCGGTGATGTTCACCCCGTTGGCCGGCACGCCGTCCACCTCCGGCGGGTCGTGGAACGGCGCCTCGCAACCCACCTCATCGGCGCTCAACTGACAGCGGGTCTGACCGGATTTCGTCTCGATGAACACATATCCGTTCTGCGGGCGGAGCACCTCACCGCGCGGTGACGGCGTCGCGGTGCCGGTGTCCGGCGGGGGAGTCGTCGTGGGAGGGGTGGTCCGGGTCGGCCGGGGAGTCGGGAACGTCGGTTCCTCGCCCGTCGGCCCGGTGCCCACCGGGCTGCCCTCGGTGGTACGGGAACATCCGGCGACCCCCACTGCGATCAGCACGGCGATCAGCGCGGTGACGCCGAGCACCACCGCGCCGACCGGTCCGACGAATCTCCGCACCCACCTACCGTACGCAAATGTGACTCAGGTGACGTGAGTGACTCGCAGGGGGCGCGCATTCCCGGCTGTCAAATTAGCCTTGGTCTCGTCTGGTTTCGTTGACGTTGTCATCGATCACGCGCCGGCGGGAGGGGGTGGTGATGGACGCGCAATCCGTTGCCGCCGACCTGCCGCCGGCGATCGACTTCGACCGGCCCTGGCACGCGCTGAGCACCGATGCGGTGCTGGCCGAACTCGGCTGCGACGCCGACGGCTTGACCGACGAGCAGGCGCGCCGCCGCCGGGCCCGGTACGGCCCCAATCAGCTGACCGCGTCCCGTAAGACCCACCCGGTGGTGCGGTTCATCAAGCAGTTCCACAACGTGCTGCTCTACATCATGACCATCGCGGCGGTGATCACCGCGTTCCTCGGGCACTGGGTGGACACCGGCGTGCTGCTGGGCGCCGTCATCGTCAACGCGGTCATCGCGTTCGTCCAGGAGGGCAAGGCCGAGTCGGCGCTGGATGCCATCCGCGCATTGCTGTCGCCGCGGGCCACGGTGATCCGCGGCGGGCGACCGGTCGACATCGACGCGGTGGACGTCGTGCCCGGTGATGTGGTGCGGCTGGTCTCCGGTGACCGGGTCCCCGCCGACGTCCGGCTGCTCACCGCGGACGGGTTGCTCGCCGACGAATCCGCGCTGACGGGCGAATCGGTGCCGGTGGAGAAGACCCCGGCCGCCGTCGGCGCGGACGCCCCGGTCGGCGACCGCGTCGGCATGGCGTACTCCGGGACGGTGATCGTGCACGGTCAGGGCACCGGGGTGGTGGTCGGCACCGGAACCGCCACCGAACTGGGGCGCATCAACCGCATGCTGGCCGACATCGCGGCGACCGAGACCCGGATGCAACGCCAGATCGCCCGGTTCGCCAAGGCGCTGGCGGCGGTGATCCTGCTGGCATCGGCCGCCACCTACGTCCTCGGTGTGCTGGTGCGCGGACACGACCCGTCCGAGATGTTCATGATGGTCGTCGCGCTCACCGCCTCGGCGATTCCCGAAGGGCTGCCGGCGATCCTGACCGTGACGATGGCGATCGGCGTGCAGAAGATGTCGCGACGCAACGCCATCGTGCGCCGGCTGCCCGCGGTGGAGACCCTCGGCTCGGTCACGGTGATCTGCTCGGACAAGACCGGCACCCTGACCACCAACGAGATGACCGTGCAGCGGGTGCTCTGCGGTGGCCACGAATTCGACGTGGGCGGCGTCGGTTACACACCGGTCGGTGACGTCACCGTCGACGGGCGGGTGGTCGACCCGGGCCGGTACCCGGCGCTGGTGGCCCTGGTGCGGGCCGGCGTGTTGTGCAACGACTCCAGATTGCACCGCGAGGGCGAGGACTGGACGATCAGCGGCGACCCCACCGAGGCGGCGTTGCTGGTGTTGGGACACAAACTCGGCCTCATCCACGACGAGCTCGAATCACGATGGCCGCGAGTGGATTCGGTGCCGTTCGAATCCGAACTCCGGATGATGGGCACCCTGCACGTCGACAAGGAGGCCGGGGCGGACGCCGAACCGCTGGTGCTCGTCAAGGGGGCGCCGGAACGGGTGGTCGAGCTGTGCGATCGGCAGCTGGACAGCCGCGGCGAACAACCTGTCGACCCGGCGTACTGGCACCGCGTCGCCGCCGAGACCGCCGACCGCGGGCTGCGGGTGCTGGCGCTGGCGCAGCGGCGCGGCCACCCGCAGACCCCCGGCGCGCTGACCCTGGCCGACCTCGAGGGCGGCTTCACCCTGCTCGGGTTGGTCGGCATCATCGATCCGCTGCGGCCGGAGGCGATCACCGCGGTGCGCGAATGCCACCGGGCCGGTATCCGGGTCACGATGATCACCGGCGACCACGCCGGCACCGCCCGCGAGATCGGGGCCCAGCTCGGCATCGGCGGTGGTAAACCCGCGGTCACCGGGGCGCAGATCGCCGAGATCGACGATGCGGATCTGCGGGTGATCGCCCGCGACCGCGATGTGTTCGCCCGCGCGTCCCCCGAACACAAACTGCGCCTGGTGCGCGCGTTGCAGGCCGAAGGTGAGATCGTCGCGATGACCGGCGACGGCGTCAACGACGCTCCCGCCCTCAAACGCGCCGACATCGGGGTGGCGATGGGCAAGCGGGGCACCGAGGCGGCCAAGGAGTCGGCGGACATGGTGCTGGCCGACGACAATTTCGCGACCATCGCCGCCGCGGTCGCCGAAGGCCGCACCGTCTACGACAACATCCGCAAGTTCATCATGTTCATGCTGCCCACCAACGGCGGTGAGGCGCTGGTGGTGATCGCGGCGATCCTGTTCCAGCTCACCCTGCCGCTCACCCCGGCGCAGGTGTTGTGGATCAACCTGGTCACCTCGGCCACGCTCGGGCTGGCGCTGGCGTTCGAACCGGCCGAACGCGGCGTGATGGACCGCAAACCCCGCCCGCCCCGGGAGAGTCTGTTGTCCGGTCATTTCGTCTGGCGGGTGGTGCTGGTGTCGGTGCTGATGGCGGCCGGCGCGTTGGCGATGTTCCTGTGGGAGCTCGAACTCGGCACCAGCATCGAGACGGCCCGCACCATGGCCGTCAACGCGATCGTGGCGGCCGAGATGTTCTATCTGCTCAACAACCGTTATCTGACCGAACCGGTGCTCAACCGAGCCGGGCTGTTGGGCAACCGGGTCGCGCTGGCCACCGTCGCGGCCTGCGTCGGGTTGACGGCGCTGTTCACCTACGCGCCGTTCATGAACTGGATCTTCGGGTCGGCGCCGCTGGGGTGGTCGGACTGGGTCAAGGTCGCCGCCGCCGGCGCGCTGGTGTTCGTCGCGGTGGAGATCGAGAAGGCGGTGATGCGGCGCTACCGGGTCCGCCCGGCAGCCGTGGCCGCGTGATCCCTCCCCGTCGGGAGGGGGCGACGCGGCCAGGAACGGGCGGCCGGGAACGGCTTGTCTGCCCTGCGGGTGTGTCCGAAAGAGCCCGTCGATCGCGCCGTGGACTGCTCGCCGACCGTCGGCTGTGGCGAGATTCACGGTGGCGGCAGGTCGGCGAGTTCGCGGTGTTCCCGGAGCAGCGGGCCGTGACCGCGAACAGGTCGCTCACCTCGCCGCGCCGGCGCGTCGTCACCGCAGCGCCACCCGTCGCGCATCCGTGCGGCTTCGTCGAGGTCAGACCGGTCGACGGTGCGCACGGCATCGCGGCCGGGGTGCTGGGTCAACGCGTTCGGGCGGTGTGGTCCCGCGGCAGCGGGGTCGCGGCAGCCGCGGTACCGGCACATGGCGCCGACGCTGCCGCCGGGCGCGCGAGGGCGGGAACAAACGATCCCGGAGCCCCGTTACAGGTAGCAAGTTGAGTTGATCACACTCAAGTCTGGCTTGACACCTGGACGGCCACGGGAGGAAGCTTGAGTGAGGTGCACTCAGATCTAGCAATGTTCATCGGGAGGTAGCAACTATGGCTCGTGCGGTCGGAATCGACCTCGGGACCACCAACTCCGTGGTCGCGGTACTCGAGGGCGGCGACCCGGTCGTCGTCGCCAACTCGGAGGGGGCGCGCACCACCCCGTCGGTGGTCGCGTTCGCGCGCAACGGCGAGGTGTTGGTCGGTCAGCCCGCCAAGAACCAGGCGGTGACCAACGTCGATCGGACGGTCCGTTCGGTCAAGCGCCACATGGGCAGCGACTGGACCATCGACATCGACGGAAAGAAGTACACCCCGCAGGAGATCAGTGCGCGGGTGTTGATGAAGCTCAAGCGGGACGCCGAGGCCTATCTCGGTGAGGACATCACCGACGCGGTCATCACCGTGCCGGCGTACTTCAACGACGCCCAGCGCCAGGCCACCAAGGAGGCCGGGCAGATCGCGGGCATGAACGTGCTGCGCATCGTCAACGAGCCCACCGCGGCGGCCCTGGCCTACGGGCTGGACAAGGGTGAGAAGGAACAGACCATCCTGGTCTTCGACCTCGGTGGCGGCACCTTCGACGTCTCGCTGCTGGAGATCGGTGACGGCGTCGTCGAGGTCCGTGCCACCAGCGGTGACAACCACCTCGGTGGTGACGACTGGGACGACCGGATCGTCGAATGGCTGGTCGACAAGTTCAAGCAGAGCACCGGCATCGACCTGACCAAGGACAAGATGGCGATGCAGCGGCTGCGTGAGGCGGCCGAGAAGGCCAAGATCGAGCTGAGCGCCAGCCAGCAGACGTCGATCAACCTGCCCTACATCACCGTCGACGCGGACAAGAACCCGCTGTTCCTCGACGAGCAGCTGACCCGGGCCGAGTTCCAGCGCATCACCCAGGATCTGCTGGACCGCACCCGCAAGCCGTTCCAGCAGGTCATCAAGGACGCCGGCATCTCGGTGTCCGATATCGACCACGTGGTGCTGGTCGGCGGTTCGACCCGGATGCCCGCGGTCTCCGACCTGGTCAAGGAGCTGACCGGCGGCAAGGAACCGAACAAGGGCGTCAACCCGGACGAGGTGGTCGCCGTCGGTGCGGCGCTGCAGGCCGGTGTGCTCAAGGGCGAGGTCAAGGACGTCCTGCTGCTCGACGTCACCCCGCTGTCGCTGGGTATCGAGACCAAGGGCGGCGTGATGACCAAGCTGATCGAGCGCAACACCACGATCCCGACCAAGCGGTCGGAGGTCTTCACCACGGCCGAGGACAACCAGCCGTCGGTGCAGATCCAGGTCTACCAGGGTGAGCGTGAGATCGCGGCGCACAACAAGCTGCTCGGCAGCTTCGAGCTGACCGGTATCCCGCCGGCTCCGCGCGGGGTGCCCCAGATCGAGGTGACGTTCGACATCGACGCCAACGGCATCGTGCACGTCACCGCGAAGGACAAGGGCACCGGCAAGGAGAACACCATCCGCATCCAGGAGGGCTCCGGCCTGTCCCAGGAGGAGATCGAGCGGATGATCAAGGATGCCGAGGCGCACGCCGAGGAGGACCGCCGGCGCCGCGAGGAGGCCGAGGTCCGCAACCAGGCCGAGACGCTGGTCTACCAGACGGAGAAGTTCGTCAAGGAGCAGCGTGAGGCCGAGGGCGGCTCGAAGGTCCCCGAGGAGACGCTCAACAAGGTCGAGGCGGCCATCAACGACGCCAAGACCGCGCTGAACGGCACCGACATCGGCGCCATCAAGTCGGCCATGGAGAAGTTGGGCCAGGAGTCGCAGGCTCTCGGCCAGGCCATCTACGAGGCCACCCAGGCCGCCCAGGCGGCCGGTGACGGTGAGGCCGGTCCGGCCGGCGGCGGCGCCGACGACGTGGTGGACGCCGAAGTGGTTGACGAGGAGCGGGAGAACAAGTGACGGGAAACGATTCGCACGAGCCGGTGACTGTCACCGACAAGCGGCGTATCGATCCGGTGACCGGTCAGAAGCGGGATGTCGACTCCGGCGCGGCCCCTAGCGGGCCGGCGCCGGGGTCGGCCCCCGCCGACCCGTCCGCCGCCAAGGCCGAGCAGGCCGAGAAGTCGGGCGAGGCCGAGAGGGCCGCCGAACTCCTCGCCGACCTGCAGCGGGTGCAGGCCGATTTCGCCAATTACCGCAAGCGCACGCTGCGTGACCAGCAGGCCGTGGCCGAACGCACCAAGGCGTCGGTGATCGGCGAGCTGTTGCCGATCCTCGACGACCTCGACCACGCCCGCCGTCATGGCGACCTGGAAGCCGGGCCGCTCAAGGCATTCGCCGACAAGCTGGTGAACACCCTTGAGTCGCTGGGGCTTTCGAGTTTCGGTGCCGAGGGCGAGGATTTCGATCCGGAGTTGCACGAGGCCGTGCAGCATGAGGGCAACGGTGGTCACCCGATCATCGGCACCGTGCTGCGGCGCGGCTACAAGGTCGGCGACATGGTGATCCGGCACGCGATGGTCGCGGTGGTGGACACCGAGCCTGGCGGCGACACACCCGATAACGACGGTGCCGCGGATGGACAGGCAGCAGAATCAGACACAACAGAGTCCAACAACGACTGAGAGTGGAAGGTGAGGAGGTGACGCGACATGGCTCAACGTGAATGGGTCGAGAAGGACTTCTACAAGGAGCTCGGCGTCTCCTCCGATGCCAGCCAGGATGAGATCAAGCGGGCGGCCCGTCGGCTGCTCGCCGAGTTGCACCCTGACCGCAACCCGAACAATCCGCAGGCCGAGGAGCGCTACAAGGCGGTCTCCGAGGCCAAGGAGGTGCTGACCGACCCGGTCAAACGCAAGGAGTACGACGAGACCCGCCGCCTGTTCGCGGGCGGCGGGTTCGGTCGCCGGTTCGCCAACGGGTACGGCGCCGGCCGGTTCGGTGACGGTGTCGAGTTCAACCTGAACGACCTGTTCGACGCGGCCGGCCAGACCGGCGGGGCGAACATCGGCGACCTGTTCGGCGGTCTGTTCGGGCGGGCCGGCTCGCCTCGGGCGAGCCGGCCGCGGCGCGGCAACGACCTGGAAACCGAGATCGAACTCTCGTTCCGGGAAGCCGCCCAGGGTGTGGCGATGCCATTGCGGTTGACCAGTCCGGCGCCGTGCACCAACTGCCACGGCAGTGGCGCCCGCCCGGGCACCAGCCCGAAGGTGTGCCCGAACTGCAACGGCGCCGGGGTGATCAGCCGCAACCAGGGTGCCTTCGGGTTCTCCGAACCATGCACCGCCTGCCGGGGCAGCGGCTCGATCATCGAGCACCCGTGTCAGGAGTGCAAAGGCACCGGCGTGACCACCCGGTCGCGGACCATCAACGTGCGGATCCCGCCGGGGGTGGAGGACGGTCAGCGGATCCGGCTGCCCGGGCAGGGCGAGGCCGGTCTGCGCGGTGCGCCGTCGGGTGACCTGTACGTCACCGTGCACGTGAGGCCGGACAAGGTGTTCGGCCGGGACGGCGACGACCTGACCGTCACCGTGCCGGTCAGCTTTGCCGAACTGGCCCTGGGTGCGACGATCTCGGTGCCGACGCTGGACGGCCGGGTGCGGGTGAAGATCCCCAAGGGCACCGCCGACGGCCGCATCCTGCGGGTGCGTGGCCGGGGTGTGCCCCGGCGCGACGGCACCGCGGGTGATCTCCTGGTGACGGTGAAGGTGGCGGTGCCGCCCAACCTGGAGGGCGAAGCCCTGGAGGCGTTGAAGGCCTACGCCGAGGCCGAGCGGGCCAGTGGCTTCGATCCCCGGGCGGGATGGGCGGGCGCGCAGTGACCATGAAGCGAGGTGAAGGTGGGTGAGCCGGTCCAAACGGTCCAACGACGACACCCGCACCTTCATGATCTCGGTCGCCGCCGAACTCGCCGGGATGCATGCGCAGACCCTGCGCACTTATGACCGGTTGGGACTGGTCCGCCCGAAGCGCAGTCCCGGCGGTGGGCGACGGTACTCGTGGCGCGACGTCGAGCTGCTCCGCGAGGTGCAGCGGCTGTCGCAGGACGAGGGGGTCAACCTGGCCGGGATCAAGCGCATCATCGAGCTGACCAATCAGGTCGAGCAGTTGCAGGCGCGGGTGAAGGAGTTGACGCAGGAACTCGAGCAGATGCGGTCGGTGCCGCGCCGCGAACTCGCGGTGGTGCCGAAGAGCACCGCGGTGGTGCTCTGGAAGCCGCGCAGGTCGGGGGAGAAGACGTGAGTCTTCTCCCCCGCACCGTCTCTGCGGGCCGTCCCGGCCGCCGCCGGCGTCAGTAGCTCAGCGGGTCGTGTTGAATCCGTTCGGGCGGAGCGCCTTTGGCGATGAGCGCGGCCTTGGTCGCCTGCACCATCTCGGGGCTGCCGCAGATCAGGATCTGCCGGTCGCTCCACGCGCCGTAGCGGGTCACCACCTCGGGCAGCAGCCCGGTCTGGCGGACGTGTAATCCGCGGGGCGGCTGCACATCCGGATACTCCGACGCCCAGGGCGGATCCACGGAGTACTCCGACACCGGGGTCACCGACAGCCAGGGGTTGGTCGAGGCGATCTGCCACAGCGTCTTGAGGTCGTACAGATCGCACGGATAGCGGGCGCCGAAGAACAGGTGCACCCGCGGGTTCACGCCGAACCGGGTGAGGTCCATGATCAGGGTGCGCAGCGGCGCCAGTCCGGTGCTGCCGGCCACCATGAGCACGTCCCCGCCGTCGCGGTCGATGTGCAGACTGCCGTGGGGATGGGAGATCCGCCACCGGTCCCCGGGACGCGTCTCGTTCACGATCGCGGTGCTGACCATGCCGCCGATCACCGAACGGATGTGGAATTCGATGGCGCCGCTGCGGTCGGCGGGAATGGCCGGGCTCAGATACCGCCACCGGCGCGGCCACTGCGGCACCTGCACCGTCACATACTGGCCGGGGTGGTAGAACAGCGGCCGGTCCAACTGCAGCCGCACCACCGACACGTCGCGGCCGACCCGCAGATGCTCCACCACGGTGCCGTCGCAGTACGGCGGGCCCTGCTCGGCCTCGGCCGCTCCGCGCATCACCCCGGTGAACAACGTGACCGCGTCGTGGGCCGCCTCGGCCAGCCGGTCGGTCCACCGATCGTTGAGATGGTCGCGCAGGGTGGTGTACAGGGCCTCGTGCATGGTGTCGTAATGCGCTTGGGTGACACCGTATTTGCGGTGATCGCGACCGAGCTGGGCGAGGAAGGCCACCGGCTCGTGGGCGCGCTGGGCGATGAGTTCGCCCAGCAGCCAGGTCAGCACTTCGGCGAACGCCGCGCGTTGAGCCGCCATGTCGGGCGGGAACAGGTCACGTGCGGACAGGTCGGCCGCGAACCATCGGGTGTAGAAGGTGCGGATCAGCTCATCGGATCCGTTCGCGGGGTCGACGGCAGCGCGCAGGGTGCGCAGTGACTCACCATCGTCCAGTCCCACGCCGTTCGAGTGTATGTGAAGTGCGGATCAATGCATTTCCGCTGGGTGCGGCTCCGCGGTGCGGCGCTGCCGCAGTGCGGCGACGGCGATCAGGGCGGTGCCGACCAAGACCCAGCAGACCAGCACCCAGATCGCGGTGGTCGCGCCGGCGCCGTCGAAGTAGGCCGTCGACCTCAGCAGGGTGGCGTTGGCGCCCTGCGGCAGCAGCTGCCCGAGTTGGCCCCAGCCTCGGGGCAGGAGTTCCGGTGCGGCGTTCAGACCGGACAGCGGGTTGCCGAGCAGGATCGCCAGCAGCGCGCCGATGGCCAGCCCCGCCCTGCCGAACACCGAGCCCAGGCCCAGGACGGTCAGCCCGGCGGCGAGGATGCCCAGGGTGAGACCGGCGGTGACGCCCCAGAAGTTGTCCGTGATGGATCCGAACACGAAGCGCAGCAGCAGTGCGATGGTCCATGCCGCCAGCGCGGCGAACACCACTGTCGCGGCGAACCGGGTCCAGACCTCCCGCCGCAGCGCGAGCACCAGCGCGATCGCCGGCAGCAGACCCGCCAGGGTGATGGGCAGCGCCGAGGCGGCCAGTCCCACCCCGCGCGGATCGTCGGGCGGCGGTGCCGCCAGATCCTCGGTGCGCAGCGGCATCCCGGACTGTTCGGCGATGCCACCGGCCATCTGGGTCAGCAGTTGGGCGACCGCGGGGCTGCCGCCGGTGGCGATCAGCAGGGTGGGCGGCCCGGCGCCGATGGACAGCCCGCCGTACACCTCGCGGTCGCGGATCGCCGCACGCAGGGCCGCATCGTCGTCGAAGGCGCGCACGTCGAACGCGTCGGGGGCCTGCTCGGCGAGCCGGGCGGTGATCTGGGCGGTGACCGGGGGCGGTGCGGCCACCCCGATCGGCAGGTCACCGGGCGCGGATCGCGAGGCCGGCCACGCGAACGCGATCGCGATGATCGCGATCGCCACGGTGAGGACGACGACGATCCCGGTGGCGCGGACCGCGGCGGGCTGTTCGTGGCGGCGGATGGTGGATCGGTCGTTCGGCGGGGCGGACTGGGTGGTCATGGCCGGACTCTTTTCATCACGCGTTGAATTCCGATGGTTGCAGCGTAGTCCTGCCGGTCCGGGATTTCAACAGGCATTGAAAAGTGTTACCGTCGGGTATGCCTTCACCTGCGTCTTCGTCCCGGAACGGGGGCCGGAAACGGGGCCGCCGCCAGGGCGAACCCGTCTCCCGGGAGACGGTGCTGGCGGCCGCCAAACGGCGGTTCGCGCAGGACGGCTACGAGAAGACGACCCTGCGCGCGATCGCCCGGGATGCGCACGTCGACGCGTCGATGGTGTTGTACCTGTTCGGCTCCAAGGCCGAGCTGTTCCGGGAGTCGCTGGAGCTGATCCTGGATCCGGAGATGCTGGTCGCCGCGATGACCGGGGACGACGGGGACGTCGGCACCCGGATGGTGCGGGTGTACCTGCAGATCTGGGAGTCACCCGACACCGGCCCGACGATCCGGGCGATGCTGCAGTCCGCGACCTCCAACACGGATGCGCGGGAGGCCTTCCGCTCGTTCCTGCGCGAGTACCTGCTGACCGCGGTGTCCGGGGTGCTCGGCGGTGGGGAGCAGGCGAGGCTGCGTGCCGAGCTGGCGGCCACCGGCCTGGTGGGCACCGCCATGTTGCGCTACATCATGCGGGTGCCGCCGCTGGCGGAGCTGTCCACCGAGGAGGTGGTGCGGATGCTCGCCCCCACGGTGAACCGCTATCTCACCGCCGACGCCGACGAGCTGGGCCTTCCGTCGTCCCTGACGGCGGGCTCGTGATGCCCGCTACAGCGCGTGAATTCCCTTGAACAGCACCATCAGACCGATGACCACCAGGATGGCCGCCACCAGCGCACCGTGCTGGCGCTCCATCCACTCGCGGAGCCGTTCCAACGGCTGCCCGAGCCGGTCCGGCGCCAGCGCATAGGCCAGGATCGGCAGCGCGACGGTGCTGCCGGCGACCAGCACGTAGTAGAGGACGGCCGGCCACGCGCCGACACCTACCCCGGCGGTGCCGATCGCCAGACCCGCTGCGGCGCAGATGAACAGCACCTTGGGATTGGCGACGGTGAGAACCGCCGCGGTGATCGCCGCGCGGGGCGGGCTGGCCGTCGTCAGGGAACGCATCCACCGCGGCATCTCGGTGGACCGGTGCCGCGTCGCCCACCGGTAGCCGCCGAACACGATGAGCAGGGCGCCGATCACCACCCGCAGCCACGACGCCCAACCCGGCGGATGCTCCAGGCCACCGCCGAGCAGGCCGGACAGCGCCACGAACGCCGCGGCCAGCACCGCCAGCCCGATCAGCCAGCCCAGGAGGAACGCCAGCCCGGTCGGCCGGGGCCGCGGGGTGTGCAGGACCAGCACCCCGGGAATGATGGACAGCGGTGACAGCGCGATGACCAGGGCCAGTGGGATGAGTTCGGTGAGTAGCGAAGCCCAGCTTCCGGTCATCGGCCCTTACCCGCCGGGTCGGCCGGCCCGGCGGCATGGGTGGCCGGACAGATCCCGACACCGTCGCAGAGGTTCATGTTCTCCCATCCGCCTTGATTTGCTGACGGTAACACGGTCCGCTGGTGTCGCGTCCGGAACTCTGCTCGGCTCACCCTGCCGCTGACGACCCTGCCGCTGAAGACGGATGCGTCGGCGGGCGAACGCTCGACACGTGCGGGGTGTGCCCCGGCGGACGGCGCGGTTCGCCGGACAGTTCAGCGGGGTGACTCATCGACAGCTCGGGAACCCGTGGCGCCGGGCGGTTCCCGGACCCTTGGCAGACCGGCCACCTCCGGTACGTCGATGGTCGGCAGTGGACTCCTGAACCGAGACCGGCGACCGAACCGGGTGATGCGGTGCCGGAGTCCGGATTTCCGCTCGGCGGACGGGTGTTGCTGCTGCGCCCGGTTCCGTGTCCGAAGGATGTCGATGTGGCGTGCGCGGTGCGGAACCGCGAGGGGCGTGAACTCGCGACCGGTGGTCGCGTCGGTCAGCTGCGCAGACCAATTCGGGGTGGCGGCGTCTGGTGGGGCGCCCATGGCGATGACGCTGTCGGGGGGCGCCGCGAACTCGCCCACACCAACGTCGGCATCTACCCGCGTCGCCGATACGCCGGGATTCACGAACCGGTCCGGGGCGTCACAGGCGCACCCGTGGCGGCGGTGCGTCGCAGCTGGCGCTCCGACGAGAACAGACCGGCTCGTGGTGGGCGGCCCGTTCGCGGGGTACCACCGGTTCGGACGCGGCGGGACGTGGCACGACGTGCATCGCTGTGCCCGGTATGGACACCGCGGGGGCGTGCTCAGTCCTCGAAGCGGTTCTCCCCGAGGTCACCCACGAACACCGGGCCCTGCCGGTCGAGCTCGTCGCGATAGGTGTCGGCCCAGGTGCTGAACGGGTGATGGGCCAGGTATTCGTTGCGGAACCGGTCGTCCTCGGAGACTTCTGACACGCAGAACGCGGGGATCGCGAGGTCGACCACCGGGCCGCCCCGTTCGACCTCCGCGAGCACCAGGGGTGCGTTCCCACCGAGGAAGCGGTCGATGATCCAGCCGTCCTCGCCCAGCCAGACGGAGTACCGCACCTTGGCGACCACATGGTCGGCGCGCCGGACGATCTCCGCGGCCACCAGCGGATCGAGGTCGCGTTCGGCCTCGTACCGGGTGCCGCCGACCGCGGGCCCCTTGACCGTCATGGTGCCGATCGACTCGTCGTGCGACTGCCCCAGCAGGGCGTCCCGTTGGGTGCCGAGATTCTCGAGGCCCCCGGCACCCGGGCCGGGCGCGGGCTGCTGCACCCGGATACGCACCGCGTAGCCGTCGGCCGCGAACAGATACGCCTGCACGATCAGGTTCGGCGCTGGATCCGACGCGGCGACGGCGGGTAGTTCGCGCACGAAGAACTTCCGCTCGAACTCGAAATCACCGATGTCGCATTCCGACATGACTAGACCGTAGCCCGTCGGCACTGCGCAACCGCGGCGGCCGATTCGAGTTTCCCGATGTCAGCGCAGGTGATTCTGAGGTGTCTCGGGGAGATCCCACATGACATCCCACATGACATCCCACATGACATTGTGGTGCTCTCGGACCGTATCCACCTCGGAGAGAGGGGTTTCGAGGGCCTCGGCGAAAGATCGAAGAGTCCCGAGTACCGGCTCCTGCCCATTCGTGCTCTGCTGACCCTGACACTCCCCGGAGGGTGTCATCGGCACCATTTCCTGTTTGCCGCTTCGGGCGGGCGGGCAGCGCACGCGACTATTCTGGACTTGCTCTCGTGCCCGCCTGGGCAGGAAGGGGCCCTCATCATCGGCAACGCAACTTCATCGAACACGCCGGCCGGATGGTTCGCTGACCCGTGGCCGGCGGGGCAGCTCCGCTACCGCGGAGTCCTGGGGCGAGTGTTGGCCGAACCGCAGTGGCTCCCGCGGACGGAACCCTGATCAGGCGCGGAGAAAATCGGCAAAAATTTATAACTTGAGCGGAACAGACTCAACCTTGACGACGTTGAACTCCGCGAGAAGCATGTGATTTGACGATCGGAGGTGTCGTGGACTCTTTCAACCCGACGACCAAAACCCAGGCGGCGCTGACGGCGGCGCTTCAGGCGGCGACGGCTGCCGGACACCCGCAGATTCAGCCCGCCCACCTGTTGATGGCATTGCTGACCCAACACGATGGTATTGCCGCGCCGCTGCTGGAGGCCGTCGGTGTCGAGCCCGCGACCATCCGCGCCGAAGTGCAGCGCGTACTCGATCAGCAGCCCAAGATCAGCGGTGGCGCATCACAACCGCAGCTGTCGCGGGATTCGCTCAACGCGATCACCACCGCTCAGCAGCTCGCCACCGAGATGGCCGATGAGTACGTCTCGACCGAGCATCTGCTGGTCGGGCTCGCCAGCGGCGACTCGGACGTCGCCAAGATCCTCAACGGCCACGGCGCCACGCCGCAGGCGCTGCGCGAGGCGTTCGCCAAGGTGCGCGGCAGCGCGCGCGTCACCACCCCGGATCCGGAGGGCACCTATCAGGCGCTGGAGAAATACTCCACCGACCTGACCGCCCGCGCCCGGGAGGGCAAGCTCGACCCGGTCATCGGACGGGACAACGAGATCCGCCGGGTGATCCAGGTGCTGAGCCGCCGCACCAAGAACAACCCGGTGCTGATCGGTGAACCCGGTGTCGGTAAGACCGCGATCGTGGAGGGGCTGGCCCAGCGTATCGTCGCCGGCGACGTGCCGGAGAGCCTGCGCGACAAGACCGTCATCGCCCTGGACCTGGGTTCGATGGTGGCCGGCTCGAAGTACCGCGGCGAGTTCGAGGAACGGCTCAAGGCCGTGCTCGACGAGATCAAGAACTCGGCCGGGCAGATCATCACGTTCATCGACGAGCTGCACACCATCGTCGGCGCCGGCGCGACCGGCGACGGTTCGATGGACGCCGGCAACATGATCAAGCCGATGCTGGCCCGCGGTGAGCTGCGCCTGGTCGGTGCGACCACGCTCGACGAGTACCGCAAGTACATCGAGAAGGACGCCGCGTTGGAGCGGCGCTTCCAGCAGGTCTATGTGGGCGAGCCGTCGGTGGAGGACACCATCGGCATCCTGCGTGGCCTCAAGGAGCGCTACGAGGTGCACCACGGTGTGCGCATCACCGACTCGGCACTGGTGGCCGCGGCGACGTTGTCGAACCGCTACATCACCGCCCGGTTCCTGCCGGACAAGGCCATCGACCTGGTCGACGAGGCCGCCTCCCGGCTGCGGATGGAGATCGACTCGCGTCCGGTCGAGATCGACGAGGTCGAACGCCTGGTGCGCCGGCTGGAGATCGAGGAGATGGCGCTGTCGAAGGAGGAGGACGAGGCCTCCAAGGAGCGGCTGGAGAAGCTGCGCGCCGAACTGGCCGACCACAAGGAGAAGTTGGCGGAGCTGACCGCCCGCTGGCAGAACGAGAAGAAGGCCATCGAGACCGTCCGCGAGCTCAAGGAACAGCTCGAGGCGTTGAAGATCGAGGCCGAACGGGCTGAGCGGGACGGCAATTACGAACGGGTCGCCGAGCTGCGCTACGGCCGGATCCCGGAGGTGGAGAAGAAGCTCGAGGCCGCCACTCCGCACGCCGAGGCCCGGGAGAACGTCATGCTCAAGGAGGAGGTCGGCCCCGACGACATCGCCGAGGTGGTGTCGGCGTGGACCGGGATCCCCGCCGGGCGGATGCTCGAGGGCGAGCAGGCCAAGCTGCTGCGGATGGAGGACGAGCTGGCCAAACGGGTCGTCGGCCAGAAGCGTGCGGTGCAGGCCGTCTCGGATGCGGTCCGGCGCAGCCGCGCCGGCGTGGCCGACCCGAACCGGCCCACCGGCTCGTTCATGTTCCTCGGCCCGACCGGCGTCGGTAAGACCGAGCTGGCCAAGGCGCTGGCGGAGTTCCTGTTCGACGACGAGCGGGCGATGGTCCGCATCGACATGAGCGAGTACAGCGAGAAGCACTCGGTGGCTCGGCTGGTCGGTGCGCCTCCCGGCTACGTCGGCTACGACCAGGGCGGTCAGCTGACCGAGGCGGTGCGCCGGCGTCCGTACACGGTGATCCTGTTCGACGAGATCGAGAAGGCCCACCAGGACGTCTTCGACATCCTGCTGCAGGTGCTCGACGACGGCCGGCTGACCGACGGGCAGGGCCGCACGGTCGACTTCCGCAACACCATCCTCATCCTGACGTCGAACCTGGGTGCGGGTGGCAGCGAGGAGCAGGTGATGGCCGCGGTGCGGGCGCACTTCAAGCCGGAGTTCATCAACCGGCTCGACGACATCATCATCTTCGACGGGCTCAACCCCGAGGAGCTGGTGTCGATCGTCGACATCCAGCTGGCCCAGCTGGCCAAGCGGCTGGAGCAGCGCCGCCTGACCCTGCAGGTGTCGGAACCGGCCAAGCAGTGGTTGGCCCAGCGCGGCTTCGACCCGCAGTACGGCGCCCGGCCGTTGCGTCGGCTGATCCAGAAGGTGATCGGCGACCAGCTGGCCAAGCTGTTGCTGGCCGGCGAGGTGCACGACGGCGACGTGGTGCCGGTCAACGTGGCTCCGGACGGCAACTCGCTCGTCCTGGGCTGATTTCCCTGGCCGAGCAGACGCGGAATCGCGTGAAACCCGTGAGGGTGGAGCGATTCCGCGTCTGCTCGTTCAGGTGGGGCCTACAGCGTGAACCGGCCGGCGAATCCGCGCAGCGGCACGTCGGCGCTGGTGAGCAGCCCCGGGGGCGCCGCGACGACGGACCGGATGGCGTTCAGCGCAGGCAGCCCGGTGACGGTCATGCCGATCGAGGCGAACGAGTCCGGATCCGACAGGTCCACCCCGGGTTTCGGGAAGATCATGTGCTTGTTGTAGACGCACGGATCGCCCTTGATCTGAGTGATGTAGCAGCCCTTGATGTCCCAGTGCGGATCGGTGTGCGGGGTCATCTGCCATTCCAGGTGGGTCTCGATGCGCGGCACCCCGTCGACCATGCCCTGGTATTTGATGTAGCTGCCGCCCAGCGATCCCTTGGGCAGCTGATACCAGCCGAGGTCGACGTCGCGGGTGCAGGCGCCCAGCTCGGCGCTGAAGGTGACCTCGTCGAGCGTCAACCCGAAGCAGTCGGCCATCATCAGCACGCTGTCGGAGAAGACGCGGGTGTACTTCTCGAGCTTCGCCGGGATCTCCGGATCGTCGACCGGCAGCCCGTAGCCCACCTCCACCCAGGTGTCCTTCGAATGGTGGCAGGACACGTCGACCGACTCGATCGTGGTGACGTTCTCGATCTCGGAGACGTCCGCCGAACACACCACGCCCAGAATCTGATTCAGCCCGGGGTTCATGCCGGTGCCGTAGAACGTCGACCCGCCCTTCTCGCACGCCTCGGCCAGCAGCTCGGTGACCGGTTTACCGGACGGATGCGGATGGTTGGTGTCGCGGTGCCAGCCGGTGATCCAGTCGGCGGTGGTGACGATGTCGATGCCGGCTTCGAGCACCTTGACGTAGAGGTCCTCGTCCGGGAACACACCGTGGAAGGTCAGCACATCCGGTTCGGCGGCGATGATCTCGTCGATCGTGCCGGTGGCCTTCACCCCGATCGGACCGATCCCGGCGATCTCCCCGACGTCGCGACCGACCTTCTCCGGTGTGTAGCAGTGCACGCCGATGAGTTCGAGGTCGGGCCGGTGCTGCAACCGTCTGATCATCTCGGTGCCGACGTTGCCGGTGGCCACCTGGAAGATGCGGATCGGTGCGCTCATACGTGGGTGCCTTTCTGATCGACGGATGCGAGTTCGGCTGCGCTTCCACCTTTTCCGTCCGGGTAGAACTGCAGCGCCCAGTTGCGAATCGCGGTGAAGCCCTCGTATTCGGCGGTCGCCAGCGCCGGCGGGTCGGAGTAGCGCTGATGCGACCAGATGTGGATGTCCTGGGTGAACTGCCGGATGACCTCCCGGCCGAACTCGGCGGCCTTGGCGGCGGCCCGTTCGTCGTCGCGGCCGGGCACCCTGCCGATGTACACCATGAACCGCACATCGCAGGTCGACTCGTCGACCGGGGTGACGGCCGAGATGGTGCGGTTGTCGACCATGCCCCAGCTCTTGGTGACGGCGATGCCCAGCCCGCCGTTGATCGCCTCGACCCCGCTGTCGACGTCGTCGATGGTCTGGTTCTCGTCCCCCTCGAACGTGATGGTGAAGTCCACGTAGGACACCGGTTCGGTGAAATCGTGCCGGGTGAACACCGGCACGATCGGGGTCCTGTGCACGAACTTGAAATGGGCGAAGTCGACGCCGTTCTCCAGCACGTACTGGGGATGCAGTTCCAGGGCTTGGCGATACAGCCGCTGTTGAGGGTGGTAGTCGGTGGCGGTCTTGCCGTCGCCGAAGGAGGCGAACACGTCGGGCGGGTCGAAGAACGGTTCCCGGCCCAGCAGGTCGTGCCAGATGTAGATGGACTCGTTGCGCTCCACCACCGGATAGGTCTTCATCCGGCGGCCGCGGTTGGGCCGATCCTGATAGGGGATGCACACGTTGCGGCCCTCGGCGTTCCACTGCCAGCCGTGGAACGGGCACTGGATCACCTCGCCGAGCACTTCTCCGCCGAACCCGAGGTGCGCGCCGAGGTGCTCACAGTAGGCGTTCATCACGGTCACCCTGCCGCTCTCCGAGCGCCAGGCCACCATCTCCTCGCCGAAGTACTTCATCGCGCGGACCTCGCCGATTCCGACCTCGTCGGACCAGGCGACCTGGAACCATCCCGTGGGTTTCATCGACAACGGGGGTTTGGCCATCGCCGCAGTGCCCTCCCAACCTCTGCGATCTCCTGTGCGAGAATCGTAGAGGTATCTGTGAAACCGTGAGAGGGTTTCTGCGAAGTGCGGCGTCCCGCCGCTACGATGCCGGGGGTGTCCGTGCTGAAGTCGCCTGGCGGGCCGCCCGGGGCCAGACCTGCGGAGGTTCCGCGCCGGGCGAACCGGCGCGGCCAGGCCACCCGGGAGAACATGCTGGAGGCCGCGCTCGCGGCGCTGGCCACCGGGGACCCGGGCGCGGTGTCGGCCAACCGGATCGCCAAACAGATCGGCGTCACCTGGGGCGCGGTGAAATACCAGTTCGGCGACATCGACGGACTGTGGGCGGCGGTGCTGCGCCGCACCGCCGAGCGGCGGGCCGGCGTCATCGGCCGGCACGACGCCGGCGCCCCGTTGCGGGAGCGGGTGGCCGGCATCATCGACATGCTCTACGACGGCCTGACCGCCAGCGACTCCCGCGCCATCGAGAATCTGCGGGCGGCGCTGCCCCGCGACCGCGCCGAGCTGGAACGGCTGTACCCGCGCACCGCGGCGGAACTGTCCTCGTGGGGTGAGGGCTGGCTGCAGACCTGTCAGCAGGCGTTCGCCGATCTCGACGTGGATCCCGAGCGGGTGGCCGAGGTCGCCTCGTTCATCCCCGGGGCGATGCGGGGTATCACCTCCGAGCGGCAACTCGGCACCTACATCGACCTCGAGTTGGCCCGTCGCGGCCTGACCAACGCCATCGTGAGCTACCTTGAAGACCGCGGCCCGGGCGAGAAAAGCAACCAGTAATCGGGTTGTGACCTCCCAGAGTGGAGGCATTCGCGGTACCAGCAAGTAGGCTATGGCCAATGGTCCCGCTTTGGTTCACGCTGTCCGCACTCTGCTTCGTGAGTGCGGCGGTGCTGCTGTACGTGGACATCGACCGGCGACGCGGTCTGAGCCGACGCCGAAAGTCCTGGGCGAAGTCGCACGGATTCGACTACGAGCCGGAATCCACCGAGATCGTCAAACGCTGGAAACGCGGCGTGATGTCCAGCGTCGGCGACGTCGCCGCGAAGAACGTCGTCCTCGGCCAGATCCGGGGCGAGGCGGTGTTCATCTTCGATCTCGACGACGTCGCGACCGTGATCGCCCTGCACCGCAAGATCGGCACCAACGTGGTGATGGACCTGCGGTTGAAGGGCATCAAGGAGCCGCGGGAGAACGACATCTGGCTGCTCGGCGCGATCGGCCCGCGGATGGTGTACTCCACCAACCTCGACGCCGCCCGCCGGGCCTGTGACCGCCGCATGGTGACGTTCGCGCACACCGCCCCCGACTGCGCCGAGATCATGTGGAACGAGCAGAACTGGACGCTGGTGGCGATGCCGGTGACCAGCACCCGCGCCCAATGGGACGAGGGGTTGCGCACCGTGCGCCAGTTCAACGATCTGCTCCGGGTGCTGCCGCCCCTCCCACAGCCGGGTCAGTCCGGGCAGCCCGCCCGGCGCAACGCGGCCCCCGGCCGTCCGCTGCGCCCGGCGCCCGGCCGTCCGGACGGACCGCCGGCGCCCAACCGCCCGGAGATGCCGGTGCCGGCCCGGGGCGACATGCCCCCTCCCGGCCGGCCCGACCCGGGCCGCTACGGTGGCCCGCGTCCGGACCCGGGCCGGCGGCCGCCGCCCGCACGTAACGGTCGTCCCTCCGCGCACTATCAGCGCTAGCAGCGGCCCGCCGCAGATCCGGCGGCGGAGTCCGAACCGCCGGGCGGGCACACGTTAACCTGTCGGCATGCCACGTCCTGTCGCACTCATCACCGGACCCACGTCCGGCCTCGGCGAGGGTTTCGCCCGCCGGTACGCCGCCGACGGACACGATCTGGTGCTGGTGGCGCGCGATGTGCAGCGCCTGGAGCAGCTCGCCGCCGAACTTCGCCAGAGCGCCGGCATCGACGTCGAGGTGCTGCCCGCCGACCTGGCGGTGGCCGCGGACCGGGCCAAGGTCGCCGACCGGTTGGCGGACGGGGTGCAGGTGCTGGTGAACAACGCCGGGTTCGGCACGTCCGGGGAGTTCTGGACCGCGGATCCGACACTGCTGCAGGCGCAACTGGACGTCAACGTCACCGCGGTGATGCACCTGACCCACGCGGCGCTGCCCCCGATGCTCGACGCGCACCGGGGCACCATCATCAACGTCGCCAGTGTGGCCGGTCTGCTGCCCGGCCGGGGGTCGACGTACTCGGCGTCGAAGGCGTGGGTGATCGCGTTCAGCGAGGGCCTCGCCAACGGGCTGACCGGCACCGGGGTCGGCATCCACGTGGTGTGCCCGGGCTTCGTCCGCACCGAGTTCCACCAGCGCGCCGGAATCGACATGAGCGGCACCCCGTCGATCCTCTACCTCGACGTCGACGATGTCGTGCGCACCACGGTGGCCCGGGTGCGGAAGGGCGATGTCGTCATCGTCCCCGGCCTGCAGTACAAGGTGCTCACCACCGTCGGCCGGCTGGTTCCGCGAAAGCTGGTGCGCGCGTTGACGAAAGTTGTCGGCAAGGGCCGTGGCAGGACTTAGCCGACCGGCCCCGTCGCGGATGCTGCCGGCGTTGCTGACGGCTGTCCTGGTGCTGGCCGGCTGCTCCCCGGGCGATCCCGCGGCCGACCACGTCTACGGGGCGCCGATGACGGAACTCGGTGCCTCCCAGGCGGTGCTGGGCTGGAACATGTCGGTGTCGAACCTGCGTTGGGACGGCGATCACGTGCTCGTCGACATCGACGCCGCCCCATCGGAAGAGGATGCGCCTCACGCCAGACCGGAGGACATCCGGCTCGGCCTGTACGGGGCGCTGGCCCATCCGATCGAGGCGAACGCGCTGGGCAGCTGCCGCACCTTCGCCGGCCTGCACGTGAACCCGGCGACGGCGCCGACCCCCGACCGGATCACCGGCACCGTGTGTCTGGGGCCGTTGCGGGATCAGTCCCAGGTCCGCGGGGTGTACGTGTACTCGCCGCAGGACCGGATCCCCGAGACCGCGGTCGCCTACGGGGCGGGATTCCCGGTGGGGGTGCTGCCGACCAACGAGAACGACACCGGCCTGATCCTCAGAACCACCAGCGTCGAGGGGTTCCGGGCGGACGGCACCATCCTCACCCCCGAGGCGTTGGGGGATCCGGACGCGTTCACCGGCAACGGTTACATGCTGCTCGGTCTGCAGCTCGACGGGCTGGCGCAGCGGTACCGCGACGATTCGGCCGAACGCGGTGGCCCGCTGATGGTGCTGGCCGGGCCGACGTTGCCGCCACCCGGGCTCAGTCCGGCATGCGATGTGTACGGATCATCGGTGCTGGTGCTGCCCGATGCCAGCCGGGACGCGGTGCAGGTCAAGGCGTCGCTGTGCACCCAGGGTGAGATCAACGACGCCTTGTTGTACGCCTCGGTGTCGCTGGTCGGCACCCACGCCGCGCTGTGGACCGCCGATGCTTGACCACCCGGAGCCTGACCACCCGGACCCGGCGACGGCGCCCGGCCCCACCGAGTGGGGGCAGTCCCCCGGGGTGGGGCCGTGGGACGAGTCCCGGCTCGGCCCGGTCCCCGACGATCCCCGCTACGACCCGGAACTGTTGCGCGACGGCGATACCCGCAACGTCGTCGACGCCTACCGGTACTGGACCCGGGAGGCGATCATCGCCGACATCGACACGCGCCGGCACCCGCTGCACATCGCGATCGAGAACTTCGGCAACGACGCCAACATCGGCTCGGTGGTGCGCACCGCCAACGCGTTCGCGGTGCACACCGTGCACATCGTCGGCCGCCGGCGCTGGAACCGGCGCGGCGCCATGGTGACCGACCGCTACCAGCGGCTGCGCCACCACGACACCACCGCCGCGTTGCTGAGCTTCGCCGCCGAACACGACCTCACCGTCGTCGCCGTGGACAACATCCCGGGCGCGGTGCGGCTGGAACACACCGAACTGCCCCGGCACTGCCTGATGATCTTCGGGCAGGAGGGACCGGGTATCACCGAGGACGCGAAGGCCGGGGCGGCGATGACGGTGTCGATCGCCCAGTTCGGGTCCACCCGCAGCATCAACGCCGCGGTGGCCGCCGGAATCGCCATGCACACCTGGGTCCGCCAGCACGCCGACCTGGACCGGGCCTGGTGACCCGGGTGGATCAGCCGACCTCGGGCACGCTGGCCAGGCGCACGTAGGCGGACGCGGCTTCGGCCCGGTTGGTCGCGTGGAGTTTGCGCAGCACCCTCTTGACGTGTGACTTGACCGTCCCGGCTGAGATCACCAGTTCATCGGCGATCTGCTGGTTCGTGCGTCCGGCCGCCATCAACCGCAGCACCTCGATCTCGCGGCGGGTGAGCATCGCCATCACCCTGGTGTGCACCTCCGCCAACGACCGCGCGGCGGGGCTGCGCTCCTGCGGTTCGATCTTGCGCAGGTCCAGGTCGGCGTCCTGTAACGCCCGGGCCGCCTCGTCCGCGGAGGCCAGCGCGTTGCGCACCTCCGCCTGGAGTCGGCGCATCCGTTCCAGCAGCACGGTGCGTTCGTAGGCATACCCGAAGCCCTCCGCGAACGCCCACACCGTGTCGCGGTCGATCTCGTCGACGATCCGGCCCGAGTACAGACGGTCGGCGTGCAGGAAGCCGATCACCTTGCCCGTCGGCATCACCGGAGCCGCCACATAGGAGCGGGTCATCGAGAATTCGACGATCGGCCGGTTGACCCGGGGGTCGTTGCGGGCATCGCGCACGATCGCCGGGGCGTGGCGGCGGATCATCTGCGTCTCCAACAGCATGTGGTCCAGCGGCGGCGCCACCGATTGGGCGAAAGCGACCATCTTCTCGGCGCCCGCGCGGTCCTCGCCGAAGTACGCGGACTCCATGAACATCCGGCCCTCATGCACGCGGAACAGCACGGCGCGGTCAAACCCGCACGACTCCACCAACTCTCGTGGCGCCCGGTCGACGATCGTCGCGACGTCGTCGACCGCCCGCAACTTGCTCAGGCCCTCCTGAACCTGCAGGAGCGCGAAGGTGCGTCGTTGCGCGCCGTCCTCGATCAACTCCCGTTCGAGCGAACACAGATCGAGCACCGACTCCAGCGCCGCGATCGCCTCTTCGTCACCGCACGTCTCCAACGCGTTGCGAACCTCGTTGGCTCGGGTGTCGATGGCCTCGGAAACCACGGACATCGGATCGTCGGTGGGGTCGACACCCCAATCCGCGAACGTCTCCCGGTAGCGGCGGGCGGCATCGCTTTCCGCAGCTGGACGTGAAGCCCAGCCGGGGTGGCCCGCCAACGTCTCGTCCGATCCGGAGTCGGGAACGTCGCCGGCGATGGTCATGCTGTCTACTGTCTCCCGACCGCGGCCTCGTTGCGGGCGGAACGCGAAATTGCCCTCGTACGGGGGCAGGAGTGCTCCCCAACGGGGGATCGATTTGCCGCGGTCGCCGGGCCAGGCTGATGTGCATGTCATCCACCACTGTTTCCGCGCTCGAAATGCTCACCACACCACAGGGCATCGCGAACCCGTATCCGCTGTACGACCAGTTGCGCGAATCCTCCCCGGTTGCGGGCTACCGGGACTGGCCGCCGGGAACCGTGCCGGGAGCCGATGAACCCGTGACGGCGTGGGCGATGTTCCGCTACGACCAGGTCTTGGAGGCCGCCCGCGACAGCGCCACCTTCTCGTCGCGTGATCCGCTGCAGGAAGCCTCCTCGGCGCCCAGCCTGATGCTGGTCAACACTGATCCACCCAAACACGAGGTGGAGCGAAAGTTGGTCTCGCAGGCCTTCTCTCCCCGCCGGGTGAGGCAGCTGGAACCCTGGCTCGACGACTTGATCCCGCAGCTGCTCGACGACCTCGGTGAGGGCGAGGTCGACGTGATGGATTTCGCCGCCGAGATTCCCACCAGGGCCATGGTGCGGCTGTTGGGCCTGCCCGAAGGCGACCACGTCCGATTCAAGAAGTGGGCCAACGCATTCATGCTGAGCTCATCGCTGACGCCGCAGGAGCGCATCGCGAGCAACGAGGAGATGGTTGCGACGTTCGCCACCCGGCTCGCCGAGCACAGCTCCCGGATCGCGGAGCAGACACCCACCGATGACATCGAGGACGCCGAAGACCTCATCTCGGCGTTGCTGCGCGCCGAGGTCGACGGCCAGCGGCTGACGCCCGAGGAGATCGTCCGGTTCTGTGTCACGCTGGTGGTCGCAGGTAGTGAGACCACGACGTTTCTGATCGGAAACCTGTTACACGCCCTGGCCCGTGAACCCGAGATCGCCGCCCGGGTCCGTGCGGACCGGTCGCTGCTGACGGTCTTCATCGAGGAGACGATGCGGCTCGACGGACCCCCGCAACGGCTGTTCCGGATCGCCACCCGCGATGTGGAAGTCGGGGGCAAGCTGATCCGGGAGGGAGAGTGGGTGGCGCTGTTCTTCGGCTCGGCCAACCGCGATCCCGCGGTGTTCCCCGACCCGAACCGGCTCGACATCGATCGGCCGAACCTGCGCAAACAGCTCTCCTTCGGCACCGGATTGCACTTCTGTCTGGGTTCCTCGCTGGCCCGCCTGGAGGTCACCGCGATGTTGAACGCGGTGCTGGACCGCTACCAGCACATCGGCCTGTGCGACGACCCCGGCACCAAACAGACCGCCAGTCTGCTCACCCACGCGTATGTCCGCCTACCCCTGGAGCTGTCATGACCGTCATCAAGAACACTGCCGGCCCCGGAGCGCACGACACCGGAGCCCGCAACACCGAAGCCCGCAACATCGAAGCCACGAAAGCCATCTACGCCGCGGTGCCCGCGGGTGACCTCGACACCGCGCTGCAATACATGGATCCCGACGTGCGGATCACCTACTACGGCACCGAGACGATCCCGTACGCCGGGGACTACCACGGCATCACCGAGGCGATCTCCTTCTTCGCCACTGTCGGTCAGCACATCCAGATCGTCGAGATGGAGCCGTGGAGATACATCGCGCAGGGAGACGACCTCGCGGTGTGGGGACGACAGCGATTCCGCAGGCTCGCAACCGGATACGAGTGGCAATCGGAGTTCGCGCACATCATCACGCTGCGTGACGGGCGCTGGCTGTACTTCCGCGACTTCATGAACTCCGCACTGACCCAAGAGGCGTTCAGCCGATGAAGATCTCCGCCGATCGCGACATCTGTATGTCCGCCGGCATGTGCGTGATGACCGCCGAGTGCTTCTTCGACCAGGACGAGCACGGCGTCGTCGTCATCACATCCGAGGAGGTGCCCAGGGAGCAGCAGGACCGCGTCCGGCTCGCCGTCAGGCTGTGTCCTTCGGGTGCGCTGCAGGAGTTGTGAGGATGCCCGTCCAAGCAGGCGTTGCTGTGTACGGCCGCGACGCACCCACCCGGGCTTTCTCCCCGGCAAGTCGGTCGTCTCCTTCCACCGCTGCCGAAAGGCGTGAAGCGCCATGGTGTTAGCCCCGCAGCCGGTGACCGAACCGGTCCGGGCGGTCGGCGGGTTCTTCGCGATGTCGTTGGACACGTTTGTGCAGATGTTCCGGCCGCCGTTCGCCTGGCGGGAGTACGTGCACCAGAGCTGGTTCGTGGCGCGGGTGTCGGTGGTGCCGGCGCTGCTGTTGACGATGCCGTACTCGGTGTTGTTGGTGTTCACGTTCAATGTGCTGCTGGCCGAATTCGGCGCCGCCGACTATTCGGGCACCGGTGCTGCGATCGGGACGGTCAACCAGATCGGCCCCATCGTCACGGTGTTGGTGGTGTCGGGGGCGGGTGCGACCGCGATGTGCGCGGACCTCGGCGCCCGGACCATCCGCGAGGAATTGGACGCATTGCGTGTGATGGGCATCAATCCGATTCAGGCACTGGTGGTTCCGCGCGTACTGGCGGCGACCACCGTCTCCCTGGCGCTGGCGTCAACGGTGATTCTGGTGGGTCTGGTCGGGGCGTTCTTCTTCGTGGTGTACGTACAGCATGTCTCGGCGGGTGCGTTCGTCACCGGGTTGACGCTGATGACCGGGGCGGCCGATGTGATCGTGTCGCTGGTCAAGGCGACGCTGTTCGGCATGGCGGCCGGGCTGATCGCCTGCTACAAGGGGATCTCCGTCGGGGGTGGTCCGGCGGGGGTCGGTAACGCGGTGAATGAGACCGTGGTGTTCTCGTTCATGGTGCTGTTCGCGATCAACATCGTCGTGACAGCCGTCGGCATCCAGTTCACAGTCTGATGGCCGGCGTCGTCACGGTCGGTGGGCCGAGCAGACCCCTCCCACGGCTGCGGAACGTGTGGGGCGGTCTCGTCCGTGCGTGGAACCGGATCGGCAGGCAGACGGAGTTCTACTGGCGGACCGTCGTCGCGGTTCCGGATGCGCTCATGCACTACCGCGCTGAGCTGATCCGCCTGATCGCCGGAATGGGGTTGGGTACCGGTGCGCTGGCGATCGTCGGCGGCACCGTGGCGATCGTCGGGTTCCTGACGATCACCACCGGTGGGTTGGTGGCGGTCCAGGGCTACAACCAGCTGGCGTCGGTGGGTTTCGAGGCGTTGACCGGTTTCGCGTCGGCGTTCTTCAACGTCCGGCTGATCGTGCCGGGAACCACGGCGGTCGCCCTGTCGGCGACCATCGGCGCCGGCGCGACCGCCCAGATCGGTGCGATGCGGATCAACGAGGAGATCGACGCCTTGGAGGTCATCGGTATCCGCAGCGTCACCTACCTGGCCTCCACACGGGTGCTGGCCGGGGTGATCGTGGTGGTTCCGCTGTACTGCGTCGCGATGATCATGGCGTTCCTGTCCGCCCGCACCGGCACGACGGTGATCTACGGACAGGGTTCCGGGGTGTACGACCACTACTTCAACACCTTCCTGAACCCGACCGATCTGATCTGGTCGTTCTTCCAGGTGGTGGCGCTCGCGGTGGTGATCATGCTGGTGCACACCTTCTACGGCTACACCGCGTCCGGGGGGCCGGCGGGGGTGGGTGAGGCGGTCGGCCGGGCGGTGCGGACCTCGATGATCGTTGCGGCCGTGGTGATCATCTTCATCTCCCTGGCCGCGTACGGGCAGACCGGCAACTTCGTTCTGGCGGGATAGAGACCGAGAAGGCGATATGGAACCGAGGCCTGGCGAACGGCGCCTCCACCCGGCGTGGTGGACAGTGATCCTGGTGGCCGCCGTGACGGTGTTCATCGTGGTGACGTCGGCGTTCTTCCGCGGTGCGTTCACCGCGACGGTGCCGGTGACCCTGAGCGCGGAGCGGTCGGGCATCATCCTGGAACCCAACGCGAAGGTGAAGATGCGTGGGGTCGAGGTCGGCAAGGTCGCCCATGTCGAGGCGACCGGCGGCGCCGCGCAGGTGAGGTTGGAACTGTTCCCCGAGCAGCTGGCGCGGATTCCGGCGAACGTCATGGCCGAGATCGACTCCACCACAGCGTTCGGGGCGAAGTTCGTCAATCTCGTCTACCCCGACAACCCGTCGGAGGAGCGCTTGACCGCCGGCGCGGTGCTGCATGCCGACAGGGTGGCCACGGAGGTCAACACGGTCTTCGAGAACGTCGTCGAGCTGATCGGGATGATCGACCCGGCCAAGCTCAACGCGGTGTTGTCGGCCACCGCGGAAGCCGTTCGGGGGCAGGGGGAACGGATCGGGGAGGCCACCACGGCGCTGTCGGAGGTGTTGCAGGCCGTCAACGATCGCAGCGGTCTGATCCGGGAGGACTGGCGTGCGTTCAAGGCGTTCAACGACACCTATGCCGCCGTGGCAGAGGACCTTCTCACCGTCCTGGACGCGGCGAGCGTCACCAGTGAGACCCTCGTCGATCATTCGGCGGCGTTGGACGCTTTGTTGCTCAGCGTCACCGGCTTCGGCCGGGCGGGTTCGGGGTTGCTGGAGGAGAGCAGGGACGACCTGGTCACCGCCGCGCGTGTGTTGGAGCCGACGACTGCGCTGCTGCACCGGTACAGCCCGTCGTACACCTGTCTGTTGCAGGGGGCGCAGCTGTTGTTGGAGAACGGGGCCTACGACGTCTACGGCGGCGCCGATGGGCGGTCTCTGATCTTCGATGTCGGGTTGCTGCCCGGCAACGATCTCTATGAGTATCCGCGTCATCTGCCGGTGGTGGCGGCCAAGGGCGGGCCGGGTGGCCGGCCGGGGTGCGGTTCGTTGCCGGATGTGGCGGAGAACTTCCCGGTTCGCAAGCTGATCACCGACACCGGTTGGGGGACGGGTCTGGACATCCGGCCGAATCCGGGTATCGGTTCGCCGTGTTTCGCCAACTGGTTCCCGGTGACCCGCGCGGTGCCCGAGCCGCCGAGCATCAGGACGTGTCTGCCGGGGCCGGCGATCGGGCCGGTGCCGTATCCGGGCGCCCCGCCGTACGGAGCGCCCATGTATGGACCGGGTGGGGTGCCGCTGTGGCCCGGTGTGCCGCCGGCGGGGCCGGAACCCGGTCCGGCGCAGCCGGACAGCAACGGCCAGACACCACCGTGAAACGTGACGACATACATAGGGGTGAGTTCGTGGGAAGCCTGAGAGCTGCCGTCTGGCGGCTGGCCGTGTTCCTCGTGGTGTGCCTGTTCGGTGCGTTCACGTTGCTGGCGGTGTTCGCCGAGTTGCGGTTCGACCGGGGTGTGAACTATTTCGCCGAGTTCGCCAACGTGTCCGGGCTCAAGGAGGGGGACATGGTCCGGATCGCGGGGGTCGAGGTCGGAAAGGTGCAGAACATCGCCGTCAACCGGGACGGCACCGTCCGGGTGGGGTTCTCCGCGGAGGAGTCGGTGGTGCTCACCGAAGGCTCGCGGGCGCAGATCCGATACGACGATCCGATCGGGAACCGGTTCCTGGCGCTGCTGGAAGGTGCCGGAGGGGTCGCGCGGCTCGCACCCGGGGACACGATCCCGGTGGACCGGACCGATCCGGCGCTCGACCTGGACGCGGTGATCGGCGGTTTCCGGCCGTTGTTTCGGGCGCTGGACGCCGATCAGGTCAACGCGCTCACCGGTCAGCTGATCAAGGCGTTCTCCGGCCAGGGGCCCACCATTGCCTCGTTCCTGGATCAGGCGGCGGCGGTGACCAACACCCTGGCCGACCGTGATGTGTTGATCGGGGAGGTCATCGACAACCTCGCCACGGTGCTGGGCACCCTGGGCGGGCACAGTGAGCGATTCGATCAGGCGGTGGACTCATTGTCGGAGCTGGTGTCGGGACTGTCGGTCCGCCGCTCGGAGTTGTCGCAGGCGATCGCCGGCATCGACAGCGGCGCAGGGTCGTTCGCCGACCTGCTGGCGGACGCCCGCGAACCGTTCCGCAGAGTCGTTCACGAGTTGGATCGGGTGGCGGCGATCGCGGTGGCCGATCACGAGTATCTCGACGAGTTGCTCAACCGGCTGCCCGACAAGTACCGGGCGCTGAATCGCCAGGCGCTGCACGGTGATTTCTTCAACTTCTACCTGTGTGAAGCGGTGCTGAAACTCAACGGCAAGGGCGGTCAGCCGGTCTTCGTCAAGATCGCCGGCCAGCCCACGGGACGGTGCACTCCCAAGTGAAATCGTTCTCTGAGCGGAATCTGTTGGTCGTCGGGCTGGTCGGGATGGCAACCGTGACCGCGCTGGCGCTGGTGGCGCTGAACTTCCAGAAGATCCCGGTGTTCAACCAGGGCCGCAGTCATGTGGCGGAGTTCGCCGACGCCGGCGGACTGTACATCGGTGCGACGGTGGAGGTTTCCGGGTATCCGGCCGGGCGGGTCGCCCGCATCGACCTGGACGGTTCCCGGGTGGTGGTGGCGTTCACCGTCGACCGCGACATCCACCTGGGCGAGAAGTCCGAGGCGCGGATCCGGGCCAAGAGCCTGCTGGGCACCAAGGTGTTGGAGGTGCTCCCGCGCGGCGAGGAGCCGCTGGACGCGCCGATCCCCTTGAGTCGCACGACCTCGCCGTACCAATTACCCGATGCTCTGGGCGATCTCGCGAGCACGATCAGCGATCTGGAGACCGATCAGTTGTCCGAATCGCTGGCCACGTTGTCGGAGACGTTCGCCCACACCCCCGAGCAGCTGAAACGCGCGGTCGCGGGTGTCGGGCGGATCGCGCAGACGCTGGGCGAACGCGACACCAACCTGCGCAACCTGCTCGACAACGCCGCCGCCGCCACCGGGGTGCTCGCCAGGCGCACCGACCAGGTGGTCGCCCTGGTACGCGAGTCCAACAATCTGCTGGCCGAACTGCGCATGCAGAGCGCCGCCCTGGACCAGATCTGGCACAGCCTGTCGGCCGCGGCGCGTCAACTCGAGGGATTCATCGACGAGAACCGCACCGAGTTGCGCCCGGCGCTGGAGAAGCTCAACGGGGTGCTGACGATCATCGACAATCGCAAGGAGCGGGTGCAACTCGCGCTGGAAGGCCTGCACACGTATGCGCTGGCCCTCGGTGAATCGCTGGGGTCGGGTCCGTTCTTCAAGGCCTATCTGAGCAACCTGCTGCCCGGACAGTTCGTGCAACCGTTCGTCGAGGCGGCGTTCTCGGATCTGGGTCTGGACCCGGCGGTGTTGGCGCCCTCGGAGTTGTCGGATCCGCAGACCGGCCGGCCCGGCACTCCGGCACTGCCGGTGCCCTATCCGCGGACCGGTCAGGGCGGCGAACCGCGGACCACCGTGCCGGACGCGATCACCGGCAAACCGGGCGATCCGCACTACCCGTACCGCCAGCCACCGCCGGCGCCGGAACCGGGCGGACCGCCCCCGGGCCCACCCGCACCCGCTGCACCGGCGTCTGAGGAGTCAGGAGGCCGGCAGTGAGGATGGTGTTCAGTTCATGCAGAAACCCGCGTGCTGTTGTGGCGGTCGCACTCATCGTCGTGCTGTTCGCCGGGATCGTCGGCACGGTGCGGCTGGCCCAGCAGGGCTCCCGGATGACGGTGGTGGCGTATTTCGAGAACACCACCGGGGTCTTTCCGGGCGACGACGTGCGGATCCTGGGGGTGCGGGTCGGGCAGATCAGCGCGATAGAGCCGCAACCAGACCGGGTGAAGGTCACGTTCTGGGTCGATGAGCGCTACCCGGTGCCCGCCGAGGTGAATGCGGTGATCCTGTCACCGCAGCTGGTCACCGGGCGGGCGATCCAGTTGACCCCGGCCTACACCTCGGGTCCGATGCTGGCGGACGGGGCGGAGATCCCGCTGGCGCGGACGGCGGTTCCGGTGGAGTGGGACGACGTGCGCGAGCAGCTGGCCCGGGTGACGCAGTTGCTGCAGCCCACCGCACCCGGTGAGCCCAGCACCCTGGGACGGGCGATCGACACCGCCGCGGACAACCTGCGCGGTCAGGGACCCACCATCCGCGACACCATCGTGAGGCTGTCGCGGGCGATGTCGGCGCTGGGCGATCACAGCCAGGACGTGTTCGGTTCGCTGCGCAATCTGTCCACCCTGGTGTCGGCGCTGCACGACAGCACCGGCCTGCTCGAGCAGCTGAACCACAACATGGCCGCGGTGAGCGCGTTGCTGGCCGAGGATCCCGACAAGGTCGGCCGGGTGGTGGCGGACCTGCACGCCCTGGTGGGCGACCTGCAGCAGTTCGTCGCCGACAACCGCGAACCGTTGGAGATCGCCTCGACCAGGCTGGACTCGGTCGGTACGGCGCTGGTGGACAGCATCGACGACATCAAACAGGCGCTGCACGTCGCCCCGACGGTGCTGCAGAACTTCAGCAACATCTACGAGGCGGCCAACGGTTCGTTCACCGGTGCGCTGGCGGCGAACAACTTCGCCAACCCCATCCAGTTCTTGTGCGGCGCCGTCCAGGCGGCCTCCCGGTTGGGCGCCGAACAGGCCGCCAAACTGTGTGTGCAGTACCTGGCGCCGATCGTCAAGAACCGTCAGTACAACTTCCCGCCACTGGGACTGAACCTGTTCGTCGGAGCCCAGGCCCGGCCCAACGAGGTGACCTACAGCGAGCCGTGGATGCGTCCCGACTACGTCCCACCGCTGCCGGCCGAAGCGGCGCCGGCGGCGAGCCCACACGGCACGACGGTAGCGGCCGATCCGGCCGCCGGCCTGCCCGGGCTGCTGCTGCCGCACGGGGGTGACCGATGACCTACCGGTGGCGTATCGCGCTGGTCCTGGTGGTCGCGCTGGCCGGTGTGACGGGGTGTGCGGACTGGCGGGGGGTGAACACGTTGTCGTTGCCGGGCACCGAGGGTGGTGGCCCGGGATCGTTCGTGGTGCGCGCGCAGATGCCCGATGTGAACAATCTGGAGCCCAACGCAAGGGTGCGGGTCGACGACGTGACGGTGGGGGCGGTCACCAGGATCGAGCGGCAGGGTTGGCACGCGCTGGTGACGATGCGGTTGGACGGCAGTGTGCGGTTGCCGGCGAACGCCACCGCCAAGCTCGGTCAGACCAGCATCCTGGGGTCCCAGCACATCGAGTTGGCACCACCCGAGCACACCGCGCCCGAGGGGGTGCTGCGGGACGGGTCGGTGATCGCTCTGGAGAACGCGGGCATGTATCCGACCACCGAGCAGACGCTGGCGTCGCTGTCGGCGGTGCTCAACGGTGGGGGGATCGGCCAGATCTACGACATCACCGAGGCGTTGAGTCTGGCGTTCGCCGGCCGCGAGGATGATCTGCGCAACCTGGTCGATCAACTGGACCTGTTCGCCACCCAACTCAACGACCAGAGCGGTGACATCATCGCCGCGGCGGAGAGTCTCAACGACCTCATCGGCCGGTTCGCCGCGCAGGAACCGGTGCTGGACCGGGCGCTGACGACCATCCCGGACGCGCTGGCGGTGCTGACCGAGCAGCGCGATTCCCTGGTCGATTCGGTGGACCGGCTGGGCCGGTTGGGCACCCTGGTCACCGAGACGGTCACCGAGACCAGACACGACCTGGTGCGCATCCTGGAGCACAGCGGCCCGGTGCTGGCCCGGTTGGCCGATGCCGGGCCGGCCATGACGCGGGGGTTGAGCGGGATCGTGACCTATCCGTTCCCGTTCGAGACGATCGAGCTCTGGCAGCGCGGCGATTACGCCAACCTCACCGCGGTCTTCGACCTCACGCTCAGCCGACTGGACGCGGGCTTTTTCACCGGAACCCGGTGGGAATGCCATCTGACCTGGCTGGAGATGCAATGGGGCCGCACCATCGGGCAGTTCCCCAGCCCGTGTACCGCCGGTGGGCCCGGCACCCCCGGCAATCCGCTGACCATTCCGTACCGCTGGGACCAGGGGCCGTAGATGTTGCACCGGAGAATCAAGATCCAGCTGGTGATCTTCGCGGTGATCGCGATGACCGCCATGGCGTTGATGTCGACGCAGTACATGCGGTTGCCGGCGAAGCTGTTCGGCATCGGCCGCTACAGCGTGATCGTGCAGTTGCCCGAGGCCGCCGGGCTGTATCCCCGCGGCAACGTCACCTACCGCGGGGTCGAGGTCGGCATCGTCGATTCCCTGCACCTGACCGACACCGGGGTCGACGCGGTGTTGTCGCTGAAATCGGGCATCGACATCCCCTCCGACGTCACCGCCGAGGTGCACAGCCAGTCCGCGATCGGCGAGCAGTACGTGATGTTGTTGCCGCGGGACGGGACCTCACCACCGCTGAAGGACGGCGATGTCATCCCACCCGAGCAGACCCGGGTACCCGCCGACATCAACGCCATCCTCGCCGACGCGGTCACCGGGCTGCAGGCCGTGCCCAAAGACGGTCTGCAGACCCTCATCGACGAGTCCTACACCGCGGTAGGCGGTCTCGGACCCGAACTACGCCGCATCGTCAGCGCCTCGATCGACCTGTCGCTCGACGCGCGCGACAACCTCGACCCGCTGGTCGAATTGATCGAGAAGTCCCAACCGGTGCTGGACTCACAGACCGACACCTCCCAGGCGATCCGGGCGTGGGCCTCGCAGGTGGCCACCGTCACCGACTCGCTGCGCAACCACGACGCGCAACTGGCCGGCGTTCTGCACCAGGGCGGACCCGCGTTCGCCGACACCCGCGACCTGATCGACCGACTCCACCCCACGCTGCCGTCCACCGTGGCGCACCTGGCCACCCTCGGCGACGTGGCACACCAATACCACCCGGCCGTCGAACAACTGCTGGTGCTGTTCCCCCAGGCCATCGCCGAGGCCCAGGCCACCCACCTGGCCAACCGCAACACCGAACAGGACTACCGCGGCCAATACCTCAGCTTCAACCTCAACCTCAACCTGCCACCGCCGTGCACCACCGGATTCCTGCCCGCACAACAACAACGCTCGCCCGTCCACGAAGACCATCCACCACGCGAACCCGGCCTGCTGTACTGCCGCACACCGCAGGACTCGATGTGGAACGTGCGGGGCGCCAAGAACTATCCGTGCATCACCAGGCCCGGCAAACGCGCACCCACGGCGCAGATGTGCGAGAGCGACGAACACTACATACCCCTCAACGACGGCAACAACTGGAAGGGCGACCCCAACGCCACCCTGTCCGGACAAGACATCCCCCAACTGCCGCCCGGCACCTCCCAGACGCCGCCCGCCGAGCCGGGCGACCCGACCACCGACCCACGGGAGCAGACATGGCAGTCGATGCTGCTGCCGCCGCGGTAGGGAACCCCGACGATGCACCGGAGCAGGTGTCACGTCTGTACAGACCACACCCGTCTCACCTGCAACACCGGATCAGGCCTGGCAGTGACCGGTGCACAGCCCGCGGCCCGGTAAGGCAGGATCTAAGGCCATGGAGCAGCTCTGGGCCAACCGCGCCGCCAGCGCCGAGGCGGCGATCACCCAGCGGCATCTCCGAAGGTTGTGGGGGCTGCCCGGCACCCAGCTCGGCGTGGTGGCCTGGCCCGCCACCGGGCGGGAGCGCCGGTTCGCGATCTGGCACTACTGGTGGCAGGCGCATCTGCTGGACTGCCTGGTCGACGCCCAGCTCCGCGACCCGCAGCCGGACCGGCTGAAGCGGATCAACCGGCAGATCCGCGGCCACCGGCTGCGCAACATGGGCCGGTGGACCAACGACTACTACGACGACATGGCCTGGCTGGCGCTGGCGTTGGAACGGTCCGGGCGGCTCACCGGGGTCGGCCGGCCCAAGGCCCTGGACACCCTCGCCGGCCAGCTGTTCTCGGCATGGGTGCCCGAAGACGGCGGCGGCATCCCGTGGCGTAGGCAGGACCAGTTCTTCAACGCCCCGGCAAACGGTCCGGCGGCGATCTTCCTGGCCCGATACGACCGGCTGCGGCGGGCCGAGCAGATGGCCGACTGGCTGCACGCGACGCTCATCGACCCCGAAACCCATCTGGTGTTCGACGGCATCAAGGCGGGCTCCCTGGTGCGGGCGCAGTACACCTACTGCCAGGGGGTGGTGCTCGGCCTGGAGGCCGAACTGGCGGTGCGCACCGGCAACCCGGTGCACGCCCGCCGGGTGTACCGGCTGGTCGCGGCGGTGCGTGATCACATGGCCCCCGACGGGGTGATCAAGGGCGCCGGCGGGGGTGACGGCGGGCTGTTCAACGCCATCCTGGCCCGGTATCTGGCGCTGGTGGCGCAGATCCTGCCGGATGGTCCGGGCGCCGACGCCGAAGCATCTCGCACAACCCGTGAGACCGCCCGCACGCTGGTGCTCGACTCCGCCCGTTCGGCGTGGGACCACCGGCAGGTCGTCGACGGGCTGCCGCTGTTCGGGCCGTTCTGGGACCGTGCCGCCGAACTGCCGCGCGCCGGCGGGCGCGAGGCCCAGTTCGTCGAGGGCGCGGTCAACGCCTCCGAGATCCCCGAACGCGATCTGTCCGTGCAGCTGTCGGGCTGGATGCTGATGGAGGCCGCGCACGCGCTCACCGACGAGACTTCCGCTGAGACTTCCACCGACGAGACCGCCGATGAGGCTGATGAGGAGGAAAACCCGGCATGACCGAGTTGGCCGGCAACTGGAACCCTGACCCGGACACCGTCGCGAATGCGAATGCGACCCGGTTTCTGCGTTGGCTGGCCGAGACGGGTCGCGGTGAGTTCGCCGACTACCGGCAGCTGTGGGAGCAGTCGGTGGGCGACATCGAGTGGTTCTGGGATGCGGTCTGGCACTTCTTCGGTGTGCGGGCGGCCGCCGAGCCGACGAAGGTGCTCGAGGGTGCCGAGATGCCCGGGGTGCGGTGGTTTCCGGGTGCGAGGCTGAACTACGTGACCGAGATCTTCCGGCATTCGAGCGATGAGCGGCCGGCGTTGGTGGCGGCGGGGGAGGACGGCGCCACCGAATGGTCGTGGGCGCGGCTGCGGGCCGAGGCGGCGGCGTTCGCGCACTGGTTGCGTCGGCAGGGGGTCAAACCCGGCGACCGGGTGGTCGGTTACATCCCCAACATCGGGGAGGCGGTGGTGGCGTTCCTCGGCGCCGCCGCGGTGGGGGCGACCTGGGCGGTGTGCAATCAGGACCTGGCGGTCGCCGGGGTGGTGGCCCGGCTCGGGCAGCTCGAGCCGACCGTGTTGGTGGCCGCCGACGGTTCGGTGTACGGCGGCAAGCGGCACGACCGCCGCGAGCAGCTGGCCGAGATCCGCTCGCAGCTGCCCACCCTGAAGGCGACCGTGCTGGTGCCCCGGCTGGGGCTGGACGTCGGCACGGATGTGACGCCGTGGAGCGAGATCATCGCCGACGGTGCCGGATTGGGCCCCGAACTAAAGATCACCGACGTCGAGTTCGACCACCCGCTGTGGGTGTTGTTCTCCTCGGGCACCACCGGCACTCCCAAGGGCATCGTGCACGGCCACGGCGGGGTGCTGCTGGAACACCTCAAGTACCTCAGCCTGCAGCTCGACCTCAAACCCACCGACCGGTTCATGTGGCAGTCGTCGACCAGCTGGATGATGTGGAATCTGCTGGTGAGCGGCCTGCTGATGGGCTCGACCGTCGTGCTGTACGACGGCAGCCCCAGCTATCCGGACATCGACGCCATGTGGCGGGTCGTCGCCGAGCAGCGGGTCAGTGTGTTCGGGGCCGGGGCCGGCTACTTCCTGGAGTGCGCCAAGAGGGAACTGCGCCCGGGTGAGGTCCATGCGCTGGAGGGGCTGCGGGCGGTCGGGTCGACCGGATCACCGTTGCCCGCATCTGGTTTCCGGTGGATCCAGCAGGGTCTCGGCCGCGCCGTGCCGGTGTTCTCGATGAGCGGCGGCACCGATGTGGTGACCGCGTTCATCGGCGGCAGCCCGCTGGTGCCGGTCACCGCCGGGGAGCTCAACGTGATCTGCCTCGGCGCGGCGGTCGAGGCGTGGGTGGACCGCGACCAGCCGGTCGTCGGGTCGGCCGGGGAGTTGGTGGTCACCAAGCCGATGCCGAGCATGCCGGTGTTCTTCTGGAACGATCCGGACGGGTCGAAATACCGTGACGCGTACTTCGACAAGTATCCGGGGGTGTGGTGCCACGGCGACTGGATCACCATCACCGAACGGGGATCCGTTGTGGTGCACGGCCGCTCGGATGCGACGCTGAACCGGGGCGGAATCCGGATGGGCAGCGCGGAGATCTACAACGCGGTGGAGAGTCTGCCGCAGATCCGCGACTGCCTGGTGGTGGGCGTCGAACAGCCCGACGGCGGGTACTGGATGCCGTTGTTCGTCGCGCTCGACGAGGGTGTGGTGCTCGACGACGAGCTGCGTGACCGGATCGTCACCGCGATCCGCACCACCGCCTCACCGCGGCACGTGCCCGACGACATCATCGAGGTGCCGGCCATTCCGCGGACCATGACCGGTAAACGCCTGGAGATCCCGATCAAGCGGATCCTGTTGGGCGGCAAACCCAGTGAAGTGGTGTCCACCAGCTCGGTGGACCGGCCGGAGGTGCTGGAGGCGTTCGCCCGGCACGCCCGGACATGACCGCTGCCGTGAGCGTCTTGAGCGTGCGCTGGCCGTTTCGGGTGTGCGCCGGTTGCGTCGAGTGTGCGACACCTGCGGCGACACGCCGACATCCCCCGCAGTGGCGGCACTTTCGAATCAGTGAGCGCACACTGCGCGATCTCACCAGCCGTGCCCAATCCATCGTTCGGTAAAGGTCGCGGAAGGTGACAACTCGGCGGGAAGACTGCATATCGAGTGTCGAATATATGTTAGAAAGATATGGCCATAAGCGATGGATACTGGTGTTCGACCGGTCGAAGGATGGCTGTTCGGCAGCACTGGCGCCGGGAGCGCCCCAGGGTCACGGCATGCGGTCCTCCTGGGTTGAGAACTGCGGAATCGACAGAAACAACGATGGCGCGGACGGCCGTCAGCAGAGGAGGCGAGATGACGACGATCCTGTGGCGGACCACCGCGACGGTGGCCGTGCTTGTTGTTTGTCAAACCCTCATCGGCCCTCCGGCCGCCGCCGACAACAAGCGGTTGAACGATGGTGTGGTGGCCAACGTCTACACGGTGAAGAAACAGAACGGCTGCGACACCGATATTCAGATCAACCCACAGCTGCAGCTCGCCGCGCAGTGGCACGCCAACGACGTCCTGCATAACCGCACTCTGGACGGTGACCTCGGCTCGGACGGATCAACCGTGCAGGACCGGGCCGACCGGGCCGGCTATCGGGGCGTCGCATCGCAGACGGTGGCGATCAACCCGGCACTCGCGATGAGCAATCTGGAGGTCATCCGGCAGTGGTACTTCCGGCCGGATTTCCACGCGATAATGGCCGACTGTGAGAACACCGAGATCGGCGTCTGGTCGGAGCACGCGCTGGATCGCACAGTTGTGGTGGCCGTCTACGGGAAGCCGGGCTGGAGCGATCGATAGCAGTCCGGCCGGGTGGCGACTCGTGACCCGAGTCACGGCATGGTATAGCCGCCGCTGACCGAGATCAGTTGTCCGGTGACCTGTCGGGCGGCCCGGGCCGAGGACAGCCACAGCACTGCCCGACCGATGTCCTCGGCGGTGGTCAGCTGCCGGGTCGGGGTGTCCTTGAGCAGGTACTCGATCTGGTTCGGGTTGAACACGTTGTCCTGACCGACGGCCCACAGGCTGGTCTCGCCTACCGCATCGTTCCCGTCGGGGATGACCAGACCGGGGCAGACGATGTTCGACCGGATTCCGTGCCGACCGTGTTCGCGGGCGGTGGTGCGGGCCAGCGCGACCATCGCTGCCTTCGACGCCCCGTACACACCCTGGCGGATCTGGCCGAATGCGGCGTCGCTGGCGATGAACACGATCGAACCGCCGCCGGCCTCCTTCATCGGGCCGATCGCGGCCTGCGTGGCGGCGATGGCGGTGAACAGGTTGACCTCGATGGTGCGTTGCCACTTGGCTCGGTCGGTATCGCTGGCGATGAAGCCCGGCACGCTCCAGCCGGCGTTGTTCACCAGCACGTCGATCCCGCCCCACCGGTCCACGGCGACGCCGATGGCGGCGTCGGCCGCCCCCGGTTCGGTCAGATCGCCGATCGCGAGTTCCACCGCCGCGGCGCCCCGGTCGAGGGCCTCCTCGCGAACCTTCACCGACTGCGTGCGATCGATGTCGCTGATCACGATGCGGGCACCCTCGGTCGCGAACTCATGAACGATCCCGCGGCCGATGTTGGATGCACCCCCGGTGACCACCACCCGGGCATCCCCCAGTCCTAGATCCATTGTGAGTCCCGCCGATCCACTGTGAACTTCCGCCGATCCATGGTGCCCTTCCGCCGATCCATCGGGATTTCCGTCGTCCGATTCGAGCCGCCGCGGCCCGGCGTTGATCCGGCCCGCACCAGCGGCTTAACCTAGATTAGAAATTTGTGTTAGATTTGTCCACAACCAGCTTGAGGAGATGCATGCCCAGCGCGCTACTCGCCGAGAAGGTCGCGGTCGTGACAGGAGCCGGACGGGGGATCGGCCGTGAGATCGCCCGCGTGCTGCATGCCCACGGCGCCGAGGTGGTGCTGGCCGACCTCGACGCCGACGCCGCCGCGCAGGCCGCCGCGGAAGTCGACGGGACCGGTGTCGGCTGCGATGTCACCGCCGAGGATCAGATGAAGCGGCTGGTGGCCGACACGGTCGCGAAGCACGGTCGGTTGGATCTGTTCGTCAACAACGCGGGCATCACCCGGGACGCTTCGCTGAAACGGATGACCGTCGCCGATTTCGACGCCGTGGTCACCGTGCACCTGCGCGGCACCTGGCTGGGCGTGCGGGAGGCCACCGCGGTGATGCGCGAACAGAAATCGGGCAGCATCGTCAACATCTCCTCGCTGTCGGGCAAGTCGGGCAACCCGGGGCAGACCAACTACAGCGCCGCCAAGGCCGGGATCATCGGTCTCACCAAGGCCGCGGCGAAAGAGGTCGCCCACCACAACGTCCGGGTCAACGCGATTCAGCCCGGCCTGATCCGGACCCCGATGACGGAGACGATGCCGGCCGAGGTGTTCGCCGAACGGGAGGCTGCGGTGCCGATGAAGCGGGCGGGCGAACCGGCCGAGGTGGCCGGCGCCGTGGTATTCCTGGGCTCCGACCTGTCGAGCTACATCACCGGTTCGGTGATCGAGGTCGGCGGTGGGAGGTACATGTGAACGTGCTCCGTGCGGTCGACTCCGGGGTCGGCCGGATCACCCTCAACCGTCCTGACCGGATGAATGCCATCACCGTCGGGCTCGCGACAGAGTTGGAGAACGCGATCACCGAACTCAGCGCTGATCCCGCCGTCAACGTCATCGTCATCCGTGGAGCAGGCGGGAATTTCAGCGCCGGAGGTGATTTCGACGAGGTAGAGAGGCTCCGTGCCGAGGGCGGGTCGGCGCTGGCCGCACTGTTCACCAAATTCCGCGCCGCCTGCGGCGCGATCGCAGCGGTCGACGTCCCCGTGATCGCCGCGGTGCAGGGGGTCGCCGCGGCCGGCGGATTCGAGTTGATGCAGGCATGTGACATCGTGCTGGTCAGTACCGACGCCCGGATCGCCGACAGTCACGTCAAGTTCGGCATGGTGCCCGGCGGCGGCAGCAGCGCGCGGCTACCCCGCCTCGTCGGCCGACAACAGGCCATGGGTCTGCTGTTGTCCGGTGACCGGATCACGGGTGCTGAGGCGGTCGCTCTGGGGTTGGCGTACCGCGCATTCTCCGAATCTGAATTCGACTATGCGGTAACAGATTTTGCCAACCAAATGGCACAGCGGAACCGGCAGTCGGTGACAACGATCAAACGACTCGTCAACACCGGGATGAACCATCCGCTCGATGAGGCGTTGGACGCCGAGATCGAGACCGTCGTGCGCCACATCCTCGGCGATGCGGGCGCCGGAAGCGTCGAACAGTTCGCGACCCGAAAAGATCGTGAGGTGCGTGGATGACCACATCGATCGAGTCCCCGGTGATCCTGTCGACCGGCGAGGACGGAATCGCCAGGCTGCGGCTGAACCGGCCGGAGGCCTCGAACGGTCTCACCGTGGAACTGCTCAAGGCGCTGCACGAGGCCGTCCTCGCCTGCCATGCCGACCCTGCGGTGAAGATCGTGCTGCTCAGCGGTGAAGGTCGAAACTTTTGCGCTGGCGGTGACGTGAAAACCTTTGAGTCCAAAGGTGAGTCACTGCCAGAGTACCTGCGTGAAGCCACCGCGTGGTTGCAGCTGGCGACCGCGGCCCTGATTCAGCTGCGGGTGCCGGTGGTGACCGCGGTGCAGGGCTACGTCGCCGGTGGTGGTGGCCTGGGTCTGGTGTGCGCCTCGGACTTCGTGATCGCTGCCCGGTCGGCGAAGTTCTTCTCCGGTGCGGTGCGGGTTGGGATGGCGCCGGACGGCGGCGCCTCGGTGACGCTGACACAACTGGTCGGTCTGCGTCAGGCGCTGCGCATCCTGCTCGCCAACCCAACCCTGTCCGCTGAGGAGGCCGCCGGCATCGGTCTGATCACCGAGGTGGTCGACGACGTCGAGCTCACCGCCCGCGCGGAGGCGTTGGCAGCCGAGCTGACCGCTCTGCCGCCGCTGGCGCTGTCGGCGACCAAACGGCTGGTTTGGAGCGGGGTCGGGCAGTCCGTCGCCGAACGGCTGGCGGAGGAGGCCCGCACCGTCTCCGAGCTCTCCGGCACCGCCGATTCACTGGAGGGCCTGCGGGCCGTGATCGAGCGGCGACCTCCGAGGTTCACCGGGCGATGACGGGCCACGACGACGCCCCGGTCCTCATCGCCGACGACGGTGCGGTGCGGATCGTCACGCTGAACCGTCCGCAGGTGCGCAACGCGATCGACATTCCACTGCGGATCGCCCTCGCCGAGGCGCTGGAGAACGCCGACTCCGACCCGAAGGTGCGCGCCATCGTGTTGACCGGTGCGGGGACGGCGTTCTGCTCCGGCGGCGACATCTCGACCATGAAGCGCACCCCGGAAGCGGAGGCGACTGAGCGGATCCAGTTGGCGCAGCGGGTGATCCGGGCGATCTGGCAGACATCCAAACCGGTCCTCGCCGCGGTCGAGGGGTCCGCGTTCGGAGCTGGCGTCGCCCTGGCCGCGGCCTGTGACCGCGTCGTGGCCGCCCACGACGCCCGGTTCGCCGCCACCTTCCTCAACGTCGGCCTCATCGGCGACATGGGGGTGTACGCGTCGCTGCCCACCCGGATCGGACTCGCCCGGACCCGCCAGATGTTGATGATGGCCCAGCCGATCTCCGGAACAACGGCGCTGGACTGGGGGCTGGTCGACGCCCTGGCCGACCCGGGCGCGGCACTCGGGGACGCGACCGCCGACGCGCACACGCTGGCCGCGCGGCCGGCCGAGGCGCTGGGGGTGATGAAGATGATGCTCGCGCGAAGCCGTCAACTGCCCGCTTTCGAGGTGCTCGACCTCGAGGCGACGCAGCAGGCCCGACTGTTCGACAGCGACGACTTCGCCGAAGGGGTCGCCGCATTCCGGGAGAAACGTGCTCCGCACTTCGGTCCTAGACAAGGAGTCCAACCATGACGTCAGCGATTGCCGGTCGTCTCGAGGCATTGATCCGCCCCGACCGGGTGCACGGTTCGCTGTACACCGACCCTGCGATCTTCGCCGAGGAACTGCGCAAGATCTGGTACCGCACCTGGGTCTTCGTCGGGCACGAGAGTGAGGTCTCGCAGCCCAACGACTACGTGCGCAAGAAACTCGGGTTGCAGGACGTGATCATGACCCGCGACCGGGACGGCGAGATCCACCTCCTGCTCAACCGCTGCTCGCACCGCGGCAACCAGGTGTGCGCCGACGCCAAGGGCAACTCCAGCACCTTCCGCTGCCCGTATCACGGCTGGACCTTCCGCAACACCGGTGAACTGGTCGGCTTTCCGTTCTTCAAGGGTTACGGCACCCGCAAGCTCGACCTGCCGCTGGGCCGGGTTCCCCGGGTCGACTCGTACGGCGGATTCGTGTTCGGCAGCTTCGCCACCGAAGGCCCCACCCTGCGGGAGCACCTGGGTGCGGCGGCCGGCGAGATCGACCGGTTGCTCCGGCTCTCCCCGGAAGGCAAGGTCGCCCTGGACGCCGGCTGGTTGCGGCACCGGACCAGGGCGAACTGGAAACTACTGGTGGAGAACGAAACCGACGGCTATCACCCGCAGTTCGTCCATGGCGGCATCTTCGGTGTCACCGGGAGCACCATCGGGCCGCTGTACAGTGATTCGTCGACCGCGGTGACCCGCGATCTGGGCGGTGGGCACAGTGAGAACGATCTGCGTCCCGAGTTCCGCAAGTTCGCGGAGCCGCTGCGCTGGTTCGGCACCACCGAGTCCCGCGTCCCGGATTACGTCGCGGCCATGCGCGCCAGGTACGGCGCGGAGGCCGACCAGATCCTCATCGAGGGCTCGCCGCACGTGATGATCTTCCCGAATCTGTTCATCGCCGAGATCCAGGTGTTCAACATCCAGCCGGTGGCGGTGAACGAATGTGTGCAGTACTCCACCGCCGTGCAACTGGTCGGCGCGCCCGAACTGAACCGGCGGATGGTGTCCCAGTGCATCGGTTCGGTGGGCCCGGCCGGGATGCTGCTGGCCGATGACACCGAGATGTACGAACGCAACCAGCAGGGACTGGAAGCACTGACACCGGAGTGGCTCGACATCCGGCGCGGTCTGAACCGGGAACATGTCGACGATCACGGGTTCACTGTCGGCGGCCCCACCGACGAGACCGGTATGCGTGCGTTCTGGTCCGAGTACCGCCGACTGATGGAGGCCGAATGACTGCCGCGGTGAGGAATTCGACGGCTGATGTGGCGCCCGTCCCGGACTGGGTGGACCGCTTCGAGGTGGAACAGTTCCTGTTCCGGGAGGCGCGGTACGCCGACGAGAGCGAGTACGACGCCTGGGAGGCGCTGTGGACCGACGACGCCCTGTACTGGGTTCCCGTCGACGGCGCCGACAGCGATCCGCGACGGCAGATGTCGGTGATCTACGACAACCGTAGCAGGATCTCCACCCGGCTCAACCACGCCCGCACCGGCCGCCGGTACGCGGCCTCCCCGCCCTCCAACCTCCGGCGGCTGATCAGCAACATCGAGTACGTCTGCGGCAGGGCCAACCCGGACGGCGGGCTCGACGTCGAAGTGGAGGCGAACGTCCTCATCTTCGAGTCCCGCATCCGGGAGAACCGGCTGTGGGGCGGACGGGTCACCTATCGCATCCGGAAGACCCCGGACGGGCTGCGGCTGGCCTACAAGAAGGTGGTTCTGGTCGACAACGACAAGCCGCTTCCGACGCTCAGTTTCCTGATCTGAGCCTGCCTGAACCGAAGGTGAGTTGTGGGAATTTCGTTTGGCGATCCCGGTCCGGTGTCGGTACCCGGTGTTGGTCCCGTCATCGGCAGTGAATTCGCGGAGGTGTCGGTGACTTTCGACACCACCGGCAATTCGCCGCGACTGCGGCTGGAGGATCTGCGCACCGGGCGGGTGCGCTTCCTCGACGCACTGGAGCTCGAGACGCTGGTGTGGCTGCCGGAGGACAAGATGACCGAGCTGCTCGACCCCTCCCGCGACCGGTGGCGGGGTGAACGGTGAGACGCGCGGCGATCGTCACACCGTTGCGCACCGCGGTGGGAACCTTCGGTGGCAGTCTGCGACCGCTGCGCGCGGAGGACCTGGCGGCGGACGTCGTCAAGGCCGTCGTCGAGCGCAGTGGAGTGGATCCGGAGCGCATCGAGGACGTGGTGTTCGCGCAGTCCTACGCCAACTCCGAAGCACCCTGCATCGGCCGCTGGGTGGCCCTGCATGCCGGGCTGCCGATCGGCGTTCCCGGGCTGCAGATCGACCGCCGGTGCGGTGGCGGGCTGCAGGCGGTGATCACCGCGGCGATGACGGTGCAGACGGGTGCCGCCGATGTGGTGCTGGCCGGCGGGGCGGAGTCGATGAGCAACATCGAGCACTACACCACCACCGCCCGGTGGGGGGCGCGCTCGGGCAACCAGATGCTTTATGACCGGCTCGACCGTGGTCGCGAGATGTCCCAGCCGGTATGGCGATTCGGCAAGATCAGCGGGATGATCGAGACGGCGGAGAACCTGGCCACCGACTACCGTATCGGCCGGGAGGCCGCCGACGAGTTCGCGGTCCGCAGCCATCGGCGCGCCGCGGCGGCGCAGCAGGCGGGCAAATTCGCCGACGAGATCGTCCCGGTCGAGGTGCCGCAGCGGCGCAGCGAACCGGTGGTCTTCGAGCGCGATGAGGGGGTGCGGCCGGATTCGACCGTGGAGAGTCTGGCCCGGCTGCGGACGATCATGCCCGGCGGCACCGTCACGGCGGGGAACTCCAGCCAGCAGAACGATGCGGCCGCCGCCTGCCTGGTGGTGGCCGAGGACAAGCTGGACGAACTCGGTCTCGAGCCGATCGGATATCTGGAGGGCTGGGCCGCCGTCGGGTGCGAACCCGCTCGGATGGGCATAGGGCCGGTCGGCGCTGTCGAGAAACTCTTCGCCAGAACCGGTTTGACGTTCGACGACCTGGACCTCATTGAGATCAACGAGGCCTTCGCCGTCCAGGTGCTGGCAGTGGTGGCCGGCTGGGGGCTCACCCTCGGCGATGTCGACGACCGGCTCAACGTCAACGGATCCGGCATCTCGCTCGGGCATCCGATCGGGGCGACCGGGGTCCGGATCCTCACCACGATGCTGCACGAGCTGCGCCGGCGTCGCGGCGGGCTCGCGCTGGAGACGATGTGCATCGGCGGCGGACAGGGCATCGCCGCGGTCTTCCGAGGTGCGGCGTGACCGGGCTGCTCGGCTACGCGACGTATGTCCCGGCGTACCGGTTGGGCAAGCGGGTCGTCGCCGCCTACGACGAGGACTCCACCACCATGGCGGTGGCCGCGGCCGCCGAACTGCTCCGCGGACCGGGGGCACCGCCCGAGTCGGTGTATTTCGCCACCAGCAGCCCGGCCTACGCCGACAAGACCAACGCCACCGCGGTCCACGCCGCGCTCGGGCTGGACGCCGGAGTGTTCGCCGCCGACATGTGCGGTACGGGCCGCAGCGCGTTCGCCGCCATCCGATCGGCGGCGCGGTCCGGTGGTCTGGCGGTGTTCGCAGACGTCCGGATCGGCCGGCCCGGGTCGGCCGATGAGCGGCTCGGCGGGGATGCCGCGGCCGCGCTGCTGTTCGGGACCGGCGAGCCGATCGCGGAGGTGCTGGCCACCGCATCGCGCACCGCGGAGTTCCTCGACCGCTGGCGGATCCCGACGCACCCGACCGGCCACCAGTGGGAGGAGCGGTTCGGTTACGAACGCTACGCCCCGCTCATCCGGGCCACCGTCGAACAGGCACTGGACGCCGTCGGACTGGCCGACGTTGATCACGTCGCGCTGGCCTGTCCGAACACCGCGGTCCTGAAACGGGCGGCGGCTCTGGTCAAGGGGCAGAAGTCGGTGGTCACCTCGCCGGTGGGCTTCGGCGGGTCCGCAGATGCCGGCCTGGCATTGTGCGCGGTGCTCGACACGGCGGACCCGGGCGACACCGTGCTGATGGTGTCGGCGGCCGACGGCTGCGACGCGATGGTGTTCCGCACCACCGCCGCGCTCGCCGACCGCCGCCAGCGACGTCCGCTCGCCGAGCAGAGAAGCGGTGGCCGCCAGGTTCCGCAGCTGACATACCTGTCCTGGCGTGGTCTGGTGGAGCCGGAACCGCCGCGCCGTCCGGACCCGGACCGTCCCGCGGCGCCGCCGGCCGCCCGCGCCGCGGGCTGGAAGTTCGGATTCACCGGATCCCGCTGTAGCGCATGTGGCTTCACCCATCTGCCGCCGGCAAGGGTATGTCGGTCCTGCGGCGCCCGGGATGCCGCCGTCGCGGTGCCGGCGGGGGGTCTGACCGGCACGATCGCGACCTACACCGTCGACCATCTGGCGTACTCGCCCTCGCCGCCGATGATCCAAGCGGCGGTCGACGTCGACGGCGGCGGGCGGTGCACGCTCGAGGTGGCCGACGCCGACCCCGATCAACTGGCCGTCGGCGCCCGGGTGGGGTTCGCCTTCCGGCGCCTGTTCACGGCGGGCGACGTGCACGACTACTTCTGGAAGGCGGTGCTCATCGATGGCCAGTAACGGAATCGCCGGTAAGGTCGCCGTCGTCGGGATGGGCTGCACCAGATTCGGCGAGCGCTGGGACGCCTCCGCCGACGATCTGATCCTCGAGGCCTACGCCGAGGCGCTGGATTCGGCCGGGATCAGCCGGGACGACATCGACGCGTACTGGCTGGGCACGCTGAGTTCCGGGCTGGGCGGACTCACGTTGAGCCGGGCCATCGGCAGCGACGACAAGCCGGTCACCCGGGTGGAGAACTTCTGTGCCACCGGGTCGGAGGCCTTCCGCAACGCCTGCTATGCGGTGGCCTCGGGGGCGTACGACATCGCGATGGCCGTCGGCGTGGAGAAGCTGAAGGACTCCGGATACTCGGGTCTGCTGCGCCAGGATCCGCCCGGAGACGGCACGGCGCCCGAGATCTCGATGACCGCCCCGGCTGCGTTCTCCATGCTGGATCCGGCCTACTGCGCGCGGTACGGCGTCCACCCGGACGAGATGCGGGCGGCGATGACCCACGTGGCCTGGAAGAACCACGACAACGGGAGCCGGAATCCGAAGGCACAGTTCCGGTCCGGGGTCAGCAAGGAAACCATCGACAAGGCGGTCAAGGTGGCCGGCCGGCTCGGGGTCTTCGACTGCTCCGGGGTGTCCGACGGGGCGGCCTGCGCCGTGATCGTGCCCGCCGACCGGGCGCACGAGTACACCGACACCCCGATGTACGTCCGGGCGTTGTCGTTGGTCTCCGGTTCGGCCCGCGGTGCGGTGGACGCCGGCTACGACTACACCACCTTCCCCGAAGTGGTGCGCTCGGCCAGGGACGCCTACGCGCAGGCCGGCATCGACGACCCCGCCACCCAACTCTCGTTCGCCGAGGTGCACGACTGCTTCACGCCGACCGAGATCGTCCTGATGGAGGATCTCGGCTTCACCGAACCCGGTCGGGCGTACAAGGACGTGCTCAGCGGGGAGTTCGACGCCGACGGCCGGCTCCCGGTGAACATCGACGGGGGCCTCAAGAGTTTCGGACACCCGGTGGGGGCGAGCGGCCTGCGGATGCTCTACGAGGCGTGGCTGCAGTTCCGCGGGGCTGCGGGCGAGCGTCAGTTGGCCGAACCGCACACCGCGCTGACCCACAACCTCGGTGGTCGGCCCGGCGGCTGCGTGTCCTTCGTGTCGGTGGTCGGCCGCGACCGCTGACACATCCGAAACAGCCGGTCACCGAACAACTTCAGTTACCCAACAACAACTTTGAAAGGAACAACTGTGTCCGGAGTGCAGGACAAGGTCATCGTCGTCACCGGCGCCGGCGGCGGTCTGGGCCGCGCGTACGCCCGCTTCCTGGCGGCCAACGGGGCGCTGGTCGTGGTCAACGACCTCGGCGGGGCCCGGGACGGCTCGGGAGCGGGCACGTCGATGGCCGACACCGTGGTCGAGGAGATCCGTGCCGCGGGTGGCCGCGCGGTGGCGAACTATTCGTCGGTGGCCTCCGCCGAAGGCGCCGCCGAGATCGTGCAGACCGCGCTGGACGAGTTCGGTGCGGTGCACGGGGTGGTGAGCAACGCGGGAATCCTGCGTGACGGCGCATTCCACAAGATGTCCGACGACGACTGGGACGCCGTGCAGAAGGTACACCTCTACGGCGGCTTCTACGTGCTGCGCGCTGCCTGGCCGCACTTCCGCGAGCAGAGCTTCGGCCGGGTCGTCGTCGCGACCTCGACCAGCGGGATCTACGGCAACTTCGGCCAGGCCAACTACGGCGCGGCCAAGGCCGGCCTGATCGGTCTGATCAACACCCTGGCCATCGAGGGGGCGAAGTACAACACCACCGCCAATGCGATCGCGCCGCTGGCCGCCACCCGGATGACCGCCGACATCGCACCGCAGGAGCTGCTGGACAGACTCGACCCGGATCTGGTGGCGCCGGCCGTCGGCTATCTGATGTCCGAGCAGAACCAGGACAGCGGATCGGTCTTCGTGGTCGGCGGCGGCCTGGTCCAGCGGGTGGCGCAGTTCCAGAACGACGGTGTGACGTTCTCGGCCCCGCCCACGCTGGACGAGATCACTGCGCGCTGGGGCGAGATCAGCGACATGTCCCATGCGAAGCCCGGCACCAACCCGGTGTGATCCGGCGCTGAGGTGACTCGATGACACACCTTGAGCAGGCGTACTGGCCGGCCGACCGCAGCGTCCCGCTCCTGGAGACCACCGTGTCGGAGCTGCTGCGGGACCGTGCCGACGAATTCGGCGAGCGGGTCGCGCTCATCGGGACCCGGCATGGTACCGGCGAGACCGAACGGCTGAGCTATGCCGAGGTGTACGCGGAGGCCGCCCGCGTGGCTGCCGGGCTGTCAGCGCTCGCGCGGCCCGGCAGCCTCGTGGCGCTCTGGGCGCCGAATGTCATCGAATGGCCGATCATCCAGTACGGGGCCGCCTTGGCGGGAGTGGTGCTGGTCGCCCTCAATCCGGTGCTGCGCGACGACGAGTTGGAGTACGCCCTGCGTCACTCGCGCGCCGAGGTGCTGTTGCACGCCGATGTCAGCCGCGACTACCCGATGGCCGAGGTGGCCGAGCGGGTGTGCGCCCGCATTCCCGGGCTGCGGCGGGTCTCGCTGAGCGAGACGACGGTCTGGCGCGCGGCGGAACCCGTCGATGCCGCCCCGGTGCCGCACGACCCGGATACGGTCGCGATGTTGCAGTACACGTCGGGCACCACCGGTAAGCCCAAGGGGGTGGTGCTCAACCACCGCGCGATCGTCAACGTCGCCCGCCTGACCATGGAGACACTCCGGGTGCCGCCCGGTGCGGTGTCGTTCAACCCGCTGCCGATGTTCCACACCGCCGGGTGCGTCATCGCCACGCTGGGGCCGTTGTGGGTCGGCGGCACCGCGATTCTGGCTGAGCGGTTCACGCCGCAGTCGGCGCTGGAGGTGATGCGCGCCGAAGGTGTGCAGGTGCTCTTCTACGTGCCGACGGTGCTGGCCGCGTTGCTCGACCAGCAGCGGAGCAGCACCCAACCGGCTCCCCGCCTCGGCATCATCATGGGCGGCGCCTCCAACGTCGACCCCGCGTTGATCACCGGCGCGGCCGACATTTTCGGTGCGCCGGTGTTCAACCTGTACGGGCAGACCGAGCTGGCTCCGGTGCTGACGCTGACCCGGCCCGACGACGGCCCACAGGACCGCCTCAGCACCGTCGGCCGGCCGTTGCCGCAGGTGGAATGCAAGATCATCGACCCCCACACCCAGCAGACCGTGCCGGTCGGTGTGGAGGGCGAGATCTGTGCGCGCGGCTATCAGCAGTTCCTGGAGTATCTGCACGATCCGCACGCCACCGCGCAGGCGCTGGACCGCGAGGGCTTCGTGCGCACCGGCGATCTGGGACGGATGGACGAACGGGGCTATGTGACCGTCACCGGCCGGCTCAAGGAGCTGATCATCCGGGGCGGGGAGAACATCGCCCCGGCCGAGGTCGAGGCGGTGCTGAACGCGCTGGACAGCCGGGTCCAGGCGGTGGTACTCGGCGTGCCCGATGATCGGTACGGCGAGGTGGTGGCGGCGGTTCTGCGGTCGGACGACAAGGTCGACGCGGCGATGAAGTGCCGCCTCGTGCAGCAGGCCCGGGACCGGCTCGCCGGCTACAAGATCCCGGTGAGATGGTTCACCGTCCGGGAGTTTCCGGTCACGCCCACCGGCAAAGTGCAGCGCTTCGCGCTCCGCGATGCCATTCTGCGACAAGAGATCTCCGAACTATGAGAACCCACGACGATATTCACCGGCGGCGCGCGACGCTCGCCGCGCGCTTCCCGGTGTGGCGGCCCACCACGCTGGGAGGCTGGCTCGACGACTGCGCCCGCCGGTACGCCGAGCGGCCCTTCGTGATCACCGACGACATCACGTTGAGTTACCGTGACGTCGCCGAGCGGTCCCGCGGACTCGCGGCAGGACTGTCCGCTCTGGGCGTCCGGCGGGGTGACCGGGTCGGCCTGTTGATGGCCAACTATCCGGAGTTCGTCACGCTGAAGTTCGCGATCGCGCGGCTCGGCGCGATCGCGGTCCCGTTCAACTATTTGTACCGCAGCGACGAACTGCGCTTCGTCCTCGCCGATTCCGGATGTCGGGTACTGATCACCATGACCCGTTTCGGGCAGCAGGACTATCAGCGCATGCTGGACGAGATCGTGCCGGGCTGGGACCGGGACCCGTTCCCGTCGCGGCCGGGGAGCGCCGCCGGCACGGTCGGTGAACTGCGCCACGTGGTGCTGCGGGGGACCGACGGGGAGCCGCCGCGGCCCGGCCGGATGACGGTCACCGAATTGGAGGCGACCGGCGACCCGGCCGCGCTCGCCGCTGCGGCAGGCGACATCGATCCGCAGGCCGCTGCCGATCTGCTCTACACCTCCGGCACCACAGGATTCCCCAAGGGTGTGGTGACGTCCCACGACGCGGTGCTGCGGACGGCCTACGCGTCGGCGCTGACCCGGGCGTTCGAGGACGGCCGCCGGATCCTGTTCTCCCTGCCGTGTTACCACATGTTCGGCTACATCGAGGGGCTGCTCTCGGTGATGTTCGCCGGCGGTGCGATCATCCCGCAACCGACGTTCAGCCCCGAGGGATACTTCGCCGGAATCGCCCGGCACCGGGCCACCGATGTGCTGTGCGTGCCGACGATGGCGGTGGCGATGGCCGAGAGCGCGCACCGGGAAGACCACGACCTGGACTCCCTGCGGGCGATGCTGTGCGGTTCGGCGCCCGCACCGGCGTGGTTGTGGCGGCAGATCGAGCGGGACTTCGGGGTCAGCGAGATCGTGACCGGATACGGCATGACCGAGTGCGGCGGGGCGATGACGCTCACGCTGCCGGAGGATCCGCTGGAGTTGACCTCCGAGACGGTCGGCCGGCCCAAGTTGGCCGGCGCCGCGGGTGTCGACGAGACCGGCGCGCTGACCGTCTACCGCACGGTCGATCCCGGGTCCGGCCGGGAGTTGGACGCCGGCGCCACCGGCGAGCTGGTCTCGCGGGGGCCTACGACCATGCTCGGGTACTGGAACCGGCCGGCGGAGACCGCTGAGGCGCTGCGCGGCGGATGGCTGCATTCCGGCGACCTGGGCCGGATCCGGGACGACGGTTATCTGGAGATCACCGGCCGTAGCAAGGAGCTGTACAAGAGCGGCGGCGAACTGGTCATGCCCAAGGAGATCGAGGATCTGCTGGCCGGATACGACGATATCAGTCAGGTGTTCGCGGTGGGTCTGACCGACGAACGCTGGGGCGAGATCGGTTGCGTCGTCGTCGTGCCCGCGCACGGGGCCCGGATCACCGAGCAGGAGGTCCTGGACCGGTGCCGGGCCAGGCTCGCGCGGTTCAAGGTGCCCAAGCGGGTCGAGTTCCTGCAAGCCGCCGAGCTGCCGACCACCCCGACCGGCAAGGTGCAGAAGTTCCGGCTGGTCGAGCGGTTCACCCGGCGCGGGTGAGCAGCCGGCAGGTGATCAGCGCGACATGGCCGGTCACGCCGGCTGGAAGACCGACGCCGGATGCGATGTGTCCTCGGCCAGCGTGCCCTGATGCACCAGCAGATCGAGGTGCGACATCACCTCGATCACCGCGACCATCCGGTGGATCGGGTCCAGGTCGGTGATCGGACGGTCGTGACGGGTCCACCGCATCCGGGTGGCGATCTCGTACGCCGTGGCCTGTCCCCGGGCCGCGACCAGGTCTGCCACCAGTGCCAACCGGTCTCGGTGGTGCTCGATGAGCTCGGCCGCGCGCACCGTGGTGGTGCGATCGGCGCCACCGTGCGCCGGCAGCATCCGGTGCTCGGGCAGGTCGAGGACCAGACGCAGCGAGGACAGGAACGACCGCAACGGCAGCGGTTCGGGGGAGTCCTCGAAGCCGATCGACGGCGTGATCCGCGGCAGCAGATGATCACCGGTGAACATCAGCCGGTTTGCTTCGTCGGCGAACACGACGTGCCCCCGGGTGTGTCCGGGTGTCGAGCGGACGGTCAGGGTGATGCCGCCGCAGTCGATGCGGTCCCCGTCCTCGAGCCAGCGGTCCGGCGGCGTGAACGCGACATCGCGTTCGTAGGGTTGCCACTTCAGCCGGCGCACCTGGCGGGCCAATTCGGGCGCGCCGGCCCGGGTGAGCATGCCGACCTGGGCCGGATGCAGCCCGCGGTCCGGATCGAACGACGAGATCGAATGTCGTTCCCCGCTGCCGAGCGCCAGTTCGACACCGAGTTCGTGGCGCCATTTGACGGCGAGCGAGTAGTGGTCCCAGTGTGCGTGGGTCGCCAGGATCCGTCGGACGTCCGAGCGGGTGTATCCCAGTGTGTCCAGGGCGGCGAGCAGCTTCTCCTCCGATTCCGCACACGCCCAGCCGGGATCGATCAGCGTGACCCCGTCGTCACCCGCCACGAGGTAGGCGTTGATCACCTTCAGGTCGGGCAGTGGCAGGGGGATCGCGGCGCGCACCACGCGCGGTGCGATGCGTTGCAGATCGGCGGTGTCCGAGCCGGTCGCCGCGCCGAGGTCAGGGGAATCAATGCTCACCGACAGCTCCGTGGTCAAGTGCAAAAACGCAGTTTAACAGACAATAAAAACCTGTGTTAGATTGTAGACACACAGGCGAGGGCGGTCTGTCGGCCATGGGCTTAATCAAGATTAAACAGATTGGATCTGATGTGAGCGCGACGCCACCGGCCATCACCGACCGGGACGACTACACCCATCCGGTCGGGCCCGAGCCGACGTTCAACGAGTCGATGTACTTCCAGTTCAGTGATCCGGATGCGGGCATCGGCGGGTTTCTCCGGATGGCCAACCGGCCCAACGAGGGGCGCGGTGAACGCACCGTCTGCTTGTATCTGCCGGACGATGCGCTGGCGTTCGGGTTCGCCCGGCCCACCGTGACCACCAACGACGAGATGAACGCCGGCGGACTCGGCATCGACATCGTGGTCCCGATGAGGCAGCAGCGGGTGCGCTTCGACGGTGAGGTGTCCCTGCTCGCCGACCCGCGCGACCTGATCGACCCCAAGCGCGCGCTGAGCGGGAGTCCGACCGCCCCGTGCCGGGTCGAACTGGAGTACACCGCGATCGCGCCGCCGTACGCCGGTACGTTCGACGGAGAGGGCGACGGCGCCTCGTTCGCGCCCAATCACTACGAGCAACTGGCCGCCGTCTCCGGGACCGTGCAGATCGGCGACATCCGCACCGCCGTCGCCGGATACGGGCTGCGCGACCACTCCTGGGGCCCACGGTCCTGGCAGGCGCCGTGGTTCTACCGGTGGCTGCACGGTTCGGCTGCCGACCAGGGGTTCATGGTCGCCTACTTCGGTGAGCCGGACGGCAGCTTCCGCAGTGGCGGATTCGTCTGGGACGGCACGACGCTGCACAGCTGTCATGCGGCAACGGTGACCACGGTGCGGGACAGCGAGCACTATCAGCAGGAGGTCCGCGTCGAGGCCGTCGGCGCCGATCACACCTGGCGGTTCGCGGGTCAGGTTCTGGCGTCGGCGCCGTTGCGCCACCGCTCCCGCGACGGAGCCGCCACCACCCGCATCATCGAATCCACCGTGCGCTGGACCGACGCCGACGGCCGCACGCTGAACGGCATGGCCGAGTACCTCGATCAGTTGCGTGACGACGTGCCCGTCGGGCTACACGTCTGAGGAAAGGAGTAGCCAAGTGACAAAGGTGTTCTCGGGGCTGGACGAGTTCGCCGCCGCTGCCGGGAGCGAGCTCGGGCCCACCGACTGGCTGGTCATCGACCAGAACCGGATCGACCAGTTCGCCGAGGCGACCGACGACCATCAGTGGATCCACATCGACCCGCAACGCGCCGCCGACGGCCCGTTCGGCGGGACCATAGCCCACGGGCTGCTGACCCTGTCCCTGCTGCCGCGGTTCATGCATGAGCTCTATCGCGTCGACGGGGTCAAGATGGCGATCAACTACGGGCTGAACAAGGTCCGGTTCATCACACCGGTGCCGGCGGGCGGGAAGGTCCGTGCCCGCTCGGTGATCGACAAGGTCGAACGCCTCGACGGCGCGGTTCAAGCCACCATGGTGACCACCGTCGAGATCGATGGTGCGCAGAAGCCGGCCGCCGTGATCGAGTCGATCGTCCGGTATGTCGGCTGACACCATGTCCGACACCAGAGTCGGCACCGCGCAGCGGCTCTACGAGGCACTGGCACGCGGAGACCGGGACGCACTGGATGAACTGCTGCATCCGGACTTCGTCGGCCGCGCGGCCGAGGGGCTGCCGCTGCAGATGGGCGGCGAGCACGTCGGCGCGGAGGCGATGCGCACCAACCTGTGGTGGCGCATCGGCGAGCACTTCAAGGTCCGCGCACTGGCCGAGGACTTCCAGATCCTGCCGGACGGCCGGCTGATGGTCGGGGGGCGGTACCGGGGTTCGGCCAGGCGCAGCGGAAAACCGTTGGACGCCGCCTTCATCCACCTCATCGCCTTCGGTGACGACGGTCGCGTCGTTGCCCTGGAGCAGTTGACCGACACCGCGGCCTGGCACGAGGCTCTCGACGCGCCGGCGGAGCTGGAGACCATTGACTACCGCGTCGTCAACGGCGTTGCGACGGTGTGCCTGAACCGGCCAGAGATGCGCAACGCCATCGACATGCGCATGGGCCGGGAGACGCTCGAGGTGGCCCGGCGCATCGAGGGCGACCATACCGTGCGGTGCGTGCTCATCTGCGGCAACGGGCCGGCGCTCACCGTGGGCGGCGACATCAGCTACTTCCTGGACGGCCGCTCCGAACGGTTCGGTGATCTGTTCGCCGAGATGACCACCCCGTTCCACCAGGCCTTCGACATCCTCAGCCGGGTTCCGGTCCCGATCGTCACCGCCGCGCACGGTGCGGTGGCCGGCGGCGGGCTCGGCTACGTCTACGCGGCCGACATCGTGGTCGCCGCGGAGGGCACGAGATTCGTCACGGCCTTCGCGGGCATCGGGTTGTCCGGCGACGGCGGCGGCACCTGGCATCTACCCCGGCTGATCGGTCCGCGCCGCGCCGCGGAGGCGTATCTGCGGAACCAGCCGATCGAGGCGGAGCAGGCGCTGGAATGGGGTCTGATCAACGAGATCGTGCCGCCCGACCGGCTGCGGGAACACGCCGAACAGCTGGCCGCCGAACTGGCCGCGGGACCGACCCTGGCCTTCGGCACCATGCGGGTACTGCTGCGCGACTCTTGGCGCAACGATCTTTCGGCGCAACTCGCCGCGGAGACGCGCGGTATCAAACTCACCGGCGACAGCGAAGACGCCGCCGCCGCGATCAACGCGTTCGCCGCCAAGCGGACGCCCATGTTCATCGGAAGGTAGAGACATGTCGGGGTTGTTGCACGAGACTGACGAGCACCGAGCGATCCGGGAGACCGTCGCCGGGATCGCACAGCGTTACGGTGTTCACTACTACCTCGAACGCGGCCGTGCCGGCGGGAACATCGACGAGCTCTGGAAGGATCTCGGCGCGGCCGGGCTACTCGGCGTGCACCTCCCGGAGGAGTACGGCGGTGGCGGCGGTGGCATGGCCGAAGCGGTCATCGTGGTGGAAGAGCTTGCCGCCCACGGGATGCCGCTGCTGATCTGGGTGATCTCACCGGCCATCTGCGGTAGCATCCTGGCCCACCACGGGTCGGACGCCATGCGGAAGGACTGGCTTCCGACCATCGCCGACGGCTCGCGCAGGATGGCCTTCGGTCTGACCGAACCGGACGCCGGATCCAACAGCCACAACGTCAAGACGACCGCCCGGCGTACCGATTCGGGATGGGTGATCTCGGGCTCGAAGTACTACATCTCGGCGGTCGACGAGTCCGACGCGATCCTGCTCGTCACGCGCGACGCCGACCTGTCGACACCGGAGAAGTCGAGACTGTCGCTGTTCGTGGTGCCGACCGATGCGCCGGGGCTGACCTATCAGCAGATTCCGACGTCGATCGTGTCGCCCGACAAGCAGTTCACGGTGTTCCTCGACAACGTCGAGGTCGGTGAGGAGGCCCTGATCGGCGAGGCGGGCAACGGCCTGCGCCAGGTGTTCGACGGCCTGAACCCGGAACGGATCATGGTGGGCGCACTGTGCGGCGGCATCGGTCGATACGCCATCGGGAAGGCCGCCGAGTACGCCAAGGAGCGTACCGTGTGGTCGACGCCGATCGGCGCCCACCAGGGGGTGGCCCACCCGCTGGCCGAATGCCACATCGCGGTGGAGCTGAGCCGGTTGGTGACGGCACGCAGCGCCGAACTGTTCGACGCCGGGGAACCCGCCGGCGAGGCGGCCAACATCGCCAAGTTCGCCGCCTCGGAAGCCGCGCTGAAAGCGCTCGACCAGGCAATCCAGACCCACGGCGGCAACGGACTGTCCTACGAGTACGGCCTGTCGGAACTGTGGTTCGTCACCCGCCTCATGCGCACCGCGCCGGTCAGCCGGGAGATGGTGCTGAACTTCGTGGCGCAGACCTCGCTGGGTCTGCCCCGGTCCTACTGAGAATCGAGCTGAGGAGACAACAGATGACGACCGAGCAGGAGTTCGACGCCATCGTGATCGGCGCGGGGGCAGGCGGGTTGTTCACCGCGGCCCGGCTGGCACACCAGGGATTCCGCACCGTGGTGGTGGAGCGACTCGACAAGGTCGGGGGCCGCGCGTCCACCGACGACATCGACGGGTTCAAGGTCAACAACGGGGCCATCGTCATCGAGACGGGTGGTATCACCCAGCAGACCTGCGAGGAGGTCGGCGCCCCGTTCGACATCCGGGAACCGAAACCGCCGATCCTGTACCGGATCGGCGGCAAGAACGTCGACGTGACCGGCGGTGGCTGGGGTTTCCTGTTGGGCAAGCTGACCCGCCAGGGCGCCAAGCTGGTGAAGGGGATCGGGGCGGCGCGCAACGACTCCGGTCTGCCCGAGGACGAGATCTCCACCGCCGAATGGGTGGCGAAGTACACCAAGAACGAAGGCGTGCACGGCATTTTCCGCAACATGTGCGCCTCGGTGTTCGCGGTCGGATCCGAGGACCTGCCCGCACGGGTCTTCCTGACCTACTTCACCCGCAAGAGCGCGTTCAAGAGGTTCGGATTCCATCCCGAGGGCACCATCGGATTGTGGAGGGGGTTGGCCGGGGCCGTCGAGCGGCACGGCGGACAGGTGTGGCTGTCCACGCCGGCGACGAAGATCCTCACCGACGGGACTGCCGTGCAGGGTGTCGTGGTCGAGCGTGACGGCCGGCAACTGACCCTCACCGCGCCGGTGGTGGTCAGCGATGTCGGGCCGGCGGCCACCGTGACCCTGCTGGGCGAGGAGAACGTGCCCGCGGACTATCGGAAGATGGTCAAGAAGGGCGATCGGCCGACGTCGATGATCTCGGTCAACTTCGCCAGCCGGGAACGGTTGGTCGACGTGCCCGGGATGCTGAGCTTCGCGAAGTCCCGCCGCCTGGCCTACATCGCGAACTTCACCGACACCTGTCCGGAGATGGCGCCGGAGGGTTGGAACCTGTACGTCGGCACCGCGGTCCCCAAGCCCTCCATCGGCGACTTCGACCAAGCCGCCGAGACCGAGTTGCTGCTGCAGGATCTGCGGGACAACATCGACGATTTCGACAACCGGGCGCGCATCCTCAACATCGCGATCACCCGGGACGACTGGCCGCCGCAACGCGCGGTCGCGGGTTTCGATCTGCCGCACGACACCCCGTTCGCGAATCTGTGGAATGTCGGGGACGGCGTGAAGGAATACGCCAACGGCGGCACCACCGCCTGCGCGGAGACCGCGAAACTGGTGGTCGACAAGATCCTGGCGAGTCATCGGCCGGCGGCTTCACGCTGATCTGTCGGATACGAAAGCGGCGGGTCCACCGGGCCCGCCGCTTGTCGTCTCACTCGATCACCGGCACTCCGGGACCATCACAGGGGGACCATCACAGGCACTTGAGCGCGGTGTAGCTCTCGTTCTCCAGGATCTGCGCCGCGGCGCGGGTCGCCATCGCCGCGAACATCTTGTCACCGCGCTCGGTGGCCTGCACACCCAGCGACACGGGGACGGTCAGCATGAGCCCGAAGACCGCATGCGCCCGGTACTCCAGCCAGCAGCGGTCGGCGCTGTAGCCCTGCACGCCATGGGACAGCAGCCGGCGATGGTATTCGCCGACCAGCTCACGTTCGTGTTCGGCCCGGTGGTCCTCGGTCATCGAGTTGCCGAGGAAGTAGGACACGTCGATGACACCGGGCCCCGAGGCCACGCTCTGCCAGTCCACGACGGCGATCGGGGTCGCCCCGGCCTGCGCCCCGAACAATAGGTTGTCGAGCCGGAAGTCACCGTGCCACAGACTGCGGTGTTCGGTCAGCGTCTCCAGCCATGCCGACACGTGATCGCCGAGCTGCTCGACGACCGGAATGTGCTCGGGCCGGAGGTGTGCACCGAAACGGTCCAACCACATCGGGGTGATGTGGGGTATCGCATCGGCGAGCTTGGCCCAGGCGCCCTGGGCGGGCAGCCAGTCGTTGTCCCGCAACGCGGCGTGCGCCCACGAGGACCCGTGCAGCGCCGCCGCTTGTCCGAGCGCGAGATCGGCCTGGTCGGCGGTGCATCCGCTGATCTGGTCGATCGTATCGGCCGGACCCATGTCCTCCAGCAGGAGCGCGAACCCACACCGGTCGTCGGCGATTTCGGCGAAATAGCACTCCGGCGTGCGGGTCGCGGCGAGGCCGGACAGGTGCTGGTAGTACCGCACCTCCCGTTCATAGGCCCCGGTCGCGACGGCCATCTGCCAGCTGGTCTCGTCCGTGCTCGAGATCTTGGCGATGAGGGTGTCCGGTGCCGAGCCGGAATCCCCGGCGTAGCCGAGGGTCAACCGGTAGCTGCTGGCCATCTGACCGGTTCCCACCGGTTGCGACTCGACGGTCGTGACTGTCAGCGCCTCCCATCCGGGGCGCCGGCGCAGCACGGCCGCCAGCGCCTCCGGGGTCAGCTCGGCGATGGTGTAGTCGGTGAATGCCATCAATCGGCGGCCTTTCCTGAGCGGATCGCGCGGTACGCGGGAACGATCGGCTCCAACTCGCGGGGCGAGGCGCCGTGCAGGATGACCCCGTCCGCGCCGAGTTCCAGCTGAGCCCTGATCTTCTCGGCGCACTGCTCCGGGCTGCCGGTGGCCGCCGGCGCGAGCCATTCATCGGGCAACAGCGTCGCGATGTGCTCGAGCTGCTCCACGGTGGTGAACGGGCTGTCGATCACCTTCACCGGGCCGCCGGGCGGCTGGAAGGTCTGCACCACAGGATCCCCGCGGAACCGTTCCAGCACCGCGGGATCCCAGTCGTTGGTGCGCACCATCAGATCGCCGTACGCCTGCAGATAGGTCGCGAGCCTGCCGACCGTCTTCCGTAGCCGCAGTTCCTCGGGCAGATGATCGCCGATGGTGGCGAAGCAAGACCACACCTGAACCTGCTCCGGGTCGCGGCCGGCCGCCTCCGCGGCGTCTTTGACGGTCTTCACACAGCGCTCGAGCGTTTCGTCGGTGAAGAAGGTGTGCAGGATGACCTTGTCGAAGGCCCTGCCGGCCAACGCCAGCGAATTCGGCCCGAACGCCACCATGCCCAGTTTGACGTCCTCGTCGAAGTTGGGATCCAGGCGCAGCGCGGGATAGCTGCCGATCGGACCGTCGTGGCCGACGACCGTCTCGCCCCGGAACAGCCGGCGCATGACCGCGGCGAAGTCCCCCATCTGCGCGGTGGTGATCTCCGGCATGCCGAAAACCCGCTGGACGGGCACCACCCCGCAGCCGATGCCGAGGGTGAACCGGCTCCCGGTGAGCCGGTGCATGGTGGTCGCGAACGCGGCGGTGACGATCGGATGGCGGATGTTGTGATTCGTCGCCGCCGTGGTGATCTCGAGGGTCTCGGTCAGCGCCCACCGCCCCGCTGATCGTCGCGGCCTCCTTGGTGGAGAACCGCTCGGAGATGAAGCACTCGCCGAACCCGAGCCGTTCCGCGTCGCGGACCTCGGCGATCAGGTCGCGCGGATGGTTCGCCTGTCCGGCGAGGGTGTAGAACCCGATCTCGGGCATCCGGCTTGTCATGAGGCGACCTCCGCGGGCGCCAGCACACGCCGCAGGAACGCCACCTGATGGGCGACGGCCCGGTCGTGGCAGGACGTTCCCGGATAGACGTCGAAATGGTCACAGGGGTAGCGGTGCACCGTCGCGCCCAGCCGGGTCGCCGCCCGGGTGGCCGCCGCCGGTGGCGCGGACTGATCATGATCGGCGATCTGCATCAGCACCGGGCACTGCACCCGGGAGACATCCGCAATCGGACGGTAGGTACCCATCTGCAGGAACAGCCGCGCCGCGATCGCGTTGCGCCAGGACGGTCCGGCGGTGGTGAGCATGCCCTCCACCGCGCCCGGAGCGGTGAGCGCCGCGAGCTCACCGGGATGTCCGACGATCGGCGCCGGCACCGGTGGCCGCCCCAGCGCGGCGGCCAGGACGTCGGACAGTCCGCGGCCGACCAGTTTGGCCAGATGCACCGGTCCGTTCGCGCGGGCCAGGGTGGCCACTGCGGCCAGTCCGTCGACCGCGGGGGTCACGCTGATCACCGCGGCCACCGCCGGATCCTCGGCGGCCACCTTGAGCACATGCCCGCCCGACAGCGACACCCCCCACACCGCCACGCGGCGGGCGTCGACGTCGGGCATCGACCGGAGGTAACGCAGTGCCGCGTGATAGTCCCGGATCTGGCCCCGCAACGACACCAACTGCCTCGGGGTGCCGTCGGATTCCGCGAAGTTGCGGTAGTCGAACGTGATCACGTCGGCTCCGGCATCCGCCAACGCCGCCGCGAAACCCGCCAAGCCGCTGTCCCGGGTGGCACCCAGACCGTGCGCCATGACCACACCCGGACGGCCGTTGGGACCGCGCAACGCGTCGGAGGTGGCGGGGAAGTGCGATGCGGCCAACATCGCACCGCCCTCGGCCGGGATACGTAGCGGATTGGACATCTCGAATGCTCCTTACCGAAACAGAATGGGCCGAAACGAGATCGAACCGAAACCCACCGATGTCACACCGCGTCGGCGGCTGCCGCCTCGGCCCGGCCGGCGAGCCGGACCGGTCCGTACCTGGCCACGCGGCACCGCCCGGCGGGGAGTTCCCGCTTGCGGATGTCGCGTTCGTAGTCGAAGTAGTCGACCTGCTGGGTGTGCCGCGGCCGGTTCTTGAAGTGCCCGATGTACTTGCGTTCGTCGGCCGCGATGACCCGGTGCATTTCGGCCTCCGTCGGCAGCCGGTACGACCCGCCCAGATAGGCGGCGGCCAGTCGGGCCTGGCACTCCACGAACGGGAACAACGTCGGGAGCGCCTGCGCGAAGCCGACGAAGACCAGATCGTCGATTCCGGGCTTGAACATCCGCTTGTACAGCGGCAACCGGTTGTCGGGTGCGCAGAGGAATTCCGGGTCGAAGAACGGGAACGTGATGTTGTATCCGGTGGCGTAGATGATCACGTCCGCTGCCACCCGGGAACCGTCGGTGAACACCACATGGTCGCCGTCGAGTCGTTCGATGTCGGGCTTGGCTATCGCGTCGCCGGAGCCCAGCCGCATCAGCAGTTCGGCCGACTGGGTCGGATGGGCCTCGAGGAACTTGTGATCCGGGGTGGGCAGACCGTAGTGCTCCGGGTTGCCGAACAGCAGTCGGGGCAGGATCTGCTTGGCCCGCCGCTGCCAGGACAACGGGATCACCGGCAGGGTGTACGCCAGTTTGTCCGCGGTCAGGCCGAGGATGTACTTGGGCACCACCCAGGCGCCGGACCGGGTGGACAGGTAGACGTTGTTCTGCCAGGCCTTCTGCGACAGTTCGGACACCAGATCGGCGGCCGAGTTGCCGATGCCGACCACGACGATGCGCTTGCCCCGGAGGTCGAGCGGTTCGGTGGGGTCGATGTAGGAGTGCGAGTGGATCGTCTCACCGGTGAAGTGGCCCGGGAAGTTCGGTAAGCGCGGATCCCAGTGGTGTCCGTTGGCCACCACGAGCGCATCGAACCGGCGCCGGCTGCCGTCGCTGATCTGAAGTTCCCAGCCGCCCCCGTCGAGTCTGTGCGCGTGTTCCACGGCGGTCTCGAACTCGATGTGTTCCCGCAGTCCGAAGGCGTCGGTGTAGTCGTCGAGATATTCCTTGATCTCGCTGTGGTGCGGATAGTCCGGCAGATTCCTATCCATCGGGAAGTCCTTGAAGGACAGTAGGTCCCGCGATGTGTCGATGTGGAGTGATCGGTAGGCGCTGGAGTGGCCGTTGGGGTTGCGGAACGCCCAGTTGCCACCGACCCGGTCCGACGACTCGAAGCACACGTATTCGACACCGGCGTCGCCGAGGTTCTTTGCTGTGGTGAGACCGCTGATCCCGGCGCCGATGATCGCGGTACGCGGGGGCCTGTACATCTTGTCTCCTGGGTGCTGTGCCTGATCGTCCGACGCCACCGTAAGCCCGAGTCGCCCGGAGGGACCGGTGTTTCCCAAAAAAATCGAATATTGATTCATCATCTCGTCCTCAACGAGCGAGATCCCCTGTAGAAATGAGAGAGAACCACCAGTATCTCGGGCATCAAAGCCCGCTTAAACTATGTTTGAAAGTGGCGCTGTCGTATCGCGGCAGTGCGCCTACGCAGGAGGCGAGAGTGAAAACCAAAGCAGCGGTTCTCTTCGAGTTCGGGGCCCCGTGGAGTATCGAAGAGGTCGATCTCGATCCGCCGGCAGAGGGTGAGGTGCTGGTGGCGTGGGAGGCCAGCGGGCTGTGCCACTCGGACGAGCACCTCCGCCTCGGCGATTTCGGCGGCCCCATTCCGGAGGTGGCGATGATCGGCGGGCACGAGGGTGCCGGCCGCATCGTCGAGGTCGGCCCCGGCGTGCGTGGTCTCAAGGAAGGTGACCACGTGGTCGCCTCATTCATCCCCGCCTGCGGCCGGTGCCGATTCTGCGCCACCGGACAGTCGAACCTGTGTGATCTCGGCGCGCTGCTCATGACCGGTACGCAGCCGGACGGCACCTTCCGCCGCCGCGTGAACAGCAAGAACGTCGGTGCCATGTCCTTCGTCGGAAGTTTCTCGCAGTACGGATCGATTCCGGAGGCGTCCGTCGTCAAGATCGACGACGACATCCCGCTGGCGCGCGCATGCCTGCTCGGATGTGGTATCACGACCGGCTGGGGCTCGGCCGTGAACACCGCCGCGGTGGAACCGGGCGACACCGTCGTGGTGTGGGGATGTGGCGGTATCGGCAGCGGGGCGATCCAGGGTGCGCGGGTGGCCGGTGCTGAGCACATCGTGGCGATCGACCTCGTGGAGTCCAAGCGCGAGAAGGCGATGCAGTTCGGCGCAACACATTTCGTCACCTCCGTCGAGGAGGCGACGGCCTTGGTCGCCGAGCTCACCCGCGGTGTGATGGCCGACTCGGTGATCCTGACCGTCGGTGTGTTGCGCGGAACGATGATCGAAGAGGGACTCAACATGACCCGCAAGGGCGGTGCGGTGGTGATGACCGCGATCGCTCCGATCACCGACCAGGCCGTCACCATGTCGATGGGGGCGGCCACCCTGTTCCAGAAGCGGGTGCTCGGCAGCCTCTACGGCGAGGCGAATCCGCGGGCCGACATCCCCCGGCTGCTGCGCCTGTATCGCAACGGTCAGCTGCTGCTGGACGAAGTCGTCACCGCCGAATACAAGCTCGAGGACATCACGGCGGGGTATGACGACATGCTTTCCGGCCGCAACATTCGCGGCGTGATGGTTCACCAGCACTGATTTCGCGCTGACCCGGCGGTTTGCCGTGGGCGCGGTAGCTCAACCCGGCCGCGCCCACGACGCCGGGATCTCCGCCGATGCACCCGGGTGAGACCGCATCGTTCTCGCCGGTATCGGACTGAGCGGATCGCGTTGGGGTCTCGACCTGGGCAAGCTGCGCCCGCGGTGCCCGAGATACGACAGTTTTGAAACACAATTTCGCGGATGAGCGGGACCACCACCATTCTGCGGATATCCGGATCAGGCGTGGCACCCAGAGCCGATGCAACGTTTCTGACCTGGTGTTTCGCTGCTCCAGCATGTGCGGTGTAGGGAGAGTTTTGGCGTCAGTGTGACATCGGTCATGTGATTGGCTACTATGACAGCCGTCAAGTGGCACCCTTCTGGCGGCTGAATTTAATCAGTTTTAGAGAGCGGGTCAGCGATGGATCTGTGTAGTGCAACCACCGACGGCAGGGAGGTTTGATGTCGTATCCGGGAGCGCATGCGGCGACCGCGCCGGATCGCCCTGCGGTCGTCATGGCCGGCACCGGCGCTGTCTTGACGTACGGACAGCTGGAGGACCGTTCGGCCCGACTGGCCGCCGCGTTGCACATCACCGGGCTGCGTTCGGGTGACGTGATCGCCCTGCTGACTGACAACACGGCGACCGCGTTCGAGGTGTACTGGGCGGCGCTTCGTTCGGGTCTCTACATCACGGCGATCAACTGGCATCTGGCGCCTGAGGAGGCGGCCTACATCGTGTCGGACAGCGGCGCGAAGGTCGTTTTCTGCTCGGCCGGGGTGCGCGATCTGGGCGAACAGGTCGCGAAGCTCGTCACTGACGTCGAGCAGTGGTATGCGTTCGGGGGCCCGGTCGACGGCTATGCCAGCTACGACGGGCTTTTGGCATCCGCCGGTGACACCCGCCTGACCGACCAGCCCCGCGGTTCGGAGATGTTGTACTCCTCGGGAACCACTGGGCGGCCCAAAGGCATCAAGCCGCACCGGATTCCGGTTCAGATCGATGAACCTGCGGATCCGATCGTCGGGTTGCTACAGCACGCGTTCGGGGTGAGTGACGATGACGTCTACCTGTCGCCCGCGCCGATCTATCACACCGCACCGCTGAAGTGGTGCGGTGCGGTGCATGCACTGGGCGGAACAGTCGTCCTGATGGAACGGTTCGACGCCGAACAGACATTGGACGCCATCGAGAAGTACCGGGTGACGGCCACTCAGATGGTGCCGACGATGTTCGTCCGGATGCTGCAACTGCCGGAAGAGGTTCGGTCTCGGTACGACGTGTCGTCCCTGCGGTTGGCGGTGCACGCGGCCGCGCCGTGCCCGCCGGATGTCAAGGACGCGATGATCCATTGGTGGGGACCGATTCTCGTCGAGTACTACGGTGCCACCGAACAGCACGGCACGACGATCATCACCACCGAGGAATGGCGCACCAAGCGGGGTTCGGTGGGCAGGGCGGCGATGGGCATTCTGCACATCTGCGATGACGCCGGTGCCGAACTGCCCCCCGGTGAGATCGGCACCATCTACTTCGAGCGCGAGGTAGCCCCGTTCGTCTACCACAATGATCCGGAGAAGACTGCGCAGTCCCGTCATCCACAGCATGAGAACTGGTGCACGGTGGGCGATGTGGGTTATGTCGATGAGGACGGTTATCTGTTCCTGACCGACCGCAAGGGGTTCACGATCATCTCTGGCGGGGTGAACATCTACCCCCAGGAGATCGAGAACGTCCTGACCCTGCATCCGAAGATCTTCGATGTGGCGGTGATCGGTGTGCCGGACCCCGAGATGGGCGAACAGGTGAAGGCCGTGGTTCAGTTGCGCGAGGGCGTTGAGGCGTCGGATGAATTGGCCGCGGAGATCATCGCCTATGTGCGCGAACGCATTGCCCATTACAAGGCACCCCGGTCGGTCGACTTCGTCGATGAACTTCCCCGGCTGGCCACCGGAAAACTAGCCAAACGAGTTCTGATCAATCGCTACCAGGAGGCAGCACGATGACCACCGAGACCACCGAACCCCGCGTCGACCGGCCGCCGTTCGATCCGATCTGCATCTCGACCCTGGAGTTCTGGTCCAAGACCGCCGAGGAGAGGGAGCCGTACTTCAAGATCCTCCGCGATGAGCGGCCCGTCAGCTGGCACCCGCCGATCGAGGGCACCATGATGCCCCCGCCGGTGGACGGGGTGTGGGCGATCACCCGCCATGAGGACATCGAGTACGTCAGCAAGAACCCGCAACTGTTCTGCTCGGGTCAGGGCACACAGGTCGAGGCGATCCCGCCGGAGATGCTGGTGCTGGCGGAGTCGTTCCTGTCGATGGACGGAGAGGAGCATTCCAGCCTGCGGCGCCTGATCAGTTCGGTGTTCACCCCGCGGCGGCTGTCCATCATCCGCGATCAGGTGAACAATCAGGCCAAGCAGATCGTCGACGACTTCGTCAAGACCAAAGAGGGCGACTTCGTCGAGCAGGTCGCCAAGAAGCTGCCGATGTGGACGATCTACGAGATGGTGGGCCTGCCGCCGGAGAAGCGCGATGAGACCACCCGCCACGCCGACGGCATGGTGTCGTGGGCCGACCCGGAGGTCGCCGCGGGCCGCGAACCCATGCAGGTGATCCTGGAATCGCTTACGGCGCTGCGGGAAACCGCCATGGAGCTGGCCGATCAGCGTCGCGCGGAACCCACCGACGATCTGATGTCGCAGCTGGTGCAGGCGGAGGTGGACGGGCGGCGGCTCACCAATGACGAGCTCGGCGCGTTCTTCGTGCTGTTGTCGGTGGCGGGCAATGACACCACGCGGAACAGCACCTCGATCGCCACGATGGCGCTGCAGGAGTTCCCGGATCAGAAGGAGTTGCTGCTCAACGACTTCGACGGGCATATCCACACGGCCATCGAGGAGTTCGTGCGCTGGGCGACCCCGGTGATGACCTTCCGGCGCACCGTCACCGAAGACACGGTGCTACGCGGTCAGGAGCTCAAGCAGGGCGACTGGGTGCTGCTGATGTACTCGTCGGGCAACCGTGACGAGCGGGCCTTCACCGATCCGCACAAGTTTGACATCCGGCGCAAGCCGAACCCGCACGTGGCGTTCGGCGGTGGCGGACCGCACTACTGCATGGGCGCTTTCCTGGCCAAGATGCAACTCGAGGCGATGTTCCGCGAACTGCTCTTCCGCGCCCCGACCCTGCGGGTCGGCGAACCGTCGTATCTGCGCAGCAACTTCATGCGGGCCGTGAAATCGCTGCCCTACACCCTCGATTAGGAGTTCATCGATGTCTGAATTCACCAATAGGCGCTATGTCGTCACCGGGGCGGCGTCGGGAATCGGTGACGCGACCGCTCGCAAGCTGCTTGCCGCGGGTGCGGAGGTCACTTCCATGGACCGCAATCCGCCGAGCGCCCCGGTCAGCAGGCATATCGAGGTGGACCTGGCGAACCCGCGCAGCATCGACGCGGCCGTGGAACAGCTCGAGGGCAGCTACGACGGGCTGATGAACATCGCCGGAATTCCCGGCACCGCACCGGGTGAGACGGTGCTGGCGGTCAACAGCCTCGCGGTACGCCACCTGACCGAGGCGTTTCTCGACCGGCTCAACAGCGGGGGCACGGTGACCACGGTGTCCTCGACCGCGGGCTTCGGCTGGCCCGAGCGACTCGAAGCGATCCGTGACCTGCTGGCCACCGAGTCGTTCGAAGACGGTGCCCGCTGGTTCAAGGAGCATCCGCAGCAGGGCAACGCCTACAACTTCTCCAAAGAGGTCACCACCGTCTACACCATGACGATGGGCCTGACCGCGGCACAGCGGGGAATCCGCATCAACGCGGTGCTGCCCGGTCCGGTCGAGACGCCGATCCTCGCCGATTTCGAGGAGTCGATGGGCAAGGACACCCTCGACGGGGTCAAGGCGCTGCTGGGGCGGCACGCCAGCCCCGACGACATCGCCGATGTGGTGGTGTTCCTGGCATCCGATGCCGCCCGGTGGATCAACGGACAAGCGGTCGCGGTCGACGGCGGAATCACCGGAGCGGTCGCTTCCGGTGTCGTGCCTAAACCCGAATTCTAGAGGGATGCGATGACTATCAGTATTGAAAGCCGCAACTCCCCGACAACCGGGGTGCGGGATCAGCTGCACGAGGTGTTCGCCACCGGCCGCACCAAGCCGTTGCGGTGGCGACTGGCCCAGCTGGCCGGGATCGAACGGCTGTGCCGGGAGCAGGAAGCCGCCATCGCCGAGGCGCTGGAACACGATCTGGGCCGGTCGGCGGTCGAAGCCTGGCTCGGTGATATCGCCTCCACCGTCGCCGAGGCCGGCTACGCGCGCAGGCACCTCAAGAAGTGGATGCGCCGCAAGCGGGTGAGCCTGCCGCTGGCCCAACGGCCCGGTCGCGGCTGGGTGCAATACGATCCCCTCGGGGTCGTCCTGATCATCGGGCCGTGGAACTATCCGCTCTACCTGTCGCTGGGACCCTTGGTCGCGGCCGTCGCAGCGGGCAACTGCGCGGTGATCAAACCGTCCGAACTGGCGCCGGCCACCTCGGCGCTGTTGGCCCGCCTGGTGCCGCGCTACCTGGACGGGGACGCGATCAAGGTGGTCGAGGGTGACGCACAGACCACCCAGGACCTGTTGGCGCAGGGATTCGATCACGCGTTGTTCACCGGTGGTACCGAGGTCGGACGCAAGATCATGGCCGCCGCGGCGCCCACCCTGACACCGGTCACCCTTGAACTCGGCGGGAAGAGCCCGGTGATCGTCACCGCCGACGCCGATCTCGATGTGGCGGCCCGACGCATCGCCTGGGTCAAGTTGATGAACTCGGGGCAGACCTGCATCGCCCCCGACTATGTCCTCGTCGACCGCTCGGTCCGAGATGCGCTGGTCACCAAGATCGTCGATACCGTAAAGGCCTTCCGCGCCGGGGAATCACCGTCGCTGCGCATTGTCAACGAGCGTCAGTTCGACCGGCTGGCCTCGCTGATCGCCACCACGAGCGGCCGGATCGTCTCCGGCGGCGGCACAGACCGGGCGCGGTTGCGTATCGAGCCGACGGTGATCGTCGATCCGGTGCCGACCGACCCGGTCATGGCCGAGGAGATCTTCGGACCGATCCTCCCGGTGCTGACCATCGAATCCGCCGATGCCGCGGTGAAATTCGTCAACGACCGGCCGAAACCACTGGCGATGTACGTGTTCACCAAGTCGACCCAAACCGGTCGCCGGCTGATCGACGCGATCCCGTCGGGTGGTGCGGTGATCAACCATCTCGCGATGCACTGTCTGGTGCCGCAACTGCCCTTCGGCGGCGTCGGAGACAGCGGAATGGGCGCCTACCACGGTCGGTGGGGCTTCGAAGCGCTCAGCCACCGCCGCGCGGTGCTCGCCAAGCCGAGCCGGCCCGACCCGTCGCTGGTGTACCCGCCCTACACCGAGCGGGCGCTCAAACTCATGCGGAGGATGTTCTGATGGCAGTGCGGGTGGATCTCAGCAAATGCACCGGGATCGGGTTGTGCGAGGTCACCGCCCCGACGGTGTTCCAGATCGGTGACGACGGCCAATCCCGGGTCATCAAAGACAACCTGGACGCCGAGGAACGAGCGGCCGTCGAAGAGGCGATCTCCAACTGCCCGACCCGCGCCCTCTCGATGGACGCGTCCTGACGAAAACGAGGATCAGTGGCCTTCGTCATCACCCAGAACTGCTGCAACGACGGCAGTTGCGTACCGGTCTGCCCGGTCGACTGTATCCGGCCTGTGCCGTCAGCCGAGGGCAACGAGTCGACCATGCTCTACATCGATCCCGCGTCATGCGTGGATTGTGGTGCGTGCGAGGCTGAATGCCCAGTGGGGGCCATCTATCACGAAGATGACCTCCCGACCGGGCAATCGGTCTTCCGGGACATCAATGCGGAGTACTTCGTCAGCCGGCCGTTGGCCGTGCGGGCGATGAGTTCGGAGGAGCCCCGCGACCGGGTGGCGGCGGGAGCTCTGCGGGTCGCCATCGTGGGCAGCGGCCCCGCGGCCTGCTATGCGGCGGCCGAGCTCATACGGACTCCCGGCGTCGAGGTGAACATGTTCGAACGGTTGCCGACGCCGTTCGGGCTGATCCGGTCCGGTGTGGCGCCCGATCACCAGCGCACCAAGGGGGTCGTGTCGGTGTTCGAACCGGCGCTGACCCATCCGGATCTACGGCTCTACCTCAATGTGACGGTGGGTGAGGATATCTCGCATACCGAACTACTCGACCGCCACCATGCGGTGATCTATGCTGTCGGGGCGTCGTCGAGCCGTGAACTCGGCATCCCGGGGGAGGACCTGCCCGGCAGTCACGCGGCCGCGGAGGTCGTGGGCTGGTACAACGGTCACCCCGACCACGTCGACGACGCCATCGATCTGTCGTCGCGGCGTGCGGTGATCATCGGCAACGGTAATGTCGCGCTGGACGTCGCCCGGGTACTGCTCAGTGATCCCGGGCAGTTGGCCGGCACCGACATCGCCGATCACGCACTCCGTCGACTCGCCGACAGCGGGATCGAGGAAGTCGTCGTGATCGGTCGCCGCGGAGTGGGCGACGCCGCGTTCACCCTCGGGGAATTCCTTGCGGTGGGCGAACTGGACGGTGTGGACATCGTGATCGACGGCGATGTCGGTGATCGGCGGGACGGCGACTTCGAGAGTGCGCTCAAATACGATGTCGCCGAACGTTATCGGCAGCGTGCACGGAGCATTGGCAACAAGCGACTGGTGTTCCTGTTCGGGGTGACGCCGGTCGAGATCGTCGGATCCGAACGCGTGGAAGGGGTACGTGTCGACCCCACCCGGTCCGGAAACGGTTCGTTCGGGCGGATCATCGACACCGGTCTGGTCCTCCGGTCGATCGGATACCGCGGCACACCGGTTCCGGGTCTGCCGTTCGACACCGAGCGAGAAGTGGTGCCCAACGAGGGCGGCCGGGTGGTCGAGGCGGGTCGCACGGTGCCCGGGGTGTACGTCACCGGTTGGATCAAGCGTGGTCCGCGCGGTTTCATCGGATCCAACCGAACCTGCGCGCAGGAGACGGTCGGCCTGCTCCTGGCGGATCACCGCAGTGGATTACTGTCCGACCCGACCGCTGCCGGTACCGACATCGAGGCATTGTTGCGCCGGCGCGGCACCGTACCCGTCGACTGGTCCGGCTGGCGGCGGATAGACGAGGCCGAGCGCCGGCGGGGCCGGGAATCCGGCCGGCCCCGGGTGAAGTACGTCGCCCGGTCCGAATTGATCGGAGCGGCACAGCGGTAGCCGAACCGATACAGCGAAAGTGGCGGCCGTTCTTGTCGAACGGCCGCCACTTTCGATTTCCGCTGTCGGATCGGTGATCCCGTTCGACGGATCAGCCGATCGGCACCTTGGCCTGATCGAGTACGGTGGCCAGATCCCAGTAGTCCTCATGGGAGGTCAGCTTGCCCGCCGGGTCGTACCTGCACACCGCGACACCGGGAACGCTGAAGTGGGTTCCGGTCGCATCGATGAGTTTCCCTGACCGGAGACGCAATGGTCCGTCGAAGCTTCCACTCCACACCCAGTGGGCAACCAGGCGACCGTCGCAGGCATGGGTCTCGCCGAACTCGATCACCGTGTCCGAGGTGAACTTGAGCATGTACCTGTGGAACCGGGCGATGCCCTCGGGTCCCTGATAAGTCCCGCCCATGGCGACATCGGTGTAGACCCCGTTCGGCGCGAAGAACTGCACCAGGACTTGCGGATCCGACGTCCAGGCGGCTGAGTATGCCGCGGCGAAGCCCGATTCGGTGGGATGCGGTGTCGGGTTGGGTGTGGTCATCGCTCTCCTTCCTGGATACGCGGATTCGAGCCCGCGACGTAACTTACAGACCATTAAAAAGATGAGTCCTGTTCCACTCAGGGGGCATGACTCCTGCAGAAAATGCGTCAGCTTGTTAGTATGCAAGGAATTTACTCTAGATTAGAGAACGTGCGAGGCGGTTTGATGGAAAAGCGGCGCGCTCTCGGCCCGACGACCGCGGACGAGGTGACCGCGGAATGGCTGACCGGATGTCTGCGGGCAGCCGGCCACGACGTGGACGTGTTGAATTTCCGCGGTGAGCCGATCGGCAACGGCATGATGGCCGCGGCGCAGCGGTTGACGCTGACCCTTTCCGGAGACGACGAGTCCGCACCGAAGACCTTGGTGCTCAAGTATGCAACGGAAGGTGCGGCAAGCCGGCACACCGGGCGGCGCGGGTTCGGCTTCCCGAACCGTCCAGGCTTCTACGAGCAGGAAGTCCGCTTCTACCGGGATTTCGCGGCAAGGTTGGACGTCAGGGTGCCGAAGAGCTATGCGGAGTGGATCGCGCCCGAGGGTGATCGGTTCGTCCTACTGCTCGAAGACATCGTCCCCGCGAGCCCCGGCGACGAGTTCGCGACCCCGCAACCGGCTGAACTCCACGGTGCGATGGTCAATCTCGCCGGACTGCATGCCCCGCTCTGGAACGGGCCGTTCCCGCCCGGCGACAACCTGCTCAAGCCGCCGTCTGCGGTGGAGGGTGCCCGTTATCAGCGGATTACGCAACGAAATATCGACCACTTCCGCAACGTGATGGCCGTGGAACCCGGCAGCGCGACAGATCGCGTTCTCGGCAGGTTCGTCGAGCGCGCCGATCGCTGGTGGGTGGCGGCCGGGCGTCCGCACGGCCTCGTGCACGGTGACTACCGGCCGGACAACATGCTGTTCCCGGTGCACGATGGTGCCCGTCCGGTCGTGGTGGACTGGCAGACGGTGTCAGTGGCCCACACCGGCCGGGATCTCGGCGGGTTCCTCGGCGCCTCGACTCCCACCGAGGTGCGCCGGGAACACGAACATGAACTGCTGCGCACCTACCACCGTCGGTTGATCCAGTTGGGTGTGCAGGGCTACTCGGAGGAGGATTGCCGCTCGGATCTGCGGTTGGGGGTCTTCCACGGATTGCAGAACACCGTGGCGATCGCGCGCGCAGTGGACATGAACGACCGCGGCTGGCAGCTGGTCAGGACCTGGCTGGACCGGCTGCTGGCGGCTTTCGACGATCTCGACTCACTCGATGCCCTCGACGAATTGGAGGCACTGTCATGAATCGGCGGCCACCGCAACTCACCGATGCCGATGAACTGATGATTCATCAACATGTCGGGACCTTCGCCGAGGTGGCGACCACCGATCCTGCATGGACCGAACGCGTTTTTGGAAGCGCGGGCGATACCAGTGGAGAACTGCACGTGGGGTTCGGGATGGGCCGCTACCTGAACCGCAACGTGTTCGACGGATTCGGCATGGTCACGATCGGAAAAACCCAGTACACCGTGCGGGGCAGTCGGCGCCTCTATCCGGACCCGACGGTCACGGCGGTGGGGCCGTTGCGCTACGAGGTCGTCGAACCGCTCTCGGCGGTGCGCTGCATCCTCGAACCCAACGATGTGCAGCCGATCGCATTCGACCTGACATTGTACGGACACACCCAGCCGTTGACCGAGCGCAACACGGTGGTCCGTGGTTACCGAACCACCGACGACGTCACCCGGTTCATCCAGACCGGCTCAGCCGAGGGCCGCATCGAGGTGGCCGGCGAGGTTTATGAGTTGAGCCGGTCGTCGTCCTTCCAGGTGCGGGACCACTCCTGGGGTATTCGCCCGCACGTCGGTCCGCCGCCGGCCGACGCCAAACAGCACGAGATCGGTGCGGAGACGAACTTCCGGATGGTCTGGGCGCCGGGACTGCTCCACGGCGCCGACGGCGAATACGCCGTACACCTCTCGCACTGGATCAGCGAAGGCCCGAACGGCACCGTGGTCGAGGACAACACCCGGATCGTTCGACAGGAAGGCACTCAGGTGGCGGCGGTGAACACCGTGATGCAGCACAGATTCGATCCGTCGTCGGAGCGCCTGCTCGAAGTCACATTCGACTGCGAGATGGCCGACGGCACCGAGCGGCGGTTCGTCGTCGAACCGATCGGGGTCGCGGCAGCGTGCCTGGGACCGGGCCTCTACTATGGCTGGAAGGGCCACTACCACGGCGAAGACCGCGGCAGGCTGGTCGTTGACGGTGAGTGCATCGACGACATCGAGGAACCGGATCTGCAACCGGAGTTGCATCAGCTGCGCCAGACTTTGGCACGGGTCACCGATGAGGTAACCGGCGAATCCGGTTGGTGCGGTCTGCAGTCGGAGGCGGTGGGGCGCTTCCCGGAACTGGGGCTGGCCATTCGCACGTATCGCTGAGCCATCCGAGCGCTCGCACACCGCGGACGGCACGTAACCACCCAATTCCCTAATGGAAACGAGAAAACAGCTGTTAGGAGTGCCATGACCGACACCAGCACGCGGGCGGCCGAACCAGCGCGGTCGATGTGCGACCGACCCGCCGCGGTGGCGCAGTGGTTGATGCGCAACGGCCAGTCCGTCCAGGAGCCGGTGACGGTGACCAGGGTGGGTTTCGGCCAATCCAACATCACCTCGTGCGTCTCCGACGGTGCCGGACGCGAGTGGATCCTGCGCGAACCGCCGCCCGGTGCCGCGGTCGGCAGCGCCCACGACGTGCACCGGGAGGCCCGGATCATCGCCGCGTTGGAGTCGAGCGGTATTCCGGTGCCCCGTGTCGTGGGAATGGGCCGTTCTCCTGACGGGTCCCCGTTCTTCGTCATGGAACGGGTGAACGGCCGGGCTTTGGAGTCGGAGCAGGACGCCGGGCCGCTCACCCCGGCACAGCGTCAGCAGATCGGCCGTCAGGTGGCCACCATCCTGGGCCGGCTGCACACCCTCGACACCGGAAGGCTGGGACTTCCCGAGCCGCGGTCTCCGTACCTGGAACGGCAGATCAGGCGGGTGACCCAGGCCTGGGACGTCTACGGCCGCGACACCCGGCACGACGCCGGGTGGCAACGTCTGCGGGACGGGTTGGCGCAGTCGATGCCTGCGCGGTCCGCACCTCCGGTGATCATGCACGGCGACCTGCGACTGTCGAACATGCTGGTCGACGGCGGCGAGGTGACCGCGGTTCTGGACTGGGAGCTCGCCGCTATCGGCGATCCGCTCGCGGACCTGGCCTGGCTGCTCGACGACTGGCGGGCGCCGGAAGAACCAGGCATCGTCATGCCGAGCCCGACGCGGGCCGGGGGCTTCCCGGACCGCGACGAGATGATCGAGATCTACCATGCGGTCTCCGGTGTCCCGGTGGACGGGATCGACTATTACCGCGCGTTCTCGCAATGGCGGGCCGCCGGCCTGCTGCAAGGTGTGTTGGTCCGGCGGCGCAAGGGGCAGATGGGTGATCACGGGGCTGTCGACCTTGAGCAGCTCGACAGCTCGATCGCGACCCTGTTGTCCTCGGCAGCCGAACATCTCGCCCGGTGCACGGGCGCTGGACCGCGCACCGGCTGAAAGACCCCGGCTGCCGCCGGGGCATGAGGAAGGTATCGCAGATGGCGTTGAAGACGAAGTTCACCGAGGCGTTCGGGGTTGAGCATCCGATCGTGCAGGGTGGCATGCAGTGGGTCGGTCGCGCGGAGTTGGTCGCCGCGGTGGCCAATGCCGGTGCGTTGGGTTTCCTGACGGCGCTGACCCAGCCCACCCCGGAGGCGCTGGCCAAGGAGATCGCCCGGACGCGGGAGATGACCGACAAGCCGTTCGGGGTGAACCTGACGATCCTGCCGACGATCAACCCGCCGCCGTATGACGAGTACCGTCAGGTCATTGTCGAGTCCGGCATCAAGATCGTCGAGACGGCCGGTTCCAACCCGGCGCCGCATCTGCCGATGTTCCACGAGAACGGCGTCAAGGTGCTGCACAAGTGCACCTCGGTGCGGCATGCGGTCAAGGCGCAGAGCCTGGGTGTGGACGGCATCAGCATCGACGGGTTCGAATGCGCCGGGCATCCCGGTGAGGACGACATCCCCGGTCTGGTGCTGATCCCGGCGGCCGCGGACAAGATCACCATCCCGATGATCGCGTCCGGCGGGTTCGCCGACGCCCGTGGTCTGGTCGCCGCGCTGGCGCTGGGCGCCGACGGTATCAACATGGGTTCGCGGTTCATGTGCACCGTGGAATCGCCGATCCACCAGAAGGTCAAGGAAGCGATCGTGGCCGGCACCGAGCTGGACACCGAGCTGATCTTCCGGCCGCTGCGCAACACCGCGCGGGTGGCCAGCAACGCGGTGTCGCGTGAGGTGGTGGAGATCCTCAACCGCGGCGGCAAGTTCGAGGACGTCAAGGATCTGGTGGCCGGGACCCGCGGCGCCAAGGTCTACGAGACGGGTGACCTCGACGCCGGTATCTGGTGGGTCGGCACGTCGATGGGCCTGATCAACGACATCCCCACCGTCGGCGAGTTGGTGTCGCGGATGGTGTCCGAGGCCGAGGATCTGATCGCCGGCCGGCTGGCCGAATGCGTCGAGCCCTCGGTCGACGAGACGGTCACCGCGGATCGATGACAGCCTCCTCGGAAACCCGCGTCGACCTCCCCGCCGACACCGACTCGGCATGCCTGGTCGGCAGGCCGACGTCGGTGGAGGCGCGGTTCGGCCTGCACTCGTGCAACCCCCGCGGGTCGGAAAGCCACACCGACATGCAACTCGGCGACTGGGCGACCGACGGACGCGGCCAGGTCCAGGCCGGGGTGCTGGGCCTGCTGGCCGATCACACCCTCGGTGAGGTGCCGTACCTACGCCGTCCGGCCGGTACCTGGTCGGTGACCACCGAACTCGCGATCGACTTCGTGCGGCCGGTCCAGCCCGGTGAAGCGTTACACGCCTGGGCGACCCCCACCCGGATGGAGCAGGGCAACATGCTGGTGCGCGGCGCCGTCACCGATGCGTCGGACTCGACGGTGGCGTTGGCGACCACCCGCTGTGTGTACGTCAGGGCCCAGCAGACGAGCCCGCAGGCGACGGCGGCCGTGCGGCCGGGCACCGACCGGTCCGCGGATTCGATCGTCGAACACCTGGGGCTGATGGAGACCGAACCCGGCGTCCATGACATCGAATTCCGCCTCGACGATGTGACCGGTTGGGTGAACGACTTCGACATCCTGCACGGCGGAATCTGGGCGTGCATGTCGGAGATCGCCGGATCGCGCGCCATCGCGGAACGGAATCCGGCATTGCGCACCGCGGCGTTGCGCACCGTGTATCTCCGCTCCGGAATGCCCGGTGCGGGAGTGACGGTGAGCGCGCGGGTGATCCACGTCGGCGGCCGGTTCGCGGTGGCCGAGGTGAACGGCCGGACCGACGATGGACAACTCTGCACGCTCTCGACGGTGACCGCTCGACGGGTGGAGGAACTCGGCCCCGGTGGCGGCCGGTAGCCGGCGGGTCGGCGGATGAGACGGACCGGGCCCCGATCTCAGCCTGGAGATCAGGGCCCGGCCCTTTCGGTCGGTTATCGCCCGGCGGCGAGTTCACGGCCGATGATCTCCTTCATGATCTCAGTCGTGCCGCCGTAGATCGTCTGCACCCGGGTGTCGAGATACGCCCGGGCGACGGGGTATTCGGTCATGTAGCCGTAGCCGCCGTGCAACTGCAGACAACGGTCGATCACCCGTTTCTGCAACTCGCTGACGAACCACTTGCCCTTGGCTGCGTCGACAGGCGTCAGTTCTCCGGCGTTGTAGGCCAGCACCGATTGATCGGTGTACGCCTGTGCGACGTCGATCTCGGTGGCCATGTCGGCGAGTTCGAATCGAACGTGCTGCTTGTCGATCAGCGGAGCGCCGAACGCCTTCCGCTGTCGGCAGTACTCGACCGTCATGTCGAAGATGGCCCGGGTCGTGGCCATCGCCTTCGCGGTGACACCGAGTCGCTCACGGGGCAGGTGACTCATCAGGTACGCCAGCCCGCGGCCCTCCTCACCGAGCAGGTTCTCGGCCGGCACGACCGCATCGCGGAAGAACAACTCGGCGGTGTCCTGTGCCGGCAGGCCGATCTTGTCGAGCTTGCGTCCCCGTTCGAACCCCGGGGTGTCGCGTTCCACCACGAACAGACTGTGCCGTTCACCGGTCCGTGCCGCCACGACCACCACATCGGCCATGATGCCGCTCGAGATGAACGTCTTCTGGCCGTTGAGGATCCAGCGGTCACCGTCCCGGTGTGCGGTGGTGCGGATCCCGCGCAGATCGCTGCCTGCGTCAGGTTCGGTCATCGCGAGCGCACCGATGAGTTCGCCGGATGCGAAACCGGGCAGCCACCGCTGCTTCTGTTCCTCTGTGGTCAGATCGAGCAGGTAATGCAGGACCAGATCGTCCTGCAGACTCACCGTGAGACCGAACGACAACGCGGTGATCCGGGCGATCTCCTCACACACCACCATGCGGTAGCGGTAGTCAGGCTCGCCGGCGCCGCCGTACTTCTCATCGATCTGCAGTGCGTAGATGCCCGCCTTGGCGGCCCGTGCGAAGACGTCACGATCGATCCACCGGTTACGGTCCCACTCTTCCTGGAACGGAACCACTTCCCGGGCGAGGAATTCACGGACCGTCTCGCGGTAGGCATCGTGGTCGGCGGTGTAGAGCGAGCGGCGCATCCCTACAATCTCTCGATTATGGTGACGTTGGCCTGACCACCGCCCTCACACATGGTCTGCAGACCGTACCGGCCGCCGGTGCGCTCGAGATGGTGCAGCAGTGAGGTCATCAGCCGGGCTCCGGTGCAGCCGATCGGATGACCCAGCGCGATGGCGCCTCCGTTCGGATTGACCCGGGCCGGGTCGGCGCCGAGTTCGGCCAGCCAGGCCAGCACCACCGGTGCGAACGCCTCGTTGATCTCGACCGCATCGATGTCGTCGATCGACATACCGGCGCGCTTGAGGGCGTGCTGGGTGGCCGGAATCGGTGCGGTGAGCATCATCACCGGGTCGGCGCCGCGGACCGACATGTGATGGATACGGGCCCGCGGGGTGAGATTGAACCGGTCGACCGCATCCTTCGACGCCACCAGCAGGGCGGCGGCGCCGTCCGAGATCTGGCTGGCCACCGCGGCGGTGAGCACACCGCCCTCGATCAGCGTGGGCAGGCTCGCCATCTTCTCCAGGGAGGTGTCCGGGCGCGGTCCCTCGTCGACGGTCGCGTCGGCGTACGGCGTGATCTCCTTGTCGAAGTAGCCGGCTTCGATGGCCGCCACGGCGCGCCGGTGGCTCTCCAGCGCGAACTTCTCGTTGTCCTCGCGGGACAGCTTCCAGTGCTCGGCGATCATCTCGGCGCCGCGGAACTGGGAGATCTCCTGGTCGCCGTAACGCGCCTGCCAGCCCTCGCATCCGGTCCATGGATCGGTGGCGCCGTAGGGTTCGCCGGCCGCGAACGCGCTCAGGATGGGGAACTGGCTCATCTTCTGGACGCCGCCGGCGACAATCAGGTCGACCGTGCCGCTCATCACACCCTGCGCGGCGAAGTGGACGGCCTGCTGCGCAGAGCCGCACTGCCGGTCGATGGTCACGCCGGGCACGGATTCCGGCAACCCGGCCGCCAGTGCTGCGGTGCGGGCGATGTCGCCGGCCTGGGAGCCGATGTTGTCCAGACACCCGAAGATGACGTCGTCGATCGCGGCGGGATCGAAGTCGTGGCGGCCCACCAGGGTCTTGATCACGTGGGCGGCCATGTCGGCCGGGTGGGCACCGGAGAGTCCGCCGTTGCGTTTCCCGACGGGGGTTCGGACAGCATCAACGATATAGGCTTCGGTCATGGCCATTAATTTAACATAAAATCAAAAGCGCGCCGTCCGGCTGGCGGTGACCGAATCCGCCGTCTAGCGGGAAGCAGAACCCGGCGTGCGGCGCGTGGCCTTGCCGCGCGACCTGGGGGAGTTCGACCCGGAGCGGGGAGACAGGCCGTTACGGACGACCACCTGCGCATTGGCCACGATGGCATCCAGGGATATCCGACGCGGATCCCACCACTCAGCCGCCCAGTTCAGGGCGCCGAGTACGAGCGCCTGGGCGATCTGGTCGTCGAGATCATCCCGCAACTGCCCCTCTGCCCGGGCATCTGCCAGCAGCTTTCGCCAGATTCGGTTATAAGCGGTGGACTCCTTCTTCTGCCGGCTACGCAGATGATCGGGGATCTGTCCGGAGTTGCGGATCGACGCGGTCGCGTAATCGGAGAGTTCCAGTTCGTGGCGGAGGTGTATCTCGACCGCTGCGATGATGCGGTCCATGGGTGACATGCCGTCGGGAAGGCGATCCAGTTCCTCCTGGAGATGTCGTCGCATCTCGCTGATACCGGAGAACATCACTTCTTCGATGAGTTCGTCGCGAGATGCGAAGTAGTAGTAGATCGCCGGAGCCTGTAGTTCCGCGTACTCAGCGACATCCGTGAGTCTTGTTCCGGCGTAGCCTTTCTCGCTCAGAACCCGGGCCGTTGCATCCAGGATGCGGGCCCGGGTACGTTGCGATTTCGTCGGGTCCCCAGTAGCTGTTCCAGCCACTGATCTTGCCGGTCGCCTGGCCACCATTCGATCCTATGTTAGAGCCTTTAACCATGTAGCTTGTACGCGTCGTGTTCCCGGTTGCGTCATTGATCGCCGTCCCCTCCGGGAATCCGTGACCAGTCGATCGGTTGCACCCGGAAACCACGGACATCGCGCATCCCGGGTGCGGTGATGTCGATCTGCCGGCACAGCCGCCGGGCCAGCAGTCGGACGATCTCGGCCTCGTCGTGGTGTTCGCCGGTGACGTACCGCTCCAACCGGTCCTCGGCCTCCTGCCACGATGCCGCCTGCTCGCCGAGCAGTCGAGCCTCCTCCGCACGGTCGAGTTCCTCGGCGTGGTCGCCCGCTCGGGCCGCCCGGTGCAGCCCCGGCAGCAGATCGCGCACGATCCGGAGCCGGAAGGCCAGATAGTCGTCGGGGTCCAGTTCGGTGAGCACCGAATCGAGCACCCGCGCCGCGCTGCGGAATCCGGGATCGTGGCGGATCGCCGGGTAGCTCAACGGGGGTGGGACGTCCAGCTGGTAACCGCTCTCCTCGCTGATGATGGTCAGGCAGATCATCAGCGACATCAGCGACCAGGCCTGCCACTGGGCCAGATCGAATTCGGCTGGCGGATCGGCCCGGGTCCCCGCGGACAGCATCGCGGTCAGCAGCGCGAAGCGGACGGCGTGGAAGTTCACCACCCGGCGGTCGACGGGTGTTCCGGTGATCTTCGCGTAATGGGCGTAAGCGGTGGTCAGATCTCCGATGGGTTGTGCGGTGTCGCGCATGCGCATCGCGCCGAGATCCGCCAGCGGATCGCCCAGACATGAGAACTCGACATCCATCAGCGCCGTGACCCGTCTGTCGTGGTGCAGGAACTGCCCGGCGTCGAAGTGGATCCAGGAAACGGTGTCGCGATGGGTGGGCACGTTGCGGTGCAGCCATCCGATGATGAACTCGATCGTCGGATCGGGTCCGGGTTTGATGCTGCGGTACCACTTCTCGGAGAGTTCGAATCCCATGTAACCGATCTCGCGGGCCGTCGTCGGCCGGTGCAGTCCGATGGCTTCGAACGCGGCTGGGTCGATGCGGTGGGCATGTGCCAGCGCGTCCATGTAGCCGGTGATGACGATGTCGCGGGTGGCGGCGTCGTCGGTGTCGTCGAAACGGTCGCGACCCCGCACCGACTCCATCAGAATCGCTTCGGGATGCTCGCAGAAACCCAGCGGTTTCGGCACCACCGCACCGTGTTCATGCAGCACCCGCATGATCTCGTACTCTCGGCGCAGCGACAGCGTTCGAGTCCACGGCATGGATTCCTCGCGCTGGCACCGGACGTACAACTCGGGCTGGTTCGGATCATCGACGGTGAGATACCAGGCGGGCCGCCAGCGGGCCTGGCGGCGCCAGCCCACCAGACGCGCACCGGCGGTGCGTTCCACCCACTCGAACAGGCTCGGCCACGGCTCGGGGAGTGTCCCCCAGTCTTGGTCGACGGTGATCTCTGCTGACACGGGCATCTCGATTCCAGTTCTCTCTAAACAGTATTGCGGGCCACGAGTTGGCTGACGATGACGTTGCGCTGGATCTCGTTGGTGCCTTCGCCGACGATCATCAGCGGGGCGTCGCGGAAGTAGCGTTCCACGTCGAATTCGGTGGAGTAGCCGTAGCCGCCGTGGATGCGCACGGCGTTGAGCGCGATCTCCATGGCGACCTCGGAGGCGAACAGTTTGGCCATGCCGGCCTCCATGTCGCAGCGCTGGCCGCTGTCGTAGCGTTCGGCGGCGTAGCGGGTGAGCTGGCGGGCGGCGGTGAGTTTGGTGGCCATGTCGGCCAGGTAGTGGCCGATGGCCTGATGCTTCCAGATCGGTTGGCCGAAGCTCTCCCGCTGCTGGGCGTAGGCCAGGGCGTCCTCCAGGGCGGCGGTGGCCACTCCCAGCGCGCGGGCGGCGACCTGGATGCGCCCGGTCTCCAGGCCCTTCATCATCTGCGTGAAGCCCTTGCCGGGCTCACCGCCGAGGATCGCCGAGGCCGGCACCCGGCAGTCGTCGAAGACCAGCTCGCAGGACTCCACCCCCTTGTAGCCGAGTTTGGGCAGATCGCGTGACACCGACAGCCCGGTGGTGCCCTGTTCCACCAGCACCACCGAGATGCCCCGGTGCCGCGGGGTGGCGTCGGGATCGGTCTTGCACAACAACGCGATCAGCCCGGAGCGCCGGGCGTTGCTGATCCAGGTCTTGGCGCCGTTGATCACCAGGCCGCCGCCGGGGCCGGGCAGCGCGGTGGTGGTCATGTTCTGCAGATCCGATCCGCCGCCGGGCTCGGTGAGCGCCATGGTCGCGCGGATCTCGCCGGTGGCCATCGCCGGCAGGTAGCGCTGTTTCTGTTCCTCGGTGCCGAACAGCGTCAACAGTTTGGCCACCACGGTGTGCCCGCCCATCGCCCCGGCCAGGCTCATCCAGCCGCGCGACAGCTCCTGGGTCACCTCGACGTAACACGGCATCGACACCGGTGAGCCGCCGTAGGACTCCGGGATCGCCAGCCCGTAGATGCCGATGCGTTTCATCTGCTCGATCCACGCCTGCGGATATTCGTTGGCGTGTTCGACCTCGCGCACGGTGGGCTTGACGTCGCGGTCGATGAACGCCCGCACCGTCTCGACCAGCATGGTCTCTTCATCGTTGAGGACGACATTCACGAACTGAGCCTAACCAAAATATTAGTTTAGATTAAAATGTGCGCTACATTGAGGGTGTGCGTGTAGGGATCGATACTTCTCTGCGCCCGCCGCCCGTCGGGGCCGCCTCAGGTCGAACCGGCTCACGCCGTCCGCCGTTCATGGCGTCGCCCGACTGCCCAGGTCGATTGAAGCCGCTTGCCGCCAGACATTTTCTAGTCTAATTTCGATCCGAATCACAGCGCGGGTGGTGACGTTGAACGCGTCACAGACAGCGGAGGTTCAAAGGCCATGAAGACCATGCAGGGGGATGGACCTTGACGTTGCGTAGTACTCTCGCCAAGCCGGTGGGGGCCGTGGGCGATTTCGTGGCCATGGCGGTCGACATCCTGATCGCAATGCCTCGCCGTCCGTTCGCGTGGCGAGAGTTGATCCAGCAGGCGTGGTTCGTCGCCCGGGTCTCGATCATGCCGACATTGATGCTGTCCATCCCGTTCACCGTGCTGCTGGTGTTCACCTTCAACATCCTGCTGGTGGAATTCGGCGCCGCGGACTTCTCCGGAACCGGTGCCGCGTTCGGTACGGTGACCCAGATCGGCCCGGTCGTCACGGTGCTGGTTGTGGCTGGCGCGGGTGCCACCGCGATGTGTGCCGATCTGGGAGCCCGGACGATTCGTGATGAGCTCGACGCGCTGAAGGTGATGGGGATCGATCCCATCCAGGCGCTCGTGGTGCCCCGCGTGCTGGCCGCGACGATTGTCGCCACCGCCTTGTCCTCGTTGGTTGTATTGGTCGGTTTGGCAGGTGGATTCGCATTCTCGGTGTTTGTCCAGAACGTGACTCCGGGTGCGTTCGTCGCCGGTTTGACTTTGATCACCGGATTCGCGGACGTGGCCATCTGTCTGGTCAAGGCGGCCCTGTTCGGATTCGCGGCAGGGCTGATCGCCTGCTTCAAGGGTACGACCGTGAAGGGCGGGCCCGCGGGGGTCGGGAACGCGGTCAACGAGACCGTCGTGTACTCGTTCCTCGCGCTGTTCCTGATCAATATCGTGGCAACTGCGGTTGGGGTGAAGGCGACGTTATGACGAGCAGCAGAGTCTCCCGCTGGCCCATGCCGCGTATCCGGCGCACCGCCGACAAGGTACTGGATTCGCTTGCCCGGCTGGGAGATCAGGCGCAGTTCTACGGCCGCACGTTCGGTTCGATCGGCGAGGCTTTCGTTCACTACAAGGTTGAGGTGGTCCGCCTCATCGCCCAGATGAGTCTGGGCGTGGGCGCGTTGGCGGTTATCGGCGGCACGATCGTGATCGTGGCCTTCCTCACGCTGTCCACGGGCGCGCTGGTGGCCGTCCAGGGCTACAACCAGTTCGCCGATATCGGAGTGGAGGCGCTCACCGGTTTCGCCTCCGCGTACTTCAACGTCCGTTTGATCGCACCGATCACCGCGGGGATCGCGCTGGCAGCGACGATCGGGGCAGGAGCCACTGCGCAACTCGGCGCAATGCGGATCAACGAGGAGATCGACGCGCTGGAGGTGATGGGTATCAGGTCACTGACGTATCTGGCGTCGACGCGGCTCATCGCCGGCGTGATCGTGGTGATCCCGTTGTATTGTGTCGCCATCCTGATGTCGTTCCTGGCAGCGCGATTCGGGACGACCTTCGTCTATGGACAGTCCACGGGCGTATACGACCACTACTTCAACACATTCCTGCGGCCGACGGACGTCATCTGGTCGTTCTTCCAGGCGGTCGTGATGGCGATCGTGATCATGATCGTGCACACCTACTACGGGTACAACGCTTCGGGCGGACCGGCTGGGGTCGGCGAGTCGGTCGGTCGTGCGGTACGGACGTCGCTGATCGCGACGGTGTTCGTGACCGTATTCGTGTCATTGGCCATCTACGGCCAGTCGGGCAACTTCAACCTCTCCGGGTGAGTCGATGAGTTCAGCAGCGGGAAGTAGCCGGCGGCGGTCGATCGGGTATGCGTTGTTGCTGATCGCCTCGATTGTCTGCCTGGTGGTGGTGTGCTCGGTCCTGTTCGTGGGGGCCCACAAGTCCTACGCCCCGGTGCTCTTGACATCGGAACGCTCCGGGCTGGTGATGGAACGCGGCGCGAAGGTCAAGCTTCGCGGCGTGGAGGTCGGCCGTGTCGCCCAGATCACCGGCGGCAGTGAACCGGTCAAGCTCCAGCTCGACATCGAGCCGGCGAAACTGCGGTTCATCCCGGCCAACGTCGAGGCCGAGATCGAGGCGACGACCGCGTTCGGTGCCAAGTTCGTCAACCTGATCGTCCCGGATGATCCGTCGCCGCAGCGCCTCTCGCCCGGCGATGTCCTCACCTCCCGCAACGTCAGCACCGAGGTGAACACCGTCTTCCAGAATCTGGTCGGGGTGCTCGACCAGATCGACGTGTCCAAACTCAATGCGACGCTGTCGGCGCTGGCCGACGGACTACAGGGGCAGGGCGCCCGGATCGGGGAGGCCACCACCAGCGCCAAGGAGGTGCTGGTGGCGATGAACCCGCGAATGGACACGGTGCGGGAGAACTTCCGGTCCCTCGAGGGATTCGGCGACGCGTACGCCGCGGCCGCCGACGACATCCTGGATGTTCTGGATGCGGCGGCGACCACCGGTACCACGATCACCGAACGGACGGGTGACTTGGAGGACGTGCTGCTCAGTGCGGTCGGGTTCGGCCAGAGCGGCGTTGACCTGCTCGCACCCAACTCCGACAACATAGTGCGGGCGATCCGCGCCCTTCAGCCGACGACGGATGTGCTGGAGAAATACCATCCGACCTACACGTGCCTGCTCCAGGGCTCGGTGTTCTTGCTCAACAACATGGCGTACGACTCGATGGGCGGGGCCAACGGCAAGTCGCTGATCGTCGACGCCGGATTGCTGCTCGGTGACGATCCGTACCGCTATCCGCAACATCTGCCCCGCATCGCGGCCAAGGGCGGCCCCGGTGGGAAACCGAGCTGTGGATCGCTGCCGGATGCAACGAAGAAGTTCCCGGTCCGCTACCTGGTCACCGACACCGGCTTCGGGACCGGGCTGGACATCCGGCCGAACCCCGGTATCGGCTTCCCGGGCCTGGCCAACTACTTCCCGGTCACCAAGGCGATGCCGGAACCGCCGCGGATCTACCATCCCGGGGGACCCGCGCCGGGGCCTGAGCCGCCTTATCCAGGTGGACCGCCTCACGGCGCACCGCTTTACGGTCCCGATGGTACCCCGCTGTGGCCGCCGGCTCCGTGACCCAGCGCCCGGGCGGGCCATGAGCAGGCCGAATGAAGGCCGATGCGTCGGTTACCGCCACCAGGCTGATCTGGAAGCAAAGGAAATGCGTTGAAAGACAACCTACGAGGAGCCGTCCTGCGGCTGACCGCGTTCCTCGCGGTGTGCGTCATGGGGACCTTCGGGCTGCTGATGATCTTCGCCGAGTTGCGGTTCTACGGCGAGGAGGTCTATCGCGCCGAGTTCGGCGACGTCAGCGGCTTGGAGACCGGCGATTTCGTCCGGATCGCCGGTGTGGAAGTCGGCAAGGTCAAGGCGATCGACCTCGACGACAACGGAATCGTGCATGTGGAATTCTCGGCGAATTCCGCGGCGGTGCTCACCGACAAGACGCGGGCGGCGATCCGGTGGGCGGACATGATCGGTGGCCGCTATTTGAGCCTGGAGGAGCCCGAACGCGGCAGCCGGCCGTTGCAGCCCGGTGAGACGATCCCGCGGGACCGGACCGCCCCGGCACTCGATCTGGACGCGTTGATCGGCGGCTTCCGGCCGTTGTTCCGGGCGCTGGACCCCGATCAGGTGAATGCGTTGTCGCACCAGCTCATCGAGGCCTTCCAGGGGCAGGGCTCCACGATCAGTTTCCTGTTGCGCAACACCGCCGAGGTGACCCGCACACTGGCCGACCGCGATCAACTGATCGGCGAGGTCATCACCAACCTCAACACCGTGCTGGGAACGTTCGCCGAGGAGCACGAGAAGTTCGATCAGTCGGTGGATTCGCTGTCACAACTCATCGAGGGGCTGCACGACCGCCGAACCGACATCAGCAACGCAGTGGCACACATCGACGGTGCGGCCGGCACCATCGGCGAACTGCTGGTGCAGGCGCGTCCGCCGCTGAAGAAGGTCGTCCACGAGACAGACCGGGCGGCCGGTATCGCGGTGGGCGACCACGAATACCTGGACAACTTCCTCAACACACTCCCGGACACCTACCGAATCATCGCTCGCCAGGGAATTCACGGAGACTTCTTCAGCTTCTACCTCTGCGATCTCGTGTTGAAACTGAACGGAAAGGGTGGCAACCCGGTGTATGTGAAACTGGCCGGCCAGGATTCCGGGCGGTGTGCGCCACAGTGAAGCCCTTCGCAGAACGAAACCGCGTGACCGTCGGCGCCGTCGGCGTGCTGATCGTAGCCATGCTGGTCGTCGGCGCATTGCAGTACGACAAGTTGATGTTCTGGACCGACAAGTCGTACACGGCGTACTTCACGCAGGCCGGTGGTCTACGGGCCGGCGCCATGGTCCAGGTCTCCGGACTACGGTCGGGCCGGGTCACCAGTGTGGCACTCGAAGGCAGCCAGGTCCGGGTGAAATTCGATGTGAACCGCAAGGTGCGGCTCGGCGATCGCAGTGAGGCGGCGATCAAGACCAAGAGCCTGCTCGGTGCGAAGTACCTGGAGATCACCACCCGCGGCGACGGTGTCCTCGGCGGGCCCATTCCCGCCGACCGGACCACGCCGCCGTATGAACTGCCCGACGCGCTGGGCGATCTGGCGACCACCATCAGCGGGCTGGACACCATCGGGGTGTCGGACTCCCTGGCCACGCTCGCCGAGACGTTCTCCGGTACCGCACCGGATGTGCAGCAGGCGGTGCAGGGGTTGTCGGCGTTCTCCGAGACCATCGACCGGCGCAATCGGCATCTGCGGGAACTGCTGGCTGACGCCCGGAAGGTCTCCGATGTGCTCGGCGAGCGCAGCGAACAGATCGTCAAATTGGTTCGGCACAGCAACGCGCTGTTGATCGCCTTGCAGCAGCAGAGTGTTGCGCTGGATCAGATTTCGCACCACATCTCGCTGTTCGCCCGCCAGACCTCCGAGCTGGTCGCCGAGAACCGCGCCGAGCTGCGGCCGGCGCTGGACAAGTTGAACGGCGTCCTGACCATCGTCGACAACCGTCGCGATCGGCTGCAGGAGACCTTGCCGCTGTTGAACAAGTACGTGATGCAACTCGGCGAGTCGGTGGCGTCCGGACCGTTCTTCAAGGCATACATCGTCAACCTGCTGCCCGGTCAGTTCCTGCAGCCGTTCATCGATGCCGCCTTCTCCGACCTCGGCCTGGATCCGAACGTGTTGTCGCCGAGCGAACGGACCGATCCGCTGACGGGTCAGGCGGCCACGCCTGCGCTGCCTGTTCCCTATCCGCGCACCGGCCAGGGCGGTGAACCGCACCTGACCCTGCCGGATGCCATCACCGGCAAGCCGGGTGATCCGCGTTATCCGTATCGGGAACCGTTGCCGGCACCGCCACCCGGGGGCCCGCCACCGGGTCCGCCGGCAGAAGCTCCGCCGAACGAGGCGAGCGATCAGCCGAGTCCACAACCGACGCTCGTGCTGGCCCCCGGTGAACCCGGTGCGCCTGCGCCGTCGGTGCCGCCACCACCTCCGGAGGCCGTGCCGTGACGCAGCTGAACCGTCATCGAAACATCGCGCTCGCCGCCGTGCTGGTGCTCACGCTGGTGGCCGGGATGATCATCCTGGTGCGGATGTACGCCGCCAGTGACCGAGTGCAGTACACCGCCTACTTCGAGAACAGCAACGGCGTCTACCCGGGCGACGAGGTCCGCATCCTCGGAGTTCCCGTCGGGCAGATCGACACTGTGGAGCCGGAGCCGGACCGGGCCAAGATCACGTTCTGGGTGAGCGAAAAGTACCGTGTCCCCGCCGACGTTCGCGCGGTCATCCTGTCCCCGCAGCTGGTGACGGCCCGCTCCATCGAGCTGACACCCGCCTACACCGGCGGACCCACCCTGCAACCGGGCGAGGTCATTCCCGAGGACCGCACCGCCGTGCCGGTGGAGTGGGACGATCTGCGCGAGCAGCTGGAGAAGCTCACCGATGCGCTGCAACCCACCGAACCGGGTGGGGTGAGCACCCTCGGCGAGTTCATCAACACCTCGGCGGAGAACCTGCGTGGGCAGGGCACCGACATCCGGGAGACTGTGATCAAGTTGAGCCAGGCGATATCGATCCTGGGTGACCACAGCGACGATCTGTTCACCTCGATCAAGAACGTGTCGCTGTTGGTCTCGGCGCTGCACGACAGCACCGATCTACTGCGTCAGCTGAACGCGAACCTGGCGCAGGCGACCGGTTTGCTCACCAACGGTCCCAACGAGGTCGGTCAGGCGCTTGCGGATCTCGACGCCGCGGTGCGGGACGTCACGGACTTCGTCGCCGACAACCGCGAGGCCGTCGGCACGACCACCAACAGGCTCGCCTCGATCACCTCGGCGCTCGACGAGAGCGTCGAGGAGGTCAAGCAGGCACTGCACATCGCCCCGAATACGCTGGCGAACTTCTACAACATCTATCAACCCGCGCAGGCCGCTCTGACCGGTGCGCTGGCGGTCAACAACTTCGCGGACCCGGTGTCGTTCCTGTGCGGAGCCATCCAGGCGGCGTCGCGGCTCGGGGCGGAGGAGTCCTCGAAGCTGTGTGTGCAGTATCTGGCGCCGATCGTGAAGAACCGGCAGTACAACTTCCTGCCGTTCGGGCTCAACCCGTTCGTGGGGGCGGCGGCCCGGCCGAACGAGATCACCTACAGCGAGGATTGGATGCGACCCGATTACCGCCCTATGTCGCTGCCGGCACCCGCAGACCAGTCGCTGCCGGCCGAGGAGCCCGTCGTCCCCGCGGTCCGGGCAGCGGATCCGAGCCAGGGTTTGCCGGGGCTGATGATTCCCCACGGAGGCGGCCGATGAGACAGTCGACGTTGGGGCGGCGGATCGGAGTGCTCGTCGGCGCCGTCGCGGTGTTGAGCCTGGTGACCGGCTGCAGCTCCTGGCGCGGGCTGAACTCGGTTCCGATGCCGGGCACGGCCGGAGGCGGGCCGGGTTCGTTCACGATCCAGGCCCATGTGCCGGATGTGTCCACGGTGCAGCAGAACTCGCGGGTACGGGTCGGCGACGTCAATGTGGGCACCGTCACCGGGATCGATCTGCAGGACTGGCATGCTGTCCTGACCATCCGGCTCGATGGAGAGGTCTATCTGCCCGCCAATGCCACGGTGCAGGTCGGCCAGACCAGCCTGCTCGGTTCGACACACATCGAGCTCGGCGTTCCGGACAAGCCGGAGGGCCGATTGCGAGAGGGGTCGGTGATCCCGTTGGAATCGGGTTCCGCGTACCCGAGTATCGAGCAGACGCTGGCAGCCCTGTCGTTGTTGCTCAACGGCGGCGGCATCGGTCGGGTTCAGGACATCACCACCGCGTTGAGCACCGCCTTCACCGGCCGGGAGGGCGATCTGCGGGAGTTGATCGGTGAGCTCGATACGTTCATGGGCAATCTCGATTCTCAGACCGACGAGATTGTCGCGGCGACGGAGAGCTTGAACACCCTTGCCGGGAAGGTGGCCGCTCAGACCCCGGTGGTGGAGAAAGCACTGCAGGTGATTCCGGACGCGTTGACCGTGTTGAGCGGTCAACGCGACAATGTGGTCGAAGCGGTGGACACATTGGGCAAATTCGGGGCCGTCGCAAACCAGATCGTCACGGCGAGCAAGGAGTCCGTCGTCGCCGAACTCGGAGATCTCGGGCCGGTGTTGGAGGCCGCCGCGAACGCCGGGCCGGACATGACTCGGGCGCTGAGCCACATCGCGGTGTTCCCGTGGGCCAAGGAGACGGTGGACAAGTGGTTCCGCGGTGACTACGCGAATCTCACCGCCGTCATCGACCTCACCCTGAGCCGACTCGACAGCAGCTTCTTCACCGGAACTCGGTGGGAGGGCGACCTCACCCTGCTGGAACTGCAGTGGGGCCGGACCATCGGTCAGACGCCGAGTCCGTACACCGCCGGAAATCCGCTTGTCGTCCCCTATCAGGCCGATCAAGGACCGTAACCGATGAACCTCACTCGTCGAATTCTGCTGCAGCTGGCTGTCTTTGTCGGCGTCGCCGTCATCGCAGGCTCGGTGATGATCGTCGGGGTGATCAAGTTGCCCGCGCTGGCGCTGGGGGTCGGACGTTACACCGTCACGGTCGAACTGCCGGAGGCCGCCGGACTGTACGAGGGTGGCAACGTCACTTATCGGGGTACCACCGTCGGGAGAATCAGAGACGTCCGGCTGACCGACACCGGGGTGGAGGCGGTGTTGTCGCTCGACTCCGGAATCGACATCCCGTCGAATCTGCGGGCCGAGGTGCACAGTCAGTCCGCTGTCGGCGAGCAGTATGTGGCGCTACTACCTCGCGACGGGGAGTCACCGCCGCTGCGGGATGGGGACGTGGTCTCGCGGGAGAACGTGAAGGTGCCGCCCAATATCAATGCCTTGGTCGCCGCGACCAATCGTGGGCTGCAGGCGATTCCACGAGAAAACCTTGAGACCGTGGTCGATGAGTCGTACAACGCGGTGGGTGGGTTGGGCCCCGAGTTGGCCCGGCTGGTGAGCGGCTCCGCGTCGTTGGCGATCGAGGCGCGCAAGAACCTCGACTCGCTGACGGCGCTGATCGACCAATCCCAGCCGGTGCTGGATTCCCAGGTGGACACCTCGGATTCGATCGCTCGCTGGGCACGGAACCTGGCCGCGCTCACCGCTCAGCTCAAGATCCACGATCCCGCCGTGCGTGGCCTTCTCGACAACGGAGCGGGGGCCGGTGAACAGGGCCGCCTGCTCTTCGAGCGGCTCAAACCGACGCTGCCGGTGCTCATGGCCAACCTGGTCAGCGTCGGTGAGGTGGCCGTCACGTACAACGCCGGAATCGAACAATTGTTGGTTCTGTTGCCGCCCAGCGTCGCCGCCCTGCAAGCGGCCGGTGTGGCGAACTTCAACACCAAGCAGGACTACAAGGGCGCCTACCTGAACTTCAATTTGAATGTCAACCTGCCACCGCCCTGTGTGACGGGTTATTTCCCCACCCAGCAACGGCGTTCGCCGGCGTTGGTGGACTCGCCCGATCTGCCCCCGGGGGATGTCTACTGTCGGGTGCCCCAGGACTCGACGGTGCTCGCAGTCCGTGGCGCACGAAATATCCCATGTCTCAACAAACCCGGAAAGCGGGCGCCGACCGCGCAGTTGTGCGAGAGCGACGAGGAGTACACCCCGCTCAACGACGGGATGAATTGGAAGGGCGATCCTAACGCCACTCTGTCCGGTCAGGACATCCCGGAGGTGCGTCGCGGACCCGGAGCGGCTCAGGTGTCCACTTCGGGTCCGGTGGCGCCGCCATCGATCGCGGTGACCGAGTACGACCCTGCAACCGGGACATACGTCGGTCCGGACGGACGGCTCTACACGCAGTCGAACCTGGTGCGGTCCGCTTTCGAGGTCAAGACGTGGGAGTCTCTGATGCTTCCCCCAGGGGGATGACGCGACGTCCCGGTGTCACTTCGGGGCGACATCACGTCCACGAAGTGGACTATTCGACCGTCGTGATGCCGTGCTTGATGATGGTCTGTGCGTTGGCGATAACCGTTTCGACGGAACTGCGGCGGGGATCCCACCACTCCGCTGCCCAGTTCAACGCACCGAGGATCAGCATTTGTGCGATGTAGAGGTCCAGTTCGGGGCGAAGCTGCCCCTCCCGAGCGAGATCGTTGATCAGCCTCCGCCAGACCTCGCCGTAGCGTTCCTCCTCGCGGATCTGCCGCTTACGGATCGCCAGGGGCACCTGGCCCGCATTGCGGATGGCGGCCGTGGCGTAGTCTGAGATCTCCAGGGCGTGCTGCAGATGGGTCGCCACCGCCGTGAGCAACCGGTCCAGGGCCGGTGTCCCGTCGGGAAGCGCGTCGAGGGCGGCGACGACCTGATCGCGTGTGTCGGCGATACCGACCCACATCACCTCTTCGATCAGCGCCTCGCGGGATGGGTAGTAGTAGTAGATGGCCGGTGCCTGGATGTCGGCTCTGGCGGCGACGTCGGTGAGTCGCAACCCTGCGTAACCGCGGACGCTCAGAACGTGCGCCGCCGCATCCAAGATGCGTGCCCGGGTGGCCGCTGACTTTGATTCCTGCTCGTCGTTCACCGATTGTGTGGAGTCGAGTGAGCCCCTACCCTTACGCCTAGCCATTTTTCTATTCTAAGTTGCATGGCGTCGTCCGTAATTGACGCCCCAGAAAATGGTGCACCGCTGAGAGTTGACCACGTCCGTGCAACTCTGCTTCCAGGGCAATGCTCGCCGGTCCAGAGGTTCCGTCTCCAGCGGGTCCCTTGCGGTCAGGAAGACCAGGCATTACCTTAATGCTGGTTCAAAAACGGGCGGTGTTGGCGCGCGAGCGGTGCACTTCGAGATTCCCGACGTCGCTTTTCAGCGATACCGATCCCGAATCGAGGCGAGGAGGGCTGATGGCTGACGTGGCTGTCGCTTCGACGCCGTGTGCCGACGATACCGTGCCTGAGAACGATGCGTGCGTCGACAGCGGGGTGTCCGGCGGCGATCAGATCCGTGCTCTGTCCGATGGCAGTGGTGGCAGTGGTGGTGGCGGTGTTCGGCGGGGACCGTGGGTGCTACTGATTGCCGGCCTGACCGCGGTCGTGGCGTTGGGCGGGGTGATCGGAGTGTTCGGTTTCCGAGTCGTCGAGGAGCGCGCGGAGCAGCAACAGCGGGAGATGTTCGTGAACGCGGCTCGGCGAACCGCGACCGACCTGACCACGATCGATCACACTCGGGTCGAGGCCGATATCCAGAGAATCATCGACGGTGCGACGGGCGGCTTTCGGGAGGACTTCGAAAGCCGGTCGGGTCCGTTCGCAGAAGTGGTCAGGCAGGCGAAGTCGACATCGAAGGGCACGGTCACCGAGGCCGGCATCGAGAGATTGGCCGACGACCAGGGGCAGGTACTGGTCGCCGTCACCGTCGAGACCTCGCTACCGGATCTGCCCGAGCAGGAACCCCGATCATGGCGGATGCGACTGACTGTGGAACAGGACGGCGATGAGGCCAGGGTTTCTCAAGTGGAGTTCGTGCCGTGACAACTGCTTCTGATGTCACAACTGCACCCGCACCCGCATCCGGCCGCTGGGTGGCGGTGTGTCTGTACGGTGTCCTACCGGCATCGATTCTGCTGTTGGGCCTGGCTGCCGGAGTACTGAAGTGGCTGGACGGCAAGTACGGCACTGTCGAGACCGCGCGGACAGCGGCTGTTCAGGCGGCGACGGACAGTACCGTCACCATGCTGTCGTATGAGCCGGAGACCGTCGAAGGAGATCTGGCCTCCGCTCGCGACCGGCTGACCGGTGACTTCAAGGAGTCCTACATCTCGCTGACCGAAGAGGTCGTGATCCCCGGCGCGAAGGAGCAGCGCATCTCCTCGGCGGCCTCGGTACCGGCGGCGGCGGTGGTGTCCGCCACTGCAGATAAGGCGGTCGTGCTGGTCTACATCAATCAAACGACCGCGGTCGGTGACGACCCGCCGACGAATCTGACCTCGACGGCGCGCGTCACCTTGGACAAGGTGGAGGGGCAATGGCTCATCTCGGAATTCGAACCCGTCTAGCCGCGGGGCTGGCTGTGGCGGCAACCATCGGCGGCGGCGCGATCCCCCTCGCCGCGCCGGCCGCCGCCGACGAGGTGGCCTACCTGGTCAACGTGACGATGCGGCCGGGCTACAACTTCGCCGACGCCGATCATGCGCTGGCTTATGGTCGGGGTATCTGCGACAAGGTCGTTTCCGGGCGCGGATACGCAGACATCATGGCCGATGTCAAAGTCGACTTCGCCAATCCTGATGAGTTTCAGGCCTCGTATCTGATCTCACAGGCTGCGAACGAACTGTGTCCAGCGCAGATCTGGCAATTGCGCAACTCGGCAGCGGGATATAGGCCGTCCGCGTCTTGAGCGTGCGCTGGCCGTTTCGGGTGTGCGCCGGTTGCGTCGAGTGTGCGACACCTGCGGCGACACGCCGACATCCCCCGCAGTGGCGGCACTTTCGAATCAGTGAGCGCACATTCACCGCAGAGATTGCACACCCACCGCAGCCGCAGCTCACCAGATACCGCAGCTTAGGATCAACTCCACAGTGTCACATGCACTTTGGGGCGGAATCGGGTGACCCCTTCGGACGTGCCGCGGATCATCGCCTGGGTGCAGCGCGGCGTGGTGATGAACCGCACCAACTCTGACGCCGCGGGCTGGCGCGCCGCCGACGACAGCGTCGACACACACCATTCGGCGGTCGCCTGCACACCCTTGATGCGTGCCAGCCGGCCGGCGGCGAGATCCTTGGCCACCGCGAACCCGATCGACAGTGTCACCCCGCCGATCCGTTGCACCTCTTCCTGTGCGGCCGAATCGCTTTGGAAGATGCGCTGCGCCGCTTCGGGAATCTCCAGCCGGCGCAGCATCGCCGCGACGTCGCCGTCGATCCCGCCGGCCGACGGGCCCAGCATCCACGACTGGGCCCGCAACTGCGCGATCGTCGGGGTGGCGGCCGCCAGCGGATTGCTCGGCGACGTCACCGCGATGATCTGGTAATTGAGGAACGGCCGCACCACGATCGCCGGGCCCGGCTCGCGCACCGCCGGTCCGAGCGTGACGTCGACGGCGCGGGACTCCAGCAGATCACGGAACCGGCTCACCGGCTCGACGGTGAGCTCGACGGACAGATCGTCGGCCCGTGACGAGAACAGATCGATCAATCCGGGCGCGGCGTGTTCGGCGAACGCATGCGAGGCCGCGATCCGCAGCAGCCGCCGGCCGTGCGCCGCCTCGGTCACCTCGATCGCGGTCTGCCGTTGCAGGCCGAGGATGTCGACCGCGCGGCTGGCCAACCGCAACCCGCCCGGGGTGAACGACAGCCCGTTCTTGGTGCGGTGGAACAGCGGATCGTCGAGTTCCTTGCGCAGCTGCGCGATGTGCATGGAGATGCCGGCGTCGGACATCCCCAGCTCCTGGGCGGCGGCCCGCACCGAGCCCAGCCGTACCACGGCGGAGAACGCGCGCAACTGAGCGGGGGTCATGGCCTACCTTGGGTGGTGTGAGGGATGTGCTGGACGGTCTGCTGCCGGTGTGGCGCAGCGGTGACACCGCCGGCCTGGCGACGGTGGTGCGCACGTTCCGGTCCGCGCCCCGGCTGCCCGGCGCCGCGATGGTCGTCGCGCCCGACGGCACCGTGAGCGGTTCGGTGTCGGGGGGTTGTGTGGAGGGCGCGGTCTACGAGTTGGCCACCGAGGTGATCCAGACCGGCCGGCCCCGGCTGCAGCGCTACGGCGTCAGCGACGACGACGCCTTCTCGGTGGGCCTGACCTGCGGCGGCACCCTGGACGTCTTCGTCGAGGCGGTCTCGCAGAACAGCTTTCCGGAACTGGCGGATCTGGTCGGCGACATCGAGGCGCACCGGCCCGTCGCGACCGCCACTGTCATCGCCCATTCCGATCCCGGGTGGGTGGGACGGCGTCTGGTGCTGCGTCCGGACCACGAGGACGCCCCGGTCAGCGGGTCGCTCGGCTCGCCGCGCGCCGACGCCGCGGTCACCGACGACGCCCGCGGCCTGTTGGCGGCCGGCCGCACCGAGGTGCTCACCTACGGGCCGGACGGTCAGCGCCGCGGCGAGGGCATGGAGGTGTTCGTCGCCAGCTACGCCCCGCGGCCCCGGATGCTGGTGTTCGGCGCGATCGACTTCGCCGCCGCGGTGGCCCAGCAGGCGTCGTTCCTCGGCTACCGGGTGACGGTGTGCGACGCCCGCGCGGTGTTCGCCACCCCGGCGCGGTTCCCGACCGCCGACGAGGTGGTGGTGGAGTGGCCGCACCGCTATCTGGCCGCCCAGGCCGAGGCCGGCGCCGTGGACAGCCGCACCGCGATCTGCGTGCTGACCCACGATCCGAAGTTCGACGTGCCGCTGCTCGAGGTGGCGTTGCGGTTGCCCGAGGTCGGCTACATCGGCGCGATGGGGTCGCGGCGCACCCACGAGGACCGGTTGGAGCGGTTGCGGCAGGCCGGCCTCACCGACGTTGAGCTGAGTCGGCTGTCCAGCCCGATCGGGCTGGACCTGGGCGGGCGCACCCCGGAGGAGACGGCGGTGTCGATCGCCGCGGAGATCATCGCCCGGCAGTGGGGCGGTACTGGCCGCCCGCTCAGCGAGACGGGCGGACGCATCCATCACGGGGGCGACCCCATGAAAGACCACACTAGCGAGTTAAGCGATCCCTTAAGTCGGTATTGACGGACTCGTCGGCACGGCACAGACTGGCCTTCCCATCACCGGATGTGAGGTTGGTCACATGCAAGTGCCCGGTCCATTCGAATACGAACGCGCCACCAGCGTCGACCATGCGATCGGATTGCTGGATCGGCTGGGTGACGGCGCGATGATCGTCGCCGGCGGGCACAGCCTGCTGCCGATGATGAAACTGCGGATCGCGAACCCGGAGTATCTGGTCGACATCAACGACCTGGCCGGCGAACTGGGCTACATCGTGGTGAACGCCGATGCGGTCCGTATCGGGGCGATGACCAGGCACCGGGAGGCGCTCGAATCCGCCGAACTGGCCCAGTGCTGCCCGATCTTCGCCGACGCCGAACGGGTTATCGCCGATCCGGTGGTGCGCAACCGCGGCACCGTCGGCGGCTCGCTGTGCCAGGCCGACCCCGCCGAGGATCTGAGCACAGTGTGCACCGTGCTCGACGCGGTGTGCGTGGTCCGCGGACCCGCCGGTCGGCGCGAGATCGGCATCGACGACTTCCTGGTCGGCCCGTATGAGACCGCCTTGGCGCACAACGAGATCCTGCTGGAGGTCAAGATCCCCCTCCGGCCGAACTCGTCCAACGCCTACGCCAAGGTGGAACGGCGGGTCGGCGACTGGGCGGTGACCGCGGCGGGTGCCGCGGTCACGCTCGACGGCCAGACCGTCACCGCCGCCCGCATCGGGCTCACCGCCGTCAACCCCGACGCCGCCGCCCTGGCCGAGATCTCGCGCCGACTCACCGGACGCCCCGCCACCGAGGAGACCTTCGCCGAAGCCGGCCGGCTGGCCGCGCAGGCCTGCGAACCGGTGACCGACGTGCGCGGCACCGCCGACTACAAGCGGCACCTGGCCGCCGAACTGACCACCCGCACATTGCGCACCGCGGTGCAGCGCATTCAGCAACGACACGGAGGGGCCCAGCCATGCAGGTGAGCATGACCGTCAACGGCGAACCGGTCAGCGCCGAGGTCGAACCACGGCTGCTGCTGGTGCATTTTCTGCGTGACCACCTCGGCCTCACCGGAACCCATTGGGGCTGCGACACATCCAACTGCGGCACCTGCGTGGTCGAGGTGGACGGCTACCCGGTCAAGTCCTGCACCATGCTCGCCGCGATGGCGTCCGGGCGCTCGGTGCGCACCGTCGAGGGCCTGGCCGTCGACGGTGCGCTCGACCCGGTGCAGGAGGGGTTCATGCAGTGCCACGGCCTGCAGTGCGGGTTCTGCACCCCCGGCATGATGATCACCGCCCGATGTCTGCTCGACCGCGACCCGGACCCGGACGAGGACACCATCCGCGAAGCGATCTCCGGACAGATCTGCCGCTGCACCGGCTACACCACGATCGTGCGGTCCGTCCAGTGGGCGGCCCGCAGACAACGCGGCGAAGCAACACCGGCACCCGGGGTGCGAACCGAGGCGACTCTCGGCGGGGACGCCGCCGAGCCCCTGCTCGAAGCCGGGAGCCAATCATGACCACCCTGGAATCGAACCCGGCAGCGCGCCCCGACGATTTCGAGAACAACGATCAGAAGCCGTGCGGCCACGGCCGGATGCTGCGCAAGGAGGACCCCCGCTTCATCCGGGGCCGCGGGCGCTACGTCGACGACGTGCAACTGCCGGGCATGCTGCACCTGGCCATCCTGCGCTCCCCGTACGCGCACGCCCGGATCGCGGGCATCGACACCTCCGCGGCGCAGGCCCACCCGAAGGTCAAGGCCGTGGTCACCGGCGCCGACCTGGCCGAGAAGGGGCTGGCGTGGATGCCGACCCTGTCCAACGACGTGCAGGCGGTGCTGGCCACCGACAAGGTCCGGTTCCAGGGCCAGGAGGTGGCGTTCGTCGTCGCCGAGGACCACTACTCGGCGCGGGACGCGCTCGAGTTGATCGACGTCGACTACGACCCGCTGGACCCGGTCGTCGACGTCCGCCGGGCGCTGGAGCCCGACGCCCCGGTGATCCGCACCGACCTGGACGGTAAGACCGACAACCACTGCTTCGACTGGGAGACCGGTGACCCCGCGGCCACCGAGGCGGCCTTCGCGAAGGCCGACGTCGTGGTCGAACAGGAGATCGTCTATCCGCGGGTGCATCCGGCGCCGATGGAGACCTGCGGTGCGGTCGCCGATCTGGACCCGGTCACCGGCAAGCTGACGCTGTGGTCGACCAGCCAGGCCCCGCATGCCCACCGCACCCTGTACGCGCTGGTGGCCGGCCTGCCCGAACACAAGATCCGGGTGATCGCCCCCGACATCGGCGGCGGATTCGGCAACAAGGTGCCGATCTACCCGGGCTACGTGTGCGCGATCGTCGGCTCGCTGCTGCTCGGCAAACCCGTCAAATGGGTGGAGGACCGCAGCGAGAACCTGACCTCCACCGGCTTCGCCCGCGACTACATCATGGTCGGCGAGATCGCCGCCACCCGTGACGGCAGGATCCTGGCCATCCGCTCGCACGTGCTGGCCGACCACGGCGCGTTCAACGGCACCGCCGCGCCGGTGAAGTACCCGGCCGGGTTCTTCGGGGTGTTCACCGGCAGCTACGACCTGGAGGCCGCCTACTGCCACATGACCGCCGTCTACACCAACAAGGCGCCCGGCGGGGTGGCCTACGCCTGTTCGTTCCGGATCACCGAGGCGGTGTACCTGGTGGAACGGCTGGTGGACTGCCTGGCGCACGAACTCGAGATGGATCCGGCCGAGTTGCGGCTGCGGAACCTGTTGAAACCCGACCAGTTTCCGTACACCTCGAAGACCGGCTGGGTGTACGACTCCGGCGACTACGAGACCACCATGCGCAAGGCCATGGCGATGGTCGGCTACGACGAACTGCGCGCCGAGCAGGCCGAACGGCGCAGACGCGGCGAGTTGATGGGCATCGGCATGTCGTTCTTCACCGAGGCCGTCGGCGCCGGGCCGCGCAAGGACATGGACATCCTGGGCCTCGGCATGGCCGACGGCTGTGAACTCCGGGTGCACCCCACAGGCAAGGCCGTGGTGCGGCTGAGCGTGCAGACCCAGGGACAGGGCCACGAGACCACGTTCGCCCAGATCGTCGCGGAGGAACTCGGCATCCCACCCGACGACATCGAGGTCGTGCACGGCGACACCGACCAGACCCCGTTCGGGCTGGGCACCTACGGCAGCCGGTCCACCCCGGTGTCCGGGGCGGCGGCCGCGCTGGTGGCCCGCAAGGTGCGCGACAAGGCCAAGATCATCGCGTCCGGCATGCTCGAGGCGTCGATCGCCGACCTGGAGTGGGAGAAGGGCTCGTTCCGGGTCAAGGGCGACCCGTCGGCGTCGGTGACGATTCAGGACATCGCGATGCGGGCGCACGGCGCCGGTGACCTCCCGGACGGGATCGAAGGCGGGCTGGACGCCCAGATCTGTTACAACCCCAGCAATCTCACCTATCCGTACGGTGCCTACTTCTGTGTCGTCGACGTCGACCCGGGCACCGCGGTGGTCAAGGTGCGCCGCTTCCTGGCCGTCGACGACTGCGGCACCCGGATCAACCCGATGATCATCGAGGGTCAGGTGCACGGCGGCATCGTCGACGGCATCGGCATGGCTTTGATGCAGATGATCGGGTTCGACGAGGACGGCAACTGCCTCGGCGGATCGCTGATGGACTATCTGATCCCGACCGCGATGGAGGTGCCGACGCTGGAGACCGGTTTCACCGTCACACCGTCACCGCACCATCCGATCGGAGCCAAGGGCATCGGCGAATCGGCCACGGTGGGGTCGCCACCGGCGGTGGTCAACGCGGTCGTGGATGCGTTGGCGCCGTTCGGGGTCCGGCACGTCGACATGCCGCTCACCCCGTCCCGGGTGTGGGAGGCCATGCAGGGCCGGGCCCAGCCCTCGATCTAGTCGCCGAGTCCGACGATCTCCAGGAGGCAGCATGGCGGTGGCCGAACGAGTCGCCCAACTACGAAGGGCCCGGAAACCCTTCGTGCACGCCACGGTGGTGCGTGCCCAGCAGCCGACCTCGGCGCATCCGGGGGATGAGGCGATCCTGCTGCCGGACGGCACCATCGAGGGTTTCGTCGGCGGGCACTGCGCGCAGAACTCGGTGCGCAAGGCCGCGCTGGGGGTGCTGCAGACCCGGCAGAGCGTGCTGCTGCGGGTGCTTCCGGGCGGGGATGTGCACTTCCCGGAGGCGCCCGGGGCGTGTGTGGTGGTCAACCCGTGCCTGTCCGGTGGGGCGCTGGAGATCTTCCTGACCCCCGAGCTGCCGGCGCCGTTGATCCGGCTGTACGGCGACACCCCGATCGCCGACGCCCTGGCCCAGGTGTGCGGGGTGCTCGGTTACGACGTGCAGTGCGCCGAACCGCCACCGGACGGGGCGTCGGACGCCGATCTGGCGGCCGCCGGCGCGGTGGTGATCGCCAGCCACGGCGGGCCGGAGGCCCGGCTCATCCGCGCCGCGCTGGACGCCGGGGTGGGCTACGTCGGCCTGGTGGCCAGCCGCACCCGGGGCGCTGCGGTGCTGGCGGAGGTCCAGCCCACCGACTGTGAACGGGCCCGGGTCCACACCCCGGTCGGGTTGCCGATCGGCGCCCGCACCCCGGCCGAGATCGCGGTGTCGATCGCCGCGGAACTGATCGCCGACCTGCGGGCCCGCGAACACCCCGCGCCGCCGGAACCGGATCGGCCATCCGCGTCGGCGGCAGAGCCGGGGTGCCATGCCCACTGACGTCGCCCGGGGCGCCGAGTTCGCCGACGTCGACGACGTCATCCGCAGGTTCGACACCGCCGACTATCTGCTCGACACCGGAACCGCCGCCGCGATCTACCTGTCCACCACGTTGGGACGGCCGCTGCTGCTGGAGGGTGAGCCCGGAGTCGGAAAGACCACGGCCGCGAAAACCCTTGCCGTGGTGTGTGACACCCCGTTGATCCGGTTGCAGTGCTACGAGGGATTGACCGCCGCGGAAGCCCTCTACGACTGGAACCATCAGCGTCAACTGCTCAGCATCCGGCTGGCCGAGGCGCGGCACACCGGGATCGACGAGGCCGAACTGTACACCGAGACCTATCTGGTGAACCGCCCGATCCTGGCCGCCGTCCGGCACACCGGGCCGCGACCACCGGTGCTGCTGATCGACGAGATCGACCGTGCCGACGACGAATTCGAGGCACTGCTGCTGGAATTCCTCGGCGAATCCGCGGTCACCGTCCCCGAACTCGGCACCTTCACCGCCGAACGGCCACCGGTGGTGGTGCTGACCTCCAACCGCAGCCGCGACCTGCACGACGCGCTGCGGCGCCGCTGCGTCTACCACTGGATCGATTATCCGGAACCGGCCCGCGCCGTCGCGATCGTCCGCCGCACCGTCCCCGGCGCGAGTTCGGCGCTCATCGAACAGGCCGCCGGCTTCGTGGGCGTGGCAAGGACATTGGACCTCGACAAACCACCCGGGGTGGCCGAGACCATCGACTGGGTGGCCGCGCTGGCCGCACTCGGTGTGGCCGACCTGGTGGACACCGACACCGAACGCGCGCTGCAGAGCATCGGCGCGCTGGCCAAGACCCCCGATGACCGCGACCTGATCGGCACCGCGCTGACCGGGTACAGCCCGACCTGATCCGAGAGGACCTTCGATGAAGATCGCCAACGAGTTCACCGTCAACGCCCCGGTCGAGCAGGCCTGGGAGGTGCTCACCGACCTGGAACGGATCATCCCGCTGATGCCGGGGGCCGCGATGACCGGACGCGACGGCGAGGACGTGCTGGGCAAGGTGAAGGTCAAGGTCGGCCCGGTCACCAGCGAATTCCACGGCAAGGTGCACTTCGTCGAACAGGACGGCGTCGAATACCGCGCGATCATCGACGCCCGCGGCAAGGAGGCGCGCGGCACCGGCAACGCCGCCGCCACCGTCTCCGCGCAACTGCATGCCGACGGTGACCGCAGCCGGGTCACCGTCGACACCGACCTGAAGATCGTCGGCAAGCTCGCGCAGTTCGGAAGTTCGATGCTGCAACAGGTTTCGGAGAAACTGCTCGGCGAGTTCGTCGAGGCGCTGGAAGCCGAGCTGGCCCCGAAACCGACACCGACACCGGCGGACGCGGGCGCGTCCGACGAGCCGGTGGCACCCCAGCGTGACGGGCAGGTCGACGCACCCGCCGAACCGGAGCCGATCGACCTGCTCGACCTGGCCGGCGGTGGCGTGTTGCGCAAGTACGGCGGGCTGGCGCTCGGCGTCCTGGCCGTGGCGGTCCTCGTCGTGGTGCTGTCCCGGATCCGCCGGCGCTGAGGATGCTGCTGCGCGGAGTGGACCGGGCGGCCTTCGCGGTCGCCCTGGTGGCACGGCTGCGCGCCGGCGGAGTGGCGGTGTCGGCCGACGGACCGGCGGTGCTGCTGCAGGCGATGCGCCGGCTGCCGCCCACCGACCGCGACCGGCTGTACTGGGCGGCCCGGCTGAGCCTGGTGAACCGGGCCGAGGATCTCGGCGCGTTCGACGCGGTGTTCGCGGCGGTGTTCGACGGTGCGACGCTGGGGGTCGACCCGCCGTCGCTGCACCGGTCGCCCGCGGGTGCGCCGGTGGCGCCGGCGCCCGCCGGGACGGCGGGCAGTTCGACGGTGGACGCCGAGGGGCTGCCGTGGGCCACCCGGCCGGCGACGGTCACCGCGTCCGCCGACACCGGCGCCGACACCCCGACCCGGCTGCCGGACCTGCTGCCCAGTCACATCACGGCCCGCGCCGACGAACCGTTCGAACGGTTCGATCCCGACGATCTGCGGCTGCTGGGCGGCTGGCTGGAACAGGCCGTCGCACACTGGCCGCGGCGGCGCAGCCTGCGGCGTGAGAACCATCCGCACGGCAAGCGCATCGACCTGCGCGAAACTTTGCGGGCGTCGCGCCGGACCGGCTTCGAGACGTTGCGGTTGGCCCGCACCCGGCCTCGCCGCCGGGACCGTCCGGTGGTGCTGATCTGCGACGTCAGCCGGTCGATGCAGCCGTACACCACGGTCTACCTGCATCTGATGCGGGCGGCGGCGCTGCACCGCAACTCCCGGCGGCGAAGCGGTATCCGGCCGGAGGTGTTCGCGTTCTCCACCAGGCTCACCCGGTTGACCGCGGTGCTGGCGCACCGTTCCCCGGAGGTGGCGCGGGACCGGGCCGACGCCAAGGTGGTGGACCGGTACGGCGGCACCCATCTGGGTCGCAGCCTCGCCGAACTGCTGGCCTCCCCGCACGGCAACGCGCTGCGCGGGGCGGTGGTGATCATCGCCTCGGACGGATGGGACAGCGACCCGCCCGAACTGCTCGGCCACACCATGGCCCGGTTGCGGCGCCGGGCGCAGCGGGTGGTGTGGCTCAACCCGCGCGCCGGCCGGCCGGGTTTCGCACCGCTGACCGGGGCCATGGCGGCGGCGCTGCCGTACTGCGACGCGATGCTGCCCGCGCACTCGCTGACCGCGCTGCACGAGGTGTTCGTGACGCTGGCCAACCAGTGATTTCGGCGTGCGCACGGTCGCTGAGCGACCGGCAGCACGCCGAAATCGCGATCAGCCCGACTGTTTGGGAAGCGGTTCGGCGGCCAGCGCCGGTCCGCTCCTCGCGCGGCGCCGTTCGAGCATCCCCTTGGTCACCGAGAAGATCATCGGCAGCACCGACAGGAACACGATCAGCAGGATCATGTACTCGAGGTTTTCCTTGACGAACGTGATGTTGCCGAGGAAGTAGCCGAGCAGGGTGACCCCGGTGCCCCAGGCGATGCCGCCGACGGCGTTGAAGGTCAGAAAGACCGAGTAACGCATATAGGACACCCCGGCCAGCACCGGTGCGTAGGTGCGCACGATCGGCACGAAGCGGGCCAGGATGATCGTGTAGGGACCGTACTTCTCGAAGAACTCGTGTGACTGTTCGACGTAGGACTTCTTGAAGAAGCGGGAGTCCTCCTTGTTGAACAGCGCCGGCCCGATACGGCGGCCGATGTAGTAGGCGCACTGATCACCGAGGATCGCCACGATCGTGACGGTGATGCACAGCAGCCAGATGTTCATCGTGCCGCCGGCGGCCAGCAGCCCACCGGTGAACAGCAGCGAGTCGCCCGGCAACAGCGGGAACAGCAGCCCGGTCTCGATGAAGACGATGATCAGGATCGCGGGCAGGACCGCCGCCGCGAACAGCCCGTCCGGGCCGATCCAAAACATTGGGTCGAGGATGCCCGGCATGGCCATCACGGTGGTGCTCATGGGTCACCAAGATACCGGCGCAGGTGGCCTGCCCGATTCACCGCGCCCGCACGGGCGCGGTCGACCCGGAGATCCAGGTCACCCCGGGGCCTGGCAGATCTTCCACTGATCATCGCGGAACTGCAGGTCGAAGCTGCGGGTGGAGCGGACCTGCGGGTCGTAGGCCATGAAACTGGTCACATTGGCCTCGGCGTGGTCGCCGTTGATGACGATCTCGTCGATGCTGGCCACCACCGGATACTGTTTGGCCGCCGCCACCCGCCGGTGGGTGTCGGCCCACGCCTGTTCGTCGTAGTTGACGTAGCTGTCGCGCTTGCTGCCGCAGGTGATGCTGCGCAGGATGGCCAGATCGCCGTTCTGGATCGCGGTGTCGAATGTCTGGATGGTCTGGCGCACCAGATCCTCCTGCGACGCCCGGCCGACGGAGTCGCGGGTCAGCAGGACGGTGCCGAGGATGGCCACGGCGGCCAGCGCCGCGATGACCAGCGCCACCGCGATCACCCAGCCCCAGCTGCGCCGTTCCCGCTCCGGTGGGTCCGGCTGATTGCGGGGTGGAATCACCTGCGGCCCAACGGGTTTCTGTGAACGGATCGGTTCGGTGGGCGCGGCCGCGGCGGCCGCGCCGGCGGGCCCGATCACCTCGGTGGCCGGATCCGCCGGCGGATCGATCTGCTGGGTGGAACCGGCGTCGAAGCTCGACGGCGCGGTGAACCGCCGCTCGGGCTGCTGGGGCCGCGACGACGCGTCGGACTGGTCGGACGGGTTGGCCAGCACCTCGGTCGCCGGTTCGTGGTCCCCCTCCTGCGGTGGGGTGGCAGGCGCATCGGGCCCGGCGCCGGACTGGTCGGGTCCGGCGGTGTCGGATTCACGGTCAGATCCCGGTTCCCGATCAGACCCTGGTGGGTGTGCCATCGTTGCTGCAGTCCTCCCGCTCAAGCGCTCAGTGGGAGCTTAACTACCGTCCGGGCCGGACCGCTTCCGCCCGCACGGCAGAATAGGCGGCATGACGCGGATGGGTGATCTGTTGGGACCGGATCCGGTATTGCTGCCGGGCGATTCTGCGGCCGAGGCGGAACTGGCGGCCGGGGAGAATCCGGCGATCGTCGCGGCGGCGCACCCGGCGGCCTCCATCGCCTGGGCCGCCCTGGCCGAGCAGGCGCTGGCCGACGAGCAGGCCATCACGGCCTACGCCTACGCCCGGACCGGTTACCACCGTGGTCTCGACCAGTTGCGTCGCAACGGGTGGAAGGGTTTCGGGCCGGTGCCCTACAGCCACGAGCCCAACCGCGGTTTCCTGCGCTGCGTGGCGGCGCTGGCCCGGGCCGCCGAGGCGATCGGGGAGACCTCCGAATATCAGCGCTGCCTCGATCTGCTCGACGACTGCGATCCCGGCGCGCGTGCGGCGCTGGGTCTGGCCGGGGATCGGGAGTCGTCCGGCGACTGATCGCCGGCGGCGGTCCTCAGTCCTCGGCGGCACAGCGGCAGCCGGCCGCCCCGTCCGGTGACTCCACCTGCACCGTCGAGTGGTGCAGCCCGCGGGCGCTGAACACCTCGCGGGCGTCGGCGAGCACCTGCGCCGGATCCGCGGTGGCGGTCAGGTGCGCGGTGGCCATGTCCTTGCCCGGCACCAGCGTCCACACGTGCAGATCGTGCACGTCGGTCACGCCGTCGACGGTCTCCAGCGCCCGCTGCAGTTCGTCGACGTCGATGTGGCGGGGGGAGCTCTCGGACAGGATGCGCAGCGCGTTGCCCGCGAGTGCGAAGGCGCGGGGGAGCACCCACAACGCGACCAGGACCGCGACCACCACGTCGGCGTAGGGCCAACCGGTGGTGACGGTGACGATGCCGGCGATCAGCACCCCGACGCTGCTGACGGTGTCGGCGAGCACCTCCAGATAGGCGCCCTTGACCGCCAGGCTGTGCTCCGAATGCGACCGCAGCAGCACCACCACGACGAGGTTGGCGACCAGACCGGCCAGCGCCACCACGATCATCGGTGTGCCGGGCACCTCCGGCGCGTCACCGAGCCGCCTGATCGCCTCGTAGAAGATGAATCCGGCCACCCCGAGCAGCAGCAGCGCGTTGGCCACCGCGGCGAACACCTCGGCGCGATGCCAGCCGTAGGTGCGTGCCGACGAGGGCCGCCCGTGCCGGGACAGCAGCACCGCGGTCAGACCCATCGACAGCGCGACGAGGTCGGTGAGCATGTGCCCGGCGTCGGCCAGCAGCGCGATCGAGTCGATGAGCAACGCCGTCACCAGTTCGACGGCGAAGAACACGGTGAGGATCACCGCCGCGATGACCAGCCGGCTCACCCGAGCGTCCGGGTGGTTGTGCTGGTGATCGAGGTGGTGTTGGTGAGTCGCGGACACCCCAGCAATATATGCGCATTAATGCATGGGTTTCAAGTGTTCGGCCCGACAGCAAAAACCGGCCCGATAGAGTCGAGAAGTGGCCACCCCTGAAGCACCGGTCTACTACCTGGTGTCGACCGCCGGATTCCCCAACTTCGGTGATGAGCTGATCCTGCGGGGTTGGCTGCGGTATCTGGCGGCTGTCGCGCCGCACGCCGAGGTGTGGGTCGACACCCATTCGCCGGGCCCCACCGCGCTGCTGGTCGGCGACGCCCATCCGCGGGTGCGGTTCGCCGACACGTTGTGGCGGCTGTGCTGGGAGGCGCCGTCCGAGGATCCGTGGGAGGTGGCCGCCTGGGTGCAGCACGCGCTGCGCAACCCGGGGATGGCCCCGCGCTGGCATCAGGGCATCGTGCTGCTGGGCCGGGTCGACGTGGTGCACGTGATCGGCGGCGGCTACGTCAACGCGATCTGGCCCCGGCACATCGGGCTGCTGGCGGCCGCGGCCGCCGCCGCCGAACATGCCGGCGGGCGGGCGGCGATGACCGGTCAGGGCCTGAGCCCCGCATCGGCCGGCAGCGCACCGCTGCTGGTCGCGCTGGCCGAGCGGTTCGAGGTGGTCGAGGTGCGCGACGCGCCGTCGGCGCGGCTGCTCGATGTCCCGCTCGGCGTCGACGACGCGTTCCTGACCCTCGGGCATGGGGTCATCACCCCCGAACAGGCGTGGCCGGATCAGCCGCCGCCCGAGGTGATGCTGTGCCTGCAGTCCGATCTCAACGAGCTCGGCACCTCGAACGTGGCCGGCGCGGTGTTGACCATGCTGCGGCGGTGGCGGGTGCCGCCGGAGCGGGTGTGCGTCGTGGAGGGCATCCCGCGGGTGGACCGCGAGGTGTTCGCCCTGATCGAACACGAACTGCCCGGCGCCCGGTTCTACCCGTTCGCCGACGTGTGGAACCGGGGGCTGCCGCTGTCGGCGGCGCAGACCTGGATCTCCACCCGGTTCCACCTGCACATGGCCGCGGCCGCGGCGGGCGCGTCCGGGGTGGCGATCGCGATCAGCCGCGACTACTACCGGACCAAACACCAGTCGCTGCTGGACCTCGGCTCGGGCTGGACCCTGGTCGACGACTGCGCCGACACCGCCGCCCTGCCCGCGAGGCCCCGCGCCGGAGGGTTCGACCGGCACACCGTCGAGCGGCTGCGCAAGGACAAACTGCAGCTCGCCAAGGCCATCTACGCGCCGATCTCCCGCCGCTAGGGCCGACCCTCTCGACCGGACGCCGGCCGGCCGGTCACATCCAGGACGACCAGAACCGGGTCAGCCGGCTGCCCGCCGCCGACAGCGCGCCGGGCGCCCCGGAGAGCTCGTAGAGCCAGTGGACCGCCGAGAAGAACCACTGGTTCAGCGTCGGGGTCAGCAGCAGCACGATCAGGATGAGGAAACCCCACTGCTTGGCCGGTTGCACCGCCCGCCGGGTGGGCGGGCTCAGATGCGGTTCCAGCGCCCCGAACCCGTCCAGGCCCGGGATCGGCAGCAGGTTCAACACCAGCGCGGTGATCTGTAGGAACCCGAGGAACGCCACCCCGGCCCAGAACACCCCGTGGGCGGGGTCGTAGCACAGCCGGGTCAGCGTCAGCAGCAGCGCCGCGAACACCAGGTTGACGCTCGGACCGGCCAGGCTGACCACTGACTGCCGCCAGGGTGTCATCCGGTGCGTGCGCACATCCACCGCGCCGCCCGGAAAACCGATGCCGCCCAGCGCGACGAACAGCACCGGCAGCCCGATGGACAACAGCGGATGGGTGTACCGGAGCGGGTTGAGGGTCAGATAGCCGCGGGCGGCCACCTCCCGGTCGCCGAACCGCCACGCCGACCAGGCGTGGGCGAACTCGTGCAGGCACAGCGTCACCAGCCAGCCCGCGATGACGAACAGGAACACCCCGGCGTACGCCGCCGGACCGGTGACCGTGGCGGACGCCCACGCCAGCCCGCCGCCGGCCGCGGTGAGCGCGACGATCGCCAGGAACACCGGGCTGGGCCGGACCGAGCCGGAAACCGAACGGATGCTCACCTCCGCGAAGTTACCCGCAGCCCCCGAACCGGTCCGGCCCCGTCCCCGTCCGCGCCGGTGCGGACGAGAACCGCCGAATGTGCCCGACCCGGGCCGCCGGACGTGTCATCGTCGAGGTGTGCGCCCGCCGAGCCTGCCGGCGCCCGCACCGCTGTCCGCGGTGTTCGGCGCGGGCTACGCCGCCGCCTACGCCGTCGGCGGCAACCGGATGGTGGCCCGGATGCTGAAGCGGTACGGGCCGGTGGTGGCGCTGCCGGTGCTGGGTTACGGCACCGTGGTCGCGGTGGCCGATCCGGCGCTGGCCCGCCAGGTGTTCGCCGAGAAACCCGATGTGCTGCTCGGCGGGGACGGGGTCGGCCCGGCCGCGGCGATCTACGGCCCCCGGTCGATGTTCGTGCAGGAGGAGCCCGAGCATCTGCGGCGGCGCCGGCTGCTGATCCCGCCGCTGCACGGTGCGGCGCTGGCCGGGCACGTCCCGGTCATCGAGGCCGCCACCCGGTCGGCGATGGCGTCCTGGCCGGTGGGCCGGCCGATGCGGATGCTGGACGCGGCCCGTGATCTCACCCTGGACGTGATCATCCGGGTGATCTTCGGGGTGCACGATCCGGCCGAGGTCGCCCGGCTCGCCGCGCCGTTCGAGACGCTGCTGGCCCTGGCGGTGTCGGTGCAGACGCCCGTGCGCTACGCGCTGCGCCGGGCCGGCGCGCTGCGCTTCTGGCACGCCTACCGCGACGCCAACCGGCGCATCGACGAGCTGGTGCGGCCGCTGATCGCCGCACGCCGCGTTCCCGACGCCGGTCCGCGTGACGACATCCTGAGCATGCTGGTCGCGGCGCGCACCGAGGACGGCGACCGGCTGACCGACGACGAGATCCGCGACGATCTGATCACCCTGGTGCTCGCCGGCCACGAGACCACCGCGACCACCCTGGCCTGGTTGATCGACTACCTGGTGCATCACCCGGCGGCGCTGGACCGGGTGCGGGCCGAAGCGGCGCCCGGCGGCGCGCAGCGCGGTGCGGGCCCCTACACCGAGGCGGTCATCAACGAGACACTGCGGCTGCGGCCCCCCGGACCGGTCACCGGGCGCACCACCGCCGGGCACTACCGGCTCGGCGACTACACACTGGCGCCGCGCACCCGGATCGTGCTGCTGCTCGGCGTGATCAACCGCGACCCGAACAGCTACCCGGATCCGCACGACTTCCGGCCGGACCGGTTCCTGCACACCCGTCCCGACCCGTACGCGTGGGTGCCGTTCGGCGGCGGCGTCAAACGCTGCCTCGGGGCGGCGTTCGCGATGCGTGAACTGACGACGATCCTGCGGATCCTGCTGACCGAGGCCGACCTGCGGCCGGTCAACGCCCGCCCGGAGTCCGCGGCCGGCCGGGCCGCGGCGGTGGTGGTGCCGCGGCACGGCACCCCGGTCTACTTCCGGCCTACCGCACCTGCAGCCAGCCCTCGGTGTGCCGGTAGAACGTCGACCGTCTGACCGTCCGGGGGCCGACGACACCGTCGCGCACCACCCGGGCGCCGGTGGTGCCCAGCTGCGCGGCCCGGCCGATCACCCACCGGACCGGGCGTCCCCGATCCGACAGCACCGCGGCCCGCAGACCCGGCATCAGCGGAATCGGCTCGATCCGGACCCGCGACACATCCCCGTCGAACAGCACGGTGTCGTCCACGATGCCCTCACCGTGCAGCGGCTTGCCGGACGACTCCGGATGCCACTCAGCCGACCCGACGATCGCCACCCCGGTCTCGTCGCGGACGAGCGGGATCCGCCGGGCCGGTCGGGTGCGGGCCCGGCGGGCCCGTAGCCGGCTGGTCAGCGGGCCGCCGTGAACGTGGGCGAGCTCGACGTGCAACCGCTCGGTGCGCATCAGCCGGGTCAGCACCGCGGCCAGGTCCGCCTGCGTCCCGACCACGATCAACCGGTCCGCCCGCGCGGCGGCCGCATCGATGTCGTCGCGGTCGGGATCGGCGCAGACGGGCAGATCGGCGAGCGGACGGGGCAACTCCCGGCCGCCGAACAACAGCACCTCGTGCGCGGTCAAAAAACCTCCTTCACGCTCGGCGATTGCGCTCAGCGTGGGCACGCTGGGATAGGGTGTGTCACCGGCTGCTCACAATAAGCGGGAGAACTGCGATGCCGGCAATTGTGCTCATCGGCGCTCAATGGGGCGACGAGGGCAAAGGAAAAGCCACCGATCTGCTCGGTGGCCGGGTGCGGTGGGTCGTGCGTTACCAGGGTGGTAACAACGCCGGACACACCGTGGTGTTGCCGACCGGGGAGAACTTCGCACTGCATCTCATCCCGTCGGGGATCCTCACCCCCGGTGTGACCAACGTGATCGGCAACGGGGTGGTCGTCGACCCCGGGGTGCTGCTCACCGAGCTGCACGGGCTGGAGGAACGCGGCGTCGACACCGAGCGGCTGCTGATCTCCGCCGACGCGCACCTGCTGATGCCCTACCACGTCGCCATCGACAAGGTCGTGGAACGGTGGGCGGGCAAGAAGAAGATCGGCACCACCGGGCGCGGGATCGGCCCGTGCTACCAGGACAAGATCGCGCGCATCGGCATCCGGGTGGCCGATGTGCTGGACGAGCAGGTGCTCGCCGAGAAGATCGAGGCCGCACTGGAATTCAAGAACCAGGTGCTGGTCAAAATCTACAACCGCAAGGCGCTGGACCCCACCGAGGTGTTCGAGAACCTGCTGGAACAGGCCGCCGGATTCAAGCACCGCATCGCCGACACCCGGCTGCTGCTCAACAACGCCCTGGACAACGGGGAGACCGTGCTGTTGGAGGGTTCGCAGGGCACCCTGCTCGACGTCGACCACGGCACCTATCCGTATGTCACATCGTCGAATCCGACCGCGGGCGGGGCGGCCGTGGGGTCCGGGATCGGGCCCACCCGCATCACCACGGTGCTGGGGATCCTCAAGGCCTACACCACCCGGGTCGGTTCCGGTCCGTTCCCGACCGAGCTGTTCGACGACAACGGCGCCTACCTGGCCAAGGCCGGCGGCGAGGTCGGGGTGACCACCGGCCGGGCGCGGCGCTGCGGCTGGTTCGACGCGGTGATCGCCCGCTACGCCACCCGGGTGAACGGCATCACCGACTACTTCCTGACCAAGCTCGATGTGCTGTCCAGCCTGGAGACCGTCCCGGTCTGCGTGGGCTATCGCATCGACGGGAAACGCGTCGACGAGATGCCGATGACCCAGAGCGACGTCGCCCGCGCCGAGCCCATCTACGAGGAGATGCCCGGCTGGTGGGAGGACATCTCCGGGGCCCGTGAGTTCGAGGACCTGCCGGCCAAGGCGCGCGACTACGTGCTGCGGGTCGAAGAGCTTGCCGGAGCACGGGTCTCGTGCATCGGGGTGGGGCCCGGCCGGGACCAGACCATCGTCCGCCACGATGTGCTGGCGGCGTCGGCCCGATGACCGAACCCAGCCCCGACCCCGATCAGCACGGCGGTTTCCCGGTCTTCGAACCGGCCGATCCCGGGCCGGATTTCGGCCGGTTCCTGACCGCGATGCGCCGCGCACAGGATCTGGCGGTGTCGGCCGACCCGGATGCCGACACCTGGGCCAAGGCGGCTGACCTGGCCGAGGATCTGGTCGAGCTGCTGGCGCCGTTCGAGGCCCCCGAAGGGGTCGGCCCGGCCCACCGGGTGCCCGATCTGCCCGGTGCCGGCAGCCTGCTGATGCCGCCGTACCGGATCACCAGGTTCGACGCCGACGGGGTCGAGTTGCAGGTCGCGTTCAGCCGCTACCACGTCGGCGGCAACTACGCCGTCCACGGCGGTGTGCTGCCGTTGCTGTTCGACTCGCTGTTCGGCATGGTGATCCACGCCACCGGCCGGCCGATCAGCCGCACCGCGTACCTGCATGTCGACTACCGCAAGGTGACGCCGATCGACGTCGACCTCACCGCGCGGGGCCGGCTCGCCCGCGAGGAGGGGCGCAAGGCCTACGTCAACGCCGAACTGCTGGATCCGGACGGCAATCTGCTGGCCGAATCCCACGGGCTGATGATCCGGCTGCGCCCGGGCCAGCCGTGATCACCGCGGGTCTATTCCGCGGCGCGCAGCGCCGGCCACCACATCCGCGGGCCGATCAGGGTGAACAGCGCCGGCACCACGACGGTGCGCACCACGAAGGTGTCCAGCAGGATGCCGAGCCCGACGATGATGCCCAGCTGGGTCAACACGATCAGCGGGAGCACTCCGAGCACGCAGAACACCGCGGCCAGCACGATGCCGGCGCTGGTGATCACCGCCCCGGTGGCCGAGACGGCGCGCACGATCCCGCCGCGCGTGCCGTGCCCGACGGTTTCCTCGCGCGCCCGGGTGACCAGGAAGATGGTGTAGTCGACGCCGAGCGCGACCAGGAACAGCAGCGCGAACAGTGGTGTGGCGAAATCCAGTGCGGGAAAACCGAACACGTGCACGCTGATCCAGCCGCCCAGGCCCAGCGCGGCCAGCGAGCTCAACAGGGACACCGCGACCAGCACCAGCGGCGCGAGCGCGGCGCGCAGCAGCACGTACAGCACCGCGAGCACGACGACGAGGATGGCCGGGATCAGCACCAGCCGGTCGCGGGTGGATGCGGCGCTCGCGTCACGGGCCTGTGCGTCCGAACCGCCGACCAGTGCGGACTGATCCGCTTTCCGTACTGAATCCCGCAGCGCGTCGACGGTTTCGAAGGCCTCCGCGGATGCGGGTTCGGCGTCCAGCACCACCGACCACTGGGTCAGGCCGGTGCCCGAACGGCCCGATTCGGCCGCCGACACCACGCCGGGGGTCTCGGTGATCGCCAGCTCGACCTCATTGGCCCGCTCGGTCGAGGCGAGCACCTGGGTCGGATCGGTGATTCCCCGCGGGAAATGGGCCGCCAGGGTCTCGTAACCGGTCACCGATTCGGCCTGCACCCGGAACTGTTCGGTCTGCGACAGCCCGATCGGTGTCCCGAGCAGCCCGGTGCACATCACGGCCAGCACGGCCAGGGTCGCGGCGGCCACCGGACCGGGGCGGTCGGCCACCCAGTCGGCGATCCGCCGCCAGAGTCCGCTGTCGGTCAGCGGTTCGGCGCCGGGTTGCGGGACGAACGGCCAGAACAGCCGCCGGCCGAACAGGGCCAACAGCGGTGGCAGCACCAGCAGCACGAACACCGCGGCCACCACCAGCCCGGACGCCGCCTGCAGACCGAGGCTGCGGGTGCTGGGCACCACGCCGAACAGCAGGGTCAGCAGGGCCAGCACCACGGTGGCGTTGCTGGCCAGGATCGCCGGGCCGGCGTTGCGCACCGCGACCCGGAGCGCGGCATGGTGATCGGGGTGGGCCTGTTCGCCGCCCCGGCCGAGTTCCTCGCGGTAGCGCGAGATCAGCAGCAGGGAGTAGTTGGTGCCGGCGCCGAACACCAGCACGCTGGTGATGCCCGAGGTCGACCCGTCCGGCATCAGCCCGAAGGCGTCGGCGATGTGGCTGCCCACCACCGCGGCCACCCGATCGGCGATCGCGATCACCGTCAGCGGCACCAGCCACAGCACCGGGGAGCGGTAGGTGAGGATCAACAGCACCGCCACCACCAGCGCGGTGACCACCAGCAGCGTGATGTTGGCACCGGAGAACGAGTCGGCGATGTCGGCCCCGAACGCCGGCCCGCCGGTCACCTGGGCCTGCAGATCGGCCGGCAGGCCGTCGGCCGCCGCGGTGCGCAGATCGGCGACCGCGTCGGTGAGGTCGAAGCCGGACAGTTCGCCGTCCAGCGGCACCGTCGCCACCGCGGCCATGTTGTCGTCGGAGAGCAGCACCGGCGGAGCCGGGGCGGGAGCGCCACCCGCGGCGGTGAGCAGCCGGTTCCGGGCCTCTTCGGCGGCGGCGAAGTCGTCGGGGGTCAGCATGGTGCCGTCGCCGCGGGTGACGACCAGGATGGCCGGGGCCTGGTCACCGCCGGGGAACTCGGCGCGCAACTCGTCGACCCGTGCCGAATCCGCGGTGTCCGGGACCATCGCCGGGGACTGGCTCGCACTCTCGTCGGCGCCCGCCAGGCCGATCAGGGCCCCGCAGGCCAGGATGATCGTCAACGCCGGCACCCAGGCGCGTCGAGCACTGACGAATCGGGCCAGTCGATCCCATCCGGAGATGCGCGTCACGGTCGTCCAATATGGCAGACCGCGCGGCGTGTCGGGGCGGCGACATCGCATTGCCGCCCGCGTCTGGCAGGCTTGACGAGCGATGAGTGAAACCACTGAGGGCAGGGACCCGGTGACCGACCCGGCGACCGACCCGACGGCCGAGCAGGCGACCGACCCGGTGGCCGAGGCGGCCGGGCCGGGTGGTGAGCCGAAACTCCAGGCCGGTGCGCCGGTGGACGATGAACCCGCGGCACAGGCCGAACCGGCGCGGCCGGCCCGTCCGACCGTGATGCTGCTCGGCGCCGGCGAACTGAGCCGGGAGTTGGTGCTGGCCTTCCAGCGGCTCGGTGCCGAGGTGGTCGCCGTGGACCGGTACGCCGACGCGCCGGCCTATCCGGTGGCGGATCGTTCGGTGGTGGCGACCATGAGCGACGCCGATGCCCTCACCGCGGTGATCGAACGGGAAGCCCCGCAGTACGTGGTGGCCGAATCCACCGCGGTGGCCGTGGACGCCCTGATCGCCGTCGCCGAACGCGGCTCGGTCGAGGTGTTCCCGACGCCGCGGGCCATCCGGCTCAGCTACGACCGGGAGGGATTGCGCCGGCTGGCCGCCGACGAGCTGGGCCTGCCCACCGCGCCGTTCTGGTTCGCCGGTTCCGTCGAGGAACTGACCGCGGTGGCCCAACACGCCGGGTTCCCGCTGGTCGTCCGGCCGGTCACGGGTCCGGCCGGCAGCGGGCAGTCGGTGCTGCTGCGTGAAGACGACGTCGAACCGGCGTGGCACCGGGCCATCGCCGCCGGTCACTTCGCCCAGAACCGGGTGATGGCGGAGACCGTCGTCGAGATCGACTATGAGGTGACGATGCTCACCGTCCGCACCACCGGCCCGGCGGGGCCCACCATCCGGTTCTGCGAGCCGATCGGACACCACCACCGCAACGGTGAGGTGCTGGAGCTGTGGCAGCCGCAGCAGATGTCGCCGGTCGCGCTCGACGCGGCCAAATCCATCGCCGCCCGCATCGTCAACTCGCTCGGCGGCCGCGGGGTGTACGGCGTGGAGTTGCTGGTGCGCGACGACGAGGTGTACTTCTCCGACGTGCGGGTCCGGCCGCAGGACACCGGCCTCGTAACCTTGCGATCGCAACGGCTTTCGCACTTCGAGTTGCATGCCAGGGCGATCCTGGGCCTCGCGGTGGACACCATCATGATTTCGCCGGCCGCCGCGGAGGTGCACTACGGCGGCTCCGAGGCGGCGTGGCCCGGCGGGACCGGTGGGGCCGAGCTGACGGCGGTGCTGCGGGAGGCGTTGAGCGTGCCGGAGAGCGACGTGCGGCTGTTCGGCGGACCGGATGACGAGACCGACGCCCCGCACCGTCTGGGGGTCGCGCTGGCCACCGCGCCGGACGCCACCGCGGCCCGCAGGCAGGTTCGGCAGGTGTCCACGGCATTGCGCAGGCTCTGGTGATGGTTTGGTGATCCGATGACCGAACAACCCGACGCGGCCGGCGACCGGCCGACCGCCACCCCGTTCCTCGGCGCCCTGGTGATCATCATTGGGGTGCTCATCATCGTCGGGCTGATCAACCTGTTCGACCGTGAACCGGTGACTCCCGAACAGGAGATCATCGGCGCGGTGATCGCGCAGAACGACGCACTGCAGCGGCAGGACTACGCCGACTACACGACGTTCACCTGCGCCGCCCAGCACAAGACCGAGTCCGAAGTCCTTGATGAACAACGCAACTCGGTCGACCGTCGCGGCGAACGGTACCTCGACGACGTCACCGACGTCACCATCGACGGGGATCGGGCCACCGCGCGGGCGATCTATCACTTCGACAACGCGCCCGACGACGAGGTGGCGGCCGAAATGACGTTCGTCCGGGAGGCCGGAAGCTGGAAGGTCTGTTCACCGGGTCCTCGTTAGATGTGGGAGACTCACCGCCGTGAGTTACGCAGGAGACATCACCCCGGAGCAGGCCTGGAAGCTGCTGTCCGATGATCCGGCGGCGGTGCTGGTCGACGTGCGTACCGAGGCTGAATGGCGATTCGTCGGCGTCCCGGATCTGACCTCGTTGGGGCGTCGGGCGTTGTTCATCGAATGGGTCCGGCAGGACGGCAGCCTCAATGAGAACTTCGTCGAGGAGTTGACGTCGTCCGGGTGTAAACCCGGTTCGGGTCCGGTGGTGTTCCTGTGTCGGTCCGGCAACCGCTCGATCGGCGCGGCGCGGGCCGCCACGGCGGCCGGGATCGAGCCGTCCTACAACGTGCTGGACGGCTTCGAAGGCGACCTCGACGAGCACGGCCATCGCGGCCGCACCGGGTGGAAGGCCGTCGGACTGCCCTGGAAGCAGTCATGACCGACCGGCCGCCCGCATCCAAGCCGTCCGTGCGGACCCCGGCCGGGCTGCCCGACGGGGTCGGCCCGGCCACCATCGGGGTACGCGGCGGTCTGCTGCGGTCCGAGTTCGAGGAGACGGCCGAGGCCCTGTACCTCACCTCCGGTTACGTCTATGAGTCCGCCGCCGACGCCGAGCGGGCGTTCGCCGGGGAGATCGACCGCTTCGTCTACTCCCGCTACGGCAATCCGACCATCGCGATGTTCGAGGAGCGGTTGCGGCTCATCGAGGGCGCTCCGGCCTGTTTCGCCACCGCGACCGGCATGGCCGCGGTGTTCACCGCGCTCGGCGCGCTGCTGGGCGCCGGCGACCGGTTGGTGGCGGCACGGTCGCTGTTCGGGTCGTGCTTCGTGGTGTGCAACGAGATCCTGCCCCGCTGGGGAGTGCAGACCGTGTTCGTCGACGGCGATGACCTCGGACAGTGGGAGCGGGCGCTGTCGGAGCCGACCACCGCGGTGTTCTTCGAAACCCCGTCGAATCCGATGCAATCGCTGGTCGACATCGCGGCGGTGACCGAGCTCGCCCACGCCGCCGGCGCGAAGGTGGTGCTCGACAACGTGTTCGCCACCCCGCTTTTGCAGCAGGGGTTCCAGCTCGGCGTGGACGTGGTGGTGTATTCGGGCACCAAACACATCGACGGTCAGGGCCGGGTGCTCGGCGGGGCGATCCTCGGCGACACGGACTACATCGACGGGCCGGTGCAGAAACTGATGCGCCACACCGGCCCGGCGATCAGCGCGTTCAACGCCTGGATCATGCTCAAAGGCCTTGAGACCCTGGCGGTTCGGGTGAACCACAGCAACGCGTCGGCGCACCGGATCGCCGAGTTCCTGGAAGGACACCCCGCCGTGCGGTGGGTGCGTTACCCCTTCCTGGAGTCCCATCCGCAATATGATCTGGCCAAACGGCAGATGCGAGGTGGTGGCACGGTGATCACGTTCGAGTTGGACGCACCGCCGGACGGCGGCAAACAGCGTGCGTTCGAGGTTCTCGACAAGCTGCGGTTGATCGACATCTCCAACAACCTCGGTGACGCCAAGTCGTTGATCACCCATCCGGCCACCACCACCCACCGGGCCATGGGGGCGGAGGGCCGCGCCGCGATCGGCCTCGGTGACGCGGTGGTGCGGATCTCGGTGGGCCTGGAGGACACCGAAGATCTGATCGCCGACCTGGACAGGGCGCTGAGTTAGATGGCCCGTCGGTCGTCGGCGCAGTCGCGAGCCAGGAAGGCGGAGGCGAAGAAGGCCCGGCGACGCAAACGCAAGGCGGCCCGCGACGCCACCTGGCTGCCCGACGAGACCATGGCGGCCGTGGCGGACACCACCGACGTCGAGGCGATGGACGCGGTACTGACCGCCCGCGGCTGGGAATTCGACATCGACAACTCCAGCGATGAACTGGTCAGCTGGTTCTTCGCGGCGTCGGGCATCGTCACCGACGACGAGGCGGTCGAGACCGTCACCAGGATCTGGTTGACCACCGAGGACGAGTGGCACGTCATCCTCGTCGGGTCCGGCCCCGACGGCATCGATTACGTGTTCTCCGCCGAATCGCTGCTGGCCAATCTCGACGCGGTGGAGAACTTCCGCGCCGGAGACCCCGCGCCGGTGTTCGCCTGACATCGGCTGTGCGCCGGCCGCGGCGAGCGTGAGTCGGCTGTGGCGGGGGTGAGCCGGCTGCGGCGGGTGTGCGTCGGCTGCGGTGGTTGTGCGGGTACTGCGGAGATTCGGCCGGATCCCCGCAGTGGCCGAACTATCCCCGCAGTGGCCGCACTGTCGACGCAGTGGCCGCACAGCCGGTGTGGTGGCCGCACAGTCGCCATGACGTCCGTGCACTGAAAGGCGCAGCGACGTCGTGGCGGTTCTTCAGCCGCGGCGGGTGTAAGCCGGCCGCGGCGAACGTAAGCCGGCCGCGGCGGGTGTGCACTTGCTGCGGTGGGTGTGCGTCGTTGGTGTCGGTTGTGCGGGTACTGCGGAGATTCGGCCCGATCCCCGCAGCCACCGCACAACCAGCACAGCCACCGCACAACCACCACAGCCACCGCACGCTCACCGCGCGGCCGGCACACCCGACGCTCTAGGACTTCTGTCCGGACCTGTCCTGCTGCTTGTTTCCACCCTCGAGCACCCCGAGCGCCTGCTGCGCCCGTTGCTCGTAGCCTTGGCGCGCCTGCTGGTCGAACTCCAGGAAAACGGTGTCCAGCCCGAGCCGCTTGTTCAGCCAGCGACGCCCGCGCGGGCCGAGCGTCTGCGCGGCCTGGGCGATGAACCGGAGTGGACCGGGAACCGACACATGCGTTTTGGGCTTGTCGAGCGTCTTGACGATCGCCGCGGCGATGTCCTCGGGCTCGGCCGGTTTGGTCGCCGCCGTCTCCTTGGTGCCCGAGATCAGCTCGGTGCGGGTGAACGGCGGCATCACCACCGACACCTCGACCCCGTAGGGCGCCATCTCGTCGGCCAGGGCCACCGACAACCCGACCACGCCGAACTTCGCGGCGTTGTACGGCACCTGACCGGGCACCGGGATCAGCCCGGACATCGACGCGATGTTGATGATGTGCCCGCTGCGGCGCCGGACCATATCCGGCAGCGCCAGCTGACAGCCGGTGAGCACGCCGTACAGGTTCACCTCGATGGAGGACCGGATCGCCTGCTCGGACTGCTCCAGGAAGGGACCGATCGGCATCACCCCGGCGTTGTTGATGAGCACGTCGATGTGCCCGCCGCCGTCGGTGCGCGCCTTGTCCAGGAACGTCGCGAACGACTCGCGGTCGGTGACGTCGAGCGGGTAACCCGACACCGGCCCGAGCCTGCCCAGTTGCGCGACGGCCGACTCCTGCAGTGCCACGTCCCGGTCGCCGATGACCACTCGTGCACCCCGCGCCAACAGCGCTGTGGCGGTGGCGTAGCCGATGCCGCGGGCGGCCCCGGTGATCGCGATGGTCTTGCCCCTGATGTTGTCCATGGGCCCAGACTTTACAGGTGTCAAGTTTTCTCCGGAAGTGGGCTGCCGCTCCACCGGGGCACCCCCGCACCAGCGCGGACTTCCGGGAAAAAACGTCGGCGGCGCCTGGGGCGGGCATACGATTCTGCGGGTGGAGCGGGTTCGCTGGGTCTCAGCGAAACGGCGGTCGACCTGGGCGGCGCTGAACGAAGCCTTCGGCCCAAGTCGGCGCCGCGGCGCGGTGCTCGTCGGCCCGGCGGGCGCGGGTAAGACCGAGCTGGCCCGCACGGTGCTGCAGCACCGCCGCCGTGAACAGCCGCACACGGTGCTGCACTGGGTCGCGGGGACCGCTTCGGCGAGCCGGATCCCGTTCGGGGCGTTCAGCCATCTGGTCGAGACCGGCGGTGGCGGAGAACCCGCGACGGTGTTGCGGACGGCGCGGGAGTCGCTGTGCGGACCGGTCCTGCGCGACCGCACCCGGACCGGCCTGCTGTTGATCGTCGACGACGCCCACCATCTCGACACCCTGTCGGCCACGCTGGTGCATCAGGTCGCGGTGAGCACCCCGGCGTCGCTGTTGCTCACCGTGCGCGACGGCGAACCGGTGCCCGATGCGATCACCGCGCTGTGGAAAGACGATCTGCTGGCCCGCATCGACATCGAGCCGTTCAGCCAGGCCGAGTGCGAACGGCTGCTGGCGGATGCGCTCGGCGGCCGGGTGGAATCGGCCAGCGCCGAACGGCTGTACGCGATCAGTGAGGGCAACCCGCTGTATCTGCGTCACCTGGTCACCGGCACCGTCGCGTCCGGGGCGCTGCGTGAAGTGGAGGGAATCTGGCAGTTGCGCGGCGAGGTCGCGCTGACGCCGCAGCTGTCCACCCTCATCGATCAGCACCTGTCCGCGCTGCCGGATCAGATCCGCACCGTGCTGGCGTACCTGGCCATCGAGGAACCGCTCACCGTCGCGGATCTGTCCGATCTGGTCAGCCCGGAAGCGGTCGAGGCCGCCGAAGCCGCCGGAGCGGTCACCGTCGACGAACGCGGAGCCGACCTGATCGTGCATCCGGCGCATCCGCTCTACACCGAGACCGTGCGGGCCGGGCTGGGGCGGCTGACCCGGCGCAGCCTGCGCACCGCGCTGGTGGCGCGCTGGTCCCGGCGGCCACCGGACAACGTCAGCGACCGGCTGCGGCTGGCCGCCCTGGCGGTGAACAGTCAAACCCCGCCCCCGGCAACAGATCTCATCGCCACATCGTGGGAGGCGATGCAGCTGGGGGATCTGCTGCTCGGGGAGCAGCTGGCACGCGGGGCGCTGGGACAGTCCGACACGCTCGCCGCCCGGCTTCCGCTGGCGCACGCCCTGGCCTGGCAGGGCCGCGGCCGGGAGGCCGACGACGTGCTGGCCGCCGTCGACCCTGACCGGCTGACCGAATTCGACATCATGGCCTGGACGCTGCCGAAGGCGGCCAACCAGTTCTGGATGCTGTCGGAGTCGGCCGAGGCGATCGCCCTGCTGGACCGGATGCGCACCCGACTGCATCAGCCGGCGGCGGTGACCGCGTTCGACGCCCTGGCGGCCACGTTCGCGATGAACGCCGGCCAGCCGCGGACGGCTCTCGAACTGGCCGGTCGGGTCCTGCAGACGCCGGAGAGCCAGGACCTCGCCGTCGCCTGGGCGGCGGCGACGGCGACGCTGTCCAGCGCCCGGATGGCGCGGTTCGACGAGGTGGAGACCCACGCCGCGCGCGGCCTGGCCGCCCAGCACCCCGGGCTGCTGCGGTTCACCATCGGACTCGGGCAGATCACCCGGCTGATCCTGGCCGGGGACCTGACCCGCGCCGATTTCCTGGCCCACCACTATCTGAGCTTCTGCGAATTCCAGCAGCCCGGCCGCGCGATCGGCGAGGTGTTGCTGGCGCACATCCTGATCGCGCGCGGTGATCTGCCCACGGCGACGACGCTGCTGCGGCAGGCGGCGGCGGCGTTGAGCAGCACCGGTTATTCGTGGGGACCGCTGGCGTTGATGCAGCTCACCCAGGTGCTCGGTGCCCGCGGGGACGCCGACGGGGCGTCGGAGGCGCTGCGCCGCGCCGAACACAGCCACGGGACGCGTTCGGAGTTGTACGCCCCCGAACTCGCGTTGGCCCGGGCCTGGACCCGGGCCGCGGCCCGCGATCTGCCGGGTGCGCTGCGGGGCGCGCGCGACGCCGCCGACGCCGCCGAGCGGTCCGGGCAGCTGGCGGTGGCGCTGCGGGCACTGCACGACGGGGTCCGCCTGGGCGATCTGCAGGCGGCCGAGCGGATCGACCGGCTCAGCGCCGAGATCGACTGCGTGTTCGGCCGGCTGGCGGCCACCCATGCCCGGGCCGCGGCACAGCGCCGCGGACCTGATCTGGACCGGGTGGCGGCCGAGCTGGCCGACATCGGGATGATCGCCGCGGCCGCCGACGCCGCGGCGCAGGCCGCCCAGGCGTATGCCGCGGAAGGGCAGCGGTCCGCCGAACTGACCGCCCGGTCCCGCGCCGCCGAATGGTCCAAGCGGTGCGGAAGCCCGTCGACGCCGGTGCTGGAACGGGTCCTCAACCCGTTGCCACTGACCGGACGGGAACGCGAGATCGCGGTGATGGTCGCGCAGGGGCTGACCAACAAGGCGATCGCGGAACGGCTGTGCGTGTCCGTGCGCACCGTGGAGGGACACATCTACCGGGCCTGCATCAAGCTCGACGTGGCCGACCGGACACTGCTGGCCGCAGCGGTGGCCGCCGACGGCTGACGACACCGTCCGGTGCCGAAAGGGGGGGAGACGATGGGACATCTGGCCGCACCGCTGGCGATGCCGGAGGCCGAGATCGTGCTACGCGCCCCGGCCGGGGTCGCGCTGCCGAAGGTCGAGACGATCTGGTTTCGGACACCGGACGGGCTGCAGCTGAACTTCAAACATCTGCCACCCGCCACCGGCAGCACCGACCGCGGCCCGGTGCTGCTGGTGCACGGATCGGGAGTGCGGGCCAACCTGTTCTGCCCGCCGAGCATCATCACGCTGCCCGCGATGCTGTCCGCCGAGGGCTTCGACGTGTGGATGCTCAACTGGCGGGCCAGCATCGACGTGCAGCCGACGGAGTACACGTTCGACGACGCGGCGGCTCAGGACTTCCCCACGGCCACCCGGGAGATCCTCGACCGCACCGGCCGCAGCACCCTGAAAGCCGTGGTGCACTGCCAGGGTTCGCACGCGTTCATGATGTCGATGACGGCGGGTCTGCTGCCCGAATACACCCGGGTGGTGGCGAGTTCGACGGCGCTGCACCCGCGGATCCGGCGGGCGGCCGCGGTCAAACTGCCGTTCGCGATGGCGACGCTGGGCCGCAGCGTGGACTTCTTCAATCCGCAGTACGGCCTGTACGCCCCGTGGTTCTGGCCGCGGCTGATGGACTGGCTGGTGCGCGCCGTCCACCACGAGTGCCGCAACCCGGTGTGCAAACACGCCAGCTTCGTCTACGGCGTGGGGTCCCCCACCATGTGGAACCACGAGAACCTCGACGAGATCACCCACGACTGGATCAAGGGCGAGTTCGCGCACGTGCCGGTGAGCCTGTTCCGCCAGACCCGCGACTGTCTGTCCGCCGGCCATCTGGTGTCCACCGGGAGGTATCGGGAGCTGCCCCGCGAATTCGGCGTCGGACCACCACATCCCGATGTGCGCGCCGAGTTCAAGTTCATCACCGGTGCGGACAACCGCACCTTCCGGCCCGACGGTATGCGCGCCACCTGGGAGTACTTCGAACGGTACGCGCCCGGGGTGCACGCGTTCGAGCAGTTCCCCGGCTACGGACACCTCGACATGTTCCTCGGCCAGTACGCGGCCGTCGACGTCTTCCCGGCAATCATCGACTGGCTGAAGGGCGGTCCCGGTGGCGAAAACGATTCTGGGCGCTGATCTCGCGTTGCTGCTGTGCGTCTCGGTGCTGGCCGGCTCCTGGCTGGGCCTCGGCGCCACCCCGCCCGCCGAGCTGGGGTGGGCGCTGGGCGCGGTGGTGCTGGCCGCGGTGATGGCGGTGACGGAGATGTTCAGCGGGTTGCGGTGGCCCGCGTTGATCGCCCTGGCCGCCACGGTCGTCGGCCTGGTCGCCGTGCTCTCCGGCATGGTGACCCGCGGCTGGGGCTGGGCCTGGGTGGTGGCCTGGGTCGCCGTCGCGGGCTGGTTCGCGTTGCTGGCCGCCGCCGAGCGGAGCGACAGGTGACCGGGCTGCGGTTCCGGGAGACGATGACCGGCCGGATCGCGATGCGCGCAACCGATCCGGCCGCGGGATACCGGCAGACCGCCGCGGTGGCGGCCACGTTGCGCGTCGAGGTGGACATTCCCGACGTCGCGGCGTTCCTCGCCGGTCCCCGCATCGGGCGGCTGCGGGCGGAGCTGATCGTCCCGGTGCTCGGCGGCCGCTACCTGTCCACCGACGGTGAGTTCCACCTGTTCGACCGGGGCCGCGCGGCCGACAGTGTTCAGGAAATACGTTACACAGCAGACCTTTTCAACAACGATCGGCAGTACCGGATGGACGGGCGCAAGCTGGTGGGCCGGCGACCTTGGCGGGTGTGGCCGGACACCACGCGGCTGCACCTCACCCTGACCGATGTCACCCCGCACACCCCGTCCGATCCGGACAGCTTCCGGCCCCGCACCGCCGCCGGCGTCGTCAGCATCGGGCCGGGCGACTTCATCCGGCAGTTGGGCACCATGCGCGGCTATCCCGCGGACCCGCGCACCCGCTGGGTGGTGCCCCGGTATCTGCTGTTGTTCGCGCGTTGCCTGGCCACCGGCTACTGCGGCCCCGAGACAGAACACCCCGGAAGGAACACAGATGAGCTACCGGACCGGTGACGTTCCCGACCGAACCGAGGTGTTGATCATCGGTTCCGGATTCGGCGGCGCGGTGTTCGCCGAGCGGCTCTCCGCCGCCGGAGTGGGGGTGTGTGTGATCGAACGGGGCAGGGCGTATCCGCCCGGTTCGTTTCCCCGCACCCCCGCCGAGTTCGCACGCAACTTCTGGGCTCCGCACGACAATCTGTACGGGCTGTTCGACATCTGGTCGTTCCGCGGCCTGGAGGCGATCGTGTCCAGCGGCCTCGGTGGCGGCTCGCTGATCTACGCCAATGTCATGCTCCGCAAACCCGCCGAATGGTTCACCCAGCCGCACCCGCACCGGCCCGGGGTGTGGGAGCGGTGGAGCTTCACCCGCGAGGATCTGGATCCGCACTACGACGCCGTCGGGGAGTTCCTCGACCTCGAGACCACCCCGGTGAGCAAGGATCCCGCGGACCCGTTCCACCTGCCCAAGACCGCCGCGTTCCGCGCCGCGGCGGGCCCGGACACCGAACTGGCGCCGCTGGCGGTGCGGTTCCGCGACGTCGCCGGAAACCCCGCCGTCGGCGCACCCCTGCCGGATGCCGACTACCCCAACATCTTCGGCGCCCACCGGCGCAGCTGTGCGCTGATCGGCGAATGCGACATCGGCTGCAACGAGGGTGCCAAGAACAGCCTCGACCACACCTACCTGTCCGCGGTGGCCGCCCGCCCCAACGCGTCGATCCACGTCCGGGTCGAGGCCGAGACGATCGAACGCCGCCCGGACGGCACCTTCGCCGTCGGCGTCCGCACCCACGATGCGGTCGGGAACCGGACCGACACCACCGTCATCGCCGATCAGGTGGTGGTGTCGGCCGGAACGTTCGGCAGCACCTTTCTGCTGTTGCGCAACCGGGCCCGGCTCGACCTCCGCCCGGACGGCCCGCTGGGCACCCGGTTCTGCGGGAACGGTGACCTGCTCGGGCTGATCCTCAAGGCCCCGACCGTGCTGGCCGGCACCCGCGGCCCGGTCATCACCGCGTCCCACCGGTACGACGACGCGCACGGAATGTATCTGCAGGACGCCGGATTTCCCAACTTCGCGGCCTGGCTCATCGAAACCCGGTTCGGCGCCGGCCACTACCGCCGGCTCGCGAAGTTCACCGGCAAACGGCTCTGGGCGGCGCTCACCCGCCGTGGCCAGACCTCGATCGCCGGTGACATCGCGCGACTGCTGGGCGACGGCAGATTCACCGACTGCGGGATGCCGGTGCTCGGCATGGGCCGCGACGTGCCGGACGGCCGGCTGTTCCTGCGCGGCGACGATGTCCTGGAGAGCGACTGGACCTCCACCACGTCCGCGGCGCACTTCGACGCGCTCATCGGCCGGATGCGGGCGGTGGCCACCGCACTCGGTGGCACGTTCACGCCCAACCCCACCTACCTGCTGAAGAAGCGGGTCATCACCGTGCACCCGCTGGGCGGCTGCCCCGCGGACACCTCGGAGTCGACCGGGGTGGTCGACGGGTACGGCCGGGTGCACGGTGTGCCCGGGCTCTGGGTGGCCGACGGATCGGTGTTCCCCGGACCCGTCGGCCCCAACCCGTCGTTCACCATCGCCGCCTTCGCCCGCCGCGCCGCCGGGCAGTTCCTCGCCGACCTGGGCCGAAGCCGAATCGGGTAGCGCACTACGCGTGCCCGCGGCCGCCCCCCGGCCGTACGTTTTCGTCACGACCACCGAACACCAGGTGATCGACACCGAGACATCCCGGGGGAGTGACTGAAAATGACTGTGCAACAGCATCATCCGAATGCCGCAACCGCGCCCGTTGCGACACCGCCCAGCACGCTGATCACCGAACACGAGGTGCGGCTGGCGACCACCGCGGCGGCAGGCGTGACGGCGCCACCGGCCCCGGCGCCCACGGGCGACCGGACCACCTGGTGGCAGCGGCTGTGGACCAGGACTGACCCGCCCCGTCCGCGCCGCCGCCACTATCCCGCCCGCTACCGGTTCCTCGAGGACGCCGCGATGGCCCGGGAGATGCACCGGCTATGAGTCCCGTCCTGATGGTCGCCATGGCGGTCGTGACGGCAGTCGGCGCCGTCGGCCTGTACCGGCTGTCCGCCTGGCTGGAGCGCTGGGATTACCAGCGCCACTTCTACGACTGACGGCCCGGATACTGGAATTCGTGTCCACCGTCGAGCAATTGTCCTTCCAGGCGGTCGGCCGGCATCACCGGCTGGCCGAACCGCTGCTGGCCGAACTCGCCGTCGAGTACGCGCACCGCTACGACAGCACCGTCGACCGGGTCGCGAGGTGGTTGCGCTCCGCGCCGGCCGCCGAGTTCGAGCCACCCGACGGAGCATTGGTGATCGGCCTGCTCAGCGGGCAGCCGGTGACCGGCGGGGCGTTCCGCCGGTTCGACGCCCACACCGCGGAGCTCAAGCGGATCTGGACCGACAGCCGCCACCGTCGCCGCGGCCACGCCCGGGCGTTGCTGGCCGAACTGGAGCGCCGGATCACCGCCCGCGGATACCGGCGCATCTACCTGACCACCGGCGATCGGCAGCCCGAGGCCGAGGCGCTCTATCGGGCCGCCGGCTACTCCCGGCTGCCGAAACCGTTGCCCGGCGACGAGGAGGGATATCCGGTGGCGTTCCTCAAGGAACTCGGCGGGCCCGGCAGCTGAGTCGACGGTGCTCAGGCCGGGGTGGCCAGCCGGGCCGCGGTGCTGATCTCCCCGCGCCACACCGGCCCGTGGCCGGGAAGCAGCACCTCGGCGTCGAGCAGACCGAGGGCGGCCACACTGCGCACACAGCTGTCCTGGTCGTGGTTGAACACCTCCGGCAGCAGCTGGGGGCCGCGCCGCGGCGCCACCGGATGCCCGGTCACCAGCGCGTCACCGGAGACCAGCACCTCCCCGATCAGATAGGAGCAGTGCCCCGCGGTGTGGCCGGGGCTGGGGATGACCACCGGTTGACCCGGCAGCTGGGCGGCCACGTCCTCGGTCAGCGCCCGGGTGCCGGGGATGCCCTCCCGCACCAGCGCCCCGGTGCGGACCGCGGTGAGCGACCAGGTCAGCCACCGCGGCCGCCACAACTGACCGGCCAGATCCAGCGGCGACACCTGCTCCAGGTACGCGCGCTTGGCGTGGCCGACCTCGTCGGCGTGGCAGAACACCGGGGTGCCGTGCGTCTTGGCGAACCAGATCGCCGAGCCGAGGTGATCGATGTGCGCGTGCGTCAACAGGATGGCGCGGACGGCGTCGGGCCCGAAGCCCAGCTGCCGCAGCGAATGCAGGACGAGGCCGCGTTGACCGGGATACCCTGCGTCGATGAGCACGACCCCGGTCCCGTCGGTGACCAGCACCCAGTTGACCAGGTCGGTGTTCGCGAAGTGAACGGAGTCGGTGATCTGTTCGAGTCTGACCGCCGGCGCTGCCATCCCGCGAGTGTAGATAACCGGCACTGGAGTAGAAACAAGGTAGGAGACGCGACGAACAGGAAGACGTCCAGTGGCTGAACTCAAGTTGGGGTACAAGGCATCGGCGGAGCAGTTCGCGCCGCGGGAACTCGTGGAGCTCGGGGTCGCCGCCGAGGAACACGGCATGGACAGCGCCACGGTCAGCGACCATTTCCAGCCGTGGCGGCACAAGGGCGGACATGCCCCGTTCTCGCTCGCGTGGATGACCGCGGTGGGGGAGCGCACCAAGCGCATCACGCTGGGCACGTCGGTGCTGACGCCGACGTTCCGGTACAACCCGGCGGTCATCGCGCAGGCGTTCGCCACCATGGCGTGCCTGTATCCGGACCGGATCTTCCTCGGGGTGGGCACGGGGGAGGCGCTCAACGAGATCGCCACCGGTTACGAGGGTGAGTGGCCCGAGTTCAAGGAACGGTTCGCCCGGCTGCGCGAGGCGGTGCGGCTGATGCGGGAGCTGTGGCTCGGTGACCGGGTCGACTTCGACGGCGAGTACTACCGGACCAAGGGCGCTTCGATCTACGACGTGCCCGAGGGCGGGGTGCCGGTGTACATCGCCGCGGGCGGACCGGTGGTCGCCAAGTACGCCGGACGGGCAGGCGACGGCTTCATCTGCACCTCCGGCAAGGGTGCGGAGCTCTACCAGGACAAGCTCATCCCAGCCGTCGCCGAGGGCGCCGCCGCGGCCGGCCGCGACGCCGACGAGATCGACAAGATGATCGAGATCAAGATCTCCTACGATCCCGATCCCGAGCTGGCGCTGGAGAACACCCGGTTCTGGGCGCCGCTGTCGTTGACGGCCGAACAGAAGCACTCCATCGACGATCCGATCGAGATGGAGCGGGCCGCCGACGAGCTGCCGATCGAGCAGGTGGCCAAGCGCTGGATCGTCGCCTCCGATCCGGACGAGGCGGTGGAGCAGGTCGCCCAGTACGTGAAGTGGGGCCTGAACCATCTGGTGTTCCACGCCCCGGGTCACGATCAGCGCCGGTTCCTGGAGCTGTTCCGCACAGATCTGGAGCCCCGGCTGCGCCGGCTGGGCTGATCGGGCAGGTTTCAGGCATGTCCGCCGCATCCGAGGCCCCGTCGCCTGAGCCGTCGATCTCCGCGATCTACATCGCGGCTCCGGAGGGGGACACCGGAAAGTCGACGATCGCGCTCGGCATCCTGCACCGGCTGGCCGCCAACGTCGCCCGGGTGGGGGTGTTCCGGCCGATCACCAGGCTGAACGAGGACCGCGACTACATCCTGGAACTGCTGCTGGCCCACGCCACCGCGGACCTGAGCTACGAGGACTGCGTCGGTGTCGGCTATCAACAGCTGCACGAGGACACCGACGGCGCGATCGCCGAGATCGTCGACCGCTACCACCGGATGGCCGCCGCGTGCGACGCGGTGCTCATCGTCGGCAGCGACTACACCGACATCGCCACCCCGACCGAGCTGTCGGTCAACGCGCGGATCGCGGTGAACCTCGGCGCGCCGGTGCTGCTGGCGGTGCGGGCCCAGGACCGCACCCCGGAACAGATCGCGCAGGTGGTCGAGGTGTGTACCGCGGAACTGGCCGCCCAGCACGCCCACACCGCGGCGGTGGTGGCCAACCGGTGCGATCCGGCGCAACTGGACGCGGTGCGCACCGCGCTCACCGAGTTGCTGCCGAACGGACCCAAGTGTTTCGTGCTGCCCGAGGAGCCGCTGTTGGTGGCGCCGTCGGTGGCCGAACTGCAGCGCGCCGTCGACGGCACGCTGATTCAGGGGGATCCGGCGATGCTGCACCGGGAGGTGATGGATGTGCTCGTCGCCGGGATGACGGCCGAGCATGTGTTGGAACGGCTCACCGAGGGGGTCGCGGTCATCACCCCCGGCGACCGCTCCGACGTGGTGCTCGCCATGGTCAGCGCCCATGCAGCCGAGGGTTTTCCGTCGTTGTCGGCCCTCATCCTCAACGGCGGGTGGGAGCTGCACCCGTCGATCGCGGCGCTGGTGTCCGGCCTGGGCCTGTCGTTGCCGATGATCGCCACCGACCTGGGCACGTTCGCGACCGCCAGCCGGGTCGCCGCCACCCGGGGCCGGGTGACGGCCGCATCGCACCGCAAGATCGACACCGCCCTGCAGCTGATGGAGACCTACGTCGACACCTCGGACATGCTGGAGCAGTTGGCGATTCCGATTCCCACCGTCGTCACCCCGCAGATGTTCACCTACCGGCTGCTGGAGCGGGCCCGCGCGGACCGCAAGCACATCGTGTTGCCGGAGGGCGAGGACGATCGCATCCTGATCTCGGCCGGGCGGCTGCTGCAGCGTGGGGTGGCCGATCTGACCATCCTGGGTGACGAGGCACAGGTGCGTGGGCGGGCCGCCGAGCTGGGTGTGGATCTGTCCGGGGCCACCGTGATCGACCCGCGGACCAGCGATCTGCGGGAGCGGTTCGCCGAGCAGTACGCCGAGATGCGTGAACACAAGGGCGTCACGCTGGAACAGGCCCGCGAGATCATGCTCGACGTGTCCTATTTCGGCACCATGCTGGTGTACAACGACATGGTCGACGGCATGGTGTCGGGTGCGGCGCACACCACCGCGCACACCGTGCGGCCGGCGTTCGAGATCATCCGGACCCAGCCCGACGTGTCCACGGTGTCCAGCATCTTCCTGATGTGCCTGTCGGACCGGGTGCTGGCCTACGGCGACTGCGCGATCGTGCCGGACCCGACCGCCGAACAGCTCGCCGACATCGCGATCTCCTCGGCCCGCACCGCCGCCCGGTTCGACATCGAGCCGAGGGTGGCGATGCTGTCCTACTCGACCGGTACCTCAGGAGCCGGCGCTGACGTCGAAAAGGTCAAGCGGGCAACGGAGTTGGTGCGTCAACGCCAGCCGGATCTCCTGGTGGAGGGGCCCATCCAGTACGACGCGGCGGTGGAGCCGTCGGTGGCGCGGACCAAGATGCCGGACTCCCCGGTGGCCGGCCGCGCCACGGTGCTGATCTTCCCGGACCTCAACACCGGCAACAACACCTACAAGGCGGTGCAGCGCAGTGCCGGGGCGGTGGCCATCGGACCGGTGCTGCAGGGGTTGAACAAGCCGGTCAATGACCTGTCCCGGGGTGCGCTGATCGAGGACATCGTCAACACGGTGGCGATCACCGCGATCCAGGCCCAAGGTGGGAGCTGATGTCCGAGCGGAACGTCCTGGTCATCAACTCGGGTTCCTCATCGCTGAAATTCGAGTTGATCGAAGCGGATTCGGGAACATCGCTGGCCGAGGGCAATGTCGAGCGGATCGGTGAGGACACCTCGCTGGCCGGGTTGCGGGTCGGGGAACGGGAGGTCCGCCGCGACGGCGAGCCGATCGCCGACCACGAGGCCGCGTTGCGGACGGCGTTCGACATGTTCGACGAGGCCGGCTCGAACCTGGCCGAGATGAACCTGGCCGCGGTCGGGCACCGGGCGGTGCACGGCGGACAGACGTTCTTCGAGCCGACGCTGGTCACCGACGAACTCATCGCCAAGATGGCCGAGCTCGCGCCGCTGGCGCCGTTGCACAATCCGCCTGGCCTGCTGGGGATGACGGTGGCCCGCAAACTGTTGCCGGACGTGCCGCATGTCGCGGTGTTCGACACGGCGTTCTTCCACGATCTGCCCGCGCCGGCGGCGACGTATGCGATCGACCGGGAGGTGGCGCAGCGGTGGGACATTCGGCGCTACGGCTTCCACGGCACGTCGCACCAGTACGTCAGCGAACAGGCCGCGGTGTTCTTGGATCGGCCGCTGAGTTCGCTGAACCAGATCGTGCTGCACCTGGGCAACGGTGCGTCGGTGTCGGCGATCGTCGGCGGGCGGGCGGTCGACACGTCGATGGGGCTGACCCCGCTGGAGGGTCTGGTGATGGGCACCCGCCCGGGCGACATCGACCCCGGCATCACGTTCTACCTGGCCCGCACCGCGGGAATGACCATCGACGAGATCGACGAACTGTACAACCGGCGGTCGGGGATCCTCGGGCTGGCCGGTGCCAACGATTTCCGGGAACTGCTCAAACGCATCGACGCCGGAGACCAGGCGGCCCGGCTGGCCTACGACATCTACATCCACCGGTTGCGCAAGTACGTCGGCGGGTATCTGGCGTTGTTGGGCACCACCGACGTCATCACCTTCACCGCCGGCGTGGGGGAGAACAACCCGGACGTACGCCGTGATGCGCTGTCCGGATTGGGTGCGCTCGGAATCGAACTCGACGAGCAGCTCAACGCCGGCCCGACGCGCGGGCCGCGGCGCATCTCGGCAGCCGGTTCGCCGACGACGGTGTTGGTGATCCCCACCAACGAGGAGCTCGCGATCGCCCGGGCCTGCCTGAGCGTCATCTGAGCCTGCCGCGACGGTGCGCTCATCATGGTGAGCGTGTTGTGAGTGCTTCGATTGTGCGGTGGCGGTGGGTTTTTCGCTGATTTCCCGCCCTGGGTGCACGCTGAGATCGGTGGCTGCACGCTCACTGTCCTGATTGCACTGTCGAGACCGCGTACACACGCTGGGGACCGTCGAGGCGGTGCCCTCGACTGTGTGTCGACAGATGTGAGTGTGTGCCGGCCGTTTCGGGTGTACGTCAGGTGCTTCGATTGTGTGGTGGCGGTGGGTTTTTCGCTGATTTCCCGCCCTGGGTGCACGCTGAGATCGGTGGCTGCACGCTCACTGTCCTGATTGCATTGTCGAGACCGCGTACACACGCTGGGGACAGTGAGCGCATTGTGGATAACCCCGCCGGACCGCCCGAACATTGTCGGGACCGACGACGAGGTTCCACCCATGACTCAATGCACGAATCAGTGGGGTGAAGCGTTCCTTGCAAGTGAAGCGCTGGCGGCCGGCGCCCTGACACCGCACCAGCTGCGGTCCAGATATCGACGGCTGTTTCCGGATGTGTACACACAGCGCGAGGCGAGACTGACGCTCGGACAGCGAGTTCACGCGGCGTGGCTGTGGTCGCGCCGCCGGGGAACGATCGCCGGCTCGGCCGCGGCGGCCGTGCACGGCACGAAGTGGATCGACGTCGACACCCCGGTCGAACTGGTGCACACCAACCCTCGGCCGCCCGACGGCATCGTCACCCGCCGGTGCCTGCTGTTCGACGACGAGGTGACGACCATCGACGGCCGGCCGGTGACCACTCCCGAACGCACCGCATTCGACATCGGCCGGCGCGGAAGCATCATGTCGACGGTGCCTCGACTCGACGCGCTGGTCAACGCCACCGGGATCAAGCTCGACGACATCGCCCGGCTCGCGGCCCGCCACCCCGGCGCACGCGGTCTGCGGCTGCTGGAGACCGTGCTCGAACTCGTCGACGGCGGTGCACAGTCGCCGAAGGAGAGCCAGGTCCGGCTGTGGCTGATCGAAGCCGGTTTCCCGGTGCCGCACACCCAGATCCCGGTGTGCGACTCCGACGGTGTGCCGTTCGCATTCCTTGACATGGGTTGGCCGGAATGGCTGCTCGCCGTGGAGTACGAAGGTGAACACCACCGGGAACGGTTCCGGTACACCGGCGATATCCACCGGCTGGAGAAGGTGCAACAGCAGTGGAGCGTGGTGCGGTTGACCGCCGACGACACCCAGGTGAGCGCCATCCACCGTGTCCATCGTGCGGTGTCGGCGCTCGGCGTGAACTGCCCGTGCCGACTGTGAACAAGCAGAGTCGATTGTGCGACCAGCATCGCGAAAACCGGGTTTGGCCGCAGTAGCGGCACATTCACCTCCGCGAATACACACCCGATGCGCCCAACGCACAGCCGCCGCGAAACAGGCACGCTCCCACCCGCGAGAGAACCCCCACCGCGTCAGAAGGTGCTCATCGGTCGCACACTGTTGGCCAGGTCGACGAGTGCGTAGCGGTGCGCCTGGGTGGGCGCCACCCGGGCCAACGCCCGCAGCGAGGACTCCACGCCCAGCTGCAGACCGTGTTCGGTGAACGGGAACCCGAGGATGTGGTTGGTGCTGGCGTTGTGATCGGCCAGCCAGTCCATCGCGGTGCCCAGCACCAGCGCGCGGATCTGCAGCACCCGCGGCTCGCTGTCGGGCAGCGCCTCGACCCGGCGGGCCGCATCGCGGATGTGCTTCTCGGTGATCTCGCTGGTCGACCGGCCGGACAGCAGCGTCACCGCACTCGTCAGCCGGGCGGTCGGGAAGTGCCGCGAGGTGGCCGGCACCTGGTCGAGCACCCGCACCGCGCCCTCCCGGTCGCCCTCCGCCGCCAGCGCGCGGGCCAGCCCGAAGGCCGCCGAGATGATGCCGTGGTCGGTGGACCACACGGTGTTGTAGAACTTGCCGGCCTCCGGGCTGCCGGCCAGCTCCGCGGTCGCGGCCAGCGCCAGCTTCGGCGCCAGCTCACCGGGCAGGGTGTCGAGCACCTCGGCGAAATGCTTCATCGCCGACTCGTAGTCGGCGGACAGCATCTCGGCGACGGCGCGGAACCACACCAGCCGCCACCGCCAGCCCACCCGGGCGGCCAGATCGTCGAGTTTGCGGGTCGCCTTGGCGACGTCCCCGAGGTCGAGCAGGGCCCGCACCTCCATCAGCGGCAACTCCACCGACTCGGACAGGTCGATGCCGTCGGAGTCCAGCGCCCCGTGCCGGGCGGCGCGCAGCTGATCCAGTGTCTGCACCGGCTCGCTGAGCACGCTGGCCGTCAGCACCGGTGCGCCGACGTCCGCCGGATCCACCAGCGGCACCGGCAGCGCCTTGACGATCTCCTGGGCGGTCAGCTTCTCCGAGTGCACCTGACCGTCCCGGTAGACGTCGGTGTGCGCCAGCAGCAGATCGATCCCGAACGTCGACCGGGTGGGGCTGAACACCGTCGACAGACCGGGCCGCGGCACGCCGGTGTCCTTGGCGACGACCTCGCGCAGCACACCGAGCAGCTGTGCGGACATCTCCTCGGCGCTGGCGAACCGGCGGCGCGGATCCGGGTCGGTCGCCCGGCGCAGCAGCCGCGCGAACGAGTCGTACTCGGCCAGCACCGGATCGTCCTCGGGCAGGCCGTCGACGTAACGGCCCTTGCGGGTGGGCAGTTTCAGCGTCAGCGCCGCCAGCGTGCGGCCCACGGTGTAGATGTCGGTCTGCACCGTCGGACCGGTGCGCACGATCTCGGGCGCCTGGTAACCCGGTGTGCCGTAGAGGTATCCGAAGGAGTTGATCGTCGACACCGCACCGAGGTCGATCAGCTTCAGCTGATCCTCGGTGATCATGATGTTCTCCGGCTTGAGGTCGTTGTAGGCCAGCCCGATCGAGTGCAGATATCCCAGCGCGGGCAGGATCTCGAGCATGTAGCCGATCGCCTCGGCCACCGGGAGTTTCTTGTCCCGGGCCTCCTTCAGCGACGTCCCGCCGACGTACTCCATCACGATGTAGCCGACCGGGTTGCCGTGCTTGTCGTCGTGCTCGACGAAGTTGTAGATCTTGACGATCCCCGGATGCGTCACCTCGGCGAGGAACTGCCGCTCGGCCATCGCGATCGCCTGCGCCTCGGCGTCGCCGGAATGCACCAGACCCTTGAGCACAACGGGACGTTCGTTCACGTTGTGGTCGAACGCCAGGTACACCCAGCCCAGCCCGCCGTGCGCGATGCAGCCCTTGATCTCGTACTGGTCGGCCACCATGTCGCCGGGATTGAGTTGCGGCAGGAACGAGTACGGGCTGCCGCAGTGCGGGCACCAGCCCTCGATCGCCGCCGGTGTCGCCCCCTTCGACCGCCCGACCGGCCGGTTGCAGTTCCAGCAGAACCGCTTCGACTCCGCCACCACCGGATTGGTCATCAACGCGGTGAGCGGATCCTTCGTGGGCACCCGCGGGATCTCGACCAGTCCGCCGCCCAGCCGGCGGGTCGGCGACATCTGCCGGGCCACCGTGACGGCCATGTCGTGCGGTTCGGTGTCGTCCCCGCCCTCGGTGTCCGGATGGTCCCCCAGATGCGGCCGGAACACCGCCTGGGTGGCCATCGGCCGGATGGTGGACATGGTGTCCAGGCCGAGATCGTCGAAGCTCGCCGGCTGGGTGCCCACCGTGGGTCCGGCCGACGTCGTCTCCGGCGCGGGGCCGGTCGACTTCTGCTCTGATCCGACTGTCGTTTCCGCCGAACGGGTTTCGACGGTCGGCTCCGAACCGACGGTCGGCTCCGCCGGGGGTGTCCCGGTTCGCGCGTCGTCGTGGTTCTGGTTCACTTCGGTCTCAGGCATTCGTCGTGTCAGGTCTTCTGGTGTTCGGCATCAGTCGACGTATCTCGCGACAGGCGGGGCCGGAGCCGGCCCCAATACTGTCAACCATTTGCGGTACAAGGTATTCCATGTTCCGTCGCGCCGGATCCGTTCCAGCGTGCCGTTGACGAACCGGACCAGTCCCGGATTGTTCTTGTTGATGCCGATCCCGTACGGCTCCTGGCTCATACTGGGCCCGACGATGTGCAGATACGGATCCTGTGCCATCAGCCCGGCCAGGATCGAGTCGTCGGTGCTGACCGCGTCGACCTGATTCTGTTGGATCGCCACCAGGCAGTCGGCCCAGGTCTCCACCGCCACGATGATCGGTGGCGGGCTGATCTGCTGCACCCGGGTCAGTGACGTGGTGCCCTTGACGACGCACACCCGCCGGCCGGAGAGGTCGGCGGCCCGCGTGATCGGTGAACTGCGCGGCGCCAGAATCCGCTGATTGGCGTTGAGATACGCGGTGGAGAAGTGGATCTTCTCCTTGCGCTCGCAGGTGATGGTCATGGTCTTGACCACCACGTCGACCTCGTTGTTCTGCAACGCCTCGATCCGGTCGGCCGACGACAGGATCCGGTACTCGACCTGTGCCGGGCTGCCGAAGATGTCGCGGGCGATCTCACCGGCGATGTCGACGTCGAAGCCGGCGATCTGCCCGGTGATCGGGTCGCGGAAACTGAACAGGTTGCTGCCGATGTCGAGGCCGACGATCAGCCGGCCGCGTTCCCGGATGTGGGCGACCGCCTCATCGGCCTCGGCCCTGGTCGGGAACGGCCGCAGGCTCGCGGTGCGGTCACAGTCCTCGGCCTTCGGGTCGGGCATCTGCGCGGGCTGCGGCGGCATCTCCTCCATTCCCGACGGCGACGGCGGGTTGAGCACCACCTCCGGCGCGGGCGCCACCGAGTTCGACTCCCCACATCCGGTGAGCAGCATCCCGAGCACTCCCAGCACCGCCACCAGACGCTTGACCGGCGTGCCCATGGTTCTCACCTCGATGTCCATCACCGGTACTCGTTGAGTCGCGGCCACAGCCCCAGGGCCACCGCGATCGCCGCGACGGCGCTGAGCGCGGCGGCCCCCGCCGTGGCCCCGGACAGCACCCGGCGGGCGTTGACGATGTTGTTGCGCAGTTCGGTGCGGCTCTTCTCGATGGCCTTGTTCAACGCCGCGTCGAGCTGATCGAACGCGGGTGTGGAGTCGCCGTCGCCGGTGCCCAGCGCCACCTGGGTGGCCGCCTGGTAGTTGCCGACCGCGATGTAGGCGTTGATCCGGTCGTCGGCGACGCGCCACCGTTCGAGCAACCGTTGCGCATCGTGCAGATCGGACTTGTCGATGGAGTCGCGGCGCTCGAGATAGTCGGCCAGCTGCTGCTGCATCGTCTCGATGCGCTGGTAGAACGACTCCTTGCGGGTGGTCTCGTCACCGCGGCGGATCAGCGCCAGGGTTTCGTCGGCCCGCGCCTGCTGGGCGGTGATCGCCAGGTTGGTGACGGTCTTGAGGGATTCGGCGGCGGTGTTCTTCGCGCTGCGGCTGTCCGCGGTGGAGATGGTCAGCGCGGTTCCCACCCAGACCACCATGATCAGCACCGCCAGCCCACCGGCGACGAAACCGATGTTCACCCGGCGCCGGGTGCGCCGCGCCAGCCAGCGGTTGGCGAACAGCCCGAACAGCAACGTCGCCAGCACCACCAGGATCACCGGCGCCGGGATGCGGGCCGAGGCCGTCGTCTCGACGTCGACCCGCGCCGACGTCGCCTCGTAGAGCCGTTGCGCATCGGGCAGGATCTGCGACTGCATCAGCGCCGACGCCTCCGACAGGTACGACGACCCCACCGGGTTGCCGGCCCGGTTGTTGGTGCGGGCGGTCTCGACCAGCCCGGTGTAGACGGCCAGCTGCGCGTTGACCCGGCCGAGCAGGGCCACCAGCTCCTCGTCGGTCAGACCGCTCGCTGCCCGGGTGACGGCCACCGCGGCGTCGGTGATGGCCTGCTCGTAGCGCTGCCGCACCTCCGGCGGCTCCGCCCCGGCGATGAACGCCGTCGCCGCCGCCGCGTCGGCCACCGACAGCTTGGTGTAGAGCTGCCCGGCGGCGAAGGCCAGCGGCTCGGTGTGGTTGAGCACGGTGGTCAGCGCCTGCTGCCGGTCGTTGATCGTGGTCGAAGTGGCGAACGCGCTGGCGATGGCCAGCGCGGACAGCACGATCCCGATGGTCAGGATCCGGCCCGGCGTGGTCCACAGGAACCACCAGCGCGAATGTGTCGGGTTGGTCGGCGACCGTGACGCGAGCGGCTCGGTCGAGGGATGCGCCAACTCCACTGTCACGGGTCCGTGGACCTCATCTCTTCGCTGCTAACCCGACCCCGCCAAAACTCTATAAAAGAAGTCTGAGAGCTGCCGTGGAATGGGTCCGTCGAACCGCCCCGGGGTGGCGTGGTTCACCCCGGTCGACGGAGGATGCCTATCCTGAACCCGTGCGGGGCGACGGTGACGGCTGGGTGATGTCGGAAAGCGGCGCCCGCTTCTGGGGCCGGTACGGCGCGGCGGGACTGTTGCTGCGCGCGCCGCGTCCGGACGGGTCGCCGGCGGTGCTGCTGCAGCACCGGGCGGCGTGGAGCCATCAGGGCGGCACCTGGGGGCTGCCCGGCGGCGCCCGGGACAGCCACGAGACCGCCGAGCAGGCCGCGGTGCGGGAGGCACACGAGGAGACCGGCCTGGCCGTCGAGCTGGTCGTGGTGCGCACCGCGGTGGTGACCGCCGAGGTCGCCGGTGTCGGCGGTACCCACTGGAGCTACACCACCGTCATCGCCGACGCGCCCGAGATGCTGGAGACCGAGCCCAACCTGGAGAGCGCCGAGCTGCGCTGGGTTGCCGAGGACGACGTGGGGGCGTTGCCGCTGCACCCCGGGTTCGCCGCCAGCTGGGACGGGTTGCGTGAGCTCATCGCCACCATTCCGCTGCTGACCAACGACCCGCGTTAGCCCGTTCGGCCGCCGGGCAGCATCGCCTTGAGCCGCCGGGCGGCCGCCTCGGGATCGTCCGCCGCGGTGATCGCCCGGACCACCACGATGCGCCGCGCCCCGGCCGCCACCACCTCGGGCAACCGCTGCTCGTCGATGCCGCCGATGGCGAACCACGGTTTGCCGGTGCCCTCGGCCGCGGCGGCGCGCACCAGATCCAGGCCGGGCGCCGGACGGCCCGGTTTGGTCGGGGTCGGCCAGCACGGGCCGACGCAGAAGTAGTCCACGTCCCGATCGGCGATCGCGGTGCGGACCTGTTCGATGTCATGGGTGGACCGCCCGATCAGCACCTCGTCCCCGACGATCCGGCGGGCCACCGGCAACGGGAGGTCGTCCTGCCCGAGATGCAGCACGTCGGCCCCGGCGGCCAGCGCGACGTCGGCGCGATCGTTGACCGCCAGCAACGCGTCGTGACGGCGGGCGGCGTCGGCGAGCACCGACAGCGCCTCGAGCTCGTCACGCGCCTCCAACGGGCCGAACCGCTGCTCGCCGGGGGACCCCTTGTCGCGCAGCTGGATGAGGTCCACCCCGCCCGCCAGCGCGGCGTCGGCGAACTCGGCGAGGTCACCGCGCTCCCGGCGGGCGTCGGTGCACAGGTACAGCGAAGCGGCGGACAACCGGGCAGACCGGGACGAACCGGACGAACTGACTGGTGGATGCACACCGCGACGCTAACGCGCTACGGTGGATGTTCGACACGGGAGTCCCGGGTGCGGGGCTGAGAGTGGGCCACACCGACGGACCGGACCGGCCCTTACCGTCACACCTGATCCGGATCATGCCGGCGAAGGGAGCAGAATGTCCGATGTCATCGGGTCCGACCGCACGGTGGCCGTCGTCGGCGGCGGTGTCATCGGCCTGGCGGTCGCCCGCCGCGCCGCGCTGGCCGGCTGGCAGGTCCGGGTGCACCGCAGCGAGGAGCGCGGCGCCTCCTGGGTGGCCGGCGGCATGCTGGCCCCGCACAGCGAAGGCTGGCCCGGGGAGGAACACCTGCTGCGACTGGGACTGGCCTCGCTGAATCTGTGGCGGAACGGTTTCCTCGACGGGCTGCCGCCCGAGGTCGTCACCGCGCGGGAGTCGTTGGTCGTCGCGGTCGACCGGGCCGACGTCGCCGATCTGCAGACGGTCGGCTCCTGGCTGGCCGGGCAGGGCCATCCGGTCACCTTCACCACCTCCGCGCGGGATGTGGAACCGCTTCTGGCGCAAGGAATCCGGCACGGCTTCATCGCCGACACCGAACTCGCGGTGGACAACCGGGCCGTGGTCGAGGCGCTGCGTGCGCACTGTGACCGGCTGGGTGTGCAGTGGGCGCCCCCGGTGACCGACCTGGCCGAGGTGGACGCGCCGGTGCGGGTGATCGCCAACGGGCTGGACGCGCCCGCGCTGTGGCCCGGCCTGCCGATCCGCCCGGTCAAGGGCGAGGTGCTGCGGCTGCGGTGGCGACGTGGCTGTATGCCGGTGCCGCAGCGGGTGATTCGGGCCCGGGTGCACGGCCGGCAGGTGTATCTGGTGCCGCGTGCCGACGGTCTGGTGGTCGGCGCCACCCAGTACGAGCACGGCCGCGACACCGCGCCGTCGGTGACCGGGGTGCGCGACCTGCTCGACGACTCCTGCGCGGTGGTCCCGGCGCTGGGCGAGTACGAACTGGCCGAATGCGCCGCCGGGCTGCGCCCGATGACCCCGGACAATCTGCCGATCGTGGGCCGACTGGACGACCGCACGCTGGTCGCCGCCGGGCACGGACGGTCCGGATTTCTGCTGGCCCCGTGGACCGCGGAGGCCATCCTCGCCGAACTCGACGGCGCCCCGTTACCCGAAGCCGAGCTGGTAGGAGCACGCTGACATGAAGGCCGACATGAAGACGATGAGAGTGACACTGAACGACGAGACCATCGAGGTCGACGAGCAGACCACGGTGGCGACGCTGCTGGAACAGCGGGGTTTCCCGGAGAAGGGGATCGCGGTCGCCGTGGATTGGTCGGTGCTGCCGCGATCACGGTGGGACACCACGCTGACCGACGGCGCGCGCATCGAGGTGGTGACGGCGGTGCAGGGTGGCTAGCCCGGACACCGACAAGCTGACCATCGCTGGCCGCACGTTCGGCTCCCGGCTCATCCTGGGCACCGGCGGAGCGGCGAATCTGGCGATCCTGGAAGAGGCGTTGGTGGCCTCGGGCACCGAACTGACCACGGTGGCGATGCGCCGCGTCGACGCCGAGGGCGGCACCGGGGTGCTGGAGCTGCTGAACCGGCTGGGCATCACCCCGCTGCCCAACACCGCCGGCTGCCGCGGCGCGGCCGAGGCGGTCTACACCGCGCAGCTGGGCCGGGAGGCGCTGGACACCGACTGGGTCAAACTCGAGGTCATCGCCGACGAGCGCACCCTGCTGCCGGACGCGGTCGAACTGGTCCGCGCCGCAGAACAACTGGTGGACGACGGGTTCACCGTGCTGCCCTACACCAACGACGACCCGGTGCTGGCCAAACGGTTGGAGGACGTCGGCTGCGCCGCGGTGATGCCGCTGGGATCCCCGATCGGCACCGGGCTGGGCATCTCCAATCCGCACAACATCGAGATGATCGTGGCGCAGTCGAATGTGCCGGTGATCCTGGACGCCGGGATCGGCACCGCCAGCGACGCCGCGCTCGCGATGGAACTGGGCTGCGATGCGGTGCTGTTGGCCACCGCGGTGACCCGGGCCGGCGACCCACCGAAGATGGCGGCCGCGATGGCCGCGGCGGTCACCGCCGGACGGCTGGCCCGGCAGGCCGGCCGGATCCCGAAACGATTCTGGGCGCAGGCGTCCAGCCCGCCCCTCTGATCGACCGGCCCGACCCGTCCACCGGGGTGCGGTGGCCGGCCGGGCGAGGTGTCATGATGGCGGCGATGATCGAATTGACCGCGTTGACCAAGGTGTTCGGTCGCACTCGGGCCGTCGACGACCTCACCTGCACGGTCGAACCGGGGGTGGTGACCGGATTCCTCGGACCCAACGGGGCCGGCAAGACCACCACGATGCGGTTGATTCTCGGGCTGGACCGGCCGACGTCGGGCACCGCCACCATCGACGGTCGTCGCTACCGCGACCTGCGTGACCCACTGCGCACCGTCGGGGCGCTGCTGGACGCACGTGCGGTGCACCCGGCCCGCAGCGCGCGCAACCATCTGCGCTGGCTGGCCGCGGCCAACCGGATTCCGCAGCGCCGCGTCGACGAGGTGTTGGAGCTGGTCGGGCTGACCGCGGTGGCCGCCAGACCCGCCGGCACGCTGTCGCTGGGCATGAGCCAGCGGCTGGGCATCGCCGGCGCGCTGTTGGGTGATCCGCCGGTGCTGCTGTTCGACGAACCGGTCAACGGTCTGGATCCGGAGGGCATCCGCTGGGTGCGCACGCTGATGCGCACCATGGCCGCCGAGGGCCGCACCGTGCTGGTGTCCAGCCACCTGCTGGCCGAGATGGCCAACACCGCCGACCGGCTGCTGGTGATCGGCCGTGGCAGATTGATCGCCTCGACCAGCGTCGCCGAGTTCGTCGGCAGCACCGCCGCCGAACGGGTCCGGGTCCGCAGCCCCGAGATGGACACGCTGCGCGGGCTGCTGGCCGACGCCGGCGTCGAGGTGCGGCTCGAACCGGACGGGGCGGCGCTCACGGTGCGCGGCGCGGCGCCGGAGGTGGTCGGCGAGTTGGCCGCCCGCAACGGCATCACCCTCCACGAACTGAGCGTGCAGCGGGCCTCGCTGGAGGACGCCTACCTCGAGCTCACCGACGCCGCGGTGGAATACCGGGCGGTGCCGCGGTGAGCGCCGTGATGAGCATGGCCACCGGCCTGGCCGCGGCGGTGAACGCCGAACGCGTCAAACTGCTCACCACCCGCGCGCCGCTGTGGTCGGCGCTGGGCGTCGCGGTGTCGGCGCTCGGGGTGGCCGCACTGCAGGGCTTGACCGCGCACCACTACAGTGCGCTGCCGCCGCAGCAGGCGGCGCTCGGGGTGGTGGTGTTCGGGATTCCGGTGCTGATGATCCTCGCGGCGCTGACCGTCACCGGCGAACACCGCACCGGCGCCATCCGCACCACGTTCCTGGCCGTGCCGCGCCGCACCGTGGCGATCGCCGCGAAAACCGTGGTGGCGACGGTGTTCTGCGGCGGCTGGGCGGCGCTGATGACAGTGGCCGCGATTCTCGCGGCCGGCGCGTCGGCCGACCCGATGGCCGCGGCCCACCTGACGCCGACCGGGGCGGCGGGTTGGCGGGTGATCGCCGGGGTGACCGCGTTCGCGATGCTCGCCGCGGTGCTCGGCGTCGCGGTGGGAGTGTTGCTGCGGAACACCGCCGGGGCGGTCGCGGTGCTGCTGTTGTGGCCGCTGGTCGCCGAACCGATCCTGGCCAACATGCCGGACGTCGCCCCGGTGGTGGGCCCGTACCTGCCGTTCGGCAACGTGTTCCGGTTCCTCGACGTGCGGTGGCTCTACCCGGTCTTCGACACGCCCTGGGGCGGACTCGGGTCCCTGGTGTACTTCGCGGTCGTGGTCGCGGTGGTGGGTGTCGCCGCCGTGGTGGTGGTGAATCGCCGCGACGCCTGACCCGGGGCGGCCCCGGGTTACCGTGGTGGGCGATGCGTAGCACACCGTTGACCGCCGGGGCCCTGATGACCGCGATGGCCGTGTTCGGCACGGCCGTGGTGGGAGGATGCAGTCGCAGCACCCAGACCGAACCGGTGCCGGGCGCGGCGCCGGCGGCTGCCGACTTCGCCGCCGAACTGCGTGACCGGATCTCCGGTGACGCGGTGTTCGCCCATCTGACCGAGTTGCAGAGGATCGCCGACGAGCACGGCGGCAACCGGGCGCTGGGCACCCCGGGTTACGACGCGAGCGTCGACTATGTGGTCGATGTGTTGCGGGACAGCGGTTTCGAGGTCGAAACCCCGGAGTTCGAGGTGCGGCTGCCGTTCGCCGAGGACCCCGAGGTGACGGTGGGCGGCGCCCCGGTGTCCGCCAAACCGCTGTTGTTCACCATCGGCACCGGCCCGGACGGGGTGTCGGGTCCGCTGGTGCCCGCACGCGCCGACGACGACAGTCCCGGGTGCACCGCCGACGACTACGACGGTCTGCCGGTCGACGGCGCGGTGGTGCTGGTCGACCGGGGCCATTGCCCGTTCGGCGACAAACAGGCCGCGGCCGCCGAACGCGGCGCGGTGGCGCTGATCGTGGCGAACACCGTCGACGAAGAGGAGATGGGCGGCACCCTCGGGGAGAGAACCGAGGTCGAGATCCCGGTCGTCAGCGTGTCCAAGTCCGAGGGCGCCCGGCTGCGGGAACGGCCCGGGCCCACCGCGATCACGCTGGAGGCTGGTGTGGAGACCAAACGCACCCGCAATGTGATCGCGCAGACCTCGACCGGCGCGACCAGCGATGTGGTGATGATCGGTGCCCACCTCGACGGTGTTCCCGACGGGCCCGGGATGAACGACAACGGCTCCGGTGTCGCAGCGGTTCTGGAGACCGCGCGGCAGCTGGGCAGCGCGCCGGACATCGCCAACGCGGTGCGGTTCGGGTTCTGGGGCGCCGAGGAGGTCGGGCTGCGCGGATCGCGGGCCTATCTGGCGTCATTGGATGTCGAGGAACTCAAAGACATCGCGGTGTACCTGAACCTGGACATGGTGGGCTCACCGAATCCGGGCTACTTCACCTATGACGGGGACCTGTCGAGTCCACCGGATCCGAACCGGCCCGCGCCGCGGGTGCCGGAGGGGTCGGCCGGGGTGGAGCGCACCCTGGTGGCCGCGCTCGCCGACGAGGACATCGAACCCGACGACGTCAACCTCGAGGGCCGCTCCGACAACGACAGCTTCACCCTCGCCGGTATCCCCGCCGGGGGGCTGTTCACCGGCGGCAGCGGCGAGAAGACCGAGGAACAGGCCGAGCGGTGGGGCGGGACGGCCGGTGAACCGTTCGACCCGAACTACCACAAGGAAGGCGACGACCTCGACAACATCGACCGCACGGCGTTGGCGGTCAACGCCGCGGCCGCGGCCTATGCGGTCGGGATGTACGCCCAGGATCAGCGGGGCCGCAACGGTCTACCGATCCGCGACGACCGCACCCGCCATCAGCTGAGCAATCCGTGATGCCCCCGGCCCGGGATTCAGCCGGCCCGCCGCGACACCAGATAGCCGGCCGCGCCGACGGCGACCACCGCCGCACCGGCCAGCACCGAGGCCGGCGGCAGTGACACCGCCAGCACCAGGCACCCGGCCAGACCCAGCACCGGTGTCATCCGCCGCCCGCCCAGGGTGTACGCCGTGGCATTGGTGATCGCGTAGTACAGCAGGACGGCGAACGACGAGAAGCCGATGGCGTCGCGCAGGTCGAGCAGCCCGGCCAGCACCGCGACCACGGCGCCCACCGCCAGCCCGGCCCGGTGTGGGCTGCCGAACCGCGGATGCACCGCGGCCAGCGCGGACGGCAGGTGCCGGTCCCGGGCCATCGCCAGCACCGTGCGCGAGACCCCCAGCAGCAGGGCCAGCAGCGCACCCACCGCGGCGACGACCGCGGCGCCGCGCACCACCGGCGCGAACCCGCCGAACCCGGCCGCGGTGACGGCGTCGGCCACCGGAGCGGGCGAGCGGGCCAGGCCGGCGCTGCCGAGCGCGACGAGCACCGCCGCAGTCACCGCCCCGTACACGGTCAGGGTGATGCCCAGGGCCAGCGGGATGGCGCGCCGGATCGTGCGGGCGGGGTCGCGGACCTCCTCACCGAGGGTGGCGATCCGGGCGTACCCGGCGAACGCGAAGAACAACAGCGCGGCGGACTGCAGCACCGCGCCCGCGCCGATGTCGGTGCCGCCGCCCGCCACCCGGCCGGCGGGCGCGCCGAACCCCAGCACGAGCACCACCACCGCGGTGAGCACCCCGAGCACACCGGCCACCACGAGCCGGGTCAGCAGCGCCGACTTCTCGATGCCCAGATAGGTGAGCGCGGTCAACGCCACCACCGCGGCTACCGCGATCGCGTGCGCGTGTCCCGGCCACAGGTAGAACCCGATGGTCAACGCCATCGCCGCACAGGACGCGGTCTTGCCGACGACGAAGCTGAACCCGGCGGTGTACCCCCAGAACGCCCCGAGCCGTTCCCGACCGTAGACGTAGGTGCCGCCGGACTGCGGGTAACGGGCGGCCAACCGCGCCGACGCGGTGGCATTGCAGTAGGCCACCGCCGCGGCGATGCCCAGCCCGGCCAGCAGCCACGGGCCGGCGGCAGCCGCCGCCGGACCGAGCGCGACGAAGATGCCGGCCCCGATCATCGCGCCCAGCCCGATCGTCACCGCGTCGAGGGTGCCCAGCCGACGCGGCAACTGCGGCGATCCCGAAATCGTTGCCGCGCCTAGGTTGACCGGCTGCGCACCGCGGTGGCGACCAGGTAGGCGGTGTAGGCGAGCAGTCCGACGACGGCGAACTTGCGGGTGCGCCGGGCGGCGAGGCCGACACCGAGCGCGGTTTCGATCCCGCCGTTGACGTAGACGTGGTTGCGGGTGTTGTCCGGAAACACCCCGGAGACCAGCGGTTCCCAGAACGTGGGTGCGGCGAGGTGGCTCAACCCGGTCGCCGCGAGGAGCAGCCCCGAGAGTTTGAGCACCTTCGAATCCTTGTCCGAATCCCTGTCCGCCACAACAACCCCTTTCGCATCGGTCGTCGATCTGACTCGCCGACGTAGTATGACCGTGCCGACGCGGCGGACGCCAACCCCGACTCTGGGTATGGTGACCGCATGCGCTGGCTGACCCTGACGGCGATGCTGGGGGTGGCGGTGCTGCTGAGCGGGTGTACCGTCACCGTCGACGGTGCCGCCTCGGCGCCCGCGGACGCCCCGGGAGACGCCACCGTCGTGGTGGCCGAGGACGGTTACGGAGTCGAACTCGGATACCAGTTCGCCCCGGCGCGGATCGAGATCTACATCGAGCCGTTGTGCCCGGCCTGCGCGCGGCTGCAACGCCGTTACGGCGAGGATCTGCGCAGCGCCATCGAACGTGACGAGCTGCGGGTGACCTATCGGCCGCTGACCTTCCTGGACCGGTCCGGCGGCTACTCCAAGCGGGTCAGCAACGCGCTGTTCGCCGCCGCCGAGCCCGGATCGGACGCCGGGGCGACCCAGGTGCAGGCGTTCGTGATGCAGACGTACCGGCTGCTCTCCCCGGTCGGCGACAATCTCGACGCCCGCGGATTGGCCGCCGTCGCCGGGGATGTCGGTCTCCCGGACGACGTCGTCGATCTGATCGCGGACAACGCGCCGGCCGTCGACGTCGAGGCGATGGACTCCTACAACACCGAACGCTTCGAGGAGCTCACCGGTAAGCGCGCCTATACGCCGATGGTGTTCGACCTCAACGCGCGGGCCGAGGTGGACGTCGACGATCCGGACTGGGTGGCTGACGTCATCGAGGGTTCCTGACGGCGTATCAGCGCATGGTGTCGGTGCGGTAGTTGTCGGTGATCGCGATGCACGTGACGGTGCGGTGCCCGCGCTCCCACGATTCCTCCGACGGGGCCAGCACGAACACCTCGACCGGGCGGTCCGGCGCCGGGGTGGCGTAGCCGTCCAGTGCGGGCCGGCATCTGCGCTGATGCTCCTCCAGCACCGAGGCGGGCGGGTAGGCGCCGTCCGGAATGGGGATGACCGCGAACACCTCACCGCGGTGCTGCTCGGTGCAGTCCACGACCGCAAGCGTGGTCACCCGGCTGCTGTCGGGGACCTCGGCGACGCAGTGACCGACCTCGACGTCGGCCACGTCAACACCACCGCGCCCGCTCTGCAGGTAGGCGGCCGCGCCGAGGGCCAGCGCCGCGAGGACGGCCAGCGCCGACGCCGCGACGACCCAGCCGCGGATCCGGCGCCGCGGCGGCCGCGGCGGCCTCGGCGGGCCGGATGAATACGGTTGCGGCGGGGGCGGCGGATACGCCCCGGGCTGCTCCGTCATGCCACCAACTGTAGTGCCGCGGTCACCGCCGCTGCCGCCACGTCGATGTCGCGGGAGCCCAGATCGTGCCGTGCCCCGGCGACGGCCACCACCTCGGTGCGGGCCGGGATCAGCGCCGCGGCGGCGCGCACCTCGTCGAGGCTGCCGAACGGATCGGAGCTGCCGTGGGTGAACACGGTGGGGACCGTGATGGCCCGCAGATGGTCGGTGCGGGTCCGCTCCGGCTTACCGGGCGGGTGCACCGGATAGGAGAACAGGGTGAGCGCCGCCAGCCGCGGCATCGCCTCCGGATTGCGCCCGGCCACCACCATCGACGTCATCCGCCCGCCGTAGGAGTGTCCGCCGGCGATCACCGGCCCGTCGGTGACCGAGTGCGCCCACCGGATCGCCTCCGCCACCCCTTGTTGATCGGTCGCCGCGGAGTTCGACGGTGGTCCCTTGGGGCGGCGCCTGCGGTAGGGCAGGTTGTACCTTACGGCCAGCCAGCCGCGGCTCGCCCACTCGTCGCAGACCCGCTGCAGCAGAGCCGAATCCCGATCGCCGCCGGCCCCGTGGGTGAGCACCACCGCGCCGGCCGGGGCGCCGGTGGGATGGTGTGCGACCCCGGCGATCTCCTCGAGACTCATCTCCGCGATCCTAGGGCCCGCAAATGTAGGGAAACACCGGATATCCGATCGGGCCGCGTCGGTCTACCGTCCAGATCAGTGATTCACGAGCGTCGAACAGCGTCGAACAGCACTGAATCGAGAAGGGGGCGATCGCATGAGCACTGTGACGTTCACACGCCGGACAATCGGGGCGGCGGCCGCCGCCGCGGCGGCCGCGGGTGCGGCGCTCGCACTGGCGGGGCCGGCGTCGGCGGGCAAATTCGACAAACACCTCGCGGTGGACTGTCCGCAGCCGTACAGCCAGAACTGCCCGCCCCGTGCCGGTATGACGGCAAACACCAGCGGGCCGTTGTTCGTCACGTTCACCGCCGACGGCAATCCGCCGGCGTGTGCGCCGATGCGGGCGCGGATCTTCATCGACGGCAAGGAGTGGGGCAGCAACATCGTCCAGCCCGGGCAGAACGACGGCGGCTATTACATCGACGTGGCACCGGGCAGCCACCTGATCGAGGTGCAGGGCGACGGTGTCCGCGGCGGATGCAACACCGGCGCGATGAGCGGCTGGTCCGGCACCCTGCACGTGGAGACCGACGACGATGCGCTCAACGGCGCGACCCCGTAGCCGGGTGCTCGGCCCGGCGGTGATTGCCGTGGTCCTGACCGCCGGGGTGGGCGCCGGCCCCGGGATCGCGGTGGCGGGCGCGGACGAGCTGGGAGCACCGGAGATCACCAGGGTGCGGTTCGAGGGGTCCAACCTGTTCATCTCCTTCGTCGACCACGCGTCCGAGGAGAACGGCTTCCGCTACACGGTGCGGGAGCGCGACAACCCGGATCGTGTCCTCGTCAACGATGTGGAGGTTCCCGGCGGGGTGCCCGGCGCCAACCGGGAGTCGACACACCAGTTCGGCGACATCCCGGCCGGGGTGCCGGTGTGCGCCACGATGCGCGCCTACCGGATGTCGGGTTCGGGCATCTCGTTCAGGTACGCCGACTCCGGGCCGTCGAACACCCTGTGTACGGATCCCGCTGCCGCGCAGACGGATGTGGCGCTGCAGACGATCCGGGGCGCCGAGTTCCCGCCGGCCGATCAGGCGCCGGCGTATCTGGTGATGCTGCGCAACGCCGGGAACACCGACGCGGCCGGTGTCGTCGTCGACATCTCCACCTCGGGTGTGGCCGTCCTCGGCGATCAGGGCCCGGTGGCGGCGGGCTGGAACGCCAACGGCTTCGACTGCGCGGTCAGTTCGCCGACCGCGATGCGCTGCACCGGCGGCACCGTGAGAAAAGGACAACAGATCAACCCGGCGGTGATCGTGCGGTTCACCGGGCCCGGCTTCGGCGCGATCCATGCCCAGGCCGGCGGTGCGGGGGACACCAACCCCGGAAACAACGGCACCGCGCTCAATGTGACGGCCGAGTGAGTGACGGCCGGGCGAGAACGGCGAAACCGGTCCCCGACCGGGGTCGGCGACCTTAACCTGCAGATGTCTGGACGCCCTTGGCTGAGGGGGGCTGGGACGTTTGACGGCGCAGCGAGTGGAACGTCCGGCGGAGTCTCGGGCCGTTGCCGAGTTCCTCGCCGCGGTCCTCGCTGAGCCGAGTGCGCTGGTACTGGAGGGCGAACCCGGTATCGGCAAGACCACGCTGTGGCTGGCCGCCATCGAGGCCGCCGCCGGACAGGGTTTCCGCGTGCTGGCCGCACGGGCGTCGACGGCCGAATCGGTGCTCGCCTACGCCGCGCTGGGTGATCTGTTGAGCGGTGTCGACGACGCCGTGCTCGCCGGGCTGGCGGCGCCGCAACGGGCCGCGCTGGAGGCGGTGCTGCTGCGCGCCGACGGTGCGGACGGCATCAACCAGCGAGCGGTGGCCGCCGGTTTCCTCACCGTCGTCAGAACGCTGGCCGATGCGTCGCCGGTGCTGCTCGCGGTCGACGACCTGCAGTGGATCGACACCGCGAGCCGGCTGGTGCTCGGGTACGTCGCGCGCCGCCTGCCCCGCAACACCGGTCTGCTCGGTGCGGCACGCACCGAGGCCCGTGCGCCGGCGCCGGATTCCTGGCTGCGCCTGCCGACTCCCGAGGCGTTCAGGCGGATCACCCTGGCGCCGTTCGGGCTGGCGGGCCTGCGTGAGGTGCTGCTGGCCCGGTTGGGCCGCACGTTCCCCCGCGCGGTCATGGTGCAGATCCACCACATCTCCGGTGGAAATCCGTTCTACGCCCTGGAATTGGCGCGAGCGATGGACGACGGCAGCCCGCTGGTGCGGCTGCCGAGCTCACTCACCGAACTGGTGCGGGCGCGGATCGGGCGGATTGGAGCCGACGCCAGGAACGTGCTGCTGGCCGCGGCGTGCTCCGCGGCGCCGACGGTGGAATCGGTGGCCCGGGCGGTGGGCGTCGACGAACCACGGGTGGTCCGACTGCTGTCCGACGCGGTCGACCGCGACATCATCCGGATGGACGGCCACCGGATCTGCTTCAGCCATCCGCTGCTGGCCCGGGGAGTCTACGACGACGCCACCGCCACCCGGCGACGGGCGATGCACCGGCGGTTGGCCGAGATCGTCGACGAACCCGAACTGCAGGCCAGACACCTCGCCATCGCCGTCGGGTGGGCGGACCCGCAGGTGCTGGCCTGCCTGGACCGGGCCGCCGAGGCGGCACGCCTGCGCGGGGCGCCCAGCACGGCGGCCGAACTGATCGACATGGCGATCGGTCTGGGCGGCGATTCACCGGAGCGCCGCCTGATGTCGGCCCGCAATCACGTCGACGCGGGTGACGGAGACTCCGCCCGGGCCATCCTCAAACGCAGCAGCGCCGAGATGACCGGCGCGCCGCGCGCCCAGGTGCTCCGGCTGCTCGGCGGGTTGGAGATCCTCTACGGCAGCTACCTCGACGCGGCGGACGCGTTACGCCGGGCGCTCACCGACGCCACCGACGATGCCGTGCTCCGGGCGCGGATCCTGACCCTCCTGGCATTCGTCGAGTTCAACACCGGCCGGCGCGCCGCCGCCGCGGCGGACGCCGATGAGGCGGTCGAGTGTGCGACCAGGGCGGGTGACCGCGGGGTGCTGAGCCAGGCGCTGGCGATGCGGACCCTGGTGACCTGCCTGCTGGGGCGGGGGTTCGATCCGGCCGCCCTGCACCGCGCCCTGGAACTGGAGGAACCCGGTTCGGGGGATCTGGGGATCACCCGCACCAGCGGGTTGCACGCCATGCTGCTGGCCTACACCGGCCGATTCGACGCGGCCGTCGAGGTCATGCGGGCCGTGGCCCGACATTGCCGCGACCGCGGTGAGGGTCTGGATCTGACGTATATCGCCCTGCACCGGGTTCTGGTGGAACTCTGGCGGGGCGAAGTCCGCGCGGCGGCGACGATCGCCGAGGAGGCGATCGAGTCCGCGGCGGTGCTGGACGGCGACCTCCCCCGCGGCGTCGTCCTGCTGCTGCGCCAGGCCCTCGCCACCTATGCGGGCCGCGTCGACGACGCCCGTGGCGACGGTGCCCGGGCGGCCGCAATCTTCGCCCGGTCGGGATCCGCCATTCTCACGACGCTGACCACCTCGCTGACCGGATTCCTGGAGTTGTCGGTCGGTGATCACGTGGCCGCGATCGCCACCCTGCGGCCCCTACTGCCCATCCTCGGCCCGGATCTCGAGGGCACCGAGATCATCACGGCCGGATTCCTGCCCGACCTGGTCGAGGCGCAGGTGCTCATGGGCCTGCTCGACGATGCCGAACCGTTGGTGCAGGCGTTGACACGTAACGGCCGTCGGCTGGACCGGCCCTGGATGCTGGCGGTCGCGGCGCGGTGCCGGGCCATGATGCTCGCTGCCCGTGGCGACCTCGCGGGAGCGGTGGCCGCGGTCGACAGCGCCCTGGCCGAACTGGACCGGGTGCCGATGCGCTTCGAGCGGGCCCGCACCCTGTTGCTGCTCGGTCAGCTGCGACGCCGGCAGCGGCACCGGGACGCCGCCGCCGCCGCGTTGCGCGCGGCGCTGGAGTCGTTCGAGGACATGGGGACGACGTTGTGGGCGGAGCGGGCCCGCGCCGAGCTGGGCCGGACCGTCGCCAACCGGGCCCGGCGCGCGCTGTTGTCGGAGTCCGAGCTGCGGATCGCGCAGCTGTCGGCATCCGGGATGACCAACCGCGATGTCGCCGCGGCGCTGTTCGTGAGCCCGAAGACCGTCGAGGCCAATCTCACCCGCATCTACCGCAAACTCGGTATCCACTCCCGCGCCGAACTCGGCCGGGTGATGGGCGGCGACAGGCCTGACGACAGATCCCAGGACGGCGCAAACCATAGGGAATCACCCGATGCCGCAGGGCAATCCGTTCACTAGCGTCGGATCGGTGAGGATCCACACCGTGCGGCTGCCCTGCTATCTGGTGGAGTGGTACCGCCCCGAATTCGACACCGACCAGGTCGGCGACACCGTGGCCCGGTTGGACGAGGGGGTGGCGACCATGTGCGGCGAGGGTGTCGAGGTGCAGTTGTTGATGACCCTGGCCATGCCGTCGGATGAGACCATCTTCGGGGTGTTCGCCGCCCACCGGGAGGAGGACGTCTACGAGGTGTGCCGCCGGGCGGGGGTGCCGGTCGAGCGCCTGGCCACCGCGCTGGACGCGCGTATCGCCGGCCGGCCGTGGACCCGGTGACCGGGCGTGCCGGATCCGGCGCTCAGCCGCGCAGCCGGAACATCGGGTTCACCGGTCCGTGACCACGCCCCAGCGGATATGCGGCACGCAGACATTCGGTGATCCACCGCTTCGCGAACTCCACCGCCTCCGGCACGCTGTGGCCGTGTGCGAGGGCGGCGGCGGTGGCGGCCGCCAGCGTGTCGCCGGCGCCGTGGTCGTGGCCGGTGTCCACCCGCGGGGCGTCGAACCGGTGGAACTCGGCGCCGTCGAACAGCAGATCCGGGCTGTGCGGTGCGGAGCGCAGATGACCACCCTTGACCAGCACCCACTTCGGCCCCAACGCGTGCAGCGCCTTGGCCGCCTCGCGTTGGCTGGCCTCGTCGACCACATCCACCCCCACCAGCAGGCGGACCTCGTCCAGGTTGGGTGTGACCAGCGTGGCGATCGGAAACAGCTTGGTGCGCAATGCATCCAGCGCGCTCATGTGGAGCAGCGGATCGCCGTGCATCGACGCGCACACCGGGTCGACGACGAGGGGCACGGCGGTGCCGATGCCCTGGCCGCGAGCGGTCTCGGCCACCGTCTCGATGATCTCCGACGACGCCAGCATGCCGGTCTTGGCGGCCTGCAGGCCGATGTCGGAGGCGACCGCCACGATCTGGTCGGCGACCACCTGGACCGGGATCTCGTGAAACCCGCTGACCCCGACGGAGTTCTGCACCGTCACCGCGGCGACCGCCACCAGGCCGTGCACACCCAGCATCGCGAACGTCCGCAGGTCGGCCTGAATCCCGGCGCCACCGCCGGAATCCGACCCGGCGATGGTCAGCACCCGCAGCGGGGTCTGCCCGGGTTCGGGGAGGGGGAGGTACGTCACGGCCGGACCTCCTCCAGCGGCAGATAGACCTGATTGCCGTGTTCGGCGAATTCCCGTGACTTCTGCGCCATCGCGTCCCGGATGTCGGCGGTGATGCGCATGGAGCAGAATCTGGGCCCGCACATCGAGCAGAAGTGTGCGGTCTTGGCGGGTTCGGCTGGCAGCGTCTCGTCGTGGTACTCCCGCGCGGTGTCGGGATCCAGTGACAGGGCGAACTGGTCGTGCCAGCGGAATTCGAAGCGGGCCTTGGACAGCGCGTCGTCACGCTGCTGGGCGCGGGGATGGCCCTTGGCCAGATCGGCGGCGTGGGCGGCGATCTTGTAGGCGATCACCCCGTCCTTGACGTCCTGACGGTTCGGCAGTCCCAGGTGCTCCTTGGGGGTGACGTAGCACAGCATGGCGGTGCCGGCCTGGGCGATGATCGATGCGCCGATCGCCGAGGTGATGTGGTCGTAGCCGGGCGCGATGTCGGTGGCCAACGGGCCGAGGGTGTAGAACGGCGCCTCTTCGCACCATTCTTCCTCCAGCCGGACGTTCTCGGCGATCTTGTGCATCGGCACATGGCCGGGACCCTCGATCATCACCTGCGCGCCATGGGATTTCGCGATCTTGGTGAGCTCGCCGAGGGTGCGCAGTTCGGCGAACTGGGCTTCGTCGTTGGCGTCGGCGATCGAACCCGGCCGCAACCCGTCACCGAGCGAGAACGTGACGTCGTAGCGGGCCAGGATCTCGCACAGTTCCTCGAAGTGGGTGTAGAGGAACGACTCCTGGTGATGCGCCAGGCACCAGGCCGCCATGATCGAGCCGCCCCGGCTGACGATGCCGGTGACCCGGTCGACGGTCAGCGGGATGTAGCGCAGCAGCACGCCGGCGTGCACGGTCATGTAGTCGACACCCTGCTCGCACTGCTCGATCACGGTGTCGCGGTAGACCTCCCAGGTCAGCTTGACCGGATCGCCGTCGACCTTCTCCAGCGCCTGGTAGATCGGCACCGTGCCGACCGGCACCGGCGAATTGCGCAGGATCCATTCCCGGGTCTCATGGATGTTGCGGCCGGTCGACAGGTCCATGACGGTGTCGGCGCCCCACCGGGTCGCCCACACCATCTTGTCCACCTCTTCCTCGATCGACGAGGTGACCGCCGAATTACCGATATTGGCATTGACTTTCACGCTGAACGCCTTGCCGATGATCATCGGTTCGGCTTCCGGGTGGTTGTGGTTGGCCGGGATCACCGCCCGGCCCGCAGCGACCTCCCGGCGGACCAGTTCGGCGGGTACCCCCTCACGTTCGGCGATGAACGCCATCTCCGCGGTGATCTCCCCGGCGCGGGCCCGCTGCAGCTGGGTGCCGCGGTCCCGCACCACGCCCGGCCGCGGCGGCAGCCCCGCCGACAGGTCGATCACCGCGTCCGGATCGGTGTACGGCCCGGACGTGTCGTAGAGATCGAGGTGCTCACCGTTGCTGAGGTGCACCCGCCGGTACGGCACCCGTGCCCCGGGAACCCCCTCGAGCTCCCGATACACCTTGGTGCTGCCCGCGATCGGGCCGGTGGTCACGGTCGGATTGATGGCGACAGACTGATCGCTCACGTCATCTCCCTACGCCGGCATTACCCGGTCAGGTTCGTACGGTCGACGGCACCATCAGCCGTCCTCTCAGCGCACTGGCGTGCGCTCCCGCGTGGACAGTTCCGTCGGCTCGCGCCGACCGCTTCACGTTAGCCCATCATCTGCGGCTGTAAACCCCGGGCCGAAAGTCCGGGCCGGGTCAGAACGGGGGCGGTCGGCTGCGTTCGGCGACGTGGCCGGCGTTGAGTGCCCGCTCCGTGGCCGTGCGACGGGCGCGGTCCTGGATGCGGGTGCGTTGTCGAAGGGGCATCCTCAGCGTGCGGAGGTCGGTCGGGGCCGGCTCCGGGGCCGGGGTTGCCGGGTAGGCCGGGGTGGTGAACAGGGATGCGGGGTGGTACAGCCGGCTGCCCGGATAGGTGGTGTAGGTGGCGCCGGTGGGGGAGGTCCACACGATGGTGCCGTCCGGGGACTGCACATCCGACCAGCCGCCCGGTCCCGCGTAGAAGGTCTTGAGCAGGTGGTGTTTTCGGCACATGCAGCGAAGGCCGCTCGGGTGGGTCGGGCCGGCCGGCCATGCGATCGCATGGTCGATGTCACAGCGGTCGGCCGGGCAGTCGCAGCCGGGGAAGCGGCAGGTCAGATCGCGCATCCGGACGAATTCCCGAAGTGCCGTGGACGGCCGGTAGCCGGTTTCCGGTGCGGAGTCGCAGAAGTCGCGCATCGTCCGCACGGTCGCGCCGCCGGCGATCAGTTCGGCGAGCAGGGGTGCGGGAATGGCGCCGCCACCGAGGAGCAGAGCCGGTGACGGGCGCGAGGCGGGACCTTGCGTCGGTTCGGGTTCGGGGTCCGGGGTCAACGCCTCGGCCAGCGAGGTGCGGGGGGTGATCGGGCGGCTGGGCTCGCTGCCGGAGAGGTGAGGGTCCGGACGGCACTCCAGAGCGGCATCGAGAGCGGCATCGTCTGCCAGCACATGGACGACCACGCTGGTCGCGCGGGCGTCGGGATTCGCGCCGGCGGGGCAGTCGGGGGACCCGCACCGGCAGGTCAGCCGATCGGCGCCGGCGCCCAGCGCGCCGAGGGCATCGGCGCGGCGTTGGGAGATGGTGCGCGGATCGTCGTCGCAGACACCGTGGGCCATCTCCATCAACCGCCGGTCCAGCAGGATGGCATCGGTGGCCAGCAGCTGTCCCGACACCGAGGTGGTTCCGCTCGGGTCGTCGGGTGCGCCGATGTCGAGGTGGCGGGCCCGGGCGGCGGTGCGGGTCCGGCGCAGCGCGCCGGGATCGTGACGATCCACCACCGTGTCGATGGCCTGGTCGAGTTTGTGGTTCGACAGTGGTCCGAACCGAGAGGCGGTGCCGGCCAGCTCGCCGTCGATGAGACGCAATGCCTCCCGGTCCTGGACCAGCGCCGTCCGTGAGCTGATCGCCGCGGCGGTGCGGTAACCGATGACCCCGTCGCAGAACAGCCGCATCACCGTGGGCAGCCGGTGCACCAGGGACTGGGCCAGCTGCATCTGCCCGGAGGCCCGGCCGTGGCTGATGCCCAGCGCGGCGGCGATCTCGGCGGCCGCGCCGTCCCAGTCGTCACACGCCCAGTCGGCGTGTTCGCCCCGCGCACAGCGTCGCCGGACCAGCTCGGCGATCCAGGCCAGCCGGCGGGCAGTGGCGGCGGCCTCGTCACGACCCCAGCCGGCGACCGCCGCCACGACCTCGGCGTCGGTGGCGGTGCGGATCGCCCCCAGATCCGGACTCTCGAACATACGTGCGAGTCTGGCACGGGGGTCTGACACGATCGGGTCGAGCGGTCGGGTGAGATGCCACCGGTCAACCGGGGGGACGAGCGGAGCCGGTTCAGTTACCGGAGCACCTGGTCACCAGTGCCGCCGTCAGCTCTTCGGCGGTGTTCATCCGTTCCATCTGCTCCGGATCGGACGTGGCGACCCCGGCTGTCGCGGTGGCTCCGATCTCCATCAGGGTGGTCGCCAACTCGGACGCGTCCTCGGCCAGGTCGTCCGGGGCGGCGGGGTCGATCTGGGTCATCAGGTACTGACCACCGACCGAAAGGGCGAGCCGGGCGTTCGCCATGACGGCCATCCCGCCGACCACGTCATCCGGTCCGCCGGGAGCGGTGGCGTTCACATTCATCGACACCCCGCGGCGAACCGTGTCGACCGCGGCACACAATCGCTCCTCGGCTGCAGCCCGGTCCTCATCGCCGAACGACGGCGACGATCCGCGATCGGGTTTCACAGCGGCCCAGCCGGCGACGGCCAGGGCCACCAACGACACCATCAAGGCGATCATCGGAATCACCTGGGAATTCCGGTTTGCCTCCGGCTTCGGAGCGGCCGGTTGATCCACGTCGCGATCGGTGTCGTGTGCGGCGGTGTCTGACATCAAAAGTCCTCACATTCAAGCTGATACGAGTGCATTCAGGTGCCGGGGCGGTGGTGTGGCCGTCGAGCCTGGCCCGGATGGTGGCGGCCGCACCGTGTGCGGTGACGGCCGCCACCACCGGATCTCACCGGCCCCAGGGGCTCGACGGAAGGCCTAGCGGTCAGTCGCTGGAACCGCTCGGACCGTTGGCGCTGGCGCCTTTGCTGCCGTCGTTGCCCTTCTTGCCGAGGGCGCCGCCGCGGCCGCCGATGCCCTTCGCGCCACCGGTCCCGGTGCCGCCGACGCCCTGGGCGATGCCGGCCCCACCGTTACCACCGGCGCCGCCGTTGTTGGTGATCAGGCCTCGGCCGCCCCGGCCACCGTTGCCGCCTTCTGCCTTGCCGTCAACGGCTTCCGGAATCGGATTGCCGGGGATCGGCTTGCTCCTGTCCCACGGCTTCGACCACGCCGAGCCGCCGTTTCCGCCGGCTCCGGCGTTGCCCGCCTTGACCGAGGAGCCACCGGCCCCGCCGTCACCGCCGCGCGCGGTGCGTCCGTCGGTGTTCGCCTCGGCCGCGCCGCCGTTGCCGCCGTTGCCGCCCGGCCCCCACAGTGAGGTGCCGCCGGAGCCGCCGTTTCCGCCGATGGCGTCGCCGACGTCGCCGCGGTTGTTGTTCTCGTACGGACTCACCGAAAGCCCTGTGCCGCCGTTGCCTCCGTTGCCGCCCGGGCCGATGAGCACAAACCGGCCGGCGTCACCACCGTTACCTGCGATGGCGTTACCCAGCGAGTTGGCGACGGCGCTCCCGCCGTTGCCGCCGCTACCCGGTCCGGCACCGTGGCCGCCGTGGCCGCCGTAGGCGCTGGAGCTGACCGCGTCATCGTCCGGTCCCGGTACGCCGTCGGTGATGCCGACCCAGTGGTTGGCGATTGCCAGGCCGCCGTTCCCGCCATTGCCTCCGGTGAACAATCCACCGGGTTCACTGGCGGCACCACTCGGCAGCAGGAGGCTGAGCAGGCCGCCCGGTCTCAGGACGCCGCCCAGGCCACCGTTGCCTCCGTTGCCACCACGTGCATCGAGGTAGGAGGTGGTGCTCCAACCCCCGTTGCCGCCGTTGCCGCCGAGGCCGAACAACAGGCCGCCACGCCCACCGTTGCCTCCGTTGCCGCCGGCGACGCTCTTATCTGCGGCCACGGTGGCGGTCACGGGGTCTGCGCCGTTCTTGCCGCCGACGTTGCCGCCGTTACCCCCGTCACCGCCGTTGCCGAACAGGAAACCGCCCCGGCCCCCGTCCGCACCGTCAGACGCCTCGAAATACATCTGGATGGTGCTGCCCGGGTTGTCCGGATCGGGAACGGTGTACAGGCCGGCGTCCAGGCCGTTGCCGCCCTTGCCGCCGTTGCCCCACAACAGGCCACCGTTCCCGCCGCGGGTCGCCTCGTGGAAGACGCCGTTCTCATCGATGTAGGCATCGGTGCCGTTGAGTCCGTCACCGATGAGCAGTCCGCCCGGGCCGATGAGGCCCAGGAATGCGCCGCCGGGGTTCCAGTCCGGGCCGAACGAAGCCATCCCGAGTGCGCTGGCCGAGAAGGCAGACCGATCGTGGGACGCGCCCCCGAGCCCGCCGACAGAATCACCGGCTTCACACATCAGCGGCAAGGTGCTGTCGCAGGCAACCAGTGAATACTCGTACTCCACCGTTCGGGGCGCGCTGCCCGCCGCTTCCAGGGCGGAGACGCCACCGGGGCCCGCCAACAGCATGGCGGCACCGCCGACGAATGCCGCTCCGCTGGTGATGAACGGCATCACGGGCTGACGCCGCCCACATCTGTTTTCAGCCAATTCACATCCTCTCGTTCGCTCCACTCCGCTGGAGACGTTCCAGCAGCCCGGAAGATAGCAAAGATGTCAGCCATTCAAGATCGGATTTGAGAAATTTGCGAAGACGTTGATCAACTGCCTAGATCATCTAGTGCCGGTAACCCGGAGAAGTTGGGCGGCCCGTGGCTCCGGCGTGCTGCTGGATTCTGAGATGGCAGCACGACCACCGATTGACCGGGAAAAGCAACGTGATGTTTTGGATCGCAATGAATCCGAGGTGGGGGATGACAGGCCGCTGACGCGCCACCAGCTGGTGTGATAACACGTTTCAGAATGCTGTCTCGACGTCGCCGTGCAATCAGGAGGCACTGGCTGACAGCGGCAATATTGGCAAACTCGGTAGCCGGGGCGATGCCGCGGGTGGATCCGGGCGGCGCAGAGAAGATGGGGATGGATTGGGGGTGAATCTGGGATTTTCCTGAGAAAAAGGGGCGCCGCGTGAGCGCGCGCAATCCCGGATCGGTCCGGCTAGTCGAGCTGCACGAGCACCGGCGCGTGGTCGCTCGGCGGCCCCACCTTGCCCTTGCTGCGCCGTTCGTCGCGCACGATCTCGGCGTGCGTGACGCGGGCCGCCAGCGCCGGTGAACCGAGGATGAAGTCGATCCGCATCCCCCGGTTCTTCGGGAACCGCAATTGGGTGTAGTCCCAGTAGGTGTACACCCCCGGCCCGGGCGTGAAAGGCCTCACCACATCGATGTACCCGGCGTCGACGACGGCCCGGAACGCCGCCCGTTCCGGCTCGGTGACATGGGTGCTGTCGCGGTAGGACTCGATGTCCCAGACGTCCTCGTCGGTCGGCGCGATGTTCCAGTCACCGGTCAGGGCGATCTGCGCCGCCGGATCCGCGGCCAGCCATTTGCTCGCGGTATCCCGCAGCGCGCCAAGCCATTCCAGCTTGTAGTGGTAGTGCGGCGATCCCACGGTCCGGCCGTTGGGCACATACAGGCTCCACACCCGCACCCCGTTGCAGGTCGCCCCCAGCGCCCGTGCCTCCGCGGCGGCCTCCGCATCGGGCGAGTCACTCCAGGTCGGCTGACCGTCGAAACCGACCTCGACGTCCTCGATGCCGACCCGGGACGCGATCGCCACCCCGTTCCACTGGTTGAACCCGCAGTGCACCACCTCGTAACCCAGCGCGGCGAACGGCATGGTGGGGAACTGATCGTCGGCGCACTTGGTCTCCTGCATGGCCAGCACATCGATGTCGGCCCGCTGCAACCAGTCGGTGACCCGTTCCACGCGGGCCCGGATGGAGTTGACGTTCCAGGTGGCCAGCCGCATGGCCACACCCTACGTTCGCAGCGAGCGGGCATCGAGATGGCGCACCCGGTGCTGCTCGGTGCAGCCCAGCGAGCCGAACAGTGCGAGGGCGGCCGCGTCACCGCTGCTCACCTCGGCATACGCCGCCGTCGCCCCCTGCTGCGCGCCCCAGCTCAACAGCGCCGTGCAGAGCCGGCGGGCCTGACCGCGGCGCCGCTGCGAGGGCTCCACCGCCACCGCCGAGACGCCGACCCGGCGACTGCCGTCCGGGGCGGTCGTCACGGCGGCGCGCGCGGCGCCCACCCCGGGCAGCACCGCGAACCGCACCTGCCCGTCGACCGCCGCTGTCCACACCCGGACCGGGATGTCCCGACCGGACATCCGCAGCCATTCGGCGTCCGGCCGCGGCAGCAACCGCACATCGGGATCCGGCGCGGCGGTGCGGGGTGTCCCGACGAGCATCACCGACTCGTGGACGGCCGGCGCGGCATCCAGAATCCGCAGCAGCCGGCTCGGCACCGCCAGCAGCGGCGGCAGACCGCGATCGGCGTACCACCGCACGATCTCGGGCAGCGATCCGAGATCGGCGTCCATGCCGAGTGGCACAGCGGAATCGGCCCGGAGGGTGTGGCCCCCGGCCGCGCGCAGCAGCCAGCCGCCCAACCAGTGCTGCTCGAGTCCCGGCCAGGCCAGGGCCGCGGCGTGCTCGGTGGCCCGGATCTGCGCGGTGCGCACCGGAGCGGCGGTCAACGCCCGGGCCACCACCACGTCCTCCGGCCGGATCTGGACCACCGCACCGGTTTTGGTGCGGACGCGGATCTGCGGCTCGGTGGCCAGCAGGTGGCCGACGACATCGCTCAGCGGTGGCTGCGACCCGGCGGGCAGCCGGTAGCGCAGGCTCACCCGGGTGCCCGGGGCGGGAAGGTCGGCCATCGGTCGGCGGTTCACGAGCGGGCCGGCGAATGCGGGTGCACTAGTGCCCGAACGGATCGGGCACCTCGCCGGGCATCCAGGACAGGCCGGGCACCCCCCAGCCGCGTGCCTTCACCATCCGCTTGGCGGCCCGGGCGTAGCGGCCCACCAGGCGGTCCAGGTACAGGTAGCCGTCGAGGTGGCCGACCTCGTGCTGGAGCATCCGGGCGAACAGGTCGGTGCCCTCCAGCGTGATCGGATTCCCCTCCGCGTCCAGACCGGTCACCCGGGCCCAGTCGGCACGTCCGGTGGGGAACTGCTCACCGGGGACCGAAAGGCAGCCCTCCTCGTCGGTGTCGGGGTCGGGCATGGTCTCGGGAATCTCCGAGGTCTCCAGCACCGGGTTGATGACGACCCCGCGGCGCCGGGTGCTGCGCCCCCGGGTTTCGGCGCAGTCGTAGACGAAGACCCGCAGCGACACCCCGATCTGGTTCGCCGCCAGCCCGACACCGTTCGCGGCGTCCATGGTGTCGAACATGTCGGTGATCAGATCGGGCAGATCGTCGGGTAGCGAACCGTCGTCACCGACGGGTACCGGACTGGTGGGGCTGTGCAGGACCGGATCTCCCACGATCCGGATTGGGCGGACGGCCATGGGAAAAGACTAAGCGGCGCCCTCAAGTGACCGGACTCGCGGGCACGGCTGACGCCCCCGGCGCGCAACCCGTGGTTGAATGAACCGCGAACCACAAAGCTGTAATTCGATTTGTCGGAAGGGTCCACTAGCGATATGGACGGCGCCATCGCGCGGACTGAGCAATCCGGAGACGACTCTGAGCTCACCGATGGGTTGACCCGGCGCGAGCACGAGATCCTCGCGTTCGAGCGGCAGTGGTGGAAATACGCCGGCTCGAAGGAAGAGGCGATCAAAGAGCTGTTCTCGATGTCGGCCACCCGCTACTACCAGGTGCTCAACGCGCTGGTCGACCGGCCGGAGGCGCTCGCGGCCGACCCGATGCTGGTGAAGCGGCTCCGGCGGCTCCGGGCCAGCCGACAGAAGGCCCGCGCGGCGCGGCGACTGGGATTCGAGGTCACCTGATCCGCCGCGTCGTTCCTGACCGGGCTCGTCGGTCGATACAGTGGGCGGAATGAACCAGCGAGAGTCCTCCGGGATACCCCTGCGCGCCATCGTGATGGTGTTGTTGTTCCTGGGGGTGGTCTTCCTGCTGGTGGCGTTCCAGGCGATGGGGTCCGAGAACGACTCCGACGGCGCCGACGCGCCGGTCGCCGGCAACCTCACCACCACAACCACGACCACGTCGCCGGAGGCCGAGCCGGGCCGTCCGGAAGTGCGGGTGTACAACCTGTCCGATGTCACCGGGGCCGCCGCGTCGACGGCCGACCGGCTCCGGGAGGCCGAGTGGGACGTGGCCGATGTCGGTGACATGGAACTCGAGGGTGTGGAGGTCACCACGGTGTTCTTCGGCGACGCCCCAGGCGAGGAGGAGGCAGCCAATGAAGTGGGTCAACTGCTCGACGCTCCCGTCCAGCCCCGCACTCCGGAGCTGGCGGAGCAACCGCCCGGCATCATCGTCGCGGTCACAGGTTAGGCTGCCAACCATGTTGAGACCGGTCACTGTCGCCGCAATGTTCGCCGTGCCCGCCCTCGCATTGAGCGGGTGCACGCCCAACGAGCAGGTCGCCACCGAACCGGGCACCACCCCACCGGTGTGGACCGGCTCACCTGCACCGGCCGTCCCGCCGGGTGAGGACCAGGAGGCCGGTGAGCGCCTGACCGCGCAGCTGCGCACCGCCGACGGCACCCAGGTCGGCACCGCCGACTTCGATTTCGCCGACGGCTACGCGACGGTGACGGTGCGGATCACCACGCCGGGCAAACTCGACCCCGGTTTCCACGGCATCCACATCCACTCGGTCGGCAAGTGCGAGGCCAACTCGGTGGGGCCGGACGGCGGTGCACCCGGGGACTTCCTGTCCGCCGGTGGCCACCTGCACCTCGCCGGCGACGGTGAGGGCCATCCCGCCGCCGGTGATCTGACCGCGCTGCAGGTCCGGGAGGACGGCGAGGCGCTGCTGGTCACCACCTCCGATGCGTTCACCAAGGAGGATCTGACCCGCGACGGCGGCACCGCGCTGATCATCCACGAGAAGGCGGACAACTTCGCCAACATCCCGCCGGAGCGCTACCAGCAGGTGAACGGTGATCCGCCGCCCGATCAGATCACCCTGTCCACCGGCGACGCCGGGGATCGTGTCGTCTGCGGTGTCATCTCCGGCGGGTAGTACTCGCATCGACTTCGCCGGGTCACCCCGGCCCACGCTCGGCGTCGAATGGGAGTTCGCTCTCGTCGACGCCGACACCCGCGACCTCAGCAACGAGGCCGCGGAGGTGATCGCCGAGATCGGCGAGAACCCGCACGTCCACAAGGAACTGCTGCGCAACACGGTCGAGTTCGTCACCGGCATCTGTGCGGACACGCCGGAGGCCATCGCCGATCTGCGGGCGACACTGCTGCCCGCCCGCAAGATCGTGCGGGACCGCGGAATGGAGTTGTTCTGCGCTGGCACCCACCCGTTCGCGAAGTGGTCGGCGCAGAAACTCACCGACGCACCGCGGTACGCCGAGCTGATCAAGCGCACCCAGTGGTGGGGCCGCCAGATGCTGATCTGGGGCGTGCACGTGCATGTCGGCGTCTCCTCGGCGCACAAGGTGATGCCGATCATCTCGTCGCTGCTCAACCAGTATCCGCACCTGCTGGCGCTGTCGGCGTCCTCGCCGTACTGGGACGGGGAGGACACCGGCTACGCCAGCAACCGGGCGATGATGTTCCAGCAGCTGCCGACGGCCGGGCTGCCGTTCCAGTTCCAGACCTGGGCGGAGTTCGAACGGTTCGTCGCCGACCAGAAGAAGACCGGGATCATCGACCACATGAACGAGATCCGGTGGGACATCCGCCCCTCACCGCATCTGGGCACGATCGAGGTGCGGGTGTTCGACGGCATCTCCAACCTGCGCGAGCTCGGCGCGCTGGTGGCGCTGACCCATTGTCTGGTCGTCGATCTGGACCGGCGGCTGGATGCCGGTGAGCAGCTGCCGACCATGCCGCCGTGGCATGTGCAGGAGAACAAGTGGCGCGCCGCCCGTTACGGACTGGACGCCGAGATCATCCTGGACGCCGACAGCAATGAGCGACTGGTCACCGATGATCTCGATGACATCCTGAATCGTCTTGAGCCGGTGGCTGTCTCACTCAACTGCGCCGACGAGCTGGCCGAGGTGGAACACATCTACCGGACCGGCGCGTCTTATCAGCGGCAGCGCCGGGTCGCCGAGGAACACGACGGCGATCTTCGTGCGGTGGTCGACGCCCTGATCGGTGAGCTGGACCTCGGTGAGCCGGAACAGCAGGGTGCGTCATGACCATCACGCCGATGTTCCCGCTGGAGATCGCCATGCTGCCGGGTGAGGAACTGCCGCTGCGGATCTTCGAGCCGCGCTACCGCGAACTGGTCCAGACCTGCCTCGCCGCCGAGGTCCCGGCGTTCGGGGTGGTGCTGATCGCGGCCGGACGGGAGGTGGGCGGCGGCGACACCCGCTGCGATGTGGGTGCGCTGGCCCGCATCGTCGAATACGCCGAACAGCCCATGGGCCGGTACCGGTTGCGATGCGAGGTCGGGGAACGGATCCGGGTGCTGGAGTGGCTGCCGGATGATCCGTATCCGCGGGCGGTGATCGAGCCGTGGCCGGACGAACCGGGAGAGCCGGTGGGCGTGGATCAGCTCACCGAGCTCGAGGACCGGATGATGGCACTCTTCGAGCGGATCGCCGGCGCGCAGGGCGCGGAGCTGCCGCCGCGCCACCATCTGCTCGGTGAACCCGAGCCGGGGCAGGGCGTGGCGGAACGGTTGTACACGTTGGCCTCCCGTATCCCGATCGGTCAGGCCGACCGTTATGCGGTGCTGGCGGCGCCCGATCCGGCCGCCCGGCTGGCGGCGTTACGGGAGGCTGTCGAGACGGTCGCCGCGATGGTGGAGTTCCAGCTGTCGCAGGACTGAACGCGGCTCACGCGCTCAGGACGCCAGGCCCTCGACGAACAGCGCACGCCCGGCGGCGTCCGGTGACCCGTCCGAACAGCACCGGTCGTATCGGTCCAGCAGTCTGCTCGCGGGCAGTCGGGTGATCTCCCAACCGGATTCGGTCAGATGCTCGATGATCGCGGTGTCGCCGTCGGACATCTCGACCGCCAGCCGACTGCCCGGCGCGCTGAGTTCCCCGATGTCGGCGAACACCGCGGTGCGCTCACCCGCGAGCCGTTCGACCGCCCACGCCGTCGCCTTGGCCGGATCGAAGCCGTTGCGCCGCAGGGCGTCCGGCCAACCCGCCTGCCGGTCCACGGACACCCCGACACAACGGGTGGCGGGTTCGGCGCCGCAACGCCGCAGGGTGTCGATCTTGAGCCGGAGCACGTCGGGGTGGTCGACCTCGTAGACCGTGGTGCCGTCGATCCACGGCAGCCGCCAGGCGCGGGCATCCAGTCCCGGCGCCAGGATCACGATCTGATCCAGCCCGTTGGCCCCGGCCGTCATGAGGAACTCGTCGAACCATCGGGTGCGCGACGCCAGGTACGCGGCGACGGCGGTGTCCCGGTCGGCCACCGGTGGGTCAGGGCGCGGCCAGCCACCGGCGACCGCGGCGTCGAACAGCAGCTGCGCGTACGGGTCGGTGAACAGCGGGCAGGCGCAGCCGGATTCGATGGTGCGGACCTGGGCGGCGCGCAGTGCGCTGCTTGCCGCGCTCTCCGGGAACCAGCCGTCCTCAGTCCTCACCACGTGCGTCGAGTTCCCCGCGCGTGACGAATTCATGCATTTCGTCGCGCACCAGCTGATTCTCGACGTCCTGCTCGCGGTAGGCCAGCTGGCCCACCCGGTTGGCGATCACCGGTGCGGTGATCACCGCGAACATCCCGGCCAGCACCAGCATCCCGACGTCGGCGTTGCCGCGCAGCTGGACCGCCGCACCGGCCATGACCAGCAGCAGCCCCAGTGTCTGCGGTTTGGTCGAGGAATGCATCCGGGCCAGGGTGTCCGGGAAGCGCACGATGCCGACGGCGGCCGTGAACGCCAGCGCCGACCCGGCCAGCAGCAGGACGGCGACCACGATGTCGGCGATGCTCATGGCCGCTCCCGCTCCGGATCGGGCTGGACGTCGGGCACCCGGAAGCGGGCGATGCTGATCGAACCGACGAAGCTGATCAGCGCCAGCGCGGTCAGGCTGTAGGTCACCGTGGTGTCCAGACTGTAGGCCGCCCACACCCCGATACCGCACATGGTGACGGCGACCAGGGTGTCCAGCGCGACCAGCCGGTCCAGTGTGGTGGGACCCGCCAGCATGCGGAACATGGTGATCACCACGGCGCCGCCGAGCATGAACGCGCAGAGAGTGAATACGGTGCTCATGCCTCCGCCTCCGCTCCCCGCTGGTTCGAGATCTCCTTCTCCGGCGCCGGCCGCCAGTCCTCATCGCGTTCGAAGGCCGCGATCAACAGCTGCTCCAACTGCTTCATCTGCCGGTAGAAGTTCCGCAACGCGCGCTCCGAACCCACATTGATCACGTGCACATAGACGATTCGACGGTTCTGGTCGATCTCGATGCCGATGGTGCCGGGGGTCAGGTTGATCAGGTTGACCGCCAGCGCCAGCACCAGATCCGATTTCAGGTTGAACCGCGCGGCGAGCACCGCGCTCACCGGGAGCGGGCCGGGACGGATCGCCAGCCACGCCAACTGAATCGACGACACCAGCAGCCAGTAGGCCATCTGCAGGATCAACCGCAGCAGCGACAGCGGATGCAGTTTCCCCTCGACCGGCACCACGGGCAGCGGCAACAGCAGGGTGATCACCAGGGCCAGTACCAGTCCGGCGATCACATTCGCGGCCGAGACATCACCCCACAGCAGCACCCACACCAGGGTCAGCCAGCACAGGATCCACAGCCGCAGCAGCACGCTTCTCATGGCGCTTCTCCGATCACCGCGCCGATGTAGCGGCCCCGGTCGAGCACCTGTTCGGCGGCCCGTTCGCTGTAGGCGACGATCGGCCCGGCGAAGATGGTCAGCGCCAGACCGACGAGGATCAACCCGCCGGTGGGCACCAGCATGCTGACCGGCATCCGTCCGACATGGCGGCGTTCGGCGAACTCGATGTCCTCGATGTCGTCGAGCAGCACCGCCGGGGCCGCCGCCGACAGGTGCCCCTCCGGGGCGTCGGCGCGGGACCGCCAGAACGCCTTCGTCCAGACCCGCGCCACCACGTACAACGTCAACAGGCTGGTCACCACGCTGCCCCCGACCAGCGTCCAGGCCAGCACCGACCCGTCGGCCGCACCGGCCTCCATCAACGCGACCTTGCCGATGAAACCGGAGAACGGCGGGATGCCACCCAGATTCAGCGCGGGCACCACGAACACGAACGCCAGCAGCGGGCTCGCGGCGGCCAGCCCGCCGAGCCGCTGCAGCGTCGACGCACCCGCCTGCCGTTCGATGAGGCCGACGACGAGGAACAGAGTCGTCTGCACCACGATGTGGTGGGCGACGTAGTAGATCGCCCCGGACATTCCGAGCTGGGTCGACAACGCGATCCCGAACACCATGTAGCCGATGTGGCTGACCAGCGTGAACGACAGCAACCGTTTGATGTCGCTCTGGGCGATCGCGCCCAGGATGCCGATCAGCATGGTGGCCAGGGCCGCGATCAGCAGCAGCGGATCCAGCCCGGCGCCCGGGAACAGCAGCGAATGGGTCCGGATGATCGCGTACACACCGACCTTGGTGAGCAACCCGGCGAACACCGCGGTGACCGGGGCGGGAGCGGTGGGGTAGGAGTCGGGCAGCCACGACGACAGCGGGAACACCGCCGCCTTGATGCCGAACGCGATCAGCAGCACGGCGAACAACGCGGTGCGCGTGCCCGGTGCGATGTCGTCCAGGCGCACCGCGAGCTCGGCCATGTTGAGCGTCCCGGTGGCCGCGTACACCAGGCCGATGCCGGCCAGGAAGATCAGCGACGACACCATCGACACCATGACGTAGTAGGTGCCGGCGCGCACCCGTTCCTCACTGGCGCCGATGGTCAGCAGCACGAAGCTCGCGGTGAGCAGCACCTCGAACCCGACGAACAGGTTGAACAGGTCGCCCGCCACGAACGCCATGCACACACCGGCGGACAGCACCAGATAGGTCGGGATGAAGATCGACACCGGCTGGCGTTCGTCACCGTCACGCACACCCTGTCCGATGGCGTACTGGACCACCGCCAGCAGCACGATCGACGACACCACGAGCATCATCGCCGCCAGTCGGTCCACCACCAGCGTGATGCCCAGGGGGCCCAGGCCCCCGACGATCTCACCCCAGCCGCCGACGTGCACCACCACGGTGCCGTCGCGGTCGGTGAGATACAGCAGCACCGCGCACACCGCGACCATCGCGGTCAACGAGAGCAACGCGATCATGCGCTGCAACCGGACCCGCCGGCCGGCGATCAGCGTCGCAGCCGCGCTCAGGGTGGGAATCAACACCGGCAGCGGCGTCAACGTCGCCGCGAGGTTCATGCCGCAACCGCCTTCACGTCGGACCGGGCCGTCATCGGGAACCCTCCGCACCGGGCAGCGCGTCCAGTTCGTCGGGTTCGTCGGTGTCCCGCTTCGGGTCGAACCGTGGCTTGTCCCGGTCCAGTGCGGCGGCCTCCTCGCCGGTCAGCCGCGACACCCTGGTGTCCTCGGGGTCGTCGCTGACCTCTTCGACGGTGGTCAACCGGTAGGACCGGTACGCCAGCGCGAGCACGAAGGCCGCCACCCCCATCGTGATGACGATCGCGGTCAGGATCATCGCCTGGGCCAGCGGGTCGGCATTGTTCTCCGAACTGTTGCTGATGTGGTCGCGCACCGGCGGATTGCCCGACGGCCCGCTGGCGGTGATGATCAGCAGGTTGACCGCGTTGCTGATCAACAGGATGCCCAACAGCATGCGGATCAGGCTGCGCTCGAGCAGCAGGTAGACACCGGCGCTGGTGAGCCCGCCGATCAGGATGAGCTGGGTCAGGAACGAGGTCATCGCGGCTTCGCCACCGCCCTCGCGGGTGCGGGACCGGCCAACTCCACATCCAACCGGGCGCCCAGACTGCGCAGCACGTCGAGCACCAGACCGACCACGATGAGATACACCCCCAGATCGAAGAACAACGTCGTCATGAACGTGACCTGGCCCAGCACCGGCAGCGTCAGCTCGATCAGCGCCGACGACAGCGCAGGCGCGCCCAGCAGCAGTGAGGTGGCGGCGGTGCCGGCCGCCAGGGTCAGCCCGGCGCCCAGCACCTTCCCGGCGTCCAGCGGGATGGTCTCACCGAGCTCGTAGCGCCCGCCGGCGATGTAGCGCAGCACCACCGCGAGTCCGGCGGTGAGCCCGCCGGCGAACCCGCCGCCGGGCGAGTTGTGGCCGGCGAAGAAGAAGTACGCCGACAGCACCATCATCAGCGGGAAGATGATCCGGGTCGCCACCTCCAGCACCAGCGACCGGTGTTGCGGATCGCGGAACTCGCTGCCGCGCAGCCAGGTGATGTCCCCCACGGCGGGGCTGATGTCGACGAACTGGGCGATCCGGCCGATGTCGGGCTGACCGGCATCCGACACCCGCGGTGGTGATCCGAAGCGCCGGTGCCGGAACACCATCGACGCGACCCCGGTGGCCGCGACCACCAGCACCATGATCTCGCCCATGGTGTCCCAGGCCCGGATGTCGACCAGGATGACGTTGACGGTGTTGGCGCCGTGGCCGAGGTGGTACGCCGCGTCGGGCAGCAGTGCGGCGACCGCCATGCCGTCCCGGGCGGCCAGCGCGAACACCGCCAGTGTGGTGAGGGAGAAACCGACCGACAGCGCCAGAACCGCCCGGGGCCAACGGAACCGGCTGATCTGCGCCTGATCGGTCTCCGGCGGCAGCGACCGCAGCACCAGCACGAAGATCACCAGTGTGACGGTCTCCACCAGGAACTGGGTCAATGCCAGGTCGGGGGCGCCGTGGAAGGCGAAGATCGCACCGCAGCTGTAACCGGTGACACCCACCAGCAGCGCCGCGGCCAACCGGTTGCGCATCACCGTGGTGCCGGCCGCCGCGGCCAGCGCAGCCGCCGCGACCACGGTGTGCAGCGGGGTGTCCCACAGTTCGAATCCCGGCCGGTCGCGCGCCCCGACGGCCAGCACCACCACCGGCACCAGCACCAGGACGGAGAGGATGACCGACTGGGTGGCCGGGATCGACCCGCGCTGGGTGATCGCGGTGGTGCGCACGGCCAGCAGATCCAGCCCGCGCATCACCTTGTCGTAGACGATGTCGGCGTTGCCGAGCACCTCCATCGGCAACCGGGCCCGACGGCGCAGCACCTCCCGCAGGAAGTAGACGGTGACGCCGAGCCCGATGACCACCGCGGAGAGCAGCAGCGGCGGACCGAACCCGTGCCACAACGCCAGCTGGTAGTGCCCCAGCAGCACCCCGTTCGGGACGGTCTCGGCGTAGCTGTGCAACGCCGCGTCCACCGGCGACGGCCACACCCCGAACACCAGCGCCGCCGCGGCCAGCACGCCCGGGGCCAGCAGGAACGTCACCGGGGTGCGGTGCTGTTCCTCCACCCGGCGGCTCGGGCCGGGCAGGCCCTTGCGCCCGAACGCGCCGACGACGAACCGCAGGCTGTAGATGGTGGTGAACACGCTGCCGAGCACCAGCCCGGCCAGCACCCACGGCCCGGACGGACCCAATTGCTCGGAGTGCAGCATGGTCTCGAACACCGCTTCCTTGGCCACGAAGCCGAAGAACGGCGGGATCGCGCCCATGCTCGCCGCCGCGGCGACCGCGATCACCAACAGCGGCTTGTTGCGGTTCCCCAGCCAGGCCAGCCGGCGGATGTCGCGGGTGCCGGTGGTGTGGTCGATGATGCCGACGACCATGAACAGGGCGGCCTTGAACATCGCATGGGCGACCAGCATGGCCAGCCCGGCCAGCATCAGATCCCCGCTCCCGGCGCTGACCAGCACGGTGATCAGGCCGAGCTGACTGACGGTGCCGAACGCCAGGATCAACTTCAGGTCGTATTCGCGGATCGCCCGCCAGCCCGCCAGCAGCAGGGTGGCCAGGCCCAGGACGATCGCCATCGGCCGCCACACCGAGAAGTCGGCGAACCCGGGCGTCATCCGGGCGACCAGATACACGCCGGCCTTGACCATCGCGGCGGCGTGCAGATAGGCGCTGACCGGGCTGGGCGCCGCCATCGCGCCCGGCAGCCAGAAGTGCAGCGGCACGATCGCCGATTTGCTCAGCGCACCGACCAGGACCAGCACCACCGCGACCGTGGCCGCCACCCCGGTGGGCGGGGCGGCGATCAGCTCCGAGAGCAGGTAGGTGCCGGCGAGGTTGCCCAGCACCACGATGCCGGCCAGCATGGCGAGCCCGCCGAACGTGGTGACCAGCAACGCCTGCGTCGCCGCCCGCCGGCTCGTCGCACGCTCCGCGTAATGCCCCACCAGCAGGAATGACAGCACGGTGGTGATCTCCCAGAACACGTAGAGCACCAGCATGTTGTCGCTGACGACCAGCCCGAACATCGCGCCGGAGAACGCCACCAGCTCGGCGGCGAACGACGGCAGCCGTTTCTCCCGGCGGCCGTCGTGGTGGTGGAAGTAGTCGCCGCAGTAGAACAGCACCAGCGCGCCGATGGCCAGCACCAGCACGCTCATCACCGCGGCCAGCGAGTCGAAGCGCAGGTTGACGTCCATCGCCAACTCGGGCACCCACTCGATGTCGGTGGTCGGGACATGACCGTCGCGCGGCCAGTTCAGCGCCACCCACACCAACGACCCCAGCGGCACCAGGGCGAGCGGGTAGAAGGCCTTGCGGTCCCAGCGGTAGACGAGCAGCGGTGCCAGCGCGGTCGCGATCGCATGCGCGATCAGGATGGCGAGCATGGCACTCCGATCTCGTCAGGGTCGGCGATGCGCTCCGCGGCGACGAAGCGGCGGTCGGGGTGTCAGCCCTTCTGGTTTGAAGAGCGTCCGGGAGCAGCCGGACGGGCTGCGGACCGGGGTTCAGTTTACGGGGCGCCGTTTGCGGTCGGTTCGCATAACCGTGTCCGACCGGCATAACCGCACGCCACAAAGGCTTTCCGGGGCGTCCGTCGTGACCGGGATCACCGGCCGGCGGCGAAGGCCCGCAGCGCCTGCACCTGCGCCGGGTCCAGCGACGGCCGCACCGTCTCCCGGGCGCGGGCGACGTCGGCGGCCGTGACGTCGGCGGCATCGATCGAGCGCCGCATCGCGGTCAGTGCGGCCTCCCGCAGCAGCGCCACACAGTCCGCGGCGCTGTAGCCGTCCAGTTCGGCGGCCAACGCGTCCAGGTCGACCGCGTCCGGTCCCTCGGTGGCCAACGGAATCGATTTGCCGGCGGTGGCCAGAATCTCGCGGCGGGCCGCGGCGTCCGGCGGCTCGACGAACACCAGCCGCTCCAGCCGGCCCGGGCGCAGCAGCGCCGGATCGATCAGATCCGGGCGGTTGGTGGCGCCGAGGACCACCACATCGCGCAGCGGTTCGATGCCGTCCAGTTCGGTCAGCAGCGACGCCACCACCCGGTCGGTCACCCCGGAGTCGACGCTCTGCCCGCGCCGCGGCGCCAGCGCGTCGATCTCGTCGAGGAACACCAGCGACGGGGCCGAGGCCCGGGCCCGCTGGAACAGTTCCCGCACCGCCTTCTCGCTGGAGCCGACCCACTTGTCCATCAGCTCGGCACCCTTGACCGCGTGCACCGACAGCCGGCCGGTGCTGGCCAGTGCGCGCACCACGAACGTCTTCCCGCAGCCGGGCGGGCCGTACAGCAGCACCCCGCGCGGCGGCTGCACCCCGAGCCGGGCGAACGTGTCCGGATGCTGCAGCGGCCACAACACCGCCTCGGTGAGCGCCTGCTTGGTCTCGGCCATGTCGCCGACGTCGTCGAACGTGACCGAGCCGACCGCGACCTCCTCGGTGGCCGAACGGGACAGCGGCCGGATGACGCTCAGCGCGCCGAGCAGATCCTGCTGCCGCAACACCGGGGCCGCGCCGGTGGCGCTGGCCCGCGCGGCGGCCCGCAACGCGGCCTCCCGGATCAGCGCCTGCAGATCGGCGATCACGAAACCCGGTGTGCGGTCCGCGATCTCGGAGAGCCGGAGATCCTCGCTGGGCACGTTCCGCAGCAGCACCGCCAGCTGCTGTTCCCGGATCGCGGCGTCCGGCAGGGGCAGGCCGAGTTCCCGGTCGCACACCTCGGGGGCGCGCAGCCGGGTGTCCACCGCGTCCGGCACCGCCGAGGTGGCGATGAACGCCACCCCCCGGGTCGCCACCGCATCGCGCAGTTCGGCGAGGATCGCGGTGGCGACCGGTTCGGCCGGCCGGTCGGCGGACTGCGGCAGCAGCGCGTCGACATCGGTGATCAGCAGCACCCCGCCGCCGTCGCGGACCGTGGCGACCGTCTCGGAGACCCGGCGCAACCGTTCCTCGGCCGGCAGTGCGCCGATCTCCGGGCCGTCCAGTTCGACCAGCCGCCGGTGCGCGCACACCACCCGCACCAGGGTGGCCTTGCCGACCCCGTGCGGCCCGGACACCAGCACGCCCAGATGCGGTGTGGCGCCGAGCGTCTCCAGGAGTTCCGGCTCGTCCAGGGCGAGTTTGAGCCATTCGGTGAGCCGTTCGGCCTGACTCTGCGCGCCCTTGAGGTCCTCGACGGTGAAGTCCGGCCGGGCCCGTCCGGGGCCGGGTGGCCGGGCGGGAGCGGCCGTGCCGGTGCCGTGGGTCCCGGTGCCGTGGGTCCCGGTGCCGTGGGTGCCGGTGCTGTCGGCCCAGGCGACCACGGAATTGGGTTGCACGCTGACCGGCCCGGGCGGGTCGACCGCGGTGACGGTCAGCAGTTCCGACGTCCAGGTGATGCCGACCGACGCCGCCAGCGCCGTGGTCGCCGCCGAGGTGGAGGTGCCGGGGCCGAGGTCGCGGGGCAGCAGCGAGACGGTGTCGCCCACCGTCATCACCTTGCCCAACAGCGCCTGGCGCAGCGTCGCCGGTGAGATCGACCCGCTGGCCAGCCGGGACCCGGCGACGGTGACCGAACGGGCCCCGTAGACCGTCACCGGGGCGACCAGTACCGGGGCGTCCTCCACCAGCCCGGCGTTGGACAGGGTCACATCGTCGAGCAGGGCGGTGCCGACCGGGGTGCCCGGCGGTGCGTGCCCGACCACCGCGGCCGTGGTGCGGGAGCCGGTGAGCGACACCGCATCCCACTCGCGCAGACCGAGCGCCGCGATCGCCTCGGGATGCAGCCGCACCACACCGCGCCGGGAGTCCAGCGCGGAGGTGTTCAACCGCGCGGTCAACCGCAGCTGGTTCAGCTCCGGCTCCGGGACGTCTGTCGTCACGGTCACGACCTCGGCGGCTTGCGCAGACCGAGCCGGGCCATCGACCGCCGGTGCGGATGCGGCCGCCGGGCCCGCCGGATCGCCCGGCGTGCCGCGCGCCGCTCCCGCGGCTGCTCGCTCCACGCCTCCGGATGCGCGGCCAGCCAGCGCTTGCTGCGCACCGCGAACGGGATGTGCAGCACGTAGGCCACGATGATCACCATGATCACGATGTAGCCGTACTGGATCGCCGCGGCCACCCCGATCGCCAGCAGGGCCAGCAACGGCGCCACCATGTTCGCCGGCACCGCGAAGGTGTGGATCTTGCGCATCGGGATGGCGCTGATCACCAGCAGCGAGACACCGACCATCCAGACCGACACCGCCCACTCCGACGTCCACCAGCCGTCGCCGAACTGCATCTTGGCCGCCAGCGGTCCGATCGCGCCGATCGCCCCGGCGGGGGCGGGCATCCCGGTGAAGAACTCCTTGGCGTACTCGGGCTGATCGACGTCGAGCAGCGCGTTGAACCGGGCCAACCGCAGCACGATGCACACCGCATACAGCAGCACCACGATCCAGCCGACCTGCGAATCCGGCAACAGCGTCCAGTACACGATGAACGCCGGCGCCACACCGAAGTTCACCGCGTCGGCCAGCGAGTCGATCTCCTCGCCCATCTTCGAGGTGGCGTTGAGCATCCGGGCGATGCGGCCGTCCAGCGCGTCGAGGATCGCCGCCACGGCCAGCAGCGCCAGCGCCGGGGTGATGCTGCCGTCGTGGGCGAATTTCACCGAGGTCAGCGCCAGGCAGATGGCGGCCACCGTCATCCCGCTGGGCAGCACCAGCTTCAGCCCGGGCGGTCGTTTGAGGCGCGGCTTCATCGGGGCAACTCGGCCAGAACGGTCTCGCCGCCGACGGCGCGCTGATCGGATTCGACGAGCACGGTGGCTCCTTCGGGGACGTAGGTGTCGAGCCGGGACCCGAACCGGATCAGCCCGTAGGTCTGCCCGACGGTCAGCTTGTCACCGGCGGTGGCGTCGCAGACGATGCGGCGGGCCAGCAGGCCGGCGATCTGGACCACCGCGATGTCGACCCCGTCGGGGGTGCGGATCCACATGCTGTTGCGTTCGTTGTCGGTGCTGGCGCGCCCGCGGTCGGCCGATCCGAACTCCCCCGGCCGGTGCACCACCGCGACGACCTCGCCGCCGATCGGGGCCCGTTGCACGTGCACGTCGAACAGCGACAGGAAGATGCTGATCCGGGTCATCGGGGCGGCCGGCATGCCCAGCTCCTCCGGCGGCGTCACCCGGTCGATCAGGGTGATCCGCCCGTCGGCCGGGGCGACGACCACGCCGGGCCGGCTCGGTGGGGTGCGGGGCGGGTGCCGGAAGAACAGCGCGCAGGCGCCGGCGGCGGTGAGCCCGGCGGTCCGCAGCCACCTGCGGCGCCGACCCGCGGCGGCTAGGCCGAGCCCGCCTGCGACGAACGGTAGGCCGGCCGGATGCATCGGGGGAACAGTGCTTCTGACCAGGTCGACGAGCCGGGAGAGTTCGCTGCTCGCAGGGCTGTCAGAGTCGACCGAGGGTCGCGGGGGTCTGGCCATCGATCGGATTCTACGTCCGGGCCACCGACGCCGGTCCGACCGTCGGCGGCCGTTCAGCAGCCGGACAGATCCCAGATGGTGACCTCGGTTCCGGCGGCGATCCGGGTGGTGTCCTCGTCGATCTCCAGCAGGCAGTTCGCCGAGGCCAGCCAGCGCAGATGGTGGGATGCCGGTGGTCCGTAGCTGGTGACCGTGCCGGCCTCGGCGTCGTACCGGCCGCGGCGGAACTGCCGTTTGCCCCCCGGCGACGTCAGATCCTCCGCCAGCACCGCGGTCAGGCGGGGCCGTCGCGGGTGCGGCAGCCGCATCGCGGCGCGCAGCGGTTCGCGGACGAACACCTCGAAGGACACCAGGGCGCTGACCGGGTTGCCCGGCAGCGTGATGATCGGGATGCCGGACAGCCGGCCGGCGCCCTGCGGCATCCCCGGCTGCATCGCGACCTTCACGAACTCCACATCGTCCCCGAGGGAGTCCTTGACCACCTCATAGGCGCCGGCACTGACCCCTCCGGTGGTGATGATCAGGTCGGCGTCGGCGGTGTGCCGGTCCAGCGCGGAATGGAAGGTGTGCACATCGTCCCCGGTCATCGGGGTGGCCACCACGTGTCCGCCGGCGTCGCGGATGGCGGCGGCGAGCATCACCGCATTGGATTCGTAGATCTGGCCCGGGCGCAGCGGGGTGCCGGCCGCGACCAGTTCCGATCCGGTCGACATCACCAGCACCCGTGGCCGCGGCACCACCGGCAGGGTGCTCAGCCCCAGCGCGGCGGCCAGTCCGAGCATCGGCGGGGTGACCACCTGACCGGCCCGCAGCACGGTGGTGCCGGCGGTGACGTCCTCGCCGGCCCGCCGGATGTGCTTGCCGGGTTCCACGGCCGCCCGGATGACGACGGTGTCGGTACCGCCGTCGGTGGCCTCCACCGGCACCACCGCGGTGGCCCGGGCGGGCAGCGGGGCGCCGGTCATGATCCGGTGTGCGGTACCGGGTTTCAGCACCAGCCGGTCGGTGCGGCCGGCCGGGATGTCCTCGGCCACCGGCAGGTGCACCGGATTCTGCGGGCTCGCGCCGGCCACATCCTCGGCGAGGACGGCGTACCCGTCCATCGCCGAGTTGTCGAAGCCGGGCAGCGACAGCGGCGCGGTGACGTCGTCGGCCAGCACCAGGCCGAGCGCATCGTCCAGCGGCACGATGCTCGGTGGACGGGTGGTGATCAGATCGGCGACGACCCGCCGATGCTCAGCAACAGATCGCATGACTCCCTAGACCGGAAAGGTGACGCCGGTCAGCTCCTCGGACACGGTCCACAGCCGGCGTTGAATGTCCTCGTCACGTGACTTCGCACTCGATCCGACCAGCACCGGGTGCCCGCGGATCTCCTGGAAACCGTCCGGACCGTAGTACTGCCCGCCCTTCACCTCCGGATCGGTGGCGGCGCGCAGCGTGGCCAGCGCGCCGACCGCCGGGCTGTTGGTCAGCAAGCCGGCCAGCAGCGACACCCCGGGCAGCCGGGCGCCGGGGATGTACCGCGTCAGTTCGGTGTTGGACACCCCGGGGTGCGCGGCCACGGAGATCGTCGGTGCGTTCTTCGCGCTGAGCCGGCGCTGCAGCTCGTAGGCGAACATCAGGTTGGCCAGTTTGGACTGTCCGTACGCCGCGACCCGGTGGTAGCCGCGCTCCCACTGCAGATCGTCGAAGTGGATGTCGGCCATGTTGCGGTGGGCGATGCTCGCGACGGTCACCACGCGCGACCCGTCGACCGGGAGGATGTTGTCGAGCAGTTGGCCGGTCAACGCGAAGTGACCCAGATGGTTGGTGCCGAACTGCAACTCGAAGCCGTCGCGGGTGGTCTGCCTCGGCGGGTACATCACCCCGGCGTTGTTGATCAGCAGATCGATCCGCGGATACCCGGCCCGCAGGTCGTCGGCGGCCCGGCGGATGTTGTCCAGCGAGGTCAGGTCCAACTGCCGCACCGTGACGTCGGCGTGCGGGGCGGCGGCGGTGATCCGGTCGGCGGCCCGCCTGCCCTTGTCGGGGTCGCGGACGGCCAGCACCACATGCGCGCCCTTCTCGGCGAGCACCTTGGCGGTCTCGAAGCCCAGCCCGGTGTTCGCGCCGGTGATCACCGCCGTCCGGCCGGTCTGATCGGGCACATCGCGCGCGGTCCACTTACCCGTCATGGTGCAAACACTAGTCACTTGGGCATGCTCGAACCATGGACAATGCGGCTGGGCCGTCTCCCGGGCCCTCATCCGGACCCCCGTCACGACCCGCGTCGGGGACACTGCTGACCCTGCACGACCCGGCGAATCCGCCGAGCCGCAAGGCGCCCGCGGTGTGGGCGCTGGGTGCGGCCGTCCCGTGGTCGATGATCATCGTCGGCCAGCTGGTGTGGTGGGTGGCCGACGGCCGGATGCCGTGGCTGCACGCGCTGGCGGCGGTCGCGACAGTGTTCGGGGTGCTGGCGTTCGTGGTGGTCGCACCGTTGTGGCGGTACCGGGTGCACCGGTGGGACATCGACGAGCGGGCGGTGTACACCCGCACCGGTTGGGTGACCCAGGAACGGCGGATCGCGCCGATCTCACGGGTCCAGACCGTCGACACCTACCGCGGGCCGCTGGACCAGTTGTTCGGGCTGTCCAACGTCACGGTGACCACCGCGTCATCGGCCGGGGCGGTGCGCATCGTCGCGCTGGACGCCGACGTCGCCGACCGGATCGTCGCGTATCTGACCGACGTCGCCGCCATCGGTTCCGAGGACGCCACATGACCGAGCCCGTGACCGGCCCCACCCGGGCCGATCAGGTGTGGCACCGGCTCAGCCCGCGGATGCTGTTGGTGCATCCGATCCACGAGGTGCTGCGGCAGGTGCCGCTGCTGGTGGGGACGCTGATCGTGGGGTCGGCCACCGGGAACCCGGTGTGGCTGATCGTGGCGCTGGTGGGCACCGTCGGCGTCGGTGTCGCCCGGTGGTTCACCACCACCTACCGCATCGACACCGAGGAGGTGCAGCTGCGCACCGGGCTGCTGCGCAGGACGGTACTGGCGGTGCCGCGCAACCGGATTCGCTCGGTGTCCACCGAGGCCCGACTGCTGCACCGGATGCTGGGGCTCACCGTGCTGCGGGTCAGCACCGGGCAGGCGGCCACCGGTGACACCGAATTCGAACTCGACGCGGTCCCCGCCACCGAGGTGCCCCGGTTGCGGGCGATCCTGCTGGCCGAATCGCTGACCGCTCCCGGGCAGCCGGAGCAGGCGGCGCCCACCGGGCGGATCCTGGCGCGCTGGCAGCCGTCCTGGTTGTGGTACAGCGCGCTGAGCTTCACCGGGCTGGCGATGATCCTGGCCGCCGTCGGGGTGGTGTCCCAGTTGGGGATCGACCCCGAGGTGCTGCAGGATTCGGAGTTGGCCGAGTCCGGACTCGACATCGCGCAGCGGCTGGGGGCGGCCGTGACCGTGGTGCTGGTGGCGGTCGTGGTGCTGGTGGCCTCGGTGTTGTTGTCTGTGCTCCGGTCGTTGCTGACCTACGGAAACCTGGTGCTGCGCCGTGACTTTGATGTGCTTCATCTGCAGCACGGTCTGCTCAGGTTGCGGGAGAACACCTTTGACATGCGCCGGCTGCGCGGCGGCACATTGCGGGAACCGTTGCTGGTCCGGCTGTTCGGCGGCGCCCGGCTGGACGCGGTGATGACCGGTGTGGGCGGGGCGGGGGAGGCGTCGCTGCTGCTGCCGCCGTGCCCGGCATCGACCGCCCGGTCGGTGCTGGCCGATCTGGTCGAGCGACCGGAGGCGGTGACCGGGCCGCTGTACGGGCACGGCCCGGCGGCGGCCCGGCGGCGGTGGTTCCGGGCGCTGGCGTTGCCGGTGGTGACACTGGCCGCGCTCCTGGCCGGGGCGGCGCAGGGGCTGCTGCCGGGCTGGGTGTGGGTGGCCTGGGTGGCGCTGACGGCCGGTTGTGTGGCACTGGCCGTCGACCGGGTCCGCTCGCTCGGCCACCGGGTGGTGGACGGCTGGCTGGTGGCCCGGGCCGGCAGCATCGAACGCCGCCGGGACTGTCTGGATGCGGAGGGCATCATCGGCTGGACCGTGCGGCAGACGTTCTTCCAGCGCCGGGCCGGGGTGGCGACGCTGATCGCGGCGACCGCCGCCGGCGCCAAACGCTACGAGGTGCTCGACGTGCCGGTGGAGTGGGCGTGGGCGATCGCCGGGGCGGCGACACCATGGGTGGGCGAGACCACCTGGGCGCGCCGTTGACGCGGTTCGGCTTGCGAACCGGTCATTGCGGTTTACTGTCGCACCATGGCGATCGGTGGCGTGCTGTTCGACATCGACGGGGTGCTGGTGACATCCTGGCGGCCGATACCCGGTGCCGCGGAAACGTTGCGCACGTTGGCCGATCATCAGATCGCGCGGTCCTACCTGACCAACACCACCACCCGGACCCGCGCGCAGATCGCCGAACTGCTCACCGGCGCCGGGATGCCGGTGACCGCCGACGAGGTGATCACCGCGGCGGCGCTGACCGCCGAGTACGTGCGTGAGCAGTACCCGGGGGCGCGGTGCTTCCTGGTCAACAGCGGACGCATCGCCGAGGACATGCCCGGGCTGGACCTGGTGTACTCCACCGACTTCGACGGGCCCAGAGCGCCGGAGACCCCCGACGTGGTGCTGCTCGGCGGCGCCGGGCCGGAGTTCACCCACCTGACGCTCAGCTGGGTCTACGACTGGATGTCGCAGGGCGTTCCGGTGGTCGCGATGCACCGCAGCACGGCATGGACCACCACCGACGGACTGCGGATCGACACCGGCATGTACCTGATCGGCATGGAGGAGGCCTCTGGCCGCAAGGCCACCGCGGTCGGGAAGCCGGCGCCCGAGGGCTTCCTCGCCGCCGCCCACCGGCTCGGCGTGGACCCGGAGGAGATGTACATGATCGGCGACGATCTGCACAACGACGTGCTCGCCGCTCAGGTGGTCGGGATGACGGGGGTGCTGGTGCGCACCGGGAAGTTCCGGCAGGAAACCCTCGACCGTTGGGCCGCAGACGAATTCGCGATGCAGCCCAACCACGTCATCGACTCGGTGGCCGACCTGCCCGGACTGCTCGGCCTCTAGGTCAGTTTTCGGACCGCCTCGATGCGGGCCTGCAGCTGTTCGGTGGTCGCCGCGGCCACCGGCGGGCCGCCGCAGATGCGGCGCAGCTCGTTGTGGATCCAACCGTGTGGCTTACCGGTGCGGTGGTGGGCGATCGACACCAGCGTGTTGAGCTCGCGGCGCAGCTCCCGCAGCCGACTGTGGGTGGACGCGTCGCGGGCCGGGGCCGGCGGCCCGTTGGCGGTGCGTTTGGTGAGCTGCTCCTCCTGCCGGCGCCGCAGCAGCTCACGCATCTGCTCGGCGTCCAGCAACCCGGGGATGCCGAGGTAGTCGGCCTCCTCCTCACTGCCCGCCGGGGTGGCGGTGCCGAACGAGGCCCCGTCGAAGATCAGCTGATCCAGCTCGGCCTCGGCGCCCAGCGCCTCGTAGCCGTTGTCCAGCTCGGTCTTCTCGTCCTTGGTCCGGGCGGCATCCCGGAGCAGATCGTCGTCCAGCCCGTCGGACTCCCGGTGCGGTTTGCCCAGCACATGGTTGCGCTGCGCCTCCAACTCGCTGGCCAGCAGCAGCAGGTTGGGCACCGACGGCAGGAAGATGCTGGCGGTCTCACCGGGCCGGCGGGACCGGACGAACCGGCCGATCACCTGGGCGAAGAACAACGGCGTCGACGCGCTGGTGGCGTACACCCCGACCGACAGCCGCGGCACGTCGACACCCTCCGAGACCATCCGCACCGCCACCAGCCAGCGGCTGGTTCCCGCGGAGTACTCGCTGATGCGGTCCGAGGCGCCCGGATCGTCGGAGAGCACCACGGTCGGCTGCTCACCGGTGATCTGGTGCAGCAGTTTCGCGTAGGCGCGGGCGCTGGTCTGGTCGGAGGCGATGATCATGCCGCCGGCGTCGGGCACATGCCGGCGCTTCTGCTGCAACCGCTTGTCGGCGGCCGCGATCACCGCCGGCATCCAGTCGCCGGCCGGGTTGAGCGCGGTGCGCCAGGCGCGGGCGGTCTGCTCGGCGCTCAGTGGTTCGCCCAGCCGTGCGGAGTACTCCTCACCGGCGCTGTCGCGCCAGCGCGCCTCTCCGGAATAGGCCAGGAACACCACCGGGCGGACCACGCCGTCGGCCAGCGCGTCGGCATAGCCGTAGACGTAGTCGGCGCGGGAGCGCAGGAACCCGTTCTCGTCGGGCTCGTAGGTGACGAACGGGATCGGGCTGTCGTCGCTGCGGAACGGGGTGCCGGTCAGCGCCAGCCGTCGGGTGGCGTCGCTGAACGCCTCCAGCATCGCCTCGCCCCAGCTCTTGTTGTCCCCGCCGTGGTGGATCTCGTCGAAGATCACCAGCGTCCTGCGGTTCTCGGTGCGCACCCGGTGCCGGGTGGGGTGACTGGCCACCTGGGCATAGGTGATGACGACCCCGTGGTATTCCGACGACGTCTGCGCGTCGGAGTTGCTGAACCGGGGGTCCAGCGCGATGCCGTGGCTCTCCGCCGCGGCGGCCCACTGGAACTTGAGGTGCTCTGTCGGCACCACCACGGTGACCGTGTCCACGGTGCGGTCGCTCAGCAGCTCCGCGGCGATCCGCAGGGCGAACGTCGTCTTACCCGCACCGGGGGTGGCGACCGCCAGGAAGTCGCGAGGTTTGGCGGTCAGATACTTGACCAGCGCCTTACGCTGCCAGCCCCGCAATGCCCGGGTGCTGGGCGCCGCTTCAGCCCGCACCCGAGCCCTCCTTTCTGACCGGAATGCAGTTTAGGCCAAGGCGTTCCGCGGATGCATCTCGCGTGGCGTGTCGGACGGGGTGTCGCGCACACCGCTCGGCCCACCGCTCAGAACGGGGGCGGGTCGTCTCCTGGTGGTGGTATCGGCGCGCGGGTGGTGGCGGCCCCGGAGAGTGGGCCGAGAACTTCCGCCAACTTCGCATCGGCAGCGAGGTTGGCGAGCCGGTTGGCCTCGCGTTCGGCTTTGATGCGGCCGGCTTCGTCGTCGGCGCGGGTGCGTCGGCGCCGGGGCATGCCCAGCCCACGGGCCGGGGATTCGGGCCCGTCGGGCGTGGTCGCCGGGGTCTGCGGGACCGGGGTGGCGGTGTTCCATTCCGGGAAGATCAGGTGGGCGCCCGGGACGTGGCGGTAGCGGGCTCCGTGCGGGCTGGTCCAGGTCAGGGTGCCGTCCGCGGCCTGGGCGACCTGCCAGCCGGCGAAGGTCTTCGCCAGATGGTGGGTGCGGCAGAAGCAGCCGGTGTTGCCGGCGTGGGTGGGCCCGTTCGGCCAGGGAATGCGGTGGTCGATGTCGCAGCGTTCCGCGGGGGCGTTGCAGCCAGGGAAGCAGCAGGTCATGTCCCGGGCCCGAACGAACCGGGCCAGGGTCGCCGACGGCCGGTACCGGGGTTCGATGTCGGCCGGCGGGGATTCGAGGGCGGTGATCTTGGCTCCGGTGCGTACCAGTTCGGCCAGCAGCGGTCCGGGCACGAAGGGCCCGCCCAGCACTACCGCCTTCCCGCCCGGTTTCGGCGGCGGCGGTGTGGGTGACGGTGTGGGTGGCTTTGTGGGTGGCGGTGTGGATGGCGCAGTGGTGGCGGCCGCTTTGTCCGGTCCGGGACGGCAGGGCGCCGTGTGGGGCTTGTTTCGGGTGTGTCTCGTCCGGCCCCCGGGGCGATGCGGGTTGGCGGCGGCGATCATCTCGGAGATCTGCTCGGGGGTGTAGGTGTGGGTCCAGTCGGCCTGCGGGGTGAAGATCCACGTCGGCGGCTGCTGTGCGTCGAGCCACGGGGTGCCGATGCTGGGCTGGGTCGCGGCCTCGTGGACGGCGGCTTCGATGGCATCCTGGTCGGCCAGCACGTGGATGACCACCGATGACGCCCGCGTGCGGTCGACCACCTCGGCGTCGCCGACGCGTTGGCGGCATTCGGGCCGGTTGCAGCGGCACGGCAGGTGATCGCCCCGGTTGGTCAGCACGTTCATCGCATCCGAGCGGCGTTCACCGACCGTGCGTGGGTCTTCCGGGCACACCGTCGACACCAATTCGTCGATGGTGCGGTCGAGCAGGGCTGCATCCGCCGAGTGCATGCTGCCGTAGAGGCTGGTGGTGCCGGTCCGGTCGTCGGGTTTGCCGAACTGGATGTCACGGCGCTTGGCGGTCTGATGCACCTTGCGGGTGGCGTCGGGGTCGTGAGCGGCGATCGCGGAGTCGATGGCCTGCTCCAGAGCGGCATCCGACAGGCGGCCCCAGCCGCCGCGCACCCCGGCCGCTTCGGCGGCGGCCACCAGCGCCGCGTCGACGGCGGCGGCCGCCTCGGGCGCCACCAGGTAGGTGCGCCAGCAGATCACCGAGGCGATCCGTTCGGAGATGGCGCCCGAACGCAGGAGTTCGGCAACCCCGGGGAGCCGTTGGCGCAACGCCTTGGCCAGGTGGATCTGTGCGCCGGCACGACGCGCGCTGATTCCCAGCGCGGCGCCGACCTCGGCCGCGGTGGCGGCGAACCCGTCGAACACGGCAAGGGGATCGGCGGCGGCGAGATTCCGGTCCAGCAGCTCGGCTATCGCCGCCAGCCTGGTTTCCGCCGCGGCGGCCTCGGCGCGGGCAGCAGCAGTGATCGTCGCGACCAGGGCGGCGGTGTCGGCCGCGGCGAGGTCATGTCGATCAACTGCTTCAAACATGTGTTCGATACTAATGTGCCCCACCGACAAGGCGCTGCGAAACGGGTGTCCACCGACCGCACGCGTTTCGTCCGCACGCGTGGGCGCCGATGGTACGCACCGCGTTGAGTGGTTTGCCGACCCGGTCATGCCAACCCCGGCCGTGCCGTCAGACCTGCACCGATTCGCCGGCGGCCGCAGCGACGCCCGGCGCCGCGGCCGCGTCGCGGGGACGGCCGTGTGGAGGGCCATACGCAAGGAATGCTCAAGCAGCGACAATGGCGGCGTCGGCCATAAGCGCAGCCCCCGGCGGCGACCTTGCACTCGGCATGGGCGAGTGCTAAGAATGCAGTTGGCACTCGCGAACGGCGAGTGCTAGGTCGGGACGGTGAGGCACCGGGCCGCATTGCGGAGCACACCCGAGCCGTCCGTCGCGGGCACTGCACCCGGCCGAGAGACGTGCATCCCCTAGTCGGAGGAACACTTCGCAATGGCCAAGCAAATTGCGTATGACGAAGAGGCCCGGCGCGGCCTCGAGCGGGGGCTCAACGCCCTCGCCGACGCGGTAAAGGTGACGTTGGGGCCCAAGGGTCGCAACGTCGTTCTGGAGAAGAAGTGGGGTGCTCCCACGATCACCAACGACGGCGTGTCCATCGCCAAGGAGATCGAGCTGGAGGACCCCTACGAGAAGATCGGCGCTGAGCTGGTCAAGGAAGTCGCCAAGAAGACCGACGACGTCGCCGGCGACGGCACCACCACCGCCACCGTCCTGGCTCAGGCGCTGGTGAAGGAAGGTTTGCGCAACGTCGCGGCCGGGGCCAACCCGCTCGCTCTGAAGCGCGGCATCGAAGCCGCTGTCGAGAAGGTCACCGAGACCCTGCTCAAGTCGGCCAAGGAGGTCGAGACCAAGGAGCAGATCGCCAACACCGCCGCGATCTCGGCCGGCGACCAGCAGATCGGTGAGCTGATCGCCGAGGCGATGGACAAGGTCGGCAACGAGGGTGTCATCACCGTCGAGGAGTCGCAGACCTTCGGTCTGCAGCTCGAGCTCACCGAGGGTATGCGCTTCGACAAGGGCTACATCTCGGGGTACTTCGTGACCGACGCGGAGCGGCAGGAAGCCGTTCTGGAGGATCCCTACATCCTGCTGGTCAGCTCGAAGGTCTCGACCGTCAAGGATCTGCTGCCGCTGCTGGAGAAGGTCATCCAGTCCGGCAAGCCGCTGCTGATCATCGCCGAGGACGTCGAAGGCGAGGCGCTGTCGACCCTGGTCGTCAACAAGATCCGCGGCACCTTCAAGTCGGTCGCCGTCAAGGCCCCGGGCTTCGGTGACCGCCGCAAGGCGATGCTGCAGGACATGGCGATCCTGACCGGCGGCCAGGTGATCAGCGAAGAGGTCGGCCTGTCGCTGGAGACCGCCGACATCTCGCTGCTCGGCCAGGCCCGCAAGGTCGTCGTCACCAAGGACGAGACCACCATCGTCGAGGGCGCCGGTGACCCGGACGCCATCGCCGGCCGGGTCGCCCAGATCCGCCAGGAGATCGAGAACAGCGACTCCGACTACGACCGCGAGAAGCTGCAGGAGCGGCTGGCCAAGCTGGCCGGCGGCGTCGCGGTGATCAAGGCCGGAGCCGCCACCGAGGTGGAGCTCAAGGAGCGCAAGCACCGCATCGAGGACGCGGTGCGCAACGCCAAGGCCGCCGTGGAGGAGGGCATCGTCGCCGGTGGCGGTGTGTCCCTGCTGCAGGCCGCCCCGGTGCTCGACGAGCTCAAGCTCGAGGGCGACGAGGCCACCGGTGTGAACATCGTGCGTGTCGCGCTGGAGGCCCCGCTGAAGCAGATCGCCGCCAACTCGGGCCTGGAGCCCGGTGTGGTCGCCGAGAAGGTGCGCAACCTCGAAGCCGGTAAGGGCCTCAACGCCGCGACCGGCGAGTACGAGGACCTGCTCGCCGCCGGTGTCGCCGACCCGGTGAAGGTGACCCGCTCGGCGCTGCAGAACGCGGCGTCGATCGCGGCGCTGTTCCTGACCACCGAGGCCGTCGTGGCCGACAAGCCGGAGAAGGCGGCCGCTCCCGCGGGCGACCCGACCGGCGGTATGGGTGGCATGGACTTCTGAGTCAGTCCGTCAATCGGAAAAGCCCGGCCTGTCCGCAGGCCGGGCTTTTTCGTGTCCGCACCGGAGCCGGTGCTAGAGCCGGTGCAGGGGAGCCGGACGCAACGCCGTCGTGGCCACGACGCTGATCAGCGCGGTCGCCACCAGGTAGCCGCAGGCCAGCCACGGCGCTCCGCCGGCGGCGGCGATCAGGGCGGTCAGGATCATCGGCGTCACCCCGGAGGCGAAGATCCCGGAGAGCTGATACACCGTCGACAGCCCGGTGTAGCGGATCCGGGCCGGGAACAGCGAGGCGTACAACGTGCCCTGCGCGCCGTAGAACAACGCGTGGATCACCCCGAACACCAGCAGCATGCCCAGCGTGTAGAAGACGATCTCGCCGGTGCCGAACAGCGCGAACACCGGGAACACCGCGAGCGCGTAGGCGGTGATGCCGATGGTGTAGATCCGCTTGGCGCCGAACCGATCGGTGAGCACACCCGACACCGGCAGCAGCACCGCCATCAGCAGTGCGGCGGCGGTGACGGCAACCAGCACCGGCACTTTCGCCAGCCCCAGTGTGGTGGTGGCGTAGGCGATGGCGAACACGCCCCAGGTGTTGAACGCCGCGCCCTCGCCCCAGCGGGACAGCAACCCGAGCAGCGTCGAGCGCAGCACCGGCGGACGGAACACGTCACGCAGCGGCACGGCGGCCCGGTCGCCGGTGTCGCGGACCCGCTGGAAAGCGGGAGTCTCGGTGGCGCGCAACCGGACCACGACACCGAAGACCACCAACACGATGCTGAGCAGGAACGCGATCCGCCAACCGTAGGTCAGGAACGCGTCATCGGGAAGGGCGATCTGCAGCAGCGCGAACACCCCGGTACCCAGCGCCAGCCCCAACGCCAGACCGATCTGCGGAATGCTGCCGCACAACCCCCGTCGCCGCGGCGGACCGTGTTCGACCGCGAGCAGCACCGCTCCGGCCCACTCCCCGCCGAGCGCGAAGCCCTGCACAATTCTCAACAGCAGCAACAGGATCGGGGCGAGCGCGCCGATCTGGGCGGCAGTGGGCAGCACCCCCATCAGCGCGGTCGCGCCGCCCATCAGCACCATGGTCAGCGCCAGCGTCCTCTTCCGCCCGATCCGGTCCCCGACATGGCCGAACACCACGCCGCCGATCGGCCGGACCACGAAACCCACCGCGAACGTCGCGAACGACAACATGGTCCCGACGAACGTGGACTGGTCCGGGAAGAACGCGTGGTTGAAGACCAGGCCGGCGGCGGTCGCGTAGAGGAAGAAGTCGTACCACTCGATGGTGGTGCCGACGAGGCTGGCCCACAACGCCGTGCGGGCCTGCGGAGTGACCGCGGAGTCGTCGTCGTGGTGGGGCGCCACCGGTGCGTCGAGGAGAGTCACGGCATTCAGTAACGCCGAACCGGGCGGATGGGCATACGGTTGCACGCGCCGTGATTCGAACCCGCCGGCCGCTGGGATAGGCTCCGATGCCTGGGCGCGACAGGTGCCGTCGCGCGCAGCTTCGAATGTTTCAGCAGGAAGGACAGGACTCGGTGAACACCCTGCGCCGGTTGGCGTTGTTGCTGATCGCGCTGCTGCCGCTCGCGGTGGCGACGGCGTGCGGATCCTCCCCGGATTCCGACTCCGGAGCCGCCGGCAGCCCGCAACGCATCATCTCGCTGAGCCCGTCGGCCACCGAGACGCTGTGGGCCATCGGCGCCGGTGAGCAGGTGATCGCGGTCGACGGGCAGTCCAACTTTCCGCCCGAGGTGCCGACCCAGGACGATCTGTCCGGATACACCCCCAACGTCGAGGCGATCATCGGCTACGAGCCCGACCTGGTGATCACCGCCGACGCCCCCGACGAGCTGGTGTCCGGACTCGAGGCCGCCGGCATCGAACTGCTGTCCCAGCCCGCGCCGTCCACGCTGGACGAGGCCTACGCCCAGATCGAGCAGATCGGCGCCGCGACCGGACGCATCGGCGACGCCGCGGAACTGGTCGCGCAGATGCGCGAGCGGATCGCCGACGTCGTCGACAACACCCCGGCGACCGACCTGACCTACTACCACGAACTGGATCCGACGTTGTTCAGCGCCGCCGGCTCGTCGTTCATCGGGGAGGTCTACGGTCTGTTCGGCCTGCGCAACATCGCCGACGAGGTCGGCGACGGGGTGGCGGCGGACGCCTATCCGCAGCTGTCCGAGGAGTTCATCGTCACCGCGAACCCGGATCTGATCTTCCTGGCCGATGTGCAGTGCTGCGGGGTGACCGCGGCGTCGGTGGCGAACCGGGCCGGATGGGCCGAGGTGGCCGCCGTGCGGGAAGGACGCATCTACGAGCTCGACGCCGACATCGCCAGCCGCTGGGGTCCCCGGGTGGTGGACATGGTCGAGCAGATCGGCAGTGTGCTGACCGAGGTCGAGGCTGTCCCGGCGCAGAACTGACCGCCGCCGCTGGGCCACCGCCGCGGCGGTGCTCGGCGTGTTCGGCGCGGCCGCGCTCGCGATTCTGGTCGGACCCGCCGATCTGCCCGCCCGCGGGGTGCTGGGGGCGCTGCTCGACGCGCTGCCCGGTGTCGACGTCGACCACGGGCTGACCGCCGCCCAGCACGCGGTGCTGTGGCAGATCCGGTTGCCGCGGGTGGTGCTCGGGGCGCTGGTCGGCGCCACGCTGGCGGTGGCCGGGGCCGCCTATCAGGGCGTGTTCCGCAATCCGCTGGCCGACCCCTACCTGCTGGGGGTGTCCAGCGGCGCCGGGCTGGGCGCCACCGCGGTGATCGTATTCGGCGCCTCGGCAAGCGTTTTCGCGGTTCCGGCGGCCGCGTTCATCGGCGGTGTCGCGGCGGTGACGGCCACCTACCTGCTGGGACGCGGGGTGGGCGGCGGCCGCACCGAGGTGGTCATCATCCTCGCCGGGGTCGCCGTCGCCGCATTCGCCAACGCCGGGCAGACCTTCCTGCAACAGCGCTACGACGACACCATGCGACAGGTGTACAGCTGGCTGCTCGGCCGGCTCGGCACCAACGGCTGGACCGAGGTCGCGGTCGCGCTGCCCTATGTGGTGGTGACGATCGGGGTGCTGCTGTTGTTCAGCCGGATCCTCGATGTGATGGCGGTCGGGGATCTGGAGGCCGCCAGCCTCGGTGTGGATCCGCGGCGGGTGCGGCTGCTGCTGGTCGCCGTCGCCACCCTGGGCACCGCCGCGGTGGTCAGCGTCAGCGGCCTGATCGGCTTCGTCGGGATCGTGGTGCCGCACGCCGTGCGGCTGCTGGTGGGACCCGGCCACCGGCTGCTGCTGCCGCTGTCGGTGCTGTGCGGTGCGGCGTTCCTGATGCTGGCCGATGTGCTGGCCCGGTGGGCGCTGGCGCCGGCCGAGTTGCCGATCGGTGTGGTGACCGCGGCGATCGGCGCACCGTTCTTCCTGGTGGTGTTGCGGCGCAGCAGGAGAATGTCGTGACGGCCGCGGTGACGTGCACCGGGCTCACCGTGGCACGTCGCGGCGCCACCGTGCTCGAGGGCGTCGATCTCGTTGTGCGGCAGGGAGAATGGGTCAGCATCGTCGGACCCAACGGTGCCGGCAAGACCACCCTGCTGCATGTGCTGGCCGGGTTGCTGCCGGGTGGCGGCGACACCCGGCTGACCGGGAGGGTGCGGGTCGCCGGGCTCGACCCGCAGGCCCAACGGCGCCGGCAGGTCGCCGCGGCGATCGCGTTGATGCCGCAACGGCCCACCGTTCCGGACGGGGTGCGGGTCGCCGAACTGGTCATGCTCGGCCGCACCCCGCATCTACGGCCGTTCGCGATGCCGTCGGCCGCCGACCGGCAGGTGGTGCGCGAGGCCATCGTCCGGCTCGACCTGCAGCCGGTCGCCGACCGGTTGGTTACCGAATTGTCCGGCGGCGAACTGCAGCGGGTGATGCTGGCCCGCGCGCTGGCGCAACGACCGTCGGTGCTGATCCTCGACGAGCCCACCAGCGCGCTGGACGTCGGCCATCAACAGCAGGTGCTCGAACTGGTCGACACGCTGCGCCGCACCGAGCGCATCACCGTCGTCGCCGCCATGCACGACCTCACGCTGGCCGGGCAGTACGCCGAGCGGATGGTGATGCTCGCGGCCGGACGGGTGGTGGCCGACGGCACTCCGGCCGAGGTGCTGACCGTCGAGCGGATCGCGCAGGTGTATCAGGCACGGGTGGAGGTCATCGACCGCAACGGCGGCGTCGCGGTGCTGCCGGTCCGCGATCGGGGTGTCTCGTGACCGGCGGGGACCCGGGCGGCGGCATGGAGGTGGTGCTGTTGGGCACCGGCAGCGCCGACGGCTGGCCCAACCCGTTCTGCGGCTGCCGGTCGTGCCGGTGGGCGTCGGCGGTCGGTGAGATCCGCGGGCAGACCGCCGCGCTCGTCGACGGTGCCGTGCTGATCGACTGCGGACCCGAGACACCGCGCGGCGCACTGCGTTACGGACGCACCCTGGCCGGGGTGCGGCACATCCTGTGCACCCACGCAGACTTCGACCATCTCGATCCCGCCGCGCTGCTGATGCGGCACTGGGCCGGCCGTACGGAACCCCTGCAGGTCCACGGGCCGGCCGCGGTGGTGTCGCGGTGCCGCGACTGGGTGGGCCCCGACGATCCGGTGGTGTTCCACGATGTGGCTCCCGGTGACGAACTGATTCTGTCCGACACCGGCCACACGGTACGGGTGCTGGCGGCCGCGCACACCGACGCCCTCGGCGGTGCCGCCGTGCTCTACGACATCGCCCGCGCCGGAACCCGGATGCTGTGGGCCACCGATACCGGACCGCTGCCCGACCCCACCCACGCCGCGATCGCCGGCGCCCGATACGACGCGGTGTTCCTGGACCAGACCTTCGGCCCGCACACGGATCACGGCACCGATCACCACGATCTGCCGGCCTTCGCCGCCACGGTGGCCCGGATGCGCGGATCCGGTGCGGTGCACCGGGACACCGAGATCATCGCGGTGCACCTCAGTCATCACAATCCGCCCGGTGACGAGCTGGCGCAGGCCCTGGCCGCCAGCGGCGCCCGGCCGGGACGCGATGGCGAGGTCGTGCGGCTCGGCGGCTCGACCCGCCCCGTCGGGGCGACCCGCACCCTGGTGCTCGGCGGGGTGCGGTCGGGCAAGTCGGTGTACGCCGAATCGCTGCTCGCCGGTCAGCCACGGGTGACCTATGTGGCCACCGGCAGCAGCGATCCCGATGACACCGAATGGGCCGAGCGGGTGCGCCGGCACCGGGCGCGGCGCCCGGCGACCTGGCGGACTGTCGAAACAACCGAAGCCGCGGCGGAACTGCGTGCCGCGACCACGCCGGTGCTGGTGGACTGCCTGGGGACCTGGCTGACGGGCCGGATCGACCGGCACCGCGGATGGGATCGCGGGGAGCTCGACGCCGTGCACAGTGACATCGACGACGACATCGACGACCTGGTGGCGGCGTGGCGGCGGTGTGCGGTGCCGGCGGTCGCGGTGAGCAATGAGGTCGGCAGCGGAGTCGTTCCGGACACCGCCGCCGGACGGTTGTTCCGCGATCTGCTCGGCGTGCTGAACATGCGCATCGCCGCGGTCAGCGACCGGGTCGTGCTGATGGTCGCCGGTGTCCCGGTGCCGTTACCGCGCGCGGACCTCAGCTCGCCTTGAACACCACACAGTCGTGCAGGCAACCGCTCTCGGCCGCGGCGGAGCCGGGGACGGCCCGGCGGTGCAGCAGCGCCTTGGCCGGGATGATCCGCAGCCGGCCGTCGCCGCCGGGTTCGGCTGTGCCGTCGACCAGAAGGGCGTATCCGCCGGTCTCGCGGGGCGGCCAGAGCAGCGTGACATCGGGGTGCCGGTCGACGTTGGCGCTGGTGCGGCCGCCGACCTCACCGATCTCGAACACCCCGTCGACCAGGGCGGGTTCGACGGCCACCGTGTGCGGTGCGGGGCCGTCGCCCACGGTGATCAGGAAGGCCTGATCGAAATCGGCCAGCGCCTCGGCGAGCCGGGGCAGGTCCACGCCGCTCATCCCGCCACCTTCGGGGCGGGTTGACGGCCGCGCACCAGCGTGCCCGGCCGGGCGTCGGTCGGCACCCCGTTCTCGGCGATGATGTGCCCCGACACCACGGTGGCGACGTACCCGTCGGCCCGCTGATCGAGCCGGCGGCCACCGGACGGAAGGTCGTGCAGGATCACCGGTCGATGCAACCGCAGCGCCGCATGGTCGATGACATTCAGATCGGCCTTGTAGCCCACCGCGATCCGGCCGCGATCCCCGAAACCGGCCACCCGGGCCGGCACCGAGGTCAGCGCGCGCACCGCTTCGGCGACGGTCAGCCGGCCGGATGCGCGGTCCCGCGCCCAGTGAGCCAGCAGGAAGGTGGGATAGCTTGCGTCGCAGATCATCCCGTAGTGGGCGCCGCCGTCGCCGAGCCCGAGTACCACGTCGTCGCGGCGCATCCACTGCCCGACGGTGTCCAGGGAGTTGTTCTCGTAATTGCCCATGGCGATCAGCAACATGGCGTGCCCGTCGTCGTCGAGCAACCGGTCATACGCCTCCTCCAGTGGGCTGACCCCACGCGCCCGCGCCCGGGCCGCGATGCTGGTCGAGGCGTCCGGTTCGTAGTCGGGCTGCTCACCCAACGGGTAGATCCAGTCCCAGGCCTGGGTCATGAAGAACAGCGGATGCCCGTCACCGGCCGGCTTGTCATTCAGAATGCGTTCGCGCACTTCGGGTTTACGCATCTCGGCGACCTGCTGCGGCAATGGCAGGCCGGCGATCTCCCGGTAGCTGGGATACATGACGAACGGGTTGGCCGACAGCTCCAGGCTCATCACCATCCCGATGGGGCGCGGGAACACCTGGGCCGTCACCGCCGGCGCCGCCCCGCCCGCGGCCGCGTTGAACTTCTCCACCAGGTTCAGCGCCTGCGGCCAGGTCGGTTCCCCGGCGTTCCCGGTCAGCAGCGAGAACGTCACGGGCAGACCGGTTTCAGCACCCACCTCGAAGACCTGACGCAGCACCGACTCGTAGCCGCCGGCCGGGATGTCCGGCACGAACTGCAACAGGCCCCCGCCGGCGTCGGCCACCCCGCGGGCGATCGCGGCGATCTCCTCCTGGGCGGCGTCGTAGGTGGGGATCGGCGACCCGCTCTCGGTCTTGTGCAGGGCGAACCGCGAGGAGGCGAAGCCCAGCGCACCGGCGGCGACGGCCTCGGCGGCCAGCGCCCGCATCCGCTCCAGATCGTCGGGAGTGGCGGGCTCCCGGTCCACCCCGCGCCGGCCCATCACGTACACCCGTAGCGGGGAGTGCGGCAGATACGCGGCCACATCGATGTCGCGGGGGCGGGACGCCACCGCGTCGAGATACTGCGGGAAGGTCTCCCAGGTCCACGGCAGCCCCTCGGCCATCACCACGCCGGGGATGTCCTCCACCCCGGCCATCACATCGACCAGCACGTCGTGATCCTCGGGGCGGCAGGGCGCGAAACCGACACCGCAATTGCCCATCAGCGCGGTGGTCACCCCGTGCGCCGACGACGGATTCAACCGGTCCGACCAGATCGACTGCCCGTCGTAGTGGGTGTGCAGGTCGATGAAGCCGGGGGTGACGAGCAGACCGGTGGCGTCGATCTCCCGGCGCCCGGAACCGTCGGCCGTGCCGACCGCGACGATGACACCGTCGGCGACCGCGACGTCGCCGGTGAAGGGCTCCCCGCCGAGACCGTCGACGATCGTGCCGTTGCGGATGACCAGATCGAAAGTCATACGCCGAATCTACGACGAATTCCTAGGATGGCGGTGTGATCGACCACCTGGGAATCAACTGCGCCGACTTCGCGAAGTCCACCGAGTTCTACGACAAGGTGCTCGGGGTGCTGGGCTACACCCGGCAGCTCGACTACGAGGTCGCGATCGGCTACGGCCGCGACGGCAGACCCTCGTTCTGGATCGCCGACGCGTCCGCGGGCGACGTGACCGGACCCAACCGCGAGGTGCACGTGGCGTTCCGGGCGGACGACGAGGCGTCGGTGCAGGCGTTCTACCGCACCGCGCTGGCGCTGGGGGCCGAACCGCTGCACGAGCCCCGGCTGTGGCCCGAGTACCACCCGGGCTACTACGGCGCGTTCGTGCGCGATCCGGACGGCAACAACGTCGAAGCGGTTTTTCACGGCGCAACTCCACAGGATTGACGGCCGTGGCCGGGTAGCGTCGAACCATGGCTGATCGCGATGCGCAGGCGGCCCGTGAGCTGCTGCGCGACCTGTTCACCCGGCAGATGGAGCACGTCGAGAACCTCACCGACGAGCTGACCGACGAGTTGGCGCTGTTCCGGCCGACCGCATCGGCCAACAGCATCGCCTGGCTGATCTGGCACAGCGCCCGGATCCACGACGCCCAGCTGTGCGCGATCGCCGGGATCGAACAGGTGTGGACGCGCGACGGCTGGGTGGACCGGTTCGGCCTCGACCTGCCGCTCGACGACACCGGCTACGGCCACGACGCCGACGCCGTCGGGCGGGTCCGGGCGTCGGCCGATCTGCTGGCCGGCTACTACCACGCGGTCTACAAGGTGACGTTGGAGTACCTCGCGTCGCTGACCGTCGAGGAACTCGACCGGGTCGTCGACCGGAACTGGAACCCGCCGGTGACCGCCGGGGTGCGGCTGGTCAGCATCATCGACGACTGCGCGCAACACCTCGGTCAGGCCGCCTACATCCGGGGCATAGCCAGCTGATTTGACGGGTGTCAAACCCAGCTGCGACCTGCGTCACACCGATGGTTAGCATGGAACCATGACCGCGACATCCGGCGTCGACGCCACCGAAACCGCCACCATCCGCAATCCGGCGACCGGGGGCGTCGCCGGTGAGGTCCGCTGGACGGATCCAGCCGACGTACCCCGCATCACCGCCGGACTGCGCGAGGCGCAGCGCCACTGGGAGGCGCGGGGCCCCAAGGGCCGGGCGAAGGTCCTGGCCCGCTACGCGGTGTGGCTCGGCGAGCACCGCGACGAGATCGAGCGGCTGCTGATCGCCGAAACGGGCAAATCCGCGGTGGACGCCGCCCAGGAGGTGCCGCTGATCCTGATGATCACCTCCTACTACATCAAGACGATGGAGAAGGCGCTGGCACCGGAGACCCGGCCCGCGTCCATGCCGCTGCTGAAGATCAAGAAGATCACCGTGCACCACCGGCCCCGTCCAGTGGTCGGCGTGATCGCCCCGTGGAACTATCCGGTGGCCAATGCGCTGATGGACGCGATAGGCGCGCTCGCCGCCGGATGTGCGGTGCTGCTCAAACCGTCCGAACGCACCCCGCTGACCGCCGAGTTGCTGCTGCGCGGCTGGCTGGAATCGGGTGCGCCCGAGGTGTTCGCCCTGGCGCAGGGGGCCCGCGAGGTGTCCGAGGCGGTCGTCGACAACGCCGATTTCATCCAGTTCACCGGCTCCACCGCCACCGGCATCAAGGTGATGGAACGTGCCGCCCGGCGGCTCACCCCGGTGAGCCTGGAGCTGGGCGGCAAGGATCCGATGATCGTGCTCGAGGACGCCGACATCGAACTGGCCGCCAACGCCGCGGTGTGGGGGGCGATGTTCAACGCCGGACAGACGTGTGTGTCGGTGGAGCGGGTCTACGTCCTCGCACCCGTCTACGAGCAGTTCGTCGCGGCGGTGGTCCGTGCGGTGGAGAAGCTCGAGGTCGGGGCCGGTGAGGGCCGGCACTTCGGGGCGCTGATCGACGAGAGCCAGCTCGCGGTGACCGAACGGCACGTCGCCGATGCGGTGGCCCGCGGCGCGAAGGTGCTGACCGGGGGCCGGCGCAAGGACGGGCCGGGCTGCTTCTACGAGCCCACCGTGCTGGTCGACGTCGACCATTCGATGATGTGCATGACCGAGGAGACCTTCGGCCCGACCCTGCCGATCATGAAGGTCTCCAGCGTGGCCGAGGCGGTCCGGCTGGCCAACGACACCCCGTACGGCCTGTCCGGGTCGGTGTTCTCCCAGGACGTCGAGCGGGCCCGCGAGATCGCACTGCAGCTGGATTGCGGTGCGGTCAACATCAACGACGTCATCTCCAACCTGATGGCCACCACCGCACCGATGGGCGGCTGGAAGACCTCGGGCATCGGGGCTCGCTTCGGTGGGCCCGAGGGGCTGCGCAAGTACTGCCGCGTCGAGACCGTGGTGGAGCCGCGCACCGGCATCGGCGCCGGCGGCACCTACTACAACAACTCGTTCAAGTCGCTCGGCATGATGAACAAGCTGCTGACCAGGATGGCGCTGGTCCGTCCGCGGCGGCTGGCCAAGTAGGTCAGTACGCTGCACGGGTGCGGTTCCTGACGACGCTGTTGTTGTGGCTCGTCACCACCGTCGCCCTCGCTGCGACGATCCCGGCGCTGTGGGCGCAGCACCACATCGTCGACGAGCACGGCTACTCCGACCTGGCGGCCGCGGCCGCGCGGGATCCGGTGTTGCAGGAGGCGATGGCCGACGAGCTGGCGGATCAGTTCACCGCCTGGGCTGCCGACCGCGGCTATCGGCTCAACCGGAGCATGGTCGGTGACGTCGCCCGGGCCTACACCGGCAATCCCGGCTTCCCCGCCCAGTTCGCCCAGGCCAACCGGATCGCGCACCGGTGGATGTTCACCCGTTCGACACCGCAGGGGGAGTCGACCGATCAGTGGCTGATCGACATCGCCCCGATGTTGTCCGATCCGTCGTTCCGCGACACCGCCGGCGATCTCGACCTCGAGGTTCCGGACACGTTGCTGGTGCCGATCACGGTCCCGACCGATTCGCTGCGGCCCGGCCGGTTGGCGACGGTGGCCACCTGGGGGCCGTGGGTCACCATCGCCGCCGCCACGCTGACCACGATGCTGGCGATGCTCACCGTCGCCGCGGCGCGTGCCCGGGGTAAAGCCGTTGCCGCGCTCGGCGTTTCGGCGCTACTGGTGGGCGGCACCGGCTGGGCGGCGGTGGAGGTGCTGCGCGGCCGCATCGATGAGGCGTTGAACCGCACCGAAACCGGGGTACGCCAGGTGGCCGAGGTGATGGTCGGCCAGGCCGTGGACAGCCTGCATCACTGGCTCAATCTGACTCTGGCCGCAGGCGGTGCTCTGGTGCTGCTGGGGGTGGTCGTCGCCATGCTGGGCGCGGTGCTGCGCGGTGACCGCGTCTAACGCCGGGGTCAGCCGTCGTCATCGTCCATCGGAAGCTTCAGCGCATAGATCTCGTCATTTCGCCACCACCCGTGAACTGCTTCGCCAGCCCACTCACCCCCGAAAGCACCGGGCTCAGGGGCTGGTTGCCGTCGGCAGTACCGAGGGCGACGGCCCGGCAGCGCAGCAGGAGAGGGGCAACAGTCCATCGGGCGTCCTCCTGCTTCGCTGGACGCTACCGGCGCTCCTGGGGTGGAGACGGCACCAATTCGTTCCGGCCGTCCGTCCGCTCAGCTCCGCACCGCGGTGAAGTGCGCAACGGCACCGGACCGCCGGAAGTCCTCGACCTCGAATCCCGCCCGGGTCAGCCAGCCCTGTAGCTCGTCGGTGGTGCCGCCGGGACCGAAGACGCCCGCCCGCCGGAACACGGCGATCAACGCGTCCTGGCGCCGTCCCGCACCGCGCACCACCGCATCACCGATCAGCCGGCCGCCGGGTTTCACACAGCGCGCGATCTCGGCGACGGCGGCCGCCGGGTCGGGTACACAGTGCAATCCGTTGAACGTCACGCAGCAGTCGAATTCGCCGTCGCCGAACGGCATCCGTTCGATATCGGCCACGACGAACCGGACATCGGTGCGTCCCAGCGTCGCCGCTCTGCGCTGTGCCCGCGCGAGCATGTCGGCCGAGATGTCGGCGGCGACGTACCGCAGTCGCCGGCCGTGCCGCAGCCCGCGCAGTGCCAGCCCGCCGCCGCAGGGGATGTCCAGCACCGCCGTGCCGTCCGGCAGGTCACCGATGCGGCGGATGCTGTCGAACAGCAGCCGGGTGTCGGTGCCCCACATCAGGAGCCCGGCTGGCCGCGCGAGCACCTCCCGTTCGACCCCGAAGTCGTACAACCCGCCGGCGAACCTGCCGCCCCGCCCCGCCCAGTTCGCTGCGACATCCGCCATGGTCCCACCCTGACGTCGCGCGGCCGCCGAGGTCAACCGTCCGCCGGGGCGGCGCCGACGGTGCGGTGCAGGAACTCGTAGATCAGCGCCGCGCGGAACGCGGTCTGCGCATTGTCGGCGGCACCGGCATGTCCACCCTCGATGTTCTCGTAGTAGTGCACGCGGTGCCCGGCTTCCTCCAGCGCGGCGGTCATCTTGCGGGCGTGCCCGGGGTGCACCCGGTCGTCACGGGTGGACGTGGTGATCAGAATCGGCGGATACGACCGATCGGTCGAAATATTGTGATAGGGCGAGTATTCGGAGATGAACTCCCAGTCGTCGGGATTGTCGGGGTCGCCGTACTCGGCCACCCATGAGGCGCCGGCCAGCAGCAGGTGGAACCGTCGCATGTCCAGCAGTGGAACGCTGCACACCAACGCCCCGAACAACTCCGGATAGCGGGTCAACATCACGCCCATCAGCAGGCCACCGTTGCTGCCGCCCTGCGCCCCGAGCTGTTCGACGGTGGTGACGCCGCGCTCCACCAGATCCCTTGCCACCGCGGCGAAATCCTCGTACACCAGGTGGCGGTTCTCCCGCATCGCCTGGGTGTGCCAGGTCGGTCCGTACTCGCCACCGCCGCGGATGTTGGCCAACACATAGGTTCCGCCGCGGGACAACCACAGCCGACCCAGCACCCCGGAATAGCTCGGGGTGTTGGACACCTCGAAACCGCCGTATCCGCTGAGCAGAGTGGGTCCGGGGATTTTCTTATGACGCTGTCCGACAACGAAATACGGAATTCGAGTGCCGTCGTCGGAGATGGCGAAGTGCTGGCTGACCGCCAGATCGGCGGTGTCGAAGAACGAGGGTGCCCGCTTGATCTCGGTGATCTCGCCTCCGGCGCGGCCCCACAACAACCGCGACGGTGTGTCGAAACCGCTGGAGTCCAGGAAGATCTCGTCACCGAATTCATCGGCGTCCACCAGCATCGTATTGGTGTTCGGCGGGATTCCGGCGACCTGCGTCCGCTCCCAGCTGCCCGGCGTCACCACCTCGACCCGGCTCACCACATCGACCAGGCTGATCATCACCAGTCGGTCCCGGGTCCAGGCGAAAGTCTCCAGGCTGGTGTGCGGGTCGGGCTCGAACACCACGGCCAGATCGGCGGTGCCGGCGAGGTAATCGTCATACCGGGCGGCGAGCAGGCATCCGGCCGGATAGGTCGTCGAACCCACCGTCCACTCGCTGCGCAACCTGATCAGCAGCCAGTCCCGGTGCACCGAGACTCCGGCGTCGGTGGGGACCTTGATCTCGATCAGCTCACCGTCGCGCAACTCGAAGCGTCGCCGGTTGAAGAAGTCGATCGACCGGCCCACCACCAACCGCTCGTAACCGGGGGTCGCGTCATACCCGGCGCTGACGCTGACGTCGGTGACCTCGCCCTCGAATATCGTCTCGGCCTCTTCGAGCGGCCGGCCGCGGCGCCACCGCTTGGCGATCCGTGGATAGCCGGACTCGGTCAGTGATCCGGGCCCGAAGTCGGTGCCCACCAGCACGGTGTCGCGATCCTGCCAGGCGATCGTGGTCTTGGCTTCCGGAAGTTCGAAACCGTCTTTGACGAACTGCTTTGTCACCATGTCGAATTCGCGCACGACGGTGGCGTCGGCCCCGCCGCGCGACAACTCGATCAGCGCCAGGGAGAAGTCCGGTTCGATGACGGTGGCTCCGGCCCACACCCAGTTCTCGTCGTCGGCGCGGGCGAGCTCGTCGACATCGATGAGCACCTCCCAGTCCGGTGACTCCTGCCGGTAACTGTCCAGGGTGGTGCGCCGCCACAATCCGCGCGGGTTGTCCGCGTCCCGCCAGAAGTTGTACAGGTACTCGCCCCGGCGGCGCACATACGGGATGCGGGCGTCGGTGTCGAGGACCTCGAGCGCCTCGGCACGCATCTGTTCGAAGCGGTCGCCACCGAATTCGGCGAGTGTCGGTTCGTTGTGCCGGCGCACCCACTCCAGTGCGTCGTCACCGGTGATGTCCTCGAGCCACAGGTACGGGTCGGAATCCAGATGCTGTTCGCGTGCGCGCTCATCGTCCACGCCACCATTGTGGCGGGCGCGCGTAATGTGACCGGTGTAACACAGTCGAGGGGAGTCGATCATGACTGTCTACGCCCGCCCAGGGTCCGCGGACGCGTTGATGTCCTTCGAGTCGCGCTACGACAACTTCATCGGTGGTGAATGGGTCGCCCCGGTCGGCGGCGAGTACTTCGAGAACCCGTCCCCGGTGACCGGGCAGCCGTTCTGCGAGGTGGCGCGCTCCACCGAGGCCGACATCGACAAGGCGCTGGACGCCGCGCACGCGGCGGCACCGGCCTGGGGCAAGACCGCGCCCGCCGAGCGGGCGCTGATCCTCAACAGGATCGCCGACCGTATCGAGGCCAACCTGGAATCGATCGCGTTGGCCGAGTCGTGGGACAACGGCAAACCCATCCGGGAAACCCTCAACGCCGACATCCCGCTGGCCGTCGACCATTTCCGGTATTTCGCCGGGGCGATCCGGGCCCAGGAGGGTTCGTTGTCGCAGATCGACGACGACACGGTGGCCTACCACTTCCACGAACCGCTCGGCGTCGTCGGCCAGATCATCCCGTGGAACTTCCCGATCCTGATGGCCACCTGGAAACTCGCCCCGGCGTTGGCGGCCGGCAACGCCGTCGTGCTCAAGCCCGCCGAACAGACCCCGGCGTCGGTGATGTACCTGATGAGCCTGATCGGGGACCTGCTGCCGCCCGGGGTGGTCAACGTCGTCAACGGTTTCGGCGTCGAAGCCGGCAAACCGCTCGCGTCGAGCAACCGCATCGCCAAGATCGCGTTCACCGGTGAGACCACCACCGGCCGGCTGATCATGCAGTACGCCAGCCAGAACCTGATCCCGGTCACCCTGGAACTCGGCGGCAAGAGCCCCAACATCTTCTTCGCCGACGTGATGGCGGCGAGCGACGACTTCTGCGACAAGGCGCTGGAGGGCTTCACGATGTTCGCCCTCAACCAGGGCGAGGTGTGCACCTGCCCGTCGCGCAGCCTGATCCAGGCCGACATCTACGACGAATTCCTGGAACTGGCGACCATCCGCACCAAGGCGGTGCGGCAGGGCGACCCGCTCGACACCGAGACCATGGTCGGCGCGCAGGCCTCCAACGACCAGTTGGAGAAGATCCTGTCCTACATCGACATCGGCAGATCCGAGGGCGCCACCGTCGTCACCGGCGGTGAACGCGCCGAACTGGGCGGGGACCTCTCCGGCGGCTACTACGTGCAGCCGACCATCTTCACCGGCGACAACTCGATGCGCATCTTCCAGGAGGAGATCTTCGGCCCGGTCGTCGCCGTCACCAGCTTCACCGACTACGACGACGCGATCCGCATCGCCAACGACACGCTGTACGGGCTGGGCGCAGGTGTCTGGAGCCGCGACGGCAACACCGCGTACCGGGCCGGCCGGGACATCAAGGCCGGCCGGGTGTGGACGAACTGCTACCACGTCTACCCGGCGCACGCCGCATTCGGCGGCTACAAGCAGTCCGGCATCGGCCGGGAGAACCACACGATGATGCTCGACCACTATCAGCAGACCAAGAACCTGCTGGTGTCCTACAGCACCAAGGCGCAGGGCTTCTTCTGATGGGCCCCGACGGCGATTTCGGCGTGGAAACGTTCGCTCAGCGACCGCGGGCACGCCGAAATCGCGAGGAAAAGGAGGTGCCGCCGCCACGGGTGGACATCACCGGCGCCGCCGCGGAGCTGGTGCGCCGGCTGCGCGCCCGGCACGGCCCGCTGATGTTCCACCAGTCCGGCGGCTGCTGCGACGGGTCGTTACCGATGTGCTTCCCGGAGGGCGAGTTCCTCGTCGGCGACCGCGACGTGCTGCTGGGCGTCGTCGAGCAGACCCCGGTGTGGATCTCCGGGCCGCAGTTCGACGCCTGGCGGCACACCCAGCTGATCATCGACGTCGTGCCCGGCCGCGGCGCCGGATTCAGCCTGGAAGCGCCCGAAGGGGTGCGGTTCCTGACCCGCGGGCGGGCGTTCGACGAACGGGAGATCCGGCTGCTGGCCGATCGACGCGTGCTCACCGGCGCCGACTGCGCGGGTGCCGGGCGGACGCCCGGAGTCGAGCGGTGAGCGGCCCCCGGCGCGGGTACCACGTTCGTGAGGCGGGCCGCGTTATCGTCGACGTGTGATACCACTGCCACGCGCATGGGTGCTCACCGCGGCGATGCTCGTCGGCACCGCCGTCGGCATGATCGGGGCTGTCGCCGCCACCCTGCTGGTGACCGCCACCATCCGGCCCGACATCGTGATCGCGCTGGTGGTCGGTGTGCCCAGCGCGCTCGGCATGCTCATGATCATCAGTTCCACGCAGCGGTGGATGACCGCGCTGGGCGCCTTCATCCTGGCGATCGCGCCGGGGTGGCTCGGAGTCCTCGTGCTGATCGAGGTGGTCAACAGTGCCTGACCGACGTTCGGAAACCCTGCCCGGAGAGCCCACCGGCCAGTACACCCCGGTGTTCGACACCGGCTCCTTCACCGCCGTCCAGCCCGACGACCCGGCCCGGGTGTGGGAGGCCGACCCGGTCAAACCGTTGGCCGCGGAGTTCGAACCGGCCACCGACTCACCGCAGACCGGTGATGTGCCGATCGGTGAGCTGCCCTCCGAGCCGATTCCGGCGCCGGCGCGCCCGATGGTGGTGCCGGGGTCCTATCAGTTCCTCAAGCGGTGGGTGTTCGCGCTGGTGGTCGCCGGGGTGTGGACCGTCGCCGCCGCCGGCGGGCTGGGGCTCTACCACTGGTGGTACGTCTCGCTGGACAAGACGCCGACCGTGGCGACGCTGTTGATCTACCTTATGGTCAGCACCGTGGCCGGGATGCTGCTCGCGATGGTGCAGACGAAACCGGTGGTGTCGGGTCTGGCGATCGCGCTGATGTCCGCGCCGTTCGCGTCGACGATGGCCGCGGCGGCCCTGCACGGCGCCTACTACTTCAATTGGCTCAATCCCTAGCGCCAACAGCCGTTCATCTGTTCAGATAGACAGATGAGAATCTGGGCGCTACCGGTCGCCGCGGCGGCGCTGCTGCTGATCGCCGGCTGTACGGCGGCACCCGAGCACGAGGGGCAGATCGTGCTGGCCGAGGCGCAGGAACTCGGCGGCTACAACCCGGTGAGCGGATACGGTGAGGCCGGGGTGTCGCCGCTCTACGAGGCGCTGTTCCGCCCGGAGGCCGATTCCGACGACACCGTCCCCGACCTCGTCCCTGCGCTGGCCGCCGGCGAACCAGAACAACTGGGCCCGCGGCGCTGGCGGATCCCACTCCGCACCGACGTCGTCTTCTCCGACGGCACCCCGTTCGACGCCGCCGACGTGGTGGCGACCTACACGGCGGTGCGCAACCCCGAGGTCGCCTCGGATATCGCCACCCACGTTGCCCCGGTGGCGCAGGTCCGCGCCGACGGGGAGGACGCCGTCGTCGTCGACATGCACACCGACGCCGACCCCAAGCCCTACCTGCTGGTCGGCATCGCCCCGGCGGAGCGGGTTGAGTCGAAACCGGCCGCGAACTGGAAGCTCAACACCGAACCGGTCGGCACCGGACCGTACCGGCTGGAGAGCCTGCGGCCCGATCAGGCGGTCCTGGTGGCCCGCGACGACTACTGGGGCGAGCCCGCGCAGGTCCGGCGGATCGTCTACACCCACACCCCCGACGACAACGTCCGGGCGCAACGCATCCTCGCCGGCGAGGTGGACGGGGTCAGCCTGCCACCCAAACTCATCAGCTCCATCGACCGCGACGACATCGACGCCATCGCCGTGCAGTCCGCGGACTGGCGCGGCGTCGCACTCCCGGCCCGCAACGCCTTCACCGCCGACCCCAGAGCCAGGCTGGCGATGAACCTCGCCGTCGACCGGGACGCGATCATCCGCGATGTGCTCGACGGCTACGGCCGGCCGGCCGGCACACCGATCGCCACCGTCTACGGCCCCGCCTACCATCCCGACGCCCAGTTCGATCACGCACCGGAGCGGGCCGCCACCGTCCTGGACACCGCGGGCTGGCGGGTCGGACCGGACGGCATCCGGGAGAAGGACGGCGCCCGAGCCTCTTTCGAACTGCTGTACAACGCCGCGGACACGCTGCGCCGCGATCTGGCGGTCGCGTTCGCCACCGCGATGCGCCCGCTCGGGATCGACGTGCGCACCCGCGGCACCAGCTGGGACGAGATCGAAACCCGCACCGCAGATTCGGCGATCCTGCTCGGCGGCGGCAGCACCCCGTACAGCATCGACGCCCAGGTGTACGACACCCTGCACACCCGGGTGCCCGGCTCGTCGCCGTACGCCAACCCCGGCAACTTCACCGCACCCGGCCTCGACGAGCTGCTCGACCGGGCCCGCGAATTACCCGGCGGGCCCGAGAAAGACGACCTGTACCGCCGGATCCAGGAGGTCTACGCGGCCGAACCGTCACACGTCTTCCTGGTCTTTCTGGATCACACCTACGGCTCGCGGGACCGGGGCTGGGATCCGGTGCAGCCGATTCTGGAACCGCACTCCCACGGCGTGACGTGGGGTCCCTGGTGGCGGATCGGCGCATGGACACGCTGACCGCACCGCCCCGGCCCGTCACCGCTCCGCCGCCGTCAGGAACGAGAAACCCGGGCCGTCAACGCCTTTCGGCTGCCGGCCGGTTGCTGGTGATCCGGGCGGGAATCACCGTTCCGGTGACCGCGGCGGTCTCGCTGGCGATGTTCTGGGTGGCCGCGCTGTCACCGTTCGACCCGCTGGTGGCGCGGCTGGGCGCCAACTACCAGTTCGCCGACGAGGCGCAACGCGAGGCCATGCGGGCCGCCTACCAGACCGGGCAGCCGTGGTGGCAGGCCTGGTGGCAGTGGCTGAGCGGTGTGATGCACGGGGACCTCGGCTGGTCGAGCACCCAGGGGCGGCCGGTCACCACCGTGCTGGCCGAGCGGATGCCGTTCACCCTGGGACTCTCGGCGGCCGCGCTGATCACCGCGGCCGTCCTCGCCGTACTCGTGGGGTGTGCGGCGGGGATGCGTCGCGGCGGGTTGCTCGACCGGCTGAGCAGCACCTTGGCGGTGGTGTTCGCCGCGGTGCCGCCGTTCGTCGTCTCGCTGGCGCTGGTCGCCGGGGTGGCGGTCGGTCTGCGCTGGCTGCCGGTCTCCGGCGCCGCACCGCCGGGCGCCGAGTACACGGTGCCGGGTGTGCTCACCCATGCGGTGCTCCCGTTGACCGCGTTGACCGTCTCCCAACTGCCGTGGCTGCTGCTGACCACCCGCACCGCGGTGGTGGAGGCGGCCGCCTCCGACGCGGTGCGCGGGGCGCGGGCCCGCGGCATCGACGGCTGGCCCTTGCTGCGCGGCCACATCGCCCCGGTGGCCGTGTTGCCGACGTTGGCGTTGCTGGGCACCCGGCTGCCGGAACTGATCGCCGGCGCGGCGGTGGTCGAGGCCGTGTTCGGCTGGCCCGGAATGGCTGCTGCCCTGGTGGACTCCGCAGCGGCACTTGACTTTCCGCTGCTCGCCGCGCTGACGGTGGGCGCGGTGCTGGCGGTGCTGATGGGTTCGGCGCTGTCGGACGCGGCGGCGGTGCTGATCGATCCCCGGATCGAGTTGACGGCATGAGCATCATCGCCCCGGACACTGCCCGCCGGTCCGATCGGGTGGCGACACACTGGCCGTGGCTCGTCATCGCCACCCTCACCGGGGCGGCGCTGATCATTCCCGCCGTCGCCGGTGAGCAGATCGCCGACTTCTCCGCGGCGTTGCGCCCGCCCAGCGCGGAACACCTCGCCGGAACCGACCATTCGGGCTACGACCTGCTGACCCGTACCGCGCAGGGGCTGCAGATCTCGCTGGTGATCGCCACGCTGTGCGCCGTCGCGGCCACGCTGCTCGGCCTGGTCATCGGGGTGGGCGCCGCGCTGATCGGCGGATGGGTGGACGCGGTGGTGATGCGGGTGGTGGACGGTGTCAACGCGCTGCCGCACCTGGTGGTGGGCATCGTCATCGCGGCCATGTGGCGCGGTGCGCCGCTGGCGATCATCGCCTCGATCGCGCTGACCCACTGGCCGGCCATCGCGCGGATCGTGCGGGCCGAACTGCTCGCCGTGGTCCGGGCCGGCTGGGTGCAGACTGCCCGACTCGCCGGCGCCTCGCACTGGTTCATCGCCCGCCGGCACCTGCTGCCCGCGGTCACCGGACAGGCCCTGATCGCCATGGTCATGCTGCTGCCGCACGCGGTCTGGCACGAATCCACCCTGTCGTTCCTGGGGGTGGGGCTGTCGCCGGACCGGGCCAGCCTCGGCACGCTGCTCGGGCAGGCCCGCGGTGATGTGCTGACCGGGGCCTGGTGGACGCTGGCGGTGCCGGCCGGGGCGCTGATCGCCGCCGCGCTGGCGTTCGCGGCGGCCGGCACCGCGCTGCGGCGCCGCACCGAACCACCGGCCGGGAGGGTGTGGTGAACGTGCCGACGGCCGCCCGGCTGACCGACCTCACCGTCGACATCGCCACCCGTCCGGGGCGCCGCGCACCGGTGGTGCGCACCCTGACCGGGGTGGACCTGCGGGTGCGGGCCGGAGAGGTGACCGCGCTGATCGGCGAGTCCGGCTGCGGGAAGTCGCTGGTCGCCGCGGCCCTGTGCGGGCTGCTACCGCCCGGATCGCGGGTCACCGGGCGGATCACGATCGCCGGCGCCGACATCGCCCACCACGACGAAAAGCGGTGGCGGCGGCTGCGGGGCCGGCACATCGGTCTGGTGCCGCAGTCCGCCGCGACGTCGTTCACCCCGGTGCGCCCGGTGGGTGATCAGCTGGCCGAGGTGTGTCACCGCCTGCGCGCCGACCGCACCCCGATCCAGCTGTTGGCGACGGTCGGCCTCACCGCCGACGTGGCGGCCCGCTACCCGCACGAACTGTCCGGCGGGATGGCGCAGCGGGTCGCGATCGCCGCCGCGCTCGCCGGTCGGCCCGGACTGCTGCTGGCCGACGAGCCCACCACCGGGCTGGACCCCGACAACGCGGCGATGGTGTGGCGGCTGCTCGGTGAGGCCGCCGCCGAGGGCGCCGGGGTGCTGGTGATCACCCATGATCTGCCGGCCCTGATGCGGGCGCAGGTATGCGCGGAGGTGGCGTTGATGCGGGCCGGCACCGTCGTCGCGCAGGAGCCACTCGACGTGATGTCCACCCGCACCGACGGGTACGTCGGCCGGTTCTTCAGCCCGGCGGTGCTGTGACCGTGCACGACCTGGCCGCGGACAACCTGACGGTGACGTTCGACGGCCACCGGGTGCTCGACGACATCAGCGTCACCGTGCGCACCGGCGAGGTGCTGGGCATCACCGGTCCGTCCGGCTGCGGCAAGACCACGCTGCTGCGGGTGCTGGCCGGCCTGCACCGACCGGACACCGGCACCGTGCGATACGACGGGGCGCCGGTACCCGCGCCCGGATCGGTCGCGCTGCTGGCCCAGCATCCGCGGCTGGTGTGCAATCCGCGCTGGACGTTGCGCCGGATCATCGCCGAACCCGCCGCCATCCGCGGGGAGCGGATCGATCCCGCCGCCGTCGCCGCCCGGGTCGGGTTGACCCCCGACCTGCTGGACCGGAACCCGGCGCAGGTCAGCGACGGTCAGCTGCAGCGCGCCTGCCTGGCGCGCATCCTGGTGCAGCAACCGGTCTTCCTGCTGTGCGACGAGCCGACCGCGATGCTGGACCCGATCGCCACCACCGACATCGTCGCGCTGCTCGACGAGCTGGCCGAACACACCGCGCTGGCGGTGGTCAGCCACGACGACACGGTGCTCGCCGGGCTCAGCCGGCACCTGATGTCGCTGTAGATACTCCATGCTCGAACGGCGGGGTCAGCCGTTAGGGTGGAGGCCGTGAGCCACTATGACGTCGTCGTTCTCGGTGCAGGTCCCGGCGGTTACGTCGCGGCGATCCGTGCCGCACAGCTCGGACAGAAGACCGCCATCATCGAACCCCGGTACTGGGGTGGGGTGTGCCTCAACGTCGGCTGCATCCCGTCGAAGGCGTTGCTGCGCAATGCCGAACTGGCGAGCATCTTCACCCGCGATGCCAAGCTCTTCGGCATCCAGGGCGAGGTGACGTTCGACTACGGGGCGGCGTTCGACCGCAGCCGCAAGGTGGCCGACGGCCGGGTCTCCGGTGTGCACTTCCTGATGAAGAAGAACAAGATCACCGAGATCCACGGGTACGGCCGGTTCACCGACGCCCACACGATCGAGGTCGAGCTCAACGAGGGCGGCACCGAGCAGGTGACCTTCGACAACGCCATCATCGCGACCGGCAGCAGCACCAAGCTGGTGCCCGGGACGTCGCTGTCGGAGAACGTCGTCACCTACGAGAAGCTGATCATGACGCGCGAGCTGCCCGGCTCGATCGTCATCGCCGGCGCCGGCGCGATCGGCATGGAGTTCGGCTACATCATGGCCAACTACGGGGTCGACGTCACCGTGGTCGAGTTCCTGCCGCGGGTGCTGCCCAACGAGGACCCCGAGGTCTCCAGGGAGATCGAGAAGCAGTTCAAGAAGCTCGGGGTGAAGATCCACACCGGCACCAAGGTCGAGTCCATCACCGACAACGGGGCCGGCGGCTCGGTCGTCGTGAAGGTCAGCAAGGACGGCGAGAGCAGCGAGCTCAAGGCCGACAAGGTGTTGCAGGCCATCGGGTTCGCCCCCAACGTCGACGGTTACGGTCTGGACCGTGCGGGTGTGCGGCTCGACGACCGGCAGGCCATCGCGATCGACGATTACATGCGCACCAGCGTGCCCCACATCTACGCCATCGGCGACGTCACCGCGAAACTGCAACTGGCGCATGTGGCCGAGGCGATGGGGGTGGTGGCCGCCGAGACCATCGCCGGTGTGGAGACTTTGCCGCTCGGCGACTACCGGATGATGCCGCGCGCCACGTTCTGCCAGCCGCAGGTGGCCAGCTTCGGGCTCACCGAGGAGCAGGCGCGTGAAGAGGGCTACGACGTCAAGGTCGCCAAGTTCCCGTTCACCGCGAACGGCAAGGCGCACGGCATGGGCGCTCCGAGCGGCTTCGTCAAGTTGATCGCCGACGCCAAGTACGGCGAACTGCTCGGCGGCCACATGGTGGGCCATGATGTCTCCGAGCTGCTGCCCGAGCTGACCCTGGCGCAGAAATGGGATCTGACCGCGCACGAGCTGGCCCGCAACGTCCACACGCACCCGACCCTGTCGGAGGCGATGCAGGAGTGCTTCCACGGTCTGGTCGGCCACATGATCAACTTTTGAGAAACACCGTTCTCGCCGGAATCGGCGGGCTGCTGCTCGGGCACACCCTGTGGCTGGTGGCGATCTCGCTGGCCATGGGCTCGTCCCGGGTGAACACCTGGGTACTGGTGATCGCCGCCGTCACCGCGGTGACGGCCGCCGCCGCGATCTGGCTGGGGCTGCGACGGTATCGGCAACGGTCACACGTGTGGGCGGCGTTTCTGTGGAGCCTGCCGGTGCTGCCGGTGCTGTTCACGCTGTCCGTGCTCGCCGCCACCTATCTGTGACCGGATGAGTGTGCGACGTCTGCTTTGAGTGTGCGACGTCTGCTTTGAGTGTGTGGTGAGCGCGGTGATCGTGTGTCCACGACGGGATTCGCGGTGTGTCGTCGCGGCCGGCGCACTGTCGTCGCGGCCGGCGCACTGTCGCCGCGGTGAGTGCACTCTCGCCGCGGCCGGCGCACTGTCGCCGTAGCCAGCGCGCTCTCGGTGCGACGTGTGCACCCTCGACGTCGGCCGCATCGTCGTGTGACCGCGAGTGTGCGACGTCTGCTTTGAGTGTGTGGTGAGCGCGGTGATCGTGTGTCCACGACGGGATTCGCGGCGTGTCGTCGCGGCCGGCGCACTCTCGCCGCGGTGAGTGCACTCTCGCCGCGGCCGGCGCACTGTCGCCGTAGCCAGCGCGCTCTCGGTGCGACGTGTGCACCCTCGACGTCGGCCGCATCGTCGTGTGAACGTGAGTGTGCGACGTCTGCTTTGAGTGTGTGGTGAGCGCGGTGATTGTGTGTCCACGACGGGATTCGCGGCGTGTCGTCGCGGCTGGCGCACTCTCGTCGCGGCCGGCGCACTATCGCCGCGGCCGGCGCACTCTCGTCGCGGCCGGCGCACTGTCGCCGCGGCCGGCGCACTGTCGCCGTAGCCAGCGCACGGTCGGATACCGGGGTGAACTGTGGGCGAAGGACTAGTCCGGAAAGTCCAGCGGAATCCGCAGTGTGGCGATGGTCGCGGCCAGCGCATCGTATTGCCCTGCCAGCGTGCAGAACTCGATGAGCTGTTTGCGGTTGAGCTGGCGGGCCAGCCGCACCCAGGTCTCCGATGAGACCGACCGGTTCAGCACGAACTCATCGGTGGCGGCGATCAGCGCCCGCTGCCGTTCGGTGAGGCCCTCGGCGTCGGGGCCCTCGAAGATCTTGGCCTGCAACTCCGGCCCGACACCGCGGCTGCGGGCCAGGCGGCGGTGCTGCTGCAGCTCGTATTCGCAGTCGCGCAGCTGCCCGACCCGCAGAATGACCACCTCGGCGTCCTGGCGGGACAGTTTGCCGGCGTAGAGCAGGTAGCCGGAGTACGGCAGCCAGGTCCAGAACAGCAACGGATGCTGACCCAGCACGTTGAACAGGCTGAACCGTGGCGCGCGGATCCCCCGGGCGCCGAGCTTGGCGATCACCCAGTTGATCGGGCCGAGTTCACGGAATCCACCCGGCGGGATGCGGGGCGGTACGGTCGCGGTCATCTCTCCCCGTTCCAGTCGTCACGGCCGGCGCACCAGATACGGCGACACCGTACTGCGATGCTCGTCGAGGTCCAGCGCCCGGCCCAGGGCGGGGAAGGCCCGCTGCGGACAGTTGTCCCGTTCGCAGACCCGGCATCCCACGCCGATGGGGCTGGCGTTCTCGCCCGACAAGTCCAGGCCCTCCGAGTAGACCAGCCGGTGTGCGTGCCGTAGCTCGCACCCCAACCCGATCGCGAAGGTCTTCCCCGGTTGACCATAGCGGGAGGCGCGCCGCTCCACCGTGCGCGCGACCCACAGGTACTTGCGCCCGTCGGGCATCTCGGCGATCTGGACCATGATCTTGCCCGGATAGGCGAACGTCTCGTAGACGTTCCACAGCGGGCAGGTACCTCCGCTGGAGGAGAAGTGAAAACCACTGGCGGACTGGCGCTTCGACATGTTGCCGGCCCGGTCCACCCGGACGAACGAGAACGGGACGCCACGCATGGACGGCCGCTGCAGGGTGGACAGCCGGTGGCAGATGGTCTCGTAGGAGACCCGGTAGAACGCCGACAACCGTTCGATGTCGTACCGGAAGTTCTCGGTCACCCCGTGGAACTGCCGGTAGGGCAGCACCGTCGCCGCGGCGAAGTAGTTGGCCAGCCCCAGCCGGGCCAGCTTGCGGGACTCGTCGCTGGTGAAATGCCCCTCGTCGACCAGCTTGTCGATGAGGTCGCCGAACTCCAGATAGCCCAGCTCGGCGGCCATCTTGAACACCTGCTGCCCCGACGACAGCTGGTTGTTCAGCTCCAGCGTCCTGGTCTCCGGGTCGTAGCGGTGCAGCACGGTCTCCGGCATGTCCACCCGCCGCACGATGTGCACACCGTGCACCATCGTCAGCCGGTCGGCCAACTGCCGGGCCAACTCGGTGCGGGTCATGCCCATCCGGATGGTGAGATCCTCGGCGGCGGTGTCGAGTTCGTGCAGGTAGTTCTGCCGTTGGTAGAAGTAGTCCCGCACCTCCTCGTGCGGCATGGTGATCGAACCGGACCCGGAACCGAAGCCGCTGCTGTCGTGATACCGATCCTCGGTGGCGGCCGCCAGCTGGGTGGTGGTGCGCCGGTAGCGCTGATGCAGATTGACCATCGCGCGGGCCAGCTCCGGATGGGCGCTGACCATGTCGGCGATCTCGGTCATGTCGACATTGATGTCGAGGTCCCGGTCCAGGGTGACCTCGCGCAACTCGGCGATCAACCGGGTGTTGTCCTCGGGCGCGAAGAAGGTGGCGTCCACCCCGAACAGGTCGGTGATGCGCAGCAGCACCGGAACCGTCAGCGGCCGCACATCGTGCTCGATCTGGTTGAGGTAGCTGGGGGAGATGCCGAGCATCTCGGCCAGGGCCGCCTGACTGTAGCCGCGCTCGTTGCGCAGCTGCCGCACCCTCGATCCGACGTACGTCTTGGCCACGGCCCAACCCTAACAATGGTGCGAATTCGAACTTCGCAGTATTTGCAAGATCAACTCCTTGGAGGTTTGACGCGGTGGCTGGCATGATCGCGCGCAGGCAAACGAGGGGGATGTAGGGATGGCCGAGAGCACAGAGAAGTTTGCGGCCGGGCCGGTGACCGGTCCGGCGCGCACCGGCCTGGGCAAGGCGCTGATGCCGGTGCCCGATCCCCATCCCGACGTCTTCGACCGGCAATGGCCGCTGCGCGTCGCCGACATCGACCGGACCGGCCGGCTGCGGTTCGATGCGGCGTGCCGCCACATCCAGGACATCGGCCAGGATCAGCTGCGCGAACTGGGCTACGAGGAGACCCACCCGCTGTGGATCGTGCGCCGCACGATGATCGACCTGATCAGGCCGATCGAGTTCCAGGACATGCTGCGGCTGCGCCGGTGGTGTTCGGGTACCTCCAACCGGTGGTGCGAGATGCGGGTGCGCATCGACGGGCGCAAGGGCGGCCTGATGGAGTCCGAGGCGTTCTGGATCAACATCAACCGCGAGACCCAGGGCCCGGCCCGCATCTCCGACGACTTCATCGCCGGGCTGCGCCGCACCACGTCGGTGGACCGGCTGCGCTGGCAGTCCTACCTGCGGCCCGGCGCCCGCGAGGACGCGGTGCAGATCCAGGAGTTCCCGGTCCGGGCCAGCGACATCGACCTGTTCGACCACATGAACAACTCGGTGTACTGGAGCGTCATCGAGGACTACCTGTTCACCCAGCCGGAGTTGTTGCGCGCGCCGCTGCGGGCCGCCATCGAACACAATTCGCCGGTCGCACTGGGTGACAAACTCGAGATCATCACCCACCGTCATCCGCCGAATTCCACGGATCAGTTCGGTCCGGAACTGATGGATCGCACTGTTACAACGCTCACATACGCCGTCGGCGACGAGGTGAAGGCCGTCGCCGCGGTGTTCGCGCTCTGACCCGATCCGGGCCCGTCACGATCTCTCCGCGGACACGTGCTGACCTGCGGAAATGTGTTACTGGCCAGTAGCTATCAAAGCCGCTCGGAAGAATTGTCTTCGCAAAATTTGCAAAATCGCGGGCTCGCTTCGCCGAAATTGGCAAGAAATGCGGCTGGACCTGCGGCTATGCGGTATGTAAAGGTCGGGTTAACACATCAGTTAAGGCGGGGCGCCGTTAACAAGGCTATGAAGCCTGGTTCCGGCGCAACGACCCGGGCGAAGGAGGGATGCCATGTCGAACGTGGGCACGCCGAGATCTGCCGAACAGATCAAGAAGGACTGGGAGACCAACCCCCGGTGGAAGAACGTCAAGCGTGACTACACCGCCGAGGATGTCGTGGCCCTCCAGGGCACCGTGGTGGAGGAGCACACCCTGGCCCGCCGCGGCGCCGAGATCCTCTGGAACCAGCTCCACGACATGGAGTTCGTCAACGCGCTGGGCGCGCTGACCGGTAACCAGGCCGTGCAGCAGGTCCGGGCCGGGCTGAAGGCCATCTACCTGTCCGGCTGGCAGGTCGCCGGTGACGCCAACCTGTCCGGCCACACCTATCCCGACCAGAGCCTGTATCCGGCCAACTCGGTGCCGCAGGTGGTGCGTCGCATCAACAACGCGCTGATGCGTGCCGACCAGATCGCCAAGGTCGAGGGTGACACCTCGGTGGAGAACTGGCTGGTGCCGATCGTCGCCGACGGTGAGGCCGGGTTCGGCGGTGCGCTCAACGTCTACGAACTGCAGAAGGCCATGATCACCGCCGGTGTCGCCGGCTCGCACTGGGAGGACCAGCTGGCCTCCGAGAAGAAGTGCGGCCACCTCGGCGGCAAGGTGCTGATCCCGACCCAGCAGCACATCCGCACCCTGACCGCCGCCCGGCTGGCGGCCGACGTCGCCGACGTGCCGACCGTGATCATCGCCCGCACCGACGCCGAGGCGGCCACCCTGATCACCTCCGACGTCGACGAGCGGGACCGGCCGTTCATCACCGGTGAGCGGACCAAGGAGGGCTTCTACCGGGTGCAGAACGGCATCGAGCCGTGCATCGCGCGCGCCAAGGCCTATGCGCCGTACGCCGATCTGATCTGGATGGAGACCGGCACCCCGGATCTGGAGCTGGCCAAGCGCTTCGCCGAAGCCGTCAAGGCCGAGTTCCCCGACCAGATGCTGGCCTACAACTGCTCGCCGTCGTTCAACTGGCGCAAGCACCTGGACGACGCGACCATCGCCCGCTTCCAGAAGGAGCTCGGCGCGATGGGCTACAAGTTCCAGTTCATCACGCTGGCCGGCTTCCACGCGCTGAACTACTCGATGTTCGATCTGGCCTACGGCTACGCCCGCAACCAGATGACCGCCTACGTCGACCTGCAGGAGCGCGAGTTCGCCGCCGAGGAGCGGGGTTACACCGCCACCAAGCACCAGCGTGAGGTCGGCGCCGGCTACTTCGACCGGATCGCGACCACGGTGGACCCGAACAGCTCGACCACCGCGCTGAAGGGTTCCACCGAGGAGGACCAGTTCCACTGACGACGCGCGGTCCTGAGGCCGCGAGAGGAAGTGGACCGTAGACCCTGTCACCGGCCGCTGACCCGGTGACGAGGCGCGGCCCCCCGGGGCCGTGAGTTCCCGACACACCACGCGCACGGTTGTCGCCCACCACGTCTGCCGACGATCTCGGCGACGGGGCGGCAACCGTGCGTTTGGCATTTGGCTGGCCGGGTGCGGCATCTGATAGGAAAGAGCACGTGAGCGATTCGATCCAACGAGTGGGCATCGTCGGTGCCGGCCAGATGGGCGGGGGTATCGCGGAGGTGGCCGCCCGGGCCGGGGCGGACGTCGTCGTCTATGACATCAGCGAGGAGCTGACCACCGCCGGGCGCGAGCGCATCGCCAAGTCGCTGACGCGCGGCGTGCAGGCCGGCAAGCTCAGCGAGGACGAGCGCTCCGCCGCGCTGGACCGGCTGCGGTTCACCACCACGCTGGCGGATCTGTCCGACCGCCAGCTGGTGATCGAGGCGATCGTCGAGGACGAGAACGTCAAGGCCACGGTGTTCGCCGAACTCGACGAGCTCCTCACCGATCCGGATGCGGTGCTGGCGTCGAACACCTCGAGCATTCCGATCATGAAGCTGGCCGCCGCCACCAAGAACCCGGGCCGGGTGCTGGGGCTGCACTTCTTCAATCCGGTGCCGGTGCTCCCGTTGGTCGAACTCATCAACACGCTGGTGACCACCGACGAGGCGATCGCGCGGACCGAGAAGTTCGCCGCCGAGGTGCTGGGCAAGCAGGTGGTGCGCTGTGGCGACCGGTCCGGCTTCGTGGTCAACGCGCTGCTGGTCCCGTATCTGCTGTCGGCGATCCGGATGGTCGAATCCGGCTACGCCTCGGTGGAGGACGTCGACAAGGCCGTGGTGGCGGGGCTGTCGCACCCGATGGGCCCGTTGCGGCTGTCCGATCTGGTCGGCCTCGACACCCTCAAGCTCATCGCCGACAAGATGTTCGACGAGTTCAAGGAGCCGCACTACGGCCCGCCGCCGCTGCTGGTGCGGATGGTGGAGGCGGGGCACCTCGGCAAGAAGACCGGTCGCGGTTTCTACACGTACTGACCGCTGGCTGATTGCATTGGAAAATACCCAGGCCATTAGCTAGTCTCACCAGCTGATCTAGATCGCTGACCGGGTTCGCCGGGACGCCCGTCATGGTGCCTCGCGGTCGCCGGACAACTGACAGAAGGTAGTGCGCGCACATGACGAACACATCGGCGGAGCTCGAACCGTTCTTCGAGGAATCCCAGTCGATCTACGACGTCTCCGACGATTTCTTCGCCCTGTTCCTGGGTCCGACGATGGGGTACACCTGTGCCTACTTCGAGCGTGACGACATGACGCTCGACGAGGCCCAGATCGCCAAGTTCGACCTCGCGCTCGGCAAGCTGAACCTCGAGCCCGGCATGACGCTGCTCGACATCGGCTGCGGCTGGGGTGGCGCCCTGCAGCTGGCGCTGGAGAAGTACGACGTGAACGTGATCGGAATCACGCTCAGCCGCAATCAGTACGAGTACAGCAAGGCCCGACTCGCGCAGATCGACACCGCCCGCACCGCGGAGGTGCGGTTGCAGGGCTGGGAGCAGTTCGACGAACCGGTCGACCGCATCGTCAGCATCGGCGCCTTCGAGGCGTTCAAGAAACCGCGCTACGCCGCGTTCTTCGAGATGGCCCACAAGGCGCTGCCGGCCGACGGCCGCATGCTGTTGCACACCATCCTGGCCCATCCGCAGACCTACTTCCGCGAGGCCGGAATCAAGATCACCATCAGCGATCTGAAGTTCATGCAGTTCATCGGCAGGGAGATCTTTCCCGGCGGTGAGCTGCCCGCCGAGGGTGATGTCGTTGAATTCGCCACCGGCGCAGGCTTTTCCGTGGAACGGATCCAGCTGTTGCGTCCGCACTACGCCCGCACGCTGGACATCTGGGCCGAGAATCTGGCCGCCAACCGCGAACCGGCGATCGCGATGCAGTCCGAAGAGGTCTACGACCGCTACTACCGCTATCTCACCGGGTGCGCGGACTTCTTCCGCCGCGGCATCACCAACGTCGGGCAGTTCACGCTCACCAAGGGCTGAGCCGCGAAAGGCGCCCCACGGCAGCCCCGCAACGGTCAGGCCCGCAGCAGCCGGTTCCGCTCCGCCTCGACGTCGAAATCGGCGGGCGGCCAGGATAACCCCATGCCGGCGAGGGCGTCGATGAGCAGTTCGGTGACGGCCAGCCGGCTGTACCACCGCCGGTCCCCGGGCACCACGAACCACGGCGCATAGACGGTGCTGGTGCGGTCCAGCATGTCCTGATACGCGGCCTGATACGCCGGCCAGTGCCGGCGCTCGTCGACGTCGGACGGGCTGTACTTCCAGTGTTTGGCCGGATCCTCCAGCCGGGCCAGCAGGTTCTTGCGCTGCTCGGCGGGCGAGATGAACAGCGCCACCTTGACCAGTGTCATCCCCGCGTCGACGAGTTCCCGCTCGAAGGCGTTGATCTCGTCGTAGCGGTCGGACCACACCTCCGGCGGCACCAGGTTGTGCACCCGCACCACCAGCACGTCCTCGTAGTGCGACCGGTCGAACACCCCGAGGTGGCCCGGGGGCGGCAGCGCCCGGCGGACCCGCCACAGATAGTGCCGGGCCTTCTCCTCGGCGGTCGGCGGCCCGAACGCGCGGTACCGCACGCCCATCGGATTCACCGCTCCCACAACATGTTTGACGATGCCACCCTTGCCGGCGGTGTCCATGCCCTGCAGGACCAGCAGCACCGACCGGCGGTCGCCGCGGACGCGGTGGTTGGCGTAGAGCATCTCCTGCAGCTCGGCGAGGCGGGCGCTGCGCTCGGTCTGCAGGGCGGGCGCGTCGGCCTTGCCGCCGGTGAACCCGGGGGTGGCGGCCGTGTCGAGGTCGGCGACCCGGACACCGGGACGGAAACGCAGTCGCTCACCCGGCCGGTCCGACCAGAGCCGCGGCGGGTCGGTCGACGGTCCGGTGCTCACCGGTCGCGCAGCTGCGGCGGCAGGATCGGCGACGGGTGCGGCATCTCGCGGAACTTCTCCAGCGAGCCGCCGACCTCGACGATGCCGCACAGCGCACTCCACGACAGCATGGTCAGGTAGTCGATCAGTTCGTCGCTGGTCATCCGTGGATGCGACATCCACGAGTGGGTCGCCAACTGCACCCCGCCGACGATGAGATTGGACCAGGGTTCGACGCCGCGGGTGTCCATCCCGGCCTCGGCCATCCGCCGGCGCAGCATGACCCCGAGCATCCGCGCGATGATCCGTTCGGAGTCGGCGACCACCTTGCTCTTGCCCGCCGAGTTGTTGGCCATCACGAACCGGTACGGCTCGGGTTCGGCGGCCACCGTCTCGACGTACACCCGGATGATCTCCCGGGTCAGGTCGTAGCCGTCGAGATCGGTCGACAGGGCGGCGGCCATGTTGGGGATCAGGGTGGTCTGGGCGAAGCGCATCATCACCGCGGTGGTGAGGTCGTTCTTGTCGACGAAATAGCGGTACAGGACGGTCTTGGACACACCGATCTCCGCGGCGATCTCATCCATGCTGACGTTGCTGCCGCGCCGCCGGATGGCTTCCAGCGTGCCGTCCACCAACTCGTTGCGCCGCTCCACCTTGTGCTGGTGCCAGCGTCGTTTGCGTCCGTCCATCTTGACCGCCGCCGGCGGTGTCTGCTGTCCCACTATCGCCGAAATCCCATTCCCTAAGTCATCTCGATACTACGGAAGATCACCGATAGCCGGGCTGCGGGACCGCGGCACCGGGCCGGGTGGCGGATGATGGATTCCGTGGCGCACCGAATGCCGACCAGAACCCCGGTTCCGGTCTCCGCACCCCGACCGAGTTTCGCCGAGGCGATCGCCGGCGCCGATTCGGCCGCCGACGCCGAGCGGGCCCGCAGCCTGCGCCGGATGAAGGCCGTTGCGCTGGGCTTTCTGCTCGGCGCCACGGTGATCTTCCTGCTCTGCACCTGGGCGCAGACCCGGGGCGACGCACCGGCCTGGGTCGGCTATGTACGGGCGGCCGCCGAGGCGGGCATGGTCGGTGCGCTGGCCGACTGGTTCGCGGTCACCGCGCTGTTCCGGCATCCGCTGGGGATCCCGATCCCGCACACCGCGATCATCAAACGCAAGAAGGATCAGCTCGGCGAGGGCCTGGGCACCTTCGTGCGGGAGAACTTCATGGCCCCGGACGTGGTCGAGCAGAAGTTGCGCGACGTGCAGATCGCCGGCCGGCTCGGCAAGTGGCTCGCCGAGCCCGGCCACGCCCAACGGGTCGCCGCCGAGGCGGCAAACGTGATGCGGGTGCTGGTGGTGTTGCTGCGCGACGAGGACATCCAGCAGGTGCTGGACCGGATGATCGTCAAACGCATCGCCGAACCGCAGTGGGGTCCGCCGGTGGGGCGGGTGCTGGCGCAGCTGCTGCAGGAGGGCCGCCAGGAGGCGCTGATCCAGTTGCTGGCCGACCGGGCGTTCCAGTGGTCACTGAACGCCGGCGAGATCATCGAGCGGGTGGTGGAGCGCGATTCGCCCAGCTGGTCGCCGCGCTGGGTGGACCATCTGGTCGGGGATCGGATCCACCGCGAGCTGATGGAGTTCACCGACAAGGTGCGCCGAGATCCCGACCATGAACTGCGGCGGTCGGCCACCCGGTTCCTGTTCGAATTCGCCGACGATCTGCAGAACGACGAGGTCACCATCCAGCGGGCGGAGAACATCAAGGAGCAGATCATGGCCCGCGACGAGGTCGCCCGGGCCGCCGAGACCGCGTGGAACGCCGCCAAGCGCATCATCCTCGAGTCGGTGGACGACCCGTCGTCGACGTTGCGGGCCCGCATCGCCGATTCGGTGATGGTGATCGGCGAATCGCTGCGCGACGACGCCGACCTGCGCGACAAGGTCGACAACTGGATCATCACCGCGGTCAAACATCTGGTCGGCGAGTACGGCGCCGAGATCACCACGGTGATCACGGACACCATCGAACGTTGGGACGCCGAGGAGGCCAGCCGGCGCATCGAACTGCACGTCGGCCGCGACCTGCAGTTCATCCGCATCAACGGCACCGTGGTGGGCGCCCTGGCCGGTCTCGCGATCTACACCACCGCGCAACTGCTGTTCTGACCAGTGCTAACTAGTGCTTGCAAAAGTTAGCACCGCGGCGTACGGTTGAAGGTGTCGCGCACCGGATAGACCGACCACCGGATAGACCGACGCAGGAGGGGGCTCCATTGCCGCAGGACGAGAATCTTGCCGCGGTTGTGTCCAACGCGGCTCAGGACATCGGCAGTTTCATCCGAAGTCAGCGCGAGGCTGCCCAGGTATCGCTGCGGCAACTGGCCGAGAAGGCCGGCGTCAGCAATCCGTACCTGAGTCAGATCGAGCGGGGGCTGCGCAAACCTTCGGCCGATGTGCTGAATCAGATCGCCAAGGCGCTGCGGGTGTCCGCAGAGGTGCTCTATGTGCGGGCCGGAATTCTGGAGCCCGGCGAGCCCAGCGAGGTCCGTGACGCCATCGTCAACGACACGGCGATCACCGAGCGGCAGAAGCAGGTGCTGCTCGACATCTACACGTCGTTCTGTCGACAGAACGAACAGGACGCCGACGCAGATGAGGAGCAACCAACTGCATCACGTGACTGACAGCGACCGCTCACCGAACCCGCACCGTTTTCGATTCGTGAAAGGAACCCACCGAGATGGCTGAGAAGAATCAACCCACCGTCGACGACCTGCGCGCCCCGCTCCTTGCCGCAGTGGGCGCCGCCGACCTCGCGTTGGAACGCGTCAACGAGATCGTCGCCGCCCTGCGTGAGCGGGCCGACGAGGTCCGCAGCGACGCCAACGCCCGGGCCGAGGAACGCCGCGCCCGGATCAGCAAGGTCCGTGACGAGCTGCCCGCCCAGTTCGAGGAGATCCGCGGCAAGCTGAGCGCGGACGAGCTGCGCCGGGCGGCCGAGGCCTACGCCGACGCCGCCCAGGGCACCTACACCAAGTTGGTGGAGCGGGGTGCCGCGGCGCTGGAGCGGTTGCGCAGCCAGCCGGCCTTCGAGGATGCCGCCGAGCGGGTGGAGAGCTACACCGACCAGGCCGTCGAGCTGACCCAGGAGGCGCTGGGCACCGTGGCCGCGCAGACCCGCGCCGTCGGTGAGCGGGCCGCCAAGCTGGTCGGCGTCGACTTCCCGAAGAAGGGCGACGAGACCCAGGCCGAGACCTCGGCTGAATCCTCGGCTGAATCCTCGGCGGGGGCTCCCGCGAAGAAGGCTCCGGCGAAGAAGGCCGCCCCCAAGGACACGGCCAAGGACACTGCGGCCAAGACCACCGCCGCCAAGGCGGGCGCCAAGAAGGCTCCGGCCAAGAAGACCGCGGCCAAGAAGGTCACCCAGAAGTAACTGCCGCCGATTTCGCTCGACGCGAGTCGACGTCCGGGACGGTACCCGCATAGGCTGAACACGTGAGCAGCCACATCGTGGGTACCGTCCTCTTTCTGTTGACCATGGCCGTGCTCGCGGTGACGGTGTACGCCTTCGTCCACGCCGCGATGCAACGGCCGGACGCCTTCACCGCCGCGGACAAACTCACCAAGCCGGTGTGGCTGGTGATCCTGGGCGTCAGCGCGCTGCTGACGTTCCTTCCGGTTCTCAGCATCCTCGGTCCGGTGATCGCCGCCGTCGCCTCGGGTGTCTACCTCGTCGACGTGCGCCCGAAAATCCTGGAAATCCAAGGAAAGTCCCACTAGACCGGTGCGTCGTTCGGTCACCGCCGTGACGGCGGTCAGCAGCTGGTGTGTTGCGCTGGTCCTCGCCGGTCCGCCGGCCGGGGTGGCCGCCGCCGATCCCGAGGGTCCGCCCGATCCGCCGGCCGCCCCCGGGGTCTACGTGGAGCGGGTCGAGTGGGCGAAGTGGGGCGATCTGTCCAGCCTGCGGGTCTACCCGACCCCCGCGGCGCGTGCCGCGGCCGCCCAGATCGGCACCGGCGCGCAGGCCGAGGCCGCCTGGCGTGAGGTGCTCGCCCAGTCGCCCGACGCCGGCCTGCCCGGGATGTACGAGCAGTTCCGCTGTCACTGGCGGCTCGCCGAATTCGCCCAGCCCGGGAAGACCAGCTGGAACCTGGAGCCGTGGCGGCCCCGGGTGGACGAGGTGACGATGCTGGCGACCGGCTGCAATCCCGGGGGTACCGAGGAGCCGTTCTGATGAGCTACACCCGCGCCGAGGTCGCCGCCCGGATCGACCACACCCTGCTCAAACCGGAGGCGACGCCGGACGACGTGGCGGCGCTGGTGGGCGAGGCCACCGAACTGGGCGTCTTCGCGGTCTGCGTGTCACCGTCGATGGTGCCGGTCGCCGTCGCGGCGAGCCCCGCGGATCTGCGCGTCGCCACCGTCGCCGGATTCCCGTCCGGCAAGCACCTGCCGTCGGTCAAGGCCCGGGAGGCCGAACTGGCGGCCGCGGCGGGGGCCGCCGAGGTCGACATGGTCATCGACGTGGGCGCTGCCGTGGCCGGTGAGCTGGGCGCCGTCTATGACGACATCGCCGAGGTGCGCCGCGCGGTGTCCGGCATCACGCTCAAGGTGATCGTGGAGTCGGCGGTGCTGCTGGAGCACACCGACCCCGAACGGCTCACCGCCGTGTGCCGGGCCGCCGAGGATGCCGGGGCCGATTTCGTCAAGACCTCGACCGGCTTCCATCCCAGCGGCGGCGCGTCCGTACAGGCCGTGTCGGTGATGGCGGCCGCGGTGGGCGGACGGCTCGGGGTGAAGGCCAGCGGCGGGATCCGCACCGCCGCCGACGCCGTCGCGATGCTCGACGCCGGCGCCACCCGGCTGGGTCTGTCGGCCAGCCGGGCGGTGCTCGACGGCCTCACCTGAGCCCGGCCGGCCTCACAGCTCGGCGAAACTCACAGCTCGGCGAAACAGGGGTCTTCCTGGCCCTTGGGGATCGACGCGTTGCGGCTGGACAGTTGCGCGATCACACCGTCGTCGGTGACCTGCACACTCTGCGCGGTGATGTCCATCGGATAGTTGTCGGTCAACCCGTCGGTGAACGCGTCCAGCACCGGCTGCACCGTCTCCCGCGGCAGCGTCAGGAAGCCGATGCCGGTCAGGCTGACCACCTCCAGCCGGATTCCGCCGTCGGCCACCTGCGGACGTGCCACGATGCTGGCCAGCGGTCCGTCGAGGGTGATGGTGCCGGCGGCCGGATCGGTGCTCACCCCGGTGGTCACGAACGACCCGATCAGGGGCATCGCCTCCTGCACGGTCCGCCGGATGCCGTCGGCCGACCAGGTGATCGTGATGTCCAGCGCACCCAGCGTCCCACCGGAATCCGCGGTGTCCTCCAGCCGCACGTCACGGATGTGCAGCGCCAGCTTCATACCCTTGGCATCGCGGATCTGATTGCCGGCGGTCTCGATGTTGATGTTGGTGTAGTGGCCCGACATGTGCTGCATCAGAAACGGCGGCAGCGGATCGAAGGATGCCGTGGCCTCGTCCTGCACCACACACGACACCACCCGCGCCACCACGGAGTCGGCCCGGTTGCGGGCGTACAGCTCGGCGCCCAGCAGACCGGCTGCCACCAGTGCGATGACGATGACGACCACCAGCACCACCGACAGCGGGTCGCTGAACAGGCTCTTGATCTTCGCCATGAACGACTCGTCCTGCTCCTCGGAGCCAGCCGGCGGCGGGCCGCCCATCTGACCCGGCGGCGGGCCGCCCATCTGACCCGGCGGTGGGCCGCCCATCTGACCCGGCGGCGGTGGCGGGGGATAGCCGCCCTCCGGCGGCGGTGGTGGGGGACTGCTCGGTGGCCCGCCGGCGGGTGACGCCGGAGGACCGCCCGGCGACGGCGGTGGAACGGAGGGTGTGTCGTCGGTCGGACGCGCCCAGGGATCGGTCATCCGACGGATTCTGCCTTACCCCACTGAGCAACATCTGAGCGGTTGCGCAACACCGCGATCGTGTCGCGGGCCCGCCGCGCGGCGTCCAGGTCCAGGTCGGCGACCAGCAGCTCGGGTTCCGGACCGGCCGCGGCGAGCACCTCGCCGGTGGCCGAGGCGACCAGGCTGCCGCCGACACCCGTCGGGCCCTGCGCGGCGATCTCGTCACCGGGATAGGCCTGTCCGACCGCCGCGACGACGCAGGTGGTGTCCAGGGCCCGGGCCCGGGCCAGCAGCGTCCACTGCTCGAGTTTGCCCGGCCCCGACCCCCACGACGCATGCACGGTGAGCAGCTCCGCGCCGCGGCGGGCCAGCTCCACGTACAGCTCCGGGAACCGGATGTCGTAGCAGGTGGTCAGCCCCACCCGCACCCCTCCGACATCGATCGTCACGGGTTCGGAACCCGGTGCCACGGTTCGGGATTCGGTGAACCCGTAGGCGTCGTAGAGGTGGATCTTGTGATAGTGGGCCGCCACGCCCGGGCCGGTGGCCAGCAGGGTGTTGGTGACCCGGCCGTCGCCGCTGGGCGTGAACATCCCGGCCACCACGACGACCCCGGCGCCGGCGGCGATCTCCCGCACCGCGGTGGCCCAGGGGCCGTCCAGCGGTTCGGCGACCGGTTTCAACGACACCCCGAACCGGCACATGGTCGCCTCCGGGAACAGCACCAACCCCGCACCCGTGGCGGCGGCGCGGCGGGTGTACTCCTCGACGAGGTTCAGATTGGCCGACGGGTCGGTGCCGCTCCGGATCTGGGCGAGCGCTATCCGCATACCGCCACCCTAGTGACCCGGGTCAGGCGTTCGCGGCGATCCAATTCGTGGTGAACCGCTGCTCCGCGATCAGCAGCTCCATCAACTGATTGCCCACCAGGGTCTCGAGCTTGCCGCCCAGCAGCGGGATCCGCACCTCCACCGTCACCTGGAAATCCAGCCTGCAGGTGTGTCCCGAGTCGGTGGGTTGCAGCGTGCCGGTGCCCTCGAGGGAGGCCGGAGCCCCGATGATGGCGCCCTTGACCTCGACGGTGGCGGTCCCGTCCCGCAGCGGGCTCCAGGTCTCCTCGCGTTTGACGCTCAGATCGCCGCGATGCAGTTGGCTGACGAAGCCGGGCAGTCGGTCCGACCAGAGCACCTGGGTGGTCTCCACATCGATGCCGCCGTCGGCGTCGACGGTGAGCGAATCGAGGGTGGCGTGGTCGGCGCCGGAGTCGGCCAGACGTGCCAGCCAGTACTGCTCGTCACGAAGCGCCCGGTGAACCTGTTCGACGGTGGCGCCGTACTCGGTGGCCATGTCGAATGAACGCGGCATAGCGGGTAAGGCTACCGTTACGGCCCGTGGTGGGTTCACGAGTCGCCGGTGTGCCGGTCGCCGAGGGGGTTCCGCTGGCGCCGTTGACCACTCTGCGGGTCGGTCCGGTGGCCCGTCGGCTCATCGAGTGCACCGCCACCGATCAGGTCATCGGCGTGCTGCGGGTGCTCGACGCGGACCGGACCGGCCCGATGCTGGTGCTGGCGGGCGGGTCCAACGTGGTGCTGGCCGACGACCTGACCGATCTGACCGTGGTGCGGCTGGCCAACGACCGGATCAGCGTCGACGGCCACCTGGTCCGCGCCGAGGCCGGGGCGCTGTGGGACGACGTGGTGGTCACCTCGCTGGCACACGGGCTGGGCGGGCTGGAATGTCTGTCGGGCATCCCCGGTTCGGCCGGCGCCACCCCGGTGCAGAACGTCGGCGCCTACGGGGCCGAGGTCGCCGACACCATCCGGCGCGTCCGGCTGCACGACCGGCGCACCGGTGAAGACCGGTGGGTGGCGCCCGAGTACCTGCGATTCGGTTACCGCAGCAGCATTCTCAAGCATTCCGACACGGTGGTCGTGCTCGAGGTGGAGTTCGCACTGGACCCGGCCGGCCGCAGCGCGCCGATCCGGTACGCCGAACTGGCCCGCACCCTCGACGTCGCGACCGGTGAGCGCACCGATCCGGCCCGGGTGCGGGAGGCCGTGCTGGCGCTGCGGGCCGGCAAGGGCATGCTGACCTCGGCGGCCACCGTCGACGACCATGACACCTGGAGCGTCGGCTCGTTCTTCACCAATCCGGTGGTCAGCACCGCCGAATTCGAGCGGATCCGCGACTCGGCACCGGGGCCGGTGCCGAACTATCCGGCTCCGGACGGGGTCAAACTGGCGGCGGCGTGGCTGGTGGAACGTGCCGGGTTCGGCCGGGGCTACCCCGGTGCGGGGGCTCCGGTGCGGTTGTCCACCAAACACGCGCTGGCGCTGACCAACCGCGGCAACGCCACCACCGCCGACGTGATCGCGCTGGCCCGCGAGGTCCGGGACGGGGTGCGCGCGGCATTCGGCATCGAACTCGTCCCCGAACCCGTGTTGGTCGGCTGTTCGCTGTAGGTACGCTGGGTTCGCGTGACCCCCAGCGGTGCGAGCGCCGGCCCGGACGGCCGCGACCGCCACGGGCCGCCGGTGCTGAACCGGCGGCGCGCGCTGGGTCTGCTCGCGCTCGGTGTCACCGCCCCCGCGGCGCTCGCGGCATGTGTGGGTGACGTCGGATCGCCGGCCGAACCGACGCCGGCGCTCACCTTCGAACCCGCTGCCGACAGCGTCGACGTGCTGCCCACCGCACCCGTCCGCGCGGTGGTCGCCGACGGCCGGTTCGACCGGATCAGCCTCACCAACCCCGACGGCAAGGTCGTCGCGGGCGTCCTCAACCCGGACCGCACCGTGTTCACCACCACCGAGCCGCTCGGTTACGGCCGCACCTACACCTGGGCCGGTACGGCGGTCGGCCCCGACGGCCGGGAGGTGCCGGTCGCCGGCGCGTTCACCACGGTGGCACCCGCGGTGCAGGTGACCGGCCGGTTCCAGCTCGCCGACGGTCAGGTGGTCGGGGTGGCCGCGCCGATCATCCTCCAGTTCGACGCGCCGGTCGGCGACAAGGCCGCCGTCGAGCGGGCGCTGCGGGTGACCACCGAACCCGCGGTCGAGGGCGGCTGGGCGTGGCTGCCCGACGAGGCCGCCGGCTCGCGGGTGCACTGGCGGCCCCGCGAGTACTACCCGGCCGGCACCCGCGTCCACGTCGACGCACCGCTGTACGGGGTGGCGTTCGGCTCCGGCGCATTCGGCGCCGCCGACGCCACCCTGGATTTCAGCATCGGCCGGTATCAGCTGGTCCGGGCCCACGCGCCGGCGCACCGGCTGCAGGTGCTCACCGACGCCGGTGTGGTGATGGACTTCCCGTGCAGTTACGGCGAGGGCAACCTGCCGCGCAACATCACCCGCAGCGGAATCCACGTCGTCACCGAGAAACACACCGACTTCTACATGTCCAACCCGGCCGCCGGATACGCCAACGTGCACATGCGGCACGCGGTGCGGATCTCCAACAACGGCGAATTCATCCACGCCAATCCGGGCAGCATCGGGGCCCAGGGCAACAGCAACGTCACCAACGGCTGCATCAACATGTCCCCGGCCGATGCCGAGCAGTACTTCCACAGCGCCGTCTACGGCGACCCGGTGGAGGTGACCGGCACCTCGATTCCGTTGTCGCACGCCGACGGGGACATCTGGGACTGGACCGTCCCGTGGGCCGACTGGCTCGCGATGTCGGCGATCAGCACCGGCCCCGCGCCGCCGGACCTGCCGGAATCCGCCCCGGCCACCCCGCCGGACGCGCCGGTGACTACTCCCCGGCCGGGCGGGTGAACTTGCGGGTGGCGGAGGCCTGATCACGCGGTCGGATCACGATCTGGTCCAGGTTGACGTGCGGCGGTCGGGACGCCGCGAAACCGATCACCTCGGCGATGTCCTCGGCGACCAGCGGGGTCAAACCCTGATACACCGCGTCGGCCTTCTCCCGGTCTCCGTCGAACCGCACCAGCGAGAACTCGGTCTCCACCATTCCGGGCTGGATTTCGGTGAGCCGCACCGGTTTCCCGAGCAGCTCGCCGCGCAGGGTGCGGTGCAGCGCGCTCTGGGCGTGTTTGGCCGCGGTGTAACCGGCGCCGCCGTCGTAGATCTCGAAGGCCGCGATGGAGGTCACCGTGACGATGAGGCCGTCGCCGGAGGCGATCAGCTTGGGCAGCAGGGCGCGCGTGACATGCAAGGTGCCCAGCACGTTGGTCTCCCACATCCACCGCCAGTGGTCCAGATCCGCCTCGGCCACCGGTTCCAGACCCTTGGCGCCGCCGGCGTTGTTGACCAGGACGTCGACGCGGTCGAGCTGGTCGGCCAGCGCCTCCACGGCGGCCCGGTCTGTGACGTCGGTCACGCTCGCGGTTCCGCTGATCTCGGCTGCGAGCGCTTCGACCAGCTCCGCTCGGCGAGCCACGCAGACGACGTGAAAACCCTGTGCGGCAAGAACTTTCGCGGTCGCTTCACCGATTCCGGAGCTGGCTCCGGTGACCACCGCGACCCGGTGTTCGGTTGCTGGTGTTGTCATCTGGACAACTGTAGTAGCCGTGCTAAATTCTCTCCGTGAGCCGGAACCAGGTTGTGCACATGTGTGCGCGTCGCGACTGTTGTTGTCGCGTGACGCGCCGCGCCTGACGTTTCCGCCGAAATTCTGTCCCGTCGGGGCGTGGCCAGCAGGAATCCACCCCATCCGCTGCTCTCGACGAAGGACCTTCCCGTGGCCCGCACTGCCAACACCGTCAGCACCCCCCGAACCGCTTCATCGCTGCTCCGCCCCGCCGGCGTCACGGCGTCGCGCACCCGCCGCCCGCTGGTGTCCCGCCAGCGCGTCGTCGCGCCGTCCCTGCGGGTCGCCGACGCCGCCGCGGCCTCGGTCTTCGAAGCCGCCCGGCTGCGCGGCCCGATCGCCCGCGACGCCATCGCCAAGGCCACCGGCCTGAGCATCGCCACGGTGAACCGCCAGGTCATCGCCCTGCTGGAGGCCGGTCTGTTGCGTGAACGCCCCGACCTCGCGGTGTCCGGGGCGATCGGCCGGCCCCGGGTGCCGGTCGAGGTCGACCACGACCCCTACCTGACCCTGGGCATCCACATCGGGGCCCGCACCACCAGCATCGCCGCCACCGACCTGTTCGGGCGCACCCTGGACGTGGTGGAGACCCCCACCCCGCGTGGAGCGCAGCCGGGCGCGGTGGCGTCGCTGGCCGAGAGCGCGCGCCGCTACCTGAGCCGGTGGCACCGTCGCCGGCCGCTGTGGGTCGGAGTCGCCGCCGGGGGTGTCTTCGACGTCACCACCGGCCACCTCGACCATCCGCTGCTCGGCTGGACCGACGCGCCGGTCGGCCCGGTGCTGGCCGAGACGCTGGGACTGCCGGTGTCGGTGGCCCCGCATCTGGACGCGATGGCCGCCGCCGAACTGCTGCTCGGCCGGTCCCGCCGACGCGGGACGACCAGCCTGTTCATGTACGCCCGGGAAACCGTCGGCTACGCGCTGAGCATCGCCGGGCGGGTGCACTCACCCGCGGCCGGACCCGGCACCATCGCCGCGCTGCCGGTGAACTCCGACCTGCTCGGCGGCACCGGTCAGCTGGAGACCACGGTCAGCGATCAGGCCGTCGTCACCGCGGCCCGCCGGCTGAACGTCATCCCGCCCGAGGGCCCGGCGTCGACGATCGCCGCGGTCCTGCGGGCCGCCCAGCGTGGAGACAGCACCGCCCGCGAACTGCTCGACGAGCGGGCCCGGGTGCTCGGCGAGTCGCTGGCGTTGCTGCGCGACATGCTCAACCCCGACGAGGTGGTGGTCGGCGGCCAGGCGTTCACCGACTACCCGGCCGGGATGGAAACGCTGACCGCGGCCTTCACCACGCGGTCGGTGCTGCCGCCGCTGGAGATCCGCACCACCGCCTTCGGCAACCGGGTGCAGGAGGCCGGCGCCGGCGTGGTTTCGCTGGGCAGCCTGTACGCCGACCCGATCGGCGCCATGCGGCGCGCCCTGGACGCACCGCGCACATCGGCGCGGGTGCTGACCGGTCAGCATGCGACCGGCTGAACCGTCGGTGACCCCACGCGTGTAGACATGAGTGTGTGCGCCTGACGACCGCTGGTCCGCTGGACCCGCCGATTCCGCAACGGGTGGCGGTGCTATCCGTGCACACCTCGCCGCTCCACCAGCCCGGCACCGGTGACGCCGGCGGCCTGAACGTCTACGTGCTGCAGTCCGCGCTGGAGCTCGCCCGCCGCGGTGTCGAGGTGGAGATCTTCACCCGCGCCACCTCGTCGGCGGACCGGCCGGTGGTCCCGGTGGCGCCCGGCGTGCTGGTCCGCAATGTGGTGGCGGGGCCGTTCGAGGGTCTGGACAAGTACGATCTGCCCACCCAGCTGTGCGCGTTCACCGCGGGCGTGCTGCGCGCGGAGGCCACCCACGAACCCGGCTACTACGACATCGTGCACTCGCACTACTGGCTGTCCGGGCAGGTGGGCTGGCTGGCCCGGGACCGCTGGGCGGTGCCGTTGGTGCACACCGCCCACACCCTGGCAGCGGTGAAGAACGCCGCGCTGGCGGAGGGCGACAGTCCCGAACCGCCGTTGCGGGTGGTGGGTGAACAACAGGTCGTCGACGAGGCCGACCGGCTCATCGTCAACACCGAACACGAAGCCCAACAACTGGTTTCGATGCACCAGGCCGACCCGGACCGGATCGATGTGGTGCATCCGGGGGTGGATCTGAGCACCTTCACCCCGGGTGATCGGCAGGCCGCCCGCCGGGCGCTCGGCCTGTCCGACGACGAACAGGTGGTGGCGTTCGTCGGCCGGATCCAGCCGCTCAAGGCGCCCGACATCCTGCTGCGGGCTGCGGTGCGGCTCACCGACAGCCACCCCCGGCTGCGGATCGTGGTGGCCGGCGGGCCGTCGGGCAGTGGACTGGGCGCCCCCGATTCGCTGATCAGGTTGGCCGAAGAACTGGATATCGGGGCGCATGTGACCTTCCTGCCGCCGCAGTCCCGGGACGAGCTGGTCAACGTGTACCGCGCCGCCGACCTGGTCGCGGTGCCGAGCTATTCGGAGTCGTTCGGCCTGGTCGCCGTCGAGGCCCAGGCGTGCGGGACACCGGTTGTGGCCGCCGCGGTGGGCGGACTGCCGGTGGCGGTGCGCGACGGCGTGACCGGGCAGCTCGTCGACGGCCACGATGTCGGAGACTGGGCCGAGACCATCGGTGGCCTGCTGGATCGCGACACCACCGCGATGCGCCGCGCCGCGATCGCCCACGCCGGGACCTTCTCGTGGTCCAACACCGTGGACGCGCTGCTGGCCAGCTACGGCCGGGCGATCGCCGACTACCGGGCCGCGCATCGCCGTCCGGAGCCGTCGGTCCGGCGCAACGGCCGGCGTTTCACGATGCGACGGGGAGTACGGGCATGAGTCGCGAGGTGGAAGAGGACATCGAGCGCACCCTCACCGAGCACGGGCTGTCCTATCAACGGCACGAGGGCGCGCACGGCGGGCCGCCCGGCATCGTGGTGGCGTTGCCGGGGGAGCGGCGGCTGACCACGAACGCGATCTTCACGGTCGGTGAGCACTCGGTACGGGTCGAGGCGTTCGTCTGCCGCAAGCCGGACGAGAACCACGAGGGCGTCTACCGGTTCCTGCTCAAACGCAACCGCAAGCTCTACGGCGTGGCCTACACCCTCGACAAGCTCGGCGACATCTACCTGGTGGGCCGGATCGCGCTGCACGCGGTGACCCCCGACGAGCTGGACCGGGTGATGGGGCAGATCCTGGAGGCCGTCGACCACGACTTCAACAAGCTGCTGGAACTGGGCTTCCGCTCGTCGATCCAGAAAGAGTGGGAGTGGCGGGTGGCCCGCGGGGAGTCGCTGAAGAATCTGCGGGCGTTCGAGCACCTGATCGACGACGAGTGACCGTCGCCTTCGAGCGGGCCGAGCGGCTGTCGAGTGTGCGCCGGGTGTGGCGAGTGTGCTCTGGCCGCGGCAGGCGTGTGGCGGGTGATTCGAATGTGCCGTGGTGGTGGCGATCGGCCCGATGTCGCACCGTGGGCGCACGTCCGCCGTAGCCATCGCACGTTCACCGCAGCCATCGCACACTCACCGCAGCCATCGCACGCTGGGCTCACTGACTGCACGGCGGGCTTGCTGACTGTACGCCGAATGCCGACCGTAATCCGGCGTGCAAGGGCTGAGCCGAGTGTGCTGTGGCCGCGGCGGGCGTGTGGCGGGTGATTCGAATGTGCCGTGGTGGTGGCGATCGGCCCGATGTCGCACCGTGGGCGCACGTTCGCCGTGACCATCGCACGTTCACCGCAGCCATCGCACGTTCACCGCAGCCATCGCACACTCACCGCAGTGACCGCACGGCGGACATGCGACCCGGGCCACATGAGATGATTTCGGCCATGGGAAACGGTGCCACGCTGATTCTGCTCCGCCACGGTGAGAGTGACTGGAACGCCAAGAACCTGTTCACCGGCTGGGTCGACGTCGACCTCACCGACAAGGGCCGCGCCGAAGCGGTGCGTGCCGGGGAGTTGATGGCCGAGCTCGACCGGCTGCCCGACGTGGTCTACACCTCGCTGCTGCGCCGCGCCATCACCACCGCCAACCTGGCGCTGGACCGGGCGGACCGGCACTGGATCCCCGTCCACCGCAGCTGGCGGCTCAACGAACGCCACTACGGCGCGCTGCAGGGGCTGAACAAGGCCGAGACCAAGGAGAAATACGGCGAAGAGCAGTTCATGGCCTGGCGGCGCAGCTACGACACCCCGCCCCCACCCATCGAGCGGGGCAGCACGTACAGCCAGGACGGCGACCCGCGCTACGCCGACATCGACGGCGGTCCGCTGACCGAATGCCTGGCCGACGTGGTCGCCCGGTTCGTGCCCTACTACGAGCAGACCATCGTGCCGGATCTGCGGGCCGGCAAGACGGTGCTGATCGCCGCGCACGGCAACTCGCTGCGGGCGCTGGTGAAGTACCTCGACGGCATGTCCGACGAGGAGGTCGTCGGCCTCAACATCCCGACCGGGATCCCGCTTCGCTACGACCTGGACGAGAACCTCAAACCGAAGGTCGTCGGCGGGCAGTATCTGGACCCGGAGGCCGCCGCGGCCGGAGCCGCCGCCGTCGCGGCCCAGGGCGCGAAGTAACACCGGCGGGCCCGGCCTGGGCGAACAGCGGGTGAACAGCGGCCGAATTTCTCAGCTCACGGGTGTGACGTGTCCCGTTTCGGCCGCGCGCAGCTGGGATGACGTTCACCCGTTGCGTACGATTTTCGCGTGAGCGTGGTTTCCGCGCTGCAGTTGGCAGTCGGGGCACTACTCGCATTGGCCGTCGGAGTCGGCATCGGTGCGGGTTTGATCCCACGGCTGCAGGAACGCCGTCGCGCCCGCGCCGCCGAACAGGCCGGCCTCACCGTATCCGAGATGCTCCGGCACATCGTTTCCGCAGCTCCGGTGGGCATCATCGTCGTCGACACGTTCCGCGACGTGGTGTACTCCAACGAACAGGCCCGTCAGCTCAACCTGGTTCGCGACGGGTTGATCGACGACAAGACGTGGGAAGCCGTCCAACAGACCCTGATCACCGGCGCCGACGGTGACGTGGACCTGTCCGAGGTGAGAACACCGAGCTGGGGCTGGCCCGGCCGGTCGGCCAACCGGTCCACCCCACGGTCGATCCGCGGGCATGTGCGCCTGCTGACCGACGAGGACCGCCGGTTCGCCGTCGTCTACATCAACGACGAGTCCGAACACGCTCGCATGGAAGCCACCCGGCGCGACTTCGTGGCCAACGTCAGCCACGAGCTCAAGACCCCGGTCGGGGCGCTCAAGGTGCTCGCCGAGGCGCTGCTCGCCTCGGCCGACGACGAGGAGACCGTGCGCCGCTTCGCCGACCGGATGGTCGCCGAATCCACCCGGCTGGCCGACATGATCGGAGAGCTGATCGATCTGTCCCGGCTGCAGGGCGGCGAACCGTTGCCGGATCTGACCGCGGTCGACGTCGACACCGTGGTCGCCGAGGCGTTGTCGCGGCACAAGGTGGCCGCCGACAACGCCGACATCACCATCATCACCGACCCGCCGAGCGGCTACCGGGTCCGCGGCGACTTGGGCCTGCTGGTGACCGCCGTGGCTAACCTGGTGTCGAATGCGATCGCATACTCGCCCAACGGATCCACCGTGTCGATCAGCAGACAGCGGCGGGGCGGATTCGTCGAGATCTCGGTCACCGACCGGGGGATCGGAATCGCTCCCGAGGATCAGGAGCGGGTGTTCGAACGATTCTTCCGTGTCGACAAGGCACGGTCCCGGGCCACCGGCGGCACCGGGCTGGGGTTGGCGATCGTCAAACACGTGGCCGCCAACCACAACGGAACGATCCGGCTGTGGAGTCAGCCGGGCACCGGGTCGACGTTCACGTTGTCGATCCCGGCCTACCCCGATTCCGATGTCGCATCGGATGAGCGAGAGGACCAGAAACAGTCATGACCAGCGTGTTGATCGTGGAGGACGAGGAGTCCCTTGCCGATCCCCTGGCATTCCTGCTGCGCAAGGAGGGCTTCGAGACCACGATCGTCACCGACGGCCCGTCCGCCCTGGCCGAGTTCGAGCGTTCGGGTGCCGACATCATCCTGCTCGACCTGATGCTGCCCGGTATGAGCGGCACCGATGTGTGCCGCCGGCTGCGGGCCAAGTCCAAGGTTCCGGTGATCATGGTCACCGCCCGCGACTCCGAGATCGACAAGGTGGTCGGGCTGGAGCTGGGCGCCGACGACTATGTCACCAAACCGTATTCGGCGCGGGAGCTGATCGCCCGGATCCGTGCGGTGCTGCGCCGCGGCTCCGACCTCGACGGCGCCGACGTCGACGACTCGGTGCTGGAGGCCGGCCCGGTCCGGATGGATGTCGACCGGCACGTGGTCACCGTCCGGGGCGAACCGATCACATTGCCGCTCAAGGAGTTCGAACTGCTCGAGTATCTGCTGCGCAACAGCGGCCGGGTGCTCACCCGGGGGCAGTTGATCGACCGGGTGTGGGGCGCCGACTATGTCGGTGACACCAAAACCCTTGACGTGCACGTGAAACGGCTGCGCTCCAAGATCGAGGAGGACCCGGCCAACCCGGTGCACCTGGTCACCGTGCGTGGTCTGGGTTACAAGCTGGAGGGCTGACGGGCCGGATCACTCGGCCAGCCGGGTGGCCGGATGCACCGCCACCAGGCCGAGCTTGCCGCGCCGCTTGCAGATCGCGGCCAGTTCGGCGTAGGCCTTCTCGCCCAGCAGTTCGGTCAGCTCGGCGGCATAGGACTGCCACACCGGCCGGGTGCCGACATGGGCGGCCGGATCACCGGTGCAGTACCAGTGCAGATCATGGCCGCCCTCACCCCAGCCGCGCCGGTCGTATTCGGTGATGGTGGTCTTGAGCACCTCGGTGCCGTCCGGCCGGGTCACCCACTCCTGGCTGCGGCGGATCGGCAGCTGCCAGCACACATCGGGTTTCATCGTCAGCGGCTCGACCCCGAGCTTGAGGGCCTTGATGTGCAGCGCGCAGCCGATCCCGCCGGGAAACCCGGGCCGGTTCAGGAAGATGCACGCCCCCTTGTACTTGCGGGTGCGCAGGGCGGCCTCGCCGTCGTACTCGTCTTCCTCCAGGTAGCCCTTCTTGCCCAGGCCCTTGTCGCGGAACTGCCAGTCCTCATCGGTCAGCTGGTCCACCGCGGCGTCGAGCCGGGCCCGGTCGTCGTCATCGGTCAGGAACGCGCCGTGCGAACAACAGCCGTCGTCGGGGCGGCGGGCGACGGTGCCCTGGCAGGCGGGGGTGCCGAAGACACAGGTCCACCGCGACAGCAGCCAGGTCATGTCGGCGGCGATGAGGTGTTCCGGATTGTCCGGATCGTAGAACTCCACCCATTCCCGGGCGAAGTCGAGTTCCACTTCGCCCACGTGCGATCCGCTCACAGAAAACCACGGTAGACCCATTAGGTTGGAAGCTGTGCGATTGGGAGTGCTCGATGTGGGCAGCAACACGGTCCATCTGCTGATCGTGGATGCCCGCCGGGGCGGTCACCCCACCCCGATGAGCTCGACCAAGGCGTCGCTGCGGCTGGCCGAGCAGATCGACGGCTCCGGGAAGATCACCCGCAAGGGCGCCGACAAACTGATCAGCACCATCGGCGAGTTCGCCAGGATCGCGGCGAGCTCGGGCTGCGCCGAGCTGATGGCGTTCGCCACGTCGGCGGTGCGCGACGCCACCAACACCGAGGAGGTGTTGGAGCGGGTGCGCGCCGAGACCGGCGTCTCCCTTCAGGTGCTGCGCGGCGTGGACGAGTCCCGGCTCACCTTCCTGGCGGTGCGGCGCTGGTACGGCTGGAGCGCCGGCCGGATCATCAACATCGACATCGGCGGCGGTTCGCTCGAGCTGTCCAACGGGGTCGACGAGGAACCCGACGTGGCGTTGTCGCTGCCGCTGGGCGCGGGCCGGCTCAGCCGCGAGTGGCTGCCCGACGATCCGCCCGGGCGGCGCCGGGTGGCGATGCTGCGGGACTGGCTGGCCACCGAGCTGGCGGAGCCCGCCGCCACGGTGCTGGCGGCCGGTTCGCCGGACCTGGTGGTGGCCTCGTCGAAGACCTTCCACTCGCTGGCCCGGCTCACCGGGGCGGCGCCGTCCGCGGCCGGTCCGCGGGTCAGACGGACCGTCACCGCGACGGGCTTGCGGCAGGTCATCGCGTTCATCTCTAGGATGACGACGGCTGACCGTGCGGAATTGGAAGGGGTGAGTGCCGACCGGGCTCCACAGATTGTGGCCGGAGCATTGATAGCCGAGGCGGCTATGAAGGCGCTGGAGGTCGAGACCGTCGACATCTGCCCCTGGGCTTTGCGAGAGGGGCTGATTTTGCGGAAACTCGACAGTGAGGCCGTCGGCGGAAGCGGAACGGACCATCCGTTCGACGTCGGCGGGGCGGACAACCCAGCCACCATCGACGCCGACCAATTCGCCACGGTGTCACCGTCCGCGCGAGAGGCCGGGGCCATGCACCCGGCGTCGACGACCAGCCCAGCCGGGCCCAGAGGCAACACACGATGACAGAACCAGAAGACAGCAACCGGCCGATCTCGGTCGCGGAGTTGCTGGCCAGAAACGGCACGATCGGTGCGCCACCGGTCGGCGGCCGGCGACGGCGCCGCCGCGGCAACGCCGATGCGATCACGGTGGCCGAACTCACAGGTGAGATTCCCGTCGTCGGCGACGACACCGAGCCCGAGGACGCCCAGAAGGACGGCTCCGGGCCGGATGGGTCGGGACGTGCCGCGCCCGTGGAGACGCCCGCCGAACGCACCGACGAGCAGGAGCTGCCCGGCCCGACAGGGCGGACGGACCTGCCGAAGCGGGAGACCCCCACGCCGGCACCCGACCGCGACCGCACCGGGCAGGATCGGTCCGCACACCGCGCCCCGCGCCGCCCGGCGGTCGCCGACAGCGATCCCGACGAGATGGTCCCGGATCCGCTGGATGACGGCGAGGATGCGTTCGAGTCGCCGGTGGACCTGGCCGATGCGCCCGAAATCGACTATGGCCCTGCGAATTTCGATGACGATGCGGACGGGCCACAGGAGCGCGTCGAGGTCGCCGAGCGGCGGCCGTGGTCGCGTTCGACGCACGACGAACTGTTCGGCGGCCCGACCGTCGCCGATCGGGACACCCCGTTCGATCTCGACACCGACGACGTCGACGACACCGACCTCGAGGGGGACCTGGGCGCCGAGTTCGACGAGACCGACGACGAGACGGACCTCGACGAGGACCTCGACGAGAACCTCGATGAGGAGGTCGTCGAGGACGACACCGCCGACGTCGGAGCGGGCGAGGGTTCGCGGCTGTCGGCGATCCTGCGCGGCGCCCTGGTGGTCGGGCAGTGCCTGCTGGCGGTGGCGTTCGGCGCCGGACTGTTCCTCGGTTTCGACCAGCTGTGGCGCTGGAACAGCATCGTCACGCTGGTGCTGAGCATGCTGGTCATCCTCGGCCTGGTGGCCGGGGTGCGGGTGGTGCGCAAGACCGAGGACATCACCAGCACGATGATCGCGGTGGTGGTCGGGGCGCTGGTCACCTTCGGTCCGTTGGCGTTGCAACTGCAGGCGAGCTAGGGCGGCCGACGAAGCACTGTGCGCCCTGCCATCAAGGTCGGATTGTCGACCGCCTCGGTCTACCCGCTGCGGACCGAGGCCGCCTTCGAATACGCCGCCCGCCTCGGCTATGACGGTGTCGAGCTCATGGTGTGGGCCGAGTCGGTCAGCCAGGACATCGACGCCGTGGCACGGCTGTCCAAGCGCTACGGCGTGCCGGTGCTGTCGGTGCATGCGCCGTGCCTGTTAATCACCCAGCGGGTGTGGGGTGCGAACCCGGTTGCCAAGCTGGAGCGCAGCGTGCGCGCCGCCGAGAAACTGGGAGCCCAGACGGTGGTGGTGCATCCACCGTTCCGGTGGCAGCGCCGGTACGCCGAGGGGTTCACCGATCAGGTGGCCGAACTCGAGGCGTCCAGCGACGTGCTCGTCGCGGTGGAGAACATGTTCCCGTTCCGCGCCGATCGGTTCTTCGGGGCGGGTGAGGCGTCGATCGAGCGGATGCGCAAGCGCGGCGGCAAGCCCGGCCCGGGGATCTCCGCGTTCGCGCCGTCCTACGATCCGCTGGACGGCAACCACGCGCACTACACGCTGGACCTGTCGCACACCGCGACGGCCGGCACCGACGCGATGGACATGGCGCGGCGCATGGGAGACGGCCTGGCGCATCTGCACCTGTGCGACGGCAGCGGCGCCTCGGTCGACGAACACCTGGTGCCCGGCCGCGGAACCCAGCCGGCGGCGGAGATCTGCCAGATGCTGGCCGCCGGCGACTTCACCGGGCATGTGATTCTGGAGGTCACCACCTCGCGGGCGCGCAACGCCGACGAACGCGAGGCACTGCTCACCGAATCGCTGCAGTTCGCCCGTCAGCACCTGCTGCGCTGACGATCACCCGCCGCGCAGCCACGAGTTCCAGTCACGAGTCCCCCGGAGGATGTCTTCAGCATGGTCGACAGCACGGTCGAGCCCGGATCCACCTCGTTCACCGACGCCATGACCCTCACCACGGTGAGCGAGGGTCCCGAACGGTGCGAATACGACGGGGAACTCAACGAGCACTGGACCATCGGCCCGAAGGTGCACGGCGGTGCGATGCTGGCGCTGTGTGCGCAGGCCGCGCGCAGCGCGCACGCCGTCGGCCGGGACGGTGCCGGCCGCAACGGTGAGGTCGGGACCGTGCAGCCGGTGGCGGTGAGCGCCAACTACCTGTGGGCCCCCGACCCGGGCCCGATGCGGCTGCGGGCCACGGTGCACAAACGCGGCCGCCGGGTCAGCCTGGTGGATGTCGAACTGACCCAGGGGGACCGCACCGCGGTGCGGGCCGCGGTGACGCTGGCCGAACCCGAACACGAGGCCGAACCGCTGTTGTCGGTCAACCCCGTGGTGACCCGGATGACCCCCGAACCGCCGCCCGGTCTGGAACCTATCGGCCCGGGCCATCCGATGGCCGACATCGTGCACCTGGCCCGTGGCTGCGACATCCGCCCGGCGCTGCACACGCTGGAGCCCCGCAGCGACGGCGGCCCGCCCGTGGTGGAGATGTGGGTGCGGCCCCGCGACGCTGCGCCCGATGTGCTGTTCGCGCTGATGTGCGGGGATGTCTCGGCGCCGGTGACGTACGCGGTGCAGCGGTTCGGCTGGGCGCCCACCGTGCAGCTCACCGCCTACCTGCGCGGGCTGCCGGCCGACGGCTGGCTGCGGGTCATCTGCACCACCATGCAGATCGGCCAGGACTGGTTCGACGAGGACCACGTCGTGGTCGATCACGCCGGCCGCATCATCGTGCAGACCCGCCAGTTGGCCATGGTGCCGCAGCGCTAGCGTCGTCTGCCATGCTTTGAGCGTGGCGAGAATCGCGATCATCGGTGGCGGAAACATCGGCGAAGCCCTTCTGTCCGGACTGCTGCGGGCGGGCCGTCAGGTCAAGGACCTGGTGGTCGCCGAGAAGGACCCGAACCGGGCGAAATATCTCGCCGAGAAGTACGGGGTGCTGGTGACCTCGGTCGGCGACGCGGCCGAGAGCGCCACCTTCATCGTGATCGCCGTCAAACCCGGCGATGTGGAGAAGGTCATCGACGACATCGCGGAGGCCGCGGCGCGCGCCGACAGCGGCACCGACGAGCAGGTGTTCGTGTCGGTGGCCGCCGGGGTGGGCACCGGCTACTACGAGGCCAAGCTGCCGGCCGGCGCCCCGGTGGTCCGGGTGATGCCCAACGCCCCGATGGTGGTCGGCGGCGGGGTGAGCGCGCTGGCGCCCGGCCGGTTCGCGACGCCCGAACAGCTCAAGGAGGTCGCGGGGATCTTCGACGCCGTCGGCGGGGTGCTGACCGTGACCGAGGCGCAGATGGACGCCGTCACCGCGGTGTCCGGCTCCGGCCCGGCCTACTTCTTCCTGATGGCCGAGGCGATGGTGGACGCCGGGGTGGCCGTCGGGCTGTCCCGCGCGGTGGCCACCGGTCTGGTCGCCCAGACCATGGCCGGTTCGGCGGCGATGCTGTTGGACCGTCTGGACGACGCCGCGAAATCCGCGGCCGGCGCTGCGATGGACACCAGCCCGGCCGAGTTGCGTGCGATGGTTACCTCGCCGGGCGGTACCACCGCGGCTGGTCTGCGAGAACTCGAACGCGGCGGTTTGCGGGCCGCGGTCGCCAATGCGGTGGAGGCCGCGAAAATGCGCTCTGAACAGCTCGGAATTACATCCGAGTAATTCGCCTGAATCGGAATTGAATACCCCACACCCGTCGCAGTAACACCACCCGCCACGCTATTCTCCTGGGTGTATGCACGGGTGGGTGCCAGCGGAGGGGAAGCCGCTGGGACTGCCCGTGCCTGATGGATTGGGTTGCGATGACGTCAATGAACGGGCCATCGGGCCGGGATTCGGCGAGCGGGAAGTCGGCGCGTGATGCGGTGGACGCCACCGGAGGTGTGCCGCGAGCTCAATTTCTCACCGTTGCCGAAGTGGCGAGTTTGATGCGGGTCAGCAAGATGACCGTCTACCGACTGGTGCACAGCGGCGAGCTGCCGGCAGTTCGCGTCGGACGGTCGTTCCGGGTGCATGCCAAGGCGGTGCACGACCTGTTGGAATCGTCGTTCTTCGACGCCGGTTAGCGGGGCGGGGCAACGGGGCCGGTTTCCGGTCGGGATGACCTCGCCGATGACATCGGAAACCCGATGATTCTCCTGCGCCCGGCGATTTTCGGCCGGCGACCGGTTTTCCAACCGCTCGGCCCGCCCGGTAAAGTGGCGGGGTCGAGTCAGCCGCCCCGTCATGGGCGGCTCGGAAAACTTAGGTAACGGAGTCAATGGGTTCAGTCATCAAGAAACGGCGCAAGCGCATGTCGAAGAAGAAGCACCGCAAGATGCTTCGCCGTACCCGGGTTCAGCGCAGGAAACTCGGCAAGTAATTTCGCGCTTTCGCCGTTAGGCTGGGCCTGATGGCATCCGAAGATCGTCGCAACGGCAGGTCGGTGGATGCCGCCGACGGAACCGGGACCGGTGACGCGGCGCAGCAGCCGAAGGTCGTTCTGGTCACCGGGGCGTGCCGGTTCCTCGGCGGATACCTGACCGCGCGGTTGGCGCAGAACCCGGCGATCGACCATGTGATCGCCGTGGACGTCGCGACACCGAGCAAGGACATGCTGCGGCGTATGGGGCGCGCCGAGTTCATCCGCGCCGACATCCGAAACCCCTTCATCGCCAAGGTGATCCGCAACGGCAACGTGGACACCGTGGTGCACGCCGCGGCGGCCTCCTACGCCCGGGGATCGGGTGCACGCGCCACCCAGAAGGAATTCAACGTGATGGGCGCGATCCAGCTGTTCGCGGCCTGTCAGAAGGCGCCGTCGGTGCGCCGGGTGGTGCTCAAGTCCACCTCGGACGTGTACGGGGCCCATCCCCGCGATCCGGTGGTGTTCTCCGAGGAGTGCGATGCGCGCAAACCGCCCGGCGACGGTTTCGCCCGCGACAGCATCGACATCGAGGGCTACGCCCGCGGCCTGGCGCGGCGCCGGCCCGACATCGCGGTCACCATCCTGCGGCTGGCCAACCTGATCGGGCCGGCGATCAACAGCCCGCTGACCCGGTTTCTGGCCCGTCCGGTGGTCACCACCGTGCTGGGCCGGGACCCGCGCCTGCAACTACTGCACGAACAGGACGCCCTGGGCGCGCTCGAGCACGCGACGCTCTCCGGGAAACCGGGCACGTTCAACATCGCCGCACCCGGGATCATCATGATGTCGCAGGCGATCCGGCGGGCCGGCCGGATCGCGTTGCCGGTGCCGCGATCGGCGCTGTCCGTCGTCGATTCGGTGGTGCGCGCGACCCGCTCCACCGAGCTGGATCGCGAGCAACTCAACTACCTGAGTTACGGCCGGGTCATGGACACCACGCGGATGCGTGAGGATCTGGGTTACTCGCCCAAGTGGACGACGGTGGAGGCGTTCGACGATTATGTACGTGGCCGTGGATTGACCCCGATCGTCGACCCGCGGTGGGTACGCTCAATGGAGAGCCGTGCGGTGGCAGTGGCTCAGCGGTGGGGACGTTGATCCATCAACAGGGGAATCTATCGATCTGGCGGGGGTGGAGCGAGTGGTCGCCGGCGATCCGAAGGCGAAAGTGATTCCGCTGCATTCGGATTCGGGTCGCGCTGCGCAGCGCCGGATTGCCCAGCGGGCGGCCAGTGTACGCCGGCACCCGTCGATGCAGTCCGACGCGGCGGTGCAGGCCTCCGAGGAGCTCGCCGGCGTCATCCGGGAATTGGAGTCGGCACGCTCAGGGTCCGGGCGGTCGGCGGCGGCCCAGGAGCAGCCCAACGAACTGGCCAGACGCATCGGCGCCGTCGCCGAATTCCTCCGCAAGCGGATGACCGGCGATTACACCGTCGACGAATTCGGCTTCGATCCGCACCTCAACGAGGCGGTGTTCCTGCCGCTGCTGCGGGGTCTGTTCAACTCCTGGTTCCGGGTCGAGGTCAGCGGTATCGAGAACCTGCCCGACTCCGGTGCGGCCCTGGTGGTGGCCAACCACGCCGGGGTGTTGCCGTTCGACGGACTGATGGCGTCGGTCGCGGTGCACGACCATCACCCGCTGCACCGGGACCTGCGGATGCTCGCCGCCGACCTGGTGTTCGATCTGCCGGTGGTGGGGCCGGCCGCGCGTAAGGCCGGGCACACCATGGCCTGTGCCGCCGACGCCCACCGGCTGCTGGCCGCCGGGGAGCTGACCGCGGTGTTCCCGGAGGGCTACAAGGGGCTGGGGAAGCGGTTCAGGGACCGCTACAAGCTGCAGCGGTTCGGCCGCGGCGGATTCGTCTCCGCCGCGCTGCGCAGCAAGGCGCCGATCGTGCCGTGCTCGATCGTCGGCTCCGAGGAGATCTATCCGATGCTCGCCGACGTGCGGCTGCTGGCGCGGCTGCTGGGGGTGCCGTACTTCCCGATCACCCCGCTGTTCCCGGCGGCCGGGCCGCTCGGGCTCATCCCGCTGCCGTCGAAGTGGTACATCGAGTTCGGCGAACCGATCCCCACCGCCGACTACGACGAATCGGCCGCCGACGATCCGATGATCACCTTCGAACTGACCGACCAGGTCCGCGAGACCATCCAGCAGACCCTCTACCAGCTACTGACCCGCCGGCGCAGCACCTTCCTCGGCTGACGCCCCGCCGGTCGCGGGCCGGTTCTGGGACGCCACGAACTGCTTCAACGCGGCGTCGCGGCGCGCCGCGATCTGCGCGGTCAGCTCGTCGGCCTCGTCGGGATGGGCCGCCTCACCCAGGATGGTGACCACGCTGGTGATCACCGGATTGCCGTCGGCGTCGGTGCATTCGCCGCGCACCTCGGTGATCACGGTGCCGTGCGATTCGATCACCGAGTCCAGATAGGAGTCGAAGTACAGCTTGTCGCCCGCGACGATCGGCCGGTGGAAGATGATCTTCTGGTCGCGGTGCATCATCCGCTCGAGGTTGATCGGCACATCGAAGTGGTTGAAGATCTCCAGCTGCACCCGGCGGCCGGCGACGGCCAGGAAGGTCAGCGGGGCGATGAGCGCGTCGTAGCCGCACTCCCGGGCGGCTTCCTCGGTGAAGTGGGCGGGATGGTCGTTCTTCACCGCGCGGGCGAACTCGCGGATCTTCTCCCGGTCCACCTCGAAGTAGTCCGGATAGCGGTAGTGCGTCCCGATGATGTCTGCGGCGATGCTCATGGCTGTGTGCTCCGGTCGGTCGTCGGCCGTGGCCTGGCGGCGTGAGCCTATCAGCGTCGGTGTCAGCGCCGTTCGTGGCGGCGCTGGGCGAGCGCGGCGAGCGCCCCGCCGGCCGCGCCGAGCGCCACCGCCGACGGCACCCCGATCCGGGCGGCCTTGCGCGCGGTGCGGAAGTCGCGGATCTCCCAGCCCCGCTCTCGGGCCAGGCTGCGCAGCGCCGCATCCGGGTTGATCGCCACCGCGGTGCCCACCAGCGACAACATCGGCACATCGTTGTAGCTGTCCGAGTACGCCGTGCAGCGCCGCAGGTTGAGACCCTCCCGGACGGCCAGGTTGCGCACCGCGTGGGCCTTGCCGACGCCGTGCAGGATGTCGCCGACCAGCCGACCGGTGAACACGCCGTCGACCGATTCGGCGACCGTCCCCAGCGCGCCGGTGAACCCCAGCCGCCGGGCGATCGTCGCGGCCAGCTCATAGGGCGTCGCGGTGACCAGCCACACCTGCTGCCCGGCGTCGAGGTGCATCTGGGCCAGCGCCAGCGTGCCGGGCCAGATCTTGTCGGCGATGATCTCGTCGTAGATCTCCTCGCCGAGCGCGATGAGTTCCGCGACCGACCTGCCCTCGATGAACGACAGCGCCTTGCGCCGGCCGGCGGCCACGTCGTCGCTGTTCTCCCGGCCGGTGAGCTGGAACTTCGCCTGCGCATAGACGAACCGCAGCATGTCGCGGTAGGAGAAGTAGTTGCGTGCGGCCAACCCGCGGGCGAAGTGCACCAGCGACGAGCCGTGCACCAGGGTGTTGTCCACGTCGAAGAACGCCGCGGCGGTCAGATCCGGTGGTGGCGCCGGCGGCGGGGGCTCGGGTGCCAGCTCGGTCACCGCTGCTTCGGCGCTGGCCTTACCGGCCGTCTCCTGTTCGCGCGGGCCGTGGCTGGCGTCGGTCGGGGTCGTCTCCACACCACGCGATTCGGCCACGGCTCCAATTTAGCCACCCGAACGGCGATACTGTGCGGTGTGGAGTCCCGTGTGGTGTTGCTGAGCCGACAGGGGTGCGGCATGTGTGAGCGGGCAGCGCAGCAGCTGGAGGAGCTGGCGGCCGAGCTCGGGTTCGAGTTCACGGTCACCGATGTGGACGCCGCGGCGGCGGCCGGCGACCCAGCGCTGCGTGCGGAATTCGGGGACCGGCTGCCGGTGGTACTGCTCGACGGCGACGAGCACAGCTACTGGGAAGTGGACGAGCCGAGACTACGGGCGGATTTAGCGGGCCGATGAACGGAATCAGCGAATTTGGTAGCCCAACTCTGAACCGACTACCGTGGTCGAGGTGGTGATGAAGCCGTGAGCGTGCTGCTATTCGGGGTTTCGCACCGCAGTGCGCCGGTGTCGGTGCTCGAGCAGCTGAGTACCGAGGAGTCCGAACAAGCCAAGATCATCGACCGGGTTCTGGAGTCGTCGCTGGTCACCGAGGCCATGGTGCTGTCGACCTGCAACCGGGTGGAGATCTATGCGGTTGTCGACGCATTCCACGGCGGCCTGTCGGTGATCGGCCAGGTGCTCTCCGAGCACTCCGGCATGCCCCTCAATGATCTGACCAAATACGCCTACGTCCGGTACGCCGAGGCCGCGGTCGAGCATTTGTTTGCCGTCGCCAGCGGGCTGGACTCGGCGGTGGTCGGCGAGCAACAGGTCCTGGGCCAGGTGCGGCGGGCGTATGCCGCCGCCGAGGCCAACCGCTCCGTCGGGCGGACCCTGCACGAACTGGCGCAGCGGGCGCTGTCGGTCGGCAAGCGGGTGCACTCCGAGACCGGCATCGACGCGGCGGGCGCCTCGGTGGTGTCGGTGGCGCTCGACATCGCCGGCCGGACCCTGGGCAGCCTGGCCGCGCGTAACGCGCTGATCATCGGCGCCGGTTCGATGGGCGCGCTCACAGCCAAACACCTGGTCGCCGCGGGTGTGGAGCGGATCCAGGTGGTCAACCGGTCGCTGCCGCGCGCGAAGCGGCTGGCCCACAACATCACCGAACAGGGCGTCGCGGCCGAGGCGCTGACGCTCGATCACATCTGTGCCGCGCTGGCCGACGCCGACGTCGTGGTGAGCAGCACCGGCGCGGTCAGCCCGGTGGTGTCGCTGGCCGATGCGCACCGGGCGCTGGCCGGCCGCTCCGAGGATCGCGAGCTGGTGATCTGCGACCTCGGGATGCCGCGTGACGTCGACGCCGCGGTCGCCGGACTGCCGGCGGTCCACGTCGTGGACATGGAACGGATCCAGCGCGAGCCCAGCGCCCGGGCGGCCGCGTCCGACGCCGAGGCGGCCCGCGCGATCGTGGCCGCCGAGGTGGCCCGGTATCTGGCCGGCCAGCGGATGGCGGAGGTCACGCCGACCGTCACCGCGCTGCGGAAACGCGCCGCCGACGTCGTCGAGGCGGAGCTGTTGCGGCTCGACAACCGGCTGCCCGAACTGGACGCCGCGCACCGCGACGAGGTCGCGCGCACGGTGCGACGGGTGGTCGACAAACTGCTGCACGCACCGACGGTGCGGGTCAAACAGCTGGCCAGCGCGCCGGGCGGGGACAGCTACGCCGAGGCCCTCCGCGAGCTGTTCGAACTCGATCAGCAGGCCGTCGACGCGGTGGCCGGCAGCGAGCTGAAGCCCACGGTGAGCGGTGACATCAACACCGCGGTGGGCGACGCGCTCGACACCGCCCTGAGTGATGCGGCGCGGGCCACCGTGCCCCCAGAGATCAGGGCGCCTGAGATCAAGGCGCCTGACATCAGATCTGTGACAACCGAACTCGAAGACTGAGCTATTCATTGACTCAACGCGATGGCGTAATCCGGATCGGAACTCGTGGCAGCCTCCTGGCGACGACGCAAGCCGGCGTCATCAGAGACGCTCTGATCAGCCGGGGCCACCCAGCCGAACTGGTCATCATCTCGACCCGGGGCGACCGGTCCCCGGACACCCCCATCGAGCACATGGGCGTCGGGGTGTTCACCGCCGAGTTGCGCGAGGCGATCCTCGACGGTCGGGTGGACGCCGCGGTGCACTCCTACAAGGATCTCCCGACCGCCGACGACCCTCGGTTTGCCATTCCCGCCGTTCCTCCGCGTGAAGACCCGCGTGACGTGCTGGTTGCTCGCGACAACCTCGTTCTCGGAGAGTTGCCAGCCGGTTCGTTGATCGGAACTTCGAGTCCACGGCGGGCAGCCCAGCTTAGAGCATTGGGTCTCGGTTTGGAAATCCGCCCCCTACGAGGCAACCTAGATACGAGGTTGAACAGGGTTCGCAACGGTGAACTCGACGGCATCGTAGTGGCCCGGGCGGGGCTGGCTCGCATCGGGCGCCTCGAAGTCGTCACCGAGACTCTCGAACCGGTGCAGATGTTGCCGGCACCGGCTCAGGGCGCGTTGGCGGTCGAGTGCCGCGCGGAGGACACCGGGCTTGCCGCGATCCTGGCGGAGTTGGACGACTCCGACACCAGGGCCGCGGTCACCGCAGAGCGGGTCCTGCTCGCCGAACTGGAGGCGGGATGTTCCGCACCGGTGGGGGCGATTGCTGAGGTAGTCGAGTCCATCGATGAGGACGGTCGTGTCTTCGAGGAACTGTCGCTGCGCGCCTGCGTGGCGACGGTAAGCGGATCCGACGTGATCCGTGCGTCCGGCGTCGGAACTCCGGGTCGGGCACGAGAGCTTGGCGTCTCGGTGGCCGCGGAGTTGTTCGAGCTGGGGGCGCGTGAACTCATGGCGGATCGAACTGAGCTGTAGAGCGGGAGAGACAGATGACTCGGCAGGTGAGCATGCGAGGGCGTAAGCCGAAGCCCGGCCGCATCACGTACGTGGGCGCCGGCCCGGGGGATCCCGGTCTGCTGACAACTAAGGCTCAAACGATACTGGCCCATGCCGCGCTGGTCTTCACCGACCCCGATGTTCCGGAGGCGGTGAAGACTTTGATCGGTACGAATCTGCCGCCGCTGGTCGGTCCGGCGCCGGCCAGGCCGGTCAAATCGGGCGCCAAGTCCGATGCCAAGGCCGCCGGTGCCAAGTCCGATGCGAAGGCCACCGATGCCAAGTCCGATGCGAAGGCCGCCAAGGCCGACGACAAGGACGCCGTCGAGGAAGAGGACATCTGCCGCGGCCCGGAGATCCGCCCGGCGCTGGGCGATCCGGCCGAGGTGGCCAAGACGGTGGCGGCCGAGGCGCGCAGCGGCTCCGATGTGGTTCGGCTGATCGCCGGCGACCCGCTGTCGGTGGACGCGGTCATCAACGAGATCACCGCACTGGCCCGCACCCAGCTCACGTTCGAGATCGTGCCGGGGCTGCCGCAGACCACCGCGGTGCCCACCTACGCCGGACTACCGCTGGGCTCCACCCACACCGTCGCCGATGTGCGCGGCGATGTGGACTGGGGTGCGCTGGCCGCGGCGCCGGGCCCGCTGATCCTGCAGGCCACCGCGTCGCATCTGTCTGACGCCGCGAACACCCTGATCGAGTACGGCCTGGCCGACACCACACCGGTGGTGGTGACCACCAACGGCACCACCTGCCAGCAGCGTTCGGTGGAAGCCAGCCTGGCCACCATGGGGGACAAGGCGACGCTGGCCGGCCTCGAGCCGCCGGGCGGTGCGCCCGCCGAGGGGCCGCACACCGGCAACCTGGTGGTGACCATCGGCAAGACCGTCACCAACCGCGCCAAGCTGAACTGGTGGGAGAGCCGCGCCCTGTACGGCTGGACGGTGCTGGTGCCGCGTACCCGTGAGCAGGCCGGCGAGATGAGCGAGAAGCTGGTCGCCCACGGCGCGCTGCCGATGGAGGTGCCGACCATCTCGGTCGAGCCGCCCCGCAGCCCCGCGCAGATGGAGCGTGCGGTCAAGGGGCTGGTCGACGGCCGCTACCAGTGGGTGGTGTTCACCTCCACCAACTCGGTGCGGGCGGTCTGGGAGAAGTTCAAGGAGTTCGGGCTGGACGCCCGCGCGTTCTCCGGTGTGAAGATCGCCTGCGTGGGGCAGGCCACCGCGGACCGGGTCCGCGCGTTCGGGATCAACCCCGAGTTGGTGCCGTCCGGTGAGCAGTCATCGCTCGGCCTGCTCGAGGAGTTCCCGCCCTACGACGACGTCTTCGACCCGGTGAACCGGGTGCTGCTGCCGCGGGCCGACATCGCCACCGAGACCCTGGCCGAGGGGCTGCGGGAACGCGGCTGGGAGATCGAGGACGTCACCGCCTACCGCACGGTGCGCGCGGCGCCGCCGCCGGCGGCCACCCGCGAGATGATCAAGACCGGCGGGTTCGACGCGGTGTGCTTCACCTCGAGCTCGACGGTGCGCAACCTGGTCGGCATCGCCGGCAAGCCGCACGCCCGCACCATCGTCGCCTGCATCGGCCCGAAGACGGCGGAGACCGCCACCGAGTTCGGGCTGCGGGTCGACGTGCAGCCCGAGGTGGCCGCGGTGGGCCCGCTGGTCGACGCCCTGGCCGAGCACGCCGCCCGGCTGCGGGCCGAGGGTGCGCTGCCGCCGCCGCGTAAGAAGAGCCGTCGCCGCTAGGTCCGCGGCCGTGACGTTTCCGAATCGTCGGCCGCGACGGCTGCGCGGCACCGCGGCGATGCGCCGGCTGGTGGCGCAGACGTCGCTGGAGCCGCGGCATCTGGTGCTGCCGATGTTCGTCGCCGACGGGATCGACGAACCGCGCCCGATTGGGTCGATGCCGGGGGTGGTGCAACACACCCGCGAGTCCCTGCGCCGCGCCGCCGCCGAGGCGGTCGGGGCCGGGGTGGGCGGTCTGATGCTGTTCGGGGTGCCGCAGGAGGCCGACAAGGACGCCACCGGATCGATCGGCGCCGACGAGCACGGCATCCTCAACGCGGCGCTGCGGGACCTGACCGCCGACCTCGGGGACGACACCGTGCTGATGGCCGACACCTGTCTGGACGAGTTCACCGATCACGGGCACTGCGGGGTGCTCGACGCCCGCGGCCGGGTCGACAATGACGCGACCAACGCCCGGTACGTTGAGCTGGCGGTGGCGCAGGCCGAGGCTGGCGCGCAGGTGGTCTCCCCGAGCGGGATGATGGACGGTCAGGTCGCCGCGATCCGCGCCGGGCTGGACGCCGCCGGGCACACCGATGTGGCGATCCTGGCGTACGCCGCCAAGTTCGCGTCCGGGTTCTACGGCCCGTTCCGGGAAGCGGTGGCGTCGAGCCTGAGCGGTGATCGGCGCACCTATCAGCAGGACCCCGGAAACGCCCGGGAAGCCCTGCTCGAGGTGCGCCTGGACATCGACGAGGGCGCCGACATGGTGATGATCAAACCGGCCCTGGGCTATCTGGACGTGGTGCGCGCGGCCGCGGACATCTCCCCGGTCCCGGTCGCGGCCTACCAGGTGTCCGGGGAGTACGCGATGATCAGCGCCGCCGCGGCCAACGGCTGGATCGACGGACCCGCGGTCGCGCTGGAGGCGCTGACCGGCATCCGGCGGGCCGGCGCGGACATCGTGCTGACCTACTGGGCGGTGGAGGCCGCCGGTTGGCTGGGGTGACCGAACCGCAGCCGCCGACGACCCCGCCGGACGTCGACACCGCGTTCTGGCTGTGGGCGGCCGCGCTGCCGTTGATGATCATCGGTTCGGTGGTGGATCTCGTCGCCGCACCGGCGCCCGGCTCCCCGCTGGTGGTCTACGGGTTCTCCGCGATGTTCCTGTTCGTCATCGCCGCGATCGTGGTGACCTTCCTGGTGCTGCTGCGGCAGGGCTACCGGTGGGCGCGGACGCTGTTGACCGGCGGCGGGATCGCCTCGGTGATGTATGCCGGGATCAACCTGTTCAGTGTGGACCGTCCGCCGGTGGCGGCGGTCGGCTACGCCGTCTGCACGATCTTCGGCGCGGTCCTGATCGTGGGCGGGGCGTATCTGCTGCACCGCAAGGACGCCCATGCCTACTTCACCCGCTGAATCGGCGTTAGGCTGGCGCACCGTGTCAGCCACATCACCGCCGCAGCGGCCGCGCATCGTCGACGTGGCGTTCTGGCTCCTGCTGCTCGGCGCGGCCCTGCTGCTCGGTACCGGACTGGTGGTGGCCACCGTCGGGTTCGACCAGCTGCGCGCGGTGGCCCCCGAGACCTTCACCGATGACCAACTGCGCAGCTACCTGATGTTCCGCCGGGCCACCGGGCTGTTGTACGCGCTGGCCGGCGCCGGGCTGGCGTTCCTCACCGGCCGGATCCGCGGTGGGCAGGTCACCTACCGCCGCGCCACGGTCGCACTGGGTCTGGTGACGGTGGCCGTGGTGGCGGTCCTGACCGTTATCGTCGGCACCGGCGTCGCACCGCTGATCGCACTGCTGCCGGTGCTGGTGGGCGTGGTGCTGCTGACGCGGCCGACGGCCGCCGGGTGGTTCACCGACGACGTCACCGAGGACACACAGGACAGGGGAGAGCAGTGAGCGAACGCAGTGCGCCGCCGCAGGTGTTGTTCCACGAACCCGGCGCGAGCTGGTGGTGGGCGATGTTGGGTCCCGCCTCGGCCATGTCGATGCTGTTGATCCAGCGGTGGGCCGGCTACGGGGTGCAACTGCTGATGCCCGGAATCTTCCTGGTGCTGGTGACCGGCTTCCTGGCCATCCAGATCAAGGCGGCCCGGATCCACACGTCCGTCGAACTGACCCCGGAGACCCTGCGGCAGGGCACCGAAACCATCCGGGTGGACGAGATCGTGCGCGTCTTTCCCGAGCCGACCGGCTCCGAGGTCCCGAAGTGGCAGTCGGCGCGGGCGCTCGGGGAGCTCACCGGGGTGCCGCGCGGCCGCAAGGGGATCGGCCTCAAACTCACCAACGACCGCACCGCACAGGCGTGGGCCCGCGACGGCGCCGGACTGCGCACCGAACTGACCCGGCTCGTCGACGAGCGGATACCGTGACCGGCCGACGGGGCGCGATGGTGTTGCTCGTGCTGGCGCTCGGCTGCGCCGCCGGGGCGGTGGCCGGTTGGGTGGCCGCCGGTTCGACCGTGCTGGTGGCGCCGGTGCTCGACGGTGAACCGGAGACCACCTCGGTGGTCTATTCGGCGCCGCTGCTGACGCTGGCGCTGATGTCGGCGACCGCGGCCGGGGTGCTGACCGTGCTGGGCGTCGCCCGACTGCGCCGGTGATCGCGGCGGAGCTCGTCGCCGCCGCCGGGCGCCACGGTCTGCGGCTGGACCCCGCCACCGTGACGGTCAACGAGGCCGGGCTGGACTTCCGTGTCGCGCTCGCCCGGGCCGTCGACGGCGTGGAATGGGTGCTGCGGGTGCCGCGCCGTCCCGACGCCGCCGAGCGGGCCCGCGTCGAGGCGGCGGTGCTCGAATTCGTCGCACCCAGGTTGTCGGTGGCGGTGCCGGAGTGGCGGATCCAACACCCCGGAGCTGATCGCCTATCCGGCGCTGCCGGGAGAACCAAGACTCACCCTCGACGAGGGCGGACGGCCGGTGTGGCGCATCGACCCGGGCTCGCTGCGCTACGCCGAGGAACTCGGCCGGTTGCTCGCCGAACTGCACGCCGTCCCGGCCGATGAGGTGGCCGGCACCGGTCTGCCGGTCTGCTCACCCGAGCAGGTGCGGCAGCGGTGGCGGCGCGACCTCGACACCGTGTGCGCCGAATTAACCGTGCCCGAGCCGGCGCGGCGGCGCTGGCTGGACTGGCTGGCCGACGACGGCTGTCGGCCACGATGGTCGGTGTTGACCCACGGTGAGCTGTATCCCGCGCATGTGCTGGTCGATCCGGACGATCGGATCACCGGTGTCCTGGACTGGACCACCGCCGAGGTGGGTGATCCCGCGCGGGACCTGGCCATGCAGCACGCGTTGGCGCCGCCGGCCGCGTTCGACCGGACCCTCGAGGTGTACCGGGCGGCCGGCGGGCGGGTGTGGCCCCGGCTGGTCGAGCCCCGGCTGGTCGAGCCCCGGCTGGTCGAGCCCCGGCTGGTCGAGCCCTGTGCGCGGCTGTGGTCCACCGCACCGATCGGCTATGCGCTGTTCGCCCTGCAGACCGGCGACGCGGCGCACCGGTCCGCGGCCCAGGCGGGATTCGACGACCTGGCGCCGGGGTGACAACCCTCACAGCCACTTGGAACAAAACTCAAATTTTGTAACACTCGAGGCCATGACCGAACTCGTCGAAACGCCCCAGGACGCCCGCCGGGACACCCCCGATGCCCTGCCGTTGGGCCCCGATTCGCTGGTCTGGCGCTACTTCGGCGACAACCGTATGCCGCTGATCGGGCCGCGGCCCGCGGTGCTGCAGAACATGCTCGCCGAACTCGGCCAGGGCGTGCTCGACCATTCGGTGTTCTTCTCCGACACCGCCGCGCGGGTGAGGCGGTCGCTGCCGCCGATCTTCATGACCGTCTACGGCAGCGACGACGAAAACCCGGGCCGACAGGTGCGCGACTACCACACCGAGATCAAGGGCACGATGCCCGACGGGCAGCGCTACCACGCGCTGGATCCGGAGACCTACTTCTGGGCCCACGCCACCTTCGTCGACCAGGTGCTCTACTTCGCCGACACCTTCGTCAAGCGGTTGACCCGGGCCGAGAAGGAGCAGATCTACCTGGAGTCCAAGACCTGGTATCGCCGCTACGGCGTCAGTGACCGGGTCATGCCGGCCACCTACGACGAGTTCGAGCGGTATTGGGACCGGATGCTCGACGAGATCATCGTCGCGCACAAGACCGCCAAGTACGGGGTCGGCTACGTCACCAAGGGCTTCCCGTGCCCGAAGGGTGTGCACCCGGCAGTGTGGAAGGTGATCAGCGTGGTGTTCGACCCGGTGGCGGCGTTTCTGACCACCGGCGGCCTGCCGCCGCGCGCCCGGACACTGCTGAACCTGCCGTGGAGCGAGAAGCAGGAACGCCGCTATCAGCGGTTCGCCGCCTTCTGCCGGTCCAGGCCGGTGAACTGGGTGTGGGACCGGCTGCCGATGAAGGTGCGCTACAACAAGTACGCGCGCCGGGGCTATGCCCGAGCGGCCTGACCCGGCCCGTCAAGCCATCCTCGACGCCGCGGTCGTCGAGTTCGAACAACACGGCTTCCGCAAGGTCGCGCTCGAGGACGTCGCCCGGCGTGCCGGGGTCAGCCGCACCACCATCTACCGCCGGTTCACCAATCGCGACGAGCTGGTCGCCGCGGTGGTCGACCGGGAGAACGCGGCACTGTTCGCCGACATCGCCGCCGAGCTGAAACACTCGGGCCCGCAAGGTGATTACTACGTCGAGGCGTTCACCCTGGCGATCCTGAAATTCCGCCGGCACCGGGTTCTGCACCGGATGATCACCGATGAGCCGGGATTCATCCTGCACCTGGCGCAGCAGCATTGGGGCGCCGCCGTGGAGCGGATGGCCGAGGCGCTGCGGGTGATCTTCCCGGCCGGCTTCGCCGAACGCATCGGGGAGGCCGCCGTCATCGAATTCGCCGACACCATCCTGCGGTACGCGGCGATGGCGCTGTTGTTGCCCAGTGTGCAACCGCTGGACACCGCCGACGACATCCGCGCCTTCGCCACCCGGCACTTCCTGCCCAGCCTGCCGGCCGCCCTGCACACCGGGTCCGCCTGAGCCGTGGCCCACATCGTCTTCGCGGTTCCGGTCGGCGTCGGGCATGTCAACCCGACGCTGGGGGTGGCCGCCGAGCTGATCGCCCGCGGGCACCGGGTCAGCTACGCCGCCACCGAACGGCACGCGGCCCGGATCGCCGACGTCGGCGCCCGGCTGGTGCCCTACGCGACGACGCTGAGCGGGCCCGAACCGCCCCCGCAGTTCACCGCCCGCGACTTCCACCGTGCCACCGAGGCGGCGCTGCGCGAGACCGGGCACGTGCTGCCCCAGGTCCTCGACGGATTCGCCGGGGATCGGCCGGATCTGGTCCTGCACGACGCCACCATGGCCTGGTGGGGCCGGCTGGCCGCGGCCGCATGGGAGGTTCCGGTCGTCGCCGGGTGGCCCAATCTCGTCGGCAACCGGCACTGGTCGATGAACCGTTACATCAAGGTCAACCCGCTGCATCCGCGGTTGCTGTGGAACCTGTGGCGGGCGCACCGGCTGGCCCGCCGACACGGCCTGACCGGGCTCAGCCTGGTGCGGGCGACCGCCGCCGACGCCCAACTGGTCTATCTGCCCAGGGAGTTTCAGTACGCGGGCGACACCTTCGGCGCGCACTACGCGTTCGTGGGCCCCTGCCTCGTCGACCGGCCGTCCGACGGTGAGTGGCGGCCGCCGCCGGGCCGGGACGGACGCCGGGTGGTGCTGATCGCCCTCGGCACCGCCTACCACGACCGCGCGGACTTCTTCCGCACCTGTCTGGCCGCGTTCGCCGATTCCGGCTGGCATGTCGTGCTGGCCGTCGGCGACCGCGTCGACCCGGCCGGGCTGGGACCGGTGCCGCCGCACGTCGAGGTGCACGCCTCGGTGCCCCAGCTGCAGGTGCTGCGGCACGCGTCGGTCTTCGTCAGTCACGCCGGAATGGGCAGTGTGATGGAGGCGCTGGCGCACCGGGTGCCGATCGTCGCCGTTCCGCAGATGACCGAACAACAGGCCAACGCCGACCGGATCGCCGAGCTGAACCTGGGGGTGCGGCTGGGGCGCGACGAGATCACCGCGGACCGGCTGCGCTCGGCGGTGGAGCGGGTCGCCGGCAGCGCGACGATCGCAGCCGCGGTGCGCACGATGCACGACGCCATCACCGCGGCCGGCGGAGCGGCCGCCGCCGCCGACATCGTCGAGGATGTGCTGACCCGTTCTCGATGAGCGGGCGGTGTTTCGTGGGTCACCGTTGCGGGCAGTCGCTGGTAGCGGGCCGAAACCCCGGTCTGCGACTGATTTCCCACGCGACCGACATCGAGGACGTGCCCCATGACCACCGAGAAGCGCCCCGCGGAAGACTCCGAGCAGCTCACCGAGAAGCCCGAGGTCACCGACGAACATCGGGAGCAGGCCAAGGAGATGGCCAAGGCCTACGATGACAGCACTCCCACCACGACGCTGCCGGGCAGCGGTGGAACCGTCACCGGAACCGCCGTGACCGGCTGGGTCGATGAGGAGGACAAGGGCCACATCGAGACCAGCGCCGAGGAGGGCAGGGTGGAGTACCGCAACACCGAGGAATTCCGTCGGATCCAGGAGTCGTGACCGCGCTTCAACGGGTCGCACCGGCGTTCGTCGCGATGGCCCACGAGATCGTGTGGGCGACGGCCGCGACCGTGGGCGCCGACGGGGTTCCCCGCACCCGGATCCTGCATCCACTGTGGCAGTGGGACGGTGAGCGGCTCACCGGGTGGATCGCGACGGTGCCCACCCCGCTCAAACGCGGTCACATCGCCGCCCATCCGGTGGTGTCGCTGAGCTACTGGTCGCCCAGCCACGACACCTGCAGCGCCGAATGCCGGGTGCGGTGGGTGTACGACGACGCCGGCCGGTCCACGGTGTGGGAGCTGTTCAAGAACGCGCCCGGGCCGGTCGGCTACGACCCGGCGATCATCCCGCAGTGGCGGGACGGCCCGACCTGCGAGGCGTTCGCGGCGTGGCGGCTGACGCCGCTGCGGTTGCGGGTGATGCCGGGCACCGTGCTCACCCAGGGCCGCGGCGACGTGCTCCACTGGCGCGCGTAGAGCCGACACAGACACCCGACACAGACACAAGGCGGCGGATCGGTGTCACCTGCCGGCACCGAACCGCCGCATTGTCGGCGAACCGGGATTCGTCAGGACACCCGGCGCAGCAGCACCGCCTGCTCGAACGGAAGCCTGGCGAACACCCGGCGGGCCGGGCCGACCACCGACTTCGCCGCCTCGTCGCGGGACATCACCTGCGGGTCGGTCAACGTCAACGTCTTGCCGTGCCGGCGCATCCGCACCTGTTCGGCGGCCATGACGTTCTTCAACCAGTCGCGGTCCGGTCCGTACGTCAGCAGGATGGCCACCCCGTCGGCGGTGGGGAACACCGTCAACGGCGTCCGGTACTGCCGGCCCGATTTGCGGCCGACATGCTCGAGGATCCCGAACAACGGGGCCCAGCCCGCCCACAGCCGCTGGATCGGGTTGGTCACGTAGCGGTTGAACCGGGCCAGCCCTTGGGGGAGTTGCATACCGTCATCCAACTACGCGCGAAGCGGTGCGTTCAAGGGTTCGCGCGCCCACACCGGGCCGGCCGGGCATTGCGCCGGCCGGGGTTCGCGGCACAGACTCGGGCATGGCCTATCTCAAACCGCCCTGGTTCACCCGGGCGGTGTTCAACAAGATCGCGATGGCGCTCGGCGCGGGCGGCAGCGAGATCCTCACCGTGACCCGGCGGGTCAGCCGGCAGCCCCAGCAGATCCCGGTGATCCCGGTCGACGTCGACGGCAACCGCCATCTGGTGTCCACCCGCGGCGAGACGGAGTGGGTGCGCAACGTGCGGGCCGAGCCGAACGTGCTGCTGGGGGACACCCGGATGGTGGCCCGTGAGGTCCCGCCCGAAAGCCGGGCGCCGATCCTGGCCGCCTACCGGCAGAAGGCCGGGCGGGTGGTCAAAGGCTATTTCGAGGCGCTGCCCGACGACGCCGACCACCCGGTCTTCCTGCTCACCCCGGTGTCGAAAGCCTGACCCGGCTCCCACTACACCCTGTAGTTGCCGACTTGCGTGGTGCTGGGACACTGGTGGTCATGCGTGTCGACCACCCCGCCCCCGGAACCACCCGAACCTCGGCGCGCCTGTTCGCCGACGCGGCGACGGTCATCCCCGGCGGCGTCAACTCGCCGGTGCGGGCCTTCGCCGCGGTCGGCGGCACCCCGCGGTTCATCACCTCGGCGCGAGGGTGCTGGCTCACCGACGCCGACGGCAACCGCTACGTCGACCTGGTGTGCTCGTGGGGGCCGATGATCCTGGGCCACGCCCATCCGGCCGTGGTCGAGGCGGTGCAGCGGGCGGCAGCGGACGGGCTGTCGTTCGGGGCACCGACACCGGCCGAGACCGAGCTGGTCCGCGAGATCATCGACCGGGTGCCGCCGGTGCAGCGGCTTCGGCTGGTCAACTCCGGTACCGAGGCCACTATGAGCGCGATCCGGCTGGCCCGCGGTTTCACCGGCCGCGCCAAGATCGTGAAGTTCGCCGGCTGCTACCACGGCCACTCCGACGCCCTGCTCGCCGACGCCGGCTCCGGGGTGGCCACCCTCGGCCTGCCGTCGTCGCCGGGGGTGACCGGCGCCGCCACCGCCGACACCATCGTGCTGCCCTACAACGACGTCACCGCCGTCGAGCAGACCTTCGACCGCCTCGGCGCCGAGATCGCCGCGGTGATCACCGAGGCCGCCCCCGGAAACATGGGCGCCGTGCCGCCGCAGCCGGGCTTCAACGCCGCGCTGCGCCGGATCACCGCCGAGCACGGCGCGCTGCTGATCTCCGATGAGGTGATGACCGGGTTCCGGGTCAGCCGTTCCGGCTGGTACGGCCTGGAATCGGTGGAGGCGGACCTGTTCACGTTCGGCAAGGTGATGAGCGGCGGGCTGCCCGCCGCCGCGTTCGGCGGGCGCGCCGAGGTGATGGAGCGGTTGGCGCCGCTCGGGCCGGTGTATCAGGCCGGCACCCTGTCCGGAAACCCGGTGGCGATGGCCGCCGGACTGGCCACACTGCGCGCCGCCGACGACGCCGCCTACGCCACCCTGGACGCCAACGCCGACCGGCTCACCGGCCTGCTCACCTCCGCGCTGGCCGAAGCCGGTGTCCCACATCAGGTCTCGCGAGCCGGAAACATGCTGAGCGTGTTCTTCACCGACAAACCGGTGACCGACTACGACACCGCCCGCGCCAGCGAGACCTGGCGGTTCCCGCCGTTCTTCCACGCCCTGCTCGAACGCGGCGTCTACGCGCCGCCGAGCGCCTTCGAGGCCTGGTTCGTGTCCACCGCACTCGACGACGAGGCCTTCGACAAGATCGCGGACGCACTGCCGGCGGCCGCCCGAGCCGCCGGCCGAGCAGAACCGGAGGCCCGCCCGGCATGAGCGAACGAACCATCGTCCACTTCATGCGCCACGGTGAGGTGCACAACCCCGAAGGCATCCTGTACGGGCGGCTGCCCGGGTACCGGCTCTCCGAGCGGGGCCGCGCGCAGGCCGAACGGGTCGCCGAGGTGCTGGCCGACCGGGACATCGTGCTGGTGGTCGCCTCACCGCTGCAGCGCGCCCAGGAGACCGCCGCGCCGATCGCCGCGCGGCACGGCCTGACCGTGGAGACCGACGACAACCTCATCGAATCGCTCAACGTGTTCGAGGGGCAGCGGGTGTCACCCGGTGACGGCGCGCTGCGCGATCCGCGCAACTGGCGGTTCCTGTACAACCCGTTCAAACCGTCCTGGGGTGAGCCGTACCGCGACATCGTGGCGCGGATGACCACCGCGCTGGAGAAGGCCCGGGCCAAGGCCACCGGCCACGAGGCCGTGTGTGTGAGCCATCAGCTCCCGGTGTGGACGCTGCGGTCGGCGATGGAGGGCCGGCGGTTGTGGCACGATCCGCGCAAACGCGAGTGCAACCTGGCCTCGTTGACGTCGTTCGTCTTCGACGGGGACCGCCTCGTCGAGGTGAAGTACTGCGAGCCGGCCGAACTGTGAAGCGGCTGGTGGTTCTGCTGGTCGGCACCGCGATGCTGGTGCTGACCGGCTGCTCCACCGGTGATGACGCCGTCGCGCAGGGCGGAACCTTCGAATTCGTCGCCCCCGGCGGGCAGACCGACATCTTCTACGATCCGCCCGCCGACCGCGGCCGCCCCGGTCCGATCTCCGGCCCGGACCTGATGAACCCCGACGAGACGATCTCGCTGGACGACTTCGCCGGTCAGGTCGTGGTGATCAACATCTGGGGCCAGTGGTGCGGGCCGTGCCGCACCGAGATCCTCGAGCTGCAGCAGGTTTACGACGCCACCCGTCACCAGGGTGTGGCGTTCCTCGGAATCGACGTGCGGGACAACAACATCGACGCGGCACAGGACTTCATCGCCGACCGGAACATCACCTTCCCGTCGATCTACGACCCGCCGATGCGGACCATGATCGCGTTCGGCGGCCGCTATCCGACCACGGTCATCCCGTCCACCGTGGTGCTCGACCGCGAACACCGGGTCGCGGCGGTGTTCCTGCGTGAACTGCTCGCTGAGGATCTGCAACCGGTGGTGGAACGGTTGGCCGCCGAGGATCCCGCCCCGGACGGGGACGCGTCATGACCGGTTTCGCCGAGCTGGCCGCCGCCGGCCCGGTGCTGGTGGCGGTCGCGATCAGCATCCTGGCCGGGTTGGTGTCGTTCGCCTCGCCGTGCGTGGTGCCGCTGGTGCCCGGTTACCTGTCGTATCTGGCCGCGGTGGTGGGCGTGCCGAAGGAGGCCGCGCCGGTGGTCACCGGAGGTCCCCGCCGGGACCCGCCGGCCGACTCCGGAGCCGGGATGTCGCCGCGGTCGGCGCGGCTGCGGGTGACCGGCGCGGCCGCGCTGTTCGTCGCCGGATTCACCGTGGTGTTCCTGCTCGGCACCGTCGCGGTGCTGGGGATGACCACCACCTTGATCACCAATCAGGTGCTGCTGCAACGCATCGGCGGGGTGATCACCATCGTGATGGGACTGGTGTTCATCGGCTTCATCCCGGCGCTGCAGCGGCAGGCCCGGTTCGCCCCGCGGCAGTGGTCGACGGTGGCCGGGGCGCCGCTGCTCGGCGCGGTGTTCGCACTCGGGTGGACACCGTGTCTGGGCCCGACCCTGACCGGGGTGATCACCGTCGCCTCGGCGACCGACGGCGCCAGTGTCGCCCGCGGGGTGGTCCTGGTGATCGCCTACTGCCTGGGTCTGGGCATCCCGTTCATCCTGTTGGCGTTCGGTTCGGCGCGGGCGGTGCAGGGGCTGGGCTGGCTGCGGCGCAACACCCGCACCATCCAGATCTTCGGCGGTGTGCTGTTGATCCTGGTGGGCGCGGCGCTGGTCACCGGGCTGTGGAACGAGTTCATCTCGTGGGTGCGTGACGCCTTCGTCTCCGATGTGAGGCTGCCGATCTGATGTCTCTCACACAGCGCGTGCGCGCACTGATCCGCAACACCTGGCGCACGTTGACCTCGATGGGCACCGCGCTGGTGCTGCTGTTCCTGCTGGCGCTGGCGGCCATTCCGGGTGCGCTGCTGCCGCAGCGCAACCTCAACGAGGGCAAGGTCGCCGAGTACATCGCCGAGCATCCGACGCTGGGACCGTGGCTGGACCGCCTGCAGGCCTTCGATGTGTTCTCCAGCTTCTGGTTCACCGCGATCTACGTGCTGCTGTTCGTCTCCCTGGTCGGCTGCCTGACCCCGCGGACCGTCGACCACGTCCGCAGCCTGCGCGCCACCCCGGTGCCCGCCCCCCGCAACCTGTCCCGGCTGCCCAAACACCACACCGCCGACATCGCCGGGGAACCGCGGCCGTTGGCCGCCGAGATGACCCGCCGGCTGCGCGGCTGGCGCACCGCCACCCGCGAGCAGGACGGGGTCACCGAGATTTCCGCGGAGAAGGGGTATCTGCGCGAGTTCGGCAACATCGTGTTCCACTTCTCGCTGCTGGGTCTGCTGGTGGCGGTGGCGGTCGGCAAGATGTTCGGCTACGAGGGACAGGTGATCGTCGTCGCCGACGGGCAGCCCGGCTTCTGCTCGGCGTCCCCGGCCGCGTTCGACTCGTTCCGGGCCGGCAACACCGTCGACGGCACGTCGCTTCATCCGATCTGCCTGCGGGTCAACGGCTTCGACGCCGAATATCTGCCGAGCGGGCAGGCCACCTCGTATGCCGCCGACATCGAGTATCAGGCCGGCGACGATCTGGTCACCGGCACCTGGCGGCCGTACCGGCTGCAGGTCAACCATCCGCTGCGGGTCGGTGGGGACCGCGTCTACCTGCAGGGCCACGGGTATGCCCCGACGTTCACCGTCACCTTCCCGGACGGCCAGACCCGCACCCAGACGCTGCAGTTCCGGCCGGACGACATGCTGACGCTGCTGTCGTCGGGGGTGATGCGGTTCGATCCGCCGGCCGGCACCTATCCGGATCCCGACGAGCGCCGCAGGAATCAGATCGCGATCCAGGGCTTGTTCGCGCCGACGGCACAGTTCGACGGCACGCTGATGACGTCGATCTTTCCGGAACTCACCGATCCGGCCGTCGCGATCGACATCTACCGCGGGGACACCGGACTGGACAGCGGCCGCCCACAGTCGCTGTTCACCCTCGATGAGCGGTTGATCGAACAGAACCGGCTGACCAAAAAGGCGCGGGTCAATCTGCGGCTGGGCGAACAGACCCGCCTGGACGACGGCACCACGGTGCGCTTCGACAACGCGGTGCCGTTCATCAACGTGCAGGTGTCGCACGACCCGGCCCAGGTGTGGGTGCTGGTGTTCGCGTTGACGATGATGGCCGGGCTGCTGGTGTCGCTGGTGGTGCGGCGGCACCGGGTCTGGGTTCGGATCAGCCCGTCCGGCCCGGGTACCGTGAACGTCGAACTGGGCGGTCTGGCGCGCACCGACAACTCCGGCTGGGGCGACGAGTTCGAGCGGTTGACCGAGCGGCTGCTGCGCAGTGGCTCACAAACCGGCCCAGAGACCGGCACCGCAACCGGCGCCGACGCCGCTACGGCCGACCCGTCGCGAGAGAAGGTCTGATCTGGTGAGTACGGAAATCGACATCGGCCTGGCCCGCTATTCCGACTGGGCGTTCACCACCTCCGTGCTGGTGCTGATGGGTGCGCTTCTGCTGTTGGCGATCGAGCTGGCCTACGCCCGCAGCCGCAAGGTCGAGACGCGGGAACTGGCCGCCGCCGGAGTGGCCGCATCCGGGGCGGTGACCACGTCCCCCGGCGCCGCGGCACCCGGCGTCGTCGTCGAGGCCCCGAAACGTCCGGTCGATGAACGCATCGGCGGGGCCGGGCTCGCGCTGGCCTATGTCGGCATCGCCGCGCTGCTGGGCAGCATCGTGTTGCGCGGGCTCGCCACCGGGCGGGCGCCGTGGGGCAACATGTACGAGTTCGTCAACGTCACCTGCCTGTGCGGTCTGGTGGCGGCCGCGGTGATGCTGCGGCGGGCCCGGTACCGCCCGCTGTGGGTGTTCGTGCTGGTGCCGGTGCTGATCCTGTTGACGGTGTCGGGCCGCTGGCTCTACACCGACGCGGCGCCGGTGATGCCGGCGCTGCAGTCGTACTGGCTGCCGATCCACGTGTCGGTGGTCAGCCTGGGCTCGGGGGTGTTCCTGGTCGCCGGGGTGGCCAGCATCCTGTTCCTGGTGAAGATGTCGCGGTTCGGCCAGGTGGCCGGCGACGGCCTGTGGGCGCGGATCGTCGACCGGCTGCCCGACGCCCAGACCCTGGACCGCATCGCGTACCGCGCGACGATCTTCGCGTTCCCGGTGTTCGGGTTCGGCGTGATCTTCGGCGCGATCTGGGCCGAGGAGGCGTGGGGCCGGTACTGGGGATGGGACCCCAAGGAGACGGTGTCGTTCATCGCGTGGGTGGTGTACGCCGCGTATCTGCACGCCCGGTCCACCGCGGGCTGGCGGGACCGTAAAGCCGCCTGGATCAACGTCATCGGTTTCGTGGCGATGGTGTTCAACCTGTTCTTCATCAACCTGGTGACGGTGGGGCTGCACTCATATGCCGGCGTCGGCTGAGCCGACAAGTGGGGTCCAGTCGGCTGAGCCGACAAGTGGGGTCCAGTCGGCTGAGCCGACAGAATTGAGTTGACCGACGACCGACACAACAGGAGGGGACGGGCTGTTGACTGACCAACCGTCAGGATTTCGCGGTGAACAGCGGTTCCGCGATCCGGCCGCCACACCACCTCCGGAGTGGACCGCGCCCACCCCACCCGACGGTGTGCCGCACGGCCACGGCGCACCTGCGGGGGCCCCACCACCGGCGATGCCGCCACCGGCGCCGACCGCTCCGCAGGTTGCCCAGCACGGGGTCCAACAGCCCGGGGTGCCACTCCACGGGGTCCAGGCCCAGCCACCGCATACCGGGCCGCCGCCCGAGCAGGCGCCGGGAGCGCCGTATGTGGATCTGTCCACCACGGCCCTGCTCGGACAGCGCAGACCGGCACCGTCGCGCGGCTGGCGCCGATGGCTGTACCGGGCCACGTTCCGGACCGTCAACCTGGGCGAGAGCCCGAAGGTCGCTCGTCACAACGAACTGCTCAACCGGGTGCGCCACCCGCTGCAGGACTGCTACCGCATCGCGGTGCTGTCGCTGAAGGGCGGTGTCGGCAAGACCACGATCACCGCGACGCTGGGGTCGACGTTCGGGTCGGCCCGCGGTGACCGGGTGGTCGCGGTGGACGCCAACCCGGACCGCGGCACGCTCAGCCAGAAGGTGCCGTTGCAGACCCGGGCCACCGTGCGCGACCTGCTGCGCGACGCCGACCGCATCCAGACCTACAGCGATATGCGGGCCTACACCTCACAGAGCCCGAGCCGGTTGGAGGTGCTGGCCTCCGAGAGCGACCCGGCCGTGTCGGAGGCGTTCAGCTCCGACGACTACACCCGCACGTTGCGGGTGCTCGAACGGTTCTACAGCCTGGTGCTCACCGACTGCGGCACCGGGTTGATCCATTCGGCGATGTCGGCGGTGCTGGCCAACGCCGATGTGCTGATCGTGATCAGTTCCGGCTCGGTGGACGGGGCGCGCAGCGCCGCGGCGACGCTGGACTGGCTGGACGCGCACGGACATCAGGACATGGTGCGCAACTCGATCGCGGTGATCAACGCGGTGCGGCCACGGTCGGGCAAGGTCGATCTGCAGAAGGTCGTGGACCACTTCTCCCGGCGCTGCCGCGCGGTGAAGATGGTGCCGTTCGACCCCCATCTGGAAGAGGGCGCCGAAATCGACCTGGACCAACTCAAACCGCAGACCCGACAAGCGCTGCTGGAACTGGCCGCCGTCGTCGCCGACGGGTTTCCCGGCGCGCAGCAGCTTCAGAGCCCCCCGTTCTGAGCCCCCCGTTCTGACCCCCCTTGGCGAGTGGAGGGGTTACGGGCGTGGGTTCGGGTTCGTGTCTCCGCCGAGACGCCGCAGGAACTCCGGATCGTCGTCCGGGCCGATGACACGAGTGGTCGGGCGGCTCTCGTAGGCGCGCGCCAGCCGCCAGCCGAGGTAGACCACGCCCAGCACGATCAGGGTCACGAGCAAGTACGCCACTCAACAACCTCCTTGAGGCCAATATACGCGTCGGCGGTAGGCTCCGATTCGTGACGGAGAATCGGTCCGCTACCCGTGTGGTGCTGGATGTGCTGGCCTATGTGCTGGCCCGGCTCGCGCTGGTCGCGGCGCTGACGGTGCTGATCATCGTGGTGGGCCGGTTGTTCGGGATCGACGAGTTCCCCGTGGTGGTGGCGATGCTGTTCGCATTGGTGATCGCCCTGCCGCTGGGCATCTGGTTGTTCGCGCCGTTGCGCCGCCGCGCCACCGCCGGGATGGCCGAGCTCAGTGAGCAGCGCCGCAAGGAACGCGAGGCACTGCGCGCCCGGATGCGTGGGGAAACCCCGCCGGACACAAAGTCCGACTGAGCGCCTCTCCGGCGGTGTTGGTCTGCGCCTACTCGGCGGCGTCGCGTAGGACCCGCCGCAACCGGTCGAGCGGGTCGCCGTCCCGCGGATGCAGCCGTAACGGTTCCCGGGGCGCCTCGCCGTCCGGCGCGGTCGCCGCACCGACCGGCGGGGGCGGGGGAGGTGGCGCCGACGGCGGCGGGGGTGCGGCCGGGGGCGGTTGCCCCAACCCGGCCAGCTTCGCGGTCAACCGGGCCGCCGCGTCGGCCCGCACGGCCCGCCGCTCGGGATCGGGATCGGTGTTGCCGGCGAAGCACGCCGGCGGCGCCTCGTCGACGATCCGCAGCGCGCTGCGGTAACGCTCGCGAGCGGCGTCGGGCCGGCCCGCCCACGCGGCGTGGTCGCCCTGCCGTTCCCGCACCAACTCCAGATTGATCCGCACCGGACAGGAGTGCGGCGCCGCGGTGCCGGACAGGACCTCGGTGAACCGTGCGTCGGCGTCGGCGAGTCGGCCGTCGAGCACCGCGAGGGTGCCCGCCGCGAACCGCGCCTTCTGCGGTTCGATCACATCGGCCAAGTGCAACGTCGCGACGTCCCGGCGCAGCCCGTCGGCGTCGCCCGCGGCGAAATGCGCTGCCGCCGAGTGCCCGGCGATCACCACCGAGATCAGCTTGATCGCGGTCAGCAGGACCCCGACGGCGACCGGGGCCGAATAGATGAGCAGCCGGCGACGCAACCGCACCCGTGCCGGGAGCCGGCCGGTCACGGCTGCACCGCCTGACGAGCCGGCCGGGTACGCCGGACATCGCGCAGACCGAAATAGATCTCGGCGAGCAGCAGCGCGGCCGCGACCATGGCGAACACCCAGTACAACTCGATCCGGGCGGTCAGGGCACCCGATGCCGACGCACCGCCGGTGGTCGGAGGCCCCGGCTGGGGCAGCTCGCGGCCCGCGGTGCGGTGCAGATAGGGCACCCCGAGCTGTTCGGCGATCCGTTGCAGCCCAGCCTCGTTCAACGGCGACCCGGACGTCTGCCGGATGTCCTCGGGGTTGCCGTAGCCGTACACCGCACCGCCGTCCACCAGACTGCGCCCGGCCGCCCCGGCGATCAGATCGAACTCCCCCTGCGGGGCTTCGGACGCGCCGGCCCCGGAACCGAAATAGAACACCAGGTTCGCTGACTCCGGATACTGCTGCGCGGCGGCGATCAACTGATACCGCAGCACCGTCGCCGCGGCGGCCGCGTTGACCCGGGACGGATCGCCGTTCTGATCACGCCACGGCGTCAGCCGGTCGACGACGGGTTGCAGGCTCCACACGTCCGCGGACAGCGGCCATTCCAACGCCGGCCGGGCCGCGAACGACAGCAGCGCGAACCGGGCACGGGGATAGCGTTCGGTCAGCGCGGTGATGTCATCCCGGATGCCGGCCATCCGGTCGACGCCGTCACCGTGGTCGGCGACCGCGGAATCCGCTGAGCGGTCGACGATCAGGAACACATTGGTGTCGGCACCACCGGCGGTCTCCCCGGAGGTGGCGTCCTTGACGTGCAATGTCGGCCGCGCGGCGGCGATCAGCAGCAGGGCGATGGCGATGGTGACCCCGCACCACCGCAGCACCGCGGCGCGGCCGGCGGCCAGGGCCGGACGCAGCGTCAGCGCCCGCAACGCGACCAGCGCGGCGGCGATCACCGGCAACACCACCACGTGCAGCACCGGCTGGAACGTCATCGCCGCACCCCCACCAGCGCCAGCGCCAGCAGCATCGCACCCAGCACCGCCGCGATCAACGGGGTTACCGGATGATCACCGGTCCCCGCGCCCGCCCCGCGGTGCGGCACCGCGGGTGGGGCGGCGAGGATCGCGTCCAGATGTGCGGCCACCGTGGCGGCGTCGGCGTCGGGAGGCACCGAGAAGTACTGTCCGCCGGTGGCGTCGACGACACCGCCCAACGGGTCCTCGCGACCACCGATCGCGATCGCGTTGACCTGCACACCGGCGTCGGCGGCCAACTCGGTCACCTGCTGATCGGTGAACAGCGCCGGTCGGTCGTCCGCGGGGTCGCCGAGCGTCGGCGGCCCCAGGTAGATCAGTGAGCGGCGGCGCGGTCCCGACTCGTCGGCGGACGGAAACCCGGTCAGGCACAACGCAAGCTGGTCATCGACGGTGGCTGCGTAGTCGGTGTAGGTGACCGCGGGTGCGAAGCCGGCGGCGGCGCTCGCGTCGCCGGCCGGGTCACCGGTTGTGGCCAGCTCACCGAAGCGGGCGGCTGCGAACTGGTGGTCGCGGGTCAGCGGGATCACCCGCCGATTCGGTGAGGTGAGCCCGATGCGCTGACCGCCGTCGCCGGTCGGGTGCTCGGCGAAGAAGCCGAAGAACGCACCGGTCACCCGCTGGGTCAGCGGCGCGGCGACGCACAACATGAGGTCGTCCGGGCCGTCGGAACCCGAGCCCGCCCCCGTCGGTTGCGCGGGCCGGGCGGCGGCCAGCACGGCCGCCCCGAACACCAGCACCAGCAGAGCGAGCGCGATGATCACCGCCAGCGACCGCACCCTGGCCACCCGGATGTACTCCGGCAGCCGGGTCAGCCGGCGGGTGTTGGCCAGCAGCACCGGTTCCGGGTGCTGCCTCTCCAGCGGCAGCAGCCACGCCGCCGCGACCACGGCGGCGAGGCCGAGCAGTCCGATGACCGCGACGGGCCACCAACTCAGGACCATGTCCGCACCAACTCCTCGGCCTTCCGCCCGACGCTCGCCACGTCGACGCCGGGGGCGGCGGCGAATCGGGCCTCCTCGAGCTCGGCGAACAGCTCTGCGGCGTCGGCGAGTCCGGTTTCGGCCAGCTCGTCGAGCTGCAGATACTGGGCCGGGACGCCGGTGGCCTGGTGCAGGAAGCTGCGCAGCGTGCGGCTCAGCCGTGTCCCGGCCTCGGCAGCGGACAGCTCACCACGGCGGTGACCGTCGGTGACGGCGCGCACGGCGCGGCCGAACCGGCGCCGCAGCACCCGCGCATGCATATCGCGCAGCACCGGGATGCGGCGCAACCGCTGCGACGGCAGCGTCCACACCAGCGCCGCGGCGTACCAGAGGATCAGCACGGCGAGCAGGGCCAGCCCGATCCACAGCCACACCGTTGAATACGTCTCGGGCCCGCCGACGAAGCGCAACAGCTCATCGGGCACGGGCCAGCCTCTCGGTCAACGCCACCAGGTTGCGGCGGATCTCGGAGCTGCCGCCGATCACGGTGTACGGCACCCCGCACGTCGTCATGAATTCGTCGAGTCGGCGTACCCGGGCCTGTTCGGCGCGCCGGTACGCGTCGATCACCCGGGCGCCCAGGACGGCGCCGTTGAGGACGACATCGCCGGTGCCGACGTCGTAGCCGTCCTGCGCGGCCGCACCGGAACCGACGGCCGGCCGGTCGGCGACCATCGCCCACATCAGGTCGTGCCGGGCGGTCAACCGGGACAGCGTCGTCGCCAGCCGCTGTGTCGGCTCGGGTTCGTCGGACACCACGACCAGCAACATCTGATGCCGGTAATGCGTTGCGGCATAGTCGAGCTGACATATGACGTCGCTGCGTCCCGGGCGGCCACACACCTGCTCGTGGTAGCGGTGCAGCATGCTCTCGAGGTGGCACTCCCCGCGGCCCGCGCGGATGTTCACACAACCGCGGACGTCGCCGTACACCATGCCGACCTGATCCGAGCGGCGCATGGTGATCAGCCCGAGCGCACCCATGATGTGAAGTGCGACATCGTGTTTGCGTTCCCCGCTGGGGGCGGACGCGGTCATGTTGCGGCCGGCGTCGGCGACGATCAGCACCTTGTGGTGTTGCTCGGAGACGAACCGTTTGATCAGGATGTCGCCGGAGCGGGCCGACGCCTTCCAGTCGATGTCGCGGACGTCGTCGCCGGGCACGTAGGGCCGCAGATCGTCGAATTCCATGCTGCGGGTGTGCAGCAACGCGTAACGGCCGCCCTCGAGCAGGCCGCGGACATCGGTGCCGAAGTGACGTTTGGCGGCGTCGAGGTATTTGCCCACGGCGGCCTCAGGGCACCCGCACCGCTTTGCGGACCGCGTCGATGACCACTTCGGGGGTGACGCCGGCGCTGGCCGCCTCGAAACCGAGGATCAGCCGGTGCCGCAGCACCCGGTGCGACAGCCCGGCGATGTCCTCGGGCAGCACGTGATCGCGGCCGGACAGCAGCGCCAGCGCGCGGGCGGCCTTGGCGAACGCGATGGTGGCGCGGGGGCTGGCGCCGTACTCGACCAGCCGGGCCAGCTGCCGGGGCAGGTAGCGCTCGGGTTCGCGGGTGGCGGCCACCAGGGTGCTGGCGTAGTGCATCAGCGCGCGGTCCATGTGCACGGTGCGCACGATCTGCTGCAGCCGGCGGATGTCGTCCAGTGTCACCACCGGTGGGGTGTGGCGGTCGTACAGGCCGGCGTCCATCCGGGTGAGGACCTCCACCTCCTCGTCGGGGGAGGGGTAGCGCACGATCTCCTTGAGCATGAACCGGTCGGTCTGGGCCTCCGACAGCGGATAGGTGCCCTCCTGGTCGACGGGATTCTGGGTGGCGATGACCAGGAACGGCTCCGGGATCGGATAGACCGTGCCGGCGATGGTGGTCTGGCGTTCCTCCATCGCCTCCAACATCGCGCTCTGCGTCTTGGCGCTGGAGCGGTTGATCTCGTCGAGCAACACGATGTTGGTGTGCACCGGGCCGAGCCGGGTGACGAACGCGTTCGTCGCGGCGTCGTACACCTGGGTGCCGATGATGTCGCTGGGCAGCAGGTCGGGGGTGCACTGGATGCGCTGGAAACCGCCGTGGATGGTGTCGGCGATCACCCGGGCGGCGGTGGTCTTGGCCAGCCCGGGCACGCTCTCCAGCAGGATGTGGCCGCCGGCCAGCAGGCTGATCAGCAGCGATTCGCGCAGGTCGTGCTGGCCGACCACCTTCTGGGAGAACGCCGCGGACACCGCGTCCACGATGCGCCGGGCCTCCTCGAGGTCCTCGCGGTTCAGTTGGAGTCGTGCTGCGGTCATGCATGCCTTTCGCCCGTGTCGAGCGACACGGGTACCCGTTCTCCGCCGAGCAGACCCAAACTCGCACGCGAACCCGGCCGACCAGGCGATTGTGTGCCTGTTCGCGGGTGTCTAACCCAGCGCCAGCGCGGTGCCGACCGCGATCGACCACACCAGCATGGTCAGGCCGGTGTCCCGCAGCACCGGGATCAGCGCCGCGCCGCCGCTACCCGCGCGCACCGGCCGCGCCGCCCGCACCGCCAACGGCAGCGCCACCAGCCCGGCCAGGCACCACGGGGTCGCCAGCGCCAACACCGGAGTCGCCAGCAGGGCCACCGCCACCAGCGCCTGATACAGCAGCCGGGTCCGCGCGTCGCCGAGCCGCACCGCCAGGGTGATCTTGCCGGACTCACGGTCGGTGGGGATGTCGCGCAGATTGTTGGCGACCAGCACCGCCGACGACAGAGAGCCCATCGCCACCGCGGCCACCGCGCCGACCCAGTCGATGCGCAGCGCCTGGGTGTACTGGGTGCCCAGCACGGCGACCAGTCCGAAGAACACGAACACCGCGACCTCGCCCAGCCCGCGGTAGCCGTAGGGTTTCGACCCGCCGGTGTACAGCCAGGCCCCGGCGATGCAGACCGCGCCGACCGCGATCAGCCAGGGGGCGCTGACCAGCGCCAGCGCCACACCGGCGACGGCCCCGATCGCCAGGCTCACCACCGCGGCGGTCAGCACCGCGCGCGGGGTGGCCAGCCGCGAACCGACCAGCCGCACCGGTCCGGACCGCACATCGTCGGTGCCGCGCACGCCGTCGGAGTAGTCGTTGGCGTAGTTGACGCCGATGATCAGTGCCACCGCGACGGCCAACGCCAGCAGCGCCTTCCACCACACCGCGGCGCCGAGCCAGGCGGCGGCGCCGGTGCCGGCGATGACCGGGGCGACGGCGTTGGGCAGCGTCCGGGGACGGGCGCCTTCGATCCACTGCGCGAGACTGGCCACCCGATCATCCTCGCACCGGCGATTCCGCCGGCGGTGCCGTGGCCGACAATGGGCCCATGCTCGCAGTGATCGGCGGCAGCGGCTTCTACTCGTTCTTCGGGCCCGACGCGCGCACCGTCACCCCGGACACCCCCTACGGCGCGCCGAGTGGGCCGATCACCATCGGTCGGGTCGGCCAGCACGAGGTGGCGTTCCTGCCCCGGCACGGTGTCGACCACGAGTACTCACCCCACACCGTGCCGTACCGGGCCAACATGTGGGCGTTGCGGGCGCTGGGTGTGCGCCGGGTGTTCGCCCCGTGCGCGGTGGGCAGCCTGACGCCCGACCTCGGCCCCGGGTCGGTGGTGGTGCCCGATCAACTGGTCGACCGCACCGCCGGGCGGGCCGACACCTACTTCGACTCCGGCGGCATCCACGTGAGCTTCGCCGACCCGTACTGCCCGGAGTTGCGGGCGATCGCCGCGCGGCAGCCCGGTGTGGTCGACGGCGGCACCATGGTGGTCATCCAGGGGCCGCGGTTCTCGACCCGCGCCGAAAGCCGGTGGTACGCCGATCAGGGTTTCACGCTGATCAACATGACCGGCCATCCGGAGGCCGTGCTCGCCCGGGAACTCGAGATGTGTTACGCCGCAATCGCGTTGGTCACCGACCTGGACGCCGGAGTGGAATCCGGAAGCGGGGTGCGGGCCGTTGACGTGTTCGCCGAGTTCCGGCGCAACATGGAACCGTTCAAGAAGCTCGTGCACGAGGCGCTCGATCAGGTCCCCGGCGAACGCACCTGCCGGCACTGTCTGGCGCACGACGGCGTCAAGCTGCCGTTCGAGCTGCCGTGACCAGACGCATGGTGGTTATCGTTGCCGTTGTGGCGACCGGTGTGCTCGGGCTGCTGTGGTCCCAGCAGCGTCGATTGATCTACTTCCCCTCGCCCGGACCCGTGCCGTCCGCCACCACGGTGTCGGTGGATGCGCGCGATGTCGTGCTGCGGACCGCCGACGGGCTGGAGCTGGGTGCCTGGTATTTCCCGGCCCCCGGCGGCCGGCCGTCCCCGGCGGTGCTGGTCAGCAACGGCAACGGCGGTGACCGGTCCGGGCGGGTGGCGCTGGCGGTGAGCCTGCGGCGGCTCGGCATGGCCGTGCTGCTGTTCGACTACCGCGGATACGGCGGCAACCCGGGACGACCCAGTGAGGAGGGGCTGGCCCTCGACATCCGCGCCGCCCACGACTGGCTTCGCGAACAGCCTGATGTGGACCCCGCCCGGATGGTGTACTTCGGTGAATCCCTCGGTGCCGCAGTCGCTCTCGAACTGGCGGTGGAGCGGCCGCCGGCGGCGCTGGTGCTGCGCTCGCCGTTCACGTCGCTGGCGGACGTGGCGCGGGTGCACTACCCGTGGCTGCCGGCGCGGTGGCTGCTGCTGGACCGCTACCCGTCGATCGACCGCATCGGCTCGCTGCGCGCACCGCTGCTGATCGTTGCCGGCGACCGCGACGACATCGTTCCGGAGTCGCAGAGCCGGCGGCTGTTCGACGCCGCGCCGGAGCCCAAACGCTATGTGCTGGTCCCGGACGCCGGGCACAACGACCTCACCCTGCTGGCCGGCCGGCAGATGATCGGCGCCATCGAGGAGTTCCTCGCGCCGATCCTGCACACCGCGTGACACCGATCCGCACCCCCGCCCCCGCGAACGTGTATTCCGCGCGGTCCGAGGGCCGGTTTTCCGCACGGAATGCACGTTCGCCGTTCCCGGGACGGCGGTGGACGGCGCCCGCCGATCCGCACCCCCGGTCGCGACTCGACAGGTGTCAGGTTGATACTTGCGGTATGACTTCGGCCCTGTGTGAGCAGTTCGGTATCGACTTTCCGCTCTTCGCGTTCAGCCACTGCCGCGACGTGGTGGCGGCGGTCACCAATGCCGGTGGCTTCGGTGTGCTCGGCGCCACCGCCTACACCCCCGAACAGCTGGACCGCGAGCTCAGCTGGATCGACGAACAGGTCAACGGCAAACCGTACGGGGCGGACATCATCGTGCCCGCGAAGTTCGAGGGCAAGGGCGAGAAGGATGTCACGGCCCAGAAGCTCGCCGACCGGATCCCGCAGCAGTACCGCGACTTCATCAACGAACTGCTCGCGGCCCACGACATCGAGCCCGAACCGAAGCCGAAGCTGGGCGGTACCTCGCTGTCCGGGGACACCGGCAAGGAGCTGCTCGAGGTGGCGATGAGCCACCCCATCAAGCTGATCGCCAACGCGCTGGGGGTGCCGCCGGACTACATGCTCGAGGCCGGCCGCGAACACGGTGTTCCGGTTGCCGCACTGGTCGGGGCCCGCGAGCATGCCGTCAAGCAGGTCCGGGCCGGGGTCGATCTGATCATCGCGCAGGGCACCGAGGCCGGCGGCCACACCGGCGAGGTGACGACGATGGTGCTGATCCCCGAGGTCATCGAGGCCATCGAGGCCGAAGGGGCGAACGTGCCGGTGCTGGCGGCGGGCGGCATCGTCACCGGCCGGCAGATGGCGGCGGCGGTCGCCATGGGCGCCGCGGGCGCGTGGACCGGTTCGGTGTGGCTCACCACCGAGGAGGCCGAGACCGCCCCCTACACCGTGCAGAAGCTGCTGGCGGCGAGTTCGCGGGACACCATCCGCTCGGCCGGGCGCACCGGCAAGCCGTCGCGGCAGCTCAAGTCGGCCTGGACCGAGGCGTGGCTGCCGTCCGACGGTGGGCGTCAGCCGCTGCCGCTGCCGTTGCAGTCGATGATCAGCGAACCGGTGCTGCGCCGCATCGACGCGCTCGCCGCCCAGGGGCACAAGGGCGCCCAGCAGTTGGCGACCTACTTCGTCGGTCAGGGCGTCGGCCTGATGAACAAGGTGAAACCGGCCCGCGAAGTGGTACGCGAATTCATCGAGGACTACCTGGCCGCCACCGAACGGTTGAGCAACTCCCTACCCAGCTGACCGGCGCCCGGCCGGTCCGGTATCGCGATCGTGGTGGCGTCGATTCAGCCGGTGGTGTCGTCACCCGAATCGTCACCGGAATCGCCGAATGTGTCCTCGGGCGCGTCATCGGTGGGTGGATCGATGCTCTCGGGATCGTCGCCGGCACCGTGGTTCGGGTTGGTGCAGATGGTGCCTTCACACGGGACGTAGGTGTTGCTGCCGTCCGGACTCAGGATGGCGTTGGGGCCGACGTAACTGCCCGCCGGGCACCCCGGATCCTCGTTTCGGGCGCAGTACTCCCGGGTCAGATTGTTGCCGGTGGAGCCGTCCGCCCCGACCGGCCCGCCGTGCACCGGCTGGCCTTCGTCATCCCAGTGGCCTCGCGGTGCTTCGGCTCCGGACCCCGATCCGCTGCCGTCGCGGTGCTGCTCCTGGTGGTGGTCGCCGGTCGGTGCGGAGCTGGTGGTCGTCGGGCTTTCGGTGCCGGTGTCCGAACTGCACGCCAACACCAGCAGCGGTGCCACACCGCAGCCGATGACCCCCGCCACGATCCGGTGGACCACGCGGTGGATTCGCATGCTCACCTCCCTGGGTCCAGAGTGCCTAGGGGTCCAGAGTGTAGGTGCGCAGCGCACCGCGCAGGCAGGTTTTCCGAAGTTCGGCGAAAAGCGCTGTCCCGCAGCATGATCGCAGCCCTGCGGCAGCGGTCGGGTGGCACGATGTCAGCTGGCGAACCGCTGGGCCAACGCGCGCCGATCGACCTTGCCGATGCCGCGGCGCGGCAACCTGGTCAGGATGTGGATCTCGCGGGGCGCGGCGGTCCGGTCCAGGATCCGGGCGACGTGGGTGCGCAGGTCGTCCACCGACGGCGCCTCGGCGCCGGGTTTGAGCACCAGCGCGGCCACCACCCGCTGCCCCAGCCGGTCGTCGGGCACCCCGAACACCACGCTCTCGGCCACCGCCGGGTGGGTGTTCACCGCCGCCTCCACCACCTGCGGCAACACGGTCAGCCCACCGGTGCTGATCGCGTCGTCGACCCGGCCCAGCACCCGCAGCGCGCCCGATTCATCGATGAGCCCGTAGTCATCGGTGCGGAACCAGCCCGGCTCGGCGAACGGGTCGGGCCACACCGGATTGCGGTAGCCCTTCGCCAGCACCGGCCCGCCCAGCAGGATGCGCGAGTCGTCGAGCCGCACCCGCACCCCGTCGAGCGGGAAGCCGTCGTACACGCAGCCGCCGGCGGTCTCGCTCATCCCGTAGGTGCGCACCACGTTGATCCCGGCGGCGACGGCCGGTTCGGCCACCGCCGCGGGTATCGGCCCGCCACCGATCAACACCGCGTCCAACCGGGCCAGCGCCGCGGTGGCCTCGTCGTGGTGCAGCACCTTCGCCAGTTGTGCGGCCACCATCGCGGTGTAGCGCCGGGTGCCGGGGTCCATCTGGTCGATGGCCGCCACCAGATCGGCCGGCGCGAAGTTCGGGGCGATCGCGACCGGTGTGGTGCCGGCGATCAGGCTGCGCACCAGCACCTGCAGTCCGGCGATGTGTTCGGCGGGCAGCGCCAGCAACCACTGACCGGGCCCGCCGAGACGGTTGTGGGTGGCCTCGGCGCTGGCCCGCAACGCCACGGCGGTCAGCATGGCGCCCTTGGGGGTGCCGGTGGTTCCCGAGGTCGCCACCACCACCGCGACGTCGTCGTCGATGGGTTCACCGGCCCGCAGGGCGGTGGTCAGCAGTGCGCGGTCGCGGGCGTCGTCGGCGGGGACCGGCAGCAGCGCCGGAGAACGGTCTTCCAGCGCATCGGCCAGGGCGGGCAGTATCGCCAGCGCCTCAGCGCCGGCGGCGACGGATATCGGACGCAGCACGCTCATCGGACACGTCAATCCTCAGTCATGCGCGTATCACGGCGCAGCGGATGGTCGGCGGGAATCTGGACGAAGATCAGGGTCACGCCGTCGGGGTCGGTCACGTGCATCTCGTGCAGACCCCAGCGTTCCTGCCGGGCCTCCCGGGTGATCTGCACCCCCCGCTCGGTCAGTTCGGCCTGCGCCGCGTAGACGTCGCGGACCTGTAACCACAGTGCCCCCGAGAACCGGCCACCCGGCTCGCCGCCGCCGTGGCCGGCGATTTCGAGCAGCGTCTGGCCGGCGAAAAACACTGTGCCCCCCGGATATTCCCGGGCGATCGCCAACCCGATGAGGTCACGGTAGAACGCCAGCGTGCGCTGGTAGTCTGCCGGCCGGAGCAACACCCGGCTGGCCAGAATCTCCATGATGTCGTGTTTATCATCTCCGGCGCCGGGTTGTCCCGGCTCGGACCGGCGAGTCCCGGCCGCGCCGGCCCGCGGGCGCCGGTTCAGCCGATCAGACGAAGACCGGCTGGATGCGCTGTCGTTTCATCACCGCGTTGACCACGCCGGGCGCGACGACGTTGAGCGCGCGGGCGGTGACGGCCATCCGGGGCGCGATCTGGATCGGCCGGTACCGGGCCGCACTGATCATCCAGTCGGCGGCTTCCTCGGCGCTGAGCGCGGGCAGGTTGTCGTACTCCCGGGTCGGCGCGATCATCGGGGTCTTGACCAGCGGATAGAACAGCGTGGTCGAGTGCACACCGAATTGGGACCACTCGGTCTCCACCACCCGGCTGACCGCTGTCAGCGCCGCCTTGGAGGCGTTGTACACCGAGAACAGCGGCGACGCCTCGCTGAGCACACCCCAGGTGGACACGTTGATGATGTGGCCGTCGCCGCGCTCCCGCATCCCCGGCGCCAGCCCGCGGATCAGCCGCAGCGGCGCGTAGTAGTTCAGGTTCATGGTGCGTTCGACGTCGTGCCATCGCTCCAGCGACTCGGCGAGCGGGCGGCGGATCGATTTCCCGGCGTTGTTGATCAGGATGTCGACTCCGCCGAGGTCCTGTTCGATCTTGAGCACGAGTTCGTCGATCGCGTCGAGGTCGGTCAGGTCGCAGGCCAGCGCCCGCCCGGTGCCCCCGGCGGCGGTGAGCTCGTCGAGCACCTCGTCGAGCAACTGCTGCCGGCGCGCGACCAGCACCACGTGCGCGCCGCGCCGCGCGAACTTCCCGGCGGCGGCCGCCCCGATTCCCGACGACGCCCCGGTGATCAACACCCGTTTGCCGCGCAGCCCGACCGGCTCGCGGTCGGGGCGGTACTGCAGCAGCTGATCGACCAACGGCGGCCGCATCGTCGACAGCAGCAAACCGTTCGACAACCGGCGAAGCGGATTCCTCGTCATCTCAGCGAGTCTAGGCGTCCCGGCTGCGATCTCCCGACCCGCTAGAAGTAGCGGGGGAACGCGCTCCAGTCCGGGTCGCGTTTCTCCAAGAACGCGTCGCGGCCCTCGACGGCCTCGTCGGTCATGTAGGCCAGCCGGGTGGCCTCCCCGGCGAAGACCTGCTGGCCCACCAGCCCGTCGTCGATCAGGTTGAACGCGAACTTCAGCATCCGGATGGCGGTCGGCGACTTGCCGTTGATCTCGGCGGCCCACTGCAGCCCGGCGCGTTCCAGGTCGGCGTGGTCGACGACCTCGTTGACCGCGCCCATCTGATGCATGGTCTCGGCGTCGTAGGCGCGGCCCAGGAAGAAGATCTCCCGGGCGAACTTCTGCCCGGTCTGGCGGGCCAGATAGGCGCTGCCGAACCCGCCGTCGAAGCTGCCCACATCGGCGTCGGTCTGCTTGAACCGGGCGTGCTGCCGGCTGGCGAGGGTCAGGTCGCAGGTGACGTGCAGACTGTGTCCGCCCCCCGCGGCCCAGCCGTTGACCAGGCAGATCACCACCTTGGGCATGAACCGGATCAGCCGCTGCACCTCGAGGATGTGCAACCGGCCGGCCCGGGCGGCGTCGACGGTGTCGGCGGTCTCGCCGGAGGCGTACTGGTAGCCGGTGCGGCCGCGGATGCGCTGATCACCGCCGGAGCAGAACGCCCAGCCGCCGTCCTTGGGGGACGGCCCGTTGCCGGTGAGCAGCACCACCCCGACGTCCGGCGACATCCGCGCGTGGTCGAGCGCGCGGTACAGCTCGTCGACGGTGTGCGGACGGAACGCGTTGCGCACCTCCGGCCGGTTGAACGCCACCCGCACGGTCGGCTGCGGTTCTCCGTCCACGACGTGGCGGTGGTAGGTGATGTCGGTGAGATCGTCGAAGCCGTCCACGACCCGCCACAACTCGGGGTCAAATGGGTTGTCGCTCATCCGGTCAGACATGACCGCAACGCTACCGTCCCGCCGCGGCCGGGCTCAGACCCGTAGGCCGTGGTCGCGCAGCGCGGTGCGCAGACCGTCCGGGCGCTGACCGGAGGGCAGCGGGTCGACGAGCACGAGACGCATCAGCTCCACCTGCACATGCCGGTCGACCTCACGCTGCTCGGCGATCGTCATGCCCCCGAACCAGCTCGCGTCCTCCTCGAGGCGGAAGAGCGTGCCGGAGAAGTCGAACAGCACGGCCCTGACTTCTGGGGGGGACTTCTGGGGGGGACTGCTGGGGGCCTGACCGTGTGCACGGATCCATGCTGCACCGCCGACGGACAGCAAACTCTCGGAGAGTACCGTGTAAGCGGCGTGAAATCTGGCTATTCCTGCCACGATGAACTATCGCAAACGTCTGGTTTGCGACGGGGGAGATGTGCGGTGACGACGGAACCGGGGGCGGTGGTCTCGGATCTGGGCCAGGCGGCCCGGCGCTCCGCTGTCCGGACGCCGGTCACGGCGGGTTCCGGTGGGGGATATCCGCGGCTCGATCTGACCGCCTGTCCGGGGCTGGTCGTGGTGGCCGCCCGGCCGGACGACGAGCTGCTCGGGCTGGGCGGCGCGATCGCCGCGCTGGTCGACCTGGGGGTCGAGGTGCGGGTGGTCTCGGTGTGTGACCGTGACGCCACCCTGACGTTGACCGGCTTGCCCGCGCTCGACCGGCAGATCCCCGATCAGCGGTTCGATCAGCGGGTGGCAGCCGAGATCCTCGGCGTCAAGGAGCTCCACCATCTCGGCCTGCCGGCCGACGATCTGGACCGGCACGCGGCCGGGCTCGCCGACGACCTCACCGAACTGCTCGTTGGGCCGGGCCTCTGGTGCGCGGCGCCGTGGGCCGGCGACGGCGACCCGGACAGCACGGTGGTGGCGCGCGCCGCCGAACTGGCCGCGCACCGGGCCGCCGCCCGGCCGCTGCAGTACCCGGTGTGGTCGCGGCATCTGCCGTCGGCGGCGCGGCCCACCCTGCCCTGGGAGCGGGTGCACACCATCGATGTGCCCGAGTCCGCGCACGACCGCAAATTCACCGCGGTGCGGTGGTACATCGGCTCCTTCCGACCGGATGCCCGCCCGGTGCTGGCGTCGGTGCTGCTCCCTCAGCTCGCCATCGGCGAGATCGTCTTCGCCTGAGCCCGGCTCCGCGCCGGCCGACCGGGCCGCACCCTTTCGGACAGCGAATTGACGTGTGTGTCAGTGCATTACGGTGCGGTTGAACGCGACCGCAGCGTGTGTCAGCATCGCGGCGCGGGTGCCCGCACCGGCCCATCGCGATGTCGTCGCCCGATTCCGCGTCTCGCCACAAGTTAATGTGCATACTCATCACACGAGGTAGCCTGCCGAAGGTCACGTGTGGGCACCTAGTGTGATCGACTGCACTCGATCCGCACAAAACCAAGCGAAGATGCGGCAACAATCGTGGGGCGGCGCTAGCCGGATTGATGCCGCGGGCGACGGACGAAGGCTCGAAGTGAATGGCGGTTCATGACGCGTAGTGACGGCGTTGAGGTCATCGGCGAATGGGCCGGTGGCTACATCCGGCGCCACCCGCTGGCGGCGCTCGGAACGGTCGGAGAGCAGTTCGTCCTCGGCGTGCGCACCCTGCAGTATCTGTTCGTCGACCTGTTCACCGGCCGGTTCCAGTGGTGGGAGTTCGTCCGGCAGGCCGCGTTCATGGCGGGCACGGCGGTGTTGCCGACGGTGTTGGTCGCGCTGCCCATCGGCGTCACCCTGTCGATCCAGTTCGCCCTGCTGGCCGGACAGGTCGGCGCCACCTCACTGGCCGGCGCGGCCAGCGGTCTGGCGGTGATCCGGCAGGCCGCCTCGCTGACCGCGGCGATCCTCATGGCCGCCGCCGTCGGTTCCGCGATCACCGCCGACCTCGGCTCCCGCACGATGCGCGAGGAGACCGATGCGATGGAGGTGATGGGCGTCTCGGTGATCCGCCGGCTGGTGGTGCCGCGGTTCGCGGCCGCGATCATGATCGGCGTGGCCCTCACCGGCGTGGTGTGCTTCGTCGGATTCCTGGCCAGCTACCTGTTCAACGTGTACTTCCAGAACGGCGCCCCGGGTAGCTTCGTCGCCACGTTCGCGTCGTTCACCACCACGGGCGACATGCTGGTCGCCCTCATCAAGGCGGTGGTGTTCGGCGCCATCGTCGCGGTGGTGTCGTGTCAGAAGGGGCTGTCGACCAAGGGCGGGCCGACCGGGGTGGCGAACTCGGTGAACGCCGCGGTGGTCGAGTCGATCCTGGTGCTGATGATCGTCAACGTCGGCATCAGCCAGCTCTACATCATGTTGTTCCCGCGGGTGGGTCTGTAGATGGCGGCGACGTACGTCCCTCCGGTGCTGACGCCGTTCGTGCGGCTCTACCGCAAGGCGACGCCGCCGATCGCCCGGCTCGGGCACATGCTGGTGTTCTTCGTCCGCGCGATCGTGGGGATTCCGGTGGCGCTGCGTCACTATCGCAGCGAGTTCGTCCGTCTGCTGTCCGACATCGCTTGGGGCAACGGCTCTCTGGTGGTCGGCGGTGGGACGGCGGGGGTGGCGATCGTGCTGGGCGTCACCGTGGGCGCGCTGGTCGGCATCGAGGGCTACAACTTCCTCGACCTGCTCGGGCTCGGTCCGGCCACCGGGATCATCTCCTCGCTGGTGAACACCCGCGAACTGGCGCCGATCGCGCTGTCGCTGGCGTTCGCCACCCAGGCCGGCTGCCGCTTCACCGCCCAGCTCGGGTCGATGCGGATCGCCGAGGAGATCGACGCGCTGGAGTCGCTGGCCATCCGGCCGGTCCCGTATCTGGTGACCACCCGGCTGATGGCCTCGGTGATCGCCGTCATCCCGCTCTACGTCATGTGTCTGGCGGTGAGCTATCTGACCACGCAGGTGGTGGTCCAGATCATCAGCGGCGGTGCGACCGGGCCGTACCTGCACTACTTCAACCTGATGCTGTCGGGTCAGGACATCCTGTACTCGCTGCTCAAAGCCATTGTTTTCGTGTGGATCGCCACTACGATCCAGTGCTACTACGGCTTCTACGCCAGCGGCGGCCCCGAGGGTGTGGGAGTCGCGGCAGGTCATGCCATGCGCGCCAGTATCACCGTGGTGATCATCGTCAACATGCTGCTCACCATGGCGTTGTGGAACATCGACGCAGGGGCGAGGTTCGGGGGCTAGATGGCGAATTCCTTCGATCTGGACGGACGGGGGCCCACCGATCGACAGCTGCTGGCCGGCGGTGTGGTGGTCATCGTTGTGCTGTCGGTGATTTCGACATATCTGTTGGTCAAGGCCACGGGCCGGCTGGATCCGTTCGTGCGGGTGGTCGCCGACCTCGTCAACGTCGGCGACGGTCTGCCGCAGCGATCCGACGTCAAGTACCACGGGGTGTTGGTCGGTCACGTCGACAGCGTCACCCCCGCCGCGCACGGCCACCCCAACTACGTCCACATCAACCTCGACCGGCACCATGCCCGTTCGATTCCGGCCACGGTGACGGCTCGGGTGGTGCCCAGCAACGTCTTCGCGGTGTCGTCGGTGCAGCTCGTCGACCGCGACGGCGGCCCGGGCACGCCGATCCAGGCGGGAGCGCACATCCCTGAGGACACCGAATTGCCGACGGTGTTGTTCCAGACCACGATCAGCAAGCTGCGCGACATCCTGGCCGCCACCGGGCGCGGCCGTGAGGACCGCACGGTCGGCATCCTGGCCGCGGTGAACGCGGCCACCGAGAACCGCCGCACCGAACTGCTCTCCGCCGGTGCTCAATTGGACCTTCTCATCGATGAGATCGACTCGATCGTCGCCACCGACCCGGGTCCCACCACGGTCTCCGCGCTGATCGGGGCGACCCGCGGACTGCAGCAGACCGCGCCGGAACTGCTCGACGCGCTGCATCAGGCGGTCCAGCCGATGCAGACGCTGGTACAGCAGCGTGCCCAACTCGACGCCCTGATCGGCGGTGCTCTGCACACCAGCGCGACCACGCACACCGCGCTGACCAACCACACCGACCGGATGGTGACGATCACCACGGAGATGACCCCGGTGATCGGCAACCTCGCCGACACCTCGCACCACTGGCTGCCCGCGTTCATCAAGATGAACGGGTTGTCCGACAAGTTCTTCGAAGAGGTATGGCGGCCCGAGCGCGACATCGGCAACATGCGGATGAACCTCTCGCTCACCCCCTCCTACACCTACACCCGCGCCGACTGCCCGCGCTACGGGGAGCTGAAGGGGCCGAGCTGCTACACCGCACCGCTGGTGGTGACGCGGCCCTCGCTGCCCGATGTGCTGTTGCCGCAGAACTATCAGCCTCCGAAGGATCTGGCGCCACCGCCGGGCACCATCGTGGGTGAGAACGGGAACCTCGTCGCCGTGGGACCGCCGTTGGTGAACCCCAACCCGAACCTGGCGGATCCGAACCCACCGCTGCCGCCGGGGATGTTCCCGGCGCCGCCGGTGCCGGGGACGTCCAACCCCGACCTGGTGCCGATACCCCCGCCGCCGGTGAACCTGTCACCGCTGGCGCCGGTCGCGCCGAATCCGAACAAGCCGCGGCCCCCGGTGCCCGCTCCGCCACCGGCGCCGGGCGGCGGAGAGGAGCCCCGATGAGATCTCGAGGCGCACTGATCGGGCTGTCGCTGTTCATGGCGGTCGCCGTGGTGTTGACCTGGCTGGTCTATGTCACGCTGCGACGCGACGTGGCCGGGTCGACGGTGCCCTACTCGGCGGTGTTCACCGATGTGTTCGGCCTGCGCGAGGGCGACGACGTGCGGATGGCAGGAGTGCGGGTCGGCCGCGTGGAACGCATCGAGCTGGACGGCAAGTACGCCAAGGTGTCGTTCGTGGTGCAGTCCGACCAACAGGTCCTGGGCAACACCGTGGCCTCGGTGACCTACCAGAACATCGTCGGGCAGCGCTATCTCGGCCTGTCGCTGGGCAACCTGGGGGATCCGCACCCGCTTCCGCCGGGCGCCACGATTCCGGTGGAACAGACCGACCCCTCGTTCGACGTCGGCGCGTTGCTCAACGGCTACGAACCGCTGTTCAGCGTGCTCGACCCCAAACATGCCGACAACCTCACCAAGGGCGTGATCGAATCGCTGCAGGGCGACGAAGCCTCGATCACCGCGCTGGTCGATCAGACCGCGCAACTGACCGAGGCGTTCGCCGGCAGGGATGAGGAACTCGGAGCGGTGATCACCGACCTCAACACGGTGGTGGCCAACCTCGCCCGGCACAACGACGACCTCGACCACGTCATCGGGGAGGCCCGGTCGGTGGTGTCGACCTTCGACGACCGGCGCGACCAGCTGATCGACTCGATGGGATCGGCGGCGAAGGTGATCCGTCAGCTGTCGGCGATCTCCGACGAGGTGTACCAGCCGCTGAACGAAATGGTGCAGCGCGAGCCGGGATTCGCCAAACACATGCTGGGCATCGAACCCCAGCTGGCGTTCGTCGGCGCCAATCTGCCACTGATGCTGAAGGGGTTCGCGCGCGTCACCGGCGAGGGCACCTACGCCAACGCCTATGCGTGCAACCTGGACGGCACCGCGTTCTTCCCGGGCCTGAACGACATCACCCCGATCATCGTGGCCGCGGCCACCCCCGGAAACAAAGCCCGTTACACCCCGAAGTGCAGGAACCTGGCCAATGGTTGATCGAGCACGACTGAGGCGGATAACCCGGCGTCCGTTGGAGACCTACAGCAGGACCACGCTCGGCGTCATCGCCGTGGCGGTGGTCGCGGTACTGGTCGGAGCGCTGCTGGTGGTCAAGGCGGCCGGCATCGGCTACAAGGAGTACACCGCCCGCTTCCTGCAGGCCGCCGCGCTGCAGCCGGGCAACCCGATCACCGTCGCCGGCATCCCGGTGGGCGAGGTGCTGAGCATGAAGCTCAACGGAGACCACGTCGAGGCGCGGCTGAAGGTCCGCGGCGACATCCGGCTGGGCGAGCACTCCCGCGCCGTCATCAAGATCACCACCATCCTCGGATCTCGCTACCTCGCGCTGTACCCCGACGGCCCGGGAACGTTGCCCGACAACACCTTCGACCTCAAACACACCGAGGTTCCGTACGACCTGCAGGAGGCGTTGGCCGACGTCGCGACCACCTATGAGCAGGTCGACTCCGATCAGTTCGCCGAGTCGCTGGCGATTCTCGGCCGGCAACTCGAAACGCTTCCCCCGGTGGTGCCACAGGCGCTGGAGAACACCCACACCCTGTCATCGATCATCGCGCAGCGCCGCGACCAACTCGGTGAGCTGCTGAAAACCACCGAGATGGTCAGCACCACCCTGCGCCGTCAGCAGGCCAACATCGGAAACCTGGTGCACCAGGGCAATTCGCTGCTCGGCGAGTTCGTCGCGCGCCGGGCCACCTTCCACGCGATGATGGACGCCCTCACCGTTCTGGTGCAGCGGTTGAGCGACATCGTGATCGACGACCGCCCCGAATTGGAAGAGCTGCTGAGCAATCTGCGCGAACTGTCCGGTCTGCTCGCCGACAACGACGGCATGCTGCGCAGCATCCTGCAGACCACGCCGATCGCGGTCCGCAACCTGGCCAACATCACCGGCACCGGCAACGCGATCGACTTCAACGCCCCCGGTGGTCTGCTGGTCGACTCCTGGATGTGCGCCATCAGCGGCCGGGCCAAGCAGTTCGGCATGATCGAGTACTTCCAGGACTGCAAATGATGCGTGACGTCAGAACCAGGGTCATCGCGCTGATCGCCGCCGGGCTGGTGGCGGTCGCGGCGGTCGCCGTCGTGGCGGTGAAGGTCGCCCGGGATCAGCTCGACACGATCACGGTGACCGCCCAGTTCGACAGCGCCGCCGGGCTGTACGTCGGCAATGTGGTCGCCGTGCTCGGCATGCCGGTCGGCAAGGTCACCGAGATCACCCCGAAGACCAACTACGTCGAGGTGACGTTCACCGTCGACAAGGACGTCAAGGTGCCCGCGGACGTCCAGGCGGTCACCCTCTCCAACTCGATCCTGACCGACCGTCAGATCGAGTTGACCCCGCCGTACCGGGGCGGCCCGACGTTGCAGGACCACGACACGATCGGACTGAACCGCACCCGCACCCCGGTCGAATTCGCCCGCGTGCTCGACGTCCTTGACAAGCTCGCGTTGTCGCTGCGCGGCGACGGGAAGGGCGGCGGACCCATCGCCGACGTGGTGGACGCCGGCGCGGCGATCGTCGACGGCCAGGGCCGGCAGATGAAGGATGCGCTCGGTGAGTTGTCGAACGCGTTGCGGCTGTCCGCCGACCGCGGTGAGCTCACCAGGGACCAGCTCACCACCATCGTGCGCAACGTGAGCTCGTTGGCCGAGGCGGCCGCCCGCAACGACGAGTTGCTGCGCGAATTCGGCTCATCGGTGCGCGCCATGAGCCAGATCCTGGCCGACGAGAAGCTCGGCAGCGGCACCACCGGCCGCAAGATCAACGAGGTGCTCACCCACGCCGGCGAGGTGCTGCAGACCCATCGGGAGACGATCAGGGACCTGATCGCCAACGGCGATGTGGTGTTGAACGCGGCCGTCGACCACGAACGCGATCTCAAGGAGTTGCTCGACGTCACCCCGATGACGCTGGACAACCTCTACAACGTGGCCGATCAGCGCAACGGCGCCCTGCGGATCAAGGTGGTCACCGACAAGGTGCTGTTCGACAACCAGCTCGTCAAGGAAGTCTGCAACATGATGGGTCTGCGGCAATTAGGTTGCAGCACCGGGACTTTACAGGACTTCGGGCCGGACTTCGGTCTGACGTACATGTTGGAGGGCCTGGCGGCGATGGGGCAAAGATGATGAGTGTGCTGCGACTGCGCCGGCTGGTTCCCGCCCTGGTGACGGTCGGGTGTCTGGTGTCCGGGTGCGCCACCAATGGTCTGGCCGACCTGCCGCTGCCCGCGCCCGGGGTGGGTTCGGGCGGTTACCGGCTCACCGCGGAGTTCACCAACGCGCTGAATCTGCCCGCGAACGCGAAGGTCAAACTGGCCGGCGCCGACGTCGGTGAGGTCGAGTCCATGGTGGCACGCGACTATCTCGCGGTCACCACGCTGCGGATCATGGACGGGGTCCGGCTGCCCCGGGGCAGCACCGCCGAACTGCGGTCGGCGACCCCGCTCGGCGATGTGTTCGTGGCGATCAAACCGCCGATCGACGTGCCGCCGGACACCCCGATGCTGCGCGACGGCGACACCATCGGCAAGGATTCGACCAAGGCCGCCGCCACGGTGGAATCGGTGCTGGCGTCGGCGGCGATCCTGGTCAACGGCGGTGCGGTACGCAACTTCACCAACATCATCAACGGGTTGGGGAAGGCCACCGGTGACGAGGGCCAGGCGTTCGGCAACCTGGTCCGCAAGACCAACGCCACGCTCGCGAAGCTCAACGCGCGGTCGGCGGAGATCTCCACCGCGATGACCGAGACCTCCCGGCTGGCCAGCGAGATCGCCGCGAAGAATCAGGTGCTCAGCGAGGTGATGGCCGAGGCGCGGCCGGCCACCGACACGCTCGCCGGGCATGCGACCGAGATCGCCGATCTGGTCGAACGGTTCGGCGGCATCTCCGATCAGGCACACAGATTCCCGTCGATCGCCGGCACCGACACCAGCGGCCGCAGCGTCATCGCCGACGCCAACACCATCGCCAACGCCTGGAACGATGTCGCGCTCGCCCCGGGCGCGACCCTGTACGCGCTCAACCGGCTGATGCCGCCGTTCATCAAGACCATGAGCGGCGGCTCGGTCGCCCTGGACGCCAGCGTGGACCGGTTGGTGTGGGGCCACCACCCCGATATCGGCTTCGCCGGCGACCCCGGACTGCACGGGCCGAAGTGGAGCGACTGGCACCAACTGGTCGGCACCCTGCAGTACACGCTGTTCCGGTTGCAGGAACGGGTCGTCGGCAAGGGCCCCGATGTGCCGCAGCTACCGGTGATTCCCAGCCCCACCGAGCCCGGCGAGATCATCCCGGCGCCGGGGCCCGCCGCCGGAGCCGCACCGGAGGAGGCGCCCCGATGATCGGTGCGGTCGCCGACCGGATCGTCGCGCTGGTGCGGTTCGGACATCGCCGCCGGGCGACGCTGTCGACGATCGGGCTGATCCTGACGCTCGTGGTCGCGACCGCCTACCTGCTGTTCGGGGCGTTGCAGGTGAACCCGTTCGCCTCGAGTTACCAGGTCACCGTCGCGCTGCCCGAGTCGGGCGGGCTGTTGCCGAATCAGGCCGTCACGCTGCGCGGGGTGCCGGTCGGGCGGGTGGAACGGCTCGACATCACCCCGGAGGGGGTGAACGCCGTCGTCGACATCGATTCGGCGGTGAAGATCCCGGATTCGTCGGCGGTGCGGGTGTCGGGGTTGTCACCGGCCGGTGAGCAGTACATCGACTTCATCCCCGAGGAGGACACCGGCCGGTATCTGGCCGACGGTGCCCACATCGGGCAGGGCACCGCGACCGTTCCGGTGCCGCTCGCCGAGTTGTTGGCCGACGCGGACGGGGCGTTGGCGCAGGCCGACGTCGAGAAGCTCGAAATCATCCGCCGTGAGCTCAGCCTCAGCCCGGCCGGGCCGCAGAAACTCAAGGACATCGTCGACGGCGGCACCTTCCTGCTGTCCACCCTGGATTCGGTGCTGCCCGAGACCAGCTCGCTGCTGCGGACCAGCCGCGTGGTGTTCACCCTGATCGACGACAAGAACGCCGGAATCGACGTCGCCGCAGACAATCTCGCCGACACGTTCGACGGGGTCAACCGGATGAGAGAAGGCTACCGGCGGCTGACCGACCAGACACCAGAGGTGCTGGCGCACGTCGACAACCTGTTCGCCGACAACTCCGACACCATGGTCCAGCTGCTCGGCAACCTCACCACCACCTCGCGGCTGCTCTACCTGCGGGTGCCGGCACTGAACGCGTTGTTCCCGTCGCACCGCACCTCGGTGCTCGACGCGCTCGGCGCCGCCATGCACGACGGCGGCCTGTGGGGCACCGCCGAGATCTATCCGCGCATGACATGCGATTACGGCACGCCCAAGCTGCCACCGTCGCATGCCGACTACCCTGAGCCGTTCATGTACACCTACTGCCGCAACGACCATCCCGGGATCCTGGTCCGCGGCGCCAAGAACGCCCCGAGACCGGCGGATGACGACACGGCCGGTCCGCCGCCCGGAGCGGATCTCGGCCGGCAGACCGACCCGACACCGAAGGGCCGCTACACGATCCCGACGCCCTACGGCGGTCCCACCCTGCCGATCGAACCGCCCCGCTGACCCGAGGAGCCGAATCCGTGTCCACCGACGAAGACCCCGACACCGGCCGGAAACCCGACGAGAAACCCGTCCCCGACCCGCCGGGGCCGGGCCGGGGACGCGTCGTGGCGTGGGCCGGCGCCGCGCTGGCGGCCGTGGTGCTGCTCGGCGCGATCGGGTTCCTCGGCTGGAGTATGTGGCACCAACGCCAGATCCAGCAGGCCGGGGAACAGGCGCGGCAGGCCGCCGCCGCGTACGCGCAGGTGCTGACCAGCATCGACTCCGACAGCGTCGATGAGAACTTCGACGCCGTCCTCGACGGGGCGACCGGCGAGTTCAAGGACATGTACTCCCAGTCCAGTTCGCAGTTGCGGCAACTGCTCATCGACAACAGGGCCAAGGCGAGCGGTGTGGTGGTGGAGTCGGCGGTGCAGTCGGCATCCAGGGACAAGGCCGTGGTGCTGTTGTTCGTCGACCAGTCGGTGACGAACACGGCGGTGCCGGATCCGCGGATCGACCGCAGCCGGATCAAGATGACCATGGAACACGTCGACGGTCGTTGGCGCGCAAGCAAAGTCGAGTTGCCGTGACGATGTCGGGAGGATCGTGATGCGTCTGAGAAGGCTGGCGGCGCTCTGCACTGTGGTGGCCGTCCCCGTCGCTGCGGCGCTGCTCACCGCACCGTCGGCCCACGCGTCGGCGCCGTCGTTCTGCGGCGAGATCGGTGGGCAGTGGGACGGCCGATACTGCCGCACCACCGTCGAATCGGTGCGCAAGGCCACCCGCGACATCAAGATCGCGATCCCGGGTGATCTGGTCGACCACCCCACCACCGGGCCGGTGATCCGCGATTACCTGAGCACGCTGATGAACAACTGGCGCAATGCCGCCACCGACATGGTCGCCGACAGTTTCGGTGAGGGCAATCATCAGGTGTTCCGGCGCGGCGATGTGCTCAGCGTGGTGTTCCGCGAGACCTACCACGCCGACGGACCGGACTTCAACAACGCCTACCGCACCTTCACCTTCGACATGGCCAACGGCCGCCGGCTGCAGCTCGCCGATCTGGTGAAGCCGGGGGTCGACCCGCTGACCGAGATCCCGCCGTTGGCCCGGCCCTACATCGAGCAGGCGCTCGACGTCGCGCCGCCGCCGCATCAGCCGCGCACCTACCCGTTCATCTTCGAACGGTGGACCCCGGACAAGGTCTACTCCGGCGCGTACAAGGCGTGGGCGCTCAACGGCGACGAACTCGTCATCTACATGCCGGACTATCCGGTGGCCCGTGACCGGCCCACCGACTTCACCCCCGGCGTCATGCAGTGGTCGATGGACGGCGGCACCGTGCAGGCGCACATCCCGTTGTCCGCGCTGGCCCCCATCCTGCGACCCGAGTACGGCGGCAGCCGATGATGATTCGCCTGCCGGCCGGTGTGGCGGGATGGCTGGTCCCGGCTCTCGCCGCGGCACTGCTGGTGCTCGCCCCGGCCGCCCGCGCCGACGACGAGGTCGCTCCGACGCTGCCGGTTTTCACCCCGTACGAGTCCGGTTGGCAGCCCGATTACACCGTGTTCCCGTACAACCTGTGGCAGATCCGCGTCACCCCGGAGCAGGTCGTCGCGATGCGGGACTCCTGCCAGTGGTTCAACGCCCAGTACGACCAGTTGCGGACCCAGATCTACGGATTCCAGTACTTCCTCGCCGATCACGGCGACGACTGGTCCGCACCCGGCGTGGCCCGGGCCGGCGACACCGTGGCCGCCAACCTCGATCAGACCGCGGCGTTCCTGCAACCGCGCGTCCACACCCTGTTCATCGTCAACTACCCGGACCAGAGCGAGTATTCGCCGGTGTTCCACGGGGATTCGATGTACCGGCTGTGGTACCAGTACACCCAGATCAGCGACAAGATCAGCAAGCGGCTGCCGTCCGGTCAGATCAACGCCAACATCGCCACCGCCAACGTCTACGGCAGCGTGATCCGCGACTCCGGGGTGTGCGCCGGCGCTTAGGAGGCCGGCGCTCGGGAGTCTGTGACGGCGACCCGGACGGCACCGGCGAGCAGTCCCTGTCAGCCGATGGCGCGCTCGCTGTCCTTCCAGAACCGGGCCCGCACCGCCTTCTTGTCCGGCTTGCCGAGCGCGGTGGTCGGCACCGAGTCGACGACGATCACCTGCTTGGGCGCCTGCACCGAGCCCTTGCGCTCCTTGACCGAGGCCCGGATCTCGTCCTTGATCCGCTCGACGTTGGCCTCGTCGCGGTCCACCTCCGGCCGCAGCACGATCACCGCGGTGACGGCCTCACCCCACTTCTCGTCGGGGGTGCCGATCACGCACACCTGCGCGACCGCCGGATGTTCGGCGACGATGTCCTCCACCTCGCGCGGGAACACGTTGAACCCGCCGGTGATGATCATGTCCTTGACCCGGTCGACGATGTACCAGTAACCGTCCTCGTCCTCGCGGGCCATGTCGCCGGTGCGCAGCCAGCCGTCCTTGAAGGTCTTCGCGGTCTCCTCGGGGAGCTTCCAGTAGCCGCCGGCCAGCAGCGGGCCGCTGACACAGATCTCACCGACCTCGCCCTGCGGCACCGGATTGCCGTCCGGGTCGAGCAGCGCGGTGCGGGCGAACAAGGTGGGCCGGCCGCAGGAGGTCAGCCGCTTCTCGTCGTGGGCGCCCTTGGGCAGGTAGGTGATCACCATCGGCGCCTCGGACTGCCCGTAGTACTGGGCGAAGATCGGGCCGAACCGGTCGATCGCCTCCTTGAGCCGCACCGGGTTGATCGCTGACGCGCCGTAGTACACCGTCTCCAGCGACGACAGGTCGCGGGTGCGCGAATCCGGATGGTCCAGCAGCGCATAGAGCATCGACGGCACCAGCATCGTCGCGGTGATGCGGCGTTCCTCGATCACCCGCAGCACCTCCGCCGGATCGAACTTCGGCAGCACGATCATCTCGCCGCCCTTGACGATCGTCGGGACGAAGAACGCCGCGCCGGCGTGCGACAGCGGGGTGCACATCAGAAACCGCGGATTCTCCGGCCACTCCCACTCGGCGAGCTGGATCGTCGTCATCGTGGTGATCGACTGCACGGTGCCGATCACCCCCTTGGGTTTCCCGGTGGTGCCCCCGGTGTAGGTGAGCCCGCCGATGTGGTCCGGCGGCAGGTCGGCCGCCACCAGCGGCCTGGGCTCGTACTTGGCGGCCTCGGCGGTCAGATCCACCGCGACCCCGTCCAGCGCCGGCGGCACCGGCCCGATGGTCAGGATCCGCTGCAGTGACGGCACCTTCTCCAACAGCGCGTGCGCCCGCTCGACGAAGGCCGGGTTCGGGTCGATGATCAGCGAGGTCACCTCGGCGTCGCTGAGCACGTAGGCGTGGTCGTCGAGCGACCCCAGTGGGTGCAGCGCGGTCCGCCGGTAGCCCTGGGTCTGCCCGGCGCCGATGATCATCAGTACCTCGGGTCGGTTCAGCGACAACAGCCCGACCGCCGCGCCGGTGCCCGCCCCGAGCGCCTCGAAGGCCTGGATGTACTGGCTGATCCGGTCGGCGAGCTGACCGCCGGTCAGCGTGGTGTCGCCGAGGAACAACACCGGTTTGTCCTTGTTGCGCTTCAGCGCGCCTACCGTGAGGTGGCCGGAGTGCAGGGGATGGCGCAGCAACTGGTCACTCATACGCTCAGACTAGAACGTGTTACAGATTTGTGGCCAGGCCAGGTCCGGTCGGTTTGACTGGACCGGTGGACGACACCCGCCGCCGGCTGGCCGCCGCGATCCGGGACCTGACCCGCGATCGGGGCCCGACGGGCAGCATCTGCCCGTCCGAGGCGGCCCGGGCGGTCGGCGGTGACACCTGGCGTGAGCTGATGGGACAGGCCCGGGAGGTGGCCCGCGAGCTGGCCCGGGCCGGCGACATCGAGGTGACCCAGCGCGGCAGGATCCTCGACCCGGACGACGCCTGGCGCGGACCGATCCGGCTGCGCATCCGCCGGCCCGAGCCCGGCCGGACCGCGGCGGCACGCGGAACGTGCCGGTGATCCGCGGCCATCGCGGGCGCCGTGGGTGACACTGGCCCGGTGATGCCAACACTCGACGAGCTGCTGGAGCGCCTGCGCGTGGTGGCCCTCCCGATGCGGGTGCCGTTCCGGGGAGTGACCGTCCGGGAGGTCGCGCTGATCGAGGGACCGGTCGCGTGGGGCGAGTTCGGCGCGTTCCCGGAGTACGGCCCGGCGGAGGCGGCCGCCTGGCTGGCCGCCGGTATCGAGGCAGCGTTCAAGAGTCCGCCGTTGATCCGCCGGCACCGGATCCCGATCAACGCCACCGTTCCGGCGGTGCCGGCGCAACGGGTGCCCGAGGTGCTGTCCCGGTTCCCGGGGGCGCGCACCGCCAAGGTGAAGGTCGCCGAACCGGGGCAGACCCTCACCGACGATGTGGCGCGGGTCAACGCGGTCCGCGAACTCGTGCCGACGGTGCGGGTGGACGTCAACGGCGCCTGGACCGTCGACGAGGCGGTGAAGGCCGCCGCGGCGCTGACCGCCGACGGTCCGCTGGAATACCTCGAGCAGCCCTGCGCCACCATCGCCGAACTGGCCGAACTGCGCCGCCGCATCGACGTGCCGATCGCCGCCGACGAGAGCATCCGCAAGGCCGACGATCCGCTGCGGGTGGTGCGCGCCGGCGCCGCCGACATCGCGGTGCTCAAGGTGGCCCCGCTGGGCGGCGCGTACCGGCTGTTGGAGATCGCCACCGCGATCGACATACCGATCGTGGTGTCCAGCGCGCTGGACACGGCGGTGGGAATCGGCCGGGGTCTGTTGGCCGCGGCGGCGTTGCCGCAGCTGAACCACGCCTGCGGATTGGGCACCGGGCGGCTGTTCGTCGAGGACGTGGCCGAACCGCTCGAACTCGTCGACGGGCATCTGCCCGCCGCGCCGGTGCGACCGGACCCGCAACGGGTGCTGGAACTCGCCGCACCGCCGGACCGCCGGCGGTGGTGGATGGACCGCACCCGGGAATGCTTCGCACTGCTCGAAACGTAGCGATTTCGGCGTGCGTACGTCCGCTCAGCGAACGTCAGCACGCCGAAATCGCGCCGGAGGGAGGGCGTGCCAGCGCACGAAGGCGTGGTGGAACGCCGCCGGCTCGGAGTAACCGAGTTGCTGGGCAACCTGTTTCACGGTCGCCCCGCCGCTGAGCAGATCGGCGGCCCTGGCACCCCGCACCTCGTCGATCAGTGACCGGTAGCCGGTGCCCTCGCGGGCCAGCCGACGTCGCAGGGTCCGTTCGGTGAATCCCATCTCGGTGGCCAACGTCCGCATCAGCGGCACCGCGCCCGGATCACGGGCCAGCCGTCGGCGCACCCGGCTCGCCACCGTCGGTTCGTCCTGGTGCCGGGCCAGCAGTTCGTCGCACTGGGCGATGCACTGGGCGGCCACCGCCGGATTGGCCGCCGCCAGCGGGCGGTCCAGCAGCGCGGTGGGGAAGGTGATGGCGTTGCGGTCGGCGCCGTAGCTGACGTCCACCAACTCCTCGACCGCTGCATCGCCGTTGGGTCTGCGGCGCAACGACATCCGCACCCCATCCGGCAGCGGGCCGCCCAGCAGCGCCGGGGTGACGCCGACCATCGTGGCGGCGTCGCGTTCGACCAGGAACTGCCGCACATCGGCCGGCACGTCGCGGTCATCGAGCACGATGGCGGTGGTCTGACGGTTCACCTCCAACGTCACCCGCTCGAACACCGATGTGAGCCGCCAGAACCGGATGCCGACCCGGATGGCGTCGCCGAGGGTGTTGCTGGAAAGCAGAGCGAAGCCGAGGAACCCGGCCCGGGGCAACTGATAGCGCGCACCGGCCGAACCGGCCAGCGCGGTGGGGTGTTCCGTCGCGGCCAGCACGTTGCGCACGATCCGCAGTTCCTGCTCGGCGGTGATCAGCCGGTCGGCGGCGGCCAAATCCGACCGCGTGAGCCAGGTTCCGCGCAGACACCGGTCGGCGGGGATGCCCGCCTCGACGGCGGTGTCGATCAGGTCGGCCGCGGCCACCGGCGGCCGCGGGAGGTTCCAGAACCGCCCACACGCCCGATCGTCGCGACGCACTGTCCGAACGTATCAAGCCGAATGGCCGTTTCGGTCATTTTGCCCGGATCGGCGCTCACCTAACGTCAGGGCCGGGTGATACGGAGGGGAGCCGGTCGAATTGACCATCCTGCAGGAGGATCAGCGCCGCCGCCCACGGTACAAGATGCTCGGCGCACTGTTGCTGATCCTGCTGGCGGCCGCCGTCGCACTCGTCTGGGGACAGTTCCGCGGTGCGTTCACCCCGGTGACTCCGTTGACCATGCTGGCGGCGCGGGCCGGCCTGGTGATGGAGCCGGGCGCCAAGGTCACCTACAACGGTGTGCAGATCGGCCGGGTCGCCGAGATCGCCGCCGTCGACGGCAACGGGGACACCCTGGCGGAGTTCCGGCTCGACGTCGAGCCCCGGTTCGTCGAACTGATCCCGGCCAACGTGCACGCAGAGATCAAGGCCACCACGGTGTTCGGCAATAAGTACGTGGCGTTGACCGCCCCGCCCCAGCCGGCGGCGGCCCGGATCAGCCCGGACCGTCCGATCGACGCGACCGCGGTGACGACCGAGTTCAACACCTTGTTCGAGACGATCACCTCGCTGTCGGAGAAGATCGATCCGGTCAAACTCAACGCCACCCTCACCGCGCTGGCCGACGCGTTCGACGGTCTGGGCGCCGACTTCGGGCGATCGCTGGTCGACGGCAACGCGATCCTGGCCGACCTGAACGCCCGCATGCCGCAGATCCGGCATGACGTCGTCGCGCTGGCCGACCTCGCCGACATCTACGTCGCCGCATCCCCGAACCTGTGGAGCTTCCTGGACGACGCCGCCACCACGGCGCAGACGGTATTCCGGCAACGCGACGATCTCGACAACGCGCTGACCGCGGCGATCGGCTTCGGCGACACCGGCGCCGACGTCTTCGAACGGGGCGCGCCGTATCTGATCCGCGGCGCCGCGGATCTGACCGTGTCGGCCCGGCTGCTGGACCGGCACAGCCCGGCGTTGTTCTGCGGTGTCCGCAACATCGCCCGCGCCGCGCCCGCGGTGCGGTCCGCGCTGGGCGACAACGGATATTCGCTGGCCACCAACAGTTCGCTGCTGGGAGCGGAGAACCGCTATCTGTATCCGGACAACCTGCCGCGGGTGAACGCCAAGGGCGGCCCCGGCGGCAGACCCGGTTGCTGGCAGGAGATCACCCGCGAGCTGTGGCCGGCGCCGTGGCTGGTCATGGACACCGGCGCCTCGATCGCGCCGTACAACCATTTCGAACTCGGCCGGCCGATCGTCGCCGAATACGTCTGGGGCCGGCAGGGCGGAGAGGACACCATCAACCCATGAGAATCACCGGGGTGGCGGTCCGGCTGGGCATCTTCTCGGCGATCCTGCTGCTGTTCACCGCGCTGATCATCGTCGTGTTCGGGCAGGTCCGGTTCGACCGCACCGTCCGCTACGCCGCCGAGTTCAGCAATGTCAGCGGTCTGCGCGCCGGTCAGTTCGTCCGGGCCTCCGGTGTCGAGGTCGGCAAGGTGGTCAGCGTCACCGTCGGCGGCGGCGACCGCCCGGTGCGCGTCGAGTTCGCCGTCGACCACACGGTGCCGCTGTTCGCCTCCACCACCGCGGCGATCCGCTATCAGGACCTGATCGGCAACCGCTATCTGGAGTTGCAGCCGGGCACGGATCGCCGGCCGCTGCCGCCCGGCTCGACGATCCCCGTCGAACGGACCCGGCCGGCGCTCGATCTCGATGCGTTGATCGGCGGTTTCCGGCCGCTGCTGCGATCGCTCGATCCGGGCAGGGTCAACAGCATCGCCGAGTCGATCGTCGTCGCCTTGGAGGGCCGGGGCGACACCCTCGGCCAGATCCTCGACCACACCGCACAACTCACCAGCCGGCTGGCCGAACGTGACCAGACCATCGGCGAACTCATCGCCGATCTGAACGTCGTGCTCGACACCACGGTGCGCTATCAGGAGGAGTTCGACGACACCCTGGCCGATTTCGAAACGCTGATCACCGCGCTGCGCAACCGGGCCGACCCGCTCGCCGACGCGGTCGCCCACATCAGCGACGCCGCCGGCACCGTCGGGGATCTGCTCGCCGACGAACGCCCGGTGCTCAAGGACACCGTCGGCCACCTCGAGAACGTGGCCCAGCCGTTGATCGACGACATCTCCAACCTCGATGATCTGCTGATCCGCTGGCCGGAGGCGTTCAAGACCATCGGCCGGGCCGGCGGCATCTACGGCGACTTCTTCAACTTCTACCTGTGCGACCTCAATCTCAAGCTCAACGGTCTTCAGCCCGGCGGGCCGGTGCGCACGGTGCGGATCACCCATCAGCCGAGCGGACGGTGCACACCGAAATGAGAGCGATCGAAGTCTCCGACCGGGCCCGCACCGGGATCATCGGCATCCTCCTGGGCGTGCTGCTGCTCGGTGTGGGACAGAGCCTTTCCAGCATCCCGATGCTGTTCGCCCAGGCCACCTACTACGGCCAGTTCACCGACTCGGCCGGGCTCAACCCCGGCGACAAGGTCCGCATCGACGGGGTGGACGTCGGCACCGTGACCTCGACCGCGCTGCGCGACGGGCTGGTCGTGGTCGGCTTCAACCTGGGCGGCCACACCATCGGCACCGACAGCCGGCTGGCCATCCGCACCAACACCATCCTCGGCATGAAGGTGCTGGAGATCGATCCCCACGGCAGCGAGGAGCTCAAACCGCACCAGGTGCTGCCCGTGGGTCAGAGCACCGAGCCGTACCAGATCTACGACGCGTTCTTCGACGTGTCCACGGCGGCGTCGGGGTGGGACATCGACACCGTCAAACAATCGTTGACCGTGCTCGCCGACACCGTCGACCAGGCCACCCCACATCTCGGCGCGGCACTGCGCGGGGTGGCCGACCTGTCCGACGTCATCGGACAACGCGATGAGCAGTTCACCGAACTGCTGGCCGGCGCCAACGATCTGGCCGCGGTGTTCGGTGAACGCAGCGCCGACGTCAACCGGCTGCTGATCCACGCCCGCGAGCTGCTGGCCGCGGTCAACGAACGCGGCGCCGCGATCTCCCAACTGCTGGAACGGGTGTCGGCGGTATCGGAGCAGGTGGCCGGCCTCATCGAGGACAATCCCAACCTCGGGCACGTGCTGCGGCAGCTGCAGTCGGTGACCGATCTGCTGGCCGACCGCAAAGACGATCTGGCCGAACTGCTGTCCATCGTGCGCAACTACTCGGCCGGGCTGTCCGAAGCGCTCGGCAGCGGACCGTACTTCAAGGCGTTGGTGGCCAACCTGGTTCCCGGGCAGATCATGCAACCGTTCGTCGACGCCGCGTTCAAGGAGCGGGGGATCGACCCGGAGAACTTCTGGCGGGACGCCGGGCTGCCGGTGTTCCAGTGGCCGGATCCCAATGGCGCCCCGCAACCCAACCGGGCCCCGCCGCCGGCGCCGCCGGTGCGGGAGGGCACCCCCGAACATCCCGGACCGGCGGTGGTGCCCGGCGCGCCGTGCTCCTACACCCCACCGCCGGACGGGCTGCCCCGCCCGGACAACCCGCTGCCGTGCGCCGCCGTCGACCAGGGGCCGTTCGGGCCGGTCCCCGGCGGCTTCGGCCCACCCGCCGTGCTGACCGCACCGACCAAGACGGAAGGCTGATCCGTGGCGACGATCTTCGACATCCACCGGCTGAGACTCCCGCGGATCTCCCGGATCGCCCTGGTGGCAACCGTGCTGGTCGCGGCGCTGGCAGTCGTCGGCGGCTACGCCGGCTGGCGCCTGTACCGGGCACTGACCACCACCACCGTCACCGCGTACTTCCACCAGACCAACGCGCTGTATCCGGGGGACAAGGTGCAGATCGCCGGAATCCGGGTCGGCACCATCGACAGCATCGAACCCGAGGGCGACCTCATGAAGGTCACCTTCCACTTCCAGAACCGCTATCCGGTTCCGGCCGACGCCAAAGCGGTGGTGCTCAACCCGAGCCTGGTGGCGTCGCGCTCCATCCAGCTCACCCCCACCTACACCGACGGCCCGACCATGGCCGACGGTGCGGTGATCCCGCTGGACCGCACCGAGGTTCCGGTGGAATGGGACGATCTGCGCAACGAGATCACCGAGATCGTCAGCCGGCTCGGCCCCACCGACGACCAGCCCAGGGGGCCGTTCGGAGAGGTGGTCGAATCCTTCGCCGACGGGCTGGCCGGCCGCGGCGCGCAGATCAACACCACGCTCACCGGCCTGGCCGATGCGCTCACCGCGCTGCACAAGGGCAGCGACGACTTCTTCGGTGTGGTCACCAGCCTGGCGGAGTTCGTCAACGCACTGCACAAGAACAACCGCCAGTTCGTCGCGCTCAACCGCGACCTCGCCGAATTCACCGCCAAACTCACCGATTCCGATCAGGAACTGGCCGAGGCGATTCGGCGGATCGACCACGTTCTGGCGGTCACCCGTGCGTTCATCGACGACAACGGCTCGGTGCTGGCCCGCGACGTCAACAACCTCGCGATCACCACCACCGCGATCATGCAGCCCGAGCCGCGGGAGGGGCTGGAGACCGCGCTGCACGTGCTGCCGAATCTCGCGGCGAATCTGATCAACATCTACGAACCGGCGCACGGAACGCTGACCGGTGTGCCGGTGGTGACGTTCGCCAACCCGCTGCAGTTCTTCTGCAGCAGCATCCAGGCCGCCGGCCGGCTCGGTTACCAGGAGTCCGCGGAGCTGTGCGCGCAGTATCTGACACCGATCCTCGACGCGATCAAGTTCAACTACGCACCGTTCGGGATGAACCTGTTCAACACCGCCTCCACGCTGCCGAACCAGATCGCCTACTCCGAGGAACGGCTGCGGCCGCCGCCCGGTTTCAAGGACACCACGGTCCCCGGGGTGTGGGCCCGCGACACCCTGTTCTCACACGGAAACCATGAGCCGGGCTGGAAGATCGCACCGGGAATGGCCGGGCTGCAACTGCATCCGAACACCCGCAAGATGATCGCCCCGGATGATCTGGCGGCGTTGATGGGCACCGCGGAGGCCGGCCGATGAGCGCGCTGCGCCGGGCCGCCCGGCTGCTGGCGGCGCTGTCGGTGATCGTCGCGCTCACGTCGTGCGGGTCCTGGCGCGGAATCGCCAACGTGCCGTTGCCGAGCGGTCCGGGCACCGGACCCGGCTCCTACACCGTCTATGTGCAGGTCGAGGATGCGTTGGCGCTCAACGTCAACAGCCGTGTGCGGGTGGCCGACGTGTACGTCGGCACGGTGCGGTCCATCGACCTGGTCGACTGGGTCGGCACGCTGACGATCTCCCTGGATCCGGCGGTCCGGTTGCCGCGCAACGCCACCGCCAAGATCGGGCAGACCAGCCTGTTGGGCACCCAGCACGTGGAACTGGCCGCACCCGCCGAACCTGCCCCGGAGCCGCTGCGCGACGGCGACACCATCCCGCTGCGACACACCTCGGCGTTCCCGACCACCGAACGCACCCTGGCGGGCATCGCCACGGTGTTGCGCGGGGGTGGGGTGGGCAACCTCGAATACCTTCAGAACGAGGTCCACGCGATGCTGTCCGGAAACGCCGAGCAGATCGGCGAATTCCTCGACAGGCTCGCGGTTTTCACCGCGAGCCTCAACGATCAGATCGATCAGATCGACCGTGCGATCAGCTCGACGCGCCGGCTGGCCGGAGTCGTCGCCGAGCGCTCGGCCACGCTGGAGCGGGTGCTGACCGAGGTGCCGCCGCTGATCGAGCATTTCGCCGCGCAACGCGAACTGTTCGTCGACGGGATGGAAGCGCTCGGCCGGTTCGCCCACATCACCGACGAGGCGCTCACCGCGGCCCGCGCCGATCTGCACACCAACCTGCGGCTGCTGCAACGACCGCTGCGCGAACTAGCCCGTGCCGCACCGTATCTGCCCGAGGCGCTGCAGCTGCTGCTGACACTGCCGTTCACCATCGACAACGTCGACAAGGTGGTCCGCGGCGACTACATCAACCTGTCCGGAACGTTCGACCTCACCTTGAGCACCCTGGACAACGGCTTCCTCACCGGCACCGGGTTCTCCGGGGCGCTGCGGGCGCTGGAACAGTCCTGGGGCCGCGACCCGGACACCATGCTGCCCGACATCCGGTTCACCCCCAACCCGTTGGACGCGCCCGGCGGGCCACTCATCGAGCGGGCGGAGTGAGCGGGCATGCAGATCACCCGGATCGTGCGAATCCAGTTGGCGATCTTCGGCGCGCTCACCGTCGTCGCCGTGGTCGCCCTGCTCTGGTACTACCTACGGGTCCCGGCGCTGCTCGGCGTCGGTCAGTACACCCTGTACGCCGAACTGCCCTCCTCGGGCGGGTTGTACGCCACCGCCAACGTCACCTACCACGGGGTGACGATCGGCAAGGTCACCGAGGTGTTGCCGACCGAACGCGGCGCCCGGGCCACCATGAGCATCTCCGAGCGGTACCGGATCCCGGTCGACGTCACCGCCAACGTCCATTCGGTGTCGGCGATCGGCGAGCAGTACCTCGACCTGGTCGCCACCGACGGCGGCGGACAGTACCTGTCGGACGGCGACACCATCACCGAGGCCACGGTGCCCGCCGAGATAGGTCCGGCGCTCGACACCGTCGACCGCGCGCTGGCTGCGCTGCCGCGGGACCGGATCGCGTCGCTGCTGGACGAAACCAGCTCGGCCGTCGCCGGTCTGGGGCCCACACTGTACCGGCTGGTGGACGCCACCCAGAGCGTCGTCGCCGACTTCCGCGCGTATCGGCCCGCCGTCGGCGACGTCATCACCCACGCCGGGCCGATCATCGACAGCCAGGTCGAATCGGGAGCCGACATCGCGGCCTGGTCGGCGCAGCTGGACGAGCTCGCCGCGCAGGCTGCCGAACACGATGCGGCGCTGCAGCGCAGCCTGCGCGACGCCGCACCGACCGCGCGGGCCGTCCACGGCGTGCTCGAGGAAGTCCGGGACGGGCTGCCGCAGACGCTGGCCAACCTGACCATCGTGCTGGACATGCTCAAGCGCTACCACGACGGGGTGGAACAGGTGCTGGTCATCCTGCCGCAGGGCGCCGCCGTCGCGCAGACCGTCGCCGCACCGTTCCCGGGGCAGGCGCTGCTGCATTTCAATCTCGCGGTCAACCAGCCGCCGCCATGCTTCAGCGGTTTCGTGCCGGCCTCGCAGTGGCGGTCGCCCGCCGACACCACCCGGGCTCCGCTTCCGGACCGGTTGTCGTACTGCAAGATCCCCAAGGACGCCGACAACGTGGTGCGGGGCGCGCGCAACTATCCGTGCGCGGACGTGCCCGGCAAGCGGGCCGCGACGCCGCAGGAGTGTCGCAGCGACGAACCGTATGTGCCGGCCGGCACCAACCCGTGGTACGGCGAACCCGGTCAGATCCGCACCTGTCCGGCGCCGGGCGCGCGCTGCGACCAACCCGTCGAGCCGGGCCGGGTCATCCCCGCACCCACGGTGAACACCGGCGAGCATCCGCTCCCGGCCGATCGGCTCCCCCCACCGCCGCTGCCCCGCAGCGACCCGCTCACCCCGCCCGGGCAGGGCACCGTGCGCTGCGACGGCCGGCAACCCAACCCGTGCGTCTACACGCCGGCGCACGCCACCTTCCACCCGGCCCGCGGTGAGGTCATCGGCCCCGACGGGGTGCGCTACCGGCTCGAGGATTCCAGCGGCGACACCGGGGACGCCTGGAAGTCCATGCTCGCCCCACGGTGATTTCGGCGTGCATACGGTCGCTCAGCGATCGTGCGCACGCCGAAATCGCGACGACGCGTCAGGAAATGCGGGCCCGCAAGACCCGTTCCACGATCATCTCGGTGTAGGCCGCGATGACGTCGGGCAGCGAGTGACCGCGGTCGGGGTGGAACCATCCGCTGACCCCGTTGAGCGCATCGAGGATCAGCAGGGCCGCCAGCTTCGGATCCGGCACGTCGAATTCACCCGAGCGCACCCCGGCGACGATCACATCGCGGACCCGGCGCTGGTAGTAGCGACGCAGATCGTCGATGATCGCGCGGTGCTCGGGGGTCAGCGAGTTGATGTCGTGCAGCGCCACCAGGTGTTCGACCCGGCGCCGGATCAGGTGTTCCAGATGAGCGCGGATGAGCGCGGACAGCCGCTCCGCCGGTGTCCCGGCGGCATCGAGCAGCGGCAGATTGAGCTCATTGGGCTCCTTGGTCACGGTGAGACAGATCGCGTAGAGGATCTCCTCCTTCGACCCGAAGTGGTGGTAGAGGCTCGCGCCCCGTATCCCGACCGCCTCCGCCACATCGCGCATGCCGACGTTCGCATAACCCTCGCGGGCGAAGAATTCGGCTGCCGCGCTGACGATCTCCTCCGGGCGGATGCGCGGCCGGCGCCGCGGGGTGTCCCGCCCGATCGGCTCCGCGCCGGACCCCGCGCCGGACCCCGCGCCGGACCCCGCGCGGGACGATGACGTGGCGTTGTCGGGCGACTGGCTCAACTGCTCTTCGCTTTCTACCCACGGTGGTGCGCGGCGGGCTCTCCGGCCCACCGCAGCGCGCTGCGTTCCATAACCTACCGCAGCCCGCTGCACAACCGTCCGAACCGCGCGAGACCCCGCGACGGCCCGAGGGCCCGCTCGCCGGACGTCACGCCGGGGCCATCGTGCGGAGCACCCGCTTGAGGATCTTGCCCTGCGCGTCGGTCGGCAACTCGTCGACGATGTGGACGGCCTTGGGAACCTTGTACGGGGCAAGGTGTTCGCGGCAGTGCGCGACGATGTGTTCGGCCGACGTGTCACTGCCGTCCCGCAGGACGACGAACGCGGTGACGGCCTCCGACCAGTAGCTGTCCGGGACCCCGACGACGGCTGCCCGCAGGACGTCGGGATGACGATGGACGACTCGTTCCACCTCCTGAGAGGCGATGTTGATACCGCCGCTCTTGATCATGTCCTTGACCCGGTCACAGAAGAACAGGTTGCCGTCGGCGTCGATGCGGACGATGTCGCCGGTGCGCAGCCAGCCGCCGCGGAGCACCTGCGCCGTGCGTTCGGGATCGTCGAGATAACCCAACATGACCGACGGGGACCGGCAGATCAACTCGCCGGTCCCGACGTCGTTGTCGTCCTCGTCGACGACCCGGATCTCCAGATGGGTGACGGGTTTTCCGATCCAGGTCGGATCCCCGCCGGGGATGTCGTCGAGGCTTCGGAAGAACCCGACGGTGCCGAGTTGGGAGAGTTCGGTCTGCCCCCAGTAGGTGCCCCACATCACCTCCGGTGCGGCGGCCGCCCAGGCCTCGATGACGTGCGGGGGCACCTGCCCGCCGTAGGTCATACAGCGGCGGACCTGCCCGACGGTGTGGGCGCCGAAATCCGGATGCTGCGACAGCGCGGCGTAGAACGTGGGCGTCTGCGCGATCACCGTGATCTGCTCACGCGCAATGAGTTCCAGCGCCGTACCGGCCTCGATCAGGGCCGGCAGCACCAGGGTGGCGCCCATCAGGGTGAGACTGGTCATCGAACCGATCCCGGCGATCGTGTGGAACGGCATCACGAACAGCCAGGTGTCCTCCGGGTTCGTGCCCAGTCCCCAGCCCCAGGCCGGGGCCGTCGACGCCAGGTAGTTCCGGTGCGGTATCAGCACCCCTTTGGGCGTGGCCTCGGTGCCGGAGGTGTACACCACCAGAGCGACATCGTTCTCGTCGACGTCGGCGACGGGTTCAGCGGTCGGCTGGTCGTTCAGCCGCGCGTCGAGTTCGTCGCCGTAGGTCAACCGGCGCATGCCTTCCGGCAGCACCTCGTCGACCAGCGGCGCGAACTCGGCGTCGGTCAACACCACGGCGGGGCGGCTGTGGGTGAGTTGATAACCGATGTCCGACCCGCGGTACATGACGTTGACACCACCGAACGCGGCGCCGATCTTCAGCGCCCCGTAGTAGGCGGCGACGACATCGACATGATTGCGGGCCATGGAGGACACCCGGTCGCCACGCCCGACGCCCAGTTCGGTGAACAGCGCCGCGAACCGGTTGGCCCGCTCGTTGAGCTCGCCGTAACTGGTCGTCGTGCGGGTGCCGTCGACCCCGTAGGAGATGAAGGCGAGTTTGTGGGGTTGCGTCCTCGCGTGGCGTCGCAGCTGGTCACCGATGGTGGCTCGACCCAGTGCGGTGCGGTGGTGTGGGGCGAGATCAGGCATGGCAGTCTCCTCGGGCGCGGCGGATCCCGACCGGTGTGTCACACCGTCGTCGGCGCGAAGAACGGCTGATCGTAGGTCTCGGCGGCGACGACGTCCTCGACCGGGAGCCGAGTCAGTTTCGCCGGGAACGGATCCCGCGGGTATCCGATCGCGATGTGTGCCGCGGTGGCGACGCCCTCCGGGATGGCCAGCAACTCGCGAACCTCGGGTTCGACCTGGCACAACAGCGTGGTCAGTGCCGACCCCACCCCGAGATTGCGCAGGGCCAGGCAGAAGTTCTGAACGGTCGGATACACCGACGCGCCGCCCACGATCGACAGCCGGCCCAGGTCGGTGTCGGTGGGATGCAGACCGTCGAGTTCGGCGCACGCGACGACGATCGCGGGAGCCTCGGCGAGATGTTCGGCGAAGTAGTCGGCGTCCCGCACGGTCTTCGGCAGCGCGCCCACATTGACCGTGCCGTCGGCGATGCCGGACAGATAGTTCTTCCACAGCGGAAGGTAGAGGTCCTGCAGGGCCGCCTTGCGCGCCGGGTCGCGCACCACGATCCACCGGACCGGTTGGCGGTTACCGCCCTGTGGCGCGAACCGGGCGTGATCGAAGGCCTGGTAGAGAACCTCATCAGGAACGGGATCCGGACGGAAGTACCGACACGTACCCGTGGTCCGCATGGCCTCGACGAGTTCCACCTCATGCCCCTTTCACGACCTATCGACGGTTAGGCGATGTGGGCGATTGTGATGTGACTGCCCCCACATGTCAAGCAGAGCTCGTCGTGCGACACCCCTTTTGAGGTCGGGAGCTTGGTATTCGACGCCGGGTGGGTGGGGCTTGCTGGCGGCTGCCGGGCTGCAATAAACTAACCGCAGTTAGGTTGCTGTGTGAGGAGGCTGGTGTGCAGGAGATTCGCCGGGCGGTTCCCGCCGGAGGCGCCGCCGAGCTGTCCGCCGATATCGAGCACGCGAATCTACCCTCCCTCGTCCCGGTGCTCTACCAGCTCACCGGCGATCGGAAATGGCTCGGCGCACGGTATCGCCCCACGCGCAGCAGGGGTATGGACGACAACGACTCCGGCGGGTTCCCGCCGGAGGTCGCCGCGGAGATCAAGCAGGCGGCGGTGGCGGCGGTGCTCGACTGGGAAGCCGGCGCGAAACCGGCTGTTCCGGCGCCCACCGGAGATGTCCTTCTGGAGCTGCTCGAACTGGCCAACGGTGAACACGTGCCACCCGAGTACGTCGAGTTCGCCGCGGAGGACCTGGGTTTCATCGAGCGGCCAGCACCCCGAGCGGCGTCGCCGGATATCGATGTGATCGTCATCGGCGCCGGGATCTCCGGCATGTTGGCGGTGATCCAGTTGCGCCAGGCCGGTTTCGAACGGATCGTGGTGCTGGAGAAGAACGACGACGTCGGGGGATGCTGGCTGGAGAACAGATATCCCGGGGCCGGTGTCGACACCCCCAGCTACCTGTACTCCTACTCGTTCACGCAACGGGACTGGGCAACGCATTTCGCCAAGCGCGACGAGGTCGAGAACTACCTGCGTCGGGTCGCCGACGAATACCGGGTGCGGGATGCGATCAGGTTCAACACCGAGGTGGTCAGTGCGGAGTTCGATCCGCGTTCGGCACGGTGGACGGTCCGCACCGACCGCGGCGACGAGTTGTCCGCTCGGATCCTCATCTCGGCGACGGGTGTGCTCAACCGGCCGAAGATCCCGTCGATACCGGGTCGGGAGTCGTTCGAGGGGCCGGCGTTCCACACCGCCGAGTGGCCGGACGGGCTGGATCTGTCGGGCAAGCGGGTCGCGGTGATCGGCACCGGGGCCAGCGCCATGCAGGTGGTGCCCGCGATCGCCGGGGAAGTCGAATCGCTGTGGGTGTTTCAGCGTTCGCCGCAATGGATCGCCCCCAACAACGTCTATTTCAGTGCCATCGACCCGGCGGTGCACCGCCTCATGGCGCGGGTGCCGTTCTATGCGCGGTGGTATCGGGCCCGGCTGGCGTGGAATTTCAACGACAGGGTGCACCCCAGCCTGCAGATCGACCCTGACTGGCCGCATTTCGACAGGTCCATCAACGCCGCGAACGACGGTCACCGCCGAGTCTTCACCCGCTATATCGAGGAGCAACTGAGTGACCGGCCCGATCTGATCGAGAAGGTGCTGCCCGACTATCCGCCGTTCGGCAAGCGGATGCTCCTCGACAACGGTTGGTACGCCGCGCTCCGGCGCCCGAACGTGCACCTGGTGACCGAGGCGGTCACCCGGATCGGTCCGTCGTCGGTGTACGGCGCCGGCGGCACCGAGGCCGAGGTGGATGTGGTGGTGTTCGCCACCGGATTTCACACCCACCGGTATCTCTACCCGATGCGGATCGCCGGACGGTCCGGACGGACGTTGGCGGACACCTGGGGTCCCGAGAACGCGCACGCCTATCTGGGAATCACCGTGCCCGACTTCCCCAACCTGTTCATTCTGTGTGGGCCCGGAACCGCGCTGGGGCACGGTGGCAGCTTCATCACCGTCGCCGAATGTCAGGTGAGGTATGTCGTCGATCTGCTGGTGACGATGGCCGAACGGGGCCTCAGGACCGTCGAGGTCCGTCCCGAGGTCGAGGCGGACTACACCCGTCGCCACGACGACGCGCACGCCAAGATGCTGTGGTCGCATCCCGGGATGACGAACTGGTACCGCAACGAGCAGGGGCGGGTCGTCGCCACCATGCCGTGGCGGATCGTGGACTACTGGCGGATGACCCGGTGCGCCGCCCTCGAGGACTACCGGTGCGAGCGCGATGACGCGGCCGTCGCGGTCGACGCGTGAGCTCGTTCACCGAGGGTCTTTCATCTATCCGTAGTTAGGCACGGTAACCAATTCCGGCTGCGGTGTCCGATGGATCCGATGCCTGTAATTCGCCTGTGTATGAACATTTTTCGGCAAATCTCTTGACATGTGCGCCGGATCACATGCACTATCCGAACCAGAACCTAACAGTGGGTAGTTTGAAGTCGCCTACATCAGGTCCCTTCCGTCGACAGTCGGCCGATGCCAGGAGGTCCCCATGATCAAGACCATCGAGATCGGCGCGGTGACGGTCACCCGGGTGATGGAGTGGGAGGGACTCTTCGCCCCCGGCACCGAACTCATCCCGGACAGCGACGACCGGTTCTGGGAAAGCGAGCGCGCGCTCCTCGCGCCGGACCACTGGGAGCCGGCCGACAGGATGGTGCGGGCCTGTCTGCAGACGTTCGTGTTGCAGAGCGAGGGCCGCACGATCCTGGTGGACACTGGAGCCGGGAATCACAAAGAACGGCCGTACCTTCCGGTGTTCGGGCACCTGGAGACGGATTTCCTCGACCGGCTGGCGGCCGCCGGCTTCCGGCCCGAGGACATCGACCTGGTGATCAACACCCACGTCCACGTCGACCATGTCGGCTGGAACACCTATCTGCACGACAGGGAGTGGGTCCCCACCTTCCCGAACGCCCGGTATGTGTTCAGCAGACGTGATTTCGACTTCTGGAATCCGCTCAACGGCCACGAGCGTCGCGGTGCGCTGGTGAACCAGAACATGTTCGAGGACAGTGTGCTGCCCGTGCAGCAGGCCGGTCTGGCGGACATGTGGGAAGGCGACACCCACCGGATCGATGCGAATCTGACGCTCGAACTCGCACCCGGCCACACACCCGGGCTGTCGGTGCTCAAGTTGGAGTCCGAGGGGGAGCGGGCGGTGTTCGTCGGCGACCTGCTGCACAGCCCGGTGCAGATCCTGCGTCCCGATTGGAACAGCTGCTTCTGCGAGGATCCCGGCCGCGCACGGGCCTCTCGGCGCCGCGTCCTGTCCTGGGCGGCGGACAACAACGCGCTGCTGGTACCCGCGCATCTCGGCGGCGACCACGCGGCGGAGGTTGTCCGTGCCGGAGACGATTTCGCCGTCAAGGGCTGGGCCGCGTTCCGCAGCGCCGGCGCCGTCTGAGTGAAGGGCTTTCGCCAGTGTCCGCCGATGTCCGCCAATGTCCGCCGTGAGGCACAACGAAGTCGCCGTGATGAGGAGCTGACGTGACCGTCCTGTTCGATCCGCTCGACGAAGAGCAGTTGGCCGATCCGATCCCCACCTACCGGGCGCTGCGGGAGCAGGATCCCGTTCAGCGCATACCGGTCGGCGGGGGAACCTGGGTGGTGTCCCGGTACGAGGACGTCCGGCGGCTGCTGCGGACCACCGCCGGGCTGATGCAGCCCCCGGGCGCCACCGTGCCGGTGGAACTCGCCGGCGGGCCGGCCGAACGCATCTACCGGGGTCTGATGGTGCTCAACGACCCTCCGGTGCACACCCGGTTGCGAAAGCTCACCGAGAAGGCGATGACACGCGGTGCCGTGGAGAAACTGCGTGCCGACGTGGAGCGGGTCGCCTCCGAGGCCCTCGACGCCATGCTCGAACAGGGCGAGGCGGACGCGATGACCGAACTGGCCTTCACCGTGCCGTTGCGGGTCATCTGCGGGATGCTCGGCATCCCGGAGGCCGACCGGGCCCAGATGCTGGACTGGACACCGGATTTCTTCCGGATCTTCCTGCCGCAGGCCAACGACGCCGACGGGATCGCGGCCTGCCACCGCGCCTGCCAGAACTTCATCGACTATCTCTCCGAACAGATCGAGTACCGTCGCCGCACGCCGGCGGACGACATCTTCTCGGCGCTGGTCAGTGCCGAGGACGAGGGCGATCGGCTCAGCCGCGACGAGCTCGTCGCGACGGTGCTGTCCCTGCTGACCGGTGGTTTCGACACCACGATGGGAATGATCGGGGCCGGCGTGTTCGGATTGGCCAGGCAGCCCGAACAACTCGCTGCGCTGCGGGAGGATCCGGCGGGCCTGGCGCGGACGGCGGTCGAGGAGTTCATCCGGTGGGAGTCGCCGGTGGCGGTGACCTATCGCCATTTCGTCGAGGACGTCACCATCGCCGACACGACCATCCCGGCGGGGGAGCCGATCTGGCTGCTGCTGTTGTCGGCGAATCGCGATGACACCCGGTTCCACGACCCGGACGGCTTCGACGTCCGGCGAAAGCCCAACCAGCACGTCGCATTCGGGGGCGGCCGGCACCACTGCATCGGCAGTCATCTGGCGCGACTCGAAGGCGAAGTGGTGTTCGCCGAGATCGCACGCCGGATCGAGACGATCGAGATCACCGGCGACTCACCGCGTCGCCCGAACTTCCAGTTCCGGTCCTTCACCACCCTGCCGGTCAAGATGACCGGCCGTTCCCGGTAGACCCATCACCAGATCATGAAAGGATTTTCGTGACCACTTCTGCGCAGAGCCCGGCTCATGACGTGCTCGACGAGCACCCGTTCGCGCTCGGCCTGTTCGGGCTGAATGTGTCCGGCGGTATCACCATGACCAGCGCGCCGGGAGCTTTCGAGCTCAGCTGGGAGTCCACTTCACGAGTGGCCCGGCAGGCCGACCGGCTGGGCCTGGACCTGTTGGTGCCGGTCGCCCGCTGGCGCGGTTACGGCGGTCGGCTCAACCCCAACGGTGTGACGTACGAAACGTTCACCTGGGCCGCCGGCGTGGCCGCGGTCACCGAGCGGATCGTGGTGGCGGCGACCGCGCACGCACCGGCGGTGCATCCGGTGGTGGTCGCCAAGCAGGCCGCCACGATCGCCGCCATCTCCGGCGGCCGGTTCGCGCTCAACGCGGTCATGGGCTGGTTCACACCCGAACTGGACATGTTCGGCATCGCCACCAAGGAGCATGCCGACCGCTACCGGTTCGGCGACGAATGGATGGGCATCATCGACCGGTTGTGGTCGTCGACCGAGCCGTTCGATCACGACGGTGCGTCGTTCCAGCTCAGACAGGCCGTATCCGAGCCGCGTCCGGCGCAGCGGCCGCTGGTGCTCAACGCCGGCGCCAGCCCGGCCGGCGTCGAGTTCACCGCCCGGCACGCCGACATCAACTTCGCCACCCTGCTCGACGCCGAACAGGGCCGCGCGCTGGCCGACAACATCACCTCGGTCGCCGAAGCCAACGGCCGGAAGGTCCGCGTGATGACCTACGGGACCGTCGTCCTCGGCGACACCGAGGCGGACGCCCGCCGCCGCTATGAGGAGATCCTGAGCGCCGGCGACTCCGAAGCCGCCCGCAATTTCATGCACTACCTCGGTCTGAACAGCTCCTCGTTCGAAGCGCACATCGCGGCGGCCCTCGAGGAGCACTTCATCACCAGCGGTGGCGGGCTGCCGCTGGTCGGATCCGCCGAGCAGGTCGCCGACCGGCTCACCGAGCTGTACGAGGCCGGCATCACCGGCTTCCTGATGGGCGGGGTGCCATACGACGGCATGCTGGAACGGTTCGGCGCCGAGGTGCTTCCGCTGCTCAGGGAACGCGGCCTGCGGATGTGATCTGCGATTTCGGCGTGCGTACGGTCGCTGAGCGATCGTGCGCACGCCGAAATCGCGGTAAGAGGTACGGTCGTCGGCGTGAATTTGGCTTACGACGATCGTGGCCGGGGCGATCCGGTGCTGTTCATCGCCGGGCGCGGCGGCGCCGGACGGACCTGGCATCTGCATCAAGTACCCGAGTTCATACGGGCCGGCTACCGCTGCATCACCTTCGACAACAGGGGTGTGGGCGCCACCGAGAACGCCGACGGATTCACCACCGAGACGATGGTCGCCGACACCGCGGCGCTGATCGAGAAGATCGGCGCCGGGCCGGTGCGCGTCGTCGGGGTGTCGATGGGCTCGTTCATCGCGCAGGAACTGATGCTGGCCCGCCCCGATCTGGTCACCGACGGGGTGCTGATGGCCACCCGCGGCCGCGAGGACCACACCCGTCAGTTCTTCCGGCAGGCCGAGCGTGAACTGCAGGCCTCCGGGATCGAGCTGCCGCCCGCCTACGACGCGAAAATCCGTCTGCTGGAGAACTTCTCCCGCAAGACGCTCAACGACGAGCGGACCGTGCGGGACTGGATCGACATGTTCACGATGTGGCCCACCAGACACACCCCCGGGCTGCGCGCGCAGATGGACGTCTCCCCGCAGGGCAACCGGCTGCCGGCCTACCGCAACATCACCGCGCGGGTGCTGGTGATCGGGTTCAGCGACGACGTGCTGCTGCCGCCGCATCTGGGCCGGGAGGTGGCCGACGCCATCCCGAACGCCCGCTACCTGGAGATCCCCGACACCGGGCACCTCGGGTTCATCGAACAGCCGCAGGCGGTCAACGAGGCGATCCTGAAATTCTTCGCCGATAGGCTGTAATGGTGAATCCTTCGACCGCGCAGGCCAGGGTGGTCGTCGACGAACTGATCCGCGGCGGTGTCCGCGACGTCGTGCTGTGCCCGGGGTCACGCAACGCGCCGCTGGCGTTCGCGCTGCAGGACGCGGACCGGGCCGGGCGGCTGCGGCTGCATGTGCGGATCGACGAACGCACGGCCGGCTTCCTGGCGATCGGCCTGGCGGTGGCCGAGGGCGCCCCGGTGTGTGTGGCGATGACGTCGGGCACCGCGGTGGCCAATCTGGGACCCGCGGTGGTGGAGGCCAACTATGCGCGGGTGCCGCTGATCGTGTTGAGCGCCAACCGGCCCTATGAACTGCTCGGCACCGGCGCCAACCAGACCTTCGAACAGCTCGGCTACTTCGGCACCCAGGTGCGGGCCACCATCAGCCTCGGGCTGGCGCCGGAGACGATCGGCGACATGTCGACGCTGAACGCCCAGTGGCGCTCGGCGACGTGCCGGGTGCTGGCCGCGGCCACCGGAGCCCGCACCGCCAACGCCGGGCCGGTGCAGTTCGACATCCCGCTGCGGGAGCCGCTGGTGCCGGATCCGCACACCACCTCCGAGGGCCCGCCTCCCGGGCGGCCGGGCGGCAGACCGTGGACCCACACCCCGCCGGTGAGCTTCGACCAGCCGCTGGACATCGATCTGAGCCTGGACACCGTGGTGATCGCCGGGCACGGCGCCGGCCACCATTCCAACCTGTCGGCACTGCCGACCGTCGCCGAGCCGACCGCCCCGGCCCCGGAGAACCCGCTGCATCCGCTGGCCCTGCCGCTGCTGCGCCCGCAGCAGGTGATCATGCTGGGCCGGCCCACCCTGCACCGGCCCGTCTCGGCACTGCTGGCCGACCCGTCGGTGCCGGTGTACGCGCTCACCACCGGTCCGCGGTGGCCGGACGTGTCGGGCAACTCGCAGGCCACCGGCACCCGGGCGGTGGTCACCGGGGAGCCCCAGCCGGCCTGGTTGCGGCGCTGCGCGGAGGTGCACCGGCATGCGATGTCGGCGGTGCGGGAGCAACTCGCCGCGCATCCGCTGACCACCGGGCTGCACGTGGCCGCGGCCGTGGTCGACGCGTTGCGCGACGGCGACCAGCTGGTGCTGGGTGCGTCCAACCCGGTGCGCGACGCCGCCCTGGTCGGGCTGAACGCCCGCAACGTCGCCGTGCGGTCCAACCGCGGGGTGGCCGGCATCGACGGCACGGTGTCGACGGCGATCGGGGCCGCGCTGGCCCACCAGGGCCGCACCATCGCGCTGATCGGGGATCTGACGTTCGTCCACGACAGCTCGGGGTTGCTGATCGGGCCGACCGAACCGGTGCCGCACAACCTGACGATCGTGGTGTCCAACGACAACGGCGGCGGCATCTTCGAACTGCTCGAGCAGGGCGATCCGCGGTTCGCCGACGTGTCGTCGCGCATCTTCGGCACCCCGCACGACGTGGACGTCGGCGCGTTGTGCCGCGCCTATCACGTGGAATCGCGTCAGCTCGAGCTGCCCGAGCTCAGCGCCGCGCTGAACGAACCGTTCGAGGGGATGCGGGTGCTGGAGGTGAAAGCCGACCGGTCCTCGCTGCGGGCGCTGCACGCCTCGATCAAGGCGGCGCTGTGACACGCGGCCCGAAGACCGACGGCGTGACCGGTGCCGCCGACCGGGCCCGCGCCGCGCTGGAGGTGCTCGGCGCGCGGGCCAGGGCGGTGTGGGCGGTGGTCATGCCGCATCTGTACGGCGAGCCGGGGGAGACCCGCAGCCAGCGCATCCTGCGCCGGGTGCGCATCGGCCTGGTCATCGCCGCGTGCGTGATCACGCTGCAGTCGGTGCTGCTGGTGGTGGGCGCCTGGCGCAACGACCGGCAGATCGAACGCAACATGGGGGTGGCAGAGGCGCTGGTGCTCGACGCGGGGCCGCGCCGGTCGACGATCGAGTTCGTCACCCCGGAGCGGGTCACCTACCGGCCCGAACTCGGGGTGCTGTACCCGTCCGAACTCGACACCGGCATGCGCATCTACGTCGAGTACGACGTCAACGATCCCGAGCTGGTGCGGGTTCAGGACCGCAACGCGCTGCTGGCGATCGTGCCGGCCGGGTCGATCGCGGTGCTGGGCTGGATCGTCGTCGGCGCGGCGCTGGTCGGGCTGGCGTTTCTGCAGCGCCGGCTGGAATCGCGTACGCCCACCCCCGCCGAGCCGGCGCGAACTCACACGAGCGGCTGAAACCCGCGATTTCCCGGCTGCTCGCGTCCACACCACCGGTCGGCAACCTGGTGGTCAGCTGCGGCTGAGACGCTGCGGGTGTGCGGGTCGCGATCGTCACCGAGTCATTCCTGCCCCATGTCAACGGGGTCACCAACTCGGTGCTGCGGGTGGTCGAACATCTGCGCGGCACCGGGCACGAGGTGCTGGTCATCGCGCCCGACACCCCACCCGGCCAACCCCCGGCCGAACGGGTTCACGACGGGGTGCGCATCCATCGGGTGCCGTCCCGGATGTTCCCGAAGATCACCTCGCTGCCGCTGGGGATACCGCGGCCCCGCATGATCGGTGTGCTGCGCGGCTTCGACCCCGACGTGGTGCACCTCGCCTCACCGGCGCTGCTGGGCTACGGCGGTCTGCTCGCCGCCCGCCGGCTCAGGGTGCCCACGGTCGCGGTGTTCCAGACCGACGTCGCCGGGTTCGCCGCCAGCTACGGCATGGGCGTGGCCGCGCGGGCGGCGTGGGCGTGGACCCGTCATCTGCACCGCCTCGCCGACCGCACCCTGGCCCCGTCCACCGCGGCCATGCGGGATCTGGCCCGCCACGGTGTTCCGCGGGTGCACCTCTGGGCGCGGGGGGTGGACGTCGGCGGTTTCGCACCGTCGGCGCGGGACGAGCAGCTGCGCCGGCGCTGGTCGCCCGACGGCAAGCCGATCGTCGGGTTCGTCGGCCGGCTGGCCCCGGAGAAGCATGTCGAGCGGCTGCGGGCGCTGGCCCCGCGCACCGACCTGCAGCTGGTGATCGTCGGCGACGGGGTGGACCGGCGCAAGCTCGAGAACCTCTTGCCGACAGCGGTTTTCACCGGTGCGCTGTACGGTGAGCAGCTCGCGGCCGCGTATGCGTCGATGGACGTCTTCGTGCATCCCGGCGAACACGAGACGTTCTGCCAGGCGGTGCAGGAGGCGCTGGCCTCCGGTCTGCCGGTGATCGCCCCCGACGCCGGCGGCCCCCGGGATCTGGTGGCGCCGTGCCGCACCGGGCTGTTGCTGCCGGTCGAGGAGTTCGAGACCCGGCTCGCCGGGGCGGTGGATCACCTGCTCGCCGAGCGGCCGCGGTACGCGGTCGCGGCCCGGCGCAGCGTGCTGGGCCGGACCTGGCCGGCGATCTGCGATCAACTGCTCGAGCACTATGCGGCGGTCGCACCCGCCGTCGCGCACCCGGCACCGCACCGGCACGCCGGATGACGCCACCCCGGGGGTCACCCCTGGGCCAGCACGGCGATCGGCTGCCACTCCTCCCAGGTCTGCAACCGGCTCTGGTAGTCGGCGTTGACGATCTGCAACGGCAGCTCGCCGAAGAACACCCGCAGCGGCGGTTTCTCGGCGTCGACGACCTTGAGCAGGGCAGCCGCCGACGCCTTCGGGTCGCCGGGGCGGGCCACCCGCTGGGACCGCACCCGGTCGGCTTCGGCGCGGGACTCGGCGTATTCGGGCATCGTCGCGGAGCGGCGGGCCGACGAACCACCCCAGTCGGTGGCGTAGCCGCCCGGTTCGATCAGCGTGACGTGGATGCCGAACGGCGCCACCTCCAGCGACAACGACTGGGAGAGCCCCTCCAACGCCCATTTGGAGGCGTGATAGGCGCCCAGATCGGCGAACGCGGACACCCCGCCGATCGACGACACCTGGATGATGTGCCCGCTGCGCTGGCGGCGCAGATACGGTAGCGCCGCCTGGGTGACCCAGAGCGCTCCGAAGAAGTTGGTCTCCATCTGATCGCGCACCTCGGTTTCGGTGAGCTCCTCGACGAAGCCGAAATGGCCGTAGCCGGCGTTGTTGACCACGATGTCGAGGCGGCCGAAGTGGTCGTGTGCCCGCTGGACCGCGGCGAAGTCGGCGGCGCGGTCGGTGACGTCCAACGTCATGGCCAGCACCGCGTCGCCGAACCGGTCCCGCAGATCGTCGAGGGTGGAGACGTCGCGGGCGGTGGCCGCCACCCGGTCGCCGCGGTCCAGCGCCGCGATCGCCCATTCCCGGCCGAAACCGCGCGATGCCCCGGTGATGAACCAGACCTTCGAGCCCCAGACGTTCGAACCCATGCGCTGCCTTCCGTCGCGAGTGCGTTGTGCAGTTCAGCATGCCGACCGGACGGATTTCGTGCGGAACTTTGACCCGGTAGCGTCAGGGACGTGAGCCGGGCAACTCTGGAGAAGGATCCCCGCGACGTCGCGTCGATGTTCGACGCGGTGGCGCGGCGTTATGACCTCACCAACACCGTGATGTCGCTGGGGCAGGATCGGTTCTGGCGTCGGGCGACGCGGGCCGCGCTGCGCATCGGGCCCGGCGACACCGTGCTGGATCTGGCGGCGGGCACCGCGGTGTCGACGGTGGAGCTGGCCAGATCCGGCGCGTGGTGTGTGGCCGCGGACTTCTCCGTCGGCATGCTGGCCGCCGGCCGCGGGCGGGCGGTGGCCAAGGTCGCCGGCGATGCCACCCGGCTGCCGTTCGCCGACGGGGTCTTCGACGCGGTGACGATCAGCTTCGGGCTGCGCAACGTCGTCGACCACGCCGCGGCGCTGCGGGAGATGGCCCGGGTGACCCGGCCCGGCGGCCGGCTGGTGGTGTGCGAGTTCTCCACCCCGACCCATCCGGCGTTCGCGACGGTCTACAAGGAGTACCTGATGCGGGCGCTGCCGCGGATCGCGCGGGTGGTGTCGTCCAACCCGGAGGCCTACGTCTACCTCGCCGAGTCCATCCGGGCCTGGCCGACGCAACTCGAACTGGCCCACCAGATCCGCGACGCAGGCTGGTCGAAAGTGCGCTGGCGCAACCTGACCGGCGGCATCGTCGCACTGCACGCGGCCACCAAACCGGCCCGGTAGTTTAGCGCGGGGGCGGGGTGTCGGCCATGTCGACGGTCAACAGCGGTCCGAGCACCTGGCCGACCGGGGTGCGCGCCGACTTGTTCGGCCGCTCCCACATCGGCACGCACACACCGACATAGGGGACTTCGGCGCAGCGCCGGTCGGGGTGCCCGGGCGCCGCGGCCGCCGGGCCCGGCGATATCAGGGCGGCGGCGGTGAGAGCGGCCGCCAGTGCGAGCGGGCCGGCCAGTCTGGCGGACATCGGACCGGGCATCGCGGACCTCCCAGTTGACCCCGACGGGTCGGGCCGACGGGCTGTGATCTCAGCTGCGGCCCTGTGGGGTCAAGGCTACGCCGTTCGTCGCTGCCGGCAACCCCGTCGCACCCCGGCATATTCCGGTCGGGTCAGCCGGGGTGCTGCAGGGCGAGGTCGCAGATCTGCTGCGGCGCCGCTGGTGCTGTCCGGCGAATGTGCAACGCGCACACCAGGTTGTCGCACATGACCGGCGACGGTGCGGCCGCGCTGGACGCCCGGTCAGCTGAACGGCGGCCGCTCGTCCAGTCGGCGGGACCCGGCGCCGGCCGTGCGCCACACCCGCGCCACCCAGTCGGAGTCCTCGTCGGTGACCAGGTTGCCCATCACCCGTACCGCGATATTCATCAGCTTCGTCGAGCGCATCGCCACCGGACCGGTCAGCGGCAGGAACCGCGGCCGGGTCAGCAACGACGCCAGCCGCCGCGCCACCGAGAAGCCGTGACCGTAATGCCGCTGCAGCAGCGCCGGCCAGGCCTGCGACAAGTCACCGGAGCCCAGCAGTCCGGCCGCGAACCGCCCGGTCTCCAGGCCGTAGTCGATGCCTTCACCGTTGAGCGGGTTGACGCACGCCGCGGCGTCGCCGATGAGCATCCAGTTCGGCCCGGCCACACCGGACACCGCCCCGCCCATCGGCAGCAGCGCCGACAGCGCGGCGCGGGGCGGGCCCGGAAAACCCCATTCGTCGCGGCGCAGTCCGGTGTAGAAGGACAGCAGCGGACGCAGCGCCGCATCGGCCGGGCGTTTGGCGGTGGACAGCGCCCCGACGCCGATGTTCACCTCGCCGTTGCCCAACGGGAAGATCCAGCCGTAACCGGGCAGCAGTTCGCCCTCGGCCGAGCGCAGTTCCAGATGCGAGGTGATCCACGGTTCGTCGTGGCGGGGGCTCTCCGCATAGGCGCGGATCGCGATGCCGTAGACGGTCTGCTGATGCCATTGCCGGCCCAGCGCGCGGCCCAGGGTGGAACGGGCGCCGTCGGCGACGATCAGTTCGGTGCAGCGGATCTCGGTGCCGTTGTCCAGCTGTACCGACGCCACCCGCCCGGATGAGTCGTGGGTCACGCCGGCGGCCTTGACGCCGAGCATCATCTTCGCGCCGTCGTCGACGGCCACCATCCGGATCCGGTCGTCGAGTTCGGTGCGCGGCACCGCGCTGCCGGTGGACGGGAAGGACGGGCCGGGCCACGGCACTTCCACCGCGGCGCCGAATCCGCTCATCCGCAGCCCGTGGTGGCGGATGTGGGTGTCGAGCCACGGGCCCAGCCCGAGCAGTTCCAGTTCGGCGACCGCCCGGGGGGTCAGACCGTCGCCGCACGCCTTGTCGCGGGGGAACTGCGCGGAGTCGATGACCAGCACGTCTCGGCCGGCCCGGGCGGCCCACGCCGCGGCCGCGGAACCTGCCGGTCCGGCCCCGACGACGACGACATCGGCGCTCACCCGATCGCCGTGTCGCCCGTCCTGCCCTGCACCGGGGGCTGCCCCGAGCGCTCCTTCGCACCGGCCGTCCATGGGTACCAGTATGTTGGCATCGTGAACACACCAGCGACCGTGGTGGCCGGCGTGGATCTAGGTGACCCGGATTTCGCCGCCGGCGTCCGTGACGGCGTCGCGCGCATCGAGGATCTGATGTCCTCTGAGCTGGGCAAAGCCGACGACCTGATGGCCGAGGCGGTACAGCATCTGTTCCGGGCCGGCGGTAAGCGATTCCGCCCCCTGTTCACGGTGCTGTCGGCCCAGCTGGGGCCGGAGCCCGACGCCTGGCAGGTCACCGTCGCCGGCGCGGTGATCGAGTTGGTGCACCTGGCGACCCTCTATCACGACGATGTGATGGACGACGCCGAGATGCGTCGCGGTGCGCCCAGCGCCAACGCGAAATGGGGGAACAGCATTGCGATCTTGGCCGGCGACTACCTGTTCGCGACCGCGTCGCGGCTGGTGTCGCGGCTCGGGCCGGAGGCGGTGCGGGTGATCGCCGACACGTTCGCGCAACTGGTCACCGGTCAGATGCGCGAGACCCGCGGCGCCGCCGACGGCGCCGACCCGATAGAGCACTACCTGAAGGTGGTGTACGAGAAGACGGCGTGCCTGATCTCGGCGTCCGGCCGGTTCGGTGCGACGTTCTCCGGCGCCGACGAGGAGCAGGTCGAACGGCTCGCCCGGCTGGGCGGCATCGTCGGGACGGCGTTCCAGATCTCCGACGACATCATCGACATCGAGAGTGAGTCCACGGAGTCGGGGAAGACGCCGGGCACCGACCTGCGCGAAGGGGTGCACACGCTGCCGGTGCTGTACGCGCTGCGGGAAACCGGCCCGGAGGCCGAGCGGCTGCGGGAGTTGGTGTCGCGACCGGTGGAGGACGATGCGGACCTGGCCGAGGCGCTGGACCTGCTGCGCCGTTCGCCGGGAATGGCGCAGGCCACCGAGACGGTCCGGGAGTACGCGACGGAGGCGCGCAGTGTGCTGGCGCAGCTGCCGGCCGGACCGGGCCGGGACGCGCTGGCAACCCTGATCGATTTCACCGTGAACCGACACGGTTGACCCGAACCGGAACCTCTCACGTCCGGCTCAGCGTTTAATCAGCGAAGACTTCTAGGAGGAAAGCTGATGACGTGGAACCCGCACGCCAACCGGTTGAAGACGTTCGTGCTGCTGGTCGGGATGTCCGCGTTGATCGTCTTCATCGGTGCGCTGTTCCAGAACCGGTCGATCCTGTTCCTGGCGGTGCTGTTCGCCGTCGGCATGAACGTGTACGTCTACTTCAACAGCGACAAGCTGGCGCTGCGGGCCATGCACGCCCAACCGGTGACCGAACTGCAGGCGCCGGTGATGTACCGGATCGTGCGGGAATTGGCCAACACCGCCCACCAGCCGATGCCGCGGCTGTACATCAGCGACACCGCGAACCCGAACGCGTTCGCCACCGGGCGCAACCCGCGCAACGCGGCGGTGTGCTGTACGACCGGCCTGTTGCAGATCCTCAATGAGCGGGAACTGCGGGCGGTTCTGGGTCATGAACTCTCCCATGTCTACAACCGCGATATCCTGATCTCGTGTGTGGCCGGTGCGCTGGCCGCGATCGTCACCGCGCTCGCCAATATCGCCATGTACGCCAGCATGTTCGGCGGCAACCGCCAAGGCGGCCCGAGCCCCTTTGCGTTGCTTCTGGTTTCGTTCCTGGGCCCGATCGCTGCGACGGTCATCCGGATGGCGGTGTCGAGGTCGCGGGAGTATCAGGCCGACCAGTCCGGAGCCGAATTGACCGGCGACCCACTGGCGTTGGCGTCGGCGCTGCGCAAGATCAGCGGCGGGGTGCAGGCGGCGCCGCTGCCGCCCGAGCCGCAGCTGGCCGATCAGGCGCATCTGATGATCGCCAGCCCGTTCCGCGCCGGGGAGAAGATCGGCAAACTGTTCTCCACCCACCCGCCGATCGAGGACCGCATCGCCCGGCTCGAGGCGATGGCCGGCCGCGGTCCGGGCCATTACTACTGAGCCCCGGGGCGCTTACTGCTGAGCCCCGAGGACGTCGCCAACGCCGTGCTCTATCTGGTCTCGGATAAGGGGGGGTGCTAGTCCGGGGAGTCGCTCACCCTGGCCAACGGGATGAACTGAGTTCTGCGACTTTCGCGCTGCGAGAACGGGTGCCGCGGGGTAGCTTGCTAATCGGCGAATCCGGCGAATCCGGCGAATCCGGCGAAGAAGGGCCGACGATGGCAACGATCACCACTTCCGACGGCGTCGAGATCTTCTACCGGGACTGGGGCAGCGGGCAGCCCATCGTGTTCAGTCACGGGTGGCCGCTGACCGCCGACGACTGGGACCCGCAGATGCTGTTCTTCCTCAACGCGGGATACCGCGTGATCGCCCATGACCGGCGCGGGCACGGCCGTTCGTCGCCGGTGCCGGACGGTCACGACATGGACCACTACGCGGACGACCTGGCCGCGCTGGTCGAGCACCTCGGTCTCCGGGATGCGGTGCACGTGGGCCACTCGACCGGCGGGGGGGTCGTGGTGCGCTATCTCGCCCGCCACGGGGAGGAGCGGACCGCCAAAGCCGTGCTCATCGCCGCGGTGCCGCCGTTGATGGTGCGGACCGACGCCAATCCCGGTGGGCTGCCCAAGAGCGTGTTCGACGACTTCCAGGCGCAACTCGCGGCGAACCGCTCGGAGTTCTACCGCGCCCTCGCGTCCGGGCCGTTCTACGGGTTCAACCGCGACGGTGTGGAACCGTCGGAGGCGCTGATCGCCAACTGGTGGCGGCAGGGAATGATGGGCGACGCCAAAGCCCACTACGACGGCATCGTGGCGTTCTCCCAGACCGATTTCACCGAGGACCTCACGAAGATCACCGTCCCGGTCCTGGTGATGCACGGCGACGACGATCAGGTGGTGCCCTACGCCAACTCCGGTCCGCTGACCGCCGAACTGCTCCGGAACGCGAAACTGAAGACCTATCAGGGATTCCCGCACGGCATGATGACCACCCACGCCGAGGTCGTCAACGCCGACATCCTGGAGTTCCTGCGGTCCTGAGGTGCGGTCGGCCGTCACGCTGCGGGCAGCTCATCGCCCCGTTAGGCTGAGCCCCGTGCTGAAGCGTGTGCTCCTCGGGGCGGCTCTTGCCGCCGTCGTCGGTGTGCCCGCCGTCGCGGCCGCCGAACCGGACCGGCCCGGGCCGCCCGACGTCAACGCCTTCGAGCCGGTGAGGTTGTCGGAGTACACCGTCATGGACGGCGCCTGGTTCGCCTTCCGCGGCCCCGCGGGGATCACCTGTGTGCTGCAGCGCAGCGGGGGATACGGGTGCAGCGGGCCGCTCCCGGGAGCACCCGGCGGGGCGAACATGGTCAGCGGCGGGCCCGGGGTTCCGGGTTTCGCCACCACCGACGCCTCGGTGTTCGACGTGGTCGGCGACGCCGAACCGCTGCCCCCGAACTCCCGGATCAGCTATCAGACGGTCAGCTGCGGCACCGACGGCACGATGACCACCTGCGTGGACAGCCGCACCGGGGCCGGCTTCGTGATCGGCCCGGCCGGCAGCCACATCCTGGCGCCGAGCAACCCGCTGCTCAACCGGCGCAACTGAGCTGCGGGATCAGAACCCCGAGCCGTGCACCTCATGGCCGGGCTTCTCGGCCATCAGACCGCGGTAGGCCTGCTCGACGGTGGAACCGTGGTTGACGACGGCGTCCACCTCCCGGGCGATCGGCATGGAGATGCCGTACTCGTCGGCGAACTCCATGATCACGCTGGCGGCCTTCACCCCCTCGGCGACCTGATCCATCGACGCGATGATCTCGTCGATCGGTTTACCGGCACCCAGCTGCTCGCCGACGTGGCGGTTGCGGCTGCGCTTGCTGGTGCAGGTGACGATCAGATCGCCCATGCCGGCCACCCCGGCGAAGGTGTCGCGCTGGCCGCCCATCGCCTCACCGAGCTTCGACATCTCGCGCAGCGCCCGCGCCATCACCATGGCCCGGGTGTTCTCGCCGATGCCCAGTGAGTAGCCCATCCCCACCGCGATCGCGTACACGTTCTTCAGCGCCCCGGCCATCTCCACGCCGACCACATCGTCGGTGGTGTAGGTGCGGAACCGCTTGGTGCGGAACATCCGCGCCAGATATGCGGCCATCTCCTGATCGGGCATCGCCAGCACCGCCGCGGCCGCATATCCCTCCGCCACCTCCCGGGCGATGTTCGGGCCGGCCAGGATGCCGGCCGGATGGCCCGGCAGCACCTCGTTGACGATCTGGCTCATCCGCAGGTTGGTGCCCTGCTCCAGACCTTTCACCAACGACACCACCGGCACCCACGGCCGCAGCTCCCGGGCCAACTCGGTCAGCACGGCCCGGAACCCGTGCGACGGCACTCCCATGACCACCACGTCGGCACTGTTGGCCGCCTCGGAGAAATCCGTGGTGGCGCGTAGGTCGGGTGTGAGCACCACGTCCTCGCCGAGGTAGCGGGAGTTGCGGTGGTTCTCGTTGATGTCGCGGGCGGTCTCCTCGGAGCGCACCCACTGCAGCGTCGGGCCGCGCCGGGCGCAGATGTTGGCGACGGTGGTGCCCCAGGAGCCGCCGCCCAGGACGACGACGGTGGGGGCGCGTTTCGCAGCTGCCATGCGGACCAGATTAGGGCCGGCGACCCTCCGCCCGGGGGCATTTGCCCGTGCGGGGTTCCGTCAGGTCCGGCCCGGGGCCGGGTCCGACGCGTCTCGGCCCCGACTTCGGTTGCGCGGCAGATGCGCAAGCCACTCGTCGATCACCTCGGCGATCAGCGCCGCACCGCGGCTGTTCTGGTGGATGTGATCGGTCGTCAGCGCCAGCCGGCGTCGGCGGGCGAGGGCGTCGAGGTCACCTCCGAGGCCGCGCCGCAACAGCGTCGCGATGAACCCGGCGGGCGTCAGTTCGCGGTACGGCACCGGGTCGACGGGTTCTGACCGCAGCACGTCGACCTGCCGCTCGTGCAGCGGAAGACAGGCGACCCCGGCCGCCCGCGCGACCTCGGCGATCGTCGCGCTGTACTCGGCGGCGACGCGCATCGGGGCGGCGTGCAGCACCTGACCGAGCGCGGGCAGTGACAGCAGCGCGATCTCGGCGTCGGTGTCACGCTGCAGCCGTTCGACGATCCCGGTGAGGCACTCGGCGAACCAGTCCCGGCTCGGTGGCTGCGGAAGTCCCTTGCGCTTCATGGTCTTTGCGATCGGGTAGCCGGGAAGGGCGGCGCGTGCGTCGTTGGTGCCGATCAGCACGGTGATTGCGTCGGCTCCGGTGGCGACGACCGGGTCGAGGCGCTGCAGCAGGTTGTAGGCGAAGTCGCCGTTGACGCCGAACCGCTGCACGGTGAGCGTCTCCGGATGCCGGTGGGTGAGCGGGGCGATGTAGTCGGCGCTGATCTGGGCGCGGGTGATGCTGTCGCCGATACAGGTCAGACGGATCGTCATGGTGTTGTCTCTTTCTGCGTACGCTGGGGCGGGTGAGGGATCCGGCGCGGATCGAGATCGGCGGACATCCGGCGGCGCCGCTGCGGCCGTTCGTCACGGGCTACACGGGATTCGACCTGCGGGGTTTCGAGCCCGGGGTGCACGTCGGCATGCCGTCGCACACGCTGACCGCCGTTCTGACCTTCGGCGAACCACTGGAGATCGACGTGCCGAGCGGGCTGAGCGGCACCAGCGGCCGCTACCCGTCGATGGCGAGTGGTCTTCTGGCCCAGTCGATCTCGATCAGGCACCGGGGCGCTCAGCGCGGCGTGAAGCTGTCGTTCACCCCGCTGGGCGCGCGGATGGTGTTCGGGATGCCCGCGGGCGCGCTCGCCAACTCGGTGGTGCCGCTGTCCGATGTGCTGGCCGACCTGTGGCCCGAACTCGAGGACCGGCTCGGTGCGGCGGCGACGTGGCCGCACCGGTTCCGGGTGCTCGACGACGTGCTCGCGCGCGCCGTCGCCCGGACGATGTGCGCCGGGATGTTCGACGTCCGCCCCGAGGTCGCCGCGGCCTGGCAGCGGCTCGTCGACTCGCGCGGGCAGGTGCGGGTCGGCGACCTGGCGCACGACCTGGGGTGCAGCCGTCGCCACCTGACCGCCCGGTTCCGGGAGGAGTTCGGCCTGACACCCAAGACGCTGGCGCGGATCCTGCGTCTCGAGCAGGCCGTCGGGCTGGTGGCCGCCGCCGGCGCCCCGGCGTGGGCGGAGGTGTCCGCCGCCGCCGGATACGCCGACCAGGCCCACCTGGTGCGCGACTGGCGCAGCTTCACCGGGCGGACGCCGTCCTCCTGGTTCGACGGCGACGTGCTGGTCGACGGCCGTCCCCACGGCTAGGTCCTGGGCCGGTGTTCGCTGCCGGGGCCGGGGGTGATCGTCAGCACCCGGGCCCGACCGTGCATGTCGACGGCGTGCCAGACGCCCGCGGGGTTCACGACCGCGTCGCCGGGGCCGAGGACCACCTCGTCGGCGGTGTCCTCGCTCGGGTCGGGGCCGCGCAGCACCGAGACCTGTCCGGTCAGGCAGACGATCACCTCATCGGCGACGTGGCGTTCCCAGTGGTCGCCGCGGCCCTCGTCCTCGACGACGACCATCAGGCGGCCGTCGGCGCCGTCGTCCGCGGTGGCCGAGACGTAGGCGGACAGGGCCTCGGGGTTCCAGGCGAAGCCGCGAACGGTCCGCACCCGCGGGCCGGGGCCGAGGTGCAGCGGGGTGACGAGCAGGTTCTGGCGTCCGTTGGGGGTTTCGATGGCGATCATGCGGCCATCGTCACAACCGGGCTCCCGGGCGGTCTTGAACAAATGGGAACGCCGGAACCGGCCCGTCAGCCGTCAGCGATAGTTGACGAACTGCAGCGGTACGTCGAGATCGGCCTTCTTCAGCATCGCGATGACGGCCTGCAGATCGTCGCGCTTCTTGGAGCTGACCCGGATCTCGTCGCCCTGGATCTGCGCCTTGACGCCCTTCGGTCCCTCCTCGCGGATCAGCTTGGTGATCTTCTTGGCGTTCTCGGCGCTGATGCCCTGTTTGATGGTGCCGGTCACCTTGAAGGCCTTGCCGCTGGGCTGCGGTTCGCCGGCCTCGAACGCCTTGATCGAGATGTCCCGGCGCACCAGCTTCTCCTTGAAGACATCGACGGCGGCCTTGAGCCGCTCCTCGGTCGAGCTGGTGATCTCGACGGCGTCATCGCCCTTCCACGCGATGCTGGTGTCGGTGCCGCGGAAGTCGAACCTGGTGGCCAGCTCCTTGGCCGCCTGGTTCAACGCGTTGTCGACTTCCTGCCGGTCGACCTTGCTGACCACGTCGAAGCTTGAATCCGCCATGGACCAGCTCCCTCCTCATCGATCCCGTTTTCGTACTCGACCCATACTCGTTGTACCCTGCTAGTCGCGCCAAACTGGTAAGGGTTGGTGCGACACCCCGGCAGGTTGCCCGAGCGGCCAATGGGAGCGGACTGTAAATCCGCCGGCGTAAGCCTACGCAGGTTCGAATCCTGCACCTGCCACAGAGGTCAGAGGCGGCGCTTAGCCTCTCTTAGCTAATTCGGGAAGCTCAGAGTCTCCGCCGTTAGGGCGTCTGCGGCACGGGACACGTGCTCGTCGTGGAGGTGCCCGCAGCGGTCTAAACCCCCGCGGAGGTTTGCGCGGGGTGCGGGCCGCCGGTGGCGACGCCCACGGAAAGTGGCTCGACCACACCAGCGACCCGCAGCACCAGATCAAGTGCTGATCAGTCGTAGATGACGGCCTTGCCGCTACGCCGCAGTTCCTCGAGGCCGTCAATCATGGCCTGCAGCTGTTCGGGGGTGTGGCCGACCCAGTCGGTGACCTCGCCGACGACGCGGACCGGCTCGCGGGTGCGGTAGGAGTGGGTCGGGTTTCCCGGGAACTTCTTGTCGGTGACGTTGGGGTCGTCCTCCAGCGTGCCGGTCGGTTCGACGATGTAGACGCGGCCGGGGCCGTCGCCCCTCGCGAGCTCGGCGGCCGACACCGCGCCGTCGAGTGTAGATCTCGAACGGCTTCGGCGGGTTCGGCAAAGCGGATTCCTCCTGGTCGGGTGCGGTGGACGCACGATTGTGCAGCACCACCCGGGCCTTGCGGCAAGCCCCGGTCCCTGACGTAAAGTGAGAGTGGGACAGACGAAGTGGGACAGACGAAGTGGCCCGCCATCACCCGGACTTTCCGGCTACCGCGTCTCGCTCGACCCGAATCCCCCAAGTCTCACAGCAATGTAACTCTACGCTGAGGCAAGCTGAGAAACAGCCTCCGACGTGCTCAGATGCGTTCTCAGCGCGGACTTGTCGGTGGGCGCCGCTAACGTTCCCTCCGCTCAAGAAAACAGCTAGCGGGGGGAGTCAGGAATGGCTACGCACATGCCTCCGGGGTGGTACCCGGATCCGTCGGGTTCGGGCCGGCAGATGTACTGGGACGGTCAGGGTTGGGCTGCGCCGCAGGCGCCGACCGCCGTCAAGAAGGGCTCAGGCAAGGGCGCAGCGTGGGTGATGGTCGCCGTCGTTCTGCTGATCCTGTTCGGAGTTGGCAAGTGCGGCAGTGGCGATGAGAGCAGTAATTCGACGTCATCGCGCCCATCGACGTCATCCAGGACGGCCCCGGCCTCCGCGACGCCGACGGTCGCACCGGCGGGATCCGCGGTACGCGACGGCAAGTTCGAGTTCCGGGTACTCGATATGCAGCGCGCCGCGCAGGCCGGCGATCCCAGCAACCCGTTCATGATCGCGAAACCGCAGGGAGAGTTCATCATTCTCACTCTGTCGGTGAGGAACATCGGAGATCGGCCGCAGTCGTACTTCGGGTCGAACCAGACCCTGATCGACACGGCCGGCCGCGAGTACGGCGCTGACTCCAAAGCCGACATGTGGATGAACGACGGGATCATGGCAGACATCAATCCCGGCAACGCGATTCAGGTGCGTGTCGCGTTCGACGTCCCGCCGGGCACCCAGCCCGCCGAGCTCGAGGTCCATGACTCGATGTTCTCGGGTGGTGCGAAGGTCAGGCTTCAATGAACCGGCCGAGCGTCACGGGCGTGGCCAGCCTCGGTCTGCTGGTGGCGGGCGCCATCGCGCTGGCGCCCGCCGCGGCGGCCGACGAGACGTGGACCATGCCGAACCTGATCGGTACGGATCTGCAGGGCGCGCAGGACGCCATCCAGTCGCTGACCGACGGCGCGGTGTGGTTCAGCAGCTCAACCGATCTGACAGGAAAGGGGCGGCTGCAGATCATCGACCGCAACTGGACGGTGTGCAGCTCGACCCCGCCGCCCGGCGCGACGTTCACGGCGTCAACGCGCATCGACTTCGGCGTCGTCCGCGACACCGAAGACTGCCCGTAGCCTGATCTGGCTCGTGCCGAGCGAGGACTCACGGCTGTTGAACGTCAGATTTCACAGCCATGAGGTAGTCCGCTTCGTGGTCCTCGGCGATCCGCCTGCCTTGTCAGTGAGGCGGGGCCAGACGCCTGCCGCGTTCAGGACGGTGAGCACGCTGTTGTCGAGTATCGACCGCACCAGGGTGAGCGTCGCTCGCTGGGCCTGCCTGCGCGACACCTGATCGCGTTACCCTCGCCCGACTCATCAGACAAGTCCAGAGGATGGGTGACAGCAACGACTTTCGTTTGGATGACAGCAGCGGCGAGTTTTTCTGGCGGAGGGATGTTCAACCGCCGAACAGGACCAGACCACCGTGAATCACCCCGGCACGTCTGTCAGGTGAGTTGGAGCAGCAGGCGCCTGGTTTACAGGAAGAGCTGCGGCGCATGACTAAGGAGCGGCACGAGGCACTTCGCACTCTAGACGAGATTCGGCAGCTGCCGCCGGGATCCCGACGAACGCTGCTCGAGCGGGATAGCCTCGTTGCAGAACCTCCGCGTGCTTAGCCGGCTCCTCGATTGCGACGAGGCCTACCCGCCTTGTTCTTGATCGTCAGCCCCTGCCAGTCGCTGATCCAGATGGCGCAGAACCGAGGGATTTGCGATCGCCTGCTTCTCCCCATTGCCTACGTGCAGCTCCCAGCGAGGCTTCGCCCGCTCAACCACGACCGTGTGTAGCGGGTCGATCCCTATTAGCATGCCGCGGGTGAACAGCAGGCGCCCGTGGTTGCGTGCTTCCTGCCGAGTGGGCGGCCGCATCGATGCGCACGCATGACACAAGTACGTTCCGGCGGATGGCTCCCGGACACAACGCTTGCAGATCGGCGCTCCGCAGCAGTCGCATGCCACCATGCCGTCGGTACAAGCGCTGCAGCATATCTGGTTGCAGTAGCCGCACATGACGTGTGCCGTTCCGAAGTGCCCTTCTCGGTCGATACCGCCCCAATCCAATGTCTGACGGGTGATGTGGTCCAACCGCCGTGCATCGGTCGACCCTGGCGCCAGCGCGACCTCGTATTTCCACTCCTGTCCGTCCTGGGTGCTCACGGTCTCCACGACCGAAGCGCCGATATCGAGGGTATACCGCTGTGCTGGAGTGATGACTTTTCTTAGTGCGATGCGTAACTCGTCGGGCATCACAAGTAGCGGAGGTGTCATCACCGTGGCGTCAGGACACCACGCGGCCAGAGCTGCTGCCGTTTCGTGATCGGCTCGTGCCGAAGCGGGCTTGAGCTCTCCGCGCGGGGTCACATCGTGGCTGACGCTCGACGCGTTTGCGATGGTAGACAGGCGAATCCGACTGGGATCGGTAAAAGTGCCTACCTCATCCGCGTCAGCGAGGCCCATGGACCGCGACAACAGAGTCGCGGCCGGTGCGTGAGCTGACGCCGCGACTACATACCAATCCGTCCTGCCCGAGATATGCACACCGAGTGCGACCAGTGCCCCCATGCTGACGAGCGCGGCTTCGACCTCCCCGTCCGCGGCGGTCATCCGGACTGCGGGGACTGGATTCCAGCTCTGCGAGATCCACTCCGTCGGACGATCAGGCTCGCGCCATTCAGTGATCGCCTCGTGCTGATTGGGCCCGTCGATCGTCGCCACACTGATACCGGACGGAACGACCGCGACATCGGAGCCCACACGCTCCCACCGGATCACCATCGGTGTTGTTGGAGGTGGATTGAGCGATGCCAGCAGCGGTCGCAGCCTGGCGGGCGCTTTGATCACGGGTTCAGGGCAGGACGACAATGGTGGGAACTGATCTGCGACAGCGGCTGCCAGGTCATCGTCAGGAGTAGGTCGTCCCTCGGGGTCCCGTCCAGCGAGCGTCGCAGCTGACCACGCAGGATAGAACCTGCGATCCGAACGCAAGAGAATTCGAGGCCCCGGGTGTGGTACCTCGGGCTTGAGCAGTTCGACCCTCGGCACCACTGGGAACTTCAGAGCTCGGCTGGCGGCCAGCCGCAATCGATAAGCACTGTCGATCTGCGTTCTGTCGAACGCGACCCACCGGTTCACTGACCCGTCGCGAATGATCGCCTGCTCGCGAGCGCTGCCCCGGTCGATGAGCACCACCGTGGCATCTTCATCGGAAGCGATGAGCAGCGACGCACCCTCGACAGCGAGCGCGTCTGGCAGGGAACGTCGTTCGTCGTCAGTGGCGGGCGCAAGACGGCTACACGCCGGACACGTGTCGCCGATCCTGCATGAGCCACACATGGCCCGGTCGCACATCACGCAAGCGGCGACGTCGGGATCGCGGCCGCAGTCAGGGCACGCGCGATCCCCACAGAGCAGGCACCGGGTCTTCGGCACGGAGTGGACGGAGGCAACGCACCGTCGGCACACCGCATGTGCACAGCCCGGGCACTCCACGGATGCTCGATGTTCGAGCATGTCGCACGCGCGGCACGCCCATGTGTGGCACGCTTCGCACAGGGCGGCTGTTCCAGCCGCATAGAAGTGGCCGTCGCGGCATACCCCGAAATCGCTATGCCGAGCGCCGATGTCATCGAGGTTCGGGCTGAGCGGCTGGCCGTCGAAGGTGCGGTACACATGAGTCGCGGTACCGTGTCCGCGCCAGGTTTCCGTCACCTCCAGGCCATTGCGGATGGCTGCGGTGTAGGAGCGAGCCGCGCGGTCGAGCAAGTCTTTCGCCAAGTCTCGGGGAACCGGTTCAGCTGAGGGAGCTCTGTTGGCGGGCGAAATACCGAGCGCCGCCAGCGATTCCGTGTCAGCCGGTACCACGTCAGTGTCCTTGGTTGTGGGGACCGTGCCTGCAACAACGCGGATCGTCCGGTCAGCGGCTGTGCACTCCGACGGGGCGGGAAAGCTTGTAACGATTTCCTCGATCGAATAGGTCTGCTTGCCGAGTCGCCCACCCGGTGTTCCCAGCGTCTGCAGGTGCTCGTAGCAGCTCACTTGTTCTGCAATCGACGTGCCGTCCGGGCAGGCGACCCAACGACCCACCGAAGCAGAACCCAGTCGTGCATCCACGACTAATGCCTCGTTGCGACGCTCCACGGAGACATGAAGGTCATCGAGCCGTCCCTCGGCGACGAGAGGGTGGTCAACCGATGGTTCGACCCACTGAAGGTCGGTCGAACTGGTGCCGGTCAAGGTCAACGCTTTGTCGTTGGTCACCACGAGTTCTTCGCGGACCAGCCGATCTGTCTCGAGGTAGAGGTCCACAAACTGCGCGCGATGCGTGACAACGACAGCCGGCCGCCGCGGTGGCGGCGCCTCGCGTCGCATCTGTGTCAGGGCCACGCTGAGTCCGAAGTCCTCTTCGCGGGAGACGGGGACTTCAGGGGCGGCCGGAACAGCCTCGACCACATCGAGGTCGAGTGCGGCGTCCAGTGATGAGTCAATGGACAACTCCACCGCTACTGTTCGGCTGGTATGCAGTCGAAGGCGTGTGCTGACTGGCGTCTCGTCACGAACCGTCAGGTCGCGCTTCACCAGCCCACAATCCAGCGGCAGACCGTTCTGGTGTGCGTAGGCACGCAGGCGGGCCATTCGTGGGTCGTCGTAGTCCTGCGCACTAACCAAAACCGCGGGAGGGGAACCATCCGGCCGGACGAGCTCGGCCACTCGCTCGCCGACCCGGACGATATTGCCTCCACCCAGCCTCCACGCGACGAAGAACTCGTCGTCGAGTTCGGGTACGCGCTGCGGGGAGGCACAGGTCCGGCAGAGGCCACCGGTCTCGCGGCGGCACCGCCCGCAGCACCACTGGGCACATACCGCGCACGCTGCGAAGACCGCGTCCTCGCCGCAGGCATCGCACAACGAACGCTCACACGACCCGCACCGGGTGACCTCGGATTCGTCCACCCAGTGCATGTCAGAGCACAGGGCAAGAACTCCAATGGGACCGCCGGTGACGGCGCTTTCGATGATCGGCCGCTCCACGCCCCATTCGTAGGTCAGTGTGGTTTCGTCGCCGCTTGGCCCAGCCCAGGTTTCCTCAACGAGCCAGTCGTCCTCATCGAGCGTCACCGCCAGGACCTTTGCGCGGGCACGGATATCGGGTCGTCTGGTGAGGCGCTTCTCCTCGGTGCGTAGTGCACGTTGAAGTCGAGCGCGCTCGTCACCGCTGCTCTCGGCAATCTGCGCGCGGTAGCCGCTGGTGACTCGTTCCAGTTCCAGCGCTTGTTGCCGCTCGACCTCATCGAGGCGTTCGCGTCGAAGCGACTCAAGCTGCGGGATAGCCGCGCGTTCGAAGCGGGCGATCACCTGAGGTGCGGTGCCGAAGGCTGGAGGCAGTGATTCGCCGTCCTCCAGAGGGCGTCGAGGCAGGAGATGCTCGCGGTGACTGTTGATGTCCGCGGTAATGAGGTGCTCGGTGGTCTCTGCCTCACCGACCGTTGCGCGGAACGTAGCTTGACCGCTCCAGGAGCCGGAGGGGACGAGACGACGGCGAACCAGTCGAATGGAGTCCGAATAGCGGTAAGGAGTGGGGCCGATATCCTCGGGGATCACCGGGACGGTCGCGTGTATATCACCGCGGACGCGCAACAGTCCTAGAAGTTCGTCGAAAACCGGTGACCCGACGGCGCACAACTCCGCCTCCGGGTGGTGCTCCAGACCGAACCGATCGAAGGCCAGGTGCATGGTGGTGCGACCGCCCAGTTCCTGTTCGAATTCCTCACTGAACACCGCGGTGATGAACGCCCCCTCACCATCGCCGGTGTCGTGAATGATGTCCGCGTTCAGGGCCTTCAGGACATTTCGCACCCAGGTCTGGACCCGTCGCTGCCGCATACGCGCACGTCGCGCCACTTCGGGTGCCAACTCGGTGCTGCCGGCCTTGGTGAGCCCCTTGCGGTGCTCGAACGCCCCGGCCATCCACTTGCTGACGTCCCGGTCAGCGGCGATCAGCTCGGACGCCTTCTCCCGCGCCTGAACCAGTTCCATGCCGAGTTGGTCCAGCAGAGCGTTCATCTTGGTGTCGTTCTCGGCGAACAGCGCCTCCATGACGCGCGATTCGAAGCTCGCGGACTTTGATTCATCCAGTTCGCCGAGAATGGTTGTGACCTGGCCGAACAACAGCTCGAACATACGGAGCTTTTCGGCGAGCAGCCAGAAGACCTTCTCGTCGATCGTGTTCTGGGCATACAGGTTCGCGACGAAGACTTCATCCTTAGGCTGGGTCAATCGGTCCACGCGGCCAATCCGCTGCTCGACCCGCATGGGATTCCAGGGAAGGTCGTAGTTCAGGACGCAGTTACAGAACTGCAGATCTTGTCCTTCGGCGCCCGCATCGGTCGAGATCATGATCGGGGCTTCGCCGGAGCGGAACGCGGCGATCGTCTTGGCGCGCTCAGTCGCTGACATCGATCCGTGGAAGGACCGCGCTGTAAGCCCCTCGGCCTCCAGGCGCCGCAGCAGTCCCGTGACGGTGTCGGTGTGCTGGGTGAAGATCAGCACTCGCCCGTGTTCGCGCAGCCAGTTACGGGTGATCTCCAGTGCGCGGTCCTCGCGGGCCGACGTCTTGATATCCATCGCGAGGTGGCCGATCTCGCGGAGGACCTTGCGAACGCGCGAATCGGGATGACGGTCGGCCATCCGTAGTGCGGTCGTGCCCATGGAGAACGGGCTCGCTGTCAACCGAAGGGCAAGACTTCGCCGCCGCATCGCATCACTCGGGTCGCGCATCACCTTGCGAAGAAGTTCGGTTGCCAGCGCGTAGAGTTCCTGCTCCCGACTGCCGAGTGTGATGGCCTCGTTGACGGCACGACGCACAACGCGATCGACACCGGCCTGCGCTCGCGTTGTCCGGACCATCACGCTGCTGATGAGACGGCGAAGTCCGGCGGGATCAGCGGGGGTGCGGGTGTCGTATGGCGACATGAACTGTCGTCTGAAATCGCTGGCGGAGGTGAACGTCCCGGGGCGGAGAAGCTCGACAAGCCGGTAGAGCTCAAGTAGATCGTTCTGAACTGGCGTGGCGGTGAGAAAGAACGCATACCGGCACGCAGTAGTCAAGGATGTGATGAGGATACGGGTCTTAACGGAGTGGGATCCGGCCGCACGGTGTGCTTCGTCGAGAATGACGATGTCCCATGGCTTTCTCGTGAGTTTGTCTATGTTGCTGCGGGCGAGCTGCAAGCTCATGATCAGCTTGTCCTGCTTCTGGATCTCGGGCCCGCGAGTGGCGACCTCGAAGTTGAGGTCGAACTTGTGCCCCATCTCCTCACGCCACTGCTCACGCAATGGGGCAGGACAAAGGATGAGAACCCGTTTGGCGAGACCGCGGAGTGTTAGCTCCTTGACAGCGAGGCCAGCTTCGATGGTCTTACCCAGGCCGACCTCATCTGCGAGAATGGCTCGTCCTCGTAAGCGCGACAATGCATGTCGGGCCACCGCCTCTTGATGCGGCATCTTGTCGACGTTGGAAACGTCGACGGATAGGAGCTCTTCGAAGTCGTCGAGCGTGGCTAGTTTCTCGCCCTGCCTCCGCAGTTCGACAAGCTCTCGAGTATCGAAACCAGCGGCCTTGAGCTGTTCGGAGAGAAGCTCGCGTGCCTCGGTGAGAAAGCCGATCGTCGGGGTCGAACGCTGCCCCCAGTCGTAATCGGAATCGGCGTGGAACTGGCGGTCAACCGTGGCGCGGCGCCGCTGAGTCTTGGCCTTTCTTGAAGACGTGACACGTGGTGGAGGGGGAGGGGGAACTGTAATCGTGAACTGTGTTCCCGGCGGCAGCAGCTGCAGTCTGTAGATATCGTCAACGCGTCGCAACCGTAGAAGTCCGTTGACCTGTCCGTAATCTTGCAGCCGTTCCGCAAGGAAGTCGCCGCTGAGGACGCGACCACGACCGGTCCATTGCGCAGTGAAGGCCTCCCCTTCGAGCTCCAGCTCAACCGTCGTGCTGTGCTGGGGGAGTTCGAGGCTTTGACACTCCTTCTCGGTGAGCGTGAGCTCACCGGTTTCCAGGAGTTGTTCTGTAAGTCGCTTTTCAATCATTGCGGCTCCGGAATGCCAAGAGTCTGTTCACCGAGCGGGGTGAGAGCAAGGGACTGGTACGGCATCTGGGTGCTCTCTCGGACCACAGTGCGCCGCTCTACCAGCCCTTGCCCGATCAGTTTGTCGACAGCTTGATCCCAGCGCTTCTCCCCGTTGCGAACGTGGCGGAGGGCGCCGAACTGCGGGCAGTTGAGCACACCTGCGCCCAACGGGCGGTTATCGCCCAGCGATTCTCTGCCCAACACTGCAGCCTTCAGACTTGCTTCGCCATACGCTCCACGACGGAATGCGGACGCCCATGCGATCGCCTGAAGGGCCGTGAGTTCAGCGTTGACGAGTAGCTCGGGATCAGCCACCTTATGATCCGGTATTGCCGACCACGGCGCCGGTTCTCCACTGCAGACGTCGCACAGCTCGACGTCACGGCTCTTGCAGTCTTCGACTGCGTCACCAAAGTGATCCCCGATGACCGTGCGCCGGCACCGCGTGTCATCGGTGGCGTAATCGATCATTGCCTGCAGCCGCCGCTTCTGCCACCACTTCCAGCGGGCGGACTCACCCTCCAGCGCGTCACGTGGGGCCACCCGTGTCAGCAACTGGACGCGACGCAGGCGCCGGGAGCTGGAGAAGGTTATGAGTCGATCCAGCGACCAATTGATCAGCTGTTGCTCGAGTTCATCGGGGTCATACCCGCGCTCGTCCTTCAGCTGCTGAAAGTCCAGCTGAATTCGCACGTTGGGGCGCGCCCGGTGGTCCTTGTAGAAGAGTTCGCGGTACAGGCGGCGTTCGTTCTCGTCTTCCGGTTCACGGAATCCAACATCGACGGTCCCGCGTGCCGAACAATCAAGTCCCTGTTTGATGGCGCGGACACGCTCCAGTTGCGCCAGATGCACGTTGAGCTCGTCGTCATCGATACCGAGCTCATCGGCGATCTCGTCGATGTCGAACACTCGATAGTCACTGCGCTCCGGACAGCTCCATAATGTTGTCAGGAGCTGTTGCGTGATGTCTGCGTCGGCCTTGGTGCTGTGGGCGTCGATCAGTCGGCGGCGACGGGCGATGTCAGCGTCGGTGTACAGCAGGAGGCACTCACCTGTGAGGTCCCGGGAGCGTGCCGCACGGCCGGACTCTTGGGCGTAGCCGTCGAGGGAGTCCGGCAGGTCGTAGTGCACAACCCATCCGATGTTCGGCTTGTTGATGCCCATACCGAAGGCTTTGGTGGCAACGATAATTCGAGTGGTGTCTGAGTCGAAGTCTTCCTGAACAGCGTCGCGCTGCTCAGGCACCATACCGGCGTGGTACGCCCGAGCGGCGTGGCCCGCACGACGCAGCAGTGCGGCGATTTCTTCGGCGAGGGCGCGTTTGGACACATAGACGATGCCGGGCTGGTCCGCCGCCCACGTCACAAAGCGCAGAAGTTCTCTGGCGCGGTCGCGTTCGTCAGCTCTCTTGATCACGCGCAGGCGAAGGTTCGGACGGTCACTGGGCTCGCGGATTGACGTCGGGTCCACCATTTCCATCGCGTGGGTGATGTCGTGCTCGACCTCGGGGGTTGCCGTCGCCGTGAGGCCGGCCCGCGGCGGCCTGGTGTCGAAACTGGCTACCGATGCGGGCACTTGGCGGAACTCTGGACGAAAGTCGTGCCCCCACACCGAGATACAGTGCGCTTCGTCGACGACGACCCGATTAAGCTGCTGGCGGCCCAGTGCGCCACGCAAGACGGGGTCGCGGGCAAGTCGTTCGGGGGATACATAGAGCAACCGAACTTGGCCGTTCGCGGTATCACGCAGAATTTCGGTTTGCACTACACGCGATGTTGTGCCGGTAATGCCGTGCACAGGTCGGATTCCTCGGCGGCCCCGAAGGTCGTTGACCTGATCTTTGATCAGCGCGATGAGCGGCGAGACTACGACGGTCGCGCGGTCCTGCGGCGCGAGCAACGCCGGCAGTTGAAAGCAGATCGACTTGCCGAAGCCGGTGGGAAGGACTGCGACGACGTCCTTACCGTCGATGATGGCGCGCATGACGTCGAGCTGTTTCGGGTGCAGTTTGGTGATACCGAAAAGTTTTTCGGCGGCTTCTGTGAGTTTTGCGGTTGGGTCCTCACCTTCGACGAGTCGGAGCTCTTCGAGAAGCTGGGACACATCATCGCGGCCGAAGGAGATCGCATTCGACAGGTCGGGTGGTTCCCCGGTGACGAACTCAATGGCACGGGTCCACGCGTCATCTCGGTCGATGGCTTCGTATATCGCCGGGCCCGGCAGTGAATTGAGGATGACGTGCTGCGCCTGGGTGGGTGAGTGCAGCCGGCGGTCACAGACAAGAGCTGCGCCCCTGTCGTTTTCGGACCGGATGAGCCGGCCGAACCCCTGTGTGAAGAGCATGGCTGTCATCGGCAAGACGTAGTCACGGAACGGATCGCCGCCCCATTCGGCAATAGCGCGACTACGAGCCGACACGAGTGGATCGTCGGGGTGGGGGTACGGCGGCTTCTCGAGGAACAAGTACGAGAGCGTTTCACCTGGAGCGTCAAAACCCTCCCAATACGACTTCAAGCCATACAGGACGGTTCCCGGTTCGGTCTTGAATCGGTGCGCGATTTGGGATCGGCCCAACTCACCTTGAACGAGGAGCTCGACGCCACGAGCCGCGAGTTCGTCTTTCTTAGTGCGTACGCCTTCGGCCACGGCCTCCATTCGCCTCCGGGAGGCGAACAGCGTGAGGGTCTTGCCCCCGGATAGGGACAGAAAGCCGGCCTGGTCTGCTGCCATCTCCTCACAGAACTCGCGCTCATTCACCGGAACCGGGACCGGTAAGTGGTTCGTGAGCACCACCAGGGACTGGTTCTGGTAGTCGAACGGCGAGTGCAGGCGCAGGGCACGGAACGCGTCGTCGTCCGCGGGGTCTTCTTCGATCCGGATGCCCAGCCGTGAAGCTAGATAGTCGAATCTGTGCTCGACAGTCAGCGTTGCCGAGCAGAGCACCGTCGAGTGTGTGTGATCCACGACGTGCTGCTTGAACTCTGGAAACACGTGAATGGGCAGACGTTCGTAGACCCACGCAGCCGGATCATCCTCTTCGGCAGCGAGGCGGTACACCCAGCGATGGGTGTCAGGGAGCGTGCCTACGGTCTCTAAGAGGTCAATGGCGTTGTTTAGCCGCTCGGCGTACCCGCGGAGCCGCTGTAGGGCAGACTTGAGGCCGTCGACCTCGTAGAGCGAATTACGGAGTGCCTTAACAGCTTTAGCCAGTTGGATCAGCGAGTAGCGGACGGCGGAAGCGGCTTGGCGGAGTGTTCTGAACTCTGGGCGATTGTCGACGACGCCGGACTGAAGTACCACGCCGTCGGACTGGCCCGCGTATTCGTGCAGATAGGTGACGATCGCGTCGGTGAGTTCCTGTCCTGTGGAGCGCACTTGACCCGATGCTGTCGTGATTGCCTGGATGGCCTCCTCTGTTTCCGGATTACCGGATGCGCGTTTGCGGATGTCGCGGATGAGGCGCGAGCGTCTGGCGAGGCTGTTGACGAGGATCTCGAGTTCGAGAGCGTCGATCTGCTCGGTCCATGCGGCGGTCAGTGAGTCCTCGAGTGCGTGAGCCTCGTCGAAGACCAGGTCGGCGCGGCCCTGCGCAAGGACGTCTCCGGGGGCTGGGATGCCTTGTTGTTCAAGTTTGATCCAGCTCGCGATCAGTGCGTGGTTGACTGATACGACGCCCGGCGTCTTGTCGAGCCCCCTCAGCTGTTGCATGAGGGGACAGAGGGACGCCCATGCGCAGTTCCTGCGGTCGCATCCGCCTGAGCTCGTGCGGAGCCGGCCGCGGGTCTGGGCGTAGCGGGCATCTGAGTTCCGCAGGGTGAAGTCCGTGACGTCGTCCCAGGTGCCTGAAGGGGAGGAAGCGAGGGCGCGGATGGCGACCGCGATGGCCAGGCCGGATGCGTCAGCATCGGACAGCACACCCTCTAGTTCGCGGGCGCATACGTAGTTGCCGACGCCTTGAAGCTGGCGGAAGGGGGCCCGAAGCAGTCCGTCGTCGTGAAGGCGGGTTGCGTCGGCGCGGAGCTGATTCTGCAGAGCCTTGGTCGCGGTCGCGACTATCACCGGCCTGCCGGCCTGGGATGCCCGCCCCAGGGCAGGAAGGAGGTAGGCGAGGGACTTACCGGTGCCGGTCGGTGCTTCGACGGCGAGGCGTCCGCCGTGATCGAACACGGCGCCGACGGCGTGCGCCATCTCTTGTTGTTGCGGTCGAGGATGCAGCCCGCGCTTCTGATGAAGCACAGGAAAGTCGTTGCGGGCTGCCGAGCGCGCGTCGGGAGCAGGTGACCCGGTCGCCGTCAGCAAGGGGTCGGTGGGGCGGCTAAGGGCCGACAGGTCTGGCGGCTCTGTGAGCGGTGGGAAGAGCTTGACCAGGGGATGGTTGAAGGTCTCCAACGCGGCGATCGCCAACTGCCAGCTCGTCTCGGCCATGTCGACGGCCGCGAGCATCTTTCGGATCGCCGCGGCAGTCGCGGTCGCGTCCGCGAGCGCGCGGTGCGGCTCATCGTTGCTGAGCTGGTAGTGGAGGAGCAGGTCGGCGAGCTGGCGATTCGGCAATGCGACGTCGACCAGCAACGATAGATGAATGCTGTCAGCCGCGGACCGGAGATCGAGAGCAGGGATGCCGGCGCGCCGGGCGGCTGTCTCGAGAAATGGCAGGTCGAAGCCCAGCAGGTTGTGGCCGACGACTAGGTCGACGTTTTCAAGCTGCCTCGATAGGGCGGCGATGGCATCGCCAACGGGTATCGGTTCGCTGCGCGCCATGGCGGGTCGAGGGACGCCATCCGGGAGCTGCACCGTCAGGTCCAGGAGGGGCGTGCCGTCCAGCCGCACGAGCGCGACCTCTGTGATGAAGTCGTGTGTCCGGTTCAAGCCGGTCGTCTCGATGTCGAGGACAGCGATTCGGCCAGGTTCGGGGCGGTCCGGCTGTGGTCTATACCAGTTTTCGTCATCAGACCGGGTTTCGGGCTGATCAGGCTCGTTCTCAGACGTCGCGGTAGCGATAGTCAGGAGGCCGTCAGGCGTCGTGTGGAATCGGTGGGGGAACCTGTCGGACAGTTGCTGGAGCCGTTCGACCGGTAGAGCGAAGCCCTGTGGCCGTATGCGCTCACGAAGCTCGGAGGCGGCGAGCGGGCCATGCTCAGCGAGAATCCGGTAAGAAGCCTCGGCCGCGGGTGGCAGAGGACGATTCGTGGAGCTCATCGGGAGTCCGTGAGCGCAGCCATCAGCGCCCCGCGAGGCTGTGCGGAACAGCTAGCGACCAGCACCGGAACCCCCACCTCATGGCGACTCAGATATCTGTCGCAGAGGTTAATACTATTGGTCTGATGAGACGAGCTTAATTGTCCAGCAAACATCGCTTGGAGTCTAGATGCTGTCGATGGCGCCTAGGACGGAGTCTGTGATCCAAGATAGCTGATGCCGAGGCATGTCAGCCTGATCGGCTAGTCTCCGGATCGTGGATGCAGGGCTATACGAATCCGTCATCACTCAACGCCTGCAGCGCCAGTTGGAGACACTCAGGGAGCGGAGTGCCCAGCTCACTCCCCAGCTCACTGAGGTCGACGAGGCCGAGGAGGCGTTGACGCTCGCGCGGCACCTGATGCCGGTAATTGAGCGTTCACTTCGATGTGCCCGCGGGGCGGAGGACCGCGCTCGACTAATCGAGAAGCTTCTCGCTGCCCTGGGTGATCCGGATGCCCTTGCCGAAGCAGTTCACCAACTAGACCCTGGGAAGATTCATCGTCTCGATGCGGTGACCCCTGTAGCGCTCGGGACGACCCACATCCCACGTCCGACCACGCCCTTGTCCGACGCGGCATTGATGACGAATGCGCGAGATGAGCCCACGCTTGCAGCCGAGCTTCGTGCTGAACTCGCGAGTGCAGACCACGTTGACTTGCTCTGTGCCTTCGTGAAGTGGCACGGTCTCCGGTTACTGGAGCGCGAGCTCACCGAGCTCAAAGAGCGAGGCATCCCTCTTCGTGTCATTACGACTACATATATGGGCGCCACCGACGCGCGGGCGCTGGATGCCTTGGTCAATGAGTTCGGAGCCGAGGTTCGAGTCAATTATGAAACCGATCGAACTCGGCTTCATGCGAAGGCCTGGCTTCTCCGCCGCAACACGGGTTTCCACACCGCCTACGTAGGCTCCTCGAACTTGTCCCACGCCGCCCTCGTCGACGGGTTGGAATGGAATGTTCGGCTTTCTGCGGTGTCCACGCCGCATCTCTTGGAGAAATTCCGGGCGACTTTCGACTCGTACTGGGAGAACCGCGAGTTCGAGAGTTACAGGCCCTGCGAGGATGGCGACAAGCTGCGAAATGCGCTGGACGTCGCTTCGGGCAAGAAACCCCGCGACCCGCTGAGGGTCACGCTGTCTGGCTTGGAGGTAACGGCGAAGCCCTACCAGGCTGAACTACTGGAGCAACTCGAGGCAGAACGTGTGCTGCACGATCGGCATCGCAACCTTCTCGTCGCTGCTACTGGTACAGGCAAGACGGTGATCGCCGCGTTAGACTACCGGCGGCTCGTGCGCGAAGTGCATGGTCGCGATCTCTCCTTGCTGTTTGTGGCGCACCGAAAAGAGATCCTGCAGCAGGCTCGCCGGATGTATCAGGAGGTGCTAACCGATCCGACGTTTGGCGAGTTGCTGGTCGACGGCGAGCAGCCCGCACGTTGGCGACACGTCTTCGCAAGCATTCAATCCCTGAACTCAGAGCGTCTTTCCACGATCGACCCGGAGCACTTCGACGTCGTTGTTGTCGACGAGTTCCATCATGCGCAGGCCGCGTCGTATCGGCGGCTGCTCGACCACATACGGCCAATTGAGTTGCTCGGGCTGACGGCCACCCCGGAACGGGGCGACGGAGTGGACGTACGCCAGTTCTTCGGTGGGCGGGTTGCTGCGGAGCTGCGACTCTGGGATGCGCTGGAACAAAACCTGTTATGCCCTTTCCACTATTTCGGCATCTATGACGGCACGGACCTGGAGGCGTTGCAGTGGAAGCGCGGGCGTTATGACCTTGACGAGTTGGACCGCGTCTACACCGGCAACGACGCACGAACGCGAATCATCCTGAAAGAAGTACGCGACAAAATCGCCGACGTCGGAGCGATGCGTGCTCTCGGCTTCTGCGTCAGCGTCGAGCACGCGCGGTACATGGCGAAGAGGTTCGTCGAGGCAGGAATTCCTGCCCGGTCTGTCGTAGGTCTTGACGACAGCCGCGAGCGTCGAGAGGCGCTCGCGGCGCTGCAAAGCAGGGAGATAAACGCACTCTTCACAGTCGATCTGTTCAACGAGGGGTTAGATATCCCGATGGTGGACACCGTGTTGTTTCTGCGGCCCACCGAGAGCGCCACGGTCTTCCTGCAACAACTGGGTCGTGGGTTACGGCTTGCGCCAGGCAAGACCGTGCTCACAGCGCTGGACTTCGTGGGTCATCACCGACGTGAGTTCCGGTTTGATCAGCGTTTCCGCGCGCTAACTGGGTTGAGCCGCAAGCGGCTGGAGAAGCAAGTGCAGGAAGGTTTTCCGTTCCTGCCGTCCGGAAGCCAGATCGTGCTGGATGAGGTGGCGCAGAAGATTGTGCTGGAGAATGTGCGCCAGCAGGTCTCACCGAAGAAGTCGGTGCTGGTCTCAGAGATTCGTAGCCACCCGGACGATAGGCTGGCGTCCTACCTCGAGGAGTCGGGTCGTGGACTCGACGATATCCTGCGCCCCAATCGCTCCTGGACGACGTTGTGTCGTGATGCTGGCAAGCTCGCTGAGCAACCCGGACCTCGTGAGGCAGAGTTGGTGAAGCGGCTTAAAGCGCTGGCGCATGTGGATGACAGGAAGCGTGCAGACGCGTATCGAAGGTTGCTTGCCAGCGATGTGAGATCCGACAGCCTGGCGGAGCGGCGGTTGGCAGACATGCTCTTTTACTCGCTCTACCCGGATGGGGGCGGGTTTGAGGCCGCAGCGGACGGCTTCGATGAAGTACGACGCGAAATTGTGGTGGCGGAGATGCGCCAAATTATCGATATTGCCTTCGATGCGGCGCACCGTCGCACCAGCGAGCTTGGCGAGGTCATACCGGAGTTGCGCGACGTTCCATTAGCGCTCCACGCGACCTATTCGCGGGAGGAAATCCTAGCGGCGCTGGGTTGGGTATCGCCGGGACGGAAGCCCTCGACGATGCGTGAAGGCGTGGCATGGTGCCCGGAAGTCAACGCAGACGCGTTCCTCATCACGCTGAAGAAATCGGATACCGAGTACTCGCCGACGACCATGTACCGCGACTTCGCGCTAAGTCCGGACCTCTTCCATTGGGAGTCACAGTCGACGACCACAGCAAGCTCGCCGACCGGACAGCGCTACATCCATCACCGGGAGCGTGGGTCCCATGTGCTGCTTTTTGTGCGGGAGGCCAAGAAAGGCGCGTTTGGTGATGGGGCGCCTTACATCTTCCTCGGGCCCGCGGATTACGTGTCGCACGAAGGCGACCGTCCGATGGCGATCACCTGGCGGCTCCGCCGGCCGATGCCGACAGAGGTGTACTTAGGGGCGCGGGCTGCGGTTGCGTAGGACTGCTTGCCGGCGCAGCTACTCGTGTGTACCTCGGGTGGGACGCGGGGGGTGAGTGCCCGGTTCCCGCGGTCCTCGTACTGGCAATGGTGAGGTCGGATGGGTTGAAGCGTCGCTCGCACGGATTGAGGATCGATGTGATAATCCCGAGCCGCCGTTCGCGGAAAACGTCCTGCTGCCCACCGGCTACTCCTGCGCGCTGCCCGAACCGCCGCGGGGGAGTGCTGGCGATGGCATTGCACGCGTTCAACCTGGCCATCACTCAGCGCCTCGCCGTCGACAACACCCGGTTCGAGGAGTCGATCGAGCTGCGCGGCATCCCGCAACCGTGCCCGATCGCGATATCGCCGACGGACTTCCCCCACTCCGCCGAGCTGATCGCCCGGTCGGAGACATTGGCCCGCAAGTGGCTGTCGACGCCGCATCCGGCGACGGGGCAGGCCGCAATGCTGGCACCGCACTGTCACGGCCCGAACCGGGCGTGACCGCCGCGCCGTAGGCCCGGAACGCGTTTCCGCAGGTCAACGCCTTCTCGATATCCCGGTGGCGTGCCTCACCACCGGTTGGTCAGGGTGTGCTGGGCCACCTGTCCCCCAAAGGGGACTGATATTTCTGTGATGCACTTCATAGCCTGCTGATCGTCTCGGGCTATCGATGACCCCGAAGCCCAGTTGGGGCCAGAGACGACGAAAGGATCTAATTCGTATGGCAAACTCCGGACAGCGCGTCGGCACCGGCGTGAATCTCTTTGCCGGCGAGGACGTCACCGGCATCGCTCGTTGGTTCGAAGACACCACCGATGTGTTGACGATCGACGACGACGATCTGGAAGAGACCATCGCGTTCGTCCACAAGGGCGGAATGACATTCCTGTCGCCGATTCTCCCCGACCTCAAGGCGGTCGTCTGCACCGCGGGAAGTCGAGAGTCCCATCTGGCCATCCTGTCTCGCGAATCCGCAGTGCCGTGCGTGCTGGCGGCGAAGCTGGACGGCGAGATCCCGACCGGCGCGACCGTGCGGCTCGGCCTCAGTGACCCCGACACGGCGACCGTCGAGATCCTGAGCACCTCGGAGGTGGACGCATGAACGCCCCCGCCGTGGCCTTCAGCAAGCAGCTGCTCACCGACCCCGACTACGAACCCACTCTGGAGGAGTGGAATCAGCTGATTCTGCACGGCGGCCGCGCCTACAAGAGCGAACTGGCCCGGCGCACCGTGTTCGAATCCGAACTGTTCGGGATGAACACCTACATCGTCATGTCGATGATGGAGGACTACCTGAAGGTTCCCGATCGGATTCGCCTGATCACCCAGCATGCCTCGCCGGAGGAACTCGTCCGGTCCGGTCTGCCGATCGGCTCGAAGCGGAGCTTCATCAACCTCGCCGCGATGCCGCTGCACTACATGACCGGCCGCGAGCTCTACGTCGACCTCGGCGAGAACAAGCTCGAGGACGGTCTGGAGGATCAACTCGAGGTGCTGCGGTTCTGGCGGCGGGCCACCATCGCCATGCGCACCGACGGTGTGCTGTTCAACATGGACGCCGAGCCGCCGAACAGCTCGCACGTCGTCGACGACGATCTGCGCAAATCCATTCTGGCGCAGCTCGAACCCAACGACGCCAAGGTCACCGCGACGATCCGCAAGTTCGCCGCCCGGCTGACCGCGTACGCGTTCCTGGAGAACTGCGACGCGCGGACCGCGGTGTGCGACACCGGCCCCTACGACCTCGGCGACGGCACATTCCTGGCGTTGCGGGAGCTGTGCTGCGACGGCGACGGCGACTTCCCGTGGGTCGACGGCATCCGGGAAACCCTGCCCGAGCACCACTTCGTGATCGCCTACCGGTTGCCGAACAGCGTGAGCATGGACAACAACGTCTGGGGCACCGCCTGGTTCACGCCCAGCGACCACCTCAGCGAGGTCATCGAGGCGCGGGTGTTCGCCTCCAAGAACGGCCAGCTGCGCGCGCTGTCCCAGCAGGAAGTCGACGAGATGACCGGCCATGTCCGCAAGGCTCATCGCGCGCTGTACGCCCGGCTCGCCGAAACCGACGCCGAGGAGCGGAACCTGTACGCCACTCAGATGTACAGCTGGAAGTTGAAGCCCTGGGCGCGCATCGCGGGCTGCTACGACAAGATCGACTGGTCGATCAGCCCGTCCATCGTCGAGTCGTATCAGCGGTTCAAGGATCCCGAGGTCGCGCTCACACTGATCGGCGGCGTCTTCGTGCCCGAGGACCGGGACAGCTGTTTCCGTCCGATAGGGAAGGCCGGCGACTGATGACGGCCCAGGTCTCGTCGCAGAACACCCGCTACGAGGGCATCAGCTCGTACAACTTCGGTGTGGCGCACGGCCGCATCCGGTCCTTCAACGATCCGCAGGACGTCATCGACGTCTTCGGTGACGACCTCGAGGACACCATCGCGCTGGTCGAGTCCGGGGGTACGACGTTCCTGTCGCCGATCCTGGGACGGCTGGGCGGGATCGTCTGCACCTCCGGCACCACCCGGTCGCACCTGGCGATCGTGTCCCGCGAGTATGAGGTTCCCTGTCTGCTGGCCGTCGATCTGGGCGACTGGCAGCCGGCGGACGGGGACGCGGTGCGGCTGGAGTCCGCACCGGACGGCGCCGGGTGGCTGATCCCGACGACGGACGCGGCCGTCGGCTCCAGCGCAGCCGGCGGCGCCTCCGCCGGGAACACCGCCGTGACCGTGCCGCAGGCCGGCGCGGCGGACGGGTCCACCCCACAGCGGCAGTACACCCAGGAGACGTCGGGCTCGCCGACCACCGACTGGTGGAACTACATCAAGGCCGACGGGGATGAGATCGGGCGCAAACCGTTCCCGGCGTCGGTCACCACCGACACCGTGGCGCAATTGTTGCAGGAGCCGATGAGCGACGAGCAACTGGAGGCGCTCATCCTGCACATGGGCCGGTCGTTCAAACCGGAGATGACCCGGCGGTCTGGCTTCACGTCCGAGATCTTCCCGATGCTGCCGTACATGTCGATGTCGGTGATCGAGGACTTCCACAGCTATCCGGAACGGGTCCGCGCCATCGACGCCGCGATGCCGGCCGAGGAGATCGGCGCCCGGCTGCGGTCGAAGCCGGGACTCGCCAGCCCGCTGTGGATCTGGATGGTGGGCTACCACTACCTCTGCGGACGCGAACTCCTCATCCATATGGGGAAGCTGGCGCCCAACGAGGACGTCGACGACGTCCGGACGGTGGTCGACTTCTGGCGACGGCTGGCGCTCTCGCATCGCGGAGACGGCACACTGGACTACAAGGACGCCGGGTTCACCAACCTGTACCTGCCCGATCCGGAAGTGGCCGCGTTGCGGGAAACGCTGCAACCGCTGGACACCTCGACCGGAAAGGAACTGCGGCAGCTCAACGCCGCGCTCTCCGGGTACTGCTTCATGTACTTCACCGACTCCAGAGTGGGCATCTGCGACAACGGTCCGTACCCGGCCGGTGAGAATGAGGCGACCCTGGTACGCGATTTCCTCAGCCTGGACTCGGGGCCGTTCTCCTATCCCTGGGCCGAGGAACGCGATCCCGGGGTCAGCGGTGTCACCCTGACGCTTCAGTACACCCCGGGTGCGTTCAGCTACTTCGAGATCAACGACTGGGGAACGACTTTCACCGAGCCGGAGAACTTTTTCTCCGCGGTGAAGAGCGCCTCGGTCATCGCGCGCTACCGGGACGGTTCGTCCGAGGTCCTCAACCCGGACGAATGGCCGGAGCTGGCCAAGCGGGTGGGCGCCGAGCATCTGAAGCTGTATCAGACGTTCAGCGACATGGACCGGGACAGCCGGATCCTCGCCGCCACCCGGATGTACACCTGGGGGCTGCGGCCGTTCGCCAAGTTGGCCGGTGTCGACGGTTCGATCGACTGGTGGTTCTCGGACCGCACGATGGCGCTGTTCCCGGATCCGCTCGGTGACGACGATCAGGCGGCTGCGATCTTCGGCGGCGCGCTGGTCGCTCACGACCGGCCGAGTTCGTTCACCGGTCTGAGCTGACCCGGACACGGCCCACATCTGCGTAACGAACACAGTGGGCCGCCCGAAACGGCGGCCCGGAAAGGAAAGTCATGCGTCATCCCATCAATCTGGTGACTCCCGCCGACGAGTATCTGATCCACCAGACCCCCGACACGTTCGCGATGGTCTCGGATTCGGACTACTCGTGGACGGAGCGGGTGTGGTGCTCGCTGTTCGCCCGTGATGGATCGCTGCAGATCGACTTCGGGCTGGGGAAGTACCACAACCGCAACGTCCTCGAGGGTTTCGGCGGTATCTCGCGCGGAGTCGAGCAGATCACGGTGCGGGCGAGCACCCAGCTCGACCTGAACCCGTTCGGGCTGGCCGCGATCGGGGTCGGCCCGCTCGAGTACGAAATCATCGAACCGAATCAGAAGGTGCGCTGCGTCCTGCGTGAGAACGATGCGCAGCCGCTCTCCTTCGATGTGACGCTCACCGCGATCATGCCTCCGTTCCTGGAGCGCAAGGACGCCCAGCGCGGCATGGACGGCTTCCGCATCGCGTCGGATCTGCGCCGGTTCCATCAGCTGTGCACCGTGTCCGGTTGGGTCGAGATCGACGGCGAACGCACCGAGATCACCGATGAGACCTGGCTGGGCTACCGGGACCGCTCCTGGGGTGTCCGGATGGACGTGGGTGCCAAAGCCCCGGATGTGTACGCGCCCAACCGGATGGAGCAGAACTTCATCCTCACCTGGAGTCCGATGTACTTCCAGCCGGCGGACGGCAGCGCTCCCTACGAGATCCACCACTATCTGCAGTGGGTGGACGGTGAAACCCACTACTTCTCCGGGTACGTCAACTACGCCGACGGCCGGCAGGAGCCGCTGCACGGGATGGTCGACGACCTGAAGTACGATCCCGCCACCCGGCGACTGCTCGGTGGCACCGTGACGTTCGACGCGGGATGGGGCAAGGAGCGGGTCGTGGAGATCGAACCGGTGTCCGACACCGGATTCCATCTCGGGCCGGCTCTCTACTTCGGGTTCAAGGGCGACCACCACGGCGGCTGGAAGGGTGTCAACCACATCGACGGCGAGTGGTACAAGGACATGACCGACCGGGAGACGCTGCTCGAGGCGCACCAGCTGCGGGACTGCGTGATCCGCACCCGCGAGGGTGACGCCACCGGGTACGGCATCTTCGAGTCGATCGTGATCGGCGACCACCCCCGGTACGGCCTGAAGGGCGAGAACTCCTTCCTGTAACCCGCAACCACACCAACGAAGAAATCCGGCTCGTGCCTCTGGCACGAGCCGGATTTCTTCGCTCTGGGACGTTCTCAGCCGCTTCTGAACGAACTGCAGGTCGCTTTGTGGACGAACTACAGACCGAGCCACCCCGGCAGGTCGGCGACGCTGTCCAACACGATATCGGCCATCTCACCGAGCCGTTCGGCTGGTGTCGGTCCGGAGCACACCCCGATCCGCAGGAAGTTCGCCGACTGGGCGGCGAGCATGTCGAACACGCTGTCGCCGACCATGGCGCAGTGCTGTGGGCTCAACCCGGTGTGTTCGCAGAACGCGACGAGCATGCCGGGGCCGGGCTTGATGCCGTGCCCGGAGTCGGCGTCCGCCACGAACGAGAGGCACGAGTCGATGCCCGCCTGCTGGAGATGCCGGAGGGTGGACTTCTTCTGATCGTTGGTGGCCAGGCCGAGGACGATCCCGGCGCTGCGCAACCGCTCGAGCAGCGGGCGCAGCGGCACCACCTGTGCCGGGCTGCGGGTCGCGATGGAGTCGTCGACATGCCGGAACAACCTGTCCGCGTCGGTGTCCGGTGGCAGCACCCCGAGCAGCGTCTTGACGACCGCCTGGATCGTGTCGGTGAGCACCACGCTGTCCGGTTCGAACATGCGGAGTTCGAGGTCGAATCCGAGTGCGGCGCCGAGCCGGCGGGCGAGTCCCGGATCGCCGCCACTCAACTCGCCGACCAGTTGTTCGCACCACGGCGTCCACGTTCGGGTGAAATCGAACAACGTGCCGTCTTTGTCGAAGACGACGCCGCGGATTCCCGGTCGATCCGGCTGGGGTGATTCGCGATCGAACGTCAATTGCTCATTCTTCCTGGAACGGCGTTCCCTTGGCGTGAAAATCCTTGGGAACGATATGATCACGGCAGGTTGGCACGGCAGTGGAACCACCGGGGTGACCGGTCAGAGTCCGGCGTCTCGAATGATCAACGCCAACTCGAGTCGTGACCGGCACGCGGTCTGATGAAGAATTCTGGTGACGTATTTCTTCACAGTGTCTTCCGCCAGGCAGAGAATATCCGCGATCTCGGCGTTGCTGAGACCGTCGGCGACCAATTTCGCCACATCGCGTTGCCGTTCGGTGAGTCGGTTGATCACCCGCAGCGCCGGTTCGGCGGGAAGTCTTCTGCTCACCGGTGACAATTGATTGCCGACCAATCGAAGAATGGCCAATTCGCGCGGTCCGAGATCCTCTGGGTGCGGGCTGAAGAACCCCACCAATGCGGTACGACCACGGGACAGTGGGAGTTGCATCGCGGCCGCGCTTCCCATATCCCACCGGCCGTGCAGGAAATGGCGGATATAAGCCACGGCGGTGGCCGGCAGACGGTGCTGGGACTTCAGTTCATTGAGCGAACTGACCGTGCTTGCCAGCAATTGCCTGACAGCGGCCGGTGACCCGAACACATCGTGGCGGGCCCAGCGGTCCTGATATTCCGGGAGCATTTTCCGGGTCGCGCCCTCGGTCAGCGGGGATTCGTCCTCGAAAACCTGGTTGAACGTCGCCCCGGAGAAAAACGACACATTGGGAATCGACAGATGTCTGCACAGCGACTCGACCAATGCCTCACGGAATTCATTCAGCGTCGACGAGTCGTGGCAATCCGACACGATGTCGAACGCGCAGCGATAGTCCTCGGCGGTCATCACGGCCGGCGGAGTCCATTGGGTGGACGACTTCTTCGACAGTGTTCTCACAGGTCTCCTTCTACGCGAACCCGTCCCCCCAAGGCGGATCTCGCGCCGAATGTCCCCCTATGTGGACTCGGTCACAGCGGGTCTCGCCGCTAGATTGTGATCACAACCACGCGGAAACGCAATCCTCCCGAGAAAAACGGGTGTTTGTGCAGCGTATCCGCTCTTCAGGGCTCTTCCGGCTCGTCAGCCGCTCACCGAGAAGCAAGGAGTGCAGTCATGTCAGAGGCATCGCCCACCACCCCGAAATGGGGTTCCGAGGAGACGCTCACACTGCCGAAGCGGTACAACGCGGCGGTACGCGGCCTCGTCCGCAAACGGCTGTCGGAACTCGACTTCGAGTGGAGTCGCGACGTCTTCTCGCGTTCTTTCGAATTGTTCGACGAAGACGATGCGAAGAAAATCGAGCAGGACACCCTGGCCACCGGATATCGGTTCGAATTCTCGGCCACCGCATCGCTGGATTCGGAGCCGGAGAAATACAAGCGGCCGGAAGTGGACGACACCGTGCTGTCCCCCGAGGACCGGGCCGATGAGAATCTGCGCGGACGCGGCGACAATGTGCTGGCCACCGAGGAGAACACCGTCGGGACCGTGTTGCGGGTCTCACGGACCGAACACGTCATGGAATTGCTCACCGAGGGTGTTCCGGAGAATACGATCGCCGTCATCGACGATTCCGGCGGCACCCTGACCGCCCCGATTCTCGAGCAGTTCCACGGGGTGATCTGTCTGGGCGGAACGGTGCGGTCACACCTGGGAATCCTGGCTCGCGAATACGGTGTGCCCACCTTGATGAACTGCCGTATCGACGACCTGAACGACGGCGACCGCGTCGAATTGGAGACCACCGCTGCGCCACCCGCTCCCGATGCCTACGAGACGGGCGACACCGGCAACTCACGAATCTGGAAACTGAGCTGAGGACCCAAGAACAATGGCACGCAAACTGACCTACGCCGACCTGCTCGAATCGAACAGCTTTCTCCGCAATCTGAGTGACACCACCTATTGGTTGTGCATCACCCGGACAACGCAGGAATCGAAGCTGTTCCCGATGAACCCGTACATGCTGTTGTCCTATCTCAACAGCTTCTATCGGCTGCCGACGCTGCTGCGGGAGGTCGACTCCGTCATGCCGGCCGAGGAACTCGGTGACCGGGTGCGGGAGGCCAGCTTCAAGGTCAACACCGTCAACGCGGCCTGGGGTATGCCGACGTTCTACCTGCTGGGCCGGGAACTGCTGCTGAACTGGGGTCTGATCCGTCCGCAGGACGCCATCGAGGACGTGGTCGACGTCCTCGATTTCAGCCGCCGGTTCAACCTGTCGTATCACCGTAACGACGGGCACATCACCAACAAGGAGTTCGGTGACCGCTCCCAGTTCCTGCCCGAGCGCACCCTGGACGGGTTCCGCGAGCAGCTGCTGGGGGTCACCCCGAACGACCGGCTGCACACCGCCGCGGTGAAGCTGCTGGCACAGCTGTCGCAGTACGCGTTCCTGGCGCACTGTGAGTGCCGCATCGGCATCCACAACAGCGGTCCCTACAACTGGGGCGACAACCGGCAGATGCTGGTCCGGGACTTCTTCGACCTGACCGAGGGCGACTATCCGTGGCTGGACGGCATCGCCACCCGGCTGCCGCACAACAACCTGACCATCCCGATCGTCTTCAAGGACACCCACTTTCACCTGGTCGACGACTGGGCGTCGTTCGAGGCCGAACCCAGCTACGACGCCCGCAACATCGTGGCGGTCGGCATGTACACCTCCGACCCGCTGACCGACGGCTACGTCCCGGTCGGCATGGAGAACGCCGAGGTGCTGGCCGAGACGATGGAGGAATACCGCGAGATCCTCGCCGAGGCGACCGCGGACCTGTGGAAGCGCATCGCCTCGTGGAGCCGAGAGCAGATGATCGACGCCGGCGCGCTGGTCTACTCGTCGGTGGCGAAGGACTTCGCCCACCTCACCGGCACCTACCGGCAGTCGGACTGGATGGAACTCGACGACCGGGCGCAGCGCTTCAAGGTGCTGATGAACGACGAGTACGCGCGGGACAACCTCACCGAGATGGTCGGCCTGCTCGGATTCCCGCAACAGAAGGCGAACCCGTACACGATGGCGCGTTACTCGAACCTGAACCAGCACATGATCAGCGGTCTGCCGTACTCGGTGCTCAACGACGACGACTACGCGCCGACGGTCGGTTCGGAGCTGAGCGGCCGCTCGTCGCTGGACGCGAAGACGGGGCTGTGGACCACCAGCGCCGGCCGCATCACGATCGACGAATACAACGAGCGGGCACGCGGATTCACCCCGACCGTGCACCAGGAGAAGTTCCGCTACCTCGACGAGGAATGGGTGAAGTGGAACCACGACTCCGAGCTGGCTGCGGAGCTGTACCGCCTCGGACGTCCGCAGGCTCCCGGAAAGGTCAACCAGTGAGCCGGTCACACCTGCTGATCGGTGACCTGATCACCAGGGCGGCCCGCACCTACGGTGCGGCGCCGGCCCTGGTGCACGGGGACCGCGTCATGAGCTTCCGCGAGTTCGATGACGCGACCAACCGATTGGGCAACGCTCTGCTCGCCCGGGGGCTCCGCCCGGGCGACCACGTCGCGGTGCTGGCGCCGAACGGGATCGACGGTGTCGTCACCTACTACGCGCTGGCCAAGGCAGGCCTGGTGCGGGTTCCGTTGAACAGCAGGGAAACCGATTTCGAACTGGCCTACAAGATCGACGACTCGCAGGCGCGCGCGCTGGTCACCGACGGGCGCATCCCGGCGGAGACCGAGCTGGTCATCCACACCGAGGAGCTCGCCGGCATGATCGCCGGTGCGGATCCCGGCCCGTGCCGCATCGAGCGGGACCCGGAGGACCCGCTGCGGCTGGCCTACACCGGCGGCACGACCGGCAAGCCGAAGGCGGTGGTGCTGACCACGCGCAGTGAGCTCGCCGAGATCGCCAACTTCCTGGTCGATCTGCTGCCCGACCTGACGCCGGACTCGGTCATGCTGCACGCCGCGCCGATCACCCACGGCAGCGGCGCGTTCTTCCTGCCGCACCTGGTCAAGGGTGCCCGCAATGTGATCCTGCCCCGGTTCACCCCGCAGGGCTTCGTCGATGCCGCGGTCGAGCACGGCGCCACCGCCACGTTCATGGTGCCGACCATGATCGCGATGATGCTCGAGGACGCCGAGATCGACCGGGACAGGCTGAAACTGCGCCGGCTGTGCTACGGCGGTGCGCCGATCGCCCCGACCCTGCTCGCCCGCGGGCTGGAGACGCTGGGTCCGGTGTTCGTCCAACTGTACGGTCAGGCCGAGGCGCCGCTGGCCATCACCTGCCTGCAGCCGTGGGAACACACCCCCGAACGGCTCACGTCGGCCGGAAAGCCGTACACCTTCGTCGAAATGGACATCCGCGATGAGGAGGACAATTCGGTTCCGCCCGGCACCCCCGGCGAGGTCGTCACCCGCGGCCCGCACACGATGAGCGGCTACTGGCGGCGCCCCGAGGCGACGGCCGAAACCCTCGGCGAGGACGGGTGGCTGCGCACCGGCGACATCGGTCAGGTCGACGAGGAAGGTTACCTCTACCTGCTGGATCGCCGCAACGACGTCATCATCAGCGGCGGCTTCAACGTGTACCCGCGGGAGGTCGAGGACGCGCTGCTGACCCATCCGGCGGTGCGCGAGGCCGTCGTGGTCGGCGTCGACGACGAGCGGTGGGGCCAGCGGGTCAGCGCCGCGGTGGTGCTGCGGGAAGAGGTCGACACCCAGGCGCTCATCGATCACTGCGCGGAGCGACTCGCCGGGTTCAAGCGACCGCGACACATCGAGGTGTGGGATGAGCTGCCCAAGAGTCCGGTCGGGAAGTCGCTACGGCGGACGGTCCGGGAAACCATGCGTGCCAACGAGGAGGTAACCGCACATGCTTGAACAGAAAGACCTGGCGCTTCACGGTCTGACCCTGCGGCAGCTCGCCAACGCCGAGCAGCTCGCCGACATTCTCGACATGGACAGCGCCGAGGTGGAGAAACACCTGCTGCAGGCCGTCGGCGACGGGAAAGTCGTTGCTGCCAAGGGGAACTTCATGATCTCGCCGCAGGGGCGGGACTACCTGGACATCCTCTATCCGACGGCGTTCGAGGAGCAGCGGGCCAACTCCGAGCTGGTCGAGACGCTGGCGAATTTCGAGAAGGGCATCAACAAGAAGATGCTCGCCGTGATGACGTCGTGGCAGACGGTGACCGTCGACGGCGCCCAGCAGCCCAACGACCATTCTGATCCCGACTACGACGCGAAGGTCATCGACCAGCTGGCCAACGTGCACGACCGGGTCACCACCCTGCTCGCGCCGTTCGCCGACGCGGATCCGCTGACCAAGCGGTTCCTGTTCCGTCTGGACGCGGCGCTGGCCCGTGTCGACCAGGGCGACCACGAATACGTCAGCAACGTCCGCCTCGACAGCTATCACACCGTCTGGTACCAGATGCACGAGCACCTGCTCCGCATGATGGGGGAGGAGCGCGACGAATGACCGCGCAACTGACCGAACCCGCGGTGCTGCGGATCACCGACCTGGAGACCGAGCCGTCACGGGAACTGGTGGGCGGCAAGGCGTTGAGCCTGTGGCGGATGAGCCGCCTGGGCCTGCGGGTGCCGCCGGCGGTGGTGATCACCACCAGGTCGTGTGCCGAGTACTTCAGCCGCGGCCGCACGTTGTCCGATGAGCTGTTCGAGGAGATCGTCTCCGGCATCGGCTATCTCGAGGAGAAGACCGGCCGCAGGCTGGGCGCGTCGGACAAGCCGCTGTTCGTGTCGGTGCGCTCGGGTGCGGCGGTGTCGATGCCCGGGATGATGGACACCATCCTGAACCTCGGGATCAACGAGACCACCGAGGCCGCGCTGGCGGCCGAATCGGGCAATCCGCAGTTCGCCGCGGATGTGCGCCGGCGGTTCAGCGCCCTGTACGGGAAGCTGGTCGCCGGATGCCTGGAGGATCTGGAGGACCTGCCGGACACCGCGGCGGTGCTGCAGGCGATCAGCGAGGAGACCGGTTCCGCGGTCCCCGACGATCCCTACGAGGCGCTGCGCGGCGCCGTCTGCGCGGTGTTCGACTCCAGCCAGTCCCGGCGGGCCAAGGCGTACCGGGCCCACTACGGCATCCCCGATGACATCGGGACCGCCGTGACGATCCAGGCGATGGTGTTCGGCAACCTCGACGACGACTCCGGCACCGGTGTGGTGTTCACCCGGAACCCGTTGACCGGCAGCCGCGAACCCTACGGCGAGTACCTGCCGCGCGGGCAGGGCGAGGACGTGGTGTCGGGCCGGGTCACCCCCCGCCCGCTGTCCTGGCTCGCCGAGAACCGCCCCGAACTGCACGCCGAGCTGGTGTCCGCGGCCGAGCTGCTCGACCGTGAGGGCCGCGACGCCCAAGACATCGAGTTCACCGTGCAGCACGGCACGCTGTACCTGCTGCAGTCGCGGGCGGCGAAGCGGACCGCGCAGGCGGCGGTGCGGATCGCCACCGCAATGGTCGAGGAGGGATCGATCGACCCTGCCACCGCGTGCAGCCGGGTGACCGCCGAGCAGGTGCGTCACCTGCTGCGGCCGGCGATCGACCCCGACCGGATCGGAGACGCCGAGCCGATCGTGACCGGCACCTCGGCCAGCCCCGGCTACGCGGTCGGCATCGCGGTCGGCACCGCCGAGGAGGCACAGGCGAAACCGGGTTCGATCCTGGTCCGCGAGGCGACCAGCCCGGAAGACGTGCACGGCATGATCGCCGCCGCGGCCGTCGTCACCGAGAAGGGCGGCTCGACCTCACACGCCGCGGTGGTCAGCCGGGCTCTGGACACCCCATGCGTGGTCGGCTGCGGCGAGGGCACGTCGAGCGCCCTGGTCGGCAAGCTGGTGACGGTGGACGCGACCGGCGGCCGGATCTATCCTGGCGAGATTCCCGGCCGCGCCACCACGGTCGACGACGACGAGGATCTGGCCACGCTGTTGCGGTGGGCGCGGGACCTGGCGCCGATCCGGGTGGTACCCACCGCCGACGAGGTCGACGGCCCGGTCTTCGACGCGGATCAGGCCCTCATCGAATCCGGTGAGGAGCTGCCGACGATCCCGAACGGCACCCACGCGGTCTCCGGCGCCTACTTCGACACCGACGAAGGGGTGCAGGCCGCGCTGGACGCCGGGGTGTCGGTGATCGTCAGCACCAACCCGCTGCCGGTGTTGCTCGCCGCAATCGCGTACCGAAAGGACAGTGATGACTAGCAATCCGGGCTCGGAGCCGACCGCGGGCGATCTGCGGATCGGAACCGAGGAGATCAGCGAGATCCTGCGGGCTTTCGAGGCATCCGACTGGACCGGCATGCATCTGCGGATCGGCGGGGTGACGGTGTCGGTGGGCAAGGACGCCCCACCGCCGGAGCCCCGGCCGACCGCATCGGCCGCGGCGGCGGACACCCCATCGGCTCCGGCAGCCGCCGCCGTGACCGCTCCGTCGGCGCCCCAACCGGCCGCGCCAGCCGCGTCGCCGGCGGCGGACGAGGTGGTGGACGAGACCGGCCTGGTAGCGGTGACCGCGCCGACGGTCGGCACCTTCTGGGTCGCGCCGGCCCCCGGCTCGCCGCCGTTCGTCGAGGTCGGATCCAGGGTGGCGGCGGGTGACCAGCTCGCGATCGTCGAGGTGATGAAGCTGATGAACCCCGTCATCACCGAGATCGGCGGCGAAGTGGTCGCCGTCCGTGCCCGCAACGCCGATCTGGTCGAGTTCGGCCAGACGCTGTTCCTGATCCGCCCCGATGACTAGCGCAGCGGTGGCGGCGACAGACGCGGCAAACAGGATTCCGGTCGCCGCCCGGATACGCAGGGTGCTGGTCGCCAACCGGGGTGAGATCGCGCTCCGGGTGGTGCGGGCCGCCCGGGCCATCGGCCTGGAGACCGTGGTGGTCACCTCGGACGCCGACCGGGACCAGCTGGCCGCACAGCTCGCCGACCGGGCCGTCTGCATCGGCGGTGCCAGCGCGGCAACGAGTTACCTCAACATCGATGCCGTGCTGGCGGCCGCCGTGGGAACCGGGTGCGATGCCGTTCATCCGGGTTACGGATTCCTCTCCGAGAACCCGGAGTTCGCCCGTCGCTGCGAGGAGGAGGGCCTGATCTTCATCGGCCCCGATCCCCGGATCGTCGCGGCGACCGGCGACAAGGCCGCCGCCCGCGACATCGCCGCCAACGCCGGCGTCCCGGTCCTGACCGGGTCCAGCATCACCGAAAGCCCCGAGGCCGCGGTGGCCGCGGCCGGCGAGGTCGGTTTCCCGGTGTTGATCAAGGCGGTGGCCGGGGGCGGGGGTCGCGGCATGTCCGTGGTCGCCGATGAGGCGGAGCTGCGGCGGCGGTTGCCCACCGCGATCGCGGAGGCCACCGCGGCGTTCGGCGACGGCCGAATCTATCTGGAGCGGTTCATCGCCCGCGCCCGGCACATCGAGGTACAGGTGATCGGCGACAAGCACGGATCGGTCGTGCACGTCGGCGAACGCGACTGCAGTGCCCAGCGGCGTCATCAGAAGGTGCTCGAGGAGGGGCCCGCGCCGGGACTCTCCGATACCACCCGGGCCGGCATCCATGCGGCGGCTGTCCGTTTCGCACAGGCCATTCAGCTCGACAGCGCCGGCACCGTCGAGTTCATCTACGACTCGGACACCGGCGAGTTCGCGTTCCTGGAGTTCAACGCCCGCATCCAGGTGGAACACCCGGTGTCGGAGATGATCTCCGGGATCGACCTGGTGGCCGAACAGATCCGGGTGGCCGCCGGGCTGCCGCTGTCGTTCGGGCAGAACGACGTCCAGCTGTCCGGGCATGCCATCGAAGCGCGGATCATGGCGGAATCACCCGAACGGGGATTCGCCCCCGCGCCCGGCACCGTCACCGTCTGGCAGCCACCGTCGGGCATCGGGATCCGGGTGGACTCGCACTGTCGCCCCGGCACGGTGATCAGCCCGTACTACGACTCGATGATCGCGAAGGTGATCGCCCACGCGCCGACCCGCGATCAGGCCATCGACCGGTTACTCGCCGCCTTGACGGAGCTGCGCGTCGAGGGTGTGTCGACGACCATCCCGTTCAACCGTTTTCTGCTGCAGGGCCGGCAGTTTCGCGATGGCCGGATGACCACCAGGTGGATCGACGACGAGGGCATCGACGAATTTCGACAAAACTTCAAGGAGGCGACGTGACCAGCTATCTCGACTGCGCCGACCGGGCCGTCGGCGGCCGGCGGACGATTCAGATCATCGACCAGACCCTGCGCGACGGCCCCCAGAGCTGGTGGGGGATGCGCATGCGCAAGTCGATGGGCCTGCCGATCGCGGGCGAACTGGACCGCACCGGGTTCAACGCCATCGACCTCGTCGGCAGCTCGATCTTCGAGGTCCTGGTCCGGCACTGCAAGGAAGACCCCTGGGATCAGCTGATCTCACTGTCCAAGGCGATGCCCAGGACCCGGGTGCGAGCCGGTACCCGGAGCAACGGCATCGTGACATTCGGCCTGACCGCGGACAGCGTGATGGACCTGTGGGTGCAGAGGCTGTGCGCCCACGGGATCGGCAGCTTCTGGATCTACGACGGCTTGTTCAACATCGACAAGATCGGCCGACTGGTCAAGGTCGCGCAGGCCCACGGCGCCGAGGCTGTGCCGTGCATCCTGTTCGCCGACAGCCCGTATCACACCGACGAGTACTACGCGCAGAAGACCCGCGAACTGGTCGCCCTCGGCGCGGACGGCATCGAACTGGAGGACGCGGCCGGTCTGCTCACGCCGGAGCGCACCCGGAGCCTCATCGGCGCCATCAAGAAGGAGGCCGGCGACCTCCCGGTCGAGGCGCACTTCCACTCCAACAACGCGCTGTCGCCGCTGAACTATCTGGAGGCCGTGCTCGCCGGGGCCGACCGCGTCCACACCGCGAGCCGTCCACTCGCGGCCGGGGTGTCGCTGCCGTCGACGGAGAACACCGTCGCGAACCTGCGGTACGCCGGATTCGATGTGGAGATCGATGATTCGCGGCTCGAGGTCGTCGAACAGCACCTGTTGAACGTGGCGAAGATCGAGGAACTCCCGGTCGGCCGGCCGGCCGAGTTCTCGCTGTACCAGTACCGCCACCAACTGCCCGGCGGGATGGCGGGAACCTTCAAGAACCAGCTGAAGGACCGCGGCATGGAGCACCGCTTCGAGGAGGTGCTCGACGAGATGGCACTGATCCGCCGCGAGCTGGGTTACCCGGTGATGGCCACGCCGTTCTCGCAGCTCGTCGGCACCCAGGCGGTCCTCAACGTGGTGACTGGCGACCGCTACTCGGTGGTGCCGGACGAGGTGCTGTTGTATGTCAACGGTTTCTACGGTGAACCGGTGGCGCCGCTGGACCAGGACGTCCTCGACAAGATCATGGACAGCCCCAAGGCGAAGACCTATGCCGAGTGGGAGCCGCCCCAGCCCGAACTCGACGAGCTGCGGGCCAAGTTCGGCAAGGACATCTCCGATGACGAGCTGATCCTGCGCCTGCTGGTTCCCGAGCACGACATCGAGGTCATGCGGGCCACCCCGCCGCGCACCATCGACTACGGGCTGACCAGTAGGGAATTGGCCAACATCCGGAAACTGATCTCCACCTCGGTCGGGGCCTACCTGCATGTGGAGTCGGGCGGATTCGAACTGACGCTGCACGGAGATCACTGATGACGACCACGGTGAAGAAATCAGAGCTGACCGACCGTCCGAACAAGCGTCGGGCGGGTGCCGCCGCGGGCGGGCTCCCGGTTGCCGAATCCCGGCCCCGGGTCGTCGACGGTCTGCTGCGCGGGGCCCGCTGCATCCGCTGCCAGCTTGCCGTCTCACAACCGGACATTCCCTGGTGCCCAGCCTGTTTCGGTGCGATCGAGCCGTGCGGGTTCCGGCCGGTGGGCACCGTGTGGGCGGCGACGACGATCCGCATCCCGGTGGGCCGGTGGTCGGCGCCGTTCGGGCTGGCCTACGTCGACGTCGACGACGGGCCCCGGGTGCTGGTCCATGTGCCGCCGGCGCCGAATCTTCCCGCCGCGAAGACCCGCATCACCTTCACCATGGATGACGGCGGTGACCTCGTGGCGACCGAACCGGACAGTGAGAGCGGGGAATGACCATGGAAGTCGCGATTTGGGGCGTCGGCACATCGGATTTCGGCGTCTTCCCGGACCGCCGGGTGGAGAGCCTCGCCTGGGCAGCGATCGCCGAGGCCATCGCCGATGCAGAGATCCGGCCCGACGACATCGAGGCGATCATCTTCGGGTCGGTGTTCGGGCCGCCCGGGGTGGCGACCCGGGTCCAGCGCGGGCTCGGGATGCGGGCCGTGCCGGTGTGGACCATCGAGAACGCCTGTGCGAGCGGCACGACGGCTTACCACGAGGCGGTCCAGGCGGTGCGGCAGGGCCGGTTCGAGTGTGTGCTGGTGGTCGGGGTCGAGCAGATGTCGACACTGTTCACCGGGGCGATCGTGCCGGAGGCCACCGATCCGGAGGGTGCGACCGGGCTTCCCCTGCCGGGCCTGTATGCGCTCACCGCGGCTCGCTACATGGACGAGCACGGTCTGACCCCCGAGCAGCTGGCGGCCGTGGCGGTGAAGAACAAGACCAACGGTATGGACAATCCGCGGGCCCACCTCCGCGGTGAGGTGCCGACCATCGAGTCGGTGCTGGCGTCGCGGCCGATCGCGGACCCGTTGACGCTGCTGCAATGCTGCCCGACCACCGATGGTTCCGGCGCGGTGGTCGTCGGCAGCGGCCGCCGCAACTCCCGCGACGTCCTGGTCGAGTCGTCGGCGCTGGTGTCGGGCCGCCCGTGGGATCAGCGGTCCGACGAGGTGTGGGGCTTCGCCTGTGTGCGGCGCGCGGCGGAGCAGGCGCTCGCGCAGGCGGGACGGAAGATCACCGAGATGGACGTGCTCGAGGTGCACGACGCGTTCACGATCGGGGAGATCACCACATTGGAGGCGCTCGGGATGACCGAGGTCGGCCGGGGCGGTGAGCTGGCCGCGTCGGGCTACACCCAACGCGATGGCCGGCAACCGGTCAACCCGAGCGGCGGACTGCTGTCCCGTGGCCATCCGCTCGGAGCCACCGGCACCGCGCAGCTCGCCGAGATCGTGTGGCAGCTGCGCGGCGACGCCGGGCCGCGCCAGGTGGACCGGCACCGGGTGGGCATGGTCGAGACGATGGGTGGCGGCGCGGCGGGGATGGACGGCAACGCCTGTGTCGTCACGATCCTGTCGACGTGAGTCCGGGCCCGGCCAGATGACGAACACCGATGTCCGACCGGACCGGCCGGGCGGGGCGACAGTCCGGGAGGGGCCGCAGGGCCTTCTCGGGTTCCGCCCGCTCAGCGGGTTGCGGACCACCGACGGGCGCCGGATCAGGGCCGGCATGCTGTTCCGCAGCGCCACACCGCAATTCGTGTCGGGGGCCGAGGCGCGTGCGTTCACCGACGCGACCGGACTGCGCACGATCGTCGATCTGCGCCTGCCGCACGAGGCGAAAGCCGAGGGCAGCGGCGGGTTCACCGACTGCGAGGTGCGGGTGATTAACTGCCCGTTCACGATCCGCCAGACGGTCGCCGCGGACTCCGCCGTGGCGCCGATGCCCGGTGCCGATCCGCTGATCGGCACGTACCTGCAGTACCTGCAGGACCGCTCGGCGTTCACCCGCATCGTGCAGGCGTTGTGCGGCACCGGCAGCACACCCGCGCTCATCCACTGCACGGTGGGCAAGGACCGCACCGGTGTGGCGTGCGCGATCCTGCTGGACGCGATCGGGGTGTTGCGCCACGACATCAGCTCCGACTATGTCGCCAAGGTCGACGATGTCAAGGAGATGATGAGCCGGCTCCGGGGGATGAAGAGCTACGGCGACGCCGTCGACGTCTATCCGCCCGAAGCGTACGAGGCGGTGCCCGCGACCATCCTGCGGTTCCTGGCGTGGGTGGACGTCATCTACGGCGGGGCGCGCGCCTACCTGCTGGCCAACGGAGTGACAGACGACCAACTCGACGCATTCGCCCAACGAATTCTCGAACAAGACGAAGGAGATGTCATGGCGGAGGTTTCCCACTCGATCGTCCTCAACGCCTCGGTGGAGGACACCTGGAAGGTGGTCGGCGACGTCGGCAACGTGCACAAATGGGTGCCGGCGATCGCGTCCACCCGGATGGACGGCGACGTCCGGATCGCGACGTTCGCCGACGGCGGCGGTGAGGCCCGGGAGCGGATCGTGTCGCACAGCGACGCGGACCGGACCTACACCTACTCGTACCTGGAGGGCCCGATACCGCTCGACGAGTACACCTCCACGTTGACCGTCAGCCCCCACCACGACGGTCCGGGGGCCTTCGTCAGCTGGACGGCGACCCTGCAGGCCGCCCCGGAGGTGGTGGCGAGCATCGATGAGCTGTACCGCACCAGCCTGGCCGAACTCAAGGAGATCCTCGAGGGATGACCTGATCCGCGGCGTCCGGGTCGCCGTGATCGGGTATGAAGGGAGCGTGGCGGTCGGCCGGATACGGCGCACCACGGTGCGTGCGGCGGTGGCGCTGATGTGCTTGGCGCTGCTGGCCGCGGCGTGCGACGGGGAGGCGGTACCGGCGCCGCCCGCCCCACCTGAACAGCCCCCCGCCCAGACCGGCGAGTCGGGTGCGCGCGACGTCGTCACCGACCTCGGGGTGCCGTGGGGGATCGCGTTCCTGCCCGACGGCTCGGCGTTGATCGCCGAACGTGACAGCGGGATGATCAAGCAGTTGTCCGAACCCGGCGTCGTCCGAGACGTCGGTGCCGTGGAGGGAGTGGCGGCGCGCGGCGAGGGCGGACTGCTGGGGCTCGCCACGGCCGGTGACACGGTGTTCGCCTACCACACCACCGCCACCGACAACCGGGTGGTGCGGATGGACTTCGACGGTCAGGCGCTCGGCCCGCCGGCGCCGATCCTCACCGGCATCCCCACCGGTGGCTCCCGGCACGACGGCGGCCGGATCGCGTTCGGCCCGGACGGCAGGCTCTACGTCGCCACCGGCGAGATCGGCGACCCGCCGCTGGCGCAGGACCGCTCCTCACTGGCCGGCAAGATCCTACGGATCAACCCGGACGGGTCGATTCCCGCCGACAACCCCGACCCGCAATCGCCGGTGTGGTCGTTCGGACACCGCAATGTCCAAGGGCTGGCGTGGGATCCGGGCGGACGGCTGTGGGCCACCGAGTACGGAGCCGACACCTGGGACGAGCTCAACCTGATCGAACCGGGTGGCAACTACGGGTGGCCCGTCGCCGAAGGCAGGCAGGAGATGCCGGGGATGATCGACCCCGTGCTGCAATGGCGGCCGGCCGAGGCGTCACCGTCCGGGCTGGCCTTCTGGGACGGCGCGCTGTGGATCGCCAACCTGCGCGGTCAGCGGCTGCTCGAGGTCCCGGTCCGCGCCGACGGTGAACTCGGCGAACCGGTGTCGCGGTTCGTCGGCGAGTACGGACGGCTGCGCACCGTGGTCGCGGCGCCGGACGGATCGCTGTGGTTCACCACCAGCAACCGCGACGGCCGCGGCGTGCCGCGGTCCGGAGATGACCGGATCCTGCGGTACCGGCGCTGAGCGGTTGTCGGCCCCTCGGCGCCGATACCCGGATCGTGTTGCGATCAGGCCGTTCTGAGGTTCTCGATCAGCGTGGCGTTCGCCATGCCGCCGCCCTCGCACATGACCTGCAGCCCGTAGCGGTGCCCGCTCGTCACGAGCCCGTGCACCATCGTCGCCATCAGCCTGGTACCGGACGCGCCGAGCGGGTGCCCGAGGGCGATGGCGCCGCCCAACGGGTTGAGGCGTGCGTCGTCCACGCCGGTCTCGTGCTGCCATGCCAGGGCGACGGAGGCGAACGCCTCATTGACCTCGAAATGTCCGATCTCATCCAGACCGACCCCACTGCGTTGCACGATCCGATCGGTCGCGGGGATGGGGCCGGTCAACATCATCAGCGGATCGTCGCCGACGACGGCGAACGAGTGGAAGCGGGCGAGGGGTTCCAGCCCCAGCTCGTTGGCCTTGGCCTCACTCATGATCAGCGCCGCACTGGCGCCGTCGGACAGCTGCGAGGAGTTCCCGGCCGTCACGTGCCAGCCGATCTGCGGGTAGCGTTCGGCCAGTTCGGCGGAGTGGAACGAGGACCGGAGCTTGGCGAGGGCTTCCACCGTGGTGCCGGGGCGGATGGTCTCGTCGGCCTCGATCGGTGCGTCGCCTGCCGGAGTCCGCACCGGCACGATCTCGTTCCCGAACGCGCCGCGGTCAACTGCCTCGGCGGCACGCTGGTGTGATCGCGCGGCGTAGGCGTCCAGCGTCTCCCGGTCGAACTTCCATCTCGCGGCGATCAGCTCGGCGGAGATGCCCTGGGCCACCAGGCCGGGCGCATACCGTTGCTGCACCGACGGGCCGTGTGGGTCCTTGCCCATCCGGGCCGAACCCATCGGCACCCGGCTCATCGACTCGATCCCGCCGACGACCGCGATGTCATACGCCCCGGCGATGATCGCCTGCGCACCGAAGTGCGCGGCCTGCTGGCTGGATCCGCATCGGCGGTCGATGGTTGCCGAGGGGACGTGCTCGGGGAAACCGGCGGCCAGCCAGGCGAACCGTCCGGGGCACCCGGCCTGTTCGGCGGCTTGACTCACACACCCGATGAGGACGTCGTCCACGGCACCGGGGTCGACGGCGGGATTGCGCTCGAACAGCCCGGTCAGCACCTGGGCGAGCAGTTCGACGGGATGGATCTCGGACAGTGCGCCACCGGGTTTGCCCCGGCCCACCGGGGATCTCACCGCATCCACGATGACTGCGTCGGCCATGGTTCCTCCTGATCGTTGAACAAAACCTACGCAGCAGTATGCACATACCGGTTGGACAATGGAACCTACCCGGTAGTATGCTTTGCGGCATGGTTCCGGATGCTGGCGGGCAGATGCCTGCTCTCGTCGATGTCTTGGCGCTGGGCGCACGGGAATTCGATGGTGTCTCATGGGTGTTCACCGGTTTCAACCTGCCGGTCCTGGCCGCCCGGGTGGCCCGCCGGCGGGCCGGTTCGGACTTCGTCCAACTCCTCGAGGCCGGGGCCGCGCTCGACCGGGATACCGAGGAACTCGTCACCAGCACCACCGACTTCCACGCCTACGCCGACGTGACGTGCTACCGGGGCAACACCCCGGACGTCCTGCTCACGCTGATCCCGAGGTGCGATCTCGTGGTGCTCGACGGGGCCACCATCGACCTGCGGGGCCGCACCAACGCCCACGCGATCGGGCCGACCCGCCATCCCCGGGTGCGGCTGCCCGGTGCCGGCGGCGCGCCCGACGCCGCGGCCCGCGCCCGGGATCTGCTCTTCCTCAACGCCAGTGATGATCTGCGCCGCATCTGCGCCCAGGTCGAACATGTCTCCACCAGTCCGGCGGCAGCCCGGCGAGTCCGGCTGGTCACCCGGTGGGGCATTCTGCGACTCGGTGCGCACCCGGCGTTCGAGGCGATCCTGGACGGCCCCGGCGTCGACACCGCCGTCGACCATCTGGCGGACCTCGGCGTCGACGCCGGCGCGGCCGCCGACGCCGCACCACTGGGCGATGAGGAGCGCGCCGATGCGATCGCGGTGCTCCATGAGGCGGCCGGAAAGGGTTACCAGGCTGCGGCACAGGCCGTGGCAAAGCTTCCGACACCCGTAGGACATCGGTGAGGCCTGCTGTGACTCCACCCATTTTGAGTGTCGCGGACGCGGTCCGCGAGTACGTGCACGACGGTTCGTGCGTCTATGTGGGCAACTTCGGCGCCCAGCTGTACGGCGTCGCCCACGAGATCATCCGGCAGCGCCGCCGGTATCTGCACATGGTGGCGGGATCCGGCGGCATCATGCTCGACCAGCTGCTCGGCGCCGGCGTGGTGTCGACCGCGACCTTCGCGCATTGCTGGAACGCGATCGGGCCGGCGCCGGCATGGAACTTCCGCCGGCTCGCCGAGAGCGGTGCGAACCCGGTTCGGCTGCGGGAGGTCAGCCTCGGCATCCTCGGCGCCGCGCTGCAGGCCGGGGCGTGGCGGGTGCCGTTCGCGCCGGTCGACATCCCAGCCGAGACGGGATACCGCGCCGAGGACTGGACCGACGGGATGCTCGCCACGGTGTCGTCGCCGTTCGGGGAGGCGACCGTGGTCGAGGCGATCACACCGGACATCGCCTTCGTCCACGTGGACCGCGTCGACACCCGCGGCAACGGGGTCATCGACGGCCCCCACGGCGAGGCGGTCATCGCCGCGCACGCAGCCCGCCGTACGGTTCTGGTCAGTGAGGAGATCACCGACCCCGCAACCTCGATCGGTGAGGCGTCCATCCCCGGGGTGCTCGTCTCGGCGATCGTGGTGGCCCCGGGATCGGTACGCCCCGACGGCACCTCCCGGGGATATCCGCGGGAGGTCGAGGCCTTCGCGGGCTACTCCGCGGCGGCCGCATCCCAGGATGGTTTCGCATCGTGGTTGCGCCGGACCCTGGCGGAGCTACCGTGATCCGCGCCGCGTCACGCTCGGCTTTCACCCTTTCAGGAGGAATCGGTGCACTTCGCGCTGTCTGAGGACCAGCAGTTCCTGCAGAAAACCGCCGAGGACATCGGCGGCCAGTTGTTCGGCGACGAGCAGGTGCGGTCGGCGCTCACCGACGACGGCGCGCTGCGCTCCCGGGCGTGGCAGGAGCTCGCATCACTGGATCTGCTCGGCCTGCTGGTCCCCGAGGACTGTGGCGGCGCGGGTGGATCGTTGACCGACGCCTGCCTGGTCGCGGAGGCCCTCGGGCGGCGCATCGCCCCGGTGCCCTATGTGAGCACCGCCATCGCCGCGGCCGCGCTTCTCGTCCACGGCGGCGGCGACCGACAGGTGCTCGCCGACCTGTGCAGCGGAGCTCCGGTGGGCGTGTTGCTCGATGCCGAACTCGACTGGCCGGAGCGGGAGGCGTCGGTCTCGTTCGGCTGGGGTCCGGGTGCCCGCGGGGTGGCCGTCGTGGACCGCGACCGGGTGGACGCCGTCGAGCTGTCCGGCGCCGGCGTGATCGAAGGGGTCGATCCGTTGCACCCGGTGTACGGTGTGGACCGGGTCGATGTGGTGCCGGGCGACTCCGGGGGACTGCGACGGGCCCGGGCCATCGCCTGGGTCGGGGCCGCGGCCGCGTTGACCGGCATCGCCGACGGTGCGCTACGGCAGGCCGTGGAGTACGCCAAGCAACGAGAGCAGTACGGCCGCCCCATCGGTTCGTTCCAGGCGATTCAGCACATCTGCGCGGACATGCTCGTCGCCGTCGAGACGGCACGGTCGGTCACCTACGGCGCGTCCTGGGAGGTCGAACATGCCCCGATCGAACAAGCGGAGCGGATCGGCGCGGCAGCGAAGGCCCACGCCGCCACCGCGGCGATCCGCACCTGCGAGAACGGCATTCAGGTGCTCGGTGGTATCGGCGTGACCTGGGAACACGACGCTCATCTCCGGTTGCGCACAGCACACACCTTCGCCGACGTCTTCGGCGACGTCACCCGGCCGCTGCAGCTCTTGGCGGCCACTGCTTTCGACTCCGCGGCTCGCGGCGCCACTGCCGCCGATGCCGGAACCGTCTGACGAGGAATTCCCATGGATCTGCTTGATTCGCCGGCCGAAGCCGATTTCCGTGCCCGGCTGCGCGCCTGGCTGCGCGACAACGTGCCCGCCGAACCCGAACCGGCCGCGCTGGCCGACCGCTGGCCCGGGATGCGCGCCTTCCAGAAGAAGATGTATGAAGGCGGTTGGGTCGCGCTGTCCTGGCCGAAGGAATACGGCGGTCAGGGTCTGGGCCCGATGGAGGAGGCGATCCTCAGCGAGGAGCTCGGCCGCACCAACGCGCCGACCACCATCCCGGTCTCCCACCTGGGCCGGCCGATTCTCAGCCACGGGACCGAGGAACAGCGCAGGCGTTATCTGCCCCCGTTGCTCTCCGGTGACGAGATCTGGTGTCAGGGGTTCTCCGAACCGGGTGCCGGCTCCGATCTGGCGTCGTTGCGCACCAAGGCGGTTCGTGACGGCGACGACTACGTGATCACCGGTCACAAGACCTGGACCAGCCTCGGCGCCTATGCCGATTACTGCCTCCTGCTGGCTCGCACCGATGACGCCGCGCCGCGGCATCGCGGCATCTCCGCCTTCATCCTCCCGCTCGACCTCCCGGGGGTGGAGGTCCGGCCGATCGTGCTGGCCAACGGGGACGAGGAGTTCGCCGAGATCCACCTCGACGGGGCGCGGGTGCCCGCGGCGAACATGCTGGGCGCGCCGACCGATGGTTGGAAGATCGCCATGGAGGTGGTGTCCTACGAACGTGGCGCGGTCGACATCGGATACCAGGCGAAGTTCGAGCATGCGTTCGCCGAACTCGTCACAGAGCTCGCCGACCGGCGTGACGATCCGGCCGTACTGCGGAGGATCGGCCGGATCGCCGCGAATCTGGAGGTGCTGCGTATGCACAGCCTGCGGAGCCTGAGCGCCCGGGTGGCCGGGGGCGCGCCGGGGCCGGAGAGCTCCATCGACAAACTCCTCATGACCGAGGTCGAGCAGCATCTGATGGGGGCGAGTCTCGAACTGCTGCGGGATCGCCGGGCGCATCCGCGCTCGGAGTGGTTCGACCGCTACCTCTACGGCCGCGCGGGCAGCATCTACGGCGGCTCGGCCCAGATCCAGAAGAACATCCTCGCCCAGCGCGTCCTGGGTCTGCCCCGGGAGCCGCAGGCATGACCGCCGTGGAACGGCTGCCGGCGTCCGCCCCGGTCGAGGTGGCGCCGGAACTGCGGGCGGAGGTCCGCGAATTCCTCGACGAGGAGCGTGCCGCCGGCCGGTTCACCCCCCGCTGCGATGCCTGGCTGGTCGGGTGGGATCCGGAGTTCAGCAGGAGACTGGCGGGCCGGGGCTGGCTCGGGATGACACTCCCGGCACGCTACGGCGGTCACGAACGGTCCACGCTCGAGCGCTATGTCGTCACCGAGGAGCTGCTGGCGGCCGGCGCTCCGGTGGCCGCACACTGGATCGCCGACCGGCAGATCGGTCCCTCGCTGCTGCGTTACGGCACAGAGGCACAACGTAATCGGTTCCTGCCCGCCATCGCGCGGGGGGAGTGCTTCTTCGGCATCGGGATGAGCGAACCGGACTCGGGTTCCGACCTGGCCTCGGTGCGGACCAAGGCCACCCGGGTCGACGGCGGCTGGCGCATCGACGGCACCAAGATCTGGACCAGCGGCGCGCACCGGGCCCATGCCTTCTTCGTGCTCGCGCGCAGTACACCGTTGGCAGAATCACCGAGCCGCCACGCCGGGCTGTCCCAGTTCATCGTGCTGCTCGATTCGCCCGGGGTCGAGATCCGGCCGATCCCGCTGTTGACCGGCGAGCACCACTTCAACGAGGTGCACCTCGACGGGGTGTTCGTCCCGGACGACATGGTGCTGGGCGAGATCGGCGAGGGCTGGCGTCAGGTCACCTCCGAACTGGCCTTCGAGCGCAGCGGCCCGGAACGGTTCCTGTCGACGTTTCCCCTGCTGACCACGCTGGTGGATGAACTCGCCCGACGGGGTGACCGGGGCAGCGGCACCGAGATCGGGAAGTTGATCGCACGGTTGTGGACGCTGCGGCGAATGTCGCTGGCAATCGCGGTGTCGCTGGCCGACGGTGTGGCGCAGGAAGTGCCTGCTGCGCTCGTGAAGGATCTGGGCACCCGGTTCGAGAACGAGATCGTCACCGCCGCACAACTTCTGCTCGACCTCGAGCCGGATCCGGGTGGAGAGGGTCTGCCGAGGTTGCTGGCCGAGGCGGTGTTGCAGGCGCCGGGCTTCACGATCCGGGGTGGAACGAGTGAGGTGCTGCGATCGATGGTGGCGCGAGGGATGGGACTGCGGTGAGTGCGGAGATGAGCCCGAAAACCGACCCGGGCGCGGGGCCCGACGAAACCGATCTGCGCGAGCTCGCCGCGGTCGTCGACGAGCTGCTCGCCGAGGGGCGTGCGCACCGGGATTCGAGGCAGCACTCCGGCCGATCCACACAGGACGAATCGCTGTGGGATCAGGCGGTGTGGGAAGACCTGGTGGACAACGGCTTCGCACACGTCGGCATCGCAGAGTCCGCGGGTGGCAGTGGCGGCGGACTCCGCGAAGCCGCCGTGCTGCTGCGCGCCGTCGGCCGGCACGCCGTGGCCGTCCCGCTGGCGGAGGTCGGCTTGGCCGGCTGGTTGCTGGAGACGTCCGGCGGCCGACTCGGTGACGGGCTCACCACGGTCGGCGCCGGAAATCTGGTCGCGACTCCGGCCGACGGTGGGGTGCGGGTGGTCGGTCGACTGACGAGGGTGGCGTTCGCCCGACAGGCCCGCACGGTCGTTGCGCTGGCGGCGCCGGCCCCGCATCGGCCGGAAACCGACGGAACCGAGAGCGCAACCCCCGAGCTGGTGGTGTCGATTCCGGTGGCGGACTGCCGGATCACGCCGGGGCGCAACGTCGCCGGTGAGGCGCGGGACGACCTCCTCGTCGACACGGTGTTGCCGTCGTCTGCGGCCGAGGCCGCGGTCATCGGTGCGGCCCGGGAGCTGCGCCTGCGGGGGGCACTGGCTCGGGCGGTGTCGAGCGCGGGGGCGATGTCCGGGCTGGTCAGCCAGACCAGCCAGTACGTCAGGGAACGTGAGCAGTTCGGTCGGCCCCTGGCCGCGTTCCAGGCGGTGCAGCAGAGCATGGCGCTGCTCGCCGCCGAGGCAGCGGCCGCCGGGACCGCGGCCGACGCCGCCGTCCGTATCTGCGCCGAACGCGGGTGCGCGTCGCCGGAGGCCGAGCTCGCGGTCGCGGCGGCGAAGGTCCGTACCGCCCAGGCCGCGACGGTGGGGGCGGCCACGGCCCACCAGATGCACGGTGCGATCGGTATGACCTACGAACACGCGTTGCGCCACACCACCTCCCGGCTGTGGTCCTGGCGCAGTGAATGGGGTGGGGAGAGAACGTGGGCCGATCAACTCGGCCAGCTGGCGATGAACGCCGGCGGCGCAGGCCTGTGGGATGCGCTGACCAAAGCCTGACACACCGACGAGCCGGATGTGCCGGCTCAAGGAGGACAGATGGAGAATCCGAATCTCTCGATGGCGGGGAAGGTCGCCCTCGTCACCGGTGGTAGCCGCGGACTCGGCCGCGCGATGACGCTGGGATTCGCGCGCGCGGGGGCCGACGTGATCATCGCGAGCCGAAAGTTCGACAGCTGCAAGGAACTCGCCACCGAGATCGAGCAGACCATCGGTCGCCGTGCCGTGCCCATCGCCGCGAACGTCGGCAACTGGGAGGATTGCGACGCGCTGTATCGCGCCGCCTATGAGGCCTTCCCCCGGGTCGACGTGCTGGTCAACAACGCCGGGATGTCACCGCTGTACGACAAGCCCAGCGACGTCACCGAAGCGCTCTACGACAAGGTGCTCGGCGTCAATCTGCGCGGACCCTTCCGGTTGACGGCATTGTTCGGGGAGCGCATGCAGGCCGACGGCGGCGGGTCGATCATCAACATCTCCAGCGTTTCCGGAGTGAACCCGGGTGCCAACGTGATTCCCTACGGGGCGGCGAAGGCCGGTCTCAACTCGATCACCGTGTCATTCGCACGGGCGTACGGTCCCCGGGTGCGGGTCAACTGCATCATGGTCGGCCGGTTCCGCACCGACGTCGCCAAGTACTGGGACGAGGAGGCGACCGCGGCCGAGATCGAGCAGTACGCATTGCGCCGCATCGGTGAGCCGGATGAGGTGGTGGGGACGGCGCTGTATCTCGCCACCGATGCCAGCAGCTACACCACCGGTGCGATCCTGAGGGTCGATGGCGGCACACCGTACTGATCCGTACTGATCCGCGACGATCCGTCGCCACCGGATCGTCGCATGGTCGCCAACAGCGGAACCGCCCCGGCGTTCACCGGGGCGGTTCCTCATTTTCTACCGGTTCCGCCAGAGCGGCATCCGCTTCTCGGCGAATGCTCGCGCACCCTCGGCGGCATCGGCGGAGCTGCGTACCGGGGCGACGATGTCCTCCTGGCGGGTGAACATCTCCGTGCGTGGCCAGTCGGGGGATTCCTCCACCACGCGCTTGGCGGCACGGATGGCCAGCGGGCCGTTGGCGGCGATGACGGCGGCCAGTTCGCGGGCGGTGCTGAGCGCGCTGCCGGGCGGGGTGAGCCGGTTGAGCAGCCCGAGTTCGGCGGCGCGTGCGGCTGTGACGGGTCGGCCGGTCAGGATCAGCTCCATCGCGAGGTGGTGGGGAATCCGGCGCGGCAGCCGGAGCAGCCCGCCGCCGTTGGGGGTGAGCCCCCGGGTGACCTCGGGCAGGCTGAAGCGCGCGGACTCCGACGCCACGATGAGGTCGCAGGCCAGGACGATCTCGAAACCGCCACCCACGGCGGCTCCTTCGACCGCGGCGACGAGGGGTTTGGCCGGCGGCTGTTTGACGATTCCGGCGAACCCCCGCGGTTCGGGGCGGGGAACCTCGCCACGGGCGAACGCCTTGAGGTCCATGCCGGCGCAGAAGGAGCGCCCGTTGGCGGCGATGATTCCCACCCGCAGGTCGGGATCGTCGTCGAGGCGGTCGAGCGCGTCCGAGATCCGCTGCGCCATGTCGAGGTTGACGGCGTTGTGCACGTCGGGCCGGTTGAGGGTGATGGTCAGCACATGCGAGTCGGCCGAGACGAGGACCGGGTCGGTCGCTTGTCGGGCAGTGGTCGGGGCGGTCATCGGGACGCCGTCCGGATCATGTGGTCGAGTCGGATGGTTTCACCGTCGGACATGCCGTTGTCTCCTCGATTCTGTGGATCAAAGGGTGGTCGTGCGCAATAATAAACCTACGCAGTAGTATGTCTATTGTTTGCGTGCGCAAGCACGCTCCCCGCGACACAGGAGGTGGCCTCGTGGTCGAGCGCAGCAGTGGCCCGGAAGGCGTCGAAAGACCGCGCGTCGAGGTGGGATTGGGTGCGCTCACCGCCCAGACGCGCAGCGGTACCGCCGCCGAGAGCACCGAGGCGCTCACGATGCTGCTCGACACCTGCGTGCTGGCCGAGGACGAGGGGCTTGACTCGGCGTGGGTGGCCGAACACCATTTCGCTGCGGACGGTTTCCTCTCGTCACCCATGACGGTGCTGGCCGCGCTGAGCCAACGGACCTCCCGCATCCGGTTGTCCACCAACGTCATGATCGGTCCCCTCTACGATCCGATCCGGCTCGCCGAGGACGCTGCGGTGGTCGATCAGCTCAGCCGCGGTCGGCTGATGCTGGGGCTCGGCCTCGGATACCGTGATGTCGAGTTCGCGGGCCTGGGCCGCCGGCGGCAGGAGCGGGGGCGTCGGCTCGACGATCTGATCAACGTGCTGCGCCAGGCCTGGTCGGGAAAGCCCGTCGAGCATCACGGACTGGGTACCTACAAGACGCCGCCCGTCACGCCGTTGCCGTTCCAGCAGGACGGCCCGCCGGTGCTGGTGGGCGCGTTCGCTGAAGCGGGCCTCAGGCGCGCGGTGCGACTCGGAAACGGCTGGTTGGCACCGGAACTCCGGCACTGGCGGGGGCTCGAGAAACGGGTGGCGGCTCTTGGACTGGACTCCCGGACCGATCCGTTCCACGTGGCTGTGACCGTCAATGCCTTCGTCGCGGCGCGGGATGCCTGGGAGACGGTGCGTCCCGGTGTCGCGCATGTCGCGGGCCAGTACCGCAGTTGGCTTGTCGAGAGCGGCGATCTGCCCGCCCTCGAGGGCAAGGAATTCGAATACGAAGCCGACGAGACCGGAAAGCCGCCGCAGTTCGTGGCGGGGACCCCCGAACAGTGCGTCGCGCAACTGCGGCCCTGGTGGCGGATTCTCGCCCGGCTGCCGGAGCACGTGCAGCCACATCTGATTCTCGGGATGACGTTCCCGGGTGTCTCGCGGGAGGCGACCTTCGAATCCGTACGGTTGCTGGCCCGCGAGGTGGTTCCGGCCCTGAACGCCGAGGAGTGAAAATGCCGAGGGGTGAGATCCGGGACGACGGCTGTCGCGCGCTCAGCCGTCCGCCTCGGTCGGTCTGAGACCGCTGACCACGAAATCGGCGATGGACGTGGCGATCCGGAATCGGTCTTCGTCCGTGTCGCCGCCCGGGTGGTACCACCTGCTCATCCAGTTCAGCGTCCCCAGAACAGCCTTGGCCATCAGGTAGGAGTCCGTTGCCTTGAACTCGCCGGATTCGATGCCCCGGGCGATCACCCGCTCGAACCGCGCCTCGTATTCGCGCCGGAGCGTGCGGATCTCGTCGACGTCCTCCCTCGGAGTGCGTCCTTCGCTGGCGAGGTTCATCTCGGCGTGCTGACCGGCCAGCCGCAGGAAGGTCGGCTCGTTCAACATCATCAGGGCATGGGCCCGGGCCATGCGGTGCAGCTTCTCGGACGCGGGAGCGTCGGAGTCCGATGCGTCGCGAATGCTGTCGAACGAGATCTCGAGGGCCCGCTTGTGGATACCGATGAAGATGTCGCCCTTGGTGCGGAAGTAGTGGTAGACACGACCTTTGGTGGCGTGGAGCCGGTCGGCGATATCGTCGATCGAGGTGGCGGCATAGCCGCGGGTGGTGAACGCCTCGGCTGCCGCCCGCAGCACCTCATTGCGGCCGGCGGACTGGCGGGCCGTCAGCCGGCGGCGCCGTGCCGAGTCGGCGACGGTGTCGGCGTCTGATTCACCGGTCAAGTCCCATCCCCTTCGAGCGGTAGTCGGACCGCCCACTCACGATAGCGCAAAGTACTACCCGGTAGGTCGTAGTCGTCGTCGGCGCTGCCCCGGGGGAGGGGAAACTGCAGGTCGTCAAGCACTGAACCGGCAGAAATGTGAACCAGATCACTATCTGTGTGATGTGACACACTTCCGGTGCTACCGTTAAACAACCTACTACGTAGTATCTGGTGTTGGCCGCGGGAAATGAGACGGACCACATGGAGGTGGAGGCCGATGGGTGACCGGGCGGGTCGTTCCGTGCAGGTCCTCGAGGGAATCCGGGTGCTGGAGCTGTCCGGTTTTGCTTACGTGCCCTCCGCCGGAGCGATCCTGGCGGACTGGGGTGCGGACGTGATCAAGGTGGAGCATCCCGCGCACGGTGACCCGTCACGTGGGATCACCATCGGCGGGATCCCCCCTGGCACCGGCGGTTTCACCTTCATGTGGGAATTGGCCAACCGGGGGAAGCGCTCGGTCGGGATCGACGTGTCCACCGACGATGGCCGCCGGCTCGTGCTCGAACTGGCGAAGTCGGCGGATGTGTTCCTCACCAGCTACCTGCCGGGCGTCCGGGAGAAGCTCCGTATCACCGAGGACGACATCCGCGGTGTGAACCCCTCGATCGTCTACGCAGTCGGGTCGGGTCAGGGCCACCACGGGCCGGAGAACGCGGCCGGCGGTTTCGATCAGACCTCGTTCTGGTATCGGACCGGCATGGCGTCGGCGCTCACCGAAGCGGGCGGGCATCCCCCCGAGCTGCCCGGTCCCGGCTTCGGGGATCTGTCCAGTGGGGTGGCGCTTGCCGGGGGGATCTCCGCGGCACTGCTGCACCGGGAACGGACCGGTGCGGGAGTGGCCGTGCACGGGTCGCTACTGGCCACCGGAATGTGGATGATGCAGCCCAGCATCGTCGCCACCGAGGTCACCGGTGAGCCCGAGTTCCGTTGGCTCGACCGGTTCGAGACGACCAACCCGCTGGTGAACTCCTACCGCACCGCCGACGGCCGATACATCGGTCTGACCGTGCTGCACGCCGACAAACACTGGAGGGAATTCTGCGAGGCGATCGGACACCCCGAGCTGGCCGACGATGAGCGATTCGCCGACCACGACGCGCGAGCGGCCAACAGCGCTGCGTGCGTGAAGCTGCTCGACGAGATCTTCGCCACACGGACACTCGAACACTGGAAGGCCGTCCTGTCGGCCCAGGGCGCCCAGTGGGCGGTGATCCAGCAGTGCGCCGAAACGCGCAGCGATCCCCAGGTGGTGGCCAACGGCTATCTGCAGGCCGTCGATTACGGCGGCGGAAGGTCGATCTCGCTGGTTCCGGCGCCGGTGCAGTACGGCGACGGGCCGCCCCGGCTCCGGCCGGCTCCCGAGCTGGGGGCCAACACCGAGGAGGTGCTGCTCGACAACGGTCTCGAATGGGAGGAGATCGAGCGCCTGAAGGATCAGCGGGTGATCACATGAGCCGTGGGGGGCGCAGCGATCACCGGACAGTCCGGTCATGTCAACGAAGGAGTCCGTGTGGGTGGAATCACCATCGTCCAGCGCGTCGACGAGATCCTCGATCGGGTACAGGAGTTCGACTTCGACGCGGTACTCGAGCTGTTCGCCGATGACGGGTGCCTGGAGCTGCCGTACCGGCCGGGTGGGTACCCGACGGTGATGGCGGGACGCGCTGAGCTGAAGCGGTTCCTTCGGGTGATACCCAAGCTCTACGCGGAGGTGACCTTCGTCGAGCGCAACCACCTACCGACCAGCGATCCGGCGACGGTCGTCACCGAGTACCGCGGTGTCGGCAAGACCTGTGTCGGAAACGACTACGCCAATCGATACATCGCGTTGTTCGAGTTCGACGACAGCGGAAGGTGCACGCTCTGGCGGGAGTACTTCGACCCCACCGTGGTCACTGCCGCACTCACTCCGGCCGGCCGGGGTGACGAGGCGTCGCGGGGATAGTCGGGCGTGGGCCGCTGGATGCGACGGAGGAAGCCTGTGCGGTCGGTGACATGCCGGTCCGAGTGGACAGCACGGAAGCCGTGATGGTGCACAACAGCGTATCGGCGAGTTCGCCGGCGGGCGCGGGCGTCGCCTCGGATGCGGGTTGGTCCGGGGGGCTGAACGTCGAGCTGGTCGGACTGACCCTGTCGGACGGGCGCCAGCTTCTCAGCGAGGTGTCGTTCACGGCCTGCCCCGGGTCGCTGACGGCGATCATAGGTCCGTCGGGCGCGGGCAAGACCACGCTGGCCAACCTGGTCGCCGGAGTGGTCCGACCGACCACGGGGGCGGTGACATTCGACGGATACGACATCCATACCAACTATGCGGTGCTGCGGCGCAGGATCGGGCTGGTCCCACAGCGCGACGTGGTGCACCCGCTGCTGACGGTCAGGCAGGCGCTGCGCTACGCCGCCGAACTGCGGTTGCCGGAGGTCGGTCCCGCCGACCGGCAGCGGGCGGTGGACCGGGTGCTCGAGGAGCTCGAGCTGACCGACCACGCGCACACCAGGATGGCGGATCTGTCTGGCGGACAGCGGAAGCGGGCATCGGTGGCGATGGAGTTGCTCACCGAGCCGGCGTTGCTGATCCTCGACGAGCCGACGTCGGGACTGGACCCCGCACTCGACCGCCAGGTGATGAGCATGTTGCGGCGGTTGGCCGATGCGGGCCGGGTGGTACTGGTGGTCACCCACTGTCTGGCCTACCTCGACGTCTGCGACCGGGTGCTGTTCTTGACCTCCGCCGGGAAGACCGCGTACCACGGGCGCCCCGGCGGCATCGCCGAAGTGATGGGCACAAGCGACTGGGCCGAGATCTTCGCGCGGATCGGAGCCGACCCCGAAGCAGCCCACCGGCGGTTTCTCGCCCGGCAGAGCGCCGGGGACCGCCCGGCACAGACGCTGTGGCGTCGCGACACCGTGGCCCGCCGGCGGCCCCGGCGGCTCGGGCAGGTCTGGACGGTGGTGCGTCGGCAGTTGCGGCTCATCGTCGCCGACCGGGGGTACCTGCTGTTCCTGATCCTGATGCCGCACCTGCTGGGTGCGCTGACTCTGGTGGTGCCGGGTGACGTCGGTTTCGGTGTCGCCGACCCGAGTGGACCGGCTCCCAACGAGCCGGCGCAGCTGCTGATGCTGCTGAACATCAGCGCAGTCTTCATGGGAATGGCACTGACCATCCGAGACCTGGTGGGGGAACGCAACATCTTCCGGCGCGAACAGGCGGTCGGTCTGTCGGCGTCGGCCTATCTGACCGCGAAGGTTGTGGTGTACTGCGGTATCGCCGCCGCGCAGACGGCCGTGCTGACCGCGATCGTCGTCCTCGGCAAGGGAAGGCCCGACCGCGGCGCCCTGCTCCTCGGCCACCCCGTCGTGGAACTGTACGTGACGCTCGCGGTGACCGCGGCGGTGTCGGCCATCACCGGCTTGGCGCTGTCGGCCGCCGTCAGATCCCAGGATCAGATCCTGCCCGCGCTGGTGATCGCCGTGATGTTGTCGATCGTGTTCTCGGGTGGGCTGATCCCGGTCAGCGGCCGGTTCGGTCTGGACCATCTGTCTCGATTCGTCCCGGCCCGCTGGGGTTTCGCCGCCTCGGCGTCGACGACCGATCTGCTCAACGTCGCACCGCTGCTCCCCGCCCGGGATGCGCTGTGGGTGCATGACACCGATCGATGGGTGACGAACATGGTGTTCCTGGTGGTGCTGGGCATCGCGCTGATCGGCGTCACCAGGTGGAGGATCCGGCTCAACGCCGTTCTGCGCAGTCCGCTACGGGCACGGACCACACCCAGTCGGGCCGGGAACCCGGACTGCGCGAAGCGCGACCCCCTGCACCGTCGACCGGGCCGGTGGCCGGTACCGGGGGAACGCTGGAATCCCATGGTGAACAGCGGGTTCGGCACTCTGCGCAGGTTCTTACCGCCCAGCCATCGGCACCGGACGATACCTGAGTGACCAGCTCACATCACGAATCAAAGGCCCAGATCACGAACCAAAGGGCCAAACGGATCAAAGGCCCCGTAACGAAAACAGGGAGGAAAATGTGAAGAACGCAGTCTCGGTGCGCGAGGGCGTCAGTACGCGGCCACGCACCCGCCGCGGGTGGTTGAACGCCCTGAGCGTGGCGCTCGCCGGTGCCACCCTGGTAGCGCCCGCACCCGCGATGGCCGAACCCGTCGCCGACGCGCCGCCACCACCACCTGCCGCTGTCCCGGTGCCGTCTGCCGAGCCGGCGACGGGTAAGTCCGCCGACGGTTGGACGCTGGCGGTGTCCGCGAACAGCGAGACCCTCACGCCGGTGCCACCGTTGACACCCGAATTGGCCACCCGCGATTTCGTGGTGAGCGGCCTGTTCAACGGGACGTTACGCTCGCCCAACGGTGGAACGGCGCCGACTCCCTCGGGGACCCTCGAGGTCGGTTACCAGATCCAGTGTGTGCCGTCCGGGATGCTCGCAGCGTTGAAGCCCGCCGTGACGAATGTCCAGGTGAGCAAGGAGGAATTCCAGTCCGCGAACCCGTCGGCGGTGGTCAGCGACTACCGCATCCAGGTCGACTGCATGGGTCCCGCACTGGTCCGGTCGTATGCGATCCTGACCCGCTCGACCCACAGCAACGACGCCGTCGTCGCCTATTACGGCATCTCCAACGAGGTGTGACCGCAACCGCGATCGCACCGACCTGGTGGGTGTCCGGGCTGTGCCCGGCGCGGACACCCACCATCGGTCGTCATCCCTACTTCCTCAGAGGTGGTGCATGGGAATCGAAATCGTGCTCGACATGGCGGTGTCCGCCATGGCCGACCGGGTCGCGGTAGGCCGCCGGGACTCCGGCCTCACCTACCGTCAGCTCGACGACATGGCCGCCGGGGGCGCCGGCCTGTTGCGGGACCGCGGTGTGGAGCACCTCGTCTTCGTGGGGGTCAACGGGCCGATCATCCCCGTCCTCATGTTCGCAGCGGCGAAGGCCGGAATACCCCTGGCGCCCATGAACTATCGGCTGCCGTCGGATCAGATGCGGGCGCTCATCGCGCAACTGGACCGCCCGATGATCGTCACCGACAGCGCCTACCGGGCAGATCTCGAGGGCGCGTCCGAGCATGTGCTCACCAGTGACGAGTTCGTCGCGACCGCGCGGGGGGCCGGACGGGTCGATCACCCACCGGCGCCCGACGACGGCACCGCGATCGTGTTGTTCACCTCAGGGACGACGTCGGCCCCCAAGGGGGTGCTGCTCCGGCATCACCAGCTGTCGGCCTATCTGTTCAACACAGTCGAATTCGGCGCTGCCGGTGACGAAGAGGCCATGCTGATCAGTACCCCGCCCTACCACATCGCCGGGATGGGGGCGGTGCTGAGCAACCTCTACGCCGGCCGGCGAATCGTGTACCTGCCGGACTTCACCGCGGCGGATTGGCTGGCCACCGTCCGCGAGGAGCGGATCACGAACGCGATGGTGGTTCCGACGATGCTCGCGCGCATCGTCGAGTATCTGGACGGTGAGCCTGCGCGGGTGCCGACCCTCGCGTCGTTGGCGTACGGCGGCGCCCGGTTGCCCCAGTCGGTTCTCGAGCGCGCGCTGCGGGCATTTCCCGACACCGGGTTCATCAACGCCTACGGTCTCACCGAGACCAGCTCGACGATCGCGGTGCTGGGACCGGAGGAACACCGCGATGCGATGTCTGATTCGCAGCTGCGGCACCGGCTGTCCTCTGCCGGCCGGATCGTGCCAGGGGTCGAGGTCCAGATCCGCGATGAGGACGGCACCACCGTCCTCCCGGAGGGGGAGACCGGTCTGCTGTGGGTGCGGGGTGCTCAGGTCAGCGGCGAGTATCTGGGCAGCGGCTCGGTCCTGGACGGCTCCGGCTGGTTCCCCACCCGCGATCGGGCGCGCATCGAGGACGGATTCCTCTACATCGGTGGACGGGCCGACGACACCATCATCCGTGGTGGGGAGAACATCTCGCCCGCCGAGATCGAGGATGTGCTGGTCCACCACGACGGTGTGCGGGAGGTCGCGGTCGTCGGTCTGCCGGACGAGGAGTGGGGCGAACGCATCTGTGCGGTGATCGTTCCGGTCGACGGTTCGCACGCCGAACCGGATCAGGTGCGGGAGTGGTGCCATGCCCGCCTGCGTGGCTCACGCACGCCGGACGAGGTGGTGTTCGTCGATGACCTGCCGAAGAACGCCACCGGGAAAGTGTTGCGACGCGACATTGTCGAGAAACTGACCGAGGGAGTCGCGATGAGCGGCTGACGCCGGCGGCGCTGCCGGAATGCCATGGACAGAGAAGTCGGCTTTCTCCAAAAAACAACATACTGAGCAGGATGGAAGATGAGATATGGGTGTGTCGCTCAAAGCAGGAATGCGGCTCCGCAGCGCGGTGTGCGCGACGGAAGTGGTCATCGTGCGGACGCCGGCTGATGCGGTCGATCTCCGTTGCGGCGGAGCGCCGATGCTCCCGCTGGAGGCCGAACGTGCCGGCGGCGAGCCGGCGCCGGGCTTCGCCGGCGGGACGGTGCTCGGGAAACGCTACGCCGACCCGGATCTGGGCCTCGAGGTGCTCTGCACCAAGGCGGGTGACGGGTCGTTGTCGGTGGGCGACCGGCCCCTCGCCCTGAAAACGGTCACCCCCCTGCCCGCATCGGATTGACGGCGACGCCCGGCCCCCGGCCCCGGTCGCGGAACCACCGGAGACCAGTAGAGAAAGGCACTGCACAATGACCCTGCACATCGACACCAGCCAGTCACAACGCACCGTTGTCGACTTCAACCACCACGCGCCCGAACTGCGTGAGCGGTACCACGAAACGTACGACCGGTTACGGTCGGCATGTCCGGTGGCCTATTCGGAGGCCAACGGCGGTTACTGGCTCATCACGTCATATGAGCTCATGGCCGAAGCGGCCCGCGACGCCCGGACGTTCTCGTCCGACCATGACATCTCCGGCGTACGGACCGGATACCAGGGCGTCACCATCCCACCTCAACCCTTCGAATTCGGCTTCACCGAGCAGGACCCGCCCAGAACCACCAAGGTGCGCCGGGTCTTGGCGCCCTTCTTCACACCGGCCCGCTCGGCCGAATGGAAGCCGATGATGGTGGACGTCACCACCGCCTGTATCGACCGTGTCATCGAGGCGGGGAGGTGCGACTTCGTCGGAGACCTCGGCTCGCCGATACCGGCGTTGCTGACCATGATGCTGCTCGACTTCCCGCTGGAGCATTGGCGTCGGTTCGCCGATGCCAACCACCTGCTGCTCGCCGCCGTGCCGGGCAGCCCCGCCCACGACAAGGCCCAGGCGGACATGGGCTGGTGCATCGACAGGCTTCAGGAGGCCATCGAGGTGCGCAGCGATCCGGATCACCCCGGCAAGGACCCGCTGACCGCGTTGTGCCAGGCCGAGATCGACGGTGAGCCACTCACGCCGCAGGAGAAGCTGGGCGGCGGGATGCTGTTGATGATCGGCGGCGTGGACACCACCACCTCGGTGCTGGGCAGCACCATCAGATGGCTCGGCGCCAACCCCGATGCCCGCCGCCGACTCCGGGAGAACCCCGAGCTGATGACGACGGCCTGCGAGGAGTTCCTCAGGGTGTTCGCACCGGTCACCGGCAATGCCCGGACGTGCACCCGGGAACTCGAGATGAACGGGCAGCGGTTACAGGCCGGTGACCGGGTCCTGCTGAACTGGGCCGCCTGCAACATGGATCCCGCGGTGTTCGATGAGCCGCACGAGATCCGGCTGGACCGCGCCCCCAACCGCCATGCCACCTTCGGTCTGGGCATCCACCGCTGTCTGGGGTCGAACTTCGCACGGTTGGTCTTCCAGACGGTGCTGGAGCAGGTGCTGGAACGGATGCCGGACTTCTCGATCGACGAGTCCGGTGTGGAGCCCTATCCGAGCTTCGGGGTGAACCGTGGTTACGTCCGGCTGCCCATGACGTTCACCCCCGGTGAGCGCCGCGGAAGCAGCATCGCCATCTGACCATTGCGCGCCAATCGATTTCAACCGAAGGACAACACCGTGACCTGGAAGTACGACCTCTACATCGACGGAAAGTGGGACACCGGGACCAGTGGCCGGGCCCTCACCGTCGTCAATCCCGCGACCGAGGAGACAATCGGTACCGTCCCGGACGCCTCGCTCGACGACATCCGGCGGGCCATCGCCGCGGCCCGCACCGCTTTCGATGAGGGTCCGTGGCCGTGCATGACGCCTCTGGAGCGGGCGGCGGTCATCCGGCGTATCGCCGAGGTGCTGCAGCGCCGCAGATCCGAACTCGTCGATCTGGTGCGGGCCGAGACGGGTAGCCCCCAGTGGATCGTCGAGATGTTGCAGGTGGGGGTTCCGTTGCGGGTCTGCGCCGACGTCGCGGACCGGGTTCTGCCGCAGTTCAGGTTCGTCGAGCCGATGCTGCCCAGCTTCGACCTCCGCCCGGGGCAGGGCATCATCTCCAAGGAGCCGATCGGCGTCGCCGCGCTGATCACTCCGTTCAACTTCCCGTTGTTCCTCAATGTGATGAAGTTGGCGCCGGCGCTGGCGGCGGGCTGCACCGTCGTGCTCAAACCCTCACCGTTGACCCCGTTGGAGGCGTTGGTGCTCGGTGAGGTCGCCGACGAGGTGGGATTGCCTCCCGGCGTACTCAACATCGTCACCGGCGGGGCCGAGGAGAGTGCCGAGCTGACCACCAACCCCATGGTGGACCTGGTCAGCTTCACCGGCTCGGACACCGTCGGCCGACAGGTGATGAACCAGGCGTCCGCGACGCTGAAGAAGGTGGTGCTCGAGCTCGGCGGGAAGTCGGCCAATGTCATCTTCGCCGACGCCGACCTCGACGCCGCAGCCGCGCACGTCGTCGGCGAGTTCACGCTGCATGCCGGTCAGGGCTGCTCGCTGCTGACCCGCACGCTGGTGGAGGAGTCGATCCACGACGAGCTGGTGGACTGGGTCAACAAACAGTTGGCGGCGCTGAAGGTCGGAGACCCCGCCGACCCGTCGGTGATGATGGGCCCGCTGATCAGCGAAGCGCAGCGGAACCGGGTCGAGGGTTACATCAAGGCCGGCGTGGACGAGGGCGCCGAGATCGCCTTCGGCGGCGGTCGCCCGAGCCATCTCGAGCGCGGGTACTTCGTGGAACCGACGTTGTTCACCGGGGTTCGCAACGAGATGAAGATCGCCCAGGAGGAGATCTTCGGGCCGGTGGGCGTCGTGATCCCGTTCACGAGCGAGCACGAGGCCGTGAGACTCGCCAACGACAGCGACTTCGGGCTCGGAGGCGGGGTCTGGTCCACCGATGTCGAGCGCGCTCTGCGCGTGGCACAGCGGATCCGCACCGGGATGGTCGCCATCAACGGGGGTGGTGGATCCATGGGCAAGACCGGACCGTTCGGCGGGTTCAAGGCCAGTGGCCTGGGCCGGGAATGGGGCGAATGGGGTCTGGACGAGTTCCTGGAGATGAAGCAGATCATCTGGCCGATCGCGGGCGGCTGAGCAAGAAAACCGCGTGACGTCGGCTGATCGCAGCGAGAACAGAGGAGGAAGACATGGGACGGGTGCAGGGCAAGGTCGCGTTCATCACGGGCGCGGCACGCGGACAGGGACGATCCCACGCCGTGCGGTTGGCGGAGGAGGGCGCGAGCATCATCGCGGTCGACTCCTGCCAGGGTTCGATGGACACCCTGCTGTACGACCTGCCCACCGAGGACGATCTCAAGGAGACCTGCAACCAGGTCGAAGCGGTCGGTGGACGGATCGTGGCGACCAAGGCCGACGTGCGGGACCGCAAGGGCCTGCGCGACGCCTTCGAAGCGGGCTACGCCGAGTTCGGTCGGGTGGACATCGTGCTGGGCAACGCCGGCATCATGCCGGCGTTGGGCGAGGTGTCCGACACCGACGAGGCGTTCGATGACGCCATCGCTGTGATGCTGACCGGTGTCTACAACACGTTGCGGGTCGCCACACCGAAACTGGTGGAACAGGGGCAGGGCGGATCGATCGTCCTGACGAGTTCGACCGCGGGGCTCAAGGGACAGACCACGGGCACCGCGGGCTGCGACGGTTACGTCGCGGCCAAGCACGGTGTCGTCGGCCTGATGCGTGCGTACGCCACCACTTACGCGAAACACAACATCCGGGTGAACACCGTGCACCCGTGCGGCTGTGCGACGCCGATGATCGAGAACGTCGCGTTCGCCCAGTACGCACAGGAGAATCCGGAGACCGTGTCGACGTGGCAGACCATGCTGCCGGTTCCCCAGGTCCAGCCGATGGACATCAGCAATGCGATCCTGTGGCTGTGCTCGGACGAGGCGCGATATGTCACCGGGGTGACGCTGCCGGTCGATGCCGGCGCGGTGGCCCGCTGAGGCGGCCGCTACCCGACGTGCTGCGGACACCGCCTCCCCCGGCGGTGTTCGCGGCACCTGCTCGCCCAGCCCCTGTGTGAGAAGGAATCCATGGAGTTCAACCACCGGGACGCCTGCGCCATCGTGGGTATCGGGACCACCGAGTTCTCGAAGAACTCCGGTCGCAGCGTGGTGCGGCTGGCGACCGAGGCGATAGCCGCGGCCATCGCCGACGCCGGTCTGCGACCGTGCGACATCGACGGGGTGGTGCGCTGTGATTACGACGATGTGCTGCCGAACGACCTCGCCGAGGTGATGGGCCTGCCATTGACCTACTGGAGCACGGTGGGCATCGGTGGTGCCGCTCCGTCGGCGATGGTGGGGCAGGCGGTCGCGGCGATTTTGAGCGGACAGGCCACCAACGTCGTGGTGTACCGGTCGCTCAACGGTCGGTCAGGCCGACGGCTCGGCAGTGCCGATCAGGGCGGCCCGGCGCCGGCGGTGGGTGGTCACGGGAGCTACGACGAGTTCTTCCTGCCGTACGGACTGAACACGCCCGGTCAGGTCTGGGCCATCATCGCCCAACGCCACATGATCGAGTTCGGCACGAAGCCGGCCGATCTCGGTGCGATCGCGCTCACCTGCCGGGCGAACGCCAACAACAACCCGAACGCACAGATGCGCGATCGCACCCTGTCAATGGCGGAATACGAGGCCAGTCCGATGATCTCGGCGCCACTTCGCCTCTATGACTACTGTCTGGAGACCGACGGCGCGTGCGCCGTCGTGGTGACCGCGGCCGACCGGGCGGCCGATCTGGCCCAGCAGCCGGTTCTCATCCGGGCGGTGGCCCAGGGCGCGCCGGAACGCCCGCAGCCGGGTCTGATCTATCCGGTGCTGCTGCGGGAGAAACTGACCACACAGCCCTCCGCGTGGGCGGCCCGGACGCTGTACCGGCGTGCCGGCCTCGGACCGGACGACATCGATGTGGCGCAACTGTACGACTGCTTCACGATCACCGTGCTGATGCAGTTGGAGGACTACGGGTTCTGCGCGAAGGGGGAGGGCGGAGCTTTCGCCGCCGGCGGCGCGATCGGCCCCGGCGGCAGGTTGCCCATCAACACCGCCGGCGGAAACCTGAGCGAGGGATACATCCACGGGATGAACCACGTCGTCGAGGGAGTGCGGCAGATGCGCGGCACGTCGCCGAATCAGGTCGAGGGGGCCGAAGTGTGTCTGGTGACATCCGGAATCCCGGTGTCGACCAGCGCGATGATCCTGAGGAGGCCGTGATGACGCGTCCGGTGCCCTACACCGACGACCACGAGACCGGTCCGTTCTTCGCCGCCGCGCGCGAAGGTGCCCTGGCGCTGTGCTTCTGCAGCCGGTGTGATCAGGTCCTGCACCTGCCGCGGGCGCACTGCCGGTTCTGCGGGTCGTGGCGGACCGACTGGCGGGAGGTCTCCGGCCGCGGTTCCGTCTACAGTTGGACAGTCGTCGAGCGGCAACTGCATCCGGCATTCCCGGTGCCGTACACGCTGGTGCTGGTCAGCGTCCACGAGTACCCTGAGGTCCGGCTCCTCGGGCACCTGCCCGGCCGGCCGGCGCTACGGGCGGGAATGCCGATGGTCGCCATCGTGGAACGGGTCGACGACACCGCCGTGCTCAACTGGGCGCCGCAGGAGTAGCACCCGACCGGACCACCCGATCGGACGGGGCGGCCGGTCGCGGACCGCTCAGCGGCCGGCGCCCGTCGGCAGTCCGAGGACGCGCCGGGCGATGATGTTGCGCTGGATCTCCGACGTGCCACCGGCGATGGTCTGGCCGGGCGCGGCGAGCAGCCAGTCCCGCCACCGTGCGCAGGCGCTGCCGGTCACGAGATCGGGCCCGAGCGTCTCCTGCGCGAAGACGGTGATGTCCCGTTCGAGCTCGGTGGCGGTGAGTTTGAGCAGTGACGTGCGGGAGTCATCGGTGGACCTCACCAGCGACAACACCCGGAACCACTGCAGGCGCAACAGTTGACTGCGCGACCACAGATCGGTCCACCGGCGCCGGACGGCGTCGCCGGCCGTGAGCCCCCGGGCGTCGAGATCAGACCACAAGTCGTGCAGCGCCTGGGTGAAACGTACGGCGTTGGCACCGATCATCATCCGTTCACGGCCCAGTGTCGACATCGCCACCCGCCAGCCGGAGCCGACCTCCCCGAGCACATCCTCCGGCCCGACGTACACCCCGTCGAAGTACACCTCGTTGAACTTGTACTGGCCGTCCATCTGCCGCAGTGGCCGCACCTCGATCCCGGGCCGGTCCATCGGGAGCAGGAAGAACGTCAACCCGTCGTGTGGGCGGTCGCCGCCGCCGGTGCGGGCCAGCAGCAACCCGAGATCGGCGTAGTGCGCCCCGGAGGTCCACACCTTCTGGCCGTGGACACGCCAGCCGTCACCATCCGGTTCGGCGCGGGTGCGCAGCCGGGCGAGGTCCGAACCGGCCTCCGGTTCGGAGAACAGCTGGCACCAGATGTCCTCGGCCCGCAGGATCTTGGGCAGGAATCGCTGCTGCTGCGCCTCGGTGCCGAACTTGATGATCATCGGCCCGGCCAGTTCGGGGCCGAAGAGATTGATCTGCAACGGAACCCCGGCCCGCGCGGTCTCCTCGGCCCAGATCCCCTGTTCGACCGGGGTGGCTTCGGTGCCGCCGTGCGACCGCGGCCAGGACAACCCGGCGAACCCGGCGTCGAGCAGCGTGCGTTGCCATTCCCGGGCGGCCGGCAGGTCCTCCAGTGTCGGAGTCGCGCCGTAGTCGCGAAGGCCATCGGGTCTCGGCGCGTCGGCGAGCCAGGCCCGGACGCGCCCACGGAAGGTCCGCTCAGATTCGGAGAGGTTCAGGTCCATGGATAGCATGATACTGCGTAGTATGTTTTGGCCTAGGATGTGGTGATGCGCTTTACATTCGATGAACAGCAGCAGGAACTCGCCGAGGTGGCCCGGAGCTTCTTCGTCTCCGGAGCCCCGATGGATCAAGTCGACGCCGGGCCTGAGGCGGCCCGGAAGGCCTGGGGGCACGCCGTCGAGGCCCTGGGGGTGCACCTGCTCGGTGTGCCGGAGGAGTTCGGGGGCGTCGGAGGTGTCGTCGGCCTGGCCGCCGTGCTCGAGCAGGCGGGCCGGGTGCTCTATCCCGCGCCGCTGTTGACGTCGGTCGGATACGCCAACGGTTTGCTGGCGGCCCTCGGCGGTGTCGCGCACAAGGTGTTGCGTGATGTCGCGGAGTCCGGCCGGGCGGCGGCCGTGGTCGAGGATCCCGCCGTCCGGCTCGAGGGCGACACCGTGATCGGTACGGCGGCGGCCGTCGTCGATGCCGAACTGGCGGACGACCTGCTCGTCATCGCCGACGGCGCGGTCGTGCACGTGGACGCGTCCGAGGTGCGGATGGAGCCACGGGAGGGCGTCGACCCTTCCCGGCGTGCGGCGCGGGTGGCGTTTCCGGACGTGCTGGGCACCGTCCTGGCCCGCGACGCCGGCGAGGCGGTCACCCTGGCGCGGCGGCGTGCGCAGGCCCTCGCGGCGGTCGAGGCGGTGGGCGGTATGCGGGCGACCCTCGACTCGGTGGTCGAACATGTCTCGACCCGGCAGCAGTTCGGTGTCCCGGTCGGCTCGTTCCAGGCCGTGCAGCACCGGGCGGTGGACATGCTGCTGGAACTCGACCGTGCCACGGCGGGCGCCTACCACGCCGCCTGGTGTGTCGACGCCGAGCCGGAGACCCTGGCCTGGGCGGCGCCGCTGGCGCTCGTGACCGCCGCGTCCGGCTATGGCTCTGTCGCCCGCGCGGCGATTCAACTCTTCGGCGGGATCGGGTTCACCTGGGAGCACCCCGCCCACCGGCACTTCCGCCGGTCGGTCGCGCTGGCGTCCCAATTCGGCACCGCCGACCAGCAGCTGGACGCCGTCCACGCGGCCGTGGGAGCGATTCGCCCCGAGTCGGTTGCCCAGGAATCAACCTACTAAGTAGTATCAAAATATGGACTACGGACGCTTCGCCCCCACACTGCTGGTGACCAAGGACGGCCCGGTGCGGATTCTCACCATGAACCGCCCGGACGATCTGAACTCGTTCAATGATGATCTGCACAGTGCGATGCGGCGGATCTGGGATGCGCTCATCGACGACGTGGACGCGCGAGCGGTGGTCCTGACCGGGGCCGGTCGTGCGTTCAGTTCCGGCGGCTACCTGCCCAACTTCGCGCGGAACAACACCGATCCGGTGGCGCGCCGCAAGGATATCCGTGAGGCGGAGCGGCTGGCCAAGGCCATGCTCGAATGTGAATTGCCCATCGTCGCCGCGGTCAACGGACTCGCGGTCGGACTGGGCGGATCCCTGGCCGTGATGTCCGACCTGGTCGTGATGGCCGAGGACGCGTTCATCAGCGATCCGCACGTCAGCGTCGGGTTGGTCGCCGGCGACGGGGGAGCGCTCACCTGGCCGTTCATGATGAGCATGCTCAAGGCCAAGGAGTACATCCTGCTCGGGGAACGCATCACGGCGTCCGAGGCGGAGCGGTTGGGCCTCGCCAACCGGGTGACGCCGCGCGAACGGGTGGTCGAGGAGGCGGTGGCCCTGGCGCATCGGCTGGCCGATCAGCCGGCGCAGGCGCTGCGCGACACCAAGCGCGCGATGAATCTGCACCTGCTCAACGCCGCGAACATGATCCTGCCGTTCGCGCTCGCGACGGAGTCGGAGACGTTCGCCAGTGAGGATGTTCGGCGAAGTGTCGAGAAGTTCCTCAGCAAGGATGCCTCCCGATGACCGCAGCGCGATCGGACACGCCCGGTGAGGAGCTGGTTTCCGTTGCGGCACTGGATGACTGGTTGGATGATCGGCTCCCCGGATCCGGGCCGCTGACGGTCGAGCGCATCACCACCGGTCATTCCAACGAGCTCTTCACCGTCAGCCGCGGCGGTCCCACCTGGCTGCTGCGCCGGCCGCCACGGGTCAAGAACGCGCCCACAGCGCACGACATGGTGCGGGAGTATCGGGTGCTCACGGCGCTGGAAGGCACCGATGTGCCGCACGCGACCCCGCGGGGGTTGTGTGCGGACCCGGACGTCATCGGGGCGCCGTTCTACCTGATGGACAAGCTGGCCGGGGTGCCCCTCTATCACGAGTTGCCGGCGTCGTTGGCCGGCGAGCGGGTCGCCATCGCCCATGCCGCCATCGACGCACTGGCCGCCCTGCACCGACTGGACTGGCGAGCCGCCGGTCTCGACGGTTTCGGAAAACCGGACGGCTACACCGAACGTCAGGCGGCCCGGTGGGGCAAGCAGTTGAAGTCCTATGCGTTCCGGGAGCTGCCTGAACTCGACGAGGTGGCCGCGTGGCTGGACGAGTCATGTCCCGGTACCCGGGGATCGGCGTTGATCCATGGGGATTACGGCCTGCACAACCTGCTCTACGCACCGGAGCCGCCGGTGCGGATCCTGGCGGTGGTGGACTGGGAGACGTCGACGATCGGTGATCCGCTCGCCGATCTGGGCTATTTCCTGGCCAGCTGGTTGGAGCCGGACGAGGTGGCGCAGTGGGGTGAGCTCGGGTCCCCGCACGGCGTGGCCGGCAACCCCAGCCGCGCGGAACTGATCGAGCGCTATGCGCGCAAGAGCGGAATCGATGTGACCGCTGACGATCTGGTGTGGTACCGGGTGTTCGGACAGTTCAAGCTCGCCGTGATCTTCGAGGGCTCGTACGGACGTTACGTGCGGGGCCAGTCCGCCGATCCGTTCTTCGCCTCGCTGGAACGTCGGGTACCGCTGCTGGCCAGGCACGCCCTGGCGATCGCCGCGGGCGAAGCCTGAGACAAGCCCCGAGAAGAAAGGTCCAGTATGTGGGATTTCGCGACCGAGCCCGAGGTCGAGCGAGAACTGGAGTGGATCCGCGAGTTCGTCAAGGAGGAGATCGAACCTCTCGAGACACTCGATCTGGATGACGCCGCGATGACCCGGGCGATGGAGCCGCTCAAACAACAGGTCAAGGACCGGGGACTGTGGGCGGCGCATCTACCGCCGGAGCTGGGCGGCCAGGGCTTCGGTCAGGTCCGGCTGGCGTTGATGCACGAGATTCTGGGCCGGTCGCATCTGGCGCCCATCGTGTTCGGCAACCAGGCCCCGGACTCCGGTAATGCCGAACTGCTGGCCGTGGCCGGCACGCCCGAGCAGAAGCGCCGGTGGCTGGATCCGCTGCTGGCCGGGACGATCCGCAGTTGTTATGCGATGACCGAGCCGGGCGCCGGGGCCGATCCGACGATGCTCACCACCACCGCTCGATTGGCAGGCGATGAGTGGATTCTGAACGGCCGCAAGTGGTTCGCGTCCAACGCTTCGATCGCCGACCTTTTCATCGTCATGGCGGTCACCGACCCGGAGGCGGCGCGCCATCAGCGGGCCTCGATGTTCCTGGTGCCCGCGGGCACCCCCGGTCTGGTGGTGGAGCGCGATATCCCCACCATGGAGCATCCCTATCCGCGGCCCCCGGTCTACGGCAACCACGCGGAGGTCTCCTTGACCGATGTGCGGGTGCCGGCCGAGAACCTGCTGGGCGAGCGGGGACGTGGATTCGCGTTGGCGCAGACCCGGTTGGGGCCGGGGCGCATCCACCACTGCATGCGGTGGCTGGGACAGAGCGAACGCGCACTCGAGATGCTCTGTGAGCGGGCGGTGTCGCGCACCATCCATGGGTCGCTGTTGTCGGAGAAGCAGATGATCCAGGACTGGGTCGCCGAGTCGGTCGCCGAACGTCAGGCCGCGCGGCTGATGACCCTGCACGCCGCGTGGAAGATCGACACCGAGGGCGTCCGCGGTGCGCTCACCGAGATCGCGATGATCAAGTACTGGGGTGCGCGGGTGCTCTACAACGTGATCGACCGGGCCATTCAGCTGCACGGGTCGCTGGGCTACAGCTGCGACATGCCGTTGGAGTTCATGTATCGGCAGGCCCGGGCCGCACGGCTCTACGACGGTCCTGACGAAGTCCACAAGGTGACCGTGGCACGGCGCACCCTGCGAGAGTTCGAGCCACGGGAGGTTCCCTCCGAGCACATTCCGACGCGTCGGGCCGCGGCGCGGGAGAAGTTCGCGCATCTGCTCGCCGAAACCGCCGCGAACTCGTAACGGGCCGCGTGACGGGTGCGTCGCCGGTCGCCGACAGACAGAACCGCCCCGGTGTGTGCCGGGGCGGTTCTGCTGTGTGCGGGGACGGTCAGCGGGGCGCCATCCGGATCGCACCGTCGAGCCGGATGGTCTCACCGTTGAGCATGCCGTTCTCGATGATCGCCATGGCCAATTGGGCGTATTCGTCCGGGTCGCCCAGCCGGCGTGGATGGGGGATCGACGCCGCGAGATTCTCCCGGACGGGTTGCGGGACCCGCGCCAACAGCGGTGTGTCGAAGGTGCCCGGCGCGATCGTGCACACCCGAATCTGCTTGGACGCCAGGTCTCGAGCGGCCACGATGGTCATGCCGACGATGCCGGCTTTCGAGGACGCGTACCCGGTCTGACCGATCTGGCCCTCCCACGCCGCGACCGATGCGGTCAGGATGCACACGCCACGGTCGTCCTCCGGGGAGCCCGACGGCTCGTTACGGGCCATCGCGGCCGCGGCGAGGCGCAGCGTGTTGAAGGTCCCGACCAGGTTGACGTTGATGATGTCGACGTACTCCTCCAGCGATCCGGGCTCTCCGGCGCGGTCGAGGACCCGTACCGGACCACCCCGGCCCGCACAGTGCACCAGCACCCGCAGGGGGCCCCGTTCCACCGCGGCGTCCACCGCTTTCTGCACCTGGGCCGCATTGGTGACGTCCGCCGCGACGAAAACCGATGACCCGCCGAGGTCGTCGGCCACCGCGTTACCGGCGGCACCCGGCAGGTCCACCACGACCACATGTGCTCCGGCCTCGGCAAGCCGCTGGGCGGTTGCCCGGCCCAACCCGGAGGCGCCGCCGGTGACGATCGCGCTGGCGCCGTCGATATTCACGTTGTTGTCTCCCCTCACGCTGTGTGTTCGCACTGGATCTCGGGCAGGCTGGACGCCCGCCACGGTGAGAATAGAACCTACCCAGTAGTATGATCAAACGGGGTGAACCAGCCTGAGGCGGCGCGAGGTGACGGCTGAGGGTCTGAGGGGTGCGGACGTGGGCTAATCGGCTTTGGCCCCGGTGCTCGCGGCCCGGGTGCTCCTGGCCCGGGTCTTCCCGGGCTCGCTGTTCTTGGTCTGGGTGTTCCTGCTCTGGGAGTTCTTGGTCCGGCTGTTCTTGGTCCCGGTGTGCTTGCTCGGAGCCTTGGGGTTCGGTTCCACGGTGGGCTTGAGCCCGTGGGTGACGAACTCGGCCATCGACTGGGCGATGCGGCGTTTCTGGGCCTCGGTGTCGTCGGCCCGCGGGTTGTACCACATGCTCATCCAGTTGAGCGCTCCCAGCACCGCCTTCGCCATGAGGAAGGAGTCCTTGGCCTGAAACTCGCCTGCGGCCATTCCATCGGCGATGACGTGCTCGAACTGCGCCTCGTACTCGTGCCGGAGTTTGAGGATCTCGTCGATGTCCTCTTGACGGGTGCGGCCTTCGCTCGCGAGTCCCATGTCGGTGTGGCGGGCCGCGAGCCGCATGAAATTGGCTCCGGTCATCATCAGCATCGCGTGCGCTTCGGCCATCCGGTAGAGCCGGTTGACCGCCGGTTCCCCGTTGTCGACGATGCCCTCGAGGCTGGCGAAGGCCAGCTCGAGGGCTCGCTTGTGGATGCCGATGAAGATCTCGCCCTTGGTGCGGAAGTAGTGGTAGACGCGGCCCTTGGTGGCCCCGAGCCGGTCTGCGATGTCATCGATGGATGTCGCCGCGTATCCGCGGCTCGTGAAGGCGTCGGCGGCGGCGACGAGCACCTCGTCGCGCCGTTCCACCTGACGCGCGTTCAGGCGGCGACGCGGAGCCGGGGTGCTCGAGTCATTGGGCCCGCTGGAGTCGACCACACCAAGTTTCCTCTCACCGCAAGCTTTCGGACGTCACGGTCTTGCCCCGATGCGGCCGTCGCTCGGGGGACTGGATGGCCGAGTGGGCGGCAATCCCCGTAAAGCTGGCCCGCCTCACCTCAATGTACTGCCGGGTAGGTTGCCGGGTCAATTTCCCGCGCCGAGTGGTCGTCCACGGATCTCGCCGCGTCGGCGCCCGGTGGCCGGCCGTCGCGGCCCCTCGGGTGGGGCGACTCCGGCCACTGTCATGGCCGGAAAGTGATCTGGGTCTTGTCGAACCGGCATCGAGGGCATATTGTATTCAACATACTAGGTAGTATGTGATGTGCTCCCCGGCACACGGGGGCCAGTGGAAGGAGTCATATGGCGGGGCGTGTCGCTGGCAAGGTGGCCATGATCACCGGCGGAGGACGGGGCCAGGGTCGGTCGCATGCGGTCCGATTGGCCGAGGAGGGCGCGGACATCGTGCTCGTCGATGCGTGCACCACGATCAACGATGCGGTGACGTATCCGATGGCGACGCGCGAGGATCTGGAGCGCACTGCCGAACTGGTGCGGAAGACCGGTCGACGGGTGCAGACCCACGTGGCGGATGTCCGGGATTTCCCGGCGCTGAAAGCCGCGGCCGACGCGGCGGTCGACGAGTTCGGGGCGATCGACATCCTCTGCGCCAACGCCGGGATCATCTCCTGGCACTGGTCGTGGGAGATTCCCGAAAGTGCATGGGACGACGTCATCGACGTCAATCTCAAGGGGGTGTGGAACAGCGTCCGCGCGGTGGTGCCGCACATGATGAAGGACCGGCGGGGTGGTTCGATCGTGGCCACCAGCTCTGCCGGCGGAATCCGTGGCCTGCCCTACACCGCCCACTACGTCGCCAGCAAGTTCGGCGTCGTCGGGCTGGTCAAGTCGTTCGCGAATGAGCTGGGGCAGTACAACATCCGCGTCAACGCCATTCACCCCGGCACCGTCCTCGGGGACGGCGAGTTCGCGAGCGCGATGGGCACTCTCGATCCGGTTCCGCGCAAGTTCTTCGGTGACTACCCCGAGTACGCCCCCAACCCCGGTCACTTGCGGGATCCCAACGCCGACGACTCGGTGCGGCATGCCCCGCGCCCGGGAACCGATACCCGCGACATCTCCGAGGCGGTGTTGTGGCTGGCTTCTGACGCGTCCCATTTCGTCACCGGCATCTCGTTGCCGGTCGATGACGGCCAGGTCAATCGTCAGTGAGACAAGGAGCCAATGTGACGACGACGGAAAACCGGCTCGTTTCGGAGATTCATCTGGCGGGGCGCCGGCTCGCCGAGGGATCCGCAGGTGTCTACGAACATGTCAACCCCGCCACCGGGAAGGTGCAGGGAGAGGTTCCGCTGGCCGGCCCCGCCGAGGTCGATGAGGCCGTCGCCGCCGCGCAGGAGGCCTTCAAGGAATGGCGAAAGTGGCGGCCCGAGGACCGTCGCCGGTTGCTGACCCGCATCGCCGAGCGGATTCGCGCCCATGAGGACGAACTCGCCGTCCTGCAGGCCCGCGAGAACGGATTGCCGGTCTCGCAGGGCAAGGCGGTGCTGGTGCCGCACGGCGCGGGCTGGTTCGAGGCGGCGGCCGGCTGGGCCGACAAGCTCGAGGGCGCGGTCGTGCCGACGACACCGGGTGAGACGGTGGACCTCACCCTGCTCGAGCCCATCGGTGTCGTCGCGGTCATCCTGACCTGGAACGCCCCGATCGGTGGTTGGGGTATGTGTGTGGCGCCACCGCTGGCGGCCGGATGCTGTGTGATCCTCAAACCGTCCGAGCTCGCGCCGTTCACCTCCAGCTTCATCGCCCGGATCTGTGAAGAGGAAGGTATGCCGCCGGGTGTCGTCACCGTGCTGCCCGGCGGGCCGGACGCCGGCGAGGCGTTGGTGCGGCATCCCGGTGTGGCCAAGGTGAGCTTCACCGGCGGTGGGCCGACCGGGCGCAAGATCGCGGCCGCATGTGGCGAGCAGCTCAAGCCGGTGCTGCTGGAACTGGGTGGCAAATCCGCCAACATCGTGTTCCCGGACGCCGACCTCGCGAAGGCGGCGGAGACCGCGGCGTCGGTGATCTTCTCGGCAGGCCAGGCCTGCACCCTGCCGACACGCATTCTGGTGCACGAGTCGATCTACGACGAGTTCACCGCGATGGTCGCCGGGGCGCTGGGTCAGATCCCGCTCGGGGATCCGCTCGATCCCGCGACGATGATGGGTCCGGTGATCAGCGAGGCGGCCGTCGAACGGATTCTGAGAACGGTGGACGAAGCCACCCGGGACAACGGCGCGGAACTCCTGACGGGCGGCAGCCGCGCAGGTGGCGAGCTCGCCTCCGGCTATTACATCGAGCCGACATTGTTGGGCAACGTCTCACCGACCAGCGAGGTCGCCCAGAACGAGGTGTTCGGCCCGGTGACCGCCGCGATCCGGTTCTCCGATGAAGAGGAGGCCGTGGCGATCGCCAACGGCACCCCGTACGGGCTGGCCGGCTATGTCCACACCCGGGACGTGTCACGGGTGCTGCGACTGGCGTCCGCTCTCGAGGCCGGCACCGTTGCGTTCAACGGTGCGGGTGCCCCGGCAGGACCGGGTGCACCGTTCGGCGGATACAAGGAAAGCGGTTACGGCCGCGAGGGCGGCAAACTCGGTGTCCTGGAGTTCGTCCAGCACAAGACCGTGTCGGTGGCGCTTTCCTGACAGGGGGCACACGATGTCATCCGCGCCGGCCGCGACCATCTGCGGCCGGCGCGGTCATCTGGACGAATGCGACGTTCGCGCAACAGATTTCGATGATGATAAAGGAGACGTGGTGCACACCGGCCATAGAAAGAAACTACTCAGTATGATATTTTCGGCCGCATGAGAGTACGGGTTCGAAGGATCGTCGAATGAGCCGTCTGCTGGCCGGTATCCGGGTGCTGGAATGCGGCGCGCTGTTGAACTGTGACACCGTCGGTATGCGCCTCGCCGACATGGGCGCGGACGTCATCAAGATCGAACAACCCCCGTTGGGGGACTACCTCCGGGACATCAACGGTGTGCTGGCGCCCGGCTGCAGCCCGGTTCATCTCCATGTGAACCGGGGTAAACGATCCATCGCGCTCGATCTCACCGAACCCGCGGACCTGGATGTCTTCTGGCGCCTGCTGGACACCGCCGATGTGTTCGTCGACGGGCTGACCGCGGGAGCGGCCGACCGGCTCGGTATCGGCTACGAGGCGCAGCGCGCACGGCGTCCGGACATCGTGTACTGCCAGTACACCGGGTTCGGCGCCAGTGGACCGTACGCCTCGGTGCCGACGCACGGTCAGATGATGGATGCACTGGCCGCCGGGCAGCCCCGGGCGCTCGACGGAGACGGCTTCATGAGCCCGTTGACCACGGGTGGGCCCAACGGCAGCTCGGGTGGTGAGGGCACCGCGGCCGGTGCGATGCATGCGACCACCCACATCCTGGCCGGCATCATCCACCGGGACCGGACCGGGGAGGGCTGCTATATCGACGTCGCCGCGAGCGACGCCGTCGTCGCGCAGGCCTGGGGCACCGTGGCCAGCGCGCTCAATGCCCACCGTGTGATCGACCCGCAGAACATCCCTGAACAGGTTCAGGGCGGCGTCTATCGCGGCGCGAAATACCAGTTCTACGAGACCGCGGACGGGCTCGTGGTGTTGTTCTGCGCCATCGAGCATCGATTCTGGGACGCGTTCTGCCGAGCGACCGGACGGACCGACCTCATCCACCGCAAGAATGAGGACACCCCGGTGGACTTCGGCCACGACGACGAGCTGCGCCGCACCCTGCAGGAGATATTCCGCACCAGGACGCAGGCCGAGTGGATGAAGCTCGCGGTCGAGGAACGGATTCCCATAGGTCCGGCGCCGCGTGACTTTCACGAGATGCGCCGTGATCCCCACGTGTCGCACCGCGGAATCATGCTCGAAGCCGAGCACCCGGTCGCCGGTCGGTTCACCTGCACCGGCGAGGGGGCGATCGTCGCCGGACAGCCGTTCGTTCCCCGGCCGGCTCCCGCCTACGACGAGCACGGTGCGGAGATCCGGCGAGAACTCGACGAACGGGCCCGTTCCACAACGAAATCCGACGGTCGGCAGGTGTTGCGTGGTTAGCCGGCACCGGCCGGGCCATCTCCGGAAAGGAGTGTCAGAGATGAGGTTCGAGGCTCACCGAGCCGTTGCGGGACGGGTGATGCCGCGATGATCGCCGGTTTCCCGCACACCCGTGTTCCGACCGGCTGGTATCAGATCGGTTGGTCATTCGAGTTCCCGGTCGGGGAGGCCCGGCCGCTGCGCTACTTCGGCGCCGACTTGGTCGCCTACCGGGGTCACTCCGGGAATGTCGTGGTGCTCAACGCGCATTGCCTGCACATGGGGGCTCACCTCGGCCATGGCGGGGTCGTGGTCGACGATGAGATCGAGTGTCCGTTCCACGGCTGGAGATGGGACGCGGAGGGCCGGAACACCCACATCCCGGATGGGTCGCCGCCCAAGCGTGGCCAGCACACCATGCGGTGCTGGTCGGTCGCCGAGAACTGTGGTGTCGTGCTGATGTGGTACGACGCCGACGGCGGAAAACCGACCTGGGAGGTTCCCCAGCTGATCGAGGATCCCGATCGGTACTACCCGATCGACCGCGCATCGCGGTACTGGTCGGTGCGGGTGCACCCCCAGATGGTGTCCGAAAACGCAATCGACAGTGCGCATTTCACCTATGTGCATCGAGCCGGCTCGAATCCGGTCATCCTCGACATCGATGACCGGGGCCCGATCCTGCACGTGTCGCAGGAGATGGAGTTCGGCAGCCGGAAGAAATCCACCTGGCTCACCCCGGACGGACCGGTCAAGGGTTCACTCGAGATCGACTTGTTCGGTCTCGGTCTGTCGCACACCCGCTTCGCCGGGGCGGATGAGGCCTACACCTTGGTGGGCGTCACCCCGATCGACGGCGAGACATCGGCCTACCGGATGACCAACTGGGCCCTGCGCAACACCGACGGCGACGAACCCGACGAGCTCGCGCGGCGTCGCATCGAGGAGCAGTTCCGGCAGGCGGAACGGGACTTCGTGATCTGGGAAAACATGATCTACATCGACAAACCTCCGCTGATGCGCAGCGAGACCCGCGCCTACCGGGCGTTTCACACCTGGGCCGAGCGCTTCTACACCGGCTCCGGCGCAGATGCGCGGGCGGCAGATGTTCGCGCCGGGAAACGCTGACGCCGGGACGAAACATCGGTATGAAAAGTGAGGTGTGCAATATTTGGAAATCCTAGTGACGTACTACTCAGTATGATAACTTTGTGATCCGGACAGCCTGCCCGCAATCAGCCTCGGGCGACGCCAGGGGCGTCGGCCGGCGGGCAACTTTCACCGAAAATCCGAAAAGGAGCAGCTGATGACGGCATCGGATGTCACAGTCTCGCCAGCGGACTATGACCCGGCGGACCAAGAGGGTCTGCAGGACCCGCAGCCGATGTATCGGGCCCTGCGCGCGGCGCGGGTGGCCTACAGCGAGAAGCAGGAAGGTGGTTTCTACGCCCTCGCGCGCTACGAGGACGTGCACGGTGCGGCGCGCGACTGGCAGACCTTCAGCTCGGCCGACGGGATCACCCTCCCGGCGGTCGGCAACCCGGAGCCGTTCATCCCGATCGAGGTCGATCCGCCGCGGTTGCAGGAGTACCGTCGCATCCTGGCCCCGTTGTTCACTCCGGCGAAGACCAAGGAGATGGTGCCCGAACTGCGCCGGATCGCGCGGGAGATCATCGACGACATCGCGAAGCGGAACTCGTGTGAGTTCGTCGACGAGTTCGCCTACATGTATCCGACGGTCGCGATGTACCGTTCGCCGTGGATGGGTGAACCGCTGGAAGGGGAGAAGTTGGACCCCGAAGGGTCGGACGACTGGGCCCAGAATCTGCGGGACTCCGTCCGGACGTTCATCCACGGCTTCGGTGAACCGTCGGCACGGATCGCCGGCCTGATCATCGAGTATTCCAAGAAGCTGCTCGAACACCGGCGAGCCAACCCCGCCGACGACATCCCGACCTATCTGTTGAAGGCCGAGATCAACGGGCGGAAGCTGACCGAGGCGGAGATGCTGAACACGCTGCTGCTGCAGTTCAACGCGGGTCCGCCGACCACCGGGGCGTTCCTGAGCGGCGCGTTCTGGTTCCTGGCGCAGCGTCCCGACCTCCAGGAGGTGCTGGCCGGCGATCCGACGAAGATCCCCCTCGCCATGGAGGAGTTGCTCCGTTATCTCGGCCCGACGCAGGTCTCGAAGCGGACGACCACCCGGCCGGTGACCGTCGGCGGCACCGAGATCCCGGCGAAGTGTCCGGTCGGCCTGGTGTGGGCCGCGGCCAACCGCGATGAGGCGGAGTTCCCGAATGCCGAAGAGTTCGTGTTGGATCGCTTCCCCAACCGCCATATCGCGTTCGGGATGGGCGTACACCGCTGCATCGGTTCGAACGTCGCCCGTGCCCTCATCCAGATCTCGCTCGAGGAATGGTTCCGCCAGATTCCGAAGTTCTCGATCCGGCCCGGCTCACCGACCCCATGGGATGTCGGGATCTCCCGGAATCTCCAGAATCTGGAGTTGGTCTGGTGACCCGGAAGGGCGCTCATGCAATGAGGTTGGCGCAATGAAAGAGGAGAGCATGGATACCACGACCAAGGTGGGCCGGCTGTATGTGGAGGTCGACCAATCCGTTTGCCAAGGGCACGCGCTGTGCCATCGGGCGCTGCCGGAGGTCTTTCTCAGCGACGACGAGACTGGGCTGTCTTACACCACGAACGAGCCGGTGCCACCGGAACTGGAGGACGAGGTGAAGGCCGCGGCGTCGAACTGCCCGGAGCGGGCCATTCGTCTCCGCAGTTAGCGACATCCGTCGCCCGTGGATCCTCGCCCGCCGCCGGGCGAGGATCCACGGGTGTTTCCGGCCTGACGCCGGACGGCCGAACCTTCACGAACGAGACGGGGAAACAATGCACTGGATTGAGGATTCCAGCCGCGAGAACGTCGCCGCGGGACGCGCGCTGGCGCTGCAGGCGGACGCGATCGGGGATGCGCCGTTCCTGGCGTCCGGCGATCGCCGCTACAGTTACGGCGAGGCCAACGAGACGGTGAACCGGTACGCGAACTCACTGCGTGCGCTCGGAGTCGAGGCCGGAGACCCGGTGGCGATGCTGATGGACAACAGCCTTGAGTTCGTGTTCACCGCACTCGGGACCAACAAGCTCGGGGCGATGTGGGTCCCCACCAACACGAGTTATCGGGGGGAATGGCTGGCCCGCACCTTCGTGGACGGAGGCGCCAAGGTGCTCGTCGTCGATGAGTCGCTGCTCGACCGCGCCACCGACAACGGGCTGGCCCGCCGCTTCGAGCGGGTGGTGGTCAACGGTGACCCCGCGGCGATCGCCGACGAGGCGGTGCGGCAGCGGGCGGTCGCACTGGCCGACTTCGCCGAGGGGGCAGGCACCGAGGTGACCTCGAGTGCCGACGCGGCCACCATCTCGTCGGTGATGTGGACCTCCGGGACCACCGGGCGTTCCAAGGGAGTCATGCAACCGTACGGGGCCTGGTACGCCGCGGCGCGGATCTTCGCATCGGCCCGCGACCTGGCGCCGGGAGACGTCCTGTACTGCTGCGTCCCGCTGTTCAACTCCGGCGGCTGGTCGCTCAACGTGTTCCAGGCGCTGTACTCCGGCCTGTCGATCGCGATCGACCGGGAGTTCTCCGTCTCCCGGTTCTGGGATCGGGTCCGCCGCTACGGCGCAACGCAACTACTCACGCTCGGTTCGATGCACATGTACCTCTGGCAGCGAGAGGAGCGCGACGATGACGCCGACAATCCGGCGCGGGTGGCCGGCCTGCTGCCGCTCCCGGCTGAGATACGCGAGGCGTTCCAGAAGCGGTTCGGGCTCGAGAGGATCTGGCGAGGCTACGGTCAGAGCGAGATCATGCCGCTGTCGGTGTCGACACCCGAGCGCGAGGGGAATCCCGCCGGCGACGGCTTTCCCCGTCCCGATGTCGAGGTGGCACTGTTGGACGAGAGGGGGCGTGAGGTGCCGGTCGGTGAGGTCGGGGAGATCTGTGTGAGGCCGCGGCGGCCGGACGTGATGTTCCGTGGCTACTACAACAACGAAGAGGGCACCGCGAAAGCCTGGCGAGACGGCTGGTATCACTCCAATGACCTCGGCCGGTTCGACGAAGCCGGCGAGCTGTACTTCGTCGACCGGGCGTCGGACTACATGCGGCACAAGGGCCGCAACATCCCGTCGCTCGAGCTCGAGGAACTGATCGGTCGCCATCCCGCGGTCTATGAGGTTGCCGCACACGGTGTTCCGTCGCAGGATCTCGCCGAAGAGGACGAGGTGAAGATCTGCGTCATCCTCCGGGAGGGGCACGAGCTGGAGCCGGAGGAGCTGATCCGGTTCATCAACGAGCGGGCGCCGTACTTCATGGTTCCGCGCTACGTCGAGTTCGTCACCGAGTTGCCGCACACCCCGACGGGCCGGGTGCAGAAATTCAAGCTGCGGGAGCGCGGTGTCACCCCCGATACGTGGGACCGGGAGGCGGCGGGGCTGGTGCTCGAGCGGTAAGGCATCCGAGGAGAGACGACCGCGGCCGGTGCGGGCGGTCGGTGGTGGTGTCGGCCCGGTGCTGTGGGCCGCTGAAACGAGGTGAAGTAGAGCCGTGTCCGATCCAGTTCTGATGGCTGTCGAAGAGCGTGTCGCGGTCATCACCGTCAACGACCCGGAACGCCGGAACGCGGTGACGTTCGAGATGTCCGAAGCGCTGCGCGCCGCGGTCGCCCGCGCGGAGGCCGATGAGGCTGTGCACGCGGTGGTCGTGACCGGCGCGGGGCGGGCATTCTGCGCGGGCGCGGACCTCGCCGCGTTGCGGACAGCCACCGAAGACGACCTGCGCCGGTTGTACGACGGTTTCATCGCGGTGGCCCGATGCACTCTGCCGACCGTCGCGGCGGTCAACGGTCCCGCGGTGGGTGCGGGACTGAACCTGGCGTTGGCCGCCGATGTGCGGATAGCGGGGCCGACAGCGGTGTTCGATCCCCGGTTCCAGAAGCTGGGTATCCATCCGGGCGGTGGCGCCACCTGGATGCTGCAGCGCGCGATCGGCCCACAGGCGGCCCGGGCGTCGTTGCTGTTCGGTCTGGGGTTCGACGCTGAAGCCGCGGTCCGGTCCGGCCTCGCGCTGAAGATCGCCGAGGATCCGGTGGCGGCCGCCCGGGAGTTGGCGGCCGGGCCGGCGGCGGCACCGCGCGATGTCGTCGTGGCCACGAAGGCATCGATGCGGGCGACGGCGAATCCCGGCGTCCCCGACACCGAGCAGCACATGCGGGCCGTCGACACCGAACTCCCTCCGCAGGCGGCGTCGATCGCCGCACCTGCGTTCGCCGAGCGGATCGCCGCCGCTCTCCGGCGCTGAGCGGCTGTCGGCCACCCATCCTTGTCAGGCACCATGAGGTATGGCCGGATATGTCGAGGTCCGGGCGTACGCCGAACTGAACGATTTTCTTCCGCCCGAGGCACGGGCGGTGACCGTGCGGCGACCGTTCCAGCCCCATCAGACCGTCAAGGATGTGCTGGAAGCGATGGGGATCCCGCACACCGAGGTGGATCTGATCCTGGTCAACGGGGATCCGGTGGATTTCCCGCACCGGCCGGCGGCGGGGGACCGCATCGCCGCGTACCCGGTGTTCGAGGCGCTCGACATCGGACCGACCGCCCGGCTGCGGCCGGTCCCGCTGCGCGATCCGCGGTTCGTCGTCGATGTCAACCTGGGGCGGCTGGCGCGGCTACTGCGGCTGCTCGGGATGGACGTGTGGTGGTCCAGCACCGCCGGCGACAGGGAGTTGGCCGAGATCAGCGCGGCCCAGCAGCGGATTCTGCTGACCCGCGACCGCGGGCTGCTGAAGCGGCGCGCGGTGACACACGGTTTGTTCGTCCGCTCCGATCAGCCCGAGCAGCAGGTGATCGAGGTGGTGACCCGGTTGGACCTGGGCGCGCGGCTGGCGCCGTTCACCCGGTGCATGCGCTGCAACGGAATGCTGGTCGCGGTCGGCAAGGATGAGGTGCACGACCGGCTGGAGCCGCTGACCCGCCGGTACTACGACGAGTTCGCGCAGTGCACGGACTGCGATCGGATCTACTGGCCGGGCACCCACCACGCCCGCATGCTGAAACTGGTCGAGCGGCTGCGGGCCGGCATGGTCACCGCTGGGGCGTGAACCGGATCGCGGCGATCCGTTCGCGGCGGGCGGCCTCGGCGAACTCCTCGACGGTCGGAATCCGTTGCTCGCGAAACGTCATGCCCAGCATGCGTTGTGCCCTCTTCACCCCGTTGGCCTGGGCGGTCTTGTGGCACAGTTGTGCGACCGTCGCGGGATCCTGGATCAGCTCGCCGCGCATGGTCCGGGTCTGGCGGTCGTGCAGTATCTCGGCCCGGGCGCCGTCGCGGAAGTTCCACTTCCACCCCGCACTGGAGATCGCGTAGAGATCGCCGTCGATCCAGTGGGCACTCAACGGAATCGAGTACCGCTTGCCGCTCTTGCGTCCGGTGACGTTGACGACCATGAATTCCTTGCCGGCGCCGCCCAGCAGCGGAGTCCGCAGCAGTGTGCGCAGGATCGGGTTGATGACGCGCAACACGGGTTCCGGCGGGTGCGACAGCGTGACCGCATGGCTCTGTTCTGTCATGGGTCAACGGTAGGGGCGTGGTGTTCAGGTGTCGAGAGACAGCCCAGAAAGAGAAGCCCAGAAAGAGAAGCCCCAGAAAGAAGAGCCCGGAACGAACACGAAACCGGCCGGACCCGCGCCCAGTTTCGCGATCACCCGGGCCGCACCATGGCCCGGGCGCCGGACGCCGCGGCGGTCGCGGACAACACATGCCAGACGCCGTGCCACTGCCACCAGCTGTCCGGGCTGCACAGCGGCGAGCCGGTGCGGCCCGCCAGATGGGCGGCCACCGCCAGCGCGAACACCGCACCTGCACCGGCCCACACCCGCCACCGTCGCCGCCCGGTGCGGAGCAACGCGAACGTATACACCACCGCCACCGCGAGGATCGGCCAGTCATGCGCCGGTTGCGCCCACGACGGCTGCGGGCCGTGGTAGGCGAAGCTGTCGATCCCGACGGTCAGCAGCACCACGCCCGCCGTGCCGGCCAACAGCGAGTCCGCCGGTACCGCCCAGGTGAGCACCAGCCCGGCCGCGATCAGATACGCCAGGCTGGTGACGGCCAGCACCGGTTGGGCCAGCACGGCATCGACGAGGCGTTCACAGTCCGCGCCACCCATCCCGGCTGCGGGTGCTGCACGCAGGAACGCCGTCATGGCCGTCGGTCGCCGTCAGCGTGGTGCCGGCTGCGCTCTCGGCCCTTCCCCGAGCACGGTGTTGGCGTAGATCTCGGCGAGGAACTGTTCCACGGCGACCGCGGTATGCGCGGCCCGCGCTGAGCCGAAGATGTCGAAAGCGTGTTGTGCCAGGGGCAATTCGGCGTACACCACCGGCTGGGTGCTGACTTCGCGCAGCCGCCGCACGAAGTCTCGGCCCTGTTCGACCGGCACCAGCGAGTCGTTGCGGCCGTGCAGCACGAAAAACGGTGGAGCGTCGGCGGAGATGTGGTTCACCGGGGACGCACTGGCATAGGTCTCCCGGTTCGACGAGTGCGGTTGTTTGATCACCCAGCGCTCCAGCAGCTCGGGCATCGACGGGTGCATCGCGTCGTCGAACCGGGTGAAGTCGTAGACGCCGTAGAACGGGACCGCCGCCTGCACCCGGGTGTCGGCGTCTTCGAAACCGGGCTGGAACCGGGGGTCGTTGGGGGTGAGCGCCGCCAGCGACGACAGGTGTCCGCCGGCCGAGCCGCCGGTGATCGCGAGGAAATCCGGGTCGCCGCCGTAGTCGGCGATGTGCTCCTTGACCCAGGCCAGCGCGCGTTTGACGTCGATGATGTGGTCCGGCCAGGTATTGCGCGGGCTGTGCCGGTAGTTGATCGCCACACAGATCCAGCCCAGTTCGGCGAGGTGGCTCATCAACGGATGCGCCTGACCCCGCTTGTTGCCGGTGGTCCACGCCCCGCCGGGAATCTGGAAGAGCACCGGCGCCTTGCCGTTGCGGTCGAGGTCGGGGCGCCGCCAGATGTCCAGATGGTTGGCGCTGCCGTACGGCCCGTAGCTGATGTCGCCGTCGTGGGCGTAGTCGCGGTAGATCCGCAGCATCCGCACCGCACCGGGGGTCTTGGCGGTGCCGCCACCGGCGGGTCGGCGCCACAGCCCCTCGGAGTCGGTGCGACGGTGCAGGCCCAGGCCGTTGTCCAGGGCGGCGGTCAGGGTGCGGTCCGCGCGGTGGCCGGCCCGGTTGAAGTTGAGCAGGCCCAGCGCCGACACCGCGGCCGCCGACCAGGCGAAGATCCGCACCCGCCGAGTCAGCCCCCGGCTGGTCAGCGCCAGCCCGCCGACCTGGCTGGCCAGGGTCTGCAGCGGAAACTCCGACACCACCAGGCCGAACCCCCAGGCGAAGATCGACGGATACCCCTTGCTGAACAGGGGCCGGTAGCCGTTGACCGTCGACGCCAGACTCAAGAGGGCGGCCAGGATCGCCGCGATCTGCCGGGCCAGGTGAACGATCCGATCTCGCATGCGGTCACCTTACGGCGACGGAACACCTCTTCCGTCCACCCGCCCACGTTTGCGTAACGCCATGGCGGTTCCGGGCGCTCATTTCCGCCACTGCGTTACGCAAATGTCTCTGCCGCCGGGTGCCGGCAGGCGCCTGCGCTACTGGTGGCGCTTCTTGTGCAGCACCGCCTCGGTCTGGCTCGCGGCGGCGTTCGCGGCCTTGGCCCGCTTCTCCGCGCGTTTCTCCTTGAGGGATTTGCCGGACTTCTTGGACATCGTCTGTCGTGGAGATTTGTCGGACATCGTCGGCCCTTCGATAGCGGGGCCTGATTGGTCCCGGTACACCGACCGTACGCGTCCGGGCCGGTTTCGTCTCCGCACTGGCCTCCGTGCCGGACCGCCGGACAGCGATATCGACATTCGCCGCGACGGCATCGGCAAAGGTGAGGTAGCTTCAGTCGACACACCTGACAGGCCGCTGCCGAGGAGTTTGCCGGTGGAAGCGACGCCGTTCGGGCACTATCAGCTACAGGAGCTGATCGGCCGAGGCGGAATGGGCGAGGTCTACCGCGCCTACGACACCCGTACCGACCGCGTCGTCGCGTTGAAGGTGCTGCCCGTGCACCTGGCCCAGGACGAGACATATCAGCAGCGGTTCCGCCGCGAATCGCAGGCCGTTGCCGGTCTCAACGATCCGCATGTGGTGCCGATCCACGGGTTCGGCGAGATCGACGGCCGGCTGTACCTGGACATGCGGCTGATCGAGGGCCGCAACCTCGGCACCGTCCTGAACAACAAGGAGCCGCTGGATCCGCGGTTCGCGGTCTCGGTGGTCGAGCAGGTCGCCCAGGCGCTCGACTCCGCGCACGAGGCCGGGCTGGTGCACCGCGACATCAAACCGTCGAACATCCTGATCACCGACCGTGACTTCGTGTACCTGATCGACTTCGGCCTGGCCCGCACCGCCGGGTCCGCGGGGTTGACCACCGCGGGCAGCACGCTGGGCACGCTGGCCTACATGGCGCCCGAGCGGTTCGAGAACGGCGACGTCGACCGGCACGCCGACATCTACGCGCTGACCTGCGTGCTCTACGAATGCCTGACCGGCAAGCGGCCGTATCCCGGCGACACCTACGAGCAGCAGATCGCCGGACACATGGTGGCGCCGGCCCCGCGGCCCTCGGACACCGATCCGCGGCTGGCCGCGTTCGACGAGGTGATCGCGCGCGGGATGGCGAAGAAGCCCGGCAAGCGGTATCCGACGGCCACGGAGCTGGCGGCGGCGGCCCGGCGGGCGCTGGCCCGGCCGGTGCCCTCCGCGACCGGTTCGGGGCGGCACCACCGCCGGCCGGCCCGCGAGCGCAAGCGCCCGGTGCCGGTGCTGGCGGCCGCCGGGGTGGTGGCGCTCGCCGGGGTGATCGCCCTGGGCGCGTGGATCTTTCGCGGTGGCGGGGATGATCCGGCCCCAGTGGCGGCCGATGTCCCCGAGGGCGTGGTCGCAGAGATCGCGCAGACGGTTCCCGCCGACATCCGCGACGGCGGCCGGCTGATCGTCGGCGTCAACGTGCCGTACAAACCCAACGAGTTCAAGAACGCGGCGGGGGAGATCGTCGGCTTCGACGTCGACCTGATGAACGCCGTCGCCCGGACGCTGGGGCTGGCGCCGGAGTACCGGGAGCTTCCGTTCGAGGCGATCCTGCCGTCGGTGCGGGCCGGCGATGTGCACGTCGGGATGGCCTCGCTCACCGTCACCCCGGAACGCAGCGCCGGTGCGGACTTCGTCACCTATTTCCAGGCCGGCACGTTGTGGGCGCAACCCGCGGGCGGCGCCGTGAACCCGGCGGACGCGTGCGGGCTGCGGGTCGGCGTCGCCTACGCCACCATCCAGGAATCCGACGAGGTGCCGTTCAAGAGCGAAATCTGCACCGCCGCAGGTAAACCCCCGATCGACAAGGTGGTGTACGTCAGCCAGGACGATCTGACCGAGGCGCTGATGAACGGTGAGATCGACGCGATGTCCGCCGACTCGCCGGTGACCGGGTTCGCGGTCAAGACCTCCGGCGGCGCGCTGCAGGAGGCGGGCGAGATCTTCAGCCCGGCACCGTACGGATGGCCGGTGACCAGGGGCTCGCCGCTGGCCGAGTCGCTGCGGCAGGCGCTGGAGCATCTGATCGCCACCGGCGAGTACCGCACCATCGCCACCATGTGGGGGGTGGAGAAGGGCATGATCGACCGGCCCGAGATCAACGCCGCGGCCGGCTGACGACCGCGGGCGAATCGTCGAACCCGGGCCGGGGCCCACCCGCCGGGAGTACGGTCGAACGATGTCACCGGTGACCGCAGCGCGCCGGGGTGTCCGGTTTGCCGCCGCCCTGTCTTCGGTGTTGCTGGTCGCACTGACGGCGGGCTGCTCGAGCGGGGAACCGGACGGACAAGCACCGACCGGCCAGGAGCCGTCGCCGCAGCCGTCGGCGGTGACCGGATCGGTGTGGGTGGCCGACGAATCCGGCAACAGCCTCACGGTCCTGGACGCGGAGAGCAGCACCGTCGCGACCACGCTGACCGGAATCGGCGGGCCGCACAACGTCCAGGTCGGCCGGGACGCGATGACGGTGTACGCGACCAGCAGCGCCGACATGGTCGTCGCGATCGACGCCGAGACCTACCGGATCACCGCGACCGCCCCGACCGGTCCGCACCCGGCGCATGTGATCGAGACGCCCGACGACAAGGTCTACGTGACCAACGCCGGTGACGGCACGGTGTCGGTGTTCCGGAGCCGGAGCCTGGAACCGGTCGGCCGGATCGAGGTGGGCGGCATGCCGCACGGTCTGCGGGCGTCCACCGACGGTTCGGTGATCGTGGTCGCCAACCACGGAAGCGGCGCGCTGGATGTGCTCGACGCCCGAAGTGACCGGCTGGATTTCTCGGTCCCGGTGGGTGAGGGTCCGGCGCAGGTCGCGGTCAGCGCGGACGGACGCTACGCCTATACCGGCATCACCGAACCGGCGGAGGTCATCAAGGTGGACCTCACCGCGCGGGAGGTGGTCGGAAGCGTGGCGGTGTCCGCCCCACCGGCGCAGGTGTCTCTCACGCCAGACGATGCGACGGTGGTGTCGGCCGATCAGGGCACGGCGGACGCGCCGGGGAACGCGGTGTCGCTGATCGACACCGCGCGGATGACGGTGCGCGCCACGGTCGAGACCGGCGCGGGTCCGCACGGGGTGGTGGTCGATCCCGCCGGAACCTTCGCCTGGGTCACCAACAGCGGCGACAACAGCCTGTCCGCCGTCGACCTCGCCGACCGGTCGGTCTCGGCCACGGTTCCGGTCGGCGAGCGCCCCAGCGGCGTCAGCTACTCACCGCGCCCGCCCGCGCCCGGTGCGTCCACCGTCGAACTGGACCTGCCCGCCGCCGGTGCGGGCGACGGGCATCCGGGCCACTCCTGATCAGCCGTCGCTCGGCACCCAGTTGCCGTGGAAACCGGCCGGCACCCGGTGCGGCAACCTGATACGGGCGACGTCCTCGAGGGTCTGCGCGTCGAGGATGGCCAGCTCGCTGCGGTCGGTGGTGCGGTCGTAGACATAGCCCATCACCACCCCGTCGTCCTCGGCCGCGTCGGCGGAGGACGGCTGAAAGACGAACTCGCCCAACTCGTGATACGGCTCGAACACCCGGCTCTGGGTGTTGCCGCCGACGAAATCGTGTTTGAGCAACACATTTCCGCCCGAGGTGCCCTCGCCCACCGTCGGCGCGTAACCGTAGCGGTGCCGCCTGCCGACCAGGCGTTCGTCGACGCGGGGGAACTCCTGGCCGCGGTCGTCGATCCGGGATTCCCGGACCTTGCCGTCGGCGAGGTCGACGGTCCACCGGTCCAGGGTGGGCGGGCCCTCGTTCGGCCCGAGGTTGTCGGTGTCGAACATCTTCGGATGCCGGATCACGTCGAGGACGATGGTGTCGCCGTCGTCGTAGGCGTTCATCGGGTGGAACACGTAGCACGGTTCCACGTCGAACCAGCGCACGTCCTTGTTGGAGCCGTCGCGCGGCATCACCCCGATGCGGGCCGGGTAACGCGGATTCCACGAATACGGGAAGCGCCGGTCGGAGCTGTTGCCGCGGGGCTGCCGCGCGGCGATCGGGTCCGGTACCCGCACCCGGCCGATCAGCGCCGACAGCACCAGCCGCGCCGGCAGCCGCAGCCCGCGGGGCACCGTCATCGAAACCGCCTGCCGCGCATCGAAGGTCACCGGTAGGTCGTAGAGCACGATGTGGCGTTCGGTCAGCGAGAAGTCGTGCATCATCGGGCTGCCGGTCACCTCGATGTCCACGGTGCGCCGGGCCCGGCCGTCGGTGCCGATCACCGAGTACTGCACGGTGTTGCCGCGGTACATGCTGTAGGACACCGCATGGAGCTCACCGGTTTCCGGGTCCCGTTTCGGATGTGCGGTGTAGCCGCCGGTGAGCGTGCCGTCGAAATCGCACGGTCCGACGGTGTCGAGCTCCTCGGTCAGCTCGTAATTGGTCACCCCGGACTCGACCAGGGCGATCGTCTTTCCGGCGTGGCCGATCACGTTGGTGTTGGCGCCGATTCCCGATACCGAGCACTCCTCGGACGGCGGACGTTCGCCCAGGGCGCGGGCGGTCAGCGGTCCGCGCACCCACCGGTTGCGGTACCACTCGGCGCGGCCGTCCCGCAGCCGGATGCCGTGCACCATGCCGTCGCCGACGAACCAGTGGTAGAGCTCCGGGTCGATCTCGCCGACCGGGTTCGGTCCGTTGCGCAGGTATCGCCCGTCCAGGTAGTCGGGGATCGTCCCGGTCACCTCGAGGTCGGTGAGCGTGTACTCCTCGGTCAGCGGGGCGAACGCCCCGGTCAGATAACGGTTACTCACGGTTCTCCCCTTATAACGCTGTTATAGCTGATGGGAACCTGTATAACAGCGTTATGGCAGAATCGCAAGGGTGACTGCGGACGACATTCGGGAGAAACTGGTCGACGCCGGGGTGCGGCTGCTGGAGCGGGACGGGGTGCAGGCGCTGAGCGCCCGGAACCTGGCGGCCGAGGCCGGCACGTCGACGATGGCGGTCTACACCCGCTTCGGCGGGATGCCCGGTGTGCTCGAGGCGGTGGCGGGGGAGATCTTCGCCCGGTTCGCCGACGCGCTGACCCAGATCCCGCAGACCGGCGATCCGGTGGCTGATTTCCTTCTGATGGGCGCCGCCTACCGCGAGTACGCGCTGACCCACCCGCAGCGCTATCTGCTGATGTTCGGCACCGCGACACCGGCGTCGATCGCCGGATCCCGCGCCGACCTCACCGCCACCGGTGAGGTGAGCGACCGCACCGAATGGGCCGCGTCCTTCGAGGCGCTGCGCACCATGGTGCGGCGGATGATCGCCGCCGGCCGGATCCGCGACGACGGCGAGGCCGCGATCGCCGGCCGGCTGTGGAGCCTCATCCACGGCGAGGTGATGCTCGAGCTGGCCGGGTTCTTCGGCGCCGAGGGGCACGGCCTGACGAAGATCCTCACCCCGATGACCGTCGACATGCTGGTCGGGCTCGGCGATGACCGCGCCCGGGTCGAGGCGTCGTTGACCACCGCGGCCGAGGCGCACGGGCGCTGATGCTCGTAGGCTGGGGGAGATGAGCCCCTCGGCGCTGCCTCCCGGGCCGCGACTGCCGGCCCCGGTGCAGGCCTGGCTCATGCTGCGGCACGGGAAGTGGTTCATCGCGGCCTGTCAGCGCCGCTACGGTCCGGTGTTCACCCTGCGCATCACCTCGATGGGCACCCTGGTCTATCTGACCGATCCCGCCGACATCAAGGCCGTGTTCACCGGTGATCCGGACACTTTCCATGCCGGCGAGGCGAATTCGATGCTGAGCGGAATCCTCGGCGAGACCTCGGTCCTGGTGATCGACGGGGACCTGCACCGCCGGAGGCGCCGGCTGATGCTGCCGTCGTTCCACCGCGACGCGGTGACGCGGCAGGCCGACGCGATGGCCGAGATCGCCGCGGCCGACATCGCCGGCTGGCCGGTGGGAACCACGTTCGCCGCCGCACCCAGGATGTCGCAGATCACCCTGGAGGTGATCCTGCGCGTCGTCATCGGCGCCGGCGATCCGGGTCGACTGGCCGCGCTGCGCACGGTGTTGCCGCGGCTGATCGACATCGGTCCGTGGCTGTCGCTCGCGGTGGCGAGCCCCCACCTGCAGCGCCACCGGCCGTGGCAACGGCTGCAGCGCAACCTCGCCGACGCGGACCGGCTGCTCTACGCCGAGATCGCCGAGCGCCGTGCCGATCCCGAGTTGGACACGCGCACCGACACATTGGCGATGCTGGTGCGGTCGGCCGACGACGACGGCCAGGCCATGAGCGACCGCGAACTGCGCGATCAGCTGATGACCCTGCTGCTGGCCGGGCACGACACCACCGCCACCGCGCTGTCCTGGGCGCTGGAACGGTTGACCCGGCATCCGATGCTGCTGGCCGAGGCGGAGCAGGCCGCCGAGGCCAGTGCCGCCGGTGATCCGGCCGGCGACGAGTACCTGGACGCGGTGTGCAGGGAGACGCTGCGGAACCGCACCGTCGTGTTCGACGTCGGCCGGGTGCTGAAACGGCCGGTGGAGCTGGCCGGTCACCGGCTGCCCGCCGGTGTCATGGTGGTGCCGGGCATGGTGCGGGTGCACGCCGACGGCGAGCTGTATCCGGACCCCGAGCGGTTCGACCCGCACCGCATGCTGGGGGAGACCCCGGGTCAGCCGGCGCTGACGCCGACGACCTGGTTTCCGTTCGGCGGCGGCAACCGTCGCTGCCTGGGCGCCACCTTCGCGATGGTCGAGATGCGGGTGGTGCTGCGCGAGATCCTGCGCCGGGTGGAGTTGGAGACCACGTCGGCGCGCGGAGAACGGCCCCGTCTCAAACACGTCGTGTTCGTCCCGCGCCGGGGCGCGCGGATCCGGGTCCGGGCACACCGGAAGCCGGTGGCGGACAATACCGTTGACGATGCAGCGGGCCCGGTGCCGTCGCCGGTGCCACCTCGCCGCTGACCTGCCATGGTGAACGATTTTCCGGAGACCAGATACGCGCGGGACGGTGATGTCCACCTGGCGTATCAGGTGGTCGGCGAGCAGGGGCCCGATCTGCTGTTCATGCCGACCGCGACCTTCCCGATCGATCTGCTCGGGGTGGGCAGCTCGGACGCGGTGCCGATCAACGGCGGACCCGCCATGCAGTCCTGGACCGACGGGCTCGCCGCCGTGTTGGACGCCGTCGGCAGCGAATCGGCCACCGTCCCGGCGATGTCGGAGTCGGCGCTGCCGGACATGCTGCTCAGCCCGGACCCTCACCCTCCGGCACGGTCGTGGTCACCGTCGTCGTGGGCGGTGTGGTGACCGTCGTCTCGGCGGTCGTGGTGGTGGTCTGCGGTGATTCGGTCGTCGCCGGCGGTCCGGTGGTGCCCGGCGGCTCGGTGGCGGGAGGAGCGGTGCCCGCGGGCGGGCCGCCCGGCGCCGTCTCGGTGATCGTGGTGGTCTCGGTGGTCGGGGTGGCCTGTGCGCTCGCCGCGGCGAGCGCACCGCAGGCGATGCGGCTGCCGGCGTCGCCGGTGGCCAGCGTCTCGGCGTCGGGGCCGGGTGCGCCGTTGACGGTGTACCGCGGCGGGATGTTGGCAAAGTTGTCCGGCCGTTCGTGCAGCATCAGCGCCGACCCCTGCGACCCCCGCAGATCCTCGATGGTCAGCGAGTCGGTCGTCGCGACCAGCCGCGCTGACCCGTCGGAACGGACCTCGAGAGGGGTCAGATCGCCGGTGCCGGGGTGAGGGGTGTCGCCGCGCATGTGCAGATGACCGCCGGCGGACAGGAAGTCACCGGGCTCGCCGCCGCCGGGTGCGACGGAGTTGGCTTCACACTTGCCGATCTCGTGGATGTGCAGGCCGTGGAAGCCGGGGGAGAGGATGCCGGACTCGGTGGTCTCGACGGTGATCGTGGCGTAGCCGTCGGTGAATTCGATGTCGGCGTCGGCGACCGTCCGACCGTCCGGTGTCTTCAGTTCGGTGCTGATCGTCTCGCCGCGGGGCGCGGGACTGGTCGTGGTGGGGGATGTGGTGTCCTCGGCGGACTGCCCGTCCTGCTGGCAGCCGGTCAGGAGGGCGAGTGCGACGGGAGCGGCCAGGGCGGCGGCGATTGCCGGTCTGGGTACCTGTTTGGGGTTCGTCATGGCGGTGAAGTACCCGGACCGCCTCGATTCAATCGATCGAGTCGGCGCGGCGGTGCGCTTGGATCGTCGCCTGCAGTTCCTGGAAGGCCGCGACCCGGGATCGCACCAGGTCGGTGGCTTCCGACGGCTCGCGCTGCGACGCCGCTCTGGTGCCGGTGAGCAGGGCGGTGATGCGGACGCGCAGCTGGTCGCGGCGGTGTTCGACGGCGTCCTGTTCGCGCTGTTGGGCAAGGGCCCGGTCGACGGCTTCGGCCTGGTTCGCGCAGTCGTGCAGCACCTGCAGCCGTTCGGCGACGGCGGCCTTGAGCTCGCCGATGCTGCGTTGGGCGTCGACGATCAGATCGGCGTCGACCGGCATGGGGTCGGGCAGTGCCGCCCATTCGTCGCAGGCCTTGCGCAGCTCGGTGATCCTGCGCTGGGCCGCGGCGATCATCTCGGTGTCGGCTCCGAAGTCCAGGTCGCCCAGCCACCCGTGTTGTGCGGCCTCGGTGTGCAGGATCCGGTCGATCAGCGTTTCGGCTTCGTCGAGCGCGGCCACGCCGTCGGGCCCGAACTCGTCGAGGCGCCGCCGGGCGGCGTCGCGCCGTTGTTCGAGCGTGGCGCGTTCGCGCTGCGGGCGGGTGCGGTCGCGGACCCGTACGACCAGGTAGGCGCCCACCCAGGCGCCGATGGGCAGCAGCGGCCAACCGTCGCCGACGGTGAACCCCAGCGTGATCGCGACGCCGAGGGCGAGCATCCCGAGTACCACCAGCGTCGTGGTCGCGGCGTCGGACAACCGCCGGTCGGTGGGGGCGTCGCGCGGTCCGCCCCGGGTGACCACGGCGACCGCGGTGACCAGGACCAGCAGGATGACTGCCAGCAGGACTGCCCGAATCATGTGACTGGGCGCTCTCTCCATCGACGTACCGGTTCGATACGTCGATGGTAGTCACGCGGAGGTGGGCGCGCTTCTCTCAAGCGGTTCGCAATCGGTGGTGCAAACCAGCAAATTTTGTCGCCCTCCTGATCTAGACTCAGGAGAGCTTCATGAGACACCGCCGCAAAGCTCCGACTGGGCGGTGCGCCAACCCCACGCTCGTGGGTGGCTCGGATGACGAAGCGACCGTCGCCAACCGGTGTCGGTAAGAGCGCCCCCGATGCGGGGTTTCGAGGTTCTGGGGAGTCGATGAGCGCACCTTGGCTGAAATTGTCTGCTGCGCAGCGTGATCGGGCTGTCGGCGTGCTTCTGGCGACCGCTGCCGGTGATGCGCTGGGCGCTGGATACGAGTTCGATCCGCCGATGGGGGATGACGAACCCGTCGGCATGATCGGCGGCGGGTTGGGACCGTTCGCGCCCGGTGAGTGGACGGACGACACCGCCATGGCGTTGGCCATCGCCGAAATCGCCGCCACTGGAGTTGATCTGCGCGATGACAGCGTCCAAGATCACATCGTCGAGCGCTGGTATGAGTGGGCGCGCACCGCCAAGGACGTCGGCAATCAGACCAGTGCGGTGCTGAGCGCGGTGGGGCGACGAGGCATCTCGGCACGTGCAGCGCGCGAGGAGTCCGCGGTATGGCACGAATCGGCGGGGCGGAGCGGCGGGAACGGCTCGCTGATGCGCACCGCGCCGGTGGCGTTGGCGCATCTCGATGACGAGGATGCGCTGGCCGACGCGGCGCGGGCGATCAGCGAGCTGACGCATTTCGACCCGGAAGCCGGCGACGCCTGTGTGATGTGGTGCCTGGCGATCCGTCATGCGGTGCTGACCGGCGGGTTCGACGTCCGGATCGGACTGGACCACATCGACGGCTCGCGGCGTGATCTGTGGGCGGCCCGCCTCGAGGAGGCGGAATCGTCGCGTCCGGAGGCGTTCGCCGGAAAGAACGGCTGGGTGGTCGCCGCGTTGCAGGGGGCGTGGTCGTCGATTGTCACCACCCCGATTCCGGTCGATGATCCGGCGGCGGGGCTGTTCCGGGCCGATCATCTGCGGTTGGCGCTGGAGGCGGCGGTTCGCGGTGGTGGGGACACCGATACGGTGGCGGCGATCGCCGGCGGGCTGCTCGGCGCGGTGCACGGGGCCTCGGCGGTACCGGCGCAGTGGCGGCTGCTGCTGACCGGATGGCCCGGGCTGAACACCCGCGGTCTAGTGCAGTTGGCGACCGATATCGTCAGCGGCGGGCAAGCGGAGTCGTTCGATCAGGCCTACGGCGCATACCCGGAATCAGCACTGGCGGTGCGCCATCCGCATGACGTCGACATCTGGATCGGTAATGCGGCCGCGCTGCACCGGCTCCCCGACGGAGTCGACGCGGTGGTGTCGTTGTGCCGGGTGGCCGATGAGCACATACCCGACGGCGCCACCCATCTCGATGTCCGGCTGATCGACCGCGTCGGCGACAACGCGAACCTGGACTTCGTGCTCCTCGACACCGTGCGGGCGGTCGAACAGCTGCGGGCGGAGAACCGGACGGTGTATCTGCACTGCGTGCACGCGTACAGTCGCACACCGACGATCGCCGCGCTCTACGGCGCCCGTCGGCAGGGTATCGGCATCGAGCGGGCGCTCGACGAGGTGTGCGCGGTGTTGTCCGGCGCGAATCCGAATCCCGAGTTCCGGGATGCGTTGCGGCGGTTGCATTCGGGCGATTAGCGACCGGGAAGCCCGCTGTTGACGGTGATGTCGGCGAGCGGCGTCGGACCTGGTGAGCATGAAGACAACCGCCTTGGGAACGAGCACTGGTGGAGGAACCGGTGGAAGCATTCGGTGGCCGGGCGCCCGACACCGACGACGAATGGCGAGACAGGGGGAGCGCGGATGATTGATGCCGCGGTGCGGGGCTGCCACATCATCGAGTGGCCACCGGACAGTGGGAAATACCTGCGGGCCAACGGCGATCCGGACAATCCGTGGTCGGAGAAGAACACCAGGCAACATCGGGAGGTCCTCGATCAGGTCACCGGTGCGGACCGCGGCCGGTTTCTGGACTGGTTCGCCACTCTGCCGCTGTGGCTGGATCTGGGCGATCTGCGGGTCATCCACGCCTGCTGGCACGAGCCGTCGATCTCGGTCGTACAACAGCGGTGCGGGACGAGCACGCCGTTCGGTGAGTTGTCCCACCTGGTCGACGCCATCACCGAGGGCGACCCGCTGCACCACGCGGTCGAGACCCTGTTGACGGGTCCGGAGAACCTCGTCGAACATGGGCAGCCCGAATACCGCGACAAATACGTATTCCGCGGGACAACGCGCGGGTGGGGTGGTGGAACAGTGGCGCGCAGACGTTGCGTGACATCGCAGAGATGGGGGGAACTTCACCACCGTCTGCGGGCAGCCGTATCCGGAGCTACCAGAACTGGAACTGGGCGGTGCCGAGAATTCCGCCAAGATGGCGGTGTCTACGTGACGGTGGGCGGATATGTGCTGACGCATCGCAGTACGGTCTGTGTCTTCGAGCAACCGCCCACACTGACATCACAGCCAGATGCCGAGCTGGCGGAGGCGGAATGAACGCAGAGCAGGGCTGGATCGCCGGTCCCCAGCCCCCGAGACTGCAGCGGCACCGTTCGTACGCCTCATATCGGCTCCAACAGATCGACGAGCGGGAACGAGCCCGCATCCGAGACGCCGAGCGACAGGCTCTGCGCGGACCGCACTGAGCGGCGTCCAGGGCGGGACCGCCCGAGAGGCGAACGCATGGCAGACGGTATCGCTGAGTTCGGGTTGGCCCCGCGGGGCCGGCAGGCTTCCGGTGAGTGGACCCCTCACCGCATCGGGTGCGTTCCGGGGCCGGGCTCCCAAGTGTTTGCCAGACGGGCGCGACAGTCGGTCGGTGCCGGTGAACAGCGACAACCGAACCCGACGGCAGCAAACGAGAAGGCAGGTCCGCCGATGGTGACGATTCGACCTTCAGGGCGCTCAGTGGGGTCCGTATGACGATCGTTACACTTTGTCGGTGCTGTGGCCTATCGTCGGCCGTGGCACGCAGCGAAATGTGCTGAACGCGTGCCCGCTCTGATTGAGGGGGGAGACATGTCCGTCGACGGCGACGACTTCCACTCGACCGTCGGTGAGGCTCTCGGTATCCTCATCGAGGGTCTGAGTCCGTTCGTCGAACAGGTATTTTCCGGCGTCTTGCCGTCCGGCTCGGAGTGGGTCGACATCCTGCGGAAGAAGGATTCGGCAACCGGCCGGCGAACCGACAAATACCGGAGTCGAGATCTTTCGCTGATGTTGCGGGCGATGACCGAGCGGCTCGGCGATCTGGGGTACCCGTTCAGCGGTCGTCTGTCACGTCAGGCGCAGGCGTGCGCCAGCGAACTGCGCGAGGTGCGGAACCGCTGGGCACACAACGAAGCGTTCACGGCTCAGGAGGCCTACCGAGCGATCGACTCGGCTGAACTGTTGCTGCGGTCGATCGGGCGGAACAGCGAAGCCGATCGGATCGCGTTACTGAAGCCACCACCCACGGTGCCGGCCGCAGGCACCCGATCGTTACCACCTTCCGAGGTTGCGCCGAGGTCGCAGTCAGCTTCTCCAGGGGCTGGCGGCGGGCCGCGCATCGAGATCCACGCCGTCCCGGACCTCAGCTACGCGATGGCGCATTGCCGCATCCCGGTGATCGACCACATCACCGTCGAGAACACAGGTGCGGATGTTCGTGGCGCCAAAGTCGAGGTCGACGTCGTCAGCGCCGACGGGTCGCACGGCGGCCCGCGGGAGGTGTTCGTGGATCTCTCGGCTGAGAAACCCACGATCCTGCGCACCGTCGATCTGCAGCTGGATCCGGCGTCCATGTTGAGTGTGGAGGATCAACGCCCCGGTGCGATCCGGGTGGTGCTGCGCACCGCGGCGGGTGAACGCCTTGCCGAGGCGACTCAGGAAGTCAACATTCTGGCCGCCAATCAATGGAAAGCCACACCTTTGCAGCTCGCCATGGAGATGCTGGCGGCCCATGTGCAGCCGAACTCACCGGCAATCGCCGAGTTGATGACCGATGTGTCCGACCGGTTGCACGCGTTGACGGGCAACTCCGCGATCGACGGCTACCAGAGTGAAAACCCCGAAAGGGTCGACGCGATCGCGGAAGCCGTGTTCGACGCGATGCGGGCGCGAGACATCCGATACGCCGAGCCGCCGGCGAGCTGGGGGACCGACGGGCAGAAGGTCCGCACGCCGGCCGACGTGCTGGAAGGCCGGCTGGGCACCTGTCTCGACACCACGTTGACGATGGCGGCAGCCCTGGAACAGGCTGGTATCAACTCCACGATCTGGGTGCTGAACGGCCACGCTTTCCTGGGATACTGGCGCACTGATTCGGCGCTCAGCATGGTGTCGAGCACTGAGGTTCTCGACGTCGTCAATCAAGTCGACCTCGGCAATATCCGGCTGGTCGAGACCACGATGGTCACCCAGGCCGACAACGGCCCGACCTTCGCAGACGCCACCACCGCGCCGCGCGTCCGGCACCTGTCCGGTGACCTCTCCAACATCCTCGGAGTCACCGATGTCCGGCAGGCGCGGCAGGCGCAGATCCATCCGCTGCCCAGCCGGACGGTCGACGCCGATGGAACCGTCGTCGTCACGCACTACCGACCCGGCGCCGGGCCGACCATCGCTCCCTACGTCGCGGGGGAGAAGGAACGGCGTGAGGCGACGGTGGAGGATGTCCCGCCGCGAATCACCCAGTGGAAGAACGCGCTGCTCGACCTGAGCTTGCGTAACAAGCTCATCAACTACACCGAACGTGCCGGCTATCGCATCGAGGTGCCCGGACCGGCGTTGGCGCGTCTGGAGGACGCGGTCAATGCCTCGACACCGATCAGTCTGTTGGCATCTGACGCGGTGAAGAGCGTCGATGCGGCGCGGGGCATTCGGTACGGACGCGACCTGCCCGAAAGTGAACGCGAACTGCTGCTGGCCGAGAAACGGCTCGCCTACATTGACATCACCGAGGCCTCCTACAAGGGCAAGCTGCGGTACCTGGCCTACAAGGCCAAGACCATCGTCGAGGAGACCGGTGCCAACAATCTCTACTTGGCGTTCGGCATGCTCAACTGGCGGTTCAACGACCGCGATCTGCGTTCGCCACTGGTGCTGGTGCCGGTCACGCTCAGCACAACCAACCGCGGTGAACGCTATGTGATCACCATCGATGAGGCTGGGATCTCAACTCCGAATTACTGCCTCATCGAGAAGTTGCGGATGGCATTCGGGTTGGAGATCCCGGAACTTGCCAATCCGGTCGAGGACGAGTCGGGTATCGATCTGGAAGAGGCTTTCAACGGAGTGCGGCGCGCGGTCGCCCGAGCGGAGTTGCCCTTCCGCGTCGAAGATTCCGTCCATTTGTCCATCCTGCATTTCGCGAAGTTCCCGCTGTGGAAAGACCTCGACGAGTCGTGGCGGGAGCTGTCCCAGAACAGCCTGGTCAAACATCTCATCGAGACGCCGGTGGAACCCTACGTCGATCCGGTGAGCGAGCCTCCTCAGGTTGATCTCGACGAACTGGGGTCCTCGGTGCCGGTGCCGGCGGACTCTTCTCAGTTGACCGCTGTCGCTGAGGCGGTCGCAGGGCGAACCTTCGTTCTCGAGGGACCGCCGGGAACCGGGAAGTCACAGACGATCACGAACTTGCTGGCGCACGCGATGGCCTCTGGTCGGCGGGTCCTGTTCGTCGCGGAAAAGCGTGCGGCCCTCGACGTCGTGAAGAAGCGTCTGGAAGAAGTCGGCCTCGGTGCGCTGTCGCTCGATCTGCACGACAAATCAGCGCGTCCCGCCGCTGTTCGCGCGCAGATCAAAGCGGCGTTGGACCTTCGGATCAGCCACGATGCGGAATTGCTGAAGACCAGCACCCACGCGGCCGAATCCAGTCGCAGAACTCTTGCCCGCTACGCCGAACGTCTGCATGAGCCCAACGCGGCGAACAAGTCGCTCTATACGGCACGCTCATCCGAACTGGCCACCGACCCGGATGTACCGACCCTGGACGTTCCCCGCGATCTCGTGGCGAACGGACCTCAGGAGACACTCGACAAGATCGCAGCCGTGCTGCGGACGCTTCCGGAGAAGGCCGACCTTGCGAGGCCGAGTGCTTCGCACCCCTGGGGGTTCATCGATGACCTGCCTGCGGACGGGTTGGATCCCCGGGCGATTCACGAAGCGGCGGTGGAGTTCGATCAGGCACTACAACAGATAGCCCGGACCCCAGTCGATTTCGACAGTGTCGCTCGGACGGTGGACCCAGTCGACCTCGACATCTGGGCCACGCTGGCGCCGATGCCGCGGTATCCGCTCGAAGCGCTCGACCAACTGCACCGAGCCGGGTGGACCCGCGACACGAACGGAATAGCGGCGCTACTCCAGGAGCTCGCGCAATCCCAGCCGGAGTGGAAGGCGACCGCCGGCCCGACAGCGATGGATCTGGATATCCCGGCTATCCACCACGACGCCCAAGCCGCCGACGAGTCGGGATTCTTTGGTCGCAAGAAGCGCCGGCGTGCGGTGCTGGCCCGGTTGACCGAGGTGCTGACCGTCGACCCGGCGTCCATAAAGCTGAAGACGCTGTCCCGGCTCACCGCGGATATGGCGGAATCGTTTGCAGCGGTGGAAGACCTGCGTTCACGAGTCACGGCTCTCCCGGTTCGGCTCGTCGATGAGCCGGTCAACCCGTTCATCCCCGAGCAGGTCGAACGGCTCGACACCCGGTTGGGGCAGCTGAAGTGGCTGGTACAGACGCTGTGCACTGATCCGGACCAGGAACCGGTGCGCGTGATGCGCCGCTACTATGCGAGCAGCGAGGCCGGAGTCGGAGCCGGTGAACTTCGGCGATTGACCACCGCGTGGCGTCATCTGGAGAAGGTCACCGCCGTGCCATTGGAGCGTCAGCACGCATGGGCCGGCGAGGATTCGTTCATTACCCGCTGGTGCGCGACCCGGAGTGCCCGTCGCGTGGAGAGCTCGGCGTCGATCGAGCGGTGGGTCGACCTGTTAGAGCACCTGGAGCCGTTACGGGCAGCAGGAATGGGGCAGGCGCGTCGCGCGCTGCTCACCGGCGAGGTATCCGCGGAGGACGCGAGCCTGGCATTCGACCGCGGTATCGCCGTCGCCTCGATCGACGAGCGGCTCGAGGCCAGCGCCCTGATGGACTTCGACCTCAACGCCCACACCAAGACCATTCAGCGCTTCGTCAAGAGCACCAAGGCTGTTCGTGACGAGCTGCGCCGCGCGATCCCGGCGAAGCTGTTGAACGAACGCAGGTTCGACGCGAACACCTCCAGCGGGCAGATTGGCGCGTTGCGCCGCCAGTTGGACCGTCGGCGCGGCGGCATGGGCGTGCGAGCGTTGATCGAGAACTTCGGCGAGCTGATCACGCAGATCCTGCCGTGCACGCTGATGAGTCCCGACTCGGTGGCGAGATTCTTTCCGGCAAAATCCGGATATTTCGACATCGTTGTGTTCGACGAGGCTTCGCAGATCCGCGTCGCGGATGCGGTCGGCGCGATGGGACGGGCCAAGTCAGTGGTCGTCGTCGGAGACAGCAAACAGATGCCGCCCACCAGCTTCGCCGAGGTCAGCGTCACGGTCGACGAGGACGAGGACCACAGCCCCGACGTGGTGATCGATGAGGAGTCGATCCTCAGCGAGTGCGTTCAGGCGAGGGTGCCTCGACAGTGGTTGTCCTGGCATTACCGAAGCCAGGACGAAGCGCTGATCGCGTTCAGCAACTACCACTACTACGACGGGCGACTGGCGTCCTTCCCGGCGCCGTTGCCGGCGAAAGGTTCACCTGGCGCCGGATACGGTCTCTCATTGGTACGGGTGGACGGACACTTCGAGCGGTCCAGACGAGGAAAGACGCTGCGCACTAACCGCGTCGAGGCGGAACGGATTGTCGAGGACATCCTGTATCGGTTCAGTGCCTCACCGGACCGCGCGCCGTCGCTGGGTGTGATCACGTTCAACGCTCAGCAGCGTGATCTGATCGAGAACCTGTTGCGCGATGCCGGCGACGACCGGGTCCTGCGGGCACTCGACGAACCGGATGGCCTGTTCGTCAAGAATCTCGAGAACGTGCAGGGCGATGAGCGGGACACCATTTTGTTCTCGGTCGCGTTCAGCGCTAACGACAAAGGTGTGGTGCCGCTGAATTTCGGACCGCTGTCACGGCCCGGCGGAGAACGGCGGTTGAATGTGGCGGTGACCCGCGCCCGTCGCGAGGTGGTGCTGTACGCCAGCTTCGATCCATCGGATCTGCGTGCCGAGGAGACCTCCCAGGTCGGTACCAAACACCTCAAGGCGTACTTGGAAATGGCCGCACAGGGCGTTGACACCGTCACCGAGGGCGGACGGCGTCAACCGGTCATCGACAGACACCGTGACGACATCGCGAACGCGTTGCGCGAAGCAGGATTACCGGTGTCGACCGACGTCGGCTTGTCTGATTTCCGGGTCGACATCGTCATCTCGGACCCCGAACAGCCCGATCAGCCGTTGGTCGCTGTCCTGTTGGACGGCACTGAGTGGTTCGGACGGAGAACAGTTGCCGACCGGGATGGTTTGCCGGTGGACGTTCTCGAAAGGCTCATGAAGTGGCCGGCAGTGGAGCGCGTGTGGCTGCCTGAATGGCTCGATCACCGCACAGAGACGATCAACCGACTGCGTGACGCCGTCGATGAGGCGAAAAGGGAACTCGCACGGCGGGAGGTTGTGCCGGATCCGGAATCCGAGCAGTTGGTGTCACCGCCGACGCAAGTGCTGAAAACGGACACAAGCACCGCCGCTGTGGTGGCTGACGGAAAGCGCAGACAATATGCGGCGCTGAAGTCCGCTCCCGCCGCGTCAGTGTCCACACAGCAACGGGAGCCGAAACGGCATCCGATGATTCAGCCGTTCCGAGAGTTCGTGCCGCGGAGGGCAGGCGATGTCGAGACGCTGGACAGGTCGAGGGAGGGCTGGGCGTCAACTCGGATCAAGGCTGTCATCGCCGAGGTGATCGACGCCGAAGGGCCCATTCATCAGGATCGGCTGGCGCGCTTGGTGGCCAAAGCGTTCGGATTGAGCCGGGTGAACGATGACCGTCGGCGTTCCATTCAGCGGCTGGTACCTGCCGAATATCGGCGTAAGACCGGGGAGAAGTTCTATTGGCCCAAGGACATCGACCCAGCTGCGTGGCGTGTCGTGCGGCAACCCGAGGGCGGCGCGAGTAGGCCACTCGAAGAAATCAGCCTGATCGAGATCGGCAACGCGATGTTGGTGGTCGCGGAGCAGTCGGGCGGTATCGGTTCCGATGAGCTCCTGCGCGAGGCACTCAATCTCCTTGGTGGAAAAAGGATCACGCAGTCGATTCGCAGTCGGTTGGATGCGGCATTGTCGAAGGCGGTCGAGCGAGGGTTGTTGCGTGAGTCAGAATCGGGACTCATTCACCGAGCGTGAAGGTTCGGTGAATCGCCCGTCCGGAGAAGGTGACGTGCCCTGGGTTCGCTGCTGAGACCTGGGCGCTGACGACGAGCCCTACTCCACCCCCTCGGTGAGGTCGCGCACCTCCGCATAGCGCTCCCGCACCGCGGGTACCGGGTCTGCCTCGTACCGATCGGTGCGGGGCGGCTGCCACGAAGGCGGTTCAGGTGTCCCGCGCAGCGCCCACGCCGCCTGCCGGGCCGCCCCGAGTGCGACGTACTCGGCCGGATCGGGCACCAGCACCGGCACCCCGAACACCTGAGGGGCGATGGCCCGCACCGCCTCCGACCGGGCGGCGCCACCGATCAGCAGTACCCGCCGCAGCGGGATGCCGTGGCCGGTCAGGTGTGCGATCCCGTCGGCCAGGGCGCACAGCAGGCCCTCGACGGCGGCCCGCGCCAGGTTCGCCGGTGTCGCATTGGACACCCGGAGTCCGTGCAGCGCCCCGGAGGCGTTCGGCCGGTTGGGGGTTCGTTCACCCTCCAGATACGGCACCAGCACCAGTCCTTCGCTACCGGGCGGTGCGGACAACGCCAACCGGGACAGCTCGGCGTGGTCCACCTGCAGCATGGCCGCCGCGGCGTCGAGCACCCGGGCGCCGTTGAGCGTGCACACCAGCGGCAGATGCCGCCCGGTGCCGTCGGCGAAACCGGCGACGAACCCGGTGCCGTCGCGCACCGGTGCGGTGGCCACCGCCGACACCACCCCCGAGGTGCCCACCGAGACGATGACGTCCCCGGGTTCGGCGGCCAGCCCCAACGCGGCGGCGGCGTTGTCACCCAGGCCGGCGCCGAACACCCGGTCACCGCCGCGGGTGGCGTCAGACGGGCCGAGCACCGCGGGCAGATGTGGTCGGCGCCCGCGCAGCCCGAGCTCCAACAGGTCGAGGCGGTAGTCGTCGCCGGACGCGTCGTAGTACCCGGTGCCGCTGGCATCGCTGCGGTCGGTGGTCAACTCGGCGATGTCGGTGGACCCGCGCAGCCGCCAGGTCAGCCAGTCGTGCGGCAGGCACACCGCGGCGGTGCGGTCGGCGTGCTGCGGCTCGTGGTCGGCCAGCCACCGCAGCTTGGCGACGGTGATCGCGGCCAGCGGCACCACCCCGACGGCCTCGGCCCACGCCTGCGGTCCGCCGAGCTCGTCCACCAGTGCCGCGGCCGCGCCGGCGGAGCGGACGTCGTTCCACAACAACGCATCCCGTACCACCTTGCCTGCCTCGTCGAGGCAGACCATGCCGTGCTGCTGTGCCCCCACCGCGACCGCGGCGACATCGTCGAGACCGCCCGCTGCCCGGACGGCGTCGTGGGCGGCGGACTCCCAGAACGCCGGGTCGATCTCGGTGCCGTCGGGATGGGCGGCGCGGCCCTCCCGCACTACCGCGCCGGTGTCGGCATCACAGATCAGCACCTTGCACGACTGGGTGGACGAGTCGATGCCGGCGACGAGCGTCATGACCGCTCCCGCAGCAGCGCTTCGAGCGTGGCCCGCGCGCCCACCCGGTGCAGCGACTCCAGCGCCCACCGGTAGGCCTCGACGAATCGGGGCTGATCCACCAGATCACCGAAGATCGCCCGATTCTCGATGAACGCCGGCGGATTGTCCCGCTGGGACCGGGCGATCGGGATCAGGGTGTCGGCCAACCGGTCCACCACATCGATCGGCTCACCCTGCTCGTCGACCCCCTCGGCGTAGCGGGCCCAACTGGCCACGGTGGCGGCGGCAAGCCGCACCGGGCCACCGGACGCCAGGTTGTCCCGGATCACCGGCAACAACCATTTGGGGATCCGGTCCGACGATTCGGCGCACAACCGGGCGATGGTGTCGCGGACGTGGGCGTTGGCGAACCGCGGGATCAACTGATCCTTGAACTCGTGCAGCCCGGGAACCGGTTGCAGTGTCGGCATCGCCTCTGAATCCATGTAGCGGGACAGGAATTCGGCGAACAACGGATCCTGCGCGGCCTCATGCACCAGCCGATACCCGGAAAGATACGCGAAATAGCACAGACTCTGGTGGCCGGCGTTGAGCAGCCGCAGCTTCATCGCCTCGTACGGGCGGACGTCGTCGACCAGTTTCACCCCGGCCCGCTCCCACGGTGGGCGCCCGTCGGCGAAGTCGTCCTCGAGCACCCACATGCAGAACGGTTCGGCGACCACCGGCCAGGAATCCTCGACGTCGAAATCCGTGGCCAGGGTGTCGATCACCTCGGGGGTGGTGACCGGGGTGATCCGGTCGACCATCGAGTTCGGGAACCGGGTGTGCTCGCGCATCCACTGCGCCAAACCGGGGTCGGCGAGCTCGGCGTATGAGGTGAACACCCGGCGGGCGACGTCGCCGTTCTCGACGATGTTGTCGCAGGACACGATGGTCGGCGAGGGCAGTCCGCGCTCGCGGCGCCGCGCCAGCCCCGCCGCGACCAGACCGAACACCGTCGCCGGGGGACCGTCACCGGTGAGGTCCCGCTGCACGGCGGGGTTGTCGATGTCGAACCCAGCGTCGCTGTCGCGGAGGTTGTAGCCGCCCTCGGTGATGGTCAGCGAGATGATCCGCACCGCCGGATCGGCGAGCAACTCGATCACGCCCTCGGGATCGTCTGGGGCGTAGCGGAAGTCGACGATCGATCCGATGACCCGCGGTTCGCGGGTGCCGTCCGGGTGGGCGAGCATCAGGGTGTAGAGGTGGTCCTGGCGGCTCAGCGCCTCCTGCATCCGGCGGTCGTTGGGCAGTACACCGACCCCGCAGATGCCCCACTCGCCGGCGAGGCCGTCGTTGAGCAGCCGGTCCAGATACATGGCCTGATGCGCCCGGTGGAAGCCGCCGACGCCGAAGTGCACGATGCCGACCCGCACCTGTCCGCGGTCATAACCCGGGGTGGGGATCGACAGTGCGGACAGGTTGGCGGCGTTCAGCTTCATGACGTCCCCACTTCGACGACGGACTTGATGTTTCCGGGAATCCGGTCGGATTCCAGTGCTTCAGCGGTCTTCTCGAGCGGATAGCGGCCGGTGATCAACGCGTCGACGTCGACCCTTCCCGTGCGGATCAGCGCGATCGCGGCGGGCCAGGTGTTGGCGTAGCGGAAGACGCCGGTGAGGATCAACTCCCGGTTCTGGATCGTCTGTACCGGCAGTTCCATGGTCTCGGCGCCCATGCCGACCAGCACCGCCCGGCCGGCCGGGCGCACCGCCGCCAGCCCCGACATCACGGCGGCCGGGGCGCCGGAGGCGTCGATGAACGCGTCGACCCGCAGCCCGGTGACGTCGTCGGTCTGCGGATCCAGCGTCGTGGTGGCGCCGAAACGATGCGCCAGCCTGCGGCGGTGCGGATCGAGGTCGGTGACGACGATGTCGGTCGCCCCGTACGCGCGGGCCACCTGGGCGGTCATCAGGCCGATCGGACCCGCGCCGGCGATGAGCACCCGCGACCCGCCGGCGACGGCGGCCTTGTCGACCGTGGCGATGGCCACCGACAGCGGTTCGCACAACGCCGCGGCATTGTCGGTCATCTCGGCGGGCACCGGATGCGCGAACGCCGCACCGATCGTGACGTATTCGCACAGCGCGCCGTCCACCGGCGGGGTGCCGTAGAACCGCATGTGCGGGCACAGGTTGTAGCGGCCGCGGCGGGTTTCCTCGCTGTTCGGGTCGGGTCGCTGCGGTTCGATGGAAACCCGTTGTCCGATCCGGTCTTCCGGCACGCCCGACCCGACCGCGACGATGGTGCCGGCGGCCTCGTGGCCGAGGATCAGCGGCTGTTCGACGACGAACTCGCCGATGCGGCCTTCGCGGTAGTAATGCGCGTCCGAGCCGCACACCCCGACCGTTCTCACCCGGATCAGCACATCACCGGGCGCGGGTGTCGGTACCGGACGTTCGGCGATCTCGATGCGCCCCGGCTCGACGAGCACTGCGGCCCGCATCGTCGCGGGTGTTGTCTGCGTCACATTTTCATGTTAACCTCCTGAGCAGATTTACGCACCCCTGAGCATCTGCTCATTTGTGGAGGTTGTGATGTCCGGTCCGACGATGGACAGCCCGGAGCCCTCGGCGCCGGCTGCCGCGGAGGACCTGCGCCTGGCGCTGCGGGCCGCGTCGCTGTACTACCTCGACAACCTCACCCAGGCCGAGGTCGCCGCCCGGTTGGGGGTGTCCAGACCCACCGCCGGCCGGCTCATCGCCCGCGCGAAGGCCAAGGGCCTGGTGCGCATCGAGGTGGTGGTGCCGCCGGATCAACGCGACAGCGTGTACGCCGACGAGGAGATGGACCTCGAGGCGGCGTTCGGGCTGATCGAGGCGGTGGTGGTCGGCGGCAACCTCGACGACGCCGGCCCGCTCGACGACCCGGCCACCTGGGCGCCGGTCGGCCGTGCCGGTGCGCGACTGCTCACTCGTCGGCTCCGGCCCACCGACAGCCTCGGTTTCAACTGGGGCCCGGAGGTGGTGGCCGTCGCCAAGGCGCTGCCGGCCGGGGCGGCAAGCTGCCGCGCGGTGGTGCAACTCGACGGCGCGATCAGCGCCGGCAACTACCAGACCGGCACCGAGTACGTGCTGGGACGATGCGCCGAACGGCTGCACGCCAAGGTGATCCGGCTCCCGGCTCCGTTGTACGCCGATCCGGCGACGGTGGCGTCGCTGCACAACGACTCGCTGATCTCACGCGCGCTGGAGGCCGGGCGCAGCGCCGAGGTGATGATGTTCGGCGTCGGCACGGTCTCGACGTCGACCACGCTGTTCGAGGGCAGCTTCCTCGACACCGGCATGCTGGACCGGCTCAAGGCCCAGGGCGCGGTGGGGGAGATCGGCGGCCGGTTCTTCGACGCCGACGGGGTGGTGCTGGAGACCGAGTTGTCCCCGCGGGCGGTGTCGGTGCCTTTGGAGGACATCCGCGACTGCCCGACCACGATCCTGCTGACCGGCGGGTCGGGCAAATACGAAGCGGCGCTGGCCGCACTGCGGGGTGGCTTCGCCCGCTACCTGGTGTGCGACGTGCATTGCGCCCGATGGTTGTTGGACAACCGCAAGGAGGTGCCGAGGTGAGGCGAACACCGATCCGGGCGGTGCTGGCCGCCGTCGCCGCGGTCTGCCTGACCCTGACCGGCTGTGCCGGGGCCGGAACCCTGGGCTCGTCGGGCAACACCGTGACGATCGCGCTGGTGTCGAACTCGCAGATGTCCGACGCGCAGCGGTTGGCGCCGCACTTCGAGGCCGCCAACCCCGACATCCGGCTGAAGTTCGTCACGCTCTCGGAGAACCAGGCGCGGGCCAAGATCACCGCCTCGACGGCGATGGGCGGCGGCGAGTTCGACGTGGTGATGATCAGCAACTACGAGACCCCGCAGTGGGCCGCGGACGGCTGGCTGGTCAACCTGTCCGACTACGCCCGGCAGACCCCCGGCTACGACGAGGACGACTTCATCCCCAGCATCCGCGAATCGCTGTCGTACGAGGGCGACATGTACGCGGTGCCGTTCTACGGCGAATCGTCGTTCCTGATGTACCGCAAGGACCTGTTCGAGAAGTCCGGAATCGACATGCCGCACAACCCGACCTGGCAGCAGGTCGCCGACGCCGCCGCTGCCCTCGACACCCCGGACATGGCCGGCATCTGCCTGCGCGGCAAACCGGGCTGGGGTGAGGTGCTCGCCCCGCTGGACACCGTGATCAACACCTTCGGCGGCCGCTGGTACGACATGGACTGGAACGCCCAACTCGACAGCCCCGAGGTCGAAGAGGCCGTCAGCTTCTATGTGAACCTGGTGCGCGACCACGGTGAACCCGGCCCCGCCACCAGTGGATTCGGGGAGTGCGCCACCCAGTTCGCGCAGGGTCGCGCCGCCATGTGGTACGACGCCACCTCTGCGGTGTCGGTGCTGGAGGATCCGGCGCAGAGCAACGTGGTCGGCAAGGTCGGCTACGCGCTGGCGCCGACCGTCGTCAAAGCCGACGCCGGCTGGCTCTACACCTGGGCGCTGGGCATCCCGGCCAGCAGCGACAACAAGGACTCGGCGTGGAAGTTCATCTCCTGGATGACCGACAAGAACTACATCCGGCTGGTCGGTGAGGAACTCGGCTGGGCGCGGGTTCCGCCGGGGAACCGGTTGTCCACCTATCAGATTCCCGAATACCAGCAGGCCTCCGAGGCGTTCGGGCAGGTGACGCTCGAGTCGCTGGAGAACGCCGACACCCAACACCCGACGGTGCAGCCGGTGCCCTACACCGGGGTGCAGTTCCTCGCGATCCCCGAGTTCCAGGACCTCGGCACCCGGGTCAGCCAACAGATCAGCGCGGCGATCGCCGGGCAGAAATCCGTCAAGGACGCGCTCGCGCAGGCGCAGAAGTACGCACAAGTGGTCGGCAAGACGTATCAGGAGAAGCCATGACAGCCATCGCCCCCGGCGCGTCAGAGCACCTCACCGGGTCCGAGGCCGACCGGGTCGCCCGCATCAAACACGCCAAACAGCAGGGGGTCTCACGGGCCGAAGGGTGGCGACGGCGCGGGCCGCTGCTGCCGGCGCTGATCTTCATGATCATCGTCACCCAGGTCCCGTTCCTGTTCACGCTGTACTTCTCCACGTTGTCGTGGAACCTGGTGCGGCCGGGGTCGCGCGAGTTCGTCGGGTTCCAGAACTACGTGGATGTGGTGCAGGACAGCACCTTCTGGCAGGTCGCGGTGAACTCGGTGCTCATCATCGTGGTGACCGTGCTGGTGTCGGTGCTGCTCGGGCTGGGGCTGGCGCTGCTGCTGGACCGGGTGTTCCTGGGCCGCGGCATCGTCCGGACGCTGCTGATCACCCCGTTCCTGGTGACGCCGGTGGCCGGGGCGCTGATGTGGAAGACCGCCATGCTCGACCCGGTGTTCGGCATCGTCAACTGGCTGCTGTCGCCGTTCGGGGTGCACCAGGTGGACTGGGTGAGCCGGTTCCCGCTGACCTCGGTGATGATCAATCTGGTCTGGCAGTGGACGCCGTTCATGATGCTGCTGATCCTGGCCGGGCTGCAGTCCATGCCGCGCGACATCCTGGAAGCCGGCCGGGTGGACGGCGCCGGGACGTTCCAGCTGTTCCGCGAGCTCACCCTGCCGCATCTGCGCCGGTTCATCGAACTCGGCGCGGTGCTGGGCGCCATCTACCTGGTCAACACGTTCGACCCGATCTACATGATGACCCAGGGTGGGCCGGGTACCGCGAGTTCGAACCTGCCGTTCTACATCTACCAGCGCGCGTTCCTGGGCTTCGACATCGGCCAGGCGGCGGCGATGGGCGTCATCGTCGTCATCTTCACGATCATCATCGCCACCTTCGCGTTGCGACTGATCTTCCGCTCGTTCACCGGTAAAGAGGAGGCGGCCTGATGAGCACGGCCACTGTCACCACCACCGCCCCCGTCCCGACCGAGCCGTCGAAGGCCGCCAAGGTCAAACGGCGCAGCTTCGACCCGTGGGGTGTGGTGGCCTGGATCGCGGCCATCGGGTTCTTCTTCCCGGTGTTCTGGATGGTGCTGACCGCGTTCAAACAAGAGGTGGACGCCTACACCACCACCCCGAAGGTGTTCTTCGCGCCGACGCTGGACCAGTTCCGCGCGGTGTTCGACCAGGGCATCGGCACCGCGCTGCTGAACTCGCTCTTCGCCACCGTGGTGTCGACCCTGCTGGTGCTGGCGCTGGGGGTGCCGGCGGCGTTCGCGTTGTCGCTGCGGCCGGTGCGCAAGACCCAGGACGCGCTGTTCTTCTTCATGAGCACCAAGATGCTGCCGATCGTCGCGGCGATCATCCCGCTGTATGTGATCGTGTCCAATGTCGGCCTGCTGGACAACATCTGGGCGCTGATCATCCTCTACACGGCGATGAACCTGCCGATCGCGGTGTGGATGATGCGGTCGTTCTTCCTCGAGGTGCCCGGTGAACTGCTGGAGGCCGCCAGCCTGGACGGGGCGGGCACCTGGCGCACCATGCGGGAGGTGATCCTGCCGATCGTGTCGCCCGGGATCGCGGCGACCGCGCTGATCTGCGTGATCTTCGCGTGGAACGAGTTCTTCTTCGCGGTCAACCTGACCGCGGTGCAGGCCCAGACCATGCCGGTGTTCCTGGTCGGCTTCATCGCCGGGGAGGGGCTGTACTGGGCCAAGCTGTGCGCGGCGTCGACGATGGCGGCGCTGCCGGTGATCCTGGCCGGCTGGCTGGCGCAGAACAAGCTGGTGCGCGGGCTGTCCTTCGGCGCGATCAAGTAACTCGGAGACGACGGGAGTTCTCATGGCGACAATCACCTACCGCAACGCGTCGTGCATCTACGAAGGGTCCGACACGTTCGCGGTGAACTCGCTCAACCTCGAGATCGAGGACGGTGAGTTCGTGGTGCTGGTCGGGCCGTCCGGGTCGGGGAAGAGCACCGCACTGCGGATGCTGGCCGGGCTGGAGGACATCGACGACGGCGACATCGAGATCGGTGGCCGCAACATGCGCGGGGTGCCGTCGAAGGACCGCGACATCGCGATGGTGTTCCAGAACTACGCGCTGTATCCGAACAAGACCGTCGCGGAGAACATGGGATTCGCGCTGAAACTGCGCGGGGTGGCGGCCTCCGAGCGGCGCCGCAAGGTCGAGGAGGCCGCCAAACTGCTCGACCTCACCGAGTTCCTGGACCGCAAGCCGGCCAAGCTGTCCGGTGGGCAGCGCCAACGGGTGGCGATGGGCCGGGCGATCGTGCGGGAGCCGCAGGTGTTCTGCATGGACGAACCGCTGTCGAACCTCGATGCCAAACTGCGGGTGCAGACCCGCACCCAGATCGCCGCGCTGCAGCGTCGGCTCGGCACCACCACCGTGTACGTGACCCACGATCAGGTCGAGGCGATGACCATGGGGGACCGGGTGGCGGTGTTGAAACACGGTCGGCTGCAGCAGTTCGCGTCGCCCGGGGACCTGTATCACCGGCCGGCCAACGCGTTCGTGGCCGGGTTCATCGGGTCACCGGCGATGAACCTGTTCAACGCGCAGCTGGTGCCGGAAGGGGTGCAGATCGGCGACACCGTGCTGGAACTCGAACGCGCCCAGCTCACCGCACTGCACGAGGCCAAACTCGACACCGTCACCGTCGGGTTGCGGCCCGAGCACCTCGAACTGTCCGATGCCGGCGGGGTCGAGGTGGTGGTCGACCTGGTCGAGGATCTGGGGAGTGAGGCGTATCTGTACACGCACACCGGCAGCGGAGTGGACCTGGTGGCGCGGTGTCTGGACCGGGTGCCGGCCAAACTGGCCGACACCGTGCGGCTGCGGAAGCGGACCGACGGTGTGGTGCACCTGTTCCATCCGGACACCGGGGAACGGGTGGGGGAGTAGGTCAGGGTCGGTGTTCGGCGTCTGATGACCATGGGCCTCGAACTGGAGTCGCTGCGCGACGGCGATCCGGCCGGAGCCCGGCGCACCGGGCTACGCAACGGCGACATCGGCCTGCAGCGCATCGTTTCAGAATCCGATCACTGCAGTGATCTAAACGAGTTCTACCTGGCGCAAAGTGTGCAACTTATGGTGCGGTCCGGTGAGTTTGTGCTGCGCCCAGCGTGCAACTTCCTGTTCTTGAGTGAAGAGGATGACCTGGCGGTCAGTTGTGATTTCGAGAAGCAGGTTGAGTATGGCGCTGGTGCGTTCCGCGTCGGTATGGACTGTCACGTCATCGAGAAGAAGTGGGCACGTGTCGTGTCCTCGGGTTACGTGATCGGCGAGTGCGATTCGCAACAAAAGGTAGATTTGTTCGGCGGTCCCATGGGAGAGCAGTTCAGCCGCTCGCCATGGGCCGGATTCGCCGCGCACCTGCACCTTCAGGGACGCTGGATCAACGATGGCGTCCGTGTACCGTCCGTCGGTGACTTTCGGCAGCCAATGATTCAAGGTCTGGACCAGTACTGGTGTGATGTCGCGGTGTATCCGATCTTGGGCGTTTCGAAGGAAATCTCTGGTCCGGTCGAGAGTGTCTTTCAGTTCACGAATGCGCATCAAGTCGACCTCGGCGTGGCAAAGCGCTTCCTCCGCCTCCGCCACGCTGGTGATCTGCTTCTCGAATTGTGCTAACTCACCTGTTTTCCTCGCCACCATCGCCTCAGCGGCGGCGGCGTCCTCACGAAGCCGGGGTAGGTGTTCGTGGGCAACCGACTCCTCGATGGACTCCGGCGCGTCGGATTCGACCTCATCGCAGAGTTCATTTGCGCGAGCGATCGCGCGGAGGCAGGCAGCTTCCAAGTCAGCAAGTGACTGGCCGTCAAGAAGTTCTTGGAGTGTGGCCCAGTCCTTCTGTCTATTGGTGAGGTCGGCCAATCGATTGGAACGCTCTTGGAGCCATTTCTCGAGAGCTTCGACGGCTGACTCAGCATCGTCGGCAACCAGACCGCATAGCTCGGCAGCCGCGGTCACCTCTCGGGACGCTTGATCTCGGCGTAGTTGGTCCGCGGCAACTCTCTGTTCAGCTTTCTCCACCACCTGCAATTCTCGGAGGAGGTGATTGCGGCGAGCGGCCTCTCTCGAGCGCGCTGCTCGTTCCCGGCAGTCCCGGTGATAACTGTCGACGGCAAGGCGCAAACCGTCATGGTTCGGCGGTACGGAAAGATATCCTCGGTCGGCCAATGCACGGGCAAGCGCTGAGGCTGCATCGTCCAGCGTGACTTGTAGGTCATCCCGTCGTTGCTCCCAATGGGCCTGGTTTCGCCGGAATTCCTGAATCTTGAGGCGCGCATCCAGGAGATTACGCAATGAACCGGACTCCGCCGCGATACCGAGTTCGGCGCACCGAGCATCCGCACGCTCATGTTCTTCGATGGCCTCTTCAGCCCGCTGCTCTGCCGAGCGGAGGGCTGTCCGCGCCTCGGTGAGTTGCCTGGTTGCTACTTCTGTGGGCACCCTGCGACGCTGGGTGAGACCATAGAGGCCGAACGCGGCCCCAGAAAGTGTGACTAGGACACCGGCCACGACGTGTACGGTTACCAGCAGCGCTAAGCCGACCACGGCAAGCGCTACCCCAATACCAATTGATCCAATCGATAGTCGGTCGCGGCGTTGTGCCTGCGCCGCGGCTTCTTCCGCATCTTTCACCCTTTGGAACAAGTCCGGTGGGACCGCAGGCACCGCCTTGTCCAGAGATTGGATCAATTCGTAGAGTTCTTGGTCGGTGACCGGGAGTGGCGAGACCGTGGAGCTGGCCGTCGGTTTCATCCGGGCGTGGGATTCGAGTTGTATCAGAGCCTGATCGAATGCAGCGGCAGCTTGCATCACGCTGTCGTGGGGTTCAATGTCGCCCTCAGGTACGGCGGGTAGTGCATCGAGCTCTTCTCGAATTTGCCTACTTGTTCGTTGCTGTGGTGATGGTGGAGCGATAGGAGGTTGGGACCGCCACTGCGCCAACGCATCGGCGACCAGGTTGGCGAGATCATCGTCTGCCAAAACTGACGGTGGTTCTGTGCCGCCGAGTTTGCTGTCAAGCGCTCGGGCACGTGCTTCCCTGCGCTGCAGTTCATTCGCCTCATCCCTGGCGCGCGCAGCCTCATACAGTTTCAGTTTTCGGCCGGCTTCTGCCGCGTCGAGCCGTAAGTGATTGACCTGGTCAACTTCAGCCAGATAGGCTGCATGAGCTTCCTTGGCCTCCACCAGCGCTTGCTTTGCTTCTTCCACACGGGTGATCGCTTTGCGAAGTGGCTTGGTCGAATTGCGCCGGTCGCTCCCAATCCGTTCGCGGGTGTCGCTTGCCAGGGTGATGGGACCACCTGATTGCCAAGGGGATGGGACCACCGTGGCGCGTTACTGAGGATGCTCGTCGTCGGGGCCGGGGTCAAGCTGGGGTCGGGTGCGTTGTCGGTAGGACGGTCCCTCGATGACCAGGGTGTGGGCCGCGGAGGTCAGCCGGTCAATGGCTGATTGGGCGAGCAGGGTGTCGGCGGTCATGGTCAGCCATTCGGCGGGCTCGCGGTTCGACGTCACGATGGTGGTCTTGGTGCGGTGGCGTTCGACGACGATTTCGTAGAAGTCGCTGGTTTCGGTGGCGTCGAGGGGTCGTAGCGCGAAGTCGTCGATGATGAGGACGTCGACGGCGGCCAGTCGGCGGATCTCGGCTTCGACGGTGTGGTCGAGCCGGGCGGCGCGTAGCCGGGTGAACAGTTTGTCGGCGCGGCCGAACACGACGGTGTGGCGGCGACGAATAGCCATGTGCCCCAATGCTGTTGCCAGATGAGTTTTGCCAACACCAACGGGTCCGAGGACGATGGCGGACTGGCCGGCGTCGAGGAACCGCAGTGAGGTCAGATCGCCGAGCAGGGTGCGATCATAGCGCAGGTCTTCATGTGCGGTCCAGGTGTCGAACCGCATGGTGGGGTCGAGCCCGGCTTTGGCCGCTCGTAGTGCGGCGGAGCGGGATTCGCGTCTGGAGACCTCGTCGGCGAGCAGTGTTTCGAGAAAGCCGATGTGGCTGAGTTTGTGTTGGCGGGCCAGGGCGGCGCGTTCGGGCGGGGTGTCGGCCATCGCTCCGAGTTTGAGGGCCTTGAGCAGTCTGAGCAGATCAGCGCCGATAGGGTCGGTGGCGCCACGGTGGGTGGTGGTCATGTCAGCGGGTCTCCTCGGGATCGGTACCGGGTACGGCGGTCAATGATGTTGGGGTGGAGTTGAATTCGGATGGATCGCGGACAAACCGGGTCGCGGTGTGGCCGACTGCCTGTGGCAGTGCCGGGGCGCTGGTCTCGGTGGCGCGCTCCAGCATGGAGGCGATCTTGTTCACCGAGACGACATCGAGATCCAGCGATAGCGAGCAGGCTTGTTCGACCCGCGCTGCGCCGTAGCGCCGTACCAGGCCCAGCAGGCGGTAGACCGTGCGCATCCGGGTCCAGGGCAGCCGGTCATCGAGGATGCGTTCGGCGTAGATCCCCACGTGGGGGCCGTGGGAGGCGCAGGTGGCGATCAACGCCGCCACATCCCGCAGGGCGTAGCCGGTCTTGTGTTCGGGCAGATCGGTGGGGTCGGTACTGCGCCCACCGGGCCGCTGGCGGGGGTGAACCTTGACCAGCACGCCGCGGTGGTAGAACTTCACGAGCTCGGTGTCGGCGCGCACGTCCAAGCGCTGTCCTATCCAGCACTCGGGCAGCGAGTACAGCGCCTTGCCGACCTCGGCGTGGAAATCGCGGTGCACCTTGACCGTCTTGAACACCGGCACGTCATAGACCTCCGGCGCCGGCAGCAGCTTCGGTTGTTCCTCGGCGGTGAACACCTGCCCCGGCTGTGCGCAGGTGGTGCCGTGGGTGCGGGTGCCCGCCGTGTCACGACACCACCGCACGGCGGCCTGCTGCGCTTGCTCAAGGCTGGTGAATGTTTCACCGTCCCAGAAGTTTCGGCGCACGTAATGCACGGCGCGTTCCACGCGCGGCTTGTCTTTCGGCGAGGCCACCCTCGCCGGGTCGGTCAGGAACCCGGCATGGCCGGCGTAGTCCAGCCAGCCCTGGCTGAACTGCGGGTTGACCGCATCGGCGGCGGCGATCACCGGTTTGAGATTGTCGGGGATCAGCACCGCGAACACGCCCCCGAAGAACTCCCACGCCGCCTCGCATCCGGCGATCACCGCGGCCAGGGTCTGCGAGTAGGACAGCCACACGAACATGTGTCGGGAGTACACCGCGGTGAAGATCAGGGCATGCACCTTGCGGCGCCGCCCGTCGGCGGGGTCGGTGAGCATCCCCAAATAGCCAAAATCGATCTGGCACTCCACCCCGGGATCACCATCGGCGACCCGTACTGTGAGGTCCTTGCGGCCGAAACCGCAACGCTGGCTGGCGAATCGATGCAATGTCCGGTACGGCACCACACAGCCCTGCCGACCCAGCAGGGTGTGGATCTTGGTCACCGTCAACGGCCGCTGCTCTGCCGTGCCAGCCACCCAGGCAGTGATCTGATCCTCGAACCCCAAAAGCTGCTCCCACGCCGCCCCGTGGCCATCAGGGCGCACCGGACGCACCGCTTCGGCGACCAACCCGATCAGGCCGTCATCAATCGCGCTGGGATCAGCGTCGCGGCGCAGACCGGCCCCCTGGGCGGCCTCGACATAGCGCCGCACCGTCTTGCGGTCCAGGCCGCAATGCGCGGCGATCGTGCGATAGCCCGGCGCCGGCAACCCCGCGACCCCCAGCCACACCCGTAACACTTCTCTGATCTCATTCACACTGACCTCCCGAAAAGCCATGCCCGCCGACCTCCGTGACTTGAGCCGTCACGACCGATCGAACGAACAAACGAAAAGACCACCGACGCGACGCGCCGGTGGTCCCATAACTGGCAATCCAGGTGGTCCCATCACCCTGGCAAAAATCAGGTCACACTGGTCCCATCCTCATGGCAGACGACAGCGGGCAAAAATATCAAGGCGTTCGATTGCTTTCGCTGCACTTCCGGAACTACCCGCAGTGGCCGCTGCACGTTGTAGGTGGTCTTGGAGTGCGTTGGCGTCTTTGACGACACGCATCACCTGACCTTGATTGATGCAGGCTGTCGCAACGAAGGTCGATCGGTCGAGGCCTAGCCATAGCGAGGCGTCGGGTGTCCCGTCGTTCATGATTTCGGCAGAGACATCGCGCCCCATCTTGAGGTCAAACGCATGGCAGTCGACCTTGTTGGCAAGGTCCTGACGCATTTCGATCAGTCGGCCGTCGTCAAGGTGAAGCTGTGTGGTGACCAGCCACTGGTCATGGCCCCACGGCTTGTGCCGATCCGCAAACTGTCGGTCGGACGTCGTCGGCGGTCCTTTTCGTCGAGGCAAACCGCAAATCGCGGCAAAGATCGCTCCATGCCAGGAGGATTTTCCGCTTTCGTTATTCCCGACAACGACCGTCATTCCCTCGCCGAACTCGAGGGTTTCATCGCGGAGCGGTCCGAATGCGTGTGCTGTTACAGAACGAATCCGCATTATAAAATCTCCATCTCGTCGATTCCCTCATCGAGCGCTCGGAGTCCGGCGCGCAACACCCAGTGGCGTTGATCTTCAGAAAGTGAATCGGACTCGATCACGTCACGGACGAACTGACCTCGAACAGTCTGCTCCTGCTTGACACGTTCGATGTCGTATGACGGGGCGAAGGATACCTTGCCGAACTGCACCACCAAGGCGTCGAGATGAGCTGTGAGATGAGCTGGTGGTGACCACTCCGTGTCGTTCAGGCGGAAATCGACGGTGGGTTCTATCTCTCCTTCGAGCGTAACGCGAACGGCACCACGAAATTCTGATACTTCATCGGCGATTCTCTGCAGTATTTGAGTCTTGTGGGTAGCGCCGGTCACGTTCACACGAACGTCGCTGACCTCTGACGTCGCCACGGTCACCCTTTCGCGAGAGACGGACCCATCTTCTGCGATCTCAACGAGTACCGTTGAGCCCTGCCAATCTTCGCCGAAATTCAATGGGTCCGGATTACCGGGATAGGTGTGATGTTCGGCATCGACCGGCTTATGAAAGTGGCCTACCAGGGCATGGTGCAACCCTGAACCGGGAATCTGGTCGGCGGTGAATGGTGCGTGGGGCACTTTCCCGTCTTGTTGAAAGGGTAGATCTCCCTGAGCCGAACCGTGGAAAAGTCCGATGTGTATCCCCTCTCGGTCCACTCGGAAGTTCTCTAGGAACCCAGGGGTGTTCGCAGGTGCGCAATGCGCCGCGCCCCAGAGGGTGATCCCATCCGCCAGCGGAACGGGTTCGAGTTCAGGGGTACTGAAGACATGGACATTGTCCGACCAGTCCACTTGGCGGTAGATGCTTTGGTGGTCCGAACCAGTCATGGTTGCCCGGAGCAATGAAGACCGGTATCGGAGCGAGCTCGGCGAAGCTGTCTCGTAGGAATTCCTTCGTGTCAGGTGTGAACCGGTCGTGCTCATAGAGGTCTCCGCCACAAGTCAACGCATCCACTTGGCGCTCAGCGCCCAGCTGGCAAATCTTCTCGAGGGTATGCCGCAGTGCTAGGCGACGACTTTCTGCGTAACGCGGTTCAGCCCACCGAAAGTGGGTGTCCAGATGTAGATCTGCGAAATGTAACAACCTCACCGCAACCCCTTGTTCCCCTGCTACTCACCGCGTTCGCGGGTAGAAATTTGAAACCGCAAGAACACTGGGGCCGTGCGCTATCCGATGCTGGCCACGGCGCTACCGCTACTCCGGTACTCAGTGAGAAATGGTAGACGCGCATCTTCGAGTTGTCTCAAAGATTCGACACAATTTTTGTTGAGCTCGCGTTTGCTCCATGACGTAAGAATTCGGCGCAGCACCGGAATGCTCAAGTGGCGCCGATACTGTGCCGCTCCGCCCCCTCCATCTCAAGCCTTCCGATGTTGGCCAGAGCGGCGACACCTGCCACCGCCATCAATGTCGGACGGTTGTGCTGGCGAAGCTGCCGATGCGACCAGTCCTCTAGATCGGATTTGGTGATCGTCTAAACGACATGGCGACGGGACCCGCCGGTAGCTGAAGGTAGTTGGTAGCGGCAGCGGGGCACCTTACTCCCACCGCGGCAGAAAGCTGATATCCAGACGCTCACTGCGCTTGTACCCCGACCAAGTCGGAACACCTTCGGGTTGTCCGCGGTAGATGCCCCGCGCGGCTGCCACCACCCGCGCACGCTGGGTCGGCCACTGGATTTCGGACGCGATCTGCTCGAGCACCGCGTGGTCTCGCTCCAGCACGTTGTCCATGATCGACACCGCGGGCAGCGCACCGCTCTTGTCCCCGTTGCACCGGGCGCAGGCCAACACCAGGTTGGCCAACCCATCGATGCCGACCAGTGACCAGGGCAGTACGTGATCGATGGGATTGTTCGCCGGCAGGTGTGTGCCGCAGTAGAAGCAGTGCGGGCCGAACGCTTCCTTGAACGGTTCTCGCACCACCGCCAGTGCTGTGCGTTCCCGGCCGAACAGATGCCCGGCGACGTCGGGCACCTCGGCGTCGAGGAACTTGTTCATCCGCCGCACATCTTCGACCCACATGATCTCCAGCGCGGGTTTCAACAGACCCGCCAGCCGCGCCAGCCCGTGTGCGACGCCGGGTTTCAACTCGATGCTGTCCCCGTGCGCACGCAACGCCGATCGCGAGATCTGATCGTGCAGGAACGAGTCGTCGTACAGAAACGGATCCCCGGCAGCCGCGCTGGGCAGCTTCTGCAGACGGTGCAACGGCTGCTGTGCCAGACACATGGTGATCTCTTCGATGGCCTGCCGGTACACCTCCGGCGCCCGCATCCGGGCGATGTCGACCGAACAGTTTCTCCCGCCGGCCGCCGCGGCGTCGCGCAGCTTGGTCACCGCGCTGAGGATCCGCGCCCGGGGCTGAGTGGACTGGCGCAACTCATGCCCGTCGAACGGCCGGACCTGCTGCCAGTAGATCTCCAGCACCCGGTGTGCCAACTCCGGAATCGGTACCGTCAGAGCATCATCGGGCATCTCGGGCAGGTTCTCGATGCAGTGCTCGATCAACGCCATCAACGTCGCCAGCTTGTAGGTCGCGGTGCGCAACCCCTGCTCCAGGATGGCCACGACTCGCTGCCCCAGCAGTAGCGGATCCTGCGCGTCCGTACCCATGACCCCCACCGTCGATCCAGCCAGACCAATGGCCCGCATTATGGCGTAGCCCGCCGACGAAGTGGCCCTGAAACGGCAGGTCCGATTCCCGGCAGCGAAGCCAGGAGACTCCGAAAGTGTCGGTGCCAACTGGGATAATGATGACGTGGAGCAAACTACTGAGCGGCTGCATATCGTCGAGAGCACGGACTGGAAGGCGGCGGTGATCTCACTGCTGGACTCCCGCTACCCGTTCTGCCCCTGGCGTTACGGCTTCGGTGAGGCCCGGGCCGGGGAACCCGTCGCCATGGTCCTCAACACCGAACCCGCGTCGGTGCTGACCTCGGTGGGCAGGCTCGGCGTCGACGGGCGCCCCGATCTGGCGGTGATCGCGTGGCCCTTCCGCGGCCCGGGGCTGGTGGACCTCGCCACGCTGACGATGGTCCTGGGCCTCGACGAGGACCCGAGGGAAAGCTGGCAGCTGACCGGCGACGCCGCGCAGCGGATGGAATCCACGTTGCTGGAGTGCGAGTACCGGCACGACCACGCCACCCTGTTCGGGCACTCGACGGTGGTGCAGGCCCGCATCCTGCTGCGCTCGGACGGCCTGTGCACCGGCTGTGACAACCTCCTCGACCTCGCACGCGACGATGCGGAGACGAATTTCCACATCCACACCGTCGGTGTGCCGCCGCGGGAAGCGCCGCAGGTCCTGGTCAGGACCGAGCGCGTACCGAGCTATTACTACGGGCCGATACCGGATGACTACTGGCGGCCCGACCTGCCCGCCGACTGGCCCGGTGTGCTGTGCACCAGATGCAAACGTCGCATGGACGAGGACGGCCACACCAGCCTGCTCGACTTCCGGTTCTCCCAGCATCCGAAGTGCCCGAGTTGCGGTGCGCAGCGCACCCAGCGTGCGATGTTCGGCGAACTGGCTGTTCGCAGTTACAGCGAAATCCTGCCGTGGCGCGATCCGCGCGGCTGCATCGTCACCAACGACATCTGGACCTGTGCCGAATGCCTGCACCGCTGGTGACTCGAACCCACACCCCACACGTACCCTCACCTCCGTGAGCGAGCAGGACCGCATCCGCTGGGACGACCGCTACCGCAGCCGACCCGCATCCGACCCGGCGGCAGCAGAGCTACCGGACGTGTTCACCCCCTATGAGGACCGGTTTCCCGCCACCGGCCACGCCCTCGACCTGGCCTGCGGAGCAGGGCCGGCGAGTGTGTGGCTGGCCCGGCGCGGTATGGACGTTCTGGGTGTCGACGTATCCCCTATCGCCATCGCCCAGGCCCGGGCGTTGGCCGCGGCCAACGGTGTCAGCAACCGGTGCCGATTCGAGGTCTTCGACCTCGACGACGGTCTGCCCGCCGGCCCACCCGCCGACGTCATCCTCTGCCACCTCTACCGCGACCCCCGGCTCGACAGGCCGATCATCGAGCGGCTGGCGCCCGGCGGGCTGCTGGCGATCACCGTGCTCAGTGAGGTCGGCGTCGGCCCGGGCCGGTTCCGGGCCGCTCCGGGGGAGCTGACCACCGCGTTTGCCGAGCTGGAGCCCATCGCCGTCGGTGAGGCCGACGGCCGGGCCTGGCTGCTGGCCCGGAAGGCCCCCGAGACGCAGACCATCTGAACCCGCCACAGCCTGTCTCCGCCCGCTGCTATGGTGCCGGGACAGTACCTCGGGGGATATGGAATTGCGAGCGTCAGTCCACGCACACAACGAATCCGGCCGCAGGGGGCGCCGGTGACCACCACCGTCACAGAGCGTCTGCTCACTCCGTCGAAGGTCACCGCGTGGCTGGACTGCCCGCACTACCTGTCCCTGTGCGCCCAGGTCGATGACGGGATCCTGCCACGGCCGGAATCGCGGTTCGGATCGTTTGCCGAACTGTTGCTCGACAAGGGGCGAGCGCACGAGCAGGCCTGTCTGGCCGACTTCGAACGTCAGGGCAAACGCGTTCTCCGGATCCCGGACCGGGAGAATGGCGAGAGCTTCGCCGCCTGGGTGGCTCGGGTCGGCAACCCGCTGACGGACGACCATGACGTGATCTACCAGATGCCGTTCGTCCACAACGGCATCGCCGGTATCGCGGACTTCCTGGTACGGGTCACCCACCCCGACACCGGCGAGGTGAGCTGGGAACCGGTCGACGCCAAACTCACCCGCATCGAAGCCAAACCCGGCCACGTGCTGCAGCTGTGCTTCTACGCCGACGCCCTCGAAGCGCTCACCGGCAGGCGACCCGAACACATGCACATCTGGCTGGGATCCGGACAGCTGGAAACCCTGCGGGTCAACGAATTCCAACCGTACTGGCGGCGTCTGCAGACCCAGCTCGCCGCCGCGCTGGCCGCGGGCCCGGAAGCCGGCACCGTCGCCGAACAGTGCGCCCACTGTGAATTCTGCGAGTTCCAGCCGACCTGCGAGATGTACTGGCGCGACACCGATTCACTGATCTACGTGGCCAACATCCGCAAGCCGGACCGGGAAGCCCTCGCCGGCGCCGACATCGCCACCCTGACCGCGCTGGCCACCAGCGACGGCCCGGTGGAGGGAATGGATCCCGACCGGCTGGCCCGGTTGCGCCGGCAGGCGGCCCTACAGCTCGCCGCACGCGAGCAGCAGAGGGAGAAGCCGCCGTTCGAGCTGATCAGGCCGGGCCCAGAGCCGTGGGGTCACGGCTTCGAGATGCTGCCCGAACCCGACGGCGGCGATGTGTTCCTCGACTTCGAGGGCCACCCGTTCTGGCGCGCCGACACCGGCCTGTTCTTCCTGTTCGGACTCATCGAACAGGACGACGACGGCGGACGGTGGCGGTACCGGTGCTGGTGGGCCCACGACCGGGATGAGGAAGCCGCCGCGGTCGCACAGCTCGTCGAGTATCTCGTGGAGCGCCGGAAGCAGCACCCGGCCATGCACGTCTACCACTACAACCACACCGAACGCTCGGCGCTGCAGCGCATGGCCGAAGAACACGGTGTCGCCGAGCTCGCCCTGGCCGAACTCATCGACACCGGCGCGTTCGTCGACCTGCTGCTGGTGGCGCGAAACAGCATTCAGGTCGGCGCAGAGTCCTACGGGCTGAAACATCTGGAACGGCTCACCGACTTCGAACGCAGCCACGACATCGACCAAGGCGCCGGCGCCGTCGTCCAGTACGAGCAATACATCGCCGACGGCAATCAGGCCCACCTCGACGCCATCGCCGCCTACAACGCGGACGACGTGCGCGCCACCCTCGCGCTGCGCGACTGGCTGGTCGAGCACCGCCCACCCGGCCTGCCGTGGCGGTCCGCCGTGCTCGAACCCGACCCGGAGCTGCCCGGACTCGGCGAAACGGTCGAGCGACTGCACCAGTTCCCGGTCGGCAGCGATGAACACAACCTCGGTGATCTGCTGAATTACTGGCGCGACGAAGGCCTCGCCTACATCGCCCCGAAGAACGCCAAGCTGGCGACGGATCCGGTCGACTTGTACGACGACGCGGAGGTCATCGCCGACCTGCGGCCCGAGACGCTGCTCGAGAGCACCGGCAGGGCCAGGCATCCACGGAGGCGGTTCCGCTTCCCGGATCAGGATGTCGACCGTTTCCCGAGCGACGGCGGATCGGTCATGGTCGCCACCTCCACCGGTGAACGGTTGTGCACCGGCATCGCCAACCTCGACCGCGACGCCCATACCCTCGACCTGGTCTGGAATGACAAACTCCAGGAAGCCGGTTGTCCGCCCCGCATCGCGGTCCTGCACGACTGGGTGAAATCCGAGGTCAAAGTCAAGGCGCTGCAGGCCTTCGCCGAGGACCTCCTCGACGGCCGCAACCCCAATCCGGTGACGCTCGCCCTGCTGCGCCGCGAGCTGCCGCGGTTCACCGACCGGCCGCGCACCGCGTTCGTCGACGACCTCGACGACATGATCGACTGGGGCACCCGACTCGACCACAGCTGCGTGGCGGTCCAAGGCCCACCCGGGACCGGCAAGACCTATCGGGGTGCCCGCATGATCCGTGCCCTGGTGAAGGCCGGCAAACGGGTCGGGATCACCGCGATCAGCCACTACGCGATCGGCAATCTGCTCGAGGGCGTCGTGGCGGCCTTTCGCGAAACCGATGAGCTCGACTCGCTGCGGGCGGTGTGCAATCCCGGCAAGAGCGCGTTGCGGCGCCTGCCCGAAATCGCGTACGGCGGGAACAAGAAATGTGCCCGCGAGGAGTACAACGTGGTCGCCGGCACCACCTGGCTGTTCTCCAGCAAGGAGATGCGCGCCGCGCCGGTGGATGTGCTGGTGATCGACGAAGCCGGCCAACTCGCACTCGCGGATGCGCTGGCGGCATCGGGTGCGGCGCACAACCTGGTGCTGCTCGGCGATCCGCTGCAGCTGCCTCAGGTCGCCCACGCCAACCATCCCGGCATCGCCGGACGCAGCGTGCTGGACCACATCGTCGGCGACGACATGCTGCTGCCACCCGACCGCGGGGTGTTCATGCACGAAACCCGGCGGATGCACCCGGACGTGTGCGCGTTCATCTCCGATCAGATCTACGACGGCCGGCTGCACAGCATTTCCGACTGCAACCGCCAGACCACCGTCGCGGGCACCGGGCTGCGCTGGATGCGCGTCGACCACCACGGCAACCGCACCCGGTCACCCGAGGAAGCCGACGCGATCGCGGACGAACTGACCCGGCTGATCGGCACGCCGTGGACCAACCAGTGCGGCGAGGAGGCCCCGCTGCGGCCCCAGGACGTCATGGTCGTCGCTCCATACAACCTGCAGGTCAACACCATTCGAGCGCGACTGCGGCAAGATCCGCGCCTGGCCGACGTGCCGGTCGGAACCGTCGACAAGTTCCAGGGCCGCGAGGCCGCTGTGGTGTTCTTCAGCATGGCCAGTTCCAGCGGCGAGGACATCAGCAGGGGGGTGGACTTCCTGCTCTCCCGCAACCGGCTCAACGTCGCGGTGAGCCGGGCCCGCTGCCTGGCCTACCTGGTGTGCACCGACGCGCTGCTGGACACCCGCGCCCGCACCGTCGAGGACATGCGGCTGGTGGCGACGCTCAACGCGTTCGTCGAAGCGGCGCAACCGGTTACACCGGTGCCGAGTACTGCTGGCTGTTGACCCAGCTCACCACGGCCGGCTGGACGTCGACGCACATGTGCGTCACCGCCGATGCGAGCACGATCACCGCCTCCGCCGGCGCGAAACCGGTGTTGACGAGCTTGTCGAGCACCAGCCCGGGTGAGACCCGGTGCCGCAGCTCATGACAGACCTCTTTGCCGATGTCGACCATGTCGACAGACGACGGGTACCACACCCCCGCATTGTCGAGCTCGATGAGAAAGTCGTACTGATCGGCGTGAGCCGGCCCGGCCATGGACACCGATGCCGACAGTGCCGATGCCGACAGGACCAACGCCGCAGCGAATACCCGATATCCGCGCATGATTCCCCCCTTGACACAGCGCTCAAGGGAAAGGTAACTCGCGGCACCGACAAAGCCGGCGTTCCGCGCTCACAGCGCGTTCGCCAACGCCCAAGCCTGCCGCGTCGCAAAGGTGATGCGTTGCGGTGCGTACGCGTCGCCGAGGATGTGCATCTCGGGCACCTTGCCGTGGAGCGCCCGTGCCAGTACCGAGTTCGGGATCCGGCCACACGCCAGTACGACGAAGTCGACATCGTCGATCGTCAACGGGGTGTCGGCGAAGATGTCCTTGGTCTGCACTCGGGACGGCTCGATCTCGACGACGCGTCGCATCGTGACGAATTCGGTTCCCCGTTGCAGCAGGCGTTGCAGCGGTGCGCCGATCGTGTACTTCCCGACCCCCTGGGCGGGCGCCATCGACTGGTAGACCATGACGACCCGGGTGTCGTCCTGGCCGGCGATCAGGTCGGCGACGGCGAGCGGCGGCATGTGATCGTTCTGCGCGATGATGACCACCTTGCCCCGAACCCGCGCCTTCCCGGTGATGACATCGTCCATCTGGACGACATGGGACTGGTCGACCCCCGGGATGGTGGGGGTGCGGGGACTCGCTCCCGTGGCGAGGACAACGACATCGGCACCGAAGTCCACGACCTCGTCGGCGGTGGCTTCCCGGGACAGCTCAACGGTCACGCCCGCCCTGTCGAGGCGGCGGCGCTGAAACTCGATGAACCGGGGAAATGTGCTGTGCATGGGTGTCTTGGCGGCAATCGTCATCGCCCCACCGAGTTCCGCATTGCGTTCCCACAGCGTCACCTCGTGCCCGCGTTCAGCGGCCCGGGCGGCGGTCTCCATCCCGGCGGGCCCACCGCCGATCACCAGGATCCGCCGGCTGTGCTCCGGAGCGGCGACGTGAACTTGCTCCTGGCCCGCACCCGGGTTGACCGCACAGCCGAACGCCAGCCCTTCCTGCTGAACACGGGAGATGCAGTCATTCACACCGATGCACGGTCGGATGTCGTCCAGCTGGCCCCCTGCGGTCTTTGCCGGCAGATCAGGGTCTGCGATCAACGCCCGGTTCATCCCGACAACATCGGCGTGCCCAGCGGCCAGAACCTCACGGGCGACCCCGGGTTCGAGGACCAAGCCGGCGTACACCACCGGTAGTGAGGTCGCGGCAGAGAGCTCGCCGCAGAGCTCGGCCCAGGGGGCCATACCGTGCACCGCCGGTGGGATGTAACTCGGTGCGCCCCAGTTGTTGCCCACATCCAGGCTGAAATAGTCGACGGCACCGGTAGCCTCCAGCTCGATCAGCGCCGCCCTGCAGTCCTCGACGGTCCACCCGCCGTCCTGGTACTCGTCCATACAGAGTCGAACCCCGATCGCAAGATCGCCGTCGGTTGCCGCGCGCATCGCTTTGACGATGTCGACCAAGAACTTCAGCCGACCGCTTCGGGAGCCGCCGTACGCGTCCCGGCGGTTGTTCGTCAGCGGCGAGAGAAACCACTGCACGATATCGTTGTGGTTTGCGTGTACTTCCACACCGTCGATCCCGGCTTCGAGGGCGAGTCGCGCTGAAGCCGCGAACTCTTCGACGATCCATTCGATTTCGTGGACCTCGAGCTCATGAGGTGTGGTACTCGAGACGAGATTCAGTTGGGTACCGGCCGACGGACCCTGCAATGCGACGGCGCGCAGGATCATCTGGACGGTTCCCACAGCGCCGTACCCGTGCAGGACGTCCATCCAGCGACGGAAGTTCGGAAGGAAATTCGGGTGGCGGAACGTGCCCAGGGTCGTCGCTCCCAAGCCGGAGGGCTCGAACCCGTGCGGAAGAGGGTTCCGCACGAACGCATTGCTTCCGCCGACCCAGCCTGCACCTCCTGCAGCCTTACTGCCGTAGTAGGCGAGAAATGCGGCGGCCTGTTGCTCATTACCCTCCAACGGACCGATGCCCGTGCCATGCGCCGGCACCATGATCCGGTTCTTCACCTTCATCGGGCCGATGGTGATCGGCTCGAACAGGATGCCCATGTCGTCGGTTCCAGAAGCAGCGTTCCCCACACCCAGAGCATAAACCTCAGATGTTTAAACGGGAAGCGATTCGGTCGCATTGGTGTACGACGTAAACCGCATGATTTCTGCGCTTGTCAGCGGAGAAGGGGGTTGCGGCTAAAAGATCTGGTGTATTACTCCGATCGGTGGGCCGCTCGTGTCGAGCGTCAGGTGACGTGATGCTTTGCGATGAGCTCTGCACCAGTGCAGGGGGCCTGGGCGGGGTCTACCAAGGCAGGGTCCCACCGTCGACATTGATTGCCGTACCGGTGATTCCGGCGCCCTCGTCCGAGACCAGCAGTGCGCAGGTCGCGGCGACCTGCTCGACCGTGTTGAGCTGTTTGGTCATCGTGTCGGCGGCGTAGTTCTTCAGGTAGTCCTCGTATGAGACGCCCCGCCGCGCGGCGGATGCGCGACCGGCCTCCCGCATCAGGTCGGTCTCCACCGGCCCCGGGCATATGGCGTTACACGTGATCCCCAGTTCCCCGTAGTCGCGGGCCGTGGCCTTGGAGAATCCGTTGAGGGCGTGCTTGAACGTGATGTAGTGGCTCGATCCCGGCTTCTTCGCCTGCTTCGAGGCGATCGAGGAGATGTTCACGATTCTTCCCCATCGCTGATCCACCATGTGGGGGAGGCAGCGACGGGTGAACCAGAACACCTGATCGAGGATCCACGTTCCGGCCTTCTGCCACGCCTCGTCGGTCATCTCGTGGATCAGGGCGAAGCCGTCCGCGCCCCCTGCGTTGTTGACGAGGATGTCGACCCCGCCGTTCTGCTCGATCACGGCGTCGACGGTTTCCTCCACCGAGTCGCGTTCGAGGACATCGCAGGCGTAGAAGAACGCGCGGCCCTCGGCGTTCAGCCGCTGCAGCGCCTCGGCGCCCTTCTCCGGCGAGCGTGCCACCAGCGCCACCGTCGCACCGTGCGCGGCGAGGCGTTCGGCGATCCCGTAGCCGATTCCCCGGGTGCCGCCGGTGATCAGAGCGACCTTGCCGGTCAAGTCCATCGCCTTCTCCTTGATTCCAAACATCGGAGGTAACGTCTCCGTGCAGATGGTCCTCTTTCGCGCAGGTCAACCGTGCCCTTACCGGGCTCGTCTGCGCAAGAGGATCTTTCAATCCCTGGACATGTTAACGTCTGACGTATAACGTACGCGACGTGGATCACAGCTGATGCAGCCGTGTTACCGGGGCCACCAAACCACCTCAGGAAGTGACGGGGTATGTCCTACATCGTTGAGTTTTCCGAACCAGCAGCCGTCCAGCGCGCAGTTGCGGGCGGTAAAGGAGCGCATCTGGCGTCCCTGACCACCGCGGGATTCACCGTCCCGCCGGGTTTCGTCGTCACCGTCGACGCGTTCGATGCTGCCGTGACACGGAACATCGGTGCGGACGTGGAGAAGATCCTCGCCGGGACCGACTTCGCTGATGCGGATGCCGTCGAGGAGGCGGCCGCGAAGGTGCGCGCACTGGTCACCGACCTGGACGTGCCGGCCGACATCGCCTCCGCCATCACCGCCGCCTACAACAAGCTGGGTTCCGACGCGGCGGTGGCGGTCAGGTCCTCGGGCACCGCGGAGGACATGGCCGAGGCCTCGTTCGCCGGTCAGTACGACACCTATCTCGATGTCGTCGGGACCACGGCGGTCCTGGATGCGGTCAAGAGGTGCTGGGCCTCGCTCTACACCACACGCGCGGTCGCGTACCGCAGTGGCAAGGAACTCGACACCTCCACGGTGAAGCTCGCGGTGGTGGTGCAGGAGATGGTGGAGGCGGAGGTCTCCGGGGTCATGTTCACTGCCAACCCCTTCACCACCGCCACGGATGAACTCGTGATCAACGCCAGCTGGGGGCTGGGTGAGGGCATCGTCTCGGGGATCCTCACCCCCGACCAGTTCACGCTGGACAAGGCGGACCTTACGGTCCGTGACGTCACCATCGGCCCCAAAGAGGTTCGGGTGGTGCGGAATCCCGAAACCGGCCAGGGCACGGTGACCCTCGACAACGATGAGGCCAGCCGTGCTCGGCGCACCCTGGACGACGCTGCCCTCGTGCGGCTCGGCGACATCGGCCGGCGAATCGAGGAACACTTCGATTCCCTCCCGCAGGACGTCGAATGGGCATACGCCGACGACACCTTCTATGTCCTGCAGTCGCGCGCGGTCACCGGCGTCGATTTCACCTGGGATGACGACGTCGACGCCTGGCAGTGGAGCCGGCCGCATGCGGACACCATCTGGACCCGCGGATTCGCCGACGAATACTGGACCGGCGCGATCACCCCGCTGTTCTATTCGGTCCGCGGGGCAGAACAGACCAGTTCCTATCAACGCAGCGCCAAGCTCTGGGGGGCTGATCGGCTGGCCGCCTTGCCGCAGTTCAAGTACCACAAGGCCGAGGTCTACTTCAACGTCGAGAACCAGGAGGAGTTCCTCCGGTACACCTGCCCGCCGATGTTCCGTGCAGCGGCCAGTGGCTACCTTCCGCCGAGCCGTGCCGCGGCGGTGGCCGAGGACCCGTTCTCGTGGGCCGGGTACGCCAAGATCCACGCCCGCATCCTGGGGCTGGACATTACGCAGTCGTTCCACAAGTGGATCGCCTCTGTCGAGGACTACATGCAGAACCGCATCGAGGAAGCCGACGGTCTCGGTGATGAGGAACTGCGCAAGCTCACCGACCGGGCCTTGCAGAAGTACATCGACGACCGAATGGAGTTCGTCGAGGGCCTGTTGTACAACATGTGGTCCGGCTTCCAGATCCACGCATCGCTGGTGCTCAACGGTCTCGGCACACTGCTGGCCAAGTGGTACGACGGCGACAACCAGATGATCTTCGTGGACCTGATCACCGGCTTGCCCCAACGCACCATCACCCTGCAGGAGAACCTGGACCTGTGGGATCTGGCCGCTGAGATCCGCCGCAGCCCCGCCCTCAGGAAACTGTTCGAGCAGTCCGAACCGCACGAATTCTTCGACAAGCTCGCTGTCCATCCGGACGGTGCCGAGGCCCACCGCCGATACCAGCAACTTCTCAAGGATCACGGCCACCGTGGCCATGCCGACCGGGACTTCATCTTCCCGCGCCGGATCGAGGACCCGTCGATCGACTATCGCAGTCTGCAGGCGCTGCTCAGCGGTGATGGGATGCAACGGCCCGACGAGCAGGAACGTAAACAGGCCGCCAAGCGTGAGGCAGCGACCGCCGATGTGATCGCTCGGCTGGAGGCGAAACCGTTCGGCCGCTTGCGCGCCGACCTGTTCCGGATGCTCCTCGATTACGCGCATCGCTTCATGGTGCTCCGCGACGACGAACGTCACTACGTCGACCGTGCCACGATGTCAAAGAAACGAGCATTCCTCGAACTCGGACGACGGTTGTTGGCGCGCGACCTGATCGAGCGGCTTGACGACGTGTACTTCCTCACCAAGGACGAACTCTACGAACTGATGGCCGAACGCGCTCCACAGGCTTTGGTCCGCGCCAAGATCGCCGGGCGTCGAAAGCAATTCGAGGCCTTCGACCGTAAAGACGCGATCCCGCCGATGTATCTGCAACACGGCAGGGAGTGGATCGATCCCACCGAGATCAGCGGCGGGGACGTCGATCCGCGTGCACTGCAGGGGCTGCCCACCAGCCCGGGAACGGTCGAAGGACGGGCACGAGTGGTGCGGGAACTCGACGGGATCGGCTGTTTGGAGAAGGGCGACATCCTGATCACCAACAGCACCGACCCGGGGTGGACCCCGGTGTTCGCGATCATCGGGGGCTTGATCCTGGAGACCGGCGGGATGCTCGCGCACGGATCCTGTCTGTCACGCGAATACGGCCTCCCCGCTGTGACGGTTGCCAACGCGTGTTCGCACATCGCCGACGGTGCGCATATCCGCGTCGACGGACACACCGGCATGGTGTCGGTGCTGGACGACGAACTCGCTGCGGCACGATGACCGGTACTGCCACCGCGGTGCTCGCGCCGCCGGGAAACATCGGCGCAGCCACGCCGGAAGGGGACAACATCGCCGAGATGATGGCGCTCGCTCAGGCGCAGCTGCTGCAACAGGCCGCCGATCTCGTCCGGCCGGTCTGGGTTCCGTTTCTCAGCAAGACGATTCGCTCCGCCGGGGCCAACGCCGATACCACGTACGGTGTCGCCCTGCTCGAGCCGGGAGGCAGCTACCGGATCAGTGGGCGGCGAGGCACAGTGGTCTTCGCGGATCTGCTGGTCGGAGCCGGCCTGCTGGGGGTTGTCGAACGACAGCAACCCAACGTCGGGGTCGTGGATTTCACCGACCTCGACCTCGGCGATGACGACACTGTCGAACTGATTCTCAGTGCCGAGCGGCCGGCGGGATATGACGGACACTGGTTTCGGCTCGACCCGACCGCCGATCACGTGTGGCTACGTCAGTACTTCTATGACTGGGAAACCGAACGGCCGTGGTCGGTCACCATCGAACGCCTCGACGTGGCGCCGACCGACCCTCCGAAACCGGCCCTTCGCGACGTCGAGATCAACGGTTTCGTCGATCGCTACGTGAGCATGTGGCAGTCGCACGTGGCGGCGATGGCGGACCGCGGTTACGTGAATCGGCTGGAAACCGTCGGGCTACCCGACACCACCGGGATGGTGGCCCAGTCCTATTTTCAGGGGGTGTACGAGATCGCCGAGGACGAGGCGCTGCTGCTCGAAGTGCGGCCACCGCGCCGGTGTCGCTACTGGAGCGTGCAGTTGACCGATGACCGGTACATCTCACTGGACTGGATGTGGCGGCAGACCAGCCTCAACGGCCACCAGGCCCGGCTGGACCCGGACGGGGTGTTCCGCGCAGTCATCAGCCACCGGGATCCCGGCGTCCACAACTGGCTCGATGCGGCCGGCTGGACCCGCGGCACCATTCTCGGCCGGTGGAACCGCGCGGACGCGAACCCGGTCCCTTCGGTCAAGCTCGTCGACTTCGCCGATCTGCCCGGTTTCCTGCCCGCCGACGTACCCCGGATCACCAGCGATGAGCGGCGGGCGCAGTTGCGGGCCCGAGCCGCCGCCGCACAACGGATGGGCTGACCGATGGGGCGGCACTCGATGTTCCCGAGCGCGCCGAACTTCCGCGATCTCGGGGGACTGAGAACCGAAGACGGCCGGAAAGTCCGCCACGGTGTCCTCTACCGGTCCGAAGCGCCCTCGGTTTTCGACCCCGAGGATCTGAACCGGTTGGGCACGCTGGGAATCCGACTGGTGTGTGATCTCCGGAATCCGGCGGAGATCGCGGAGGACGATCCGGTGGTCGAGGGAACTCGGAGAATCACCATCCCGGTGCTCCCCGAGGTGCGCACCGGGGGGCCGGACCTCATCAGGGAACTGATCTCGGACCACACCGGAGGGCTGGCCCGCGCCAACATGATCAGGTCGTACTCGACCATGCCCGCGGTGTTCGAACCGTATTTCGCCGGTCTGATCACCGAGATCCTCGACGGCAACCTGCCCATGCTGGTGCACTGCACCGGCGGCAAGGACCGGTCCGGGTTCGTCGTTGCGCTGTTGCTGGCCGCGGTCGGAGTCGAGTTCGACGCGATCGTCGCTGACTATGAGTTGAGCCGGAAGGCAATGGATCGCAATGCGATCCGCAGATTGCTCGTTGGTCCCACCGGGCGCAGCGGGCTGGCTGAGAACACCGAGATCAGCGATGAGGTGCTCGACGCGATGACCGTTGACCGGGCCTACCTCAAGGCGGTGTTCGAGGCCGCCGCGGATCGTCACGGGTCCCTCGAGCAGTACATCGAAGTGGCCGGTCAACTCGACGCCGACCGACGGTCGCGCCTCCGGGACGCTCTGCTCGAATGATCTCCCTCGGACGGTTCGGTCCGTCCCGGAAACTCACCCGTCAACCGGCCCCGTGGTCATTCCCATGGGCACCGGCCGGATAGCGGTCACACCGGTTGCTGCGCCCCGCCGTGAGCTCACCGCTCGGCGGGGCGCGGTGATCTACGCCGGCGCGGGCTGCGACGACGGCGAGCGAGCGCCCGCGCCGACCGAACGAGCGGCGCAGAGCACTGGAGATTAATACATCAGACGTTTAAACTGACGGTGCTGTTGCGGTGCCCGTATGGGTAGCCGAGAAAGGTTTGAAATCGTGTCGCAGAACCAGCAGGGTCTTGCTGCGGGGTTTGCCAACATGCTCGAGGCCGATCCGGACGCGGTCGCCCTCATCCGCGGTGATCAGCGGTGGAGCCGCGAGCAACTGTGGGAGCTCTCCGGGCGCGCCGTGGCAAAATTGCGCAGCCTCGGCGCCGAACCCGGGGACGCGGTCGTCGCCCACTACGACACCGGGGCCGAGGAAATGGCGATCGCGCTGGCCGCCTCGCGGCTCGGATGCGTGTTCATGCCGATCCCGAGACGACTCGGCGCCCGCGAGCTCAATTACGTGGTCGGCCTGGCTGATCCGGTGCTCGTCGCCGTACAGGATCGAGATCACGTCGGCGTGGTCGAGAACCCCGGCCGGGCCCGAGTCCTCACGCTTGCCGACTCGCTCGCCCCGACCGGCGCCGAGGTCGATCCGTACCGTTGGCGGCCCGGCGAGGCTGCCCTGGTCGGCTTCACCTCGGGATCGACCGGCCACCCCAAAGGCGTCATGCACGGTGTGCCCGCGATGGAGTGGGTCGCCGATCTCATCGTCGAGCGCGGGTCGCTGCGGCCGGGGGAGCCGATCTGTGTCACCGGGGCGGGTGCCGGCGCACCCGGCTTCACGTTCTACACGTATCTCGGCCTGACCCGCGGGCTGCCCATCGTCAAGAGCGAGAAGTGGGACCCCAAGAGAGTTCTGGAGCTGATGGCGCGGGAGCGTTGTGTGTGGTCGACCATGGTGCCCACCATGCTCCACATGCTGATGACCGCCCAACGGGATTCGGGCCGGGCCTACGACCTGAGCGCCATGCGGACCGTGTCGATGGGCGGTGCGCCCATGAGCGAGGAGTTCATCTCCGAAGCCCGCGAGCTGATGACATTTGAGCCGTTGCGCGTGTACGCGATGGCCGAGTGCATGATGCACTCGCACAGCCGGGCGGATGATCCGATCGAAATCCGCAATGGCATGGACGGGCGGCCCGGACCGGGGGCAGAAATCGCCACATACGACTCCGAGGGGCGTCGACTGCCGACGGGCGAGACGGGTGAGATCGGGATGCGCGGGCCGTCGCTCATGCTCGGCTATCTCGGCGACGCCCCCGGTTCACTACCGCTCACCTCGGACGGGTTCTTTCTCAGCGGAGACCTGGGACGCGTCGAGGACAACGGCTGCATCAAGGTGGTCGGTCGGCTGAAGGACATGATCATCCGGGGCGGATACAACATCGACCCCGGCGAGGTCGAGGAACTGCTGCGGGCGCATCCGGAGGTCCGCGATGTGGCGATCGTCGGTTATCCCGACCCGGTGTACGGTGAGCGGGCGTGCGCGGTCCTCTGGACGGACGGAGTCGTCCTCGGGCTGTCCGACATCGCGGAATTCCTGCTGGAGCGCAACCTGTCCAAGGACAAGATCCCGGAGATGGTCGTCTGCCGGGACGAGCTGCCGCAATCACCGGACGGGAAGATCCTCAAGGGGCAGTTGCGCGCGGAGATCGCCGCGCTCGTCGCCACGCGATCCGGATGAACCGCGGCAGCCGCCGAGAACCGGGTCGATCTCGATTCCTTCGAAGTCAGGCCGGGGCGAACACCAGTGCTGATCCCGCCCCCGTGGTGGCGACGCCGTCCAGGCGCACCGGTGTGCCGACCTGCGGGCGGCCCCGGAACCGAACCACCAGTCTGATCTCCGGTGCCGCATCCGGTATGACGAGCCCGACGCGATAGGGGATCTCGAAGTCGTCGACGAATCGCCGATGTACCTCGGTGGTGGTGAACACGTGGCCGGACGCCGGCACCTCGACCCACTCGTATCCGCTGGCGCAACACGGCCCGAACTCGGTGGGATACCACCACCAGCGGTGACACCGCGGACAGCGTGGCAGCCACAACTCGCCGCGCGCCGCTGGAGAGAAGTGCCTGGCGTCCAGATCTACCATCATCACCTCTACCGGTCGGATGTCAGTACCGCGCAGGCCATGTCGGGGATGCCCAGTCCGGTCACCAGAGCCACCTCGGCATCGGGCACCTGGCCCTCACCACGCTCGCCACGCAGCTGGCGGACCGCCTCGATCAGATGGTTGCCGGCCAGCAGATAGGAATGGGCGAGCAGACCGCCGTGGGTGTTGACCGGCAGCGGTGCCCGCGGACCGATCCCCACATCGAGAACGTATGCGGCGCCTTCACCCCGGGGAGCCACGCCCAGGTCCTCGAGCTGAATGATCGTGGTGATCGTGAAACAGTCGTACAGCTCTGCGATGTCGACATCGTGCATCGACAGGCCGGCCATCCCGAGTGCCTGGCGGGCAGCCGAATCCGTGGACAATGACAGGAAGTCATGCCGCTGGGTGAAGTACTCGGTCTGAGTGGTGGCTGCGCCCGCGATGCCGACGCCGGCGACGAGCACGGGCTTTTCAGTCAGGTCACGAGCCCGCTCCGGGGTGGTCATGACGAACGCGATCGCTCCGTCGTTGGTCAGGCAGCAGTCGGCCTTCCGCAACGGCGTCGCGATCATCGGAGACGCGAGATAGCCGGTCACATCGAGTGGTTCGGGCAGCAGTGCTCCCGGTGTGCGAGCGGCGTGCGAGCGGGCGGCGCCGGCGACCTCGGCCAGCGCCTCGGGTGGCAGCCCGTACTCGTGGGCGTACCGCTGTGCCATCGCGGCGAAATACACCGGTTGGCCGAACCACCCGGCCGGCATCTCCACCGCCGCCTTCCACGGATCCTCTGCGTGCACGGCGTACGCCCCACCCCGGGCAGGGTCGAGGGTGAGGCCGAAGTAGGTGACGACGACCTCGGCCAGACCGCTCTCGATCGCCAGTTGCGCGATCAGCGGCGCACCCACCAGTCCGGCCCCCGCGATGGACGACTGACAGGAGAACGGCCGGTGACGCAGGCCGAGAGACTGGGCCATGGCGTCGACCGGCACAGTGTGGGCGGTGCTCATTCCCTCGATGACGAACCCGTCGACATCTCCCGGGGACAGCCCGGCGTCGGCCAGCGCGCGGTCCACCGCGGTGCGGGCCAGCGCCGCGGCGCTGTGACCGGACTTGTGGACATGGTCCGATTCGCCCACTCCCACGATCGCCACCGGCACGGTGGTGCCCTCCAGGTTTGCCAATAAAAAGTCTGATGTTTAGCTTAAACTAGCCCAGTCGACTCAATAAGGAAAGGGAGGCCGTGTCCATCACCGCAACCATCGAGTCGCGCGACGAACTGCACGAACAGGTCGGCGCCTGGGCGCGACACCATTACGGGCCCCGGGTGCGAGCGGGGCGGCCGGTCACCCCCGAAGGGCACTCCGGGCTCACCGTCATGGTCCCCGTCGTGCTCGAATCCGGACAGGTCGTGGACGAGGTGGTCATCCGGTTGCCACCGAAAGGCGTGAAACCCAAACGCAATACTGATGTTCTGCGGCAGATTCCGGTGCTGCGGCACTTGGCCACCACGGAAGTCCCGGTGGCTCCTGTGCTCGATCCGGGGACCGACACGAGGTGGTTCGGCCGCCCGTTTCTGATCGTCCGCCGGATGCCGGGGGAGACCAGGAGCATCGACGACGGGCCGGGTCACGCGCCCGGACCCGAACACGTGCGTGAGGCGATCACCGTGCTCGGCATGTTGCACAAGTCGGTTCCCGCAGAGGCGCTGACCGGTTGGGACACCGTGAACACCTACGCCGACGAATTGCGGGCGTGGGATCGCGCACTGGAGCGGATGCCGAACGACGACTGGCGGACTGCGTGTGGAAGGCTGCGTGAGCGGTTGGCCGACGTGCTGCCTGTCGAGGCTGCCACCGGGTTGGTGCACGGAGATTACCAGTTCTCGAACCTGCTCTACGACGCAACGCGTATCACCGCCGTCCTGGATTGGGAGGTGGCCACGCTCGGTCCCCAATTGCTGGATCTCGGTTGGTTCGTCACCATCAACGACCAGGATTCGTGGGCGCATCGGGTGGCGACTGCGGGAATCCCGCCGACCGAGGTGATCGTCGACTGGTATGAATCCGCAGCTGATCGCGCCGTGGACAAGGGGGAACTCGCCGCTGCGTGTGCGCTGGCCGCGTATCGGTTCGCCGTGATCGCCGGACTCAACCTCTCACTGCACCGCACCGGTCGTCGCGTCGATCCGCACTGGGAGAAGATCGCTCCGTCGATTCCCAGACTCGTCGAGTGCGGACTACGTCGGTTGCGCCGCTGACCGCGTCGGCGATGTCCGGGTTCGGAATGCGGTCAGCCGATCTGAACGGGCCCGAGGCGATTCCGAAATCGTCTCGAACGACTAGGTGTTCTTCACGGGTAGGTTGTGAACGCGTAGGCGGTCGATAGGTGTCATTCCGCCGATGCCGGTGTGGGGTCGGTGGTGATTGTAGTGATGCAGCCAGTGCTGGTAGGTTCCGGCGCGTTCGGCCTCAGAGCGGTAGGTCTGCGCATAGGCCCATTCAGTGGTCAGGGTGCGGTTGAATCGCTCGACTTTGCCGTTGGTCTGCGGCCGGTAGGGCCGGGTCCTCTTGTGGGCGATGTCGGGGCCGAGCGCTTCAGCGAAATTCTTTGACCGGTAACAGGATCCATTGTCGGTCAACACCCGCTTGACGGTAATGCCATGGTCGGCGAAGAACGCGCTGGCGCGTTTCCAGAACCCCGCGGCGGTTTCTTTGCGTTCGTCGGCGAGGTCCTCGGAATACGCCAGCCGGGAGTGGTCATCAACGGCGTGGTGCAAGAACGTGTATCCCATGCCGCAGCGGTTGCGCCGGCCGGCTTGGCGACCCAGCTTGCGATGGCCGCCCCCGTCGGGGATGCGGCCCAGTTTCTTGACGTCGACATGGACCAAGTCGCCGGGAGCCGGGTGCTCATAGCGGCGGGGTTTGGGCCGGCGTACCGGCAACCCGGTGTTCTGGTCCAGGTGCCGCAGCAATGGCATGCGGTAGCGGCGTAACACCGCTTCTACCGTTGACCGCGCCAACCGCAAATGGGCGGCGATACGATGTGGGCCCCACCGCCGGGTGAAGCGCAGGTTGACGATGCGCCGCTCACGTCGTTTCGGCAACCGCAACGGACTGCGATGCGGCCGGCTGGGCCGGTCTACCATCGCTGCTTCGCCACCGTCGCGATAACGGTCGGCCCATTTCTTGGCTGTGGCCACCGAACATTGGAACCGCTCAGCAGCGCGCCGCAAACTCCAGCCCTGATCAACAACAGCCTGCGCAAGCCGCAACCGCCCACGAGGAGTCAACGAAGCATTAGCGTGGACCATGAGGACCTCTCGGTAATCGGATGTGCGTGTTTGGTAACCACACCGATACCGGAGGTCCTCACCTACTTCCGCTCACCACGCCGTTCACAACCTGTCTGGGAGTTACAACTAGGCCCCCGCGCCGTCGCGGTCCGCCTCCTCGGGTGGGAGGTAGTACGGTGACAGGTCCTCGTCGATGTGGCGCGTGGCGAGTTCGTACGCGAGGTTCTCATCGCCTGCCAGGATCGCCTTCAGCAGCTCCTGATGGGCCCGTTGGTTGCGTTCCCAGAACTCCAACCCGGGGACCGTCCGCCGGAACTTGCTGCGGGCCACCGCAGATACCGGACGCCCCATCGCCTCGAGCAGCTTGTTGCCCGACGCCCGCAGGATCGCGCTGTGAAAGTCCGCGCTCTGCTGCATCGCGGCCTCCTGATCGGCGGGGTCCACCATGGCCGCGGTGCGTTTGAGCTCCTCGACCTGATCGCCACCACGCGCGGCCGCGGCCAGCGCCGCGGCCGGCCCCTCCAGCGCCCGCATCGCCTGCAGAAATGATCGCGCGTCAACCTGATTGGTCAGTGCCAGCATGCTGAACGAGGTATTGAACATCCCCTCGAGTCGCTCGGAATCCGGCACCGCGACGAAAGCGCCTCCTTGTATCCCGCGGCGGGTCTCGATCAGGTGCTCGGTGGTGAGGATGCGCAACGCCTCCCGGATCGTGCTGCGGCTCACGCCGAGCAACGGTGCCATCTCGGCCTCCGACGGCAGCTTCTGGCCGACGGCCAGATCCCCGCGCAAGATCAGGTCCCGCAGTTGATCGGCCACCTGGATATAGGACGACTGCACCCTGCGCAGCGGCGGCAACCCGGAGGGCCGGGATGCGCCGGTCGGCGTCGTCTTCGCAGCCATCTGAACCCCCTGTTACGTCGAGTGCCTCAATTGTAACGTCAGACGTAACCATTGCGCGGTTACGCCGGATATGACATGCCGGTCGTCGGCGCTGAGCGGGTCAATCCCGCCCGCCATCGACGGTGATGACGGCTCCCGAGGTGAAACTGGCGGCGTCAGAGGCGAGGTACAGAGCTGTGCCGACGATCTCCCGCGGATCACCGATCCGTCCCAGCGCGGTCTGGTCCACAACCCTCGCCACGGCCTCGGCGCTCCAGTACTCACTCACATCGGTGGCGAATGCGCCCGGCATGATCGCGTTGACCCGGACGTGCGGTCCGTACTCTTTCGCCAGCGCCGCCGTCATCGCGTTCAAGCCCGCCTTGGCCGCGGCGTAGGGGACGATGTCGGCGGTCGGACGGACCGCGCCGATGCTGCTGAGGTTGATGACCGACCCGCCGCCGTTGTCGACCATGGCGGGGGCGAGCAGCGCCGTCAATCGAAACGGCGCACGCAGGTTCACGGCCAGCGTCTTCTCCCACATCGTCTCGGTGATGTCGGCGACCTTGTCGTAGAGCGGCGACATCCCGGCGTTGTTGACCAGGACGTCGACATGGCCGAACGTCGCCAGCGCCCGGTCGGCGAGCGCATCGAGTTCCGCCCATCTGCCGACATGACACGGCATCGGGACCGCCCGAACGGCAAAGGTTCGACCAATCTCCTCGGCGGCGCGTCGGCAGGATTCCTCGTCGCGACTGGAGATGATGACGTCTGCACCGGCGCCGGCGAAGGCCCGGGCCATCTCGAATCCCAGCCCCCGGCTACCGCCGGTCACCAGGGCCACCTTGCCGTCGAGGCGGAACGCCGCCAGTGGATCCGGCGTCATCGCGCCTCCCTTCCCATACGGTTGCACATGCTTGTAGGGTATACCTCAGACGTTTTATCGGTAATCCCTGCCACAACCCCGTCAGAAGGAGATGCAGATGACTGAGCGGACGGGTGCGGAGTACTCCTACGTGACCTACGAGGTCCTCGACGAAGGGCGCATCGCGCGGATCATGATGAACCGTCCCCGTCAGCGCAACGCGCAGAACCGGGGTCTGCTGGTCGAACTGGACGACGCATTCATGCGCGCCGAACGGGACGACGATGTCCGGGTGGTGATCCTCGGCGGGATCGGACCGATGTTCTCCTCGGGGCACGACCTGGGCAGCAGCGATGACCGGGCCGAACGATCCGGTGGGCCGGCGGGGCACCCGACATATCTGTTCAACGGCGGCAGTCGGCAGGGCACCGAGCAGCGGATGCTGCAGGAATGGCATTACTACTTCGAGAATGCCCGGCGTTGGCGCAATCTCAAGAAGATCACCATCGCCGAGACCCACGGGCCGGTGTTGGCCGCGGGCCTGATGATCGCATGGACCTGTGATCTCATCGTGGCCACCCCGACCACCACCTTCGCCGACGTCGTCGGTACCCGGATCGGTATGTGCGGTGTCGAATACTTCGCCCACCCGTGGGAGCTGGGCCCACGCCGAGCCAAGGAGCTGCTGCTCACCGGGGACTCGCTGGACGCCCACACCGCCCACCAGTGGGGAATGGTCAGCAGGATCTTTCCAGATGACGAACTACAAAAGCGCACAATGGAATTGGCCCAGAGGATCGCGGGACTGCCGACCGTCACCGCCCTGCTGATCAAGGAGGCGGTGAACCAGTCGGTGGACAACATGGGCTTCTACAACGCGCTCAACGCCTGCTTCTCGCTGCACCAGATCAACCACGCGCACTGGGCCGAGGTCACCGGAGGGGAGAGCCACCTCGGAACGCCCGAATTCGGGGTGCCGCGCTGGCAGGATGCCGGTCCCATCCTGCCGCGACCGATGAGCGAGGCATGAGGTGAAGTTCGGGATCTCGCTGTTCCCGCTGCGTCCCCGCCAGATGGTGGACGTGGCGGTGGCAGCGGAACGGCTGGGGTATGACTCCGTCTGGCTCGGCGAGCACGTCGTCACCCCGATCCACAGTGACTCGACGTTCCCCTATGCCGAGGACGACGCCCACGCCGCTTTCCACGGGCAACTGCCCTTCTACGATCCGTTCGCCGCGCTCGGCTACCTGGCGGCGCAGACCAGCACCTTACGCTTGGTTCTTTCGATCTCCATTGTCCCGGTACATGATCCATTTCATCTGGCCCGATCGGTGACAACACTCGACCTGTTCTCCGAAGGTCGGTTCTGGTTCGGAATGGGCGCCGGTTGGCTGCGTGAGGAATTCGAGATCCTGCAGAAACCGTTCGATGGCCGCGGCCGGATCCTCGACGAGACGATCGACATCATGAACCGGCTGTTCACCCAGGACGTCACCACGTACCGGGGCCGGCACTTCACCGTCCCGCCGGTCGGCCTGCAACCGAAACCGCTCACCCGGCCGCACCCGCCCTATCTCTTCGGCGGCCACAGCCGTAAAGCGCTCGAACGCGCCGCAGCCCGCGGACAGGGCTGGCTGTCGAGCGGCATGAGCCCGGAGCGAAACGCCGAGGCGATCGCCTTCCTGCGCCGGGAGCGTCGGCGGCTGGGAGTGGACGATCAACCCTTCGAATGCAGCACCCACCTCGTCGGTCCGGTCGACCGCGGACTCGTCGACGCATACAGGGAAGCAGGAGTCGACCGGCTCGTGGTCCGGCCCTGGCGCAAAGGGGGACAAGCCGTCGAGGCGATCACCCGGCTGGCTGACGACCTCGGCGTGACCCGAACGGATCGGGTCACCGACTGCTCCACGCACACCATCTAGGAGAGAGGCAACCATGAGCTGGGACTTCTCCACCGACTCCGAGTATCAGGAGAAGCTGGACTGGGCCGAAGACTTCGTCCGGCGCGAGATCTTTCCGCTGGAAGCCCTGGAACTTCCGCAGCAGCAACTGGTGGAGGCGATCACCCCGCTCCAGCAGGAAGTCAAGCGGCAGGGCCTGTGGGCCGCGCACCTGCCGCCGGAGATGGGCGGCGGAGGTTTCGGGCAGGTTCGACTCGGTCTGTTGCACGAGATCATCGGGATGTCCTCACTCGCGCCGGTCGTGTTCGGCAACAACGCACCGGATTCGGGGAATGCGGAGTTGCTGGCGATCGGGATCGAGGAGAATCCGGAGTCGGCGTGGCAGCGGGAGAAATGGCTGGAGCCGCTGCTCGACGGCCGGATCCGCAGCGCGTTCTCGATGACCGAACCCGGTGCCGGCGCAGACCCGACGCTGCTCACCACCACCGCCGAGCTCATCGGAGACGAGTGGGTGATCAACGGCCACAAGTGGTTCACATCCAACGGTTCAGCCGCCGACATCCTGCTCGTGATGGCGGTGACCGATCCGGATGCTGCGCCACGGAACCGGATGTCCATACTGGTGGTCCCCCGTGACACCCCGGGGGTGGAGATCGTCCGGGACATCGGGACGATGCAGCATCCGCACCCCGAGTTCGGTCGGATCGGCAATCACAGTGAAGTGGTCTACCGGGATGTGCGGGTTCCCCGGGAGAACCTCATAGGGCTGCGTGGCAACGGTTTCCTGCTGGCACAGAAGAGGTTGGGGCCGGGGCGGATCCATCACTGCATGCGTTGGCTGGGCCAGTCCCGGCGGGCCTTCGACATGCTGTGCGAACGCTCGGTGTCGCGCTACACCCACGGCTCGCTGTTGTCGGAGAAGCAGACGGTGCAGAACTGGATTGCCGATTCGATGGCCGAGATGGGTGCCGCCCGGCTGCTGACGCTGCACGCGGCCTGGAAGATCGACACTCAAGGTGTGCAGGCTGCGCTGACCGACATCGCGATCATCAAATTCTACGGCGCGCAGGTTCTGTACAACGTCATCGACCGCGCCATCCAGGTGCACGGGTCGTTGGGGGTGACGACCGACCTTCCGTTGGAGGCGATGTACAAGGAGGCCCGCAACGCACGGATCTACGACGGTCCCGATGAGGTGCACCGGCAGACCGTGGCCCGTCGCGTGCTCCGGAACTACCGATCACGCGAGGTTCCCAGTGAGCACCTGCCGACCCGGCGCGCCGAAGCTGTGAAGCGCTTCGCCCGCCTGCTGGAGACCGGCGCCGACGTCCTCACCCCGTCCGTGCAGGAGAAGTGATGCAGCGGACCCTTTATGACTCCGATCACGAGGACTTCCGCGCCGTGGTACGGAACTTCGTTCAGACCCACATCGAGCCGAACGACGAGAAGTTCGCCGCCGAGGGCCGGCTTAGTCGCGAGCTCTGGCGCGCCGCGGGCGACACCGGCATGCTCGGGCTGTGTGTGCCGGAGCAGTACGGCGGCGCCGGCGTCAACGACTACCGGTTCAACGCGGTGATGGACGAAGAACTCACCCGAGCCGGTATGGCTTACGCGTGTGGTCTGGGAGTACACACGCACGTCGTCTCCCAGTACCTGGTGCACATGACCACAGAGGAGCAACGGGCCCGCTGGTTACCGGATTTCGTCAGTGGTGAACTGATCACCGCCGTGGCGATGTCGGAGCCGTCGGGGGGATCCGATCTGGCGGCGTTACGGACCCGAGCGCGTCGTGACGGCGACCAGTGGGTCATCAACGGCTCGAAGATCTTCATCACCAACGGTGCCACCGCCGACCTGATCGTGGTGGCCGTGCGCACCGGCGAGGAGACAGGTTCGCGCGGCATCTCGCTGATCGCCGTGGAAGGGGACGCGCCCGGCCTCGACCGCGGACGAACTCTGCGCAAAATCGGTCAGCACCAGGGTGATACCGCCGAATTGTTCTTCGATGACTGCCGCGTGCCGGTGGCGAACCTCATCGGGGAAGAGGGTGCGGGATTCCGAGCGATGATGGAGCACCTGGCTCAGGAGCGGCTCGCCTCGGCGGTGTGCAACGTCGCGCACGCCCGCCACGTCCTGGAACTGACATGTCGGTACGTCACCGAACGGTACGCCTTCGGGGCCAGCCTGGGCGCGCTGCAGCACATCCGGTTCCAGATGGCCGATATGGTCACCGAACTGGACATCATCCAGACCTACGTCGACGCGTGCGTCGCGGCGCATGTGCGGGGCGATCTGACCGCGATCGACGCCGCCAAGGCCAAGCTGAAGAGCTCGGACATCCAGAGCCAGATTGTCGACACCTGCGTCCAACTGCACGGCGGCTACGGCTACATGGAGGAGTACGAGGTCGCCCGAGCCTGGCGCGACGCCCGCGTGACACGGATCTGGGCCGGCACCAACGAGATCATGCGCGAGGTGATCGGCCGCTCGCTCAACCTCAGGGAACCTTCGAAGCACTAGATTCAAGGCAGGTGGACATGATGGCCACGATCGGTGTGCCGCCGTGCGCAACGGCGCTCACCCCCACGGATTTTCTGCGCCGCTCGGCGACGATCTTCCCCGACCGTGTCGCCGTCATCGACGGGGCTGATCGGACCAGCTACATCGGGTGGTATCACCGGGTGCGGCGGATGGCAGGCCTGTTGCGCAAGTGCGGCGTTCAGCAGGGCGACTGCGTCGCGGTCCTCGCGCCGAACACCTCGATGCTCCTCGACGCGCACTACGGCGTTCCGATGGCTGGTGCCGTACTGCTCACGCTCAACATCCGACTGACCGTCGAGGACCTGACCTACATCAGCCGGCACGCCGGGGCGAAGGCTGTCCTCTTCGATGACAGCCTTGCCCACATCGCGGCTCAATTGCCGATCCCGATCCAGCTCAGCGCCACGGAGTATCGCCGTCGGGTCGCCGACGCGCCGGAGGTCGAGCACCAGGTCGACGACGAACTCGCGTTGTTGTCGCTGAATTACACCTCCGGGACGACCGGGCGACCACGGGGCGTGATGTACCACCATCGCGGAGCCTACCTGCAGGCACTGGCCACCGCATACCACTCGGGGTTGTCGCCGCAGACCGTACACCTGTGGACGTTGCCGATGTTCCACTGTCACGGATGGTCGTTCACCTGGTCGGTCACCGCTGCCGGCGGGACACACGTCTGCCTGCCGAAAGTCGAGCCGTCCGCGATCTGGCGACACCTTCACGACGATGGTGTCAACAGCCTCAACGCCGCCCCCACCGTGCTGATAGATCTCGCCTCGCACCATGATGCCCGTCGAGTCGCCCACGGAGTGCGTGTGGGCACCGGTGGTGCGCCGCCGTCGCCCACCCTGCTCCAGCGCCTCAGCGAACTGGGTTTCGACATCACGCACTATTACGGGCTCACCGAAACCTATGGGCCGGCGGTTATCTGCGAGTTTCCCGCCGAACGGGCTGACTCGCCCATGATCGAACAGGCGCGGTTCAAGGCGCGTCAGGGCAACTGCAACATCGTCGGACAGCCACTGCGGGTGGTCGACGACCGAGGTGACGATGTGCCCGCCGACGCGACCACCATGGGCGAAATCGTGATCAGAGGAAACACCGTCGCCACCGGTTACTACCGAGACGAAGAGGCGACTCGGGAGGCATTCGGCTCAGGCTGGTTCCGCACCGGCGACCTCGGCGTCATGCACCCCGACAACTACGTCGAACTCCGTGACCGGGCCAAGGACGTCATCATCTCCGGAGGCGAGAACATCTCGTCCGTGGAAGTCGAACAGGTCCTGGACACCCATCCAGCGGTGCGCGAATGTGCTGTCGTCGCAGGGCCACATCCCCGATGGGGCGAGGTGCCGGTGGCCTTCGTCGACTTGGAACCCGGCGCGAACGCGACCGTCGAGGATCTGATCGCCTACGCCCGCACACGTCTCCCCGGATTCAAGACGCCCAAGACCGTGTATATCGGGCCGCTACCGAAAACCGGCACCGGCAAGATCCAGAAGTTCCGGCTCCGAGACCGGGCGCGTCATGGCAAATATTCATCCGACGTTTAAATAACGACGACAGCCTGGTCAAACACGTTGACGTGTAAACATCTGATGTTTAACGTTAGGCGTGGCACGCGTCACAGACACGACCCGCCCGCCCGGCGGGCCCAAGCCCAGAAAGGGGCAGGTATGGCAGTTGGCCCGGTCACCCGAGAGGCGATCCCGACGTGGGAGCAGGAGCTTTACATCGACGGGAAGCGCGTTCCAGGCGACGGACATCCGATTCGCGTGCCCAATCCGGCCACCGCTGCCCCGATCGCGACGGTCAACAGCGCCTCGGTCGCCCAACTCGACGCCGCGGTCGCAGCAGCACGACGGGCCTTCGACGAGGGGCCGTGGCCGCGGATGTCACCCAAGGAACGATCCGCGGCGTTACATCGGGTCGCCGACCGGCTCGAACAGCTCCACGCACCGCTCTCGGCAGCGCTGGTAGAGGAGGTCGGAACTCCGATCACCCTGGCGACCACCCTCCAGGCGCAGCTACCGGTGCAGGTGCTGCGGGAGTATGCCGACGCGGCAGCAGATATCGGCGTCACGCACCTCGGGCCACACTTCGATCCGGTACCCAGTTCGAGCTATGTGGCGCGGCGTCCCATGGGAGTCGCTGCCGTCATCGCCGCCTACAACTTCCCGATCCTGCTCGCGATCCGTTCCGCGGGCGCCGCTCTCGCCGCAGGATGCACCGTGGTGCTGTTGCCCAGCCCCCGGACGCCGCTGACCACGTTGTTGCTGCACGACATCTTCAGCGATCTCCCGCCCGGCACCGTCAACACCGTCGTCGGCGGGCCGGAGATCGGCCGGCACCTGACCACCCATCCCGGCGTCGAGAAGGTCGCCTTCACCGGCTCCATGGCGGTCGGCGCGCAGATCATGCGGCAGGCCGCCGACACCGCGAAGTCGTTGTCGCTGGAACTCGGGGACAAATCCCCCGCGGTCGTTCTCCCGGACGCGGACCTCGCAGAGCAGCTGCCCGGCATACTGCTCGGATACCTCGCAAACTCGGGTCAGAGTTGCGGTGCGACAACGCGTTTGATCGTCCCTCGGGAAAAGGTCGAGGAGTTCATCGCCGGGAGTCAGGCCTTCATCGAGGGCGTGCTCGTCGGCGACCCCTGGGATCCTGCCACCGTGATCGGGCCGCTCATCAGGCCCGAACACCGCGATTTCGTCCGCAGTCACGTCGAGAAGGCGATCCGGAACGGTGCCGACGTCATCGCCCGCGGCCGCAGCGTCGACGCGCTCCCCGGCTGGTATCACGAACCGGTGCTGCTCGCCGGTGTCGACAGTCGGGCGGAGATCGCTCAGCAGGAACTGTTCGGTCCGGTGGCCGTGCTGCTGGTCTACGACGATGTCGAAGAGGCCGTGAAACTCGCCAACGACACACCGTACGGCCTGCACGGGAAAGTGTTCACCGCCGACGTCCGCGCCGGGCTGGAGGTTGCGGCCCGAATCCGGGCCGGCAGCGTCCAGGTCAACGGAGGAGGATTCCGCGCGGACGCCCCGTTCGGCGGAATGAAGGCCAGCGGAATCGGCCGCGAGTACGGCATGTGGGGCATTCAAGAATTCTCCGAAGTTCAACACATCCAATGGGCGTGGTGATGATGGGTCGCAGAAGCAATTTGCATGACTACATCGTGGTCGGCGCCGGATCGTCCGGGTGTACGGTCGCGGGTCGGCTCGCCGAGGGGAAGCGACACAGCGTTCTGGTGCTGGAGGCCGGGGGGAGTGACCTCTCGCCATTCATCCGGATACCGGCGGGCCTGATGAGAGTGAATCCGAGGAACTACTGGCATTTCCGACTCGAGCCGGACCCCACCCGCAACGGCGCGGTGGACACCTGGGCTGCCGGCAGGGTGGTGGGCGGCGGCAGCTCGGTCAACGCCATGCTGTGGGTGCGAGGAAACCGAGCCGACTTCGATACCTGGGCCAAACTGGGAGCGCAGGGCTGGGACTACGAATCACTACTGCCCGCCATGCGGTCCCTGGAAACCTGGGAAGGCGGTGCCGATCGATATCGCGGCGGCACCGGACCGCAGCACGTGTCCCGCATCCGGCTGCACCATCCGCTGGTTCAGAAATGGCTCACCGGCGCGGCCCAGACGGGTATGCCGATTCTCGCCGATTACAACGGTGAGTCCCAGTTCGGGGCCGCGTGGTCACAGTTGTCGCAGAAGAACGGTCTGCGACACAGCGCGGCCCAGGCATTCCTGGCGCCGGCCCGACGTCGTGGTGAAGTCGATGTCGAGTCGCATGCGGTGGTGGACAAGGTGATCATCGAAAACGGGCGGGCAGTGGGGGTGGAGTACGTCAGGCGCGGCACCCGCAAGGTTGCCTACGCGGCCAAGGAGGTCATCCTCAGCGCCGGCGCGCTCTGTTCGCCGTTGATTCTGCTGCGTTCGGGTATCGGTCCGGCCGAAGAATTGCGTGACCACGGGATCGACGTGATCGCCGACCTTCCGGGAGTGGGTCGCAACCTGCAAGAGCATCCCGCCATCACCATGACTTTCACCGTCACCGACCGGACCCTGAACCAGGAACTCACTCCGCTGTCGATCCTCAAGGGCGCGTTCGACTTCGTGCTTCGTCGACGGGGTCCGGCAACGGCGCCGTTGTCGCATGCGATGCTCTTCGGTCCTCCGCTGGAGCCCGAAGGCTGGCCGCAGTACCACGTGCTGATGGCCCCGTTGGGCACCGAACAAGAGAAGCCGCACGCCACCCAGGAGGAGGCGGAGCAGAACCGCTACGACAAACAGAACGTGTCACTCTCACGCAACTCGATCGTCAGTGCGTTCATGTCGCCGCTGCATCCCCGCGGGCGCGGCACCGTCCGACTGGGTTCGCCGGATGTCGACGCCACACCGGTGATCGAACATCCCATGCTCGCTGATGAACGCGATGTGGTTGATCTGACTGCTGCCGGCCGTAAGGTTCGTGAGATCTTCCAGTCGCCGGCGATGCGGCCGCACGTCATCGCCGAGAACGCACCGAGCCGCGGAGTGGAGACCGACGATGAGTGGGCGGAGTTCATCCGTAACCACTGCTTCGGCGGATCGCACTGGGTGGGAACCGCGAGAATGGGAGCCGACTCAGACCCGGATGCCGTTGTCGACCCCCAACTTCGGGTACGCGGTGTTTCCGGTCTCCGAGTGGCCGATGCCTCGGTGATGCCGACCCTCACGAGCGGTAACACCAACGCGCCCTGTGTGTTGATCGGCGAGAAAGCCGCTGAGCTGATCCGGGGTCGATAGTTTGCGTCCGCCCCTCACCCCGGCGACACGATGTTGCCGAGCCCGGGCAGTTGCTGTTCGGCTCCCCGGACCGGTAGGTGACCCGGATACCGATCCCGGCCGCGACGATCAGGCCGGCGGACTCGACCGTGATCTCGTTGTGCACTCCCGACGCCGTCAGCGCGGTGGTGTGTCCGGTGACCGTCGCCGTGTTGGTGTCGCCGCCGACGGACACGGTGCAGTCGTCGCTCTCGATGGTGTGCGTCTCACCCTGCCTGTGAACACTGACCCGCTCACCCGGGGCGGCTAGTCGAACCACCGGCGGCGCCCCGCTGTCCGCGCAGCGGCTACCGCGGCCGATCCACCGCATAGGTGCCGGCGTCATCCTGGAACACCACGAGCACTCTGCGGGTCTTGCCGTCGACCACCGCGTCGCAGAAGAACTCCGCCCCGGCCCGCACCACCGGATCCTTGCCGCCGTTGCAGCGGACCGAGGTCAGCCCGTCGACCCCGTAACCGTCGATCGGGTCGAGCAGGATCTCGGCGACGTCCCGCTCCACATCCGACACGTCGAGAACGTTGTCACGCACCGGATTCATCGTGGACAAGCCGACTCCGAGTGCCATCCCGCCGGCCAGCACCACCGCGACACCGGCGGCGAGCCGGCCCGGCGACACAGTGCGGCGGGTCTTCCTACCGGGCGGGGGAGCGGCCGGGGCCGGCGGCTGCGTGATCGTCCGCACCGGCCGGCGGGATGCGTCGCCCCGCGACGGCGCAGCGGGACCGGGGGACGGGGACGGCCGGGACGGCCGGGTCGGCCGACGTGGCATCGGCGGCGGTTCGCGGTTCACGGTGCGCCACCACGGCTCCCCGGCCCCCGACGCGGGCGGGGGTCCCGGGCGCCGGGGCGGCACGGGAGGGGGACGGCGCACAGGCGGGACCGGCGGCGCCGGCGGCCGTCGGAACTCCACCGTCGGATCGTCGGGGCGGGCCCACCGCGCCCGGTCCCGTCCGTCGCGCGGGCCGGTCACCGGTACCTCCGCCGACACCCGGGACCCGCCGTCACGGGAACCTCCGGAAGCAGTCGTCGACGTCCCCGGCCAGCCCGGACCGGAACGCCGAGATCCGGGTGAAACCCGACGGCACCACCCCACCGTTGACGTCGCTGGCCACCACCCCGTTGGTGAGGATCCCCGATACCGCCTCGTCGAGGTCGCCGGTGCCCAGCGTCAACGCCAGATCGTTGCGCTCGGCCATCTGATGCTGGGCCACCCCGGTCAGACACGCGGTGCGCATCGCGGCGACCCCGGACTCCAGGCCCACACCCCGCTCCTGCTGCACCGCAAGCACATAACGCGACACCACCACCGACAGTGCGGTGTTGTCGCCCTGCAGCAGCACCTGCTGGCTCTCGTCGGCCGGGGTGCCGATCCGCCGCAGCGCGGCGAGATCGACGCTGACCGTGTTGCTGTCCGGGCAGTACCGCGCGGGCAGCCCGTCGGGCAGCGGGCAGCCGGACTGGTCGACCTCCAGCGCGGGCGGCGCCGCCGGGGCGAAGATGACGTCGAGCACCTCCATCAGCGACTTCACCGTGTTCTCGGTGATCCGCAGATCGCTGGCCGGGATGCCGGAGTGGAACAGCAACGAGGAAAGCTCACCGCGCCGCTGCTCGATATCGTCGAAATCGATCGCCGCGCAGGCTTCCGCACCCACATCGAAACCCTGTTGCAGGGCGCTGACCCGGTCCAGCGCGGTGCCGTGCGCCTCGGACGGCGGCACCAGCAACCGCACCACCGAGATCGGGTCGCGCATCGCGATCGCCCCGGCGATCACCCGGTCCAGATCGCCGGTGGTGTTCAGGGTGAACCGCGGGGAGTGCCCCTCGGCCACCCAGCGCAGATAGGTGCCGGCCAGACAATCCGCCTGCTGCTCCCCGATCAACGTCGGGGTGTCGGCGTCGACGAGCCGGGCCTGCACCTGCACCGCGTGGCCGTACTCGTGGGCCAGCACCCCGTTGACCGCCATCACCCCGAAGAACGTATTGGCCACCGGCAGCAGGTATTCGCGGTCCCACACCAGCACGTCCCGGGTGCGGCAGTAGGCGGCGTTGTACCTCAGTTCGGCCGCCTCGGCCCCGCACACCGCGGGGCTGCTCGGATCCGACGGGTCGATCGACACCAGCGTCTGCACCGGTGCGAAGGTGCCGGAGAACGCCTCGGGATAGTGCTGCGACCAGAAGTCCTCGATGTCCTCGATGGCCAGCAGCGCCGACCGGTCGATCTCGCCGCCGTCGGAGTTGGTCACCCGCGCCGTCGACCCGGGCAGCGGCACCCGGGGCCCGCTCGGCCCGTCGGTGGTGGGCAGCCCGGCCACCCGGAACGGGTCGTAGCGCATCGACACCGCGCGCCCGTCGAGGACATAGCGCTGACCGCAGCCGGTGCCCGCCAGCACACACAGCACCACCACCGCCAACGCCACCGGAATTCTCGCCCACCGGACGGCGCCGCGCTGCGCGGACCGCAGGGTGGCTGTGGTGGGCATCGGTGAGAGATTCCGTCAGTTGTGGGCAGTGCTTCCGCGTACCGGATGGGTGGTACTCACCAGCTTCGCATAGCAGTCGTTCCGGCCGAGGCCCTGCGCCCGGCACCACGCCAGCGCACCGTCGGGGGTGGCGAACGTGACCGGCACGATCGTCACCCAGTAGTTCGGCGCGTCGAACGTCGACCAGTCACCCGACCACACCAACACCGCGTCGTACCGCTGCCGCAGCAGCAGGTGCTCCTGCAACGTCAACGCGTTGTCCCAGGTCACACCCTTATCGACGATGCCCGGGCGTTTGGAGCTCAGCTGCGGCACCCACCGGTCGGCCAGCCGGTCGGCGACGAAAGCGCGGTCGCCGGCGGCCAGCCGGCGCAGCCGCTGCAGGCTGGCGGCCTCCGGACCGGGCTGGACCGACACCGACGCCGCCGGTCTCGTCGGAGGCGGCGGTGGCGGCGTCGCGGTCACCGTCTTGGTGGACGTGGTGACCGGCGCCGTCTGGATGATCGTGGTCGGCGCGAGCACGGTCGGCAGCTCCGGGGTCACGGCGACCGGCGCGGGCGTGTCCGGGCCGGGCGACATCAACAACCCGATCACCACGCCCGTCGCACCCAGCAGCAACGCGATCCCGACCAGCGCCACCGGCACCATCCAGGTGCGTGCCGCCCCGGACTGCGCGGAGAGCGCGACCGTCGGGCCGGTGTCCTGCGGTCCCGACACGACCGGCCCCGACACGACCGGCCCCGCCGCAACCGGCCCCGCGGCAACCGGCCCCGCCGCAACCGGCGCGGCCATGGTGGCCGCCGCCGGATCGACCCCGCCTGCGGAGGTCAGCGCGCGGCGGGCGGCGCGGGCCAACGCGCCGGCACTGCCGTACCGGTCATCGGGCTGCTTGGCCATGCCGCGGGCGATCACCGCGTCCAGCGCCGCAGGCACCCGCGGATTGGCGGCACCGGCCGCCGGCGGAGGTGTGGAAAGGTGTGCGGCGATGAGGCTTTCGTGGCTGCCGGTGTCGAACGGGGTGTTCCCGGTGAGCGCCTCGTACAGCACACACGCCAGGGCGTAGATGTCGGTCGCCGGGGTGCACGGTTCGTCGTTGAACCGTTCCGGGGCCATGTAGGCCAGCGAGCCGATCTGGGTTCCCGCCAGGGTGAGCCGGCTGTCGCCCTGCATCGCGGCGATCCCGAAATCCACCAGATAGGCGAAGTCGGCGGGGGTGACGAGGATGTTGTGCGGCTTGACATCGCGGTGCACCAGACCCTCGGCGTGCGCGGCGTCCAACGCGTCGGCCACCTGCTGCACGATCTCCACCGCGCGGTCCGGACCAAGCGGCCCGTCGGTGATCAGGTCGTGCAGGGTGCGCCCCTGCACCAACCGCATGTCGATGAACAGGTTGCCGTCGATCTCCCCCCAGTCGTGAATCGGGATGACATGCGGCTCCTGAAGGATCGCCGCGGCGTGCGACTCGCGCAGGAACCGGGTGCGGAACCGGTCGTCCCGGGCGTATTCGGCGCGCAGGATCTTCAACGCGACGGCACGACGCTTCTCGGTGTCGAACGCCTCATAGACCTCGCCCATGCCGCCCCGTCCGAGCAGCGCCGTCAGCTCGTACTTCCCGAACCGCGTCCCGGCCCGGGACTCCGGCCCGCTCATCGGTACCGTCCCGAGGAGCACGCCGGCAGCCCCGCCGGCGTGGTTGCTGCCTTCGGGACCCGCGTACCGGTATCCCGTGATGAGAAGCGTCGAATGCTCGACATGTGGCCCCCCGAATATTTGCCTGTCGTCCGCACCATATCGCGGGGTACCGACAGCCGGACCCGGTTTCCGGCCCCGGTCGCTCATCGGGGGCCAGGGTCCGGCGGGCGGTGCGCATACTGGCGTCATGCCGATCATCACCGCAGTTCAGGGCGACATCACCAAGCAGACCGTGGATGCGATCGTCAACGCCGCCAACCGCGCCATGCGCGGCGGGGGCGGTGTCGACGGGGCGATTCACCGCGCCGGCGGACCGGCGATCCTGCGCGACTGCATCGAGCGGTTCCCGGACGGGCTGGCCACCGGCGACGCGGGCTGGACCACCGCGGGTGATCTGGCCGCGCGCTGGGTGATCCACACCGTCGGCCCGAACTACCGCGCCGGGGAGCGCGACCGGTCACTGCTGGAGTCCTGCTACCGGCGATCGCTGGAGGTGGCCGATGAGCTCGGCGCCGCCACGGTTGCGTTCCCGTTGATCAGCAGCGGCATCTACGGCTGGCCCCGTCACGACGCCATCGCCGCCGCGATCGAGACCATCGGCCTGGCCGACGCCCGGGTCGAGGAAGCCCGGATCGTGGCGTTCGACCTCGACACCTACGAGGCCGTCCGTACGCAGCTGGAACAGCGGACGTAGCTACCTCGGCCGAGCGGAGGTGCTCACTGCCGCGACGACCCTTTCTCGGTCACGTCCGGCCACACACTCGCGCGCCGTCGCTCAACCCTCTCTGACACCCCCTCTGACACCCTGACAGCCCATTGTCGGCGCCATGGGCTACAACTATCGGCAACCGAGGGGGACGATGTCATGGGCAAACTCGTGCGGGACCGCATCCCGGACCTCATCCGGGCCGACGGCCGGACACCGAGGGTGCGGACGCTGAACCGCGCCGAGCTGCGTACCGCCCTGTACGCCAAGCTGGCTGAAGAAGTCGACGAACTGCGGGCCGCTGCCGGCCGGGACGCCGTCATCGAGGAGGCTGCCGACATCCTCGAGGTGCTCACCGCTATCGTCGGCGAATACGACGCCGACCTGGATGGCATCATCGACGCGGCGCGGGCAAAGCGGACGCACCGAGGAGGGTTCGACATGCGGTTGTGGCTGGACGGGGTGGAGCCGTGACCATCACCCCCGACGAGTATCCCCGCCTCAACGCCTCGGAGCGGTCCACCTATCAGGCGCTGGTCGATCAGCTCGAACCCAACGACCTGCTGGTCCCCGGTCAGCGGGTCACCGACCACCTCAAGGACCACGAGGTCGACTTCGTCGTCGGCATCGAGGGCGCAGGCATCGTCTGCGTCGAGGTCAAGGGCGGGGAGGTCTGGCACGACGGCGACGGCTGGCGGCAGAAACGTGGCGGCCGCGAGGTCAGCATCCACCCCGTGCGCCAGGCCCGCGAAGCCTGCTACGCGCTGCGCGACTTCATCGAGAAGGATCCCCGCTGGACGCAGGGCCGGTTGCGGTGGGACCACGTCATCGTGCTGCCCAACACCGAACTACCCGACGACTTCGGTCTGCCGGAATGTCCGCGATGGAAAGTCATCGACCGCAACGACTTACCGAACATCGTCGAGAAACTGCGCTACGTGCTGCTCAATCAGAAGCTCGACCGGCCGCTGCTGACCAAGGAGGGCATCGACCAGCTGGCCACCGCGTTGAGCGGCCGCGGGCTGCCGCAGCGTGACGTCGTCGCCCGCGCCCTGGCCAATGAGGACGCCGCCGACGCGCTCACCGAACATCAGGCCGTCATCCTCGACGCGATCCGGATGCTCAACCGGGTCGAGGTACGCGGGGGAGCGGGCAGCGGCAAGACATTCCTGGCCGTCGAGCAGGCCCGCCGGCTGGCGCAGCGGGGACAACGGGTCGCGCTGGTGTGCTACTCACACGGGCTGGCGTCGTACCTGGAGCGGATCACCGCGTCCTGGCCGCGCCGGCATCGGCCCGCCTACGTCGGCGAGTTTCACGCACTCGGAATGCAGTGGGGTGCACCGGAAGGTCCGGACGAGTCGGTGCGCACCGAGGAGTCGGTGCAGTTCTGGGAGCACGACCTGCCCGCGCAGATGGCCGAGCTGGCCGCCCGGCTCGAACCGGGCCAGCGGTTCGACTCGGTGGTCGTCGACGAGGCCCAGGATTTCGCCGATGCCTGGTGGGATCCCCTGCTGGCGGCGCTGGACGATCCGGTCGAGGGCGGGATCTACGTGTTCTCCGATGAAGGCCAGCGGGTGTTCGACCGCTACGGAGTGCCGCCGGTGCCGCTGGTGCCGTTGATCCTCGACCACAACCTGCGCAACACCCGCCAGATCGCCAGAGCGTTCCAGCCGCTGGTCAACCATCCGATGCGGTTCCGCGGCGGCGACGGCCCGGCCGTGACGTTCATCCCCTGCGACCGGGAGGAGGCGATGGACGTCGGCGACGACCAGGTCGACGCATTACTGGAACAAGGCTGGCGGCCCGAGGACCTCGCGCTGCTCACCACCGGCAGCCGGCACCCCGAACAGGTGGCCCGGCAGGCTGAGGGGCACAAGGCCTACTGGGACACGTTCTGGGACACCGACCAGGTGTTCTACGGCCACGTGCTCGGGTTCAAGGGACTGGAGCGCCGGTGTGTGGTGCTGGTGGTCAACGAGACCGGCAAGTTCGAACGGTCCCGCGAACGGCTCTACGTCGGTCTCTCCCGGGCCCGCGACCAGCTGGTGGTGTGCGGCGATCCGGACTTCATCCGTGCGGTGGGCGGCCCGGATCTGGCGCGACGGCTCAACATCCCTGCCGACTGACCGCGCCGGCGGTTGGACAGGCGGACGCCGGGGTACTGCACGTGCGTGGAGAGGTTGAGCGGCCTCGATGCGGGGCTCTTGTACAGCGAGTCGCCCGCGGTGCCGCTGCACGTGTGCGCGATCGTCGAGCTGGACCCGACGACGGTTCCGGGTGGATACAGCTTCGAGCGCTTCCGGGACGCCCTGGCGGCGCGGATGCGTGCGGTGCCCGAGCTGCGCGCCAAGCTCGCCGACAACCCACTGAATCTCGACCATCCGGTGTGGGTCGAGGACACCACACTGGACCTGACCCGCCACCTCAAAAGGGTCGGCCTGCCGGCGCCGGGCGGCCGACGGGAACTGGCCGACCTCTGTGCCCACATCGCGTCGGTTCCGCTGGATCGCAGCAAACCACTGTGGGAGATGTGGGTGATCGAGAACCTCGGCGGCACAGTGCAGGACGGCACTCCTGCGGACCGCGACGGTCCGATCGCGTTGATGATCAAGGTGCACCACGCCGCGGTCGACGGGGTGTCGGCGGCCAACCTGCTCAACCAGCTGTGTGACCCCGAGCCGGACGCCCCGCAGCGCGACCCGGTCGGCGGCGTCGGTGACGCGACGCCATGGGGGATCGCGGCGGGCGGGCTGCTGCGCTTCCTCACCCGCCCGTTACAGATGGCCAGGATGGTTCCGGAAACGACGTCGACGATCGTCAGGACCGTGGGCCGCGTGGTCACCGGAACGGCGATGGCCGCACCGTTCTCCGCACCGACGACACCCTTCAACGCCCCATTGACCTCGGAGCGCACCATCGCTCTGGCCCAACTGAGCCTGGGCGACGTCAAACTCGTGAAGAACCGCTACGGCGTCACGGTCAACGACGTCGTGATGGCGTTGTGCGCCGGAGCGCTACACGGCTTCCTGCGGGACCGCGAACAGCTGCCGGAGACTCCGCTGACCGCCGTGGTGCCCTCGTCGGTTCGCGACGTGTCTGACCGGCCGGGCCGCAACCAGATCTCGGGAATGTTCTGCGACCTGCACACCGATCTCGACGATGCGTCGCAGCGGCTCCGCGCCATCGCCGAAACGAACGCGAACGCAAAGAAACACAGCTCCGTCCTCGGACCGACGTTGCTGGTCGACGCGGCCGAGATCTTCTCCCGCGCCGGTTTCGGCTGGCTGATCAACCTTCTGTCCCGCACCCCACTGACCCGCGCGACGATCCACAACGTGATCATGTCCAACGTCGCCGGGCCGCCGATGACGTTGTACATCTGCGGCGCGCAGGTGAAAGCGCTCTATCCGCTCGGCCCGATCTTTCACGGTTCGGGTGTGAACATCACGGTGATGTCGAACGACGACAAGATCAACGTCGGCATCCTCTCCTGCCCGCAGCTGGCGGACGACCTGTGGGATCTGGCCGACCGCTTCCAGGTCGAGCTGGACACCCTGCTTCACCGCTAGGTCAACGGGCTCCAGCCGTGGCCACTCACACCCCGGCCGGCACCCGCGACGAGCCCATCTTCTCGCGCAGCGCGGTGAACTCCGAGATGGTCCGGGTCGCCACCGACGCCACCGGCCGGGGATTACGGCCCGTCGCCTCGGTCTTGGACACCATCACCACACTGTCGACGTACGGCTGGATCGTCGTCGCGTTCTGCACCGTCGCCACGATCACCAGCTGGAACCCGAACTTGCGGAACGCCTCCAACGCCTGCTGCGCGAACTGCGGGTCGGACTTGGAGAACGCCTCGTCGAGCATCAGCTGGGCGAACACCGGCCGGTTGTCGCGACTGTCCGGGCTGGCCAGGTTGAAGCTCAGCGCCCCCGCCAGACAGAACGCCATCAGCTTCTCCTGCTCCCCACCGGAGTTGTCGCCCGCGTTGGAATGGGTGCGGATCAGCTCACCGGTGGCGACGTCCCACTCCGCGCAGTCGAAGGTGAACCGGTTGCGCACGTCCAGCGCATCGCGGGTCCAGGCCCGGTCCTCCGGTGTCGTCGACGCCAACCGGTTACGCAGTCGCAGAATGTCGGCGTACTGATCCAGGATCGCCTGCTTGTCGCCCAGCCCGACCTCGGCGATGCGGCGGCTGATCGCCCGCACGATCTCGGTCAGCTCGGCCACCGCCGTCAACTGCCGCGGGGTGGCCCGCAACGTCAGCCGGGTGCCGCGGTTGAACTCCACCGCCCCCAGCCCGGTGTTGACCCGTTCGATCTGCTCGGCGATCCGCCGCGCCTCCTGTTCGGCCACCCGGTGCAGCGTCAGGATCGCGTCCGGCGCCTGCTCGGTCACCAGCCGCATCATCCGCTCGTAGGCCTCGGGCAGCTCCCGCTCGTCGATGTGCCGGCACAACGCCACGTAGTCGTGCACCCGTTCGTCGAACACATCACTGTCGTTGGGGATGGCGTCCGGGAATGTGGTGTCGAAAGTGTTGAGGATGCGGGCCAATTCGTCATACGACCGCCGACGGCTCTCGCGCAGCTGCTCACGCTCCCGCTTGATCGCGGCGAACAACGCCTCCCGGTGCGGCTCCGGATCGAGCAGCTCCAAGCCCACCGGCACCTGCGCGGCGAAGCGCTGCAGCAGCTCGGTCAACGGCTCGGACACGAATCTATGCTCTCCGCGCGAGCGCTCATCGGCAGGCGGCGACAACCGCTCGGCCAGCTCCAACAGCCGGGTGCGTCGCGTGTCCAGCTCGTCGCGGCGGGTCTGCACCGCGCCGCGCCGGGTCATCAGCTTCTGGATCTGCGCCCAGCAGTCCTCCGCCCGCGCGTTGAGCGCATCCAGATCCGGATGCTCGGCCAAAAGCAGCTCATACTGCTCACGCAGCCGGTCGGCATGCCCGTCGGCGGTCTCCACGTCGATCTGGCTCCACTGCGGGAACTGCTCGCAGATCGCCCGGCACGACGCCGCCCAGTCCCGCCACTGCTGCCGCTGCGCGGCGATCTCATCGGCGACCCGGCGCGCCTTCTGGTACGCCTCCTCCGCGGCGGCTAGCTCGACGGTCAACGCGTTGATCTTCGCCGAGACATCGCCCTGGAACAGGTATTCGGACTGGCGCACCGGCCGCCGGTCGTCCTTGATCGCCAGCCGATCGGACTCCTTGTACAGGCCGGTGTCGGTCACCGCACGGCGGAACCGGCCGAACACGTTCGGGTCGTCCACACAGATGTGATCACCGGCCGCGGCGATCACATCGGCGGCCTCCGCCGCACACGGATGGTTCGGGTCGACCACGAACAGCTTGCCGGCCAACGTGTTCGGCTCCGGCTCCACCGGCTCCGCCCCGTACATCCTCGCCCGCACATGATGCAGCGCCAGCCGGCCGCGCATGTTCGTCTCGTTGACGAACCGCAGCACCGCACCCCAGTACGCGTCCGGCACCAGCAGCCGCAACCCGGCGCCGCGCAGCACCTTCTCCACCGCCACCCGCCACCGGGTCTGATCCGGCCGCAGATCCATCAGCTCGGCGATGTAGGGCAACTCCGACGGGTCGACACCGATCGCGGCGCAGATCTGTTCCCGCATCACCAGCGCGAACTCGGGCAGCGACGAACCCACCTTCTCCACCCGGCGCAGCTCCGCGGCGATCTCGTCGCGGGCCAGCCGGGCCGCCTTCTGCGCGTACTCGGCGTCGGTGGACTCCTCCCGGCGCCGCTCGGCCTTGGCCAGCGACTCGGTGGCCTCGGTGAGCAGCCGCTCACGCAGATTCCAGAACTCCTCGGCGGTCTCCGGGATCTCCAGCCCGTGCGCGGTCAGCATGTCCTCATACGCCGTCCGGCGCCGCGACACCTGCTCGGCCTCGGCCTCGGCGGCGGTCAGCTGCGACTGCAGCGGCGCCAGGCTGGCGCTCGACCCGCTGATCTGCGCGGTCAGCGAATCCGCCTCCGCCTTGGCGAGATTCAGTTGCCGCGTGATGTCCTGGTATTCGTTGTCGAGCTGTTCGATGGTGCTGTCGAGCTGGGCGATCTGCTCTGGGCACTGCGCCAGCCGTACATGGTCGGTGTAGGCGCGCACCGTCGGCATGTCGACCAGATCGATGATGCCCAGATCCGACGACTCCGCGGCGTACCGCTGCTGAATCTGCTCGATATCGCCGAGGATCTTGCGTTTGCGCTGCGCGACCGCCAGCAGCTCCCGCGCCTCCACCAGCGGGTCGATCTGCTTGAGCGCCTCCGGCAGCCGTGCCAGGCTCTCCGGCTCGTCGAGCATGAACTCCCGGACGAACTGTTCCAGCCCGCCGACGCTCTTCAGCGATTTGGCCTTACCCAGCAACTGCTGGGCGGCGTCGGAGGCGCGGATCCCGATGGTGGCGTACAGCTGCGCCAGATACTGCGATTCCACCTTGGTGGTGAACCGCCAGCCCCCCTCCTTGAAGACCGACGCGTCGAACCGGCGGGCCGCCCACCGGTTGCACACCTCCTCGATGTCCAGGTCGCCGTCGCCGATCACGAACCGGCTCGAGGAATCGGACCGCGACTCGCCGGTCAACCACTTGAGCACCAGGCCGGTCACCGTGCGTCCGGAGTCGCTGGTGTAGGTGACCGCCACCGCCGACCACGTGGTGCCCTCGCCGCGCAGATACATCACCCGGTTGGTGCCGCCGTCGCTGCGCTGCCCCCACGCGCCCCGCACGTACTTGTCGACGGTGCGCCGGCCGGCGCTGGACCCGGCGGCGGTCTGATCACCCGAGGCGTTGAAGTTGCGCCGGTTGAACGGCAGGAACCCCAGCGAGATCGCGTCCAGCAGAGACGATTTCCCGCTGCCCGAGGCGCCGGCGATCAACGCGCCGCCGGGCGAGAACGGGATCGAGTGGTAGCCGTCGAACACCCCCCAGTTGATGACCTGCAACCGGGACAGGTGGAACTGTTCAGTCAACGACCTCAACCTCTTCGTCCAGACGGTCCTCGAGATCCTGCGGCGCCCCGTTCCCCGACTCGGGGGCGTCACCGTTGCGGGACTCGGGCGGCCCGCCGCGCTGCAGCTGTTCGAACTGCTGTTGCAGCTCGCTGATCACCGACGCGGTCATGATCGCGGTGATCACCGGGCTGATGGTGTAGCTGTCCTCGTCGTCGCGGTTGCGCCGCAGGATCTCCAGGCTGGTCAGCCGGGCGATCGCGCCGTCGATGCGGGCCGCGAACGTCACCGCGTCACGGTCGGTGTCGTTGAGCACCCCGGAGAACAGCGCGTGCATCTCCTCCCGGCTGATCACCACCTTCTGCCCGCCGGCCGCACGCATCATCTGCGCCAGGTGCAACGCCAGGATCGAGTCGTAGGTGCCCAGCGGTTCGCGGCGCAGCAGCTTCACCCCGCGCGCGGACTCGTAGCGGGCCTGCTCGACGAACGCGACATCGCCATTCTCGTACGGGCTTTCGACGATCCGCAGCAGCAGATCCAGCTCCGAGAGCCGCACCCGGAGCTGATCGCGGTACTCCAGCACCCACGAGTACAGATCGGGTTCGGTCTCCGCGCTGATGTAACGCCGCGTCAGCAGATGCTGCAACGCCCAGCAGGCGCGGTCGGGCAGCTCCGACACATCGCCGTCGAACCGGGGCCGGCGCTGCTGCGGCGGCCGCGGGTTCTGGTTGACCTCCGGCAGCTGCGAGAACGCCGCGAGATCGGCTTCCTGATCGGTTGTCACGAGAGAGCTCCAGCCAGAGTGATCGGTTCGGTGAACATCAGATTCGGAACCTCGATGGCGCGGTCACGGCCGTCCGGGGACCGGAACCGCACCCAGGTCGACGGGCAGTCCCCGTCCACGCCGGGCTGTTTGAGCGCCCACGACCACAGCACGATGACATGCCCCAGATAGGCGCCCTGCCCGGCGCCGTCGACCAGGTCCACCGCCTGCGGCAGCGACACCGGACCGGAGGCCAGCTCGGTGTTGAGCCGCTCGGCCATCGCGGTGGCGTCCACCTGGGTGGTCAGCGCCGCGAAGCTGCTCAGGTCGACCTCACCGCCGGCCGGTTCGGCCGGTTTGGGCACCGACAGGTCACTGATCTTGAAGCTCAACGCGCCGACGGAACTGATTGCGTGCCGGGTCAGCGGCACCTCGATGTCCAGCCGGGAGTCGGCCAGCGACGTCTTCAACAGGGCGCGGGCCGCGGCGATCGCCTCGTTGAGCTGGCGCGCGATGCCGCGGCTCTGCTCCAGCGTGCCGAAGGCGGTGAACCGTTTGATTCGCTGGGCGCAGCGCTGCTGGATGCGCTCCACCTCGTCGATCTGATGGCCGACCAGCTCGAAGAACCCGGTCATCACCTTGCGCAGCTGCGGGTCCAGCGCCGGCAGCGCCTCGGCGACCGCCGCCACATCGGCCTCGAACTCGGCCCGCTGGTCCGGATCGTTGACCATCCGCAGGAACGCGCGGTGGCTGTCGCGGCCCGAGCTCTCCCAGGCGGCCTGATAGTCGGCGTACAACCGACGCTGGCGTTCCCGGTAGGCGGCGTTGCTGTCGATGGGTTCGTCCAGCGCGGCGGTGGCCTGCTCGATCATCGTCCCGTACTGGCCGATGTCGGTGATGATGCGCTCCATCTGCAGTGCGATCGCGCGGGCCTCGTCGTAGCAGTCGGTGACGTCGGGCTCCGGGCGTTCGCCGGCCTCGAGCGCCTCCAGCTCGGCCTGCAGCGCGGCGATCTGGGCCTCGATGTCCTTGCGGATCCGGGCCGGATCGCCGCCGACCCGGATCGCAACCTGCTTGAGCCGGGCCGCGATGCCGTTGATCGACCCTCCGGTGGCGATGGTGTCGTTGCGACGCAGCCCGCGCAGGAAGTCCAGCGCCCGGCGGGCGTCCTGGGTCAGATAGCAGACGTTCTGCCCGGTGCGGTCGTCGACGATGCGGTGCAGCCAGCCCTGGCTGGCCCAGTTCTTGATCAGCGCCAGACCGGATTGCCCGTCCGGGTGGTCGTCCAGCTCGGCGAGATCCCGCTCCAGCCGGATCACCAGTTCGGTCTCGGCGACCACACCCTCGTTGAGGTGGCGTTCCATCAAGGTGGCGTACAGCCCCAGGTTGTGGGTGGCCAGCAACCGGATGGCGCGCGATCCCTGCAGCTCACGGTTCATGCCGAGCAAATCGGCCGCCGACATCCCCCTGTTGTCGTCCACCAATTGGTCCTCGATGTCTCCTTCTGCTCCGATCAGACGGTCCAAGATAGCGCGCCGGCTCCACCCGCCACTCACCACGGCGCGAGCGTCCGGGTTTGCACGGCGACACGCCGGTGGAAGGTGTGCAGACACGGACGCTCGCGGGCCCGTCGCGGGCCGTCGGGGGGCTGTTACAGCAGATCGCGCAGCGTCGCCAGCGCAGCGTCGACGTCGCGTTCGGTGGTCGCCCATGAGCACACGAACCGCACCACCGGCTCGAGAGGATCGGGCCGGTGCACCGCGTAGAGCTCGCTGAACCGCCGCTGCACCCCGGGATCGAGCGTGACGAACACCTCGTTGGCGTCGGTCGGGCTCGCCAACCGCAACCCCAGCGCGGTCAGGCCGGCGCTGAGCCGGGCCGCCATCGCATTGGCGTGCCGCGCGGTGTCCAGCCACAGCCCGTCGGCGAAGAACTCCCGGAACTGCGCGGCGATGAAGCGTTGTTTGCTGGCGCGTTGCCCGATCTGCTTCTGCACGTAGTCGATCCCCGGAAAGTGCGCCGGGCGGCGCACCAGGATCGCATCCCCGAACACCATCCCGTTCTTGGTGCCGCCGACGGTCACGATGTCGGCGTCACCGATCGCCTGCGACGGGGAGACATCGAGGGCGGCAACCGCATTGGCGATCCGTGCGCCGTCGACGTGGACCAGCAGATCCAGCCGGTGGGCGTGGTCGACGAACTCGGCGATCGTCTCCGCCGGCCACACCCGGCCGTTCTCGGTGGACTGGGTGATGCTGACGAGGCGCGGCTGGGAGTGGTGCACCGGTCCGCGCCGCGTCACCCGCCGGTCCAGCTCCGCCGGCGAGATCAGCCCGTCGACGCTGGGCAGCGGGGTCAGCTGCGCGCCGGACAGCCGCACCGGGCCGCCCGCCTCGTCGAGCAGCACGTGAGCGATGTCGCTGCACAGCATCTCCTGCCACGGCCGCACCGCCGAGGTCAGCGAGATGACATTGGCGGCGGTGCCGGTGAAGGTGAACAGCACCTCGGCGTCGGGGGAGTCGAACACCGACCGCAGGGTGTCGACGGCCTGTTCGGTGACCTCGTCGTGGCCGTAGGCCGCCACGGCGCCCGTGTTGACCTCGTGCAGCGCTGCGAGCGCGCGGGGATGGGCAGGGGCGGCATTGTCGGAGGCGAAGGTGGCGGCGGGCACGTCGCCCATTGTGCTCGACGCCTGAGCCGACGCCGTGGGAGAAGCCAGGGCGGTGATCCGGCAGATCAACGCCGGGAATGCCATTCCGCGGCGAGGACCGCCGGATTGGTCTACCTTCCCTGCAAGGGCGCGCGATCGTGAATCCCGCGGGGGTGTGCAATGGCCGAGCGGTCCACCGGGTCTGCGACCAAGACAGAGCTTGCCATCTCAAAGGGCTGGGTGCAGGGCGTCGCCCTGGTCTTCGTGTTCGGCTTCCTGGTCATGGGGCTGCTCGCCGCGCGGACCTACAGCGACTCCATGCCGCTGCCGCAACGGGTCGTCGGCCCCACCGGCGAGACCGTCTTCACCGAGCAGGAGATCACCTCGGGGCAGCAGATTTTCCTGCGCCGCGGCCTGCAGCAGTACGGCTCGGTGGTGGGCCACGGCGGCTACCTCGGTCCCGACTACACCGCGGAATACCTGCGGCTGTCCGCCGACCGCGTCGCCGACGCACTGCGCGACCGCGGCGTGCCGGATCCGACCACGGCCGTCGTCGAGATGATGCGCACCAACCGCTACGACGAGGCCACCGGGACACTGCAGTTCACCGCCGAGCAGGTCGAGGCGTTCGAGGCGATCCGCGACCACTACGCCGACGTCTTCGGCACCGACTCCACCGAATACGGCCTGATCCCGCGGGTCATCACCGACCCGCAGGAAATTCACGACCTCACAGCGTTCTTCAGCTGGACGGCCTGGGCCAGCGCGGCGCAGCGGGAGGGACACGCCTACTCCTACACCAACAACTGGCCACCCGAACAGCGCGTCAACAACACCCCGACCGCCGACATCCTGGTCTGGTCGGCGATGTCGCTGGTCGCGCTGCTGGCCGGGCTCGGCGCGTTGTTCGCGCTCTACGGACGCTGGAGCCGCAGAATCGGCTGGCATGCCGCTGAAACCCCGTCGCTGGCGTTCCGGCAACCCGGCGAGGTGGCGATCACGCCGTCCCAGAAAGCGACCGCGTGGTTCTTCCTCGTCGTCGCCGTGCTGTTCCTGGGCCAGGCGGTGCTGGGCGGCGCCATCGAGCACTACCGCGCCGACCTCAGCAGCTTCTTCGGGCTGGACCTCGCGCGGATCCTGCCGTTCAACCTCGCCCGCACCTGGCACGTGCAGCTGTCGCTGCTGTGGACGGCGGCCGCGTTCCTGGCGGCGGGCATCTTCCTGGCGCCGATCATCTCCGGGCGGGAACCGCGACGGCAGTCCTGGCTGGCCTACGGGCTGCTCGGCGCGCTGTTCGTCGTCGTCGCGGGCACCCTCACCGGTACCGCGCTGAGCACCTTCGGCGTCGAGTGGGCCAAGGGCTCCATCTTCTTCGACCAACAGTGGGAATACCTCGACCTGCCGCGGTTCTGGCAGATCCTGCTCGTCGTCGGGCTGTTCCTGTGGATCGCGATCATCTTCCGCTCGATCCGCTCCCGGCTGAGGACCGAGAGCAAACTGAACATGCCGTGGCTGTTCCTGTACGCCGGCCTGGCCATCCCGGCGTTCTACGCGGTCGGCATGCTCGCCACCACCCAGACGCATCTGACGGTGGCCGAGTTCTGGCGGTTCTGGGTGGTGCACCTGTGGGTCGAGGACTTCCTCGAACTGTTCACCACGGTCATGGTCGCCTACATCTTCGTGATGCTCGGCGTGGTGCGCCGCAAGATCGCCATCCAGTTGATCTTCCTCGACGTCATCCTCTACTCGGCGGGCGGCGTCATCGGCACCATGCACCACCTGTACTTCTCCGGCACACCCGTCGAACACATGGCCCTCGGCGCGTTCTTCTCCGCGATGGAGGTCATCCCGCTGACCTTCCTCACCGTCGAGGCGTGGACGTTCCTGCAGCTCGGCTCGCGGCAACAGTCGCGCAGCCGCGCCCCGTTCCCACACCGGTGGGCGGTGATGTTCCTGGTCGCGGTCGGCTTCTGGAACTTCCTGGGCGCCGGGGTGTTCGGATTCCTGATCAACCTGCCGGTCGTGTCCTACTACCAGATCGGCACCGCGCTGACCGCCAACCACGCGCACGGCGCGATGATGGGCGTCTACGGCATGCTCGCCGTCGGGCTGGCGCTGTTCGCGTTGCGCTACATCATCCCGGCGCAACGCTGGCCCGACAAACTGGCCAAGGTGTCGTTCTGGAGCCTCAACATCGGGCTGGCATGGATGGTGTTCGCCACCCTGCTGCCGCTGGGCGTGCTGCAGCTGTGGCACTCGGTCAACGACGGCTACTACGAGGCCCGCACGTTGGGCTATCTCACCCAGACCGGGAACGCGGTGCTGGAATGGCTGCGCCTGCCCGGGGACTTCCTGTTCATCCTCGGCGGCGTGCTGCCGTTCCTGTGGATCGCCTGGCTGGGCGTCCGGTACGGGATCAGGGCGACCACCCACACGCTGCCGCCCGAGACACTGTTCGTCGAGGAGCACGCCGAGGCCGCCGAGGACCGCACCGGGCTGGCGGTCGCCGCCACCAGCCGCTACGCCTCCGACCGCCGGGTCACCCCCGACGCCGAGCCGAGGGGCGGGCCGTGACCGCGGACATCGGCGCCGGCGCGTGGCTGGCGATCGGTTACTCCGGACTGCTCGTCGTGATCGCCTACGGCATCGACACTTTCGCCCGCCGGGCGGCGGCCAAGGTCGAGCAGCACCGCACCGGCGGGTTCGTCTACCACGAGGACCACGACGCGTGGCTGTGCCCGCAGGACCAGTGGTTGTGGCCGACCTCGTTCGATCCGGACAACCGGGTCATGCGGTACCGCGGTCGGCCGTCGATCTGCAACGCCTGCCCGGTCAAGCACACCTGCACCGGTTCCGACGACGGCCGCGAGGTGAGCCGCGCGGTGGACAGCTGGCCGGCCTCGGAGGCCGCACGCTTCCACCGCGGAATCGCCTGTGCCGTCAGTGTGATCGCGGTGATCTGGCCGCTGGCCGCGGCACCGGCGGCCGACACCGCGCCCGAGGCGCTGCTGTTGGCCGGGTGTGCGCTGGCGGCCGGACTGCTGTCGCTGCCGCTGTGGTCACACCTGCGCCGCACGCCGGCCGTCCCCGCCGGAGTGGTGTTCCGGTCACTTGACGACAACCTCGAGGAACGGAAGCGGTTGGCCGAGGCGGAATCCCGCCGCCGCACTTCCTACGCGTCGGATCGCCGACCGGATGGCCAGTCGCGAGAGGTGTTCTGATGAGCGGGTGGCCGGCAGTCGTCATCGTCCTCGCGGTGGTGGTGTCGGCGGTGGCCGTCGCCTCGCTGCGGATCGTCAAGGAGTACGAGCGCGGGGTGGCGTTCCGACTCGGCCGGCTGCGCGGACCGCTCGGCCCCGGCATCGTCGTCGTGCTGCCCGGCATCGACAAGATGGTGCGCGTCGACCTGCGCACGGTGACCCTGACCATCCCACCGCAGGAGGTCATCACCCGCGACAACGTGACGGCCCGCGTCAACGCCGTCGTGCTGTTCCGGGTGACCGATCCGGTGAAATCGGTGATGGCGGTGGAGAACTTCGCGGTCGCGACATCGCAGATCGCCCAGACCACGCTGCGGTCGGTGGTGGGGCGCGCCGACCTCGACACCCTGCTCGCGCACCGCGCCGACCTCAACGAGGACCTGGCCGCCTCGATCGCCAGGCAGACCGAGCCGTGGGGGATCAGGGTGGAGGTCGTGGAGATCAAGGACGTCGAGATCCCCGAGATGATGCAGCGCGCGATGGCCCGGGAGGCCGAGGCGGAACGGGAACGACGGGCGAAGGTGATCAGTGCGCGCGGCGAACTGCAGGCGTCGGCCGAACTCCGCGACGCCGCGGTGACCCTCAGCGAGAGTCCGGCGTCGCTGCAACTGCGTTATCTGCAGACCCTGCTCGAACTGGGTGCGGATCAGAACTCCACCGTGGTGTTCCCGTTGCCCATCGACATCATCGGCCCGTTCGTCGAAGGGGTGCGCCGGATCCGGGCCGAGGGACTGCAGCAGGACGCCCCGGGCGACGGCGTTCCCCACATCAGGAGGGTGAGATCCGATGAGTAGCACCGCACCCGAGCCGGGCGTGGACGAACCCGACACCGGCGCCGACCCCGGCCTCGGTAGAGCCCCAGATGACAGGGCTCCAGATGACAGGGTTCCAGACGACAGGGCTTCAGGTGACGGTCGTCCCGTGGTGCTCGAACCCACCCCGCCCGGCATGTGGGGCATGATGCTGGGCACGGCCGTCGCCGTGCTGGCTCCGCTGTTCGGCTTCCTGGTGGGCGGAATGTTCGGGCCCGGCACGACGGGCGACACCGTCGACCCGATGTTCCTGTCACTGTTCACCGGCATCGTGATCGGCGGTGTCGGCCTGCTGGTGGCCATCGCGGGCGGCGCGCGGCTGTGGCGGCACTTCCACCACCGCGACGCCACCGACACCTGAACCGTCAGCGGGCGTTGAGCCAGGCGAAGAACTCGTCGGCGCAGAACACCGGCTTACCGTATTCGGCGGCCTTGCGGGCCTTTCCGGACTGGGTGCCGACCTCGGCGGTGACCAGCACATCGCAGCGGGTCTTCGTCACGTTCTTCACCGGGGTCAACCCCGCCGACGCGGCCAGCTTCTCCATCTCCTCGCGCTCGACGGTGCGACCGGTGTCGTCCTGCACGGTGCCGGTGAAACAGATCCGCGCACCGGGTGTCAGCACGGCCGCGATGTCGGGACGCTGCCCGTCGGCCGCCGCGATGTCGAACCGCACGCCCAGCAGCCGGCCCGCCTCGCCCAGCCGCGCCGCCACCTCGGCCGGCAGCGCCACCCGCGCGGCCGCGGCCCGCAGCTGATCGGCCACCGCCTGCCGGGCCGCGGCATCCCACGACGAGTCCAGGTCGTGCGCCGGGGCGGGCTCGCCCAGCAGCACCGCGCTGACGTCGCGGCTGACCCGCAGCAGTGCCGACAATCCCGGCAGGTGCTCGGCCGCCGGGGTCGGCACCTCGGGGTCACGGCTGAGCAGAAGTCCCGACGACGCCACCGATTCCGGTTCGTCGAACGCCGACGACCCGTCCTCCCCGTCGAGCCCGCGGTGCGCGGCCAACGCCGACCGGGCCCGCTCCAGTGCGGTGCGGCCGGTGATCCGCGCCCCGCGCAGCTCGACCCCCAACGGCATCGCCGTCACATGGCCGAGCCGTTTGAGCTCGAAGTCGACCAGGCCCAGCTGCTCGTCCACCCCGGCCCCGACCGGGGTGCAGCCGGCCAGCATCGGCGCGATCACGGCCCACGCCTCGGCCAGCGTGGGCGCCAGCAACACATCGGACACGCTGATCCCGAACGCCGTTCGCGCATCGGCGAGATCGCGCTGCGGGTTGATCAACGTGCTGATGGCGGTGCCGTCGTCGAACGCCACCGCCAGCTCCACCGGCCGTGGCCGCGACATCCGCCCCTCGTCCCCGACCGTCAACAGCCCGAGCGCGCAGTAGCGCCGGGCACCCGGCCCACCGCCCGAGGTGCGCAGGAACCGGGCGACCCGCCGGTCGGTCTTCAGATCCTTCGGCAGCACCGGGCGCCGGAGCACCAGCCCGGACAACGACGTGCAGCGGCTCAGCGCCACATACAGCTGGCCGGTCGAGAACATCCCGCCGGACAGGTCGACGATCACCCGGTCCAGGGTCTGGCCCTGGCTCTTGTGGATGGTGATCGCCCACGCCGGCTTGAACGGCAGCTGGGTGTAGGAGCCGACGACCTGCCGGCCCAGCGACGAACCGGACACCACCGGCCGGGTGGCCTCCCAGGTGTAGGGCGCCACCTCGGCGACCGACCCGTCGCGGAACTCCACCTCCACGACCGCGCCGTGCCGGTCGTAGCCCACCCCGACCACCCGGCCGACGCTGCCGTTGACCCAGCGGTTGAACGGGTCGTTGTTGAGCATCATCACCTGCGCGCCGACCTTGAACCGCAGCGTCTCCTCGACCGGCGGGTCGAACAACGATAGATCACCGGAGGTGCGGGCGTGGTGGGTCATCTCGTCCCCGGGCAGCCGCTCCAGCTGTTGGCGGTTGCGGGCCGTCACCAGCCGGTTGGTCGGCGCCAGCGTCAACCAGAACTCGTCGTCGGGCGGCACAAAATCCTTGTCGGCGCGGGCGTTGAGCTGCTCCTGCGCGTGGCCGAGCAGCACACCTTCGCGGATCTCGTTGAGGATCGCGGTCATCCGGTCGTCCCCGAGCTGGCGGAACACCGTCGTCAGCGACACGGTGGGGAAGTCCCCGCGCCGGAACGAGTGCGCCGAGAAGAAGTACGGCGTCTCGTAATACGGTGCGCCGGAAAAGAACACCGCCTCGTGCTCGTTGACCACCGGCGGCAGCTGATACAGATCGCCGACCAGCACGACCTGCACCCCGCCGAACGGTGCGCCCGGCTGCGGGCCGTAGCGCCCCAGGGCGGCCGCCACCATGTCGAACACGTCGGCGCGCAGCATCGACGCTTCGTCGATGATCAGCGTCTGCAGCGACGCCAGCGTCCTGGTGAACCGGCCCGGCCGGTAGCCGCCGGACCGGACGTCGTCGAGGGTCGTGGTGGTGCGGAACCCGAACAGCCGGTGGATGGTGTGACCGTCGACATTGAGCGCGGCGATCCCGGTGGGTGCCACCACGACGACATTGCGGTCGGTCTCGGCCATGAACAGCCGGATCAGCGTCGACTTGCCGGTGCCGGCCTTACCGGTGAGGAACAGGTTGCTGCCGCCGGCGAGCAGATCGAGTGCGTGGCGGAATTCGTCGGTGACAACGATCCCGGACATGGCCGCACTCTAGCCCCGGCCCGCTCGACGGATCCTGTCGGTGGGCCGGTACCCGCCCCACCGGGGCTGGGGGAGGACCTCGGTCAGAGGCCGCTGGGATCGTCGGGCACGTCGACGGCGTACTTCTGCAGCGCCTCCAGCGGCACCACCTCGAGGGTGGCTTCGTGGGTGGCGGCCAGCACCACCGGCGCCGCGTAGCCGTCCTCGTAGGCGCGCAGCCAGTTCAACGCGGTGACGCACCAGCGGTCGCCGGGGGTCAGGCCCGGGAACCGATACTCGGGCCGCGGCGTGGACAGATCGTTGCCGATCGCGCGCTGATGTGCGAGGAATTCCGCGGTGACGACCGCGCAGATCGTGTGCCGGCCCAGATCCTGCGGGCCGGTGGAGCAGCAGCCGTCCCGGTAGAAGCCGGTCATCGGCTCCGTGCCGCACACCTGCAGCGGCCCACCGAGGACGTTGAGTTCGGGCACGGCTCCAGTATGGCGCGGCCACACGGTGATCGACGCGCACCCGCCGGAGTGTCGTCCACCGGATCGCCGCGGCGTGAACGAACCGGGGAGCGTTCAGTTGTTCGGGATCTTGTTGATCTGCTTGACGATCCGTCTCAGCAGTGCGTCGTCGGAGTCGATGTGCAGGACGATCGGTTCCACCTCGACGGTGCCGGTCGCGTAGCGCAGCAGAACCGGCATCTCCTCGACCCGGGCCACGAAATCGTCGATGAACCGCTGGAAGCCCCGCAACGGCGCGTCGGTGAGCCGGGCGCAGTCCTTCAGCAGCTCGATGTAGCGGCTGGCCGCGTGCGCTTCCCGGCAGCGTTCCGACAGCGCGAGGAACCGGTCGTGATAGTCCATCAGCCGGTGCGCGGTGTGCACGATGCCGTCCGCATCGGCGGTGCCCTCATCGCCGGGCGCGCCGAACATGTTGGTGAACGCCGGGGTGCGCATGAAACTCTCCACGCCGTCGATCAGCAATATGAAGTCGTCGAGAAGTTCGGCGATGAACCCGCCGACCTCCCACCCGGTGATCAGGCGCTCTCCGGTGGGCTTGGTGAAACCCAGCGCGCTGTCACGCAGCCGGTCCTGCAGCGGTGCCCGCCGCTGTACCAGCACCGAGGCGAACGCGGCCCACCGCCAGCACGGCGGCTTCTTCTCGAGCAGCTCGGTCAGCTCGAACCAGGAGTGAACGACCGAGGCCACCTCCGGGAAATCCGGCGGAGGCTCGTCGAGGAACGCCGCCGCCGGCGGGGGCGGGGAGACCTTGCGCATGGCGTCGGCGCCGTCCGGGCCGTAGACGCCCCGGTCGTCGCCGTGGATGATCCAGCGGTGCTGCTCATCGGCGCGGCGGGCCAGCTCGGCCCGGCGCTCGGCGGCGTCGTCCAGACGCCCCCGGATCCGCGGCGCCAGTCTGCGGACTGCGAAAACCACGCCGACCAGCACGGCCGCCCCGAGCACCCACCAGAAGAACTCCACCATCAAGCAGATGACCAGCGCCAGCGCCGCCACGAACGCGACGCCGCTACCGCCGGCTCCCCCCCTTTGCCGTCGCCATGGCCTGACCGTACGACGACGCACCGACACACCTGGCGTAGGCTCGGGGGCATGGAACTACTACGCGATGTAGTTGTCTTGCTGCACATCGTCGGCTTCGCGGTGACCTTCGGCGCCTGGACGGCAGAGGCGGTGGCGCGACGGTTCCGTACCACCCGGCTGATGGATTACGGCCTGCTGCTGTCGCTGATCACCGGGCTGGCGTTGGCGGCCCCGTGGCCCGCCGGCATCGTGCTGAACTACCCGAAGATCGGGCTGAAGCTGGTCCTCCTCGTCGCACTCGGCGCGGTGCTCGGCATCGGTGGCGCACATCAGCGCCGGACCGGCAACCCGGTGCCCCGGCCGCTGTTCGTGACCGCCGGCGTGCTGTCGTTCGCGGCCGCCGCGGTCGCGGTGCTCTGGTGAGCTACCCGACGTTGACGAACGGGCTGATCACATCCCGGGTGAACTGAACGACGTTGACCTCCGGGCTGCCGTCCGGATAGCTCACGGTGGCAAGGATGTTCGCGCCCTCGTCGGCGAAGTTCCGGTCGGCGCGGCCCTGGTGCGTCGATGAGGTCACCAGGATGATGCCCGTCGCTCCGGCCTGTTCGGCCAGCGGCACCGAGAACCGGGCGTTCTGCACCGTGCTGTTGGCGCGGTCCTCGACGATGATCCGGTGATCGGGGAAACCGAGCATCAACAACATCCGGCGCATGGCCGCCGCCTCGGTGACGCCGTTGCGGGGATTGCCGCCGGTCACGATGATCGGCGACTGCGGAAAGAACTGCGCGACAGTCAGCCCCGCCAGCACCCTGCGACGCAGCAGGGGACGCATGGTGCCGTCCGGATTCAGCCCGTAACCGAGCACCACGATGGCCGGTTTGGAGAAGTCCTTCACCGCAGCGGTGGCCGGCTGTGCGGCGGCCGGTGCGATCGAGAGCTCCGCGCCGAGAGCCAGCATGACCGCGAAAGTCACTGCCGCTGCGACGCTCTTCCACCCGTTGCCCATGCGTCCTCCGCGACTGGCGAAACCGACGTTGCTGTAAGGGTCATCGTCGCTGGAGCCGACGTCGTTACGGCCGGACGTCGCGAGGACGCGCGGTCGCCTGCCAGCTGCGGAAGCCCTGCCGCGCGGCGAACGCTCCGACGATGGCGATCACACACCACACCGCGATCGCGGTGTAGGCCAACGGCGCCGACAGGTCACCGATCGACGCGCCGAGCGCGGTGTAGACGAACGCCCGCGGCGCCGATCCGATGAATGCGCCAACCGCCATCTGCCACAACGGAACGCCGAATGCGCCGAACGCATACGACGCCATCGCATCCGACACGCCGGGAATGAACCGCTGCCCGACGACGGCCCACAACCCGCGCCGGTCGATCAGCGCATCGAGGCGGTCCGCCCGATCGGTTCCGAGCAGGGCGCGGGCACTGCTGCGGCCGGCGCGGCGGCCCAGCAGGCAGCTGACCGTCGCCGTGCCCACCGTCGCGCCCAGGGTGACGAAGGTGCCCAGCAGCGGGCCGAACAGCAGTCCGCTGCCGGCCGCCAGAATCGGGCCCGGCACAAATACCGCGCCGAGCACCGCCGACACCACCACGTAGACCAGCGGCGCCACCGGGCCCGCCGCCGCGATCGCGCCGCGCACCCCGTCGACGTCGATCACCCGGACCACCGCGACCAGATAGAACAGGGTGAACAGGAACCCGGCGAACGCGGCGAGCCGCAGGATGTGCGGCCACCGACTGGCGGGCGGCGACGGTTCGGTCATGGCGACCGCAATTCTGCCCCGCCGCCAGGTGCCGACGACGGTCAGACCTCCACCAGCGACGAGAGGTCCGTCTGCATCAGGTACACGTTGTACGGACCCCACATCGACATGTTCCAGTACAGCGATTCGGGGTCCGGGTCGCCATTTTCGTCGAGCAGATAGCCGGTGCCCGACCACGGGTGGATCATCGGGGCGTACAGGCCGGGATACTGCTGCGGCGTCGCCAGGATGATCGGATCCGACCACGGGCCCTCGGGACTGTCGGCGATCCGCATCTCGATGTTGTTGGTCCTGCCGTTGCCGTACAGGATCACGTACTTGCCCAGATATTCGTTGTACTGCACCGACATCTCACCGACGTTGCCGCCGGTCTTGGCGCCGAACAGCCCGCCGAGGTAGCCGCCGAACACATTCGGGTCGTTGGCCCAGTCGATGATGAAGCCGAACAGGCCGGCCGACCGGGTGGATTCGCCGATGATCGGAGCGGCGTGCGCGGCGCTGCTGACCCATGCGTTGCCGTCCCAGTACTCGTACTTGCTCACATCGGTGATGTGCTCCTCGGGCACCCGTGACAGATGCACCGACCCCTGCCGGCCGGACGGGGTGCCGAACGCGTACACATAGCGGACCCCGTCCTCGCCGACCTGATCCACGGGTTGCAGCACATAGGCCATCTGCTGGAAGTTCTGATCCCCCGCGCGATACGGCGTGGACGACCGCAGCCAGCCCGCCGAGCGGACCGACGACGGCACCGTCACCCAGGTGTCGGTGGCCTGGTCGTACCGCGAGATCGCCGAGAAGTTCGTGGTCCACGAGCCCGGCACTCCCCATTGCCGCACCGACATGTAGTTGACGTACTGGGTGCCGTTGGCATGCACACCTGCGGTCGGGATGACCGTCACCTCGGCGGGAAAGAACCAGCTCAAGAGCTGTCCACCCGGGATGAACTGGAACGCCGGGCCGGTCTGTTCGAGGAACCCGGCCGGATTCTCGTACAGCGTCCGGGAGGTGCTGATCATGATCGCGTTCGAGATCCAGTCGCCGGACATGTTGGGCCCCGAGAAGGTGTCGCCGAACACCACATGGACGGCACGCTGACCGCGCCATTCGCCCATGTCCCACATGATTCCGAGGTCGGTGCCGTAGATGTTGAGACGGTTGGGTCCGTCGGTGATGCCGGGACCGGTGATGCGGCCGATCCTCTCGGTCTCCCCGATGAGGTCGGCGGGCAGCGGATCCACCACCGCGGCGGTGGACACCACGGCCGGACGCGCCGTCACCAGCGAGCGCGCCTGTTGCGTGTAGGCGCGGTCGGTTTCGCGGCGGGCCCAGCCCAGCAACGCCAGCAGCGGCGTCGACTGTGTCGGGGCCAGTGGGCTGTTGGCCGTGAACGGCGCCAACCCCACCGCCGCCAACAGCCCGGTCACCAGCCGGGGCGCCGCCGGCTGCTCGGCGTCGACAGCCGGTGTGGCCTCGGGTGCGGCGGTGATGAGGGCGACCGGTTCGACAGTTGCCGCGGCCACACTCGCCGCGGAGGTGAGCGCCGTCGTCGCGGCGACGTCGGTGAAGGCGCGGACCGACTCCAGCGTGACCGAGCGTCGCTCGGTGAGGCGCTCGGCGAGCGCGCGGACCGCGGTGGCATCGGCAAGCCGAACCGGGGTCGACAGTTCGGGTACCGAGGCCGCGGTGCTGCGGAGAGAGCTCCGCCGCTCGGAGTCGTCGTGCTGCACCGTCGATTCGGTGTTCGTCGATTCGGTGTTCGTCGATTCGGTGTCCGGCAGCACCGCGGTCATGCTGCGGATGCCGCGGCTCGACGGTGCCGGCTGAGTCTCCGGGGCGGTGGACTCACCGGGGGAGCCGGCGTGAGCGTCGGGCTGCGCCTCGGGGTTCGCCTCGGCGGGAGTCTCGACGGGGGTGGGGTCAGTCGATCGTGTGGTGGCGGGCCGCCACGGCTTGACCGCATCCCGCACCGAATCAGCCAGCCGGCCGGTGAGTGACGTCCCCGCTGGCATCCCCGCTGATCTCCACGCTGAGGTCCCCGATGACACCGCACCGGTCTGCTCGGTGGCCGACGAATCAGCACCCGATCCACCGAGAGGCGCCCGTGACGCCGGGCGGTCCAGCCGGCTCCCCGGGCCCGAGCCGGCCCCGGACCCGATGCCGGACTTGGCGCTCGACCGGGTCTGGGCGGGGTTTGACTTCGAAGAGCTGTCCTGCGACGAGCTCGATGACGCGGTCGAGCCGCTGTCGGCCCAGGCCACTGCGGTGCCACCGGTGGCGACGGCCACCCCGACCCCGAGCGCCACCGCCAGGGCGCCGACCCGGCCCACGAACGCAGATGCCCTCGTCCCCGGACCCAGTGGCCCCGAAGCCCGTGTCCCCGAAGCCCGTGTCCCCGAACCCAGCGTCTCCGAACCCCGCGTCATCGAATCCATAGTGCACACCCCTGTCGTCGGCGGATCCGAACATGTCATCGTGTCCGGCGGTCGTGACGTTTCAGCATCGGCGGGGGCACGACTCGCTGACGACCCGCACCGCATCGGCTATTATCCAGGTCACATATAGGACGATGGTGTGAGGTAGATCACACCAGGGAGGGTGGCATGGTTGGTGCACGCGATCGTTCGGTGGATCGATCAAAGGTCGTCTCCCCGCGGCCCGGTGGTTCGTCGGTCGACGGTCGGTGGTTACTGGGCGCGCTGCTCGTCCTGATCGTCATCTGCGCCATCGCCGGCATCGTGGTCGCGACATCGTTGGGGCAGACCACGCTGGCCTTGGTGATCGCACTCATGACCTTGGCCGTCTTCCTCGGTCTGATGTGCTGAACGCCTGAGGGGTTGACACCCGCAGCCGTCGCCGGGCCTTGAGCGTGCGTTCACGGTGGTGAGGGTGCGGTCAGCGATCCCAGCGTGCGCGTGCGGCGGGATTTCGGCCGAAACACCGCGGTCCGTTCACTTTCGACGCACAGTGCGCACGGTCAACGCACAGCGCGCACGGTCGATACCACCAAGACTCACCCGACACCACCAAGACTCACCCGACACCACCGAGACACACCCGACATTCGAATCCTCACGCACTGAGCCGGCGGGCCAGCCCGCTGGCCCGCACCACCCGGTGCCGCACCGCTTGACGCAGCGACGCCTCCGGCCCGACGATCCGCACCCGCGACTTCGCCCGGGTGACCGCGGTGTAGAACAGCTCCCGCGACAGCAGCCGGGAATCCTCCGGCGGCAGCAGCACCGTCACCTCGTCGGCCTGGCTGCCCTGACTCTTGTGGATGGTCATCGCGTGCATGGTGTCCACCTCGGAGAGCCGGCTGGTGGCGAACTCCACCCGCCCGGCCGCCCCGGCGATCACCGCCCGCAGCCCGTCGTCACCGGCCACCGTCACCCCGGTGTCACCGTTGTAGAGGCGTAGCCCGTAATCGTTGGCGGTCACCAGCACCGGCCGCCCGACATACCAGGCCGACCAGATCGGCTCGCCGGTCGCCTCCGACAACCAGCGCTCGGTCTGCCGATTCCAATACGTCACCCCGTACGGGCCGCGGCGATGCGCGCACAACAGCCGATGCTCGTCCAACGCGGCCAGCGCCCGATCCCGGTCGCCCAGCACCGCGGCCTGCCGCAGCCGCAGCGCATGCGGTTCCACCACGGCGCGCAACGCCTCGGCCGGCTCCTCGGTGTCGACCCACTCGATGTGCTCACCGCCGGCGCGCAACACCTCGACCACCGCATCGGCGTCCCCGGCCCGGATCGCCGCCGCCAGCGCCCCGATCGACTCGCCGAACCGGTGCGACGTCAGCAGCGCCGCCACCCGGGTGTCCGAGCGGGCCGACAACCCGTCCACCAGATCCGCCAGCACCGCACCGGCTTCCACCGACGCCAACTGATCCGGATCCCCCACCAGCAGCACCCGCGCATCCGGGCGGACCGCCTCCAACAGCCGCGCCATCATCGTCAGCGACACCATCGACGTCTCGTCCACCACGATCACGTCATGCGGCAACCGGTTCGCGCGGTGATGCCGGAACCGCGACGACGAATCCGGCCGCGGCCCGAGCAGCCGGTGCAGAGTCGTCGCCTGCAACCCGGACAGCCGGCGCCGGTCCACCAGGTCCAGCCTGTCGACCTCCAGTTGCACCGCCTCCTGCAACCGGGCGGCGGCCTTGCCCGTCGGCGCCGACAACGCGATCCGCAGCGGTGGGCGCCCCGCCGCCGCGGCCTGCTCGGCGATCAACGCCAGCAGCCGCGCGACCGTGGTGGTCTTGCCGGTGCCCGGCCCGCCGGTCAGCACCGTGAGCCCCTGCGACAAGGCCACATCCGCGGCGGCCCGCTGTTCCTCGTATCCGGCCGGGAAAAGTCGCTCGGAGGCGGGTGCGGTGCCCGGGGGCCGCGCCGTGACCAGCGTCAGCACGTCCTCACAGACCTGCTGTTCCTCCCGCCAGTACCGGTCCAGATACACCAGCCGGCCGTCGACCCGCAGCGCCGACGCGGTGACCAGCGGGCTGGCCGCCACGGCGTCCAGCCACGCCGACGGCGACGGCCACGGCAGCTCGGGCCTCCCGATCTGCCCGGCCACCGCCGACAGGTCCACACACACCGACCCGCCGCGCAACGCCCGCACCACCAACGCCACGGCCAGCGCCACCCGCTCGTCGGGTTCCCCGCCGAGCTCGCACAACCGCCGCGCCACCTGTACATCGGCGGTCTCGATCACGCCGGCCTCGGCGAACTCCCGCAGCAGTCCGTCGGCCCCGACCGGGAACCGCCACGACAGCGCATCGATCTCGGTGGGCGCGCTCATTCGGCCGTCCTCCCGGCATCGAGCAGATCCGACAGCGCCACCACCAGCCCGGCCGGTGGCTGCCAGCTGAACACCCCGGCCGGATGCCCGTCGACGACCGGGGTGTCCGGCCCGCACATACCGCGCAGGAACAGATACAGCACCCCGCCGAGGTGCTCCTCGGGTGTGTACGCCGGCAGCCGCCACCGCAGAAACCGGTGCAGCACAACGCTGTACAGCAGGGCCTGCAGCGGATAGTCGGAGTGCAGCATCGCCTCGACCAGACGCGGCCGGGTGTAGTCGGCGGCGGTCAACGGTCGGTCCACCGGGCCCAGCCAGTTCGTCTTGTAGTCCACGACGAGATAGCGGTGATCGTCCCCGGCCGGGATGCGCAGCACCGCGTCGACCGAACCGGTCAGATATCCGCGCAACGGCTGCCTGCCCAGCCCGGTGCCGGTGAGCCGCTCGGCGTAGCAGGCCAGCGGATCGTCCTCGGGCAGGTGGGCGCCGAGCAGATCGCCGACATCGGCCAGCCGGATGTCGGGCGCCGCGTCGCGGGCGTCCCCGCCGGCCAGTGGGAACTCGAACTCCATCTCCCGCATCCGATCCCGCAACCCGATCTGTCGCAACGTCAGCCCGGGCGCCAACGGCCCCAGCGGGGTGTCGTGCACCGGCACCAGTGCGGCCGCCAGCTCCTCGGCGGGTACATCGACCGGCCACCACACGGCGTGTTCGCGGACCCGATCGGCAAGTTCGGCGGCCAGATCCGGCGCGAACGGGTCGGCGGTCTCCAGCACCGCGTGCACCAGCGTGCCGAGCTTCGCCCCGGTGGGCAGCCCGGCCATCGGGGACGGCACCTCGGCGCCGTCGGTGGCCGGGGTCAACGGGATCTCGCCGACCTCGTCATCGAGTTCGGCCACCTCCGGCTCGCTGGTCACCCCCGGTGACCCGGAAGCCGCCACGCCGCCGTCCGACTGCGAGGCCCGCAGCAGACCCGAATAGGAGGTGCGCCGCCAGTCGGTGTCGATGCTGCGGTGGAAATGCCGGGCGCCCAACTCGGTGGGTGTCGGTTCCGGGGGCAGGGCGGTCACCGGCCGGGGGAGCGACTCCTCCAGCACCGGCCCGCCCGCGGCCTCCCACTCCCGCAGCCGCTCCCACGCCTGGTCGTCGGTGATCCTGTCGTCCGGACAGCGGTGCGGCACAGAACGTTCACCGGGCCGCCGGCCCCGCAGCAGCCGGGACAACCCGCCGTTGGGTTCATCCCAGGACGGCGCCCACCACGCCACCACCTGGGCCTGCGCCCTGGTCAGTGCGACATAGGTGAGCCGGCCGTCGTCGCTGGCGTCCTCGTCGCGGCCCCGCTGGGCGACCTGTGGGTGGTCCGGGCTGTCGCTGCCGCCGATGTGCAGGCAGCGGGTGCCGTCGTCCTCGTGGTAGAGCACCAACTCCTGTTTGCGGACATGACGATTGAACGCGAACGGCAGATACACCACCGGGAACTGCAGCCCCTTGGCCGCGAACACCGTCATCACCGGCACCGCCGCGGCATCGGTGTCCAACCGCCGGAACCGTTCGGTGGCGCCGCCGGAGGTCTCCTCGCGGCGGGCCCGCAACCAGTCCCGCAGCGCCGGCAGGCCGAGGTGGTCGCGGTGCGCCGCCTCCTGCAGCAGCTGCGCGATGTGCGCCAGATCGGTCATGTGCCGTTCCCCGTCGGCCCACGACAGCACCCGGTCACCCATGCCGCTCAGCTTCGCCGCCTCGAATATCGCGGCGACACCGCGTTCCCGGGCGTGTGCCGCCCACTCCCGCAACGTGTCGGCCACCCGGTCGGTGAGCGCGTCGCCGCCGGCCGCCAGGCTCTCGGCCGTCTCCCCGAAGAACATGGTGGCCGCGGCGGCGCGCACCATCCCCGGCCGGTGCGGCTGATCGAACGCCTCCAACAGGCACAGCCAGTCCTCGGCGGCCGGCGAGCCGAACACGTCCGAGTCGCCGGTGTACACCGCCGGGATCCCGGCCTGACACAGCGCGTCATAGCAGGCGCGGGCATCCTTGTGGGTCTCCACGATCACCGCGATGTCCGCGGCCTGCAGCGGTTTCCCGTCGAACGTCGCACCGCTGGCCAGCAGGGCGGAGATGTCGGCGGCCAGATCCCGGCCGATGTGGCTGCGCAGCGTGTCGATGCCGATGGTCTTGGCGCCGCTGATCCCGAAGCCGGCGCGGCGCACCACCCGCAGCCGGAACGGGTCGCCGCAGGGCGCACCGGCCAGCCGGGAACCGCGGTGATGGGCGTCGACGCGGTGCACCACGATGCGCGGATCACCGAGTTCGGCGCCGCCGAGCACCGCCTGCAGCCGGTCCACCAGCGCGCTGTCGCTGCGCCAGTTGGTGGCCAATGTGTAACGGGCGCCGGCGGTTTCCGCGGCCTTCAGATAGGTGATGATGTCGCCGCCGCGGAACGCGTAGATCGCCTGCTTGGGGTCGCCGATGAGCACCAGCGTGGAGCGTCCGGAGAACGCCCGGTCGATCACCCGCCACTGCACCGGGTCGGTGTCCTGGAACTCGTCGACCATCACGATCGGCCAGCGCTGATGCATCCGCAGCTGTGCCGGGGAGCCGTCGGCCTCCAGCGCGTCGGCCAGCCGGGTGAGCAGATCGTTGTAGCCGAGGATCCGGCGCTGCCGTTTCCGCGAATCCAGCTCGGCCAGCACATCCTCGGCGAAGGCCAGGCACACCGCGGCGCGGCTGTCCGGCTCCGGATCGCGTGGCCGCAGTTCGGTGGCCGGATGTTCGACCACCTCCCGCGCCAGCGTCAGCGCGTCGGCGTAGCTGAGCAGCGGATCGTCGCGGTCGCCGGCGAAATGACGCAGGTACAGGTCGTTGACGATCTCGACCACCAGCTCGTCGAGGCTCTCCACCAGCTCCATCCCGGTGTCGGTGTCCCCGGCCACGCCCAGCGACCGCAGCACCAGCTGGCAGAACTGATGAGTGGTGGCGATCGTCGCGGCGTCGAAATCGGCCAGCGCATCCCGCAGCCGTTGCCGGCGCACCTCGGCGTCCGGGCCGGTGATCAGATGCCGGATCAACTCGTTGCCGGCGGCCCGCTCCGGATCGTCGAACGCCTCCACCGTCTCGACGATCTGACGGCGGACCCGGTCGCGCAGCTCCTGGGTGGCCGACCGGCTGAACGTGATCAGCAGCATCTGATCCAGCCGGGCCCTCCCCTCGGCCAGGTAGCGGGTGACCAGGCCGGCCAGCGCGAACGTCTTGCCGGTGCCGGCGCTGGCCTCCAGCACGGTGGTGGTGCGCTCGGCCGGCAGCGGACCGGTCAGATCGAACGGCGTCATCGGTTCGGTCAGGGTGCCGGACATCAGCGCGGCCCGTCCATCGCCCGCAACAGCGGCCCCCACAGCCGCATGGAATACGCTCCGAGCCGGTGGGTTTCGCCGGCGGATTCCTCACCCGGCCGCAGCGGCTGCATGAGGTCCTGCAGCCAGGCCGGCCGGCCGTTGCGTCCCCATGCCCGCACGTGCGCCGGTTCCTGATCCTCGCCGGGATAGTTGTTCGACCGCCACCTGTACAGCGCCGCGCGTTCCGGGTCGCCACCGGAATGACGGGCCTCGGCCCAGGCGAAGCTGGTCTTGACCGGCAGCGGCAGCGGTTCGCGCCGGCCGGCGTCGTAGATCGCCACCAGATCCCGCAGCAGCTCCACCGGGGACCCGTCGGGCCGGCCCACCAGCTCCTCCCGCGGAGTGGTGCCGCGTTTGCGCCGCCCCACGCACACCGCCGACCACGCGGTGTGCGGATCGTGGGCGTACAACGCCAGCAACGAGATCCACGGCTGCAGCAGGTGCCGGCCGTCGAGCTTCGAGTACGTCACCGACACCAACCGCTGCCCGAACACCGGCGCCACCGTGCCGGTGAGCCGACGACCACCGCCCAGGTCGATGTCGACGTCACAGGCCCGCGGCGGCTCGTCCCGGTACTGGTGCGCCGTCCGCGCCAATTCCACTGCCTGGTCGAGGATCTCACCGGCCTTGCGCCAACCGAGCCGGCCGGGCGGTAGGGTGCCGCGGCGCCATTCGGCGTCGCGGGCGTCCTCGGGCCGCATCCCGCGCAGCAGATCGTCGAGCATCCGGTCGCCGACCGTCCACTCCGCCAGCGCGTCGAGGTCGACCGGCATCGCGTCGTCGACACCGTCGACCTCCCAGGGCAGCGTGTAGTCCAGCGCCCGGAAGAACCCCTTGACCGGATCCCTGAAGAACGCCAGCAGGTCGGCGAGCAGCACGTCCTCGGGCGGGGGCGGGGCCAGCGGCCCGGAGACGAACGGCGGCCGGGCGGCGCGGTCCTCGGCGCGGATGCGGGCCGCGTTGAGCACCGTGGAGTCGAAGGTGAACGGCACTCCGGGGATCAGGCCGCCGGGCTCGACATTGCGGACATCGAACGGCTGCAACGGATGTTGTACCACCAACCGGTCGCGCACCGGTTCCTCGGTGGTGCGGTCGAGGGTGTCGAGCAGTTCGGCCAGCGGCACCGCCGGCGGACGGACCTGCCCCGAGTACTCGTTCGCGCCGGTGTAGGTGATCACCAGCTTCTCGGTGGCCGCGCAGATCGCGTCGAGCAGCAGCTGCCGGTCCTCGGACCGGACGTCGCGCTCCCCGGTCATCGGATCGCGGGCCAGCACGTCGTCGCCGTCGACCACACCGACCCGCGGGAACACCCCGTCGTCGAGGCCGACCAGGCACACCACCCGGTGCGGAACCGACCGCATCGGCACCATCGTGCACACGGTCAGGGTGCCGGTGCGGAAATTCGCCCGGGTGGGCCGGCCGGCCAGCTGCCGCTCCAGCAGCGCGGTGATGTCCGGCAGCCGCAACGGCATGTCGGCGCGCGGGCCCGCCTTGGCCAGGATGTCGCCGAACTCCCGGTGCAGTTGGCTGACCTGCCACGCGTCCTCGTCATCGACGCGGGTGAGCAGGTCCACCCCCTCGGTGAGCGCGGTGAGCCAGGCGTGCAGCGGCTGCGTTCCGGTCAGGGCGCCCACCGTGCGGTGCAGCCGCTCGACGTACTCGGCGAGCCGACCGGCCAGCTCCACCCGGTTGCTGCTGACATCGTCGAGCGGCAGGGTGGTGCCGACCCAGGAGTGCGCGTCGTCGGACATCGCCACCCCGGCCAGCACCCGGTCCACCCCGAATCGCCAGGTGTTCTGGATGAACTCGACGCCGAACGGCCGGCGGTGCTCGGTGTCGAAGCCCCACCGGATGTTGGCCTGCCGAACCCAGCGGGTGATGTCCTCGAGGTCGTCGTCGGTGAACCCGAACCGCGCCCGCACCGGCGCGGCCTGTGCGAGGTTGAGCACCTCGCCGGCGGTGGCCCGGCCGCCGGCCAACTGCAGCAGCTGCGCGGCCACCCCCAGCAGCGGGTTGGTCTGCACCAGCGCCCGGTCGGCCAACCGCACCCGCAGCCGGTGCGCCGGGTGCGCGCCGTGCACCACGTCGCCGAGCCCGAAGTCGGCCATGATCAGCGGCGCGTAGGTCTCGATGTCCGGGCACATCACCACGATGTCGCGCGGCTCGAGCGTCTCGTCCTCGGCGAGCAGCCCGAGCAGCACCTCCCGCAGCACGTCGATCTGCCGGGCCGCGCCGTGACAACTGTGCACCTGCACGCTGTCGTCGTCCGGGCGCAGCACCCGGCCCGCCGGGCGGACCGCGTTCGCGGCGATGTCGGACTGCAGCCAGCCCAACAGCGTGTCCGGCCGGCCGGCGTCGGTCTCCGGGCCCGGGGCGCCGAGGAATTCGTCGGTGGCCCGCTCCGCGGGCAGGCTGCGCTGCAGTTCCCGCAGATCGCGGCCCAGCGTCGCCAGCAGCGGATGACCCACCTCACGGTGGGTCAGGTCGGCGCGGCGCGGCACCGGCCCGGTGTGCCCGGCGAGGCGGGTCCACAGCTCGTTGCTGGGGTGCGGCAGCCACAGGTGCAACTCATGGTGGGTGGCCAGGGCTTCGAGCAGTTCGATCTCGGTGCTCGGCAGCCGGGTGTGACCGAACAGCGACAACCGCGGCGGCAGCTCCTCGACGGGCGACTCGCGCAGCCGGGCAAGCACTTCGGCGTGCCGCACATGTGGTGGGTCGGCGTCGACACGATCCACCAGCGCCCGCCACAGCGGCGGCTGCCAGCGCAGATCGGAATCGAGGTCGCCGACCTCACCGGCCAGCCAGTCGATGAGCAGCTGGGGGCGTTGCCGGGCGTAGGAGGCGAACAGTCCGGCCAGCCGGCGGGCCACCGCGTAGCGGCGGCCCTGCCGCAGCTCACGTTCGGCGCCGGTCTCGAAATGCCCGAGGTGGGTGGCCAGCGTGCTGCACCAGTCCTCGGTGCAGCTGGCATCGATGACCTCGAGCAGCGGCCACACCATCGCCTCGGGCGCCCACGGATCGTCGTCGGCGGCGCCGGTGAGCGGGCCCGTCAACCCGGCGATCAGCGAGTGCGGATTGCGGAACGCCACCCCGGCGCACACCCCGTCGGAATTGCCGTCGGCACCGCGGCCGAGGAGGTGGGAGAGCCGCTGGCTGAGCCAGCGCTCCACACCCTTGGCCGGCACGATGACGAGTTCTTCGACGAACGGATCATCGAGCGGTTCCGACAGCAGAGCGGCCAGGCCGTCGGCGAGCTGATCAGTGCGTTCGGCCCGGTGCAGATGAAGTGCCATCGGGAGTCACGATAGGCCGTGACCCCGACAGACCCGGGGAAACCGGGTCAGTTGTTGGCGGCGCGGGCTTCCCGCACCCATTCGAGGGCGACCTCGTCGCGCAGGTCGACGTTCGTCTTCTCCTTGTACTGCGCTTTGACCGAACGCACGGCGGCGGTCTCGTCGCCCGTCATCGGCACGGTGACCAACGACTTCAGCCGCTTGATCAGTGCCTGGCGGTCAACTTCTGCCGTCGAGACATCCACGGCGATCTCCTCCTGCGCACTTTCCGGTGCACGTGCTCTCGGGTCCACTCATACCGCTCTTTCCGAATTAACTCGACCCGAAACCTGTTATCCGAACACGAAAGTGACCTCAATCACAGCTCGGCGGGGTTGGTGACGACCATGTTGCTCCTGGCCCGGTCGGCGCCGGTGCTACCGCCGCCGACGGGCACCGGTTCGAACGGGGCCGGGCGGCCCAGCGTCGCCGGCCGGCACAACACCGCGATCACCGCCACCGACAGTGCGGCCAGCGCGAACGCCGCCGCCACCGAGATCGTGTCGGCGGTGCCGCCCAACACGGCCGCCGCGATCGGCCGCGAGCCCAGGAAGCCGACCAGCCACAACGCCATGATGCGGCCGCGCAGTTCGTCGGGGGCGCGTTCCTGCACCACGGTGCTCAGCCCCGTCATCGCCCAGCCGAAGCCCACCCCGGCCACCACGAAGCCGGCCAACGCGACCGCCGTGACGGTGCTCAGCGCCAGGACCAGGCTGCCGGCTCCCAGCAGCCACAACCCGATCACCGACACCCGCGCGGAGGCCAGCCGGCCCCGCAGCAACGCCAGGGTGGCCATTCCGGCGGCCGCGCCGATCCCGAACGCCGCGGACAACGCGCCCACCAACTCGCTGCCGCCGCCGAGGTTGTCGGCCAGCGACGGCGCCAGCGTGATGGACGGGTCGGAGGCGAACCCGACCGTGGTCACCGCCAGCAGTGCCAGCAGCAGCGGTCGGTCCCGCCAGACGTGGCGCAACGCCGTGCGGACCCGGTAATCGGTGCCGGCAGGCTGGGGCGTCTGGGCCGGGAACGGTAGAGCAACCAGGATCAGCGCGAACAGCAGATGCAACACGCAGCTCACCGCGAATGCGGTGGGGGCGCCGAAACTCGCGGCGATGTAGGCGCCGACCGCCGGGCCGGCGATGCGGCCGACGGTCATCGGAAGGCTGTTGAGCGCCATCGCGGTGGACAGCTCGCCGGGGCGGATCAGGCTCGGCACGATCGACTGCATCGCCGGACCGCCGACCACGAACCCGAAGCCGACCAGCGTCGTGCCGATCAGGATCGGCACCGCTACGGCGACGCCCTGCATGTGCGGGCTGAGGAACAGCCACGCCGCGATCAGCCCGGACCCGGCGGTGCACAGGAGCCGGCCGAGCAGGATCTGCCGGGCCTGATTGCCGACGTCGGCCCACTTGCCGCTGATCGGGGTGAGGATGAGCTGCGGCCCGAATTGCGCGACCCCCACCAGGCCGACCATCACGGCCGAGCCCGTCGCGTTGAACATGGTGATCGCCGCGACGATGCCGTGCGTCCACACCGCGACGACCGACAGGATCTTGCCCCAGAACAGCCCGCCGAACACCGGGTCGAACATCAACCCGAGGGCGCCGCGGGGCGGGGCCGGATCGGTTGCCGCGGTGGTGGTGGTGGCGGGGCTCGTGCTCACTGGCTCACCCCGCGTTCGAGATCGGTGGCCAGCCGCTGCAGCAGCGAGACCAGGGTGTCGACGTCGGAGTCCGGCCAGTCGGCGACCACCTCGGTCACCATCTCCCGGCGCCGCTCGGTGACCTGCGCCAGCGTCTTGCGGCCGACATCGGTGAGGGTGAGCACCGTCCGGCGCTGATCGTCGGCGGCGGGTTGTTTGGTCAGCAACCCGGCGACGACGATCGCGGACACGGTGCGGCTGGCGGTGGAGTGGTCGACCGCCAGGAATTCGGCGACGTCGCCGATCGACGCCGCCTGGCCGGCGCGCTCGCGGAGTTCGACGGCGCGCAGCGCCCGCAGGGACGACATGGAGGTCACCGGGCCGGCGCTGTCGAGCAGTCGGCGTCGCCAGTCCGGCCGCTGCCGGGTGATCAGGATCCGGGTCAGCAGCTCATCGAGATCGTCGTACCTGGATGAAGCCACCAAATATGCATAGCACATGAATGTATCTGGATTCGAATCGTCGCGGTACCGACCCTGCTCTGCGACAGTGGATGGGCGACAGGGGATGGGGGAGGAGACCGCCAGTGACCGCACCGAGGACCACCCGCCTGACCGTGAAGTTCGATCAGGCCCTGCTGTACGCGGCCGACCTGCACCGCGGTCAGCTCCGCAAAGGTGGCGGCATCCCGTATCTCGGTCACCTGCTGTCGACGGCCGGACTGGTGATCGAGGCCGGCGGCAGCGAAACCCAGGCGATCGCCGCCCTTCTGCACGATGCGGCCGAGGACCAGGGCGGGATCCCGACGCTGAACGAGATCCGCGCCCGGTTCGGCGACGAGGTCGCCGACATCGTCGACGAATGCAGCGACACCTTCGAAACCCCCAAGCCGCCGTGGCGGGAGCGCAAACAGAACTATCTGCGCCGGCTCGAAACCGTCTCGGACGACACCGTTCTGGTGTCACTGGCCGACAAACTCGACAACGCCCGCTCCACGCTGCGTGATCTGCGCCGGCACGGCGACGCGCTGTGGCAGCGGTTCAGCGTGCACGATCCGCAGCTGCACCTCTGGTACTACCGGGCGCTGCACGAGGTCTACGCCCGGCGCAACCGCACCTGGCTGGTCGACGAGCTCGGCCGGGTGCTCGACGACCTCGAACAGATCGTCTGAATCGGCGCTGACCTGGTCTTTCGGGCTCGACGTGCGTACCCTGAAGACATCCCCGATGAGGAGGGCAGATGCGATGAAGGGCGCGCATCGAGATCCGATAGATCATTCCCGCACCACCCTGCCGCGAGCCGGGGAATCGCTGATCGACACCCTGTGGTTCCCGGGCCTGATCCTGATCGCCCTGGGGGTGATCGGCCTGGCCGCGATCGTGGCGGCGGCGGCGTACGGAAACATGGACCTGGTGCTGCCGATCGCGCTCGTCGCCGGTGCGCTGACCACCGCCGGTGGCGGGCTGATCGCCCTGGAGCACCGGCGGGTCCTGCGCATCGAGCGGATGTGGCAGGACGAGCACCACGGCGACACCCGGCGGCGGGTCGCCTGACCTCCCGGCCGGCCGGGCGTTCGGGTACGCGGCCGCGCCGGCAGCGAATTCGGCGTCCACTTGGGATTCCACACCGTGCTGCGTACGGTGCCGATCATGCGCATCCATCACGTCCGGACCCGGCGCAGCGCCGACGACTTTCCCCGCACCGAACACCTCGCCCACAAGATCGCCCGGGTGGCGGCGGACCCGGTCCCGGTGCCCGCGGACACCGAGGCGATGGTGCTCAACCGGATCATCGACAACGCCGCGGTATCGGCCGCCGCGGTGCTGCGCCGACCCGTCACCGTGGCCCGCACCCAGGCGCTGGCACATCCGCGCCGGCCGGGTGCGGCCGTCTTCGGGGTGGACGGCGGCTACTCGGCGGAGTGGGCGGCCTGGGCCAACGGGGTGGCGGTGCGCGAACTGGACTTCCACGACACGTTCCTGGCCGCCGACTACTCCCATCCGGCCGACAACATCCCGGCGCTGGTCGCGGTCGCCCAGCAACTCGGGCTCGGCGGCGCGGACCTGATCCGCGGCATCGCCACCGCCTACGAGATCCACATCGCCCTGGTACGGGGAATCTGCCTGCACGAACACAAGATCGACCATGTCGCCCACCTCGGCCCGGCAGCCGCCGCCGGGCTCGGTACCCTGCTGCGGCTCGATCCCGACACCATCTACGACGCGATCGGGCAGGCACTGCATCTGACCACCGCCACCCGGCAGTCCCGCAAGGGTCTGATCTCGAGCTGGAAGGCATTCGCCCCGGCCCACGCCGGCAAGATCGCCGTCGAGGCCGTCGACCGGGCCATGCGCGGTGAGGGCTCGCCGGCGCCGATCTGGGAAGGGGAGGACGGGGTCATCGCCTGGTTGCTGTCCGGACCGGAGCGCACCTATCGGGTGCCACTGCCCGAACCCGGCGAACCGAAACGCGCCATTCTGGACAGCTACACCAAGGAACACTCCGCGGAGTACCAGAGCCAGGCGGTGATCGACCTGGCCCGCCGGATGCGCCAGCGGATCGGCGATCTCGGCGAGGTCGAGTCCATCGTGCTGCACACCAGCCACCACACCCACGTGGTGATCGGCACCGGCAGCAACGACCCGCAGAAATTCGATCCCGACGCGTCGCGGGAGACCCTGGACCATTCGGTGATGTACATCTTCGCCGTCGCACTGCAGGACGGCACCTGGCACCACGAACACTCCTACGCCCCGGAGCGGGCGCGCCGCCCGGACACCGTCGAACTGTGGCGCAAGATCTCCACCGTCGAGGACCCGGAGTGGACGCGGCGCTACCACTCGACCGATCCGGCCGAAAAGGCTTTCGGCGCAAGAGCCGTCGTCACCCTCAAGAACGGCGACGTGATCGTCGACGAGCTCGCCGTCGCCGACGCCCATCCGCTGGGGGCCCGCCCGTTCGGCCGGGAGCAGTACCTCGCGAAATTCGAGACTCTCGCGGCCGACGTCACCGACGCCGCGGAACGGCAGCGGTTCCTCGCCGTCGTCGACGCGCTGCCCACCGCCGAACCGGGATCACTCGACGCGCTGAACCTGCGGGTCGATCCGCGAGTCCTGGCGGCCGCACCGCCCGTCCCGGCGGGCATCTTCTGAGCTTCTGACCGCCGCGCGCCGCCACCGGGCTCACAGCCAGTTGCGCCGGCGGAACATCACGTACAGCACCGCCACCAGCAACACGATGATCACCGTGCTGGTGACGAAACCGCCGACCGTGTCGATGCCCGGGAACAGCACGTTCTGCCCGTAGAAACCGGTCACCGCGGTCGGAATCGCGATGATCGCCGCCCAGCCGGTGAGCTTCTTCATCACCGAGTTCAGCCAGGCGTCCTGCAGCGCCAGATTGGTCTCGAACACCGTGGTGACCATGTCGCGCAGCGAGTCGGTCCACTCGGCCGCCCGCAGCACGTGGTCGTAGAGATCGGTGTAGTGCGGGTCCAGCGCCGATTCGGCCGCCCGCTCGACCCGGTGCCGCTGGATCGCGCTGACCACCTCGCGCATCGGCAACACCACCCGGCGCAGCAGCACCAGATCTTTGCGCAGCTGAAAGGTGCGCTGCGGCAGGTCTTTACCCGGCCGGGACGCGGAGAACAGATCGTCCTCCAGCTCCTCGACCGCGTCGTCGAGCACCTGGATGGCCGCGAAGTGTCCGTCCACCACCACGTCGAGCAGGGCGTGCAGCAGCGCGCCGACCCCGTGCCGCTGACCGCCCAGGTCATCGAACCGCTGCGACACCGCCGACATGTCCAGCGCCGGTGGCAGCCGCACCGTGATCAGTGCCCGGGGTAACACGAACGCCGAAATACGGTGGGTGGTCAACCGTTTCCCGGTCCGGTCGGGCTCACCGGCGGTCACCGCGTACACCGTGAAGAAGGTGTGCGTGGGATACACCGTGGCCTTGGTGCGTTCCGCCGCGGCGACGGCGTCCTCCACCGCCCACAGATTCAGGCTGATCTCATCGGCGAGTTCGGCGAACGCCTCGTGGTCCGGGTCGTAGATGTCGACCCACACCAGGGTGTCCGGCTCGGCGAGGTAGTCGGACAGCGCCGAGAACTCGAAGCCGTCCTGCGGTTCACCGGACCGCCAGATCCGGCCCCGCACCGCGCGCATCTCAGCCGCCGGTGAATTCCGTGGCGATCCCGTCGATTCCGGCGCGGATGGCCTTCAGCGCGGCATCGCGGGCCTTGAGCTTGCTGGCCAGGTGGGCGTGCGCGTGCACCGTGGTGGCGACCTCGGCGGCGAACTCCCGGGCGCGGGGCAGCACCCGGTCGGTGTCGACGACCTCATCGAGCCAGCCCGCCCGGATGGCCGCGTCGCCGGTGAACGTCGTCGCCAGGGACACCGCATGCTGATACGCGGCCGGCGTCAACCGCATCCGCATGATCTCCAGCGCCGCCACCGGCAGGATCATCCCGATCGCCACCTCGTTGGCCTGGCAGCGGGTCCGCTCCGAACCGACCCGGTGGTCTCCGCACAACAGCAGGAACGACCCCATCGCGATCGCCGGACCGGTGGCGGCCATGATCACCGGCACCGGGAACGTCAGGGCACGCACCGCAAGTTCGAAACCGCCCCTGAGCATGCCCAGTGCCGCGTCGACGTCACCGGAGGAGAACACGCTCAGGTCGAAACCTCCGCTGAACACCCGCGAATTCCCGGCCAGCACCACCGCTTTCGCGCCGTCCTGCTCGGCCCGGTCCAGCGCCTCGTTGAGGTTGCCCTGCATCGCCGGTGACAGCACGTTCACCTTGCCGTCGTCCATGGTGATCGTCGCCACCGAGTCGGTCAGTTGGTACTCCACCGTGCTGCTCATCCCGCTCCCTCATCCGAAACCGGTCTGCGACGGATGGTACGGGTCGCCGGTGGACGTCAGACCGCCGAGTGGGCGAGCGCCCGATCCGCGGCCGGCACCCGCACCCGGCGGGGTGTGGGCAGCAACCGCTCACCGCGGGCCGCCCAGTCCGGATCGGCCCAGCAGAACGTCGCCGGCAGCCGCCGCCAGTACCCGGGGTGCCGGCGCAGATACACCCGCACGCTGTCGTGGATGTGCGGAGCCGGGGGCAGCCTGCGCAGCCCCCCGGTGGGGGTGTGCCCGGCCACCGCGTCGGACTCGCCCAGCACCGGTGCCGGCCGGCGGATCGGCGACACCTCCAACCCGGCGCGCACCGCCCCGTCGAGCACCCAGTGCAACGCGATGTTCGCCAACGGCCGGCACCCGCCCGGCCCGCCGGCCACATCGGCGTGCACCCCGCGGAACCACACCTCCTCGATGTGGTCGCCGATGTGGTCGCTGCCGGCAGTCCGATCGGTCGGGCCGTCGCCGACGATCTCCCCGAAAGCGGAGCCGTCGATCGCCACGGCGTGCCGGGCGATACGGACATTGGCGGGCAGGCCCGCCGCCGAGCGGGGCAGCCCGGGAATCCGCACCGAGTCCCACAACCCCAGGAAGTGCACCGGCACCGACAACGCGCTGCGGCCGGCCAGGATCTCGGTCAGCTCGGTGACCTGGCGCCATTCCTGCGGCGTGCGACCCTGCCGCGGCAGCGCGTAGGTGGCCAACGCGTAGTCGAGCAGGTGGTGGCAGCGGTCCGGCAGCACACCGACGGTGTCCAGCAGTCTGCTCAGGGCGCGGGCGCAGTAGCCGCCGTAACCGGCCCCGAACAGGAAGATCCGGTCGCCGCGCTGCCACGAGTCGGCGATCACCCGGTACCCGCCGACCACGGCGGTCTGCGCATCGGAGATGGCGCGTCGGCGCCGCATCCGCAACCACGCCGCACCGATCGGATGCCACCACACGAGCTGACTGTCGGTGTCGTCGAGCAGACGCCGTAGCTCGAGCACGTTCGTGGCCCGCGAACCGGGCCCACCCCACCCGCTGTCAAAACACAAGACGATGTTCTTCACGACGACCCCCGACCATCCGACGACGGCGAAGATCAGTTTGCCAGATTCACCCTCTCGCGTCTTGGGTATCGCACTACTCGAAGTGGGTGGATTCGCTAAACAGCCTGTATAGGGCTGATCTTGATGGGTGCTTCCGGTGTGGTTCCGACTCAGGCCCCCATCAGCATGCGCCACTGCTCCAAATTGCTGGCCCGGTACACGTAGTTGGTGCGGCGGACCTCCGAGAGGCTGGCGCTGGGCTCCGCGGCGTACCAGTGGCCGGGATACACCGTGGGATCGCCGGGCAGCTTGGCCAGCGCCTGCAGGCTGTGGAACATGTCGTCGACGTTGCCGCCCGGGAAGTCGGTGCGCCCGCAGCCCTCGAGGAACAGCGTGTCACCTGCCACCAGTCGGCCGTCCAGCAGGAAGCACTGGCTGCCCGGTGTGTGCCCAGGCGTGTGCAGCAACTCGATCTCGACGGCGCCGACCGTGACCTTGTCGCCGTGGTCATGGGCGGTCAGATCGCTGAGCGGGATCCCGGTGACCCGTGACACCCAATCCGCCTCATGGGTGTTGACGTGCACCGGCACCTCGGCGCGCTCCAGCAGTTCGGCGACGCCCTTGAGGGTGAAACCCATCATCGAACCGCCGACATGGTCGGGGTGGTGGTGGCTGACCAGCACGCCGGTCAACCGCATCCCGTCGGCCTCCGCCGCGTCGACCAGATCGTTGGCGGCGTAGGCCGGGTCGACGACGACGCACTCCCCGGTCTCGCGGTCGCCGATCAGGTAGGCGAAGTTGCGCATCTGCTGCGCCATCATGTCGCCCGCGGCGAAATCCCGCCCGGACAGCAGTTGACGGAAGTAGAGACGATCTGAATCCGACACACAGCCAGCCTACGAGGTCGCGCTCAGCGCATAACGGCTGGTGGAAAAACCGCACGTAGCGGGGTGTTTAACGGCACACCGAGAAAAGTCGCGCCCGGAATGCGCAATTACTACGTTCTGTCGTATGCAACTCACCCGGTTCACCGACCTGGGGCTGCGGACCATGATGCTGCTCGCCTCGGGCGAAGCCGACGAGCAGCGGGTCACCACCCGCACCATCGCCATCGGCGCGAACGCATCGGAAAACCACGTCGCCAAGGCGGTCTCCCGGCTCGTCGACCTCGGCATGGTGCACGCCCGGCGCGGCCGGGTCGGGGGCCTCGAGCTCACCGACGCCGGCCGGCACGCGTCGGTCGGCTGGCTCATCCGCCGGCTGGAGGGCGACAAGGAAGTCATCGAATGCGGCGGTGAGAGCCCGTGCCCGCTGGTCCCGGCGTGCCGGCTGCGCCGGGCGCTGGCCGACGCCAAGGAGGCGTTCTACCGCGAACTGGACCGCTACACCGTCGCCGACCTGGTGGCCGGCCCGTCGTTACCGCTGATCCCGGAACTGCACCTGCACACCGTCGAAAGGACATCGCCATGACCGTCACCACCCCGGGTCCACGGCCGACCGCCGTCGCCCACGCCGAACTGGAACCGCAGCACGCCGAGATCGTCGCGGCCACACTGCCGTTGGTCGGCGCCCACATCGACGAGATCACCGCCGAGTTCTACCGGCGGATGTTCGGCGCCCACCCCGAACTGCTGCGCAACCTGTTCAACCGGGGCAATCAGGCGCAGGGCGCCCAGCAGCGCGCGCTGGCCGCCTCGATCGCGACGTTCGCCACCCACCTGGTGGACCCGGAGCTGCCGCACCCGGCGGAACTGCTGTCCCGCATCGCGCACAAGCACGCCTCGCTCGGGGTGACCGCCGACCAGTACCCGATCGTGCACGAGCACCTGTTCGCCGCGATCGTGGCGGTCCTGGGTGCCGACACCGTCACCGCCGAGGTCGCCGCCGCCTGGGACCGGGTGTACTGGATCATGGCCGACGTCCTCATCGACCTCGAACGGTCGCTCTACGCCGAGGCCGGGGTGCCCGCCGGGGACGTCTACCGCCGCGCGCGGGTGACCGCCCGCGTCGACGACCCGTCCGGGGCGGTGCTGCTCACCGTCCGCCCGCTGGGCGAGCGGTTTGCCGAATTCCGTCCCGGCCAGTACATCTCCGTCGGGGTGACCCTGCCCGACGGTGCCCGCCAGCTGCGCCAGTACAGCCTGGTCAACCCGCCCGGCGCCGATGAGCTGACCTTCGCGGTCCGCCCGGTGGCGGCCACGCCCGATCAACCGGCCGGTGAGGTGTCCACCTGGATCGCGGCCAACGTCTGCGTCGGCGACATCCTCGACATCACCGCCCCGTTCGGCGATCTGCCCACCCCGGTCGCCGGGGAGCCGCTGGTGCTGATCTCGGCGGGCATCGGCATCACCCCGATGATCGGCATCCTGGAGTACCTGGCCGCCGAGGCTCGCGCCACCCCGGTGCGGGTGCTGCACGCCGACCGCGGCGATCGGAGCCATCCGCTGCGCGAGCGGCAACGCGAACTGGTGGCCGCGCTGCCCGACGCCACCCTCGACATCTGGTACGAGGACGGTCTGACCGCCGGGCGGCCCGGCGTGCGTCCCGGGCTGCTGGACCTGGACGCCGTCGAGTTGCCGGCCGGAGCCGCGATCTATCTGTGTGGCGGCACCGGGTTCGTGCAGGCCGTGCGGGATCAGCTGATGGCCCGTGGGGTGCCCGCCGAACGGGTGCACTGCGAGCTGTTCGCGCCCAACGACTGGCTGGTCTGATCGCCCGGCCGTACTCTCCGAGACCGTTGCCGGCGAACGTGCATTCCGTGCGCTCCGGGGCGCGGAATTCCGCACGGAATGCACGTTCGCGCGGGATCGGACGCGCGGGATCGGACGCGCGGGATCGGACGCGCGGGGCGCCGGCAGGTCAGTCGTCGGTGCGCAGCCGGACCAGTCGGGTGGTGCTGCTCTCGTCCAGTTCGACCAGATCGCCGCGGGACCGCAGAAAGTCGCTGAACGACCGGTAGCCCAGCGACTTCTCGCTGAACGACGGATCCATCCGTTTCATCTGCGCCTTGACCGCCGAGTTGTGCAGCCACTCGACGTCGTCGCGTTCCAGGCCGATCCGCAGCGCCCGCAGCAGCAGATTCGTCGCGGCCTCCTGCGGATCGTGCGCATCGTCGTCGCCATCCGCATCGGATGCGACGGCCTTACGCCGGGGACGTCGCTTCGGCGCCGGCGTGGACTCGACCGGCACCCCGGGCAGGGCGTCATAGGTGACGTACTCGTCGCAGGCCGCCGTCAGCGACCGGCTGATCGACCCGGCCACCCCGATGCCCACCACATAGCGACCCAGCCGCCGGCAGCGCTGCGCCAGCGGGATGTAGTCCGAGTCGCCGGCCACGATCACCACATGGGTCAGGTCCGGCAGCCGGAACATGTCCTCCACGGCGTCCACCGCCAACCGGATGTCGGCGCCGTTCTTGCCGTACGCCGCCGTCGGGAACAGCTGCACCAGATCGACCGCGCGGCTCACCAGCTGACCCCGGTACGCGGCGTTGACCTCGGTCGACCAGTCGGCATACGCCCTGGTCAGCACCAGCGTCCCGAAGGATGAGGCGTAGTCGATGATCGCGCCGATGTCGACCGTCGCCGCGGCCAACCGGTCCGGGTACTGGTCGAACCCGGCGGCCCGGTCCTTCTGGAACGCGTTGCGGCCATGCAGCTGGTCGTACCGCGAGATCACGATGTTGTCGAAGTCGAGGTAGACCGCCACGCGCGGTGCACCGGGCTCCGTCACGGCTTGTCTCCCGCCAGTAGCAACTGATCCGATCCTGCTACTTGTCTACCCGGGGAACGCCGTCGGCGGGCTGCATTCGCCCGGCATGTCCACCGCGCGATACCCGGCCGAAGCGCCCGGCAGAATCGGGCCACAGCACCGCAGAACGGCCAAAACACCGCCCTTGACCTGCTGTTTGGCGCGTCAGCGGGGGAGGTTGTACCCTCTTTAAGGCCCACCGCACCGGTATGGTCCGATGCTCCGGGTCGCTGCCCCCTTAGCTCAGTCGGCAGAGCGTTTCCATGGTAAGGAAAAGGTCAACGGTTCGATTCCGTTAGGGGGCTCGGTGGACGGGTGTCGCCGCGCCCGTTTCCATCGGGGCGGTGTAGCTCAGCTGGTTAGAGCGCACGACTCATAATCGTGAGGTCGGGGGATCGAGTCCCCCCACCGCTACTAGGCAAGTCCGACATGTGCGAAAGAGGCAGACGTGGCGTCCAGTACTGATGTGCGGCCGAAGATCACTTTGGCCTGCGAGGTGTGCAAGCACCGCAACTACATCACCAGGAAGAACCGGCGCAACGATCCCGACCGGCTGGAGATCAAGAAGTTCTGCCCGAACTGCGGCACCCATCGGCCCCACAAGGAAACCCGCTAGGCCGCACCGTCAGGGCCGCTGCACGGTCCGCGAAGATTAGGTTCTCTCAGCCGTGGCACTGTCTCAGGACATCGTCGGAAAGCGTTTCACGTATCCGGACCACTACATCGTTGGGCGGGAGAAGATCCGCGAATACGCCGTAGCCGTCAAGAACGACGACGAGGTGTTCTTCGATGAGAACGCCGCCAAGGAGCTCGGCCACGACGCGCTGCCGGCACCGCTGACCTTCATCTCGGTGTTCGGTTACTACGCCCAGCGCGCGTTCTTCGACCACGCCAACATCGGCATCACCGACGCCAAGATCGTGCAGGTCGACCAGGAGTTCAGGTTCCTCAAACCGATCCGCGCCGGCGACAAGCTCTACTGTGAGGTCAGCGTGCATTCGGTCCGGCAGTCGTTCGGCACCGACATCATCGTGACCAAGAACATCGTCACGAACGAGGCCGGCGAGGTCGTCCAAGAGGCATACACGACCCTGGCTGGGCGTTCCGATGAGACTGGAGAGGGTTTTGCCGATGGCTCTGCGTAAGTTCGATTCCGTGAAGGTGGGGGACAAGCTCCCCGAGAAGGTCATCCCGCTGACCCGCGCAGACCTGGTGAACTACGCAGGAGTGTCCGGCGACCTCAACCCGATCCACTGGGACGACGAGATCGCCAAACAGGTCGGGCTGGACACCGCGATCGCCCACGGCATGCTGACCATGGGGATGGGCGGCGGCTACATCACCGAATGGGTGGGCGACCCGGCCGCGGTCACCGAGTACAACGTGCGGTTCACCGCGGTCGTGCCGGTGCCCAACGACGGTAAGGGCGCCGAGATCGTGTTCGGCGGCCGGGTGAAATCCGTCGACCCCGAAACCAAGAGCGTGACCATCGCACTGACGGCCACCGCCGGCGGGAAGAAGATCTTCGGCCGGGCCATCGCGACCGCGAAGCTGGCTTAGCACCATGGCGCTGAAAACCGACATCCGTGGCATGGTCTGGCCCTACCCGGACAAGTTCGTGGTCGGGCGTGAACAGATCCGGCAGTACGCCGCGGCGGTCAAGGCGTTCGACCCCGCGACACATGACGAAGCCGCGGCCGCGGAACTGGGCCACGACAACATCATCGCCCCGCTCACCTTCACCGCGATCTTCGCGGTGATGATCCAGCGGCACTTCTTCCAGAACGTCGACGTCGGCTTCGAGACCATGCAGATCGTGCAGGTCGACCAGAAGTTCAAGTACTACCGGCCGCTCAAACCCGGTGACGAGCTGCACGGCACGATGTACATCGAGTCCGTCGACGAGCGGTTCGGCGCCGACATCGTCACCACCCGCAACGTGTGCACCGACCAGAACGACGAGGTGGTGCTCGAGGCGTTCACCACGATGATGGGGCACGAAGGCGACAACTCCATCTCGGCCGGCTGGGATCCGGAAACCGGTCAGGTGGTGCGCAAACCGGTCGTTCACGACACGGATTAGTCACTGGGACGGGTGGCGCGCTACACTCAGACCTCGGGGTTTTCCCATTCCAGCGCGCTGTCCACCGGGTCATGACCGGTCGGGGAGCGCGCGAATTGTGTAATCCCCGGGAACGGGTGGTGCCACCCGGTCGCCATCCTTGAAGGGGCGTAGCTCAACTGGCAGAGCAGCGGTCTCCAAAACCGCAGGTTGCAGGTTCAAGTCCTGTCGCCCCTGCTCAACTCAATACTCGACTAGCGTGGACACTGGAAGGTGACCACCCGGTCAGAGACGACCAGACACGGACGACCAGACAGGGGAGCATGCGGTGAGCGACGAGCGCGACCCAACCGGCTCCGCAGCCGACCCCGCGACCGGCGACGCCGACAACGACACCACGGCGAGCAACCGCGGGCAGACGGCGGTGGCGGCGCGGCCGCTGCGGCCGACCGGCAAGCGGGCCCGGCGGGCCGCGGTCGAGGACGAGACCGCGCAGGGCGCCACCGAGACCACCGACGACGGCGGTAAGAACGGCAAGGCCAAGACCGCCAAGGGCGGGGACCGGCCACGCAACCCGTTCCGCTTCGTCATCACCTACTTGCAACAGGTCGTCGCCGAACTTCGGAAGGTGATCTGGCCGAACCGCAAGCAGATGAGCACCTACACCACCGTGGTGTTGGCGTTCCTGGCCTTCATGGTCGCGCTGATCGCCGGCGCGGACTGGGGTCTGGCCTGGGTGATTTCTTGGGCGTTCGGTAACTGACCGGGCATGTGAGAGAGGACGAGAGACGTGACTAGCTTCGACGGCGATGAACGCTTGGATGACGAGCGTTCGGCCGCCGATGAGACCGTCGACCCGACCCCGGCCGACGAATCGAACCCAGAAGAATTGAACCCAGAAGAATTGACCCCGGAAGCATCGAGGCCCGAAGAATCGAGCCCCGAAGAATCGAGCCCGGAAGCCGCCGCCACCGACGGTGACGGCGCGGAGGGCGCGGTGAGCGCCGAGACCGGCGAGGCCGGCGAGGAAGAAGAAGAGGACCCCGCCGAGGCACTCAAGCGGGAACTGCGCAGACTGCCCGGTGAGTGGTACGTCATCCACTCCTACGCCGGCTACGAGAACAAGGTGAAGGCCAACCTGGAGACCCGGGTCCAGAACCTCGACGTCGGCGACTACATCTTCCAGGTCGAGGTGCCCACCGAAGAGGTCACCGAGATCAAGAACGGTCAGCGCAAGCTGGTCCAGCGCAAGGTGCTGCCCGGCTACATCCTGGTGCGCATGGAGCTCAACGACGAGTCCTGGGGCGCGGTCCGCAACACACCCGGCGTCACCGGATTCGTCGGTGCGACGTCGCGGCCGTCCCCGCTGTCGCTCGACGACGTGGTGAAGTTCCTGCTGCCGCAGAGCCCGGCCAAGAAGACCAAGGCCGCCGCGACCGCCGGTGCCGCCGCGGAGACCGAGGGTGTCGAACAGACACCGGTCGAGGTCGACTTCGAGGTCGGCGAATCGGTCACCGTCATGGACGGGCCGTTCGCGACGCTGCCCGCCTCGATCAGCGAGGTCAACGCCGAACAACAGAAGCTCAAGGTGCTGGTGTCGATCTTCGGGCGGGAAACACCGGTGGAGCTGACCTTCAACCAGGTCGCCAAGATTTAGCGGTTTCGGCGTGACTATCGTCGCTCAGCGGAACTGAGCACGCCGAAATCGCCGGTAACGAGAGAGGAACACCAACACCCATGGCCCCGAAGAAGAAAGTCATCGGGCTGATCAAGCTGCAGATCGAGGCTGGTCAGGCCAACCCGGCACCGCCGGTCGGCCCGGCGCTCGGCCAGCACGGCGTCAACATCATGGAGTTCTGCAAGGCGTACAACGCCGCGACAGAAAGCCAGCGCGGGAACGTCGTGCCGGTGGAGATCACCGTCTACGAGGACCGCAGCTTCACCTTCACGCTCAAGACGCCGCCGGCCGCCAAGCTGCTGCTGAAGGCCGCCGGTGTGCAGAAGGGCTCCGGTGAGCCGCACAAGAACAAGGTCGCCAAGGTGAGCTGGGATCAGGTGCGGGAGATCGCCGAGACGAAGAAGGCGGACCTGAACGCCAACGACATCGACGCCGCGGCGAAGATCATCGCCGGCACCGCCCGTTCCATGGGGATCACGGTCGAGTAGCTTGCGGATCGACCCGACTGGCACGGTCGAGTAGCTTGCGGATCGACCCGACAGACACGGTCGAGTAGCTCGAGTCACTCGACCACGTGGGAGGGCCAGCTCCGGCCCGCCGACCACGACTCCAACGACAGATTGGATGGACACATGAGCAAGAAGAGCAAGGCCTACCGCGAAGCCGCCGCGAAGGTGGACCGGGACCGGCTGTACCACCCGCTGGAGGCCGCGAAGCTGGCCAAGGAGACCTCGTCGAAGAAGCAGGACGCCACCGTCGAGGTGGCCATCCGGCTCGGCGTGGACCCGCGCAAGGCCGATCAGATGGTGCGCGGCACCGTGAACCTGCCGCACGGCACCGGTAAGACCGCCCGGGTCGCGGTGTTCGCCGTCGGTGAGAAGGCCGAGGAGGCGAAGGCCGCGGGCGCGGACATTGTCGGCAGCGACGACCTGATCGAGCAGATCCAGGGCGGCATGCTCGACTTCGACGCGGCCATCGCCACCCCCGACCAGATGGCGAAGGTCGGCCGGATCGCCCGCATCCTGGGCCCGCGTGGTCTGATGCCCAACCCGAAGACCGGCACCGTCACCACCGACATCGCCAAGGCCGTGCAGGACATCAAGGGCGGCAAGATCAACTTCCGCGTCGACAAGGCCGCGAACCTGCACCTGGTGATCGGCAAAGCGTCGTTCGACGAGAAGGCGCTGGCGGAGAACTACGGCGCGGCGCTGGAAGAGGTGCTGCGCGCCAAGCCGACCGCCTCCAAGGGCCGCTACCTCAAGAAGATCGTGATGACCACGACGACGGGCCCCGGCATCCCGGTCGATCCGTCGGTGACCCGGAACTTCACCACGGTCGACGCCTGATGGTCGACGCCTGATCCAGACCTGACGAGAATGCCCACTTCGCCACGAAGTGGGCATTCTCTCTTTCTTCCGCGTACCTCCGCGTACCTCCGCGTACCTCCGCGTACCTCCGCGTACCTCCGCGTACCTCCGCGCTCACACCGCCGCGTCACCAGAAAGTGAGGGACACGTCTGCAAAACCGGTCCGCCGAGACCGTGTCGTGTGCAAGCATCTCGCACTAGCGAATTTCTCGGCGCGGACGGGCAACCGTGCGCAGGCGCTGGAAGTGGGCACATGCGACAGGCGGCACGGTCGATCCTCATCGCGGTGGTGGCGCTGCTGGGCGTGGCGGCCGTGGCGGTCAGCGGCACCGTCACCGCCGCCGTCATGCTGGCGGCCAAGGCCATCGTGGTGCCCGGCACCGGAACCCCGGACGCGAACGTGGTGCCCAACTACCTGGAGAACTTCGTCGACTACTACATGGGCGACACGTTCTGCGACGAGTCCGAGGCCTGCACCGGGGACGATCTGGTCGGGGTCAATTATCCGGCGTCGTTCTGGCCGCTGTTCATCTTCCCCGGATGGTGCGAACCCGACCGCTGCGAGAAATGGAACGTCTCGGTGGGCGACGGCGTCGCCGGTCTGAACGCCGAACTCATCAACACCTGGCAGGAGGAACCGGACGCGGAGATCGTGATCGCCGGCTACTCGCAGGGTGGGGCGGTGGTGTCCAACGAGTTGCGTAACCTCGCGAAGCTGACCCCCGAGCAGAAGGAGCGGCTCGAGGTCGTCATGATCGGCAACATCGCCAATCCGGACGGTGGGTTGTGGCAGCGGCTCAGCCCGCTCAACCTCGTCGGCGAGCTGCTGCTCGACGCCACGCTCGGACCGCCGATGATCACCGACAGCGGGATCCGGGTCACCAACATCGGCTACGAGTACGACCCGGTGGTGTACGCCCCGCGGTACTGGGGCAACCCGTTCGCGATCCTCAACGCGCTGGTCGCCTTCGACACCGTGCACGGGCAGTACCTGGCCGGACCCAACCGTCCGGAGGCCGGCGAGCTGCCCTACGGCTATCAGCCCGACGAGGTGGAAGGGCTGCTGGAATACGCCCGCGAGAACTGCGGAGAGCCGGGTTCGAACTGCCGCCTCGATGCGAACGGCAACAAATACATCATGATCCCGGCGAAATCGCTGCCTTTGGCCGACGCGGTGCTCAGCCTCGGCGCGTCAGTCGGTCTCACCCCGGTCGTCAAACCGCTGGTCGACCTGTTCGCGCCGGTGGTGAAGGTGCTGGTCGATCTCGGTTACGACTGGAGCGGCGATCCCGGGGTGCCCCGGACCCTGTCGCTGTTGCCGTTCAACCCGTTCAACAACTGGTTCGAGGTCGGGCTGAAGCTGATCGAGGCCACCGGCGAGGGGGTCGAGGCCTTCCTGGAGAACTTCGGGATCACGTCCGGCGCACCGGTGGTCACGAACCACACTCCGGCGCCGGCACCCACCGCGGATTCGACGCAAGCCGATCTGATGCGAGCAGCCTCGGTGGGCGCCGATCCGATGCGCGCGGTCAAGCCGGCCCCCGAAGCAGCCGAGCGGGTACCGGTCGCCGAATCGGAACCGGATGAGCAGGGTGAATCGCCTTCCGGCAATGCGGAGCGGACCACCGCACCGAGGCTGCGGCTGGTCACCGAACGGGACACCGCGACGGCCCCCACCACGGGCACCGGGCCGGCCACCCAGACGGAGCCGGAGACTCCCGACACCCCCGCCGAGCCGACACCGGAACCGGTGGCCGACACCGGCACCACACCGGATCGGCTGATCGGGGTGGGTGCGCAGGACCCCGGCACCGGCCCGGCAACCAAGGACGCCCCGGCAACCAAGGACGCCCCGGCAACCAAGAACGCCCCGGCAACCAAGGACGCGAAGCCAGCCCTGAAGGCGCCGGTCACCAAGAAGCCGGTCATGAAGGACCGGACCCCGGCGGACAGGAAGGGCCAGTCCACGAGGGCCGGCAAGGGCCTGGATCGGGCCGCCTGATCCGGACTCCGCAGGGCCGGCGTGACCGGAACCCTGCGGAACCGGGGCGTCAGCGGACCGCGCCGGGTTTGAGGTAGGTGACGAGGCTGACGTCGATGCACTCGTCGATGAAGTAGTACTGGCAGCCCCGCAGATACCGCATGTAGCGGTGGTAGTTCTCCTCGTCGGTGATGGCGATGGCGCGTTCCTTGTTCCGCTCCAGCGCATCGGCCCACATGCCCAGCGTCTTGATGTAGTGGTTGCGCAGCGACATCGTCTCCGGCACCACGAATCCGGCCTTCTCGCCGTGTTCCACCATCATCTCGGTGGTCGGGATGCGACCGCCCGGGAAGATCTCGGTGATCATGAACTTGATGAACCGGGCCAGCTCGAACGTCAGCTTCTTGCCGCGGGCGCGCAGATTGTCCGGGTGGTAGCCGACGCTGCTCTGGATCGTCATCCGGCCGTCGTCGGGCATGATGTCGTAGCAGTTCCGGAAGAAGTGGTCGTAGCGCTCGAAGCCGAAGTGTTCGAACGCCTCGATCGACACGATCCGGTCGACCGGGTCGTGGAACTGCTCCCAACCCATCAGCCGGACGTCGAAGCTGCGATTCGTGTCGAGCTGCTCCAGCAGCTGCGTACAGTACGCCTGCTGATTCCTCGACAACGTCAGGCCGATGACGTTGACGTCGTACTTCTCGATCGCCCGCCGCAGGGTCAGACCCCAACCGCACCCGATGTCGAGCAGGGTCATCCCCGGCTTGAGGTCGAGCTTGTCGAGGTTGAGGTCGACATCGGCGATCTGCGCGTCGGACAGCGTGGCGTCCGGTCCGGTGAAGTATCCGCAGCTGTATTTCCGGGTCGGATCCTGGAACAGGCCGAAGAAGTCGTCAGACAGATCGTAGTGCGCCTGAATGTCTTCGAAGTGCGGTCGCATTTCGGCAGTGCCGACTGACTTTGTAGACATGACAGCCCCTTACGCGTGAAATGGACGATCTCGGGCGCGACTCACCTGCTTGTCGATGCACCGCACCCTACCTGGTACGGCGATCTTGAAAACCGTGATCCGGAAACGATCCGGCCACGTGTTCTCACCAGCGTCACCGATCACGTCGCTGCCTTCTCGAGGGTGAATTGGTTGACGTCGATATACCCCATCCGGAACCCCTTTGCCGTGCCGGTGAGGAAGTGCATGTACCGGTCGTACGCCTCCTCGGACTGGATCGCGACAGCCTCGTCGCGGCGGGCCTCGAGCGCCTCCGCCCACAGTTCGACGGTGCGCTGGAAGCTCGACCGCAGCGACTGGTTGCGGGTCACGGTGAACCCGGCCCTGGCGGTGTGCTCCTCGACCTTCTCGATGGTCGGCAGCCGGCCGCCGGGGAAGATCTCGGTGACGACGAACTTGATGAACCGGGCCAGTTCGAAAGTCACCGGCAGACCGCGTTCGACGATTTGTTTCCCGGTCAGCGCGGTGATCGCATGCAGCAACATCACGCCGTCGTCGGGCAGCGCGTTGAACGCGTAGGAGAAGAAATCGTCATAACGGTGGAAACCGAAATGCTCCAACGCCTCGATGGTGATGATGCGGTCCACCGGTTCGTCGAAGTCCGCCCAGTCGCTCAACAGCACCCGGTGGGAACGGTCCGTGTCGACCGTGTCGAGCAGGGCGGTGCAGTACTCGACCTGATTCTCGCTGAGCGTCAGGCCGATGACGTTGACGTCGTAGCGCTCGAGCGCCCGCTTCATCGTCGCGCCCCAGCCACATCCGATGTCGAGCAGGGTCATTCCCGGCTCCAGACGCAATTTGTCCAGTGACAGATCCAGTTTGGCCAACTGCGCTTCTTCCAGCGTCATATCGTCGCGTTCGAAATAGGCGGAACTGTATGTCATCGACGGATCGAGGAACAGTGCGAAGAATTCGTTCGATACGTCGTAATGGGACTGCACATTGTCGAATTGGCGACGAATGTCCTCGCGGTGTGCTGTCGAAGCGTTGACCATATTGAGCCTTTCTGATGAGCGGGACGCGGGAGCGTTCGCCAGAAAATCGCTCACTGGCTGAACCGGACGATACTCGCTCGACCTCGATTGCGGTGTCAGCAACAGGCGCCCCCGGGATATTTCTATTTCTGCAGCGTGAATTGGTTGACGTCGATATAACCGACCCGGAAGCCCTTGGCGCATCCGGTCAGGTACTTGATGTAGCGGTCGTAGACCTCGTCGGACTGGACGGTGATCGCCTCCTCGCGGTGCTGTTGCAGCGCCTCCGCCCACAGATCCAGCGTGCGGGCGTAGTGCGACTGCAGTGACTGCCTGCGGGTCAGGGTGAACCCGTTCGCGCCGGAATGGTCCTCGACTTTCTCGATCGACGGCAGCCGGCCACCCGGAAAGATCTCGGTGAGGATGAACTTGACGAACCGCGCGACCTCGAAGGTCAACGGGATGCCGCGGTCCACCATCTGCGGCACCGTCAACGCCGTGATGGTGTGCAGCAACATCACCCCGTCGTCCGGCAGCAGCCGGTGCGCGGTGGCGAAGAAGTCGTCATACCGGTCGTGGCCGAAGTGTTCGAACGCCCCGATCGACACGATCCGGTCGACGGGTTCGTCGAACTCCTCCCAGCCCCGCAACAGCACCCGCCTGCTGCGCCGGCTGGGCGAGTCGGCCAGGAGCTGCTCCACATGGGCGTGCTGGTTGGCGCTCAACGTCAGACCGACGACGTCGACGTCGTGGCGCTCCAGCGCCCGCAGCATGGTCGACCCCCACCCGCAGCCGATGTCGAGCAGCGTCATGCCCGGTTGCAGGCCGAGCTTGCCCAGTGCCAGGTCGATCTTGGCCAGCTGCGCCTCCTCGAGGGACATGTCGTCGCGCTCGAAATAGGCGCAGCTGTAGGTCCGCGTCGGATCCAGGAACAGCCCGAAGAACTCATCGGACAGGTCGTAATGCGCTTGTACGTCTGCAAAGTGCGGCTTCAGTTTTTTCGCCGGTTCGGCCATGGCCTGCCCCCCTCCGGGCAATCAGGAATCCGGCGGCGTCGGCAGTGACGACGTCAAATCCTCATCCGATCGGCGATTGTAACGCCGGTCACAGGCCCGGACGCAATTCCGGTGCCGCGGGGCAGGTCAGCGGCCTGCGGTGATGTTCTTGTCGAGCTCCGCGACGATCTCGTCCCACAGCGGCTCGGGCAGGTCGTGCCCCATCCCGTCGAACAGCGTCAGCCGCGCTCCCGGAATGGCCCGCGCCACCGCGCGGCCCCCGGTCGGCCGCATGAGTTTGTCGGCGCGGCCGTGGATGACCACCGTCGGCGACGTGGTGCGCCGGTTGTAGCGTCGCAGGCTGCCGCTGCCCAGGATGGCGTCGAACTGCCGGGCGACCCCGACCGGGTGATACGACCGGTCGAAGGCGGTCGCCGCGTCGGCACGCAGCTGCTCGTCCGGCACCGGATAGGCGGGGCTCCCGTTGAGCCGGCCGACCTTGACCGCGTTCTCGATGACCTCGTCGCGGGGCGCGTCCGGTGCCGGCCCGGTGATGATCGACAGCAGCTGCCGCGGTCCCGGCGGCGGCAGGAACGGCCGATTGTTGCTCGAGAAGATCACCCCGAGCGATCTGGTCCGGTGCGCGTGGCGGCCGGCGAACACCTGGGCCACCATGCCGCCCATCGAGGCGCCGACGATGTGCGCCGCGTCGATCTGCAGATGGTCCAGCAGCCCGGCGGCGTCGTCGGCCATGTCCTCCAGGGTGTAGACGGCCGGGCTGGGCAGCCCCGCGAACGACCGCAGCATGCGCCACGGCAGCGGTGTGCGTTCCCGGCGTCCGTCGAGCTTGCTGGACAGGCCGACATCGCGGTTGTCGAACCGGATCACCCGCAGCCCCCGCTCGACGAGTTTGCGGCAGAAGCCGTCGCGCCACAGGATCAGCTGCGCGCCCAGCCCCATGATCAGCAGCACCGGCGGATCGGCCGGGTCACCCAGGTCCTCGTAGTAGAGGTCGACCGGCTCCGGGGAACCGTCGACGTTCGCGAATCCGGTGCGGATCTGCATCGGCGGATCAGACCTCGAGCTCGTCGGCCTTGGCGTCGTGTTCGCGCTTGATGTCCACCATGAAGTTGGCGAAATAGCCGGTCAGCTCGGGATCGGACATCATCTGCCACTTCGGCGCGAGCAGCTTCATGTACCGCTCGACGTAGAGGAACTGTTTGCCGATCAGCACCAGCTCCCGCGGCAGCTTGACGTCGTACGCCTCGGCCAGCGCCGAGAGCTGCCGGCCGATCTCGGCGTAGCTCATGTCGCCGAGGGTGGACATGGTCAGCGGGGTCGCGAACTTCTCCAGGTCCTTGGCGGCCTGCGCTTCGGGTTTGGTGGTGCCCACCGCGCCCATCAGCACGACGATCTTGCCGGCGGCCGCGTGGTCCTTCTTCACCAGCAGCGCGTACACCAGCTCACGCAGCAGCCAGCGGGTGCGCGGATCGATGCGGCCCATGATGCCGAAGTCGAAGAAGACGATCTTGCCGTCATCGTCGACGTACAGGTTGCCGGCATGCAGGTCGCCGTGGAACAGGCCGTGCCGCAGCCCGCCCTCGAACAGGCTGAACAGCAACGCCTTGACCAGCTCGGTGCCCTCGAAGCCCTTCTTGCGCAGCGCGGCCACATCGTCGATGCGCACCCCGGAGACCCGTTCCATGGTGAGCACCCGCTCGCTGGTGAGATCCCAGTACACCTGCGGCACCCGGATGTTCTTGCCGAGCGGGGAGGCGTGCATGTGCGCCACCCAGGTGTCCATCGACTGGGCCTCCAGCCGGAAGTCCAGCTCCTCGGCGAGGTTGTCGGCGAAGTCGGCGACCACATCCTGGGCGGACAGCCGCCGGCCCAGTTTGGCGAGCTCCACCAACCGGGCGCCGTGCTTGAGGATCTGCAGGTCGGCGGTGACCCGGCGGCGGATACCCGGCCGCTGGATCTTGACCACCACCTCCTCACCGCTGTGCAGGGTGGCGTAGTGCACCTGGGCGATCGACGCCGACGCGAACGGCTTGTCGTCGAAGTGCTTGAACAGCTCGGACGGGTCGGCGCCGAGCTCCTGCCGGACCAGTTTGCGCACGGCCGTCGGGTCGGCCGGCGGCACCCGGTCCAGCAGGCTGCGGAACTCCCGGCTCAGCGGCTCCCCGAACGCACCCGGGCTGGACGCGATGATCTGGCCGAACTTCACATACGTCGGCCCCAGGTCGGAGAACGTCTTGGGGAGCTCTTTGATGACCTTCTGCTGTAGGGAGCCACGGCTGGGAAGCCTGGTGACGACTCGGGCGCCCGTGCGGGCGATCTGCCAACCGGTGGCACCGATCCGGGCCGCCTCAACCGGCAACGACACCCGGTCGAGCTTGGCTACCTCGCGGTGCTTGGTGGTACTCATGTTGGCCAGTGTCCCAAAAAGCGGGACGAGGCAAAAAACCGCACTCGGCAGGACCGGAACTCGGGCCGGATCTCAGGCGTGGGCGAACTCGCGCTCGATCTCCTCGCGACTGCGCACCGGATCGTCGCCGGGCCGGTACCGCGGCAGGGTGTGCGGCGCCAGCACGGGATCGACACCGTCGGCGACGCGCGCCCGGGCCTGCCGGAACTCCGGGATCGGGCCCTGCGCCAGATGCAGACCGTTGATCACCGACCACACCATCGCGCGGCGGGCGGTGCGTTCGACGATGTTGGGGTCCTTGTGCTGGATCAGCTGTTTGGCCCACTTCGGCATGGTGTCGCGGATCGCCCAGTTGATCGCGGCCTGTGGCAGCGGCAAATCCGGGCCGGTGGCCAGGGCGGTGCCGTGGGTGACCGCCAGCCGCGGCAGATAGGACTCCAGGCATTCGAGCGTCTCGGCCTTGGTGGTCGGCAGATCGGTGCCGCCCAGTGCGTGGCCGACCCGCACGAACTCGCCGTAGTAGCGGTCGATGGCCTTCCCCCGCAGCGGGTTCGGGTGATACAGCTCGTGCGCGGTGGCCAGCCCCCACACCACCGTGGCGTAGTTCCAGCGCAACCACTCCGGATCGTCGGCGTCGTAGCGGGCGCCGTCGGGCCGGGTGCCCTTGATGGTGTGGTGCATGGCCCGCACCGTCTGCGCGAGGCGTTCGGCGGTCTCGGTCGACCCGTAGGCGGTGCCGATGAAGAACGCGATGGAATGCCCGAGGCGCACCGCGGCGCCCTTCGGGTCGATCTCCGGGCGGGCCACCCCGTTCTCGTCGCGTTTGACCAGCCGGGAGTGGTGCATCCCCATCCAGTAGATGGAGGGGTCGAGACGTTCCATGAACGCCGCGCACTGCAGACCGAAGATCAGGGTCTGCATGTGCGAGTGCACATGCCACACCGCGCTGCCCGGACCGAACCAGCCCGGATCGCCGGCCGGCTCGGCGAACTCCATTCCGCGGAAGTAGTTCCGCCGGATGTCCCTGTCGAACCGCTGATTGAGAAATTCGCCGATGAACTGATGGGGCAGCAGGATCACGGCGGGGTCCTTCCGCGAAGTGTGGTTACAGGTGTGACCAGACTACCCCGTTGGGTACGGGTGTATCCAGACCTAAGCTGAGGTGATGACCAGTCCCACCCGGTGGGCCGGGGTTCCGTTGACCGACCGTCGCGCCGAACGGCGCGCCCTGCTGATCGCCGCGGCGTACCGGCTGTTCGGCGAGGGGGGTGAGGCCGCGCTCTCGGTGCGGTCGGTGTGCCGGGAGAGCGAGCTCAACAGCCGCTACTTCTACGAGAGCTTCGCCGACGTCGACGAGCTGCTCGGCGCGGTCTACGACGAGGTCAGCGCGCAACTGGCGGCCGAGGTGGAGACCGCCATGGCCGCAGCTGTCGAGGGGGCCGGCGAGGGGGCGGGGGACTCACTGCGGGCCCGCACCCGCGCCGGGATCGTCGCCGTGCTGGGGTTCAGCTCGGCCGATCCGCGGCGGGGCCGGATCCTGTTCACCGATGCCCGGGCCAACCCGGTGCTGGCCGCCCGCCGCGCGGCCACCCAGGACCAGCTGCGGGAGGCGGTGCTCACCGAGGGCTGGCGGCTGCATCCGAAATCCGATCCGGTGGCCGCCCAGGTCGGCGCCGCGATGTACACCGGCGCGATGGCCGAACTGGCCCAGCAGTGGCTGGCCGGCAACCTGGGCGACGATCTGGACCGGGTGGTCGACTACGCGCTGCGGCTGGTGCTGGGCCGCTGACCCGGTCGCCAGGGTTTGAGCCATTCCGTCTCCGGCCAGCCTTCCGCGGCCGCCATCAACTCGTACATCGTTGCGCCGTCTATGGATTCGCGGATGATATCGGCGTGCCCGGCATGCCGGGACAGCTCCTCGATCAGGTGCAGGATCACCCAGCGCACCGACCAGTGGTCGACGTCGCGCGGAAACCACGGGATCTCCCGCGGGATCGGCACCGGGGTGTCGAGGTCCTTCTCACCCAGAATCCGCAGCGTCTCGGCGTTCTGCGCACGCAACCGGTCGAGCAGACCGGCCAGCGTCTCATCGGGGCCCATCACGTACTCGTCGGCGTAGGCGGCCATCACCTCCTCCATCGGCCGCGGATCCGGTGGTGGGAAATCCGGTGCGGCCGCTGCCCGCTCGACCCAGCCCCGCTGCACTCCGGCGGCATGCTTGACCAGTCCGCCGATGGACAGCGCGCTCACCGACGGGGTGGAACGGGCTTGTTCGTCGGTCAGGCCGTACGCCGCGGCGATGAACGCATTCTGCTGAAACGCCAGGAAGTGCAGCAGGCTTTCGCGTTCGGTGCCGGCTGGTGGTGGCATTCCGGGCATGTCAGTTCCCCTTCCGGTGTGCGTAAAGATCACGGAGACAAGCGATCTCCGCTCCGTGGTGAATGACCTCACGGTTGATGTGCAGAACCAGCGTGATCATGGGCTGCTCCGCCCACGGGCCCTCCGCCGGACCGACCGGTCGCCACAACGCATCGGCGGACAGACTACGGACACCGGTGACCCAGTCCCGATAGGCGTCGTCGAGCTGGTGCAGCGCGGTGGCCGCGTCGGTGGCGTAGTCCCAGCTCTGATAGTCGGCTTCGGGTCCGCCGAAATGCGCGTGGTTGCGCACCGCGAGCACCCCGACGATGACGTGCGCCAGCCGCCACGCGATCGTGGTGAACGGCGCGGGGTCCGGTGGCGGGTGGTGAAAGTCGACCGAACCGTCCGGATGCACCGTCCAACAGTCCGGCACCGGTTGCCAGAAGTACTCGGCATCGGTCAGTCCGTCGAGCCGTGGTCGAAGTTGTCGGGTCCAGTGCCAGTCGAGTTGGTCGGCGAGGTGGGCGCTCCAGTCCGTCATGGCAGTCACGATGCCAGGACTACCGGACAGAAACGGTCCTCAGATGTCCGTCGGATTCGGGCGTTTTTCGCATAGCGTTGACGAGGTGGCTGCACCCGTCGTCGCGGCACCGGATCCGACCCCCGATCCGGCCCTGCGAGATGCCGCCGACATCGCCCGCGAACTGGGCGTCGACCCCGCGGTCGGGTTGAGCACGGCCGAGGCCGCGCGCCGGCTGCGGGTCGACGGGCCCAACGAGCTGCGGGCGAAACCGCCGCTGCCCGGATGGCGCCGATTCCTGGCCCAGTTCCAGGATCCGCTTGTCTACCTGCTGCTGGTGGCCGTCGCGATCTCGTTGCTGGCGTGGGCGGCCGAGGGCGCCCGGGGTGTGCCGATCGACGCGGTGGTGATCTCCGTCGTCCTCATGCTCAACGCCGTCCTCGGGTTCGTCGAGGAGCACCGCGCCGAGAACGCGGTCGCGGCGCTGCAGTCGATGACCGAAACCCGCGCCACGGTGCTGCGCGACGGGAGGCTGACCACCGTGCCGTCGCACGAACTCGTCCGCGGCGACATCCTCGTGCTGAACGAGGGCGACGCCGTCGGCGCCGACGCCCGCGTGCTGTCGGCCACCGCGCTGCGCGTCCAGGAAGCCGCGCTGACCGGGGAGAGCGAAGCCGTCACCAAGAACGCCGCCACCCTGCCGCGACGGGTGCCGTTGGGCGACCGGAGAAACATGGTCTTCAAGGGCACCGCGGTGGTCCAGGGCGTCGGCCGGGCCGTGGTCACCGGCGTCGGGATGCGCACCGAGGCGGGCGCCATCGCCGAGCTGCTCGAGGCCACCGAGGAAGAACCCAGCCCGCTGCAGAAGGAGATCACCTGGGTCAGCAAGCTGCTCGGGGTCACCGTCATCGCGATCGCGGTCGCGGTCATGGTCCTCACCGCGGCCGTCAACGACGTGGACACCGTCGACGAGTTCGTCACCGTGCTGCTGCTCGGGGTGGCCCTGGCGGTCGCCGCGGTCCCCGAAGGTCTGCCGGCCATCCTCTCGGTGGTGCTGGCCATCGGGGTGCAGCGGATGACCCGGCGCAACGCCGTCGTCAAGAAGCTGCACTCGGTGGAGACGCTCGGTTCGGCCTCGGTCATCGCCACCGACAAGACCGGCACGCTGACCAAGAACGAGATGACGATCCAGCGGATCCGCACGGCGTCCGGCGAGGTCGAACTCACCGGCGTCGGCTACCGCCCGGACGGCACCGCCCTGCTCGACGGGAAAGCGCTGACCGATCCGCGACTCGCCCGCGAGGTGAGCCTGGTCATCGCCGGCGGATCGATCGCCAACAATGCCCAGCTGCACCGCCGCGACGACACCTGGGAGATCCAGGGCGACCCCACCGAGGCGGCTTTTCTCGTCGCCGCGCACAAGCTGGCCGACGCCACCGAGCTGGCCCGCGCCTTCCGCCGGCGGGCCGAGATCCCGTTCACCTCCGAACGCAAGATGATGTCGGTGCTCGGCCGGGCCGAGGACGAACCGCCCACCCTGGTCACCAAGGGCGCCCCCGATGTGCTGCTGCGGCGCTGCGCCGCACTGCAGCTCGGCGACGACATCGTCCCGCTCGACGATGAGCGGCGCGCCCGGGCGCTCGCCGACGTCGACGAACTGTCCGCGCAGGGGTTCCGCACGCTGGCCGTCGCCTACCGCCGCATCGGCGAACCGGACCTGCCCGACGACCCGGACGGCCCCGGGATCGGCGACGAGGCCTCCGGGATCAGCGACGAGGTGGAAGACGACCTGGTCTACGTCGGCGTGGTCGGCATCATCGACCCGCCGCGCGACGAGGTCCCGGACGCCGTCGCGATGGCCCGGCGGGCCGGTATCCGGGTGCTGATGATCACCGGCGACCATCCCCGCACCGCGGTGCGCATCGCCGAGGACCTGGGCCTGATCGACGCGGGAGCCGAACCGGGGGCCGGCCGGGCCGCGATCACCGGCGCCGAACTGGACGACCTGTCGAATCGGGAACTGCTCGAGGTGACGGCGCGGACATCGGTCTACGCGCGGGTGGCGCCCCAGCACAAACTGCGGATCGTCGACGCGCTGCAACTGCAGGGGCACGTCGTGGCGATGACCGGCGACGGCGTGAACGACGCCCCGGCGCTGAAATCCGCCGACATCGGCGTGGCGATGGGCATCACCGGCACCGAGGTCACCAAGGAAGCCGCCACGATGATCCTCGGCGACGACAACTTCGCCACCATCGTGGCGGCGGTGCGCCAGGGCCGCATCATCTTCGACAACATCAAGAAGTTCCTGCGGTACCTGCTGTCGTCGAACATGGGTGAGGTCTTCACCGTCTTCTTCGGCGTGCTGCTGGCCGGATACATCGGCCTCACCGCGGGGGCGGGGGAGACGATCGTGGTGCCCCTGCTGGCGACCCAGATCCTGTGGATCAACCTGATCACCGACTCCACCCCGGCCCTGGCCATGGGAGTGGACCCCGAGGTCGACGATGTGATGGCGCGCGGACCGCGGCGGCCCGGCGACCGCATCATCGACGGCCACATGTGGGCCGGCATCATGTCGATAGGCCTGGTGATGGCCGCGGTCACGCTGCTGACCATGGACATCTTCCTGCCCGGCGGGCTGGTGGAGGGTTCGGACTCGCTGGACGTGGCCCGCACCGCGGGGTTCACCACGCTGGTGTTCGCCCAGCTGTTCAACAGCTTCAACTCCCGCTCGGAAACCTCCAGCGCCTTCCGGCGGCCGTTCAGCAACCCCTGGTTGTGGGCCGCGGTGGCGCTCGGCGCGGCACTGCAGGTGGCCGTCGTGCATGTGCCGCTGCTGCAGGTGGCCTTCGGCACCGCGCCGCTGGATCTCGCGCACTGGGCGGTGGCGATCGCGATGGCGTCGGTGGTGTTGTGGTTCGACGAGATCCGCAAGGTCGTGTTGCGCGCGTTCGGGGTGGACGGCGCGTGACCGGGGTGGTAGCGGACAACTTCTGTCCTTTGAATGTGGCAGGCTGCGGATGTGTCGGAGACGACGAGCCGGGTGCTGCGGCTGCTCGGGCTGCTGCAGTCCCGGCGGGTGTGGAGCGGGGAGGAACTGGCCGAGCGGCTCGGCGTCACCACCCGCAGCGTCCGCCGCGACGTCGAGCGGCTGCGCGACCTCGGGTACCCGGTGCACGCCAGCCGTGGCCACGGCGGCGGATACCAGCTGGGTGCGGGGGCGGCGCTGCCGCCGCTGCTGCTCGACCCTGAGGAGGCCGTCGCGGTCGCGGTGTGCCTGCGGCTGGCCGCCGGTGGCAGCATCGCCGGGGTGGGGGAGTCGGCGCTGCGGGCGCTGGGCAAGCTCGACCAGGTGATGCCCGCGCGGCTGCGGTCCCAGGTCTCGGCGGTGCACGAGGCCACCACCACCCTCGGCCCGAACCAACCCGATCAGCCGGTGGCGCCCGACGTGCTGATGACCCTGGCGCGGGCCTGCCGCGACCACGAACACGTCAACACCGGCTACACCGACCGCGCCGGCAACCGCAGCCGGCGCCGGCTCGAGCCGTACCAGCTGGTGACCACCGGCCGGCGCTGGTACCTGCTGGCCTACGACCGGGATCGCGGTGACTGGCGCAGCCTGCGCCTGGACCGGATGACCGATGTGCGGGCGCTGGGCAGCACCTTCACCCCACGCCCGGCGCCCGACGCGGCCGAGTTCGTGCGGCATTCGATCAGCGCATCGCCGTACCGCCACGTCGCGCGGGTCCGGTTCCGCGCGCCCGAACGCGTGGTGTCCCAACACTTTCCGGCGGCCGCGGTGATGATCGAGCCGGATGGGCCGGACACCTGCATCGTCACCGCGGGTGCCGACGACCCGCAACGCATCGTGCTGCACCTGGCCGCGCCCGGTCTGCCGTTCGAGGTGCTGGAACCCGCCGAGGTCGCTGAGGCCGCCGCGGCGGTGGCGGACCTGCTGACCCGCGCATCCGGCCGAACGTGAACGCGATTGCGAATCCACGCAGAATTCTCGCGAACAACTCGGCGGGTGCTACGCGGTGATGCCGAGCCGGTCGGTGAGCACCAGGAACGCATGCGCGAAATCGTTGCCGGCGGTGTCCTGCCGGACCCGAGGCCAGTCCACCTGTTCGCGCACCGCCCGTACCCCGGGCAGCAGCCCCGCGAAATCACAGTGATGCTCGTTGAGCGCCGTCAGCTTCTCGGTCAGCACCTGCGTCGGCGACAACACCGGCATCCGCAGCGCCAGCACCTCCCGTTCGGCGGCCGACGCGATCATCGCCGCGGACACCGGCACCCCGTTGAGCCGGTGCAGCACATCGATGACGAAATCGTCCTCGACACACGCCTTGAACAGCCAGTCCTCCGGGGTGCGCTCGATACGGAAACCCGCCTTCTGCAGCGTCACCGCGGCCGCCTCGGTGTCCTCCTCGGCCACCACGAAATCGACGTCGTGCACGGGTTCCGGCCCGCCGAACACCCACAGCGCATAGCTGCCGCCGAGCGCGAAACCCGGGCCGTGCGCCTTGAACGCCGACGCCGCGCGCTTCAGCGCGTGGCGGAGATCCTCACTGCGGGGTGGCATCGGCGGTCCACATGAGTCGGGTGCGGGCGATCGTGGGTATCTGGTACCCCATGCGGCTCGCGACATTCAACATCCTGCACGGTCGCAGCGTGCACGACGGCGACGTCGACCCGGACCGGCTGGTGGCGTCGGTCGAACACCTCGACGCCGATGTGCTCGCCCTGCAAGAGGTCGACTGTGATCAGCCACGGTCGAAGATGGCCGACCTGACCAGCCTGGCCGCCGAGGCGATGGGCGCGACCAGTCACCGGTTCGTGGCGGCGATCGCCGGCACGCCGGGCGCCACCTGGATGGCCGCCACCGGTGACGAACAGCCCGGGACCGCCGCCTACGGCATCGCCCTGCTGTCCCGGTATCCGGCCCTGAACTGGCAGGTGGTGCGGCTGCCGCGGATCCCGATGCGGTTCCCGATGTATCTGCCCGGGCCGAACCGGGTGCGGATCGTCGACGAGGAACCGCGCGCGGCGATGATCGCCCGACTGGACACCCCGCGCGGTGAACTCACCGTCGCCAACACCCACCTGTCCTTCGTGCCGGGGTGGAACCGGATCCAACTGCGTCACCTGATCCGGGATCTGCGGGCCTTTCCGGGCCCGCGGGTGCTGATGGGCGACCTCAACATGACCCCGCCCAGCCCGGCGCGGTGGTCGCGGCTGCGTCCGCTCGGCTCCGGCCACACCTTTCCGGCCGCCGAGCCGAACCGCCAGCTCGACCACATCCTGACCGACGATCCCGCCCTGCGCCCGGTCCGCGGCGGCGCGGTCGAGCTGGGCGTGTCCGACCACCGGGCGCTGGTCGTCGATATCGGCCGCGGCTGACGGCCTACTGTCGGGGCGTGCTCACGCTGACCCTCGACATCGGCGGCACCAAGCTGGCCGCCGGGCTGGTCGACGGCGACGGCGGCCTCGTCCACCACACCCATGCCGCCACCCCCGGCGGCGACGCCGAAGCCGTGTGGACGGTGCTCGCCGGGTTGATCGACGACGCGCTGACCCGAGCCGGTGGGCGGGTGCGCGCGGTGGGCGTCGGCTCGGCCGGACCGATCGACCTGACCGCCGGCACGGTCAGCCCGATCAACCTGACCGCGTGGTCCCGGTTCCCGCTGACCGAACGGGTCTCGGCGGCGCTGCCCGGGGTTCCGGTCCGGCTCGGCGGCGACGGTCTGTGCATGGCGATGGGGGAACAGTGGCGTGGCGCGGGCCGCGGCGCCCGGTTCGTGCTGGGCATCGTGGTCTCCACCGGGGTGGGCGGGGGACTGGTCCTCGACGGCATGCCCTACCAGGGCCGGACGGGCAACGCCGGTCACGTCGGACACGTCGTCGTCGACCCGCGGGGCGTCGCGTGCAGCTGCGGTGGCCGGGGGTGCGTCGAGACGATGGCCGCCGGACCCGCGATGGTGCGGTGGGCACGGGCGAACGGCTGGAACGCCCCGCCGGACGCCGATGCCGAGGACCTCGCCGCTGCCGCCGCGGCGGGGGTTCCGGTTGCCGTGCGGGCTTACCGCCGGGGTGCCGACGCGCTCGCGGCGGCGATCTCGTCGGTGGCGGCGGTGTGCGACCTGGACCTTGTGGTCATCGGCGGTGGGGTGGCCCGATCCGGGCCGGTGCTGTTCGACCCGCTGGCCGAGGCGTTGACGACATACACCGGCCTGAGCTTCCTGCGCGGCCTTCGGGTGGTGCCGGCCCGGCTCGGCGCTACCGCCGGGCTCATTGGTGCCGCTCGACTGGCGATTTCGGCGTGCTGACGGTCGCTCAGCGGTCGTCAGCACGCCGAAATCGCAAGGTCAGGCCCGCGTCGACCAGGTCGCGGGCTGGGCTGGTTCCCGGAACCGCCACCATGACCCCGTCCGCTGACGAAAACGTCACTACTTGTGCTTTTGTCAGCACATCGGGACGGTGGGGTGCATGACAGCGGCAATCCAGGCTCTGGCGGTCCTGCTGGCCGGTCCGTTGGTCGGCTGCGAGATCGCGGTGGCGGTGTTTCTGCATCCGCTGCTGAGCCGCCTGCCTGACGATGCCTTTCGCGCCGCCCGCAGCGCCGGCGCCGACCAACTCGGCCGCGTCATGCCGTTCTGGTACGCCGCCACCCTGGCGCTGCTCCTCGCCGCCGCCGTCGTCGCGCCGGGCGGATACCCGACCTGGCTCATCGGCAGCGCGGCGGCCGTGATGGTCCTGGTGCTGGTGGTGACCATCGCGATGATGGTTCCGCTCAACAACCGGATCGCGAACTACCCCGCCGACCAGCCGGCGCACGAACTGCGGCAATCGGCGCGATTGTGGGACCGGCTGCACTGGCGGCGGGTGGCCCTGCTCGTGATCATGCTGGTGCTGGTGCTGGTGGGGATCAGCTGAGCGCATCGTTTTGGCTGATGGGCCCGGCCACGCTATTCTCGGGTGGTTCCACCGAAGACCGTCGGTCACCGATGAACAATCGGTCGAAGGTCCGGGAGTGATCCCGGCGGCCCACGCAGGAGGACGAGGTTTCGCCGATCGTTGCGCGCCCCGACCTGTCTGCGTCGGGGCGTTCGTCATTTCCGGCCTCGCGGCGGTTGCGGTGGCACATCCACATCCACCACGAGGAGGCATTGCATGGCCCGAGCTGACAAGGCCGCCGCGGTTGCCGAGATCGCCGAACGGTTCAAGGAGGCGACGGCCACCGTCGTCACCGAGTACCGGGGGCTGACGACAGCCGACCTCGCCGAGCTCCGCAGGGCTCTCGGGGAATCGGCGAGCTACCGGGTCGCCAAGAACACGCTGGTTCAGCGCGCCGCCGAGGAAGCCGGCATCGAGGGTCTCGATGAGCTGTTCAGCGGCCCCACCGCGATCGCGTTCGTCACCGGCGAGCCGGTCGACGCCGCGAAGGCGATCAAGAAGTTCGCCAAGGACAACAAGGCGCTGGTCATCAAGGGCGGCTACATGGACGGCCGCCCACTGTCCGTCGCCGAAATCGAGAAGATCGCCGACCTGGAGTCGCGCGAGGTGCTGCTGGCCAAGCTGGCCGGCGCGATGAAGGGCAACTTGGCCAAGGCCGCCGGCCTGTTCAACGCGCCCGCATCCCAGGTCGCGCGTCTCGCGGCCGCGTTGCAAGAGAAGAAGCCCGCCGAGGACGCCGCGTAGCGCGGTTCGGCACCCCAACCCACTAGGAAGGACCACTCATGGCAAAGCTCAGCACCGACGAACTGCTCGAAGCCTTCAAGGAGATGACCCTGCTCGAGCTCTCGGAGTTCGTGAAGAAGTTCGAGGAGACCTTCGAGGTCACCGCCGCGGCGCCGGTCGCCGTCGCGGCCGCCCCGGGTGCCGCGGGCGGTGGCGCCCCGGCCGAGGCCGCCGAGGAGCAGACCGAGTTCGACGTCATCCTCGAGTCCGCCGGTGACAAGAAGATCGGCGTCATCAAGGTCGTCCGGGAGATCGTCTCCGGCCTGGGCCTCAAGGAGGCCAAGGACCTCGTCGACAGCGCTCCCAAGCCGCTGCTGGAGAAGGTCGCCAAGGAGGCCGCCGAGGAGGCCAAGAGCAAGCTCGAGGCCGCCGGCGCGACGGTCACCGTCAAGTAGGGCGTCAGAACGGATCGGTGGGGTCGGCCCGACGGGCCGGCCCCACCGGCGTCTCCGGCTCACTCCGCATGGCGCGCGGCGTGTGTCCCGCCGGCGGGACACCGCTCCCGGGCGTGCCACCAGCGCAATCGCCGGTGCGGGCGACGCCGGATTGTGACCTCAGAAATCTAGGCCCATCCCTGTGGGGGCATAATGGGCCGTAGGCTACAGTGACTCAAGCCACAGGTAGAGGTGGCCGTGGCGCACATCGTCGGCACAGGTTTTGAACTGGGAAGGATCGCTCGTGGGCATTGGTATTCAAGTTGAGGGGCTGACCAAGTCCTTCGGGCCCCAGCGAATTTGGGAAGACGTCACCATGGACATCCCGGCGGGCGAGGTCAGCGTGCTGCTGGGCCCGTCCGGTACCGGTAAGTCGGTGTTTCTGAAGTCGCTGATCGGCCTGCTGCGCCCGGAGCGCGGCAAGATCATCGTCGACGGCACCAACATCATCGACTGCACCGCCAAGGAGCTGTACGAGATCCGGACGTTGTTCGGCGTCATGTTCCAGGACGGCGCCCTGTTCGGGTCGATGAGCATCTACGACAACACCGCTTTCCCGCTGCGTGAGCACACCAAGAAGAAGGAAAGCGAGATCCGCAAGATCGTCATGGAGAAGCTCGAGCTGGTCGGTCTGGCCGGTGACGAGAACAAGTTCCCTGGCGAGATCTCCGGTGGTATGCGCAAGCGTGCCGGCCTGGCCCGCTCGCTCGTGCTGGATCCGCAGATCATCCTCTGTGACGAGCCGGACTCCGGTCTGGACCCGGTGCGTACCGCGTATCTGAGCCAGCTGCTCATCGACATCAACGCGCAGATCGACTGCACCATCCTCATCGTCACGCACAACATCAACATCGCCCGGACGGTGCCGGACAACATCGGCATGCTGTTCCGCAAGCGGCTGGTCATGTTCGGCCCGCGGGAAGTGCTGCTGACCAGCGACGAGCCGGTGGTGCGGCAGTTCCTCAACGGGCGCCGGATCGGTCCGATCGGCATGTCCGAGGAGAAGGACGAGCTGACGATGGCCGAAGAGCAGGCCATGGTCGACGCCGGCCACCACGACGGCGGTGTCGAGGAGATCGTCGGCGTGCCGCCGCAGCTGACCGCCACGCCGGGTATGCCCGAGCGGCAGGCGGTGCACCGGCGCCGGGCCCGGGTGCGGGAGATCCTGCACACCCTGCCGCCCGCCGCGCAGGCCGCGATCCGCGACGACCTCGAGGGCACGCACAAGTATCGGGCCGACGAGTTCGGCGATTCCGGGGCCGGGCAGCACCGGGCGCACGAGGACGACGCCCCGACGGCATCCATCCCGGTGGCCGGCGAACAGTAACGCTCCGGAGCAGACTCCAGCCAGCAACGAACGCGACCGGTCCCTCCCGGTGAGGGGCCGGTCCGTTCGGCTGTGCGCACCCGGGTGTGCGCCGGGCTCGGTGCGGCATGGCTGCGGTGTGCCCGACCGCGCGCGGTGTCGATCGCGGCTGCGCGCGCCGGCAGCGAATCCCCGGCCGATCCCGGTGTGACGAGCCCCAGCAGCGCACCGGCGGCGGCCGTCCGGCGCCACCACCGCCGGGCCGGGCCAGGGTGCGACCGCGCGCGCCCGGTGGTCGGTCGCGGGGGCGATCCAGCGGTGGACCGGTGGCTGAACCGGGGTTGAACAACTCGTGTCGAACCGGGCAAACCGGCAAGCCGGGTCCGGAATTCCTCCACAGCCGATCATCAAAGACCGGGACAAGTCTTGACGGACGGGCCGAAACACGCCACTCTGTTGAGCAGCATGTTCGTAGCGGATCAGGACGCCAGCCAGCGCCAGCTGAGGAAACCCGCTATGTTGACATGCGGTGGTTGAGGAATGCGTGAATCCGCGCTATCGTTAGACGTTGCGCTGGCTGCATCCTGCCCACCTCTACCCGCACCCGACACCGTGGTCCTAGCCTGAGCATCGGTTTTCCGCTCAGTGATCTAGTTGCCGCTGTGCGTTCGGGAGTAGGCGGCTTGATGAAGCCAGCCGAACCGACGCAGATACGCGACGACCGGGAACCGGTGCCACCCGGCATCCCGAACAGTCGCATGAGGTGCTGGAAGGATGCATCTTGGCCGTCTCTAGCCAGAGCAAGTCAGCCATTAACACCAATAACTCCATTCCCGGCGCACCCAACCGGATTTCTTTTGCCAAGCTCCGCGAACCGCTGGAGGTTCCGGGCCTGCTTGATGTGCAGACTGAATCGTTCGAGTGGTTGATCGGCTCGGACACCTGGCGGGAAAAGGCCATCGCCCGCGGAGAGACCGACCCGATCAGTGGCCTCGAGGAAGTACTCTCCGAAATCTCCCCGATCGAGGACTTCTCCGGCAACCTGTCGCTGTCCTTCGCCGATCCGCGCTTCGACGAGGTCAAGGCCTCCGTCGAGGAGTGCAAGGACAAGGACATGACCTACGCGGCGCCGTTGTTCGTGACCGCGGAGTTCATGAACGCCGAGAGCGGCGAGATCAAGAGCCAGACGGTCTTCATGGGCGACTTCCCGATGATGACCGAGAAGGGCACCTTCATCATCAACGGCACCGAGCGTGTCGTGGTGAGCCAGCTGGTGCGGTCCCCGGGCGTGTATTTCGACAAGTCCAAGGACAAGGCCACTGAGAACGACATCACCAGCGTCAAGGTGATCCCCAGCCGGGGCGCCTGGCTGGAGTTCGACGTCGACAAGCGCGAGACCGTCGGGGTGCGCATCGACCGCAAGCGCCGCCAGCCGGTCACCGTGCTGCTCAAGGCGCTGGGCTGGACCAACGAGCAGATCGTCGAGCGGTTCGGCTTCTCCGAGATCATGATGTCGACCCTGGAGAAGGACAACACCGCCAACACCGACGAGGCGCTGCTGGACATCTACCGCAAGCTGCGCCCGGGCGAACCGCCGACCAAGGAGTCCGCGCAGACCCTGCTGGAGAACCTGTTCTTCAAGGAGAAGCGCTACGACCTGGCCCGCGTCGGCCGCTACAAGGTCAACAAGAAGCTCGGCCTGCCGGCCGGTGAGACGATCACCACGACCACGCTCACCGAAGAGGACATCGTCGCCACCATCGAGTACCTGGTGCGGCTGCACCAGGGCGACACGACGATGACCGTGCCGGGCGGCTTCGAGGTCCCCGTCGAAGAGGACGACATCGACCACTTCGGCAACCGCCGCCTGCGCACCGTCGGCGAGCTGATCCAGAACCAGATCCGGGTCGGCCTGTCCCGCATGGAGCGCGTCGTGCGCGAGCGGATGACCACCCAGGACGTCGAGGCGATCACGCCGCAGACCCTGATCAACATCCGCCCCGTCGTGGCGGCGATCAAGGAGTTCTTCGGCACCAGCCAGCTGAGCCAGTTCATGGACCAGAACAACCCGCTGTCGGGTCTGACCCACAAGCGCCGGCTGTCGGCGCTGGGCCCGGGCGGTCTGAGCCGGGAGCGCGCCGGCCTCGAGGTCCGCGACGTCCACCCGTCGCACTACGGCCGGATGTGCCCGATCGAGACCCCCGAGGGTCCGAACATCGGTCTGATCGGCTCGCTGTCGGTGTACGCCCGGGTCAATCCGTTCGGGTTCATCGAGACGCCGTACCGCAAGGTCGTCGACGGTGTGGTCACCGACGAGGTGGTCTACCTGACCGCCGACGAGGAGGACCGCTACATCGTCGCGCAGGCCAACTCGCCCACCGACGACGAGGGCCGGTTCACCGAGGACCGCGTGCTGGTCCGCAAGAAGGGCGGCGAGATCGAGTACGTGTCGGGCTCGCAGGTCGACTACATGGACGTCTCGCCGCGCCAGATGGTGTCGGTGGCCACGGCCATGATTCCGTTCCTCGAGCACGACGACGCCAACCGGGCCCTGATGGGTGCCAACATGCAGCGTCAGGCGGTTCCGCTGGTGCGCAGTGAGGCGCCGCTGGTCGGCACCGGCATGGAGCTGCGGGCCGCGATCGACGCCGGCGACGTCGTGGTCGCGGAGAAGGCCGGCGTGATCGAGGAGGTCTCCGCCGACTACATCACCGTCATGCACGACGACGGCACCCGCGAGACCTACATGCTGCGCAAGTTCGCCCGGTCCAACCACGGCACCTGCGCGAACCAGAAGCCGATCGTGGACGCCGGGCAGCGGGTGGAGGCCGGGCAGGTCATCGCCGACGGGCCGTGCACCCAGAACGGTGAGATGGCGTTGGGCAAGAACCTGCTCGTCGCGATCATGCCGTGGGAGGGCCACAACTACGAGGACGCGATCATCCTCTCCAACCGGCTGGTGGAGGAGGACGTGCTCACCTCGATCCACATCGAGGAGCACGAGATCGACGCCCGCGACACCAAGCTGGGCGCCGAGGAGATCACCCGGGACATCCCCAACATCTCCGATGAGGTGCTGGCCGACCTCGACGAGCGCGGCATCGTCCGCATCGGCGCCGAGGTCCGCGACGGCGACATCCTGGTCGGCAAGGTCACCCCGAAGGGGGAGACCGAGCTGACCCCGGAGGAACGGCTGCTGCGCGCGATCTTCGGCGAGAAGGCCCGCGAGGTCCGCGACACCTCGCTGAAGGTGCCGCACGGCGAGTCCGGCAAGGTCATCGGCATCCGGGTGTTCTCCCGCGAGGACGACGACGAGCTGCCGGCCGGTGTCAACGAACTGGTCCGCGTCTACGTGGCCCAGAAGCGCAAGATCTCCGACGGCGACAAGCTGGCCGGGCGCCACGGCAACAAGGGCGTCATCGGCAAGATCCTGCCGGTCGAGGACATGCCGTTCCTGCCGGACGGCACCCCGGTCGACATCATCCTCAACACCCACGGTGTGCCGCGGCGGATGAACATCGGCCAGATCCTGGAGACCCACCTCGGGTGGGTGGCCAAGAGCGGCTGGGACATCAACCTCGTCGGCGACAAGGACCTGGCGTCCAAGCTGCCCGAGGAGCTGCACTCGGCCCCGCCGAACAGCATCGTCGCCACCCCGGTGTTCGACGGTGCGCAGGAGGAGGAACTGCAGGCGCTGCTCGCCTCGACCCTGCCGAACCGCGACGGTCAGCAGATGGTCGACAACGACGGCAAGGCGATCCTGTACGACGGGCGCTCCGGGGAACCGTTCCCGTACCCGGTGACGGTCGGCTACATGTACATCCTCAAGCTGCACCACCTGGTGGACGACAAGATCCACGCCCGCTCCACCGGCCCGTACTCGATGATCACCCAGCAGCCGCTGGGCGGTAAGGCGCAGTTCGGTGGCCAGCGGTTCGGCGAGATGGAGTGCTGGGCCATGCAGGCCTACGGCGCCGCGTACACGCTGCAGGAGCTGCTGACCATCAAGTCCGACGACACCGTCGGCCGGGTCAAGGTGTACGAGGCGATCGTCAAGGGCGAGAACATCCCCGAACCCGGGATTCCGGAGTCCTTCAAGGTGCTGCTCAAGGAGCTGCAGTCGCTGTGCCTCAACGTCGAGGTGCTGTCCAGCGACGGCGCCGCGATCGAGATGCGCGACGGCGACGACGAGGATCTGGAGCGCGCGGCGGCCAATCTGGGCATCAACCTGTCGCGCAACGAATCCGCCTCGGTGGAGGACCTCGCATAGCGCATCCCGAACTCGCCACTACCAGTTTTTCTATCCCGGAAGGGGAAAGGGAGTTACGTGCTAGACGTCAACTTCTTCGATGAGCTCCGGATCGGCCTGGCCACCGCCGACGACATCCGTCGGTGGTCCTACGGCGAGGTGAAGAAGCCGGAGACCATCAACTACCGCACGCTGAAGCCGGAGAAGGATGGCCTGTTCTGCGAGAAGATCTTCGGACCGACTCGCGACTGGGAGTGCTACTGCGGCAAGTACAAGCGCGTCCGCTTCAAGGGAATCATCTGTGAGCGCTGCGGCGTCGAGGTGACCCGCGCCAAGGTGCGCCGGGAGCGGATGGGCCACATCGAACTGGCCGCGCCGGTCACCCACATCTGGTACTTCAAGGGTGTCCCGTCACGGCTCGGCTACCTGCTCGACCTGGCGCCCAAGGATCTCGAGAAGATCATCTACTTCGCCGCCTACGTCATCACCGACGTCGACGAGGAGATGCGCCACAACGAGCTGTCCACGCTCGAAGCGGAGATGGCCGTCGAGCGCAAGGCCGTCGAGGACCAGCGTGACCTCGACCTGGCCGAGCGGGCCAAGAAGCTGGAGCAGGACCTCGCCGAACTCGAGGCCGAGGGCGCCAAGTCCGACGTCCGCCGCAAGGTGCGCGACGCCGGCGAGCGCGAGATGCGCCAGATCCGCGACCGGGCCCAGCGCGAGCTGGACCGGCTCGACGAGATCTGGAACACCTTCACCAAGCTGGCGCCCAAGCAGCTGATCGTCGACGAGGTGCTCTACCGCGAGCTGGTCGACCGCTACGGCGAGTACTTCCAGGGCGGGATGGGCGCCGAGGCGATCAAGAAGCTGATCGAGAACTTCGACATCGACGCTGAGGCCGAGGCGCTGCGCGAGGTGATCCGCAGCGGCAAGGGGCAGAAGAAGCTGCGGGCGCTGAAGCGGCTCAAGGTGGTCGCGGCGTTCCAGCAGTCGAGCAACTCACCGATGGGCATGGTGCTCGACGCGGTGCCGGTGATCCCGCCGGAGCTGCGGCCGATGGTGCAGCTCGACGGTGGCCGGTTCGCCACCTCCGACCTCAACGACCTGTACCGCCGCGTCATCAACCGCAACAACCGGCTCAAGCGACTGATCGACCTCGGCGCGCCCGAGATCATCGTCAACAACGAGAAGCGGATGCTGCAGGAGTCGGTGGACGCGCTGTTCGACAACGGCCGGCGCGGCCGTCCGGTCACCGGGCCGGGCAACCGTCCGCTCAAGTCGCTGTCGGATCTGCTCAAGGGCAAGCAGGGCCGGTTCCGCCAGAACCTGCTCGGTAAGCGCGTCGACTACTCCGGCCGTTCGGTGATCGTGGTCGGCCCGCAGCTCAAGCTGCACCAGTGCGGTCTGCCCAAGCTGATGGCGCTGGAGCTGTTCAAGCCGTTCGTGATGAAGCGGCTGGTCGACCTGAACCACGCGCAGAACATCAAGAGCGCCAAGCGGATGGTCGAGCGGCAGCGTCCGCAGGTGTGGGACGTGCTCGAAGAGGTCATCGCCGAGCACCCGGTGCTGCTGAACCGCGCGCCCACCCTGCACCGCCTGGGCATCCAGGCGTTCGAGCCGCTGCTGGTGGAGGGCAAGGCCATCCAGCTGCACCCGCTGGTGTGCGAGGCGTTCAACGCCGACTTCGACGGCGACCAGATGGCCGTGCACCTGCCGCTGAGCGCCGAGGCGCAGGCCGAGGCCCGCATCCTGATGCTGTCCAGCCACAACATCCTGTCGCCGGCGTCCGGCCGCCCGCTGGCCATGCCGCGACTGGACATGGTGACCGGGCTGTACTACCTGACCACGATGGTTCCGGGGGACAAGGGCGAGTACCAGCCCGCCACCAAGGACGCCCCGGAGCAGGGTGTGTACAGCAGCCCGGCCGAGGCGATCATGGCGATGGACCGCGGCGTGCTGAGCGTCCGGGCCAAGATCAAGGTGCGGCTGTCGGATCAGCGGCCGCCGGCCGACGTCGAGGCCGAGCTGTTCCCGGACGGCTGGAAGCCGGGTGACGTCTGGACGACGGAGACCACCCTGGGCCGGGTGATGTTCAACGAGCTGCTGCCGCAGGACTATCCGTTCGTCAACGAGCAGATGCACAAGAAGGTCCAGGCCCGGATCGTCAACGACCTGGCCGAGCGCTACCCGATGATCGTGGTCGCGCAGACCGTCGACAAGCTCAAGGACGCCGGCTTCTACTGGGCGACCCGCTCCGGTGTGACGGTCTCGATGGCCGACGTGCTGGTGCCGCCGCAGAAGAAGGAGATCCTGGACCGCTACGAGAAGGAAGCGGACGGGATCGAGAAGAAGTACCAGCGCGGTGCGCTCAACTACGAGGAACGCAACGAGGCCCTGGTCAAGATCTGGCAGGACGCCACCGAAGAGGTGGGGCAGGTGCTGCGGGACTTCTACCCCGAGGACAACCCGATCATCATGATCGTGGAGTCCGGCGCCACGGGTAACTTCACCCAGACCCGGACCCTGGCCGGCATGAAGGGCCTGGTGACCAACCCGAAGGGTGAGTTCATCCCGCGGCCGATCAAGTCCTCGTTCCGTGAGGGCCTGACCGTGCTGGAGTACTTCATCAACACCCACGGCGCCCGTAAGGGTCTGGCGGACACCGCGCTGCGGACCGCCGACTCGGGTTACCTGACTCGTCGTCTGGTGGACGTGTCGCAGGACGTCATCGTGCGCGAGCACGACTGCGAGACCGAGCGCGGCATCAACGTCACGCTCGCCGAGCGGCAGCCGGACGGCACGCTGGTCCGCGATCAGCACATCGAGACCTCGGCCTACGCCCGGACGCTGGCCACCGACGCGGTCGACAAGGACGGCAACGTCATCGTCGAACGGGGCCACGACCTGGGCGACCCGCAGATCGAGGCGCTGCTGGCGGCCGGCATCACCGAGGTCAAGGTGCGGTCGGTGCTCACCTGCGCCACCGGCACCGGGGTGTGCGCGATGTGCTACGGCCGTTCGATGGCGACCGGCAAGCTGGTCGACATCGGCGAGGCGGTCGGCATCGTCGCCGCCCAGTCCATCGGTGAGCCCGGTACCCAGCTGACCATGCGGACGTTCCACCAGGGTGGTGTCGGCGGTGACATCACCGGTGGTCTGCCGCGGGTGCAGGAGCTGTTCGAGGCCCGGGTGCCGCGCAACGAGGCGCCGATCGCCGACGTCAGCGGCCGGATCCGGCTCGAAGAGGACGACAAGTTCTACAAGATCACCATCATCCCCGACGACGGGGGCGAGGAGGTCGTCTACGACAAGCTCTCCCGTCGTCAGCGGTTGAAGGTCATCAAGCATCCCGACGGGACGGAGCGGCTGCTCGCCGACGGCGACCACGTCGAGGTGGGCCAGCAGCTGCTCGAAGGTTCGGCCAACCCGCACGAGGTGCTGCGTGTGCAGGGGCCCCGCGAGGTGCAGATCCACCTCGTCAAGGAGGTCCAGGAGGTCTACCGTGCTCAGGGCGTGTCGATCCACGACAAGCACATCGAGGTGATCGTCCGGCAGATGCTGCGCCGCGTGACCATCATCGACTCGGGCTCGACGGAGTTTCTGCCCGGGTCGCTGACCGAGCGGGCGGAGTTCGAGGCCGAGAACCGTCGGGTGGTGGCCGAGGGCGGCGAGCCCGCGGCCGGTCGTCCGGTGCTGATGGGTATCACCAAGGCGTCGCTGGCCACCGATTCGTGGCTCAGTGCGGCGTCGTTCCAGGAGACCACGCGCGTGCTGACCGATGCGGCGATCAACTGCCGCAGCGACAAGCTGCAGGGTCTGAAGGAGAACGTGATCATCGGCAAGCTGATCCCGGCCGGTACCGGTATTCCGCGGTACCGCAACATCCAGGTGCAGCCGACCGAGGAGGCCCGGGCCGCTGCGTACACGATCCCGACCTACGAGGATCAGTACTACAGCCCCGACTTCGGTCAGGCCACCGGTGCCGCGGTTCCGCTGGACGACTACGGCTACGGCGACTACCGCTAGGCGACCATCGCCGGCGGTCCGCCGGTGGCAACGGAAGAGCCCCCGCCTCGTGCGGGGGCTCTTTCGTGTCCGGGGGACGGCGGGGCCGAGCGTCGGCTCTTGTCACGCGGCACGGGGCTGCGGCGTGACAGAACCCGACACTCGGCGGATCAGACGGTCACGCGGTCGCGGCGGGTGTAGATGTTCATCGACGCGCCGCGCAGGAAGGCGATCAGCGTCAGCCCGGACCGCTGGGCCAGGTCGACGGCCAGCGACGACGGCGCGGAGACCGCGGCCAGGATCGGGACGCCCGCCATCACCGCCTTCTGGGTCAGTTCGAAGGAGGCCCGCCCGCTGACCAGCAGCACGGTGCCGGCCAGCGGCAGCCGATCCTGTTCCAGCGCCCAGCCGATCACCTTGTCGACGGCGTTGTGCCGGCCCACGTCCTCCCGGACCACCAGGCACTCGCCGGCGGTGCTGAACAGCGCGGCGGCGTGCAGGCCGCCGGTGCTGGCGAACACCTTCTGCGCGGCGCGCAGCCGGTCCGGCAGCTCCGCCACGGTGACCGCCGCGACGGTGGCCGGGTCGTCGCCCGGGCTGTGCCGGCTGACCAGTTCGACGGCGTCCAGCGACGCCTTGCCGCACACGCCGCACGACGAGGTGGTGTAGAAGTTGCGGGTGACCAGCTCCGGGGCGGGCGGGGCGACCCCCGGCGTCAGCGTCACGTCGAGCACGTTGTAGGTGTTGCGGCCGTCGGTCGTGCCGCCGGGGCAGTAGCGCACCGTCGCCACGTCGTCGCGCCGGGTGATGACACCCTCGCCGACCAGAAAGCCCCGGGCGAGTTCGAAATCGGCGCCCGGGGTGCGCATGGTCACGGTGAGCGGGGCGCCGTTGAGGCGGATCTCCAGTGGTTCCTCGACCACCAGGGTCTCCGGCCGGGTGGTCAGGGTTCCGGCGCGCAGGTGATGGACCCGCCGCCGGGTGGTCACCCGGCCCATGTCTTCTCCAGCCGGATCACCACGGCCTTGGACGCCGGGGTGTTGGATTTGATCGCCACGTGGTCGAGCGGCACCAGCGGGTTGGTCTCCGGATAGTAGGCGGCGGCGTTGCCGACCGGGGTGGAGTAGGCGACCACCCGGAAGTCCTCGGCCCGGCGTTCCTGCAGCCGCCCGTCGGCGCCGGTGAACTCCGAGACCAGATCGACCCGGTCGCCGTCGCGCAGCCCCAAACTGGCGATGTCGGCGGGGTTGACGAACACCACCCGCCGGCCGCCGCTCACCCCGCGGTAGCGGTCGTCGAGACCGTAGATGGTGGTGTTGTACTGGTCGTGGCTGCGCAGGGTCTGCAGCACCAGCCGGCCGTCCGGCACCGGCACCCACTCCAGCGGGTACACCTCGAAGTTGGCCCTGCCGGTGGCGGTCGGGAATTCGCGGGAGTCCCGCGGCGGATGCGGCAGCTGGAATCCGTCCGGACGGCGCACCCGGGTGTTGTAGTCCTCGCAGCCGGGCACCACGTCGGCGATCGCGTCGCGGATGGTGTCGTAGTCGTCGGCGAACGTCTCCCACGGCACCGGGTGGTCCGGGCCGAGCAGTTCGCGGGCGAGTTCACAGACGATGGCGACCTCGCTGCGCACCTGATCGCTGGGCGGCGTCAGGCTGCCCCGCGACAGGTGCACCATCGACATCGAGTCCTCCACCGACACGACCTGTCTGACCCCGTTGCGGATGTCGCGGTCGGTGCGGCCCAGGGACGGCAGGATCAGCGCGGTGCGGCCGTGCACCAGGTGGCTGCGGTTCAGTTTGGTCGACACCTGCACCGTGAGCGAACAGGTGCGCAGCGCGGCCTCGGTGACCTCGGTGTCGGGGGTGGCCGACGCGAAGTTGCCGCCCATCGCCATGAACACCTTCGCCTGCCCGTCGCGCATGGCGCGGATCGCGGCGACGGTGTCGTGACCGGGTGTGCGGGGGCTGGTGATGCCGAACCGGTCGTCCAGGGCGGCCAGGAACGATTCGGGCATCTTCTCCCAGATCCCCATGGTGCGGTCACCCTGCACATTGGAGTGGCCGCGCACCGGGCACACCCCGGCGCCCGGTTTGCCGATCATGCCACGCATGAGCAGCACGTTGGTGATCTCGGCGATCGTCGGCACGGCATGGCGGTGCTGGGTCAGGCCCATCGCCCAGCACACCACGATGCGCTGCGCGGCGGCCATCTTGGCGGCGACCCGCTCCAACTGGGCGCGGCAGACGCCGGTGGCCTCGCACACGGTGTCGAGGTCGACCGCGCGGGTGCGGGCCTCGTAGGCCGCGAAGTTCGCACAGTGGTCGGCGATGAACCGCCGGTCGACGACGCTGCCCGGGGCGCGGTCGTCGGCCTCGAGCAGCAGCCGCCCCAGTCCGGCGAACAGCGCCATGTCCCCGCCGATGCGGATCTGCACGTACTCGTCGGCGATCGCCACCCCGTCGCCGAGCACCCCGCGCACCTTCTGCGGATCCTTGAACCGCAGCAGCCCGGCCTCACGCAGCGGGTTGACGGCGATGATCTCGGCGCCGTTGGCCTTGGCCTTCTCCAGCACCGACAGCATGCGGGGATGGTTGGTGCCCGGGTTCTGCCCGGCGATGACGATCAGGTCGGCGGCCACCAGGTCCTCGACGGTCACCGACCCCTTGCCGACACCGATCGCGTCGATCAGCGCGGTGCCCGACGACTCGTGGCACATGTTGGAGCAGTCCGGCAGGTTGTTGGTGCCGAAACTGCGGACCAGCAGCTGGTACAGGAACGCCGCCTCATTGCTGGTGCGCCCGGAGGTGTAGAACACCGCCTGATCCGGGTCGGGCAGGGCCCGCAGTTCGTCGGCGATGAGCCGGTAGGCGTCGTCCCAGTCGATCGGGCGGTAGTGGTCGTCCCCGGGGCGCAGCACCATCGGATGGGTCAGCCGGCCCTGTTGGGACAGCCAGTACTCCGGGCGTTCGGACAGCTCGGCGACCGAGTGCCGGGCGAAGAACTCGGGCGTGACGAGCCGGGTGGTGGCCTCCTCGGCGACCGCCTTGGCGCCGTTCTCGCAGAACTCGGCGAACTTGCGGCCGCCCGGCTCCTCCGGCCAGGCGCATCCGGGGCAGTCGAACCCGTGCCGCTGGTTGAGCCGGAACAGCGAGGCCGCGGTGCGCACCGGCCCCATCGAGGTCAGCGCCCGCTGCATCGACACCAGCACGGCCCTGACCCCGGCCGCCTCACCCTTCGCACCGGTGACGCGTACCGCGTGTTCGTCGTAGTCGGCGGGGTGGTCGGACTCGGCGAGGTGGTCGGGGTCACGAGGAGTGCGATGACCGCGCCCGCCGCCGCGCACCGAGGGAAACCGAATGCCCATGGCGGCAGCCTATCCCCGGACGGGCATCCTCGACCGGGACCCGATGTCACCGTGGCTGCCTAGACTGGCAGCCGTGCTGATCGGTTCACATGTCGACAACGAGGATCCCCTGGCCGCGGCCCAGGCCGACGGGGCCGACGTCGTCCAGTTCTTCCTCGGCGACCCGCAGAGCTGGAAGAAACCCAAACACCGCGACGACGCCGAGGCGCTGCGCACCTCCCCGGTGCCGCTGTACGTGCACGCCCCGTATCTGATCAACGTGGCGTCGGCGAACAACCGGGTGCGCATTCCGTCGCGCAAGATCCTGCAGGACACCTGTGACGCGGCGGCGGAGATCAACGCCGCAGCGGTGATCGTGCACGGCGGCCACGCCGACGACAAGGACTTCGAGGCCGGGTTCCAGCGCTGGGTCAAGGCGCTGGACTACCTGGAGACCGACGTGCCGGTCTATCTGGAGAACACCGCCGGCGGCAACCACGCGATGGCGCGGCACTTCGACACCATCGCCCGGCTGTGGGACCACATCGGCGACAAGGGCATCGGCTTCTGCCTGGACACCTGCCACGCCTGGGCCGCCGGTGAGCAGCTCATCGACGCCGTCGAACGGATCAAGGCCATCACCGGCCGGATCGACCTGGTGCACTGCAACGACTCCCGCGACGCCTTCGGGTCGGGCGCCGACCGGCACGCCAACTTCGGCACCGGGCAGATCGATCCCCAACTGCTGGCCGCGGTGGTCAAGGCCGCCGACGCCCCGGTGATCTGCGAGACCGCCGAGGCCGGCCGCAAAGACGACATCGCCTTCCTACGCGAACAGGTCGCGGCCTGACACGGTGCGGTAACGATGGCCGACGCGAACAGTCGGTGGCATCGGGGCTAACTTAGGGTTAACCAGCAGTCGGCGGTCGAGCCGGCGTCGGTGGCCCGGAGGTTGCTTGTGTCCGCGATCGACGAAGAACCGTCCGTCGCGTTCGAGTCCACCCCGAGAGTAGACGAGGCCCGCGCGGTCCGGGACCGGCGGCTGCGGGTGGTCCGGTACCTGGCGGTCGGGGTGTGGGCCGCGGTGGTGGTCTACCGCACCATCACCGACGGCTTCGCGTTCAACCGCGAATTGCTGCTGCTCTACATCGCCACCGGTCTGCTCGCCGCCAGCATCGGCCAGGGCCGCAAGATGCTCTACGTCATCCGGGACTGGCTGCCGTTCGCGGTCGTGCTGCTGGCCTATGACCTGAGCCGCGGCGCGGCGACGCTGGTCGGCCGGCCGACGCTGTGGCAGTGGCAGGCCGATGTCGACCGCTGGCTGTTCTTCGGGGTGATGCCGACAGTGTGGCTGCAGGAGCGGCTGAAGCTGCCGCACCCGCCCTGGTGGGAAGTCGTCATCAGCACCGTCTACATGTCGTTCTTCATCCTGCCGTACGTGATCGCCGCGGTGCTGTGGCTGCGGGACCGCCAGGAGTGGAAGCGGTTCGTCCGGTTGTTCGTGACGCTGTCGTTCGGCGCGTTGATCGTCTATGTGCTGCTGCCGGCCGCGCCGCCGTGGGCGGCCGCTCGGTGCACCCCCGCCGACGTCGAGGGCGGGCCGTCGGATCCGGCCTGCATGTTCCGCAGCGCCCGCGGTGTGCCCGACGGCGGACTGCTCGGCGCCATGCAGTTCTCCCAGGACGGCGCCAACGACTGGGTGGAACGCATCGTCGCCCGTGGGTGGGGCAAGCTCAACCTGCATTCCGCGACCGCGTTGATCGACCAGGGTCAGGCCGCGGTCAACCTGGTGGCGGCCATCCCGTCGCTGCATGCCGGCCTGTCGGCGGCGGTCGCGGCGTTCCTGTGGACCCGGGTGCACCGCCGGTGGCGGCCGCTGCTGGTCGCCTATCCGCTGACCATGGCGTTCACCCTGGTCTACACCGCCGAGCACTACGTCATCGACATCCTGCTGGGCTGGGCGTTCGCCGCAGCGGTGATCCTGGTGCTGCACCGGTACGACACCCTGCGCGGGCGGCCGCCGAGCGCCTCGACCGTCCTCGGTCCGGACCTCACCTGAACCCCGCCCACCCGGTGAATTACAACTCTTGTGCGACTGTCGGGAAAATGTAACAGTGGGTTATGGCCGATCGCCCGTCATTCGCAGACACCCACGTCGTCACCAATCAGGTGCCGCCGCTGACCGACCACAACCCGGCCGCCTCGCCGGTGCTCACCGAGGCGCTGATCGGGGAGGGCGGACAGTGGGGCCTCGACGAGGTCACCGAGCTCGGTGCGCTGGCCGGCAGTGCCGAGGCGCAACGGTGGGGCGACCTCGCCAACCGCAACCGGCCGATCCTGCACACCCACGACGCGGTCGGGCACCGCATCGACGAGGTCGAGTACGACCCCGCCTACCACGAGCTGATGCGCACCGCGATCGCCCACGGCGTGCACGCCGCACCGTGGGCCGACGAGCGGCCGGGCGCGCACGTGGTGCGCGCGGCGAAGCTGTCGGTGTGGACACCCGAGCCCGGGCACGTCTGCCCGATCTCGATGACCTACGCCGTGGTGCCGGCACTGCGGCACAACCCCGAGCTGGCGGCCACCTATGAACCGCTGCTGACCAGCCGGCACTACGACCCGGAGCTGAAGGTGCCGACCACCAAGGCCGGGATCACCGCGGGCATGTCGATGACCGAGAAGCAGGGCGGCTCCGATGTGCGGGCCAACACCACCGAGGCCACCCCCAACGGCGACGGCAGCTACACCCTGGTCGGGCACAAGTGGTTCACCAGCGCGCCGATGTGCGACATCTTCCTGGTGCTCGCTCAGGCCCCCGGCGGCCTGAGCTGCTTCTTCCTGCCCCGCATCCTGCCCGACGGCACCCGCAACCGGATGCGGCTGCAGCGGCTCAAGGACAAACTGGGCAACCACGCCAACGCCTCCAGCGAGGTCGAATACGCCGGGGCCACCGCGTGGCTGGTGGGCGAGGAGGGCCGTGGCGTGCCCACCATCATCGAGATGGTCAACCTCACCCGGCTGGACTGCACGCTGGCCAGCGCCACGAGCATGCGCACCGGCCTGGCCCGCGCCATCCACCACGCCCAGCACCGCAAGGCGTTCGGCGCCTACCTGATCGACCAACCGCTGATGCGCAACGTGCTGGCCGACCTGGCGGTGGAGGCCGAGGCCGCCACCGTGCTGGCGATGCGGATGGCCGGCGCCACCGACGCCGCCGCCCGCGGTGACGAACGCGAGACCCTGCTGCGGCGCATCGGCCTGCCCGCCGCCAAGTACTGGGTGTGCAAACGCGCCACCCCGCACGCCGCCGAGGCGATGGAGTGCCTGGGCGGCAACGGCTACGTCGAGGACTCCGGGATGCCCCGGCTGTACCGGGAGGCCCCGCTGATGGGCATCTGGGAGGGCTCCGGCAACGTCAGCGCGCTGGACACCCTGCGGGCCATGGCGACCCGGCCGGAATGCGTGGAGGTGTTGTTCGACGAGTTGAGCCGCACCGCCGGCCAGGACGCCCGGCTGGACGCCTTCGTCGCCACCCTGCAGCGGGACCTGGGCGAGCCCGACCTCAGCTACCGGGCCCGCAGGGTGGCCGAGGACATCGGCCTGGCTCTGCAGGCGTCGCTGCTGGTCCGGCACGGCCATCCGGCCGTCACCGAGGCGTTTCTGACGTCGCGGCTGGGCGGACAGTGGGGCGGCGCGTTCGGCACCCTGCCCACCGGGCTGGACCTGGCGCCGATCCTCGAACGTGCCCTGGTCAAGGGATGACGTGCGGCTGACCGCCCGCTCGGTGGTGCTGAGTGTGCTGCTCGGCGCTCACCCCGCGCACGCCACGGCCGCTGAACTGATCCGGCTGACCGAGGATTTCGGTATCCGCGAATCGACGCTGCGGGTCGCCCTGACGCGCATGGTCAACGCCGGGGACCTGGTGCGGTCCGACGACGGCGGGTACCGGTTGTCGGACCGGCTGCTGGCCCGGCAGCGCCGCCAGGACGCCGCGCTCGACCCGCACCTGCGGCCGTGGACCGGCGACTGGACCATGCTGGTGGTCACCAGCGTCGGCACCGACGCACGGGCCCGGGCCGCGCTGCGGACAACGTTGCAGCACAGCCGCTTCGCCGAGCTGCGTGAAGGCGTGTGGTTGCGGCCGGACAACCTCGACACCGAGTTGCCGGCCGACATCGAACAGCGGATGCACCGGTTGCGGGCCCGCGACGACGATCCGGTCGCCCTGGCGCGGCGGCTGTGGGATCTGCCGGGCTGGGCCGCCACCGGCCGGCGCCTGCTCGACGAGATGGCGGCCGCCACCGACGTGCCCGACCGGTTCGTGGTCGCCGCCCGGATGGTGCGGCACCTGCTGGCGGATCCGGTGCTGCCCGACGAACTGCTGCCGGCCGGCTGGCCGGGCGGCGCCGTCCGGGACGCCTACCGTGTCTTCGCCGCGGAAATGGCGGCGCGGCGGGATGCTGGACTGGTGGAGGCGTTCGACTAGTGGAGGCGACAGCGACATGACCAAACCCGTGCGGATCGAGCGCGACGGTCCGGTGACCACCGTGATCATCGATCGGCCCGAGGCCCGCAACGCGGTCAACGGCCCGACCGCCGCCGCCCTCTACGCGGCGTTCGACGAGTTCGACCGCGATGAGGACGCCGCGGTCGCGGTGCTGTGGGGAGCCAACGGAACGTTCTGCGCCGGCGCCGACCTCAAGGCGTTCGGCACCCCGGAGGCCAACCCGGTGCACCGCAGCGGACCGGGGCCGATGGGGCCCACCCGGATGGTGCTGTCCAAACCGGTGATCGCCGCGGTCAGCGGGTATGCGGTGGCCGGTGGGCTGGAACTGGCGTTGTGGACGGATCTGCGCATCGTCGAACAGGACGCGATCATGGGGGTGTTCTGCCGGCGGTGGGGTGTGCCGCTGATCGACGGCGGAACGGTGCGGTTGCCGCGGCTGATCGGTGAGAGCCGCGCCATGGATCTGATCCTCACCGGCCGCCCGGTGGACGCCGACGAAGCGCTGGCGATCGGATTGGCCAACCGGGTGGTGCCCACCGGTGAGGCGCGGGCGCGGGCCGAGGAACTCGCCGCCGAGCTGGCCCGGCTGCCGCAGCAGTGTCTGCGCGCCGACCGGATGTCGGTGCTGCAGCAGTGGGGCAAACGTGAGGCCGAGGCGATGGACTTCGAGTTCGCCAGCATCTCCAAGGTCAGTCACGAGGCCGCCGCCGGGGCGAGCCGGTTCGCCGCCGGCGCGGGCCGCCACGGCGCACCCGCCTGATCGTTCGGGGCCCGCCCGGCCTTCTCGGGGGGTCAGCCGCGGCCGATGTTGTTGCCGCGCCCGGTGTCGCTGACGGTGGGATCGCCGTCCCGGTAGGTCAGGGTGTTGTTGAACCCGGTGACGCTGATCTCGTTGTCGACCCGTTCGACCGTGATCCGGTTGTCGGTGCCGCCGACATTGACGTTGGCACACGTCCCCAGCACGGTCAGGGTGTTGTTGGAACCGCCGATGTTCAGCGATTTGCCGTCCGCGCAGTCGATCTCGGTGGTGGTGCCGAACGAGCCGTAGTTGATGGTGTTGGCGATCTCGACCCTGACGCCGTCCTCACCGGCCGTCGCACTGGGACCGGGGGTGTCCCCGTCCTGAGAGCCGCAGCCGGCCAGGCCCAGCGCCGCGGCCGCGGCGAAGGCGCCGATGACCGTTCGGATTACGTCGTGACCCATGGCTGCCTCGTTTCTCTGCCGATGGGGCCGATGCCGTGTCAGGCCGACACCCGGTGGAGCCGATTCGTCATGCCGAGTTCGCGCCCCCGGTCCAGCAGGACCGGGTCGCCGTGGGTGAACAGCACGGTCTGATCCCAGCCGTACACGGTGATGTCGTTGATCACGGTGTCGGCGACGATCACGTTCGACGACCCCTGCACCGCCACCGCCCAGCAGGTGCCCATCGCGGTGATGTGGTTGCCGGTGCCGTTCACCAGCAGGGTGCGGTTGTTGCAGTCGACCGTCCTGCGGATGCCGACGCCGGTGATGTGGGTGTCGCCCGGCACGTGGCTTCCGATCACACTGGTGTCCGCGCACTCGCGGGCCAGCGGATTGCAGATCCGGTTCGGGTCCGCGTGTGCCGCAGGGATTCCCGCCCCGGCACCCACGGCGGGGCCGATGGTGAGGGCCAGGCCGATCGCCGCTGCGACCGAGCCCCTCAGTCTGTTCCGTCCCATGTTCACTCTCCGGTCGACTCCGATGGGTAAGCCTACGTCGGGCAGCGGGTGCGCCGACGGCAGTCAACCAGGTTCGCCCACGGGCGCCCGCATCGGTCGCCGGGCCGGGCGCCGCTGGGTAGCGTGAACAGCGATGCACGGGCGGATGGCGGTTGCCGGCGCAGCGATCGCGATGCTGATCGCCGTTCCGGCGTGCACCCGTACCGTCGACGGCGCGGCCGAACGGATCCGGTTCGACGCCGCTGGTGGCGACGGGCCCGGCGCCGGTCTCGGTTACGACGTCGACGGGGACCGCTGCGGGCTGCTGGCCGACAGCACGATCGCCGACCTGCTGGCCGCCGAACACGTGACCAAGGCTTACCACGGGCCGGTCTGTCAGTACGTGCTGATCCGCGCCGACGCCCCCCTGGACGTGACCTACTCCTGGTTCGCGTCGGGCAGCCTGCAGCGGGAACGCCGGCTCGCCGAGGAACGCGGCGCCGAGATCCGCGACACCACACTGCACCGGCATCCGGGGTTCTTCGCCCGCAGGGACGTCACCGGGACCGCGTGCGCGGCGACCGCCGGGCTGGGTACCGACGACTCCGGCCGGGGTGTGCTCAGCTGGTGGGTGCAGCACCGCGGGCGCTCCGACGGCGATCCGTGCGCGGATGCCGAGCGGCTGTTGGCGGCGACGTTGTCGGCGGCGATGTGACCATGCGGTCGCGCTCCCCCCGTCCGTCCGCCGCGGTGTTCGCCGCGGTGTTCGGCGGGGTGCTCGCCGGTCTGCTGGCCGGCTGCGGCACCGCGCCGGATCCTCCAGCCGAGGGAGCCCCGGCCGAGGGACCCGGCCCTGCCGGCCCGGTCGAGGGTTTCCGCAGCGCCGACTGCAACGGCATCACCGACGCCGACGTGCGCAGAGCCGCCGGGTCGGCGAAGCTCACCGGGGTCGCGGTCGGCGACGCCGGCTGCTTCTGGCAGGAGGATGCGGTGTTCGGCACCGTCGGCCTGGGCAACGGGATCTCCACCTGGTGGTACCGCGGCGCCGACCTGGGGGAGGAGCGGCTGCTCGAGTCGCGGGCCGGGCGCACCCTGGTCGAGGTCACCGTGGACGGCCACCAGGGTTTCCGCGCCTCCGACGACAAGGCCTGCAGCGTGTATCTGGCCAAGGGGAACGACGTGATGGCATGGAGCCTGCAGACCCTGAACCCGGCCGACTACGGTGATCTGTGCGCGGTGGTCTCACAACTCGTCGCGGTGAGCCACGACCGGGTCAACTGACCCGCGCCGACGAGGCGTTAGAGTTCTCCAGACCCCTTCGCGGGTCTGCCATCGTCTTTGACCCGAAGGGTGAACACGCAGATGTCAGCTGGGCCGGGGGGCGCGCCCGGCGCTCGTACCAAAAGTCCGGCCCGTGCCGGCCGGCTGAGCCGCGACACGATCGTCAACGCCGCCCTGACCTTCCTCGACAGGGAGGGCTGGGACGCGCTGACCATCAACGCGCTCGCCACCCAGCTGGGCACCAAGGGCCCGTCGCTGTACAACCATGTGCAAAGCCTCGACGACCTGCGGCGCAGCGTCCGGATGCGGGTCGTCGACGACATCATCGGGATGCTCAACGCCGCCGGGCAGGGGCGCACCCGCGATGACGCGGTGCTGGCGATGGCCTCCGCCTACCGCAGTTACGCCCACCACCATCCCGGCCGGTACTCGGCGTTCACCCGGATGCCGCTCGGCGGTGACGACCCGGAGTTCAGCGCCGCCGCCCGCGCCGCCGCCGGCCCGGTCATCGCGGTGCTCGGCTCCTACGGGCTGGAAGGGGAGGAGGCGTTCTACGCCGCCCTGGAGTTCTGGTCGGCGCTGCACGGCTTCGTGCTGCTGGAGATGACCGGGGTGATGGACGACGTCGACAGCGACAAGGTTTTCACCGACATGGTGCTGCGACTGGCGGCCGGGATGGAAAAGCGGTCGTGACGGGCACTAAGATCGTCGGTGCTGACCTGCGATAAGGCCTGCGACGCCGAGTTTGGAGCGGTGCGGGCACCCCTGGTACTGTGGACCATCGTGCCTGGCCGACGAGGTGCGCGCGGCTGTGGATTTCAGCAAGCACGCCCGCACGCCGGGTCACTTCGCATGTCGTGAGCATCGGAGCTGCATCGTCGACGGACCGGCGCGGCACGCGTGCGACACACCCGGCCGCGGGGTGACCAGGCCGGTACACAACTGCAGGACAACGTACCGAACAAACTTCACAAGAACGACCGACAACAGCAACACAGAAAGCCGGTAGATGCCAACCATCCAGCAGCTGGTCCGCAAGGGACGCCGCGACAAGCCGGGCAAGGTCCGAGTTGCCGCTCTCAAGGGCAGCCCGCAGCGACGCGGTGTGTGCACACGCGTGTACACCACCACCCCGAAGAAGCCGAACTCGGCGCTTCGGAAGGTTGCCCGTGTGAAGCTGACAACGGGGGTTGAGGTCACCGCATACATCCCGGGTGAGGGACACAACCTGCAGGAGCACTCCATGGTGCTGGTGCGCGGCGGCCGGGTGAAGGATCTGCCGGGTGTGCGGTACAAGATCATCCGCGGCTCGCTGGACACCCAGGGGGTCAAGAACCGCAAGCAGGCTCGCAGCCGTTACGGCGCCAAGAAGGAGAAGAGCTGATGCCGCGCAAGGGACCTGCCCCGAAGCGCCCGCTGACCAGTGATCCGGTATACGGTTCGCCGCTGGTCACCCAGCTGGTGAACAAAGTTCTGGTGCGCGGGAAGAAATCGCTGGCCGAGCGCATTGTCTACGGTGCGCTGGAACAGACCCGGGAGAAGACCGGCACCGATCCGGTGGTCACGCTCAAGCGTGCCCTGGACAATGTGAAGCCCTCGCTGGAGGTGCGCAGCCGTCGGGTCGGCGGTGCGACCTACCAGGTCCCCGTCGAGGTGCGGCCGGAGCGGTCCACCACCCTGGCGCTGCGGTGGCTGGTCACGTTCGCCCGGCAGCGCCGCGAGAAGACCATGGTCGAGCGGCTGGCCAACGAGCTGCTCGACGCCAGCAACGGTCTGGGTGCGTCGGTCAAGCGGCGTGAGGACACCCACAAGATGGCCGAGGCGAACCGGGCATTCGCGCACTACCGCTGGTGACCCGCCGGTCCGCACGGAGCCGGTGGGCAATCCGGCAGGGAAGCCGGCGGCGGAAAGAAAACAGCCAACACGCAAGCGAGAGAGAAGACTTCTGTGGCACAGAAGGACGTGCTGACCGACCTTAGGCGGGTACGCAACATCGGCATCATGGCGCACATCGATGCCGGTAAGACCACCACGACCGAACGCATCCTGTTCTACACAGGCGTCAATTACAAGATGGGCGAGACCCACGACGGCGCCTCCACCACCGACTGGATGGAACAGGAACAGGAGCGCGGCATCACCATCACCTCCGCCGCGGTGACCTGCTTCTGGAACGACCACCAGATCAACATCATCGACACCCCGGGGCACGTCGACTTCACCGTCGAGGTGGAGCGCAGCCTGCGGGTGCTCGACGGCGCCGTCGCCGTCTTCGACGGCAAAGAGGGTGTCGAGCCGCAGTCCGAGCAGGTCTGGCGGCAGGCCGACAAGTACGACGTCCCGCGCATCTGTTTCGTCAACAAGATGGACAAGCTGGGCGCGGACTTCTACTTCACCGTCGACACCATCAAGGAGCGCCTCGGCGCCAACCCGCTGGTGATCCAGCTGCCGATCGGCGCGGAGAACGACTTCGTCGGCGTCGTCGACCTGGTCGAGATGAAGGCCAAGGTGTGGCGCGGTGAGACCGCCCTGGGCGAGAAGTACGAGGTCGAGGAGATCCCCGCCGAGCTCGCCGACAAGGCCGAGGAGTACCGCAACGCGCTGCTCGAGGCGGTCGCCGAGACCGACGAGGACCTGCTGGAGAAGTACCTCGGCGGCGAGGAGCTGACCGTCGAGGAGATCAAGGGCGCGATCCGCAAACTGACCGTCACCAGCCAGGCGTACCCGGTGCTGTGCGGCAGCGCGTTCAAGAACAAGGGTGTCCAGCCGATGCTGGACGCGGTCATCGACTATCTGCCCTCGCCGCTGGACGTCGAGTCGGTGAAGGGCCACGTCCCGGGGCACGAGGATCAGGAGATCGCCCGTAAGCCGTCGGTGGACGAGCCGTTCTCGGCGCTGGCGTTCAAGATCGCGGTGCACCCGTTCTTCGGCAAACTGACCTACATCCGGGTCTACTCCGGCCAGGTCGAATCCGGTTCGCAGGTGATGAACTCGACCAAGGGCAAGAAGGAGCGGCTGGGCAAGCTGTTCCAGATGCACTCCAACAAGGAGAACCCGGTCGAGCGGGTCAGCGCCGGCCACATCTACGCGGTGATCGGTCTGAAGGACACCACCACCGGCGACACCCTGTGCGATCCGAACGATCAGATCGTGCTCGAGTCGATGACCTTCCCCGATCCGGTCATCGAGGTGGCCATCGAGCCGAAGACCAAGAGCGACCAGGAGAAGCTGGGTACTGCCATCCAGAAGCTGGCCGAAGAGGATCCCACCTTCAAGGTGCACCAGGATCCCGAGACCGGTCAGACCGTGATCGGCGGCATGGGCGAGCTGCACCTCGACGTCCTGGTCGATCGGATGAAGCGCGAGTTCAAGGTCGAGGCCAACGTCGGCAAGCCGCAGGTGGCCTACCGCGAGACCATCAAGCGCAAGGTGGAGAACGTCGAGTTCACCCACAAGAAGCAGACGGGTGGTTCTGGACAGTTCGCGAAGGTCATCATCACCATCGAGCCGTTCACCGGCGAGGACGGTGCGACCTACGAGTTCGAGAACAAGGTCACCGGTGGCCGTATCCCGCGTGAGTACATCCCGTCGGTGGACGCGGGTGTGCAGGACGCCATGCAGTACGGCGTGCTGGCCGGGTACCCGCTGGTGAATCTGAAGGTGACGCTGCTCGACGGTGCCTTCCACGAGGTGGACTCCTCGGAGATGGCGTTCAAGATTGCCGGCTCGCAGGCGCTGAAGAAGGCGGCGCAGATGGCCAATCCGGTCATCCTCGAGCCGATCATGGCCGTCGAGGTGACCACACCCGAGGAGTACATGGGTGATGTGATCGGCGACCTGAACTCCCGCCGTGGTCAGATCCAGGCCATGGAGGAGCGTGGTGGTGCGCGTGTCGTCAAGGCGCTCGTGCCGCTTTCGGAGATGTTCGGCTACGTCGGAGACCTGCGGTCGAAGTCGCAAGGCCGGGCCAACTATTCCATGGTGTTCGACAGCTATGCCGAGGTTCCGGCGCAGGTGTCGAAGGAGATCATCGCCAAGGCGACGGGCGAGTAGTCCGGCGTCGGCGGGGGTGGTCTCCACGCCTGACCACAACTGAAAAGATCAACCCTGCTTTTGTAAGCACCGAACAGAGTCCAGGAGGACACCACAGTGGCGAAGGCGAAGTTCGAGCGGACGAAGCCGCACGTCAACATCGGGACCATCGGTCACGTTGACCACGGCAAGACCACCACGACTGCAGCAATCACCAAGGTTCTGCACGACAAGTACCCCGAGTTGAACGAGTCGCGCGCGTTCGAGCAGATCGACAATGCGCCTGAGGAGCGTCAGCGCGGCATCACCATCAACATCTCCCACGTGGAGTACCAGACCGAGAAGCGGCACTACGCCCACGTCGACGCTCCCGGCCACGCGGACTACATCAAGAACATGATCACCGGTGCCGCCCAGATGGACGGCGCGATCCTGGTGGTCGCCGCGACCGACGGCCCGATGCCGCAGACCCGTGAGCACGTTCTGCTCGCCCGCCAGGTCGGTGTTCCCTACATCCTGGTCGCTCTGAACAAGGCCGACATGGTCGACGATCCGGAGCTGCTCGAGCTCGTCGAGATGGAGGTCCGCGAGCTGCTGGCGTCCCAGGAGTTCGACGAGAACGCCCCGGTCATCCCGATCTCGGCGCTCAAGGCCCTCGAGGGCGATCCCAAGTGGGTCAAGTCGGTCGAGGACCTCATGGAGGCCGTCGACGAGTCGATTCCGGATCCGGTGCGTGACACCGACAAGCCGTTCCTGATGCCGATCGAGGATGTGTTCACCATCACCGGCCGCGGCACCGTGGTCACCGGCCGTATCGAGCGCGGTGTGATCAACGTGAACGACGAGGTCGAGATCGTCGGCATCCGTCCGGAGACCACCAAGACCACGGTCACCGGTGTCGAGATGTTCCGCAAGCTGCTCGACCAGGGCCAGGCCGGCGACAACGTGGGTCTGCTGCTCCGCGGCATCAAGCGTGAGGACGTCGAGCGCGGCCAGGTCGTCGTGCAGCCCGGCACCACCACCCCGCACACCGAGTTCGAGGGCAGCGTCTACATCCTGTCCAAGGACGAGGGTGGCCGGCACACGCCGTTCTTCAACAACTACCGTCCGCAGTTCTACTTCCGGACCACCGACGTGACCGGTGTCGTGACGCTGCCGGAGGGCACCGAGATGGTGATGCCCGGTGACAACACCGACATCTCGGTCAAGCTGATCCAGCCCGTCGCGATGGAAGAGGGTCTGCGCTTCGCGATCCGCGAGGGTGGCCGCACCGTCGGCGCCGGCCGGGTCACGAAGATCATCAAGTAGGTCCGCCTACTGATCTGATTCACGCCGGAAAGTGGCGCTCACCCGAAAGGGTGGGCGCCACTTCTGCTTTGGTGGCTGGCGTGTGCGCCGGTCGCGGCCGTGCCGAGCCCGCCGCCGCGGGTGTGTGTGGGCTGTCGCGAGTGTGCGTGGGCTGCGGTGGGTGTGCTTCCACGGCGGTGGGTGTGCGTGGGCGGCGTCGATGGTGCGGGCAGTGTGGTGATTCGGTCGATTCGCCGCATTGGTGTCACGGTGAGCGTGGTTGTCGCACTGTGGAGTCGGCGTGCGCACGTTGGGGTTTGTCGGTGCACGATGGTGGGCCTCCAGCGGCGGGCCTCCAGCGGCGGGGCTTCAGCGACGGGGCCCGGGCAGGCGGTTGGGGCAGTGAATGCCCGTCGCGGTGTGTGTGGGCTGCCGCGGGTGTGCACGGGCTGCCGCGGGTGTGCTTCCACGGCGGTGAGTGTGCGTGGGCGGCGTCGATGGTGCGGGCAGTGTGGTGATTCGGCCGATTCGCCGCATTGGTGTCACGGTGAGCGTGGTTGTCGCACTGTGGAGTCGGCGTGCGCACGTTGGGGTTTGTCGGTGCACGATGGTGGGCCTCCAGCGGCGGGCCTCCAGCGGCGGGGCCCGGGCAGGCGGGTGGGGCAGTGAATGCCCGTCGCGGTGTGTGTGGGCTGCCGCGGGTGTGCACGGGCTGCCGCGGGTGTGCTTCCACGGCGGTGGGTGTGCGTGGGCGGCGTCGATGGTGCGGGCAGTGTGGTGATTCGGTCGATTCGCCGCATTGGTGTCACGGTGAGCGCAGCCGTCGCACTGTCGAGTCGGTGTGCGCACGTTGGGGTTTGTCGGTGCACGATGGTGGGCTTCCAGTGGCGGGGCTTCAGCGGCGGGGCCCGGGCAGGCGGGTGGGGCAGTGAATGCCCGTCGCGGTGTGTGTGGGCTGTCGCGAGTGTGCGTGGGCTGCCGCGGGTGTGCTTCCACGGCGGTGGGTGTGCGTGGGTGGCGTCGATGGTGCGGGCAGTGTGGTGATTCGGTCGATTCGCCGCATTGGTGTCACGGTGAGCGCAGCCGTCGCACAGTCGAGTCACCAGACGCACCCCCGACTCGGTCACCGCACAGACCCGTGTAACGCGGTCGTCGCCCACCCCGATGTGTAGGACAGTGATTCGTCGATCGGGTTGGGAGTCTGTCTCTTGCTGGGCATAACTGGACGGGGTTTGACCGCACGGGGTTTGACTGCACTGGCCGGCGCCGCGGCCCTCGCGGCTGCCGCGCTGATCACCTCGGCCGTGACCGCGCACACCGCTGCGGCGGCGCCGGATTGCCCCGACATCCACTGGATCGGCGCCGCCGGCTCCGGTGAACGGGACGGCGATCTGACCGCCGACGCCGGGATGGGCACCACCGTCTACCGGTCCTATCAGGAGTTCCGGGAGCTGGCACAGCGCGACGGCCGCACCATCACCGCCGAAGCCGTTGAGTATCCGGCGGTCCCGGTGCCCGGCGAGGGCGAGGTGCTCGGCTGGGCCGGCTTCCTCAGCAGCGTGCGCACCGGCGCCGAGGCGCTCGGAAACCAGTACGCGGCGTTCGTGCAGCGCTGCCCCGACACCACGGTGGTGCTCGCCGGCTATTCGCAGGGCGCGATGGTCGTGCACCGAAACCTGCACGCGCTCGCGGGAAGCCCGAACTTCGGCGCGGCGCTGCTCGTCGCAGACGGGGACCGGCTGCCCGGCGACACCACGGTCGACATGGGCACGGTCACTGCGGTGTCCCGCCCCAGCATGGGTGTCGCGCAGGACTGGCCCATCCTGGCCGGACCGCCCACCACGCCGCTGCCGCCCTCGGTGGGCTCCCGCACGATCAGCGTGTGCGACATCGGCGATCCGGTGTGCGACTACGACCCCGCCGCGGGATCGGCGATGACAGCGGAGGGTGTGGCCATCCACACCAGCTACGTGTCCGGCCACGGGGAATCGCTGCCGTGGACCGCACCGCTGTACCGCATGCTCGGCTCCGCGCCGGAAAGCGTGCAACTCGCCGCCGCCGAGGGATGATCCGCCGGCCCCACCCCACACCGGCGGTGACGCGTGCCTGTTCACAGGGCGCCGGACCGGTCGCGGCGCTAGTCTGACCGCGTCACGGCGGCACGGCGACGGGAGCCCGAGATGTCCACCTTCTGGCGGTACCTGCGCATCCAGGCGTTCATCCTGTTGTGCGGGATCGTCGGCCCGCTGTTCCTGGCCATCTACTTCATGACGGGCGCCGACCCGACGCTGAAGTGGATGTTCTGGGCCGGCCTGGGCGTCACCGCGACCGATGTGCTGATCGCGTTGGCGCTCACCAGCTTCGGGACCCGCTCGGCGGCGAAGAAGGCCGCACTCGAACGCGACGGCGTGGTGGCGCTGGCCCGGGTCACCCACATCGGCCGCACCAACACGCACATCAACAATCAGCCGTTGGTGAAGCTCGACCTGCAGATCTCCGGTCCCGGCATCGCCACCTTCACCAGTCGGGACCGGGTGCTCGCCTCCCCGGACCGGATGCCCATGCTCAACCGCGGCCAACTGGTCGCACTGGTCGACCCGACCACCCGGGAGTATCAGATCGATTGGCAGCGAAGCGCTTTGATCGGCGGGCCGGTGCCGGCCACGGTGACGCTGGACAGTGACGGCAGCACCCACGACCTGTCCGGTCAGGTGGAGCCGTTGCTGGAGATCCTGCGGATCCTCAAGGCGCACGGCATCGCCCCCGACGGTCCGATCGATCTGCGGGACCAGCCCGCCGCCCGCCAGCAGGTACAGGCCGTCATCCGGCGGCCCGTGGCCGGCGCCGCGCAGGCCACGCCGGCGCCCACCCCGGCCGCGTCGGCACCCTCCATCGGGCAGCGGCTGCAGGAGCTGGAATCCCTGCGCGCCGACGGAATGATCACCGAGTCGGAGTACCAGGCCAAACGCCGGCAGATCATCGCCGAACTCTGAGCCCGGGGACTACTAGAACACGTTCCAATTGGCCTGTTAGCCTGGAGCGCAGCCCCGCGGAAGGAGCAGTGGTGACGGGATCTGGCGGCAACCTCCAAGGACGAGTGGCATTCATCACCGGCGCGGCCCGAGGGCAGGGTCGCGCCCACGCCATCCGGCTGGCCGAAGAGGGCGCCGACATCATCGCGATCGACGTGTGCGGGCCCGTCTCGGACACCATCACCTACCCGCCCGCCACCGAGGACGACCTCGCCGAGACCGTCCGGGCGGTGGAGGCCACCGGCCGGAAGGTGCTGGCCCGCACCGCCGACATCCGGGATCTGGCCGCCCAGCAACAGATCGTCGCCGAGGGCATGGAACGGTTTGGCCGGCTCGACATCGTGGTCGCCAACGCCGGCGTGCTGAGCTGGGGCCGGCTGTGGGAGATGTCCGAAGAGCAGTGGGACACCGTCATCGACGTCAACCTCAACGGCACCTGGCGCACCATCCGGGCCGTGGTGCCGGCCATGATCGAGGCCGGCAACGGCGGGTCGATCATCATCGTCAGCTCGTCGGCGGGGCTGAAAGCCACCCCCGGCAACGGGCATTACGCGGCCTCCAAGCACGGTCTGGTGGCGCTCACCAATGCCTTGGCCATCGAGGTCGGCGAATACGGGATCCGGGTCAACTCGATCCACCCCTATTCGATCGACACCCCGATGATCGAACGCGACGCGATGATGGCGGTGTTCGCCAAACACCCCAACTACCTGCACAGTTTCGCGCCGATGCCGTTGCACCCGGTCAACCGCGAGGGCGACGGGGGCCGGCAGGAGTTCATGACCCCCGAGGAGGTCGCCGACGTGGTGGCCTGGCTGGCCGGGGACGGCTCGGCGACGTTGTCCGGCAGTCAGATCGCCGTCGACCGCGGCGTCATGAAGTACTAGCGATCCCCGGTTGCCGGAGGGTGGCTTCCCACTCGCCGGCGCGATCGTGTAGAACACCCTCGTGAGCACAACTGCGGGCATCATCATCGTCGGCGGCGGGCTGGCCGCCGCGCGGACCGCCGAGCAACTGCGCCGGTCGGAGTTCGGCGGGCCGATCACCATCGTCAGCGACGAGGACCACCTGCCGTACGACCGGCCGCCGCTGTCGAAGGACGTCCTGAGCGGCAAGACCGACGACGTCACCCTCAAGCCGGCCGAGTTCTACGCCGAGAACGACATCACCCTGCTGCTGGGCACCGCGGCGACGGCGCTGGACCCGCAGGCCAGGAAGCTGACGCTGGCCGATGGCCGGGCGCTGGAGTACGACGAGCTGATCATCGCGACCGGCCTGGTGCCCAAGCGCATTCCGACGCTGCCCGACCTCGAGGGCATCCGGGTCCTGCGCACCTACGACGAGAGCATGGCGTTGCGCAAGCACGCCGGATCGGCGCGCAACGCGGTGGTGATCGGCGCCGGCTTCATCGGCTGTGAGGTGGCGGCCAGCCTGCGTGGCCTCGGCGTGCACGTCGTGCTGGTGGAACCGCAGCCCACGCCGCTGGCGGGGGTGCTCGGTGAGCAGATCGGTGCGCTGGTGGCCCGGCTGCACCGCGACGAGGGCGTCGACCTGCGGTGCGGTGTCGGGGTGGCCGACGTGCGGGGCACCGGCGCGGTGGAGAAGGTCGTCCTCGACGACGGCACCGAGCTGGACGCCGACCTGGTGGTGGTCGGGATCGGTTCCACGCCGGCCACCGACTGGCTGCAGGGCAGCGGGGTCGAGGTCGACAACGGCGTGGTGTGCGACGCCGTCGGCCGCACCAACGTGGAGCACGTGTGGGCGATCGGTGACGTCGCATCCTGGCGCAACACCGTCGGAAAGCAAGTCCGCGTTGAGCATTGGAGCAATGTGGCCGATCAGGCCCGGGTGCTGGTGCCGGCGCTGCTGGGCCAGGAGGTCCCGGTCGCGGCGACGGTGCCGTACTTCTGGAGCGATCAGTACGACGTCAAGATCCAGTGCCTGGGCGAGCCGGAGGCCGGCGACACCGTGCACGTGGTCAGCGACGACGGCCGCAAGTTCCTGGCCTATTACGAACGCGACGGGGTGCTGACCGGTGTGGTCGGCGGGGGGATGCCCGGCAAGGTGATGAAGGCCCGGGCCAAGATCGCCGCCGGCGCCCCGATCAGCGAGGTCCTGGAGTAGCGGGAACCGGCCCCGCTAGAACCGGCCCCGCTGGAACCGGCCCCGCTGGAACCGGCCCCGCTAGAACTGGCCGAGGTAGAACTGGCCGAGGTAGAACCGCATGCCCTGGTCGTCCAGGCACTGGGCGGACCGGCCGTAGGGCTGCTGGGCGGGCTCCTCGATGACCGTGCCACCGGCCTCGCGCACCCGCTGCACCGCGGCGTCGATGTCGTCGACGGTCCACATCGGCACCGTGACCTGGTTGGCGATCCCGCCGGCGACTCCGGCCATCGGGTGGACCGGTTCGATGGTCCAGCCGTCGTCGACGCGGCCCGGGGTGAACGTCCAGCCGAGCAGCCGGCCGTAGAAGTCGCGGAACACCGCCGCATCGCGAACCTCGAAGGTGACGTACGAGAGTTCGCCCGGCCCAGCGCCGTTCAGTGCCGGCCGGGGCGTGTCCCCGCTCGGCCGGTACACCGCGAACGGGTTCCCCAGTGCGTCGGTGGCGTCCAGCACCGTGCCCTGGTCGAACTCCCGGGTCGGGCCGGGCCGGCCACCGCCGTCGATGATCGCCTGGCGGGCCGCGTCCAGATCGGTGACCGCGTAGCAGCAGAACATCGTCCTGGCGTCCGGGACCCGGTGGATCCCGATCGGCCCGGTGGTGTTGGTGACCTGGTTGCTGTCCGGGTCCCACTGCCAGCCCAACACCTGCCGGTAGAACTGCGCGGCCCGCTGCGGATCGGGCACCCACAGTGCGACGTAGCCGATGTCGCCGTGCTGGATCCGCGCCGACGCGCCGGTGAGGGGGCCGGACAGCATCCACCGGTGGCCGAACGGGTCGACGATGGCGGCGGAGCGTGCGCCGTGCGCCTCGTAGGGTTCGCGCTGCACCGTCGCGCCGTGCCGGCGGGCCCGCTGCAACGCCGCGTCGGTGTCCGCAACCGGCAGCACCAGGCTCATCGACACCGCCTCGGGCGCAGGCGCTCTCAGCCCGAGCTCGGGATACTCGTCGGCGAGGTAGAACACCCCGCCGGCCAGCGTCAGTTCGGCGTGGCCGATGCGTCCGTCGTCCATCACCACCGGTTCACCGGACAGCGTGGCGCCCAGCGCCTCGACGTACCAGTCGATGGCGGCCCGGGCGTCGGCGACGTTGAGGTACGGCACCGCCGCCGGCCGCGGCGGGGTGGTGGCCGCTGGTTCGGCCGTTCCGGTCGATCCGGTCAGCTCGGTCAGCGCCGTCTGGGTACCGCTCATGACAACTCCCTCCGTATGCGGCCGGTCGGCGAGAAACCGGGCCGCGGATTCCAGTCGGGCGCGCAGGCGCGCCGCGAACGCCGGATCGGGCTGCACCGGACGGTCGCCACCACGCAGCACGTCCAGCGGGTCCCGGCTGTGGTGCTGGTTCATGACGTCCCTCCTTCCCGATCCGGATAGGCCCGCCGGAATGCGCGGCGGGCGCGTACCAACAGCGCCTCGGTGGCGTGCACGGTGCGGCCGATCAGGTGCGCGCACTCGGGCACCGAGCAGTCGTCGAGGTAGCGCAACGCCAACACGGTGCGGTGCTGATCCGGCAGCCGGGCCAGCACGCTTTCGGCGACGATGCGGTCCAGTTCGGCGTCCCACTGGTCGGTGGGTTCGTCCGGTTCGGGCACCTCGGCCACCGACACGCTCTGCCGGTGATGGCGGCGGCGGTAGTGGTCGGCCAGTTTGTGGCGGGCCACCCCGATCAGCCACGGCACCGATATCGGCGTGTGGGCGTCGCGGTGCGCGGCGTCCATCGCGGCCAGAAAGGTCTCCGAGGTGAGATCCTCGGCGGTGGCGCGGTCGGCGCAGCGCCGGACGAAGTAGCCGTACACCACCGGCAGCGCTTCGTCGTACAGATCCAGCAGCGCCTGCGGCGCGGGCTGGGGGTCCGGTTCGACGCTCACACCTCTATCGTCGTCGCGAGCGCCGGAACTCCGACGCCTTCAGGCGAACTTTTTTCCGTCGAGGGCGTCGAGCCCGGGCCGGATCGCGTCGAACGCGTCGGCCAGCGCCTGCGCCAGCGGCACCGATTCGTCGGCCAACCAGTACGCATAGGCCGACAACGCCACCCCGAGCATGGTCCAGGCCACGGTCTGGGGCACCAGGTCCGACGGGGCCAGCCCGAGGCGTCGGGCCACGAAGTCGGCGACCACCGCGCGCCACCCGGCGTACATCGTCATCGAATGGGCCTGCAGGGCGTCGGTCTGCAGGATCACCCGCATCCGTCTGCGGTGCCGGCCGGTCTCGTCCTCACCGAAGTCGTTGAACGCCAGCAGCATCGACCGCAGCGCGGCGCCGATCGGGACGTCCGGGCCGATCCCGTCGAGCAGATCGCGCATCCGGTCCAGGTGGGCGTCGAAATCCCCCCACGGGATGGCGTTCTTGGACGGGTAGTAACGGAACAGGGTGCGCCGGCCGATCCCGGCCGCCGCCGCCACATCATCGACGCTGACCTCGTCGAAGCCGCGGTCGGCGAACAGGTCGAGCGCCACGTCGGTGATGTGGTCCTGGGTGGTGGCAGGCCGCCGCCCGGGACGTCCCCCCGCTTGCCGACCCATCCGCACCCCTTTCGACCACCCGCCGCTTTTATTCTGGCACCGGATGCCATATCCTAGCGACCTGGATCACAGTATCGGGCCGAATCGAGGAAGGGACGGCACATGGAGCAGGAACAGCACACCGACACCGAACTGGTCACCGAGACCCTGGTCGAAGAGGTGTCCATCGACGGGATGTGCGGGGTCTACTGACCGATGGCAGCCGGCGCCCCGAACCCGGTCGGCACCCGTGAGACGGGGACCGACCGGGTGGAGTTCGATCCCGACGCGAGTTGGCGGCTACACCCACAGGTGGCCGTGCGGCCCGAGCCGTTCGGGGCCCTGCTGTACCACTTCGGCACCCGCAAACTGTCATTTCTGAAGAACCGCACCATCGTGGGCGTCGTGCAGTCGCTGGGTGAGCATCCCAGCGCGCGGGCGGCCTGCCGGGCCGCCGGGATCGACGACGCCGACCAGAAGCCGTATCTGCATGCGCTGGGTGTGCTCGCCGCGTCCCGCATGCTCGTGCCGAAAGAGGACCGTCCATGACGAGCGCAGCACCGGTACAGCCGCAGGCATCCGCACCCGTGCCGCGGTTGATCGAGCAGTTCGAGCAGGGCCTCGACGCGCCGATCTGCCTGACCTGGGAGCTCACCTACGCCTGCAATCTGGCCTGTGTGCACTGCCTGTCGTCGTCGGGTAAGCGCGACCCGCGCGAGCTGTCCACCCAGCAGTGCAAGGACATCATCGACGAACTGCAGCGCATGCAGGTGTTCTACGTGAACATCGGCGGCGGTGAACCGACTGTGCGCTCGGACTTCTGGGAACTGGTCGACTACGCCACCGCGCACAACGTCGGAGTGAAGTTCTCCACCAACGGTGTTCGTATCACGCCTGAGGTCGCGCGCCGGCTGGCCGCCAGCGACTATGTGGACGTCCAGATCTCGCTGGACGGTGCCACCGCCGAGATCAACGATGCGGTGCGCGGGGCCGGCTCGTTCGACATGGCGGTGCGGGCGTTGCAGAACCTCGCCGACGCCGGATTCGCCGACGCGAAGATCTCGGTCGTCGTCACCCGCCACAACGTCGATCAGCTCGACGACTTCAAGGCGCTGGCCGACCGTTACGGCGCCACCCTGCGGATCACCCGGCTGCGCCCGTCCGGCCGGGGCGCCGATGTGTGGGATGAGTTGCATCCCACCGCCGAACAGCAGGTGCAGCTCTACAACTGGCTGGTCGCGCACGGGGAGAAGGTGCTCACCGGCGACTCGTTCTTCCACCTGTCGGGGCTGGGCGAGCCCGGTGCGCTGGCCGGTCTCAACCTGTGCGGCGCCGGCCGGGTGGTGTGCCTGATCGATCCGGTGGGCGACGTGTACGCCTGCCCGTTCGCCATCCACGACCGGTTCCTGGCCGGAAACGTGTTGACCGACGGCGGTTTCGACAACGTCTGGAAGAACTCGCAGTTGTTCCGCGAACTGCGCGAGCCGCAGTCCGCCGGCGCCTGCTCGGGCTGCAGCCATTTCGACAGCTGCCGCGGCGGCTGCATGGCGGCGAAGTTCTTCACCGGCCTGCCGCTGGACGGTCCGGACCCCGAGTGCGTCGAGGGCCACGGTGCGCCGGCGCTGGCCCGAGAGCGCACCAAGCCCAAGCCGCGGGTCGACCATTCCCGGGGTGGCCCAGTGGCTTTGAAGCTGCTGACCAAGCCTCCTGCCCGACTCTGCAACGAAAGCCCGGTGTGACCATGGCACGCGACAAATGGTTTGAGACGGTCTCGATCGCCCAGGAACGCGCCAAGAAGCGACTGCCCAAGTCGGTGTACGGCGCCCTGATCGCCGGCAGCGAGAAGGGTTTGACCGTCTCCGACAACGTCGAGGCGTTCGGCGAGCTCGGATTCGCCCCGCACGTGGTGGGCGGACCGGCCAAGCGGGACATGGCCACCACCGTGATGGGCCAGGAGATCTCGCTGCCGGTGGTGATCTCACCGACCGGTGTGCAGGCGGTCCACCCCGACGGTGAGGTCGCCGTGGCCCGGGCCGCCGCCGCCCGCGGCACCGCGATGGGACTGTCCTCCTTCGCCAGCAAACCGATCGAGGAGGTGATCGCGGCCAACCCGAAGCTGTTCTTCCAGGTGTACTGGCTGGGCGGCCGGGACGCGATCGCCGCCCGGGTGGAGCGGGCCCGGGAAGCCGGCGCGGCCGGGCTGATCGTGACCACCGACTGGAGCTTCTCGCACGGCCGCGACTGGGGCAGCCCGAAGATCCCGGAGAGCATGAATCTGCGGACCATTCTGCGGATGCTGCCGGAGGGCCTGTCCCGGCCCCGCTGGATGATGCAGTGGGCCAAGACGCTGCGGCCGCCGAACCTGCGGGTGCCCAATCAGGCCGCCCGCGGAGAGGCCGGCCCGCCGTTCTTCCACGCCTACGGTGAGTGGATGGGCACGCCGCCGCCGACCTGGGACGATATCGCCTGGTTGCGCGAGTTGTGGGGCGGGCCGTTCATGCTGAAGGGCGTGATCCGGGTCGACGACGCCAAACGCGCTGTGGACGCCGGTGTTTCGGCGATCTCGGTGTCCAACCACGGCGGCAACAACCTGGACAGCACCCCGGCGGCGATCCGCGCGCTGCCGGCGATCGTCGACGCGGTGGGCGATCAGGTCGAGGTGTTGCTCGACGGCGGCATCCGGCGCGGCAGCGATGTGGTCAAGGCGGTGGCCCTGGGCGCCCGCGCGGTGATGATCGGGCGGGCCTACCTGTGGGGGCTGGCCGCCGAGGGACAGGCCGGTGTGGAGAACGTGCTCGACATCCTGCGCGGCGGCATCGACTCGGCGCTGCTGGGCCTCGGCCGGGCCTCGGTGCACGATCTGACCCCCGACGACGTGGTGGTGCCGCCCGGCTTCACCCGCGCGCTGGGTGTCGACCCGACGCGGCCCTGAGGCCCGTCCACCCTGCTGGTACGGGTGGGCTAGTTGTGACACGGGGGGTCGCCTGGTGTGGATCGATGAGCAAATCCGTCGAATCAAGGGTGTCGGTTGGGCGAACAACCGACGCACGCCAGCTGAATTCGGCCTACCATCGGCGGGTGGCCTTTCCCAGCGAGCTCGGGAACTCGACGTCGAGACAGCTGTCTGACACCTCGCCCACGTTGATCGTCCCGGTCGGATCAACCGAGCAGCATGGGCCGCATCTGCCATTGGACACCGACACCCGGATCGCCGGCGCGGTCGCGCGGGCCGTGATCGAGCGGCTGACCGCCGCCGACGGCGACACCCGGTGGCTGCTGGCGCCGCCCATCTGCTACGGCGCCAGCGGGGAGCACGAGGGCTTCCCGGGCACGGTGTCGGTCGGCACCCCGGCGCTGCGGCTGTGGCTGGTGGAGTACGGCCGCTCGGCCGCCAACTGGGCGTCGCGGCTGGTGTTCCTCAACGGACACGGCGGCAACGTGGAGGCGCTGGCCGCGGCCACCGCACTGCTGCGCTACGAGAACCGGGACGCCGCGTGGCTGTCCTGTCTGGCCGCCGGCGGGGACGCACATGCCGGCCACACCGAAACCTCAGTGCTGCTTCACCTCTCACCGGAGGTGGTGAGCACCGAACACGTGCTGCCCGGCAACAGCGCGCCGTTGGCCGAGTTGATGCCGCAGCTGCGTGCCGGGGGTGTGGCCGCGGTCAGCGAGGTGGGCATCCTGGGCGATCCCACCACCGCCACCGCCGCGGCCGGCGCGCGGATCTTCGCGGACATGGTCGACGACTGCGTCGAGCGGATCACCCGGTGGACGGCGAACCGGGACGGGATGCTGACATGACCGGACAGCGACTTCCCGACGGGTTCGCCGTGCAGGTCGACCGGCGGGTCAAGGTGCTGGGGGAGGGCGCGGCGCTGCTCGGCGGTTCACCCACCCGGTTGCTGAAGTTGGCCCCGGCCGCCCGCACCATGCTCGCCGGCGGGCGGCTGGAGGTGCGCGACGCGGTCAGCGCGCAGCTGGCCCGCACCCTGCTGGACGCCACCGTCGCCCATCCCCGCCCGGCCAGCGGTCCGTCGCACCGCGATGTGACGGTGGTGATCCCGGTGCGCGACAACGCATTCGGATTGCACCGGCTGATGCGCGCGCTGCGCGGGCTGCGGGTGATCATCGTCGACGACGGGTCCGCGGTGCCGGTCGATGCCGCAGAGTTCACCGGCCTGCACTGCGATGTCCAGGTGTTGCGGCATCCGCACAGCAAGGGGCCGGCCGCGGCGCGCAACACCGGTCTGGCCGCCTGCACCACCGACTTCGTGGCGTTCCTGGATTCCGATGTGGTGCCGCAGCGCGGGTGGCTGGAGGCGCTGCTCGGACACTTCTGCGATCCCGCCGTGGCGCTGGTGGCGCCGCGGATCGTGGGTCTGCGCAAAGACGACAATCTGATCGCCCGCTATGAGGCGGTACGCTCCTCGCTGGACCTGGGCGTCCGCGAGGCCCCGGTGGTGCCGTACGGCCCGGTGTCGTATGTGCCCAGCGCGGCGATCATCTGCCGGCGTAAGGTGCTCGACGAGATCGGCGGCTTCGACGAGGCGTTGCGGTCCGGTGAGGACGTCGACCTGTGCTGGCGGCTGGTGGAGGCCGGGACCCGGCTGCGTTACGAGCCGATCGCGCTGGTCGCCCACGATCACCGCACCGACATCGGTGAGTGGCTGGGCCGCAAGGCGTTCTACGGTTCCTCTGCGGCGCCGTTGACGGCGCGCCACCCGGACAAGACCGCCCCGTTGCTGATGTCGGGCTGGACGCTGGTGCTGGGTGTGCTAGTGGCGATGGGGTCCTGGGTCGGCTACCTGGCCGCCCTGGTGCTCGCGGTGATCACCGGCCGGCGGGTGGCCAAGTCACTGAGCACCGTGGGCAGCGAACCGGTCGAGGTGGTGGCGCTGGCCGCCCAGGGCCTGGGATCGGCGGCACGCCAGCTGGCCGGGGCGATCTGCCGGCACTACTGGCCGATCGCGCTGATCGCCGCGCTGCTGTCCCCGCGGTTCCGGCAGGTGGTCGTGGTGGCGGCCGTCGTCGACGGGGTGGTGGACTGGCTGAGCAGGCGCGAACACGCCGGGGAGGACACCAAACCGGTCGGTCTGTTCGCCTACCTGGTGCTCAAACGGCTCGACGACCTGGCCTACGGGTGCGGATTGTGGGCCGGGGTGCTGCGGGAACGCGATCTCGGTGCGCTCAAACCACAGATCCGGATCTGATCGGTGACCGGTCGACCTGGTGCTGAACGCTGCCACAGCGACGTTCTGATCGTCGGTGCGGGCAGCGCCGGATCCGTGTTGGCCGAACGGCTTTCTGCCGACTCCGGCTGCCGGGTGACGGTCGTGGAGGCCGGTCCGGGACCCTCCGATCCGCGGGTGGCGCACCAGATCACCGACGGCCTGCGCCTGCCGATCGGCGATGCCAGCTCGGTGGTGCGCCGGTATCCGACGACGCTGACCGACCACCCCCGGCGGCCGGCGCAGCTCATGCGCGGTGCGGTGGTCGGCGGGTCCGGCGCGGTCAACGGAGGCTACTTCTGCCGGGGCCTGCCGGCCGACTTCGACCGCTGGGGCCTGGGCGACTGGACGTGGGACCGGGTGCTGCCGCACTTCCGGGCCATCGAGACCGATCTGGACTTCGACGGGCCGCTGCACGGCGCCGACGGCCCGATCCCGGTGCGGCGGAGCACCGAATTCGACGGCTGCACAGCGAAATTCATCGAGGCGGTAGAAGATGCGGGTTATCCGTGGATTCCCGATCTCAACGGGGCGACGCCCGATCAGCCGTTGCCACCGGGTGTCGGACAGGTGCCGCTGAACATCAACGGCGGCACCCGGGTCGGGCCCGGCGCCGCCTACCTGCAACCGGCGCTCGCCCGCCCCAATCTCACCGTGCTGACCGAGACCCGGGTTCGGCGGGTGCGGATCGCCGACGGCCGGGCCGACGGGGTGGAGTGTCTGGGTCCGGACGGTGCGACGGTCCTGACGGCCGACCGGATCGTGTTGTCGGCCGGGGCGATCGGATCCGCCCATCTGCTCATGTTGTCCGGAATCGGTCCGCAGCGGCTGCTCGGCGCCCTCGGCATCCCGGTGGTGGCCGATCTGCCGGTCGGCGTCGCGACGGTCGACCACCCGGAATGGGTGCTGCCGGTGACCTGGACCGAGACCGCTGGCCGGCCGCCGTTGGAGGTGGTGCTGACCACCGCCGAGGGTCTCGAGATCCGGCCCTACACAGCGGGATTCGGCGCCATGATCCGGGGCCGGCGGGATGATCCCGCCGATCACCCGCACCTCGGGGTGGCGCTGATGCGGCCGCGGTCCCGCGGCACGGTGCGGCTGGCCTCGGCGGATCCGGATGTGCCCCCGGCCATCGAACACCACTATGACAGCGAGCCGGCCGACGTGGCCGCGCTGCGTGCTGGCGCCGAACTGGCCCGGGAGCTGGCCGGCCCGGCGGGTCACGGTGCGACGGTGTCCTGGTCGACATCGCAGCATCTGTGCCGCACCGCCCCGATGGGCCCCGACGGCCAGGCCGGCGAACATGCCGTGGTGGATCCGCGATGCCGGGTGCACGGCGTGGAAAACCTATGGGTCGTCGACGGTTCCGTGCTCCCAGCCATCCCCGGTCGCGGCCCGCACGCCACCATCGTCATGCTCGGCCACCGCGCCGCCGGCTTCCTCACCTGACCACCGGGACGTCCACCGTTCGACGAACCCGTACTGACGCCCGTCCCGGCCCGGCGCCCACACCGCGACGAACGCCGCCGCCAGCGCGCAGAGCGCCCCGAGCACGATCAACGAGACATGCATCGCCTCCAGGAAGGCCGACTGGGCGAACTCGGCGAGCCGGGCGCCCTGGGGGCCCAGCTGCCGCGCGGCTTCCAGGGCCTCGGCCAGCGAGTTCGACGCCGCCTGCCGGACCGGTTCGGGTAGCGCGCCCAGATGGGGCCGCAGCCGGTCGCCGTATTCCGCGGCCAGCACCGAGCCCGCCACCGCGATGCCCAGCGCGGCGCCGATCTCCCGGGTGGTGTCGTTGACGGCCGAAGCGACCCCGTGCTTCTCGTCGGGGACCGCGCCCATGATCGCCGACGTCGACGGCGCGGTGCACAGGCCGATACCGGTCGACATGATGAGCAGCGGTACCGCGAGATCCAGGTACGGCGAGGCGATCTCGAGGGTGCGGGCGTAGAACAACCCGGCGGCGATCAGCAGCAGGCCGGTGGAGATCACCGCCCGCAGCCCCAACCGGGGCAGGTACCACTGCGTGGTGACGCTGAGCAGCAGCAGCGGGATCGTGAGCGGGGTCAGCGCGAACGCCGTCTGCAGGGCGCTGTATCCCAGCATCAGCTGCATGTACTGCATCGAGACGAAGAAGAATCCGAAGTTGGCCAGGAAGAAGAACGTGACCCCGACCGCACCGGTGGTGAAGTCCGGCTTGGCGAACAGCCGGATGTCCAGCAGCGGGTGTGCGCTGCGCAGCTCGACCACCGCGAAGGCGAGCGCCAGCGCGACCCCGGCGGCCATCGAGCCGTACACCACGGGGTGGGTCCACCCGTGGACCGGCGCCTCGAGCACCCCGTAGACGAACACCGCGACCGCTCCACCGATCAGCACCGCCCCCGGCCAGTCCAGCGGGGTGGCACGGTGATCGCGGGACGACGCCACCGTGCAGGCCAGGACGAACAACCCGGCACCCGAGACGGTGAACGCCCAGAAGATCGACGGCCAGGACCAGAAGTGCAGCAGCACACCGGTTCCCAGGAATCCGACCACTGCGCCCGAACCGGCGACGGCGGCCCAGATGCCGACGGCCTTGTTCCGTTGGGCCCGCGGGTACGCCGCGGTCAGCAGCGACAGCGTGGCCGGCATCACGAATGCCGCCCCGACGCCGGCCACCATGCGGGACAGGATCAACGTCAGCGGACCGTCGAGCACCAGCGGTGCGGCCGAGGCGACGGTGAACAGGCCCAGCCCGACGAGCATCGCGCCGCGCCGGCCGTACCGGTCGCCGATCGCGCCGGCGGGCAGCAGCAGACACGCCAGCACCAGCGTGTAGCCGTCGACCACCCAGGTGAGCTGCGACTGGGTGGCCGCGGTCTCCACCGCGATGTCGGGCAGCGCGGCGTTGAGGGCCACCATCGAGCTGATCACCAGCGCGACCCCCATGCACGCCACGGTGAGCAGCCACACGCGGGCCCGAGTGGACAGAGCGGCGACGCTCGCGCCGATATCCTGACCGGGCTGGCTGAGGGCGTCGACCATCGGTCGCTCTCCTTCGGCAGGGAGATTTGAGACTAACAGTCTTGTACCAAGACCGATAGTCTTCTTTATCCGAAGGAGGTGGGTTACAGCAAATGGCGGCCGCAACCAGCGACCCTCGACCGGCCCGCTCGCGGGCCCGGCTGCTCGAGGCCGCGACGACGCTGTTGCGCACGGGCGGGCCGAGTGCGGTGACGATCGACGCGGTCACCAAGAGCGCCAATGTCGCCCGCGCCACGCTGTACCGGCACTTCGCCGGCGCCAACGATCTGCTCGCCGCCGCGTTCACCAGCCTGCTGGAGCCCGCGCCGATGCCGCCCGCCGAGGGCAGTCTGCGCGACCGACTGCTGGCGGTGGTGCTGGGATGGGCGGAGACCATCGCCGAGGCGCCGACGATGCTCACCGCCATGACCTGGATGGCGTCCGGGCCCGACGTCGGCCCCTATCCCGATGCGCGGGAGACCGATTCCGACGCGGTCGGCACCCTGCGCTCGCGGATCGTGCAGCTCTACTCGGTGCCGTTCGACGCGATCCTGGACAGCCCACAGGCGGCCGAGGAACTCGACGAGGTGGACCGCATCCAGACCATCGCGCTGCTCATCGGCCCGCTGATCCTCGGAAAGCTGTCCACCGTCGCCGATTTCGACTATCGGAGGTGCGCGGAAGCCGCCGTCGACGGCTTCCTCGCCACCCACGCCAAGAAGCGTGAGATCACCTCAGCGAGTACCGAATCGGGAGGTGCTTGAGCCCGCCGACGAACACCGTCGAGGCTAGTGCGGGCTCGCCGGCCAGTTCGATCGACTCCAGCCGGGGCAGCAGCTCGGTGAAGAAGCTGTTGATCTCCATCCGGGCCAGCGCGGCGCCCAGGCAGAAGTGCACCCCGTAGCCGAACGACAGGTGCTTGTTGGGGTCGCGGCCCACGTCGAACCGGAACGGCTCGTCGAACACCTCCTCGTCGAAGTTCGCCGAGACATAGGACAGATACACCGATTCGCCGGCCTTGATCGGCACCCCGCGCACCTCGGTGTCGGCGGCGGCGGTGCGCATGAACTCCTTGACCGGGGTGGACCAGCGGATCATCTCCTCGACCGCGGTGGGCATCAGTGCCGGGTCGGCCTTGAGCCGTTCCAGCTGATCCGGGTTCTCGATCAACGCCCGCAGCCCGTCGGAGATCGCGTGGCTGGTGGTGTCGTGGCCGGCGGTGGCCACGATGACGTAGTAGGACAGGCAGTCGACGTCCGACAGCAGCTCTCCGTTGATGCGGCCGTTGGCGATCGCCGAGGCCAGGTCGTCGGTCGGGTTCTTGCGGCGCGCGATGGTGAGCTCGTTGAAGTAGTTGAAGAAGTCCATCAGCACCTGCAGCTGCTCCTCGGGCGTGGTGCCGCGCTTGTACTCCTCCTCGTCGCCGCCGAACAGCTCCTGGGTGAGCCGCAGCATGCGCGGGAAGTCCTCCTCGGGCAGGCCCAGCAGCGACATGATCACGTACAGCGGGTAGTACACCGCGATGTCGTCGACGAAGTCGCACTCCGGGCCGATCTCGACCATCTTGTCGACATAGCGGCGGGCCAACTCGTCCACGCGGACCTTCAGATCACGCATGGCCTTGGGGCGGAACCAGTCCGCGCCGATCTTGCGGACGTCGCGGTGGTGCGGGTCGTCCATGTGGATCAGGGTGCGCAGACCCATCCCGGCCTCGAGTTGCGCCTTGGCCAGATCGTCGGCCTCGGCGGTGGCCAGCAGCGGCCGCGGTTCGGACAACCACAGGTCGTTGGCCCGTTCGATGTCCATCACGTCGGTGTGTCTGGTGATGGCGAAGAACGGCCGGTAGGGCGGCTGGTCCACCCAGGCCACCGGATTGTGTGCGCGCAGGTGGGCCAGCGCCGCATGCAGCCGCGCCTCGTCGGCGTACGCGGTGGGGTCCGCGAAAATCCTGGCGGCCTCGTCCATCGTGCGAGTGTTCACCCGAGCCTCCCTGTCCGTAAGTCGTCTTACAGACGAGTGTCGGTGATCGACCCAGTGGTTGGGAGGCTTTTCGGCGAACCCGCCGGCCCCCGGCCGAGTCCCGGGCCGGGTTCCGGGCCGGGTCCCTGGTCCGAAACCCGGTCGGGGCGCGCTCAGCGCACCGAGTACCGGATCGGCAGATGCTTGAGCCCGCCGACGAACGTGGTCGCCAGGAACTCCGGTTTGCCGGCCAGTTCGATCGACTCCAGCCGGGGGACCAGTTCGGTGAAGAAGCTGTTGATCTCCATCCGGGCCAGCGCGGCGCCCAGGCAGAAGTGCACCCCGTAGCCGAACGACAGGTGCTTGTTGGGGTCGCGGCCCACGTCGAACCGGAACGGCTCGTCGAACACCTCCTCGTCCCGGTTGGCCGACACGTAGGACAGCAGCACCGATTCGCCGGCCTTGATCGGCACCCCGCGCACCTCGGTGTCACGCGTCGCGGTGCGCATGAACTCCTTGACCGGCGTGGACCAGCGGATCATCTCTTCCACCGCGGTCCCCATCAGCTCCGGATGGGCCTTGAGCCGTTCCAGCTGATCCGGGTTCTCGATCAACGCCAGCAGGCCGCCCGAGATGGCCGCGCTGGTGGTGTCGTGGCCGGCGGAGGCCACGATGACGTAGTAGGACAGACAGTCGATGTCGTTGAGGTATTCGCCGTCGATCTTGGCGTTGGCGATGGCCGACGCGAGGTCCTCGGTCGGGTTGGCCCGCCGGTCGGCGGTGAGCTTGGTGAAGTACCGGAAGAAGTCGGTGATGACCTCGTGCAGTTCCTGCGGGCTCTTGCCGCGGGTGAACTCGTCGTCGTCACCGCCGAACATCTCCTGGGTGAGCTTGAGCATGCGGGGGAAGTCGGACTCCGGTAGGCCGAGCAGCGACAGGATCACGTACAGCGGGAAGTTGACCGCGACCTCCTGGACGAAATTGCACTCCGGTCCGACCTCGACCATCTTGTCGACGTAGATCCTGGCGAGTTCGTCGACCCGGGTCTTGAGCGCCCGCATGGCCTTCGGCCGGAACCAGTCCGCCCCGATCTTGCGGATGTCGCGGTGCAGCGGATCGTCCATGTGGATCAGGGTGCGCAGCCCGCCGCCGGCGGCCAGGTTCGCCTGGGCCAGGTCCTCGGTCGCGGCGGGGATCAGCATCGGCCGCGGCGCGTTGATCCACAGTTCGTTGTCGCGCTCGATGTCCATGATGTCGGCGTGCTTGGTGATCGCCCAGAACGGCCGGTAGTTCGGCACGTCGACATAGGAGACCGGTGCATGGGCCCGCAGATGGGTCAGTGCGGCGTTCAGGCTGTCCTCGTCGGTGTACGCCTGGGGGTCGGCGAGGACCGTCGCGGCTTCGTCGGTGAGGCGAGAGCTGATCGGCGTGCTCATGGCGCGGTTTCCTTACTGACATGTACGTCGACTTGACGGGTGTCAAGTTCAATCTAGCGAACGTCGAACGGGTTGGCCACGGCCGGTACGTCAGTAGGCTCTTCAGCCGTGCTGTCCGGAGCGTTGCGCCGCGTGTTCGCGGGCGCGGTGACGTGCATGACGGGTGTGTTGGTGGCCGGCTGCGTGAGCTCCGGACCCTCGCCCGATCCGCCGCCGGCGCCGGGCGCGCCGGCGGGCGACCCGGCCGTGGTGCAGACCGACGCCGGGGCGGTCCGCGGGACCGTCACCGACCGGTACCGGTTCTTCGGCGGCATCCCGTACGCCGCCGCCCCGGTCGGGGATCTGCGGTGGCGGGCGCCCGAGCCGCCGCGGAGCTGGCCGCAGGTGCGCGACGCCACGATCCCCGGTCCGCGCTGCATCCAGAATCCGGCCGGGGATCCGGAGGGCGGCCGCAACTCCGACGAGGACTGCCTGACCCTCAACGTGTGGACACCGCCACCCGACGGTGTGTTGCGACCGGTGCTGGTGTGGATCCACGGCGGCGGCTTCGTCAACGGCGGCGGCGCCATGTTCAACTCCGAGTGGTTCGTCGAACGCGGCGACATCGTCGTCGTCACCATCAACTACCGGTTGGGCACGCTCGGGTTCCTGGCACACCCGGAACTCGGGCCGCCCGGGGCGGTCGGCAACTACGGATTCCTCGATCAGCAGGCCGCGCTGCGCTGGGTCCGGGCCAACATCGCCGGGTTCGGCGGCGATCCCGACCGGGTGACCATCGCCGGCGAGTCGGCCGGCGGCATGGCGGTGTGCGACCACCTCGCCGCACCCGGGTCGGCCGGGCTGTTCCACGCCGCGATCATCATGAGCGCACCGTGTCAGGGGCAGGTCGACGTGGACACCGCCGAACAGGTCAGCCTGCGGTACGCCGCCGAGGTGGGCTGCGGCGATCCCGGCGCCGCGGCCGCCTGTCTGCGCGGTCTGCCGCCCGAGGCCGTGGCGGCGCCGGTCTCGTACTTCGAGTTCGGCACCGAGAAGCTGTCCGGACCGGTCACCGGAACCGAGGCCCTGCCCGTCGATCCGGTCGACGCGATCGCCGAGGGCCGCGTGGCGCGGGTTCCGGTGCTCATCGGCACCAACCGCGACGAGTTCACGCTGTTCGCCGGGTTGCGGTATCTGCGGGAAGGGGAGCGGTTCGCCGCCGAGGATCATCCGCGGCTGCTCGCCGAGATCTTCGGCGACGACGCCGCGGCGGTGGCGGCCCGGTATCCGCTCGAGGATTACCCCAGCCCGGCCCTGGCCTACAGCGCCGCGGTCACCGACAGCCTGTTCGCGTGCCTGAGCGAACGCCTGGCCGATCAGTTGGCCCGCCACCAGCCCGTCTACAGCTACGAGTTCGCCGACCGGGACGCCCCGGCGCCCGAACCGCTGCGCACCCTGCCGTTCCCGGTCGGCGCCGGTCACTCCCTGGAACTGCGGTATCTGTTCGACGTCGGCGGCGCCCCGGCGCTCACCGCGGCGCAGCGCGCGCTGAGCGAGCAGATGATCGATTACTGGAGCGCGTTCGTCGCCACCGGCGTCCCGGCAACCGACGGCCATCCGGACTGGCCCGCCCACCGGGCCGCCGCGGACTCCGGCGCGGGGCCGGACGAGAGCCCGACAGACCGGGACCCGGGTGACGGGGGCCCGGGAGCCGGCCCGGCCCGGATGTCACTGCGCCCCGGCGGCAGCACCGTGGTCGACGATTTCGCGACCGAGCACCGCTGTGTGTTCTGGGCGGAACTGGCTGGTTAAACTGTTTCGGCCGATCGCCCGGCTGTGGTGAATCGTTCCCGGAGCATCGATGAGCAGGGATTTGGCTGCTGCCTCGATGTAAGGCATACTGTTCGGGTTGCCTTGAGCCGGGTCCTTCGTCTGGCCGGGTAACCGACCAGCGCCCGCACGGGCGCACCCGGTCCCACTCTCGATGTGGCGGTTTCCGTCACAAAAAGGGGTGCGGAGCAGGGCCGACACGCCCGACCGCAGGGGCCGGTGAACCACAGACAGGAAAACAGCGGCGGCGACAGCCAGCGCGCCGAGTTGACGTGTGAGCGGAGCGCCGGCCCGGCCGGCGAGCCGACGAGAGTTGGCGAGTCGGCACAGCCGACGAGAAGAAGGCCAGTCGGCACCAGCCGACGCGAGCGCCGGGACGTCACGTCCCAGCACGGACCCGAGCAGGAGTGAGGTAGGAGAAGCGTGGCGGGACAGAAGATCCGCATCAGGCTCAAGGCCTACGACCACGAGGCGATCGACGCCTCGGCGCGCAAGATCGTCGAGACGGTCACCCGTACCGGCGCCAGCGTGGTCGGGCCCGTGCCGCTGCCGACGGAGAAGAACATCTACTGCGTCATCCGGTCCCCGCACAAGTACAAGGATTCGCGGGAGCACTTCGAGATGCGTACTCACAAGCGGTTGATCGACATCCTCGACCCGACGCCGAAGACCGTTGACGCGTTGATGCGCATCGATCTTCCGGCCAGCGTCGACGTGAACATCCAGTAGGAGACCCAAGAAATGGCACGTAAAGGCATTCTGGGCACCAAGCTGGGCATGACGCAGGTGTTCGACGAGAACAACAAGGTCGTGCCGGTGACGGTCGTCAAGGCCGGCCCCAACGTCGTGACGCGCATCCGCACCCCGGAGCGGGACGGGTACAGCGCGGTGCAGTTGGCCTACGGCGAGATCAACCCGCGCAAGGTGAACAAGCCGCTGGCCGGCCAGTTCGCCGCCGCGGGCGTCAACCCGCGCCGGCACATCGCCGAGCTGCGGCTCGACGATGAGGCCGCCGCCACCGAGTACGAGGTCGGCCAGGAGCTCACCGCCGACATCTTCACCGAGGGCAGCTACGTCGACGTGACCGGCACCAGCAAGGGCAAGGGCTTCGCCGGCACCATGAAGCGCCACGGCTTCGCCGGTCAGGGCGCCTCGCACGGCACCCAGGCGGTGCACCGCCGGCCGGGCTCCATCGGCGGCTGCGCGACCCCCGGCCGGGTGTTCAAGGGCACCCGGATGGCCGGCCGGATGGGTAACGAGCGGGTGACCACCCTGAACCTCAAGGTGCACAAGGTCGATGCCGAGAACGGCGTGCTGTTGATCAAGGGCGCCATCCCGGGACGCAACGGCGGTCTGGTGATGGTCCGCAGCGCAATCAAGCGAGGCGACAAGAAATGACAATGAAGATTGACGTGAGGACGCCGGCCGGTAAGACCGAGGGTTCCGTCGAGCTGCCCGCCGAACTGTTCGACGTCGAGCCGAACATCGCGCTGATGCATCAGGTGGTGACCGCTCAGCTGGCCGCCGCCCGCCAGGGCACGCACTCCACCAAGACCCGCGGCGAGGTCCGGGGCGGTGGCCGCAAGCCGTGGCGGCAGAAGGGCACCGGCCGCGCCCGGCAGGGTTCGCTGCGGGCGCCGCAGTTCACCGGCGGCGGTGTCGTGCACGGGCCGAAGCCCCGCGACTACAGCCAGCGCACCCCGAAGAAGATGATCGCCGCCGCGCTGCGCGGCGCACTGTCCGACCGGGCCCGCAACGGCCGCATCCACGCCGTCACCGAGCTGGTCGAGGGCCAGACCCCGTCAACCAAGAAGGCCAAGGCGTTCCTGAGCACGGTCATCGCCGACCGCACGGTCGAGAAGGACAAGGTGCTGGTGGTGATCGGCCGGACCGACGAGACCAGCATCCGCAGCGTGCGCAACCTGCCCGGGGTGCACGTGATCGCGCCGGATCAGCTCAACACCTACGACGTGCTCAAGGCCGATGACGTGGTGTTCAGCGTCGAGGCCCTGAATGCCTACATCAGTGCCAACACCAGTACGGCCAAGGAGGTTTCGGCCTGATGGCAACCGTCACCGATCCGCGCGACATCATCCTGGCGCCGGTCATCTCGGAGAAGTCCTACGGCTTGATCGAGGACAACGTGTACACGTTCATCGTGCACCCGGACTCGAACAAGACGCAGATCAAGATCGCGATAGAGAAGATCTTCAACGTCAAGGTCGCGTCGGTGAACACCGCCAACCGGCCGGGCAAGCGCAAGCGCACCCGCACCGGGTACGGCAAGCGCAAGGACACCAAGCGGGCCATCGTGACGCTGGCTCCGGGAAGCAAGCCCATCGACCTGTTCGGAGCTCCGGCCTGATCCGCCGGCCGGGAACTGGAGAGATTTAGCAGACATGGCAATTCGCAAGTACAAGCCGACGAGCCCCGGTCGCCGCGGTGCCAGCGTCTCCGATTTCGCCGAGATCACTCGCTCACATCCGGAGAAGTCGCTGGTCCGCCCGCTGCACGGCAAGGGCGGACGTAACGCACACGGTCGGATCACCACCCGGCACAAGGGCGGTGGCCACAAGCGCGCGTACCGTGTCATCGATTTCCGTCGCCATGACAAGGACGGCGTCAACGCCAAGGTCGCGCACATCGAGTACGACCCGAACCGCACCGCGCACATCGCGCTGCTGCACTACCTCGACGGCGAGAAGCGCTACATCATCGCGCCGCAGGGCCTCCGCCAGGGCGATGTGGTCGAGTCCGGCGCCAACGCCGACATCAAGCCGGGCAACAACCTGCCGTTGCGCAACATCCCCGCCGGTACCGTGATCCACGCGGTGGAGCTGCGTCCCGGCGGCGGCGCGAAGCTGGCCCGCTCGGCCGGTGCCAGCATCCAGCTGCTGGGCAAGGAGGGGTCCTACGCCTCACTGCGGATGCCCAGCGGTGAGATCCGCCGCGTCGACGTGCGCTGCCGCGCCACCGTCGGCGAGGTCGGCAACGCCGAGCAGATCAACATCAGCTGGGGCAAGGCCGGCCGGATGCGGTGGAAGGGCAAGCGCCCGTCGGTCCGCGGTGTCGTGATGAACCCGGTGGACCACCCGCACGGCGGTGGCGAGGGCAAGACCTCCGGCGGCCGTCACCCGGTGAGCCCGTGGGGCAAGCTCGAGGGCCGTACCCGCAGACCGAACAAGCCGAGCGACAAGCTCATCGTCCGGCGCCGGCGCACCGGCAAGAAGCGCTAGTCGTCAGGAGGACAGACACAGATGCCACGCAGCCTCAAGAAGGGTCCGTTCGTCGACGACCATCTGCTCAAGAAGGTCGACGCACAGAACGAGAAGAACACCAAGCAGGTCATCAAGACCTGGTCACGTCGGTCCACGATCATTCCCGACTTCATCGGGCACACCTTTGCGGTGCATGACGGCCGCAAGCATGTCCCGGTGTTCGTGACCGAGGCGATGGTCGGGCACAAGCTCGGCGAATTCGCCCCGACCCGCACGTTCAAGGGTCACATCAAGGACGACCGGAAGAGTAAGCGGCGATGAGCGCACCAGTCATTGAATATCCGTCCGCGACCGCCAAGGCGCGGTTCGTGCGGACCTCGGCCACCAAGGCGCGCCGGGTCATCGATCTGGTGCGCGGCAAGACCGTCGCCGAGGCGCTGGACATCCTGCGGTGGGCGCCGCAGGCCGCCAGTGAGCCGGTGGCCAAGGTGATCGCCAGCGCCGCGGCCAACGCACAGAACAACGAGGGGCTCGACCCCGACACGCTGGTCGTCGCGACCATCTACGCCGACGAGGGCCCGACCTTCAAGCGGATCCGGCCCCGCGCCCAGGGCCGGGCGTTCCGGATCCGCCGGCGCACCAGCCACATCACCGTGGTGGTGGAGAGCCGTCCGGTGAAGAAGGGTCGCGGCGGGTCCGCGGCCTCCGCCCGGTCGCGCCGGGCGCAGGCCAGCAAGGCGGCGTCGACCAAGAAGGCCCCGGCAACCAAGGCGACTGCGCAGAAGGCGACCGCCGACGAAGCGAAGGGAGGCTCGCAGTAGTGGGCCAGAAGATCAACCCGCACGGCTTCCGGCTCGGTATCACCACCGACTGGAAGTCCCGGTGGTACGCCGACAAGCAGTACAAGGACTACGTCAAGGAAGACGTGGCGATCCGCCGGCTGCTGTCCACCGGTCTGGAGCGGGCCGGCATCGCGAACGTGGAGATCGAACGCACCCGGGACCGGGTGCGGGTGGACATCCACACCGCGCGGCCCGGCATCGTCATCGGCCGGCGCGGCACCGAGGCCGACCGGATCCGCGGCGACCTGGAGAAGCTGACCGGCAAGCAGGTGCAGCTGAACATCCTCGAGGTGAAGAACCCCGAGTCCAACGCACAACTGGTCGCCCAGGGTGTCGCCGAGCAGCTGAGCAACCGGGTGGCGTTCCGGCGCGCGATGCGCAAGGCGATCCAGTCCGCGATGCGCCAGCCCAACGTCAAGGGCATCCGGGTGCAGTGCTCCGGCCGTCTCGGCGGCGCCGAGATGAGCCGCTCGGAGTTCTACCGCGAGGGCCGGGTGCCGCTGCACACCCTGCGCGCCGACATCGACTACGGCCTGTACGAGGCCCGCACCACGTTCGGCCGGATCGGCGTGAAGGTGTGGATCTACAAGGGTGACGTCGTCGGCGGCAAGCGGGAGCTGGGCGTGGCCCCGCCGTCGGAGCGTCCGCGCCGGGAACGGCCGTCGCGGCCGCGGCGCAGCGGCGCGTCGGGCACCACCGCCACGGGCACCACCCCGCCGCCGGGAACCGAACAGGCCCCGGCGACCGCCGAGGCGTCGGCCGGTACCGAGGCCGCTGCCGGTGCTGCCGCCGCGGCGCCGTCCACGGAAACTTCTACTTCTGGGGAGAGCTGAATCATGTTGATTCCCCGCAAGGTCAAGCACCGCAAGCAGCACCACCCCAAGCAGCGTGGGCTGGCCAGCGGCGGCACCACGGTGGAGTTCGGTGACTACGGCATTCAGGCGCTGACGCACGGTTACATCACCAACCGGCAGATCGAGTCGGCCCGTATCGCGATCAACCGGCACATCAAGCGTGGCGGCAAGGTGTGGATCAACATCTTCCCGGACCGCCCGCTGACCAAGAAGCCCGCCGAAACCCGGATGGGTTCGGGCAAGGGCTCGCCGGAGTGGTGGGTGGCCAACGTGAAACCGGGCCGCGTGCTGTTCGAGCTGAGCTATCCGAATGAGGAGACGGCGCGCGCGGCGTTGACGCGCGCGATCCACAAGTTGCCGATCAAGGCACGCATCGTGACCCGAGAGGAACAGTTCTGATGGCTGTGGGAGTGACGCCTGGCGAACTGCGCGAACTGACCGACGACGAGTTGAAGGATCGGCTGCGCGAGTCCAAGGAAGAGCTGTTCAATCTGCGCTTCCAGATGGCCACCGGCCAGCTGTCCAACAACCGTCGGCTGCGCATTGTGCGGAAGGAGATTGCGCGGGTGTACACCATCCTGCGCGAACGTGAGCTGGGTCTGGCATCCGGGCCGGGCGGTGAGGATTCGTAATGGCAGAGACTAAGAGTGACGCCCAGAAGGACTCGGCGCAGAAGGGTTCGGGCCAGAAGGGGCCGAAGTACACTCCGCCCGCCGAGAAGCCGCGGGGCCGCCGCAAGACGGCCATCGGCTACGTGGTGAGCGACAAGATGCAGAAGACCATCGTGGTCGAGCTGGAGGACCGCAAGAGCCACCCGCTCTACGGCAAGATCATCCGGACGACCAAGAAGGTCAAGGCGCACGACGAGCACGGCATCGCCGGCGTCGGCGACCGGGTGTCGCTCATGGAGACTCGTCCGCTGTCGGCCACCAAGCGCTGGCGGCTGGTCGAGATCCTGGAGAAGGCCAAGTAGTAGTCGCTTCGAGAAGCCCCCGACCCGCGGTCGGGGGCTTTTTCGTCGCTGTGTGTGCCCCGCTCTGCTAGAGCTTCGCGGCGATGCCGTCGAGCAGGTAATCGACGGCGCTGTGCAGGTCGGTCAGCGGATCGGCATCGACGGGGTCGAACGCTCCCGCGTCGAGCGCCGCGGTCAGCGCCGGGAAGCGGTCGGCATCGATCAGACGCCGTAGCAGCACCGGGTACTCCGGCCAGTCCAACCGGCCCGCATCGATGTGCAGCGCCGCCGCGCCGCGTACCAGGTGCATCAGCGCCGTGACCGCGGCGAGTTTGTCGCGTTCGGCCAGCCCGGTTCCCTGCAACGCGGCCAGGGCGGTGTCCAGCCAGGCGAGCTGTTGCGGGTCGGCGGGCGGGCCCGCCGCGGCGGCCTGCAGGATCCACGGATGACGGTGATACACCTCCCACAGTGCGGTGGACCAATGGCGCAGGGCCGCAACCCAATCCGTGGGATCGAGCTGGGGTGGCGGGCCCACGGCCGCGGCCACCATGAGGGTCACCAGGTCGTCCTTGTTGGCGACGTGGCGGTAGATCGACATCGTGCCGCAGCCGAGGTGCTCGGCCAGCCGGGCCATCGACAGCGCGGCCAGCCCGTCGGCGTCCGCCACGTCGATCGCGGCCCTGACGATGCGCTCGCGCGTCAAGCCGGCGCCCCGGCGGCGGGGCGGGGGCTCGCGCCAGAGGGTCTCCAGTGCACGCGGCAACGGGTTGCTCATCGACGCCGAGCTTAACCCGTCGACAACCGCACGCGTATGCCATACGCTTATGCGTATGGCATACGCAAAGTCGCCGCGGGTCGCCGTATCGGCACTCGTGCTCGTGGTCGGGGTCTTCCTCGGGTATTCGGTGTGGCCGTACCTCCGCGGCGGCACCCGTGTCCCGCCCACCTTCGCGCTGCACCATCAGCTGCTGGTCGCGCACGTCCTGCTCGGCGCCGTCGTGATGGTCGCCGCGATGCCGCAGATCTGGCCCGGGCTGCGGGCGCGTCACCCGGCCTGGCACCGGCGGTCGGGGCGGGTCTACGTCGCCGCGGTCATCCCCTCCGGGCTGCTGGCGCTGGTACTCGGCGCGGCGGGCCCGTTCGGGCCGGCTCTGGCGATCAGCAATGTCCTCCTCGCCTCGGTGTGGGTGTGGTTCACCACCGGCGGATACCTCGCCGCCCGGCGGCGGCGGTTCACCGAGCATCGCCGGCACATGCTGATCAGCGTGACGCTGGCGCTGTCGGTGATCACCAACCGGATCTGGTCACCGCTGCTGTTCATGGCCTCTGAGCCGTTGCGCGACAGCGTCTTCGGCGGTAGTGAAGAACACTACGTGTGGTTCGTCGCCGGGGTGGGCGGGTGGCTCGGGTGGCTGCTGCCACTGGCCGCCGTGACGTGGTGGTTGCGCCGCCGCGGGCCGCTGCCCGCGCCGGCTCAGAGTCGAACCAGCGAGAACGGATACCGCAGGGTTCCGGGGGCGCCGTCGCAACCGGATGCGAACGACGACTCCAGGGTTCCCTGCAGGGTCGCGGCGTCCCAGGTGTACACGTCCCGGGTCGGGATCACCGGACCGAAATAGACGTCGCCGCAACGGAGCCCGTCCGGTACATCGACCGTCAGGGTGTAGCGGCCGTCGGCCAGATAGGCATTGCCCCGGTATTCGAATGCCTTGGCGATCGGCATCGGAATGGCGTTGATCTCGACGCAATCCGGCGCCTGGGGGACACAGAACGCGACGGCCCAGGTCCACGTGTGAAAGTCATACCGCTGCGGGATCACCAGTTGGTAATTCCCGTAGAACACACCGGCATGGGCGACCCCGGGTGCGCCCGAAGCCATCGCGATCACCGGGATGACGGCCAGCACGGCCCGGATCGTCGTCATGTACAACCTCCGATGAGTCGGCCACGCGGAATCGGTTCGCGGGCAATCACATGTGCGCGCCACCGTCGATCCGAACCTCGGTGCCGGTGATGAAGAAGGCGTCGTCGCTGCCCAGCATCGCGACCACACCCGCCACCGCGTCCGGGTCCGCGAAGATCGTGCCGTCGCCGAGTGGCAGCGCCGGGGCGACCTTGGCGAACAACGCCAGGTCGGCGTCCTCCGGCAGACCCGGACCGACACTCTGCCGTGAGACGCCGGAACCGTCGGTCATACCCGATGAGATCGAGCCCGGCTGAACGGCATTGAACCGGATCCCGGCCTTGGCGAACTCGGCCGCCCAGGTGTGGGTCATCGCCAGCACACCGCCCTTCGACGCGGCGTACGCGGCCATGTACGGGTGGGCGAAATGCGCCGAGGTCGAGCTGAAGTTCACCACCGCCGGACCGTTGCCGTCGAGGAGCGCGGGGATGCACTCGCGGGTCACCAGGAACGTCCCGGTCAGGTTGATCCGGATGACCTGTTCGAAGTCGGCCAGAGTGGTCTGCACCAGATGCGCCGAGCGCAGGATGCCGGCGGCGTTGACCAGGGCGTCGAGTCCGCCCAGCGCCGTGATCGCCTGTCCGACGCCGTGGCGAACCGACTGTTCGTCCGCGACGTCCATGGTGACGGTGGTCAACCGCTCGGCGGCGGCGCCGGCCTGGTTCACGGTGTCCCGCAGACCCGACGGGCTGATGTCGGCGGCGGCGACACGCCCGCCTTCGGCGAGTATCCGCAGAACGCAGGCCTGTCCGATCCCGGAACCACCGCCGGTGATCAGCACCCGCCTCGCGGCGTAGCGTGCGGACAGATCAGACACGATGATCCTCTTTCGTCGATCCTCTTTCGTCGTAACTGCACGTCGACACCGCCGGCGGGCGGCGGCGCATCCACGTTGCGACCCATCCTGGCACGGTGTCGCGGCAACTCCCGGTGGATGGGACGCACCGTGTCTGATCACCGATCTGCTGCGCGAAGGTGAGTCGTCCCACCGGCGGTCGGTGGTGTGTGTGGTCAGACTTCGACGGAGTTCTCGGGCGACAGATGGTGAACAAGGCAGTGGACCGGTGGTCCACCGGGCTGCCCCTGCCGGCAGGCGGAACCGCGGGCACGCTGCGGGCGGTCGGCGGTCTGTTCTCGATGTCGGTGGACGCGGTGAGGTTCGCGTTCCGCCGGCCGTTTCAGGGCCGGGAGTTCCTGGAGCAGTCCTGGTTCGTCGCCCGGGTGGCGCTGTTGCCCACCCTGCTGGTCGCCATCCCGTTCACCGTGCTGGTCAGCTTCACCCTCAACATCCTGCTGCGCGAACTCGGCGCGGCCGACCTGTCCGGCGCCGGCGCCGCCTTCGGCGCGGTCACGCAGGTGGGTCCGATGGTGACGGTGCTGATCGTCGCCGGAGCAGGTGCCACAGCCATGTGCGCCGACCTGGGCTCCCGCACGATTCGGGACGAGGTCGACGCCCTGGAGGTGCTGGGAATCAACCCGGTTCAGCGGTTGGTCACCCCCCGGATGCTTGCTTCCGGGCTGGTGGCGCTGCTGCTCAACAGCCTGGTGGTGATCATCGGGATCCTGGGTGGATACACGTTCTCGGTCTTCGTCCAGGACGTCAACCCCGGGGCCTTCGCCGCCGGGATCACGCTGCTCACGGGTGTGCCGGAGGTGATCATCTCGTGCGTCAAGGCCGCGCTCTTCGGTCTGATCGCCGGCCTCGTCGCCTGTTACCGCGGGTTGACCATCTCCGGCGGCGGCGCCAAGGCGGTGGGCAACGCCGTCAACGAGACGGTGGTGTACGCCTTCATGGCGCTGTTCGTGGTGAACGTCGTGGTCACCGCCATCGGTATTCGGATGACGGCCGGATGACGGGCTGCGGAGAATGACGGTACAGGCGCTCTACCCCAGGCTGGTCCGCACCGCGAACCGGCCGGTCGACGCCGTCGAGCGGTTGGGCGAGCACACGCTGTTCTACCTGCGGGCGCTTGCCGGCGTGCCCAACGTGATCATGCACCACCGGCGCGAGATCATCCGGTTGATCGCCGAGATCAGCATGGGGGCAGGGACTCTCGCGATGATCGGCGGCACGGTGGTGGTCGTCGGCTTCCTCACCCTGGCGGCGGGCGGCACCCTGGCGGTGCAGGGCTACAGCTCATTGGGGGACATCGGCATCGAGGCGCTGACCGGGTTCCTCGCCGCGTTCATCAACGTCCGGATCTCCGCACCGGTGGTGGCCGGCATCGGGTTGGCGGCGACCTTCGGCGCCGGGGTGACCGCCCAGTTGGGCGCGATGCGCATCAACGAGGAGGTCGACGCGCTGGAGACGATGGGCATCCGCGCGGTGGAGTATCTGGTGAGCACCCGCCTGGTGGCCGGAATGCTGGCCATCACACCGCTGTACGCCGTTGCGGTGCTGCTGTCCTTCGCCGCCAGCAAGCTCACCACGGTGGTTCTGTTCGGACAGTCGGCCGGACTCTACGACCACTATTTCTCGACCTTCCTCAACCCCGTCGACCTGCTGTGGTCCTTTCTCCAGGCCCTGCTGATGGCGTTGGCGGTGCTCCTGGTGCACACCTATTTCGGGTACTTCGCGAGCGGTGGCCCGGCCGGTGTCGGGGTCGCCGTGGGCAATGCCGTGCGCACCTCGCTGATCGTGGTGATCGCGGTGACGCTGTTGATCTCGCTGTCGGTCTACGGAGCCGACGGAAACTTCAACCTGTCGGGGTAGGGGCGGGATGAACGCTGGGATGGACAACACCGGGATGGACAACACCGGAATGGACAACGCCGGAATGGGCAGCGCCGGGATGAGCACCGAGTGGAAACGACGCCTCGCGGGGTTCGCCACCGCGTCGGTGATCGTGCTGCTGGTGGCGATGGCGATCGGGTTCTTCCGAGGCAGCTTCACCAGGACCGTCCCCGTCACCGTGCTGTCGGAGCGGGCCGGACTGGTGATGAATCCGGACGCCAAGGTGAAGCTGCACGGGGCCCAGGTGGGCTCGGTCCGCTCGATCGACACCCTGCCCGACGGCCGCGCGGCGATCCAGTTGGCGATGAATCCGGCCTATCTCCATCTGATCCCGGCGAACGTACGAGTCGACATCTCCTCGCCGACGGTGTTCGGGGCGAAGGCGGTCGAACTCGTTCCGCCCCACCGGCCCGACCCGGAACCGTTGCGGCCCGGTCAGGTACTCACGGCCGACCACGTCACCGTCGAGATCAACACCGTGTTCGAGCAGTTGTCCTCGGTGCTGGCGAAGATCGAGCCGCAGAAACTCAACCAGACCCTCGAAGCGCTGTCGGCGGCGCTGGACGGTCGCGGCGAGCGGATCGGCCAGATGCTCACCGACTTCGACGAATTCCTCGCGCGGGTGGAGCCGAGCCTCCCCACGCTGGAACACGAGTTGGCGCTGGCGCCACAGGTGGTCGAGGCGTACGCCGACGTCGCTCCGGCGCTGATGGAGACGGCCACCGCGGCGACCACCACCGGCCGGACCATCGTCGACGAGCAGACGAACCTCGACAAGCTGCTGCTGCATGTCAGCGGGCTGGCCGATATCGGCATCGACGTGATCGGCACCAACCGCGCGGCGATCACCGACGTGGCCCGGTTGCTGGTGCCGACCACCGATCTGCTCAACCGCTACCACGAGGCACTCACCTGCGGGCTGGGCGGCGCCGCGCAACTCGCCAAGGCTCCCGGCAGCCCCGTCCCCGGCGGGCTGCTGCTGCAGACCATCGTGCTGGGCCAGGAACGCTACCGTTATCCGGCCAATCTGCCCAAGGTGGCGGCGAAGGGCGGACCGCAGTGCACCGATCTCCCGAAGGTGCCGTTCCAGAAGAGCCCGCCGTTCGTCATCACCGACATCAACGCCAACCCGGCTCAGTACGGCAACCAGGGCATCCTGCTCAACTCGGACGGTCTTAAGCAGATGCTCTACGGCCCGATCGACGGGCCGCCCCGGAACACCGCACAGATCGGACAGCCCGGATGACGGGAATCGGCGGTACGGCAGCCAAATTCGGCATCTTCGGCACGGTCATGCTGTTGCTCACCGGGATGTTGTTCGTGATCTTCGGTGAGTACCGGTCGGGGTCCACCACCGACTACTCGGCGGTGTTCGACGACGTCTCCAGCCTCAAGCGCGGAGATTCGGTGCGCGTCGCCGGATTGCGCGTCGGCACCGTCAAAGACGTCTCGCTGCAACAGGACAACACCGTGCTGGTTCGGTTCACCGCCGACGACAAGGTCCGGTTGACCGAGGGCACCAGGGCGAAGGTGCGGTATCTGAACCTGGTGGGGGACCGGTATCTGGAACTCGTCGACGAGCCGGGGTCGACCAGGATCCAGCCGCCGGGATCGCTGATCGGCTCGGATCGCACCGAACCGGCACTGGACCTCGACCTGTTGCTGGGCGGTCTCAAACCGGTCATCCAGGGGCTGAACCCGCAAGACGTCAACGCGTTGACCGGCGCACTGATCCAGGCACTGCAAGGGCAGGGCGGCGACATCGAATCGCTGTTCTCCCACACGTCGTCGTTCACCAACACCCTCGCCGACAACGGCCGGGTCGTCGAACAGCTCATCGACAACCTCAACGAGGTGTTGAACACCATCGCCGAAGACGGCGACAAGTTCTCCGGCGCGGTGAACCACCTCGAAAACCTCATCACCCGGCTGGCCGCCGACCGCGACCCGATCGGCGAGGCCATCACGGCCCTGGACAACGGCACGGCCTCCCTGGCCGACCTGCTCGGCCGGTCCAGGCCCCCGTTGGCCGGCACCGTGGACGAGCTGGCGCGGCTGGCGCCGCTGCTGTCCAACGACACCGATCTGGCCCGCATCGACCTCGCACTGCAGAAGACACCGGCCAACTACCGCAAACTCGTACGCCTCGGGGCCTACGGCAGCTGGCTGAATCTCTACATCTGCGGGGTGTCGGTCCGGGTCACCGATCTGCAGGGACGGACCGCCCACTTCCCGTGGGTGATCCAGAACACCGGACGATGCGCGGAGCCCTGATGCACAAATATCGAGAATCCGCTCTGATCCGCAGTGGTGTCATCGGCCTGGTGCTGGTGGTCCTCATCATCGTCGTGGGTCTGCAGACCCAGCAGCTGTGGACGATGGCCACGTCGGTGCGCTACCACGCCGAGTTCGCCGAGGCCGGCGGGCTGGCCGCCGGCAACGAGGTGAAGGTCTCCGGCATGACCGTCGGCACCGTTTCCGATGTGCGACTCCAGGGCGGTCACGCCGTGGTGACCTTCGCGTTGAACGCGCGGATCCGGCTGGGGGAGGAGACCACCGCCCACATCCGGACGGGCACGCTGCTCGGCGAGCGGGTGCTGACCGTGGAACCCCGGGGGAACGGTCGCATCCGGCCGGCCGGCGTCATCCCGCTGAGCCGGACCGGGTCGCCCTACTCGCTGACCGACGCGGTCGGTGACTTCACCGCCAACACCGCACAGACCGACACCGCGGCGATCAACCAGTCGCTCGACGTGCTGGCCGAGACCATCGATCGGATCGCGCCCCAGCTCGGTCCGACCTTCGACGGCGTCACCCGGCTGTCGCAGTCCCTCAACAGCCGAAACGAGTCGCTGGCGGAGCTGCTGGAGAGCGCCTCGAAGGTCACCGGGATACTCTCCGAGCGCAGCGAACAGGTCAACCGGATGCTGCTCAACGCCAACGATCTGATGGGTGTGCTGCAGCAGCGCCGGCACGCGATCGTCACGCTGCTGGCCAACACCTCCGCGGTGGCCCAACAGCTCTCGGGTCTGGTCGCCGACAACGAGGAGGAGCTGGCCCCGGCGTTGGAGAAACTCAACAGAGTGCTCGAGTTGCTCGAACGCAATGAGGACAACCTCACGCAATCACTGAAGGGCCTGGCCAAATACCAACTCACCCAAGGTGAGGCCGTCAACAACGGCTTCTACTACTACGGGTTCGCGTCGAACCTGCTGCCCGGTCCGGCCATCCAGCCGTTCCTGGACTATGCGCTGGGCTTCCGGCGCGGGGTCAACGCCGGCCAACCGCCCGACAATGTTGGCCCACGCGCCGAATTCCCGTTCCCCTACAACGGTATTCCCGGAGGCTGACAATGATCGCCACATGGCGGACCGCTCCGCGGATCACCAGGACGTTGTTGATCGTCCTGGTGGCGTTGATGCTTGCGAGTTCCGGATATCTGCTGTACCAGAACAGATTCGGCCCGATCACCATCTCGGCGTATTTCAGATCGGCGACGGCCGTCTATCCGGGGGACGACGTGCGGGTCGCCGGCGTCCGGGTCGGAACCATCAAGAGCATCGAACCGATGGGTACCCGGGCCAAGGTCGTCCTGCAGGTGCGGCGTGACGTGCCTATCCCGGCCGACGCCGAGGCGATCATCGTGGCGCAGAACCTGGTCTCGGCGCGATACGTGCAGTTGACTCCGCCCTACGGTTCCGCCGCGGCGCCCGACGGTCCCACCATGCCCGACGGCGGGGAGATCGGGCTGGAGCGGACCGCGGTGCCGATCGAGTGGGACGAGGTCAAGGAACAGCTCACCCGGCTGGCCACCGAACTCGGGCCCGACGGTGGCGTGTCGGACACCGCCCTCGGGCGGTTCATCGACAGCGCCGCCGACGCCATGGCCGGTAACGGCGGGAAGCTGCGCCAGACCATCTCCGAACTCTCGGCGGTGGGCCGTGTGCTCGGGGAGGGCAGCGGGAACATCGTCGAGATCCTGGAGAACCTGCAGACCTTCGTCACCGCGTTACGAGACAGCAACATTCAGATCGTGCAGTTCCAGGATCGGCTCGCCGACGTCACCAGCGTCGTCGACGGCAGCCGGGCCGAGCTGGACGCCGCCATCAGGGATGTCGCAGATGCGGTGGGCGTGGTCGAGCGGTTCATCGACGGCACCCGCGATCAGACCGCCGAGCAGATCCAGCGGCTGGCCGCTCTGACCCGGGTGCTCTCGGACAACAGCATGACCGTCAAGAACGTGTTGCATGCCGCGCCCACCGCCCTGGCGAACGGCTACAACATCTACAACCCCGACACCGGCGGTCCGCGCGGATCGTTCGCCATGAACAACTTCGCCAACCCGGTGACGTTGATCTGCGCGGCGATCGGCGCGGTGGAGAACGTCACCGCGGAGGCCTCCGCCAAAGCCTGCGCGGAGTACCTCGGACCCGCACTGCGCCTGATCAACTTCAACTATCTGCCGCTGCCGTTCAACGCCTATCTGGGACCGGCGCCGCAGAACGTGATCTACTCCGAACCCGGGCTCGCACCCGGCGGCGGTCAGAGGCCGCCCGGCCCGGACGAACCGCCGCCCGCGGTGTCGGCTTACACCGGTGCCGGTGACGTGGCGCCACCCGCCGGATGGCACGACCCGCCACATCCGCCCGGGGCGTACACCCCCGACGGGCTGCCGGCCATCCCGCAACCCGCCCTGTTCCCGGGCGCGCCGGTACCGCCCGGGCTGCCGGCGCCGGCGCCGTCCGGTCCCGGCCCGGCCGACCTGCAGGACCTGCTGCTACCCGCCGAACGTCACTCTGACCAGCAGCCGGGAGGGACACCGTGACAGTCGTGACCTTCTTGCGTAGCCGGATCGCCGTCGCGTGCTGCGCCGTGCTGACCCTCTCGGGCTGCACCTTCGACGGGGTCAGCTCGCTGCCGCTGCCAGGCACCGTGGGTACCGGCTCCGACGCCGTCACCTACCAGGTCCAGATCGCCAATGTCGGTACCCTGGAACCGAATTCACCCGTCATGGTCGACGATGTGGTGGTCGGCGCGGTGCGCAGGATGACACTCGACGGCTGGTATGCCGACGTCGAGGTGACGGTACGGCCCGGCACCGTGATTCCGGCGAACGCGGTGGCCACGGTCGGACAGACCAGCCTGCTCGGGTCGATGCACCTGGCATTGGATCCACCCGTCGGTGAACCACCCACCGGTGCGCTGGCACCCGGCGCCACCATCCCACTCGAGCGGTCGTCGAGCTTTCCGTCCACCGAGCAGACACTGGCGTCGCTGTCCTTCGTGGTCAACGGCGGCGGGCTGGCTCAGATCGCCGACATCGTGCACAACTTCACCGCGGCGCTCGACGGTCGCGCGGTCCACGTCCGGGAGTTGCTCACCCGGATGAACAACGTGGTGGGCCTCCTCGACGGTCAACGCGACAAGATCCTCGCCACCATCGAGAACCTGGACCGGGCCGCGGGAACATTCGCCGCCCAGCGTGAGGAACTGGCCGCGGCGCTGGACCGCATCCCGCCGGCTCTCGAGGTGCTCGCCGAGCAGCAACCCCGGATCAGCACCGCCCTCCAGAGCCTGGGCGACTTCAGCGACCTGGCGAATCAACTGATCAACGAATCGCAGGAAGATCTGGTGCGCAACCTGCAGAACCTCGAACCCACGGTCCGCGCCCTCGCCGAGGTCGGCCCCGACCTCGTCACGGCCCTCACCTACCTGCCGACCTATCCCTACACCCAGGAGTTCATCGACCGGGGCATCCGCGGCGACTACATGAACCAGTTCATCGTCTTCGACTTCACCATTCCCCGGCTCAAGCGCGGAATCCTGCTCGGAACGCGGTGGGGGCAGCCCGGCGCGTCCCTGGTACCGGCGCCGGGCGACCCCTGGTACTCCTCGTACACCCGCGACCCGTTAAAAACCCCGGTGACACCTGCGCCCCCCGACCTGGCGCCGATCCCACCGATGACCGACGATCCGGCGGACACCGGAGGCGGCAACTGATGCTCACCCGGTTCGTCCGCACCCAGCTCGTCATCTTCACCATCGCGGCGGTGGTCGGCATGGGCGCCATGGTGTTCGGCTATCTGCAGGTACCGATGCTGCTCGGCATCGGACGCATCTCGGTGACGATGGAGCTGCCCTCGACCGGCGGTCTGTACCGGTTCTCCAACGTCACCTACCGCGGCGTCAAGGTGGGCAAGGTGCTCGACGTCCGGCCCACCCGCACCGGTGCGGTCGTCACGATGTCGCTGCAGTCGAGGCCGAGGATCCCCGCGGATCTGCAGGCGGATGTCCGCAGCGTCTCGGCCGTCGGTGAACAGTACGTCGAGCTGCTGCCCCGCCACGACGGCGCCCCGTACCTCGAGGACGGTTCGGTCATCGGGATCGAGAACACCTCGGTGCCGCAACGGGTCGGACCCATGCTCGATCAGATGAGTGCGCTCATCGACAGCATCCCGTCCGGGCAACTCGGCGCATTGCTCGACGAATCGGCCACAGCACTCGGTGGCTCGGGATACGAGTTGGGATCGGCGTTCGATTCCGCCGCCCAGCTGGCGGAGCGGCTCAATGGTTCCGGCGAACGGGCGCGCGTCCTCATCGAGGACGGGCGGCCGCTGCTCGACGGGCAGGCTGTCGGCGCCGAGGCCATCCGCACGTGGGCGCGGAGCCTCTCCGGGATCACCGGGCAGCTGGCGGCCGACGACGCGCAGATCCGCACGATCCTGACCGACGGTCCGGGTGCCGCCGACCAGGCCGCCCGGCTCCTCGCCCAGGTGAAGCCGACCGTGCCGGTGCTGCTGGCCAACCTCACCACGGTCGGACAGATCGGCGTCACCTACAACCCGTCGCTCGAACAGCTGCTGGTGCTGCTGCCGCCGTATCTGGCCGCCACCCAGTCGTACGGCTCCTCGTTGAACAATCCGACCGGGATGGCGTTGTCGGAGTTCAGCCTGACGCTGGGGGATCCGCCGGCCTGCACGGTCGGCTTCCTGCCGCCCTCGGAATGGCGGTCACCGGCGGACCTGTCCGACATCGACACACCGGACGGGCTCTACTGCAAGTTGCCGCAGGACTCGCCGATCGGTGTGCGCGGCGCACGGAACTTCCCCTGCATGGGACAGCCCGGGAAGCGCGCCCCCACCGTGGAGATCTGCGAGAGCGACCGGCCGTTCGAGCCGCTGGCCATGAGGCAGCACGTCACCGGCCCGTACCCGATCGACCCGAACCTGATCGCGCAGGGCGTCGCACCGGACAGCCGGGTGACGTCGGATGACCAGATCTTCGGCCCGCCCGCCGGCACCCCGCCGCCCGCGGACGACACCCCGCCGCCGGGGGCGGCCCCGGCGTCCGCATCCGCCGAGGCGACCGACGGGGGTCCGTCGGTGGCGTTCGCGACCTACAATCCGCGGACCGGGCAGTACGCGACGCCGGACGGACTGGTCCACACCCGAACCGATCTGGTGGCCCCGCCCGCGCAGAACTGGACCGACCTGTTGCCCCGATGACCGCCTCGCCGGTGCGGTCGGCGCGTCAGACCTTCACCAGCTTGAACGGCATGTTGATGTAGACCGGTTTGTTCACCCCGCAGGCGCCGCTGACCCCGGTGGTGATGTCCTCACCCACCAGCGTCGTCGCGGTCGGATCGGCCGTCGTTCCGTCCGGTGTCATGGCCTTGAACCGGAACACCTGCAGGCCCGGCGCGGTGCTGCCGTCCGGGCACGGAATCCAGTCCTCGATCGTGTGTTTGACGTACCAGACGCCGCTGCGCTGGTAGATCGGCGCGGTCCAGCCCCATTCGCTGACCACCGTCCCGGTGCACTCACCCGGATAACTGCACTGCGTGCTGATCGTCCACGTGCTGCGCAGGCTCCGCTGCTCGAAGAACACCTCGTTCTTGCGGGCCAACTCGCCGTTGGAGGTCGCGATATAGGTTCCGTTCAGACCCCAGTCGGCGGTGTCCGCGCCGGCGTCCGGGGACGTCGCCAGCCCCAGCGCCGTCACCGCCGCCAGCACCACGGGAATACGCACCATCGCCACTCCTCGAACACGAGGCCTGCGGTCAGCGCCGGACCGGTGGACGTCCGGATGACACAGGCAACAAGCCCGGAATCTAGCCGCGACAGCGGGCGGCCACAGCCTGTGCACCCACTGAGCGGACATGTGGGCCCATACCGCGTCCGGTCCTCGCCGTTGACGGCGCCGCCCGGTGGGCGGGACGGACCGAACCGCGCTGCGGCGTCATCGGCCTAGCGTCGAGCATCGTCCGGGCCAGACGGGCCGCACCTCGGGCGGACTCGAGCAGGAAGGAGGCCGGTGCCGCGCACATCAGGCTCACGAACATCAGGCGCGCCACGCACATCAGGCGGTCGCCGGGCGCCGATCTTCGTCGCCGCGGCACTGCTGGCCACGGTGGCCATGCTCATCGGCAGCGGGATCCTGCTGCGCGCCACCCACACCGGTCGGTCGGCCGCCCACGAGCGCGCCGAGTTCATCGCGGCCGCCCGGCAGGCTGTGGTGACGCTGTTGTCGGTCGACGCCGAACAGGCCGACCGGCAGGCACAACGCATCATCGACAACTCGACCGGGTCGTTCAAGGACGACTTCACGTTCGCGGCAGATGATTTCGTCCGCATGGCACGCGACGCGGGGGTTTCCACCACGGTGACGGCGGCCGCCGCCGCGGTCGAGAGGATGGCCGACGACTCGGCTGTCGTACTCGTCGCCGCCACCTCGACGGTCACCGATGCGGCCGGCACCGCCGAGCCGCCGCAGCACTGGCGACTCGCCGTCGAACTGCGGCGGGAAGGGGATCAGATCAAGATGTCCGGCGTGGAGTTCGTCTCGTGAGGCTCCGCGGCCGCGCCGGGCGCATCATCGGCGCAGCGGCCGCCCGGTGGTGCGTCGTCCGGTGGTGCGCCGTCGTCGCGACCGTGGCGTTGATCGGCTCCGCCGCACTGCTGGCGGCTGCGATGGTCCATCACCACCGCAGCACCCAACGCAGCGGACCGGAGGTTGCGCAGGACGCGGTCGAGGCCGCAGCGTCGGCCGCCGAGGCGCTGCTGTCGTATGCGCCGGACACCATCGACGGCGACATGGTGCGGGCCGGGTCGATGATGACCGGGGAGTTCTCGACCTATTACGGCAGATTCACCTCCGATGTGCTGGCGCCCGCGGTGCGCGACCGTGGTGTCACGGCGTCCGCCCGGGCACTGCGGGCCGGGTTGATCGAGATCGGTCCGGACACCGCCAAGGTGCTGGTCTACGTGAACCAGGAGACCGGCAGCGCGCAGCGACCGGAGCCGGCGTACACGTCGAGCAGCGTCGTCGTCAGCCTGGCGAAAGTCCAGGGGCGGTGGCTGGTCTCGGCGTTCGAGCCAGTGTGAACGCCCGGCGGTGAGCGTCATCCGGGCCGGATGAAGACCCCTTCACCGCGCACCGTGACGACGCCGTCGTGATCGGAGATCTGCCCGAGAGCGAACGTCTTCGAGCCTTCCTCCCGGTCCACCCAGGCCTCCGTCCGCAGCGGCACCCCCAGCGGTGTGGCACGCAGGTACCGCAGGGTGATGGTGCCGGTGAACGCGGGCGCACCCGGGCGGTGCGCCGTCGCGCCGAGCACATGGTCGAGCAGCAGGGCACACACACCGCCGTGCACCTGCCCGGGCGGCCCCTCGTACGGGGCGCCCAGGGTGACCTCGGCCCAGGCCCGGCCCCCTTGGTGATGGACCCGCAACGGCGGAGCGATCGCATTCCGGAGCCCGATCGCGACGTTGCCCCACACCATCGGATTGCCGTCGGTGTCGTGCCGGAGCCCGAACGAGCCCGGCATGAGCCGGGAGCTGAGCAGCGCGACAGCCTGATCGATGAGGGCGTGCGCCTGCCGCACCGCCTGTTCATCGGCTTCGCTGCGAATGGTGGCGTCGATGAGGCGCCGGACCGACGACGTCAGGGGTTCGTAGCGGGCCCGGTCCTGTTCGGCCCGGCTGACCGGTACCTGCTCCGGCATGCGCTAACGCCCCGCCCCGGTCGGCTGGGCGGCCATGTCCAGTGCCGCGAAGTGGCTGAACAGCAGCGAGGCGCCGATCGGATTACCGCCACCCGGATAGGTGGTTCCGGTCACCGCGGCCATGGTGTTGCCGGCCGCGTACAACCCGGGAATCGCGGTGCCGTCGCGGCGCAGCACGCGGGCCCGCGCATCGGTGCGCAGTCCACCCTTGGTGCCCAGATCGGACAGGCCGAAGGCGGCCGCGTGATACGGCGGGGTGTCGATGGGTACCAGCGGTGAGGCGCCGGCGGTGAACACGCGGTCGTATGCCTCCGCGCCCCGACCGAAGTCGACGTCCGTGCCGGAAGCCGCGAGCTCGTTGAAGCGTGCGATCGTCGCCGCGAGATCGCCGGCGGGCACCCCGATCGCCTCGGCCAGTCCGGTGATCGTGTCGGCCGAGCGCCACAGCCCCGCCTTGCGGTACTCCGCGGCGTCCACCATCGAGACGTTGGTGGCGCCGATCGGGGGTGTGCCGCCGGTCCGGTCGTCGTAGATCATCCAGTACGGCAGGGTCAGCCGGCCCGCCCGCATGTGCCGGATCACCTCGCGGCCCAGCCGGTCGTAGGGGGCCGACTCGTTGACGAACCGCCGACCGTTCTGGTCGACGAAGATGCCGCCGGTGAACCACAGGGCGAATGCGGAGCGGCCGTCCGGATGGGTCAGACCGGGGGACCACCACGCCTGATCCATCAGGTCGGTGTCGGCCCCCGCCGCGATCGCCGCCAGGTGGGCGGCGCCGGTGTTGCCGGGAGCGCCCATGGTGTCGGTCGCATCACCGGGAACGCCGTACCGGGCACGCATGTCGGCATTCCGTTCGAATCCGCCGGCCGCCAGCAGCACGCCCCTGCGTGCGCGGACCCGCACCGGCGTTCCGTCGCGCACCACGACCGCCCCCACGACCCGATCGCCGTCGCAGATCAGCTCGGTCAGCGGGGTGTTGCGCCAGCAGGTGACGTCGGGGAATCCGCCGAGAGCCGCCAGGAACCTGCCCACCAGGGCGCGTCCGCCGACCAGGACATCGGGTGCCGGAGTCCCGAGCCGTTCGGTGTCCAGTGGCCCGCGCACCAGCCCGGCGTGTCGCCCGAGCGCGTCGTCCGGGAGCGGGACCGGGACGATGTGCCGGTAGCCGTCGTTCCGGGCGCCGGGGGCCGAACCGTAGTAGTCCGGCCACGGCAGCACGGTGAACTCGAAATGCGGGTCCTGCTCCAAAAACTCGATGAAGCCGGCGCCACCGGTGACATACGCGTCCTGCAGGTCGCGCGGGGTGCGATCGCCGACGACCGCATGGAAGTACTCGAGTGCGTCGGCGATGGTGTCGTCGGTCCCGGCACGCCGGACCACCGGGTTGCACGGATACCACATCCCGCCGCCGCCCGAATACGCCGTGGTGCCGCCGAACTTGTCGGTGGCCTCCACCAACAGCACCGACAGGCCGGCCCGTGCTGCGGTGTAGACGCCCGCGAGCCCACCGCCGGAACCGGCCACCAGCACATCGACCACGATGTCGTCGGACATATCCCTCCTCCGCCGGGAGATCAACCCTGCCGGGCGCCGCCGCGACCGCGCAATACGGCCTCCCGGTCAGCGGTAGGAGGGCGGCCGCCGTCGGACGCGGAATTGTTAGCCTTGGACAGTGACGGAAGCTGTCGAGGACGCCGCTGATCAGCCCAATCTGAGCCCCACCGGGTGGGCGCTGCTGGGCATGTTGTCGGGCGGTAACGAGCTGTCCGGCTACGACATCAAGAAGTGGACGGACTGGGTCATCCGGTTCTTCTACTCCAGCCCCGCGTACAGCCAGATCTACTCCGAACTCAAACGACTCGAACAGTACGGCCTGGTGACGTCGCGGATCGAGGGCAGCACCCGGAGCCGGCGGATGTACAAGATCACCGACGCCGGCCTGGCCGCCGTCACCCGGTGGACCAACGAGGAACCGGTGGAGGCCCCGACCCTCAAACACAGCCCGATGCTGCGGGTGGTCTTCGGCCACCTGACGAATCCGGGTCGGCTCAAAGAGGTGTTGGCCGAACACGCGGCCTACGCCGACCGGATGCAGCGGGAGGCCGCGACCGAGGCGAGGCACACCGCCGAACAGCCGGCGTGGTCGTACGCCCGGCTCGCGTTGCAGTGGTCGGAGCGGTACTACGCCGCCGAACGCGATCTCGCGCTGCAGCTGATCAAGGACCTCGACGTCGCCGACAGGATCTTCACCGAAGCAGAGCAGTCGGGACTGGAGTGGCCGGTCCGCGAGTACTGGTACGAGGTGGAGCGCCGGATCGCCGCGGAGAAGGATCGGGAGTGACCGCCGGGGCGGTCAGCCCGCCCGGGTGGCGGCGTGCCGTGCCGCGATGTAGCCGAACACCAGTCCCTGGCCGATGGTGGCGCCCGCGCCGGGGTAACACGCCCCGAACACATTCGCCGCGGTGTTGCCGATCGCGTACAGACCGCCGATCACCGATCCGTCTTCGCGAAGCACCCGCGCATGGTGGTCGGCCCGGACGCCGCCGCAGGTGCCGAGGTCGCTGAGCACCACCCGCACCGCGTAGAACGGGCCGTGGTCGAGCGGTCGGAGGTTGGGGTTGGGCGCCACGGTGGGGTCGCCGTAGTAGCGGTCGTAGGCGCTGTCGCCCCGGCCGAAGTCGGTGTCGACTCCGGCCCGGGCCAGCCGGTTGAACCGTTCCACGGTGGCGTCCAGCGTGGACGCGTCGACGCCGATCGCCCGGGCCAGACCGGGGATGTCGTCGCTGCGGTGCGCGATCCCGGCGTCATACCAGGACCGCGGCAGCGGCATCCGTGGAAATAGTTCCGCGGCAAGCAGATAACTGTCACGGTAGCGCTGGTCGAAGACCATCCACATGTCCTCGACCGGGTGGCCGCTCCGCTCGCGCCGCAGAAGCTGCTGACCGAAGGACATGTAGTCGGTGGCCTCGTTGATGAACCGATTGCCGGTCTGGTCGACCAGCAGGCATCCCGGTAGCGACCGTTCGGCGAGCATCACCGCCGGTTCCCCACCGGGCAGTGGGGCGAAGGCGGGAAACCACCACGCCTGATCCATCAGCCCGGTGCCGGCCCCGACCTCCTGCGCGATCCGGATACCGTCACCGGTGTTGCCCTCGGCGCCCAGGCTGAGGTCCCCGGGCAGCGATTCGAGCTGAAACTTGCGGCGCCAGTCCAGCAGATGGTCGAAGCCGCCGGTGGCGAGGATCACACCGCGACGCGTCCGGACCGTCACCTCGGCGCCGTGCCGGTCGATCACGGCGCCGACGACGTCGTCGCCGTCGAACAGCAACCGCGTCAGCGGGCTGTGGGTCCACACCGGGATGCCGGCCCGGATCACACCGGCGAACAGACCGGCGGCCAGCGCCTGCCCGCCCGCCACGTAGCGGCGGCGCAGGGCCAGACCGCCGACGCCCTGGACGACGCGCAGCCCGATCCGGGGGATCGCCTTCAACGGCATCCGCGTCATCAGGTTGAGCCAGCGGTAGTCCGCCCCGGTGACCGGCACCGGCAGGGAGGACTTCATCACCCCGGGGCGCAGCCGGTCCAGTTCCGGGCCGAGGATGCGGGCGTCGAACGGCCGGCATTCGCAGGTGCGGCCCAAAACCGCTCCGCCGGGCCGCTCCGGATGGTAGTCCGAATACCCCTTGGCCCACTGGAATCTCATCGGTGTGGTGCGGCGGAGCATGCGCACCGTCTCGGCGCCGTGATCGAGGAAGGCCTGCCAGCGGTCGGCGGGCGCGCTGTCCTCGACCACCGCCTCCAGGTAGCTGCGCGCCGCGTCGAGGGTGTCCGCGGCGCCTGCCTCGGTCAGGACCGGATTCGCCGGCATCCAGAAGGCGCCTCCGGACCGGGCGGTCGAACCGCCCACCTGGGCGGTCTTCTCCACGATCAGGGTGGTCAACCCGAGTTCGTGGGCGGCCAGGGCCGCGGCCATCCCGGTCCCGGAACCCACCACCAGCAGGTCCACCTCGATGTTCTGGGCAACAGTCACCGCACGATTCTGGCCACCGCCGCGTCGGGCGGTCATCGGCGTTGCCCGATCAGTGGAACACCGCGGGTTCCCGGCGCCGTTCCGGTGTTACAACCGGGGCTGTCCACAACACGCAACACGACGAGCAGACAAGACGAGGATGGCCGGTATGACTTCGTTGCAGTCCGACCGCGACACCGGCGAGGTGCGTCAGATCGAGGCGCAGGCGGTGCCGACCCGGTTCGCCCGGGGCTGGCACTGTCTCGGACTGATCGACGACCTCGGCGACGGGAAACCCCACGCGATCAACGCTTTCGGCGGCAAGTTGGTGGTCTTCCGGGGTGGGGACGGCAAGATCAACGTCCTGGACGCGTACTGCCGGCACATGGGGGGAGACCTGTCCGACGGCGAGGTGAAGGGCAACGAGATCGCCTGCCCGTTCCATGACTGGCGCTGGGGCGGGGACGGCCGCTGCAAGAAGGTTCCCTACAGTCGCCGGGTCCCGAAACTGGCCCGTACCGCCACCTGGCCCACCCTGGAGCAGGACGGGATGCTGTTCGTCTGGAACGACCCGGAGAACAATCCGCCGCCGCCCGACGTGACGATCCCCCGGATCGAGGGTGTGGGCACCGACCGCTGGACCGACTGGCACTGGTACAGCACGGTCGTGCACACCAACTGTCGGGAGATCATCGACAACATCGTGGACATGGCGCATTTCTTCTACATCCACGGCGGACTTCCGACGGAGTTCAAGAACGTCTTCGAGGGCCACGTCGCCACCCAGTACTACAAGAGCGAGGCCCGTCCCGATCTCGGGTCGGGGGAGGGGGCGAAGATCCTGGGGACCACCTCGGTCGCGTCGTACTACGGCCCCTCGTTCATGATCGACGACCTCACCTATCACTACGAGCACGGTGATCAGCGCACCGTGCTGATCAACTGCCACTACCCGATCGACGCGAATTCCTTCGTGCTGCAGTACGGGATCACCGTGGAGATCTCCGACACCGCACCGCGGGACATCGCGATGCAGATGGCCGTCGCGCTGGGCGACTTCGTGAAGATGGGTTTCGAACAGGACGTGGCGATCTGGAAGCGCAAGGCGCGCATCGACAATCCGCTGCTCTGCGAGGAAGACGGCCCGGTCTATCAGGTGCGGCGGTGGTACGAGCAGTTCTATGTCGACGTGGCGGACGTGACACCGGACATGGTGGACCGATTCGAGTTCGAGATCGACACCACCCGGCCGCGGGAGGCGTGGATGAAGGAGGTCGAGGACAACATCGCCGCCGGCCGGTTGCCCAGGCTGGTGGGCGTGAACAAGTGACCGCACGCCCGGACAACCGGCTGCTCGACGCACCGATGCGGCCGGTCACCTGCGGGACCTGCGGGGCGCGGGTGCTGGCCCGGAAGAGCAGCTGGGAACAGACCAGCGTGCAGTGGAACGCCGCGGCGCGGGAGATGTGCCTCGACCAGAGTCAGGTGGAAGGACATGCCATCCCGCTGTGCCCCGCGTTGCGCACCGCCATCGAGACGGCGGTGGTGCAGGGGTTGCTCCCGGTGCTGGACGACTCCGCGCCGCCGACCACCGAAGGGGAGCCGTCCCGTGCGCATCACCGATAGGGTGTTCGTCGTCACCGGTTCCGGCAACGGCATGGGGCGGGAGGTCGCCGTGGAGCTGGGCCGGCGCGGGGCACATGTCGCCGCCGTCGACATCGATCGGGAAGGGCTCGCCGGCACGGCGGAACTGGTTCGGGCCACCGGAGCGCGGATCACCACCCACGTCGTGGACGTCACCGACGACAATGCGGTGGCGGCCCTGCCCGCTGCGGTGCTCGACGCGCACGGGCAGGTCGACGGTCTGGTCAACATCGCCGGGATCGCGCAACGGTTCGCGTTGTTCTCCGACCTCGGCGCCGAGGCCCTCGACCGGGTGCCGGTGGTGAACTTCACCGGCACCGTGCGGATGTGCCGGGCGTTCCTGCCGATCCTGCTGGCGCGTCCGGAGGCCAACATCACCAACATGTCGAGCCTGTCGGCTCTGGTGCCGTTCGCCAGTCAGCTGCTCTACAGCGCCAGCAAGGCCGCGGTGAAACAGTTCAGCGAAGGCCTGGACGCCGAACTCGTCGGTACCGACGTCCGTGTCGTGACCGTGTTCCCGGGCAACGTCGCCACCGAACTCGCGAAGAACTCCGGGGTGGAGATGCTCGACGCCGGCAGCCGACGGGTGTACGCCACCAGCCCCGAGGCGGCCGGCAGGAAGATCGTCGCCGGTATCGCGAGAGACCGGTACCGGGTGATCATCGGCGCGGACGCCCATGTGTTGCATGCCCTTGCGCGGATCGCGCCGCGGCGCACCGCACGGCTGGTGGCCAGACAGATCACATCCGTTCTCCGGGAGCAGTGATGCCGACAGCGCAGGAATACGACGTCATCATCGTGGGATTCGGGGCGGCGGGCGCCTCCGCGGCCATCGAGGCGGCGGACCGGGGGGCGCGGGTCCTGGTGCTGGACCGCGGTCACGGCGGTGGTGCGACGGCATACTCCGGCGGGATCGTCTACGCCGGCGCCGGAACGGCCGAACAGCAGGCCGGGGGGCATGCCGACAGCGTCGAGAACATGCGCGCGTATCTGGCGCGTGAGGTCGGTGACGCCGTCAGCCCCGAGACCCTCACCCGCTTCTGCGAACAGAGCCCCGCGATGATCGAATGGCTCAAGGCACAGGGGGTGGAATTCCGGGGCGGTCCGGTGCCCCCCTACAAGACTTCCTACCCGACCGATGAGCACTACCTGTACTACTCGGGCAACGAGACCGCCTTCCCGTACAGCGAACACGCACACCCCGCACCCCGCGGTCACCGGGCACTGGCCCCGGGTATGAGATCGGGGCGGGTGCTGTTCGAGCGGCTGCGGGATTCCGCGCTGTCCAAGGGCGTCGAATTCGTTCCGCTCGCCCACGTGCATTCCCTGATCCAGGCTGACGACGGCCGGGTCACCGGGGTGCGCTACACGGTCCTGGATCCCGGGCACCGCCACGCCCGCAGGCATCGACTCATCACCAGGGCCACCGGCAAGCTGGGGACGTGGATGCCCGGTGTGGTCTCCGGCGCCGTCCGGTACGCCGAACGGCTGCGTGCCGAGGCCAGTGTCGAAACGGAAACCCGTGCCGGCGCGGTGATTCTGGCCGCCGGTGGATTCATCAACAACCGTGGATGGGTGCGACAGTACGCACCGCAGTTCCTGAAGATCTCCCCGTTGGGCACGGTCGGGGACGACGGCACCGGGATCCGGCTCGGACTGGACGCCGGTGGTAAGACCGACAAGATGGGCAACGTCACCGCCTGGCGATTCCTGTCCCCACCCAGCGCGTTCCTGGAAGGTCTCACCGTCGGCGCGGACGGGCGGCGGATCGCGAACGAGGATCTCTACGGCGCCACCCACGGTGACGTGCTCATGCGCGAGTTCGGCGGCACCGGGTGGGCGATCTATGACGCCGCCACCTGGCGGAAGATCAGGACGCAGATCACCGATCAGACCCAGGTCTTCCAGCGGCTCCAGGTGTGGTATCTGCTGACCATCGGGCACAAGAAGGCGGCCACGATCGCGGATCTGGCCCGCAAGAACGGTATCGACGCCGCCGGTCTGCAGCAGACCGTCGACGAGTACAACCGCGGGATCAGCAGCGGGGCAGGGGATCCCGGTCACAAGCATCCGTCCCTGTGTCCACCGCTGGAGCGCGGTCCGTTCTACTCGATCAACATCTCCGCCGACGCCTCGCTGTTCTACCCCATTCCCGGGTTGACCCTGGGCGGGCTCGTGGTGGACGAGGACAGCGGTGCGGTGGTGCACCGCGACGGCGGGGTGATCCCCGGCCTGTACGCCGCCGGCCGCAACGCCGTCGGCGTGTGCTCCAACAGTTACGTCAGCGGCCTGTCGATCTCGGACTGCGTGTTCAGCGGCCGGCGGGCCGGCGCCCACGCGGCCGGCGGAACCCGCTGAGATCCGGCCCGAGATCCGGTTCGGCATCCTCCGGCCCGCCAGGGCGACTTCCGGTCCGGAAAAGCCCGGCCCGGAAAAGCCCGGCCCGGAAAAGCATTGTGGCCCCGGGTGTTCCCGGGGCCACAATGCGTGTGACACGCTTGGTGGGCGTCGTCAGAGCACGAACGCGCTCACCGGGGCCTCTTCCGGATAGATCGCCGGACCGCCCAGGTCGTAGGCGGCGTTGAGGGCGGCGATGAAGGCCGGGTCGTGCAGGGGCTCACTCGGGATGTCGAGCTTGGTGCCCCGCTTGGCCAGGTCGTCGACCATCATGTCGATCGCCTTGTCGATGGTGAGGTCGTCGGAGTGGTCCATGTTCTTCTTCAGCTCGTCGTAGTCGGAGAACACCTCGGCCGACCAGTGCACCAGGAACCGCAACTCGTCGGTGTGGTGGCGGGCGATCACCTCGTCTCCGTTGCGGAGCACCCAGTGGTCCCGCGACTCCGGATCGCCGGCGAACACCGTGTCGAACGACAATCCCTTCGGCACCTGCTGGTCGAGCGGGCCGTTGGCCTCGCCACGGTGCACCATCATCTCGTTCTGGACCACCACGCCCCGGTTGTAGACCGGCGGCAGAACCCGTTTGGGCGCTTTGAGCGGCCCGTCGGGCCAATAGGTGAAGCCGCTGTTCTCGTCCAACGAGAACCAGGTGATGACCTGCGCCATCTTGATCAGGTAGTCGGTGAACAGGCCGGACTTGCCCATCACGCTGACCAGCCATGTCGGGGCGTTCTCGTAGCGGATACCACGGAAACTCGGGGAGTCGAGATGACCGGGGTCGCGGTTGCAGCACGGGCCGTTGATGTTGAACAGCATCATCTGGGGTTTGGCGTACTCGGCTCCCCAGTACGACTTCGCCTCGTTCAGGAACCGCTCGTTGTAGAAGCAGTCGTGCAGTTCCGGATACAGCACGGTGCCGTAGTTGGCCAGGTGCCCGCGGAAGGTCGGGGTGAGGAAGAGATCCAGGCTGGGCTCGAAGCCCTCCGGGAACTGTCCACTCATGGTGGCCATCAGTTCTTCGGGCGAGGCGAAGTGCTGGGCGATGATCAGTCGCCACGGGCCTTCCCGGCGAACCACGTCGAGCAACCGTTCACGTTGGTCATCGGTGTAGACGTTGTCGATCTCGCGGGGCGGTGCCACCGGCCGGAGAATGTCGGACAACTCCATACGCCGCTCTTCGGTGAGCATGCCTGTCACTCCTTCGTCGGGTTGCGGCGTCGATGCACGCCAGATGGTGTGTACCGTCGATTGTCAGTCGGGTCGGTATCCCCCGGACCGGGGGTTTCCGGCCACCGGGACGGTTTGAGAAATTGTCAAAACGGAAGTGGATTGGCGAATTTCGCGCGGAGGAGGGCGCCGATCTCGGCCAGGGCCAGCCGGCCGCGGGCGGTGGACTCGTAGCGCATCAGAAAGCCGTGGTACATCCCCGGGTAGCGGGTCACCGTGGTCTGCACCCCGGCATCCCGCAGCCGCCCGGCATACCTTTCCCCCCAGTCCCGGATGGGGTCACAGGCGCCGGTCACGATGATCGTCTGCGGAAGGCCTCCGAGATCGGTGGCGTAGGCCGGCACCCGGTACGGGTCATGGGGGGTGCCGGCGCCCAGGTCGGCGAGCTCGTGCAGATACACGATGTCGTCCCGGCTCAACATCGGGGCTTCGGGCATGGCGACGATGGACGGGGCAGCCAGGTCCCGGTCCAGTCCCGGGTACATCAACAGCTGCGCGAGCAGTTCTGGTCCGCCCCGGTCGCGGGCCGCCAACGCCACCGCGGCGGCCAGTGCCCCACCGGCGCTGTCGCCGGCGACGGCGAGCCGGCTGGTGTCCAGCCCCAGTTCGTCGGCGTGGGCGGCCACCCAGCGGGTCGTCGCCCACGCGTCGTCGAACTGCGCCGGCGGAGGATGCTCCGGCGCCAACCGGTAGTCGACGGCGACCACGACGGCCCCGCTGGCGGCGGCCAAACCCCGGGCCAGCGGTTCGAATGAGTGGTTGCTGCCCATGACCAGACCGCCGCCGTGGAAGTACAGCACCGCCGGCGCCGGGTCACCGCAGCCCCGTTCGGGGCGGTGGATGCGCACCGGGATGTCACCGCCGGGTCCGGGCACCGCCCGGTCGACGATGCTCGCCATGGCCGGCATATCGGTCGGCAGTGGGGCGGATTCGATCGCGTCGCGCACCGCCTGGAGGCCACGTCGGCGCATCGGTGCGGGTGGGCCGAGGGAGGCGATGCGGGCCGCCGCGTCGGGATCGAGCGGGGGAACCGGGTGATTCATCAGTGCCGTGCCGGATCGAATCGCTGTTCGGTGCGCAGGACCGGAGCACGGCGCTCCGTCAACACGGCCGCCCGTTCCGCCATCGCCCCGCCGACGTACTCGGGCTGAGTGAGCAGGTAGAACTCGCCGGCGGCGGCCTGTTCGAAGACCACCCGCGCCGCCTCGACCGGATCCATCGCGGCGGCCTTGATGTCGAGCATCGCGGCCCGCTGCGCCTCGGCGGCGGCGACATCACCGTCGTCGACACCGCCCGCCGCCTCGAAGATGTTGGACTTCACCGCGCCCGGCAGCACCGCCTGCACGGTGATCCGGTCGGCGTGTCCGGCCAGTTCCACCTCGAGCCGTAGGCATTCGGTCAGTGCCAGCACCGCGTGCTTGCTCATGATGTAGGGGGCCTGCAACGGAACCGCGGCCACCCCGCCGATGGAGGACAGGTTCCACACCCACGCCGGGGCGCCGGCGTCGATCATGCGGGGCAGGAACGCCCGGATCCCGTAGAACACCCCGCTGACATTGACCGAGACGAGCCGGTCCCAGTTGGGGACCGGCGTGTCCCACAGGTACCCGAACTGCTCGATGCCGGCGTTGTTGACCAGCAGCCGTACCGGCCCCACCTCGGAATAGACGCGCGCGGCGAGCATTTCGAGCGCGTCGGGATCGCGCACATCGCACACCTGACCCACCGAGCCCGGCAGCTCCCCGCGCAGGGCCGCGATCGCCGCGGCGTCGACGTCGGCGAGCACCACCGTCATCCCCAGGGACGCGGCATACCGGGCCAGCCCCGCACCGACGCCGTGCCCGGCGCCGGTGATGACGGCGACGCCCCCGCCGAAGACCTCATGCGCGTCCACGCGTCACGAACCCGCCGGTGCGGCCGCGGTGGTGTTGGCGGCGTGCTCGGCGAACGGGATGGAGTCCTCGGCGTCGAGCACCACCGTCATCTTCGTGAACACCAGGCCGTCGCCGGACCGGCGGATACCGACGTCGACGACACCACTGGAGACATCGAACGGGACGTTGTTGGTGACCTGGTTGACGTAGAGGTAGAAGCGCGCCTTCGTGACGTCTCCGTCGACGCCGGTGCGGAAGATGTTCGTGGCGTGGTGGCGCAGCGGGTACGGGTTCTCGTTGCGGTGCTGGGTCAGCCAGGCCAGGGTTTCGTCCTTGCCGTGCAGCTCGGCGGCGAGCAGATGCTCGAACGGGCAGTTACCCGAATCGGATCGGCTCAGGTACTCCATCTCGTCACCGAGGCGGGCGCCGAGCTCGGCGAAGTGGCCCTGGTCGTAGTGGTACCAGAACTCGGCGATGAACTCCTGGACCTCCGACAGCGTGATCTCGTTGCTCATGGCAGGCAGTCAACCCCGCCGCTGTGCGCTTCGACACAGCTCGGCCCGGTCAGCGGAACACGAGTTGACCGAGGTGCCGGCCGTGACGCGCCGGCCGATGAAGGACGCTGCGCCGGTGAGCGCGGGATCCTGCTTTCCCGACGCCGCGTCACCGGCTCGCGGCGTTGGTTCTGCGGTGCGGCCCCAGGGCGAACCGACCGGCACGGGGACGTGCGGACGTTCCGTTCCGCGCCATCCGTGCCGATCTGCATCAATGCGGCGCCTTCTCCGAGTACCGTTCCCGCAGCACCCGTTTGAGCAGCTTGCCGCTGGGATTCTTGGGCAGCGAGTCGACGAAGAACACCTGTTTCGGGGTCTTGAACCCCGCGAGATGCTCCCGGCAGTGGCCCAGGAGCTCCTCCTCGCCGAGCGTCATACCGTTCCGGGTCACCACCGCGGCCACCACCGCTTCGACCCAGGTGGGATGAGGCAGACCGAACACGGCCACCTCCTCCACCGCGGGGTGGCGGTAGATGACCTCCTCGACCTCGCGGCTGGCGACGTTCTCCCCGCCGGTGTTGATCATGTCCTTCTTGCGGTCCACGACGTGCAACATCCCGTGCTCGTCGAAATAGCCGAGGTCCCCGGAGTGGAACCAGCCGCCGCGGAACGCCTCGGCCGTCTTGGCGGGATCGTCGTAGTAACCGAGCATCAGATGTGGGCTGCGGTGGGCGATCTCCCCGACGGTTCCCGCGGGCAGCACCGCACCGTCGTCGTCGAGGATCACCGTCTCGACATTGGTCACCGGCCGGCCGGCCGCCCCGGCGTGCGCATCCTGCTCGTCCGGACCCAACGCCGTCGCCAACGGCGCCATCTCGGTCTGGCCGTAGAAGTTCCACAACCGCAATCCGGGCAGCCGGTCGCGGATCTCGGCCAGGATCTCCGCCGGCATCGCGGACGCGCCGTAATAGCCCTTGCGCAGGCTGGACAGATCCACGGTGTCGAACACCGGGGAGCGCAGCAGCGATATCCACACCGTCGGCGGTGCGAAGTAGTTCGTGACCCGGTGACGCTCGATGGTCCGCAGCACCAGCTCGGGATCCGGACGCGGCAGGATGATGCTGGTGGCGCCGAGATAGACGTCGGTGATCAGGAAGTTGTCCAGCTGTGCGCAGTGATAGAGCGGCAGCGAGTGGATCTCGACATCGCCGCTCTCCATCGATCCGGCGATGATCGTGCTGACGTAGTTGCCCATCAGGCTGCGGCTGGAATGCATCGCCCCCTTCGGCCGCGACTCGGTGCCGCTGGTGTACATGAGCCGGATCATCTGGTCGTCCGCCACATACGGGTGCGGCGCGGGCGACGTGGTCTGCAGCCAGCGGTCGAAATCCGTCCACCCGGGCGGCAGGGCCTGACCGGGCAGCACCAGAGCAGCGGTGGTGGTGACCGATCCGCCCAGGCGCATCGCGGCCTCCGCCGTGGGCACCAGATCGGCCTCGACGAGGAAACCCCGTGCCCCGCAGTGGCCGAGGATGTACGAGATCTCCTCGGCGGTCAGCATGAAGTTGATCGGCACCAGCACCACCCCGGCCCGCGCGGTGGCGAACGCCAGCACCGCGAACTGCCGGCAGTTGCGGGACAGCACCGCCACGCGGTCGCCGGGGGCGAAGCCGTGATCGCTCAGCGCCGCCGCCGCGCGGTCCACCCAGTGTTCGAACTCTGCGAACGTCCACGTCACGTCGCCGTCGATGATCGCGACCTTGTCCGGATGCCGACGGGCCGACCGTCGTGGAATGTCACCGAGTGCGTGGCCACGCGCCGACGCGACCACCGCATGCAGGTCATCCATGTCCCGGAACGTTAGGTCCGGGGCCGGCCGGCATGCAGCCGCCGTCCCGCTCAGTAGAAACCGCTGCTGACGGGGGCGCCGGCGGCGCCCATACTCGGGCACGACAAGGAGGTTCGATGCCGACCGACCCGACCGTGCTCTCGGCCGAAACCGCTTCACACGCCGAGGAATTACGGATGTACCTACGTCACGCGGACGCCGGGGTGCTGGTGGCGGTGCTCGCTCAGCTCACCGGAGATCCCGGTGTCGTCGACCGGTTCGGACCGCGCATAGAGCATGTTCCGGACCCACCGGAACATGTCGGCGTCACCGACGCCGCCACGCTCGACGCCCTGGTGGAGGCGGTGGTTGCGGCCATGGGCGGAGACCGGCCGGATCATCGGTTGCCGCCCGACGACCCGCAGCTGTTCGTCCGGATCGCGCCGTTGGCGCTGGGCACCCCCGTCGACACCGACTATGTCGGCCTGCTGCTGGAGCAGGGCGGATTCCACCCCTCGCAGCCGGTGCTGCCTCGGACGGCCCGCCTGCCGGCGGATTTCAGCGTGACCGTCATCGGCGCCGGAATGGCGGGTATGGCGGCGGCGCTGGAACTGGCCGACGCCGGAATCGACTATCAGATCATCGACCGCAACGACGACGTGGGCGGCACCTGGTGCACCACGGTGTACCCGGGCATCGGGGTGGACACGCCGTCGGCCTACTACTCGTTGTCACGCGACATCAACCCCGATTGGTCCAGCTACTACCCGAACGGCGCCGAGTACCAGCAGTACCTGCTGTCGGTGGCCGACAAACACGGGCTGCGCGAACACATCCGGTTCGGAACCGAGGTGACGGCGCTGCGGTGGGACGACGACCGCGACCAGTGGCAGGTCCACACCGTCGGCCCGGACGGCACGAAACAGGTCAGCTACGCCAACGTGGTGATCCCGGCGGCCGGTTACCTCAACCGCCCACGCTGGCCGGAGGTCGAGGGCCGGCACACGTTCACCGGGGTCAGTGTGCACTCCGCCCAATGGGATCCGGAACTGGATCTGACGGGCAAGCGGGTCGCCGTGATCGGCGCCGGTTGCACCGCGGTGCAGATCGTCGACGCCTGTGTCGATCAGGTCGCGCACCTGACGGTCTTCCAACGGCAACCGCACTGGGTCGCCCCGCGGAAACGGTTGAGCGACGACGTGCCCGAACACCGGCGCTGGCTCAACAACCACATCCCGTTCTACGCCAACTGGAACCGGTTGAAATCCTTCTGGGGTACCGCGGACAACAACTACCCGGTCATCCTGCGCGATCCGCAATGGGCCGCCGAGCATCCGCTGTCGATCTCGAAGGCCAATGACGCGCTGCTGCAGCTCTGCCTCGATTACATCGACCGGACCTTCGGCGCCGGCAGCGAGTTGGCGGCGAAGGTCACCCCTGACTTCGCGCCGTACGGCAAGCGGATCATCCGTGATCCGGGTGGCTACTACGCCGCGTTGACCCGACCGCACGTAAATCTCGAAGCCGCCGAACCGGCCCGGATCAATGAGCGCGGCATCGTCACCCAGGAGGGGCGGCAGATCGATCTCGACGTGATCATCTACGCCACCGGCTATTACCTGGATTTCCTGTCCACCGTGGACATCCGGGGCCGCGACGGTGTCCGGCTGGCCGAGGTGTGGGGCGACAGCCCCAGCGCCTACCGCGGCGGGACGGTCCCCGGATTCCCGAACATGTTCGTCTCCTCCGCGCCCAACTACAGCCCCGGTCACGGGGCCGGGCACAACTTCGGAGTCGAGATCATGGTGCACTACGTGATGGAGTGCCTGCAGTTGATGGCGCTGCGCGGGGCGCGGACCATCGAGGTGAAGCCGGAGGCGTTCACCGACTATGTCCGGCGGGTGGACGAGGCGATGGCCGACACCGTCTGGTGCCACACCCCCACCGCACACACCTATTACCGGTCCGGCAGCGGCCGCATCGTGACGGCGTTCCCGTTCCGTCTGATCGACATGTGGCAGAGCCATCGGGCCCCGATCGAGGACGATTTCATTCTGCGATGAACGACTTACTCCACGGCAGGACGGCGTTGGTGACCGGCAGCAGCCGGGGGATCGGGCGCGCCATCGCCCAGCGGTTGGCGGCCGAGGGGGCGACGGTGGCGGTCACCGCGAGATCCCAGACCCCATCGCCGTCGACCAGGGCCGGGCAGTCCACGGTGCTTCCCGGCACCATCGGCGAGACCATCGAACTGATCGAGGCGGCGGGCGGCAAGGCCTTCGGCATCGTCGCAGATCTCGAGGACCCGCGGCAGCGGGCCGATCTGATCGACCAGGTGGTACAGCACACCGGCCGCATCGACATCCTGGTCAACAACGCCGGTTTCGCCGACTATTCGATGGTCGAGAAGATGTCACTGGAAACCTTCGACCGGACCGTCGAGCACTACCTGCGCACGCCGTTCGTGCTGACCCAGGCGGCCATCCCGCACATGCGGGCCCAGGGGGCCGGCTGGATCGTCAACATCGGCTCGGTGACGGGTCTGCCGCCGATCCGGCCGTACCGTGACTACAACAAGACGTCCGGCGACGTCATCTACGCCTCGTTGAAAGCGGCGCTGCACCGGTTCACCCAGGGCGTGGCCGCCGAACTGCTGGACTCCAACATCGCGGTGAACGCCGTGGGGCCGAGCAGTGCGGTGCGCACCCCGGGGGCGGCGAGCCTCATTCCCGACACGTTCCCCACCGAACCGGTCGAGTACCTCGCCGAGACAGTGCTCGCGATGTGCCACCGGCCGGCGGCGGAACGCACCGGACTGGTCGCGTTCAGTCTGCATTACCCGTGGTCACAACGGATTCCGGTGCACACCCTGGACGGTCGCGAGGTGCTTCCGCCGCTCGAGCCGCCGGCGACGGCCAACCCGAACATCCTGCCGGGCGGGATGTGAGGGATCAGGACAGCACCGGAGCGGGGCTGACACAGAAGCTGTGGCAGACCCGGTCCCGCACGATGACCTCGGTGGTCTCCGGATCGAACCAGCGGTCCACCACAGCCCAGTGGATCGGATGCATGAGATAGGGGCCCATCAACCCGGCGACGTCGGTGAACTCCTGTTCGAACACGTGCGTCCAGGGTGTCGCGCCCACCGCTTCGGTCACCCGGCTCAGCTGCCAGGCCCGGATGCTGCGCACATATCGGGGCATCGCCGCAAGCTCGGATTCGAATCGAGCCACCGTTTCGGCGTCGGTGCCGGGCGCCACCCGGAGCAACAACGTGCGGTAGACCGTTCCGGGCTGCCCGGTGCTCACCGGTGTGCCCTGATAGCAGGCGCCGTTGACCCGGGTGATCGCGGTGTCGGCCAACAGCTCGTCGAATCGTGGTGCGTGCCCTGACCATCGGTCCGCATCGGGGAACCGCAGATGCAGCAGTATGTCCCCACCGTTGCGGGATCGGGGATCGGTCCGTTCGACGACCCACCGACGCGCGCCGGAGGCGGTCGCAGCCTGACGCAGCGCCGTCACCACCCGGTCGCGATGTTCGGGCACGACGTCGAGCAGGCGGGTCACACCGTACATCGGCTCACTCCACCACCGCACACAGCGCGTCGACGTCGGCCGCCTCGGCGGCCACCGACCGGGACCTCTCGGTGATCAATTCCCCGATCTCCGACCACCATCGGCCCAGTGTCGGGTCCGGCCGTCCCTGCCAGGTCATCTGCCACCATTCCGACGGCCCCGGCAGGGTCCAGGTGATGGTGACGGTGTTGGGCCGATCGTCGAACCAGATCGGTGGGCTCACCAGGACATGGCTCAGCGTCATACCCCGCTGCCGGGCGCCGGGAGCATACTCGGCCAGATACCGGTCCACGAACATCCGGGCCCGCCCCGGTTTGGTGACCACCCGGTCGATGACGTAGACGGGATTCCGCGCTTCGGCGTCGGTCATACGCCGAGACTAGGGGCGCCCGGTACCGGGTTCGGCGCGCTCTCCCGGCCACCGGGAGGCGGCGACGGCGGTGCCGCGGTGTCGTGAAACGGTGCGAGGGTGACCCACACCAGCCTCGATCCGTTCGCGCCGGCCCAACTCGGTCCAGTCCGCCTGCGTAACAGGGTGATCAAGGCGGCCACCTCGGAAGGCCGTTCACCGGACGGTCTGGTGACCGACGACCTCGTCGAGTTTCACCGCCGTTTCGCCCGCGGCGGTGTCGCAATGACCACCGTCGCCTACTGTTGTGTGTCCCCGGAGGCGGCCAGCGCCCCGGGCCAGATCGTCATGGCAGACCGGGCACTGCCCGGCCTGCGCCGGCTCACCGACGCGGTGCATGAGGCGGGTGCGGCGGTCTCGGCGCAGTTGGGCCATGCCGGTGTGGTGGCGCCGAAGAAGCTCACCGGCGTGACGGCCGTGGCGCCGAGCCGGTTCATCAATCCGACCTCGCTGGCGTACTGCCGGGAGATCACCCGGGACGAGATCGAGGCCGTCATCGATCAGTTCGGCGAAGCCGCCCGGATTGCGGCCGAGGCCGGGTTCGATGCGGTCGAACTGCACTTCGGCCATCTGTACCTGCCGAGTTCGTTTCTCAGCCCGCTGATCAACCGGCGCACCGACGAATACGGAGGTGACATCGACAACCGGTCGAGGTTCGTGCGCCGGATCGCCCGGCGGGTGCGCGAGGTGGTGGGCGACCGGATCGCCGTCATCGCGAAGCTGAACATGGACGACGGGCTGCCCGGCGGCATCTGGATCGACGAGGCCCTGCGGACCGCCCAACTGCTGGACGCCGACGCGACCCTGGACGCTCTCGAATTGACCCAGGGGTCGTCGGTGTTCAAGCCCATGTACCTGTTCCGCGGTGACGTCCCGGTGCGGGAGTTCGCCGAGGTGATGCCGGCGATGATGCGTCCCGGGGTGCGGCTGATGGGCAAGCGGTTCATGGGCAGTTACCCGTATGAGGATCTGTACATGTTGCCGGCCGCCCGGCAGTTCGTGCCGGTGATGCGGCACACCAAGCTGATCCTGCTGGGAGGCATCACCAACCGAGACCATCTCGAAACCGGACTGCGGGAGGGTTTCGACTTCCTGGCGATGGGCCGCGCGTTGTTGCGCGAACCCGACCTCGTCAACAAGATGATCGCCGACGGGAGCGTCCGGAGCCGGTGCAACCACAACAACAAGTGCATGGTGACGGTGTTCGGCCGCACGCACTGCGTGCTCGACCCGGATCAGCGTTACGGGGCGGCGACCCCGATGCGCCCCACCAGATCTGCCACGTCGGCGCAGACCTGAGACCGCGCCCGGTCGCAGATGTCCAGCGCGGGCATCGTCATGAATCCGTGGATGCCGCCGTCGAAGACCCGCACCACGGTCGACACCCCGGCCTGCTGTAACGCCGCGCCGTAGGCCAGGCCCTCGTCCCGGAGCGGATCGTGGCCGGCGACGGCCATGATCGCGGGTGGCAGTCCGTTCAGCTCTGCCCGCAGCGGACATGCGTAGGGGTGGTCGCGGTCAGCGGGATCGGGCACGTACTGATCCCAGTACCACCGCAACGCGGGTCGGGGGTTGTAGTAGCCCGTGCCGAACCGCCGGTAGGACTCGGTATCGAAATCGGCGGCGATCACCGGGTAGAGCAACAGCTGGCCGGCCAGCCGCGGGCCGCTGCGATCCCGGGCCATCAGGGCGGTCACCGCGGCGAGATTCCCCCCGGCGCTGTCGCCGCCGACCAGAATCGCGTCGGCCCGGCCGCCGAGCTCCGCCACGTGCTCGGCAGCCCAGCAGGTGGCGGCGTGGACATCCTCCGCCGCCGCCGGCCAGCGGCCCTCATCGGGGGCCCGGCGGTAGTGCACGGACACCACCACCGCGGGGATGCGGTCGGCCAGGTCGCGGCAGAGTTCATCGTGGCTGTCCAGATCGCAGAACACCCATCCGCCACCGTGCGCGTACACCAGGGTCGGCATCGGTTTGTTCTGGCGGAGGGGGCCGTCCTGGTGGCGGGGATGATAGATCCGCACCGGCACCGGGCCGTCCGGTCCGGTCACGGTGGTATCGGTGATCGAGGCGACCGGGCGGGGCCGGCTCGCGGGGCGGAACCGGGACCGGATGGCCGCGCGGGCCTCTGCCCCGGTCATGGTGTGTACCGGCGGGAAGCCGGAGTCCAACTGCGGTAGCAGCGTGGCGATCTGTGGGTCGAGGCCGCCCTGCGGGGCAGGGCCGACGTGGTCGGTCATGCGAACCGCCGCGTGTCGGCGCGATGTGACCGGGCGGGATGTGACTGGGCCGGATGGGACAGGGCCGAATGGGACAGGGACTGCGCCGTCGGGCCGGGGCGGAGCGGACGCACCTGTTGCAGTGTCGGCACCACCCGTTGCCGGGCGCCCTCCATCGCCCGCCAGATGCCCAGCGCGGCCATCCGGACCGGTGCGACGAGTCGGTGGTCGAAGGCCATCTGATTCATCGGACCGCACACCGAGATCGCCGCGACGGCCTCACCGGGATCCCCGATCGGTGCGGCGACACAACCGATTCCGGGAAGGGATTCCTCGCGGTCGAACGCGACGCCGTGTGCGCGGACCTTCGCCAATTCGGCGCGCAGCCGGGCCGGATCCGAGATCGAGTACTTCGTGTTCCGTGGCAGCGGCCCGGTACCGGACAGCACACCGTCGTCCTCGGCGTAGGCCAGGATGGCCTTGCCCACCGCCGCGCAGTTCGCCGGGCGGCGGCCACCGACGCGGGTCGGGATGGCCGCGGCCAGGCGACTGCCCACCTTCTCCAGATAGACCACATCGGAGCCGTCGAGCACGGCCAGGTGCACCACCAGCCCGGTGGCTGCATGCAGTTCGTGCAGTCGGGGGATCGCCGCCCGGTGCAGCCGATCCTGATGGACCGCGAGCGAGCCCAACTCGACCAGCCGCATGCCGAGCTCGTAATCGCGCCCGTCGCGGCGGAGCCATCGCAGTTGCACCAGCCGCTCGAGCATGCGGTGCGCCGATGACCGGGGCAGGCCGGTGCGGCGCACGACCTGCGCCAGGGTGAGCCGGCCGGGACCGTCGAACGCGTCGAGAACCAGTGAGATGCGATCCAGCACCGCACTCGGTGTCTCGCCGGTGCGCTCGGTCCCGGTTCGCTTGACGGTGGTGTTCGGCGTGGGCTGATCGAGGGTTGCGGTCATGAATGCCTCCGAGAGCGCCGGATGTTTCCATCCGGAATATGACTATTAGTCATATACCTATCACAAATATGTGCCGGTGGCCACACACCGCACAGGGTTGTCACACCGGCCACACCCGTCGCACATGGCGGCCGCCGTATCCAGGCGTCGCGTCAGGTCACGGACGCATCGCGGCCGGGAGATCGCCGACCCACTGATGACCCCAGTAACTGTCCGCGGTGATCTCCTCGGCGGTGTAATAGGTCTCGTCGACCCGCATTCCGGCGGTGCCGAACTCGATGTCCCAGTCGCCGGGGGCCCGGACGTAGAACGACACCATCTTGTCGTTGGTGTGCCGGCCCAGCGTCGACGACAGTTGGTACCCGTCGCGGTTGACCCGGTCCAGGGCCTGGCCGACCGCGTCGAGGGTGTCCACCTCCACCATGAGATGGATCAGACCCGGGTCGCGCAACGTCGACGCCGGGCAGAGTGCCAGACTGTGGTGGCGTTCGTTGATGCCGAGAAACCGCACCCGCACCGGGCCGAACTCCTCCGGCGCCGGCACCCGGAAGGCTCCGCGCGATCTGAAACCCAGTACCTCGGTGTAGAACTCGAAGAGCCCGTCCACGTCGACCGTCGGCAGCACCACATGCCCCAGACCCTGATCGCCGGTGACGAACCTCGCCCCGAACGGGGTCACCACCGGGCTGTGGTCGAGAACCGGGCCGTGAAACACCTCCAAGGCCGTTCCGGCGGGATCGGCGAAGGCCACGACCTCCTCGACTCTGCGGGCGTCGGCCTCGGCGGTGGAGAGTTGCCTGTGGGGCACCCCGGCGGCCGCCAGGGCGCGTTTGACGTCCTCCAACGCCGCATGGTCACGAACTTCCCAGCCGATGGTGACGATCCGGTCGACCTCGCCCGGTTCGACGGTGATCCGTGCGGTGCGTTCGTCCATCCGCAGGTAGAGCGCCTCCGGGTTCGGTCCGGTGCCCTCGGCGAAACCGAGTACCTCGTAGGCGAAGTGGCGCCATCGGTCCATATCGGTGGCCTGGACGATCACATAACCCAGGCTCTTGATGAAACCCATCGTGTCCCTCTCGTGCCGCATCAGATCATCGCCCGCAGCGGACCCTGCGGTTCGACACCCAACGAACTCAGCGCCGAGGCGTGGTAGACGGTTCCGGGGGAGTGGATGGCGTGTGCCTGCGCCACGTGCACGTCACGCCAGAACCGTTGCAGCGGTTGGTCCATCCGGGCAGCGTTTCCGCCGCAGCGCGCGAAGATCTCGTCCACGGCCGACACCGCCCGCCAGACCGCGCGGACCTGGGTGCGGCGACCGGCAGCGCGATCCTCGAAGCTGACCTCCGCTCCGGAGGCGACGATGTCGTAGATGCGGTCGGCGTTGGCCAGCAGCTCCTGGCGGGCGGCGTTGATGTCGGCGGCCGCTTCGCCGATCGCATACATCACGTAGGGGTCGTCCTTGACCGCGACGCCGCTGGAGTTGACCCGCCGCCGCTGGTAATCGAGCGCCGCCGCCAACGCACCCTCGGCGATCCCGATCGTCGCCGAGCTGATGCCCAACGGGAACATCGTCGACCACGGCATGAGGTAGAGCGGCTCGGTCATCCCGGCCTCGCGTTGAGCGGTGCCGTCCATGACCTTCATCCCGTCCATGGTGCGGTAGGCCGGGACGAACGCGTCCTTGACGATGACGTCCTTGGACCCGGTGCCGCGCAGACCCACCACATCCCAGGAGTCCTCGACGATCTCGTAGTCCTTGCGCGGCAGGATCATGTGCAGCATCCGGGGCGGGGTCACCGGGGTGCCGTCGGCGTCGCCGACCATCGCGCCGAGGATGATCCAGTCGCAGTGATCGGTGCCGGAGCTGAACTGCCAGCGGCCGTTGAAGAGGTATCCGCCGTCGACCGGCCGGGCGACGCCCTGCGGCGCGTACGGCGAGGCGATCCAGGTGTCGACGTCCTCCGCCCAGATCTCCTCGGCGACCCGGGGGTCGGCGTAGGCCAGTTGGTAGGGATGCACACCCACCACGCCGTTGATCCAGCCAGCCGACGGATCCAGCGCGGCCGTCGCCATCACGGTCTCGGCGAACTCACGCGGATGCACCTCCAGCCCACCGTGTTTCTTCGGTTGGAGCAGACGGATGCTGCCGAGCTTCTTCATGATCTTGACCGTCTGGTCGGTCAGCTTGCCGATCCGCTCGGCCTCGATACTCTGTTCGCGGAGCTGGTCGGCGAGTTCTGCGATGCCGTCGATCACCCGTTTGGTCATGGTCCGATGGTGGACCGGGCGGATCTGCAGCGGTGCCGGCCATCCCGGTGAGCGGAAGTCAGAACTCGATTCTGACGGAGTCCGAGTTCGGTCGGGTCTGGCACGCCAGGATCAGGCCGTCGGCGACGTCCTGCGGGTCGAGGATGTCCGAGTGGCCCCGGTCCACCTCGCCCTCCAGCACGGTGGCCGCGCACGATCCGCAGTTCCCTTCCCGACAGGAGTACGGCGCGTCCAGACCGCGGGCCAGCATGGTGTCGAGCAGCGTCGCCGTCCGTGGCCACTCGCACACATGGGTTTCGCCGTCGAGGACGACGACGGCCTCGGCGGGTGGACGCTCGTCGGCAATGGTCCCATCGGGTTCACCGACGGGTTCGTCGGTGAACGGGTCGCCGGTGAGCGACCGGAAGACCTCGGTGTGGATTTGGTTGCGCGGAACTCCCGCTTCGGTCAGCGCCGCGGTGACCACCGCCATGAACGGTTCGGGACCGCAGACGAACGACTCGTGGTCGGTGAACAGCCTCGCGAACCGGTACATCTGCGCGGTGGTGGGAAGCCCCTGAACCGACTCCAGCCAGTGCAGCACCGTGAATCGGCCGGCATGACGCGCCGCCAGCTCGCGGAGTTCGCCGGCGAAGATCACCGAACGTTCATCCCGGTTGGCGTAACACAGGATCACCCGGCCGGTCCCGGCCTCCAGGACCGACTTGAGGATCGACATCACCGGGGTGATGCCGCTGCCGGCCGCCCACAGCAGGAAGGCGCCGTCCAGCGAGGCCGGCGTGAACGTGCCCGCCGGCGGCAGCGCCTCGATCGTGGTCCCGGGCTCGGCGTTGTCGCACAACCAGTTGGAGCCGTAGCCACCGTCGGTGCGTTTGACGGTGACCTTCATCGCGTCGTCGGTGTGCGGCGAACTGGCCAGCGAATAGCAGCGAGCCACCGAACCGGTCCGGTCACCGGGGATGCGCAGGGTCAAGAACTGGCCTGGGCGGTATACGAAGCGGGTGCGGTGTTCCTCGGGAACCTCGAACACCAGCGACCGGGCGTCGGGGCTCTCGTCGATGACCGCGGCCACCGTGAGGCGCACGGCGCGCGGGCCGCGGCTGATTTCGGCGTCGACCATGACGCGGGATTGTCGTTCCGGTGATCGTGGCGCCGGGGGGATCAGCCCGATGGCCGGGAGAAAACGGCGGGATGCCCGCTGACCGGGAAACGACGGCGCCGGGGACCCGCCGGATCAATATGTTGCCCGGTGTGACTAGCGCGGCTGCAAGTGATGTCGATGTCGTCGTGGTGGGTGCCGGTTTCGGCGGCCTGTACGCGCTGCACAGATTCCGCAGCGACGGACTGTCGGTACGGGTGTTCGAAGCCGCACCCGAGGTCGGCGGAACCTGGTACTTCAACAGGTATCCGGGAGCCCGCTGCGATGTCGAGAGCCTGGACTACTGCTACTCGTTCTCCGACGAGCTGCAGCAGGAGTGGACCTGGACCGAGAAGTACGCCACCCAGGGCGAGATCCTGCGGTACATCAACTGGGTCGCGGACAAGCTCGACCTGCGCCGGGACATCACGTTCAACACCCGGGTGGTCGCCACGGTGCTCGACGAGGACACCCTGCGCTGGACGGTCGAAACCGACACCGGGGAATCGGTGACCGCACGGTTCGTCGTGCTGGCCACCGGGCCGTTGTCGTCGCCGATCACACCGGACATCCCGGGTCTGGACACCTTCGCCGGCGGCGTCTACCACACCGCGAACTGGCCGCACGAGGACGTCGACTTCACCGGGAAACGGGTGGCGGTGATCGGCACCGGGTCGTCCGGTATCCAGTCGATCCCGATCATCGCCGAGCAGGCCGAGCACCTCTACGTCTTCCAACGCACCCCGAATTACAGCGTGCCGTCGGGGAATCGGCCGTTGAGCGCCGAGGAGATCGCCGAGGCCAAGGCGAACTACGCCGAGCGCCGCCGGATGTCGTGGCGCAGCGGCGGCGGGTCACCGCATGTGCCGCACCCCAAGCTGACCATGGAGGTGAGCCCCGAGGAGCGGCGCGAGGCGTTCGAGAAGCGCTGGCAACTCGGCGGCGTGTTGTTCTCCAAGACGTTCAGCGACCAGATGATCGATCCGGTGGCCAATGAGGAGGCCCGCAAGTTCTACGAGGAGAAGGTGCGGGCGGTCATCGACGATCCGGAGATCGCCGATCTGCTGATACCCGACGACCATCCGATCGGCACCAAGCGAATCTGCACCGACACGAACTACTTTCAGACATTCAACCGTCCCGACGTCACCCTGGTCAGTGTGCGCCGGACGCCGATCCAGAGCATCGATGCCGAGGGCGTCGTCACCTCGGAGCGGCACTACCGGCTGGACGCGATCGTGTTCGCGACCGGCTTCGACGCCATGACCGGGACCGTGGCCAAGATCGACATCGTCGGACGGGGCGGCCGGCGGCTGGTCGAGGACTGGGCGCACGGCCCGCGGACCTACCTGGGGCTCGGCGTGGACGGATTCCCCAACCTGTTTCTCATCTCCGGTCCGGGTGCCCCGGCGGTCCTGGCGAACATGGTGTTGCACGCCGAGGCCAACGTGAACTGGATCGCCGACGCGATCGGCCATCTCGACGAGCACGGGTACAGCGCCATCGAGGCGACGCCGGACGCCGTGGACAACTGGGTCGCCGAATGCAACAAGCGTGCCGAGGCCACCCTGTTCCCGAAGGCCAACTCCTGGTACATGGGTGCCAACGTGCCCGGTAAACCCAGGGTGTTCATGTTGTTCATCGGTGGTTTCGCCACCTATCTCGACATCTGCGCCGAGGTGGCGGACGCGGGATACAAGGGATTCCGCCTGCTCAAGGCCGGTTGAGCAGGCGGGCCCTGGTCACCCGCGGGCCGGATCGGTGAGGAAGGCCAGCACGGTCCGTTCGAACGCGGACTTCGCCTCGATCATCACCCAGTGCCCACAGTTGGGGAACACGTGCAGTTCGGCGCCGGGGATGGTGCGCATCGGGAGCAGCGCCATGTCCAGCGGGCTCACCCGGTCATCGCGGCCCCAGGTCAGCAAGGTCGGCGCCTGCACCTTGTGCATGGTCGCCCACGGCGGCGGCGTGTCGGAATCCCGCATCATCGCCATCATCGCCGCGAACGCGGCCTTGCTGTACATCCGCCGGGCGGCCGCCAATGTCGCCGGATCGGTGGCGGCGGCCCAGCGCTCCTCGATGAGCTCCTCGGTGATCAGCGTCGGGTCGTACACCATCGAGTTGAGCCAGGCGATCAGCCGGTCCCGGGTGGGATCGTCGGTGAACTCCTGGAGCAGGCGGATCCCCTCACTGGGGCCGGGGCTGAAGATGTTGGTGCCGATCCCGCCGATCGTCACCAACCGGTTCACCCGGTCGGGATGGCGCACCGCCAGGCTGACACCGACACCGCCGCCCATCGAGTTGCCGATGATGTCGACCCGGTCCAGCCCCAACGCATCGGCGAAGGCCAGGGCCGCGCCCTGGGCGTCGATCATGGGGTGACCGCCGAAGTCGTCGCTGACCCCGAACCCCGGGAACTCCAGGACGAGGCAACGGAAATGCTCGGCGAACACCCCGAGATTGCCGCGGAAATTGCGCCATCCGGTGACACCCGGCCCGGAGCCGTGCAACAACAACAGCGGTGGCCCGTCACCGGCCTCGTGGTAGCGCAGCACCCCGGCCGGGGTGCGTACCTCGCGCAGCGTCTCCTGGTAATCGAACGTTCGCATCCTGACAAGCCCTTTCTGTGCCGATCCGATTACACCCGGTGAGCCCGGCCGACGGGGCCGCGCCGTCGGCTCAATGGGACAACCGGGCCGCCCGCCGGCCGGCGCGTAAATTTCGCGGCACGGGGCGGTCCGCCGGTGTAATCTCCGGGCGATCGGCACACTCTCCGACTGAGGCGGGATCATGGCGGATTTCGGCGGCAAGATCGAGTTGGACATCCGTGACTCGGAGCCCGACTGGGGACCGTTCGCCGCGCCCACCGCCCCCGAAGGGGCGCCCAACATCCTCTACGTGGTGTGGGATGACGTCGGCATCGGCACCTGGGACTGTTTCGGCGGGCTGGTCGAGATGCCCACCATGAGCCGCATCGCCGAACAGGGCGTGCGGCTGAGCCAGTTCCACACCACCGCGCTGTGCTCACCGACCCGGGCGGCGCTGCTGACCGGCCGCAACCCCACCACGGTGGGGATGGCCACCATCGAGGAGTTCACCGACGGCTTCCCGAACTGCAGCGGCCGCATCCCGGTCGACACCGGGCTGATCTCCGAGGTGCTCGCCGAGCACGGCTGGAACACCTACTGCGTCGGCAAATGGCATCTGACCCCGCTCGAGGAGTCGAACATGGCGGCCACCAAGCGGCATTGGCCGGTGAGCCGTGGATTCGAACGGTTCTACGGATTCCTGGGCGGCGAGACCGATCAGTGGTATCCGGACCTCGTCCACGACAACCATCCGGTGGCTCCGCCGGCCACCCCGGAAGACGGCTACCATCTGTCGAAAGACCTCGCGGACAAGACGATCGAGTTCATCCGCGACGCCAAGGTGATCGCGCCCGACAAGCCGTGGTTCACCTATCTGTGCCCGGGCGCCGGGCACGCCCCGCACCACGCCCCCAGGGACTGGGCGGACCGCTACGCCGGCCGGTTCGACATGGGCTACGAACGCTACCGCGAGGTGGTGCTGGAGAACCAGAAGAAGCTCGGCATCGTGCCGCCCGACACCGAACTCCCGCCGATCAACCCCTACCAGGATGTGAAGGGTCCCCACGGCGAACCCTGGCCGCTGCAGGACACCGTGCGACCCTGGGACAGCCTGTCCGACGCCGAGAAGCGGCTGTTCTGCCGGATGGCCGAGGTGTTCGCGGGCTTTCTGAGCTACACCGATCACCAGATCGGCCGGGTGCTCGACTACCTCGAGGAATCCGATCAGCTCGACAACACCCTGATCGTGGTGCTCTCCGACAACGGGGCCAGCGGCGAGGGCGGCCCCGACGGATCGGTCAACGAGGTCAAGTTCTTCAACGGTTACGTCGACACCGTCGAGGAGAGCATGCGGTTCTACGACCAGCTGGGTGGGCCGCAGACCTACAACCACTATCCGACCGGCTGGGCGATGGCGTTCAACACGCCGTACAAGTTGTTCAAACGCTACGCCTCGCACGAGGGCGGGATCGCCGACCCGGCGATCATCTCCTGGCCCAACGGGATCACCGCGCGGGATGCGGTGTGCGACCGCTACATCAACGTCGTGGACGTCACCCCCACGGTGTACGAGCTGATCGGCCTGACACCACCGGACACCGTGCGCGGCGTCCGACAGCGTCCGTTGGAGGGCGTGAGTTTCCGGGCCGCCCTGGCCGATCCGGACGCCGACACCGGCAAGCGCACCCAGTTCTACAGCATGCTCGGTACCCGCGGGATCTGGAGTGACGGTTGGTTCGCCAACACCGTCCACGCCGCCAGCCCGGCCGGCTGGTCGAACTTCGACGCCGACCGCTGGGAGCTCTACCACCTCGAATCCGACCGCAGCCAGTCCCGTGACCTGGCCGCCGAGCATCCGGAGAAACTCGAAGAGCTCAAACAACTCTGGTTCGACGAGGCGGCGAAGTACAACGGCCTGCCGCTCGGCGATCTCAACCTGTTCGAGACCCTGGGCCGGTGGCGGCCGCACCTGTCGAGGGGACGCACCAGCTACACCTACTACCCGGGCACCGCCGAGGTCGGCCTCGGCGCGGCCGTCGACATCCGCGGGCAGTCGTTCACCGTCCTGGCCGACGTGACCGTCGACGCGGCCGGTGCGCAGGGCGTCATCGTCAAACACGGCGCCGGGCACGGCGGCTATGTGCTGTTCCTGCAGGACGGCCGGCTGCACTTCGTCTACAACTTCATGGGGGAGGAGGAGCAGCGGGTGTCCTCCGCCGATCCGATTCCGGCGGGCCGGCACATCCTCGGCGTCAGCTACCACCGCACCGGCACCGTCGACGGCAGCCACACCCCGCTCGGCGAGGTGGCCCTCTACGTCGACGGCACCGTCGTGGCGACCCGTCCCGACGTGCGGGCCCACCCGGCCAACTTCGGTCTGGCCGGCGGCGGAATCGCGGTGGGCCGCAACACCGGCCAACCGGTCTCCAGCGCCTACCGGGCGCCGTTCGCGTTCACCGGCGGCAGCATCGCCAAGGTCATCGTCGACATCTCCGGGACGCCGTACCGCGACGTCGAGAGGGAAGCCGCGATGGCCTTCGCCAGGGACTGAACCTTCCCGGCCCCGGCGCCTCAGAGAGGACGACTCGAAGACATGAGCGCGCTCACCGACCTCGTCGAGATCCCGGGCGGAACCTTCCGGATGGGCTCGATCCGGTTCTATCCGGAGGAGGCGCCGGTGCACACCGTCACCGTCGCCGATTTCGCGATCGAACGACATCCCGTGACCAACGCACAGTTCGCCGAGTTCGTCGCCGCCACCGGGTACCGCACGGTGGCCGAACAGCCGCTCGATCCGCGGCTGTACCCCGGCGTGGCTGCGGCCGACCTACAGCCCGGCGCACTGGTGTTCACCCCCACCCGCGGCCCGGTCGACCTGCGGGACTGGCGGCAGTGGTGGACCTGGACGCCCGGGGCGTGCTGGCGTCACCCGTTCGGGCCGGAGGGGCCGTCCTGGCAGGACCGTCCGGACCACCCGGTCGTGCAGATCGCCTATCCCGATGCGCAGGCCTACGCCCGGTGGGCCGGACGCCGGCTGCCCACCGAACGGGAATGGGAGTACGCGGCCCGCGCCGGCGCCGACACCGTCTACCCGTGGGGTGACGAGGCCCGCCCCGGCGGCCGGTTGATGGCCAACACCTGGCAGGGCCGGTTCCCGTACCGCAACGACGGCGCCGCGGGCTGGATCGGCACCTCCCCGGTCGGCGCCTTCCCGCCCAACGACTTCGGGTTGTTCGACATGATCGGCAACGTCTGGGAGTGGACCACCACCCGCTTCTCCGGCCACCACCGCCCAGCCGAGGCCGACGAGCCGGTGCGGTCCTGCTGCACGCCGTCCGCACCGGTCGAGCGCCCCGACCCGGCGGTCAGCCAGACCCTCAAAGGTGGGTCCCACCTGTGCGCGCCGGAGTACTGCCACCGCTATCGGGCGTCGGCCCGCTCACCGCAGTCCCAGGACAGCGCCGCCACCCACATCGGTTTCCGCTGTGCCGCGTGAGGCCGCCGAACCCTTTCGGGGAGCGTTACCGGCTCGTAGAATTCCGGGGGACTCGGCTCCGGGGAACCCCGCCGGAGGGGAAACCCAGCCTGTGGGCACTCGGGGCCCGGGGGAGTGTTGAGCGCGAACAGGTCGGGGGGATGTGGGGCGCGAATGGTGTCGATGCGTACTGGTGACGGTTTTCGCAACGTCGTGGTGACCGCGGTGGCGGCGACGACGCCGCTGGCCGCCGATGCCGAGGGGACCTGGGCCGGGCTGCTGGCCGGTGACAGCGGCATCCGCCCGCTGGACCGGCCGTTCGTCACCGATTTCGACTCACCGGTCCGGATCGGCGGCCGCCTGGTGGAGAACTTCGCCGATCAGCTCAGCCGGGTGGAACTGCGCCGGCTCGGCTTCATGCAGCAGATGTCGACGCTGCTGAGCCGGCGGTTGTGGGAGACGGCCGGCAACCCCGACGTCGACACCAAACGGCTGCTGGTCTCCATCGGTCTGGCGCTGGGGTCGACCGAGGAGATCCCGATCCAGCACAACGCCTGGAAGGAACGCGGGATGCGGGCGATCTCGCCGCTGACCGTGCAGATGCACATGCCGAACTCGGCGGCGGCGGCCGTCGGGCTGGACCGGCAGGCCAAGGCGGGTGTCATCTCCCCGGTGATGTCGGACGCCTCCGGTGCGGCCGCCATCACCGAGGCGTGGCGTCACATCGTGCTCGGCGAGGCCGACGTCGCGATCTGCGGCGGGGTCGAAACGGTCGTCGAGGCGGTGCCGGTCGCCTGTTTCACCCAGCTCGGCATGCTCTCCACCCACAACGACGACCCGGCCGCGGCCTGCCGCCCGTTCGATCAGGAGCGCGACGGGATGGTGTTCGGCGAAGGCGGCGCGCTGCTGCTGATCGAGGCCGAGGAACACGCGAAGGCGCGCGGCGCCACCATCCTGGCCCGGGTGATGGGCGGCGCGATCACTTCCGACGCCTATGACCCCATCGACCTCGAGCCCGGCGGTGAGTGCGCCGCCGAGGCGATCGGCCGCGCCATCTACCTGGCCGGGCTGGAGCCGACCGACATCGACCACGTCAACGCGCACGCCGCCGGCACCCGCACCGGTGATCTGGCCGAGGCGCACGCGTTGCAGCGGGTCTTCGGCGCGCACCGGCCCGCGGTGTATGCGCCGAAAGCGGCGCTGGGCAACGCGCTGGGCGCCGCCGGCGCGATCGAGGCGGTGCTGACCGTGCAGGCGCTGCGCGACGGGGTCGTCCCGCCGACACTGAACCTGAAGAACCTCGACCCCGAGATCGACCTGGACGTGGTGGCCGGCGAGTCCCGCCGCGGCGACTACCGGTACGCGCTGACCACCTCGATGGGTATCGGCGGCCACAATGTCGCGGTGGTCTTCGGGGCTTACTGATTCCCCTTGATTCCCCGCGAGCCGACTCCCCGCTCGCCGACCAGCGCCGATTTGGTTCCGCCGCGGCCGCTCACCTAGAATCAGGCGGTTGCCTTGGGCAGACCTCGGCCTGACACGTGCAGGTCCTGCGTGCCCACCGGTGACACAGACCGCGCACGTCCAGGTCGGAATCTGGCGTGCATACATAACCAGGTCAGGAGATCTAGTGATTCAACAGGAATCGCGGGTGAAGGTCGCCGACAACACGGGCGCCAGGGAGATCCTGTGCATCCGGGTGCTCGGCGGGTCCGGGCGGCGCTACGCCGGCATCGGCGACGTCATCGTCGGGACGGTCAAGGAGGCCATGCCCGGCGGCAACGTCAAGCGCGGTGAGATCGTGCGCGCCGTGATCGTGCGCACCGCCAAGGAGCGGCGCCGCCCCGACGGCAGCTACATCAAGTTCGACGAGAACGCCGCGGTGCTCATCAAGAATGACAACGACCCGCGCGGCACCCGCATCTTCGGGCCGGTCGGCCGCGAGCTGCGGGAGAAGCGCTTCATGAAGATCGTCTCGCTGGCACCGGAGGTGTTGTAGATGAAGGTCCGTAAGGGCGACACCGTGCTGGTCATCTCCGGCAAGGACAAGGGCGCCAAGGGCAAGGTGCTGCAGGCCTACCCCGATCGGCAGAAGGTGCTGGTCGAGGGCGTCAACCGGATCAAGAAGCACACCGCGGTGTCGCGCAACGAGCGTGGCGCGCAGTCGGGCGGCATCGTCACCCAGGAGGCGCCGATTCACGTGTCCAACGTGATGGTGGTCGATTCCGACGGCAAGCCGACCCGCATCGGATACCGCTTTGACGAGGAGACCGGCAAGAAGGTCCGAATCGCCAAGACCAACGGCAAGGACATCTGACATGACTACTGCTGAAAAGACCCTGCCGCGCCTCAAGCAGCGCTACCGCGAGGAGATTCGCGAAGCCCTGCAGAAGGAGTTCGGCTACACCAACGTCATGCAGATCCCGACCGTGGTCAAGGTCGTGGTGAACATGGGTGTCGGTGACGCCGCCCGGGACGCCAAGCTGATCAACGGCGCCGTCAACGACCTGGCGTTGATCACCGGGCAGAAGCCGGAGATCCGTCGCGCCCGCAAGTCGATCGCCCAGTTCAAGCTCCGCGAGGGCATGCCGATCGGGGCCCGGGCCACACTGCGCGGCGACCGGATGTGGGAGTTCCTGGACCGGTTGATCTCCATCGCGCTGCCGCGTATCCGCGACTTCCGCGGGCTGAGCCCCAAGCAGTTCGACGGCACCGGTAACTACACCTTCGGGCTGACCGAGCAGTCGGTGTTCCACGAGATCGACGTGGACTCCATCGACCGGCCCCGGGGTATGGACATCACCGTCGTCACCTCGGCGACGACCGACGACGAAGGACGAGCGCTCCTGCGGGCGCTGGGCTTCCCGTTCAAGGAGAACTGAGCAGATGGCAAAGAAGGCACTGATCCACAAGGCCCAGCGCAAGCCGAAGTTCAAGGTGCGCGCCTACACGCGCTGCAACAAGTGCGGCCGTCCCCGGTCGGTGTACCGCAAGTTCGGGCTGTGCCGCATCTGCCTGCGCGAGATGGCGCACGCCGGCGAACTGCCCGGTGTGCAGAAGGCCAGCTGGTAACAGCAACCGGACGTCGCCACCAGGCGTCCACCAGACGTCCATCAGACACTGACGCGCACCCCGCGGGGCATGATCCTCTGCCCGGCGGGGTGTTCGTCGTCGGCGGCCGGATCGGCCGACCGTCACCGATTTGGTCGGTGAGCACGCGTTTCCTATACTGGGTCGGTTGTCTGGGGTGCTTCGTGCCCGCAGTCAGCGACCGGTCCGCAGTGCTGGCCCATTGGGTACGGAATTGCGGATGAGCAAGGCCCCTGACCGGTAACTGCCGGTCAGGACGAACTTCGTAGTAGGCCCACGACACGACATGCCCGGCCATCGGAGCTCTCCGATGGGACAGGCACGCGTGTGTTGCATGGGAACCGCCGCGGGAGAGGTTGACCAAGCTGTCATGACCATGACGGACCCGATCGCAGACTTCTTGACTCGTCTGCGCAACGCCAACTCGGCGTACCACGACGAAGTGGTGCTGCCGCATTCCAAGCTGAAGGCCAACATCGCCGAGATCCTCAAGAAAGAGGGTTACATCGCCGACTACCGCACCGAGGACGCTCGGGTGGGCAAGTCGCTGATCATCGAGCTGAAGTACGGCCCGAACCGGGAGCGCAGTATCGCCGGCCTGCGCCGGGTGTCCAAGCCCGGGCTGCGGGTGTACGCGAAGTCCACCAACCTGCCCCGGGTGCTGGGCGGCCTGGGCGTGGCGATCATCTCCACGTCGAAGGGTCTGCGCACCGACCGGCAGGCGGCACGAGAAGGCGTGGGCGGGGAAGTCCTCGCCTACGTGTGGTGAGGGGTAACTGAAGACATGTCACGCATTGGTAAGCAGCCGATCCCGGTCCCCGCGGGTGTCGACGTGACCATTGACGGTCAGCGCGTGTCGGTGAAGGGCCCCAAGGGCACCCTGTCGCTGGACGTGGTGGAGCCGATCAAGGTGTCCCGCAACGACGACGGCGCGATCGTGGTCACCCGTCCGGACGATGAACGTCGCAACCGGTCACTGCACGGTCTGTCGCGGAGCCTGGTGGCCAACCTGATCACCGGCGTCACCGAGGGGTACACCACCCGGATGGAGATCCACGGCGTCGGCTACCGGGTGCAGGCCAAGGGCAGCGACACCCTGGAGTTCTCGCTGGGCTTCAGCCATCCGGTGGTGGTGAAGGCTCCCGAGGGGGTGACCTTCAACGTGGAATCGCCCACCAAGTTCTCCATCTCCGGTATCGACAAGCAGAAGGTCGGCCAGATCTCGGCGAACATCCGTCGCCTGCGCCGCCCCGACCCGTACAAGGGCAAGGGTGTGCGGTACGAGGGTGAGCAGATCCGCCGCAAGGTCGGAAAGACAGGGAAGTAAGACATGACGTCCACCGAAACTCCCCGGAAGCACAAGCCGATCGGTATGAGCGTCTCGGCCGCCCGGCGTCGGGACCGGCTGCGTCGGCATGCCCGGTTGCGCAAGAAGATCTTCGGCACCCCGGAACGGCCCCGGCTGGTCGTGCACCGGTCGTCTCGGCACATCCACGTCCAGCTGGTCAACGACCTGACCGGCACCACGCTGGCGGCCGCCTCCTCGATCGAGCCGGATGTGCGCGCGATCGAGGGCGACAAGAAGGCCCGCAGCGTGCGGGTCGGCCAGTTGATCGCCGAGCGCGCCAAGGCGGCCGGGATCGAGAACGTGGTGTTCGACCGCGGTGGCTACACCTACGGCGGACGCATCGCGGCGTTGGCCGATGCGGCGCGGGAGAACGGGCTGAACTTCTGATGACGAAAGACTTGTGCATGTACACCGATGGAAGGATGCAACGATGAGCCAGCCTGGTGCCGGGGGTCCGGCCACCTCGGAGGGCCGGCGTGAGCGCGAAGGTCGGCGTCGCGACGATCGCCGGGGCCGCGATGGCGGTGACAAGAGCAACTACCTCGAGCGCGTCGTATCGATCAACCGCGTCTCCAAGGTCGTCAAGGGTGGTCGCCGGTTCAGCTTCACCGCGCTGGTGATCGTCGGTGACGGCAACGGCATGGTCGGTGTCGGCTACGGCAAGGCCAAGGAGGTCCCGGCCGCGATCGCCAAGGGGGTGGAGGAAGCCCGCAAGAACTTCTTCCGGGTCCCGCTGATCGGCGGCACCATCACCCATCCGGTGCAGGGCGAGAAGGCCGCCGGTGTGGTCATGTTGCGTCCGGCCAGCGCCGGTACCGGTGTGATCGCCGGCGGAGCGGTGCGTGCCGTGCTGGAGTGCGCCGGCGTGCGCGACATCCTGGCCAAGTCGCTGGGCAGCGACAACGCGATCAACGTGGTGCACGCCACCGTTGCCGCGCTGAAGATGCTGCAGCGGCCCGAGGAAGTGGCGGCCCGCCGCGGCCTGCCCATCGAGGACGTCGCGCCGGCCCGCATGCTGCAGGCCCGGCGTGAGAGCGAGGCGCTGGCGGCATCCGCGGCGCGTGAGGGGTCGTAAACCATGGCGCAACTGAAGATCACCCAGGTGCGCAGCACCATCGGCGCGCGCTGGAAGCAGCGGGAGTCGCTGCGCACGCTCGGCTTGCGGAAGATCCGTCAGTCGGTCGTGCGGGAGGACACCCCGCAGACCCGTGGACTGATCAAGGCCGTGCACCATCTCGTCACGGTTGAAGAGGTTTAGGCGATGACCATCAAACTGCATGACCTGCGCCCCGCGGCCGGGTCGAAGACCAGCAAGACCCGGGTGGGTCGCGGTGACGGTTCGGGCCGCGGCAAGACCGCGGGTCGCGGCACCAAGGGCACCAAGGCCCGCAAGAACGTCCCGGTGACGTTCGAGGGCGGCCAGATGCCGATCCACATGCGGCTGCCCAAGCTGCGTGGTTTCCGCAACCGGTTCCGCACCGAGTACGCGGTCGTCAACGTCGGGGACATCAACCGGCTGTTCCCCGAGGGCGGTCAGGTCGGCATCGACGAACTGGTGGCCAAGGGTGCGGTGCGCAAGAACACCTTGGTGAAGGTGCTCGGTGACGGGAAGCTGACCGTCAAGGTCGACGTCACCGCGCACAAGTTCAGCGGTAGTGCCCGCGAGAAGATCACCGCCGCCGGCGGTTCGGCGACCGAACTCTCCTGAGGCCGACGACAGAACTGATACGAGGGCCCCGATACGCAACAGCGTGTCGGGGCCTTCGTCGTCTGTAGGCGTCGTCGTGATCACCGGCGCTCAGATAGCGCTGCGGGTGGTGGGAGTCATTGACCAGGCCCGGTGTCCAACGCCGGTGGAGGCGCGCTCCTGCAATAACCGGTTCGGTCAGTACTCTTTTCGTTCGGGATGGTCTGGACCGCGTAGCGGTGGTGGGGGGCTGGCTGGCCGCATGTCGGATGTCCAACTTGGATTGATGAGGGGATCGGCACGGCCGTCGCGAATGCGTGTGAAATACCACCTGGAACCGATGATGAACAGGGACATGAGTGCTACACAAGCGATGGCAGCCAGTATCTCGATCATGACATCCCAGGGCTTGCGGTCAGGAGTTCGTCGACGGTACGACTGTGTGAGTCATGGTATTCGCGGTACGCCTGCATGAACTTTCGTTCACTCGCTAACGTCTGACTCTCCTCCGCTCCAGGCGCCGGGGGGACCGGCGACGGTGTTGCTCCACAGCTCAACGATCGTCGCATCGAGGTCGGCCAACGCAACGGCTTTGGCACGGAGGTCCGCGTCTCCGATGTCGTTGGCATGATCATGCATCATTTGCACGTAGTCCCCGTACGCGGCGTCCTCATACGCGGCGGTTGCTCTGTTGACTGTCAGTGAGTCGTTGCCCGAACGGGTTAGGTAAAAGGTGGCGCCCATGGGTATTCAGCATTCTCTCGCACAATGTGGCCCACGGACACCGGTGGCCACTCGTTAGCTTGGCTCATTACTGGGAACTGCAGCGCCGGAATCTGACCAGTCCAAGGCGGATCAGCAGCGCCGCCAAACTCTAGACCTCGAGGATGGCCAGCAGCGCCAGCACGATGGTCACCACGGCCAGCACTCCGTGCCCGATCACCACCGGGAACGGGAACGACCGCTCCGGCGCGTCCTGCACCGCAGACGGCTGCCCGCCGGCCGCATCGCCGCGGTAGACCGACAGCCAGCGCCGCACCATGGCGAAACCGAGCACGACCACCGGAATCAACAGCGCCAGCGCGATCCAGCCGATCGGGTGGTTGTCGGTGACGAGGTAGACGATCCACAACACCAGCCCCAGCCCGGCCAGCCCGAAGTGACCGAAGACCGCGGCCGGGGCCAGGGCGCTGCGGGTCGAATCCCGGTGCCCGCCGCCGCCGACCCACTTGGCGAGCATGAACGCACCCCCGCCGGCGGTGAGCACCCACGCGATGAGCGAGGCGATTCCCATGATCCTCCTTCAATCCGTTGTTGTTGACTGCCCGAATCCATCTGCCTGAACGTGCTCGACGGCGACCCGTACCCCGTAGCGGTAGGCGAGCATGCCGCCCAGATATCCCGACGCTGCCAGCGCGACGAGGCTCACCACCGACAACGCCAACGGACCGAACGACACGGCCGTCTCCTGCGGGTAGCCGCTGTGCCGCCAGGCGAAGTTGGCGATGTAGGCGACGGTCACCACCAGGTTCAGCGCCATGTGCACCATCGCGACGCGAAACGCCCGGGTGCTGCGGGGAATCACGATCAGGTCCAGGAAGCCGATCATCGCGGCCGCGACGGCGCCGACCAGCCCGATGGCAATGAGCCATTCGGAGCCCTGCGCGAGAAATCCGGGCCGATCAACGCGGTGGGAGGCGATGTCGAAGACCAGACTGCACACCCAGGCGCCGATGGGGACGGTCACCAGGATCGGGTGGAACGGATGCCCATAGGGTCCGGCCAGCAGCGGGCTCACCGGCTGTTTGGCCTGCTCGAGGTTCTTCCGCGTGGGGTCCACCGTCACCTCCTCGCCCGGCGGATCCGTGTACTCACCGTGGACCCCGGACGCCGGCCAGTCAAGGGTGCCACCGTCAGGGGGCAGCGGACCCGGCCACCGTCGGTAGCCTTGATCCATGCTTGCCTTCCTGCCCGGCGTCCCAGGCGCCGACGACCTGCGCGCGTTGGCCCGGAAGGTGGACACCGCCCGGCACCGCGGTGTGCCCGACGGCTGCGTGCTGGAGCTGGACCTCACGTCCATCCCGCCCGAATCCGGCGGATTCGACCCGCTGACGGTCCTCACCGGACGGGGCCGGCCGATGCTGCTGCGCGACGCGGTCGCCGCGATCCACCGCGCCGCCGAGGATGACCGGGTCGCGGGTCTCATCGCCCGCGTGCAGTTCCCCGCCGCATCACCCGGGCCGGTACAGGAGTTGCGCGCGGCCCTCGACGCGTTCGGCGCGGCCAAACCCTCGCTGGCCTGGGCCGAAACGTATCCCGGCACGCTGTCCTACTACCTGGCCTCGGTGTTCCGTGAGGTCTGGATGCAGCCGTCGGGCACCGTCGGGCTGGTCGGCTTCGCCACCAGGGCGCTGTTCCTGCGGGATGCGCTGACCAAGGCGGGCATCGAGGCGCAGTTCATCGCCCGTGGCGAATACAAGTCCGCGGCAAACCTTTTCACCGAGGACAGCTACACCGAGCCGCATCGGGAGGCCGACAGCCGACTCATCGAGAGCCTGCACGAACAGGTGATCGCGGCGGTGGCCGAAGCCCGTCACCTGGAACCGGATGCGGTCAACGCGCTGGCCGACAAGGCTCCGCTGTTGCGGGACGAGGCGGTGACCGGCGGGCTGATCGACCGGATCGGCTTCCGCGACGAGGCCTACGCCCGGATCGCCGAACTCACCGGCGCACCCGGGATCTCTCCGGAAACCGGGGATGCCGACACCGACCCCGACGCCCCTCCCCGGTTATATCTGTCGCGGTATGCCAAGGCGACGGCGCCGCGGTCCGGACCGTCGATCCCGTCGGTGCCGGCGCTGCCGGCGCTGCCGGGGCGCAGACCCAGACCCACCGTCGCCGTGGTCAACGTGCACGGACCGATCGTCAGCGGCCGCGGCGGCCCGCAGGTGCTGCCGTTCGGGACGTCCAGCGCCGGTGGGGACACCGTCGCGGCGGGCCTGCGGGAGGCGGCCGCCGACGACGACGTGTCGGCGATCGTGCTTCGGGTGGACAGCCCGGGCGGATCGGTCACCGGCTCGGAGACCATCTGGCGGGAGGTCGACCGGATCCGGCGCACCGGCAAGCCGATCGTGGCCTCGATGGGCGCGGTGGCCGCGTCCGGCGGCTACTACGTGTCGATGGCCGCCAACGAGATCGTCGCCAACCCCGGCACCTTCACCGGATCGATCGGTGTGGTGACCGGCAAGCTGGTGGCCCGCGAACTGACGAACCGCCTCGGCGTCGGCACCGACAGCGTCCGCACCAACCCCAACGCCGACGCGTGGTCGATCAACGAACCGTTCACCCCCGAGCAGCGTGCCCGGGTGGAGGCCGAGGCCGACCTGTTCTACACCGATTTCGTCGAGCGGGTCGCCGAAGGCCGCAGGATGACGGTGGCAGCGGTCGAGGAGGTCGCCCGCGGGAGGGTGTGGACCGGGGCCGACGCCGAACGGCGCGGCCTGGTCGACGTGCTGGGTGGATTGCGTACCGCGATCATCCGGGCCCAGGTGCTTGCCGGATTCGACGAGGACGACGAGGCCCGGCTGGTCGGCTATCCGGGTTCGTCGCTGAGGGAGATGCTGCGCCCGAAACCGTCGTCCCAGCCGGCCGCGGCGAGTCTGCCGGACGCCCTGGCGGTGCTGTTGGCTCGCACCGTGTCCGGGGCGGTCGATCAGGCCGAACGGTCGCTGACCGGGGTGGCCGCGTTGTGGCCGGGTGGCATCCGGTTCTAGGCCGGTCGCTCCGGGCCGGTCGCTCCAGGTCGGTCACGCCCGAGGTCAGGGCTTGTCGCCGCTGACGTAGATGATCTCGCCGAGCGGATCATCCGGGTCGGGATCCGGCGCCGGCAGCCCGTAGCGCACGAACAGATCCGAGCGTGACACCTCGGCCATCTGCCAGCCCTCGGCGGTCAGGTACTGCGCCGGATGGTGACGTTCACCGTGGTAGATCAGCGACGGCATGTCCAGGTCCAGGCCGTGGCGGCGGAACTCCGCGGTCGCCGCGCGGGCCTTGTCCGGGTCGAAATCGCGCAGCGCCGGAACATATTCGGTAGCGACGGCGCTGCCGGGCGCCGACAGGGCGTCGATGTCGTCGAACAACCGGTCCTGCGCGTCCGGCGGCAGGTAGATCAACAACCCCTCGGCGATCCACGCGGTCGGTGCGGCGGGGTCGAATCCGGCGGCGGTGAGCGCGGCCGGCCAGTCGTGGCGCAGGTCGGCCGCCACCGTGCGGCGTTCGGCGGTGGGTTCGGCGCCGAGGCGGGCCAGCGTGCGGGTCTTGAACTCGATCACCCGGGGTTGGTCGATCTCGTAGACGACGGTGCCGTCCGGCCACCGCAGCCGGTAGGCGCGGGCGTCCAGACCCGCGGCGAGGATCACCGCCTGCCGGATGCCCCGGGCGGTGGCCGCTGCGAAATGGTCGTCGAAGAATCTGGTGCGGACCGCGACCTCGTCGATGTTGGCCTGCACCCGCGGCGCGGACTGCGGGTCGAGGTCGGCGACGGTCAGCTCACCGTCGGCGATCCTGGTGAAGAAGTCGATCCCGACCGCGCGGACCAGGGGAGCGGCGAACGGATCGTTGATCAACTCTTTCGGATCGCGGCTGGCCACCGCACGTCCGGCGGCGACCATCGTCGCGGTCGCGCCGACGCTGGAGGCCAGATCCCAGCTGTCGTCGTCTGCCCGTGTCATCGCATCCCAGCCCTCACGACCGGGCGGACCGCGGTGACCGCCGACGAATCCCGCATCGCGGCCAGCGCCGCGGAGTCCGGGAATTCGCGGCCGTAGCCGGCGAAGACCTCGGCACGGGGGCGGGCCCGCGCATCCCAGCCGCGGCCGCGCAGGTAGTCCACCACCGGCGTGCGCTCGCCCGGATGGAACAGCTCGGACAACTGGACCTCGAATCCGTGTTCCCGCCACCGGCGACCCAGTTCGTCGGCCTTCTCGCCGAGTCCCGCGCCCGGGCCGGGATGGTCCTCGGTGGCCAGCCGACTGCCCGGGGCGCTGAGGTCGGTGATGTGGTCGAAGAGCCGGTCCTGGGCGTCCGGCGGCAGATACCGCAGCAACCCCTCGGCGCTCCACGCCGTCGCCACCGTGGGGTCGAATCCGGCGGCGGTCAGCGCGGCCGGCCAGTCGTCACGCAGATCCACCGCGACCGGGCGGTGCGGTGCGGTCGGCGGGGCCCCCAGCTCCGCCAGGGTGCGGGTCTTGAACGCGATCACCTCGGGCTGGTCGATCTCGTAGACCACGGTGCCGTCCGGCCAGGTCAGCCGGTACGCCCGGGCGTCCAGACCCGAGGCCAGGATCACCGCCTGCCGGGCGCCCACCCGCGTCGCGTCGGTGAAGAAGTCGTCGAAGAACCGGGTGCGCACCGCCATCACCTCGGTGAGCACCTGCGCGGCGGCCCGTTCCTCGGCGGTGTCGGCCGGCAACTCCAGGTCGCCGTCGACCAACCGGGTGAAGAACTCCACCCCGACCGCGCGCACCAGGGGCGCGGCGAACGGGTCGTCGATCAGCGGTTCGGGTTCGCGCGACGCCAGCGCGCGGGCGGCCGCGACCATCGTCGCGGTGACGCCGACGCCGGAGGTCAGATCCCAGGTGTCGGATTCGGAACGCGCCATCGGCTCAACCCGCCCGCTTCCCGGGGCTCTTCTCGGAGCTGAGGTAGACCACCTCGGTGACCCGACCGTCGTTCTCGGCCGGCGGCAGCCCGGTGCGCACCAGCAGCTCGTTCGCGGTCAGGGCGGTGCAGCGCCAGCCGCGGTCGGCCAGATACCCGGCCACGTCGGCCCGGTCGCCCAGATAGATCAACTCGCTGAAATCCAGGTCCAGACCGTGGGCGCGCCACCGCTCGGCCAGGATCCGCATGCGTTGCCGCACCTCGTCCTCGTCGGCGTCGGCATGGGCGGGCACCCCTTCCACCCCCAGCCGGCTGCCCACCGCGCTGAGGTCGGTGATCTGGTCGAGCAACCGGTCCTGGGCGTCGGGCGGCAGATACCCGAACAGACCCTCGGCGATCCACACGGTCGGTGCGGCGGGGTCGAATCCGGCGGCGGTGAGCGCGGCCGGCCAGTCGTGGCGCAGGTCGGCCGCCACCGTGCGGCGTTCGGCGGTGGGTTCGGCGCCGAGGCGGGCCAGCGTGCGGGTCTTGAACTCGATCACCCGCGGTTGGTCGATCTCGTAGACGACGGTGCCGTCCGGCCACCGCAGCCGGTAGGCGCGGGCGTCCAGACCCGCGGCGAGGATCACCGCCTGGCGGATTCCGGCCTGGCCCGCCGCGAGGAAGAAATCGTCGAAGAACCGGGTGCGGGCGGCCATCGCGTCGGTGAACCGGGTCAGCGCGGTGCCGCTGCCGTCCACGCCGAGCACCTCGGACGGGATCTCCCGGTCGATCATCCTGCGGAAGAACTCCACGCCGACCGCGCGCACCAGGGGAGCGGCGAACGGATCGTCGATCACGGCATCCTCGGCGCTGCTCGCCAGCGCGCGGGCGGCCGCCACCATGGTCGCGGTGGCGCCGACGCTGGAGGCCAGGTCCCAGGTGTCGTCGTCGGTACGCGGCATCGGCGCCCCCTCACGGACCAGTGCACAAACCCGGAATTGGTTAGCTGTCATAACAGCTCCTCCCGACTGTACGCCCGCTTCCGGGGACCCGTTCGAGCGATGCGGGCATCCGGGATGACTACTGTTACTCTCATAGACTGTTTGACGCGTGACTCCGCAGGCTGTGCGTCTGTGCGGGCGCCGTACCTGACTTACCGAAACGCTGGAACTGACCAGCCCGTTTGGCACGCCGCGCTATGAGGTCGGCTGCGCAGGAGGAAGAGTGCTCTCGGCTTTCATCTCGTCGCTGCGAACCGCCGATCTGAGACGAAAGATCCTGTTCACGCTGGGCATCGTCCTGCTGTACCGGGTCGGTGCGTCGATACCCTCACCGGGCGTCAACTACCCGAACGTGCAGCGCTGTATCGAACAGGTCAGCGGTGGCGACTCCGGTCAGATCTATTCGCTGATCAACCTGTTCTCCGGCGGCGCCCTGCTGCAGTTGGCGGTGTTCGCGGTCGGCGTGATGCCCTACATCACCGCGAGCATCATCGTGCAGCTGCTGACCGTGGTGATCCCGCGGTTCGAACAGCTGCGCAAGGAAGGCCAGGCCGGCCAGGCCAAGATGACGCAGTACACGCGGTATCTGGCGGTCGCGCTGGCGCTGCTGCAGGCCACCTCGATCGTGGCGCTGGCCGCCAACGGCGGCCTGCTGCAGGGCTGCACCCTCGACATCATCGACAACTCGTCGATCTTCTCGCTGTTCGTCATCGTCATCGTGATGACCGCCGGCGGCGCCCTGGTGATGTGGATGGGCGAGCTGGTGACCGAGCGGGGCATCGGCAACGGCATGTCGCTGCTGATCTTCGCCGGCATCGCGGCGCAGATCCCGGCCGAGGGCAACATGATCCTGGAGAGCCGCGGCGGGCTGGTGTTCACCGCGGTCTGCGCGGCCGCACTGGTGATCCTCATCGGCGTGGTGTTCGTCGAGCAGGGGCAGCGCCGCATCCCGGTGCAGTACGCCAAGCGGATGGTCGGCCGCCGGATGTACGGCGGCACCTCGACCTACCTGCCGCTGAAGGTCAACCAGGCCGGCGTGATCCCGGTGATCTTCGCGTCGTCGTTGATCTACATCCCGCAGCTGATCACCCAGCTGATCCAGAGCGGGCGGTCGGATCCGACCCAGACCGGCTGGTGGGACCGGTTCGTCGCCGAATACCTCACCGACCCGTCCAGCCCGGTCTACATCGGCATCTACTTCGGGTTGATCATCTTCTTCACCTACTTCTACGTCTCGATCACGTTCAACCCCGATGAGCGGGCGGACGAGATGAAGAAGTTCGGTGGGTTCATCCCCGGTATCCGGCCGGGCCGTCCGACCGCGGACTATCTGCGGTACGTGCTGAGCCGGATCACCCTGCCGGGCTCGATCTACCTCGGTGTGATCGCCGTGATGCCGAATGTGTTCCTGCAGATGGGCAGCGGCGGGCAGACTCTGCAGAACCTGCCGTTCGGTGGCGTCGCGGTGCTGATCATGATCGGCGTCGGCCTCGACACCGTGAAACAGATTGAGAGCCAGCTCATGCAACGCAACTACGAAGGGTTCCTGAAGTGAGAATCGTGCTGCTCGGAGCACCCGGTGCGGGTAAGGGCACCCAGGCGCAGAAGCTCTCCGAGAAACTCGGCATCCCCCAGATCTCCACCGGGGACCTGTTCCGGCAGAACATCTCCGAGGGCACCGAGCTGGGACTGGAGGCCAAGCGTTATCTGGACGCCGGCGACCTGGTGCCCGCCAGTCTGACCAACGCGCTGGTGGAGGACCGGATCAACCAGCCCGACGCGGCCAACGGGTTCATCCTCGACGGGTTCCCGCGGTCGGTCGAGCAGGCCGAGGCGCTCGACGAGATGCTCAAGAAGCTCAACGTCAGACTCGACGCGGTGCTGGAGTTCCAGGTGTCCGAAGAGGAGCTGCTCGCCCGCCTCAAGGCCCGCGGCCGCGCCGACGACACCGAGGACGTCATCCGCAACCGGATGGCGGTCTACCGCAGCGAGACCGAGCCGCTGCTGGACTACTACCGCGACCAGCTGAAGACCGTGGACGCCGTCGGCACCCTCGACGAGGTGTTCGAGCGGGCTCTGACCGCGCTTGGTCGGTGAACCTTGGTCGGCCTGAGACTGCGTAACCGGAAAGTCGTCGCCCAACGCAGCGCCGGTGAACTCGACGCGATGGCGGCGGCCGGGGCGCTGGTCGCCGAGGCCCTCCGCGCCGTGCAGGCGGCCGCCGCGCCGGGGGTGTCGACCAAACACCTCGACGAGATCGCCGAGTCGGTGATCCGCGACGGCGGCGGTATCCCGTCGTTCCTGGGCTATCACGGCTTCCCGGCCAGCATCTGCGCGTCGGTGAACGAGCGGGTGGTGCACGGCATCCCCGCCGACGACGAGATCCTCGCCGCGGGCGACCTGGTGTCGATCGACTGCGGTGCGATCCTCGACGGCTGGCACGGGGATTCGGCCATCACGTTCGGGGTCGGCGACCTGATCCCGGCCGACGAGGCGTTGTCGCAGGCCACCAAGGCCGCACTGGACGCCGGGATCGACGCGATGCGGCCCGGCAACCGGTTGACCGATGTGTCCCACGCGATCGAGACCGCGACCCGCGCCGCCGAACGCCGCGACAACCGGCGCTACGGCATCGTGGCCAACTACGGCGGCCACGGCATCGGCCGGCAGATGCACATGGACCCGTTCCTGCCCAACGAGGGCGCCCCGGGCCGCGGCCCGCACCTCGCCGTCGGGTCGGTGCTGGCCATCGAACCGATGCTGACCCTGGGCACCACCGAGACCGTGGTGCTCGCCGACGAGTGGACCGTCGTCACCGCCGACGGATCCCGGGCCGCACACTGGGAACACACCGTGGCGGTCACCGAAGACGGGCCCCGCATCCTCACGCTCTAGCCACCGTGACTCCCTCGACGCCGGAGAAACCGGATCCGATCGCACAGGCCAGGGCCAACTGGGAACGCGCCGGTTGGGGTGATGTGGCCGACGGCATGGTTGCCGTCACCTCGGTGATGCGGGCGCATCAGATCCTTCTGGCCCGGGTGGAGAACGCCCTGCGGCCCTACGACCTGAGCTTCTCCCGGTTCGAGCTGTTGCGGCTACTGGCGTTCACCCGCACCGGGGAGCTGCCGATCACCAAGGCCTCGGACCGGCTGCAGGTCCACGTCACCAGCGTCACCCACGCCATCCGCCGGCTGGAGGCGGCCGGGCTGGTGGAACGGATCCCGCACCCCACCGACGGGCGCACCACCCTGGTGCGGATCACCGAGCTGGGCAGGTCGACCGTCGAGGACGCCACCGTGACGTTGAACAACGAGGTGTTCGCCGACATCGGCATGTCCGACGCCGAGTCCAAGGCGCTGTCCTCGGCCATCGAGACGCTACGCCGCAACGCCGGCGACTTCTGACCGGTCAGCGGGTGGCCGGCGGCAGCGGGATGGTGGCGATGACCGCGGTGCCCGCCCCGGGCCGGGACCGGATGTTGAGCCGCCCGCCGACGATCTCGGCGCGCTCGGCCATCGACAACAACCCGTAGCCGCTCATGTCGTCGCCGCCGAGGGGGTGTTCGAAGGTGTCGAAACCGACTCCGTCGTCGACGATCTCCAGCCGGGCCACCTCGCCGTGTTCGCCGCGGTCCACCGCATAGGTGAGCCGGGCGGTGCGGGCGCGGGCGTGTTTGACGACGTTCTGCAGGCACTCCTGGGCGATGCGGTACAGCGCCAGCTCGATGTGGTCGGGCAGCCGGGTCTCGGCCAGGTCCACCTCGATGTCGACCCCGATGTCGAGTTGGCCGACGGACTGCGCCAGGCTGGCCAGCCCGCCGGACAGCCCCAGATCGTCCAGCACCGGCGGCCGCAGCCCGCTGATCGCGGCGCGGGTCTCCTCGAGGGTCAGATCGGCCAGCTCGCGGGCCTTGCTCAGCTGTTCGGTGACGGTCGCCGGATCGTCGACGGCGCGGATCGCCGCATCCAGCCGGTAGGACAGGGTGACCAGCCGTTGGGAGATGCCGTCGTGAATGTCGGCGGCCAGCCGGCGCCGCTCCAGCTCCTGGGCCTCGATGACCTGTTCGACGAAGATCTCGTGGGCCCGTTCCCGCGCCACCAACTGCCGGTGCAGCCGGGCCTGATGCAACCCGCCGGCGATCAACCGGCCGATCACCAGCAGCAGGTCGACGTCGCGTCTGGTGAACTCACGGCGTTCCACGGTGTGCACGTTCAGCACCCCGACCAGCCCGCCCGGATCGGTCTCCATCGGCACCGACACCATCGAGGTGAAATCGCGGCCCCGCAACGACTGGAACGGCAGATACCGCGGATCGGCCTCCTTGTTCTCGGTGATCACCACCGGTTCGCGGTGGCTGGCCACCCAGCCGGAGATGCCCTGCCCGAGGGGCAGCCGGATCTTGCCCACCTCCTTGTCGAACGGCGGGGTCGCGCCGGCCAGCGTCAGCGACCGCTCGGTGTCGTCGAGGACGTGCACGAAGCAGACGTCGCTGGCGGTGGCGGCGGTGATCATCCGCGCGGCCGCCGCGGCCAGCGGTTCCACCCCCGGACCGCGGGAGGCGGCCTGGATCAGCTCCCGCAGCAGCACCAACTCCCGGTCGGCGGTGAGCAGCTGTTCGCTCAGATCCCGGACCGGGTCGGGGTGCGGGCCGGACGTCACTGGTAGATGCCTTCCCGCAGCGCGGTGGCCACCGCGGCGGCGCGGTCACTGACCCCGAGCTTGCGGTAGATCGAGCGCAGATGGCTCTTCACGGTTTCGTCGCCGATCACCAGCTTGGCGGCGATACCGCGGTTGGACAGCCCGTTGACGACGTACGACAGGATCTCGCTCTCCCGCTGGGTGAGCCCGTGCCGGGCGCCGGGCCAGAACTCGTCGCGCTGCAACCGGGCCGCGGTGTCGACCGCCCGGGCTGCCATGCCCGGGTCGAGCGCGGTCTGGCCGCGGTGCACCATCTCGAGTTGGCGGACCAACTCGTCGCTGCTGATGCTCTTGAGCAGATAGCCCGACGCCCCGACCCGCAACGCCTGGTAGAGGTACTGCTCGTCGTCGTAGACCGACAGCATCACCACCTTGCGGTGCGGGGCCTGTTCGCGCAGGGTCAGGCACAGATCCAGCCCGCTTGTGTTCTGCATCCGCACATCGCACAGCACGATGTCGGGGTCGAGTTCGGCGACCACCTCGACGGCGCGTTCCGCACCGACGGCGTGACCGACCACGCACACCCGGTCCTCGAAGGCGGCCAGCATCGCCTTGAGCCCTTCGATCACCATTTCGTGGTCGTCCACCAGCACGATGCGTACCGGCGATGGAGCGGCAACCGGTTCCATGGCAACACTGTAAGACCCGGGTCGGCCGGAACACCCGGCGATGCGGACCCGAGTTCGATCATGCCCCCGCCGCCGCCGGCGGGATCGCCCGCCTGCGCGTCCCTCCCGAAGTTGACACACGATCTCCCCCATCCGGGGGAGTCGCGACGGGGCGGTGGTGCGGCACTGTGGAGCCGTGCCGAGGACACGGGAACGGACCGCACGAACGTTCTGGTGGGAGCACGGCAGGCCCGCCGGTGCCGCTGAGGAACCGCTGCGCGCGGTGCTGTTCAACCTCGACGGCGCCGTCGCCGATCTGCACCGCGACGGCCACCGGGCGGCGTTCAACGCCGCGTTCGCGGCGCACGGGCTACCGGTGCGCTGGGATGTCGAACAGTACCGGCACGCGCTGCGCATCAGGGACGACCGGCGCCGCATCGCCGCCGCGTTGCGCCGGCGCGGCTACGGCCGGGACAGCGCGGCCCTGGCCGCCGAGGTACTGCGCACCAAGGACGCACTGTTCGAACGCTGCGTGCTCGACGGTGACGTGTCGCCACGGCCCGGGCTGATCGACCTGGTGACCAGCCTGTTCGTGGCCGGTATCGACGTCGCGGTGGTGAGCACCGGGGCCCGGTCGTGGGTGGAGCCGTTGGTCCGCCAGCTGATCGGCGACGGGCTCGCCGCCACCGTGGTCAGCCGCGACGATCTCACCGTCGTCGGCCCGGATCCCGACGTCTACGGCCATGCCCTGTGGGAGCTCGGACTGCCCCCGGAACACGCGCTGGCCGTGGAGAGTTCGGCCGCCGGCCTGAGCGCGGCGACCGCCGCGAAGCTCACCACACTGGTGGTCACCACGCCGTACACGGCGGGACAGGACTTCACCGGCGCGGCAGCGGTGCGGCACCGCTACGACGAGCCGCAACCGCTGCGCGCCTCCGGTTGTGTGGCCCTGCACCGCCGGTGGCTGGTCGCCAACGGCTGATCAGCTGTTGCGCAGCAGCTCGATGACCGCGCTGAAATCCTTGTCGGCGTTGCCGTCGGCGGCGCGGATGAACTCGGCGTAGATCTCGGCGGCGTGGCTGCCCAACGGCGCCGACGCCCCGCTGGACTTCACCGCGTCCATCGCCAGGCCGAGATCCTTGTTCATCAGGGCGGTGGCGAACCCCGGCTTGAAATCGTTGTTGGCCGGGGAGGTGGGGACCGGACCGGGAACCGGGCAGTTGGTGTGCACCGCCCAGCAGTTACCGGTGGCGCCGGTGATCACGTCGAACAGCGACTGCGCCGACAGGCCCAGCTTCTCGGCCAGCACGAACGCCTCGCCGATCGCGATCTGCTGCACCGCCAGCACCATGTTGTTGCACAGCTTGGCGGCTTGACCGGTGCCCGAGGCGCCGCAGTGGATGATCTTGCCGGCCATCGGTTCCAGCACCGGCCGCGCCCGTTCGACAGCCTCGGCGTCACCGCCGACCATGAACGCCAGCGTGCCGGCGACCGCACCCTTGACCCCGCCCGACACCGGGGCATCCACCTGGGCGAACCCACGGCCGGTTGCCTGTGCGTGCACCGTGCGGGCGTCGTCGACGGAGATCGTGGAGGTGTCGATGAACAGCGCACCACTGGTGGCGGCCGGCAGCACCTCCGCGTAACACTGCTTGACGATGTCGCCGTTGGGCAGGGAGGTGATCACGACCTCCGCCCCGGCCACCGCCTCGGCGCCGCTGTCGAAGGTCTGCACCCCCTTGTCCGCGGCGGCGGCCCTCGACTCGGCCACCGGGTCGAACCCGCGGACGGTGTGCCCGGCGGCCACCAGGTTGGCGGCCATCGGCCCGCCCATGTGGCCAAGACCCAGAAACGCCACTGTGTATTTCAGGTCGGCGCTCATCAGATCGCGGCTCCTTCATGCCGAGGCGCGGGCCCGGCCGGACTCCGCCGCACCGCGGGCCCGCCCCGCGACGGCCCGGCCGATGACCACACGCATGATTTCGTTGGTTCCCTCGAGGATTCGGTGCACCCGCAGATCGCGGACGATCTTCTCCAGGCCGTACTCGTTGAGGTAGCCGTAGCCGCCGTGCAGCTGCAGCGCCTTGTCGGCCACCTCATAGCAGGCCTCGGTGACGTGCAGTTTGGCCATCGCGCACAGCTCCACCTTGTCGGGGTGGTTCTCATCGAGCGCGGTGGCGGCCCGCCACAGCATCAGCCGCGACGTCTGCAGAGCGGTGGCCATGTCGGCCAGGGTGAACCGGATGGTCGGCTCGTCGATCAGCGACCCGCCGAACGCCTGCCGGTCGGCGACATAGCTCGCGGCCTTCTCGTAGGCGGTCTGCGCGCCGCCGAGCGAACAGGCGGCGATGTTGAGCCGGCCGCCGTTGAGGCCGTTCATCGCGATGCTGAACCCCTTGCCCTCACCCTCGGGGCCGCCGAGCATGTTCTCGGCCGGCACCCGCGCGCCCTCGAGGATGACCTGGGCGGTGGGTTGGGCGTTCCACCCCATCTTCTGTTCGTCGGCGCCGAAGCTCAGCCCGGGCGTGCCCTTCTCCACGATGAAGGTGGAGATGCCCTTCGGGCCGTCCTCACCGGTGCGGGCCATCACGACGTACACATCGGATGCGCCCGCGCCGGAGATGAACTGCTTGACCCCGTCCAGCACGAAGTGGTCGCCGTCGCGCACCGCCCTGGTGCGCAGCGCGGCCGCGTCGGATCCGGCCCCGGGTTCGGTCAGGCAGTAGCTGGCGATGGCGTCCATCGAGGCCAGCCGCGGCACCCAGGTCTTGCGCTGCTCGTCGGTGCCGTAGGTGTCGACCATCCACGCGCACATGTTGTGGATGGACAGGAACGCCGCAGTGGTCGGATCCGCGGCGGACAGGTGCTCGAAGATGCGTACCGCGTCCAACCGGCGCAAACCGCTGCCGCCCACCTCCTCGGAGCAGTAGATCGCCGCCATGCCCAACTCGGCGGCCTCCCGCAACGCGTCGGTGGGGAAGTGCTTGGTGGCATCCCACTCCAACGCGTACGGGGCGAGCCGTTTCTCGGCGAACGCGGCCGCCGTCTCGGCGATCACCCGTTCGTCGTCATCCAGACCGAGATAGTCCATCGTGATTACTGCAGCCCTACTTCATGGTCGGGATGGAGAACTCCGCCCCATCCTTGATCCCGGACGGCCACCGCTGGGTGACGGTCTTGGTCTTGGTGTAGAACAAGATCGAGTGCGGGCCGTGCTGGTTGAGGTCGCCGAAGCCGGAGCGCTTCCAGCCGCCGAAGGTGTGGTACGCCACCGGGACCGGGATCGGCACGTTGACGCCGACCATCCCGCACTGCACGCGGGACACGAAGTCGCGCGCGGTGTCGCCGTCCCGGGTGAAGATCGCCACGCCGTTGCCGTATTCGTGTTCGGACGGCAGCGCCAGCGCCTCCTCGTAGTTCTTGGCGCGCACCATGCACAGCACCGGGCCGAAGATCTCGTCGCGGTAGATCGACATGTCGGTGGTGACCCGGTCGAACAGGGTCGGCCCGATGAAGTAGCCGCCCTCGAGGCTGTCGTCGCCGAACTGCAGATCGTCGCTGCCCCGTTCGCGCCCGTCGACCAGCAGCTCGGCGCCGGCCTCCACCCCCTGGCCGATGTAGTCGCGCACCCGCTGCAGGGCCGCCTCGGTGACCAGCGGGCCGTAGTCGGCCTTCGGGTCCAGGCTGTGGCCGACGCGGAGGTTGGCGACCCGCTCGATGAGCCGGGCCCGCAGGCGATCGGCGATCTCGTCGCCGACCGGCACCGCGACGCTGATCGCCATGCAGCGTTCACCGGCGCTGCCGTAGCCGGCGCCGATCAGCGCGTCGACGGCCTGATCCAGGTCGGCGTCGGGCATCACGATCATGTGGTTCTTGGCGCCGCCGAAGCACTGCGCACGCTTGCCGTGGGCGGTGGCACCGGCATAGATGTACTGCGCGATGTCGGAGCTGCCGACGAAGCCGACGGCCTGGATGGTCGGGTGCTCCAGGATGGCGTCGACGGCCTCCTTGTCCCCGTGCACCACCTGGAACAGCCCGGACGGCAGACCGGCCTGCAGGAACAGTTCGGCCAGCCGCACCGGCACCGACGGGTCCCGTTCGGACGGCTTGAGGATGAACGCGTTGCCGCATGCGAGCGCCGGTCCGGCCTTCCACAGCGGGATCATCGCCGGGAAGTTGAACGGGGTGATGCCGGCGACCACACCGAGCGGCTGGCGCATCGAGTAGACGTCGATGCCCGGGCCGGCGCCCTCGGTGTACTCACCCTTCTGCAGGTGCGGGATGCCGATCGAGAACTCGATGACCTCGATCCCGCGCTGGATGTCGCCCTTGGCGTCGGCCAGGGTCTTGCCGTGCTCGAGGGACAGGAGTTCGGCGAGTTCATCGACGTTCTGGTTGACCAGGTCGATGAACTTCATCAGCACCCGGGCGCGGCGCTGCGGGTTCCAGGCGGCCCACTCCTTCTGCGCCTCGGCGGCGCCGGCGACGGCGGCGTCGATGTCGGCCGCGGTGCCCATGACGACCTTGGCCTGCACCTTGCCGGTGCTCGGGTTCATGACGTCGGCGGTGCGGGTGGACTGTCCGGCCGTGTGCTGACCGTTGATGAAATGGTGGATCTGTCTCGTCATTTCCGTGCCCCTAGATTGCCCTGAACAGCGCCTGAGTTCGGTAGCACCCAAGTTCCCCTGACCGGCGAGGTGGTGTGATCCCTGAGTGACGCCGAGCGGCTCGTTACACTGATTACTAGGACATCCTAGTAACCCGGCTGTCGGCGGCGCAAGGGAGGTCGGCGGACTTTTTCGCCCGGGTGGCGGGCCGGATGTTCAGCCGTGCCGGCGCAGGCTCGCCACGAACGCCCGGGTCTCCTCCCAGGACGGCAGCAGTCCGGCGGCCTCGGCCTCGACGAGGGTGGGGGCGGCGGCGTCCCGCTCGGACAGCACCCGGCCCGCCGGAGCGTCGAGCGTGGGCCACTCGATGCCGATCGCCGGGTCGAGCGCCGCCACGGTGTGCTCGCGGTCCGGGGTGTACGGCGCCGAGCACAGATACATCACCGTCGACGTGTCCTCCAGCGCAAGGAATCCGTGCGCCAGCCCCTCGGAGATGTAGACCGACTTGCGGTTGGCGCCGTCGAGCAGCACCGCATCCCACTGCCCGAAGGTGGGCGAACCGACCCGGATGTCGACCACCACATCGAACACCGCGCCGGTCACGCAGGTGACGTACTTGGCCTGGCTGGGCGGCACCTCGGCGAAGTGCAAACCCCGCAGCACCCCCTTCGCCGACACCGAGCAGTTGGCCTGGCGCAGATCGAACCGGTGGCCGGCGAACGCGCTGAACTGCGCATCGGTGAACCACTCGAAGAACACGCCCCGGGCGTCCTCGTGCAGGCGCGGGGTGATCTCCCAGGCGCCGGGCACCCGCAACGCCCTGACGTTCTCCGGGACGTTCTGTGGGACGTTCTCTGGGACGGTCACTGGCCGCGTTCCGCGTAGGCGTCCTCGGTGGCGTCCTTCAGCGGCCGCCACCAGTCCTCGTTGTCCCGGTACCACTGGATGGTGTCGCGCAACCCGGCCTCGAAGTCGGTGTGCCGCGGTGTCCACCCCAACTCGTCGATCAGCGCCGACGGGTCGATCGCGTAGCGCAGATCGTGTCCGGCCCGGTCGGTGACGTGGTCGAAATCATCCGGGTCGCGGTCCATCAGCTTCAGGATGGTGCGCAGCACGGTGCGGTTGTCCCGCTCACCGTCGGCGCCGATCAGATAGGTGCGGCCGATCTGGCCGGCGGTGAGGATCCGCCACACCGCGTCGTTGTGGTCCTCGACGTGGATCCAGTCCCGCACATTGGCGCCGGTGCCGTAGAGCTTGGGCCGCCGCCCGGTCAGCACATTGGTGATCTGCCGGGGGATGAACTTCTCCACATGCTGATACGGCCCGTAGTTGTTGGAGCAGTTCGAGATCGTGGCGGCCACCCCGTAGGACCGCACCCAGGCGCGCACCAGCATGTCGGCCGCGGCCTTGGTCGACGAGTACGGGCTCGACGGGTTGTACGGGGTGGATTCGGTGAACCGGCGCGGATCGTGCAACGGCAGATCGCCGTACACCTCGTCGGTGGAGATGTGGTGCAGCCGCACCCGGTGCCGGCGCACCGCCTCCAGCACGGTGAAGGTGCCCACGACGTTGGTGCGCAGGAACGGTTCCGGCTCGGCCAGCGCGTTGTCCACATGGGACTCGGCGGCGAAGTGCACCACGGCATCGGACTCGGCGACCAGTTTGTCCACCAGGTCGGAGTCGGTCACATCGCCCTCGACCACCCGGATCCGGTCCGCCACCGGGGCCAGCGACTCCCTGCTGCCGGCGTAGGTGAACGCGTCGAGCACGGTCACCGCGGTGTCCGGGCGGTCCCGGACGGTGGCATGCACGAAGTTGGCGCCGATGAAGCCCGCGCCGCCGGTGATCAGCAACCGCATGTCCGGAACCTTAGTGCCCCACCCGCCCGGAAGCCGGTCTCGACCCGGCCGGACGTTCAGCCGCCGGACCCCAGCCCCAGCGGGCCGGCCAACTCGGCCAGGGTGGGCAGCAGCCGCTCCCGGCCGCCCAGCACCTGGATCGCCACGTGGTCCGCGCCCCGGTCGAGGTGCTCGCGCAGCGCATCGGCGACCTGCTCGGCGGTGCCGTGGGCGACCATGGCATCGATGAGCTCGTCGCTGCCCGGTTCGGCGATGTCGTCGTCGGTGAACCCGAGTTGCTTCCAGTTGTTGACGTAGTTGCGCAGCCGCAGATAGAAGCCGATTGTCTGGCGGCCGATCTCGCGGGCCGCGGCCGCATCGGTGTCGAGCACCACCTTGTGCTCGGGGGCCAGGAACACCGACGGGCCGATCCGGTTGCGGGCCTGCCCGGTGTGCTGCGGGGTGGTCAGGTAGGGATGGGCGCCGGCGCTGCGCTGGGCGGCCAGCTGCAACATCCGCGGTCCGAGGGCGGCGAGCACGCGGCGGCTGGTCGGCACCGTCGCCTCATCGAGCACGTCGAGATAGGTCACCATCGCCTCGTACGGTTTGGCGTACTCCTCGGTGGCCTCCGGGTGGCCGACGCCCAGGCCGAGCACGAACCGGCCCGGATAGGCCTTCTCGATGCGGTGAAAGGACTGGGCGACGGTGCGGGCCGGCGCCGTCCAGATGTTGACGATGCCGGTGGCGACCTGCAACGTCTCGGTGGCCTCCAGGATCGGTTCGACGAAGTCGAGCTCGGCGGCCGGGGAACCGCCGACCCACAGCGCCCGGTAGCCGAGCTTCTCGATCTCCGCGGCCAGCTCGCGCGGTATCGGCCCGCCGGTCCACACGCCGAAGCGGCCGAGGTCGGGCTTGAGCGAAACTGCGTCGGTCATGAACGTCCCATTCTGTCGGTCCCGTCTGTCGTCCCCGTCTCGTCGAGGGGCTGTGTGCCGAGGTGGCTGCGAGGAGCCCTGCGCGGAGGGACCCTGCGAGATCAGCTATACCCAGCCGCTCCGACGTTCGGCATGCGCGGCTATAGCTTGTCAGGTTCAGCGGCGAGGTGACCAGACACCGAGTCGCGGGTGTCGTGTCCCGCAGACACCGGCGGCCCTTCCGGGTGGTGGCCGATGGCGCCCTTGCGGGTGGTGGCCGATGGCGCCGATTTTGGGGGTGGCCGTCAACCGGGTAATATCGACCAACGGTGCGGCACCCGCGCCGACTCCTACGTGCTCTGTCCTGGAATTTCTCACTTCCGGCTTGCGTTTTGTAGTCGGAGCGAAAGTTGCGCCGGATTTTTGTCGTCGCCTGCGGCGGCAAGGCGCCGAGAGATAGAGGATACGGAGGATCTCCGCACAGTATGGCCAAGAAAGACGGTGCCATCGAGGTAGAGGGCCGGGTGATCGAACCCCTGCCCAATGCGATGTTTCGCATTGAGCTGGAGAACGGCCACAAGGTGCTCGCGCACATCAGTGGCAAGATGCGGCAACACTACATCCGCATCCTGCCCGAGGACCGCGTCGTGGTGGAGTTGTCTCCCTACGACCTGTCCCGCGGCCGCATTGTTTACCGATACAAGTAATACGTGAGAAGGATCGAACTGCCGTGAAGGTGAACCCGAGCGTCAAGCCCATTTGCGACAAGTGCAGGGTCATCCGCAGGCATGGGCGGGTCATGGTGATCTGCTCCGATCCTCGTCACAAGCAGCGGCAGGGCTAGGACCCCGGGCCCTCGGCACAGGGCTCGGCCCCGGAGTTCGTCCGACCACACAGCTGGTCGGATCACAACTGAATGCAGCACAACTGAATGTGAGCATCCCAGTGCCTATGGGTGGCGTGCTGTCGCGGCAGACGCGCCGGTGAGCCGCCCATGTACGTCCGGTACGGAGGCCGGACCCCGTGCGTGACGACAGTTTTGGCTCCTCGGCCAAGGCCTCGTCGGCAGGGCGGGAACGGACTGGGACCAGACCTCCGCACGACGAAGAAGGAACACCGCCTGATGGCACGTCTAGTGGGCGTGGATCTCCCGCGCGACAAGCGCATGGAGATCGCGTTGACCTACATCTACGGCATCGGCCGTACCCGCTCCAGGGAGATCCTTGCGGCCACCGGCATCGACAAGGACATGCGCACCAAGGACCTGACCGACGATCAGGTCACCAAGCTGCGCGATTACATCGAAGAGAACTTCAAGGTGGAAGGCGATCTGCGCCGCGAAGTGCAGGCCGACATCCGCCGCAAGATCGAGATCGGCTGCTACCAGGGTCTGCGGCATCGTCGTGGCCTGCCGGTGCGCGGCCAGCGGACCAAGACCAACGCGCGCACCCGCAAGGGACCCAAGCGCACGATCGCCGGCAAGAAGAAGGCCAGGTAAGTAGATGTCAGCAGCCAAGAAGGGTGCCGCCAAGGGCAAGACCACCCGTCGTCGGGAGAAGAAGAACGTCCCGCACGGTGCCGCCCACATCAAGAGCACCTTCAACAACACGATCGTGACCATCACCGATCCTCAGGGCAACGTCCTCGCGTGGGCGTCGTCCGGCCACGTCGGGTTCAAGGGGTCCCGCAAGTCGACCCCGTTCGCCGCCCAGCTGGCCGCCGAGAACGCCGCCCGCAAGGCCCAGGAGCACGGTGTGCGCAAGGTCGACGTCTTCGTCAAGGGGCCCGGCTCGGGCCGGGAGACCGCCATCCGTTCGCTGCAGGCCGCCGGCCTGGAGGTCGGGGCGATCGCCGATGTCACGCCGCAGCCGCACAACGGTTGCCGTCCGCCCAAGCGGCGCCGGGTCTAGCAGGACGAGGAGGAACTTTTCATGGCTCGTTACACCGGACCCGTCACCCGGAAGTCGCGTCGTCTGCGCGTCGACCTGGTCGGTGGTGATCAGGCATTCGAGAAGCGGCCGTATCCGCCCGGTCAGCACGGCCGCGCGCGGATCAAGGAGAGCGAATACCTGCTGCAGCTGCAGGAGAAGCAGAAGGCGCGGTTCACCTACGGGGTGATGGAGAAGCAGTTCCGTCGCTACTACGAGGAGGCCGTGCGCCGCTCCGCCGTCACCGGTGAGGAGCTGCTGCGCATCCTGGAGAGCCGGTTGGACAACGTGGTGTACCGCGCCGGGCTGGCGCGCACCCGTCGGCAGGCCCGCCAGCTGGTCAGCCACGGCCACTTCCTGGTCAACGGCGTCAAGGTGGACATCCCCAGCTACCGGGTGTCGCAGTACGACATCATCGACATCAAGGACAAGTCGCTGAACACCGTGCCGTTCCAGATCGCGCGGGAGACCATGGGCGACCGCCCGGTCCCCGGATGGCTGCAGGTCGTCGGGGAGCGTCCGCGCATCCTGGTGCACCAGCTGCCCACGCGTGAACAGATCGATGTGCCGCTCAACGAGCAGCTCATCGTCGAGTTCTACTCGAAGTAAGGCTTGACCCGGCCGCCCCGACGGCGGCCGGGAGGGTCCCCCGGGATGGGGACAGACTCGGCATCAAATAGCGGGTGCCGTGAAGGAGGAAGAAAACCCATGCTGATCTCTCAGCGCCCCACACTGTCCGAAGAGCCGATCTCCGAATACCGGTCCCGGTTCATCATCGAGCCGCTGGAACCCGGGTTCGGGTACACGCTCGGCAACTCGCTGCGTCGCACGCTGCTGTCGTCGATTCCCGGCGCAGCCGTGACCAGCATCCGGATCGACGGTGTGCTGCACGAGTTCACCACCGTCCCGGGCGTCAAAGAGGATGTCACCGACATCATCCTGAACCTCAAGGGCCTGGTCGTGTCCTCGGAGGAGGACGAGCCCGTCACCATGTACCTGCGCAAGCAGGGGCCGGGTGAGGTCACCGCCGCCGACATCGTGCCGCCGGCCGGTGTCACGGTGCACAACCCGGACATGCACATCGCGACCCTCAACGACAAGGGCAAGCTCGAGGTCGAGCTCGTCGTCGAACGGGGCCGCGGCTATGTGCCCGCCGTGCAGAACAAGGCCTCCGGCGCCGAGATCGGCCGGATCCCGGTCGACTCGATCTACTCGCCGGTGCTCAAGGTCACCTACAACGTCGAGGCGACCCGCGTCGAGCAGCGCACCGACTTCGACAAGCTGATCCTCGACGTCGAGACCAAGCCGTCGATCAGCCCGCGGGACGCGGTCGCGTCCGCCGGTAAGACCCTCGTCGAGCTGTTCGGGCTCGCCCGGGAGCTCAACGTCGAGGCGGAAGGCATCGAGATCGGCCCGTCGCCGGCCGAGGCCGACCACATCGCGGCGTTCGCGCTGCCGATCGACGACCTGGATCTGACCGTGCGGTCCTACAACTGCCTCAAGCGGGAGGGGATCCACACCGTCGGGGAACTGGTCGCCCGCACCGAGTCCGACCTGCTCGACATCCGGAACTTCGGCCAGAAGTCCATCGACGAGGTGAAGGTCAAGCTGCACCAGCTCGGTCTGTCCCTCAAGGACAGCCCGGCCGGGTTCGATCCGTCCCAGGTCGCCGGCTACGACGCGTCGAGCGGCACCTGGAGCAACGAAACCGGCGGCTATGAGCAGGACAACGACCAGGACTACGCCGAAACCGAACAGCTGTAAGCCAGTCCTCCTGGCTGGTCCGTAACTCAAGGAGTCACCAATGCCCAAGCCCACCAAGGGCCCTCGCCTCGGCGGGTCGTCCTCGCACCAGAAGGCGATGTTGGCCAACCTGGCCACGGCGCTGTTCGAGCACGGTCGGATCAAGACCACCGAGCCGAAGGCCCGGGCACTGCGGCCGTACGCGGAGAAGCTGATCACCCACGCCAAGAAGGGCACGTTGCACAACCGGCGTGAGGTGCTCAAGAAGCTGCGCGACAAGGATGTGGTGCACACGTTGTTCGCCGACATCGGGCCGTTCTACGCGGACCGCAACGGTGGCTACACGCGGATCATCAAGGTGGAGAACCGCAAGGGCGACAACGCGCCGATGGCCGTCATCGAGCTCGTCCGCGAGAAGACGGTGACATCGGAGGCGGACCGGGCTCGCCGCGCGGCCGGGGCACAGGCCAAGGCCGAGGAGGCCAAGCCTGAAGAGGCCAAGGCCGACAAGGCCGAGGATGCCGAGAAGCCTGAAGAGGCCAAGGTCCCCGAGGAGAAGGCCCCCGAGGAGAAGGGTGAGGCCGGATCCGAGGATGACGCCAAGTCCTGAGGACGTTCGCGACATGCCCGCCATCGATTCCGGTGGCGGGCATGTTCGTCTTCGGCTCGACATCGCCTACGACGGCACCGACTTCGCCGGCTGGGCGACGCAGGCCGGTCAGCGCACCGTTGCCGGAGTGCTCGAGGAGGCGCTGTCGACGGTGTTCCGCACCGCTCTGCAGCTGCGGGGGGCGGGCCGCACCGACACCGGGGTGCACGCCACCGGTCAGGTCGCCCATGTCGACGTCCCCGCCGACGCTCTGGTGCACGCATATCCGCGTACCGGCCGGCCGGCGGGCCACGAGTTCCTGCCCCTGGTGCGGCGCCTCGCCCGGTTCCTCCCGACCGATGTGAGGGTACTGGACATCCGGCGGGCCGCCCCCGGCTTCGATGCCCGGTTCTCGGCGTTGCGACGCCACTACATCTACCGGCTGTCGGTGGCGCCGTACGGGGTGATGCCGCAGCTGGCTCGCTATGTGACGGTGTGGCCGCGTCCGCTCGACGTCGACGCGATGGCCGCGGCATCGGCACAGCTGGTGGGTCTGCACGACTTCGCGGCGTTCTGCCGGCACCGGGAAGGCGCCACCACCATCCGCGATCTACAGCGGTTCGACTGGTCCCGGCACGGCGACCTGATCACCGCGAACGTCAGCGCGGACGCGTTCTGCTGGCAGATGGTGCGCTCACTGGTGGGGGCGGTGCTGAAGGTGGGGGAGGGCCGGCGGGACCCCCAGTGGTGTGCGGCGCTGCTGACCGCGACCCGACGGTCCAGCGACTTCGCCGCGGCGCCCGCGCAGGGCCTGACCCTCGCCGGAGTCGACTATCCACCCGACGACCAGTTGGCCGCGCGCATCGCAATCACCCGGGACAGGCGCGAACTCTAGACCCGGCGTTGCAGTCACCGCTGTGGGGGTGCGGTGGTGGCGTCCGATGTGCGCAGGCCGCGTCGATTGTGCCCCGGCGGTGCTCCCGGACGGGTTTCAGCGTCGTGGCCGCACTCTCATCGAAGTGGCCGCACTCTCATCGCAGTGTGCGCACGGTCAGTGCGCCGACCGCACACCCGCGGCGGTCAAGACACCCTGGCGACGGTCTCAGAGCCGGGGGTCTCAGAGCCGGGCGGCGACGAAGTCCGCGGCCTGATCGACCATCCCGGACTGCACGTACTTCGTCGCGGCATGGTCGGACCAGTTGTCCCGCCAGGTTTCCGGGTCGGCCGGGTTGCAGATCGGGTCGGCGCCGTGGCACAACTCGATCGTGCGCTCCGCGTAGAGGGGGCTGAAGTTCGAGATCGGGCCGGCCCATGCGATCCCGTTGCCGAACAACGCGATCGCGGCGATGTGCCGGTCCACCCCCGCGGGCAGCGGGCTGTCGAAGCCGAGCGCCGAGATCGGGACCGCGAGCACCACGTCGGTCACCGCGGCGCCCAGCGAGTAGCCGCCGAGCACCAACCTGGTGTCGGGGCAGGTCGCCGCCATGTGCTGGATCCGGCGGCTCATGTCGTTGGCGCCGATGTCGATCTCGTAATCGGCGGGGTACTGCACTGCATACAGCGAGACGTTCTTGTCGGTCTTGCTGCGCAGCGAGTTGACGAACGCGTTGCCGATGATCCCGGGGCCGGGGCTCTCCACCCGGCCGCGCGCGAAGATCACCTCCACGTCCGGGCACGGTGCCGCCTGCGCCACCGGGGCGAGCGGTGCCGACGCGGGTGAAACGGCTGATCCGGTCACCAGGCCGGCCGCGAGGAACAGCGCGGCGGTGAGCAGCGCTACGGTTCGCCGCGTCCCGGGAAGCTCAAGATCAGAATTCACCTCGCCCATGGTACCGACCATGAGCCACGGTCAACGTGGCTCAGCAAAATCGCTGATCACATTTGCCACAGGGCTGTGACGGGGAGAACGAGGGTCCCCGGGCGCACCGATCAGATCAACCCGGCGGCGAAGTCGGCCGCCGTCTCGATGTGCACCGACGTCTCGTAATTGGTGTGCGCGAACGGGTTGCGTCCGTTCGAACAGATCGGGTCACCGTCGCTGCACAGGTCGATGCCCCTGCCGCCGAACACCGGGCTGGTGTTGATCGGACGCCCGAACTTCGCCGACGGGTTGCCGAAGACCGCCACGGCCGCGACATTGCCGACGCTGCCGGTGGGCAGCGCCGAACCGACCAGCCCCACCCGGTCGCCCAGCGGCGGCAGTCCGCCCAGCATGTCGACCACCGCGGCACCCTGCGAGTAGCCGCCGAGCACCACCCGGGTCGACGGGCATTGCTGGGCCAACGTGGTGATCCGCGCGGTCGCATCGTTCGCGCCGTCGGTGGCCGCCAGGAAGTCGTAGGTGGCCGGATAACTGACCCCGTAGGTGGAGACGGTGCGTCCCGGTAACCGGGCCTGCAACGCATTCGCCAGCGCCTGACCGACCCGGCCGACGCCCGGCGGTTCGCTGGTGCCCCGGGCGAACACGACCTCGACGTCCGAGCAGGGGATGGCAGCCGCCGTGGGCGCCGGGACACCGGCCAGCAGCGCGGCCGAGCCCAGCACCGTGCCGGCAATGGCCGCGCAGCGGGTAAGCAGAGTCACCCGAACATGTTCACATGTTTGAGCTAATGAAGCTCGGGGACCCGTCGATCCGGGCCGTCGTCCACCGGTGTCGTCGGCGTGTCGCCGGTGCCGGGCACCGGTCGATCACCCTGCCTGGCAAGCGCCAGCCCGGTCAGCACGATCACTCCGCCGACCGCCTGCACCGGGGTCACGGTCTCGCCGATCAGCAGCCAGGCCGCCACGGTCGCGAACATCACCTCCGACAGGCCGACCAGGGAGGCGAACCGGGGCCGCAGCAGCGCGATGCCGATGATGCCCAGGGTGTAGGCGATGGCGGTGGCGATCACGCCGAGGCCGATCACCGGAACCAGCCACGACATGGTCACGCCCGCGATCACGGTGTCGCCGGTGGTGAAGGTCAGCGGTGCGATCCCCACCGCACCCGCGGTGGCCACCGTGACGGCGCCGACGAGCAGGCCGCCGGCGGCCAGGGTGACCGGGTGCAGCCCGTCCTCACCGGTGCCGACCCGGTCGGACATCAGGAAGTAGGACGCCGAGCACACCGCGGCCGTCAAACCCCAGGCGAGGCCGACGACGTCGAAGTGGGCTCCGCTGAACACGTCGAGCACCAACGTCATCCCGCCGACGGCGAGGGCGGTTCCGGCCAGGGTCAGGCGGGCCGGGGTGCGCCGGTGGACCAGCCACAGCCAGCCGACCACCAGGATCGGCGCGGTGTACTCCAGCAGCAGGGCCACCCCGACCGACAGGTGCGAGACCGCGTGGTAGTAGGCCAGTTGGGTGCCGGCGACCGGGACGATCCCGTACAGCACCACGGTGTGACGGTGCCGCACCGCCTCGCGCAGCCAGCCGGGTTTGATCGCGGTGGCGAAGAGCGCGAGGACGAGCGCGCCGCCGGTGAGCCGGGCGGTGACCGCCGCGGCCGGGCTCCAGCCGGCTTCCAACAGTGATTTGGCGAGCGGTCCGGACATCCCGAACGCACTCGCCGAGGCGATAGCGAACACCAAGCCGAGCCGGAAGTGGTTGACGGCAGAATGAATCCGCGCCAAGTCACCTCCCGGGAATACCGCCGATGTCATGAGTAAAATAGCTTATGGTCATGACATTACCGCCGAAGGGAGTCATGAGTCAATTGCTTTTCGGTCATGACACTGAGCTCACCTTGCGCTCCGCGTGTGCGTTGGTGAACAGCGACCGCGTGGCCGGTGAGCAACTCGGCGCGCCGCGCGACCTGGAGGCGTTTCTGGACGAATACGGCTGGACCGGTCGCCGCGACCGGGACGCCGCCGAACTGCGGTCGGTGCACCGGCTGCGGCGGCGTCTCGGCGCGATCTGGGCGGTCGCCGACGATGAGGAGAAGACCGTCGAGCTGGTCAACGCGTTGTTGCGCGACACCCGTGCCACGCCCTGGTTGACCCGTCACCCCGAGTTCGCGTCGTCGACGGTGGCCGGACAGCGGAACGGCCTGGACCGGCAGACCGAGTGGCATCTGCACCTGACCGCCGCCGATGCGCCGCTGTGGCAGCGGATGGGGGCCGAGATCGCGATGGCGCTGGCCGATCTGATCCGCGCCGGTGAGTTGCGACGGCTCAAGGTCTGCGCCGCGCCCGACTGCAACGCCGTGTTGATCGACTTGTCCCGCAACCGGTCCCGCAGATTCTGCGACACCGGCAACTGCGGGAACCGCCAGCACGTCGCCGCGTACCGGGAACGGCGGGCCAAGGCGCGGTGAACACGACACCCGGGCCCGCCGACCCGGCGGTCATCGGGTCAGAGACGGCCGGGTGGCCCGGCGGCGCGGCCTGCGGGCCCGCCCGTCGCCGGCGACGCCGGCCCGGGCAGCGGGACGCGGCCGCCGCGGCCGGTCGGTTCCCGCCGGCGCGGTCCCGGGCGGTGCGGTGCCGATCGGTGTGGTGAAAATCCGTTCGCCGGGCGCGATCTGGTGCAGCACGGGATGCTGCGGGCCGGTGAATCGGGTGATGACGGGTTTGACGCCGGCCTTGCGGGTGAGGGCTCGAACGTCGGACACCTGATCGTCGAGCATCAGGGTGACCACCGTGCCGGAAGCGCCGGCCCGCGCGGTCCGTCCGGACCGGTGCAGATACGCCTTGTGCTCGACCGGCGGATCGGCGTGCACCACCAGCCCGACGTCGTCGACATGGATGCCGCGGGCGGCGATGTCGGTGGCCACCAGCACCGTGGCCGAGCCGTCGGCGAACGCGGTCAGATTGCGGGTGCGGGCATTCTGGGCCAGGTTCCCGTGCAGTTCGACCGCTCGCACACCGCGTGAATTCAACTGCCGGGCAAGCTTCTTCGCGCCGTGTTTGGTGCGGGCGAAGACGATGGTGCGCCCGGGCGCCGCGGCCAGGTCGGTGAGGACGTCGATGCGCGCGGAAGGCTGCACGTGCAGCACATGGTGGGCCATGTCGGTGACCGGCGACTGTTCGGAGTCGACGCTGTGCACCACCGGATCGTCGAGGTAGCGCCGCACCAGCACGTCCACACCGGCATCCAGGGTGGCCGAGAACAGCAGCCGTTGGCCGTCCCGCGGGGTGCGGTCCAGCAGGCGCTTCACCCCGGGCAGGAAGCCCAGGTCGGCCATGTGGTCGGCCTCGTCGAGCACGGTGATCTCCACACCGGAGAGGTCGACATGGCCGGATGACATCAGGTCCTCCAGCCGCCCGGGGCAGGCGAGGACGATGTCCACGCCGGCGCGCAGCCGCTGGATCTGCGGCTGGGCGCCGACCCCGCCGAACACGGTGACCGACCGCAGCCCGGTGACCGCCGCCAACGGCGCCAGCGCCGTGGCCAGCTGGGTGACCAGTTCGCGGGTGGGCGCCAGGATCAGCGCGCGGGGACGGCGCGGGGTGCGTGTGCGGGGTTGCCGCGCCAGCCGCGCCACCACCGGCAGCAGGAACGCGTAGCTCTTGCCGGATCCGGTGCGGCCGCGGCCGAGCACGTCGCGCCCGGTCAGCGAATCCGGCAGCGTGGCGGCCTGGATCGGGAACGGGGTATGAACACCGGCGTCGGCCAGTGCGGTGACGACCGCGGCGGGTAGGTCCAGCTCCGCGAAGGTGACAGTGGGTGTGGGCCCAGGGGGTGTGGGCCCAGCGGGTGTGGGCCCAGCGGGTGTGGGCACAGCGGTGCCCGGGGTGTCATGAACAGACAAGTGAAAGCTCCGAAAGATCGATGGTGTCGTCCTGCCGGCGCGGAAACGGGTTCCGGCCCCTTGTGTTGGGCGCCTGATTCCCCTGGTCCGGGGATTCTGGTTTGGCGGCGGCCAGACGAACAGAAACGCGGCATGAGGCAGAACTGATGATGCCGCAGACCTCACTATACCCCCTCGAATTGGTGCGCCTGACCACCGTGCCGGCCGGTTACCGTGAATCCGGGCTCTGCAACGGGCTTCACCACAGGGGACAACGGGGGTTCGGCGGTGGGCCAACCGACGACCCGACTGCAGGTCAGCGGGTACCGCTTCATGTTGCGCCGGATGGAACACGCGCTGGTGCGCGCCGATGTGCGGATGCTCGACGATCCGCTGCGTGCCCAGTCGCTGGCGTTGACCGCCGGTGCGGTGCTGGCGGCGGTGGCGGTGGCCGGCTGCGCGGTGCTGGCCCTCCTGCGGCCCGCCGGTCGGCTCGACTCGGCGCAGATCGTGATGGAGCGCGAATCCGGGGCGTTGTACGTGCGCATCGACGACACCTGGCACCCGACGCCGAACCTGGCCTCGGCGCGGCTGGCGGCGCGGACGGCGGCCGATCCGCAACCGGTCAGCGCGACGGCGCTGGCGGACGCCGAACGCGGGCCCATGGTCGGCATCCCGGGCGCACCGGGATCGATCGGCCGTGCGCTGCCGCCCGGGCAGTCGACGTGGACGCTCTGCGACGGCACGACCACCACGCTGTGGGTCGGGGAACCGGTCGCCGGTGACCGCCTCGGTGATCGACGTGATGATCCCGACGCGGTGCTGGTGCGCTCCGCCGGCGGGCACGGCACCTATCTGCTCCACGACGGCGCCCGGGCCGCGGTGGATCTGCGCGACACCGCCGTGGTGCGCGCGCTGCGCCTCGAGAACGTCGAGCCGCAATCGGTTTCCGATGCGGTGCTCGAGGCGATCCCGGAATCCCCGCCGCTCACCCCGCCGGGGATTCCGGCGGCGGGCACACCCGGGCCGGCGCCGCTGTCCCGGATTCCGGTCGGCACTGTGGTGCGGTTGGCGCGTGCCTCGGCCGCCGGTGGTGAGGTCGGACCGGAGTCGGGTACCGAATCCGACTATTTCGTGGTGCTCGCCGACGGTGTCCAGCGGGTGGGCCGCATCACCGCCGATCTGATCCGGTTCACCACCGCTCAACCGCACCGCGAGATCGCCACGGTGGCGGCGGAGGTCATCGCCGCGGTGCCGGCGGTCGACCATCTGCGCGTCGCCACCTTTCCGGACCGCATCGAGACCAGGTCCGCGCCGGTGCTGTGCGTCCAGTGGGACGGTGCCGACGGAAGTCCGAGAACGTCGTTGCTGCTGAGAGATTCGGCGCCCGACGGGGCGCGGGTGGTGCTCGCGCAGGCCGACGGATCGGGTCCGGCCGTCGACGCGGTCGGCATGCCCGGGGGACGGTATGCGTTCGTGCGGGCCACCGGGCTCACCGGCGACGGCGGTATCGCGGGCTCGTTGTTCCTGCTCACCGATTCCGGGGTGGTGTTCGGCGTCCACGACGAGGAGGCCGCGCAGTGGCTGGGTCTGCCCGCCGACGCCCGGCCGGCGCCGTGGCCGATGTTGGCCCGGTTGCCGCGTGGTCCGGAACTGGGTGCGCAGGCCGCCTCAGTCAGCCGCGACGGGGCCCCGCCGGCCTGACCGGCCGAACACCGCAGCGCCGGCGGCGGCCAGGCACAGCAGCGCACCGCCGAACGCGATCCGGCGCGGTGCGGGGTCGGCTGCCGGTGTGGTCGGGGCGGGCAGCGTCCGGGTGAGGTGAGCCGGGGCGGGCCGGCCGGGCGCCGGATCCCCGCTGACCGCGGCGAGCGGATCGATGACGCCGTGGCCGACAAGGGGATTCCAGCCGGACGCCGGCGTCCGGGCGGTGTCGCGGATCCGTTGCATCACCTGACGGGCGGTCAGTTGCGGCCAGCGGGCCCGCACCAACGCGGCCAGCCCCGCGACAAGCGGTGCGGCGTAACTTGTTCCGGCAATCGGTGTGTCGCCGCCCGGTCCCGGCAGGGCGTCGACGAGTCCCTCACCGTCGGGGTCGAGCGACAGCACATCCTCGCCCGGTGCCGCCACATCGACCCACGGCCCGGCCAGGGTGAAGTCGGAGGGGTGGCCCTCGGCGTTCACCGAACCGACGGTGAGAACCAGGTCGTCATACCAGGCCGGGGTGACGACGGCGCGTACCGTCGCCCAATCCGGACGCCGGCCGGTCACCGGATTCTGGTGTGGGCACTGTCCCGCACCGCCGACGTTTCCGGCGGCGCTGACCACCACCGCATTGCGCACGTCCACGGCGTAGGCCAGTGCCGCGCCCAGCGCCCGGTCATCCGGGGGTTCGGTCGCGGCCAGGCACGCCACCGAGGAGACGTTGATCACCGACGCGCCCAGATCGGCCGCGGTGCGGATCGCCATGGCCAGGGTGTCGACATCACCGTAGCCGGTTCCGGACGGCTGATCGGTCGCCCGGAATTTGTTGCTGGACTGGCGGATCGCGATGATCGAGCTCTCCGGGGCGATCCCGCTGAATCCGGCTCGCCCGTCGCCCGGTGCGGCGGCGATGAGCCCCGCCACGATGGTTCCGTGTCCGTCACAGTCGTCTGTGCCGTCCCCGCGGTGGACGAAGTCACCGCCCGGAATCACCCTGGGCAGGAGGCGATGGCGGGCCACGCCGGTGTCGATCACCGCGACCGCCTGCCCGCCGCCGCGGGTCAACCGCCACACCGCGGCCAGATCCGCGGCGGTGAACCCGGACAGCACCGCATCGCCGGTGCGGCGCTGGGCCGGCCGCAGGCAGGGTCCCTGTTGTTCGGTTCGCTGCGGTGGGGCGGCCGGTCCGGCGTGGGGCAGCCGAGCGTGGTCGATCGGCGGTGGGGTGACCGCGTGCGCCCCCGGCGCGGCGCCCACCAGCGAAGCGGTGACCGCGATCGCCAATCCGCGGGCCAGTCGGGCGGGAGCGGATCTCACCACAACGCGAGCCCGCGGACCAGGCCGTACACCCCGGCGACCCAGCAGGCCAGCGGTGCCAGCGCAGCCAACACGACACACTCGGCCACATCCGCGGCCCGCCGGATCAGCGGGCTGACCGGTGCCGACGGTCGTCCGCCGGCCGCGACCAGCCCGATCGCCACAGCCAGCGCGCCCCACGCGCTCGCCTGACCTGGATGCTCGATCACCACCGCGGTGAAAGCCATTGTGGCGCAGCCTACCCCGCATCCGACGAGGACACCGCGGCGCAGCGCATCGGCGTGCGAGCGGGCCCGCAACACCAGCGCCGCGGCCAGCAGGGCGGTGAAGAGCGGACCGGTCCACCACGGCCCGCCGGGGCCGGATCCCGGTTCCCGCGCCGCCTGCCCGACCAGCACCCCTCCCAGCGCGATCAGGGTGGTCCCGATGACGGCGGTGACCGCCGCACCGGTGAGGATCCCGGTCAGGATCGCGTTACCGCGGACCAGCCGGGGAGCCGCCGGGGCGTCGTCGAACAGCGATCCGGGTGCGTCGGGACCGCCGTCCGGGGCGGGGGTGAGTCCGGCCAGCGCGATGGACAATCGCGGTGCCACGGCGAGAACCGCCATCGACAGGGACGCCGTCAGGACACCGATCACCACCGTCGGGACCGGCCACAGTACGGCGGGAATCAGCGAGATCGCCACGGCCGCCGCCCCCGTCGCGACCGCAGTCAGGCCGACGATGTCCACCCCGGTCAACCGGGCCATCACCATTGCCGCGGCCGCGGCGGCCGCGGCGGCCAGCATCAGATTCGGTGGGCCGGGCCCGTCGGGCACCACCAGCAGACCGAGCACCGCGGCGAGCATCACCACGATCAGCGCGGACGCCGTCGCGGTCAGGGGATCGCGTCGATGCCGATACGGCAGGACCGCCGCCACGGCGCCGACGGTGAGCATGGCCGCCGGCACGGTGCGACCGATGTCATCGCGCATCAGACCGGTCCAGACCACCGCGGCGGTCCCCGCGATCGGACACCACAGGGCGAGCGCCGTCCGGGCGCCGTGCCACCGTCCGGCGGCCGGCTCGAGGCCGGGCGGGGCCTCGGCGCGTGTCACCGGTGCCGATGCCGCACCGGTCAGCATCAGCAGTTCACCCTCGCGGATCCCGTTCTCGGTGAGGGTGCGGGAGGCATCCAGCACCGTCCCGCCGACCCGCGCCAGCTTCCAGGCGGTGGGCGATTCGGCGTCGACGCCGTCGGCACCGACGGCGAGATCCACGATCGCCGGAATCAGTTCGGCCACTTCGACGCCGGACGGCAGCGTCACATCGATGACGGTGCCGCCGCGGTCGGTGCCGATCAGCATGTCGACCAGCGTGTCGATCTGCACGCTGACCCGGCGGACCGAATCGCTCACGTGACCACCCCCCCGCAAAACCTGTTCCCGGCACGCTAACCCGAACGGCGGGGGTCTCAGCGCGGCAATTCTGCTCGTCCACAGCCATCCGGCCACCGCCGGGAACCGCATGCGCCGTCGCGGCGTCGTATGACCGATGGAGTTCTCTCGACGATCCCCGGGGACCGCGCCGGCACCGCCGGACCGTGCGCTCATCGTCCGGGCGCCCCCGCCGGTGCCCCGCGAGCTGCCCGCGAACCCGGTAGCCCGGTTGCTGCCGCTGGTCATGGTGGTCGCGATGGCCGGAATGCTGGTGCTGTACTTCACCTCCGGCAACTCCGCCATGCGCACCCCGGTGTTCTCGTTCTTTCCGGTGCTGATGGTGGCGTCGGCGGTCGGCACCCTGGCGTACGGGGCGCGCGGCACGCACCGCACCGCCGAACTGAACGCGGACCGCCGGCAGTATCTACGGCATCTCGACGAACTGGACCGGCAGGCGGCGGCAGCGGCCACCGCGCAGCAGCGGTCGCTGCACCGGCGGCATCCGCGTCCGGATGCCCTGTGGACGCTGGCCGGTGGGCCGCGGATGTGGGAACGCGCGCCCACCGACCCCGATTTCGGCCGTATCCGCGTCGGCGTCGCCGCGCAGCCGTTGACACCCGGGCTGATCCCGCCCGACCTGCCACCCGCCGAGGAAGCCGACCCGGTCACCGTCTCCGCGGTGCAACGGCTGCTGCGGGTCCGGGCCACAGTGCCCGATCTGCCCGACACGGTCGCGGTGTTCGACCACTCCGCGATCACCGTCACCGGCGACGACGCCCACGGGCTGGCCCGGGCGATGATCTGCCAGCTGGCGGTGCTGCACGGCCCCGACGTGCTGCGCATCGCCACCGTGACCACCGGCGACGACGGTGTCTGGGACTGGCTGAAATGGCTGCCGCACCACCGGCATCCGTGGTGCACCGGGCACCTCCGACACCGCGACCTCACCGAGATCGATCGCGCCGCGGACCGGGCGCGCTGGCTGGTGATCCGCGACGGTCATCGCGGTGAGGATGCGGCGCCGCCGGGCGTCACCGTGCTCACCGTCGCATCCGCCGCCGATTCCATCCGGACGGACGAACTGCTCCTGGACACCGGGGACCGCGACCGGTGCACCGACAGTCTCAGCCCGGTCGCTGCGCTGGCGTGCGCACGCCGGCTGTCGGCGTTCCGGACCGCGGCGGTACGCAACCGGTCGCCGTGGAACTGGTTGGAGTTGATGGATGTCGACGATCCGGAGCTGCTGCCAGACACCCGATGGGCCGATACCGGCGGCGCGGGCGCGGTGCTGTCGCCGGTTCCCCTCGGCGTCTCCGAGACCGGTGCCCGGCTCGATCTCGACATCAACGAGGCCGCACGCGGCGGCATGGGACCGCACGGACTGTGCGTGGGCGCAACCGGATCGGGCAAGTCCGAGCTCCTGCGGACCCTGGTGCTGGGGTTGATCACCGTCCACCCGCCCGAGGTGCTGAACCTGATCCTGGTCGACTTCAAGGGCGGCGCGACGTTTCTCGGTCTGGAGCGGGCCAACCACGTGTCGGCGGTCATCACCAATCTGTCGGACGAGGCGCACCTGGTGGCGCGCATGTACGACGCGCTGTCCGGTGAGCTGAACCGCCGGCAGGAGCTGCTGCGCGCGGCCGGAAACGCCGCCGACCTCGCCGAGTACACCGCGGCCCGGGCGACCCGGCCCGATCTGCCGCTGCTGCCCGCCCTGCTGATCGCGGTCGACGAGTTCTCCGAACTGCTGGCCCAGCACCCGGAGTTCGCCGAACTGTTCGTGGCGATCGGTCGGCTCGGCCGGTCACTGGGCATGCATCTGCTGTTGTCGAGCCAGCGGGTCGACGAGGGCCGACTGCGCGGTCTGGAGACCCACCTGTCGTACCGGATCTGCCTGAAGACGTTCTCCGCCGGCGACTCCCGAGCCGTCCTGGGCGTGCCCGACGCCTATCAGCTGCCCGCCCGTCCGGGTGCGGCGCTGCTGAAGACGGTGTCCGACGAGCTGGTGCGATTTCAGACCGCCTATGTGTCCGGACCGCTTCTGAGAACCCGCGAAAAGCCGGCCGAACCCGATGCGCCCCGGGTGTTCACGCCGGAACCCGCAGCCGCCTCCGCTGACCGGATGCGTTCCGACGGGCCGGTGCGCACCCTGCTCGACACGGTGGTGGACCGGCTGGCCGGCCACGGCACCGCGGCGCACCGGGTCTGGCTGGAACCGCTGTCGGCCTCACCGCCCCTCGGGGCGCTGCTGTCGGCGCGGCACGGCGCCCCGCTGACGGTGCCGATCGGTGTCGTCGACTGTCCGTTCGAGCAGCGGCGGATCCCCCTCGTCGCCGCCCTGGCCGGGGCCGACGGCAATGTGGCGGTGGTGGGTGGGCCGCAGTCGGGCAAGTCCACCGTGGTGCGGACCCTGGTCATGGCGCTGGCGGCCACCCACGATCCCCGCGACGTCCAGGTGTACTGCGTGGACTGCGGCGGCGGCGCCCTCACCGCGTTGTCTGCGCTGCCCCATGTCGGGGCGGTTGCCGGCCGCGGCGACGCCGAGCTGATCAGCCGGATCGTGGCGGTGCTGGAGAAGATCCTCGCCGACCGCGAGACCCGGTTCCGGGCCGCGGGCGTCGATTCGATGGCCGAACGCCGCCGGCGCCGACAGCGGGACGATCCGTACGGTGACGTCTTCCTGGTGATCGACGGAATCGCTGTGATCCGCAACGAATTCGACACCATCGAACCGCGTATCGCCGCGCTGGCCGCCCAGGGACTCGGCTACGGTGTGCACGTCGTCGTGACCGCATCCCGGTGGGCCGAGCTGCGGCCGGTGCTCAAGGATCAGCTCGGCACCCGCATCGAGCTGCGGTTGGGTGACCCGGCCGACTCGGAGATGGACCGCCGCCGGGCACGGCACCTGATCGACAGCCCGCCCGGGCGCGGGATCACCCGCGACGGCCGGGAACTCACGATCGCGCTCCCTCGCCTCGACGAGGCCGCGTCCACCACCGGGCTGGCCGCCTCGATCGCCGCCAGCGCGCAAGCCCTGCACATCCGCTATCAGCAGCGCACCGCCCCGCCGGTCGAGTTGCTGCCCGGCCGCGTCGACCATGAGACGGTGCTCGCCGCGGCGTCCGAGGTACAACGCGCACGGACGATCCTGGGACTCGGTGAGACGGACCTGGAGCCGGTCACCCTCGACCTCACCGAACAACCGCATCTGGTGATGCTCGGCGACCCGCGGAGCGGCAAGACCGCGGCGCTGCGCACCGTGTGCCGGGAGATCCTGCGCACCCACTCGCCGACTGCGGCGCAACTGCTGCTCGTGGATTTCCGGCGCACACTGCTCGGCGTCGTCGAGACCGAACACCTCGGGGCATATGCGATGTCGCCGCCGACCCTGCAGACCGCGCTGGCCGGTCTCGTCGACCGACTGCGCGCACGGTTACCCGACGCCGCGGTCACGCAACGGCAACTGCGGGACCGGTCGTGGTGGACCGGGCCCGAGTTGTTCCTGGTGATCGACGATTACGACCTGGTCGCCGAATCCGCCGCCGCCGCGCTGACACCGGTGACCGAACTGCTGCCGCACGGCAGGGACATCGGGCTGCATGTGATCGTCGCTAGGCGTGCCGGTGGCGCCGCCCGGGCGATGTTCGACCCGCTGCCGGCCCGGCTGCGGGAGACGGGCGCGGCAGGGCTGATGCTGAGTGCCCCGCCCGAGGAAGGCCAGCTGTGGGGATCGGTGCGCGCGACGCCCCTGCCGCCTGGCCGTGCGACGCTGCTCACCCGTGGCAGGCCGGCGCAGCTGATCCAGGTCTCGTGGATCGAGCCGCCGTGACCGGCGTCGCGGTCGCCGCCGGCCCGGCGATGGTGCTCGGCCCGCATCCGGTGGATCCCGAACTCGGCGCCGCGGCAGTGGAATTCATCGACGATGAGCTCGCCCTGGTCGCCGGGAAGCCCAGGTCGGTCACCGGCCTGTGGCGGCAGGTGCTCCACGCGGCGGCCGGTGCGGACCCGCCGGCGGTCCGGTTGATCTGCCCGCGGTGGTGGTCACGGGATCGGGTCCAGCGGGTGTTCGACGCCGCGCGCACCGTCGCCGAGCTGGTGGAGGTGCACCGCCGCGCCGAACTTCTCGCCGAGCGGGCCGGCACCACGGGAGCGGTGGTGGAGATCGCGCCGGAGCATGTCGCGGTGTGCGCCGCGGGCACGGTTGAGCTCGTCGCCAGATCCGACGATGTCGACGGTGTCTGCTCGGTCGTCTGCGCCACGGTGACGACGCTGCCCGTCCGACCGGCAGCGGTGCTCGTCGACGCGCCCGCCGAAGTGCCCGGTGCCGCAGTCCTGGCCGGTTTCCTCGCAGACCAGTTGCGGCGCAGACGGATTGCGGTCACCGTCGCCGAGCCCGACTGGTGGCGCCAACCACCGGCGGAACCCGAGCGCAAGACCCGGGCCCCGGGGAAGACCGACCGCTTCGGCGCCCGCCGGCGCCGGCGGCCCGCTGCGGGCGGTGTCGTCGCGGGGGCGGTGCTGGCCGCCCTGACGCTCACCCTGATGGGGGTGTGGCCGTCATCGGCCGGGCCGGAGCGAACGGAGACGACGATGCCGGATTCCATGCCGACGACATTGCTGGTGGAGGGCCGCATCGGGGTGGTGGTGCCGGTGTCGTGGCCGCCGCAGCGGGTCACCGGCGGGCCGGGATCGGCGCGCCTGCAACTGGTCTCACCGGAGAATCCACGGCGCGCGTTGCACATCACCCAGTCCGTGGTGCCGGCGGGCCACACGCACCGGCAGATGGCCGACGCGCTGGCGGCGGCGCTGCGCGATCAACGCGACGGTGTGTTCACCGCGTTCGATCCCGCCGATCAGCGGGGTGACCGCGCCGTCGTCAGCTATCGGGAGGTGCGCGCCGGCCACCACATCGAGTGGGTGGTCCTGCTGGACCGGGAGGTGCGGATCGCGATCGGCTGTCAGTATCCGTTGCCGCGCGACAGCGGGACGGACGCCGTCTCGGACCCGATATGCGAGCAGGCGGTTCGGTCCGCACACGCGGTCGTCTGAACTTCCCGGATCCCCGGATCTCGAATCCCCGGATCTCAATCGAATCTCTGGAACCGGATCTGGCTCGTCGGCGTCGAACCTGATATCCGACACCTCAACGGGCAGTGAAAGGGACGACGATGATGCAATCCGCGGGCGGGGCGCTGACCACCGATTTCGAGTTGATGTGCGCGGTCGCTGCCGAGACCGACACCCGTAACGAGGAATTGCGCGCGCTGCTGCAGTCGTTCATCGGCCGGATGAGCGCGGTGCCGCCGTCGGTGTGGGGCGGGGCGGCGGCGCTTCGGTTCCGGGAGGTGGTGGACCGATGGAACACCGAATCGCTCAGGCTGCACGCGTCGCTACAGCGGATCGCCGAGACCATCCGCGGTAACGAACGTGTGCTGCGGGAGGCGGGGGAGAACCACGCCCACCGCATCGGCGCCGCTTCGGCTGATCTGTAGAAAAGCCGATCTGTAGAGAACAGGGGAAACCATGAATCCAGTGCTCTCGTACAACTTCGATGAGATCGAGTACACGGTGCGGCAGGACATCCACACCACCGCGTCGCGGTTCAACGCCGCGCTGGCCGATCTGCGCGCCCGGATCGCTCCGCTGCAGCAGACCTGGACCCGCGCGGCCGCCGAGGCGTACCGCCTGGAGCAGAGCCGGTGGGATCAGGCCGCGGCGGCGCTCAACAACATCCTGATCGGCCTGGGCAACGCGGTCCGCGACGGCGCGGACGATGTGGCCGCGACCGACCGGGCGGCGGCCAACGCCTGGGGGCTGTGACGGCCCCCTTCAAGACCCTGGTCATCGCGAGATCCCTGTTCTCGCGAGACCCCTTTTCATCAGGAGGCTCTGTGCGGTTCCGGTGGAGGGGAGCCGCCGGGACCGCACAGCAGGCCGGCGCCGAACGTGAGCTCGTGTGCGAGAATCAGCGCACACGTCGAACATGGGCTCACGTTCGGCGCCTCCGGTCCCGGTCGAGACCGTTTTGACCTGCACCGGAGGCCGCCGGTAAGCTCATTCGCTGGCGTGCGGTCCGCCCGTTCCGGGCGCAGCGGGTCCTCGGGTCGATGTCGGTCGCCGAGGTGTCCCCTCCGTCCACGCCCTGACCGGCAACCGAAACCCGAGAGGGCCGACACCGAAAGGTAGCGCTGTGCCTACTTACACGCCGAAGGCGGGTGACACCACGCGGTCGTGGTATGTCATCGACGCCACCGACGTGCGACTCGGCCGGCTCGCCGCGGCGGCAGCGACGCTGCTGCGCGGCAAGCACAAGCCGACGTACACCCCCAATGTCGACGGTGGCGATTTCGTCATCATCGTCAACGCCGAGAAGGTCTCGATGAGCGGCAACAAGCCGGAGCGCACCTTCTACTACCGCCACTCGGGTTACCCGGGCGGTCTGCGCGTCCGGTCGCTCGGTGACATGCTGCGGCGGCATCCCGAACGTGTGGTCGAGAAGGCGATCGTGGGGATGTTGCCCAAGACCAAGCTCGGGCGGCAGATGAAGACCAAGCTGCGGGTGTACGCCGGTCCGGACCATCCGCACGCCGCTCAGCAGCCGGTTCCGTACGAGATCAAGCAGGTGACGCAGTGACACAAGCGACTGGATCCGAAACCGGCGAACTGACTGCTGTCGAGGAATATCAGCAGCAGCCGATCATCGACCGGCCCATCCAGGCTGTCGGCCGCCGCAAGGAGGCCGTGGTGCGGGTGCGGCTGGTGCCCGGCACCGGTCAGTTCAACCTGGACGGCCGCACCCTGGAGGACTACTTCCCGAACAAGGTGCACCAGCAGGTGATCAAGGCCCCGTTGGTGACCGTGGACCGGCTGGAGCAGTTCGACATCTACGCGCACCTCGACGGCGGCGGCCCGTCCGGGCAGGCCGGTGCGCTGCGGCTGGCCATCGCGCGGGCGCTGACCATCGCGCAGCCCGAGGATCGCCCGGCGTTGAAGAAGGCCGGTTTCCTCACCCGCGATCCGCGGGAGATCGAGCGCAAGAAGTACGGGCTCAAGAAGGCCCGCAAGGCGCCCCAGTACAGCAAGCGCTGAGAATTTCTCACTCACGGCACGTCGCCGGGTGTACCGCAGCTGCGGTCGCCCGGCGATGTGCTTTTGTGGCGCAGGTCACACAATTCACCTCCCGCGCACCTCACGGCGGGATTTCCCGCGGCCGACGCCCGCGCTGCGCGGGGCAGCGGTTTGAAGGCCGCCGGACTGCGGGTAAGCCTGGACTCGGCCGCCCGTGAGGGTGGGCTTCCCGACGTGGGAGGCGGGATCAACGGGGGGATCTTTCCCGATCGCTGCTGCGCCCGTACCGGTGTGGCACGGATCCCGCCACACAGCGAGAGGAGAATCATTGAGCTTGATGACGAGGACGGCCCTCGGGGCCGTCGCAGGTGGATCGTTGCTTTTCGCGGCCGGTCTCGGCCTCGCGAACGCCCAGCCGGAACCGGCGGGCACCGAGGACGGCAAGATCGACGTCGCGCTGGGCACCATCACGACCATCGAAGACGTCGACGTCACCGCTGCCGAGCAGATCGCCGGCCTGGTATGCGGCGATTCGGTCACCAACGCGCAGCTGAGCGCGGTGGAACGCGGCGACGCGGCAGAGGTGACCTGCACGAGTACCCAGGGCAGCCAGGTCATCACCTTCACCCAGGCCGACGAGGACGACGCCGGGTTCGCGCCGGCCGAGCACACCCCGTCCGACGAGGTGGCGGCGAATGAGGCGGATGAGGTGCCCTCCGCGCCGTCGACCGGCCCGGCCGGGGCTGAGCACGGTGGCACCGACCACGGCTCCCGGTGATCAGCTGGGTGGGTCAGACGATCAGAGCTGATCGAGCCCGAGGCTGAGACGACCTGACCGACCGCCGCCCGCATCCCACACCCGGGGTGCGGGCGGTGTGTCGTTTCGGTGTCGATCCGGGTGCGATTGGGCACCGACATTCCCGCTGACCTCGCCGTTTGTGTGCCCGGCGGGTGCATATGAGAAGTTTGTCGGCATGGGTCGACTGTTCGGCACGGACGGAGTGCGCGGAGTCGCCAATCGCGATCTGACCGCGGAACTGGCGCTGTCCGTGGCCGCCGCGGCGGCTCGGCGGCTGACCGCCCCGACCGGCCGTACCGGCCGGCGGGTGGCGGTGGTGGGGCGGGATCCGCGAGCCAGTGGCGAGATGCTCGAGGCGGCGGTCATCGCCGGGTTGACCGCCGAAGGTGTGGACGCCTGGCGGGTGGGTGTGTTGCCGACTCCCGCTGTGGCGTACCTGACCAGCGCATACGACGCCGATTTCGGGGTGATGATCTCGGCCTCGCACAACCCGATGCCCGACAACGGCATCAAACTGTTCGGCCCCGGCGGGCACAAACTCGACGACGCCGCCGAGGACCGTATCGAGGAACTGGTCAATCAGGGGCCGGGCAACCGTCCGGTGGGGGCGGCGATAGGCCGCATCGTGGACGCGGAAGACGCGATGGACCGGTACCTGCGGCATGTGGCCAAGGCCGTCACGACCCGGTTGGACGGCCTCACCGTGGTGGTGGACTGCGCCAACGGGGCGGCCTCGACCGTCGCGCCGCGCGCCTACCGGGCCGCGGGCGCCAATGTCATCCCGATCAACGCCGAACCCACCGGCCTGAACATCAACGACAACTGCGGCTCCACCCACATGGAATCGCTGCAGCAGGCGGTCGTGTCCTATGGGGCCGATCTGGGTCTGGCCCACGACGGCGACGCCGACCGCTGTCTGGCCGTCGATGCGCACGGCCGGGTGATCGACGGCGACGCGATCATGGTGGTGTTGGCGCTGGCGATGCAGGAGGCCGGTGAGTTGTCGGCCAACACCCTGGTCACCACGGTGATGAGCAACATGGGCCTGCACCTGGCCATGCGGTCGGCCGGTATCGAGGTTCGCACCACCGCGGTCGGGGACCGCTATGTGCTCGAGGAGTTGCGCAGCGGGGACTACACGCTGGGCGGTGAACAGTCCGGGCACATCGTGATGCCGACCCTGGGCACCACCGGCGACGGGATCGTGACCGGGCTGCGGCTGATGTCGCGGATGGCGCAGACCGGCAAGACCCTGGCCGCGCTCGCCGAGCCGATGCGAACCCTGCCCCAGGTGCTGATCAATGTGGCGGTCGCCGACAAGGCCGCGGTCGCGGCCGCGCCGGCGGTCCGCACCGCGGTGGCCGCGGCCGAGGCCGAACTCGGTGACACCGGGCGAATCCTGTTGCGCCCCTCGGGAACCGAACAGGTCGTCCGGGTGATGGTGGAGGCGGCCGATGAGGACACCGCCCGGCAGCTGGCGGCGCGGGTCGCCGAATCGGTCAGCGCGCAGGGCAACTGACGGAACCGTCCGGGCGGGCGCTGCGTCCTAGCCCTACATGGGATTGTCTGAACCGGCCCGGGTCGATGTCGCCGCGCTGCTCGCGGCGGCCGACCGGTATCACCTCGCCGCTGACCGGATCGACGCCACGATCCGCGCCGAACTGAGCGCGCTGCGCTTCCACGGGGCCCTGGCCGGCACCGCCTACGCCGACCGCGGTGACGCGCTGCGCGCTGCGGTTGATCAGGTCGTCGAGCGGTTGCGGCAGTGGTCGCGGTCGGCCGCCGCGATCAGCGCCGCGCTCCGCGCCACCGCCGGTCGCTACGCCGAATCCGACACGAGTGCCGCCCGACGGATCCAGCTGCTGTGACCGGAGGTCTTGACGTCGCAGCTCGACTCGCCGACGGGCTGCCCGCGGTTCGGGCCGCGCAGGAGTACCTGTCGGCATGTGAGTCGCTGGGCTACCGGCAACCGGACCTGAGTGGCCGCCCCGGACAGGTGTTCGACTGGTACCGCAGTGAGGACGGATTGGATCTCGGCGCGCTGGCCGATGATTCGGCCGCGCTGGACAGAGCCGCTGCCCGTGCCGCCGAGGTCCTGGAACTGCAGGACCGACAGTCGGCGGCCCTCGGCGCGGGCTGGCGTGGCGTCGGCGGAACCGCCGCGGCCGAATTGTTGCGCCGCCACGGTGCGGCGTCGGCGGCGGCCACCGCCGCGTTGCGGACCGCCGCCGACGCGCTGACGACGTTGCGAACCGAGTTGTGGCAGTTGGTGGATCGCAAGGTGACCGCCACCCAGGGCATCGACGGCGGCGGGCGCACCGACTGGCAGGCCGCTGCCCACACGGTGTTGACCGGTGCCGGGGACCGCTCGGTGGCCAGCGAACTGGTCGACGCCGAGGTGAAACCCTTCGTCGACGAGGCCATCGGATGCGAGTGGCTGACGGTGATGAACCAGACCCTGACGTCGATCGAGGAGAAGTTCGACGCGGCGATCGCGGAGCTGACCGGTTCGGCGGCGGTCCCGGATTTCGGGGCGGGTGAGGGGGAGGCCCCGCCGTGGGCGGCGAATTGGGGCCCGCCGTGGGCGGCGAATTGGGGCCAGCCGGGGGCGGCGAGTTGGGGCTCGCCGCCCGTGGCAGACGGGGCTGCATCTGCGATCGGCGCCGATCCGGCACCGGCGGAGGCTGCAGCTCCCGGGGTGCCGCCTCCCGCCGTGCCACCGACCGGTCCGGGCGGCGGGCTACCCGATCCGGGTGCTGGATTGTCCACCGTGGGAAGGCAACTCGTCGATCTGCTCGGGGGACTGCTCGGGCCGGTCGGTGAAGCGCTCGGCAACGGCGTCGGCGCCGCCGGGGTCGACCCGATGGGCGGGGAGGATGCAGGCGGGGAGGATGCGGGCACGGAGGAACGGGACGGCGCCTCCGACGCCGACACCGATGCCGAAGACGACGACCGCGGCGACGACACGCCCGAGGACGACACACCCGACGACGGGGACCCCGATGCGGGCGGGAGCCCCGGAGAGGACCCGCAGGAGGCTCCGGACCCAGAGCACGACCCGGACCCCGCACCCGGGGAACCCGAGACCCACCTCGGTGCGGACACGGGCGCCGCCGGCGAGCCGGCGCCGGCCACCCCACCCCCGACGGCCCCGGCGCCGGAACCCGTGTCGGGCGCGCTCCCGCCGCCGGAGCACGAGCCGGTCACCGCGACCGGGACGCCGTGTGAGATCGCCGCCGCCGAGTTACCCCAGGTCGGGGAGTAGAGGGGAGTAGCGGATCGAGAACCGCCGGTTCGTTCAGGCCACCATGGTCCGCAGCTGTTCGATGAAGCGCACCGCCTCAGCGGTGTCGGTGGCCAGCGGGGTGACCAGCAGTGTGGTCACCCCGGCCTCGGCGAACATCGCCACCCGTTCGGCCACCAGGCCGGCCGGTCCGATCAGCGACACGCTGCGCACCAGATCGTCGGGCACCGCCGCGGCCGCCTCCTCCTTGCGCCCCGCCAGATAGAGTTCCTGAATCCGGTCGGCCTCGGCGCCGAATCCGTAGCGGGTGGCCAGATTGTGGTAGAAGTTCTTGTCCCTGGCGCCCATCCCGCCCAGGTACAGCGCCAGCATCGGTTTCACCCAGGCGATCCGGTCCTCCACGTCGTCGCCGATGGCCAGTGGCGGGGTCCCCATCACATCGAGCGGGCCCAACGTCGGGTCCCGTTTGGCGCGTCCGGCGCGCAAGGCGTCACCCCACACCGAGTCGATGCGTTCGGGGTCGACGAAAACCGGTTGCCAGCCGTCCGCGATCTCGGCGGTCAGCTGCACGTTCTTCGGTCCGAGTGCGGCGATGAAGATCGGGATGTGTTCGCGCACCGGGTGGTTGATCAGCTTCAGCGGCTTGCCCAGTCCGGTTCCCCGATCGGGCGGCAGTGGGAGGTGATAGTGACGTCCGTTGTATTGCAGGCGTTCCCGGCGCCACACCTTCCGGCAGATCTCCACCACCTCGCGGGTGCGTCCCAACGGCGCGTCGAACGGCACTCCGTGGAACCCCTCCACCACCTGCGGGCCGGAGGTGCCCAGCCCGAGCGTGAACCGTCCGTCCGAGACGTAGTCCAGTCCGGCCGCGGTCATCGCCAACAGCGCCGGAGTGCGGGTGTAGATCGGCACCACACCGGTGGCCAACTGGATGGTCGAGGTTCTGGCCGCCAGGTACCCGAGCTGGCTGATCGCGTCGAAGGAGTAGGCCTCGGGGACCACCGCGAGATCCAGCCCGACCTTCTCGAGTTCGACCACCAGCCCGGCGGTTTCCTTGAAACCGCCGGAATAGGCCAGTTGCATGCCGATACGCATGGGCGAATTCTAGGGTCGCGGCTCCGGCCCGGGAGCGCCGCGTCAGCCGGAACGGCCGACGCGGGGTGTGAAACAGCCGTGGAACGTCAACGGCATGGAGTGGCGGAGGTGACCGGTGAACACCGGATCGGCGGACACCGCGCCGGCGTCCAACAGCCGCAGATGCGCTCGGTGCCGGTGACAGTCCTGTACCACCACCGCCAGCCAGCCGTCGTCCTCGGCGGCACCGCCCGGGCGCGGGATGAAGACCGGTTCGTGGGCGAGGTGGCCCGGCGGTAGCCGGTGCAGCGTCGATGCCCCGGTGTGGTGGTCCAGTTTGGCCACCGCGTTCGGATACGTGCTGCCCTCCACTCCGACCACCAGATAGGTGTAGCGGTGGCGGCGGCCGCTGACGCGTGGGTTGAGCATCGGGAAGTCGCCCCGGAGATCGGTGAGTGGCTCGTGGATCACCCTGCCCGAGCGCGTGATTCGGATCCGGCGCAGGACGCCGCCGTACGGCATGGTGGTGTCCGGCACGGTGCCGTCGACCGTCAGCAACTGGGCGTTGAGCTGCGTCCAGCTGGCGTCGTAGTTCAGCAGCTCCACGACGGTGTCGGCGCCGTCGTCGTAGGCGTTGGCGATGTGCAGGTGCATCAGCGGTTCGGTGTGGACGATCCGGACCCGGCCGCCGTCGCGGGGAACCAGGGCGATCATCGTCGGGCGCTCGGCGTCATACTCGAGCGCGTCGATGTAATCGTGCAGCCCCAGAGCGGCGCCGGCCAGCTTCGACGGCCGGAACACCAGCGGCGGGACGACGAACACCATGTGGCGCTTGGTCAGGCCGACGTCGTGATTGAACATCGGCGCGGAAAGCCGCACGGCGCCCAGGGTGGTCAGGCGCCCGGTGGGGTCCACCCGGTAACACACCAGCTTCGGGATCGGAGCCAGCGCGAGGCCGAAGTTGAACATCTCGCCGGTGTCCGGATCCCATTTGGGATGCGCGGAGAACGCGCCCAGCCACCTGAGCTCACCGTCGTAGTCGTACTCTCCGACGGTGTCGAGCGAGTCCGGATCGATCTCGGTGGGGCGGCCGGCCTCCCACAGCGCCAACAGTGTGCCGGCGTGCATGATCACCGCGGTGTTGGCGACGTTCACCGGGAATCGCAGGGCGTTGGCCAGGACGCCGCCGGGCCGCATGGTGCCGAGCCCGCGGAAGGGCGCCCCCCTGGTGTGCCGGGATCTCCGGTAGTGCCTGGTCCGCACGTACCGGTTCCGGAACCGCACCCGGCCGTCGGCGAAGCGGAACATCGACAGCATGCCGTCGCCGTCGAAGAGATGGCCGAGCGGTTGGCCACCGGCTTCCAGGCGGCCCGGTCCGTTGCGGTACACCGTGCCCCGCAGCTGTTCGGGTACCGCCCCGGCGACCTCGTCGAGGAGATAGTCGTACTCCTCGTGCAGCGGCGTGAACCCGGAGAAATCCTGCTGGCGCGACCCCACCGGCTCCGGCGACATGATCAGGGTTTCAGCAGGGCGACGACCTTGTCCTCGAGGGCGACCGGGTCGTCGGCGGTCGGGTCGATGAGCGAGGTCCTGGGCAGCGCGGCGTCGGGTTCGGCGAATGCCCGATAGGTCTTGTCGCCGGTCAGCAGGTGCAGCAGATAGCCGGTGAGCAGTGCCCGAACGGTCTTCTGGGTGCCGCGGTCGGCGCCGGGCAGGCCCACCACCCGGGCCAGCCGCCGGCCCTCGATCAGGCCGCCGGCCTTGCCCTTGTCCACCGCGCGCAGCGTCGCCGTCGGCCAGGCGCGGGCCAGTTCCACGGCGTTGGACCGCAGCGTCATGGGATCCCCCGGCGCGGTCAGGATGAGGCCGGGCACGTTCAGCGTCGCCGCCGGCTCCTCGGCGCGGGGTTGGGTGACCGACGGGAACAGCGCCGCGACGGCCTTGGGTTTCCGCGGCAGGCCTGCGGCCGTGAACACCGCCGCCGATCCGCCGAAACCGTGCCCCACCACCCCGAGCTTGGCGGGATGCACGCTGATCTGGCCCGGGCCGAGCCGCACCCCGGTGATGATGTCCAGCGTGGTGCCCAGGTCGAATGCGAAATTGAGCACCGACGGGGCCACCCCGGTCTCGGTGGCCGGCGCCGCGGCGACGATGCCCCACGAGGCCAGATGTTCCAGCGTGCCCTGGTACCGGTCGGCCCCGGCCAGCCAGTCGTGCCCGAACGCGACCCCGGGCAGATTGAACCCCTTCTCGGGGGTGAACACCACGCCGGGAAGTCCGGCGAACGCCAGGTCGCCACGCAGCACCCGGTGCGGTCCACGACGGCGCAGGGCCGCGAAGAGCTTCTTCGTGCTCGCCACCCGATGACGGTAACCCACCGGCCGGTCAGCGTCGGATATGTCATCGACAAAACGCCACGACCTGGCAGTTCTGACCGAACGGGAACTTCCACTACGCTGAGTGGCTATGTGTGGGATCGTCGGCTATGTGGGGGCGCGCAACGCCCTCGACATCGTGGTCGACGCGCTGCGCCGGATGGAATACCGGGGATACGACTCCGCCGGGGTGGCCCTCCTCGACGGCGCCGGCGGCCTGACGGTACGTCGACGCGCGGGACGATTGGCGAATCTGGAAGCCGAGCTGGCCGCCACCGACCCCGGCCTGCTGGCCGGCACGGCCGGTCTGGGACACACCCGGTGGGCCACCCACGGCCGGCCCACCGACCGCAACGCCCACCCGCACCGTGACGCCTCGGGGAAGTTCGCGGTCGCGCACAACGGCATCATCGAGAACAACGCGGTGTTGCGCGCGGAACTCGAAGCCGCCGGTGTGGAGTTCGCCAGCGACACCGACACCGAGGTCGCGGTCCACCTGCTGGCCCGGGCCTATCAGCACGGAGAGACCGCCGGGGATTTCGTCGCCTCGGTGCTGTCGGTGTTGCGGCGGCTGGACGGCCACTTCACGCTGGTGTTCGCCAACGCCGACGAACCGGGCACCATCATCGCCGCCCGCCGGTCCACCCCGTTGGTGGTCGGGGTCGGTGACGGGGAGATGTTCGTCGGATCGGACGTCGCCGCGTTCATCGAGCACACCCGCGACGCGGTGGAACTGGGACAGGATCAGGCCGTCGTGATCACCGCCGACAGCTACCGGGTGCTGGACTTCCTCGGCGCCGACGTGACCGCCCAGGCCCGGCACTTCCACATCGACTGGGATCTGTCGGCCGCCGAGAAGGGCGGCTACGAGTACTTCATGCTCAAGGAGATCGCCGAACAGCCCGCGGCGGTCGCCGACACGCTGCTGGGCCACTTCGTCGACGGCCGCATCGTGCTCGACGAGCAGCGCCTCTCCGACCAGGAGCTGCGCGAGGTCGACAAGGTCTTCGTGGTCGCCTGCGGCACCGCATACCACTCCGGGCTGCTGGCCAAGTACGCGATCGAACACTGGACCCGGTTGCCGGTCGAGGTCGAGCTGGCCAGCGAGTTCCGCTACCGCGATCCGGTGCTGGACCGCAGCACCCTGGTGGTGGCGATCTCCCAGTCCGGGGAGACCGCCGACACCCTGGAGGCGGTGCGCCACGCCAAGGCCCAGAAGGCCAAGGTGCTGGCGATCTGCAACACCAACGGCAGCCAGATCCCGCGGGAGTCCGACGCGGTGCTCTACACCCGCGCCGGGCCGGAGATCGGGGTGGCCGCCACCAAGACGTTCCTGGCGCAGATCGTCGCCAACTATCTGGTCGGCCTGGCGCTGGCACAGGCGCGCGGCACCAAGTACCCCGACGAGGTCGAACGGGAGTACCGCGAACTGGAGGCGATGCCGGCGCTGGTGCAGCGGGTGGTGTCCACCGTCGAACCGGTCTCGGCGCTGGCCCGGCAGTTCGCCGGGGCGCCGGCGGTGCTCTTCCTGGGCCGCCATGTCGGCTACCCGGTGGCGCTTGAGGGGGCGCTCAAGCTCAAAGAGCTGGCGTACATGCATGCCGAGGGGTTCGCCGCCGGTGAGCTCAAACACGGCCCGATCGCCCTCATCGAGGAGGGCCTGCCGGTCATCGTGGTGATGCCGTCGCCCAAACATGCGTTGACGCTGCACGGCAAGTTGTTGAGCAACATCCGGGAGATCCAGGCGCGCGGCGCGGTCACCATCGTCATCGCCGAGGAGGGCGACGACACGGTCCGCCCGTACGCCGACCATCTCATCGAGATCCCGGTGGTGTCAACGCTTTTCCAGCCGTTGCTGTCCACCGTTCCGCTGCAGGTGTTCGCCGCCTCGGTGGCGCAGGCCCGCGGCTACGACGTCGACAAACCGCGTAATCTGGCCAAATCCGTCACGGTGGAATGACACCGACCGATCTGGCTGTCCCCGATGTCCGGATCGGACCGCACCGCGATATCGGGCATTTCCGCGATGCGGCGGCCTTCGACCGGTTCCTCGAGGTGTACCGGCGCGGCATGGCGACGTTGCCGACGTTCGAGGTTCGCGATGTCACCACGGCGTTCGGCACCGTCCGGGCCTACCGGTTCGACGGACCCGCGGGCCCGCCGGTGGTGCTGTTGCCCGGCCGCAACGCCGCCACGCCGATGTACCGCGGAAATCTGCCGACGCTGCTGCGACAGCGCACCGTGTACGGCATCGATCTGCTCGGGGAGGCCGGCCTGAGCGTGCAGCACACCCCGATCCGTTCGGCCGACGACATCGCGCACTGGCTCGACGACGCCCTGGCCGGGCTGGGGTTGCCGCACGCTCATCTGCTCGGTGTGTCGATCGGCGGTTGGACGGCGATGAACCTGGCGGTGCGGCGCCCGCAGCGGGTGGCGTCGCTGACGCTGCTCGACCCGGTCTTCACGTTCGCGCCGGTGCGAACCACCCCGATGTTGGCGTCGATCGCGCTGATCGCGCCGGGGGTCCCGCCAGCGCTGCGTCGCCGGGTGCTCCGCTGGATCTCCGGCGGAGCCGACATCGACGCCGCCGCGGACGAGGCTGCGCTGATCGCCACGGCGTCACGCAATTTCGTGCTGCGACAACCTATTCCGCGATCCTTCAGCGACGATCAGTTGCGGTCCGTCACCCGACCGGTGCTGGCGCTGATCGCGGGCCGCAGCGTGATGCTCGACGCGCAGCGCGCCACCCGCCGGGCGCGGTCGATGTTGCCGCACGGGGAGGTGGAACTCTGGCCGGCGGCCTCCCACGCCATCAACGGCGAGTACCCCGAGCGGATCGCGCAGCGCGCCGCGGAGTTCTGGACCCGCGTCGACTCCGACTCTCCCCACCGGGGGTGAACCCGGTGGGGCAGCGCGGCTTTCAGGCGACGGGTCGCAGCGGGCGCACCGTGCGCGCGGCCAGGTACTCCGGCCGTCGCTGGGGCGCCGCGAACGGTTCGGTCAGCGCGTTGTCCACCGAGTTGAACACCAGAAAGATGTTCGACCGCGGGAACGGTGTGATGTTGGAGCCCGAACCGTGCAGCAGGTTGGCGTCGAACCACAGCGCGGTGCCGGGCGGCCCGGTGAACTGGTCGATCCCGTGCTGGTCGGCCACCTTGGTCAGCGTGGTCTGATCCGGCACCCCGATGTCCTGGCGCACCAGCGAGGTGGTGTGGTTGTTCACCGGTGTCGCCCCGACGCAGGGATAGAACGTCCGGTGGGATCCGGGCATCACCATCAGCGACCCGTTGTAGGGGTAGTTCTCGGTCAGCGCGATCGAACACGACACCGCCCGGATCGCGGGCATGCCGTCCTCGGCGTGCCAGGTCTCGAAATCGGAGTGCCAGTAGAACCCGGTGCCGGTGAACCCCGGCATGAAGTTGATCCGCGCCTGGTGGATGTAGACGTCGCCGCCGAGCAGTTGGCGGGCGACGGGCAGCACGGTGTCCAGATGGACCACCTGGTCGATCAATTCGCTGAGCAGGTGCGGTTCGAAGATCGAGCGGATGCTGCCGCTGGGTTCCCGGATCACCCGCGGGTCGCCGTCATCGACGTCGGCGCCGATGCGGTCGAGCTCATGACGCAACCGCGGGAGCCAATCGTCGGGAACGGCGTCGGGGCGGATCAGGTAACCGCGGTCGCTGAACTCGTCGAGCACCCGCTGCGGCAGCGGCCCGTCCCCGGCGGTACCCCACACCGTGGGGTCGACGCGGGGGATGGGCGCGATCGCGTGGTCCAACCGGGTCGGATAGTGGTCAACGACGTGTGTCTGGGTCATGGTGCATCAGCTTGGGAGGGTTGTCAGGCCGGAAGTGCTTCGGGCGGCGGATAGGCGCCGGTCTCGTCGTGCACCTCCCGGCCGGTCACCGGGGGATTGAACACACAGAACATCCGCAGTTGTTCGGTGCAGGTGACGCGGTGGCGTTCGTGGCCGTCGAGCAGGTACATGGTGCCCGGACGCAGCTCGTGAACCTCACCGGTCTCCTTGTCGGTGAGGGTGCCCCGGCCTTCCACCACCCACACCGCCTCCACGTGGTAGCGGTAGTGGAAGTCACACACCGCGCCGGTCTCGATGGTGGTCTCGTGGAACGAGAAGCCGACACCGTCGTCGGCGAGGATGATCCGTTTCGACCGCCAGGAACCGCCCGACACATCGCGTTCGGTTCCGGTGATCTCGTCAGTGGTGCGCACGATCATGCGGCGATTGCTCCTGTGAGGTGGATGGGTGGGTCTAGTCGACGGTAGCGGCCACGGCGTCGGCCAGGATCCCCAGCCCGGCCTCCAGCTCTTCCTGCGACATCGTCAGCGGCGGAAGCAGTTTGACGACCTCGTCGGACGGTCCGCTGGTCTCCATCAGCAGACCCCGGTCGAACGCCGCGCGGCACACCGCGCCGGCCAGGTCCTCCTGCTCGAACTTCAGGCCCTGCGCCATTCCGCGTCCGCGGGCGCTGACGCCCTCGTGGCGGGCCGCGATCGATTCCAGCTCGTTGCGCAGGAATTCGCCCTTGCGCACGGTCTGTGCGGTGAAGGAGTCGTCCTGCCAGTACGTCTTCAGCGCGGCGGTCGCGGTGACGAAGGCGGGGTTGTGGCCGCGGAAGGTGCCGTTGTGCTCACCCGGGGCCCACACGTCCAATTCGCGGCGGAACAGGGTCAGCGCCATCGGCAGCCCGTAGCCGCTGATGGATTTCGACAGCGTGACGATATCGGGGGTGATGCCGGCCTCTTCGAAGCTGAAGAAGGCGCCGGTGCGGCCACAGCCCATCTGCACGTCGTCGACGATCAGCAGGATGTCGCGGGTGTGGCAGAGTTCGGCCAGCGCCCGCAGCCATTCCGCCCGGGCCACGTTCAGACCACCCTCACCCTGGACGGTCTCCACGATCACGGCCGCCGGGCGGTTGAGCCCGCTGCCCTCGTCGTCGAGGACCTTCTCGAACCACTGGAAGTCCTCGGTCACACCGCCGAAGTAGTTGTCATACGGCATCGGCGTGGAGTGCACGAGCGGCACACCCGCGCCCGCACGCTTCATCGAGTTGCCGGTCACCGACAGGGCGCCGAGGGTCATCCCGTGAAAAGCGTTGGTGAAGCTGACGATCGACTCTCGTCCGGTCACCTTGCGGGCGAGCTTGAGGGCCGACTCCACCGCGTTGGCGCCGGTGGGGCCGGGGAACTGCACCTTGTAGTCCAGACCCCGGGGCTTCAGGATCAGCTCGGAGAAGGTCTCCAGGAACTCCTGTTTGGCTGCCGTGGCCATGTCCAGGGAGTGGACGATGTTGTCCGACATCAGGTATTTCAGCAGCGGCTCTTTGAGTTTCGGGTTGTTGTGTCCGTAGTTGAGCGCGCCGGCGCCGGCGAAGAAGTCCAGGTAACGCTGTCCGGACACGTCGGTGATCCACGATCCGCGGGCGCTTTCCATGACCGCGGGCCAGCCGCGGCAGTAGCTGCGGACCTCGGATTCGATCGTGGAGAAGACCTCGGGCAGCTCAGTTTCGGAAGTGGTTGCCAGCAATGACATTTGGTTTCCTCCGTTTCGGTGTCAGCTGGTCAGTGGGGCGGTGATGGGCCCGATGCGCAGGATCGGCTCATCTTCGTGGTCCCCGTGACGGTCGAGCATGTCTGCGGTGAAGTGCGGCTGTTCGATCAGCGGGACCCCGTGCCGCCGCGCGAAAGCGCCGAAGAACGCGCGTGATGCGGTGTTGCTCGGGGTCACCGTCGCCTCGACGGTGACGGGGTGGCCGTGCCGATCGGTGCGTACCCGGTGGACCAGGTGGTCCAACATGGCGCTGGCCAGCCCGGTTTTCTGGGCGGCCGGTGCGGCGGCCACCTGCCAGACGAACAACACCTCGGGCCGGTCGGGCGGGTGATATCCCGTGATGAAGCCGTGCAGCTCGCCGTCGACGTCGGCGACGATCGAGGTCGCCGCGAAATCAGTGGCGAAAAGGAGATAGGCGTAGGTGGAGTTGACGTCGAGGACGTCGGTCGCAATGGCGATCTCGCGCATACCGAGCGCGTCTGCTGCTTGCGGCCGCCTCAGGTGGGCGTCCCATCGACGCGGTGGTTGGGGAGATTCGATTGTGGAGAGCGGTCCTGGGTCACTATCAGGATCGTGCATAACGGGTTAGCGGTTCACCACCGATCAGTTATCGCGTAATCATTCGTCAAGTCATCGGCGTTCCCGACCTAAGCACGCTTCACAGAGCCGTTCAACCGTCGGCAACGCTGGCTAAGTGCGTTCTCGCGCCGCTTTCTGGGGGGACACCAGCGAAAACGACGGGTCTGCGCGCGGAGCTGCCCCGAGGAGCGTTGTTATCAAATCGTTATATGGCCCGGGGGCGGATTTCAACGCCGATTGAACAGAAAAAAGCAGGTCAGGACGTCAACTCTGGCCCGGAAATCCGCCTGTTCATCGAATCGGCCACAGATCGCCGTGATCCGGGCCGCCGCAGCTGGGACAGGTGATTCGGTGCCGGGCAAAGTCTGTCGATTCGCCGGCGGGGCGGTGTCGGCGGGCCGGCGCCGCGGCCGGCCCCGAAACGCCGCCCGGCGGCGGGCGGCAATGGCGTCGTAACCCGACCGGTGGGTCGTAACCTGATTCCACGCGGGAGGGCGCCGATTGCGACAGCGCTCGACGCAGCGCGACACCATTGAGCGAGACGGGAACGTGATGCTGCACTACTACAGCGCCGAGGCGATCCGGGCCGCCGAGGCGCCGCTGCTGGCGAGTTTGCCCACCGGCGCGTTGATGCGGCGCGCCGCGTTCGGACTGGCCACGGTGATCGGCCGCGAGTTGGTGGCCCGCACCGGCGGTGTCGCCGGGCGGCGGGTGTGCGCGGTGGTCGGCTCCGGTGACAACGGCGGTGACGCGCTGTGGGCGGGCACTTTTCTGCGACGCCGCGGCGCATCGGTGTCGGCGATACTGCTCGCCGGCGACCGCACTCATCCCCGGGCGCTGGCCGCCTTCCGCCGGGCCGGTGGGAGGGTCGTCGAAACCCTGCCTCCGGACCTGGACCTGGTGATCGACGGGGTGGTCGGCATCGGCGGCTCCGGGCCGCTGCGGCCGCCGGCTGCCGCGGTGTTCGGCGCAGTCGACGAGGCCGGGATACCGGTGGTGGCGGTGGACGTGCCCAGCGGCATCGATGTGCACACCGGGGCCGCCGAGGGTCCGCACGTGCGCGCTACCGTCACAGTGACGTTCGGTGGACTCAAACCGGTGCACGCTCTCGCGGACTGCGGGCGGGTGGACCTCATCGACATCGGGCTGGATCTCGAACCCGGTGACCTACGGGGTTTCGATGCCGCCGAGGTGGCCGCCCGGTGGCCGCGGCCGGGGCCCGCCGATGACAAGTACACCCAGGGCGTGGCCGGCATCCTGGCCGGTTCCGCGACCTATCCGGGGGCCGCGGTGCTGTGCGTCGGAGCTGCCGTCGCGACCACGTCCGGCATGGTGCGATACGCCGGAAGTGCAGCGGCGCACGTTCTTTCGAGCTGGCCGGAGGTCATCGCGACCGAACGCCCGGAAACCGCCGGCCGGGTTCAGGCGTGGGTGGTCGGGCCCGGCCTGGGCACCGACGACACCGCGGCCGAGACGCTGGAGTTCGCGCTGCGCACCGATCTGCCGGTGCTCGTCGACGCCGACGGTCTGACCCTGCTGGCCGCCCGCCCGGAACTGGTGCGGGGACGTTCCGCACCCACGGTGCTGACCCCGCACGCGGGGGAGTTCGCCCGGCTGGCTTCCGGCCCGCCCGGTGCCGACCGGGTCGCCGCGGCGCGGCGGTTGGCCGAGGACCTGGGCGCCACGGTGCTCCTCAAGGGGCATGTCACGGTGATCGCCGAACCCGGCGGACCGGTCTACCTCAATCCCGCCGGGGAATCCTGGTCCGCCACCGCCGGGTCCGGCGATGTGCTGTCCGGGATGATCGGTGCGCTGCTGGCCTCCGGCCTGCCCGCCGTGGAGGCCGCCGCAGCGGCGGCGTTCGTGCACAGCCGGGCCGCGAACCTGTCGGCCGCCGACCCCGGCCCACACTCCACGCAGACCTCGGCGTCGAGGATCCTGCAGCACATCCGCACCGCAGTTGCCCGCCTCTGAAAGGACCGAAGACATGTCGCGGAAGTACCGGCCCGGTGTTCAGATCACACCTGCCTATACAGGCCGGTTGGCCACCAATCCCGTTCCGTCGCTGCGTCTCCCCGACGATCCGATGGCGCCGGAAGCGGTGTACCGATTCATCTCCGACGAGCTGATGCTCGACGGCAGCTCCCGGCTGAACCTGGCGACGTTCGTCACCACGTGGATGGATCCGGAGGCCGAGAAGCTGATGGCCCAGACGTTCGACAAGAACATGATCGACAAGGACGAGTACCCGGCCACCGCGGCGATCGAACAGCGCTGTGTGTGCATGGTGGCGGACCTGTTCCACGCCGAGGATCTGCGGGACGACGACCCGTCCAGCGCGACCGGGGTCTCCACGATCGGTTCGAGTGAGGCGGTCATGCTGGCCGGGCTGGCGTTGAAGTGGCGCTGGCGCCGGCGGATGGAAAAGGCCGGCAAGGACTGGCGGTCGAGAACCCCCAACCTGATCATGGGCGCCAACGTGCAGGTGGTGTGGGAGAAGTTCGCCCGGTATTTCGACGTCGAACCGCGTTATCTGCCGATGGAGAAGGGCCGCTACGTCATCACCCCGCAGCAGGTGCTCGAGCACGTCGACGAGGACACGATCGGGGTGGTGGCGATCCTGGGCACCACGTTCACCGGGGAACTGGAGCCGGTCGGTGAGATCTGTGCCGCGCTGGACAAGCTGGCCGCCGACGGGGGACCGGATGTGCCGGTGCACGTGGACGCCGCCAGCGGGGGCTTCGTCGTCCCGTTCCTGCACCCCGATCTGGAGTGGGACTTCCGGCTGCCGAGGGTGGTGTCGATCAACGTCAGCGGCCACAAGTACGGGCTGACCTATCCGGGCATCGGGTTCGTCGTCTGGCGCAGCGCCGAGCATCTGCCCGAGGACCTGGTCTTCCGGGTGAACTATCTCGGCGGGGACATGCCGACCTTCACGCTGAACTTCTCCCGGCCCGGAAACCAGGTCGTCGGCCAGTACTACAACTTCCTGCGGTTGGGCCGGGCCGGTTACGGACAGGTGATGAAGACCCTGTCCGACACCGCCCGCTGGCTGGGCGATCAGCTGCGGGCCAGCGAGCATTTCGAGGTGATCTCGGACGGCACGGCCATCCCGGTGGTCAGCTTCCGGTTGACCGGTGACCGCGGTTACACCGAGTTCGACGTCTCGCACGCCTTGCGCGCCTACGGATGGCAGGTGCCGGCCTACACCATGCCCGAGAACGCCACCGATGTCGCCGTGCTGCGCGTCGTCGTTCGCGAAGGGCTGTCCGCCGATCTGGCCCGCGTGCTGTGCGATGACATGATGACCGTCATCGAACAGCTCGACGAGCTCAAGCCAGGCGGTCAGTTCGACTCGCTGCAGCCGTTCGCGCACTGACCCGCGAGGCGCCGCCCACGGCGTCCGGCCGGGGCGCCGGCGGCGGGGCCGCGGACCGCTCGCCGGGTTCTGGGACAATCGGGGGCGTTATGGGCTCCGACACGACCGGGCACCCGGCGCAGCGCACGGTGTCGTCCGCCACCGCAGAGGCGGTGGTGGACCTCGGCGCGATCGCGCACAACGTGCGGGTGGTGCGGGAACGTGCCGGATCGGCGCAGGTGATGGCCGTGGTGAAGGCCGACGGCTACGGTCACGGCGCCACCGCGGTCGCCCGCACCGCACTGGCGGCCGGCGCCACCGAACTCGGGGTGGCCACGGTCGGCGAGGCGCTGGCGCTGCGCCGTGACGGGGTCACCGCCCCGGTGCTGTCCTGGCTGAACCCGCCCGGCACCGACTACGCCCCCGCGCTGCGGGCGCAGATCGAGGTGGCGGTGTCGTCGCGCCGTCAACTCGACGAGGTCCTCGACGCCGCGCGCCGCACCGGGGTGACCGCGACGCTGAGCGTCAAGGTGGACACCGGACTGAACCGCAACGGGGTCAGCCGTGCGGAGTATCCCGAGGTACTGGCGGCGGTGCGGCGCGCCCAGGCCGAGGGGGCGATCCGGCTGCGCGCCGTCATGAGCCATCTGGTGGCCGCCGACGAACCCGACAACCCGGTGACCGACATTCAGCGGCAACGCTTCTCGGAGATGCGGGCGCAGGCCCGTGACGCCGGCCTGCGGTTCGAGATCGCCCACCTGTGCAATTCGGCCGGCACGATGAGCCGGCCGGATCTGGCCTTCGACATGGTCCGCGCCGGAATCGCGGTGTACGGCCTGAGCCCGATCCCGCAGCGCGGTGACCTCGGGTTGAAACCCGCCATGACCCTCAAATGCCCGGTGGCGCTGGTGAAACAGGTCCGTGCCGGTGAGGGGGTGTCCTACGGGCATGCGTGGACCGCGGACCGCGACACCACCATCGCGCTGCTGCCGATCGGTTACGCGGACGGGGTGTTCCGGCCGCTGAGCAACCGGTTCGAGGTGCTGATCAACGGGCGTCGGCACCGCAATGTCGGCCGGGTGTGCATGGACCAGTTCGTCGTCGACCTCGGACCCGGCCCCGTCGACGTCACCGAAGGCGACGAGGCGATCCTGTTCGGGCCGGGCGATTCGGGCGAGCCGTCGGCGCAGGACTGGGCCGATCTGCTGGACACCATCCACTACGAGGTGGTGACCAGTCCGCGCGGCCGGGTGGTGCGCACGTACCGGGAGGCGGATGCCCGGGCCGCGGCGCCCCGGCACGCCGGCCGTTCGGAGGTGGGTTCGGTGTGACCGGGTCGTCGGGTGAGGCTGCGCCCCGGCCGCGTCGACGCCGCAGCTGGGATGAACAGATCGTGCGCCGTGCCACCAGGAGCGCCACCCGGGTGGCGGACGCCTCCGACGCCGAGGACACATCGAAGCCACGCGTGGTGAAGTACCCGAAGTTGACGGCCGGGGTGGCGGGGCTGACCGCCGTCGGCACGGTCGCCGGTGTCTCGGCGGCCCGTTCGTTACGCCGCCGTCGCCGCATAGACCCTTATGAGGGCGAGGATTTCGCGCTGTTGGAGGCCGACCGCGCGGTGGTGGTCACCACCCCAGACGGTGTGCCGCTGGTGGTGCGTGAGGTGGGGCCCATCACCGCACCGGTCACCGTGGTGTTCGCACACGGCTGGTGTCTGCGGATGGGCGCCTTCCACTTTCAGCGGGCCCGGCTCGAGCAGGAGTGGGGCGATCAGGTCCGGATGGTGTTCTACGACCAGCGCGGCCACGGACAGTCCGGCGAGGCGCACACCGAGACCTACACCGTGCCCCAGTTGGGACAGGACCTGGAGACCGTGCTGCGGGTGGTCGTTCCGCGCGGACCGATCGTGCTGGTGGGACACTCCATGGGCGGGATGACGGTGCTGTCCCACGCCCGCCAGTTCCCGCGGCGCTACGGACGCCGGATCGTCGGCGCCGCGGTGATCTCCTCGGCGGCCGAGGGGTTGCCGCGCTCCCCGCTGGGCGAGATCCTGCAGAACCCGGCGCTGGAGGCGTTCCGGTTCGCCGCCCGCTACGCGCCCGGACTGGTGCACCGCACCCGCGGTGCGGCCTGGACGGTGCTGCGACCGATCCTCCGGGCCGCGTCCTTCGGCAGCGACCGGGTGAGCCCCAGCGTGATGGCGTTCTCGGAGAGCATGATCCAGAACACCCCGATCGCCACCCTGGTCGAGTTCATGCACGCCCTGGAGGTGCACGACGAGACCGCGGCGCTTCCGGTGCTGGCCCGCATCCCCACGCTGATCGCCTGCGGCAGCGACGATGTGCTCACTCCGGCGGTACATTCGAAGAGGATGGCCGCGGCGCTGCCCGATTCCGAACTGCTCATCGTCGAGGGCGCCGGCCATCTCGTGCAGTTGGAGGCGCCGGAAGTGATCAACGACGCGCTGGTGCGGCTGGTGCAGCGGGCGACCCCGTCCACGCTGGTGGCCCTGACCCGGCGGATACGCGACAAGGTGCGTCCCCATGACTGAGTCGCGCAGGGAGAACCGCGCCGGTACCGCTGAGTTGCCCACGGCCGCAGACACTCTCGCCCTCGGCAAGCGGCTCGGCGCGGACCTGCGCGCCGGTGACGTGGTGGTGTTGTCCGGTCCGCTGGGGGCCGGGAAAACGGTGCTGGCCAAAGGGATCGCCGAAGCCCTGGACGTCGAGGGTCCGGTGACGTCGCCGACCTTCGTGCTGGCCCGGGTACACCGTCCCCGCCGCCCCGGTGCCCCGGCCATGGTGCACGTCGACATGTACCGGTTGCTGGACACCCCCGGGGTGGACCTGCCGGCCGAACTCGACTCGCTCGACCTCGACACCGATCTCGACGATGCCGTCGTCGTGGTCGAATGGGGTGAAGGGGTGGTCGAACGGCTCGCCGAGCGGCATCTGGAGATCCGGTTGGAACGCGCACCGGCGTCGGAGGTGCGCACCGCGATGTGGCGTTGGAGCGGTGCATGACCATGTTGATCCTCACCATCGACACCGCCACCCCCGCCGTCAGCGCCGGGGTGGTCCGGCGCACCCCCGCCGGCGAGGAGTTGCTGGCCGAGAAGGTCACCGTGGACGCCCGGGCGCACGCCGAGCGGCTCACCCCGAACGTGGTCGCCGCGCTGGCGGAAGCCGGGCTGGCGTTCGACGACCTCGACGCGGTGGTGGTCGGCTGCGGACCGGGACCGTTCACCGGCCTGCGGGTGGGAATGGCCAGCGCGGCCGCCTACGGTCACGCCCTGGACATCCCGGTGCACGGGGTGTGCAGCCTGGACGCCATCGGCGTCGACACCGCGGACACCGCCGGGCACGTGCTGGTGGTGACCGATGCCCGCCGGCGCGAGGTCTACTGGGCGCGGTATCGCGGCGGGGTGCGGACCGACGGACCCGCCGTCGACTCCCCGGCCGACGTCCCGACCGCGGACGCGGTGGCTGGCTCGCGCGACCACATCGGCCTGTTCGACCTACCGGCGTTGCCGCCGGCCCGGCCCACCCCGGTCGGCCTGGTGCGGGTGGTGCCGGACTGGGACAGCCCGCCGGCCGCCCTGAAACCGCTGTATCTGCGCCGGCCCGACGCGAAACCGGCGGTGGCGAGAAACCGATGACGGCGCCGGACCGCGATCGCGACACCGGGGTGGTGCTGACCCCGCTGACCCCCGCCGACGCCCGCCGGTGCGCCGAGCTGGAACTGGAACTGTTCGGCGGGGACGACCCGTGGCCGGTCGCGGCGTTCCGCGCCGAGATCGCGGTGCCGCACAACCGCTACCTCGCCGCCCGCGACACCACCCGTCCCACCGGCGACCTGCTCGTCGGATACGGCGGGATCTCGCGGCTCGGCCGGAAACCGCCGTACGAGTACGAGATCCACACCATCGCGATCGACCCGGCCTATCAGGGCCGGGGCATCGGGCGGCGGTTGCTCGACGAGCTGCTGGCGTTCGCCGACGGCGCCACCGTGTACCTGGAGGTCCGCACCGACAACGAGCCGGCCATCAACCTCTACGAGTCGGCCGGGTTCACGCGGATCGGGCTGCGCCGCCGCTACTACCGGCAGAGCGGCGCCGACGCCTACACCATGAGACGGGACCCGACATGATCATCCTGGCCATCGAGAGCTCCTGCGACGAAACCGGGGTCGGCATCGCCGAGCTCGCTCCGGACGGTTCGGTGACCCTGTTGGCCGACGAGGTCGCGTCCAGCGTCGACGAACACGCCCGGTTCGGCGGGGTGGTGCCCGAGATCGCGTCCCGGGCACATCTGGAGGCCCTGCAACCCACCATGCGCCGGGCCCTGGCCGCGGCGGGTGTGCGGCGCCCGGATGTGGTGGCGGCCACCATCGGTCCCGGTCTGGCCGGGGCGCTGCTGGTGGGGGTGGCGGCGGCGAAGGCCTACGCCGCCGCGTGGCAGGTGCCGTTCTATGCCGTCAACCACCTCGGCGGCCACCTGGCCGCCGACGTCTACGAGCACGGCCCGTTGCCGGAGAGCGTCGGGCTGCTGGTGTCGGGCGGGCACACCCACCTGCTGCACGTGCGGTCTCTGGGGGAGCCGATCATCGAACTCGGCAGCACTGTCGATGACGCCGCGGGGGAGGCCTACGACAAGGTGGCCCGGCTGCTCGGGCTGGGCTATCCGGGCGGACGGGTGCTCGACGAACTGGCCCGGCAGGGCGATTCGACGGCGATCACCTTTCCGCGCGGGATGACCGGCCCGCGCGACGCCCCATACTCGTTCAGCTTCTCCGGTCTCAAGACCGCGGTGGCGCGTTATGTGGAGTCCCATCCCGACGCCGCGCCGGCCGATATCGCCGCCGGATTCCAGGAGGCGGTGGCCGACGTGCTCACCGCGAAGGCGGTGCGCGCCTGCACCGACCTGGGTGTGTCGACGCTGCTGATCGCCGGGGGCGTGGCGGCCAACTCCCGGTTGCGTGAGTTGGCGGCCGAGCGGTGCGCCGAAGCCGCTCTGACGCTGCGCATCCCGCGTCCGCGGCTGTGCACCGACAACGGCGCGATGATCGCCTCCTACGCCGCGCACCTCATCGCCGCGGGCGCCGCCCCGTCGCCGCTGGACTGTGCCAGCGATCCGGGGTTGCCGGTGGTGCAGGGTCAGGTGGTGTGACCGGCGGCGTTAGGCACCGGGTCCACCTTGAGTGCTAGCACTCTCGGGTATAGAGTGCTAGGTGGCAGACGTACCACCTGCGCCGGCACCCGCGACGACGGCGCACGGACGCTTGCCGAACAACCTGTAATCACGAACCGATCCGGGACCCCGGATCGCACCCGAACTAGTGGAGGGCTCCATCGTGGCGAGCGTGAACATCAAGCCACTCGAGGACAAGATCCTCGTACAGGCCAACGAGGCTGAGACGACCACCGCCTCGGGCCTGGTCATTCCCGACACCGCCAAGGAGAAGCCGCAGGAAGGCACTGTCGTCGCGGTCGGCCCTGGCCGCTGGGACGAGGACGGCGAGAAGCGGATTCCGCTGGACGTCAAGGAAGGCGACACCGTCATCTACAGCAAGTACGGCGGCACCGAGATCAAGTACAACGGCGAGGAGTACCTGATCCTGTCGGCTCGCGACGTGCTGGCGGTCGTCAACAAGTAGTAGTCATGCCCGCCCCGGAAACCCCCACACGGACGTGATGGGTGGTTTCCGGGGCGGTGTGGCTTAACGGAGTCAGGACAGACATATGAGCAAGCTGATTGAGTACAACGAGATCGCGCGCCGGGCTTTGGAGACCGGTGTCGACAAGCTCGCCGACGCGGTCAAGGTGACGCTCGGCCCGCGCGGCCGGCATGTGGTCCTGGCCAAGGCGTTCGGCGGCCCGCAGGTGACCAACGACGGTGTCACCATCGCCCGCGAGATCGAGCTCGAGGATCCGTTCGAGAACCTCGGTGCGCAGCTGGTGAAGTCGGTCGCCACCAAGACCAACGACATCGCCGGTGACGGCACCACCACCGCGACCGTGCTCGCCCAGGCGCTGGTCCAGGCGGGTCTGAAGAATGTGGCCGCCGGTGCGAACCCGCTGGCTCTGGGCTCGGGTATCGCGAAGGCCGCCGACGCGGTCGGCGAGGCGCTGCTGGCTGCGGCCACGCCGGTCAAGGACAGGAGCGCCATCGCGCAGGTCGCCACCGTGTCGTCGCGGGACCCGGAGATCGGCGAGATGGTCGCCGAGGCGATGACCCGGGTCGGCCACGACGGTGTGGTGACCGTCGAGGAGTCGTCGACCCTGGACACCGAGGTGGAGATCACCGAGGGTGTCGGCTTCGACAAGGGTTACCTGTCGGCGTACTTCGTCACCGACTTCGACACCCAGCAGGCGGTGCTCGAGGACGCCTACGTGCTGCTGCACCGGGAGAAGATCAGCTCGCTGCCGGATCTGCTGCCGCTGCTGGAGAAGGTGGCCGAGTCCGGTAAGCCGCTGCTGGTCATCGCCGAGGACGTCGAGGGTGAGGCGCTGTCCACCCTGGTCGTCAACGCGATCCGCAAGACGCTGAAGGCCGTCGCGGTCAAGGCGCCGTTCTTCGGTGACCGCCGCAAGGCGTTCCTGGAGGACCTCGCCATCGTCACCGGCGGTCAGGTGGTCAACCCCGACGTCGGCCTGGTGCTGCGTGAGGTCGGCCTGGAGGTGCTCGGCACCGCGCGGCGTGTGGTGGTCACCAAGGACGACACCGTGATCGTCGACGGTGGCGGCACCAAGGAGGCGATCGCGGAGCGGGCGGCCCAGCTGCGCAAGGAGATCGAGACCACCGACTCCGACTGGGATCGGGAGAAGCTCGAGGAGCGGCTGGCCAAGCTGGCCGGCGGCGTTGCGGTGATCAAGGTGGGTGCGGCCACCGAGACGGCGCTCAAGGAACGCAAGGAGAGCGTGGAGGACGCCGTCGCCGCCGCCAAGGCCGCGGTCGAGGAGGGCGTCGTCGTCGGGGGCGGGGTGGCCCTGCTGCAGGTCCGCCCGGCGCTCGACAAACTGCGCGACTCGCTGTCCGGTGACGAGGCGCTCGGTGTGTCGATCTTCGCCGAGGCGTTGTCGGCGCCGCTGTACTGGATCGCCACCAACGCCGGCCTGGACGGTTCGGTGGTGGTGGCCAAGGTCGCCGAGATGCCGGACAACCACGGCTTCAACGCCGCGACCCTCAGCTACGGCGACCTGATGGCCGACGGTGTCATCGACCCGGCGAAGGTCACCCGGACCGCGGTGCTCAACGCCGCCTCGGTGGCGCGGATGGTGCTGACCACCGAGACGGCGGTCGTGGAGAAGCCCGAGGAGGAGCAGGACGACCACGGGCACGGCCACGTGCACTGATCCCGACTGACCCGCACGAGTCACAGGACACCCCCGGTCATTCGGCCGGGGGTGTCTTGTCTGTTCCGCAGCTCCGACGTCAGGAACGACGTCAGAGACACCGTCAGGGCACGATGACGGCGCGGCCGCGCACCCTGCCCGCGCGCAGATCGCGGTAGGCCTGCAGGGCGTCGTCGAGCGGGTAGGTCGTGGACTCCACGTGGACCAGACCCCTGGCCGCCAGGTCCAGCAGTTCGACGAGTTCCGGCCGGGTGCCCCAGTAGGTCGTCTGGATGCTCACCTCGTAGGGCTGGGAGAAGAACGACAGCGGCACCGAACCGCCCGCGATGCCCACGATCGTCACATCCCCGAGCGGGCGGGCCGCCGCGCGGGCGAGTTCGATCGTCGCGTCAGCGCCCACGAAATCCAGCAGCACGTCCGCGCCGCGGCCTCCGGTGAGCTCCCAGATCGCCTCGACCGCCTGCTCGTCGGACCTGACGACGTGGTCGGCGCCCATCTCCCGGGCCAACTCGAGGGCCTCCGATCGGTTGTCGACCGCGATCAGGCGTGCCGCCGTGGTCGCCTTGACGAGCTGCACCGCCACGTGGCCCAGCCCGCCGACGCCGATCACGACCGCCGTCGACGTCGGGGTCAGCTTCGGCCACGACCTCCGGATGGCGTGGTAAGGGGTCAGCCCGGCGTCGGTGAGCGCCGCGGCGGTCACCGGCGTCATCGACTCGGGCAGCTTCACCACCAGCCGCTCCGCCGGCACCAGGAGGTACTCGGCCATGCCGCCGTCCATGCCGAGCCCGGCGCCTCCGCTGAGCACCGGGGCACCGGCCGGGTTCTCGCAGTAGTTCTCCGCTCCGCCCATGCAACGCTCGCAGGTGCCGCAGCCCCACGGCCCGTACACGGCCACCGCATCGCCCTCCGTCACGGTGCCGACGCCCGCGCCGACGGCGGCGACCCAGCCGGCGTTCTCATGGCCGAGCGTGAACGGCAGTTGCCACGGCATCATCCCGGGCTCGAAGTCGTGCATGAGGTGCAGGTCGGAGTGGCAGGCACCGGCGCCGCCGATCTTGACGAGGACCTGCCCGGGTCCCGGGGTGGGGTCGGGAACCTCGACCAGTTCCGGTTCGCTCTTCCAGTCCATCAGCCGAAGTGCCTTCATATCACCAGTCTCCGCCCGGCAGACGCAGGAAACCCCTCGATACGCCGTATTTCGGGCGAGTTCGCGGCGGTTCGCCGGTGACGGGGGTCACCCCGGATTTGGCCTGGCGCCGGACGCGGTATAGCCTGGGCGGCGTGAACATCGGTGTGTGTGCCGGCTATTGGCGCTTTATCAAGGCTCCGGGCGGAGCCGATAAGGCACGGCGTTAGCACGCATCCACCCGGAGCCCAAGGCAGTGACCAGCAGGTCGCTGCCTTTCGTCATTGAAGAGGGCACCGGGTTGCACCAGGTGCCCACAACCAGGAAAGGCACCCGTACATGAACTCGGCGCAGATCACGACAGCACCCAAGACGTCGGACCGGCGCATCCGTGGCTTCCTCGAGATCCCCAGCCCGCACGACGTGCTCAGCGAGTTCCCGCTGGGCGCGCGCCGCGCGGAGCTGGTCGCCCGCGACCGGGACGAGATCGCCGACATCCTCGCCGGCCGCGACGACCGCCTGCTCGCGGTGGTCGGCCCCTGCTCGGTGCACGACCCGGCCGCCGCGCTGGATTACGCCAGCCGGCTGGTCAAGGTCGCCGAGGAGCTCCGGGACGACCTCAAGGTCGTGATGCGGGTGTACTTCGAGAAGCCGCGCACCACGGTGGGCTGGAAAGGCCTGATCAACGACCCGGCGATGGACGGCACGTTCGACGTGGCGCGGGGGCTGCGCATCGCGCGGCAGCTGCTGCTCGACGTCATCGACATCGGTCTGCCGGTGGGGTGTGAGTTCCTGGAGCCGAACAGCCCGCAGTACATCGCCGACGCGGTGGCGTGGGGTGCGATCGGCGCCCGCACCACCGAATCCCAGGTTCATCGCCAGCTGGCGTCCGGGCTGTCCATGCCGGTCGGGTTCAAGAACGGCACCGACGGCAACATCCAGGTCGCGGTGGACGGTGTGAAGGCCGCCGCTGCTCCGCACGTGTTCTTCGGCATGGACGATCTCGGTCGCGGTGCGCTGGTCAGCACCGAGGGCAATGAGGACTGCCACGTGATTCTGCGGGGCGGATCCCGGGGCCCGAACTGGGATGCCGAGTCGGTGCGCCAGACCGCCGACATGCTGACCGCCGCCGGACTGCCCGGACGGGTGGTCGTCGACTGCAGCCACGCCAACTCCGGCAAGGACCACGTCCGCCAGGCCGAGGTGGCCGTCGAGGTGGCGAAACTGGTCCGCGCGGGCCTGCCGATCAGCGGGGTGATGCTGGAGAGCTTCCTGGTGGCCGGAGCGCAGTCTCCGGACACGAAGCCGCTGACCTACGGGCAGTCGGTCACCGACAAGTGCATGGACTGGGCGACCACCGACTCGGTGCTGCGGGAACTGGCCAAGCGGCGTTAGTTCGCGCTCAGCCGCCGCGGCCGGGTGGTCAGCGGCCGTTTCACGTCCCGGTGCCGCCGGGTTCAACCCGGGGTCGGGGCCGGGTCGGCGACGGTGATCAGGTTCTTTCCGAAGACGTCCACCGAATCGGACGGGAGATCCGAATCGGTGATGATCTCGTCGACCTCATCGAGGTCGGCGACCTTGGCGAGCGCACGGTGACCGAATTTTGAGCTGTCCGCGACGACGACGGTGGTGGCGGCCACCTCGAGCATCGCGCGTTTGACGGGGATCTCCAACGTGTTGGTGTTGGTGATGCCGGCGGCGGCGTCGACGGCATCGGCCCCGAGGAACGTCCAGTCCGCGGCATAGTCGAGCAGGAATTCGACCGTCCGCCGGCCGGTCAGGGTGTAGACCGACCCCAGCAGTTCGCCGCCGGCCACCAGTAGCCGGAACCGTCGCAGGTCGGCGATGAACGTCGCGATCCGCAGATCGTTGGTGATCACCGTCAGGTCCTCGTGGTTGCGGAGCCGGACCGCGATCTCGTAGGTGGTCGAGCCGCTGTCGAGGACGACGGTGTCACCGTCCCGCACCCGCTGAACCGCCACCCCGGCGATGGCGGCCTTCTGATCCAGACGCGCCGTCTCCTTCATCGAGTAGGGGAGGTCGGCGCTGACGCCCGGAACCGTGCGGGCCCCACCGTGGGTGCGTTTCACCTGGCCACTGCGGGCGAGTGTATCCAGATCGCGTCGAATCGTCGACGCGTCGACACCCAGTTCCTCAGCGAGTTCCTTGGCCTCGACATACCCCTCGCGCACCAGCCGGTTGAAGATCTCGCGTCGGCGGTCGCTGGCGAGCAAGGCATCACCTCCGGTGTCCCCGCGTGGATGTGGTCGTGGCGCTCTGGTGCCGCAGGCATCGTACGTCCCCGGCACGCCGCTTGACAGAATTCGTGCCTGCAATGCATGATTGCGTGCATTAGCGCACGAATTCGTGCAATCAATTCCATTGACCGGTAGGGGATGACCGTTGCCTGACACCTTGCGGCAACTCGCCGTCGAGGGCGTCTCGATCTGGTTGGATGATCTGAGTAGAGCCCGTTTGATGTCCGGTGATCTGGTGCGGCGTGTCCGCGAAGGGCAGATCGTGGGGGTCACGACCAACCCGGCGATTTTCCGGCAGTCATTGCGTGATTCCGAGCAGTACGAGGACCAGCTGCGTGAATACGCGCACCTGGGTATGGGCGCCACCGAGGCGGTGCGGTCGCTCATGTGCAGCGATGTACGCCGGGCATGCGACATCCTGCGTCCGGTCTACGAATCCACCGCGGGGCAGGACGGCCGGGTCTCGATCGAGGTCGACCCGAACTGGGGGCCGACGACACGCCGCGGACCGTCGCGGAGGCCCGCTTGTTGTGGTGGCTGGTGGACCGGCCGAACGCGATGATCAAGATCCCGGCGACACCGGCGGGGCTGCCCGCGATCAGGGCCTGCCTGGCCGAGGGGATCAGCGTGAACGCGACGCTCATCTTCTCGGTGGAGCGTTACCGCGAGGTGATGGCCGCCTTTCTCGACGGTATGGAACTGGCCCGGAAGAACGGCCACAACCTGGCTGAGATTGCCTCGGTGGCATCCTTTTTCATCTCGCGGGTAGACACCGAGGTGGACCAGCGGCTCGACGGGTCGGACAACCCGAAGGCGCGTGCACTGCGTGGCCGGGCGGCGATCGCCAATGCCACCCTGGCCTATCAGGCGTACAGGCAGACCATGTCCGGACCGCGATGGGCCGGCCTGGCCGACGCCGGTGCACATCCACAACGGCCGTTGTGGGCCTCCACCGGGGTCAAGGATCCGGCCTACGACGACACCCGCTACGTGGTGGAACTGGTGGCGCCCGGCACGGTCAACACCATGCCCGAGGCCACGCTGGTGGCGGTCGCCGAGCACGGGGTGGTGCGTGGGGACCGGATGACCGCGAACTATGTGCCGGCCCGCGCGGTCCATGACGGGCTGTACGAACTCGGGATCGACATGGCCGAGGTCGCCAGGACCTTGGAACAGGCCGGTGTCGCCCAGTTCCAGGATGCCTGGAAGGCACTCATCGACGACGTGTCCACGATGCTGGCACGTCATCGGAAAATCTGACTCTCCGACAACAACGGGGTTCACATGCAACTGGGAATGATCGGTGCGGGCCGCATGGGTTCCGGCCTGGTACGGCGGCTGACAGCGCGGGAGCACTCCTGTGTCGTGTACGACCCCGACCCCGCCGCGGTCGGCCGGCTACCGGACACCCACGTGTCGAGGGCCGAGTCGTTCGCGGAACTGGTCCAGGCACTGGCGATTCCGCGCATCGTGTGGGTGATGGTGCCGGCGGCCCGGACCGGCGAGGTGATCGCCGAACTCGAAGGGTTGATGGAGTTCGACGATGTGATCGTCGACGGCGGAAACTCGTACTACCGGGACGCCATCGCCCGTTCCAGGCGGCTCGCATCGCGCGGGATCCACTATCTCGATGTCGGCACCAGCGGCGGCGTGCACGGCGCCGACCGCGGCTTCTGCCTCATGATCGGAGGTGAGAGCCGGATCGTCGAACGGCTCGAGCCGATCTTCCGGGCGCTCGCCCCCGGGGCGGACACCGCGACCCGTACCCCCGGCCGCACCGGCGGGATCACCCCCGCCGAGCACGGATATCTGCATTGCGGTCCCGCCGGATCCGGCCATTTCGTGAAGATGGTCCACAACGGGGTGGAGTACGGCCAGATGGCCGCACTCGCCGAGGGGATGGCCATCCTGCGTAACGCCGATGTCGGCGCCGAGACGCGGTCCGTCGACGCCGAGACGGCGCCACTGGCGGATGCGGACTGCTACACCTACGACTTCGACATCGCCGACATCCTGGAGGTATGGCGCCGCGGCAGCGTGGTGAGCTCGTGGCTGGTCGACCTCACCGCAGCCGCTGTCTACGCGAACCCGCAGCTGGACGAGTTCTCCGCCGAGGTCGATGATTCCGGAGAGGGCCGGTGGGCGGTGCAGACCGCCGTCGATGAAGGGGTGCCGGCTCCGGTGCTCACCGCGGCCCTGTATGAGCGGTTCGCGTCGCGTGGGGAAGCCGACTATTCACGAAAGGCGTTGTCGGCGATGAGACATGCGTTTGGCGGTCATCGCCGGAAAGGAGCCGCCCGGTGAACCCGAGCCCCCTGAGCCCGAAACCCATGAGCCCCGAATCCACTTCCGCCTGGCGGCGATTGCGAACCCATCGGGAACATCTCTCGGATGTCTCGATCGCGGAGCTCTTCGCCGCGGATCCCGACCGGGGTCCGGCGATGACGGTCGAACACGACGGGATCGTGCTGGATTACTCCAAGAATCTGCTCACCGCGCGCACCGTGGAGCTGCTGGCCGAATTCGCCGCCGAACGTGATCTCGACTCCGGCTTGACGGCGCTGTTCGCCGGCGACCGGATCAACACGAGCGAGAATCGCCCTGCGCTGCACACCGCTCTGCGCGCGCCGGCCGACGATGAGATCATCGTCGACGGAAGTGACGTCGTCCCAGCGGTTCACGACGTCCTGGCCCGGATGGGCGAGTTCGCCACCAGGGTCCGGGACGGAGCGTGGCGAGGCGCCACCGGTGACGCGATCCGCACTGTGGTGAACATCGGTATCGGTGGTTCGGACCTCGGTCCGGCGATGGCGTATCAAGCGCTGCGCCATGCCGCGGAACTCGACGTTCGGTTCGTCGCCAACGTCGACGGTCACGACCTCGCCGGAGTACTGCGCAGTCTGGATCCGGCGACAACGTTGTTCATCGTCTCCTCGAAGACATTCACCACAACCGAGACCCTGCTCAATGCGCACAGCGCCCGCACGTGGCTGCAGTCGGCGCTCGGCGACGACGCCGTGTCGAGACATTTCGTGGCGGTGTCCACCAACACCCGTGCCGTGACCGAATTCGGCATCACAGCGGACAACATGTTCGAGTTCTGGGACTGGGTGGGCGGCCGGTACTCGATACATTCGGCGATCGGGCTTTCTCTGATGCTCGCGATCGGTCCCGGACGGTTCCGGGAGTTCCTCGCCGGCGCGCACTCGATGGACCGGCACTTCCGCACCGCGCCTGTGTTGCAGAACATTCCGATCCTGCTCGCCCTGTTGGGCATCTGGTATCGCAACTTCTGGGGTGCCCAGACCCACGCCGTGCTGCCGTACGACCAGCGACTGTCGCGGCTTCCCGCCTATCTGCAACAGCTGGAGATGGAGAGCAACGGGAAATCGGTCACCCGGGACGGCCACGGGTGCGCAATACCCACCGCACCTGTCATCTGGGGGGAGCCGGGCACCAACGGACAACATGCCTTCTTTCAGTTGCTGCACCAGGGTTCGGTCCTGGTGCCATGCGACTTCATCGGCGTTCTCCGACCGGGACACGACCTGGCCGGGCACCACGACGTTCTGATGGCCAACCTGTTCGCCCAGACCGAGGCGTTGGCGTTCGGACGTCCGCAACCCGACAACGGCCCGGCTCCCGCGCACCGCAGATTCCCCGGCAACCGTCCGAGCAGCACCATTCTGCTGCCGAGCCTCACGCCCTACACCCTCGGACAGCTCATCGCCCTCTACGAACACAAGGTCTTCACCCAGGGGTGGCTCTGGGGCATCAACTCGTTCGACCAGTGGGGCGTGGAGCTGGGAAAGGTCCTGGCCGCGCGGATCACAACGGAATTCGGCCCAGACGCCGGCCACGCTCACGACAGCTCGACCAATGCCCTGATCGCCCGCTACCGAAAAGCCCGGAGCGAAACCGCAGGGCAGGCATGACACACGACAGCAGAAGGGCATCGGTGAACCTCAAACTGGGATACAAGGCATCGGCGGAGCAGTTCAGCCCTCGGGAACTCGTCGAGCTGGGCGTACTCGCGGAAGCGCACGGGATGGACAGCGCCGCCGTCAGCGACCACTTCCAGCCCTGGCGGCACAACGGCGGCCATGCTCCGTTCGCGCTCGCGTGGATGGCCGCGGTCGGCGAGCGGACCACCACGCTCGCGCTGGGCACATCGGTGCTGACCCCGACATTCCGCTACAACCCCGCGGTGATCGCCCAGGCCTTCGCCACCATGGGGTGCCTCTTCCCCGGTCGGATCATGCTGGGTGTCGGCACCGGAGAAGCGCTCAACGAGATCGCCACCGGCGGGGCCGGCGAATGGCCGAGGTTCACCGAGCGGTTCGCCCGGCTCCGGGAGGCGGTGACGCTGATGCGCGCACTGTGGTCCGGTGATCGGGTCGACTTCGACGGCGACTACTACACCGCGCGGGGCGCATCGATATATGACGTGCCCGACGACGGCATCCCGGTCTACATCGCCGCCGGTGGCCCGACCGTCGCCCGTTATGCGGGGACGGCCGGCGACGGATTCATCTGCACCTCCGGCAAAGGGATGGACCTGTACACACAGAAACTGATGCCGGCGGTGACCGAGGGCGCCCGCGCGGCCGGGCGCGAACCCGACCAGATCGATCGCATGATCGAGATCAAGATCTCCTACGATCCGGACCCCGCGCAGGCGCTCGAGAACACCCGATTCTGGGCGCCGCTGTCATTGACCCCCGAACAGAAACACTCCATCGACGACCCGGTCGAGATGGAGCGGATCGCCGACAGACTGCCGATCGAACAGATCGCCAGACGCTGGATCGTCGCCTCCGACCCCGATCAGGCGGTCGACGAGATCAAGCAGTACGTTGACGCCGGGTTCAACCACCTGGTGTTCCACGCCCCCGGAAGCGACCAGCCCCGTTTCCTGACGCTGTTCGAGAAGGACCTCGCCCCGCGACTGCGGTCATTGCAGTGACCCCGGGTCGCGACTCAGGCCGACCGGCGGAACCCGCCCCGCTTCAGCAGCATCTCCCGTTCGCTCTCACCCAGACCACCCCAGATGCCGTAGGGCTCACCCACCGACAGGGCGTGGGTGCGGCACTGGACGATCACCGGGCACTGCCGGCAGAGCGCCTTGGCGCGCATCTCACGCTCCGCGCGCGCCCGCCCGCGCTCTCCGTCGGGGTGGAAGAACACCGACGAATCAACGCCCCGGCAAACACCCTTCATCTGCCAGTCCCACATGTCGGCGTTCGGGCCGGGCAGCTGTTGTGGCTGTGGCATGGGAAACCCCTCCCTACGCATCCAATTCTTTGACCCTGGAATGCGTGAGTTCATGGAACTGATCGAGCAACTGTCGCCGATGACCACTCGTGCCCATAAGATAGGGAGGCTCAATAAATCGAGTCAATAGCGACCCGCTGTGTCCAACGCCATATGCCCAGCTCAGGAGTTTACCTCACGTTCATCTTTGCGCCGGTGTGAGGACGTTCTGGGCGGGAATTTCGGCCCGGAGGGCAACATTTCACACCTGAATTCGGCTATTTCTTCCCGCATTTGGGATGCGGGCATTCAGGGCGACCGAATCCATTAACGATTCTGTAACCTTGGCACCACAAACTATTAACGAAATGATTCGCCGACGATCGGCGGCGCTCGTCGTCCCGTCCCGGCAAAGTCGTCATCAGGGTGGCCCGCCGCTCTCCGGCGGATCCCTTGGTAGCGTCATCGCTTCGATGGCATCGAGGACGTGCGGGACCTCCGGCACCGCGGGGGAGGTTCTGACCAGTGCCGCGTTCGGCGAGGATCCGGGCCGCTGGCCGCTACCACCCGCCGCGACACCGCATGAACTGTGGCTGCGCGCGGTCGCCGCCGGTGGGCAGGGCCGCTACGGGACCGCGCTCGCCGATCTCGACACGCTGCGCCGCGGATGCGCCGGCGGCGCGCACCACTCGCTGGCCCACAGCACCCACGCCTCGTTCCTGCGCCAACTCGGCGGTCACGCCCACGCCCGTGGATGGGACGGTCGCGCCTGGGCCGCCGCCGGGAACCACCCCGACGCCGCGGCGGACGCGCTGGTGGGGTTGGCCGCCGACGCTCTCGGGTTGGGCCGGTTCTCCCTCGCGCGACGCCTGCTCGATCGGTCCGCCGTCCCGGCCGCGCAGGGCTCCCAACGGCTCCGGGTCCGGCAGGCCTGGGTCACGGCTGAGCTGGCGATGGCCCGCGGTGACGCCGGCACCGCGGTCACCCACGCCGAACAGGCCGTCGACCTGGCCGCCGCGCTGGGCTCGGCCCGGCACCGGGTCAAGTCCGCGGTGGTGCTGGCCGCTGCCCTGTGCGCCGGCGGCGAGTTGGACCGCTCCCGCCGGATCGCCGACGCGGCCCTGGGCGACACCGAGCGATACGGGCTGGTTCCGTTGCGGTGGGCGGTGTGCTGCCTGCTGGCCGACATCGGCAGCGCGGCGCTGTCACCGGAGCGCGTCGCCGCGGTGCGCGCCGAGGCCGCCGATACAGTGCGACGCAGGGGTGGCGTGTGGACGGCTCGCGACCCGGGCCCCACCGACCCCACCGATAAGGTTTAGCTGAATCACACCGCCGGGCCGCGCCCCGACGTAACGCTGGAGAGATCGCCCACGATGACACTTTCGGGAGAACGTCTCGATGCTGTCGTTGCTGAGGCAGTGGCCGGCGATCGGGACGCCCTCCGTCACGTGTTGGAAACCATCCGTCCACTCGTCCTGCGGTATTGCCGGGCGAGGGTCGGGGCCGGCGAACGCAGCGGGCTCTCGGCGGATGACGTCGCGCAGGAGGTGTGCTTGGCCGCCATCACGGCGCTGCCGCGCTACAAGGACCAGGGGCGACCGTTCCTGGCCTTTGTGTACGGCATTGCGGCACACAAGGTCGCCGACGCCCACCGGGCCGCGGCGCGGAACCGCGCGGAACCGACGGACGTTCTGCCGGAGCGGATCTCGACCGAGAACGGGCCCGAGCAGATGGCGATCGACGCCGAGTCGTCCGCCCGGATGCAGAAGCTTCTGCAGGTGCTGCCCGAGAAGCAGCGCGAAATCCTCATTCTCCGAGTGGTCGTCGGGATGAGCGCCGAGGAGACCGCCGAGGCCGTCGGCAGCACTGCCGGGGCGGTGCGGGTGGCCCAGCATCGCGCGTTGGCGCGGTTGAAGGCGGAGGTCATGGCAACGGGGCATCATCATGGCTGATTTCGGACGTTGGAACCCCAACTGGAATCCCGATGACGGCGGCCAACCGTCACTGCAGGACATCCATCGGTCCGAGCAGTTCATCGAGGCGCTGTCGACCGGGCGGCCGGTGTATGCCAACGATCCGGGTGAGGACGAGCTGGCCTATCTGATGGCGGGCTGGCGCGACCGGGCCCGCAACGCGCCGATGCGCGCCACCATCACCGAACAGGATGCGGTGGCGGCCCTGCAGCGCGGTCTGCCCCGCCCGCGTGGCGGCGCGCCCAGACCCGGCCGCCGGTTCTCGCTGACCGTGGTCGGCTCCGCCGCGGCCGCGGTGATCTGCCTCGGCGGTTTCGGTGCGCTCGTGGCGGGCGCCGGCCCGGGCGACCCGCTGTACGGACTGCGCACCATGCTGTTCGGCGACGTCGTGCGCGACGACCCGGTGGTGCTCGCGGCGCAGACCCAGCTCGCCGAGGTGGAGCAGCTGATCGCGCAGGGCGACTGGGAGGCCGCCCAGGAGCGCCTGCAGGCCGTGACCACGACGGTCGCGACCGTCGGCGACGAAACGCGCAAACAGGAGCTCGTCGCCGAGTGGCAGGAGCTGTCGGTCAAGGTGGAGTCCCGCAACCCGGACGCCACCGTGCCGCCGGACGCGCCGCCGGTCACCCTACCGGTGATCGATCCGGCGACCAGCACCGAGCCGACCGAGCCCGGCACCCCGTCCACCGAACCGGCCGAACCGGGTGAACCGACCGAACCGGGCGATCCGGACATGCCGGTGGACGGCACCGAACCGACTTCGCCGGGCACCGAGCCGACCGCCGGGCCCGACCAGCCGACGGTGCCCCCGACGGTCGGGCCGACGAGCGAACCGGCCACGAGCGAACCGGCCATGACCGCGCCGACGACGACGGTCCCGACGAGCGCCCCCGGTTCCGCGGTGCGCACGACGACGAGCGCCCCGACCACGGCGACCACGACGTCAGGTTCCACGACGGCAGGGCCGACGGCGGGAGGGCCCACGTCATCGGGGCCGGCGACCGGGCCCACCTCGGTTCCGCGCGAACCCGGGGCGGGTGCAGGCACGACAGAGCCGACCGCCCCGGCAGCCCGGGCCGGCGAGGACGGCGTCGGCGGGGACGGCACTGTCGGCGGGGACGGCGCCTTCGCGGAGGAGACGGTCGGGGAGGTGCCGCAGCTGACCGCCACGACCACGGTGGTGCTGCCGCAATCCGGCGCCGCGGACGCGGCCGGGGACTGACCGCGCGACGCCGGCCCGCCCGGCACCGACCGGGCCGACTCAGCGCGCGCCGACTCGGCTCAGGGGTCAGCGCTCAGGGGGTCAGCGCTCAGGGGGTCAGTGCCCAGGGGATCAGCGCCCAGTCAGTGCCCAGGGGATCAGCGCCCAGAAGATCAGCGGAAGTCGTCCGACGTGGCTTCGTTGAGTACGGCGTCGGCGTAGCCCCGGCAGTAGTCCCACGTGACGTAGGCGTCCGGTTCGGGGTCGTAGGCCGGTTCGTGCGGTCGCACCGTGCCGTCGACGAGCAGCTGCAACAGGTTGGCGCGCAGCATGTCCCAGTCGTGGTAGTGGTCCTGCTGGCATTCGTCGCAGCAGACCACCAGGCCCCGGACACCCTTGGGGCTCAGTAACGCCTCGTAGACCGCCAGGTCGGCGAGATCCGCCTCGACCGCCAGCCGCTCCTGCGGGTCCAGCGGTTGGCCAGGCTCGAGCTCATCGAGGGCCCGTGCGGGATCGTACGGGTCATCGGCGAACGGATCGGGTGGTAAACCCGGTGGCAGATGGTCTCGCACGGCGTCCACGATACGCAGCCGCCCAGGTATAGGCCAGCTGTGCGCGTGCCCCCGGGCCTGTCGCCGGCGAGCCGATAGGATGGATGTCTACTTCTGCACCCCCGACGGAGACCCGCCCATGTCGATCGCTGAACGCAGCGTCCCCATCGCCGTACCGGTGCCGACCGGTGGCGACGATCCGACCAAGATCGCCATGCTCGGGCTGACGTTCGACGACGTGCTGCTGCTGCCGGCGGCGTCCGACGTGCTGCCCGCCAATGCCGACACGTCCTCGCAACTCACCAAGAAGATCCGGCTGAAGGTGCCGCTGGTGAGCTCGGCGATGGACACCGTGACCGAGGCGCGGATGGCCATCGCGATGGCCCGCGCCGGCGGCATGGGTGTGCTGCACCGCAACCTGCCGGTGGCCGAGCAGGCCGCCCAGGTGGAGACCGTCAAACGGTCCGAGGCCGGCATGGTCACCGATCCGGTGACGTGCTCACCGGACAACACGCTGGCCGAGGTCGACGCGCTGTGTGCGCGGTTCCGGATCTCCGGACTGCCGGTGGTCGACGACGAGGGGCATCTGGTCGGGATCATCACCAACCGCGACATGCGGTTCGAGGCCGACCAGAACAAGCGGGTTGCCGAGGTCATGACCAAGGCCCCACTGGTCACCGCCCACGAGGGGGTGTCCGCCGAGGCGGCGCTGGGTCTGCTGCGCCGCAACAAGATCGAGAAGCTGCCGATCGTCGACGGCAGCGGCAAGCTGACCGGCCTGATCACCGTCAAGGACTTCGTCAAGACCGAACAGTTCCCGCTGGCCACCAAGGACCACGACGGCCGGCTGCTGGTCGGTGCCGCGGTCGGCGTCGGCGACGACGCCTGGGAACGGGCGATGGCGCTGCGCGACGCCGGGGTCGACGTGCTGGTCGTCGACACCGCCCACGCCCACAACCGCAAGGTGCTCGACATGGTGCACCGGCTGAAGACCACCGTCGGCGACGAGATCGAGGTGGTCGGCGGCAACGTCGCCACCCGGGCGGCCGCCGCGGCGCTGGTGGAGGCCGGCGCCGACGCGGTGAAGGTGGGCGTCGGGCCCGGTTCGATCTGCACCACCCGGGTGGTGGCCGGTGTCGGAGCACCGCAGATCACCGCGATCCTGGAAGCCGTGGCGGCCTGTGCGCCGCACGGGGTGCCGGTGATCGCCGACGGCGGCCTGCAGTACTCCGGCGACATCGCCAAGGCGCTGGCCGCGGGCGCATCCACCGCGATGCTGGGCTCGCTGCTGGCCGGCACCGCCGAATCGCCCGGTGAGCTGATCCTGGTCAACGGCAAGCAGTTCAAGAGCTACCGCGGCATGGGGTCGCTGGGCGCCATGCAGGGCCGCGGCGGTGCGAAGAGCTACTCCAAGGACCGCTATTTCCAGGACGACGCGTTGAGCGAGGACAAGCTGGTCCCGGAGGGCATCGAGGGCCGGGTGCCGTTCCGCGGTCCGCTGTCCACGGTGATCCACCAGCTGGTCGGCGGGCTGCGCGCGGCGATGGGCTACACCGGCTCGGCCACCATCGAAGAACTGCAACAGGCGCAGTTCGTCCAGATCACCGCGGCGGGGCTGAAGGAGAGCCACCCGCACGACATCACGATGACGGTCGAGGCCCCGAACTACTACGCCCGTTAGCGGGCCCATCAGATGAACTCGTCAACAGCCCGGGCGCCGGGCTTTACCGTCAGCGTGCGCGGTGCCAGCCAGTGCAGGGAGGATTCGGGAGTGGCCGATGCGTGACATGGTCGAAATCGGGATGGGCCGCACCGCCCGCCGCACCTACGAACTGGACGACGTCAACATCGTGCCGTCGCGCCGGACCAGATCGTCCAAGGACGTCTCGACGGCCTGGCAGCTGGACGCCTATCGGTTCGACATCCCGGTGGTGACCCATCCCACCGACGCACTGGTGTCCCCGCAGTTCGCCATCGACATGGGCCGGCTGGGCGGCCTGGGCGTCCTCAACGCCGAGGGCCTGATCGGCCGGCACGCCGACGTCGAGGCGAAGATCACCGAGGTGGTCGAGGCCGCCGACAAGGATCCCGACCCGTCGGTGCCGGTGCGGATGCTGCAGCGGTTGCACGCCGCCCCGCTGGACCCCGAACTGCTGGGGGCGGCGGTCGCGCGGATCCGCGAGGCCGGGGTGACCACCGCGGTGCGGGTGAGCCCGCAGAACGCCCGCTCGCTGACCCCCGCCCTGGTGGCGGCGGGGATCGATCTGCTGGTCATCCAGGGCACCATCATCTCCGCCGAACGGGTCGCGTCCGACGGGGAGCCGCTGAACCTCAAGACCTTCATCTCCGAACTGGATGTGCCGGTGGTGGCCGGCGGCGTGCTGGATCACCGCACCGCTCTGCATCTGATGCGCACCGGCGCGGCCGGTGTCATCGTCGGCTACGGGTCCACCGAGGGGGTGACGACCAGCGACGAGGTCCTCGGCATCAGCGTGCCGATGGCGACCGCGATCGCCGACGCCGCCGCCGCCCGCCGCGAATACCTCGACGAGACCGGCGGCCGCTACGTGCACGTGCTCGCCGACGGTGACATCCACACCTCCGGAGATCTGGCCAAGGCCATCGCCTGCGGGGCCGACGCGGTGATGCTCGGCCCGCCGCTGGCGCTGGCCGCGGAGGCGCAGGGGCAGGGCTGGTTCTGGCCGTCGGCGGCCGCGCACCCGTCGCTGCCCCGCGGCGCGCTCATGCAGATCGCGCTGAGCGACGAGCGGCCCCCGCTCGAGCAGGTGCTCAACGGGCCGTCCGACGATCCGTTCGGTTCACTGAATCTGGTGGGCGGGCTGCGCCGGTCGATGGCCAAGGCCGGCTACTGCGATCTCAAGGAGTTCCAGAAGGTCGGCCTCACCGTCGGCAGCTGACCCCGGTCCTGTCACCCGCTCGCGGAACAGAAAGTGGAGCTCATTGGAAAGTTACCCACCGGTAGGTGGATACTGGCTCCATGCAGCCTGATTACGACGTCCTGGTGATCGGTTCGGGGTTCGGCGGCAGCGTCAGCGCGCTGCGGCTGACCGAGAAGGGGTACCGCGTCGGCGTCCTGGAAGCCGGCCGACGTTTCGCGGACGAGGATTTCGCCAAGACCTCCTGGAATCTGCGCAAGTTCCTGTGGGCCCCGAAGTTGGGTTGCTACGGCATCCAGCGCATCCACCTGCTGCGCAACGTGATGATCCTGGCCGGCGCCGGGGTGGGCGGCGGGTCGCTGAACTACGCCAACACCCTCTACGTACCGCCGGAGCCGTTCTTCAAAGACCGCCAGTGGGCCCACATCACCGACTGGCGCGACGAGCTGATGCCGCACTATGACCAGGCGCAGCGCATGCTCGGCGTGGTCACCAATCCGACGTTCACCGACGCCGACCGGGTGGTCAAGGAGGTCGCCGAGGAGATGGGCGTCGGCCACACCTTCGTGCCCACCCCGGTCGGGGTGTTCTTCGGGCCCGACGGACAGAAGACCCCCGGCGAGACGGTGCCGGATCCCTACTTCGGCGGCGTCGGCCCGGACCGCACCGGCTGCATCGAATGCGGCTCGTGCATGACCGGCTGCCGCCACAACGCCAAGAACACTCTGGTCAAGAACTACCTCGGCCTGGCCGAACAGGCCGGAACCGAGGTGCATGCGATGACCACCGTCACCGGCTTCGAACAGCTTCCGGACGGCACCTGGCGGGTCGACACCGTGCGCACCGGACGCTGGTTGCGTAAACGCAGGAAATCTTTCACCGCAACACATCTCATTCTCGCTGCCGGAACCTGGGGCACCCAGCGGCTGCTGTTCAAGATGCGCGACGCGGGCAAGCTGCCCAACCTGTCGAAACGGTTGGGGGTGTTGACCCGCACCAATTCGGAGTCCATCGTCGGCGCCGGCAGATACCGGGTCAGCGATGACCTCGACCTGACCCACGGGGTGGCGATCACCTCATCGATCCACCCGACGCCGGACACCCACATCGAACCGGTGCGCTACGGCAAGGGCTCCAACGCCATGGGGTTGTTGCAGACCCTGATGACTGACGGCCCGGGACCGGAAGGCACCGATGTGCCGCGGTGGAAACAGTTGTTCCACAACGCCGCCGAGGATCCGCGCGGCACACTGCGGTTGCTCAACGTGCGGCGGTGGAGCGAGCGCACCCTGATCGCGCTGGTCATGCAGCATCTGGACAACTCGATCACCACGTACACCAAGCGCGGCTTGTTCGGCATCCGCCGGTACTCCAGTAAACAGGGCCACGGCCAACCCAACCCGACCTGGATCCCGGTCGGCAACGAGGTGACCCGCCGGATCGCCGAGAAGATCGACGGTGTCGCCGGCGGCACCTGGGGCGAACTGTTCAACATCCCGCTGACCGCGCACTTCCTCGGCGGCGCGGCGATCGGGGACAGCCCGGAACACGGTGTCATCGACCCGTACCACCGGGTGTACGGCTATCCGACGCTGTATGTCACTGACGGCGCTGCGATTTCGGCCAACCTGGGGGTCAACCCGTCGCTGTCCATCACCGCCCAGGCCGAGCGCGCGGCATCGTTGTGGCCCAACAAGGGCGAACAGGATCTGCGCCCGGCCCAGGGCGAACCGTACCGGCGCCTCGACCCCATCCCGCCGAAGAACCCGGTGGTGCCGGCGCACGCCCCGGCCGCGCTGCGCCGGAACCCGACCGAATCGGTCGACGCGACAGGGTGAGAGAAGCGTTTCGCGAATCGGACCACACCGTTCGTTCGGTGGATGATCGCTGCCTGCCTGCTCCGGTTGACTGGAAACGCGGCGAAGACGAGCGGGGTTTGCGATCGACATCGAAGTAGCACGACTTCCCACCGACGCGGTTCTGATGACACTGGTCGGCGATCTGCGGCTGGACAGGTCCGAACACCTGCACCGGATGGTCGCCGAACAGCTGGGGGCGGCTCCGTCGCTGCTGGCAGTCGATTTCACCGACGTCGGCTGGGTCGATCCCGCGGCGCTGGTGTCGTTGGCGTCGTGCGGTGCGATGGCCGCCGAATCGCGGGTGGCGTTCGGGGTCATCGACGGGCCGGGCGGGCCGATGCGCACCGTGCTGGAGCGTGCCGGTCTCGCCGAAATTCTCCCGGTGTTCGACTCGCTGGGTGAGGCGTTGGGCGCCCAGCTGAGCCATCGGGTGAATTGACCGCGCCGTCGACCGGCGGTGAGAATTACCGCGCGGTGGGGAAATTCGCCAAAACCCAGCGGACTTCACACGGATGTCGCATGATGCACGGTCGGGGTCCAGGCCAGTGGTGAACCGACTAGCTGCGGGAGTGTGAATGGTCGACGGCAACGTCGCTGGGGCTGAGGACGTCGCTGAGGCTGAGGACGTCGCCGAGGCTGAGGACGTCGCCGAGGCTGAGGACGTCGCTGGGGCTGAGGACGTCGCTGGGTCGGCGTCTCCGTCCGATGACCGCCGGTCGTTTCCGGCCGGATGGGTGCTGCTCGCCGGCGGCCTGGGAGTACTGGCGTTGTGTCTCACCCTCGTCGGTTGGCTCGGGTACCGCGCCTACGATTCGCGCGTCGACGAAGCGCAGCGGCAGCTGTTTCTCCAGGTCGGGCGTCAGGCCGCGATCAACCTGACCACCATCGACCACACTCGGGCCGAGGCCGACGTCCAGCGGATCATCGACGGTTCGACCGGCGGTTTCCGGGAGGATTTCGAGAGTCGTTCGGCGCCCTTCATCGAGGTGGTCAGGCAGGCGGAGTCGAAATCGGAAGGCACCGTCACCGAAGCCGGCCTGGAATCCATGGACGACGACGAAGGGCAGGTGCTGGTGGCTGTGTCAGTCAGGACCACGACTCCGGCGGACCCCGAGCCGCAGCCACGGTCGTGGCGGATGCGCATCACCGTGCAGAAGGACCACGACGAAGCAAAAGTCTCCAACGTGGAGTTCGTGCCGTGACCGCGACGACCGGGATCGAAGGATCGGAGACCACCGGCCCCGCCGAGGCCGACACGGTAGCCGGCGACACGTCGGGCCGATCGTGGCTCCGGATCGTCACCCATGCCGTTCTGCCCGCTCTGATCGTGGTGTCGGCGTTGGGCGCCGGATACCTCAAATGGATGGACGGCACGGCTGACGCAGTCGACCGGGCACGGGTGGAATCCGTCCAGGCCGCCACCGACATCACCATCGCGATGCTGTCGTATCAACCCGACACCGTCGAGGAGGATCTCGGTGCGGCCCGCGACCGGATGACCGGGGAGTTCAGGGATTCGTACACCTCGCTGACCAACGACGTCGTCATACCCGGGGCGAGAGAAAAGCGGATCTCGACCGTGGCCACGGTCCCGGCCGCGGCCTCGGTGCAGGCGAGCACCGATCACGCGGTGGTGGTGGTTTTCGTCAATCAAGCGACCACGGTCGGCGACGACGTACCGACAGACACCGCTTCCACAGTGCGGGTCACCCTCGAGAAAGTCGATGATCAATGGCTGATGTCCGGTTTCGAACCAATCTGATGCGACACGTCCGGATCACCCTGCGCGCCGCAATTCTGGCGCTGGGCTCGTTGATGGTTCTGGCCGTGCCCGCCCAGGCCGATGCGGTCGCCTACTTGGTCAATGTGACGGTGCGGCCCGGTTACCACTTCGCCAACGCCGAACACGCACTGGCATACGGGCACGGCATCTGCGACAAGATCGCGACCGGGCGGAGCTACGCCGACATCATGGCCGATGTCAAACACGACTTCGCCAACCCCGACGAATACCAGGCGTCCTACCTGATCACGCAGGCCGCCAACGAGCTGTGCCCCGCGTCGATCTGGCAGCTCCGTAACTCCGCCGCCGGGTACCGACCGCCGGCGACGCCATAGTCCCGCAGTGTCGAGGAGAGTCGAGGAGATGAACTCACGGATCACAAGCGGACTCGCCGCGGCGTCGATCGCCGTGGCGACCATGACCGCTCCGACCGCGGCGGCCGACAACACGCGGCTCAACGACGGTCTCGTCGCCAACGTCTACACCATCCAGCAACAGGCCGGCTGTGAGACCGAGGTCAAGAAGAACCCACAGCTGCAATTGGCCGCCGAATGGCACACCCGCGACCTGATGAACAACCGGGCGCTCGACGGGGACATCGGCTCCGACGGGTCCACCCCCCAACAGCGCGCCGAAGCCGCCGGATACCGGGGCAGGGTCGCTGAGACCATCGTGATCCACCCCGCCCTGGCGATCAGCGGGCTGGAACTGCTCAACGCGTGGTATCACAATCCCGCCTACTACGCGATCATGTCGGACTGCGCCCACACCGACATCGGGGTGTGGTCGGAGAACAGTCTGGACCGCACCGTCGTGGTGGCGGTGTACGGCCAACCCCTGCCACCCGTCGACGGTGCGCCACCAGCGGCGGGCGGCGGGGAGACAGGGCTCCACCACTAGACTGAGCCGGTGAGCTCCTCAGCCGACGTCAACACATCTCGACCGGTTCTGGTCATCGATTTCGGCGCCCAGTATGCGCAGTTGATCGCGCGGCGCATCCGGGAGGCGCGGGTGTACTCCGAGGTGGTGCCGCACACCGCCACCGTCGAGGAGATCAAGGCCAAGGACCCGCAGGCCATCGTGTTGTCCGGCGGCCCGGCCAGCGTGTACGCCGAGGATGCGCCGCGGCTGGACCCGGGGCTGTTCGACCTGGGAGTGCCGGTGTTCGGGATCTGCTACGGCTTCCAGGCGATGGCGCAGGCGCTGGGTGGCACGGTGACCCGCACCGGCACCCGCGAGTACGGGCGCACCGAGCTGACCGTGCTGGGCGGGCAACTGCATTCGGATCTGCCCGAGCGGCAACCGGTGTGGATGAGCCACGCCGACGCGGTGACCGAGGCGCCGGCCGGGTTCGAGGTGGTGGCCACCAGCCCGGGTTCCCCGGTGGCCGCGTTCGAGGATCCGGCCCGCCGGCTCGCCGGGGTTCAGTACCACCCCGAGGTGATCCACTCCCCGCACGGCCAGCAGGTGCTAGGCCGGTTCCTGCACGAGTTCGCCGGCATCGGCGCGTCCTGGACGCCGGCGAACATCGCCGAGTCGCTCATCGAGCAGGTCCGGGAGCAGATCGGTGATGGGCGGGCCATCTGCGGGTTGTCCGGCGGGGTGGACTCCGCGGTGGCGGCGGCCCTGGTGCAGCGCGCCATCGGCGACCGGTTGACCTGTGTGTTCGTCGACCACGGCCTGCTGCGGGCGGGGGAGCGGGCCCAGGTGCAGCGCGACTTCGTCGCCGCCACCGGAGCGAAGCTGGTGACCGTCGACACCTCCGAACGGTTCCTCGAGGCGTTGTCCGGCGTCACCAACCCCGAGGGCAAACGCAAGATCATCGGCCGCGAGTTCATCCGCGCCTTCGAAGGGGCCGTGCGGGAGGCGTTGGGGGAGAACGCTGCCGCCAACGACGACGAGGTGGAGTTCCTGGTGCAGGGCACGCTGTATCCGGATGTGGTGGAATCCGGCGGCGGTGCGGGCACGGCCAACATCAAGAGCCACCACAATGTGGGCGGACTGCCCGACGACCTGAAGTTCAAACTCGTCGAACCGCTGCGGCTGCTGTTCAAAGACGAGGTCCGGGCGGTCGGACGCGAGCTCGGTCTGCCGGAGGAAATCGTTGCGCGCCAACCCTTCCCGGGCCCCGGTCTGGCCATCCGGATCGTCGGGGAGGTGACCGCCGAGCGGCTCGAGACGCTGCGCCGCGCAGACGCCATCGTGCGGGAGGAGTTGACCGCCGCCGGGTTGGACCACCAGATCTGGCAGTGCCCGGTGGTGCTGCTGGCCGACGTCCGCTCGGTGGGGGTGCAGGGTGACGGGCGCACCTACGGCCATCCGATCGTGCTGCGCCCGGTGTCCAGCGAGGACGCCATGACCGCCGACTGGACCCGGGTGCCCTACGACGTGCTGGAACGCATCTCGACCCGCATCACCAACGAGGTCGCGGAGGTCAACCGCGTCGTGCTGGACATCACCAGCAAGCCGCCGGCCACCATCGAGTGGGAGTGAGCGCACTCTCCTCCCTGAGCTTCTGCGCAGACCCGCTGCGCAGACCTGCTGAGCAGACCCGGATTCACCCGCCACGGGTCCCTGTGATGCGGTTCGCTGTCTGCTCGCGCGCCTGAGGCCGTCTTGACGATTGTCGGTGGCCGCGTGTTTACTCGAGGTATCGAACAAACTTTCGAACAACGGGCGGTGCTGATGATGTGGGAGGTGTTGTTGTGACAGCAGCGACGCGCCTTGCTCAGCGTCGGCTCAACCGCGCTGAACAGGTGGAACACCTGCGGCGCAGGATGGCGGCCATCTCCGGGAAGGTCGGGGCCGGGCATCGGGGCGTCGGCGCGTCCCATGACGTGCTACCCCAGTCGGAAAGTTTGCTGCCGATATCCGAAAGGCCGGCCGGGCAGCTGCCCGGCCCGTTGCCGCGCGGGTCGGTGGCGGTGTTGTCGGGGGCCAGGTCGCTGTTGCTGAACATGGTGGCCGCGGTGACGGCCGACGGCGGTCACGCGGCGATCGTCGGCCAACCCGATGTCGGGCTGCTGGCGGCGGTGGAGATGGGGGCCGATCTGAGCCGGCTGGCGGTCATCCCGGATCCGGGCGCCGACCCGGTCGAGGTCGCCGCGGTGCTGCTGGACGGGATGGATCTGGTGGTGCTCGGCCTGGGCGGACGCTCGGTGCCGCCGACGCGGGCGCGGGCGGTGGTGGCCCGCGCCCGGCAGAAGGGCTGCACGCTGCTGGTCACCGATGGGGACTGGCCGACCGCCTCGGCCCGGTTGGAAGCCCGGGTCTGCGGGTATGACCTGGCCGGTTCCGGTCGGGACGCTCCGATCCCCGGTTGCGGCCGGATCAGCCGGGTCCGGCTGGCCATGCGGGCCCGCGGCCGCACTTTCGTGGGGGCCGGGAGTCCCGAACGTGCGGCCGGTGAGTGACGTGTCGCGGGTGCTGGCCATCTGGTGTATGGACTGGCCCGCGGTCGCGGCGGCCACCGCCGCCGGTCTGCCCGCCACCGCCCCGGTGGCGGTGACGTTGGCGAACCGGGTTGTCGCCTGCTCGGCCGCGGCGCGGATGGCCGGGGTGCGCCGCGGGCTGCGCCGCCGCGAAGCCCAGGCCCGGTGTCCGGCTCTGCACGTGGTCACCGCCGACCCGGCCCGCGATGCCCGCCACTTCGAGAGCGTGACCGTCGCGGTGGACGACCTGGTCCCGCGGGCCGAGGTGCTGCGTCCCGGTCTGCTGGTGTTACCGGTACGCGGGGCGGCCCGCTACTTCGGCTCCGAGCAGACCGTCGCGGAACGGTTGGTCGACGCGGTGGCGGCGGCCGGTGCCGAATGCCAGGTCGGCGTCGCCGACCAACTGCCCACCGCGGTGTTCGCCGCCCGCGCCGGCCGGATCGTCGAACCCGGCCGCGATGCGCAGTTCCTCGCCCCACTGTCCGTCAGGCAGCTGGCCACCGAACCCGGCCTCACCGGTCCGGGTCGGGAGGAGCTGGTGGACCTGTTGTGGCGCATAGGGATTCGAACCATCGGTCAGTTCGCCGAATTGACCCGCAGCGATGTGGCGACCCGGTTCGGGGCCGACGCGGTGGTCGCGCACCGGATCGCCCGCGGTGAGCCGGCCCGTGGTCCGGCGGGCCGGGAGCCGTCGCCGGACCTCGATGCGGTGCTGGACTGCGACCCGCCGATCGACCGGATCGACGCCGCCGCCTTCGCCGGGCGGTCGTTGGCCGGGGTGCTGCACCGCAGCCTGGCCGACGCCGGGGTGGGATGCACCCGGCTGGCCATCCACGCCGTCACGGCCAATGGGGAAGAGCTCCACCGGGTGTGGCGCTGTGCCGAACCGCTGACCGAGGACGCCACCGCCGACCGGGTGCGCTGGCAGCTCGACGGCTGGCTGAACCGGCGTGATCTGAACAGCCGGCCGACCGCCCCGATCACCGTGCTGCGGTTGCACCCCGTCGAGGTGGTGTCGGCCGAGGCGCTGCAGCTGCCGCTGTGGGGCGGAATCGGGGAAGAGGACCGGATGCGGGCACGGCGGGCCCTGGTGCGGGTCCAGGGGTTGCTCGGTCCGGAAGCGGTGCAGGTGCCGGTGCTCAGCGGCGGCCGCGGTCCGGTCGAACGCATCACCCTGATCCCGCTGGGTGACGAGCCGGTGCCGCGGGCCGACCCGGATCAGCCCTGGCCCGGCCGGCTGCCCGAGCCGGCCCCGGCCGTGCTGCTCGATGATCCTGTGGAACTCCTTGATGCCGAAGGAAATCCGGTGCGGGTGACGGGTCGGGGCCTGTTCTCGTCGGAGCCGGTGCGGCTGGCCGGCGCCGACGCCGCCGACTCCCGCGTCCTGCCGGCGGGTGGGGCTCGACTGCGCTGGTGGGCCGGTCCGTGGCCGGTCGATGAGCGGTGGTGGGATCCCGACCGCACACCGAATTCCAGGACCGGCCGCACCGCACGTGCCCAGGTGCTGCTCGACGGTGAGCCGCAGCGGGCGCTGCTGCTGTGCTACCGGCAACGCCGCTGGTATCTGGAGGGCAGCTATGAGTAGGCGCTCAGAGAAGGGGGTCGCTGACCGGTAGATCAAGGGCGAAGCGGCCCATTGTTTCCGCTGCCGTGTCGATGTCGAGGAAGGCGTGTACGGCCAGCACGCTGAGGTCACGGTGAAAGCGCTGCAGTGGCGACGAGGTGCGGAATCCGTCACCGCCGATTCCCCGCACGATGTCGTTTAGGGCATTACGACACAGATCGGTCATGAAAGCAGCCTGCAGCTTCATTGCGGCACGATCGGGGAGCTCCGCTTGCTCGGGGCGCTGTGCGGTGAGGCGGTCGAAGAACGCGTAGAGAAGCGTTTCGGCCGCATCTGCTGCGGCGAGGGCGCGGCCAATCCGCATCTGTGCTGCCTGCTTGCTGGAAGCCTTCTCCGGATTGAGAGTGCCCTGTCGCACCCGGACTCGCTCGATGAAGGCATCGGCGGCACCGCGCATCGCGCCCACGACAACGGGAGTCACCTCCGCCATTGCAAAGCAAAGGAATGGTAGGTGATACATCGGATTGTCGTGCAACAACATTCCGGGTGCGGCACCGGCGAGCGCCAGTCCGAACGGTCCTGTCCGATAGGCCGGGACGAAAACGTTATCGACCGACACATCGTGACTACCGGTACCTGCCATACCGGAGATAAACCATGTGTCATGAATCTTGACGTCGGAACGGGGGACCAGGAACCACAACGGAGTCGGGGTGTCGCCATCCTCGAAGGACAGTCCGGAGAAGGTGAACCACTCGGCGTGGATGGCACCAGAGTTCCATGCGGTTTGACCGGTGATCCGGTAGCCATCGTCGACCTTTTCCACCTTCTTGAGCGGAGCTGCGGTTCCGGCTGTGAGCGTATAGGGCTTGTCTGCGAACACCTCCCGTTGCGCTTGCTCGGTGAAGATGTTCGTCCGCCAGGCCGCACCGATATAGAAGGCGGTGGTCCACCCTGTCGACGGGCATGCCGTACTCAAGGTTCGGACGATTTCTGCCGCTACGTCGAGGCGGAGTTCGAGGCCGCCGTATGCCTTGGGCGTCAGGGTCGACAGCACCTGTGATTCGACCAGATCGGAGATCGTCTCGTCGAGGGGCGCTCGATTCTCCTCTGTTTTCTGAGCACGTTCGCGGACAATAGGTACCAGGTCGTGAACGCGGCTCATGAGTTCAGCGGGAGTGACGTTCATAGCATCCTCGATTCGGTGAGATGAGATGGGAATTGGTGAAATGACAGGTATGCCTTATATCTCATGGCGAATTTGGGGAAAGTCGGCTGAGGCTGTGAGAGAAGGATCCGGTGTGCCGGATCCGGGGATGTGCGGTTGTTGTGGTTACCGCGGTTGTGACCAGTGTCAAATGGTGTTGGTCGGCAAACGATTCCGCATCACGCACGTTTGCAACCGTGGTCGGATCGCCGATGCCTTCGAGGTCCGCGAATACCGCACCAGAAAACTCAGGGAGCGCCGCGTCGGTGAGTGTAAGGGCGGCGGCCGCAACCGTGAGAAGTCCGTGAAGAACCTCGGGACCCACCCGTACCGGTACCAAATGGCCGGGTCTGGCGAGATCCTCTGGTCTGGAGCGAGAGTCCGCCAGCGTTCGTGCGGTTCGCGCTCGATCAGCACCCGAAATGCCGGTCGAGACACCCGAAGCGGCATCGACGGTCACACATTGGCCGTAACACCGCGCCGTTGTCGACCGGGAGGTCGGTGTCGACTCGGGAAGCAGTAGGCGGTCGCAATCCCGTTCGTGCAATGCCACCTGAACGAAACCGGTGCTGTGTCGGACGATAAAGGAAACTTGCTCTGTGGTGGCGGTGCCCGCACAGGCTACGAACACGATCCGGTCATCGTGATGGAGGAGGATCAAGTCGCCTTGGGCGAGGACGCTGATACCTTCGGCCTCAGTGGACAACTTTGCTCGGCTTGCTACTCGAGGTGTAAACGAGGTCGTCATACCATCCTCTTTCTGATGCCTGAAAGTGTGATCGCGTGATCCTCTGGCCTACACATGGCGTGTGCCGCTAGCCGGCACAGTTGTGGCCTGTGCCACACAAAGTAGAGCGCACAGGGCGTCGTTTGGGCACTGTGCCCCGACTCAGGATCGACGGTGACTGCTGGGCTACGGACCAATCAAGGCAAAGTACCGTTCAAGTTCGGTGCTACTGCTCGTGGGGAGTTCCGTGCAGCCATTTGTGGATACGGAGTGCTGCGCGCAGATCTGTTGTGGAATCGCCCGCATGTCCGCACAATGTGAGGGCCTGCTGGATGCGATATGTCACGGTATTCTTTGATATATGTTCGGCAGCAGCAACTTTAGCCAGACTGTGGTTCAGGTCGAAATAGCGACTGAGCGTGGACCGAAGTTCGGCCATGCGCGGGTCGTCGCCGGCCAGGGGGCCGAGCCGGCGCGAGACGAACTGCGATGCTGCATCGGGATCGTTCAGGAGCAGTACCTCCAGCGCGACGTGCTCGTGGGCGACGGTCGCGGGTCGTAGGTCCGGGCGGCGACGGATCAGGCGTTCGACCGCGCGGGCTTCGAGGTGGCTTCTGCGGAAGCCTTCGATCCCAGAGCCGACCCCACCGGCCGCGATGAAAGTGTCGTCGAAAAACGGCAGTCGGTTCGGATCGTTGAAAGTTGTGGCGGACGGAAAGGCGCCCCACGCCCATATCGACTGCTGTCCGACAGGCACCACCAATGAGCTGGTCGGTGCCGCCCACTGCCGGAGGACCGGATCCACCACTGCTCGGAGGTCGTGTCTCGAATGCGGCGTACTCCAGGCGATGAGCGCCACGTGGTGCCCATCGAGTGGATAATCGAGGATGCGTTTGGCATCGGCGGTGTCGATATCCTCGGCGGCGTCGGCGGCCACGATCCGAGTGATGAGTTCGAATCGCGCGGCAGACACGCCTGCCGCCCATGCCCCTTTCTCGTCCAAGAACGCCGAGGCGGCGACATCGGTGAAGTCGTCGAGCTCTTCGAACAGCAGAACTGAGATCCGACGAAGCTCCGCGCTGCTTTCCTCTGGCGGAAGCAACCGGTTCACCGCGTCGAGCAGTGCGGCGGCCAGGACGGCGTATCCGACGCGGATCGCTCGTAGCAGATCGTTGAGTTCCAACCCGCGACGAACGAACTCGCCCGCGATCTGACTCACCTCCGCGCTTGCCAGCGTGGTGTCGGAGTCGCCGATGTCGGCCACCAGCATCAACGCGCGATAGGTCGTCGACGTCGTCGTCCGCCGCAGCGTGTCGAGCGGCAACAACTCGTCCTTCAACGCCGGCACCTTGTTCGCGATTCTGGTTGCGATAGCTTGACCAACCTCAATCGCCCAGGTCACGGCACCATCGCCCAGCTCCGCGCGAACCAGTTCGGCATCGGAGTTCAGCCATTCACGTTCCGATTGCCTGGGACGTGCTCCGGACAGTTCGTGAGTCCACCGCGGCACTGGGTTTCCTCCCTGGAGCGTTAGTCAACCTCACTGGCCCAGCTCCACTGCACTTGGGCTACGGACCAGTTTGTCTCGAACGTCTTGGTGTGTAGCCAGTGGCGACTGACAGCACACCAGGTGTCCAATTGTGAGAACCATCACCCGACTGGGTCTATGCAGCCCCATCTTTCCCTGGTGAGGCCCCGAAGGCCAGATTCTTCCGAATTCCCCTCGTCGAAGGAGCCAGCGATGACATCAACGCCGAAATTCGCACACGTAGTGCTACAGACCAGTCGGCTCACCAAAATGCGGGACTGGTATTGCACGGTGCTGGACGCCCATGTGGTATATGAGGGGCACAATCTATGCTTCATCACCTTCGACGACGAGCATCACCGCGTAGCGTTCTTGGGTTCACCCGAACCATTGAATCCGCGTAATCCGAGAGCAGCGGGCATGCACCACACCGCGTATACCTTCGGGACACTGCAGGAACTGCTTGATCGGTATCAGGTCCTGAAGGGTCGGGGTATTAAGCCGAAGGTGCCGATCCAGCACGGGGTGACAACCTCGCTCTACTACCAGGATCCCGATGGCAATTTTGTCGAGTTGCAGATCGACAACTTTGCCACTCCCGATGAGGCGACCGCCTACATGCACGGCGAGGAGTATGCGCACAACCCAGTCGGGGTGACATTCGATCCCGACCTGATGATCGCGGCGCTCAAGGCCGGTGAGCCGGTTGCTTCGTTGACCACGCAGTCATGGGCGCGGGAAGTCAGCCCGGATCTGCCCGATCCGATGGCGGCGCTGACAGGCAACTGAGGTCGAGTCACCTCCTCGAGAAGGATTGAAATGCGTCTGATCAATCAGGGCGGCAGGTTGAAGATCGACGTCGATGGCCTTGCGGCCGACGTCGAGAAGACAAGTGACTATCGGTTTTCGGCCGACCCTCAGGAAATCTATGCCCGGTGGGAGGAATTCACAGCGTGGGCTTCTGCAGCGGACCTGTCAGGAGGGGATCCGATCGTAGAAGCTGAGCTCGGTCCGCCGGTTCCTCGCCCCGCCCAGGTTTTCGCGATCGGCATCAACTATCGCGATCACATGGACGAAGCCGGTCTGTCCGAACCCGAAGCGCCGTTTGTCTTCACCAAATTTCCGGCAGCGATCACCGGACCGTATGACGTTATCGAGCTGCCCGATGGTTCGGTGGACTGGGAGGTCGAGCTTGTGGCGGTCATCGGGCGCAGGGCACACCGGGTGAGCGAAAGGGATGGCTGGAACTACGTCGCAGGACTCACCGTGGGGCAAGACCTTTCTGAGCGAGAGCTACAGCTGTCCGGACCGCCACCTCAGCAGTTCAATTTGGGCAAGTCATATACCGGGTTCGCGCCGATCGGTCCGGCGGTTGTGACTTTGGACGAGTTCGCGGACCCGGCCGATGTCGAGATCTCGACGACGCTGTCAGGAGAGCTGATGCAGCTCGCGCGAACCCGGGATGTCTTCTTCTCTGTTCCGCAACTGGTGGCGTACCTCTCGCAGATCCTGCCGCTACTCCCGGGTGACCTTATCTTCACCGGAACGCCCAGTGGTATCGGATGGGCACGAACACCGAAACGATTCATCGACTCGGATGACGAACTCGTCACCCGTGCCGAAGGTATCGGCGAAATGCGACATCGATTCACTCGCGCAGACCGCTCCGTAGCGAAAGGAAACAGGATCAATGGCTGATCTGACGGTACCCGTTCTGGTTGTCGGCGGCGGCGGATGTGGACTCACAACCTCGATTCTGTTGTCGTCCCACGGCATCCAACACCACCTGGTCGAGCAACACAGCGGCACCTCACCGCTACCCAAAGCCCACTATCTGAATCAGCGCACCATGGAGGTGTTCCGGCAGTACGGACTTGCGGATTCGATCTACGCGGTGGGCACTCCCCCGAAGAACATGGGCAGGACCCGCTGGGTGACCTCCCTCGGTGGTGACGGTGAACTCGATGCGCGAACCCTGTTCACTCTCGAGTCCTTCGGCGGCGGCGGTCTGGAGAACAAGTACGCGCAAGACAGCCCATGCCTGTCAAGCAATTACCCGCAGATTCGGCTCGAACCGCTGCTGCGTGATCACGCAGAGCGACGTGCGCCGGGCGCGATTCACTTCAACCACAAGTTGATGTCGTTCACTCTGGACGATGAGGGAGTCGAGGCGACCATCCTCGATCAGGACAATCAGCGGACCTACACTGTGCGCGCTCAGTACATGGTCGCCGCCGACGGCGGTAAGACCATCGGGCCGGCGCTGGGTGTGGTGATGGAAGGCCCGAGCGGGATCCTGGATATGGTCAGCACCCACTTCTCTGCCGACCTGTCGCAGTACTGGGAGGACGATGTCCTGATCACCTGGCTGCTCAACCCCGAAGGCGCCGGCTCCTGGCACAGCGGGGCAATGGCAGCCATGGGTCCGACGTGGGGCAAGCACTCCGAAGAGTTTGTCATCCACTTCACCTTCCGACCCGACGATCCGGCGCGATTCGATGAAGAGGCGATAGTCCCGCGGTTGCGTGAGCTGCTCAAGCTGCCCAATCTGAAACCGAAGGTGCACAAGGTCAGTCATTGGATCCTCGAAGGTGTCCTCGCTGACCGATATCAGGTCGGACGCGTCTTTCTGGCGGGTGACGCCGCGCATCGACATCCCCCCACCACCGGACTCGGGCTCAATACCGCCATCCAGGATGCCCACAATCTGGTCTGGAAGCTCGCGGCCGTACTGCGCGGCGACGCCGGACCGGCACTTCTGGAAACCTACGAATCGGAGCGTCGGCCGGTGGGCATGCGGAACGTCGATTGGGCGATGTTCACCTTCCTCAATCACCTCACCATCGACGCCGGACTCGGCCTCAGCCCCGACCAACCCCTGGAAGCTCGTGTCCAGGTGTTTCGCGACTACTTCTCCGACACGCCGATGGGCGAAACCCGACGGGCCCGGGCATTCGAGGTGGTCAATACCCAGCGCACCGAATTCCAGGCGCACGACCTGGAAATCGGATTCAGCTACGAGCAGGGAGCGCTCGTTCCTGACGGAACTCAACCGCCTCCGCGCGATCCGATGGGGGCTGTCTATCACCCAACCACCCGCCCCGGACACCGGTTGCCGCACGTCTGGCTTGAGCGGGACGGACGGCGAATCTCCACCCACGACCTCACCGGAGCGGGTGAGCGGTTTGCACTCATCACGGGGCCGACAATTGGTCCGTGGGCCGAGGCGGCGCAGCTCGCCGAAGAAAAATATCGAGTGCAGATCGTGGTGGTGGCCGTCGGTAACGGTGGCGAGTATCGCGACCCCACCGGCACCTGGGCACGCGTCCGGGGCTACGAGGACGGCGGCGCCGTGCTGGTCCGACCCGATAATCACGTCGGATGGCGTTGCCCGGCCGGCATCATGAGTCCCGGTGACGAACTCGCCTGCGCACTCAGCAACATCGTGTCGCGATAGCCATGTCAACTGCCGTGCCGACAAGTCAACGAGACGTGCTGTGGACGCCGACAGCCGAGCGCATCGAGGCATCGAGAATCGCCGATTTCCAACGCTGGCTCGCCGCTGAACGGGGCGTGCGTACCACCGACTATGCGTCGTTGTGGCGATGGTCGATCAGCGACCTCGATGGGTTCTGGTCGTCGATCTGGGACTACTTCGACGTGATCGGCATCCGTGGCGATACCGCACTGGCGAAGGCGGAGATGCCTGGTGCTGACTGGTTTCCGGGTTCTCGCCTGAATTGGGCGCAGAACCTGTTGCGCCACCGAACCTCAACCGCACCCGCGATCGTCTCCGTCAACGAGGATGGCAGCGAGTCGACGCTGACCTGGTCCGAACTGGTCAGTCAGGTTGCGAGTCTGGCCGCAGCGCTGCGGACGATGGGCGTACGGCCGGGGGACCGGGTTGCCGCGGTGTTACCCAATATCGCACCGACGGTGGTTGCGGTGCTGGCGACGGCAAGCGTGGGCGCGGTGTGGTCCTGCTGCTCACCGGATTTCGGGTTGCAGGGACTGGTTAGTAGATTCGCTCAGATCGAACCGACCGTCCTTATTGGTACGGATGGATACCGGTTCAACGGCCGCAGGGTCAATCGTCTCGAGTTGATCGAACAGCTACGTGCGCAATTGCGGACGGTTCGACACACCGTGGTCGTCCGCCATCTCGATAGAAAGGGTGAAAATCTCCCCGAAGCAATAGAGTTCGGCGATCTCGTGACCGGCGACGCCGAGCCGGAGTACGAACAGGTCGCTTTTGATCATCCGTTGTGGGTGCTGTACAGCTCCGGTACCACCGGCTCCCCGAAGGGCATCGTGCATTCGCACGGCGGAATCCTGCTGGAGAGTCTGAAAGCCAACGGACTGCACTATGACCTCGGAAGCGCAGATCGAGTGTTCATCGCGGCGAGCACGGCATGGGTGGTATGGAACATGCTCGTCGATGCCATGGTGACCGGGGCCACCGTGATCACCTACGACGGGAGTCCCCGGGCTCAGGGTCCCGGCACCCTCTTCCGGATATGCGCAGATCAACGGGTCACCAGGTTCGGCACCGGAGCCGCCTACCTCATTCAATGCGAGAAGGCCGGTGTCAATCCGGCGACGGAGTACGACCTGTCGGCCTTACGTTCGATAATGAGTACAGGTTCACCGTTACCGGACTCGACATTCCGGTGGGTCTACCGCGACGTTGCGGCGGATGTGCACTTGGGATCGGACAGCGGAGGAACCGATGTCGCCACCGCCTTCGTGGGGGCAAACCCGCTGCAGCCCGTGGTGGCCGGCGCGATTCAAGGACCCTGCCTCGGAGTTGCAGTCGAAGCATGGAATGAGGCGGGGCAACCGGTCATCGATCAGGTGGGTGAAATGGTGATCACCGCACCGATGCCGTCGATGCCGATCTACTTCTGGGCCGATGAAGATGGATCACGTTATCGCGAAGCCTACTTCGACACGTACCCCGGAGTCTGGCGCCATGGAGACTGGATCACGATAACAACGACGGGATTGTGTTTCGTACACGGTCGGTCGGATTCGACCATCAACCGGGGCGGCGTGCGGATGGGATCGGCGGATATCTACGCCGCCGTGGAGGCTCTACCTGAGGTGGCCGACAGCTTGGTTATCGGGGCCGAACTGGATGATGGTGAGTACTACATGCCGCTGTTCATCGTCCCGACCCCCGGACATGCGCTGAACTCCGAACTTGAGAAAAGAATTCGAGACACACTTCGTGACAACGTGTCCCCCCGGCACGTGCCCGATGAGATCATCGAAGCACCTGGCGTGCCGATGACGCGGACCGGCAAGCGTCTGGAAGTGCCCGTGAAGAAGCTCTTGCAGGGCGTGTCGCCACAGTCCGCGGTCAACCGGTTCACGGTTGCCGACCCCGACATCTTGGACTGGTACCTCCGTTTCGCAGAAGAGTTTCGACGAACGACAGGTCGTCGCGGGAGTTGCGCGCGGTGAAAGCGGCGGTCGTCCGCCAGTGGGGTGGGCCGGAACGATTGGGCGTCGAGCCCGTTCCCGATCCGGTTCCACGGGCCGGGGAAGTAGTGGTGGAACTCCGAGCCAGGTCCGTGAATCGGCGCGACGTAATCCTTCGGCAACGCGGGTGTGGTCTGGAGCTACCCAAGATTCTGGGCATGGACGGTGCCGGTATGCGTTGTGACACGGGTGAGGAGGTGGTGATCTATCCGTGTCTGAATTGGGGTGACAATCGGGCGGGGCCGGGTTCGCACTTCGCGATCGTCGGTGATGCCACTGACGGAACCTATGCGGAGCTTGTCGCGGTCCCGGAATCCGTCCTATATCCCAAACCGCCGAAGTTGAGTTGGGAAGAGGCTGCGGCGTTGCCGTGTGCGGCGCTGACCGCATACCGGGCGTTGTTCACCCGCGCGCGAGTGATGGCAGGCGAAACCGTACTGGTGCTCGGGGCCGGCGGCGACGTGTCGACTTTCGCGGTGATGTTCGCCGCTGCGGCTGACGCCGAGGTCTATGTCACCTCCTCGAGTCCGTCGAAGATCCGCGCCGTTCAGAAGATCGGCGCCAAGGGCGGTGTGCTCCACACCGATCCGGATTGGCCGCAACAAGTCCGGGAACTGACTTCCGGGGGCGCCGACGTGATCATCAGCGGCTCTGGTTCGATGGTGACCGGGGCGTTGGACTGCGTGAAGGTCGGCGGTCGAATCGCCGTTTTCGGGCCATGCGGCGGTCGAATGGCGATGATCAACGTTCCCGCTCTTTTCCTCGGACAGGTCTCCATCCTGGGTTCCAACTTGGGAAGTCCCGACGACTTCGGTGAGATGTTGGTGTTCGTCAGACGAAACGATATTCGGCCGGTGATCGACCGTGTTTATCCGTTGTCCGAGATCTCCCGGGCACACTCTTATTTCGAATCCCAGGTGCGTGTCGGGAAAGTCGTCGTGACCACACCAGCGTGACCGCTGTCAACAGAGAGGTTTGTGTCGATGAACCGCCCGGTGATGACTTCGCCGCTGACCGCCGATGAGCTCGATGTCTTGCGCGAGGTGGAGAAACGCGTGCTGTGGCTTTCGACAGCGATAATCGATCATGCCAACCGTGTACGGCCCAACTCATCTGGTTTGAAGGTCGGCGGGCACCAAGCGTCGTCCGCGTCAATGGTCACACTGATGACGTCGCTGTGGTTCCGACATCTTCGTGCCGAGGATCGAGTGTCGGTGAAGCCGCATGCTTCGCCGGTCCTGCATGCGATCAACTATCTACTGGGGCGGTTGGACCGTTCGCATCTGACGCGGTTGCGTGAGTTCGGCGGTTTGCAGAGCTATCCCAGCCGAACGAAGGACCCCGACCCAGTCGACTACTCGACCGGATCGGTCGGTATCGGTGCCACTGCGCCGATCTGGGGAGCCATCGCCCGACGCTATGTCGATACGGCATTCGGCAAGGCTGGTGCGGGACGGCAGTACTCGTTGGTAGGCGACGCCGAGCTTGACGAGGGTGCTGTGTGGGAGGCGGTCCTGGACCCTGCTGTCGCCGAACTCGGGGAGATCGTCTGGATCGTCGACCTTAATCGGCAGTCGCTCGACCGTGTGGTGCCGAATATCGCCGCCGGCAAGCTGCAGGGCATGTTCTCCGCTGCGGGCTGGCAGGTACTCACCTTGAAATACGGTCAACTTCTCGAAGAGTTGTTCGCCCGCGAAGGTGGCGCCGCTTTACGGGCCCGCATTGACGCCATGACCAACCCTGAATATCAGCGCTTGCTGCGATGCGATGCCGACGAGCTGCGTCACCGGCTGCCGGGGGACGGACCGTCAGCCGACGCGATCCGTTCCCTGCTCGAGAGGCTCGACGACGACACACTGCTGAACGCCATCGCCAACCTCGCTGGACACGATCTGAGTTCCCTCGATGAGGCGTTCGCCGCTATCGATGACACTCGCCCTACCGTGATCTTCGCTTACACCGTCAAAGGTTACGGTTTGGCGACCCGGGGCCACCCGCAGAACCATTCGGCGTTGCTGAAAGAACCGCAGATGCGGGAGTTGGCCGAGATACTGGGCACCGACCTCGACGATCCGTGGCGTCCCTTTCCCACGGACAGTCCAGCTGCGCACCTGTGTACGCAAACGGCTGAACGATTGAGGCGGTCGGATCCGGTCATCACCGAGCCTGCCCCGGTTCCGACCGACTTCGGCCGCACCCCGTCCGGCCGCGCGACTACACAGGCATATCTCGGCCGGGTCCTGCTCGACCTGACCCGGCAGGCTCCGGACGTGGCTCGTCGATTGGTGACCGTCAGCCCGGATGTCAGCTCGTCGACGAACCTTGGCGGCTGGGTGAACAAAGTGGGCGTCTGGTCTGCGGCCGAGCGACACAATTGGTTCGCCGATGACAGTGAAACCATTTTGCACTGGCGCGAACGACCCACTGGCCAGCACATTCAGTTGGGCATCGCCGAGGTCAACTTAGTCAGTCTGATCGGTGAACTCGGGGCCACCTGGAGCCGATGGGGTGAACCGCTGCTGCCGATCGGTGTGCTTTACGACCCGTTCGTGGAGCGTGCGTTGGAGCCATGGTCGTTCGGCATCTATGCGGGGGGACAATCCATTCTGGTCGGGACCCCGTCGGGCGTCACTCTGGCACCGGAAGGAGGCGCTCACCAGTCGATCAAGACCCCGTCGATCGGCCTCGAGCAACCGGGATGCGTCAGTTATGAACCGGCGTTTGCGATCGACACCGAATGGGTGCTGTTGGCGAGCCTCGGTCGGCTCGGGAAGCCGGACGGAACGTCGGCCTATCTGAGGTTGTCCACTCGGCCGGTCGACCAACGGCTGGCGGCGGTACCCGACGACCCGGCAGCACGTGAACGTCGACGTCGGCACGTGGTTGCCGGAGGTTACACGCTGCGCCGCTCCGAGCGGCCGAAGGTGACGATTGCTGCGATGGGTGCGGTGGTTCCCGAAGCGCTGTCTGCCGCCGATCGTCTGCAGCAGGTGGGTATCCCGGCCGATCTGATATGCGTGACGAGCCCCGATCTGCTCTATCGGGCGGTGCGGGCACGGGAGGGACGAGATGATGCCCCGTCGTGGATTCTCGAACAGATATTCCCTGTTGAACGAGCAACACCGTTGGTGACGGTTCTCGATGGACATCCACACACGCTTTCCTTTCTCGCCACGATCAACCGGGTCCCTAGCGCCACGTTGGGCGTCACCGAATTCGGCCAATCCGGATCGCTTGAAGATGTCTACCGACACCACGGGCTCGACACCGACAGCATTGTTTCGGCTGCGCTCGACCTTATTGAGTGACATGGTTATTGGAAACTCATCGAGTATTGAAGGAGTGGTATGGACCTCGTCATCCTGATCGGTCGCATTCTCTTCGCATTGGTGTTCGTGGGCGGTGCGGTTGGTCACTTCTCGAACGCCTCGGGGATGTCTGCCTATACCGAATCAATGGGGTTGCGGCCCGGTCGACTCTTCGTGCTCGGGAGCGGACTTTGGACGCTCATCGCCGGCATCATGATCATCCTTGGGGTCTGGATGGATCTCGCTGCATTGATGTTGGCGATCTTCTTGGTGCTCGCGGCTGTGCTGATACACCGATTCTGGTCGGTGCCCGATGCGGACGCCAAGATGAACGAACAGGTTCACTTCAACAAGAACCTCTCACTGGCGGGAGGCGCACTCATCCTCTTCGGGTTCGTGGTGTCAGCCGGCGATGGCCTCGGATACTCGCTGACCGGGCCGCTGTTCGGCTGAGTATGGATGCGTGGGCGTAGGAAGTCAGGCTCCCGCCACGTCAGGCCAGGCGTTTGGCCAGCGGTCCCACCCGCTCGATGAACCGGTCGAAGAATGTCGCCGGATCGACCTCGACCCCGATCAGCGCATTGGGTTCGCGGCCCCACCGCCCCGACCAGTCGGCGATCGTCATGCCCCGGGTCAGGGTGCCGGTCAGCTCGACGTCGACCGCCGCCGCGCGGAACCGCACCAGCTCGGGATCGAGCGCCACCGCCGCCGCCAACGGGTCGTGCAGATGCGCCAGATAGCCCTCGCCCTGGTCGAAGTGGAATTCGCAGTAGAACCGCATCGCATCCTCGATCACCCGGATCAGCGGATTGGCGGCGGTCGAGCGGGTGCCTCGCTCATCGCTCTCACACAGCGGGGTCGACTCGCATCCGGCGGCCGCGGCCAGCCGGCTCAGGATCGTGGGTGTCATCTCGATGTGTTCGGTGAGGTTGAGCCCCAACACCATCGGCAGATGGTCGGGTTCGGAGCCACCCCAGGCGCCCCGCCAGAACGCCAGGACCTCCCACCAGGCCTCGGGGTCGACGCTGACGTTCCACTCGGCCACCGGCGTGGTGTTGCCGCGGTAGTCGAACGCACCGCCCATGATCACCAGCCGCTTCACCAGCCGCGGCAGCTCCGGTTCGGCCCGCAGCGCCAGCGCCAGGTTGGTCAGCGGCCCGGTGGCGATCGCGATCAGCTCGCCCGGATGCGCACGCGCGGCCCGCACCCACGCCTCGGCCGCGTCGTGGTCGGTGAGTTCACCGGCCCCGGGCGGCAGCGTGGCATATCCCAGCCCCTGCGGTCCGTGGGTGTCCTCGGCGGTGCGCAGCTGCGCGCGCAACGGCCGCTCCGCCCCTTTCGACACCGGCACGTCGGTGACCCCGCACATGTGCAGCAGGTCCAGGTTGTTACGGCAGACCTGGTGCACCGGGACGTTTCCCGCGGTCGAGGCGATGCCCACCAGCCGCACCTCGGGGCAGCCCAGCAGGTACATCAGCGCCAACGCGTCGTCCACCCCGGTGTCCACGTCGGCGAAGACCGGGATGCGCTCATCACCAGGCGTCGTCACACCGCCCACGATAGGACCCCGCCCCGGGCCGATAATGCCGGGGAGGAGACCGAAAGGAACGCCGATGCCGCTGGATCCGAACGCCAAGGGCCGCACCACCGAGCCGCGACTTTTCGAATGGACGGACCGGGACACCCTGCTCTACGCGCTGGGGGTGGGCGCCGGGACCGCCGATCTGGCATTCACCACCGAGAACAGCCACGGCATCGAGCAGCAGGTGCTGCCCACCTAAGCCGTCATCGTCAGCCCGGCCTGGGGGGCGATGGGGCTGGTGGGGGAGTTCGACTTCGCCAGACTGCTGCACGGGTCGCAGTCGATCCGGTTGTTCGCCCCGTTGCGGCCGAACGGGCGGCTCAGCGTGGTGGCCGAGGTGGCCGACATCCAGGACAAGGGTCCGGGGAAGAACGCGATCGTGGTGTTCAAGGGCACCGGCACCGACCCAGACACCGGACAGGTGGTCGCCGAGACCGTCTCCACCGCGGTGATCCGCGGGGCGGGCGGCTTCGGCGGTGAGCCCGGACAGCGCCCGCCGGCACCGGAGATTCCCGACCGGGCGCCCGACGCGGAACTCGCCCTGCCCACCCGCGAGGACCAGGCGCTGATCTACCGGTTGTCCGGTGACCGCAACCCGCTGCACAGCGATCCGTGGTTCGCCCGCGAACTGGCCGGCTTCCCCCGGCCGATCCTGCACGGGTTGTGCACCTACGGGGTCGCCGGCCGCGCGCTGGTCGCCGAACTCGGCGGCGGCGACGCCACCAGGATCACCGCGATCTCGGCCCGCTTCACCGCCCCGGTCTTTCCGGGCGACACCCTGACCACCGCCATCTGGCGCACCGGAGAAGGGCAGGCGGTGTTCCGCACCGAGGCCGCCAACCCCGACGGCTCCGACGCGCGGCTGGTGCTGGAAGACGGCGTCGCGGAGTACGCCGGTTAGGAAACGCGGTCGCGCAGCCCGGATTCGCCGCGGACATGGAGTAACTCGAACCAGTCCAGGGTGTCCCAGGCGGTGGTGTAGAACCACTCCTTGGCCTGCTGCGCGGGGTACTCGACGTTGAGCAGGTCGGCGATCTGGTCGTAGCCGTAGTACGCCACCGCGACCGGCTGGGTGGTCAGCAGCAGTTCGTTGATGACGACCTGCATCGCGCGTTTGGCGTCGTCATCGCCTCCCAGCAGCGCGGGAAGGTGCTGCACGATCTCGGTCGCCGGCACCACCACATTGACCCACGGCACCACCTGGCTGCCCCGGTAGGCCGCCTCGAAACCCTCCCGCGCGAACGGCTGGAAGATCTCGGGAAACAGTGCCACAAAGGCTTTCTCGGTGTCATGCAGCAGCGGTGGCATGGAGAACGGCGCCGGGTCGTCGGGGCGGAACGGATTCGGCGACCATTGCGGCCCCGACCAATCCGGCCCCGACCGTTCCGACACCGCATCGGGTTCCACGATCGCCATCGGCGCCGGTGCGGGCGGCAGATCCGTCGTCGCGGCCGCACGGTCGGGTTCGGTCACCTCATCGGAGCGCACCGCCGCGGTCTTGCGCGGCCGCAGCATCTTCTGCAACCGGTCGACCTGTTCGGCCTCGAACTCCGCGGCGCCGGGCTTCGCGGCGGGGGAGAGCCTCGGCGCCGTCGACGCTCTCGCCCGGTCGAGGGACTTCCGCAGCGGATCGGCGAGCGAATCGGCGACGGTGTCGACCCGCCCCCCGACCCGCGCCCCGACGGTGACCTGCGGGCGCCGCACGGACGCGGTGCCCACCTCGCCGCGGGCGGACCGGCCGTCGTCGACGGCACGCGCCTCGGAGTCCGCTTCGGTTGCGCGGGAGTCCGGGCCGGTGTCGGCGTGGGCGACACCCGGGGCGCCCAGCCCCAAACCCAGGCTCAGGGCCCCCACCCACGCCACCGCCCAGCCCCCGAGATGACCGATCCGTCGTGCCGACACCACGCGCTGTCCTTTCCTCAGCCGATGGCCCGTCCAGTGGGCCACCGGCATCGTATGGTCTGCGCACCACCGCGGCGACTCATCCGTGTCAGACTCGAACCGCAGACGAACAGGAGACGACATGGCGATTCCGGCAATCCAGGACAGCATCGTGGCGGGTGTCGACGGATCCCCGTCGTCGGCCGCCGCCGTCGAATGGGCGGCCCGCAACGCCGCCCTGCGGGACCGTCCGCTGGTGCTCGTCCACGTCGTCCCGTCACCGATGGTCACCACCGCACCGTGGCCGCAACTGCCGCTACCCGATGATGCGTTCCGGGTGATGCAGGAAGAGGGTGAACGCCTCCTCGCTCAGGCCCGCGCGGCCGCCGAGCAGGCCGGCGCCGGCGAGGTGCGGACGGCGGTGCTGCAGGCCGGCATCGTCGGCACCCTCACCGAGCTGTCCCGCGACGCCGACCGGATCGTGGTCGGCAGCCGCGGGCAGACCGCGCTGGGCCGGATGCTGCTCGGCTCGGTCAGCACCGGGCTGGTGCACCAGGCGGAATGCCCGGTGGTGATCGTCCGCGACGGCGACCAACCTCCCGGCGACGCACCGGTGTTGGTGGGAATCGACGGGTCGCCGGCCTCGGAGCTGGCCACCGAGGTCGCCTTCGAGGAGGCTTCGGTACGGCAGGTGGAGCTGGTGGCGCTGCACGGTTGGCGCGACACCTCGCTGTTCCACTACCCGGGTTTGGACACCGAGTCCCTGCAGACCCAGGCGGAGGCGGTGCTGGCCGAGCGGTTGGCCGGCTGGCAGGAACGCTATCCCGACGTCACGGTGCGGCGGGTGGTGGTCGCCGAACATCCCGCCCGCGCCTTGGTGCAGCGCGCGGAGGAAGCGCAGCTGGTCGTCGTCGGCAGCCGCGGCCGCAGCGGGCTGACGGGCAAGCTGCTCGGCTCGGTGAGCACCGGTGTGGTCCACTCGGTGCGTGTCCCGGTGATGGTCGCCCGCCCGAGGTAGTTCATCGAACAGTTGTTCGATAGACTGGCCCGGTGGGTTGGCACAACGGGCCGCCGAGCTGGACCGAGATGCAGCGGGTGCTCAACGGTCAGCCCCGCCGCGCCGGATGGCCGATCGACCGACAGCAGGGCGACGGTGGGGACAGCCCGGCCTGGTCCCGCAAACGGGGGCCGTACCGGCCGCCGGACCTGACCCGGGATCCGGCCGCGGTGCCGTACGCCGAACTGCACGCCCACTCGGCGTTCAGCTTCCTCGACGGGGCCAGCACCCCCGAGGAACTCGTCGAGGAGGCCGCCCGGCTGAACCTGCGGGCCATCGCGCTCACCGACCACGACGGCCTCTACGGGGTGGTGCGGTTCGCCGAGGCCGCCAGGGAACTCGGCGTGCTCACGGTGTTCGGCGCCGAACTGTCCCTGAGCAACACCGCCCGCACCGAGGACCCGGATCCGCCCGGGCCGCATCTGCTGGTGTTGGCCCGCGGGCCGGAGGGGTACCGCCGGTTGTCCCGGGAGATCGCCCGGGCGCATCTGGCGGGCGGGGAGAAGGGCAAACCCCGCTACGACTACGACGCGCTGTCCGACGCCGCCGGCGGGCACTGGCACATCCTCACCGGATGCCGTAAAGGTCATGTCCGGCAAGCACTCTCCAGCGGCGGGCCGGAGGCCGCCGAACGGGCCCTGGCCGATCTGGTGGACCGGTTCGGGCGGGAGCGGGTCAGCGTCGAGCTCACCCACCACGGTCAACCCTGCGACGACGAACGCAACGCCGTGCTGGCCGAGCTGGCGCACCGCTTCGGGTTGACCGTGGTGGCCACCACCGGAGCGCACTTCGCCGAACCGTCGCGGGGCCGGTTGGCGATGGCGATGGGCGCGATCCGGTCCCGGCGGTCGCTGGACGAGGCGGCCGGATATCTGGCCCCCCTGGGCGGGGCGCACCTGCGGTCCGGTGCGGAGATGGCCCGGATCTTCGCGCACTGCCCACAGGTGGTGGCCGCCGCGGCCGAACTCGGCGAGCAGTGCGCGTTCGAGTTGGCGCTGATCGCCCCGCAACTGCCGCCGTTCGACGTGCCCGCCGGGCACACCGAGGACAGCTGGCTGCGGCATCTCACCATGGCCGGTGCGCGGGACCGTTACGGGCCGCCGGACCGGGCGCCGCAGGCCTATGCCCAGCTCGAGCACGAACTGAGAATCATCGAACGGCTGAGGTTCCCGGGCTACTTCCTGGTGGTGTACGACATCACCCGGTTCTGCCGGGAGAACAACATCCTGGCCCAGGGCAGGGGATCGGCGGCCAACTCCGCGGTCTGTTATGCGCTGGGCGTCACCAACGTGGATCCGATCGCCAACGAGTTGTTGTTCGAACGGTTCCTGTCCCCGGTCCGCGACGGCCCGCCCGACATCGACATCGACATCGAGTCCGACCAGCGGGAGAAGGTGATCCAGTACGTCTACGACCGCTACGGCCGCGACTACGCCGCCCAGGTCGCCAACGTCATCACCTACCGGGGGCGCAGCGCGGTGCGGGACATGGCCCGCGCGCTGGGGTTCTCGCAGGGGCAGCAGGACGCCTGGAGCAAGCAGATCAGCCGGTGGGGCGGGCAGTCCGACGCGCCGGACGTCGAGGACATCCCGGAACAGGTGGTCGAGCTGGCCACCCAGATCGCCGGCCTGCCCCGGCATCTGGGCATCCACTCCGGCGGAATGGTGATCTGCGATCGCCCGATCGCCGACGTGTGCCCGGTCGAATGGGCCCGGATGGCCAACCGCAGCGTTCTGCAGTGGGACAAAGACGACTGTGCGGCAATCGGTCTGGTGAAGTTCGACCTGCTCGGGCTGGGCATGCTCTCGGCGCTGCACTACGCCATCGACCTGGTCCGCGAACACAAGGGCATCGAGGTGGATCTGGCCAAAATCGACCTGTCCGAACCCGCGGTGTACGAGATGCTGCAGCGCGCCGATTCGGTCGGGGTGTTCCAGGTGGAATCCCGCGCGCAGATGGCCACCCTGCCGCGGTTGAAACCCCGGGTGTTCTACGACCTGGTGGTCGAGGTCGCGTTGATCCGCCCCGGGCCGATCCAGGGCGGCTCGGTGCACCCCTACATCAAGCGGCGCAACGGCATCGAGCCGGTCACCTATGAGCATCCGTCGATGGAGCCGGCACTGCGGAAAACCCTCGGTGTGCCGTTGTTCCAGGAACAGCTCATGCAGCTGGCGGTGGACTGCGCCGGGTTCACCGCCGCCGAGGCCGATCAGTTGCGGCGCGCGATGGGTTCCAAACGGTCCACCGAGAAGATGCGCCGGCTCAAGGACCGGTTCTACGCCGGGATGCGGGATCGGCACGGTATCACCGGCGAGGTCGCCGACCGGATCTACGAGAAGCTGGAGGCATTCGCCAATTTCGGTTTCCCGGAAAGTCATTCGCTTTCCTTCGCGTCGCTGGTGTTCTACTCCGCGTGGTTCAAACTGCACCATCCGGCCGCGTTCTGCGCCGCCCTGCTGCGGGCCCAGCCGATGGGCTTCTACTCACCGCAGTCGTTGGTGGCCGACGCCCGCCGGCACGGTGTCACCGTGCACGGCCCGGACGTCAACGCCAGCCTGGCGGACGCCACCCTGGAGAACGCCGGCACCGAGGTGCGGCTGGGCCTGGGCGCGGTCCGCCACATCGGTGACGAACTCGCCGAGCGGATCGTCGAGGAACGAAAAGCCAACGGCCCCTACACCGATCTTCTCGACCTCACCGGCCGGGTACAGCTCACCGTGCCGCAGACCGAGGCGCTGGCCACCGCCGGTGCACTGGGCTGTTTCGGCATCTCCCGCCGGGAGGCGCTGTGGGCCGCCGGTGCGGCGGCCGGCCAGCGTCCGGACCGGCTGCCGGGGGTGGGGGCGTCGGGCGCCGACCGGGAGAACATCCCGGCGCTGCCCGGCATGAGCGAGCTGGAGGTGGCGGCCGCCGACGTCTGGGCCACCGGGGTCTCCCCGGACAGTTACCCCACCCAGTTCCTGCGCGCCGACCTCGACGCGCTCGGCGTGATCCCGGCGGACAAACTGCTCGAGGTGCCCGATGGCACCCGCATCCTGATCGCCGGTGCGGTCACGCACCGGCAGCGGCCCGCGACGGCGCAGGGGGTGACGTTCCTCAACCTCGAGGACGAGACCGGGATGGTGAACGTGCTGTGCTCACCGGGGGTGTGGGCGCGGCACCGTCGGCTGGCGCAGACCGCCCCGGCGCTGCTGGTCCGGGGCATCGTGCAGAACGCCACCGGCGCGGTCACCGTGGTCGCCGACCGGATGCGCAGACTCGAGCTGCGGGTGGGATCGAGGTCGCGCGACTTCCGGTGAATGTCGGCTTGCCCTACGCTTTTGCTGTGCCGATCTGAATTCGGGGGGTCGAGATGGCACAACAATGGTCCGGTCGCGTGGCGACCGACATCCGGGACCCGCAACCGGACTGGGCGCCGTTCCTGCAGCCGGTGGCACCGCCCGGTGCGCCCAATGTGTTCATGATCGTCTGGGACGACGTCGGATACGGCGCACTGGAGCCGTTCGGTGGGCCGATCGAGACGCCGACGATGCACCGAGGCGTCGGCCGGCTTTCCCGGGTTCTCCGCTCGTATCCCCTTCGAGACCGGTCTGATCTCCGAGGTGCTCAACGCCAGGGGTGGAACACCTACGCCGTCGGGAAATGGCATCTGACGCCGGCGGACGAATGCGACGCCTCGTCGTGGAAGGGCCGCTGGCCGCTCGGCCGGGGGATTCGAACGCTTCTACGGTTTCCTCGGCGGCGAGACCAACCAGTGGTTCCCCGACCTGGTGTACGACAACCCCACCGTGGATCCGCCGGCCACCCCGGAACAGGGCTGCCACCTGTCGGCCGACCTGGCAGACGAGGCGATCCGCGCGGGAATCCTGGCCCGGCAGAAGACGATCGGTCTGCTACCCGACGACGTGGAGTTGTCGCCGATCAATCCGCACGGCGAACCGGACACCACCGGGGCCGCCTGGCCGGCCCTGGCCGGCGGTGGATTTCGTATGTGTCCTCCACCAACCATGAGATCGGCAGGGTCATCGACCATCTCGAGGAGTCCGAGCAACTCGACAACACCGTCATCGTGGTGGTGTCCGACAACGGCGCGAGCGGTGAGGGCGGACCGAACCACTCGTTCAACGAGAACAAGTCTTCAACAACGTTGCATTACGTGTACAACTGGTTGGGCGAACGGATTCAGACGGTCAGCTCACCCGATCCGATCCCGGTGGGCACCCATGTGCTGACCGCCGAATTCCAGATGACCGGTGACCAATCGGAGACCGACAGCGCGGTCGGAACGCTGACGCTGTACGTCGACACCGAAGCGGTGGCCGACGGCCCGAGCACCACCCAGCCGGGTGCGTTCTCGTCGACCGGTGACGGATTGTGCGTGGGGCGGGACAGCGGGTCGGCGGTGGCCGGCTATCCGGTGCCGTTCGCATTCGTCGGCGGCACCATCGACCGGGTGGTCGTCGACGTCAGTGGCGATCACTACGTCGACCGCGAGAAGCAGGTCCTCGCCGCCTACATCGCCCGCGACTGAGCGCCGACAGGCCGCGGCCGGGCGCGGCCACTAGCCTGGCGCCATGGCCCTGAACCTGTCTGTCGACGACGTCCTGACCACCACCCGGTCGGTGCGCAAGCGCCTGGACCTGGAGAAGCCGGTGCCACGCGAGGTGCTGATGGAGTGTCTGGAGCTGGCGTTGCAGGCCCCGACCGGCTCCAATGCGCAGGGCTGGCAGTGGGTCTTCGTCGAGGATCCGGACACGAAGAAGGCCCTGGCCGACATCTACCGGGTCAACGCCGACGCCTATCTCGACCGGCCCCGACCGTCCTACGACGATGTGCGCGGCGAGCGGATGGACCGGGTCAAGTCCTCGGCCCGCTACCTCAGCGAGCACTTCCACGAGGTCCCGGTGCTGCTGGTGCCCTGCCTGGAGGGCCGGCCCGACAACCAGCCGGCCGGTGTGACGGCGTCGTTCTGGGGTTCGCTGCTGCCCGCGGTGTGGAGTTTCATGCTGGCGCTGCGCTCGCGCGGCCTCGGCTCGGCCTGGACGACACTGCATCTGGTCGGCGACGGGGAGCAGCGGGCCGCCGAGGTGCTCGGCATCCCGTTCGACCGCTACAGCCAGGCGGGGCTGTTCCCGATCGCCTACACCAAAGGCACCGACTTCCGCCCGGCCAAGCGGCTGCCCGCCGAACAGGTCGTGCACTGGAACCGGTGGTAGCGCGGCCGCCGACGGTCGGTGCGCCGGTCACGCCCCCGCGAAGCCGTGCTGACGCCACGCCTCATAGACCGCCACCGCGGCGGCGTTGGACAGGTTCAGCGAGCGTCGTCCGGGCAGCATGGGAATGCTGACCTCGGCGGTGATGTGCGGATCGGCCAGCGTCTCGGCGTCCAGACCGGTCGGCTCCGGGCCGAACATCAACACGTCGCCGGGCTGATAGTGGATGTCGACGTAGGTCGTCTCGGCCCGGACGGTGAACGCGAACACCCGCCGCGGTTGCAGCGCCGCCCAGGCGGCGTCCAGATCGGTGTGCACACTCACCGACGCCAGATCGTGGTAGTCCAGTCCGGCCCGCCGGAGTTTCGGCTCGGACAGGTCGAACAGCGGATCCACCAGGTGCAGCTCGGCGCCGGTCGCGGCGACCATCCGGATCGCGTTGCCGGTGTTCGGCGGAATCCGCGGCGAGTAGAACATCACCCGAAACACCAGACGATGATCCCAGCCGGCGATCGGGCTTTGCTCGCACACCGGCGGCTTGACCCAAGACGCTGTTAAGGAGATTGTCTGTTCAGTAAGAATTGTGGAACCGATGCCCTGTGCCTGTCATACTCGTCCAATTGCCAGGCGCAGCAGGAACATTTATGAACGACGCTCGAACAGTTGATCCTCGAACAGTTGATCACGGACATGCGGCCGGACGGCCGGCCGGGTTGCGATGACGGTTTTCTCCCAACTGAGGAAGTCGGACGGAACGAACCGTGACGTCGAACCGCCGGCGCCGGACCCGATCAAGAAGCCGTCCCGGTGGGCACTGACCAACTGGCCGGTGCGCTGGAAGGTCTTCGCGATCGTCCTGGTGCCGTTGCTGTTGATCGCGACGTTCGCCGGATTGCGGGTCTACTCGGGGGTGGCGGAGAACGCGGAACTGCGGCGCGCCGTCGACCGGGCCGAGGTCATCCCGCCGGTGGTCGACTACATGGCCGCCCTGGAGGAGGCGATGGTCGCCGCCACCACCGGCCGGGAGACCCAGCCCGCGCTGGCCCGGTTCGACGAACGCAAGACCGAACTGCGGGAGCGCGCCGAGCAGGGCGAGATCGTTCCGGATGTGCGGGCCGCGGTGGACACGCTGCTCGACGGCGGACAGGACCTCATCAACAAGGTCATGTCGAACGTCGTCGACCTGCGCCAACGGGTCACCGCCTATGCACCGCTGCTGCTCACCGCCGAGACCGCGATCACCGGTTCGGCCCGCGACGACGCCCCCGGTGTGCAGCGCAAGGCCGAGGCGCTGTCCCGCGCGGTCGGCGCCCGCGGCCAGATGACCATGCAGGAGATGTCCGTCACCAGCGGCGGCTACCTGCCCGAGCCCGAGCTGCGCACCTCGTTGATCACGTTGGCCGGCACCGAACCGTCGACGATCAACGGCATGATCGCTTACCTGGGCAACGACTCCCAGCAGGCGGCGACGCTGCGGACCGAGATGGTGCGGCGGATGTCGATGATGTCCGATCCGGCGGTGCCGCTGGCCGCCAATCCGGAGTTGCTGGGGTCGCAGCAGGTGACCCGTTCGGTGGCCGACGCGATGATCGCCGAACTGGCCACCACCATTCCCGACGAGGTGCGGCAGGCCGCCGACGATCAGCGGACCGCGGCGATCCGCGACACCGTGCTGGTGTTGCTGGCCATCGCCGTGGCCGCGGTGGTGGTGCTGCTGGTGGCACGGTCGCTGGTGCGTCCGCTGCGGACGTTGCGCGACAGCGCCCTGAAGGTGGCACACGGCGATCTGGCCCGTGAACTCGACCAGGTGCGGGAGACCGGTGAACTGCCCGAGGTCGAGCCGATCGCGGTGCACACCACCGAGGAGATCGGCCAGGTCGCCCACGCGGTCGACGAACTCCATGAGCAGGCCGTGTTCCTGGCCGGCGAGCAGACCCGGCTGCAGATGCAGATCAGCGACATGTTCGAAACCCTGTCGCGGCGCAGTCGATCGCTGGTGGACCAGCAGCTCGCCCTGATCGACCAGCTGGAACGCAACGAAGAGGACCCGCAGCGGCTGCAGAACCTGTTCCGGTTGGACCATCTGGCCGCCCGGATGCGCCGCAACGGCGCCAACCTGCTGGTGCTCGCCGGCGCGAAGGTTCCGCGGGAACAGGCGGCGCCGATGCCGGTGGCGTCGCTCATCCACGCGGCCGCGTCCGAGGTGGAGGACTACACCCGCATCGTCATGACGACCGTGCCCGACAGCGAGGTGCACGGATCGGTCGCCGGCGACCTGGTCCACATCCTCGCCGAACTGCTCGACAACGCGTTGCGCTACTCGCCGCCGACCGCCCAGGTGCGGGTGTCGGCCGGGCACGCCGACACCGGTGCCCTGGTCATCGAGGTGAGCGACGCCGGGCTCGGGATGTCCGAATCCGATCTGCGGATGGCCAACGCCCGGCTGGAGTCGGGCGGGGAGGTCGACCCGTACACAGCCCGGCACATGGGGCTGTTCGTGGTGGGCCGCCTCGCCGCCCAGCACAACCTGGTGGTCCGGCTGCGCAGCACCGTGCCCGGCGACCCCGGTTCGGGCACCACCGCCGGGGTGTACGTGCCGGCCGAGTTGCTGACCCGCTCGGAGGTCGAACCGGCGGTGCGCCGGCCCACCGGTGCCCACCGTGCCGTCGACCCGGGCGGAGCCCCGGTCACCGGCGCGGCCGACGCGCGGTTCAGCGAGGTTCAGACGGTGCCGCAGCAGACCGCCCCCGAGACCGCCGCCCCCGCCGCCCCGGCCGACGGTCAGGACGCAGGCTCCGCGGAGCTCCCGGTCGGCCTCCTGCCGCAACGGGCGCCCGGTGCCAGCGGCATCACCGAACTGCCCGGCTCGTTGGCGCCGCCGGCCGAACCGGCACCTGCGGCCGAGCCCGCCCAGCCTGCCGAGCAGACCAGTTGGCCGCAGGCCTGGCCGGACGCCACCCCACCGGAACCCGCTGCGCCGGAACCGGCTGAACCGGAACCCGTCGGGCCGGTGCGGCCCAGCGATACCTCGGCGTTCTTCGCCTCGCGGGCGCAGGTGCAGTCCGGGCCCCGATCCCGGCATGAGCCCCGATCCCGGCATGAGCCCCAGCCCCAGCCCCAGCCCCAGCCCGAACCCCAGCCCGAACCCCAGCCCGAACCCCGGCTCGGCGAATCGGCGCCGCCGGCCGCGGACGACGGCGACACCATCTACCAGACGATGCTGTCCGAATGGCTCATCGACCCCACCGAGTTGGGCCGCAGCAGCGATCTCAACTGGGAGTCGGTGTGGGATCACGGTTGGTCGAAGGCCGCCGAAGCCGAGGACACCCCGGTCCGCGCGCACACCGAGGAGGGGCTGCCCATCCGGGAACCGGGGGCCCGGCTGGTGCCCGGCGGCCGGGACTCGGTGCTCGGCGCCGGAACCGAGGAGCACCGCAACGGGGGCGCAGCGGGCGTCGGCGAGCAGGTAGCATCGGCTGCCGAGTCCGAGGAGTCGGCGCCGCGGCCCGATCCGGAGGCGGTCCGGGCGAGCATCAGCAGCCATTTCGGCGGTGTGCAGGCGGGCCGATTACACGCCCGAGAAATCAGAGGAACAGACGACGAATGACCTTTCCGGCGGGTGGGACTGACACGCCCCGGGGATCGGGGCCGCAACGTCCGACAGCCCGGGAGTCGCTCGACTGGCTGGTCTCGAAGTTCGCTCGCGAGGTGCCCGGTGTGTCGCACGCGATCCTGGTGTCCGCGGACGGCCTGTTGATGGCGGCTTCTGAGCACATGCCCACCGAGCGGGCCGATCAGCTGGCTGCGGTGGCGTCCGGGCTGGCCAGTCTGTCCACCGGTGCGGCGCAACTGTTCGACGGCGGACATGTGCTGCAGTCGGTGGTCGAGATGGAACGCGGCTATCTGCTGCTGATGCGGGTCGGCGACGGATCGCACCTGGCGACGCTGACCGCCCGGTCCGGCGACATCGGGCAGATCGGCTACGAGATGGCGATCCTCGTCGAACGGGTCGGCAACGTGGTGCAGGCCGGACGCCGCACCGCGCAGCACTCGTGAGACGTCGATGGACGCCTGGCAACCCGAACCCGGACCGGCCGATGAGCCGAGTCTGGTGCGCCCCTACATCCTGACCGCGGGCCGCACCGACTCACGGGTCGACCTGCCGCTGGAGGCGCCGATCCAGGCGGTACCCACGCAGGCGCCGGTGCACTGGCCGCGCTCCGATGTGCGGGGGCAGATCGTGGAGTTGGGGGCCCGCAGCCTGTCGGTGGCGGAGATCGCAGCGCATTTGTCGCTGCCTCTCGGCGTGGCGCGCGTGCTAATCGGGGACCTGGTGACGCAGGGTTATCTGCGGGTGCAAAGCACCCTCGGCGCCGTCTCCACCGACGACGAGCGCCGCGAGCTCATAGGAAGGACATTGCGTGGCCTACGGGCGCTTTGACGGGCCGGGCAACCGGGCTACCGCGTCAACCAAGATCGTCATCTCGGGCGGGTTCGGCGCCGGCAAGACGACCTTCGTCGGCGCGGTTTCGGAGATCATGCCGTTGCGGACCGAGGCGCTGGTCACCAACGCCTCGGCCGGTGTCGACGGCCTGGAGGCGACCCCGGACAAGCGCACCACCACGGTGGCGATGGACTTCGGCCGCATCACCCTCGACGAGGACCTGGTGCTGTACCTGTTCGGCACGCCGGGGCAGCGCCGGTTCTGGTTCATGTGGGACGACCTGATCCGCGGGGCGATCGGCGCCATCATCCTCGTCGACGTGCGCCGGCTGCAGGACAGCTTCCCCGCGGTGGACTTCTTCGAGGCCCGGGATCTGCCGTTCCTGGTGGCGATCAACGAGTTCGACGGTGCGCCGCGCTATCCCACCGAGGCCATCCGCAAGGCGCTGGCGCTGCGCGACCACGTTCCGGTGATCTCCGTCGACGCCCGCGACCGGCAGTCCGCCAAGGAGGCGTTGATCGCCATCACCGAATACGCGCTGGACCGCATGTCCACGCTGCCCGGGTAGCGATTTCGGCGTGCTGACGATCGCTCAGCGACCGTGAGCACGCCGAAATCACTATGCGCGGGGGAGTCGGATCTTCCAGCGCACCAACGCCAGATAGAACACGCTGAGCACGGCCAGCATCGCCATGTCGAACAACCAGGTGCCGGAATCGTGTTCCCAGTGCCGGTCTTTCGGCGTCAACGGGCCGGGCACCAGCGTGATCAGATCCGCCGTGGACGCCGAGGCGGCGAAGCCCCACCTTGCCGGGGTGAACCAGGACAACTGGTCGAGCCCGATGCGGTCGGTCACCGGGATCATGCCGCCGGAGAACACCAGCTGGCTCATGATCGCCACCACCAGCAGCGGCATGATCTGCTCGCTGGTCTTCGCCAGCGCCGACAGCAATAACCCGAGCATCGCCGCGGCGACCGTGGTCGCGGCCATCCCGAAGAACAACTCCAGCTTCGGGTTTCCGAACACCGAGCCGTGGTCCACCGCCCCCTTGTCGACATCCCAGCCCTTACCGGCGATGGTGATCGCGGTGACGATCGCCGACTGCACGATCGCGAACACCGAATACACGCAGACCTTCGCCAAAAGGTACGCGGTGGTGGACAATCCGACCGCCTGTTCGCGTCGGAAGATGGCCCGTTCGCCGATCAGGTCGCGGATCGTCAGCGCGGTGCCCATGAAGATCGCACCGACGTTGAGCAGCACCAGGATCTGGCCCGGCTCGTTGGGGGCGTCACCCATGGGGTTGGGGACGCCGAACCCGACGTCCCCGGGGACCGACAGGGACAGCACACCCATGATGAACGGCAGCAACGCCAGGAAGACGAAATAGCCGCGGTCGGACACGATCAGCCGGATCTGGCGGCGGGCGATCGTGGAGAACTGCCGCCGCAGGCTGGTGCGGGTCGGGCTGCCCAGATCGGTGGGTTTGGCCGACTCGGCCGGCAACTCCCGGGGCGGGCCCTGGCGTTCCAGGAACCGCCGGTTCGCCGCGTCCGGGTCGCCGGCGACGGTGCTGAAGATGTCGGCCCAGTTGGTGGTGCCCATCGTCGGGCCGATCTGGCTGGGCGGGCCGTAGAAGGCGGTCTTGCCGCCGGGCGCGAGCAGCAGCACCTGATCGCAGACGTCGAGGTAGGTCAGCGAGTGGGTGACGACCAGCACCACGCGGCCGGCGTCGGCCAACTGCCGCAGCATCGTCATGACCTGCCGGTCCAGCGCCGGGTCAAGCCCCGACGTCGGTTCGTCCAGGATCAGCAGCGACGGGCCGGTCAGCAGTTCCATCGCCACCGACGCGCGTTTGCGCTGCCCGCCGGAGAGCTTGTCCACCCGGGTGTCGGCGTGGGCGGTCATCTCGAGTTCCTCGAGGACCTCCGCCACCACCTGCCGGCGGTCCTCCTCGGTGGTGTCCGGCGGCAGCCGCAGTTCCGCGGCATACATCAACGCCTGGTTGACGGTCAGCTGGCCGTGCACCACATCGTCCTGCGGCACCATCCCGATCCGGGAGCGCAACGACGCGTACTCGGCGTGGACGTTGTGTCCCTCGAAGGTCACCGTGCCGCTGGTGGGATGGGTGTAGCCGGCGATGAGCCGGGCGAACGTCGACTTCCCGGCGCCGGACGGGCCGATGATCGCGGTGAGCGTGCCCGGCCGCGCGGTGATCGAGATGTTGTCCAGCAGCGTCTTGTTGTTCTCGATGGTCCAGGTGACACCGCGGACGTCGAGGCCGCCGGCGTCGGTGGCGGCCTCGGTCTCGGTGCGCCGGACCAGCGTGCCGTTGCGGAAGACCAGGTCGACGTTGCCGATGGTGACGACGTCGCCCTCGTTGAGCACAGCCGTCTCGGTGCGGGTGCCGTTGACGAAAGTGCCGTTGATGCTTCGGTTGTCCCGAATCTCCATACCGGCCGGAGTCGGGACCAGCGTGGCGTGGTGGCGGGACGCCAGCACATCGGGGATGACGATGTCGTTGTCGACGGCCCGCCCGATCTTGATCGATCCGGGTGGCGCCTCCTGCGCCCGGCCGGGACGCAGGATCTTCATCATGCTGGTCGCCAGGTTGTTGATCTCCGGCGACCGGGGCGCGGCGGTCGGACCCAGGGCGGTGGCCGGTTCCAGCTCCGACACCGACGGTTGCGGCGCCGGCCGGGGCGGGGGTGTGGCGGCGGGTGCCGACCTGGCCTGCGGTCCGGTCGGGTAGCGCGGCTGGGCGCCCGAACCCGACGGATATCCCGACGGGGCCGACGGATACGACGGCGGACCGGCCGGATACATCGGCTCCGACCGCGGCCCGGCCGGCGGGGCGGTGTGCGGCCAGTTGCCGCTGGGCGGGCCGGCCGCACGACCGGGCGCCGCCACCGGCACCGCCGTCGTGCGCGCCGGGGTGCCCGCGAAGCCCTGATGCCGGCCGACATCGAAGGTCAACCGTGGGCCGTCCGGGTTGCCGAGGTTGATCGTCGCGCCGTCGTGGATGTCGACCGCCGGCACCCGGCGGCCGTTCACCCAGACCCCGTTGAGGCTGCCGTTGTCGATCGCCACCCAGCGGTTGTGGTCATAGCGCAGCACCAGGTGGGCGCGCGAGATCAGCGGATGGGCGACCCGCACGTCGGCACGCAGATCGCGGCCGATCACCACATCGTTGCCGGGGGCGAAGGTACGGGTCGATCCCTCGTACCGGACGGTCAGGGCGGGCCCCGTAACGGGCCGGGCAGCAGGCGGGATCGGTCGACTCATCGCGACAACTCTAACCGCACGGTCCGGCCGATCCGGGTAGGTAGGAAACGGAGCAAACCCGCTTTGGTATCAGTGCGGAAACGATCCGGCCATCGATGACCTGGTTTGCCGGCAACACCGGATCGGCTTGCTTCCATGGGGGGAGCACATGCGTGACATCAGGAGTGCCCGTGACGTTTCGCCACCGACTGTCCGTCGCCGCGACGACCTGCATCGCGCTGCTGTTGGCCGGATCGCCGATCGCGGCGGCGGCGCCGGCCAGCGACGACCGCGGATACATCGATTCCACCGCGCGCTGCGCGGCGCCGTCGCTGGCGGTGATGTTCGGCCGCACCGCCCACTCGCGGGTAGCAATCTGCAGGCAACCCGACGGCAGCTATCAGTACCGCGGGGTGCGGGTGCGTGACGGCGCCCGGCTCATCACCGCCGCCACCCCCGAGGGCGCCGGATTCACCGCCGCCAACGGCGGAGTCACCTACACCATGACCTCCGACGCACTGGTCATCGCCGAGGGTGACCGGGTGCTCCGAGAGGAGCGGATGGTGGAGTACGAGAAGCGCGATGCCGCACCGGCGTCGGGGCAGTCGGGGACGTCAGGGCAGTCGGGGGAGCCGACACCCACCACCCCGCTGCCGCCCCCGCTTCCCGCCGAGGTCGGCCATTCGGGACGTTAGCCGCCGGCCTTCACCGCGGCGTCGGGCATTCCGGTGCGCACGCACAACGTGTGGCTGTAGATCGTCGGCATGCACAGGTTGCAGTGGTCGCAGATCGACTGCACGCCGGGGTCGGCCTTGATCCGGTTCAGCAGATCCGGTTCGGCCAGCAGCGCCCGGCCCATCGCGACGAAGTCGAAGCCCTCCGCCATCGCGCGGTCCATGGTCTCGCGGTTGGTGATGCCGCCGAGCAGGATCAGCGGCATCGTGAGTTCGGCGCGGAACTGGCGGGCATCCCGCAGCAGGTAGGCGTCGTGGTAGGGGTACTCGCGGAAGAACTTCGTACCGGTCATGCGGATACCCCAGCTCAGCGGCGGTTTGAACGCGCCGGCGAACTCCTTGACCGGCGCGCCGCCGCGGAACAGATACATGGGGTTGACCAGTGAGCTGCCCGCGGTGAGCTGTATCGCGTCGAGTCCGCCGTCCTCCTCGAGCCACTTGGCGGTCTGCAGCGACTCCTCGATCGTGATGCCGCCGCGCACCCCGTCGGACATGTTGAGCTTGGCGGTGACGGCGATCTGATCGCCGACGGCGCGTTTGACCGCCTGCACCAATCCGCGCGCCACCTTGGCGCGGTTCTCCAGCGAGCCGCCGAACTCGTCGGTGCGGCGGTTCAGCAGCGGGCTGAGGAACGAGCTGGCCAGGTAGTTGTGCCCGAGGTGGATCTCGACGGCGTCGAACCCGGCGTCGACGGCCAGCTTCGCGGCGGTGGCGTGGGCCTCGGTGACCTCCCGGATGTCTTCGCGGGTGGCCTTGCGGGCGAACCGCATCGACAGCGGGTTGAAGAACCGGATCGGGGCCAGGGCCTGCGCCTTGTTGGTGCGGGCGTTGGCGACGGGTCCGGCGTGTCCGATCTGCGCGCTGACCGCCGCGCCCTCGGCGTGCACCGCGTCGGTGAGCCGCCGCAGCCCGGGCACGGCCTCCGGGCGCATCCACAGCTGCCAGCCGTCGGTGCGACCGCCGGGCGAGACGGCGCAGTAGGCCACCGTGGTCATGCCGACTCCGCCGGCGGCCGGAAGCCGGTGGTACTCGATGAGGTCATCGGTGACCAGCGCATCCGGGGTGCGGGCCTCGAAGGTGGCGGCCTTGATGATGCGGTTGCGTAGCGTCAGCGGTCCGAGCTTTGCCGGAGCGAACACATCGCGTCGAGTGTCCATACCGGCAGCCTAGCGACATCGCGTGCTGCAACAATGAGCGCGTGGGAGCTATCAGGCTGGACGGCAAGGCCACGCGCGACGAGATCTTCGCTGAGCTGAAGGAACGGGTGGCGGCGCTGACGGCGGCCGGCCGCACACCCGGGCTGGGGACGGTGCTGGTCGGCGACGATCCGGGGTCGCACGCGTATGTGCGCGGCAAGCACTCCGACTGCGCCAAGGTGGGCATCACCTCGATCCGCCGCGACCTGCCCGCCGACATCAGCCAGGCCGAACTCGCCGACGTCCTCGACGAGCTGAACGCGGATCCGGCGTGCACCGGCTACATCGTGCAGTTGCCGTTGCCGGGGCATCTCGACGAGAACGCGGCGCTGGAGCGCATCGACCCGGCCAAGGACGCCGACGGCCTGCACCCGATGAACCTGGGCCGGCTGGTGCTCAACGAACCGGCTCCGCTGCCGTGCACACCCCGGGGGATCGTGCACCTGCTGCGGCGGTTCGACGTGGAGATCGCCGGGGCGCACGTGGTGGTGATCGGCCGCGGGGTGACCGTCGGGCGGCCCCTGGGGCTGTTGCTGACGCGCCGGTCGGAGAACGCGACGGTGACCTTGTGCCACACCGGAACCCGCAACCTCCCCGAGATCGCCCGGCAGGCCGACATCATCATCGCCGCGGCCGGGGTGCCGCACATGGTCACCGCGGACATGGTGCGCCCGGGTGCGGCGGTCGTCGATGTGGGCGTGAGCCGCGACGAGCAGGGCAAGCTCGTCGGCGACGTGCACCCGGACGTCTGGGACGTGGCGGGTCATGTGTCGCCGAATCCGGGCGGCGTCGGGCCGCTGACCCGGGCCTTCCTGTTGACCAACGTCGTGGAGCTGGCCGAAAAGGCGTGACGCTCAAGGAGTTCGCCCGCAAGGTGTTCGCGGGGCAGTGGCCGATCCTGCTGGTCGGCCTGATCTTCATCGCCGCCTTCGTCCTGGTGATCGCCGGTTACTGGCGGCGCGGAGCGTTGGTCCTGGGCTTCGGCGTCGGCCTCGCCGCCGTGTTGCGGTTGACCCTGCCCGACGACCGCGCGGGGCTGCTGGCGGTGCGGTCACGCGGCCTGGACTTCGTGACCACCGCGGGTGTCAGCGCGGCGATCCTCTATATCGGCTGGACCATCGACCCGCTCGGCACCAGCTAGGGCGGAGTGGAGCCATCGGCGAAACTCGCCTTGGCGCAAGGAGGCCGAGCCGCTGCCTGCCGGTGACAGAGCCCGTGTCACGATGAGGGTCGGAGACGTCACCGGCCAGGAAGCGAGGACCCGGGTATGAACGACAAGCCCACGAGCGAGCTGCTGAAGATCGCATCGAGCGACGTCACGCTGGCCGCGGACGCCTACGGCGACCCGTCGGACACGCCCGTGGTGCTGCTGCACGGCGGCGGGCAGACCCGGCATTCGTGGGGGGCGACGGCGACGGATCTCGCCGCCAAGGGCTGGTACGCGGTCACCGTCGACCTGCGCGGACACGGTGACAGCGGCTGGTCACCGGACGGCTACTACGGGCTGGACCGCTTCGCCTTCGACGTCATCGCGATCGCCGAGCACCTGGGCCGTCCGCCGGTGTTCGTGGGCGCCTCGCTGGGCGGTGTCTCGGCGCTGGCGGCGATCGGCCACCGGCCCGACCTGGCACTCGGCCTGGTGCTCGTCGACGTCTCGCCGTTCCTGCAGCCGAAGGGGACGGACCGGATCCGCGACTTCATGATGGCCCACGCCGAGACCGGCTTCGGGTCGCTGGAGGAGGCCGCCGACGCGGTCGCCGCCTACGTGCCGCACCGGCCGCGGCCGAAGAACCTCGAGGGGCTGAAGAAGAACCTCCGGTTCCGTGACGGCCGGTGGTACTGGCACTGGGATCCCAAGTTCCTGGCCGAACCGTTCCAGCCGGTGCAGCGCGATCCGCTGATCGATCCGGCCCGGCTGGGCGCGGCGGCGCGCGATCTGCGGCTGCCCACGCTGCTGGTGCGCGGCGGCGAGTCCGACGTGCTCAGCGTCGAGGACGCCAAGCGGTTCATCGAACTGGTGCCGCACGCGGAGTTCGCGACGGTGGTCGGCGCCCACCACATGGTGGCCGGCGACGACAACGCGGTCTTCGAGGAGGTGCTCGACGACTTCCTGGAGCGCCGGATCCGGTCGCGGCTCAAGCTGTTCGCGAGCTGACAGTCCGGCGCGATCGTCGGGCCGCCACTCACGCCAGCGTGGCGCGGATGCACACCGTGATGTAGGGCAGCGCCAACCCGCTGTTGTTGGCCAGCGCCGGATGGGTGGCCAGCAGCTCCCGGACCCGCTCCAGGGTGCGGGCACGCACCTTCGCCGGAGAGGTGATGCAGTAGCTGCGCGAGGCGACCAGGTCGATCAGCGCCTGCGGAGTCAGATAGTTCGTCCACTCCACCTGGTGGCGTTGCACATCGGTGAACGGTTCCGGCAACGTCACCGTCTTGCTCAACGGATCGTGTTCGTCGCCGATGATGCGGCCGAGCTCCTTGACCCAGCCCATCCGTTCGTCGCGGGTGTTCCACACCAACCCGAGTCGGCCGCCGGGCCGCAGCACCCGGGCGACCTCCCGCACCGCCCGGTCCACGTCGAACCAGTGCCACGCCTGGGCCACCAGCACCGCGTCGACGCTGTTGTCCGGCAACGGGATCTCCTCGGCGGTGCCGAGCAGTGCCGGGGTGTCCGGCAACGACTTGGAGAGCAGTTCGAGCATCTCCGGGATCGGATCGACCGCGGTGACGTTCAGGCCCCGCTCCACCAGCCGGGTGGTGAGCTTGCCGGTCCCGGCGCCGAGGTCGAGCACATCGCGGGCGTCCGAGGGCAGCAGCCAGTCGATCGCCTCGGGTGGATACGACGGCCGGCCCCGTTCGTAGGCCGCGGCTTCCGCGCCGAACGACAAGGACCGCTGCCGTCTACCGCTCACCGATCCGCCAACTCCAACGTGCGCCGGATCAGCTTGCCGACCGCTTCGGTCTCGACGAGGAACCCGTCGTGTCCGTACATCGAATCGATGATGTCCAGATCCCTGCAGCCGGGAAGACGTTCGGCCAGCTCCTCCTGCAGCCGCAGCGGGTAGAGCCGATCCGAGGTGATCCCGCCGACCAGCGCGGGCACCGGGCAGCTCCGCAGCGCGGCCTCCACACCGCCGCGGCCGCGGCCGACGTCGTGGCTCGACAGCGCCTCGGTGAGGGCCACATACGTGCCCGGGTCGAACCGCGCGGCCAGCTTCTCACCCTGGTGCTCCAGGTAGCTCTGCACCGCGTAGCGCCCACCCGCCAGCGGGTCCTCGTCACCCTGCGGTTTGTTGCCGAACCGGTTGTCCAGTTCCACTTCGCCGCGGTAGGTCAGATGGGCGAATCGCCGGGCGATCATCATTCCCGTCAAGGGGGCGCGGCCGGTGCCGTAGTAGTCACCGCCCTGCCAATCCGGATCGGCCTTGATCGCGGCGATCTGCGTGCTCTGGGTGCCGATCTGATCGGCTGTGGCGCGGGCGCCCACCGCCAGCACCAGTCCGGCACGCACCGTGTCGGGATGACCGACCATCCACTCCAGCGCGCGGGCGCCGCCCAGCGAGCCCCCCACCACGGCGGCGACCTCGGTGATGCCCAGCGCGGCCAGCGCGGCGAGATCGGCGTTGACCTGGTCGCGCACGGTCACCGTCGGGAACCGGGATCCCCACGGTTTACCGTCCGGCGCAATCGAACCCGGTCCGGTGGAACCACGGCAGCCGCCCAGCGCGTTGGTGGCCACCGCGCACCAGCGGTCGGTGTCGATCGGCGCGCCGGGACCGGCCACGCCGTCCCACCAGCCGGGCGTCGGGTGCTGCGGTCCGGCCGGACCGGTGATGTGCGAGTCGCCGGTCAGCGCGTGCAGCACCATCACCACGTTGTCCCGGTTGGGCGACAACTCACCCCACCGCTGCACCGCGATGGAGACGTTGTCGAGCACCTCGCCACACTCCAGCTGCAGTGGCCCGATGTCGACCACTGCCAACTCGCCCTCGGCGGGCAACGTGGGGGTTCTCGTCACGTCCAGGATCGTCACTTCGCTGCTGCTCTAGAACGATGCGACCGTCTGCGGATCGCCGCCGGCCGATGCGGTGAACGGTTTGGCGGCGGCGAAGCCCTGCTCGAGGTCGGCGATGATGTCGTCGATGCCCTCGATGCCGACGGCCAACCGCACCAGGCCGGGCGTGACCCCGGTGGCCAGCTGATCCTCGGGCGACAACTGCGCATGCGTGGTCGACGCCGGGTGGATCACCAGCGAGCGTACGTCGCCGATGTTGGCGACGTGGCTGTGCAGGGTCAGCGCGTTGACGAACGCCTTGCCCGCCTCCACACCGCCGGCCAGCTCGAAGGCCAGCACCGCGCCGGTGCCCTTGGGCGCCAGCTTCTTTCCGAGGTCGTACCACGGCGAGCTGGGCAGCCCCGCATAGTTCACCGACACCACGTCGGGGTGCGCCTCGAGGTACTCGGCGACCTTCTGGGCGTTCTCCACATGGCGTTCCACGCGCAGGCTCAGCGTCTCCAGGCCCTGGGCGATCAGGAACGCGTTGAACGGCGCCGCGGCCGAACCGAGGTCGCGCAGCAACTGCACCCGCGCCTTGAGCGCGAACGCCGGCGGTCCCAGCTCGGCGAACACCACACCGTGGTAGCTCGGATCGGGTTCGGTGAAGCCGGGGAACTTGCCGTTGGTCCAGTCGAAGGTGCCGCCGTCGACGATCACGCCGGCGATCGCGGCGCCGTGCCCGCCGAGGTACTTGGTGGCCGAGTGCACGACGATGTCGGCGCCGTGGCTCAGCGGCTGGATCAGATACGGCGTCGCGATCGTGTTGTCGACGATCAGCGGCACACCTGCCTCATGCGCGACCGCGGCGACGTTGGGGATGTCGAGGATGTCGATCTTCGGGTTGGAGATCGACTCACCGAAGAACGCCTTGGTGTTCGGCCGGACCGCGGCCCGCCAGGAATCGAGGTCGTCGGGGTTCTCGACGAACGTCGTCTCGATGCCGAGCTTGGGCAGGGTGTGCTGGAACAGGTTGTAGGTGCCGCCGTACAACCGGGGGCTCGCGACGATGTGGTCCCCGGCGTTCGCGAGGTTGAGGATCGCGAAGGTCTCGGCGGCCTGCCCCGACGCCAGGAACAGCGCGGCGACGCCGCCCTCGAGCGCGGCGATGCGCTTCTCGACGACGTCCTGCGTCGGGTTCATGATCCGGGTGTAGATGTTGCCCGGCTCGCTGAGCCCGAACAGCGCGGCGGCGTGCTCGGTGCTGTCGAAGGTGTAGGAGGTGGTCTGGTAGATCGGCAGCGCCCGAGCGTTGGTCGCTGGATCCGGGGTCTGGCCGGCGTGGACCTGCTTGGTCTCGAACGACCACTTGGCAGTGGGGTCGTCCTGTTCGCTGTTGGTCATCGTCGAGTCGTTCTCCTGGGTACGGGATTCACACGGGGGTGCTGTGGGGTGCGTGGAGTCACCGCCGACATGGCGGGATCACCGGCAGCCGGATCAACAGCGACAACACATGGGCTGGGGGAATGTCCGCATCAGTCGTCCCTACTCTCTCGGGGGTCCGAGCCTGCGGACCCGCGCTTGCCGTGTAGCCCGTTGCAGCTACTCAACCTGGTCATCACCCGGGGCACCCCACCGCGGTTGGAGGGTTGCCGGCCAGCGAGCCGGGGCTTGACGCTGGCGCTCATGACCTGCCAAAAGCCTATCGCACCCCGGCGACCGGCTGCCAGCGGGCCGTGACACCCGTGTGACCTGCGTCAACCTCGGGATGTGGAGAATGGGGGTGGAGTCGGGCCAGAAGGGGTCGGCGCCACAGCCGGGAGCTCCGGACGCAAGCCACGGACAAAAGCTCCGGAGAAAAGCTACTGGTCAGTAGCCAAAGCTGGGGCTTCGCCGTGCCGCCGCCCCTTGTAGTCTGGCCCAGCGACGCAGCGCAGCGCGTTCCGCGCGCAGATTGCCGATAGGACCGATACCGACGCCGGGAGAGACAACATATGAGCGCCGAGAAGCCGACCATCATCTACACACTCACCGACGAGGCGCCGCTGCTCGCCACCTACAGCTTCCTGCCGATCATCGAGTCGTTCGCCAAGCCGGCCGGCATCGACATCAAGACCAGCGACATCTCGGTGGCCGCCCGGATCCTGGCCGAGTTCCCCGACTACCTCACCGAGGAACAGCGAGTACCGGACAACCTCGGCGAGCTCGGCCGGCTCACCCAGGACCCGGACACCAACATCATCAAACTGCCGAACATCAGCGCCTCGGTGCCCCAGTTGCTCGCCGCGATCAAGGAGCTTCAGGGCAAGGGCTTCAACGTGCCCGACTACCCCGGCGATCCGAAGACCGAGGAAGAGCAGAAGATCAAGGATCGCTACGCCAAGGTGCTGGGCAGTGCGGTCAACCCGGTCCTGCGGGAGGGCAACTCGGACCGGCGCGCCCCCAAGGCGGTCAAGGAGTACGCCAGGAAGAACCCGCACAGCATGGGCGAGTGGTCGCAGGCGTCGCGCACGCACGTGGCGACCATGAAGAAGGGCGACTTCTACGCCGGTGAGAAGTCGATGACGCTGGACCGGGCGCGCCGGGTGAAGATGGTGCTGAACACCAAACGCGGTGAGACGCTCGTCCTCAAGCCCGAGGTGAAGCTCGACGAGGGCGACATCATCGACTCGATGTTCATGAGCAAGAAGGCGTTGTGCGAGTTCTACGAGGAACAGATGCAGGACGCCTACGAGACCGGCGTGATGTTCTCGCTGCACGTCAAGGCGACCATGATGAAGGTCAGCCACCCGATCGTGTTCGGCCACGCGGTCAAGGTGTTCTACAAGGACGCGTTCGCCAAGCACCAGAAGCTGTTCGACGAACTCGGCGTCAACGTCAACAACGGGATGTCCGATCTGTACGAGAAGATCTCCACGCTGCCGGCCTCGCAGCGGGAGGAGATCATCGACGACATCCACCGCTGCCACGAGACCCGCCCCGAGCTGGCGATGGTCGACTCGGCCCGCGGCATCACCAACTTCCACTCGCCGTCCGACGTCATCGTGGACGCCTCGATGCCCGCGATGATCCGGGCCGGCGGCAAGATGTACGGCGCGGACGGCAAGCTCAAGGACACCAAGGCGGTGAACCCGGAGTCGACCTTCTCCCGGATCTACCAGGAGATGATCAACTTCTGTAAGACCCACGGGCAGTTCGACCCGACCACGATGGGCACGGTGCCGAACGTCGGGCTGATGGCGCAGAAGGCCGAGGAATACGGCAGCCACGACAAGACTTTCGAGATCCCCGAGGACGGCGTCGCCGACATCGTCGACATCGACACCGGCGAGGTGTTGATGTCGCAGAACGTCGAAGAGGGCGACATCTGGCGGATGCCGATCGTCAAGGACGCCCCGATCCAGGACTGGGTCAAGCTGGCCGTCACCCGGGCCCGCGCCTCCGGTATGCCGGTGGTGTTCTGGCTGGACATCGAGCGTCCGCACGAGGTGGAGCTACGCAAGAAGGTCAAGAAGTACCTGAAGGACCACGACACCGAGGGCCTGAAGATCCACATCCTGCCGCAGGTGTGGGCCATGCGGTACACGCTGGAACGGGTGATCCGCGGGAAGGACACCATCGCCGCGACCGGAAACATCCTGCGCGACTACCTCACCGACCTGTTCCCGATCCTGGAGCTGGGCACCAGCGCCAAGATGCTGTCGATCGTCCCGCTGATGAAGGGCGGCGGTCTGTACGAGACCGGCGCCGGTGGCTCGGCGCCCAAGCATGTGCACCAGCTGCTCGAGGAGAACCACCTGCGCTGGGACTCGCTCGGTGAATTCCTCGCCCTGGGCGCATGTTTCGAGGATGTGGCGCGCAAGACCGGCAACAAACGGGCCGACCTGCTCGGCAAGACTCTCGACACCGCCATCGGAAAACTGTTGGACAACAACAAGAGCCCGTCGCGTAAGACCGGTGAGCTGGACAACCGGGGCAGCCAGTTCTACCTCGCCATGTACTGGGCGCAGGCGCTGGCCGAACAGGACGACGACGCCGAACTGGCCGAGCGGTTCGCCGCGCTGGCCCGGGCGCTCGAGGAGAACGAGGACACCATCGTCAACGAACTCAACGAGGTCCAGGGCAAGCCGGTCGACATCGGCGGCTACTACTACCCCGATCCGGAGAAGACCGCCGCGGTGATGCGCCCGAGCAAGACCTTCAACGAGGTGCTGGCCGCCGCCGCCAACTGACCGGCGCGTCGGCGAGCCTCAGCCGACCGCACCGGGGGAGGCCTGACGGCGTTTCCCGGTGTGGTCGTCGAGGAAGTCCACGATCAGGTCGGCCACCCGCTGCGGGGCCTCGAACATCGGGATGTGCCCGACGCCGTCGAGCTCGGTGTAGCGGGTGATCTCCCGCAGGTTCTTGTGGAAGTGGTCGACGAACCGTGGGTTCGGCAGCACCCGGTCCTTCTCGCACACCACCAGGTGGGTGGGGACCGACGTCTCGGCCAGCTCCATCAGGCCGGGCAGCAGCAGCGCCTTGACCAGCAGCTGGTAGTACGCCGCGCAGTGGGTCACATCGTCGATGATCTGGACCAGGTCGTCGTCGCTGATGCCGTCCGGGTAGGCGCTGACCGCGACGAACGCCAACTGCCGGGCGATCGGCAGCCGGGCGGCGCGGCGGCCGAGCAGCTTGGCCACCGCCCACACCGGGAACCCGAGCACGAACTTCCCGACGATCTCGTACTTGGCCGGGGACCAGCGGTGCCAGCCGCCGGCCGGTGCGATCCCGGTCAGGGTGCGGGCCCGGCCGCGTCGCTCGAGTTCGAACGCCACCCAGCCGCCCAGCGAGTTGCCGACGATGTGGGCGGTGTCCCAACCCAGCTCGTCGAGCCGGCGTTCCATGTCGTCGGCCAGCTCGGCGGTGTCGAGGAAGAACCGTCCCTTGACCCCGCCGTTGTGGCCCGGCATCGTCGGCGCGTAGACCTCATAGCGGCCGGTGCCGGCGATGCGCGGAGCGACGTCCTTCCACACGCTCTGCGACATCATGAACGGGTGCAGGAGGAGGACCGGCTCGCCGGAGCCGAGGTGAATGGGCGCGCGTTCGCTCATCTGCCCGAGGTTAAGGTGATACCGCCGGTATCGCAACATCGTCGGCTATGGTTCCGGGCTGATGTCCCGCCTGATTGTGACCACCATCAATGTCAACGGCATCCGCGCGGCGGTCCGTCGCCGCTCGGAATCCAACCTCGGCCTGCTGGCCTGGCTCGACGACACCGCGGCCGATGTGGTCTGCCTGCAGGAGACGCGGTGCGACGACGATCAGCTCGCCGCCGCGTTGGCGCCGGCCCTCGACGACGGATGGCAACTGGTGTCGGCATGCCCGCACCTCAAGGGGCGCAACGGCGTCGCCGTGCTGAGCCGCCGACCGATCGCGGCGGTCCGGATCGGCTTCGACGAGCGGTGCGAGTTCGCGCTGCACGGCCGCTACCTGGAGGCCGACATCGACGGCGTGACCGTCGCCAGTGTCTATGTGCAGACCGGTGAGGCCGGCACCGAGCGGCAGGACGAGAAGGAACGGTTCATGGCCGCGCTGGCGCACCGGATGGCCGCCCTCAACACCCCGGGGCGCGAGGCCGTGGTGTGCGGGGACTGGAACATCGCGCACACCGAGAACGACATCAAGAACTGGCGGGGCAACCTCAGGAAGTCGGGCTTTCTGCCCAATGAGCGGCAGTGGGTGAGTGATCTGCTCGCCACCGGCTGGGTCGATGTGATGCGCGCCCTGCACCCCGACGTCGCCGGACCCTACAGCTGGTGGTCGTGGCGCGGGCGGGCGTTCGACAACGACGCGGGCTGGCGGATCGACTACCACCTGGCCACCCCGGCGCTGGCGGCCCGGGCCACGGCGGCGCGGGTGGAGAAACCGGCCGCCTACGACCTGCGCTGGTCCGACCACGCCCCGGTCACCGTCGAGTTCGCGTGACGCCCGGCCGGCGCCGGAAACCGGCGTGAAAAGATTGGCCCATCATGAACACTTCCGTCCGAACCCGCCCGGTCGTCTTCTCGGGCGCTCAACCCACCTCCGACTCGCTGCACCTCGGCAACGCGCTGGGTGCGATCGCGCAGTGGGTGGGTCTGCAGGACGACCACGACGCGTTCTTCTGCGTGGTCGACCTGCACGCCATCACCGTCCCGCAGGATCCGGAGACGCTGCGGCGCCGCACCCTGGTCACCGCCGCCCAGTATCTGGCGCTGGGGATCGATCCGGCCCGCAGCACCGTCTTCGTGCAGAGCCACGTCGCGGCGCACGCCGAATTGGCCTGGGTGCTGGGTTGTTTCACCGGGTTCGGGCAGGCCTCCCGGATGACCCAGTTCAAGGACAAGGCGCAGAAGCAGGGCACCGAGGGCACCACCGTCGGACTGTTCACCTACCCGGTGCTGATGGCCGCCGACGTGCTGCTCTACGACACCGACCTCGTCCCGGTCGGCGAAGACCAGCGCCAGCATCTGGAACTGGCCCGCGATGTGGCGCAACGGTTCAACTCCCGCTTCCCGGACACCTTCGTGATCCCCGAGGCGATGATCCCCAGGACCGCCGCGAAGATCTACGACCTGCAGGATCCGACCGCCAAGATGAGCAAGTCGGCGGGCAGCGACGCCGGGCTGATCGCGTTGCTCGACGATCCGAAGGTGACCGCCAAGAAGATCCGGTCGGCGGTCACCGATTCCGAACGGGAGATCCGCTATGACCCGGAGGCCAAACCCGGTGTCTCCAACCTGCTCACCATCCAGTCGGCGGTGACCGGCACCGACATCGACACGCTGGTCGCGCGGTACGCCGGCCGCGGCTACGGCGACCTGAAGAAGGACACCGCCGAGGCGGTGGTGGAGTTCGTCACCCCCATCAAGACCCGGGTCGACGAACTGCTCGCCGACCCCGCCGAGCTGGAGGGCATCCTGGCGGCCGGCGCCGAACGGGCACGTGAGGTGTCGGCAACCACCCTCAAACGGGTATACGACCGGCTAGGGTTCCTACCGCCCCGTTCCTGACGAGCTGATCGCTGACCAGATCCGCAGACGAGCCCTGGAGGCGCCGGTGTGACCGAACCGTCCGAACCCGGCGTCCTGCAACGGCTGCGGGCCCGTTACGCGTGGTTCGACCACGTGCTGCGGGCGCAGGAGCGCTACACCGAGGCCCGCGGTAACCACTTCGCCGCCGGCATCACCTATTTCACGGTGTTCGCACTGTTCCCGCTGCTGATGGTGGGTTTCTCGATCGGCGGTTTCGTGCTCGCCGGACGTCCCGATCTGCTGCGGCAGATCGAGGACCGGATCCGCACCACGGTCAGCGGCGACGCCAGTCAGCAGCTGATCGAACTGATGGACTCCGCGATCGCCTCCCGCACGTCGGTGGGCCTGATCGGGTTGGCCACCGCGACCTGGGCGGGGCTGAGCTGGATGGCCAACCTGCGCGAGGCGCTCAGCGAGATGTGGGAACAGCGGCCCGAAAAAGGCAACTTCGTGCGGACCAAGCTGTCCGATCTGGTGGCGCTGCTGTCGCTGTTCCTGGCGCTGCTCGTGACCTTCGGCCTCACCGCGCTGGGCGACCGTGCGGTGATGCGGGGAGTGCTGCGCCGGCTGGAGATATCGGAGTTCCCCGGTCTCGGGATCGGCCTGAAGGTGGCCTCGATCGCGGTGGCGATGCTGGTCGCCTGGCTGTTGTTCACCTGGGTGATCGCCCGGCTGCCGCGCACGACGGTCAGCCTGCGCAGTTCGGTGCGGGCGGGGCTGTTGGCGGCCATCGGTTTCGAGATCTTCAAACAGGTCGGATCGGTCTATCTGGCCTCGGTCACCACCGGCCCGGCCGGCGCGACGTTCGGCCCGGTGCTGGGCCTGATGGTGTTCGCCTACATCACGTCCCGGCTGATCCTGTTCGCCACCGCCTGGGCGGCGACGTCCGCCGACAGTCTGGCCGCCCGGCCGGTCGAACCGCCGGTGGGCGCCCGGATCACCACCCGGATCCAGGTCCGCGAAGGGGTCGGGGTGGTCGGCACGCTGACCGCTGCGGCGATCGGAGCCCTTGGGGCTCTGGGCCTCTCAAGATGGCTGCGTCATTGATCGGGGTTCAGGCCCACGATGCAGCCGATGAGACCGAGCAGCAGCGCTACCTTGAGCAGCGCGCCCATCGAAATGATCACCGCGACAAGAAAAACGATGATCGGGATGGGCCGGGTGAAGCCCTCGGTCCTACTCGGGCTGACGGTGAAGACCGCCTCGAAGGCCCCGGAGACGATCAGTATCAGCCACGCCATCGGACACCTCCACGGGGCTCAGGCCAGCAACGCGGGTAACGTCGGCAGCGATGTCGTTGACGACGCCCTGGTGCCGGACGATGGGGATCGAGGTTCCGATCGTCAACGCGCCGATGGGCGGAACCGCCGGCGCTGAACTGGCCGCCGCGGTGTCGGCAGCCGGTGGGCTGGGGATGATCGGGATGGGCAGTTCGGCGACCGCCGCGGTGCTGCGCCGCGAACTGGCCGGGCCGATCACCCGCCCGTTCGGGATCGGCCTGGTGCAGTGGGTCGTCGACGCGGAGCCGGAACTGCTCGACGTGGCACTGGCGGCGCGGCCGACGTTGCTGTCGGTGAGTTTCGGCGCCGACTACGGCTGGGTGGAGCGGGCCCATGCCGAGGGGATCTCCGCCGCCGCCCAGGTCGCCGACGTGGAGTCCGGTGTGCGGGCCCAGGACGCCGGTGTCGACGTCGTGGTGGCCCGCGGCGCCGAGGGCGGCGGACACGGCGAACCACGCCTCGGGACGCTGCCGCTGCTGACCGAACTGCTCGACCGGTTGACCGTGCCGGTGCTCGCCGCCGGCGGCATCACGTCGGGGCGGGGACTGGCCGCGGTGCTGGCCGCCGGAGCCGCCGGTGCATGGCTGGGCACCGTCTTCACCGCCTGTGCCGAAGCCCTGACCGCGCCCGATGCGCGGGCCGCGCTGCTGGCCGCGCCGAGCACCGCGACGACCACCACCCGCGAGTTCGACATCGCCGCCGGATACCGCTGGCCGGCGACGATCCCCGAACGGGTGCTGACCGATCCGGCCGGCGATCCGACACCGGTGAACGCCGGTCAGGGCGTCGGGATGGTGACGGCCGCACAACCCGCGGCGGCCGTCATCGAGCGGTTGTGTTCGCGAGCCGAGCAGTTGCTGACCCGCTGGGGTGGCTAACGGTGGCTGCGGCGGTTCATCGACCGGGCCGCCATGATCAGCCCGAACACGATGATGGTGCCGATCACCGCGACACCGACCCGCACCGGCACCGCGTCGGCCGGCAGCAGGATCGGCGCGGCCGCGGTGTCGGCCTCGCCTGAGGTGTTGATCTTCTGCCGGGACACCGACGGATCCGGGTCGACCAGCGTGCCCACCCGGGTGCCCGGCGCGGTCGCGAAACCGTAGTCCAACAGCTGTGCCGCCTGCTGCCACGGGGGAATCGGTTGCCGGGTGCCGCGCAGCAGAACCGCCACCAGACGGCGGCCGTCCCGTTCGGCGGCGCCCACGAAGGTCTGCCCGGCGTCGTCGGTGAAGCCGGTCTTGCCGCCCAGCGCTCCCGGGTAGTTCATCAGCAGTTGGTTGTCGTTGAGGATCTCGTACGGTGGGCTGCCCTCCCGGCCCGGAAAGTGGTAGCTGCGGGTCGCGACGATCTGGCTGAACGTCGGGTCCTGCCAGGCGTAGCGGTAGATCAGCGCGATGTCGTAGGCCGATGTGCTCATCCCCGGCCCGTCCAGCCCTGACGGGCTGGCGGCGCGGGTGTCCTGCGCGCCGAGCTTGGCGGCCAGCGCGTTGAGTTTGTCCAGCGCGACGTCGACCCCGCCCATCTGGTTCGCCAGGGCGTTGGCCGCGTCGTTACCGGAGTACATCATCAGCCCGTGCAACAGGTCGCGGACCGTGTAGACACCGCCCGGGCCGACGCCGACCTTGGTGCCCTCGATCGCCGAATCCTGTGCGGTGCCGTGCACCTGACGGTTGAGCGGCAGTTCGTTGATGGCCGCCATCGCGGTCAGCGCCTTGATCACACTGGCCGGCCGGTGCCGGCCGTGCGGATCCTTGGCGGCGATGACGTCGCCGGTGTCGAGGTCGGCCACCAGCCACGCCTCCGCCGAGATCTCGGTGGGCAGCGGCGGGGTGCCCGGGGCGACGATGACTCCGCACCCCGACAGCGCGTCGCCACCGACCGCCGTCGCCGGCACCGGCAGCGGGGCGGGCGGATCCTCACCGGGTTTGGGCACCTCCGACGCGCTGATCGCCGGTGGGGTGGTCTCCCGGTACGGACACGGGTCACCGGCCTCGGCGACCGGGTCGGCCGCTGCGGTCGGCAGCGACGAGATCGCCGGCATGGCCAGAACCGCGATTGCTGCACCCACCGCGACCAGGCGGCGCGTCACGCTGGAGAAGATCGCCATCGCCTGCGCACGCTAGGCGATGGGTGCCGATTTTCGACGGAGGCTCGCTGTGACCAGCGAGGCTGTTGTTGCAATTGTGACTTTTTGTGTCCGGCGCTCAGACGTGGTTCGGGGCGTCCTTGAGCACCGTGCGCAGGATGTCGTGCATCGCGTCGAACTCGGCGGGACCGCTGATCAACGGCGGCGCCACCTGCACCACGGTGTCCCCGCGGTTGTCGGCCCGGCAGTACAGCCCGGCGTCGAGCAGGGCCCGGTTGAGGTGGGCCACCAGGCGGGCGCTCTCCTCGGCGCTGAACGGTTGTCTGCCCGCTTTGTCCTGCACCAGTTCCACGGCGAAGAAGTAGCCCTCACCGCGGACGTCGCCGACGATCGGCAACTCGTAGAGCCGTTCCAGGGTGGCCCGCAGCAGCGGGCTGAGAGTGCGGACCCGGTCGTTGAGACCTTCGCGTTCGAAGATGTCGAGGTTGGCCAGCGCCACCGCCGCCGACACCGGATGGCCGCCGAAGGTGTAGCCGTGCGGGAACACGGTCTTGCCGTCGGCGAACGGCTCGAACAGCCGGTCGGTGGCGATCATCGCCCCCAGCGGGGCATAGCCCGACGTCAAACCCTTTGCGCAGGTGATGATGTCGGGTTGATAACCGAAGTCGTCACAGGCGAACATCGACCCGATCCGGCCGAACGCGCAGATCACCTCGTCGGAGATCAGCAGCACGTCGTAGGTGTCGCAGATCTCGCGGACCCGTTCGAAGTAACCCGGTGGCGGCGGGATGCAGCCGCCGGCGTTCTGCACCGGCTCGAGCACCACCGCCGCGACGGTGTCGGGCCCCTCGAACTCGATCGTCTCGGCGATGCGGTCCGCGCAGTACCGGCCGAACGCCTTCTCGTCGTCGCGGTACGGTGCCGGCGCGCGGTAGAAGTTGGTGTTGGGCACCCGGAAACCGCCCGGCGTCAGCGGTTCGAACGGCGCCTTGAACATCGGCAGGCCGGTGATCGCGAGCGCACCCTGCGGGGTGCCGTGGTAGGCGACCGCCCGGGACACCACCTTGTGTTTGCCGGGCTTCCCGGTCAGCTTGAAGTACTGCTTGGCCAGCTTCCACGCGCTCTCCACCGCCTCGCCGCCACCGGTGGTGAAGAACACCCGATTGAGGTCACCGGGGGCGTAATGCGCTATGCGCTCGGCCAATTCGATGGCCGGCGGGGTGGCGTAGGACCACAGCGGGAAATACGCCAGCTGCCCGGCCTGCCGGGCGGCTGCCTCGGCCAACTCGGCCCGGCCGTGTCCGGCCTGGACCACGAACAGCCCGGACAACCCGTCGAGATACCTGCGGCCGTGGTCGTCCCAAATCGTGACCCCGTCGCCACGGACGATGATCGGCGGGGTGACGCCCGGCCCGTGCCGGGCGAAATGCCCCCACAGGTGGCGGTCTGCCTGCGCGGCCCGGTCCGTCGACATGTTCCCGATTGTGCCCGGGTGGGCCGGTGCCGGCAGCGTCTACGCTGATGTCATGACCGCGAGCACGCGGGTCGACGAGTTCGAAGCACTGCGTCCGCACCTGATGGCGGTGGCCTACCGACTGCTGGGCACGGTCGCCGACGCCGAGGACGTCGTGCAGGACGCCTGGTTGCGGTGGCAGGGCCAGGATCAGGACATCAATGATCTGCGCGCCTGGCTGACCACGGTGGTCAGCAGGCTGGCCCTGGATCGGCTGCGGTCGGCGGCGCATCGGCGGGAAACCTATGTGGGGCCGTGGTTGCCCGAACCGGTCGTCACCGACGTCGGGATGGGCGACCCGTTGGCCGCGGTGGTGGCCGACGAGGACGCACGGTTCGCCGCCATGCTGGTGCTGGAGCGGCTCACCCCGGATCAGCGGGTGGCGTTCGTGCTGCACGACGGGTTCGGGGTGCCGTTCGGGGAGATCGCCGACGTGCTCGGGGTGAGCGCCGCGGCGGCACGCCAACTGGCGTCCCGCGCGCGGCGCGTCATCGCCCGCAACCCGGCGCCCCCACCCGATCCCCGCCACGACGAGGTGGTCGGATCGCTGCTGGCCGCCATGGCCGCCGGCGACATGACGGCGGTGGTGGACCTGCTGCACCCCGACGTCACCCTCGTCGGGGATGCCGACGGCAGGACCAGCACCGCGCTGCGTCCGGTCACCGGCGCCGACAAGGTGGCCCGCTTCCTGTTCGGCCTGGCCCGCCGCTACGGCCCGAACTGGTTGGCCTCCAGCCGGTTGGCCCTGGTCAACGGGGAGCTCGGGGCGTACAGCGTCGGCTCGCAGGACGGCTCGGAGCGGACCCCCGGCGAATACTGGCCGGCTCAGCCCCGGGTGATCGCCGTGACCGTGCGCGACGGCAAGGTCGCCGCGCTGTGGGACATCGCCAACCCGGACAAGTTCACCGGCTCCCCGCTGGGCCGCCGGCCGGCTGGTCCGACCGCGCCGCCCACGGAATCCGGCACGCATCACCGGAGCTGAAGCCCTGTTCGGTGATGCCCAGGGCGGTGTTGATCCGGGCGCGCATGTTCTCCACGCCGATCTGGGTGGTCAACTCGATCACCCCGGCATCGCCGAACCGGCGGCGCAGATCGGCCACCTGCTCGTCGGTCACCGTGTGCGGATCGGTCGTCATCGCGTCGGCATAGGCGATGGCGGCCCGTTCGTCGTCATCGAAGAGGTCCGAGGTGGCGTAATCGTCGATGCGGCTGAGCTTCTCGATGTTCAGGCCGTCGAGGCGAGCGAGCATCGCGCCGAAGTCCACGCACCATGAGCAGCCGATCTTGCGGGCCGTCCAGTACACCGCGAGTTCCCGCACGTTGGCGGGCAACCTGCTGGACGTCTTCTCCAGCAGGGTCTCGTGCACCGCGCTGCTCAACAGCAGGCCGGGGTGGTGCGCCGCCACCGTGAACGGTTCGGGCACCTCGCCGAAGCGGCGCCTGGCGTACCGGTACATCAGCCGCACCCACCAGGGGGCACGTTCGGGGGAGAGGGGTTCGATTCGGGTTTTCTGGTTCTCGCTCATACCTGTGAGACGAGGCGGTCCGGGAAAATGTGACGGCCGACGTGAGAGGGCACGACGAGGAACCTCGGCTGGATCGAGAGGCCGGCGTGCGGTGCGACGGCATCCCGTCCTGGGGTGTCCCGGGTGAAGTGCCCGAAGTGAAGAAGATCGCGAAGTTCTCGGCGAACTTCGCGATCTTCTGCACGCTCGGCGAAAGGTCAGCGGGCGAACATCAGCGCGCGCTTGACCTCCTGGATGGCCTTGGTCACCTGGATGCCGCGCGGGCACGACTCGGTGCAGTTGAACGTGGTGCGGCAGCGCCACACCCCGTCGACCTCGTTGAGGATGTCGAGCCGCTCACCGGCCGCCTCATCGCGGCTGTCGAAGATGAACCGGTGCGCGTTGACGATCGCGGCCGGCCCGAAGTACGAGCCCTCCGTCCAGTACACCGGGCAGCTCGTGGTGCAGCAGGCGCACAGGATGCACTTGGTGGTGTCGTCGTAGCGGGCGCGGTCCTGCGGGCTCTGCAGACGTTCCCGGGTGGGCGGGTTGCCGCTGGTGACCAGGAACGGCTTGACCGCGCGGTAGGCGTCGAAGAACGGCTCCATGTCGACGACGAGGTCCTTCTCCACGGGCAGGCCGCGGATCGGCTCGACGGTGACGGTCAGCTCCTTCTTCGGGTTCTTCGGCAGCAGGTCGCGCATCAGCACCTTGCAGGCCAGCCGGTTGACGCCGTTGACCCGCATCGCGTCCGAACCGCACACACCGTGGGCACACGACCGCCGGAACGTCAGGGTGCCGTCGAGGTACCACTTGACGTAGTGCAGCAGGTTCAGCAGCCGGTCGGTCGGCAGCGTCGGAACCCGGAAACTCTGGAAGCCGGCGGCGTCCGGGTTCTCCGGGTTGAACCGGGCGATCTTCAACGTCACCATCACCGCGCCCTCGGGTACCGGAGGCAGCGGGGCGTCGGTCGTGGCCGGCTTGTCGATGTCAGGAGTAATGGTCATCAGTACTTCCGCTCCATCGGCTCGTAGCGGGTCTGCACCACCGGCTTGTAGTCCAGCCTGATGTCGCTGAGCAGTTCAGTGCCCTGCTTGTAGGCCATGGTGTGGCGCATGTAGTTGGTGTCGTCGCGGTTCGGGTAGTCCTCCCGGGCATGCCCGCCGCGGGTCTCCTTGCGGTTGAGCGCACCGACGACGGTGACTTCCGCCAGCTCCAGCAGGAAGCCCAGCTCGATCGCCTCGAGCAGATCGCTGTTGTAGCGTTTGCCCTTGTCCTGCACGGTGATCCGGGAGTAGCGCTCCTTGAGCCGATGGATGTCGGACAGCGCCGTCTTGAGGGTCTCCTCGGTGCGGAACACCGCGGCGTTGTTGTCCATCGTCTGCTGCAGCGCGCCGCGGATGTCGGCGACGCGCTCATGGCCGTGCTCGGACAGGATGTGGGCGATCCACTCGGTCACCATGCCCGCCGGGTTGTCCGGCAGCGGCACGAAGTCGTGGTTCTGCGCGTAGTCGGCGGCGGCCAGGCCCGCCCGGCGGCCGAACACGTTGATGTCCAGCAGCGAGTTGGTGCCCAGCCGGTTGGCGCCGTGCACCGACACACAGGCGCACTCGCCGGCGGCGTACAGGCCCGGCACGATCGTGGTGTTGTCGGCCAGCACCTGCCCGTGCACGGTCGTCGGGATGCCGCCCATCAGGTAGTGGCAGGTCGGATAGACCGGCACCAGTTCGGTGACCGGGTCGACGCCGAGGTAGGTGCGGGCGAACTCGGTGATGTCGGGCAGTTTGGCTTCCAGCACGTCCTCGCCGAGGTGGCGGACGTCGATGTAGACGTAGTCCTTGTTCGGTCCGGCGCCGCGGCCCTCGAGCACCTCGAGCACCATCGACCGGGCCACGATGTCGCGCGGCGCGAGGTCGACGATGGTGGGGGCGTAGCGTTCCATGAACCGCTCGCCCTCGCCGTTGAGCAGCCGGCCACCCTCGCCGCGGACCGCCTCGGAGATCAGGATGCCGAGCCCGGCCAGGCCGGTCGGGTGGAACTGGTGGAACTCCATGTCCTCCAGCGGCAGTCCCTTGCGGAAGACGATGCCCAGCCCGTCGCCGGTCAGCGTGTGGGCGTTGGACGTGGTCTTGTACATCCGCCCGGAGCCGCCGGTGGCGAACACGATCGCCTTGGCGTGGAAGACGTGGATGTCACCGGTCGCCAGCTCGTAGGCGATCACCCCGGTGGCCACCCGCCCGCTGGGGGTCTCGGTCATCGCGAGGTCCAGCGCGTAGAACTCGTTGAAGAACTGCACGTCGTGCTTGACGCAGTTCTGGTACAGCGTCTGCAGGATCATGTGGCCGGTGCGGTCCGCGGCGTAGCAGGCCCGGCGCACCGGCGCCTTGCCGTGGTCGCGGGTGTGCCCACCGAACCGGCGCTGGTCGATCTTGCCCTCGGGGGTGCGGTTGAACGGCATCCCCATCTTCTCGAGGTCGAGCACCGCGTCGATGGCCTCGCGGCACATGATCTCCACCGCGTCCTGGTCGGCGAGGTAGTCACCGCCCTTGACGGTGTCGAACGCGTGCCACTCCCAGTTGTCTTCCTCGACGTTGGCCAGTGCGGCGCACATGCCGCCCTGGGCCGCCCCGGTGTGGCTGCGGGTCGGATACACCTTGGTCAAGACGGCGGTGCGGACCCGTGGTCCGGCCTCGACCGCTGCGCGCATACCGGCACCGCCGGCGCCGACGATGACGACGTCGTAGCGATGTTCCTGAATCATGTTGACAAGCTCCCCGTCACGAGATGTTCGCGTCGAACGTCAGCAGCACGTAGGTGCCCAGCACCAACGTGAACACGATCGACAGCGCCAGTAGCGCATTCAGCCAGAACCGGGTGGAATCCTTCCGCGCGTAGTCCGCGATGATGGTGCGCATCCCGTTGCCGCCGTGCAGCTGGGCCAGCCACAGCAGCAGCAGATCCCAGATCTGCCAGAACGGCGACTGCCAGCGCTCGGCGACGTAATTGAAGTCGATGCGGTACACCCCGTTCTCCCACATCAGCATGATGAACAGGTGTCCCAGGGCGAGGAACACCAGCACGATGCCGGAGAACCGCATGAACAGCCATGCGTACTTCTCGAAGTTCGGCATGCCGCCGCGGCGCCGCGGCGCGCGCGGGTTGTCCAGCGCGGCGGGCCGGTCGTGGCTGGTTTCCAGCACGGGGGCCGGGGGACGTTGAGCAGGAACTGACGCGGTCACAGGAATCGCTCCGCCATGTGCATACCAATCATTCCAACCGCCGCGATGAGCACGGCAATGAAGATCGCGGCCACGACCCACAGCATCTGACGCTGATAGCGCGGCCCCTCCGACCAGAAATCGATCAGGATGACCCGGACGCCGTTGAGCGCATGGAACAGCACCGCGGCGACCAGGCCGATCTCCATGAGGCCGACGATCGGGGTCTTGTAGGTCTCGATGACCGCGTTGTAGGCCTCCGGGCTGACCCGCACCAGGGCGGTGTCGAGCACGTGGACAAACAGGAAGAAGAAGATGGTGGCACCAGTGATGCGGTGCAACACCCACGACCACATACCGGGGTCGCCACGGTAGAGCGTGCGCCGGGCCGACGGTCGAGCTCGTGTCGGCACCGGGGTGCTCGTCTCAGTACTCACTTGGACCTCCAACGCCATCTGCGGAGCCGGGTCGCGTAGGTGACCTGAGCGGCTGGTCCGCGCCCGAACCCCCGGGCGACTTTAGACCTCTTGACGCGAAGTAACGAACTACGGTGGGGGCGTATGACGCTGGCAGCGGCGAAATTAGGGTGGCCTAACTTGATTTTCGGACGGGGCGCCGGGGCTCCCGCGACGCCGCCCGACGTGCTCCGGAGGCGGTGACATGGCACCAGTTGTCGACTGGAATGTGTTGCGCGACAAAGCAATCGAGGTCATGTCACGGGCATATGCGCCGTACTCGGGGTTCCCGGTCGGGGCCGCCGCGGCGGTCGACGACGGCCGGATCGTCGCCGGATGCAATGTGGAGAATGTCTCATATGGCCTAGGTCTCTGTGCCGAGTGCGCAGTGGTCTGCGCCCTACATTCGGGCGGGGGTGGCCGGCTTCTCGCGCTCGTCTGCGTGGGCCCGGACGGCGAGGTTCTGATGCCCTGCGGACGGTGCCGGCAGGTGCTGCTCGAGCACGGGGGTCCGGATCTGCTCATCGCCCATCCGGCCGGCCCGCGGCGGCTCGCCGAGTTGCTGCCCGACGCGTTCGGTCCGGCCGACCTGGACCGCGGAACGCGGGAAATATCGTGACGCGCGCCACATTTCATGCCTCCGGCGCGGGGTCCGCGTTTGACGCGCCCACCGTCATCCGGATCAAACGTGACGGCGGGGTGCTCAGCGACGAGGCCATCGACTGGGTGATCGACGCCTACACGCACGGCCGCATCGCCGACGAGCAGATGTCGGCGTTGTTGATGGCGATCTTCCTCCGGGGGATGACCGGCCCCGAAATCGCCCGCTGGACCTCCGCGATGGTGGCCTCCGGCGAACGGTTCGACTTCACCGATCTCCGTCGTGACGGCCGTCCGCTCGCGCTGGTGGACAAACACTCCACCGGAGGGGTCGGCGACAAGATCACCATCCCTCTGGTTCCGGTGGTGATGGCCTGCGGCGGGGCGGTTCCGCAGGCCGCGGGGCGTGGGCTCGGTCACACCGGCGGGACCCTGGACAAGCTCGAGTCGATTCCCGGGTTCAGCGCCGAACTGACCCAGGCGCAGATCCGCCGGCAACTCGAGGAGATCGGCGGGGCGATCTTCGCGGCCGGCGAGCTGGCGCCGGCCGACCGCAAGATGTACGCGCTGCGCGACGTCACCGCCACCGTCGACTCGTTGCCGCTGATCGCCAGCTCGGTGATGAGCAAGAAGATCGCCGAGGGCACCCGCGCGCTGGTCCTGGACACCAAAGTGGGCTCCGGAGCGTTCCTGAAGACCGAGGCCGAGGCCCGGGAGCTGGCACGAACGATGATCGACCTGGGCACCGCCCACGGGCTGGTCACCCGCGCCCTGCTGACCGACATGCACCGCCCGCTGGGCGCCGCGGTCGGCAACGCGGTCGAGGTCGCCGAATCGGTGGAGGTGCTGGCCGGCGGCGGACCGTCGGACGTCGTCGAGCTGACGCTGGCGTTGGCTGCCGAGATGCTCGATGCGGCCGGGATCGACGGCGAGGATCCGGCCGACACCCTGCGGGACGGTTCGGCGATGGACGCGTACCGGGCGCTGATCAACGCTCAGGGCGGCGACCCGGACGCGTCGCTGCCGAGGGGCGCGCATACCGAGACCGTCACCGCCCCGCGCAGCGGCACGATGGGTGATCTCGACGCGATGGCGGTGGGGATGGCGGTGTGGCGGCTCGGCGCGGGCCGGTCGGCGCCCGGCGAGCAGGTGCAACACGGGGCCGGGCTGCGCATCCACCGGCGGCCCGGAGACCCCGTCGCGGCGGGGGAGCCGTTGTTCACGCTCTACACCGACACCCCGGAGCGGTTCGAAGCGGCAATCGCCGAACTCGACGGTGGTTTCAGTGTGGGTGACACAGCGCCCGACCGGCGGCCGCTGATCATCGACCGAGTTGTGTAACAGCCGACTGCATTTCACGCGCTCGGACGAGGGCTGCTTCGGTCCCGAGTTCGTGTCGGATTTTCGGGTTGTCGACGTATGTCCGGATGTAGTTGTTCAGGACGTGGGGATCGACATCGAATTTGTTGCAGTCGAGTTGGAGCACCGGCACCTGCGGCAGGCGATCGATGCGCCACAAGCGAGTCGTGTACCGGCGTATCCAGTTCGCATTGGCACTTCCGCCGACCAAAATCGTTGGGAATCGGGTTCCCTCAAGAGATGTCAGCGGGGCCGCGAAGATCGCCGACCAGTCCAATTTCGACTCAAAGCTCCAACCCCGTTGCGCGATCCCTTGGCCAGACAGCGTGACGCCACCACGCCGGAGGCGTCCGGTTGCCGCAGCGACTGGGAAAGATCCGAAGAAGGCGCTGAGCGCGCCCATCACCACCGCGGCGCCGGTGGATTCATCGTCCTGATCGGCTAGGAAATCGACCGCAGCCATACCAAAGAATGCTGTCCACGACGCCATGATTGCGACCAGGAGCGCGAACGGCCAGATCGACTGACGTATTTGGGTCGCTTGAAAGCCTTCGTGCTCGACCGTCCGGACTGCCGCCGCAAGATCCTTCCGTCGGTAGCGAACAACCGTGGGGTACGCGATGGTCAGAGCCATGATGAAGGCGAACAGTAGGCAATATCGCGCGGCGCTGACGTTGCCTTCCTGTGCCGTCACGAGTGCGGCAAGGACGGACACCAATGCGATGACGGTCAGTCCCGCCACGGTGACGAAGAACCGGATACCGTCGCGTCGACGAGTGGACGGCAGGTCTTCAGAAGATTGCATTCCAGGCATTCTTCACTAGTCCTCCGACGGCCTCTCCTGCATCACCGACTGCCGCCACGCCGTCACTGATTGCTTGGCCGACACCACCGATGCCATTCTCATACAACGAATCAATCGCGCCGGAAGTAAATATGCCTACGGCCGCGCCGCCAAGAGCGCCCGCCACCGTTCCGACGATCGGCACGGGAATCGCGGACCCAATCAGTGCACCAGCGGCAACCGAAGCGCCGAAACCGACACCGCCAGAGACTATAGCCTGGTCGACATCTTTGCCTTGAGTGATGTCGTACGCAATTCCGCCGACTGCCAAAGCGCCGCCGACTTTAAAGGTCAGATTGCGCGAATCTCGCTTTAGCGTCATCCGCCGCTTTCCGAGCCTCATTCGCGGCGCGCGAGTCAGCTCTAGCCTGATCGAAGTCTCGATATATAACTTCGGCTGGAGTCCCTGGTGGTGCTGACCGCGCCAAGTCCAGGAATTTCGCTGTCCGCTCATCTAGGAATTTCGCTTTGTCAAGCAGTCGAGAGGAATGTTCAGCGAACAGACCGGCAGCCGTACCATTAATCATGTCGCCGACGACAAAGAGCGTTTTGTCGGAAACGTCAGCAAAAGCGTTCTTCAGCTTCTCCGCGGCGAGTTTCGCAACCTCTCGCGCGGCCTCTGCGTCGGTGACCGCGGTCGCGTACGAGCTGACTGTTTCGGCGGTGGCAGGAGATGGGTCCTGAATTATGAAGCCGTTGACCGTCAGTCCAGAAGCTGCTGCATTATCGCGGACCGATTGCATAGCGGACTGAGCTCTTTGCAGTTCTGCTGCGAAGTCATCTATCACCTGCGCATTGCTGGCTCTTCCGAGTTAGCAGGGGCGTACCTGCTTGGTGCTGGGTGGCGTCCGCCGGGATTGGCGGGTGCAGGCCCACCGTACTCGGCGGCGTTGGTTTTCTGGGTTGCGGAATCCGAAGGCGATGCGGCCGACGTGTTTGATGATGCGGTTGTAGCCTTCGCTGCGGGCGTTGGACAGTCCGGTCTGGATGGCCAGGATCATCGGCTCCTGCCATGCTGAGATGGTGCGGGCAAGCTTGCTGATCTCGGGCACCGAGCAGGCGGCGCAGAACGTGTAGAACCGGTACAGCGCATCGCGGATCTCGTAGGTCAATCCGCCACGGGCGGTGCAGGCCAACACATCTCGTAGGAGCTCTTTGGCGATCCAGGCGGCGGCGATGTCGCCATTGGGGTCCGCTGAGGTCAGTTTCACGAACAGCTTGTGGCGTTGCTCATCGGTCAATCGCTCAGCGGCGCGCAGCAGCCGGCGCCGGTTGATCCATTCGGGGTCGCTTTTGCGTCCGCGGCGCAAACGGTGGGCTTGGGTAGTGCGGCGCCGGACCTCATCGACCATTTCGTTGGCCCGCTTGACCAGATGAAACCGATCGACGATCAGCTTCGCGTGCGGCAACGCTTGGCGCGCAGCGTTGGCGTAGGTGACCGACATGTCGATCGCGACGAACTCGATGGTGGCCTTCCAGCCGGGATCACGCTGATCCAGCCAGTCGGTCACCGGTTTGGCCGCACGGCCGTTGACCTGCACCAACAACCCGCCCGTGCCGGTGGTATCGACCAGCCCGGTGTCGAAGCGGTCCACCCAGGATCGGGTACCGGTCTGCGAGCAGGTCTCCCATTTGGCCTTGCCGCGACGGGTCTCGTCGATTCCCAGCACGCTCACGGCTTCGGGTTCGCCGGCCAGCACCGGGTCCGCCGTGGCGATGACCGCGTCGTGACAGGTGTTCCAGGTGCAGCCGTACGCGGCGGCGACCGCCTTGACCGAGCGGTCATCGTCAAGCACCGCCGAGGCCATCTCGCGCTTGGCCCGCACCGTCACCCGTGCTCGCGGCGGGATCGACGGCACCGACTCTGTGAATGACTTGCGGTCACAACACATGTTGGCGCACAACCACTTTCGTTTCCGCCACACGATCCGGGGAATGTCCGGCCCGATCTTGATATCGCGGGGCCGAGTGCTCACCCAGCCCTTCGAGCGAGCTGACCGGACCATGCATCCAGGACACACGCCGACCCACTGCTCGGCGGTGCGGACATAGATGGTGCGGGTTCGGTCGAGGTCGACATGCACAGACTCCACGACGACACCGTCGAGTCCAAGCAGCAGGGAACCACTAGTCTGGGGCAAGCTCGCGCCTTTGCTTCTGGATGCGTCAAGAACACCCAGTTGACAAGGGCGCGAGCCCTCAATCAGTCACCGACACGATCCGAATCGGTCACACCAGACCCCTACCAACTCGGAAGAGCCAGAAAGCGCGTTTGCAGCGTGGGTCGCCCGATGAGAGCGCACTTCTGGTCGTCGAGGGTCCACGTTCCCGGTACCAGCCCAGCCCTCGGTTGTCATTTGCGGAAGCCCGCATCCCGGTTCGGTACCAGCAAAGTGTGCACCGGCCTACCTCCCTGCCCAGGTCAAGATGAATCGCGGTGTGGATACACATAAGTGTCGTTGGTGCAAATTTACGAGGCGTTCTCTCCTCGGCTGATGAGATTAACAGTGCTTCTGTGGACGTCTTCGCACCAATTTCCGAGGCGGGTATCGATAGATGCTGTCGTGCGCCGGTACAGCGGCCGTCGATCGCTTTGGACTCACGCGAGCCCATAGACCGTCGCCCAGACCAATGACCGGGCCGGAAAGCAGCTTGTCACGGATGATGGGGGTATGACCACGCCGCTCACCTTGGAGAACATCGCCAAAGCGCCCAAGGCGCTGCTGCACGACCACCTCGACGGCGGGCTGCGGCCGGCCACGGTCATCGAACTGGCCGAGGAGACCGGCTACGACGATCTACCCACCACCGATGTCGACGAGCTGGCCGACTGGTTCCGCACCGCCGCGCACAGCGGGTCGCTGGAGCGCTACCTCGAACCGTTCGCCCACACCGTCGGGGTGTTGCAGACCCCCGAGGCGCTGCACCGGGTGGCGTACGAGTGCGTCGAGGATCTGGCCGCCGACAACGTGGTGTACGCCGAGGTGCGGTTCGCGCCCGAACTGCACATCGATGGTGGAATGTCGCTCGACGAGGTGGTCGAGGCGGTGCTGGCCGGTTTCGCCGAGGGGGAGAAGGCCGCCGCGGCGGAGGGCCGCACGATCATGGTGCGCTGCCTGGTCACCGCGATGCGTCACGCCGCCCGGTCCCGTGAGATCGCCGAACTGGCCATCCGGTACCGCGACGACGGCGTGGTCGGATTCGACATCGCGGGCGCCGAAGCGGGGCATCCGCCCACCCGGCACCTCGACGCGTTCGAGTTCATGCGGGGCAACAACGGCCGGTTCACCATCCATGCCGGCGAGGCGTTCGGGTTGCCGTCCATCCACGAGGCCATCGCGTTCTGCGGGGCCGACCGGCTGGGCCACGGGGTGCGCATCGTCGACGACATCGAGCAGCGGCCGGACGGCAGCTACCACCTGGGCCGGGTGGCGTCGATCGTGCGGGACAAACGGATCCCGCTGGAGATGTGCCCCACCTCGAATGTGCAGACCGGGGCGGTGCGCAGCCTGGCCGAGCATCCGTTCGACATCCTGGCGCGACTGCGGTTCCGGGTCACCGTCAACACCGACAACCGTCTGATGAGCGACACCTCGATGAGCCGGGAGATGATGCGGCTGGTCGAAACCTTCGGCTACGGCTGGAGCGACCTGCAGCGCTTCACCATCAACGCGATGAAGTCGGCCTTCATCCCGTTTCCGGATCGACTGACGCTCATCGACGACGTCATCAAACCGCGATACGCCGTCCTGATCGGCTGAAACACACAACACACGGAGGTATGAGACTTTGATCACCGGCAGCCATGTCATCCTGTACAGCCGCGACGCCGAGGCCGATCGTGCGTTCCTGCGTGAGGTGTTGAAGTTCGATCACGTCGACGCGGGCGACGGCTGGCTGATCTTCAGACTGCCGCCCGCGGAGGTCGCGGTGCACCCGACCGAGTCCGCCACCTCGCACGAGCTCTATCTGATGTGCGACGACATCGCCGCCATGGTCAGTGTGCTGACCGCCGCCGGGGTGGACTGCGCACCGGTCACCAACGAGGGCTGGGGGCTGCTGACCCGGTTCACCCTTCCCGGTGGCGCCGAGCTGGGCGTCTACGAGCCGCGCCACCCGCGCGCGAACGACGGCTGAGGGCCGCCACCCGGGGATCGCTACTCGGGCCGCAGCCGGGACTCGACGAACGCCTCCAGCTTCTCCCACTGCTGCACCGCCTCGGCGTACGAACCGCGCGGCTTGCGTACCTTGTCCGGGGTGAGCACGTGGCCGACGAACCGGCCCAGCGCCGTGTCCGGCTTCAGGGTGTTCTCGACGATCTTGTCCTCGGCGTACTCACCGACGTCGCGGAGCAGTTCGACGGCCAGCTCCAGCTGATCCCGGTCGACGGCGTCGGGGCCGTCGCCGATGTCGTCGGCCAGGCCGGACAGTACGTAGACGTTGTCGTCGGTGACGTCGATCTCCAGCGAACCGTCGGTGGCCGCGGTGCGGATGTCGTCGTAGGTCGCCAGATCCGACAGGTCGTGGTCGTGCTCGTCGGCCAGGTAGCGGGCCAGCGCCCGTTCGGAGCCGAACACGCTGATGCGGCCGTTGCGGCCGAGGAACACCGGGGCCTCGTCCAGGTAGCAGCGCAGCGTGAAGAACGAACCCGACCGGGTGAGGATCTGGACCGGGTCGATGCCGACCTTGAGCCAGAAGTCCTCGTCGCTGCCGAGCACCACGGACTGGGCCTGACCCGCCAGCGCCGATGCCTCCTCCGGCTCGGCGGCGCTGTCCGGGTCGGCGGCGGTGGCCTCCTCCAGGGCCGAGTCGACGTCCGCGTCGGCGTCCGGCTCGGGATCGGGCTCCTGCAGTTCGGCGGCCGCCTTCTCGGAAGCGGCGGCATCGACCGGCGGAATGGAGACGATCTCGTCGATCGCGTCGATGACGGTGTCCCAGCCGCGGGCGATGACATTCGAGATCTCCGCCCACCGTTTGCGTCCGGAACGGCCCTTGAAGGCCTCCACCCCGCCGCCGACCAGGCTCAGCACCGGGTTTCCGTTGAAGAACTTGGTGACCGCCGGCAGTTCGCACACCGAACCGATGGCCGACGCGATCGCCAGGGTCCGGCGCAGCGCGGCGACCGACTCCTCGGTGGGTTTCTCCGCGACCAGTTCCGGCACGCCGATCAGGTCGGCCTGACCGTCCTCGCCCGGGTTGAGCCGGTGCGCCGACCGCTCGGTGAGCTTCTGCCAGGCCGGGTGGTCGGTGAGGTCGTTGTCGTTGTCCGTCCGGACGAACGCGACCAGGTCCGCGACGGATTCGAAGGCGTACAGATCCTCGTCCTTGCCGAGGAACGCCTCCCACTCGTCGCCGGCGGCGCGCCAGCGCGGTGCCCACAGCGTGTAGAGGTCACCCTTGGTCAGACCGATCCGCAGCGGAACGATGTCAGCAGCCATGGCGCACAGCCTAACGACGCCGATGTGAGGCATTCGACAGGCGGCACCGAAAACCCACGTCGCGCCGCAGGGCTTTGCATCGCACACCGTCCGGACCGGCATAATTGAACAACAGTTGAGTTAACTTTCGGATCGATGTGGGTAACTTTCTCCCCTGACGAGAGGACCTGCAGGTGAGCGGAAGCAGTGTCGGCACCGAGCCGGCATTCGACGATTTCGCCGCCCGGGAGGCAGACCAGGTCAAGTTCGTGACCGCCTGCCCCGGCTGCGGCTACCCGACGTTCGGACCCGATCTGTGCGCGTACTGCCGACCGGCCGACCTGGGCTCCGGGCGGCCGCTCGGCCTGGTTCCGCCCCCTAATTGACCCCCAGCTGAGCGATCAGCTCCCTCACACTCCGGCACCGCCGCCGATGCAGATCCTGCACGGCGGCGGTGCTCGTTTCGACGATCAGATCTCCGACCCGGCCCGGATCCAGCCGAGCCGCCGCCGGGGTCAGGGTCAACCCGATGAGGCACCCGGTGTGGTCGACCTCGGCGGCGGCGTGGCCGCACGGCGACGCGGCGCGGCCGCGCACGGCCCCCAGCTCGTCGAGAGCGTCGTCGAGGATGGTCAACCGGGCGCGTGCCCGGGCCATCGCGGCGTCGAAGCGGCGCGCCTCCCCGAGGAGATGGGGCAGGCCGGAGACCGGACGGTCGGCTGTCATCGGTGAACCCGCCGGCACAGCGCGACGACGGTGGCGGCCACCGCGTCGGCGCCCCGGGCCAGCAGCGCGGGTGACACCTCGACGCGGACGGGACACCCGTCGGGCGACACCCACACCCTGGTGCGGCTGTTCGGATCGACCACTTCGACGGCGTCGGGGACGGGGCCGACGACGCCGGCCGTGCGGATTTCGGCCATACAGATTTCGACGTCGTGAACCGTCCGACGGATCCCGCCACGCTGAATGTCCTCGGGGGAGCGACGCGGGGAGGACGACATGGACGCGTACCGGAGGGTGCTGGTCGGCACCGACGGCTCGGAGACGTCGTTGCGTGCGGTGGACCGGGCGGCCGGTATGGCGGCCGCCACGGGCGCGACGCTGATCATCGCGACCGGCTATATCGGCCACGAGGATGATCTGCGCGCCGCCGATGTCCTCGGCGACGAGGGCTACATGGTGCGCGGGAAGGCGCCGTTCTACGGCATTCTGCGCGACGCGCACGCCCGGGCCCGCGCCGCCGGGGCGACCGATGTCGAGGAACGGTCCATCGAGGGCGCGCCGGTCCAGGCGCTGGTGAACCTGGCCGAGAAGGAGGAGGCCGACCTGTTGGTGGTCGGCGACGTGGGTCTGCACGCGCGCAACGCCATCCTGGCGCGGCTGTTCAGCGTCCCCGGCCAGGTGTCGATCCGGGCCGACACCGATGTGCTGATCGTGCACACCAGCGACTGATCATCCCGTCGGCCGCCAGAAACCCTGAAACCCCTGGCCGGCGTTGGTGGTTCGGATCGGGGACAGCTTCACCGGGTCACCGGCCTCGATCATCATCCCGTTCCCGACCACCATCGCCACATGACCGTCCCACACGGCCAGATCGCCGGGAAGCAGCGCACCCGCGTCGACGGCGGCGCCCACGTCCTGCTCCTGGGCCAGCCGCGGGAGCTGCAGTCCCGCCTGCTGATACGCCCACTGCGTCAGACCGCTGCAATCCAGCCCGACACCGGGGGTGGTGCCGCCCCACTGATAGGGCACACCCAGCTGGGTGAGGGCGTGCCGCACCGCGTCGGCGGCGACGGCGTTGGGCGCGGTCACCGTGCTGCCGTCGGGCAGCCGCACCGCCACCCCGACACCGAACGCCGCCGGATCCGCCGGCCGGGCCGCGCTGTCGGGACGGTCGGTGGCCAGACCGACCAGCTCGGCCAGGCCGCGTGCGGCGCCACCGCCCAGACCCGATCCGGCCGCTCCGCCGGGAGACACCGACGGCAGACCGCCGAGACCGGATCCCATACCGCCGAGAGGTGGGCTCCCGCCGGTGAACCCGGACGGGACGGTCCGGGCCGACGGCGGCGTGCCGGCCGGATCGGTCAGTGCGGTCGCATGCCGTGCCAGGTCGGTGTGCAGGTCGTCCACCACGCCGAGCGCCTCGGCCAGCGCCTGCCTGGCCTCGGCGATCAGTTCCGCGGCGACGCCCGGTTCGTCGAGGTGTGCTTCCAGGGCGCCGGCGCGGGCCTCGAACCGCTCGATGATCACCCGTAACCGGGCCGCGGCATCGGAGATCGCGACGGCGGCGGTGTCGGTGGTCGCGGCCAGCCGGGCGGCGGCGTCGGCCAGTGCGACCGCGATGCGGCCGGTGCCGGCCACGACGTCGGCCGCCTGCGCGGCGGCGGCGCCCTGCCAGTGCGGTTCGGTCTGCCGCCAGTCGGCCCGGACGGCGGCGGCCGTCTCGGTCAGCGCGTCCCGTGCGGCGGTGAGCACCGCAACCGGCGGCGAACCGGTTCCGCCCGGTCCGAGCAGCGTCTGCAGTTCCCGCAGCGGCGCCGTCAGCGCGGCGGTGAGCGGGCCCGGCATCCCGCTACCCCTCGAGGTCGGCCACCGGTGCGGTCAACCGGCGCCGGACGCGGATCTCGGCCCCGGTGTAGGCCCGGGCGGTGGTGTGCGCGGCGGCGGCGCCCGCGTCGACCCGCCGGGCGAGGACGGTCACGTCGGCCGCCTGCTGCGCCGCGGCGTCGGCCAGGGCCGCCAGAAACCTGGCGCCCACCGCGCCGAACACCGGTGCGGCGGCGGTCAGCGGCAGCATCGACACCGCCGCGGCGACGGCGTCGAGTTCGGCGGCCTGCCGGATACCGGCCCGGCCGAAGCGGTCGATGATCTGGGTGTCGGCGCGCATGCGAAGTACGACGGCGCGCCACGCGGATCGGTTCCCGGGAGGATCTGCGCCCGGCGGACGCCGCGGCTATAGGGTTTCGGCTCATGAAGGTGCGCATCGTCGATCACCCGCTCGCCGCGACCCGGTTGACCACCCTTCGCGACGCCCGGACCGACAACGCCACCTTCCGTGCCGCGTTGCGCGACCTCACCGTGATGCTGGTGTATGAAGCCACCCGCGACATCGCCACCGACACGATCCCGGTTCTCACCCCGCTCGCCGAGACGACCGGATGCCGATTGGCCAACCCGCCGCTGCTGGTCCCGGTGCTGCGCGCCGGGCTGGGCATGGTGGATCAGGCGCACGCCCTGATCCCGGAAGCCCAGGTCGGCTTCGTCGGGGTGGCGCGGGACGAGCAGACCCACCGGCCGGTGCCCTACCTGGAATCGCTTCCCGGGGATCTGAGCGACCGGCCGGTGTTGGTGCTCGACCCGATGCTGGCGACCGGCGGGTCCATGGTGCACACCCTCAAGCTGCTGCAGGAACGCAACGCCGTGGACATCACCGCGCTGTGCGTCGTCGCAGCGCCCGAGGGGTTGGCCGCGGTCGAGCAGGTCAGGCCGGATCTGCGGCTGTTCACCGCCGCCGTGGACGAGCGGCTCAACGAGATCGCGTTCATCGTGCCGGGTCTCGGCGACGCCGGTGATCGGCAGTTCGGGCCGCGTTAGGCGCCGAGACCGGCCCACCCGGCCCGGCTACCACTGATCGACGGTGGCGACCAGCTCGTCCTGCAACTCCCGGGCCCGGGCGCGGGCGATGTCGAGATCCTCGTCGTCATGGCAGGAGCGGCGAACCTCGAAGTAGAACTTCACCTTCGGCTCGGTGCCCGACGGCCGCACCACCACCCGCACCGCGGTGTCGGCGGTGCCGCCCTCGAAGATCAGCGCATCGGTGCGGCGGGCACCCTCGGCCCGTGCCAGATCGGTGACCGTCACCGGGAATCCGGTCAGTTCCGTCGGGGGCCGGCGGCGCAGCCGATCCAGCATCGCCGCGGCCTGATCCGGATCCTCGACCCGGCGGGACGACGCGGTCGTGGTGTGCACCCCGAACCGGCGGGCCAGGTCGTCGAGCGCATCGAGGACGGTGCGGCCCTGCGCGCGCAGCGCCGCCACCAGATCACAGCACAGCACCGCCGCGCTGATGCCGTCCTTGTCACGCACCGCCGACGGGTCCACACAGTGCCCGATCGCCTCCTCGTAGGCGTAGACCAGACTGCTGCCCGGCAGGTCGGCGTCGGCGCGGACCAGCCACTTGAACCCGGTCAGGGTCTCCACGTGCCGCGCTCCGTGCGCGTCGGCGATCGCGGCCAGCATCCGTGACGACACCACGGTGCTGGCCACCAAGGTCGATGTGGTCACCGGCCCGTCGTCGAGCTGCGCCAGGATGTAATCCCCGAGCAGCCAACCGGTTTCATCACCGGACAGCATCCGCCACCCGGTCGGGGTGGGAATGCCGACCGCGCACCGGTCGGCGTCCGGGTCCAGCGCGATGGCGATCTCGGCGTCCACCTCGGCGGCCAGTTTCAGCACCGCCTCGACGGCGGCCGGCTCCTCGGGGTTGGGGGACGGCACGGTCGGGAAGTCCGGGTCCGGGGCGAACTGGCTCTCCACCACGTGGACGTCGGTGCAGCCGGCCCGGACCAGCGCGTCCATCACGAACTCGCCACCCACCCCGTGCAGCGGTGTCAGCGCCACCCGCACCGGGTCGTGGGTGCGGCGCACGTGGGCCGCCCGCTCGACGTAGCGCTGAATCACGTCCACCCCCGACGGTTCGACCGGGCGGCGGGAGATCTCATCGGCATGCGGGGCGTCGGCCATCGCCTCCTCGATCTCCCGGTCGACCGGCGACACGATCGGCAGTCCGCCCTCGAAATAGACCTTGTAGCCGTTGTCGGTGGCCGGATTGTGCGAGGCGGTGATCTGGATGCCGGCCGCGGCGCGGTTGTGCCGCACCGCGAACGCCAACACCGGGGTGGGCACCGCGGTGAACATCAACGTCACCGAGAAACCTTCGGCAGCAAGCACTTCGGCTGCCGCCAGGGCGAACTCGTCGGAGTGGTGGCGGGCGTCGCGGCCGACGATCACCCCGGAGCCGGCGTGCCCGCGGGCCTTGAGCACCTGTGCCACCGCCCAGGTCGCCCGCAGCACCACCGCCAGGTTCATCCCGGCCGGGCCACCGCGCAGTGGGCCGCGCAACCCCGCGGTGCCGAACCGCAGCGGGCGGGCGAACCGCCGTTCGAGCTCCTCGGGGCTGCACGCCCGGAGCTCGGCGGCGGTCACGGGGTCGGGGTCGTGGGCGATCCAGTCCTGGACCGCCGATGACGTCCGCTGCGCAGTCATAGCGTCAGTGTGCCCGGTTTGACCCCGCCGTATGCCGATCCACCGGGTCACATCGCGGCGATCACCGTCGCCAGCAGGGCGCCCATCCGGGCGGCCGACTCGCGTCCGGCGGCGAGCACGTCGGCATGGCTCAGCGGCTCACCGGTCATCCCGGCGGCCAGGTTCGTCACCAGCGACAGGCCGAGCACCTGCGCCCCGGCGGCGCGCGCGGCGATGGTCTCGTGCACGGTCGACATGCCGACCAGGTCGGCGCCCAGCGTGCGCAGCATCCGGATCTCGGCGGGGGTCTCGTAGTGCGGTCCCGGCAGCCCGGCGTAGACCCCTTCGGCCAGCGACGGGTCGATGCCCAGCGCGATTCTGCGCAGCCGCGGCGAGTAGGCGTCGACCAGGTCGACGAACTGCGGGCCGACCAGCGGGGAGCGGGCGGTCAGGTTGAGGTGATCGCTGATCAGCACCGGTTGCCCGACGGTGAAGTCCTCCCGCAGTCCGCCGGCGGCGTTGGTGAGCACCACGGTGTGCACCCCGCTCGCGCAGGCGGCCCGCACCGGGTGCACGACATGGCTCAGGTCGTGCCCCTCGTAGGCATGGATCCGGCCGATCAGCACCAGCGCCCGGTGCTCGCCGATTCGCGTGCTCATCAGCTGTCCCCGGTGCCCGGCGGCGGTCGGTGGGGTGAAACCGGGCAGCTCGGCCATCGGCACCGTCGCGACCGGTTCGCCGAGCTCGGTGACGGCCGGCGCCCAGCCCGAGCCGAGCACCACCGCCACGTCGTGATGCGGCACCCCGGTGCGGTCCGCGATGGCGGCGGCGGCCTGTGTCGCCGCGGTGTCCGGATCGGTCACGGACGGCAGCCTAACCGGCAGTGAGATACTGCGGTAATGCCCACCGTCACCGCGTCCTCAGTTGTGGAAGACGCGGTCCGTCGGCGCCGGGGTGACCTGGTGGAACTGTCGCACGCCATCCATGCCGAACCGGAGCTGGCGTTCGCCGAACACCGCAGCTGCGCCAAGACGCAGGCGCTGGTCGCCGAGCGCGGGTTCGACATCACCGCCCGGGCCGGCGGGCTGGACACCGCATTCCGCGCCGATTACGGCAGCGGCGATCTGGTGGTGGGGATCTGCGCCGAATACGACGCCCTGCCCGGCATCGGGCACGCCTGCGGGCACAACATCATCGCCGCCTCCGCGGTCGGCGCCGCGTTGGCGTTGGCCGAGGTGGCCGAGGGTCTCGGGCTGACGGTGGCGCTGATCGGCACGCCGGCCGAGGAGGTCGGCGGCGGCAAGGCGCTGCTGCTGCGGGCCGGGGTGTTCGACGACGTCGCGGCCGCGGTGATGCTGCACCCCGGGCCGGTCGACATCGCCGCGGCCCGGTCGCTGGCGTTGTCGGAGGTCGCGGTCAGCTACACCGGCCGGGAGGCGCATGCCGCGGTCGCCCCGCACATGGGGGTGAACGCCGCGGACGCCGTCACCGTCGCGCAGGTCGCGATCGGCCTGCTGCGTCAGCACCTCGAGCCCGGACAGCAGGTGCACGGCATCGTCACCGACGGCGGGCAGGCGACCAATGTCATCCCCGCACATGCCGGAATGACCTACACGATGCGCGCCCCGCACGCGGCGGCACTGCGGGCTCTGGAACGGCGGATGGCCGACTGTTTCGCCGCCGGGGCGCTGGCCACCGGATGTTCGCACACGGTGACCGAGACGTCGCCGCCCTACGATGAGCTGGCGCCGGATCCGTGGCTGGCGGAGGTGTTCCGCACCGAGATGGTGCGGATGGGCCGGGCGCCGGTGCCCGCCGAGGTCGAGGCGACGATCCCGTTGGGCAGCACCGACATGGGCAATGTGACGCAGGTGATGCCCGGGATCCATCCGGTCGTCGGGATCGACTCCGGCGGCGCGGCCATCCATCAACCCGAATTCGCCGCGGCGGCGGTGAGCCCGAGCGCGGACCGGGCGGTGGTCGAGGGGGCGGTGATGCTGGCCCGCACGGTGGTGCGGTTGGCCGAGACCCCCGCCGAGCGGGACCGGGTGCTGCAGCGTCGGGAAGCGAGGCGGACGTCATGAGTGTGCTGCGGCATGCGGTGGCGCGCTGGCTGTCCCGGCATCAGGACGACCTGGTGGCGTGGCGCCGGCACATCCACGCCCACCCCGAGCTGGGCCGGCAGGAGTTCGCCACCACCCAGTTCGTCGCCGAACGGCTCGCCGACGCCGGGCTGAACCCCAAGGTGCTGCCCGGCGGCACCGGTCTGATCTGCGACCTCGGCCCCGACCACACCCCGCGGGTGGCGCTGCGCGCCGACATGGACGCGCTGCCGATGCCCGAACGCACCGGCGCACCGTATGCGTCGACGGTGCCCAACGTCGCCCACGCCTGCGGCCACGATGCGCACACCGCGATGCTGTTGGGCGCGGCGCTGGCGCTCAACACCGTGCCCGAACTCCCGATCGGGGTGCGGCTGATCTTCCAGGCCGCCGAGGAGCTCATGCCCGGCGGTGCGCTGGACGCGATCGCCGCCGGAGTGCTCAACGGGGTGTCGCGGATCTTCGCGCTGCACTGCGACCCCCGGCTGCAGGTCGGCCGGGTCGCCACCCGGCCCGGTCCGATCACCTCGGCCGCCGACCACGTCGAGGTCACGCTGCAGTCCAAGGGCGGCCACACCTCCCGCCCGCATCTGACCGGGGATCTGGTGTATGCGCTCGGCACGCTGATCACCGGTGTGCCCGGGGTGCTGTCGCGGCGGATCGATCCGCGCAACGGCACGGTGATGGTGTGGGGTGCGGTGAACGCGGGGGTGGCCGCCAACGCCATCCCGCAGACCGGCACCCTGGCCGGCACCATCCGCACCGCCAGCCGCAGCACCTGGTTGACGTTGGAAGCCATTGTCAGCGAGACGGTTTCGTCCCTGTTGGCGCCGTTGGGGGTGGAGCACAGCCTGCAGTACCGGCGTGGGGTCCCGCCGGTCGTCAACGAGGAACAGTCCACCCGGATTTTGACCCGCGCGATCGAGGCGGTCGGCCCGAACGTGCTCGCCGACACGCGGCAATCCGGTGGCGGGGAGGACTTCTCCTGGTACCTGGAGGAGGTCCCCGGCGCGATGGCCCGGCTCGGGGTGTGGAGTGGGCAGGGCCCGCAACTCGACCTGCATCAGCCGACGTTCGACCTCGACGAGCGGGCACTGCCGGTGGGGGTGCGGGTGTTCGTCAACCTCGTCGAACAGTGCGCCGCGTGACACCTGCGAGCGACCGTGTCTGCACTGCGACACGCCGCCATTGCCGGCATTTCGCGGTCGCTCGGCGAGGGGCACTGTCCCCAATCTGTGCTTCCTCCACAAAACGGCGTCCACCCGGTACCGGCCACCTGGGTCTGAACCGACGATGGCGGTCATGGCAGACGGCCTCGACGAGTTGTTCGACCGCCAGGGTGGAGTGGCCACCAGCGGGCAGATCCTCACCGTCATCACCAGGCGGGCCCTGGAATCCGCGGTCAACCGCGGTGCGCTGGAAAGGCTCTGGCACGGCATCTACTGCCGCGGCGAGGCCGACGACGGCTTGCGGCTGAGGGGGCTCGATCTGGCCTGCGGCCGGCCGGTGGCGGCCTGCCTGGGTACGGCCGCGGCGCTGCACGGGTTCGACACCGAGCAACCCGACGACCTGCACGTACTGAGTCCGCCCGGCAGTCGGCTGCGGTCGGCCGACGGGCTGGTGGTGCACCGCCGGGACGGGGCGCCGCTGACCATCGTGCGGGGCCGCCCGGCGACCACAGCGGCGTGGACGGCGGTGGAGGTGGCGCGCAGCCTGCGGCGCCCACGGGCGTTGGCGACCCTGGATGCCGCGTTGCGCAGCGGCACCTGCAGCCGTCCCGAGATCTGGCGGGCCGCGGTCGCGCAGGCCGGCCGACGCGGCATCGTCGCGGTCCGGGGTTTGATCGCGATCGCCGACGGGCGTGCCGAGTCGCCGATGGAGAGCGAGGCGCGGCTGGCCATGATCGACGGTGGCCTGCCGATCCCGGAGCTGCAGTACGAACTCCGCGACGGCGCCGGCCGGTTGCGGCGCGTGGACTTCGCCTGGCCGCGGCACCGGGTGGCCGTCGAGTACGACGGTGTGGACTGGCACAGCGGACCGGACGCGATGCGGCGGGACCGGGATCGCACCGCCGCGCTGATGGATGTCGGGTGGACCGTCATCGCCATCGTCCTCGAGGATGTGCGGTACCGCACGCGGGAGTTCGTCGGGCGTGTCGACGCGCAGTTGCGTCGCGCTCAAGCAGCGTGAGCGACCGCAAAATGCCGTAAGAGACGGCGTGTCGCCGTGCAGACACGGGCGCTCGCGGGGAGGAAACTAGGGACCGACGTTGCGGGACGGGCGGGTCCGCAGATCGTGGACGTATTCGGGTGGAGCACCGGCGATCTCGGCGGCGTCGGCCATCACCCCGAGATAGCGGGCCGACGGCAGCCCGCCCTCCCAGGCGTCGAGCACATACAGCCACGCCAGCACCGGACCGGTGTGGGTGTCCGACGAGATCGGGTGTATCCGGCATCGGATCTTCTTGTGGATCCCCAGTTCTGAACCCTCCCAGCGGTCCAGGTTCGCCTCGTCCTCCCTGGTGACGTCGTAGAGCACGACGAACACCCGCGAGGCGGGATCCTCCACCACGGTGGCGAGCGCGCCCTCCCAGCTGATGTCCTCGCCACCGAACGTCAACCGCCAGCCGTACAACCACCCGGTACCGGCCATCGGTGAATGTGGAGCACGTTGCAGCATCTGCTCCGGATGCATGTTCGACCCATAGGCGGCATAGAGCGGCACGGTTGAAAAGCCTAAGGCTTCGGGTGGTGGCTGGGCGGCCAACCTCCGCCTTGGATAGGTTTGAGGCGTGGCAACCCGCATCGTGATCATCGGCGGCGGGCCCGCCGGCTATGAGGCGGCGCTCGTCGCGGCCGCCAAAGGCACCGAGGTCGAGGTCACGATCGTCGACTCCGACGGCATCGGCGGGGCCTGTGTGCTGTGGGACTGTGTGCCGTCGAAGACGTTCATCGCCTCCACCGGGGTCCGCACCGAACTGCGCCGCGCCCCCAATCTCGGCTACCAGCTGGAGTTCGAGGACGCCAGGATCTCGCTGCGGCAGATCAACGAGCGGGTCAAGAGGCTCGCCAAGGCGCAGTCCGCCGACATCGCCGACCGGCTGCGCCGCGAAGGGGTGCGGCTGATCGCCGGTCGCGGGGAGCTGGTGGACGCGGCCAGGGGGATGGCCCAGCACCGGATCAAGGTCACCGGCAACGACGGTTCGGTCCGCGAACTGACCGCCGACGTGGTGCTCATCGCCACCGGCGGGACCCCGCGGGTGCTGCCCAACGCCGTCCCGGACGGCGAACGCATCCTGAACTGGCGCCAGCTTTACGACCTGGACACGCTGCCCGAACACCTGGTGGTGGTGGGGTCCGGGGTGACCGGCGCGGAGTTCGTCAACGCCTACACCGAACTCGGCGTCAAGGTCACGGTGGTGGCGAGCCGCGATCAGATCCTGCCCCACGAGGACTCCGACGCCGCCGCGGTGCTCGAGGACGTGTTCGCCGAGCGCGGCGTCACGCTGGTCAAGAACGCCCGGGCCGACTCGGTGAAACGGGAGAACGGTGGTGTCCGGGTCACCATGACCGACGGCCGGGAGGTCCAGGGCAGCCACGCCCTGATCACCGTCGGCTCGGTACCCAACACCGCCAACCTGGGATTGGAGCGGGTGGGCATCGAACTCGGGCCGGGCGGCTACCTGCCCGTCGACCGGGTGTCGCGCACCACCGTCCCCGGCATCTACGCGGCCGGTGACTGCACCGGCCTGCTGCCGCTGGCGTCGGTGGCGGCGATGCAGGGCCGCATCGCGATGTACCACGCGCTCGGTGAGGCGCTCAACCCGATCCGGCTGCGCACCGTCGCCGCCGCGGTGTTCACCCGCCCCGAGATCGCCGCGGTGGGGGTGCCGCAGGCCAAGATCGACGACGGCTCGGTCCCGGCGCGCACCATCATGTTGCCGCTGAACACCAACGCCCGGGCGAAGATGTCGAGCCTGCGGCGGGGCTTCGTCAAGATCTTCTGCCGCCCGATGACCGGGGTGGTCATCGGCGGTGTGGTGGTCGCCCCGATCGCCTCCGAGCTGATCCTGCCCATCGCGCTGGCGGTGCAGAACGGCAACACCGTCGCCGATCTGGCGCAGACGTTCTCGGTCTACCCGTCGCTGTCCGGGTCGATCACCGAGGCGGCCCGCCAACTGATCGCGCACGACGATCTGGACTAGCCCGGGTCCCGGCCAGCGCGGCGAGTCGGGAAATTTCACCGCACCGCACGTAGCCTGATAGCTGTGAGCCACCCGATCCTGAGGCCGGGCCACGGGCCGACGTTGTTGGGGCCGGAGCAGCGGCAGCGGGCGTGGGACCGTCTCGGCAGTGAGCAGTTCGACGTCGTCGTCATCGGCGGCGGGGTGGTCGGATCCGGCGCGGCCCTCGACGCCGCGACCCGCGGGCTGAAGGTCGCGCTGGTGGAGGCCCGTGATTTCGCCTCGGGAACCTCGAGCCGCAGTTCGAAGATGTTCCACGGCGGGTTGCGCTACCTCGAACAGCTGGAGTTCGGGCTGGTGCGCGAGGCGCTGCACGAGCGGGAGTTGTCGCTCACGACGCTGGCGCCCCACCTGGTCAAACCACTGCCGTTCCTGTATCCGCTGACCCGGCGGTGGTGGGAGCGGCCCTATGTGGCGCTCGGCATCTTCCTCTACGACCAGCTCGGCGGCGCCCGCTCGCTGCCGGCGCAGAAGCACCTGACCAAGGCCGGTGCGCTGCGGTTGGCGCCCGGGCTGCGGCGCGACTCGCTGATCGGCGGCATCCGCTACTACGACACCGTCGTCGACGACGCCCGCCACACCCTGACGGTGGCCCGCACCGCAGCCCACTACGGCGCGGTGATCAGATCGTCGACGCAGGTGGTGGCCCTGCTCCGGGAGGGGGACCGGGTCACCGGTGTGACGGTGCGGGATTCGGAGACCGGCGCCGTCACCGATGTGCACGGCCACGTGGTGGTCAACGCCACCGGGGTGTGGACCGACGAGATCCAGGCCCTGTCGAAACAGCGTGGCCGGTTCCGGGTGCGCGCCTCCAAGGGGGTGCACATCGTGGTGCCGCGGGACCGCATCGTCAGCGAGGTCGCGATCATCCTGCGCACCGAGAAGTCGGTGCTCTTCGTGATCCCGTGGGGCACGCACTGGATCATCGGCACCACCGACACCGACTGGAACCTGGATCTGGCGCATCCGGCGGCGACCAAGGCCGACATCGACTACATCCTGGGCCAGGTGAACCGGGCGCTGGCCACCCCGCTCACCCACGCCGACATCGACGGGGTGTACGCGGGGTTGCGGCCGCTGCTGGCCGGCGAGAGCGAGGAGACCTCCAAGCTGTCGCGCGAACACGCCGTCGCGGTGCCCGCCCCCGGATTGATCGCCATCGCGGGCGGCAAGTACACCACCTACCGGGTGATGGGCGAGGACGCCATCGACGCCGCCGCGGAGTTCATCCCGGCCCGGGTGGCGCCGTCGATCACCGAGAAGGTGCCGTTGCTCGGCGCCGACGGGTACTTCGCGCTGATCAACCAGACCGAAACGGTAGGCGCGCATTACGGGCTGCACCCGTACCGGGTGCGCCACCTGCTCGACCGGTACGGCTCGCTGATCGGTGAGGTCCTGCAGATGGCCGGTCGCGACGGCGCGGGCCGGCCGGATCTGCTCGAACCGATCACCGATGCGCCGGTCTACCTCAAGGTGGAGGCCTGGTACGCGGCCGCAGCCGAGGGCGCGCTGCATCTGGAGGACATCCTGGCGCGGCGGATGCGGATCTCGATCGAGTATCCGCACCGCGGGGTGGACTGCGCCCGGGAGGTGGCCGAGGTGGTGGCTCCGGTGCTGGGCTGGAGCGACGCCGACATCGAACGGGAGGTGGACACCTACTGCGCCCGGGTGGAGGCCGAGGTGCGCTCCCAGCAGCAACCCGATGACGAGTCCGCCGACGCGCTGCGCCAGGCCGCCCCGGAGGCGCGGGCGATGATCCTCGAACCCGTCCCGCTCGATTGACCACCCCTCCGCTGCCGGTTCGTGACGGTCTGGGTCCCGCGCGGGTACGCCTGCGCGGGGGCGCGGTGTTGGTCGAGTTCGCCGAGCGATTCGGCGAGGCGGCTGCGGCCAAGGTGCTGCGCGGTGAGGTGTTCTGCGCCGACGGCACCCCGGTCACCGCGGACACCGTACTGCCGCCGGGATCGGTTGTCTACCTGTATCGCGAACTGCCCGAAGAGGTTCCGGTACCGTTCGACATCCCGATCCTGTACCGCGACGAGAACATCGTGGTGGTCGACAAACCCCACTTCCTGGCCACCACGCCGCGCGGCCGGCACGTCGCCCAGACCGCGCTGGTGCGGCTGCGCCGGCAACTGGACCTGCCCGAACTCAGCCCGGCGCATCGGCTGGACCGGCTGACCGCGGGGGTGCTGCTGTTCACCACCCGCCGTGAGGTCCGCGGACGCTATCAGCGGCTGTTCGCCGACGAGGCGGTGCGCAAGATCTACCTGGCGGGCGCCCCGGTGCGCCCGGATCTCGAGTTCCCGCGGGTGGTGCGCAGCCGCATCATCAAGCGGCGCGGCAGTTTACAGGCCGTCGAGGAACCCGGCGAACCCAACGCCGAGACACTCGTCGAGTTGCTCGACGCGTCGGCCGGGCGGTACCGGCTCACCCCGCGCACCGGGCGCACCCATCAGCTACGGGTGCACATGGCCGTCCTCGGGGTGCCGATCGTCAACGATCCGCTCTACCCCGAGGTCGTCGACGTGGCACCCGACGACTTCAGCAGCCCGCTGCAATTGCTCGCGCACAGTGTGGAGTTCACCGATCCGCTGACCGGCCGGACGCACCGGTTCGTCAGCGCCCGAAGCATCGGAGGGCAATGAGGGTCGCGCGGTTGTGGCGGCATCCGGTGAAATCGATGCGCGGCGAGGAGGTCTCCGCGCTCGAGGTCCGGACCACCGGGGTGCGCGGCGACCGGGTCTACGCGTTCTTCGACACCCGCACGGGCGCGCGGATCAGCGCCAAGAACCATGGCGCACTGCTGGGGTGCGCTGCGCGGTTGCTCGCCGAACCGGATGACGGGCGCCGCGCCGCGCCGCCGCTGGAGGTGACCTTCCCGGACGGGACGGTGATCACCGACGATCCGGCTGAGCTGACCCGGCGGGTGAGTGACCTGCTCGGGCTCGACGTCGAGTTGCGGGCCGGCGCACCGGGCGCGTTCGTCGACGCCGCACCGCTGCACCTGATGGCCGCCGACACGCTGCAGGCGCTGCGGTCCGCGCATCCCGGCGGTGACTGGGATCCCCGACGGACCCGTCCCAACATCCTGATCGACCGCGCGCAGGCCGGGTCCGACGGTGAACAGCCCGACGCCGACGGTGACTGGTTGAGCCGCGACCTGCACATCGGCGCCGCCGCGGTCGCCCATGTCGTCATCCCCACGCCCCGCTGCGTGATGACCACCCTGGCGCAGGGCGACCTGCCCGCCGACCGGGAGGTGCTGCGCACCCTCAACCGGGTGCGGCGCCGCCGGCTCGGGGGCCGGGACCGCCCGTGTGCCGGGGTGTACGCCGACGTGGTGAGGCCGGGACGGGTCGAGGTGGGTGACACGGTCACGATCACCGATCGGCCCGTCACCGACCGGCGCTGACGCGCACGGCAAAATCCGCAAACCGACGTCACGGCGGACGTCGGTGCCGCACGATGATCACAGGGGTCGACATGCATTGCCCGGTCGGACCCCGGCATCAGAGGAGGACGACATGGCTGCACGCCGACGGTGCTCCGCGGCCTTCGCTGCCGCATTGATGGTCGTCGGTGGCCTGGTGGTGACGAGCGCCCGCCCCGCGGCGTGGGAGGCCTCGGTGTGCGGATCGGTCGGCGGTGCCCGCATCGACATCACCGGCTGCGCGGATCCGTTCTCCTACCTCAACGACGCGCTCAACCAGCCGCCACCACCCCCGCCGCCGGGGGAGCAACCGCCACCCCCGGGCGAGCCGCCCCCGCCGCCACCTCCACCGCCGCCGGCGTATGTGCCGCCGCCGGATCTCACCCCGAACGTGACGGCGTGCGTCAACGTGGGGCGGCGCATCAGCATCAGCGGATGCCGATGACCGGTCCCGCCGACGACCGGCCCGTGCAGCTGGACACGCTGGCCCAGCTGCCGCCCGGCGACCCGGTGGTGATGGTCAACCTGCTGAAGTTCCGTCCCGGCGGCGGGCGGGAACACTACCTGCGGTATGCGCGGGAGGCCGCGCCCCATCTGGCCCGGGTCGGCGCCCGGGTGCGCTACGGCGGCATGCTGCCGGTCAATGTCATCGGCAACGGTGAGAAACCTTGGTGGGACGCGATTCTCGTGGTGGAATACCCGACGCCGGCGGCGTTCCTGGAGATGGTCGGCGATCCGCAGTACCAACGGGTCCACGCACACCGGGCCGCGGCGTTGCAGCGCGGCGATCTGATCGCCACGACATCGTGGTCCCTGGCCGAGTGACGGGTGGCCGCTGACGCCTCGCCGCCGGCGGGGGTTCCGGGCCTGTTACGGTCCCGGGCGGACACGACGTGGTGAGGAGAGCGCATCATGACCGACCTGTCCGGATTGACGGCGATCGTCACCGGCGGCAACTCGGGTATCGGCCGCGCCATGGCCGTCGGCATCGCGAAAGCCGGTGCGGACGTAGCGATCTGGGCGCGTAACGCCGAACGCAACGCCGAGGTGGTCGAGGAGATCGCGGCCCTGGGGCGCCGCGCGATCGCGATCGCGTGCGATGTCACCGACGAGACGGCGGTCATCGACGCCATGGAGCAGACGGTCGCCGATCTGGGCCCGCTGGGCTGCTTCGTCGCCAATGCCGGCACCTCCGAATACGTCCCGATCGCCGAGATGTCCTTGGACACCTGGCATCGCATCCTGCGCACCAACCTGGACGGCACCTTCCTCTGCACCCGGGAGGCCGCGCGGCGGTTCATCGCCCAGGGCAGCGGCGGGTCGATCGTGGTGCTGTCATCGACGATCAGCCGGTACGGCGGTGCCGGGCTGGGCGCCTACGCCACCAGCAAGACCGGCCTGCTGGGCCTGTCGCGGACGCTGGCGGTCGAGCTGGCCCGGCACAAGGTGCGCTGCAACACCCTGATCCCCGGCTGGACCCGCACCGCCCTGACCGCCGCCCTGCAGGCCGATGAGCGGTTCATGGCGGCCACGACCGGACGCACCCCGGTGCGGCGGTGGGCTGACCCGCACGAATTCGAGGAGGTCGCGGCCTTCCTCGCCGACCCGACGTTGACCTTCCACACCGGCAACGAGGTCATCGTCGACGGCGGTTACACCATCTTCTGAGCCTTCCGGGCGGCATCCACGGTGGGCCGCTCGGCCGACATGGTGTACTGACCGTCGTGGACCGCCAGACGTTCGACAAACTCTTCGACATGACCGGACGCACCGTGGTCGTCACGGGTGGCACCCGGGGGATCGGTTTGGCGCTCGCCGAGGGCTACGTGCTCGCCGGGGCTCGCGTGGTCGTCGCCAGCCGCAAATCCGACGCCTGTGAACGCGCCGCCGCGCACCTGCGGGCGTTGGGCGGCGATGCGATCGGGGTACCGACCCACCTCGGCGACATCGACGCGTGTGAGGCCCTGGTCCGGCGCACCGTCGACGAGTTCGGCGGAATCGACGTGCTGGTGAACAATGCCGCCAACGCGCTGACCCAACCGCTGGGCGAGTTGACGGTGGACGCGTGGACGAAGTCCTTCGAGGTGAATCTGCGGGGCCCGGTGTTCCTGGTGCAGGCCGCCCTGCCGCATCTGAAGACGAGTCCGCATGCGGCGGTGCTGAACATGGTGTCGGTCGGGGCTTTTCTGTTCTCCCCGGGCACCGCGATGTACTCGGCGGGCAAGGCGGCGTTGATGTCGTTCACCCGGTCGATGGCAGCCCAGTTCGCGCCTCTGGGTATCCGGGTCAACGCGCTGGCGCCGGGGCCGGTCGACACCGACATGATGCGCAACAACCCGCAGGAGGTCGTCGACATGATGGCCGGCGCGACCTTGATGAAGCGGCTCGCCACACCCGACGAGATGGTCGGTGCGGCACTGCTGCTCACCTCCGACGCGGGCAGCTACATCACCGGCACGGTGCTGATCGCCGACGGTGGCGGCACCCCCCGCTAGCGCTTGCCCAGCACCTCGTCCGCGGACCGCATCCCGCTCTCGGTGGACGCCAGGATCTGACTGCGGTTCTCCAGGTGCAGCGCGGCGTCCAGACTGCCGGCGTCGAGATTGGCCCACAGCACCTGCTTGGTCGATTCGACACCGAATTTCCCGTAGCCGCACAGGGTTCTGGCGATCGACAGCGCCTCGTCGAGCAGCTCCGCATCGGAGGTCAGCCGGGACACCAGGCCCAGCCGCAACGCTTCGCGGGCGTCGATCGCGCGGGCGGTGAGGATCAGGTCGAACGCCGGGCCCGCTCCGATGATCCGCGGCAGCGTGTAGCTGACACCGATGTCCGCGCCACCGATGCCGAGCTTGATGAACTGGGTGCAGAACCGGGCCGACTCGCCGGCGATGCGGATGTCGCACGCCGCGGCGATCCCCAACCCGCCGCCGTAGGCCGGCCCGTTGACCGCGGCGATCACCGGCTGCCGCAGCCGCTGCAGCCGGGTGGTCAGCTCGGCGATGCGCTCCTGCCAGCGCATCCCGGCTCGCGGAAACTCGGTACCCCTGCCGGCCGCCTCCGGATTGGGGTCGGTGAGATCCAGCCCGGAGCAGAACCCGCGCCCGGCGCCGGTGAGGACCACAGCACGGCAGTCGTTGTTCGCGTGGATGTCGGCGAGGGTCTCGTGCAACTGCTCGACCAGTTCGTAGGACAACGCGTTGAGCTTCTCCGGGCGGTTGAGCGTGACGATGGCGATGTCGGGACTCGGATAACGCGACTCCAGCACAGGCATGGGGCTCAGCGTAAGCGCAACCGGTTGCGGTATCGCGACGGTTCCTGGTGAAGTGATCAGCGATGACCCGACTGCCGCCGGCACCGTTACGGGACCGGATCACCCGCGCCTTGCGCGCATTGCAGAAGGACGCGCCGGCCGCGCTCGCCGAACCGGACGCCTACGACGACGCCGAGGTGGCCGCGATGCTGCGCCAGATCGGCATCGCGCTGGTGGAGATTCAGCAGCCCACCCAGCTGGTCCGGGACCGGCTCCTGCACATCGCCCGCCGGTACACCACCAAGGAGGTGCGGGTCGTGGTGCTGCCGACCGTGCTGCTCATCCAGATCGGCGCCGAGACCCACGAGATCGAATCCTCCACCCGCGGCACCACCCAGCTCGACCTGGCCGGCCGCGTCGACGCGGTCGCCGAACTGGCTGGCGCCGGCGCGATCACCCCGCGCGACGCGATCGCCGCGCTGTCCGACGCGCGGTCGATGCGGCACCGGTTCGGCCCCGCGCGCACCATCCTCGGCTATGTGCTGACCACGCTCGGATTCGGCATCCTCATCAACCCGACCTGGGCGTCGTTGCCGTGGTACGTGCTGCTGGGCGCGCTGGTCGGGGTCATCCTCACCATCTCGTCGTCGCTGCCCGCGCTGACCCCGGTGGCGCCGGCGGTGGCGGCGATGGTGGTTACCGCCCTGTCCGCCGGTTTCATCGCCGAGGCCGCCAACGACAATCTGTTGCGGGTGATCAGCCCACCGCTGGTGGCGATTCTGCCCGGCATGTCGCTGACCATCGGTGCGATGGAACTGGCGAGCTCCGCGGTGATCGCCGGTGCGAGCCGGCTGATGTACGGCCTCACCCAGCTGGTCCTGCTCCTCTTCGGGGTCACGCTCGGGCTGAGCCTCATCGACCACCGGTCGGCACAGCAGATGTCGCCGCTGATGGGGGAGTGGACGTTCTATCCGGCGATCGTCGTCATCGGGATCGGCATCTACCTCTACCTGTCGGGTCCACCGGGGTCGCTGCTGTGGCTGACCGCGGCGGTCGGCGTGGCGCTCGTCGGGCAACAGGTCGGTGAACTGTTCACCTCCCCGGCGCACGCCGGGGCGCTCGGAGCGCTGCTGACCGTGCCGTTCGCGGTGATCGCGGCGCGGATCAGATCGTCACCGCCGGCGATCGTGATGCTGCTGGCCGCGTTCTGGTCGTTGGTTCCCGGCGCGCTCAGTTTCGAGTCGCTGGGGGAGGCCGCCACCGATGACGCCATCGACGTCCGCGCACTCGGATCGGCGGTCGCGGCGATCCTCTCGATCGCGCTGGGCACGCTGGTCGGGTGGAGCCTGTACACCACCTGGACGGCCCGGCTCCGGCGCGTCAACGCTGACAGTGCGGACACCAGTAACTGACCCGCTCACCGCCGGCGTCGCGCGCGATCAGGGTGCCGCACCGCCGGCAGGGTTTTCCGCCGCGGCCGTACACCCACAGATCCCGTCCCTGCCGGGTGTCGCCGGTCGTGGTGCGATTCCAGCGGGTGCGGTTGAGCCACAGCATGTCCCGTGCCCGCTGCATCATCCGCACCGGGTCGGTGACCGCACCCGCCGCGGTGGTGGGCAGATGCCCGGTGACGAAACACAGTTCGTTGCAGTACACGTTGCCCACCCCGGCCAGCACCCGCTGGTCCAGCAGCGCCTCGGCCAGCGGACGGTCCGGATCGGCGGTCAGGTTCGCCGCCGCCACCTCCGCATCCCAGTCGGGGCCGAGCAGATCCGGTCCGAGGTGGGCGACGACGTCCATGTCGTGACGACGGTCGAGGACCTGCAGCACCCCGAGATCGATGCCCACCGCCTGGACCGGTTCGATGTCCGATCCCGGCCCGCCGGCGGCTTCCAGCAGGATCCGGATGCGGTGGCCGGCGCGGCTCGGCCGGTTCAGCGGGTGCACCCGCCAACTGCCGTCCATCTTCAGATGCGAGTGGATGCTCGCGTCGGCGACCCGGATGAACAGGTGTTTGCCGCGGCTGAGCACCTCGTCGACGCGGAGCCCGGCGAGGTCGACGGTGGCGTACCGCGGCACCCGGATGTCGCAGCGGGTCAGGGTTTTCCCGGTCAGCCCGACCCGCAGCATCTCCGCCGTACGCCAGACGGTGTCACCTTCGGGCATACCGAAACGCTACCCGCGCCCCGGCGAGGGGTAGGTCTTGACGGGCCCCGTGCGAGATGGTCAGGTGTGCGGGTGCGAACCGTTCTTGTCACCTGCGCGGCCCTGCTGGCCGCAGTGTTCCTCGGCGCGGCCCCGGCCGCGGTGTTCCTCGGAGCCCCGCCCGCCGCCGCCCAGCCGACCCCGTCCGCCGACCAGTTGACCGCCCAGTTGCAGCGGGTGCTGGACACGTCGCTGCCCGACGAGACCCGGGCCGCCGAACTCGAGGGCGGCCTGGCCGCGGTGCCCACCGCGAACAACATCGCCGGCGTGATCAACCGCTACGACGCGGTGATGTCCTGGCGGGTACAGAACCCCGTCCACAACGGGGACCGGCTGGATGCCCAACTGGCCGTGTCGATCCCGCTGTTCGGCACCCGCACCCACGACATCTACTGGATCGAGCAGGGCGGCAGGTGGAAGCTCAGCAACGCGTCGGCCTGCGTCATCGCCCGCGACGCGGCCGGCACCGACTGCACCGTCTGATCGGCCACGCGGTCCGGCCGGCGCCGGCTCACCGCAGCCGTAGACCCCGCGGCGTCCGGGAGAATCCGGCCCCGGTCAGGGCGTCCACCACCGCCTGCCGGGCCGCATCGGCGCCCGGCTCGAGCACCGGCACCCCGTTGATCCGTTCCACCAGCAGCGACGGCACCCGTCCGGCGGTGACCAACCCGGCCAGCGCCGCGGCCGCCGCGGCGTGCGCCTCGGCGTCGGCGTGGTCGCCGAACGTCAGCAGCGAACGGCCACCGCGCTCGATGAACCACCGCAGCGCACCGTCGACCAGCACCACCAGCGCTCCGGCCTTGCGGCCCGGCCGATGCCCGACATCGGGGTCACCGGCCCCGCCGGCGGGCCAGGGCAGCGCCGCGCCGTACGGGTTGGCCGGATCCGCCGCGGCCAGCACCACCGCGTGATATCCGGGCCGCTGCGGGTCCACACTGTCCAGATAGGAACGCAGCCGGTCCACGGTCGACGCCACCGCGAACTGCGCGCCGCCCAGCGACTCGACGAAGTAGCCGCGCTGGCACCGGCCGGCCTCCTCGAAGGCGGTCAGCACCTTGTAGAGGGTGCCGAACCCGCCCGGCACCGCCTCGGCGACCACGGACCCCTTGGTGAGCACGCCGTACCGGTGCAGCAGCAGTTCGGCCTGGAAGTGCGCCCGCACCGTGGCGTCGGTCTCCGGTGCGGGCAGCGCGGACCACCGCCCCGCCACCGTCGGGTCGGCCGCGCGGGTCTGGGCCGCCACCACGCTGTAGCGGCTCAACCGGGGCGGCCGGCGGGACTGCTGGTGGGCGGGAGCACCGCCGCGCCGTCCGGTGCGGCCCGCGCCGGAGAGCATCGCGCGCACCGGTGCGAAGGTGTCGCCGGTGACCCAACCGGCCCACACCAGTTCCCACAGGGCCGTTCGCACCGCGGTGGTGTCGGTCCCGGCGCCGCCGGCCAGCTGCCGGAAGAAGTAGCCGCCGCCTCCGCCGAGGGTGTCCAGGATCGCGCGGTGCACATCGGTGAACTCGATCTCGGCGGGTTCGGCCAACGTCAGCGGCGCCGAATCACCGAGGTGGAACGCGATCCAGCCGTCGGCCCCGGTGGCGCCCCCGCCGATCGCACCGGCACCGGACCAGATCACCTCCCCGGACGCCAGGAGCTCATCGAGCATCGCCGGCTGGTAGTCGCGCACCCGCTGCGGCAGGATCAGCGACTCCACCGCCGAGGCCGGCATCGGCACACCGGCCAGCTGCTCGATCACCGCGGCCAGCCCGTCGATGCCGGAGTTCGCGGTGCCCACCTGCTGCCAGGCCGGCAGGAACCGGCCGAACGCGGCGGTGCTGACCGGCTCGACCTGGGCGCGCAGCGCGGCCAGGGAGCGCCGCCGCAGGATCCGGAGCACCTCGGCGTCGCACCATTGTTCGGTGGTGTCGACGGCGTCGGTGGTGAACTCGCCGCGCACCAGCCGCCCGTCGGCGGCCATCCGGTGCAGCACGTCGCCCGCCACCCGCAGACCCAGCCCGAACCGGGCCGCCGCCTGCGCGGTGGTGAACGGCCCCCGGGTGCGGGCGTAGCGGCCCAGGAGTTCGCCGAGCGGGTCGGCGACGGCGCCGGTGAAGGTGGTTGGCACCCCGACCGGCACCGCCACCCCCACGGCGTCGCGCAACAGGCCGATGTCCTCGACCGCCACCCACCACTGCCGCCCGGCGTAGGACACCCGCAGCGCCCGTCTGGCCGCGGCGAGCTCGTCCAGCCAGCCGCCGACATCGGCGGAGGTGGACCGGGCGGCGATCTCCTCGGCGGTCAGCGGCCCGAGCATCCGGAGCAGGTCGGCCACCCCTTCCACATCGCGCACGGCGCGGTCCGCGGTGAGATGCTGCAACTGGCGCCCGGTGGTGGCGACGACGTCCGGGTCGAGCAGCTCGCGCAGTTCGACCCGGCCCAGCAGTTCGGCCAGCAGCGTGGGGTCCAGCGACAGGGCCGCGGCGCGCCGTTCGGCCAACGGGCTGTCGCCCTCGTAGATGAACGCGCCGACATAGCCGAACAGCAGCGACGCCGCGAACGGTGACGGCGCCGCGGTCTCCACCTCGATGAGTCGTAGCCGCCGTTGCGCGATGCCGCGCATCAACTCGGTCAGCGTGGGGACGTCGTAGACGTCCTGCAGACATTCCCGCACCGTCTCCAGCACGATCGGGAAGTCGGGGTATTTCCGTGCCACGTCGAGCAGTTGCGCGGCGCGCTGGCGTTGATGCCACAGCGGCGAGCGTTTACCCGGGTGGCGGCGCGGCAGCAGCAGGGCGCGGGCCGCGCATTCCCGGAACCGCGACGCGAACAGCGCGGACCCGCCGACCTCGGCGGTGACCAGCGGTTCGATCTCGTCGGCGTCGAACACGAACAGTTCGGCGCCCGGCTGGGTGTCCCCGGTGTCGGGCAGCCGGACGATGATGCCGTCGTCGGATGCGGTGGGTTTCTCGTCGATCCCGTAGCGCTCGGCCAGCCGCCGGCCCACCGCCAGGGCCAGCGGGCCGTGCACCCGCAGACCGTACGGGGAGTGCAGGATCACCCGCCAGTCGCCGAGTTCGTCGCGGAACCGCTCGACCAGCAGCGTGGTGTCACTGGGCACCACGCCGGTGGACTGCCGTTGCTCGTCGAGCAGCTGCCACAGGTTGGTCGTCGCGAACTCGTCGAATCCCATTGCGTGGCAGCGGGTTTCGAAATCAGTGCTGTCGAGCCGGGACAGTTCGCCGGTGAACGCGCCGATCGCCGCGCCGAGTTCGGCGGGCCGGCCCACCCCGTCGCCGCGCCAGAACGGCAGCCGTGCCGGCTGACCGGGCGCGGGCACCACCAGCACCCGGTCGTGGGTGATCTCGGTGATCCGCCAGCTCGTCGCGCCCAGGGAGATCACGTCGCCGGGCCGCGACTCGTAGACCATCTCCTCATCGAGTTCGCCCACCCGGGACGGCTTTTCCGACTCGGTCGCCAGGTACACGGTGAACAGTCCGCGGTCGGGGATCGCGCCACCGGAGGTGACCGCCAGCCGCTGTGCCCCCGGCCGGCCGGTCAACGTTCCGGTGTCGCGGTCGTACACCAGGCGCGGGCGCAGTTCGGCGAACTCGGTGGACGGATACTTCCCGGACAGCAGGTCCAGCGTCGCCTCGAACGCGCTGCGCGGCAGGGTCGCGAACGGGGCGCTGCGCCGCACCGCCTGGAACCACAGGTCGGCGTCGATCGGTTCGAGCGCACAGGCTGCGACGGTGTGCTGGGCCAGCACGTCGAGCGGGTTGGCCGGCACCTGCAGTGTCTCGATCCGGCCGTCGAGCATGCGCTGCACGGTGACCGCGCAGCCGATCAGGTCGGTGCGGTGTTTGGGCAGCAGCACACCCTGGGAGATCTCGCCGACCTGGTGGCCGGCCCGGCCGATGCGTTGCAGCCCGCTGGCCACCGAGGGCGGCGTCTCGACCTGGATCACCAGATCCACCGCACCCATGTCGATGCCCAACTCCAGGCTCGAGGTCGCCACCACCGCCTTGAGCCGTCCGCTCTTGAGGTCCTCCTCGACCAGGGCGCGTTGTTCCTTGGAGACCGAGCCGTGGTGGGCGCGGGCCAGCACGGGTTCGGCGCCCGACGTCTGGCCGCTGGCCAGCAGCTGTGCCGGCGCCCCGCCGGCGACGCGTGGATTGGGTTCGGCCGGCGGCGGACACCCCTGGCGTTCGGCGTGGATCTCGTTGATCCGGGCGGTGAGTCGTTCGGCCAGCCGGCGGGAGTTGGCGAACACGATCGACGACCGGTGCGCCTCGATGAGGTCGACGATGCGTTCCTCCACCGCCGGCCAGATCGTGTTGTGCTCGAGGTTCGCCATGTCGGGCACCGGGACCTGCACCGACAGCTCGAAGGTCTTGGCCGCGGGCGGCGCGACGATCGTCGTCGGGGCCTGCCCGGACAGGAACCGCGCCACTTCCTCGGGTGGGCGGACGGTGGCCGACAACCCGATGCGTTGCGCCGGCCGCGGCAACAGTTGATCCAGCCGCTCCAGCGACAACGCCAGATGCGCCCCGCGTTTGGTGGCGGCGACGGCGTGGATCTCGTCGACGATCACCGTCTGCACCCCGGCCAGGGTGTCGCGGGCCGCCGAGGTCAACATCAAGAACAGCGACTCCGGGGTGGTGATCAGGATGTCCGGCGGCCGGGCGATCAGCTCCCGGCGCTGCGCCGGCGGGGTGTCGCCGGAACGCACCCCCACGCTGATGTCCGGGACACCCGTTCCGCGGCGTTCGGCGATGCGCCGGATCCCGGTCAGCGGGGCGCGCAGGTTGCGTTCGACGTCGACGGCCAGCGCCTTCAGCGGAGACACGTACAGCACCCGGGCGCCGGGATTTCCGGAGCGTTCGTCGGCCGGGGCCGCGACCAGCCGGTCGATGGCCCACAGGAACGCCGCCAGTGTCTTGCCCGAACCGGTGGGTGCGATGACCAGTGTGTTGTCGCCGTCGGCGATGGCCTGCCAGGCCTGCGCCTGGGCGGCCGTGGGGGCCTCGAACGTTCCGGTGAACCAGTCGCGCGTCAACTCCGTGAAGCGCCGCAGCGCCGCGCCGGGATCCGGCGCCGGTTCGGTGGTCACCTTCCCATGGTGCCAATCGGCGCCGACACCCTGCTGTGATCGGCGCGGCCGGCGGTCACCGCTCGGCGGCCAGCGACCGCTGATAACGGCGCATGCCGGCGATCCACCGGTCGTAGTCGGCACCCTTCTGCCGGTACATGTCGAGCACCTCGGGATGCGGCAGCACCAGGAATCGGCCCTCGCGCACCGCGGCGACCGTCAGGTCGGCGACCTCAGCGGCGTCGAGGACCGCACCGGCGGAGGTGATCGACCGGGCGGCCAGCTGCGCGGTGGTGTCCGTCGAATCGCGCACCGCACCCAACAACGGCGTCCGCACACCCATCGGGCACACACAGCTGACGCCGATGCCCCGGTCGCCGTAGGTGATCGCCAGCCACTCGGCGAATCCCACGGCGGCATGCTTGCTCACGGCGTAGGCCGCCGCGCCCAGCTGGGTCAGCAGACCGGCTGCCGACGCGACGCTGACGAAATAGCCGGTGCCGCGTGAGATCCACTGCGGTACCAAGGCATCGGCTGCACGGACATGAGCCCGCAGGTTCACGTCGAGCACCCGGTCCCAGCCGGTGTCCGTGCCCAGCCCGGGCGGACCGATCACACCGGCGTTGGCCACATAGCCGTCCACCGGACCGAATGTCTCCTGCGCCAACGAGATCATGGCGTCGATCCCCGCCGGCGTCGTGGCGTCGGCGCGGATCGGCACCGCGTGTCCGCCGCTGTCGCGGATGGTGGCCGCGGTGGTGTCGGCAGCCGATTCGTCGATGTCACCGGCGACCACCCGGGCGCCGGCATCGGCGAAGGACAGGGCCAACGCCCGGCCGATGCCCGAACCGGCGCCGGTGACCACGAACACGCTGTTGTCGATCCGCATGCGGGCATGATGCCCGGCCAACCCGGCCCATGGAAGACGCTGCCCGGCGTACGGTGGGCATATGCCGAGGTGAAGGGCGGTAACGCGATGGATGTGGTGGGTTCGGCGCTCCGCACGGTCCGGAAGGCGGCGGAGGTCACCACGTCGGCTGCCGGCGCGGTCGGCGGCGCCGCGGTCAACGGCGTCATCGGCGCCGCGCAGGGTGCGGTGTCCGGGGCGCGGGAGGGAGTGGAGAAAGGCAGCGATTCCACTCCGGCGGCGTTGCTCACGCTCGGGGCGATCGGGGCCACCGGACTGATCGAATGGCCGATCGTGCTGGCGGTCGGTGGATCCGCCCTGCTCATCAGACAGTTGAGCCGAAGCTCCGGAACCGACCGTGAGGCGGCGTCGGACGCCGCAGCCGGCGAGCCGAATCTGAAGGTGGTGGACGACACCACCGGATCGGGCGCGACCTCGCGTGGGGCGACACGGAAGGCGACGAAGCCCGGTTCGCGGAAGACGAGCCGGTCCCGAGCGACGTCCAAGTCGGCCCGGTAGGTCGGGCCGGTAGCGCGCCGGTGAGCGGCCCGATGCCGGCCGGTGGTCTCGGGCTAGCTCGTGCGCTTCTTCGCTGCGGTCTTCCTGGCCGCCGTTTTCTTGGCTGGTGTTTTCTTGGCTGGTGTTTTCTTGGCTGCCGTTTTCTTGGTTGGTGTCTTCTTGGCCGCCTTCTCGGACGGTGACTTCTCGGCGGCCGCCTTCTTCGCCGGCTGCGCCGAGGCCGTCGCGCCCGGGGGGAGTGCGTGCTGCGTGGAGGCGGCCTCAGGGTATCCGGATGGGTCCGCGGATCGCGTCTCGGTCAGTTGCCGGGCCACCATGACCTGACCGACGCCGATGGCCACCGCCACCGGCCACTCGAGCACGCCCACCGCGGCGAGCGCACCGAGCGCACCGAAGAACGCCAACTGCTCCGGCGGCGGAACCGTGACCCGCCCCACGATCGGCAGCCGCAGCGAGAACTTCTCCGCCCGCTTGACGGACTCCGAGGCCTCCCGGTGCGAGGAGAAGAAGGACCGGAAAGTATCAGACATTTCGCCTCCCGTTCACCTAGGTGACCCCGGATTCATCAGGATCATTCGATAACCTGCTGGTGTGACTGACAACTCCGGCATTGCCAGCACCGACACCCTGATCGCCGCCGGCGTTCGGCTGCTGACCCCGCCGCTGCGGACGCTCTACGCCGTCCTGGTCCAGGCCGGCATCGTCGTCATCGACGAGGACTGACCTGCCGGTACCGGCGATGCGCTGCAGCACCCCCGGCGCCAGCGCCGCAGCAGTCGCCGCCACCGCGGTCGCCAGAAACGCCTGACCCCACCCGACCGGCCCCACCGGTCTGCACCCGAAGACCTGGCTGACGCCCGGGGTGCTGACGACTCCGGCGAGCACCGCGAACGAACCCAGTGCCGTCAGCACCACCAGGCGGTCCCGGGAGTCGGAGAGGGTCTGCGCCAGCTGGGTCGACACCAGGCCGATCAGCGCGACGGTCGAGGCGCGGGCACCGGTGCCGGTCATCCGGGCCATCGTCCACGCCAGGCCCGCGCCCAGGGTGGTGGCCGCACCGCGGACCGCGATCGCCCGCCACATCGTCGACTCGTCCTGCGCCGCCCGGTCTCGGCGGATGGCGCCCGGGGCGGCCTGCGTGCTCACCGCGAGCGCGGCTGCCGGCATCGCATCGGTGAGCATGTTGACCAACAGCATCTGCCGGGCGTTGAGCACCGAACGCCCGGTCAGCAGGCTGGTGAGCAGCGCGAACGCGATCTCGCCGGAGTTGCCGCCGAGCAACATCGACACCGCCGACTGCACCCGGCGCCACAGATGGTGCCCCTCGTCCAGCGCGTCGATCAGCGCCTCGATCCGTCCGTCGAGCAACACGATGTCCGCCGCCGTGCGCGCCGGATCGCTGCTGCGGGTGGCCACCCCGACACCGACGCTGGCGGCACGGATCGCCGCGGCGTCGTTGGCGCCGTCGCCGACCATGGCGGTCACCACACCGTTGCGCTCCAGGGTCTGCACCACGTCGATCTTGTGCTCCGGTGACATCCGGGCGAACACCGACCGGGACCGCACCGCCGCGGCCCGTTCCTCCGCGGACAACGTCTCCCACTCCGCGCCGGTGATCACCTGCTCCCCGTCGACGTCGAGGCCCAGTTCGCGGGCGGTGACCGCGGCGGTGACCGGGTGGTCCCCGGTGATCAGGCGCACACCGATGCCGCGTTCGGTCAGGTCGGCGAGCACACCCCGGGCGCTGGGGCGGGGCGTGTCGGCCAGGCCGATCAGGCCGAACAGGGACAGGCCCGAACCGCACAACTCGGTGAACACCGCCGGATCGGCGACCGCGGCGGCGGCCTGCTCCGGCGACAGTTCGCGGCCGGCCACCGCCAGCACCCGCAGCCCCTGCGCCGCCATCGCCTCGACCCGGCGGGTGAGCGCACTGTCGCCGCGGGCCAGCGCCGACGCCAGCACCTCAGGTGCACCCTTGATGGTCAGCCGGGTTCCGCGCACCGCGGCGGCGTACGGTCGGCCGGCCTGGAAGGGCAGGAAGCCGTCCCGTTGGGCGGGTGCGGCGATCGCCGCACCGTTGACCGCCCGGATGATCGCCTCATCGGTGGCATGGTGGGCGCGATGGCCCGGTTCGGCGAACGTCGTGCTCAGGGCCGCCTCGAGCACCTCGGTCTCGGTCCGTCCGCGCATCGGATGCACCGCCTTGACCTGCAACCGGTTCTCGCTGAGCGTGCCCGTCTTGTCGAAACACACCACCTGCAGGCGCGCCAGCGCCTCGATCGAATTCGGGTTACGGATCAGGATCGACTCGCCGCTCAACCGGCGTGCCGACGCGAGTTGGGCCAAGGTGGCCACCAACGGCAGACCCTCCGGCACCGCGGCGACGATCAGCGAGACCGCGCTGCCGACCGCGGCACGGATCGGGGTGCCACGCAGCACGCTGAGCAGGCCGACCAGGGCGCCGCTGGACACGCTGAACGGCAGCGCCCGCTTGGTGATGTGGGCGAGTTGGCGTTGCAGGCCGATCTCACCCGGACGTTCGGCGGCCATCGCCAGTGCCCGGCGCACCTCGGTGCGGGGGCCGACCGCGGTGACCACCGCCACCGCGGTGCCCGCCACCATCGTCGTTCCCGCGTACAGCATCCCGGACCGCTCGGCCAACGGCGCGCCCGGCGTGGCCGCGGCGGTCTTCGGCACCGGTAACGATTCCCCGGTCAACGACGACTCGTCGACCTCGACATTCGAAGCCGCCATGATCCGGGCGTCGGCCGGGACCACATCGCCCACCCGCACCTCGATGACATCGCCCGGACGCAGCCGGTTCGCGGGCACCTCCTCGATCGGGCCGGCCTCGACCGGGGTCGCCTCGGTTCCGGTCGCCCCGGTTCCGGTCGCTGTGGCCATCCGCACCCGGCGCCGCGCCGACGGTTCCTGCACCGCCATCAACCGGCGCAGAATCCGCTCGGCATGCAGTTGTTGTTGCGCCGACAGCGCGGCGTTGAGCAACAGCACCCCACCGACCAGCGCGGCGTCCAACGGGGAGCCGAGCAGTGCGCTGGCCACCGCGCCGGTCGCCAGCAACGGGGTGATCGGGTCGGCCAGATTCGACCGCATCTCCGCGGTGAAGTCGCGGGTCAGTTGCCAGAACCATGTCATCGCCGCCGCGGCCGCCCGGACCGGGCGCATCAGGGCCGGATCCCGGCCCGCTGGGGGTTGCCGATCTCCGTCGCCGGGCCGCGGCAGCAGACGCCGCACCTCGTCGGCCGGCAGCGCATGCCAGTCGTGCGACGGTTCGGGTTCCGGCGGGGAATCGTCGAACACCTTCGTCGCGGTGCGGAACCCGCTCCACAGACCGGCGGCGACGCCGACGTTCACCGAGTCCGGACCATTGCCCGTGACTCCCGGAATGAGCATCAGCGCGCCGATCGCGGTGCTGGACGCCGACAACCGGACGCCCTTGGTGGTGGCCGACCGGGCGGCGGGCAGGGCGCGCAGTATCCGCCACATCGAAACCAGGTCGGGCACAAAGACATCGGCTCCCCACGGCGGTGGGTGCCCGTCGGGGCTCAACCCGATCGTGATGTCGGCGGCATGTGGCGCCGTCATGGCGGGTGAGGTGAACAGGGCCACGGTCGCGCCGTCGGCCTTCGCCTCCGCGACGGCGGCGGCCAGCGACTCGTCGACCGAGTCACCGAGCGGGTAGAGCTTGTCGAAACCCCTTGCCAGCGAACGCAGTCCGTCGTCATCCAAGGACAGCACCCGGCGTCCGCAGCGGTGCGCCTCGGTGACGACCGCGGCGGCGAACTGATCGCGTACCGGGCTGATCAGGATCCGCCCGGACGCCGGCGCCCCCGCGATCGAGGACAGCGGATGCCAGCCGGGGGTCAGGCCGCCCCGGTCGAGTGCCCGTTGAACCGCCCGCCAGGCCCGGTCCCGGTCCGAATTGGTGACTCCCACGATCCGGGTCACCGCGAGCTGATCGGTGTACAACACCCGCGGATCGATGACCACCGCGTCCACCCGGTCCAGTGCCCGCAGCGCACGCGGCCTCACCACCAGCGCATCATGGTGGGTGATCAACCCCCGGGTCATCGCGCAGCCGAACGCCTCCCGGGCCGCACGGGACGGTTTGGGGGCGGTCACCAGAGCGGCTGCGCCGCCGATGGTCGGATTTCGCGACACCGCACCCACCACCGCGGCCGCGGTCACCCCCATCCGGACGGCCCGGTCGGCGTAGCGCTCACCGGCACCGGCGCCGAACTCCAGGGTGCCGCGGTGGGGCCGCCGGGACGACGGCCGGTGCCGGACCAGTCGCGGCTCGTGCCGACGCCACGCCCGCCGGGTGTGCACCGCCTCCACCACCATCATGGTGCGGGTGGCCATCTCGGCCGCCGCCGAGGTCGGAGACACCGTCATCGCCGCCGATGCCGACGTCAGCAGGCTGAACAGCAGATCGGTGCCCTCCCGCCCGAGCCGGCGTTCGAACTGCCGGTGGATGCCCGGATTGTGGTCGGCCAGAGTCGGTATCGCGGAGAGGAAATCCGGCAACCCGCGGAACCGCAGCACGTTCCCGGTCACCGACAGCCCCAGCCCGACCGCCGCCGCGGCGGCGCCCACAGCCCGCGCCGCCAGCAGCGCATCATCCCAGGGCAGCGTGTGGGGGCGGTGCCGGCCGGCCTCGGTGGTCCGGGCGCGCCGCTCCGCCTCGGCGACCACCGCGGTCAGGTCCGCCGCCGGGACGCCGGTCTCGACCGTGACGACGGCCCGGGCCATCGAGTGGTTGATCGCCACATCGGTCACCCCGGGCACCGCCCGCAGCGCGGACACCACCTCCTCGGCGATGGCGTCGGCGTCCGGACCGCTCAGACCGCACACCTCGATCCAATGCCGGGAATCGTTGCGGCTGGTGCGGCGGGCCGGCGGACCGCCCAACGCCTCCACGACGAGGCCCAGCGTGGTGTGGGCGGTCGACTCGGCGCCGGTCGCCACGTCGGCCGCGAGGTCAGCGACGGTTCCGGCGACCGTCCGGCCGGCACCGATGACGGTGTCCCCGGCCAGCAGTGCGGTTCCGGCCGCGACCTGCAGCGTCCGCAGCGACGCCCCGATCAGGCCCCCGACCGTGCTCCGGAGAACGCCCATGGATCAACGCACTCCGTCGTGACGCGGTACATCGCGGGGTGCGTCGCGTCGTGCTGCCGGTCTGCCGTCCACCACCATCACACCTACCGATCTCCGGGCGAGCTGACTCGTCGGGTTACAGACCGTGTCGATCCTATGCCGATTCGGCGGATCCGGTGTGCCGGGTGCGCGACGTTTACCGGCCGTGGACCCGGGGAACCCTGCGGGCCCGGCAGGGCAGCCGAGCGAGGAGAATGAGGGGTCGATACATGACCAGTGGCGGCATACGTGACCGATCCGTCGCATCCATCGCAGACCACTGGCATGAGCCGCGCAGATCGCGGGATCCGCACGAGGAGATGCGGCGAGTCGACCGGCCGGACGGTCGGGGGCCGCTGCGCTTCGGTCTGGGCTGTGCCGCACTGGGTGGTGCGCTGCTGATGGGCGCGGCCGTCTGGGTGAGCACCTGCAGCGGCAACACGGTCGATGTGATGGCTTGCGGGAGACCGCAGTTGACCCTGCTGGCGTTGGCCGCGCCGATTGTTCTCGCCGGTGGCGGTCTGTGGGCGCTGGGGCGCTCCTACCAGTGCCGGCGGCGCGACGGGGGTTGGCGGGCGTGGCTGGCCGCGGGCTGGTTCCTGCTGACCCTCATGGTCGTGGTCGTGACGATGAGCCTGCCGACGTTCACCGATCCCGCGATCGGGCTGTGACGGCCGGCGCATCGATATGCGTAACGATCACACGCATCGATCGCACCGAATGCGCTGACGGACAAGAGAAGACGAGACGAGAAACGAGAGGGAACGCCATGGGAGACGACGCTCGAGATCCGGTGGACCACGCCCGAACCACCCGCCCGCACGCGGGGGAGTCGTTGAAGAACACCGCCAGCATGCCGGCGCTCATCGTGCTCGGTCTGGGTCTGGTGGCGTTCGTGTCCTGCCTGGCCACGTTGGCCGCCGGGGAGACCATGGCCGGAGTGGTGCTGGCCTGTCTGGCCGTCCTCGGCTTCGCGGTGGCCGGGGTGTGGCTGATGGTGGAACACCGGCGGGTCCGGCGGATCGAGGAACGCTGGCTGGACGAACATCCCGCCGCGGCGCGGCAACGGCCGCGCGGTGACACCAGCAGTTAGACCCGAACAACAGTGCGGAACAACAGTGCGGGCCCGGTCTGCTGACCGGGCCCGCACCGTCGACCGAATACTCCGCCGAGCACTGTTGACGTACTTACTGATTTTCCTTCTGACGCTCTTCAGCCGCTTTGGCGCCGCCGCGCGCGGATTCCGCTTCGGCTTCCTTTTTCGCGGCGTCCCGCTGGGCGTCCGCCTTGTCCTGCTGGGCTTTGCCCTCGTTGATCATGTCGTCGCGCCCCGTCACGGTGCCGACGGCTTCCTTGGTCTTGCCCTTCGCGTCTTCGACGACGCCCTTGATGCCTTCCTGAGGACCGGTATCGGCCATGATTCACCTCTCGATCGTGGTTTCTTCGGGCGCCCAACTTCTTGAGCTGCCGCGCGGGTCGGACGGCCCCGTTGTCGCCTTGTCGAATGGGGTGCCCCGCGTGTGGGGCAGGATGCCCGAGCGGGCCGGACGCTAAACGCCGACAGCACCGCCGCGTGAGGATCGTTGGGCTGTTTACTGCCGGTTCACCTCGGGTACGCGGCGGCTGTGGATCCGGCTGTCGCGTCGCTGACGCACGAAACGCGCGGTGTGCTCATCTGGCATGTGCACGGCAGTTGGATGGACTCCTTCGTCGCCGGTCGACACCGCTACGTCGTCCCGGCCAGCGCGACCCAACCCCAGCAGGCGCGCGGTCTGCTCGGTCGCCACTGGTCAAACGCGGTAGAGGTGCCGACAAGCTGGTTGCGCGACGAAGACATCGACCTGGTCGTGCTGCAGCGGCCCGAGGAGTTCGAGTTGGCCGAACGCTGGCTGGGCCGTCGACTCGGTCACGACGTTCCGGCCGTTTACGTCGAGCACAACGCCCCGCGCCCGTTTGCGGTAGACAGTGTGCACCCGGTGGCGGACCGTCGTGACATCCCGCTCATCCACGTCACCGAGTTCAACGAACTCATGTGGGACAACGGGACGGCGCCCACCATGGTGATCAACCACGGCATCGCCGATCCCGGTCGGCTGTACACCGGCGAGATTCCGGCCGCCGCGGCGATGATCAACGAACCGTTGCGGCGGTGGCGCACCGTCGGTGCGGATCTGCTCGGTGACCTGGCCGCCCACCGCCCGATCGACGTGTGGGGGATCGACACGCTGGCGCTCAATGACCGGCACCCCAACGGACTGGTGCGTGGCCGGGGGGACGTGCCGCCCCCGCAACTGTGGCGCGAGGTCGCCCGCCGCCGACTCTATCTACACACCGCCCGCTGGACATCGTTGGGGCTGTCGTTGGTGGTGCCCACCGAAGCCGGTGTGGTGAGCGCCAACCCGAAGACGCTGGCGTACGCACTGGAGCGGTTCGCCACCGACTTCGCCGAGGCCAGCGCCGCGGGCAAGGCTGCCCGCGACTTCGCGGTGGCCAACTTCTCCCTCGACCGCTTCCTCACTCAATGGGATGAGGTCATCCACGGGCACTGCCGATGACTGTCCGGTGCCCATTTGCGAAGGAGCCGCGATGAAAATAGCGATGGTTTCCGAGCACGCCAGTCCGTTGGCCGCACTCGGCGGCGTCGATGCCGGAGGGCAGAATGTGCACGTCGCCGAACTGTCCGCCGCCCTGACGCGGCGGGGGCATGAGGTGACCGTGTACACCCGTCGTGACGACCGCGGTCTTCCCGATCGGGTGGACACCCCACTCGGCTACACGGTGGTACACGTTCCGGCGGGTCCGGCCGAGCAGCTCCCCAAAGATGAATTGCTGCCGTACATGGGGCCGTTCGCCCAGTTCCTCGATGCCGAATGGAGCGCGCATCGGCCTGACGTCGTCCACGCCCACTTCTGGATGTCGGGGATCGCCACCCAGTTGGCCAGCCGCCACCTCGACCTGCCGGCCGTTCAGACCTTCCATGCGCTGGGCGTGGTCAAGAAGCGGCACCAGGGCGCCGAGGACACCAGCCCGCAGGAGCGGCTGCAGTTGGAGGCGATGGTGGCCCGGGGTGCCAACTGGGTCGCTGCCACCTGCACCGACGAAGTGTTCGAGCTGATGCGGATGGGGCGGTCGCGGTCGCGGATCTCGGTCGTGCCCTGCGGCGTGGACCTCGACCTGTTCACACCGGACGGGCCGCAGGCACCTCGGGGGGAGCGGCGCCGCATCGTCACGGTCGGGCGGTTTGTGCCACGTAAGGGTTTCGACACCCTGGTGCGGGCGTTGCCGGCCATCCCGAACGCCGAGCTGGTGGTGGTCGGCGGACCGCGGCGTTCGCAACTGCGGACGGAGCCGGAAGCTCGGCGGTTGTGTACGCTCGCCGAGGAGCTGGGGGTGGCCGATCGGGTGCAGCTCTACGGTTCGGTCGCGCGCGCCGACATGCCGGCGGTGTTGCGATCGGCCGATGTGGTGGCCTGCACGCCGTGGTACGAACCGTTCGGCATCGTGCCGTTGGAGGCGATGGCCTGCGGTGTTCCGGTGGTGGCCGCCGCGGTGGGCGGCATGCTCGATACGGTCGTGCACGATGTCACCGGCCGGCTGGTACCGCCCCGGAGGCCGGCCGAACTCGCCGACACGATCAATCAGCTGCTGCGCGACTCGTTTCTGCGCCAAAGCCTGGGCGCGGCGGGCCGCGACCGGGCCCGCGCCCGCTACAGCTGGGATCGGGTCGCGACCGACACCCAGCGCATCTATGACCGGCTGGTGCCGGCCGACTACCGGTCCGCGACGGCCTCACAGATGTCGTCGGGTTAGCGCCCGTTTCGCGCCTGGACCCGGGGCCTCTCACGGGCTTCGAGCAGCGCCAGCGACCGTTCCACCCGCGCCGGCAGCCGGCGGCGTTCGGCCGCCACAGCCGGTGCCCGGCCCAGCGCCTCCAGTGCGGCGCGGGCGTGGTCACGATCGCGTCCGGCCGCGCGCAGCAGTCGGCCGAACGCGCGGGCACACTGCGGAACCGGTCGGCGCAGCCAGGTGGTCAGCACGTCGTTGCGAAGCACCCGGGCGTCCTGGGCGGCGGTGGTCGCGCGCACCGACGACGGCTGGTGCACCGCGAGAAGCTCAGCCAGATAACATAATTCCCAACCCAGTGCCGCCATGTCGAGGGCCAGCAGTTGCTCCTCACCGCGGAAATGCAAGATGTCGCTGAAACCGCCGGCGGCCTGAAACGCCGCGGTGCGCACCATCGCCGCGCAGCTCATGAACCCCAGGATCGACGGGCCGGGTAGATCGGGCCGGTGCCCGAGCGGGCTGCGGGCCAACTCGATGCTGAACGGATCGATGCGTCCGCCCGGTAGCACCGTGGTGCGGGCGGCGAGCAGTCCGACGCGCGGGTAGCGGTCGAAGGTTTCCACACCGAGCGCCAGTGCGTCGGGCTCCCACCACGAATCGTCGTCGCAGAACGCCACGTAAGGTGTGCGGCTGGCGGCCACCCCGGCATTGCGGCCGACGGCGCCGCGGTTGCTGTCCAACTCGATGACCTGCACCCGGTTCGCCGACCGGGCTGCGATGCGGGTGATCACGTCGACCGAGTGATCATCGGATGCGTTGTCCACCACGATGACCGGGCATGGTGTCGTATCGAGCAGGCGGTTCACCACCGAGGCGAGTTCAGCGGCGCGGTTGCGGCTTGCGATGACAAACGACAGTCTGGTCGATGCGGTCAACTCTCGGTGCCCCCTGCGTCAAGGTCACGGCGGTCCGCCACTGGGCATACCCGTGCGGTCGCGTCGTAACCGGGGCGAGTTGTACCCGTCGCCCTAGCGGCTCAGGTGCCCTTGACGTTGACGACCTGACGCAGGCTGGTGACCACCTCGACGAGGTCGACCGAGTCCGCCATCACCTGATCGATCGACTTGTAGGCGTCCGGAATCTCGTCCACCCACGCGGCACCGTGGCGGTATTCGATGCCCTTCATCCGCTTGGCCAGATCGTCGGCGCTGAAGCGGCGCCGCGCCTCGGTGCGGGAGAACCGGCGACCCGCCCCGTGCGGGGCGCTGCAGAGGCTGTCGGGGTTGCCCTTGCCGCGGACGATGTAGGAGCGGGTGCCCATCGACCCGGGGATGATGCCCATCACGCCGGGATGCGCGTTGATCGCACCCTTGCGGGTCACCCACACCTGTTTGCCGGCGTGCTGTTCCTGCACCGTGTAGTTGTGGTGGGTGTTGATCCGCTGCACCTCGACATCGTCGGGGTCGACCCGCATCCAGCGGGCGAAGGACTGCCGGAACCGGTCCATCATTTCTTCCCGATTGGCCAGCGCGAACTGTTGGGCCCAGTTCAATTCGGTGATGTAGCGATCGAACTCGGGCGTTCCCTCGGTCAGGTACGCCAGATCGGGGTTCGGCAGATCGATGCCGTGCTGTTCGCACTGCCGCTTGGCGGCGGCGATGTGCCGGCGGGCGATTTTGTGACCGACACCGCGCGACCCGGAGTGCAGGAACAACCACACCACCTCGTCGTCGTCGATGCACAACTCGATGAAATGGTTGCCGCCGCCCAGTGAGCCGAGCTGTTCACGCCACTTCGGCGAGTGGGACAGGTCGACGCCGCTTTCGGTCGCAAGCCGCTCCAGGCGGTCCAACCGGGCCTGGGTGAAATCGAACCGGCGTAGCGACCGGTTGTAGTTGCCCGGGCTCAGCGGAATGGACGATTCGAGCGACTTGCGCAGCCAGGCGGGGTCCTTGTCGGCGATGTCATCGGCGGTGAACCGGGTCCGGGCCGCGATCATGCCGCAACCGATGTCGACACCGACGGCTGCCGGAATCACCGCGCCCAACGTCGGAATCACGGTGCCGACGGCCGCGCCCATGCCGACATGGGCATCGGGCATCAGGGCCACATGCGGATAGACGAAGGGCAGCGACGCCGTCTGCCGAGCCAGCTCGAAGGCCTCCTCGGCAATTTCACTGGCAAAGTTGACGACTTTGACGCCTTGAATAGTTGTCATACCAACCTCCCCCTCGACCGCTTCACATCAAAAGTCCCAAGCGATTACCAGTCTATCAGATTTGTCGAACGAGAAGTTTGACGAAAAAATTGAAATATGCGTTTTCAGCCCGCTGACCAGCGGAATCATCCAGGTTCACGCTGGTATCCGCGGACTCGGGAATCTGATTTTCAATGTGTGTCAGAAATGGCGAATATGCGACCGAAATACGGATATCGGCGAGGATCAATTCCGTGGCATCGTCCGAAATGGTCCGAATTCCGTCGACCGTCGCGCCAGACCGTCAAACACCAAGTTTTCTCGATCACTTCGTGGGTACCCGGACCAAATGCGTGACGTGAACCGGGTGGTGGTGTTCGGCGGGGCCGGCTTCGTCGGTGGGCACCTGTGTGAGCGCCTGCTCTCCCGCGGCGCGCAGGTGGTGTGTGTGGCTCTTCCGAGTTAGCAGGGGCGTACCTGCTTGGTGCTGGGTGGCGTCCGCCGGGATTGGCGGGTGCAGGCCCACCGTACTCGGCGGCGTTGGTTTTCTGGGTTGCGGAATCCGAAGGCGATGCGGCCGACGTGTTTGATGATGCGGTTGTAGCCTTCGCTGCGGGCGTTGGACAGTCCGGTCTGGATGGCCAGGATCATCGGCTCCTGCCATGCTGAGATGGTGCGGGCAAGCTTGCTGATCTCGGGCACCGAGCAGGCGGCGCAGAACGTGTAGAACCGGTACAGCGCATCGCGGATCTCGTAGGTCAATCCGCCACGGGCGGTGCAGGCCAACACATCTCGTAGGAGCTCTTTGGCGATCCAGGCGGCGGCGATGTCGCCATTGGGGTCCGCTGAGGTCAGTTTCACGAACAGCTTGTGGCGTTGCTCATCGGTCAATCGCTCAGCGGCGCGCAGCAGCCGGCGCCGGTTGATCCATTCGGGGTCGCTTTTGCGTCCGCGGCGCAAACGGTGGGCTTGGGTAGTGCGGCGCCGGACCTCATCGACCATTTCGTTGGCCCGCTTGACCAGATGAAACCGATCGACGATCAGCTTCGCGTGCGGCAACGCTTGGCGCGCAGCGTTGGCGTAGGTGACCGACATGTCGATCGCGACGAACTCGATGGTGGCCTTCCAGCCGGGATCACGCTGATCCAGCCAGTCGGTCACCGGTTTGGCCGCACGGCCGTTGACCTGCACCAACAACCCGCCCGTGCCGGTGATATCGACCAGCCCGGTGTCGAAGCGGTCCACCCAGGATCGGGTACCGGTCTGCGAGCAGGTCTCCCATTTGGCCTTGCCGCGACGGGTCTCGTCGATTCCCAGCACGCTCACGGCTTCGGGTTCGCCGGCCAGCACCGGGTCCGCCGTGGCGATGACCGCGTCGTGACAGGTGTTCCAGGTGCAGCCGTACGCGGCGGCGACCGCCTTGACCGAGCGGTCATCGTCAAGCACCGCCGAGGCCATCTCGCGCTTGGCCCGCACCGTCACCCGTGCTCGCGGCGGGATCGACGGCACCGACTCTGTGAATGACTTGCGGTCACAACACATGTTGGCGCACACCCACTTTCGTTTCCGCCACACGATCCGGGGAATGTCCGGCCCGATCTTGATATCGCGGGGCCGAGTGCTCACCCAGCCCTTCGAGCGAGCTGACCGGACCATGCATCCAGGACACACGCCGACCCACTGCTCGGCGGTGCGGACATAGATGGTGCGGGTTCGGTCGAGGTCGACATGCACAGACTCCACGACGACACCGTCGAGTCCAAGCAGCAGGGAACCACTAGTCTGGGGCAAGCTCGCGCCTTTGCTTCTGGATGCGTCAAGAACACCCAGTTGACAAGGGCGCGAGCCCTCAATCAGTCACCGACACGATCCGAATCGGTCACACCAGACCCCTACCAACTCGGAAGAGCCTGACCCCTACCTGGCCGCCAAAGACGCCGACGCGATTCTGGTACTCACCGAATGGCCCGAATTCCGGGATCTGGACTGGGCTTTCGTCGCCGAGCAGGCGCCCGGGGCGGTGTTGGTCGACACCCGCAACCTGCTCGACCGCGCCGCGGTGACCGAGGCCGGGCTGACCTATCTGGGCAACGGGACGGCACCCGGGTACTGACGGCGTCAGTTGCCGAAGTTCTGACCGGACGACGGCGTCGGCAGCGGTTTGTCGGACGCCACCCCGAGCCGGTCAGCCGCGAACGCCGCACCCTGATCCACCATGGCCGCGTTGGTGGCGTAGGTGTTGTGGGCGGCGAAGTTCATGCCGTTCGAACAGACCGGATCGTCGACCGCGCACAGCTTGACGGTCTTGTCCTCATACAGTGGGCCGATCACCACCGGTGGGGTGCCGAGGAAGTTCATCGCCCGCGCGTTCGGCATGCCGAACAGCACCACGGCGGCGACGTGCTCGGCGATGTCGGGATCCAACGGTTTGGGCACGGTGGCCGGATCGACGCCGGCGGGCACCTCCGCGGAGGTGACGAACCCCATCACGGCCGCGCCCTGGGAGAAGCCGCCGAGCACCAGGCGGGTGTCGGGGCACTGCTCGGCCATCCGGACGACATGCGCCCCGGCGTCCCGGATTCCGTCGATCCCGGTGTTCCACACGTCGATCGCCGGGTAGTTCACCGCGTACACGTCCAATGACCGGTCACCGACCCGGGGCCGCAGCGCGTCGATGAACGCCTGTCCGGTCGGGCCCACGCCGGGCGGTTCGCCGGTGCCGCGGGCAAACACCACCTGCACATCGGGGCAGGGTTGGGCCGCGGCTGCCGGGACCGCGGTACCGGCGACGACGGTACTGGTGATGACGGTGCCGGTGATGAGGGAGGCGGTGGTCAGCGCAGCCCCGACCGCCGATCCGATTCTGGACAATCGACGCAGGTGACGGCGAATCATGCGGCGAATCATGCGGTGCAGGTGCCCATCGACGTAGGTTCTCAAACACCCATTCTGGGGGTGAGACCCTTGCGTCGGCAAGGAGTTTTGGGGAATCGGCGGATCAGAGTCCGCGGGCGACCTTCCGCAGCATCCGTGCCGTTCCGGCCTCGAGGATCTCCCGCCGCTCCCGCGGATCGCGGGTGCGCTCGGCGCGGCGGGTCGTCGCCGCGATGGTGACCCCGTGTTCGTAGGCCTGCACCACGCGGGGATCGACGTAGGACGACCGGGCCACCGCGGGTGTGTTTCCGAGTGCCTCGGCCACCTCGTTGAACACGGCCGACTCGACTCGTTTGACGACTTTCGGGTCGACCGGTGGATCGGCGTCGGCGAAGGCCACCGCCGCGAGCACGGTGCCGTGCCAGGTCCGCAGATCCTTCACCGTGTAGTCGGCACCGACCAGCTCCCTGAATCGTTCGTTGAGGTCATCGGCCTGCACCTCCACCCACCGGTCGGTGATCCGGCAGACCAGGAACCGGTCCCCGCGATCCGGCCGTCGCAGCAGGGCCCGCACCGCGCGCATCACGTCCGGGTCGGCGACCGACCACGTCCGACGGACACCGCTCTTGGCCGGATAGTCGAACTCGACCGCGCTGCGCTGCAACGAGACATGCTCACACCGCAGCGTCGCGATGCCGAACGACTCGTTCTCCTCGGCGTACTGCTCGCCGCCCGCCCGGAAGTACCCGAGGTCGAGCAGGTGCAGGGCCAACGCCAGCACCCGGTCACGGGACAGTCCGCGGCCACGGAGATCGGCGAGGAGCTGCCGCCGCATCGCGGGCAGTTGTGCCGACATCTCCAGCGTCCGGTCGAACTTCTCCTCGCTGCGTTCCTCCTGCCACTGTGCGTGGTAGAGGTACTGTCTCCGGCCGGCCGCGTCGCGCCCGACCGCCTGGATGTGCCCGTCGGGGTGCGGGCTGATCCACACCTCCCGCCACGCCGGCGGAATGGTCAGATCGTGTATCCGTCGCAGCGTCGCCGGATCGGTGATCGCCGCACCGCTCTCGTCCTGATACGAGAATCCTCTGCCGCGGCGCACCCTGCGCAATCCGGGTCGGTTCGGATCGCTGCGGCGCAGCGTCACCGGGAGCTCCCACCGGGGCTGCGGGTCACACCAGGTTTGACACCGGGGTGGGGTTGGGTACTGCACCGGAACAATGACGACGAGATCGAATCGTGGGGCATCGCGGGCTTCACTGCATCATCGGTGCCAACATGAGGAACGCCGCGGCGTATATCGCCACCGCCACCAGAATCAGCACCACCAGTCCGATACCGACGGCTACGGCGATGCGCCGCAGCAGACGATGTTCGCCGTCCCCGGGACGTTCGCGATCTCGGGGACCGGACCGCCCGGCGGGGCCGGCGTTCTCACCCGCCGTGTGCCGGGTCGCAGCATGTTCCATGGTGCGGTCATACCCGGTGTGCCCCGCGGTCACACGTGGCGGCTCCGAGCGCCCCGGCAGCACGCCCGGCCGGCGGCCCGACGGACGACCTCAGGCGATCGGTGCTGCGGTGGCTGAACAGGGATCGTCGGGTAGATTGCCTCAGAACTCGTCGGGAGGTCACATGGCCGTCGGAAGCAATGACAGCGCGGACGGTAGCGCTCGATCTGTTGAGCTGCGGGTAGCGGCGACGCTGGAGAACCTCGCGGTGCTCCGCACGCTGGTGGCCGCCGTCGGCACGTTCGAGGACCTCGATTTCGACGCGGTCGCCGATCTGCGGCTGGCCGTCGACGAGGCGTGCACGCGGCTTGTCCGGTCCGCTGTCCCGGGCGCCACCCTGGTGGTGCGGGTGCATCCCTACGACGACGTGGTGGTCGTGGAGGCGTCGACCACGGTCACCGAGACCGACATCCTGTCACCCGGCAGCTTCAGCTGGCACGTCCTGAACTCGCTCACCGACGAGGTGCGCACCTTCCAGGACGGGCAGCAGGCGTCGGGGGCACAGGTGTGCGGGATCGCGATGACCACGAGGCGAGCGAGTTCCCTCAGGTGACTCCGCAGTCTTCCCGTGCTTCGTCGAAGCGGCAGAACCCGAAGCGGCAGTCGGAGTACGCGGACGTCGCGGACATGTTCCGCGAGCTCCGGAAACTGCCCGCGGAGTCCAAGGAGTTCCAGCGTCAGCGTGACCGGATCGTGGAGCGCTGCCTTCCGTTGGCCGACCACATCGCCCGCCGTTTCGACGGTCGCGGGGAAGCCCGCGACGACCTCGTCCAGGTGGCGCGGGTCGGCCTGGTCAACGCGGTGATCCGGTTCGATGTCGAGACCGGTTCGGATTTTGTGTCGTTCGCGGTGCCGACGATCATGGGGGAGGTCCGCCGCCACTTCCGCGACAACAGCTGGTCGGTGAAGGTGCCTCGCCGGCTCAAGGAGCTGCACCTGCGGCTCGGCGCGGCCACCGCCGAACTGTCCCAACGCCTGGGCCGGGCGCCCACCGCATCCGAACTGGCCGAGGAGCTGGAGATGGATCGCGACGAGGTCATCGAAGGCCTGGTCGCCGGCAGCTCGTACAACACCCTGTCGATCGACAGCGGGGGGAGCGGCAGCGGAACCGAGGACGCCCCGGCCATCGCCGACACGCTCGGCGACGTCGACACCGGACTCGATCAGATCGAGAACCGGGAGGCGCTGCGTCCGCTGCTCGCGGCCCTTCCGGAACGGGAGCGCACGGTGTTGGTGCTCAGGTTCTTCGAATCGCTGACGCAGACTCAGATCGCCGAACGGGTGGGGATATCGCAGATGCACGTGTCCCGACTGCTGGCGAAGTCGTTAGCCCGCCTCCGGGATCAACTGGAATAGCCCGCCGGAACCGCCGTTGTCCCAGACGGAATCGGGAACGGTGGTGTTCAGCGGCAGCGTACCGTCCGGGTCGCAGATCTGCAGCAACCGCACCACGGCGGGGCTCGGCACCAGCGTCCAGGTGAGTTTCGCGTGCGCGCACCGTCCGTTGATGTCGTGTGCGGCGGAAAATCCTGCGATACCGAAGAATTCGACGCCGGTGAGATCCGCGACCAGATACTTGATGCGGCCGGCGTGGCGTAGCGCGTAGTCGACCAACTGCGGCGAGTTCGCCGCGTCGAGCTCCCCGTCGACTCGGATCACCACCGTCGCGGAGTTGACCCATCGGGTGGCGAAATCGGCGGCGTGGCAGGTGACGGCTTCGCCTCCACCGGGGGAGGGGCGTGGGACGGGCAAGATCATGTGAGACTCCATCAGTCGGAATACGGGACCCGTATTGCTTGACTCACGTCAAAATTCAGGCCCTGCATCCTCAAAGCCCGTCTCTGAACGCGGGAACTCTGTCCGCCCGACGCTTCATTGACGCTTCGGTTGGGTTGTCGACTCAACCTGCACTGAACACTACGCGGGGGAGTGGGCACTCACAACCGAGTTGATCGGACTCTCAGCATTCTCAGGCGCTGGGTGTCCGGGCGCGTGGGCCGGGCTCGACGAGTCCGGGCTCATGGACCGGGCGCCGCGCACCGGTCACACTGATGGGCGTGACGACCACGTCGACGGCCGCCGGGGTGGTGCTGGCCGCGGGTGCCGGCACCCGCTTCGGTATGCCGAAAATACTTGCCGCAGAGGGACTCTGGTTGAAGATCGCGGTGTCGGCCCTGTCCGGGGGCGGCTGCGGTGACGTGGTGGTGGTGCTCGGCGCCGCGATCGTCGACGTACCGGCCCCGGCACGCGCGGTGGTGGCGCAGGACTGGTCGCGCGGGTTGAGCGCCTCACTGCGGGCGGGTATCACCGCGCTCGGCGACGACGCCGATCTGGCGGTCATCCACACCGTCGACACCCCCGACATCGGCGCCGATGTGGTGCGCCGGGTGCTGACCGCGGCCCGGTCCACCCCGTCCGGCCTGGCCCGTGCCTGGTTCGGCGACCGTCCCGGTCATCCGGTCGTGGTGGGCCGACAGCATTGGCCGGCGCTGCTGCGCAGTCTGCACGGCGACGAGGGTGCCAAACGGTTCCTGCGGGGCCGATCGGATGTCGTGCGGGTGGACTGCTCCGATCTCGCGGGGGGCCGCGACATCGACACCCCTAACTCGGGTGCTGACGCACGGTGAGCCCCAGCACCGCGGCGGCGAAGCGGCGCACCGACCCGGCGGCGGTCTCCGCGGCATCGGCGTGCCCGTCGCGTGCCCGGCTGGTCAGGGTCGCGGTGGCCGGGTCGAGGCTGACCTCGGCGAGCATCTCGCCGGTGGTCGGTTCACACACCGCCCAGGTGAAGCCGGAGTCAGAAGCCCAGCGGGCGGCGCAGCGGGTGACGTAGCCCGGATCGGTCTCGCCCAGCTCGGCCAGCGCCGGCCGGTCGTCGATCTGATCGTCGGCGCGCAGCGCCCGCAGGTACCACGCCCCGGCGTTGATCTCGACTGGTTCCACGGGTCAGCGGGCGTCGAACGTGAGCTCGTCACCACAAGCTCACGTTCGACGCCGAACGACTACTTGATCTCGGCGAGCACGGTGCCCTGGGTGATGGCGGCGCCCGCCTCCACCGCGAGGCCGGTGATCTTGCCGTCCTTGTGGGCGGTGACCGGGTTCTCCATCTTCATCGCCTCCAGGACGACGATCAGGTCGCCGGCGGACACTTCCTGTCCCTCCTCGACGGCCACCTTGACCACCGTGCCCTGCATCGGCGCGGTCACCGCGTCACCGGACACCGCTGCGCCGCCGTGGGCCCCGCGCTTGCGCGGCTTCGGCTTCTTGCGCACCGCGCCCGGCGCCCCGCCGGTGCCGTTGCCCAGCGCCAGGTTGCCGGGCAGCGAGACCTCCAGGCGGCGGCCGTCGACCTCGACCACGACCTTCTGCCGCGGTTCGGGCTCCTCGGCGTCGACCTCACCGCCCCCGGTGAACGGCTCGACGGTGTTGTTCCACTCGGTCTCGATCCAGCGGGTGTGCACCGAGAACCCGTTCTCGTCCCCGATGAACGCCGGATCGTCGACCACCGCGCGGTGGAACGGCAGGACCGTGGCCAGGCCCTCGATCTCGAACTCGTTCAGCGCACGCCGCGCCCGGGCCAGCGCCTCCTCGCGGGTGGCGCCGGTGACGATCAGCTTGGCCAGCATGGAGTCGAACTGTCCGCCGATCACCGAGCCGGTCTCCACGCCGGAGTCCAGGCGGACCCCCGGACCGCTCGGCGGAGCGAACTTGGTGACCGGACCGGGTGCGGGCAGGAAACCGCGGCCGGCGTCCTCACCGTTGATCCGGAACTCGAAGCTGTGGCCCCGGGGCTCCGGATCCTCGGTGATGTCCAGTTTCTCGCCGTTGGCGATCTTGAACTGCTGCAGTACCAGGTCGATGCCGGCGGTCTCCTCGGTGACCGGGTGCTCGACCTGCAGGCGGGTGTTCACCTCCAGGAAGGAGATCATCCCGTCCTGGCCGACCAGGTACTCCACGGTGCCGGCGCCGTAGTAGCCGGCCTCCTTGCAGATCCGCTTGGCCGACTCGTGGATCTCCTTGCGCTGGGCGTCGGTGAGGAACGGGGCGGGCGCCTCCTCGACCAGCTTCTGGAACCGCCGCTGCAGCGAGCAGTCGCGGGTGCCGGCGACGACGACGTTGCCGTGCTGGTCGGCGAGCACCTGCGCCTCGACGTGACGCGGCTTGTCCAGGTAGCGCTCCACGAAGCACTCACCGCGGCCGAACGCCGCGACGGCCTCGCGGACCGCCGACTCGTACAGGTCGGGAATCTCCTCGATGGTGCGGGCGACCTTCATACCGCGCCCGCCACCGCCGAAGGCGGCCTTGATGGCGATCGGAACCCCGTGCTCCTTGGCGAACGCGACGACCTCGTCGGCGTCCTTCACCGGATCGGCGGTGCCGGGCACCAGCGGGGCCTTGGCCCGCGCCGCGATGTGGCGGGCGGTCACCTTGTCGCCGAGATCGCGGATCGACTGCGGGCTGGGCCCGATCCAGATCAGCCCGGCGTCGATCACGGCCTGCGCGAAGTCGGCGTTCTCGCTCAAGAAGCCGTAGCCCGGGTGGATGGCGTTGGCCCCGGACTTCGCCGCGGCGTCGAGGATCTTCTCGAACACCAGGTACGACTCCGCGGAGGTCTGACCGCCCAGGGCGAACGCCTCGTCGGCGAGCCGTACATGAGGCGCGTCGGCGTCCGGCTCGGCATAGACCGCCACGCTCTCGATTCCGGCATCCCTGGCCGCCCGGATCACCCGGACCGCGATCTCCCCACGGTTGGCTACTAGCACCTTGGAGATCTTCGAGCTGGCGTGACTGGCCACAGTGCCTCCTGATGGCAGGTTCTCTAAGAAACGTCTTTAAGAAGTTTTCCCCGGCAGTTTAAGGGTCGGCTTCGGGCAACCATGCATCCGGTTCCCTTACCCGCGGGTAGGATCGACTGTCTGCCCTGGAGCGCGGCGGCCGCACCGGCTCACTCGCCGCGCAGCCGTCGTTTGATCCGGGCCAGCATCGCCGACATCCCGCGCAACCGCAGCGGACTGATCAGCTCGGCCAATCCCAGCGCGGAGTAGAAGTCGTCGGGGACCGCCAGGATGACCTCGGCGGGCTGCTCATCGAGCCCGACGGCCAGGATCGCGGCGAACCCCCGGGTGGTCGGGGCTTGGGCGGGAGCACTGAAGTACAACCGCACCCGGTCCCGGTCGGTGGCATCGACGTGCAGGAACAGCGGTGACTGACATTCCGGCACCGGTTCCATGGCCGCCTGTTCCAACTCCGGCGGCAGCGGCGGCAGCTCGTCGGCCAACTCCAACAGCAGTTGCAGCTTGTCCTGCCCCTGCACATCCTGGAAGTCCGCCACCACCTCGGCCAACGGGCGCGGAAGCGCGGTCGACGTGCTCACGATGTCCCGGGAGCCTCGCCGGGTTCCGGACCGACGACGATCGGCACCCGCACCGCGTTGCCCCATTCGGTCCACGACCCGTCGTAGTTACGGACGTTCGGATGGCCGAGCAGGTAGGTCAACACGAACCAGGTGTGGCTGGAGCGCTCGCCGATTCGGCAGTAGACGATGGGCTTGTCGTCCGGCTTGACGAAGCCGTAGATCTCCTCGAGTTCGGCGCGGGCGCGGAACCGCCCGTCGTCGTAGGCCGCTTTCGACCACGGGACCGACACGGCGGTCGGGATGTGCCCGCCGCGCAGCGCGCCCTCCTCCGGATAGTCGGGCATGTGGGTGCGTTCGCCGGTGTACTCCTGCGGTGAGCGCACGTCGATCAGCGGTTCCTTGCCGAGCACCCGCAGAACGTCGTCCTTGAAGGCGCGGATGGGCGCGTCGTTGCGCTCCACGACCGGGTAGCCGGAGGTCTGCCGGGTGGGCACCTCGAGGGTGGTGTCACGTCCGGTGGACACCCACAGATCGCGTCCACCGTCGAGCAGACGCACATCGGGGTGGCCGAACAGGTGGAACACCCACATCGCGTAGGCGGCCCACCAGTTGCTCTTGTCGCCGTAGATCACCACGGTGTCGTCCCGGGTGACGCCTTTCCGGTCCATCAGCGCGGCGAACTGCTCGCCGTTGATGTAGTCGCGCACCGCCGGGTCGTTGAGGTCGGTGTGCCAGTCGATCTTGACGGCACCGGGGATGTGGCCGGTGTCGTAGAGCAGCACATCCTCATCGGACTCGACGATGACCAGGCCCGGGCGACCGAGGTTGCTGGCCAGCCAGTCGGCGGTGACCAGACGCTCGGGGTGGGCGTATTGCTTCAGTTCAGGGCTGGGATCTGGGGGCAACGGCACATCGGCGAGCCTACAGTGGAGGGCCGATTCCGTGCACGGTCGTTCGCGCCGCGCACCGGCGAAGCGGTGTCGCACCGCCGCGCGGCGGGCCTATCCGGCGGGCTCCCACAACTCGGTCACCGACAAGCCCACCTCGGCGAGCAGCTCGCGGGTCAGCGGCAGACTCAGCCCGATGACGTTGGAGGGGTCCCCGTCGATGCGGTCGATGAACCAACCGCCGCGGCCGTCGAGGGTGAACCCGCCCGCGACGTGCAGCGGTTCACCGCTGGCCACGTAGGCCGCCAGATCGTCGTCCGACGGCGAGCCGAAGTGCACGGTGGTGCACCGCGAGGCCGATGCCCGGCGGGTGGCCTCACCGTCCTGCAGCCGGATCACCGCATGACCGGTGTGCAATCGGCCGGCGGTGCCGCGCATCGCCCGCCACCGGGTGAGCGCCTCCGGCGCGGACCCCGGCTTCCCGCACAACCGGCCGTCGACGGCCAGCATCGAATCGCAGCCGATCACCACACAGTCCGCGCGGACCTCCGCCGGCAACTCCCGGGCCACCTCGGTGGCCTTGGCGGTGGCCAGGGCGAGGACCACGTCGTCGGGGCCGGCACCGGGACCGAGTGCGGCGATCACCGCGTCCTCGTCGATCCCCGACACCGCGACCAGCGGATCGATACCGGCCTGACGGAGCACGCTGAGCCGGCCCGCCGACGCCGAACCCAGGACCACCCGGGTCATGAGCCGAACGTCGGGTCGATCAAGCCCCGGCCACTCACCGCCGCATGTGGGTCCGCTCCAGCAGCGTGACCCGCTGCCAGCTGGCGATGTGGTAGCGCAGTTTGTCCACCGGGTGCCCCCACATGTTGAGTTCCTGCGGCCCGGGATCCGGGGTGTGGCCGGCGGCGGCGCTGATCACCGCCACCAGCGCCGCCAACTCGTCGTCGGTCGGCTGCCCCTTCAGCACCTGGATCTCCGGCGTGGAGGTGTCCGGAGGGTTGTCGATGGTCAGCTGACGGGGATCGCTGACCTCGGTGATGTCGGTGTCCTGGCTCATAGGGGGATGTTCCCGTGCTTCTTCGGCGGCACCTGGGCGATCTTGCGTTCCAGCAGGCGCAGCGACGTGGCGATGTATCCGCGGGTGTGCGACGGCGGGATGACCGCGTCGACATACCCCCGCTCGGCGGCGATGTACGGGTTGACCAGCGTGTCCTCGTACTCCTGCTGCAACCGCAGGCGCAGCGCGTCGACGTCCTCGCCCTTCTTGGCGGCCTCGGCCAGCTGCGGGCGGTACACGAACCCGACCGCGCCGGAGGCGCCCATCACCGCGATCTGGGCCGTCGGCCACGCCACGCACACGTCGGCGCCCATGTCCTTCGAACCCATCACGCAGTACGCGCCGCCGTACGCCTTGCGGGTGATCACCGTGATCTTGGCCACGGTGGCCTCGCCGTAGGCGTAGAGCAGCTTGGCGCCGCGCCGGATGATGCCGTTGTACTCCTGATCGGTGCCCGGCAGGAAGCCCGGCACGTCGACCAGCATCACGATCGGGATGTTGAAGCAGTCGCAGGTCCGGACGAAGCGGGCCGCCTTCTCCGAGGCGTTGATGTCCAGGCATCCGGCGAACTGGGTGGGCTGATTCGCCACGATGCCCACCGGGCGGCCGTCCACCCGGCCGAAGCCGACGATGATGTTCTGCGCGTACCCGGCCTGCACCTCGAGGAACTCGTCGTCGTCGAGGATCCGGGTGATGACCTCGTGCATGTCGTACGGCTGGTTCGGCGAGTCCGGGATCAGCGTGTCCAGCTCGAGGTCGGTGTCGGTGAGGTTGTCCTCGATCGCACCGTGCTGCACCGGCGCCGGGTACCGCGGCGGATCGGCGTAGTTGTTCGGCGGCAGGTAGCTCAGCAGGTCGCGGACGTAGTCGAACGCGTCCTGCTCACCGGAGGCGACGTAGTGGGCGGTACCCGACTTGGCCATGTGGGTGTGGGCGCCGCCGAGTTCCTCCATGGTGACGTCCTCACCGGTGACGGTCTTGATGACGTCCGGTCCGGTGATGAACATCTGGCTGGTCTGGTCGACCATGATCACGAAGTCGGTCAGCGCGGGGGAGTAGACGTGCCCGCCGGCCGCCGCGCCCATGATCAGCGAGATCTGCGGGATCACGCCGGAGGCCCGGATGTTGTTGTGGAAGATCCGGCTGTAGAGGCTCAGCGAGACCACACCCTCCTGGATGCGGGCGCCGGCGCCGTCGTTGATGCCGATCAGCGGGCGGCCGGTCTTGATGGCCAGCTCCTGGACCTTGACGATCTTCTCGCCGTACACCTCGCCCAGGCTGCCGCCGAACACGGTCGCGTCCTGGCTGAAGATGCACACCTCGCGGCCGTCGATGGTGCCGTAACCGGTCACCACGCCGTCGCCCAGCGGGCGCTTGTCGGCCAACCCGAAGTTGGTGCTCCGATGCCGGGCCAGCTGGTCCAGTTCCACGAAGGAGCCCTCGTCGAGCAGCGCCAACACCCGCTCCCGGGCGGTCAGCTTGCCCTTGGCGTGAACCTTCTCGACCGCGGCTTCACCGACGGGGAACTGGGCTTCGGCCTTCCGCCGTCGCAAATCGGCCAGCTTGCCTGCGGTGGTGCGAAGGTCCACCACGTGGTCGGCGGAGGCTTCTGCGCCCGCACCGGGTTCGGTAACGCTCGTCATGGAAGTCGATGCTATCGGCAGCCGACCGGAGCCCTCACGCGGTGGCCACCTCAACGCCGTGCGTTCGTAGTCTGGGGGCGTGCTGACGTCGCGTGAACCGGTCGATCCCGCCGCCCTGCGCCGCGAGGTGGTGCACTCCACCGGGCCGGGGCCGACGGGGGGATGGCGGCGGCTGGACCTGGTGGAGGAGACCGGGTCCACCAACGCCGACCTGCTGGCCCGCGCGGCCGCCGGCGAGGACATCGACGGCGCGGTGCTGATCGCGGAGTACCAGACCGCCGGGCGGGGCCGGCACGGGCGGCAGTGGATCGCCCCGCCGCGGTCGCTGCTGGCGGTGTCGGTCGGCGTGCCCACCACCGGGGTGCGCCCGGACCGGTGGGGCTGGCTGCCGCTGGCCGCCGGGGTGGCGGTGGTCGACGCGCTGGCCGAGGTGGCCGGGGTGAGCGCGGGGCTCAAGTGGCCGAACGATGTCCTGGTCGACGGCCGCAAGATCGCCGGGATCCTCGCCGAGGTCGCCGCACCCGCCCCGGCGGTGGTGGTCGGCATCGGCGTCAACGTCAGCCTGACCGAGGCGGAACTGCCCGAACCGACCGCGACGTCGCTGACGCTGCTCGGAGCCCGGGAGACCGACCGCACCCGGTTACTGGCCGCGGTGCTGCACCGGCTGGCCGAACGCCTCGCCGAATGGCGCACCGCGACCGGGGTGGACTCCCCGCTGGGCCGGGCCTACCGGCGGCACAGCCGCACGCTGGGCACCCGGGTGCGGGCCAGCCTGCCCGATGAGCGGACGCTGATCGGCACGGCCACCGGCATCGACGACGCCGGCCGGTTGCGGATCGACACCGGCGTCGAGTCGGTCGTCGTCTCCGCCGGCGACATCACCCACCTGCGGCCCGTCTCCGGCCGCGACGGGTCGGAATCCGGGTAGCGGACGGATAGAGTTCTGCTCGTGGGCTATCCGGACAATGTGCTGGCCAGCGACGAGCAGGTGGTGTTGCACCGCCACCCGCACTGGAAGGCGTTGGTGGCTCCGGTGCTGACCCTGCTGGTCGCCAGCGCCGTGGCCGCGTTCGCCGCCGGCTGGGTCAACACCACCGACTGGGACGGCACCGCCAAGAACGTGCTCTACATCGTGATCGGGGCGATCTGGCTGGTGGTGATCGGCTGGCTCACGTTGTGGCCGTTCTTGAATTGGCTCACAACACATTTCGTCATCACCGACCGCAGGGTGATGTTCCGGTACGGGGTGCTGACCCGGGCCGGCATCGATATCCCGTTGGCCCGCATCAACAGTGTGGAGTTCCGGCACAACCTGATGGACCGGATCCTGCGCACCGGCACCCTGATCATCGAGTCAGCGGCGCAGGACCCGTTGTCGTTCGAGGACATCCCCCGCGTGGAGCAGGTGCACGCCCTGCTGTATCACGAGGTTTTCGACACCCTCGGATCCGAGGAGTCACCCAGCTGACGGCTGTGTCGGCCGCTGCGCAGCCGGGCGCGTCCGTGTAACGGGGTGACGTTGCTGGAACGCTCCGAGTGCGCTTCGAGATGGTCCTCGAGGGCCTCGGCCAGCCCGCCGGCGGTGAACGTCGACTCCAGCGCCTTGTCCGGGGCGCGGCCGAACTCGTCGGGGAACACCCAGCGCCGGAACGCCCAGAACCGGAACGCCATCTGCAGCAGGTTGCCGATGATGTAGGCCGAGATGAAGTCGGCGACGTTCTCGACGGTCAGCGACACCATCGGCGCGCGCAGCATCAGCACGTAACTGGAGATCCACAGCGGCGCCATGCTGAGCACCACGCCGACGCCGCTCACCCCGAAGAACAGCAACGCCTCATGGTGGCGTTCACGCCCACCGCGGTCGCGGAAGCTCCATTCCCGGTTGAGGATGTAGGACGCGATCACCGCGACGATCCCGGCGATGATCTTGGCCGTCACCGGCTTGGGTTCGAGGACCGTCAGTTTGAGGGTGTAGAAGATGGCTGAGTCGATGATGAACGTCGTCGCGCCGACGATGGCGAACTTGATCAGCTCGTGATGCCGCTCGGCGTACGGGCGGATCGGACGCGGCAGCCGCGCGATCGTGGCATCAGCGAAGGACACAGGAAGGAAGTGTACGGAAACGCGGGGTGGCGCGTGGAGGCGCACCTGACCCTGCCGCCTGCTCATGACTCGCCCGGAGGTGGGGAGCGGCGCCGACCATGCCACCATAGGTGATGTGCCGCCCACCCCAGCTCAACCGCCTGTCGTGGCGATGGTCGGAGGCGGTCAGCTGGCCCGAATGACCCATCAGGCGGCCATCGCCCTGGGTCAGACGCTGCGGGTGCTGGCCGTCGACAGCGACGAGTCAGCAGCCCAGGTGACCCCCGATGTGGTGCTCGGCTCCCACACCGACATCGACGCACTGCGCCGGGCCGCCGCCGGCGCGCAGGTGCTGACCTTCGACCACGAACACGTCCCCACCGAACTCCTCGAGAAACTGCAGGCCGAAGGCGTCAACGTGGCGCCGCCACCGCAGGCGCTGATCCATGCCCAGGACAAACTGGTGATGCGGCGGCGCCTCGAGGCGCTCGGCGCGCCGGTCCCGCGGTTCGCCGCGGTCGACGACGTGGACGACCTCGACGACTTCGCCCGCCGGGTGGACGCCCCGCTGGTGCTCAAGACCATCCGGGGCGGCTACGACGGCCGCGGCGTGATATTGACCACAGACCTGCCCGAGGCCCGCGAGGCCGCCCGGCGGTACCTGGCCGACGGCGTTCCGGTGCTGGTCGAGGAACGGGTTGCGATGCGGCGCGAACTCACCGCGCTGGTGGCCCGGTCCCCGTTCGGCCAGGGAGCGGCGTGGCCGGTCGTGGAAACCGTGCAGCGCGACGGCATCTGCGTGGAGGTGCTCGCCCCGGCGCCCGGGCTGCCCGATGAGGTGGGCGCCGCCGCGCAGGAGCTCGCGTTACGGCTGGCCGGCGAACTCGGGGTGGTGGGGCTGCTCGCGGTCGAGCTGTTCGAGACCGCCGAGGGCGGGCTGATGGTCAACGAATTGGCCATGCGTCCGCACAACTCCGGCCACTGGACCATGAACGGCGCGGTGACCAGCCAGTTCGAGCAGCATCTACGGGCGGTGCTGGACTATCCGCTCGGTGACACCTCGGCGATCGCGCCGGTGACGGTGATGGCCAATGTGCTCGGTGCGCCGCAGACCCCGGCGATGTCGATGGACGAGCGGTTGCACCACCTGTTCGGCCGGATCCCGGACGCCCGGGTGCACCTGTACGGGAAACAGGAGCGACCCGGCCGCAAGCTCGGCCACGTCAACGTCGTCGGGTCCGATCTGGCCGTGGTGCGGGAGCGCGCCGGCCGGGCGGCACACTGGTTGGCACACGCGCAATGGACTGATGGATGGGATGGGCATGCCGACTGAGGAGCGCCTGCGCGAAGAGCAACGGATGCGGCCACGCGTCGGGCTGATCATGGGCAGCGACAGCGACTGGCCGGTGATGTCGGAGGCGGCCGAGGCGCTGGCCGAGTTCGATGTGCCGTTCGAGGTCGGTGTGGTGTCGGCGCACCGCACGCCGGGACGGATGCTCGACTACGCCCGCGGCGCCGCGGGCCGCGGTATCGAGGTGATCATCGCCGGAGCCGGCGGGGCGGCACATCTGCCCGGCATGGTGGCCTCGGCGACACCGTTGCCGGTGATCGGTGTGCCGGTGCCGCTGGCCCGCCTCGACGGGCTGGACTCGTTGCTGTCGATCGTGCAGATGCCGGCCGGTGTCCCGGTCGCCACGGTGTCGATCGGCGGGGCCCGCAACGCCGGTCTGCTCGCGGTCCGGATTCTCGCGGCGGCGGATTCCGCACTGCGCGACCGGATGACAAAGTTTCAGGCCGACCTGGAACGCATGGTGCTGGCCAAGGACGAAGCGCTGCGTGACCGCCTGCTCGGCGGGGACCGGAAAGAGTAAAGTTACCGACGAGTAGCGAGGAGGCCAAGATGGCAGCGTGGAGCGGTAACCCGTCATTCGAGTTGTTCCAATTGCCCGAGGAGCACATCGCCCTGCGGGAGGCGATCCGGGCGCTCGCCGAGAAGGAGATCGCCCCGTACGCGGCCGAGGTCGACGAGAAGGCCCGGTTCCCCGAGGAGGCGTTGGCGGCGTTGAACTCGTCGGGGTTCAGCGCGATCCACGTGCCCGAGGAGTACGGCGGACAGGGTGCGGACTCGGTGGCGACCTGCATCGTGATCGAAGAGGTGGCCCGGGTGGACTGTTCGGCGTCGCTGATCCCGGCGGTCAACAAACTGGGCACGATGGGGCTGATCCTGCGCGGCTCCGAGGAACTCAAGAAGCAGGTGCTGCCGGCGGTGGCCTCCGGGGAGGCGATGGCGTCATACGCGTTGTCGGAGCGGGAGGCCGGCAGCGACGCGGCGTCGATGCGGACCCGCGCCGTCGCCGACGGCGACGACTGGATTCTCAACGGGTCCAAATGCTGGATCACCAACGGCGGCAAGTCGACCTGGTACACCGTGATGGCGGTGACCGATCCGGACAAGGGCGCCAACGGGATCTCGGCGTTCATGGTGCACAAGGACGATGAGGGCTTCACCGTCGGCCCCAAGGAACGCAAGCTCGGCATCAAGGGGTCGCCGACCACCGAGTTGTACTTCGAGAACTGTCGCATCCCGGGCGACCGGATCATCGGTGAGCCCGGAACCGGGTTCAAGACCGCCCTGGCCACCCTCGACCACACCCGGCCCACCATCGGCGCCCAGGCAGTCGGGATCGCCCAGGGCGCGCTCGACGCGGCGATCGCCTACACCAAGGAGCGCAAGCAGTTCGGCCGCCCGGTCAGCGACAACCAGGGTGTGCAGTTCATGCTCGCCGACATGGCGATGAAGATCGAGGCGGCCCGGTTGATGGTGTACTCGGCGGCCGCGCGCGCCGAACGCGGTGAGGGCGACCTCGGGTTCATCTCGGCGGCGTCGAAGTGTTTCGCCTCCGACGTGGCCATGGAGGTCACCACCGACGCGGTCCAGTTGTTCGGCGGTTACGGCTACACCCAGGACTTCCCGGTCGAGCGGATGATGCGCGACGCCAAGATCACCCAGATCTACGAGGGCACCAACCAGATTCAGCGGGTGGTCATGTCCCGGGCGCTGCTCAGGTAATCCCGCGCGTGCTCTCCCGCCGCGAGCGGGCGTGTCTGTATGTAGCCGAGTGTGCGGCGGCCGTACTCACTGTGCGGTAGCCGTATTCGTTGTGCGGTGACGGCGGTCATCGTGCGGCAGGTGCGCGAAAACGCCGAAATCCGCACCGTGCACGCACGTTGACCTCCGTGTGCTCACGCTCATGTCTCTGCGTGCACGCTGAACCCCGTGCATACACGCTCGGCACGCACCCGGCGTGTCGTCCGGGTCCGTCGGCCCGCGATGACGGGGAGACGCGTGCTCACTAACCGCGGGTGACTTTCTCGGTGGCGCGGCGGCGGTCCATCAGCCCGGGATCGGGATTGGCCACCTGCACCAGCGACGCCCCGGCCACGAACACCGCCAGCAGCCGCTCCACCAGGTCGTCGGCGGTGTCCCAGCCGAGCGTCGACAGCACCCGGTCGGCATCGTTGAGCCCTTGTGCCGCAGCGGATTCCCGGGCAGCGGCCAGTACGTCGGCGGCGGAGCGACCGTTCAGGGCGTCCCCCGGATCCGGTTCGGCGACGATCTGGTCGCCGTGCACCCGCACCGCGGTCGCATAGTCGGTCACCCCGACCGGCAGATCCGGAACCGGCCTGCCGAACGGGTCCAGCGACAGCACCGCGATCTCGCCGAGACCCACCGCCGCATCGGCCTGGTCGAGCCGGTCGACGGTGCACAGCGCGGCGTCGGCCGCACCGTCGGGAACATCCGGGCCCCACAGCGCTTCCGCACCGATCCACCACACCCCGAACAGCACCGCGGCGGTCTGCCAGTGCGCGGGCAGCAGGACCGCCACCCGCCCGCCGGCGGCGACGCCCATCTCGTCGCGCAGCAGATTGCCGGTCTTGGCGGCCCAGTTGGCCAGGGTGGCGGTGGACAACTCGATGCGCTCACCGGTGGCGTCGTCGTAGTAGGTGATGCGCGGGCCGGCCGGGTCGGTGGCCAGCAGCGGATCCAGAACAGCAGTCGAGATATTCACGGGTTCAGTTGACACACTTCGGATCATCGGCGCCGGCAGTGATGATCTGCGGCGGCGGTGGGGCGGCCTCGACGGTCTGGCCGACCGTCGCGGAACTCTGCTGCAACGTCGTCACCGTCGGATCGGTGCCGTCCAAACCCGAACCCGGGCCGGTGTAGTCGTCGGCGAGCACCACCCGTACGAATCCGGGTGCGACCGTTCGATCCTCGACGATCGGCAGATCGCCCAGCTGATCGGCGACCTCCCGGGCGCCGCGGTCGTCCTGCTTCGCCACCCGCACCTCGGTGCGGTCCGCCGGACCGTCCTCGGCGTTCCCGACCGGCCCGGGGCTGAACCCGTTGCTGGTTAACACATGTGACACCGCAGCGGCCAGACCGTTGATATCGGTGCCGTTGAGCACCTCGACGGTGGTCTTGTCGCGGCTGTAGGCGATCTCCTCGGTCTTGCCCTCGTCCTGCTCCTCCAACAGGCTCGACACCCAGTCCCTGACCTGTTGCGGATCCACCCGGACCACGCTCTGCATACCGTCGTCGCTCCAGCCGTCCTCCCGCACGATCGGGATGGTCGCGAACGCGATGTTGCCGGCGGCCAGACCTTGCAGCTGCTCGACGAACTCCATCACATCCCAGCCGTCGGAGAGCACCACCGACCGCTGGATCGCCCGCTGGAGCCGGTCCAGCGTCGCCGGGCTGGACAGCGTCTTCGACGAGATGACCTCCCGGGCAAGCGAAGCCATCACGGTCTGCTGGCGGGTGACCCGGTCCAGATCACCGCGCGGCAGATCCTGGCGCTGCCGGACGAAACTCAGCGCCTGGGCGCCGTCCAGCCGCTGCCAGCCGGCCGGGAAGTCGGCGCCGGAGAGCGGTTCGTACACCGGGTTCTTCAAGCACACCTCGACCCCGCCCAGCGCGTCGGTGATCAGTGCGAAACCCAGCAGCCCGATCTCGGCGTAGTGGTCGACGGTGACGCCGGTGAGTTCGGCGACGGTCTCGATCAGCGCGCCGCGCGCGTCCTGGACGGCAAGCGGTTCGGCGACCTCCGGATCCATCCCCTGAACCTCGACGAGCTGCTTCATCGTCTCGAACTTGACCTCGCCGTACACCCCGTTGATCTTCATCTTGCCGCGGCCGGGCGCCTCCACGTAGGAGTCGCGGGGGATCGAGATCGCCGTCGCGGACCTGCCGTTGTTGGGGATCCGCACCAACACGATGGTGTCGGTGTTGGTGGCGACGTCGTTGCCGGCGCGCAGCGCGGCCAGTTCCTCCGCGGACAGCGGGTTGCCGTGCGCGTCGGTGCGGCTGTCCATGCCCACCAGCAGAATGTCGACCGCACCGTCCTCTCCGCCCTGACCCAGCAGCGGCGAGCTGATCTGGCTGATCCCGGCTTCGAAGGCGCGGATCCGGCTCCACGCCACACCGGTGCTGAGCACGATCACCACCGCGGTGGCGACCGCGAGGGCACGAATCAGTCGGGCGGGCACTTGCCCAGGCTACTGTCGAGACGTCCGCGAACGCGGTAGCCGTCACCGGCGTGCCAGACTCGACGCCATGACCAACAGCAGCGCCAAGCGCATCGTCATCCCCGGGGCCGGCGGCATGGTCGGAACTGTTCTGGCAGGTCAGGCCCGGACACAGGGGCGGGATGTGGCGGCGTTCACGTCGGCGCAGTGGGATATCACCGACGCCGCGGCCGCGGAGCACCTCATCCGCCCCGGTGACGTCGTGATCAACTGCGCCGCCTACACCGATGTCGACGGCGCCGAATCCGACGAGGACCGCGCGCACCTGGTCAACGCGGTCGGGCCGGGGCACCTGGCCCGGGCATGCGCCCGGGTCGGGGCGGACCTGGTGCACATCTCCACCGATTACGTGTTCAGCGGGGACCGGCGGGAGCCGTTCGAGATCGACGACGACACCACGCCGATGAACGTCTACGGCCGCACCAAGCTCGCCGGGGAACAGGCGGTGCTGTCCGCGCTGCCGTCCGCGCGGGTGGTGCGGACCTCCTGGGTCTACCGGGGCGACGTGGACGGCAAGGACTTCGTCGCGGTGATGCGTCGGCTGGCCGCCGGACCGGACCCGGTGAATGTGGTGGCCGATCAGGTCGGCTCACCCACCTACGCCGCCGACCTGGCGGCCGCGTTGCTGCAGGTGGCCGACGGGGCCGTCGACATCCCGGTGCTGCACGCCGCCAACGCCGGGGCGGCCAGCCGGTTCGAGCAGGCGCGGGCGGTGTTCGAACTCGTCGGCGCGGACCCGGACCGGGTGCGCCCCGTCACCAGCGATCAGGTGCCGCGGCCGGCTCCCCGGCCGGCCTACACCGTGTTGTCCGGGCGACGGTCCGCCGAGGCCGGGCTGACACCGCTGCGGCCGTGGCGGGAAGCACTTGCGTCTGCGCTGGCGAGTGCCGGTGAGCCCGCCGGTTACCCTCTACGCCGTGAGTGAGCATCAGGCGGTGACGTGAGCGATCATCTCGTCGTCGTGACGGTGACGTATTCACCGGGGCCGCACCTCGAGCGGTTCCTGGCGTCGTTGGAGCACGCCACCGAACGGCCGGTGACGGTCATCATGGCCGACAACGGGTCCACCGACGGCGCTCCGGAGGAAGCGCTCGAGCGGTACCCGAACGTCCGGTTGATGCGCACCGGCGCCAATCTCGGGTACGGCACCGCGATCAACCGGGCGGTCGCCGAACACCTCGCCGACACCGATCCGTCCGACTTCTTCGTCGTCGCCAACCCCGACGTGCAGTGGGGGCCGAACTCGATCGACAATCTGCTGGCCGCCGCCGCCCGGTGGCCGCGCGCCGCCGCGCTGGGACCGCTGATCCGGGACGCCGACGGCTCGGTCTACCCGTCCGCGCGGGAGCAGCCCAGCCTGATCCGCGGCGGCATGCACGCGGTGATCGGCCCGCTGTGGCCCGGCAACCCGTGGACGGCGGCATACCGGCAGGACCGGATGGAGCCCACCGAGCGTCCGGTCGGATGGCTGTCCGGATCGTGTCTGCTGCTGCGCAAGGCGGCCTTCGACGAGGTGGACGGTTTCGACGAGCGCTACTTCATGTACATGGAGGACGTCGACCTCGGTGACCGGCTCGCCAAGGCCGGCTGGCAGAACATCTACGTGCCGTCGTCGGAGATCCTGCACTACAAGGGCCACGCCGCCGGGCGAGATCCGGCCCGCAACTTGGTGGCCCATCACCGCAGCACCTACACTTTCCTGGCCGATCGGTATCCGAGATGGTGGCAGTCGCCGCTGCGGTGGACGATCAGGGGCGCCCTCGCCGTGCGGGCCAACCTGGCGGTCGGCAATTCCCGTCGCAAACAGGCACGAGTTCGCCCCGGCGAAGAACGTCCGGCGAGAAACCCGGCGAGAAACACTGACATGGGGACAACATGGTGAATCCGGCACAGGTGGATGCGGTCGTTCTGGTGGGCGGTCAGGGCACCCGGCTGCGCCCGTTGACGCTGTCGGCGCCCAAACCGATGCTGCCCACGGCGGGGCTGCCGTTCCTCACCCACCTGTTGTCGCGGATCGCCGAGGCCGGTATCGAGCACGTGGTGCTGGGCACCTCGTACAAGGCGCACGTGTTCGAAGCCGAGTTCGGCGACGGGTCCAAGTTCGGGCTGAACATCGAATACGTCACCGAGACCGAGCCGCTGGGCACCGGCGGCGCCATCGCCAACGTCGCCGACAAACTGCGGTTCGACACCGTGATGGTGTTCAACGGCGATGTGCTGTCGGGCGCGGATCTGCAGGGCCTGTTGGACACCCATGAACGCAGCGGCGCCGACCTGACGCTGCATCTGGTGCGGGTCGGTGATCCGCGGGCGTTCGGCTGTGTGCCCACCGACGCGCACGGTGTGGTGACCGCGTTCCTGGAGAAGACCCAGGATCCGCCCACGGATCAGATCAACGCCGGCTGTTACGTCTTCCAGCGCCACGTCATCGACCGGATCCCGCGGGGCCGTGCGGTGTCGGTCGAGCGGGAGGTGTTCCCGCAGTTGCTCTCCGAGGGGTTGCGCATCTGCGGCCATGTCGATGCGAGCTACTGGCGCGACATGGGCACCCCGGAGGACTTCGTGCGCGGATCGGCCGACCTGGTCCGCGGTATCGCGCCGTCACCGGCGTTGCGCGGTCAGCGCGGTGAGTCGCTGGTGCACGACGGCGCCGCGGTCGCACCGGGGGCGCTGTTGATCGGCGGCACGGTCGTCGGTCGCGGCGCCGAGATCGGGCCGGGCGCACGGCTGGACGGTGCGGTGATCTTCGACGGGGTGCGGGTGGAGGCCGGTTCGGTGATCGAACGGTCGATCATCGGGTTCGGCGCGCGGATCGGGCCGCGGGCGCTGATCCGCGACGGTGTCATCGGCGACGGCGCCGACATCGGCGCGCGCTGCGAGTTGTTGCGGGGTGCGCGGGTGTGGCCCGGGGTGGCCATCCCCGACGGGGGCATCAGATTCTCCACCGACGTCTGAGCGATTTCGGCGTGCGCACGGTCGCTCAGCGATCGTGAACACGCCGAAATCGCCCGACCAGCTGGGTCAACCCGAAGTCGGCGCCGGCGGGCAGGCCGTCCAACGGCCACCACCGCAGGTCCAGTGACTCGTCGCTGCAGGCGATCTCGGCGGCGGGCGGGGCGTGCACGACGAACTGCAGATCGAGGTGGCGGGTCGGCACGCCCAGCGAACAGGTGACCGGATGCACGTGCACCGCCGCGAGTTCGTCATCGACGCGCAGGCCGGTGATACCGGACTCCTCGGCGGCCTCACGCAGCGCCGCCGCCCGGATGTCGGCGTCACCGGGTTCACAGTGGCCGCCGAGTTGCACCCAGCGGCCGATGCGCGGATGCAGGGTCAGCAACGCCTGGGTGCCGGTGTGGTCGACCACCAGTGCCGAGGCGGTGATGTGGCCGGGCGCGCACTCCCGCCGGCAGCCGTCCGGGCGGGCGGCCAGGAACGACAGCACCGCGTGCCGCAGACTGTCCTGCGCCGGATCGGGCGCCCGCCACTCGGTCAGCAGCCGCACCGCCGAGGCGTGCAGCGGATCGCTCATCGGGTTCTTCGGCTCTTCGCGCAAGCGCTCATCGGGTTCTTCGGCTCTTCGCGCAAGCGCTCATCGGAAAACCAGCAGCCCCTCGGTCGGCGCCGGGTCGCGCGGGCCGGCCGGTTCGGCGGGATAGCCGATCGCCACCGCACCCAACGGTTCCCAGTCGTCGGGCAGCCCGAGCTCGGTGCGCACCACCTCTGGGGCGAAGATGGTCGATCCGACCCAGCAGCTGCCGATTTCGCGAACGGCCAGCGCCACCAACAGGGCCTGCACCGCGGCGCCGCCCGCAACGGTGAACATGGTGTGCTCGGCCGCGGCGCGGCGGGCGTCGGGGTAGTGGTGCGCACCGTCGGCGACCAGGAAGGGAACGATGAGTTCTGGTGCGTCGTAGAGGATTTGACCTCTCCCGACGCGCCGCTCCACGGCCTCGGGTGAGGCGCCGTCACCGGCGAGGTCGGCGCGCCATCGATCCTTCATCCGGTCCAGCAACCGGGTGCGGGCGGTCCAATTCTGCAGCCACACGAACCGCACCGGGCGGGTGTGGTGCGGCGCCGGCGCGGTGAGCGCCTCGGCGACCGCGGCCTCGATGAGGTCCGCGGGCACGGGCTCGGAGTCGAACCGCCGCACCGAACGGCGCAGCAGCTGAGCCTGGCTGCGGCCCAACCGGATGGCCTCCTCGGTGCCTAGCCAGAACAGATCGTCCTGGCCCGGCCGCACCAGCGTGCGGGCGGTGGACCCATCGTCGCGCAGGGTCAGACCCCGCACGACGGCCACCGGGACGTCGGTCAGCTTGCCCTTCACCAGGTCTGCGGCGGCGGCGATCTCATCGGCGACCGCCACCTCGGTGACGAACAACTCGTTGCCGTGCCGGTCGTGTGAACCGGCGTAGCCGTGCAGCACCGTGAGTCCGGCGGCGCCGATCGCGAAGTCGGTCTGCCCGGTGCGCCAGGCCCGCCCCATGGTGTCGGTGATGATCACCCCGACGTCCACCCCGAGCCGTTGCCGCAACCCCGCCCGCAGCGCGGCGGCGCTGGCGTCGGGATCGACGGGCAGCAACGCCAACTCGGTGGCCGCCACGTTCGACCCGTCGACCCCGGCGGCGGCCTGGACCAGACCCAATGCGTTCTCGGTGATCAGGGTGCGGCCCTTGCGGGCCAGCACCCGCACGGCCTCTTCATCGATGAGCTTGCGGCGCAATGCGTCCCGCTGCTCCGGATCGGCGGGGGCGGCGATGATGCGGCCCTCGCACTTGGACACCACCTTGCTGGTGACCACGACGACGTCGTTGTCGCGCAGCCACGGCGCGGCGGCCGCGACCGCGGCGGTCAGATCGTCACCGGGACAAAACTGCGGCAGACCGGTGACCGGGAACAGTTCGATGGCGGCCGCGGTGCCGTGGTCACCGGAACCCGTTTGCCCCGCGCCGCCGGCGGTGCTCACCGGCGCTCCCCGGCCAGACCGGCCAGTTGCAGGCCGGCGCGCACCATCTCCGCGGTGGCGGCCGGCTCGGTCATCAGCAGGGGGACGGCGCGGACGTCCACCCCGTCGATGTCGGCGTGGTCGCCTTCGTGGACCAGCCAGCCGTCCAGGATCCCGGTGTGCTTGCGGCTGCCGTAGTGCCGGCCGACTCCCTCGGAGGTGGACGGCACGCCGATCACCGACAGGCATTCATCGGCCATGCCGCGCAGCGGTTTTCCGGCGATGATGGGGGAGTACCCGATCACCGGTGCCGGGGTGGTGCGTAGCGCGCCGCGGATGCCGGGGACGGCCAGGATGGCCCCGATGCTGACCACCGGGTTCGACGGCGCGATCAGCACGACGTCGGCCTCGGTGATGGCCTCGACGACTCCGGGGCCCGCCTTGGCCTGTTCGGCGCCCACGAACGCGAAGCTGTGGGTCGGCACCTTCGCGCGGTGGCGCACCCACCACTCCTGGAAGTGGATGGCGCGCTGCTGCCCGGCGTGTTCGCCCGGGCCCGGGTCGGTGACCACCACGTGCGTCTCGACCCGGTCGTCGCTCGCCGGCAGCAACCGCGCCCCCGGCGACCACCGGTGACACAGCGCCTCGGTGACCTGGGAGAGCGGATAGCCGGCCCGCAGCATCTGGGTCCGCACCAGGTGGGTGGCCAGATCGCGGTCGCCCAGCCCGAACCAGTCCGGCTGCACCCCGTAGGCGGCGAGTTCCTCCTTGGCGTGCCACGTTTCGTTGCGGTGTCCCCACCCGCGTTCGGGGTCGATTCCGCCGCCCAGGGTGTACATGCAGGTGTCGAGGTCCGGGCAGATCCGCAGCCCGAACATCCAGGCGTCGTCACCGATGTTGACGACCGCGGTCAGCTCGCCGTCAACCTCGGCGTCACGTGCGCTGAACTGCCCCAGGCCGAGCAGGTGCTGCACGCCCAGCAGAAAGCGTGCCCCGCCGACCCCGCCGACCAGAACCGTGACCTTCACATCGATCGACATTAGGCGGTGTCCGCCGACGGGGGTCCGCCGCGGTCAAGATCGGGCGTCGGCGACTCGGTCACATTTGGACACGCCGAGTGAGTCGACACACCGAAATCGGGTCACGGGATGGTATGAAATCCTGTTCTTCCGCTTGACCGGAGCAGCTAACACGTGTGTAATCACACCAGTGTCATTTCCCGGTTGGTCGATCGCTTCTGGTGTCGCAGACCGAGATTCGATCACTTGTTCGAATCGAGATGGCCGCACAGCACAATAGTGAGGCTTTGTCCAGGGATCTACGAAACCAGTGAGGAGGCGGAGAATGTCTTATGGGCCAGGGGATTTCGAGCGCGCTCTTCGGTATGAGAACCGATTGCTCGGCTCCGTAGGCAGTGTGCCGCAGCCCGAAATCGGATCAGATCCGAAGAGGGCGGACACGCGGCCGAAATTGACATTGATATCCGATGAAATGGATGTTGCTCCGGCAACCATCGATAAACCCGCCGACGAACAATGGCAGGAACGCGCATTGTGCGCGCAAACCGACCCCGAGGCGTTCTTTCCGGAAAAGGGCGGCTCGACCCGTGAGGCCAAGCGGATCTGCATGGGCTGCGAGGTCCGCGACGAGTGCCTGGAGTACGCCCTGGCCCACGACGAACGGTTCGGCATCTGGGGCGGCCTCTCCGAACGGGAGCGTCGCCGCCTCAAGCGCGGAATAATCTAGACACCGCCACGATCAGTCATCGATCGTCGGGTCGATGACCGAAGGTTCCACGCCCAAATACGTAGCGACCTGAGCGACCAGAACTTCATGTAGCAACTCGGCGAGCTCCTCGGAATCCTTGGCCCGCCGTTCAATCGGCCTGCGGAACAGCACAATTCTCGCCCGCGTGGCATTACCGCGAACATCGACCCCGGCCGGTATCAGCCGAGCCAGCGCGACCGGCCCGTCCGCCACCACCTCCGGTGGCCACTGCACACTGTCGGGATCTCGCGGCGCGATCCGCGGAATCTCATCGACCGCGACGTCCAGCGCCGAGACCCGATCCTTCCACCGCCGCTCGATCGGCTCGTACGCCTCGAGCACCGCCATGTCGAACCGCTCGGCCCGGCTGCGCCACCCCGGAACGGTGGGCGGCAGCAGCGGGCCGCGGATCTCGCGCCGGCCACGCCGGCTGCCCGGAAGCCTCGGCAATGCCATTGCTCGATCGTATGACCCCATTCGTAACGGTTGGTTATCGGCCGACGGGCCGCTGCGCGTGTCCGGCACCCCCCGGCGGGGCCGCGCGATAGCCTCAGTCGCGTGAATGTTCCCCGTCGCTGCTGCCGGCCCGGGTGTCCACAGTATGCGGTCGCGACATTGACTTTTGTCTACTCGGACTCGACCGCAGTCGTCGGCCCACTGGCTACTGTCTCGGAACCGCATTCCTGGGATCTGTGCGTTGGCCACGCCAGCCGGATCACCGCCCCGCGCGGTTGGGAGTTGGTGCGCCACGCCGGCCCACTGCCCACACATCCGGACGAGGACGACCTCGTCGCCCTCGCCGACGCCGTCCGGGAGCGTCCACGGACCGCGCCACCCGCCAATGGCGTGGTTGCCGGTTTCAGCGACCCGGCTCCCGACCAGCCGGGTGGCGCGGTCATCGCACCACCCCGCCGGCCGGAGTCGGGTGGACGCCGCCGCGGCCACCTCCGAGTCCTGCCCGACCCGACCGACTAGCCGGAAGTAGATGCGGTAGCCGCCAGAACGGTCACAGATTGGCAGTAGGCTGGCGCCAAACGGTCCCCGTTCTCGAGGAGTCGAATGTCCTGGCCAGCCGAGGCTGTTCACCGCGTCATCAAGGCCTATGACGTGCGCGGCTTGGTCGGTGAGGAGATCACCGAGGAGTTCGTCGCCGACGTGGGGGCGGCGTTCGCCCGGTTGATGCGCAGTGAGCTCGCCGAGACCGCGACCACCGGGCCGACCGTGGTGATCGGCCACGACATGCGGGCCAGTTCGCCCGGACTGGCGGCGGCCTTCGCCGACGGCGTGACCAAACAGGGCGTCGACGTGGTCCGGATCGGGCTGGCGTCCACCGATCAGCTGTACTTCGCCTCTGGTCTGCTGGACTGTCCCGGGGCGATGTTCACCGCGAGCCACAATCCGGCCGCCTACAACGGGATCAAGTTGTGCCGGGCCGGTGCGAAACCGGTGGGCAGGGACACCGGGCTGACCCAGATCAGCGACATGGTGATCGCCGGCGTGCCCGAACACGACGGCGCGGCCGGCGCGGTCCGCGATCAGGATGTGCTCGCCGACTACGGCGACTTCCTGCGTTCGCTCGTCGACCTCACCGAACTGCGCCCGTTGCGGGTCGCGGTGGACGCCGGCAACGGGATGGCCGGCCACACCACCCCGGCGGTGCTCGGCGAGGTGCCGGCGATCACCCTGCTGCCGCTGTACTTCGAACTGGACGGCACCTTCCCCAACCACGAGGCCAACCCGCTGGATCCGGCGAATCTGGTGGACCTGCAACGGCACGTGGTCGCGACCGGGGCCGACATCGGACTGGCGTTCGACGGTGACGCGGACCGGTGCTTCGTCGTCGACGAGAAGGGCGGGCTGGTGTCACCGTCGGCGGTGACGGCGCTGGTCGCCGTCCGGGAGTTGAACCGCGAGATCGGCGCGACGATCATCCACAACCTGATCACCTCCCGTGCGGTGCCCGAACTGATCACCGAACGTGGTGGGACGCCGGTGCGCTCCCGGGTCGGGCACTCCTACATCAAGGCGCTGATGGCCGAGACCGGCGCCATCTTCGGCGGCGAACACTCCGCGCACTACTACTTCCGCGACTTCTGGGGTGCTGACTCCGGAATGCTGGCCGCGCTGCACGTGCTGGCCGCGCTGGGCGAGCAGGACCGCCCGCTGTCCGAGGTGATGGCCGACTACCAGCGGTACGAGGCCTCCGGGGAGATCAACTTCACGGTCGGCGACGCCGCCGCATGTGTCGAGCAGGTGCTCAAGGCGTTCGGCTCGGAGATCCAGTCCATCGATCACCTCGACGGTGTGACGGTGGACCTGGGCGGCGGCCGCTGGTTCAACCTGCGCTCGTCGAACACCGAGCCACTGCTGCGGCTCAACGTCGAGGCCCGCACCACCGAGGAGGTCGACGCGATCGTCGAGCGGGTGGCCGCCCGGATCACCGCGACGGGATCGGGTGCGTCGTGAACGCGACCCACGCCCCCGTGGACCTCGACGACCCCGACGGACTGCAGGCGGCCGACCGTAACGGGCTGCTGTGGTCCGCGGCGATGGCCGGCGCGCAGGTCCGTTCCACCGCGGCCGCGCTGGATGAAGGCGTGCTCGACCCGCTGCGGTCCGACGAACGTCCCCGCACGGTCATCTGGGTCGCCGGCCGCGGTGCGGCCGAGTCCGCCGGCTCCATGCTCGCCGCCGCGATGGCGAGTTCGGCGGCCGCGCCGATGGTGGTCCTGCCGGAGGCCCCGCCCTGGCTCGGCGCCCTGGATGTGGTCGTGGTGGCCGGCGACGATCCGGGCGACCCGGCGCTGGTCTCGGCGGCCGCGACCAGTGTGCGCCGGGGTTGCCGGCTGGCGGTCGTGGCGCCGTACGAGGGTCCGCTGCGTGACGCCGCCGCCGGCCGTTCGGTCGTGCTCGCACCGCGCGTGCAGGTTCCCGACGACTTCGCGCTGTGCCGGTACCTGGCTGCCGGGCTGGCGATCATGGACTGCGTCGACCCGCGGATGCGCACCGATCTGTCCGCGCTGGCCGACGACCTCGACGCGGAGGCGCTGCGGAACAGCGTCGGGCGGGAATCGTTCGTCAACCCCGCCAAGACGTTGGCCGACCGGATGCTGGGGCGTGCCGTGGTGCTGGCCGGCGACAACGCCGCCACTCTGGCGTTGGCCCGGCACGGCGCCGCGATCATGTTGCGGGTGGCCCACCAGCCGGTGGCCGCCACCTGTCTGGCCGATGTGCTCGTCGCCCTGCACGGCGGGCTCGGCGTGTCCTCCGGTGCGCGGTCGCAGTCGTCGATCTTCCACGACGAACAGATCGACGGCCCGCTGCCGCCACGTGTCCGCTCGTTCGTGCTGACCACCGGCGCGGACCGCCCGGTGGTCGCCGCGCGGGTCGGCGGATTCGACGACGTCGACATCATCGACGCTGAAGATGTCCCCGACGCGGTCGCCGCCGCCGACGAGGTGCCCGCCGGCGCGCCGACGCCCAGCGCCGGACGGTTGGAGCAGCAATTGGCAAGACTGGCCGTGCGATTGGAGATGACGGCCGTGTACCTGCGACTGGTTCGAGGTTGAAATAAGTGCACCTGCTACGCGGAGCGGTGCGGACCTATGCCTGGGGTTCGCGAACCGCGATTGCCGATTTCACCGGGCGGCCGAGCCCCACGATGCATCCGGAGGCGGAGTTGTGGTTCGGCGCCCATCCCGCGGATCCGGCCTACCTGCAGACCGACGACGGTGAGCAGTCCCTGCTCGACGCGCTCGCCGCGGACCCGGAGGGGCAGCTGGGCCCGGTCGCTCGCGGCCGGTTCGGTGACAGCGTCCCGTTCCTGGTCAAGGTGCTGGCCGCGGACGAACCGCTGAGCCTGCAGGCCCACCCGAGCGCCGAGCAGGCCGCGGAGGGCTACGCCCGCGAAGACCAACTCGGCATCCCGGTGTCCGCGCCGATGCGCAACTACCGCGACCGCAACCACAAGGCCGAACTGCTCGTCGCGCTCGGGCCGTTCGAGGCGCTGGCCGGTTTCCGTCCGGTCGCCGAGACCGTCGAACTGCTGCAGGCGCTGTCGGTGCCCGAACTGCAGACGGCGATCAACCTGCTGGACGGCCAGCCGGACGCCGACGGGCTGCGCACGGTGTTCACCACCTGGATCACCGCACCGCAACCGGATCTCGACGCTCTGGTCCCCGCGGTGCTGGAGGGCGCGGTCAGGTATGTCCAGTCCGGGCACACCCGGTTCGTCGCCGAGGCCAAGACGGTGCTGGAGCTGGGGGAGCGCTATCCGGGGGATGCCGGGGTGCTCGCCTCACTGCTGCTCAACCGGATCAGCCTCAAGGCGGGCGAGGGCATCTATCTGCCGGCCGGGAACCTGCACGCGTATCTGCACGGGATCGGCGTCGAGGTGATGGCGAACTCCGACAACGTGCTGCGGGGCGGTTTGACGCCCAAGCACGTCGACGTCCCCGAGCTGCTCCGGGTGCTCGACTTCACCCCGACGGCGGCCGCCGATCTGCATCCGGCCGTCACCCGAAACGACAGCGAACTGGTGTACCACACCCCGGCGCCGGAGTTCGCGGTGTCGGTGGTGACCGTCGACGGGGATCAGCTGGGCCACGAGATCGACGCGCCCAGCCGGCATGACGGACCGCAGATCCTGTTGTGCACCGAAGGCGCGACGATCGTGCGGGCCAAGACCAACTCGGTCACCCTGGAGCGTGGCGCGGCGGCCTGGGTGTCGGCCGATGACGGCCCGATCCGGTTGGAGGCCCACAAGCCGACGAAACTGTTCCGGGTGACGGTCGGGATCTAACCGCCGGTCTCGGGGCCGCGGCGCCGGTTGAGCCCCGGCAGGCGCCTGATTCCGGCCTGTGCGAGCGCGACGGCGGTGCCGACCGTCAACCCGATCACCGCCGACGCCAACGTGTTCACCAGCCATGCCAGTGGTCCGCCGAACGCCCCGGTGGCGGCGCGCACCGACTCCTCGGCGGAGTGGATGAGCCCGTAGGGCCAGTGCCAGCCGAGGGTGTCGGTGCCGAGCAGCAGGATGTGACCGCCCACCCACAACATGGCGATGGTGCCGATCACCGACAGCGCGGCCAGCACCTTCGGCATCGCGGTCACCAGGCTCCGGCCCAGCCGCCGGGTGGCCTGGGTGGCCCGTTGGGCCAGTCGCAGCCCGATGTCGTCCATCTTCACGATGAGCGCCACCACGCCGTACACCGCGGCCGTGATGACCAGCGCCACCACCACCAGGATGATCAGTCGCGGCAGGAACGGCTGGTGCGCCACCTCATTGAGCGCGATCACCATGATCTCGGCCGACAGGATGAAGTCGGTGCGGATCGCTCCGGACGCCATCTGATTCTCCGCGTCCGGGCCGACCAGGCTGCTCGGCACCGCGGGATGGTGGTGACCATCGCCCGGTCCGATGCGCGCCCACACCTTCTCGGCGCCCTCGAAGCACAGGTAGGTGGCGCCCAGCATCAACAGCGGGGTGAGCAGCCAGGGCAGGAACTGACTGAGCAGCAGCGCCGCCGGCAGGATGAACAGCAGTTTGTTGCGCACCGAGCCGATGGCGATGCGTTTGATGATCGGCAGCTCGCGCTCGGCGGCGATGCCGTGCACATACTGGGGCGTCACCGCGGTGTCGTCGATGACGACCCCGGCTGCCTTGGCCGTCGCCCGGCCCGCGGCGGCGCTGATGTCGTCGACCGACGCCGCCGCCATCCGGGCGAGGGCCGCGACATCGTCGAGCAGCCCGAACAGTCCCGCGCTCATCGCGTGCCGTCCATGGCATCGGAGGTTACCCGCGACGCCGCCGAACCGCGCATCACCTCGAGACGACGGGGCCGTCGCGCCACACTGGTGCTGAACACACTGGGTACATTCCCCTGAGCGGACCGGATTGAGGGGTGGTATGACCGACAGATTGCGGGTCAAATCGGTCGAGCAGTCGATCGCCGACACCGATGAACCTGACTCCCGGTTGCGGAAAGACCTGAGCTGGTGGGATCTCACGGTCTTCGGGGTGTCGGTGGTGATCGGCGCCGGCATCTTCACCGTCACCGCCTCGACGGCCGGCAACATCACCGGACCCGCCATCTCGGTGTCCTTCATCATCGCGGCGATCGCCTGCGGACTGGCCGCACTGTGCTACGCCGAATTCGCCTCCACCGTCCCGGTCGCCGGCAGCGCGTACACGTTCTCGTATGCGACCTTCGGCGAATTCGTGGCCTGGATCATCGGCTGGGACCTCATTCTGGAGTTCTCGGTGGCCGCCGCGGTCGTCGCCAAGGGGTGGTCCAGCTATCTCGGCGAGGTCTTCGAGTTCGCCGGGGCGACCACCCGGCTCGGGCCGATCACCCTGGACTGGGGCGCCCTGCTGATCATCGGCTTCGTCACCGTGCTGCTGGCCACCGGCACCAAGCTGTCGGCGAACGTCTCGCTGGCGATCACCGTCATCAAGGTGGGGGTCGTGCTGCTGGTGGTGATCGTGGGCGCGTTCTTCATCAAGGCCGCCAACTACACCCCCTTCATCCCGCCCGCCGAAGCCGGTGGTGAGGCCGGCAGGAGTCTGGACCAGTCACTGTTCTCACTCATCACCGGGGCCGAGGGCAGCAGCTACGGGTGGTACGGCCTGTTGGCCGGCGCGTCGATCGTGTTCTTCGCGTTCATCGGTTTCGACATCATCGCCACCACCGCGGAGGAGACCAAGAACCCGCAGCGCGATGTGGCCCGCGGCATCATGGCCACGCTGGGCATCGTCACGGTGCTCTACGTGGCGGTCTCGCTGGTCCTGACCGGGATGGTCCACTACACCGAACTGCGGGCCGCCGGTGAGAACGCCAACCTGGCGACCGCGTTCGCGGCCAACGGTATCGACTGGGCCGCCAAGGTGATCTCGATCGGCGCCCTGGCCGGGCTGACCACCGTGGTCATCGTGTTGGTGCTCGGCCAGACGCGGGTGCTGTTCGCGATGTCCCGCGACGGGTTGCTGCCGCGGCCTCTCAGCAAGACCGGGCCCCGCGGCACGCCGGTGCGGATCACGGTGCTGGTCGGTGCTCTGGTCGCGATCGCCGCTTCGGTGTTCCCGGTCGGCAATCTCGAGGAGATGGTCAATATCGGCACCCTGTTCGCATTCGCCTTGGTGTCAGCGGGTGTCATCGTGCTGCGGCGGACCCGGCCCGACCTCAAGCGCGGGTTCCGGGTGCCGTTCGTGCCCTGGCTGCCGCTGGCCGCCATTGCGGCCTGCCTGTGGCTGATGCTCAACCTCACCGGGTTGACCTGGGTCCGGTTCCTGGGCTGGATGGCGCTCGGACTGGTGCTCTACTTCTTCTACGGCCGGCATCATTCGATGCTCGGGCGGGGCATGACCGACATCTCGGCACGCCGGACGGGCTGACTCCTCTTTACAAATCGGTCATCGATGTCTAGACATCCGACAACGAGCTCTGTATCGTCTAATTCACGTGTGGTGCAGCTCTCAGGAGGAGTGAGTCATGACGACCGAGCTGTCGAACGTCGACGCCACGGTGTGGCGCGACAAGAAGCGGTATCTGTGGCTGCTGGGTCTGGTCGCCCCGACCGCCCTGTTCTTCATGCTTCCGGTGGTGTGGGCGTTCAACAAGCTCGACTGGCACATCGCCGCCCAGGTGCCGTTCTGGATCGGCCCGATCCTGGTGTACGTGCTGTTGCCGATCCTGGACCTCCGTTTCGGTCCGGACGGCCAGAATCCGCCGGATGAGGTGATGGAGCGGCTCGAGAACGACAGGTACTACCGCTACTGCACCTACCTCTACATCCCGTTCCAGTACGCCAGCTTCATCGTCGGGGCGTATCTGTTCACCGCCACCGACCTGGGCTGGCTCGGCTTCGACGGCGGCCTGGGCTGGCCGGCCAAGCTGGGTCTGGCGTTGTCGGTCGGCGTCCTCGGCGGCGTCGGCATCAACACCGCGCACGAACTCGGCCACAAGAAGGACTCACTGGAACGCTGGCTGTCGAAGATCACCCTGGCGCAGACCGGCTACGGCCACTTCTACATCGAACACAACCGCGGTCACCATGTCCGTGTCGCCACCCCCGAGGACCCCGCGTCGGCGCGGTTCGGGGAGACGTTCTGGGAGTTCCTGCCGCGCAGTGTCTTCGGCGGGCTGAAATCCGGCTGGCAGCTCGAGGCGCAGCGGCTCCGCCGGGCCGGCAAGAGCCCGTGGCATCCCAGCAACGACGTGCTCAACGCGTGGGCGATGACGGTGGTGCTGTGGGGCGTGCTGATCGCGGTGTTCGGCGTCGGAGTGATCCCCTACCTGCTCATCCAGGCGGTGTTCGGCTTCAGTCTGCTCGAATCGGTCAACTACCTCGAGCACTACGGTCTGCTCCGGCAGAAGACCGCAAGCGGCCGCTACGAACGCTGCACCCCCGAACACAGCTGGAACTCAGACCATCTGGTGACCAACCTGTTCCTGTACCACCTGCAGCGCCACAGCGACCACCACGCCAACCCCACCCGTCGGTACCAGACGCTGCGCAGCCTCGACGGCTCGCCGAATCTGCCCAGCGGCTACGCCACCATGATCGGGTTGACCTACATCCCGCCGCTGTGGCGTCGGGTCATGGACCATCGGGTGCTCGAGCACTACGGCGGTGACATCACCAAGGTGAACGTGCACCCGCGGGTTCGGGAGAAGGTGGTGGCCAAGTACGGAGGCGCCCGGTGAGCGCCTACCGCTGCCCGGTCTGCGACTACGTCTACGACGAGGCCAAAGGGGCCGCGCGGGAGGGATTTCCGGCCGGAACTCCGTGGAGTGAAGTGCCCGACGACTGGCCGTGCCCCGATTGCGGGGTGCGCGACAAGGTCGACTTCGAACCGGTGACCGGCTGACGGCAGACATCGGCGCAGAGGGCACATCGACGCAGAGATACGGAGAGAACCGTGGATTACAAGCTCTACATGTGCGTGCAGTGCGGCTTCGAGTACGACGAGGCCAAGGGCTGGCCGGAGGAGGGCATCGCGCCGGGCACCCGCTGGGAGGACATCCCCGACGACTGGAGCTGCCCGGACTGCGGCGCGGCCAAGTCGGATTTCGAGATGGTGGAGGTTGCCCGCTCCTGACCGCTAGATTTGCGGTGTGGTGAGCCGGCGCGACAAGCGGGTCCCGTACGCCGAGGCGTCCAGGGTGCTGCTCCGGGATTCGATCCTGGACGGAATGCGAGAGTTGCTGCAGACCCGTGACTGGTCTCAGATCACCCTGGCGGACGTGGCGAAGGCCGCCGGGATCAGCCGGCAGACCATCTACAACGAATTCGGGTCCCGTCAGGGACTGGCGCAGGGGTACGCGCTGCGGCTGGCCGATCGCCTCGTCGATGAGGTCGACGAGGCGATCGCGAACAACGTCGGCGACATCCATGCCGCGTTTCTGGCCGGATTCCGGAAGTTCTTCGCCGAGTCGGCCGCCGATCCGCTGGTGATCTCGCTGCTCACCGGAAGCGCGAAACCGGACCTGTTGCAGCTCATCACCACCGACAGCGCACCGATCATCACGCGGGCGTCGCAACGGCTCACCGAATCGTTCCAGAGCAGCTGGGTGCGGGCCAGCGAGGAGGACGCCGGAGTGCTGGCGCGCGCGATCGTGCGACTGGCCATGAGCTACGTGTCGATGCCACCGGAGGCCGACCACGACGTGGCCCACGATCTGGCCCGGCTGATGACGCCGTTCGCCGAACGTTACGGTGTCATTGAAGAGGTTTAGCGGCGCCGCCGATCGCGAGGCTAATCTCGACCGAATCAAGTAGTTCTGACTGCGCGAGTGAGGAAGTAGATGACCACGACCGAGAAGATGACCGCCGATGTCCGCAATGGCATCGACTTCAAGGTCGCCGACCTCTCGCTGGCCGAATTCGGCCGAATGGAGATCCGGCTCGCCGAACACGAGATGCCCGGGCTGATGGCGTTGCGCCGCGAGTACGCCGATGTGCAGCCGCTGAAGGGGGCGCGCATCTCGGGTTCACTGCACATGACCGTGCAGACCGCGGTGCTCATCGAGACGCTCACCGCGCTGGGCGCCGAGGTCCGGTGGGCGAGCTGCAACATCTTCTCCACCCAGGACCACGCCGCCGCGGCCGTGGTCGTCGGCCCGCACGGCACGCCGGAGGAACCCAAGGGTGTGTCGGTGTTCGCCTGGAAGGGCGAGACGCTCGAGGAGTACTGGTGGGCCGCCGAGCAGATGCTGACCTGGCCGGGCGAGCCGGCGAACATGATCCTCGACGACGGTGGCGACGCCACCATGATGGTGCTGCGCGGCGCTCAGTACGAGAAGCAGGGCGTGGTGCCGCCGGTCGAGGAGGACGACCCGGCCGAGTGGAAGGTCTTCCTGTCGACGCTGCGCAAGACCTTCGAAACCGACAAGACCAAGTGGACGAAGATCGCCGAGTCGGTCAAGGGGGTCACCGAGGAGACCACCACCGGTGTGCTGCGGCTGTACCAGTTCGAGGCGGCCGGTGAGCTGCCGTTCCCGGCGATCAACGTCAACGACTCGGTCACCAAGAGCAAGTTCGACAACAAGTACGGCACCCGGCACTCGCTGATCGACGGCATCAACCGCGGCACCGACGTGCTGATCGGCGGGAAGAAGGCGCTGGTCTGCGGCTACGGCGACGTCGGCAAGGGATGTGCGGAGTCGCTGGCCGGGCAGGGTGCGCGGGTGCAGGTCACCGAGATCGACCCGATCAACGCGCTGCAGGCGCTGATGGACGGCTTCGACGTGGTGACCGTCGAGCAGGCGATCGCCGACGCGGACATCGTCATCACCGCGACCGGCAACAAGGACATCATCACCCTCGAGCACATGCGGGCGATGAAGAACCAGGCCATTCTCGGCAACATCGGGCATTTCGACAACGAGATCGACATGGCCGGGCTGGAGCGGTCGGGGGCGAAGAAGACGAACATCAAGCCCCAGGTGGATCTGTGGACGTTCGAGGACGGCAAGTCGATCATCGTGCTGAGCGAGGGCCGGCTGCTGAACCTGGGCAATGCCACCGGGCACCCGTCGTTCGTGATGAGCAACAGTTTCTCCAACCAGGTGATCGCGCAGATCGAGCTGTGGACCAAGAACGACGAGTACGACAACGCCGTGTACCGGCTGCCCAAGCACCTCGATGAGAAGGTCGCCCGCATCCACGTCGAGGCGCTCGGCGGCACCCTGACCAAGCTCACCAAGGAGCAGGCCGAGTACATCGGGGTCGACGTCGAGGGCCCGTACAAGCCGGAGCACTACCGGTACTGATGATGACCACTCGTGCGGGGTGGTCGCGGCTGATCTTCGCAGCGGTCCTGTGCGCCGCCGGACTGCTGATCGCCCCGACCCCGAATGCTGTTGCCGCGGCGCCGAACTGGTCCTGGCTGGACGCCCGGCACTATGCCGGACCGATTCCGGCGGAACCGACGTTGCTGGAATCGGTGCGGCTCGACCCGGCGTTGTCGGTGCGCGGGGCGGGCGAGGCGTACCGGATTCTGTACTCGACGGTCAACCAATACGGTCAGCCTGCGGTGAGTACCGCCGCGGTGTTCGTGCCGCACGGCGAGGCGCCATCCGGCGGATGGCCGGTGGTCGCGTGGGCGCACGGCACGGTCGGATTGGGCGACGACTGCACCCCCTCGGCGTTGCCGCGCTCCGCACGTGACGACGAGTACCTGTCGCACTGGCTCGACCAGGGCTACGCGGTGGTCGCCACCGATTACGTGGGCCTCGGCACGCCGGGGCTGATGAGCTACCTCAACAGCGTGGCGACAGCCCACGCGGTCATCGATTCGGTGGTCGCCGCGCACCAGTTGGACCTGCCGTTGTCCCCGAAGTGGGCGATCGTCGGCCAGTCCCAGGGCGGCGGCGCGGCGGTGAACAGTGCGCGGTGGGCGACCGAGTTCAGTGCCGGCAGCGGTCTGGACTACCGCGGTGTGGTGGCGACCGGTACCCCGGCGAACATCGAGACCGTCGTCAAGATGGGTGCCCCGGACATGCAGCTGCCGCCGGAACTCGGGCCGGCGGCCAACAGCTACACCGCCTACATCCTGGCGGCGTTCCGGGAAGCGCGGCCGGACATCGACGTCGACTCGGTGCTGACGCCGGCTGGGCTGGAAGCCGTGGCCAAGGCCGAAACGGTGTGCAAACCGCAATTGGACTCCGAACTGGCCGGTATGACACCGGCGCAGTTCTTCAGCGCGCCGTTGGCCTCCGTGCCCGGACTCCCCGAAGCCCTCGACGAGTACATGGGCACCCCGGTCACCGGTTATGACCGTCCGATCTTCCTCGGGGTGGGCCTGCTCGACCGCGACGTGCCGCCGCAGTCGACGCTGAAGTTCTACGATCAGCTGGTCGCGCACAATCAGAACGTCGAACTGCGCATCTACCCGCACGAGGATCACAGCGGTACGGTGCTGGCGTCCCTGCCGGACTCCACGCCGTTCCTGGCCGCCGCATTCGCAGACTGAGTCCAAGCACGGGCGTCGCACAGCCCGCAGACCCGAGTGATGCTCATCGCCGCCTCCGCCCCGCACCCCCTGGTGCCTTGTTAACGTCACGAGATGGTGCGGGGATTCGCCGGATCGGTCTGCGTGCTGCTGATCGTGTCGATGGGTATGTCATCGCCGCTCGCACGGGCCGAAGATCCGTTCACACATGAACAGAAGTACACCGCGTTCTACACTCCGCCCGACCCGTTGCCGCCAGGCGAACCCGGGGACCTGATCCGCACCGAGCCGGCCCGCCTGGTGTTGGAACCGTCCGGTCAGCTCGGCGCGATCATGGCGACCGGTACGCGGATCATGTATCGCAGCACCGACAGTCGCGGCAACCCGAACGTGGTCACCGGGATGTACTTCGAACCACACAACGACTGGCCGCACGGCGGTCCACGCCCGCTGATCGCGTACGGTCCGGGCACCCAGGGCCAGGGTGATCAGTGCGCTCCGTCGCGGATGTTCAGCGAGGGCATCCACTGGACCAGTGGGGCGGACATCATGTTCAACTACGAGGAGATGTTCGTGGCGACGATGGTGGCGCGCGGGTTCGCCATCGTCATGACCGACTACGAGGGGCTCGGCACACCCGGGGTGCACACCTATGTGAACCGGTTGGCGCAGGGGCATGCGTTGATCGACGCCGCCCGGGCAGCCAAGCGGTTACCGGGAACATCGCTCGATCCCGATGGGCCGGTGGCGTTCTGGGGTTATTCGCAAGGCGGTGGGGCGGCCGCCTCGGCTGCCGAGCTGGCCTCGACCTACGGACCCGAACTCGACGTGGTCGGCACCTATGCCGGCTCCCCGCCGGCCGACCTGGTCGCACTGCTGCCGTTCGCCGACGGAAGCGTTCTGGTGGGTGCCCTCGGATATGCGCTCAACGGTGCGATCGCCGCGTATCCCGAAGCCGAAGAGAAGATCCGGGCGACATTGACCCCGCGCGGTGCGCACATGCTCGATGAGGTCAAAGACCAGTGTGTCGGTGAGACGTTGATGAAGTTCGCCTTCCGGCACCTGCAGCCGTACTTCAACGTGGACATCTTCACCGCGGTCGAGGAGGAACCCTTCAAGAGCCTGTTCGAACTCCAGCGGCTCGGCGGACTGAAACCCGAGGGGCCGGTGCTGATCAACGCCAACCGGTTCGATCCCCTGGTGCCGTGGGCGCCCGCCATGCAGATGGGCAGGGACTGGTGTGCGATGGGCGCCGACGTCGAGGCCCGCACCAATGAGCAGCCACCGCTGTTCAACAAGCTGATCGTCAATCACGGGCTACCCATGCTGGTGGACGGTGAACCGGCGATGCAGTGGATCGCGGACCGGTTCAAAGGGGTGCCGACCGCACCGAACTGCGGGCGGTTCTAGTGTCGGCCGGTGTGGCGTCACTGGATAGGATTCCGTCACTTACCACATGATCGCGGGGAGGACGGTCATCGACGGAGCGACAGACCACACCACGGCGGCCGGCGGTGACACCATCGCCGCGGCCGACGCCCACCTCGCCGCCGGTGACCATCGCCGTGCCGTGACGTTGCTGCGGTCCGCGTTGACCGACGCTCCCCATCATCCCCAATTGCTCGCACGCTGTGCGCAGGCATGCTACGGCCTGGGTGACTATGCGGGTGCGGCTGCGGCGGCGTACGCGGCGCTGACGGTCGCGCCGACTGACGAGAACGCCATGACGGTGTACGCGTTGGCACTGCAGCGTCAGGGCCGGTATGCCGAGGCGTTGCACATGGCGTGGACGACCGCCGACACCCATCGCGAGTCCGGACACGCCCAATACGTGTACGCCGGTGTGTTGGCCGAGTGCGGACATCTGACGGCGGCGCTCGACGTCATCGAGCGTGCGATCCGGCTCGACGGGGCGGTGGCGGACTATTGGACCCTGCGCGGCGACATCTACCGTCAGCTGTGGGGGCCGACCGGCGGCCGATCAGAGCCATCAGCAGGCGCTGCGTCTCGATCCGGACAATGCCGGCGTGATGCGGAATCTGGCGGCCAACAGATTGCCGCCCGGACCCATGGGCAAGAGACTTCGTCCTCTGGTGGCGGCGTACGAGACTCACCCCGAGATGCGGCCCTACCTGTACGGGGAGATCGCGAAGGCGTTGGCCCGGGTGCTTTGGGCCGGAATGCTACTGGCGATACCGCTTCTCATCGTGCTTGCAGCGCCTGAGGAGGGTCTCAACGGTTCGTGGGCCACGATCGCGCCCAGAGTTATCGCCGCAACAGGCACGGTGGCGTCGGTGGCGGTGATTGTGTGGGTGATGCGAACCGTTCCGGACCGCCTGTTGCGATCGATGTTACGACGGTACCGAATCGTGTCCGCGCGGCTGGTATTCGTGATCGTCGCGGTCTTCCTGGGGGTGACGGTCACCATCTTCGGTAAGACTCCGGTAACTCTTTCCCTTGCCCTGCCGCTGCTGATCATCGGTCTGTTCGTGTTGCGGTGGATGGGACCGTTCCGAATCAGTGATCGGATAGTGCGGCACGATTAGCGGCGGTCGGGAGGGTCTGCCGCCTTACCGCCTGAGCTTCAATTCGAAGGCTGTTCCTCGGTGTCCTCGCGATTTCTGACACCCAGATTGTTCAGGTTGCCGGCCGTATTCTCGATGTGATCGAGCACGGTTTCGTGAGCCGGCGGCTCGACTGGCGCGCGTTCACCGCCATGGCCGGCATCAGCGCGCTGCGCGGGCGGTCTCCCAGCCGGGGATGGGGCGGGCTCAACCCCACGTCCGGGGATGCCGGTTCCTGGAATCCCTGGGGTTCTCGCGTCGACTCCGCGGCCAAATGCGCTCGCAGCCCTGCCTAGGGATGTTGTCGCACGGGTTGTTCCGCCCAGCACGCCGACGGGGGTGAAGAAGGAGCCGACGTTGAAGATCGCTTCCCCAGCTGCACGGCCCGGATTTTCTCCTGACCACTTGTCCCACGCCACTATCGTTTTGCCCATTTCCGCAAGGATTTCCGGCATTTTCGTTGGGTCTGGTCCAACTGTGAGGGCCAGATTGGCCAGGCCCCTCCAGGTGTCGGCGTCGGCCAACGCCACCACGCCGGTGACCGTGCCGATCAGTCCCGTCACCACACCCACCCCGAGGTCGGTGCGGAGCTCGATGCGATCAGCCATGGCTCCACCCACCTGTTCGCCGAAGACCGCGACCAAGTTGGGCCGCAACCATTTCTGGAACGCGGTCGCAGCGTCGCCGATCAGGGTGGCGAGTTCCTCGAGGAGTCCTATCACCCCTTTGACCTGACGTTGGAAATTGTCCAGAACGGTGCGAACGTCGCGGGCGACCTCGCGAAGAATGTCCTTCCCGTCACCGGTGAGAATCCCCTTCACCGTGTGGAACAAGCCGCTGATCGACACTCTGCCCACCAGTCGGCGGATCGCGTCCTGGGTCCCTTGAACGGTGGCAGCGAAATCCTCGACCTCGCGTGCCACCTCCACGCTCGCATCCGTCAACGCCGAAATCCCCCGCGCCAGCTCGTCCAGGCCGGAGACAATGGCCGGGGTCTCAGGGGTGTTCTGCGCACTGACAACCGCTAGCACCGGCGCCAGCTGCGGCTCGAAGACGGCGAATCCGTGTGCGAAGTTGCGCCACTGCGCAACGGTCAACCTCAGCATCGCCGGATTTCCCGACGGCCACGCCATATTCAAGAACGGTCGGATCATCGCGAATCGAGGCGGAGGCGGCACCACCATCGAGTTCGGTCCGGCGGAGATGTCAGCGGCCGTCGTCATGCCCGGCTCACCGCCCAGACCGACCGGACCGCCTCCGCCGACAGTCGAAGCCGCGTCGGCGTTCTGGTAGTTCACACCGGTCGCCTCCAACCGGAATCCGACGCTAACCCGACCTTCACACCGGCCGGATCCAGACCGGACGCGATACCGCTCGACAATGCCGAGCCCAACGCGTCGGACAGCATGCCCAATTGCGAGCCGAGGGATCCCAAATGACGACCGGCGCGGATGACCGCTTCCGGATCAACCTCGATCCGCCCACCGGCTGTTCCGACAGTTACTGCCACATCTGCCCGTTCTTTGTCACCGCATCCGCATAGTTCCTGTGCGCAGTCTCAGCGACCTGGCGTAGTTGCGACAACGCCGGTCTTCATCTGCTCGACCCTGCCCGCAGCTGAGCGAAATCCACCACCAACACCGTCGATGTCTCCTACTCGGCCGGCCGGCTGCCGGCAGCCTGTCGTGCATCGCCGCTGAGGTGATGCGTGGCCGGCCGCTCCGAAACGTCATCGCGCTGCGCGGAGTCCGCAGACAGCTTCTCCGACGCTTCTGTGGGTACGGTTTCCGTTGCTCGGGACTCACCTACTTGCTGAGCCGGCCCGGTGGCGGGCTGACCGGCTTGCGCCACGGACTGGCCCGCGTGCATCTGCGAGCCGATCGCCTGAGCGCCGTGCTCATCGGTCTCGGCGTATTCCTTACCGGCCACCGTGAGCACCCGGACATCACGTGGACGGCGTGGATGACCTGCCCGGCGCCGTCATGCCACTGCTCCCATGCCGATCCGAACGCCGACGCCGCGTCACCTCTCCAGCCTGACCCGAGCGTCTCCCGGACTTGCAGATCCACGTTCGACAGCCCGTCCTGTAAACGCTGCCCGGCGTCGTGCAGGCGTGCGGCCGCCGTGTACAGCTCGGACACCGCGACTTGAAGCGAAGGTTCCATCTGGCGCAACCCCCGATCCCACCGACATCTGCCTCCTGCCTCGACCCTGATCGCAGCAAAGCGGGCTCCGGTGCACCAGTTACGCTGCGGCAGTGCTGATCGCTATTGAAGGTGTCGACGGTGCCGGTAAGCGCACGCTGACGGACGGGCTGCGGGCGGCGTTGGTGAGCAGCCACAGATCGGTCGCCGACCTGGCGTTCCCGAGGTACGGCCGGTCCATCACGGCCGACCTGGCGGCCGAGGCACTGCACGGTCAACACGGCGACCTCGCCTCGAGCGTGTACGCGATGGCGGTGCTGTTCGCGATCGACCGGGCCGGAGCCCGCGATCACATCACCGAACTGCTGGCCACCCACGATGTGGTGATCCTGGACCGCTACGTCGCGTCCAACGCCGCCTACAGCGCGGCCCGGCTGCATCAGGGCGTCGACGGCGAGGTTGTCGAGTGGGTGCGGGCGTTGGAGTTCGATCGGCTGCAGCTGCCCCGACCGGACCGGCAGATCCTGCTCGACGTGCCCGCCGAACTCGCGGCCGAGCGGGCGGAGCGCCGCGCCGAGCAGGAGGTGGACCGGGCCCGCGACGCCTATGAGCGTGACGACGGCCTGCAGCGCCGGACCGCGGCCGTCTACACAGCGCTGGCCGCTGCCGAGTGGGGTGGGCGCTGGTCGGTCGTCGGGCCCGACGTCGACCCGGCGGCACTGGCGGCGACGCTGGTGGACGGCTGACCGGCGAGGGTTCTGGCAGGAAACCCGACCGAAACGCGTGCGGATCTCCTAGCCTGGACCCTTCGGTGCACAAAACGCCCGGTGTGGTAGCTCCGATTTGTCGCGATTCGGTGACAACATGGACACCATGAGGCAGAGAATTCTCGTTGTCGATGACGATCCTTCGCTGGCCGAGATGCTCACCATCGTGCTTCGGGGCGAAGGATTCGACACCGCGGTCATCGGCGACGGCAGTCAGGCGCTCACCGCGGTCCGCGAGCTGCGACCCGATCTGGTCTTGCTGGACCTGATGCTGCCGGGCATGAACGGTATCGACGTCTGCCGGGTGCTGCGTGCCGATTCCGGCGTGCCGATCGTGATGCTCACCGCCAAGAGCGACACCGTCGACGTGGTGCTGGGCCTGGAGTCCGGCGCCGACGACTACGTGGTCAAACCGTTCAAACCGAAGGAGCTGGTCGCACGGGTGCGGGCGCGGCTGCGCCGCAACGAGGACGAACCCGCGGAGATGCTGTCGATCGGCGATATCGACATCGACGTCCCCGCGCACAAGGTCACCCGCAACGGCGAGCAGATCCAGCTCACTCCGCTGGAGTTCGACCTGCTGGTGGCGTTGGCGCGGAAACCGCGGCAGGTGTTTACTCGTGATGTGTTGCTCGAACAGGTGTGGGGCTATCGCCACCCCGCTGACACCCGTTTGGTGAACGTGCATGTTCAGCGGTTGCGGGCCAAGGTGGAGAAGGACCCGGAGAACCCGCAGGTGGTCCTGACCGTTCGAGGAGTGGGGTACAAGGCCGGCCCGCCATGATCCACACCGCCCGGCGGTGGCGATGATCTTCAGTTCCAGGCGCCGTATCCGCGGCCGGTCGGGTCCGCTGCTGCGCGGATTCGGCGCGCTCGGTCGTGCGCTGGGTCACCTGTGGCGGCGTTCCCTGCAACTGCGGGTGGTCGCACTCACGCTCGGGTTGTCGCTCGCCGTCATCGTCGTGCTCGGGTTCGTTCTGACCAGCCAGATCACCGACCGCATCCTCGAGGTCAAGGTGCAGGCGGCGATCGAGGAGATCGAACGGGCCCGCAACACCGTCAGCGGCATCGTGGGTGGCGAGGAAACCCGGTCGCTGGACAGCAGCCTGCAGTTGGCCCGTAACACCCTGATCGACCGCAAGGCCGATGAGGGGTCGGGGCTGGCCGGAACCTTCGACGCGGTGCTGGTCGTGCCCGGTGACGGGCCGCGTGCGGCGACGACGGCCGGACCCGTGCAGCAGATCCCCACCGGCCTGCGCGACTTCGTCAAGGCCGGTCAGGTGAGCTACCAGTACGCCACGGTGCACACCGACAACTTCGCCGGGCCCGCGCTGCTCGTGGGCAGCCCCACCGGGTCTTCGACGTCATCGGTGACCAACCTCGAGCTGTACCTGATCTTCCCGCTGAACAACGAGGAGAGCACCATCGCGTTGGTGCGCGGCACCATCGCCACCGGCGGTCTGGTGCTGCTCGGCCTGCTGGCGGCGATCTCGCTGCTGGTGGCGCGGCAGGTGGTGCTGCCGGTCCGTTCGGCGTCGCGGATCGCCGAACGGTTCGCCGAAGGGCACCTCACCGAGCGGATGCCGGTCCGCGGCGAGGACGACATGGCCCGGCTGGCGATGAGCTTCAACGACATGGCCGAGAGCCTGTCCCGCCAGATCACCCAGCTCGAGGAGTTCGGGAACCTGCAGCGGCGGTTCACCTCCGACGTCAGCCACGAGTTGCGCACTCCGCTGACCACGGTGCGGATGGCCGCCGATCTGATCCACGACAACAGTGCGGATCTCGACCCCGCGCTGCGTCGCTCGATCGAGTTGATGGTCAGCGAACTCGACCGGTTCGAATCGCTGCTCAACGATCTGCTGGAGATCTCCCGCCACGACGCCGGCGTCGCCGAGTTGTCGGTCGAGTCGGTCGACCTGCGTTCCACCGTGCGCAGCGCGTTGGACAATGTGGGGCATCTGGCCGACGACGCCGGTATCGAACTGCTCATGGATTTGCCCGAACACGAGGTGATCGCGGAGGTGGACTCGCGCCGGGTGGAGCGCATCCTGCGCAACCTGATCGCCAACGCCATCGACCACGCCGAACGCAAGCCGGTGCGGATCCGGATGGCCGCGGACGAGGACACCGTCGCGGTCACCGTCCGCGACTACGGGGTGGGGCTGCGGCCGGGGGAGGAGAAACTGGTGTTCAGCCGGTTCTGGCGGTCGGACCCGTCCCGGGTGCGCCGCTCCGGCGGCACCGGTCTGGGCCTGGCCATCAGCGTCGAGGACGCCCGCCTGCACCAGGGCCGGCTCGAAGCCTGGGGCGAGCCGGGCAAGGGGGCCTGCTTCCGGCTCACCCTGCCGCTGGTGCGCGGTCACAAGGTGACGACCAGCCCGCTGCCGCTCAAACCGATGGACGAGTCCGGTGCGCGGGCGGCCCAGCGGGCCAACAGACATCGGGAACCGGCGGGAGAAGGCGTGTGACCCGCCGTTTCCTGATCCTGATCGCCGTCACGATGATCGGGGTGCTCACCGGTTGCGCGGGGGTGCCCAGCTCGTCGTCCCCACAAGCCGTCGGCACAGTGGAACGCCCGGCGCCACCCACGCTGCCCAAGCCGACCCCGGACATGGTCCCCGACGTGCTGTTGCGCGAATTCCTCAAGGCCACAGCGGATCCCGCCAACCGGCACCTCGCTGCGCGGCAGTTCCTCACCGAGTCCGCGTCGCAGGGTTGGGACGATGCCGGCGGGGCACTGTTGGTCGACCGGGTGGGGTTCGTGGAGAATTCCGGACCACAACGGGTTTCGGTCAGCATGCGGGCGGACATCCTGGGTTCGCTGTCGGATATGGGGGTGTTCGAGACCGCCGAGGGGGAGCTGCCGGACCCGGGTCCGATCGAACTGGTCCGGACGCCGGACGGCTGGCGGATCGACAAACTGCCCAACGGCGTCTTCCTGGACTGGCAGCAGTTCCAGGAGACCTACCGACGCCACACCCTGTACTTCGCCGACAACACCGGCAGCACCGTGGTGCCCGATCCGCGCTACGTGGCGGTATCCGATCCGGATCAGCTGGCCACCGAACTGGTGAGCAAGCTGATCGTCGGTCCCCGGCCGGAGATGGCCGGCACGGTGCGCAATCTGCTGGAACCGCCGCTGCGGCTGCGCGGCCCGGTCACCCGCGCCGACGGTGGCCGCACCGGGGTGGGCCGCGGCTACGGCGGCGCGAGAATCGATCTGGAGAACCTGTCGACCACCGATCCGCAGAGTCGCCAACTCCTTGCCGCGCAGATCATCTGGACGTTGGCGCGGGCCGGGATCAACGGCCCCTACGTGATCAACGCGGACGGGGCCGCGTTGGATGACCGGTTCGCCGAGGGATGGAAGACCTCCGACGTGGCCGCCACCGATCCGGGTGCGGACGACGGCGCCGCCGCCGGCCTGCACGCCCTGGTCGACGGGCGGCTGGTCTCGGTGGACGGGCAGCGGGCGGCGCCGGTACCCGGGGCGTTCGGCCACGCCCCCAACCAGATTTCCGCGGCGTTGTCCCGCAACGGTCAACGGGTCGCCTCGGTGGTGACGGAACGGCCCGGCGCCCCCGACATGGCCGCCACGATGTGGGTCGGCCCGCTGGGCGGGCAGGCCGCGCCGGCCATCGAAGCCCGCAGCCTGTCGCGGCCCACGTGGGCGCTCGACGGGGCGGTGTGGGTGGTGGTGGACGGCCAGAACGTGGTGCGGGTGGTTCCCGAGACCGCTTCGGGTCAGCCGGCCCGGATCCCGGTCGACACCACCGCGGTGTCGACCGAGTTCCCCGGGCCGATCGCGGAACTGCAGCTGTCCCGTGACGGCACCCGCGCCGCGATGGTGATCGAGGGGCTCGTCGTGCTGGCCGGCGTCGAACAGACACCCGATGGGCAGTACGTGCTAACCCACCCCCGCCGGCTCGGATACGGACTGGGCAACACCGCGGTCTCGCTGTCCTGGCGCACCGGCGACGACATCGTCGTCACCCGCACCGACCCGCAGAACCCGGTCTCCTACGTCAACCTCGACGGCGTCAACTCCGACGGCCCCAGCCGTAATCTGCTGATGCCGGTGCGGACGGTGGTGGCCAGCCCGTCCACCGTGTACGTCGCCGACGCCCGCGGCGTGCTGCAGCTGTCGGGGTCGGCAGCCGAGGACAATCTCGGCTGGACCGAGGTGCGGTCGCTGATGTCGCCCGGGGCGATCCCGGTGTTGCCCGGCTGACCGGCCGGGGCGGGGCCGAACTCCTGCGCGGCCGAACCCCTGCGCGGCCGAACTCTGCGCGCGGGTGTCGGGGCCCGTCGGCACACTGACACAGTGCTCGATGGCCCGGTGCTCGATCTGGTGTTGCCGCTGCACTGCGGCGGCTGCGGGGCGCCCGCCACCCGCTGGTGTCCGGCATGCGCACGTGAGCTCTTTCTGCGTGCCGACGACCCGCGTCTCGTGACACCCCGGCTGGACCCCGGGGTGCCGGTGTTCACGCTGGGCCGATACACCGGTGCTCGTCGCTCCGCCATCGTCGCGGTCAAGGAACACGGCCGCGCCGACCTCCTCGCGCCGTTGGCCGGGGCCGTGCGGCAGGGCATCTCGCGGCTGTTTCAGTGGGGCTTGCTCGAGACACCGTTGACGGTGGTGCCGGCCCCGACCCGGGCCTGGGCGGCGCGACGCCGCGGCGGCGATCCGGTCCGCCGGATGGCCCAGGCCGCGGTGGCCGGCCGGCCGGATGTAGCGGTGGTGCCCGCGTTGCGCTCACGGGGGCTGACCCGTGACTCGGTCGGGCTGTCGCGCGCCGACCGGCAACGCAACATCGCCGGCCGGGTCCGGCTGCGGCGGCAGGTGACCGGGCCGGCACTGGTGATCGATGACGTCATCACCACCGGTGCGACCGCCGCGGAGTCGGTCCGGGTGCTGCGGGCGGCCGGCGCGAGCGTGCTGGCCGTGCTGACGCTCGCGGCGGCCTGATCCGCGCCGCACGTCCGCTCGCCGGACATCGACCGGGGTGACGGGGCCGCCGATCAGACCGGGCCGACGAAAGGTGACGAACTGGAAACTGGAGGGGCAATCCAGTGGCAATACCCGGTAAACCTGACTACCGTCGGCACCAACGACCGTGAACACCTCACGACGGCGTCACCGATCATCGAGTCGCCGATCATGAGGAGCCACTTCGCCGCACAACGGTAGGAGGTGAGTAGTCGACACCTTGCGCCGATGGGCGGAGCGAATGTTGGGCCCATCGACGCAACTCGAATAGCCCGGCACGCAGCGCGCGTGCGACTCCGGAGAGAGCGAGTTGCCAAGCATGACAAGCCGTTCCACTAACTCAAAGCGCACCATGGTGATCGAGGACGATCGTCCGGAGGCCGGACGGGGCGAACCCAGGGCCGAGATCGTCTTCAAGGGCCGCAACGTCGAGATTCCCGATCATTTCCGGGTCTACGTCTCCGAGAAGCTGTCGCGGCTGGAACGGTTCGACCGAACGATCTTCCTGTTCGACGTCGAACTCGACCATGAGAGGAACCGGCGGCAGCGCAAGAACTGTCAGCGCGTCGAGTTGACCGCGCGCGGACGCGGGCCGGTGGTACGCGCCGAGGCCTGTGCGGACAGCTTCTACGCCGCGATGGAGGCGGCGGTGGACAAGCTCGAGGAGCGGCTGCGCCGCGCCGCCGATCGGCGCAAGATCCATTACGGAGACAAGACCCCGCTCTCGGTGGCCGAGGCGACGGCGAACATGCCGCTGCCCGACATCACGTCACCGAATTCACAGTCTTCCGACGGCGCCGCCACGGAGGACGAGGGACCGGGCCGCATCGTCCGGGTCAAGGAGCATCCGGCCGTCCCGATGTCCGTCGACGACGCGCTCTACGAGATGGAACTGGTGGGCCACGACTTCTTCCTGTTCCACGACAAGGAAACCGACAAGCCCTCGGTGGTGTACCGGCGGCACGCGTTCGACTACGGGCTGATCCGGCTGGCCTGACCGGCCGGGCTGGATTCTCGACACGGCGCGGACCGGGTCCGACCAGCGGGCGGGCCCGGTCCGACGCTGGTCACACCGCTGCGGCCGGAGCCGGGCGGAATCGGTGCGTTGTTCGTCAAGTAGCTTCGACCTGCTTATTCGACGAGTCACCTACGATGGACGTCGTCAAACAGCTGACGAGACCCATCGAACCCACAGGGGAAAATTAGCGTGCTGTCGAAGTTGCTCCGTCTCGGTGAAGGCCGCATGGTCAAGCGCCTGCGCAAGGTCGCTGACTATGTCAACACCCTGTCCGATGACGTCGAGAAGCTGTCCGATGCGGAACTGCGGGCCAAGACCGACGAGTTCAAGAAGCGGGTCGCCGCGGGTGAGGACCTCGACGACCTGCTCCCCGAGGCGTTCGCGGTGGCCCGTGAGGCGGCGTGGCGGGTGCTCAGTCAGCGACACTTCGACGTCCAGGTCATGGGCGGTGCGGCGTTGCACTTCGGCAACGTCGCCGAGATGAAGACCGGTGAGGGCAAGACCCTCACCGCGGTGTTGCCGGCCTACCTCAACGCGTTGACCGGCAAGGGTGTGCACATCGTCACGGTCAACGACTACCTGGCCAAACGCGACAGCGAGTGGATGGGCCGGGTGCACCGCTTCCTGGGCCTGGAGGTCGGCGTCATCCTGTCGGGCATGACGCCCGACCAGCGGCGCGCCGCCTACAACGCCGACATCACCTACGGCACCAACAACGAGTTCGGCTTCGACTACCTGCGTGACAACATGGCGCACTCGCTGGCGGATCTGGTCCAGCGGGGCCACCACTACGCCATCGTCGACGAGGTCGACTCGATCCTCATCGACGAGGCGCGGACCCCGCTGATCATCTCGGGGCCGGCCGACAGCGGGGCCACGAACTGGTACGTCGAGTTCGCCCGGATCGCCCCGCTGATGCAGAAGGATGTGCACTACGAGGTCGACCTGCGCAAACGCACGGTCGGGGTGCACGAACTGGGGGTGGAGTTCGTCGAGGATCAGCTGGGCATCGACAACCTCTACGAGGCCGCCAACTCACCGCTGGTCAGCTACCTGAACAACGCGTTGAAGGCCAAGGAGCTGTTCCACCGGGACAAGGACTACATCGTCCGCAACGGTGAGGTCCTCATCGTCGACGAGTTCACCGGCCGCGTGCTGGTGGGCCGCCGCTACAACGAGGGCATGCACCAGGCCATCGAGGCCAAAGAGGGTGTGGAGATCAAGGCCGAGAACCAGACCCTGGCCACGATCACTCTGCAGAACTACTTCCGGCTCTACGACAAGCTCGCCGGGATGACCGGTACCGCCGAGACCGAGGCGGCCGAGCTGCACGAGATCTACAAGCTCGGGGTGGTGCCCATCCCGACCAACAAGCCGATGATCCGCGAGGACCGGGCGGACCTCATCTACAAGACCGAGGAGGCCAAGTTCCTCGCGGTCGCCGACGACATCGCCGAGCGGTACCAGAAGGGCCAGCCGGTGCTGGTCGGCACCACCAGCGTGGAGCGTTCGGAGTATCTGTCGCGGCTGCTGACCAAGCGGCGCATCCCGCACAACGTGCTGAACGCGAAGTACCACGAGCAGGAGGCGGCGATCATCGCCGAGGCCGGGCGGCGCGGCGCGGTCACCGTCGCCACCAACATGGCCGGCCGCGGCACCGACATCGTGCTCGGCGGCAACCCGGACTTCCTCACCGACAAGCGGCTGCGTGAGCAGGGGCTGGACCCGGTCGAGACCCCGGAGGAGTACGAGGCGGCCTGGCACGAGCTGTTGCCGAAGGTCAAGGCCGAATGCGCGCGGGAGGCCCAGGAGGTCATCGAGGCCGGTGGTCTCTACGTGCTGGGCACCGAACGGCACGAGTCCCGGCGTATCGACAACCAGTTGCGCGGCCGCTCCGGCCGGCAGGGTGACCCGGGTGAGTCCCGCTTCTACCTGTCGCTGGGCGACGAGCTGATGCGGCGGTTCAACGGCGCGACGCTGGAGGCGCTGCTGACCCGGCTGAACCTGCCGGACGATGTGCCGATCGAGGCGAAGATGGTCACCCGTGCCATCAAGAGCGCACAGACCCAGGTCGAGCAGCAGAACTTCGAGGTCCGCAAGAACGTCCTCAAGTACGACGAGGTGATGAACCAGCAGCGCAAGGTGATCTACGCCGAGCGCCGCCGCATCCTCGAGGGCGAGAACCTCCGCGAGCAGGCGCTCGACATGGTCCGCGACGTGATCACCGCCTACGTCGACGGCGCGACCGCCGAGGGGTACGCCGAGGACTGGGATCTCGAACAGCTGTGGACCGCGTTGCGGCAGCTGTATCCGATCAGCATCGACCATCACGACCTGATCGACTCCGATGCGGTCGGCGAGCCCGGCGACCTGACCCGCGACGAGCTGCTGCAGGTGCTGCTGGAGGACGCCGAACGCGCCTACGCCAAACGCGAGGCCGAGATCGACGAGCTGGCCGGCGAAGGCGCCATGCGGCAACTGGAGCGCAACGTGCTGCTCAACGTCATCGACCGCAAGTGGCGCGAACACCTCTACGAGATGGACTACCTCAAGGAGGGCATCGGACTGCGGGCGATGGCCCAGCGCGATCCGCTGGTGGAGTACCAGCGGGAGGGCTACGACATGTTCGTCGCCATGCTCGAGGGGCTGAAGGAAGAGTGCGTGGGCTTCCTGTTCAACGTCGCCGTGGAGCCGGTCGCCCCGCAGGTGGCGCCGGTGTCGGCGCCGTCCGGGCTGGCCGAGTTCGCGGCAGCCGCCGCGGCCCAGGCCCAGCAGCAGGCCGCCCAGGGAGGTGTCACGACCCAGGACCGGCCGGCTCCTGCGCCGGCGCTGCGGGCCCGCGGCATCGACAACGAGGCGCCGCCGCTGACCTACTCCGGTCCGGCGGAGGACGGTTCGGTCGAGGTGCAGCGGGGCAACGGCGGCCGGCATGCGGCGGCCCGCGGCGGCACCCGGCGGGAGCGCCGGGAGGCGGCGCGCCGCGAGGCCAAAGCGGCGAAGGCCCGCAACCGCGGTTGAACCGCGTGATCAGGCCCCGCGGTTGAACCGCGTGATCAGGCCCCGCGGTTGAACCGCGCGATCAGGCCCCGCGGTTGACTGTGCATGCACTGCGTCGAGTGTGCGGCCGGTGATCTCGAAGTGAGCTGACGGCGGGATTCGGCCCGGATTCGCGCCGCCTGTGCACGCTGGGCGCCGCCTCTGCACGCTCGGCGCCCCCAGTGCACCGTCGGCACCCGCAGTGCACACTCGCCGCGGCCAGCGCACGCGCAAGCCACCTCGAAATGCGGAACACCGCCGGGCCACCCCGTCGAGCAGCTACCCCATCTGCAGTGCCACCAGCTCCCATCGGTCGGTGCCGCTGACCCGTTCGACGCGCGCGGCGATCGCCCGCACGCGTTCGCCGCGGGTGTAGGTGCCGAACACCTCCGCGGCCACGGGTTGCCCGTCGGCCATCGCCGCGGTACGCAGCCGCACCCGGCGCAGCACGGCGGCTCCGCGGTGGTCGGGGCGCCCGGCGGCCAACGCGGCGACGGTGTCCAGCAGCGGGATCGACAGCATCGACCGCAGCTGGCCGATGGGCCGGCGCCGGTCGATGACCTCCAGGATGCGCCGCAGCGCAGCGTCGGCGAAAACCGCCGCGGCACGGGGTGGCGGCGCCTCTGCGGCCGGGTGCGCATGAACTCGCGCATGAACCCCGCCGGTCGGCGACGCCGCGCGGGTCCGGTGCCGGTGCCGCAGCGGGGACGTCGGCGGCGGGCAGGCAGCGGCGGGGGAGGCGATCTCGATCGGCGGCGGTTCGTAATCCACCACCGGCGACAGGTAACCGTTGGCGTCGCTCTGATGACGCGGGCCCGATCCGGGCACGGACCGGGGAACAGACTGGGGTCCGGGCAACGACACTCTCCAGCGCTCGACGTGACAGGGCGGCGTCTGCTGGAGAGTGGCAGACCATTTCATGATCTCATGGGGTGACGAACCCGCCGTGCACCTTTCCTGCGTGACCGGGAGCTCAGGATTAACGTAGGCGAAGGAAATCGACCGGGGGCAATTAACGTGAGGACGGCGGTTCACAGGGGCCGGACCGCGAAGACGTCAGCACCGCAGGGGAGGGTGACGCCGCAATGGTGACGAGGTTGTCGGCGTCGGATGCGGACTTCTTCCATCTCGAGGACACCTCGACGCCGATGTACGTCGGTTCACTGGCGATCCTCCGCAGACCCCGCGGCGGGCTGAGCTACGAAACCCTGTTGGCCACTGTGGAGCAGCGGCTGCCGCAGATTCCGCGGTACCGGCAGAAGGTGCGGAAAGCGCCGATCGGCCTGGCCCGGCCGGTGTGGGTGGACGATCCCGACTTCGACATCACCTACCACGTGCGCCGTTCCGCGCTGCCCTCACCCGGCAGCGACGCCCAGCTGCACGAGCTGATCGCTCGGCTGGCATCCCGGCCGCTGGACAAGACGCGGCCGCTGTGGGAGATGTACCTGATCGAGGGGCTGGCCAAGAACCGGCTGGCGCTCTACACGAAATCCCACCAGGCCCTGGTAAACGGGATGACGGCGCCGGAGATCGGCCACGTCATCGCCGACCGCACCCAGAAGCCGCCGCAGTTCGGCGAGGACATCTGGATGCCCGGCCGCGAACCGGGCACCGCCCAGCTGCTGATCGGGGCGATCGGCGACTGGCTGACCCGGCCCGGCGCGCAGATGATCGCGGTCCGCGACAACGTCCTGGGGATGGCCACCAACGCCGGGGAACTGGTCGACGCCGGCCGGCGGGCGTTGTCCGTCGCGCGCACGGTGGCCCGGGGAACCGCACCGAGCAGCCCGCTCAACACCCGGGTGTCGCGCAATCGGCGGTTCACCGTCGCCCGGCACCGGCTGGACGACTACCGCAAGGTCCGGGCCCGCTACGACTGCGACGTCAACGACGTGGTGCTGGCGGTGATCGCGGGTGCGCTGCGCAACTGGCTGTTGTCGCGCGGGGAACAGGTGTCGTCGACGGCGACGGTCCGCGCGATGGCGCCGCTGTCGGTGCAGTCCGATGCCGAACTGGATTCGACGGCCCCCGGTCAGGCGGTCAGCGACGTCGTCCCGTTCCTGATCGATCTGCCGGTGGGGGAGCGCAACCCGGTGGTGCGGCTGTCGCAGATCTCCCATGCCACCGAAACCCATCCCACCGCATCGAGCCTGGTCGACGCCCGAACCATCGTCACCTTGACCGGTTTCGCGCCCGCGACCCTGCACGCCATGGGGGTTCGGGTGGCGACGAACTTCTCGGCCCGTCAGTTCAATCTGCTGATCACCAACGTGCCGGGAGCGCAGAAGCAGATGTACATCGCCGGGACCAAGATGCTGGAGTCCTACTCGGTGCCGCCGTTGTTGCGGAATCAGGTTCTGGCTGTCGCGGTGACGTCATATCACGGCATGCTGTACTACGGCGTCAACGCCGATCGTGACGCGATGAGCGATGTCGAGGTGCTGCCGTCGTTGCTCTCCGAATCGCTCGACGAACTGTTGGAAGCAGCCCAATAGCAGCGACGGAGCGGAAAGGTGGTCGCTTTGACTAAGTTCGCGCAACACGGTCCAATGGCCGGGCCATGACGATGACCGACGACACCGCGGCCGCCGGGCCGAGGAAACCCAGAATCAAATCCGCAGCCGGCAACGTAGTCCCCCATCCGGCGCTCGACATCGCGCCGCGGAGCCAGGCCTTCGCCCGGCGGGGTCTGGACCGGGTGGTCTTCGGGGTCACCGCGGCACTGGCCCTGGCATTCCTGGTGTGGGGCTTCGTCGACACCGACTCGCTCGCCGGCGCCGCCGACCCGGCGCTGGGCTGGGTGATGGACAACATCGGCTGGTTGTTCGTGCTCAGCGCGTCCGGCTTCGTGGTCTTCGTGCTGTGGCTGGCGCTCAGCCGCTTCGGCAACATCCCGCTGGGCCGGGACGAGGAGGAGCCGGAGTTCCGCACCATCTCCTGGATTTCGATGATGTTCGCCGCCGGCATGGGGATCGGTCTGATGTTCTTCGGCGTCAGCGAACCGCTCACCCATTTCGTCACCCCGCCGCCCGGCGCCGGTCCGGGGGGTACCTCGCAGGCGGTGCAGACCGCGATGGCCACCACGCTGTTCCACTGGACACTGCACCCGTGGGCGATCTACGCCGTCGTCGGTCTGGCCATCGGTTACGGCGTGTACCGCAAGGGCCGGTTGCATCTGATCAGCGCGGCGTTCAGCCCGCTGATCGGGAAGAACGCCAACGGTCCGGCGGGCAAGGTGATCGACATCCTGGCGATCTTCGCCACCCTGTTCGGATCCGCCACCTCGCTGGGCCTGGGCGCCCTGCAGATCCGCAGCGGTCTGGAGATCGTCGGCGGTCTCGGCCGGACCGGCAACGCGGTTCTGATCGGCATCATCGTGATCCTGACTTGTGCGTTCGTCATCTCGGCGGTGTCCGGGGTGACGCGCGGCATCCAGTGGCTGTCCAACATCAACATGGTGCTCGCGATATCGCTGGCGGCGTTCATCTTCGTCGTCGGGCCGACGGTGTTCATGCTCAACCTCGTTCCCACCTCGATCGGCAGCTACCTGTCCGATCTCGCGATGATGTCGGCCCGCACCGGCGCCGAGGGCGCCGCGGTCAACGCGTGGCTGGAGGATTGGACGATCTTCTACTGGGCGTGGTGGATCTCCTGGACACCGTTCGTCGGGATGTTCATCGCCCGGATCTCGCGGGGGCGCACCATCCGGCAGTTCGTGTCCGGAGTCCTGGTGGTGCCCAGTGTGGTGTCGCTGGTGTGGTTCTGCGTCCTCGGGGGCTCGGCGATCCGGGTCGAACAGGAGAGCGGCGGGCTCACCGGACCGGGAACGACCATCGAAGGTCAGCTGTTCGGTCTGCTCGAGAACCTGCCGTTGACGGCGATCGCCAGCGTGCTGGTGATGGGCCTGGTTGCGATCTTCTTCGTCACCGGGGCGGACTCCGCCTCGATCGTGATGGGTTCGCTGTCCGAGCGCGGCACCATCGAACCGACCAAACGCACCGTCATCTTCTGGGGCGTTGCCACCGGCGCGGTCGCCGCGGTGATGCTGCTGCTCGGTGGCGAGGACGCGCTGACCGGTCTGCAGACTATCGTCATCCTGGCGTCGGTGCCGTTCGTGCTGGTGATGCTCGGCTTGGCGGTCGCGTTGATGCGGGATCTGCGGCGGGACCCGATGATGGTGCGCCGCCGGTATGCCCGCGAGGCCGTCGACGACGCGGTGATCGCCGGTGTCACCCAGCACGGTGACGACTTCGTGATCGCGGTCAAACGGGACCCCGCCGCCACGGGAGCGGGCGTGACGGGCACCGACGGCGATTCCGGATAACCTTCCACCGTGCGCATATTCGTTCCGGCCACGGTGGCCATGCTGCAGCAGCTCGTTGCCGATGGGTCGTTGTCGGCGGTCAACGGCACCGCATTCGCGGTGACCCCGGCGCTGCGGGAGGCCTACGCCGAGGGCGACGACGAGGAACTCGCCCACGTGGCGTTGCGTGAGGCCGCGCTGGCGTCGTTGCGGCTGTTGTCCGCAGAGGAGGGTTCCGGCGCACCGATGCGCCGCGCCGTGGTGGAGGCCGAAATCGACGGCGCCACACCGAGACCGGACCTCGACGATGCCGTGGTCCGGCTGTCCGGGCCGATCCGACTCGACGACGTGATCGCCGCCTATGTGGACAACTCCGACGCCGAAACGGCGGTGCGGGAGGCGGTGGAGGTCATCGACGCCGCCGATCTCGGGGATGAGGACGCCGAGCTGCTGGTCGGCGACGCCCAGGACCACGATCTCGCCTGGTACGCCACTCAAGAGCTGCCGTTCCTGCTCGATCTGCTCTGAGCCCCGTTGTTACGGTTCCGTAGGTTACGGTACCGTAGGTTTAACCTTGCTGCGGCGGGGCAGTCAACACCATGTGAGCTGGGGTTCCTTCATGGCAAAGAGCGAGATCAAGTACTCGGCGAGGGTGGTCGACACCGTCCGGCCGCAGGTCGCGGGGGTTGAGAACCGCCCGGTGCTGCATCGTCTGCGTAGGTTCGCCGAGCGCATCACCACGCCGCTGCTGCCCGACGACTATCTGCACCTGATCAATCCGTTGTGGTCGGCGCGCGAGTTGCGCGGCCGCGTGGAGGACGTCCGGCGCGAGACCGAGGATTCGGCCACGCTGGTCATCAAACCCGGTTGGGGCTTCAGCTTCGACTATCAGCCCGGGCAGTACATCGGCATCGGCCTGCCGGTCGACGGCCGCTGGCGGTGGCGGTCGTATTCGCTGACCTCGCCGGCGGTGACGTCCGGGCGTGGCGGCCGCACGATCACGATCACCGTCAAGGCGATGCCCGAGGGTTTCCTGTCCACCCACCTGGTGGAGGGGGTGAAACCCGGCACGATCGTCCGATTGGCCGCTCCTCAGGGCAATTTCGTGATGCCGAACCCCGCGCCGCCGCAGGTGCTGTTCCTCACCGCCGGGTCCGGTATCACCCCGATCATGTCGATGCTGCGCACCCTGGAGCGCCGCGATCAGATCACCGACATCGTCCACATCCATTCGGTTCCGACGCCATCCGACGCCATGTTCAGTGGCGAGTTGGCAGACCTGCAGCGCCGCCACCCCAGCTACCGGTTCCGGTTGCGCACCACCCGCACCGAGGGGCGGCTGGATCTGTCCCGACTCGACGACGAGGTCGGCGACTGGCGGTCCCGTCAGACCTGGGCCTGCGGGCCGGAAGGTCTGCTCACCGCGGCCGAACGGGTCTGGCTGGGTGCCGGCATCGGTGACCGATTGCATCTGGAGCGGTTCGCGGTGGCCCGGGTGGCCAATCCGGGCGGCGGCGGGACGATTGAATTCGCCCGGAGCGGTAAATCAACAGTCGTGGATGCGGCGACCTCCCTGATGGACGCCGGGGAGCAGGCCGGAGTTCAGATGCCGTTCGGGTGCCGAATGGGTATCTGCCAGTCCTGTGTCATCGGTCTGGTCGACGGACACGTCCGTGACCTGCGGACCGGCGAGGTCCACGATCCGGGAACCCGCGTGCAGACGTGCGTGTCCGCGGCCGCGGGCGATTGTGTATTGGACATCTGAGGATTACCCGCTGGTAACCTACGCCCTCGTAGGTTACGGTAGCGTAGGCGGAAGAAAGGAGGCCGACCATGGCGATCACCGACGTGCCGGCATACGCCCATCTCACGGAGGTCGACATTGATGCTCTCGCGGTCGAACTCGACGCGATCCGCCGTGACATCGAGGACTCGCTCGGGGAACGCGACGCCCGCTACATCCGGCGCACCATCGCCACCCAGCGCGGCCTCGAGGTCGCCGGGCGACTGCTGCTGGCCGCCAGTTCCCGCCGTTCGGCCTGGTGGGCCGGTGCCGTGACGTTGGCCGCGGCCAAGATCATCGAGAACATGGAGATCGGCCACAACGTCATGCACGGCCAATGGGATTGGATGAACGATCCCGAGATCCACTCGTCGACCTGGGAGTGGGACATGACGGGCGCCTCCAAGCACTGGCGGTTCACCCACAACTTCATGCACCACAAGTACACCAACATCCTGGGCATGGACGACGATGTCGGCTACGGGCTGCTGCGGGTCACCCGGGATCAGAAGTGGAAGCCGTTCAATCTCGGAAACCTGCTCTACAACACGCTTCTCGCGCTCGCCTTCGAGTGGGGCGTCGGGCTGCAGCATGTGGAGCTGGGCAAGATCTTCAAGCGCCGTCACGACCCGGACGAGAGCCGGGTGCGGGTGCGGGAGTTCCTCCGCAAGGCCGGCCGTCAGGTGTTCAAGGACTACGTCGCCTATCCGGCGCTCAGTTCGCTCTCACCGGCAGCCAGCTACCGTTCCACGCTGACCGCCAACGCGATGGCGAACGTGATCCGCAACGTCTGGTCCAACGCCGTCATCTTCTGCGGCCATTTCCCCGACGGCGCAGAGAAATTCACCAAGACCGACATGGTCGGCGAGAGCAAGGGGCAGTGGTATCTGCGCCAGATGCTGGGCAGCGCCAACTTCGAGGGCGGCTGGTTGTTGCGGTTCATGAGCGGCAACCTGTGCCACCAGATCGAACACCACCTCTACCCGGATCTGCCGAGCAACCGGTTGCACGAGGCCTCCATCCGGGTGCGCGAGGTGTGCGACAAGTACGACCTGCCCTACACCACCGGGCCGTTCCTGGTGCAGTACGCCAAGACGTGGCGCACCCTGGCCAAGTTGTCGCTGCCGGACAGGTTCTTGAAGGCCACCGCGGACAACGCACCCGAGACGCGCAGTGAGCGGATGTTCGCCGAACTCGGTCCCGGGTTCGCCGGCGTGGATCCCGCCACCGGGCGGCGCCGCGGCCTGAAGTCGGCGTTCGCCGCGGTGCGGAACTGGCGCCGGGACAAGCAGGCGGCCAAGGCGCTGCGCGCCGCGGCGGCCTGACCGGCGGCTCAGTAGGCGCGCGATTCCGCCAGCGCCGCAAGGAGTTTCCGGGCGCCGGCGGCGTGCAGCGTGGCGGTGCCCGACAGCGAGTCCAGTGCGCACTCCGGATCGGCGGGCGGCCCCAGGTGGCCGCAGCCCCGTGGGCAGTTCGTGATCGCCTCGGCGAGGTCGGAGAACGCCAACAACACGTCGTCGGGCCGGACATGGGCCAGCCCGAACGAGCGGATGCCCGGGGTGTCGATCACCCAGCCCGACCCGGACAGCGGCAGCGCCACCGACTGCGTGGAGGTGTGCCGGCCCCTGCCGATGTCCGATACCTCTCCGATCGCCCGCTCGGCTTCGGGCACGAGCCTGTTCACCAATGTCGACTTGCCCACCCCGGAGTGCCCGAGCAGCACGGTGACTCTGCCGGTGAGCAACTCGACGACAGTGTCGAGTGGGTCGTCCCGGCCGGCGGTGACGATGGTGAGATCCAGATCGGCGAACTGGTCGGCGAACGGTTTCGCCGGAGCGAGGTCGGTCTTGGTCAGGCACAACAGCGGGGTGAGGCCCCCGGCGTACGCGGCGATCAGCGCCCGCTGCACCAGACCGGTGCGCGGCGGCGGATCGGCGAGGGCGACCACGATCATCAGCTGATCGGCGTTGGCGACCACCACGCGTTCGGTGGGATCGGTGTCGTCGGCGGTGCGGCGCAACACCGTTCGGCGCTTGGCGCGACGCACGATGCGGGCCAACGTATTCGGCCGTCCGGACAGATCGCCGACCAGGCTGACCTCATCGCCGACGACGATGGGGGTGCGGCGCAGCTCCTTGGCCCGCATGGCCACGACCCGTCGGTTCGGATCGCCGCCGAGCGCGCAACCCCACCGCCCCCGGTCGACGCTGATCACCATGGCCTGTTCGGCGTCCTCGTGTTTGGGGCGCAGCTTGCTCCGCGGGCGTGACCTTCTGCGGGCCGGCCGCACCCGGACGTCGGACTCGTCGTAATCCCAGGAGCTCAAGCGCCTCCCCCGGGCATGTCGACGTCACGAGTGTCCTGGCCGGCCAGCATGGCGGCCCACAACTGGGGAAACTCCGGCAATGTCTTCGCGGTGGTGCCGATGTCCTCGATCTCGACGCCGGGTACCCGCAACCCGATGATCGCCCCTGCCATCGCCATCCGGTGGTCGGCGTAGGACTGCCACCGGCCCCCGTGCATCGGGCGCGCGGTGATCACCAGGCCGTCGTCGGTCTCCTCACACTGGCCGCCGAGCCGGTTGATCTCGGTGCTCAGCGCGGCGAGGCGGTCGGTCTCATGTCCGCGCAGATGCGCCACCCCGCTGATCCGCGACACCGAGCCCGGCACGGCCAACGCGGCCAGCGCGGCGATCGCGGGGGTCAGTTCACCGACATCGTGCAGATCGGCGTCGATGCCGCCGTACTGTGCGGCGCCACGTACCTCGATGTACGAATCACCACGCAGCACAACCGAATCCAGCTTTTTCAACAGGTTCACGACGATGTCGGCGGGCTGGATGCTCGATGCCGGCCAGCCCATCACCCGCACCGATCCGCCGCTGACCACCGCCGCCGACAGGAACGGCACCGCATTGGACAGATCCGGTTCGATCACCCAGTGCCGGGCGGCGACCGGTCCCGGCGCGACCCGCCACCGGCTGGGCCGGCTGTCGTCGACGTCGACTCCGGCCTGACGCAACATCGCCACCGTCATCGCCACATGCGGTGCGGAGGGAACCGAGTCGCCGGTGTGCACCACCGTCAGCCCGTCCCGGAACGCGGCGCCGCTCAGCAACAGCCCGGAGACGAACTGGGAGGACGCCGATGCGTCGATCTCCACCGTGCCGCCGATGACCTCGCCCCGTCCGTGCACCCGGAACGGCAGACCGTCCCCCTCGATCTGCACGCCCAGCCCGCGAAGCGCCTGCAACAGCGGTGCGATCGGGCGCACCCGGGCCTGTTCGTCACCGTCGAAGGTGACCGTCCCGGTGCCCAGCGCCGCGACCGGCGGAACGAATCGCAGCACGGTGCCGGCCAGCCCGCAGTCCACCCGGGCTCCGGGCGCGGGGGCGATACCGCCGCCGACGGTCAGTTCGCTGTCGGGATCCCCGTAATCCACTGTGACGCCGAGGGCGCGCAGCGCACCGACCATCAGATCGGTGTCGCGGCTCCGCAGGGCTCCGCTGATGGTGGAGGTGCCGTCGGCGGTGGCCAGCGCGGCCAGGATCAGCGCGCGGTTGGTCAGCGACTTCGAACCGGGCACGGTCACCGTCGCGTGTACCGGTGTCGTCGCCACAGGCGCCGGCCAGGCCTCATGGTTCTGGGCGGCGTCCTGGGCCGTGCCGCTCCCGGCTGGGCCGTGCTGGTCAGCTCCCACGTTCTTCACCTGCTCTATCCTGCCTTGTCCGTTCACTCTGCCACCATGGGATACATGTGCGGACGATTCGCGGTCACCACCGACCCGGCGCTGCTGGCCCAGAAGATCCAGGCCATCGACGAGAGCAGGGCCGCCGCCGACGCGCAGGGCGGGAACCCGCAAAGCCCGGGCCGGGGTTCCGCGGCCCCGAACTACGCGGCCCCGAACTACAACGTCGCGCCGACGACCGATGTGGCAACGGTGGTGCGCCGCCATCACGAGCCCGATGACCAACCCACCCGGCGCGTGCGGCTGATGCGCTGGGGTCTGATCCCGCCGTGGGCCAAGACCGCCGAGGACGGCCGTCCCGACACCAAGGGACCGTTGTTGATCAACGCCAGGGCGGACAGGGTGACCACCTCCCCGGCGTTCCGTAACTCGGCCAAGAGCAGGCGGTGCCTGGTGCCGATGGACGGCTGGTACGAGTGGCGCGGGGAGAAGGGGGCGAAAACCCCGTTCTACCTGCACAGCATCGACGGTGAGCCGCTGTTCATGGCCGGGTTGTGGAGCACCTGGCGGCCCAACGGCGCGGCCGGCTCCACCACACCGCTGCTGAGCTGCGCCATCATCACCACCGACGCGGTCGGTCCGCTGGCCGAGATCCACGACCGGATGCCGCTGTCGATCAGTCAGGACGACTGGGACCGATGGCTCGATCCCGACGCGCCGATCGACGAGGGGCTGCTGCGGGGGCACGGCGATCTCGACCGCATCGCGATCCGCGAGGTGTCGAAACTGGTCAACAATGTCCGCAACAACGGGCCCGAGCTGATCGAACCGGTCGACCCCCAACCCGAGCAGGCGACACTGCTCTGACAGGAATGGCCGTGACCGAAACCGCGTCGAACAGGGCTCCGCTGCAGTCCACCGCGGTGATCGACGCCATCGGAGCAGATCTGCGCAGCGCCGGATACACCACCGACGGTGTCACCGACTTCTTCGGCCCGGAGGTCGGCGCCGCATTCGACCGCGGACTGTGGTGGCCGGCGTTGCGGGCCACCGACCGTGCCCTGGCGGCCGGCGCGCCGGATCAGCACCGGCTGGCGGTGCTGATCCGGCTGTTCCTGCTGGGCACCGACGAGCCGCGGGAGCGGGTCGAGTCGGCCCTGCCCGGCGTCGGTGTGGAGGATCTGGCGGACAACGGTGTCATCGAGCCGACCGGAGCGGGGGAGTGGCGCAGCCTGCTCGACATCCGCCCGCACAGTGACGGCGTCCGCGATTTCCTGGTGGTGGCCGATCAGGACGCCGCGCTGCGCGGCGGCCCGGTGGCACCCGACCACGTGCTGGGCATCGGCGGCGCGTCGGCGTCACTGGCGCGTGCGACGATCCGCACCCCGGTGGGCCGGGCACTGGATCTGGGCACGGGCTGTGGTGTCCAGGCGCTGCACCTGTCCGCCCACTGCGCCGAGGTGGTGGCCACCGATACCAACGAGCGTGCGCTGGCGTTGGCCGCGGCGACCGCACGGCTCAACGGCATGTCGTGGGATCTGCGCTGCGGCAGCCTGTTCGAGCCGGTGGCCGGTGAACGGTTCGATCTGATCGTGGCCAATCCGCCGTTCGTGGTCGGCGACGGTGTCCGCCGGTACCTCTACCGGGACTCCGGGTTCTCCGGGGACGCGCTGAGCCGGCATCTCGTCGAGCAGGTGCCCGAGTACCTCGAGCCCGGTGGCACGGCGCAGATCATGGCGAACTGGATCGTGCGCGACGGGCAGGATTGGCGCGACCGGGTGCGGGAGTGGTTGGCCGGCACCGGGCTGCACGCCTGGGTGGTGCAACGCGAACTGGCCGATCCGGTCAGTTACATCTCGCTGTGGACCTCGGATGCCGGAGAATCGCCCCGGCAGGCCGCCCGTCGCGGGGCGCAGTGGCTGGACTGGTTCGACGAACAGGGCATCACCGCCGTGGGGATGGGCATGATCATCCTGCGCGCCCCGCGACGCGGCGACGACCGTCCGCCGGAGTTGGTGTTCGACGAGATCACCGCCCCCGACCAGGGCCTGACCGGTCCGGAGGTGGAGGCGTTCTTCGCCCGCCGGGAGTATCTGCACCGCACCAGCGACGACGAGCTGCTGGCGGCCCGGCTCAGCACCGCGCCGGTGTTCCTCGAGGAGCAGTCGCTGCCCGGGCCCGACGGTTGGCAGGTGGTCGGTGCGGCGGTCCGTCGCCCGGGCGGGCCCGGGGCCGTCCTCGGCGTCGACGAGGTGGTGCGGGCGTTGCTCGCCGGGTGCCGGGGCGAGGTTCCGCTGGGCGTGCTGATCCACCTGCTCGCCGCCCACCACGGTGTCGACGCCGATGCGCTGGCCGGTGCCGCGCTGCCGGTGGTGCGGGAGGCCATCGGGCGCGGAATCCTCTACCAGGCGGAGTGATCACCCGCGCCGGCGGGCGGTGACGATGACGTAGGGGGCGGTGAAACCCACCGTCCCGGCCGGGCCGGCGTGTGGGCGCAGAGCCGATCGGAATGCCGCGGCCAGACGCTCCCGCCGGGCGGGCCCGGCCCGGCGGAAAATCTCCACGTGCACCGGTGACTCGGTGCGCAGGAAATGCAGCGCGGTGGCCGGCGAATCGAATTCCCAGGGGTGCAGTCCGCGGATGAGGTCGATGGCGTCGAAGTGCGGGGTCAGCCGTTCGGTGAGCGTCTCGGCGTCACCCCACTGGTCCGGGGAGAACCCGGCCGGTGGCGGGCCGAGCACCTCGGCCACCGGATCGGAGAACGGGTTCTCGTCGGTACGAATCCATGCCGAAAAGCTCAGCACCCCACCGGGTTTCAGCAGCCGGGCGAGTTCGGCGACCTGACGGTCCGGCGGGACGAAGATGATGCCCATATTCGACACCGCGACGTCGAACGAGGCCGTCTTCAGGCCGGTGTCCGCCGCGTCGGCGGTCACCCAGGTCACCGTCGATCCGCCCGGTTTGCCGGCGGCCAGCGCGATCAGCTCGGAGGTGATGTCCACGCCCGTCACCGCGGCGCCCCGGGCCGTCGCCGACAACGCCGCACTGCCGGTGCCGCAGGCGAGATCCACCAGTGTGGCGCCGCGCAGCGGGGTTCGTCGCGCGGCCGCGTCGAGCACCTCGTCGGCGATGGGCGCGATGCGTTCGCCGACCGCCTCGTAGCGTCCGGCAGCCCAGTTCGTCGTCACGGGCCGGTGTATCCCGGTGGATTGGGGCTGTCCACCCACAGATCCACCCCGAGTTCGGAACCCGGGACGCAGTCATACACCGACAGGTCGGTGACACCGGACTCCAGCAGGACGTCCTCACACAACAGGGTGTTGCCGGTGTAGCTGGACGGTTTGTTCAGCACCACATAGGCGGCGTCGGCGTACACCTCCGGTTTGCGCGACCGGGCCATCGCCTCATCGCCGCCGAGCAGGTTCTGCACCGCGGCCGTCGCCACCGTGGTCCGCGGCCACAGCGTGTTCGAGGCGATTCCGGCGTCCCGCAGTTCCTCTGCGATTCCCAACGCGCACAATGTCATCCCGTACTTGGCCATCATGTACGGCGTCGGCCGCAACCATTTGGGTTCCAGCCGGATCGGTGGTGAGAGCGTCAGGATGTGCGGGTTGTCGCGGCCCTTCATGTGCGGGATGCAGGACTGCGACACCGCGTACGTGCCACGCACCTGGATCCCGTTCATCAGGTCGAACCGCTTCAACGGGACCTCTTCGATGGAGCCGAGGTTGATCGCCGAGGCGTTGTTGACGCAGATGTCGATGCCGCCGAACTGTTCGACGGTCTTGGCCACCGCCGCGGCGACCGCGTCGCCGTCGCGGATGTCGCCGACGATGGGCAACGCCTGACCTCCGGCCTCCTCGATCTCCTTGGCGGCCGTGTAGATGGTGCCGGGCAGTTTGGGATGCGGTTCGGCGGACTTGGCCACCAGCGCGACGTTGGCGCCGTCGGCGGCCACCCGCTTGGCGATCGCGAGGCCGATCCCGCGGCTGCCACCGGAGATGAACATGGTTTTTCCGCGCAGCGACATGGGGTCAGCTTAGGCCCGAGTCGGCCGGGTTCGGGCGGCCTTGCGCAGGGTGGCGGCCGCTGCGCCGACGGCTTCTCGGGGAGCCCGATCCGGTGCGCCCCGCGCCGTGGAACAACCGGGTCGATCCGTGTCGTTGTTCGATGCAGTCGGCGGCGACGAGAGGTTGTCGCGATCAGCCTCTAGGATCGACAGAAGGGATTTCGGATGCCCACCGCTTGCCTCGAGCACCCAGGAGACTTCCTGGGCCGTTTCGTCGGCGACGCTACAGAAGGGACGGTATCGGCCCAGATGACCGACATCGAGGGCACCACGCCAATCAGGTCCGAAGAGAGCGACGCCGAGCTGACGGCTCGATTCGAGCGAGACGCCATCCCGTTGCTCGACCAGCTGTACGGTGGCGCGTTGCGGATGACGCGCAATCCGGCCGATGCGGAAGATCTCCTTCAGGAGACCATGGTCAAGGCCTACCAGGGCTTCCGCTCGTTCCGGGAGGGGACGAACCTCAAGGCGTGGCTGTACCGGATTCTGACCAACACCTACATCAACAACTACCGAAAGAGGCAGCGCCAGCCCGCGGTGTATCCGACCGAGGAGTTCACCGACTGGCAGCTGGCCAGCACTGCGGAGCATTCCTCCACCGGGCTGCGGTCAGCGGAGGTGGAGGCCCTGGAGGCGCTGCCTGACACCGAGATCAAGGCTGCGCTGCAGGAACTCCCCGAGGATTTCCGCATCGCGGTGTACCTCGCGGACGTCGAAGGCTTCCCATACAAGGAAATCGCCGAGATCATGGACACGCCGATCGGAACGGTGATGTCCCGGTTGCACCGGGGTCGCCGCCAATTGCGGTCCCTGCTGGCCGACGTGGCCCGGGAGCGTGGCATCATCCGTGATCAGCAGGCTGGTACCCCTGAGGAGGTGTCGTCGTGAGCGACGAACGAAGCGGCCGCGACGACGGCGAGTGGTCGAGCCGGTCGGTCGGGGAGATCGATCCCGAGCATCCCGACTGCGCGGCGGTGGTCGCCGAGGTTTGGATGCTGCTCGACGGTGAATGCACACCGGAGAACCGGGACCGGCTCAAACGGCATCTCGACGAATGCCCCGCATGCCTTCGCCACTACGGCGTCGAGGAGCGCGTCAAGCGGCTGATCGCCAAGAAGTGCAGCGGTGAGAAGGCGCCGGACCGGCTGCGGCAGCGGCTGCAGATCGAGATCAGCCGCACCACCATCATCCGCAACGGCTGAGGCGTCACCGCAGCCAGTCCGAATGCTCGGCCCCCACAGGTCAGGGGCCCGAGCGGTCAGGCGTTGGGGCGCTTGCCGTGGTTCGCCTTGGTGTACTTGCGCGCGCGCTTCTTGCGACCACGCTTGGCCATGGTTACCTCCACCATCGAGTTTTCGTTGCGCTTCAGTGTCGCACGCCCCACCGACAGCCCTGCATCGTGCTGCTGACCGGCCGGGTCCCGGCCGAGGGGTGTGAGCAGGGGCGCTGATCGCACCCACGTCCGGCGTTGTGGTTCGATATGGGACAGCAGCCGGTTGGCCGGCGATGGCAACCAACAGAAGTGAGTGGGGTGAAAATGGCCGAGGATGTTCGCGCTGAAATCGTGGCCAGTGTGCTCGAGGTCGTGGTTCAGGAAGGCGATCAGATCGGCGAGGGGGACACCCTGGTGCTGCTGGAGTCGATGAAGATGGAGATCCCGGTTCTGGCCGAGGTCGCCGGCACGGTCAGCAAGGTCAACGTGGCGGTCGGCGACGTCATCCAGGCCGGTGATCTGATCGCCGTCATCGATTGACCGGCATCCGACGGTAGCCGATGTCAACCCTCGGTGATCTGCTCGCCGAGCACACCGTGCTACCGGGGGCTGCGGTCGACCATCTGCATGCGGTCGTCGGTGAATGGCAGCTGCTCGCGGACATGTCCTTCGCCGACTACCTGATGTGGGTGCGCCGCGACGATGGACGGTTGGTCTGCGTGGCGCAGGTCCGGCCCAATACCGCGCACACGGTGCTGTTGACCGACGCCGTCGGCACCATCGCCGAGCCCGACGAGATGCCGCTGGTCAGCGCCGCGTTCGAGACGGGTGCGATCGGCCGGGAATCCGGTGCCGAACAGCGGCTGCTGCCCGGTCTGAACGTGGAGGCGGTGCCGGTGCGCTACGGCGACAGTGTGGTGGCGGTGCTGACCCACCAGACGGCGCTGGAGGCTCGCCGCACGGCCAGCCCGCTGGAGGGCGCGTATCTGGACTGTGCCGAGGATCTGCTGTTGATGCTCAGCGAGGGCACGTTCCCCAATGTCGGGGATCTGCCGGTCTCCCGGTCCAGCCCGCGGGTGGGGGACGGGTTTATCCGCCTGGACCGCACCGGTGGTGTGGTGTACGCCAGTCCGAACGCGCTGTCGGCGTACCACCGGATGGGGCTGACCACCGAACTGGAGGGCCGCAATCTGGTCAACGTCACCCGGCCGTTGATCTCCGACCCGTTCGAGGCCCAGGAGCTGGCCAACCACGTCACCGACTCGTTGGCGGGCGGTTCCAGCATGCGCATGGAGGTCGACGCCGGTAGCGCGGCGGTGCTGCTGCGCACGCTGCCGCTGGTGGTGCACGGGGAGCCGGTCGGTGCGGTGGTGTTGATCCGGGACGTCACCGAGGTCAAGCGGCGGGACCGCGCGCTGCTGAGCAAGGACGCCACGATCCGGGAGATCCACCACCGGGTGAAGAACAACCTGCAGACGGTGGCGTCGCTGCTGCGATTGCAGGCCAGGCGCACGAACAACGCCGAGGCCCGGGAAGCCCTGCTGGAGTCGGTGCGGCGGGTGTCGTCGATCGCTCTGGTCCACGATGCGCTGTCGATGTCAGTGGACGAAGAGGTCAATCTCGACGCCGTGGTGGACCGGATCCTGCCGATCATGAACGATGTCGCGACGGTCGACACGCCGATCCGGATCCGGCGGGTCGGGGAACTCGGGGTTCTCGACGCCGATCGGGCCACCGCGTTGATCATGGTGATCACCGAGCTGGCGCAGAACGCCATCGAGCACGCGTTCGACAGGACCCAGGGCTGCGTGACGATCAGGGCGGAACGTTCGGCCCGGTTCCTGGATGTGGTGGTGCACGATGACGGCCGGGGGCTGCCGGCGGGGTTCAGTCTGGAGAAGTCCGACCGGCTGGGGCTGCAGATCGTGCGCACACTGGTCACCGCCGAGCTCGACGGTTCCATCAGCATGAACGAGAGTCCAAGCGGGGGAACGGAAGTCGCTCTGCGGGTCCCCCTCGGCCGCCGCGGCCGGGCCGCGCAATGAGGCACCGCGGCCGGGCCGCGCAATGAGGCACCGCGGCCGGGCCGCGCAATGAGGCACCGCGGCCGAGCCGCGCAATGAGGCACCGCGTACCCGACCGAACGGGTGGGGACAAACGTATGGCCCCGGCAGTGCCGGGGCCATACGTTTGCCGAACGATCGTCAGACGGTGCTGCGCGCCCGAGTCCGCGCGTTGCGCCGCTTCAGAGCGCGGCGTTCGTCTTCGCTCATGCCACCCCAGACGCCGGCGTCCTGACCTGTCTCCAGCGCCCAGGTCAGGCAATCAGTGGTCACCGGGCAGCGATTGCACACCAGCTTCGCTTCGGCGACCTGCGCGAGGGCCGGACCGCTGGTTCCCACCGGGAAGAACAGCTCCGGATCCTCGTCGCGACAAACCGCCTTATGGCGCCAATCCATGAATTAACTCTCCTCACTGAAAAACGCGCAGCAGGGCGCGTGAGTCATTGTTCTTCGGCTGTTAACACGTGCACACGAATTGTTTCTGCACCGTTGCCAACCGATGCTTTCACAGGCTCGACGGATGTCAATAGTGCTGAGTTAACACGTGGGCAATCTCACTAACCCACCTGGGTGGGACTTGGCTTACCCGCGTGTACTAAGCTGAGACCGATTGTGCCCACTTTCTCGGGGCGATTTCTATCTTCGCAGCTCAGAGCTATTTGTTAGGTGGGCTCACCACGTCGATCGCGTCCGGGACCGATCGGAACGTCATCTCCTCCCGCTTGCCGACGAAGTCACCGTCGATCTGGCACGACACCGGCTTGGAGCCGGTGATCCGTAGCCAGGGCAGGTCGTCATCGCGGATCAAATGGCTCGCTTCGATGCGGGGATTCTTGGAAACCATCTGCCGGACCAGGCGGAGATTGGCCCACACGCTCATACTTGTGATCGCAAACACACCCAGGCCGGTCTCGAATGTCGTCGTGGGATTGGTCCATACCGGCCGGCTATTGGCATAGGTCCACGGGCTGGCATTCGAGACGAATGCGAAGTGCACGCCCTCAATCGGTTCCTGATAGGGCAGATGCAGGGTGAGCGCTGGGTCCGCGAAGACGTTGCTGAGCATCTCGCGTACCGCCACCCGGACGTAACGCCCGGCGGTCACCTTGCGCCCCTTGGCGCGCTGCCTCTCCACCGCGGCGACCACATCGCCGTCCACCCCCATGCCCGCGGTGAAGACCGCCCACCGGTCATCGCACTTCATCAATCCGATCCGCCGCCACGGTTGGCCGCGGCGGTGGGCGCCGAGGAGTTCGACGAGTTGTTTGGTCGCCTCGATCGGATCCGGGCTGATTCCCAGGGCGCGGGCGAACACATTGGCCGAACCGCCCGGGACGACACCGATCGCGGGTCCGGCGCCGCCCGGTCCGCAGAACTGCAGCACGCCGTTGACCACCTCGTTCACCGTGCCGTCGCCGCCGTGGACGATGAGCACGTCGACGCCGTCCCGGCAGGCCTGGCGGCCGATCTCGATGGCGTGACCCCGGTGAGCGGTATGGACGACGGTGAGCTTCGTCTGACTTTCCAGGGCGTACGCGAGGAGGTCGCGGCCGGCTGGGGTGGTCGACGTCGCGTTCGGGTTGACGATCAGCACCGCGCGCACGGAGTGTGAGCCTATCGAAGCGGGGCGGCCGACCCGCCCCGCCCGACCCTCTACGCTCGAGGCTGTGACAACTCCTGCTCCGTCCACCGTGCGCCAGGCTGCGGTGATCGTCATCCTCGAAGGGTTGGCCGCCGCCGTGATGACGGTGATCTACATCGTCAGCGGATTCCGCGACGCCGAGGTGGACGGGTTGAACCGGTTCGGCACCGCCGCCTGGTTCGCGATCATGGGCGGCGGGGTCCTCGCCGCCGGCTGGGCGCTGTGGACCGGGCGCCGGTGGGGGCGGGGCATCGCGGTGTTCGCGAATCTGTTGCTGCTCCCGGTGGCGTGGTACCTGGCGGTCGGATCGGGGCAGTGGAGCTACGGCATCCCGGTGGCCCTGATCGCCGGTTTCGCCCTGGTGCTGCTGTTCAGCCCGTCCACGGTGCAGTGGTGGAGTCAGGATTCGGCCAGCGCGGACAACGCGGGGCCGGACAGCCGGTAGGTCGTCCACTCGTCGAGCGGTTTCGCGCGCACCGACTCATAGAGCGCGATCGCGTCGCGGTTCCAGTCCAACACCGCCCAGCTGAGCCTGGTGTAGCCGTTGGCGACGCACTCGCGGGCCAACGTCGCCAACAGGGCGCGTGCCACGCCGCGGCGGCGGAAACGCGGCCGCACGAAGAGATCCTCCAGATGGATGCCGGCCACTCCGTCCCAAGTCGAGAAGTTGTGGAACCACAACGCGCACGCGGCGACCTCGCCGTCCACCTCGGCGAGGTGCCCGCGCACGGTGACCGGATCCCCGAACAGCGCCGTGCGCAGTTGCGCCGGGGTGACGGTGCACTCCGCCGCGGCGTGCTCGAACTCGGCCAGTTCGTGGACCATCGCGGCCAGTTCGACCTCGTCGCCGAGGCGGGCGGGACGGATCTGCACAGTCACGGCTGCACCCCCAGGGCCTTCAGCATGGTGGTGAACTTCGTTGTGGTCTCGGTCAATTCGTCGTCGGGGTCGGATTCGGCCACGATGCCGCCGCCGGCGTGCGCGACGGCGCTGCGGCGATCCGCGGACAGCTGGGCGCACCGGATCGACACCACCCAACGGCCGTCGCCGCGGGCGTCGCACCACCCCACCGCGCCGGCGTAGAAGCCGCGATCGCCCTCGATACGGCTGATCGTGGCGGCGGCCACGTCGGTGGGGGTTCCGCCGACCGCCGGGGTGGGATGCATGGCGAGAGCGAGATCCAATGCGGTCGTAGATGGTTCGCGCAATCGTGCGGTGATGGGCGTGCTCAGGTGCCACACCGCGGCGGTGCGGCTCAGTTGCGGTTCCGGTGCGATCTGCAGATCGACGCACAACGGCCCGAGGGCCTGCCGGATCGCGTCCACGACCAGTTGGTGTTCGTGCAGATTCTTGGCCGATGCCGCCAGGGCGGCGCCACTTGCCGCGTCGGCCTCCGGATCGGCGAGCCGGGGCGCCGAACCCGCGAACGGACGGCACCGAACCAGCTCGCCGCGGCGGTCGACCAGCAGTTCCGGACTGGCCCCCACCAGCGCCGTTCCGCGGTGGCGGCCGCCCGCGGCGGACAGGTCCACCAAGAACGTGTTGGCGGTCGCATCGGCGGCGGCCAGGCGCCGGGCGACGACACCGGCGTCCAGCGGGGCGTCGGCGTGCAGGTGCAGCGCCCGAGCCAGCACCACCTTGTGCAGGCCGTGCCGGGGGTCGGTGAGCAGCTGCAGCGCGGTCTCGATTCGGGCCCGGTGTTCCTCGGGTGCGGGCTCGGTGCGGACGATCCGCACCGCCGGCAGCTCCCCGCCGGCCCAGGACGGGGCGGTGGCGGTGGTCCGCACCGACTCCGGCTGCCACAGCGCCGCCGGCGCGGTGAGGTCGAAAGGCAACGCGCCCACGAGGATCGGCACCTCACCGGTGGTGATGGCGGCGCGGGCGTCGGTCAGCCGCGGATAGCCGGCCCGACTGCCCTCCGCGACGACGGTGGCATCCGGCCCGGTGAGCAGGAAAGAGGGTTCGGTGTTCATCGGTCGGGGTGCTGGTAGCCGGTCAGGCCGAGAGCGCCGACCTGCCGGACGCCGTGTTCGAATCCGCATACCGCGATGGCAGCAGGGGTCATCGCGAACCGGATACCTTGGGAGACAGGGAGTTCCGCCCAGCGGGTGATCATGGCCCGGGAGAAGTGGCCGTGCCCGACGAAGACGACGTCGCGGTGGGCCAGCTGCTCGGTGGCATACGCCAGCGCCCGGTCGGCCCGCGCACCGACGTCGGCGACACTCTCCCCGCCCGGACAGCCGTGCGTCCACACCAGCCAGTCCGGAACCGAACGACGGATCTCGGCGGTGGTCAGCCCCTCGTACTCGCCGTAATCCCATTCGTGCAGCAGCTCGGACACCTCGGCGACGCGCAGACCGGCGAGTTCGGCGGTGTCGCGGGCGCGCCGCATCGGACTGCTCACCACCAATGGGTTGTCCAGTCCCAGGGCGGCCAGCGGTTCGGCGGCGAGTTTCGCACGGTTGCGGCCGGTTTCGGTCAACTCCAGATCGGTGCGTCCGGTATGACGGCCGGACCGCGACCACTCGGTCTCACCGTGCCGGAGCAGCACCAGCCGGTGCTGCCGCCCCTCCTGATCACCCACGACACCCGATTCTGCCGCACGTCCGGCGACCACAGCCGGGGGCGTGTCAGGATGGGTGCTGTGACGCGAGTACTTGCGGTCGCCAACCAGAAGGGCGGGGTCGCCAAGACGACCACGGTGGCGTCGCTGGGCGCGGCGTTCGCGGAGAAGGGCATCCGCGTGCTGCTGGTCGACCTCGATCCGCAGGGGTGTCTGACCTTCTCACTCGGCCACGATCCGGACAAGCTGGCGGTCTCGGTGCACGAAGTGCTGCTCGGGGAGGTCGAACCGGGCGCCGCGCTGGTGGAGACCGCCGAGGGGATGACGCTGCTGCCGGCGAACATCGACCTGGCCGGCGCCGAGGCGATGCTGCTGATGCGGGCGGGCCGCGAATACGCGCTCAAACGCGCGTTGGCCAAGGTCAGCGACGACTTCGAGGTGATCATCATCGACTGCCCGCCCTCACTGGGCGTGCTCACCCTCAACGGCCTGACCGCGGCCCAGGAAGCCATCGTGCCGTTGCAGTGCGAAACCCTGGCGCACCGCGGCGTGGGGCAGTTCCTGCGCACCATCGACGACGTCCAGCAGATCACCAACCCGGATCTCACGCTGCTCGGCGCGCTGCCCACCCTCTACGACTCCCGCACCACGCACAGCCGTGATGTGCTGCTCGACGTCGCCGACCGCTACGGCCTGCCGGTGCTGGCGCCGCCGATCCCGCGGACGGTGCGGTTCGCCGAGGCTTCCGCGTCGGGCGCCTCGGTGCTGGCCGGCCGCAAGAACAAGGGTGCGCTGGCCTATCGCGAGCTGGCCGAGGCCCTGCTCAAGCACTGGGAGACCGGCGAGGAGATGGCCACCTTCACCCCGGAGCTCTGAGCGGGTCTACCCGGCGCCCAGCGCGACCAGGACGCCACCGCGTTGTTCGACCAGGGTGGTGCCGGCGACCAGCGGGAACACCGCCGACTGCTGCTGCGGGCGGGTCAGCGGGATGTGCCGTTCCCCGGCGCCGCTGAGCGGGTCGAAGACGTCGTAGCCGCCGGTGACCGGGACCATGAGCCGGTCGGCCATGATGACACCCGGTCCCACCGCCGTCGCGCCGGCCGACGGGGTGACGGTGTAGCGGTACCGAAGCCCTTCGGCCTCGAACACCAGCACGCTCTCACCGGTCCACCAGGTGATCAGATCGCCGGTGCGGGAGGTGGCGGCATGCGGTGACACCGGCCGCTCCACCAGGGTGCTGGCGACGGTGGTGCCCGTCTCGTCGACGATGTTGACCACCGGGGTGGGCGTCGGCACGTAGACCGCCGTGGTCCTGCTCGAGACCGCGATCACCCGGGCCCCGGAGTCCGGGGCGACCCCGGGCAGCGCGACGTACTTGGCCTCGGGGACGTCTTCCTCGTCGGTCACCCGCAGCAGGGTGAGCCGCAGGTCGGGTTGTTTCGGACACGCCTCGAGCACCGACACCATCGCCGAACTGGCGGCCGCGGACTCCAGCCGGCACAGCGGCGTGGTCGGCACATCGGGTTTGATCGGGGCGTCCAGGTAGCCGTAGCTGAGCATGCGCACCATGTCGGAGCGCCACAACTCCAGCCGGCTGTCACCGGCGGACAGCACGGTCGCGCCGTCGGAGGACAGCGTGACCTCGCGGTCGGCGTATCCGCTGCGGGCCGGACCGCGGCGGCCGGTGTCCCCGTCGATCGTGCTCACCTGACCACAACCCCGCCGGTCCGGGTACACCGCCACGGCGTAGTCGTACACCGACGTCACGCCGCAGAGTTCCCGGTCGCGGGTATAGCTCCACAGCACCGCACCGTTGTGCGCGTCGCGGCCTTCGACCGTGCCCCCGTCCGCGGTCACCACGCTGTTGCCGGCCAGCACCGGGCGGTCGGTGTGGGGACTCGGGGCGCTCCACAGTTCGTGCAGGCGGTGCGGAACCTCGCCGGCCTCGGGCAGATCCGGCACCGGTGCGGCGGCCGGCCGGCTGATGGTCGCGCGGGCATCACTGGTCCACCAGATCAACCCGGCGGCCAGCGCGATGACGGCGGCGATGGCCAGCGCCGCGATGACGTCGCCGCGGGTGCGGCGTTCGGGTTGGACCACCGCCGAACCGCCGTCCGGTCAGCTGGCGCCGGCCGTCGCGGTCGTGCCGGAACGGCGCCGACGCCGGCGCCGCCGCCGCGGGGGTGCGGTGGACGCCGCGGTGTCGCTGTCGGATGCCTCCGCGGAGGACTCGGCCGGGCCCGTGTCGGCCTCGGCGGCCGGCTCGGGGGTGATGGGCTTGCCGCCACGGGTCCGCCGCCGGGTGCGCTTGCGGCGCCGGGGCGCGGTGTTGTCGCCGTCGGTGCCGCGCGGAGCACGCTCGGCCGGGGCCCGCCGGGCGGTGGTCTTCTTGGCGCCGACGCGGCCACCGGCGTCGGTGGGGATGTCCAGATCGCTGTACAGGTGCGGCGAGGTGGAGTACGTCTCCGGCGGATCGGGGTTGCCCAGGTTGAGCGCCTTGTCGATCATCTCCCACCGCGGCAGCTCGTCCCAGTCCACCAGGGTGATCGCGACCCCGGTGCGCCCGGCCCGGCCGGTGCGGCCGATGCGGTGGACGTAGGCCTGTTCGTCCTCGGGGATCTGGTAGTTGATGACGTGGGTGACGTCTTCGATGTCGATGCCGCGGGCGGCTACGTCGGTGGCGACCAATACATCGATCTCGCCGGCCCGGAACGCCTTCAGCGCCTTCTCCCGGGCCACCTGGCCGAGGTCGCCGTGCACGGCACCCACCGCGAAGCCGCGTTCGGCCAGCTCGTCGGCGACCTTCTGGGCGGTGCGCTTGGTGCGGGTGAAGATCATCGTCGCGCCGCGCCCGCGGGCCTGCAGGATCCGGCTGATCATCTCGACCTTGTCCAGCGCATGGGCCCGGTAGACGAACTGCTTGGTCTTGTCGTGCACGGCCGACGACTGCGGCGCCTCGGCGCGAATGTGCGTCGGCTGGTTCATGAAGGTGCGCGCCAGCGTGATGATCGGATCCGGCATCGTCGCGGAGAACAGCATCGCCTGCCGCTTCTCCGGTATCTGCCGTAGGATCCGCTCGATGTCGGGCAGGAACCCGAGGTCGAGCATCTCGTCGGCCTCGTCGAGCACCAGCACCGAGAGTCCGCCGAGTTGCAGGTGGTTCTGCTGGGCCAGATCGAGCAGCCGGCCCGGGGTGCCGACGACGACGTCAGCGCCCTTCTGCAGCGCCTCGATCTGCGGTTCGTAGGGGCGGCCGCCGTAGATCGACACGACCGACAGCTTGCGGTCGCCGGCCTTGAGGTATTTCGCGGCGGTGGCCAGGTCGTCATGGACCTGCAGGCACAACTCGCGGGTCGGCACCACCACCAGTGCGCGGGGGATTCCGGTGAGCGGTCGCTCGGTGTCGGTGGTGATTCGCTGCAGCAGTGGCACCCCGAAGGCGAAGGTCTTGCCCATGCCGGTGCGGGCCTGACCGATCAGATCCTCGCCGGCCAGCGCCAGCGGCAGGGTCAGCTCCTGGATCGCGAAGGGGTGTTCGATGCCGTGCTCTGCGAGAGCGCGCACGATCTCATCGCGAACTCCCAGGTCGGCGAAGGTTTGTTGGGTAGCATTCATGCGTGTTGAACGAGGCCTTTCAATTGTCATTCCTCATGGCGTCCACGCGCGCACGAGTCTGACGAACACGGCCGAAACACTCCTGCATCCGCAGAGCGAGCCGATCCGTATAGGCACTCCGCCTCACGAGGCGGGCCAACCGCGTGCACGCACACTTCCGGGAGCGAATGGAACCACTCCTGACCCCATGATAGCGGGCCGGACTTTGCCGGCCGGTCCGCGCGCCGCGGGCGGTTTACAGTTGGGCCATGAACTCGACGCGACAAGCGGCGGCCCCGGAACGGATCGAACGTCCCCAATCCGCCGGTGTGCCCGCCGACCATCCCGGCGTCACCGAGCTTTTCGCCCTGCTGGCCTACGGCGAGGTGGCGGCGTTCTATCGGCTCACCGAAGAGGCCAAGATGGCCCCGAATCTGGCGGGCCGGATCAACATGGGTCTGATGGCCGCCGCCGAGATGCGCCATTTCGAGATGCTGCGCGACGCGCTGGAGCGGCGTGGCGTCGACGTGGTTCCGGCGATGACGCGGTACGCGAACGCGTTGGAGAACTACCACCGGCTGACCACCCCCAGCACCTGGCTCGAGGCGCTGGTCAAGACCTATATCGGGGACGCGCTGGCGGCCGATTTCTACCTCGAGATCGCGCACGCGCTGCCCGAGGAGGTCGGCGAGGTGGTGCGGGGTGTGCTGGCCGAGACCGGGCACTCGCAGTTCGTGGTGGCCGAGGTGCGTTCCGCGGTGGCGGCCAGCGAGAAGCAACGCCACCGGCTGGCCCTGTGGTCACGCCGGCTGCTGGGGGAGGCCATCACCCAGGCGCAGTACGTGCTGGCCGAGCGGGATGAGCTGGTCGATCTGGTGATGGCCGGCGGTGAGGGGCTGACCGAACTGGCGCAGTTCTTCGACCGGCTGCAGGAGACCCACCGCACCCGGATGGCCGAGCTCGGGCTCGGTTGAGAGCCCGTGAGGCCGGCCCCCGGGGGTCGGACCCCGGGGGCCGGCCGGTGTCACCGGGTGCAGGTGGCGATGATCGTGTTGGCGCGATGCGAGACCAGCGTGTTGCCGTCCGCGTCGGTGATCGAACAGTTCAGCCGTGAGCTCACGCTGGTCGCGGTCACCGAGCTCAGCTCGACGCCGGGGTTGAGCTCGATCGTCTTCGACCACGGCAGAGCCACGTTGACGTCGGTCTGCAGAGCGCCCTGCGCGTCGGTGTAGACGACGGTCACCACGTCGAGTAGCGGCCGCTCGCCGGTCACCCGGTAGGTGACCGTGCGCGGCGCGGGCGCGGGCGGCGGCTCCGCGGTCGCGCCGGGCGGCGGTTCGGGCGGCGCGGTCTCGCTGGGCGCGGGTTCGCTGGGCACGGTGGCCGACGGCGTCGGGGTCACGGTGGTGATCCGTTCCGGCGCCAGCGACTGGGTCGGCGCCGGCGTCGCGATCACCGTGCGCGGTGCGGTCGGTGCGGGCTGGGACGGTTGCGACGGGGTCACGGTCGCCGACACCGACCCGCTGTCACCCCCGCCGAGGATCACGACGGTGCAGATCACGGCCACCAGCAGCACCGCGCCGGCCACCCCGGCGACCCACATCCAGCGGTTGTCGGCCGGCGCCGGGGCGAAGTCGGCGTATTCGTCATCGAGCGGATGGTCGCCCGGGTAGTTCTCGTCGCCGTAGCGCCGGTCGGCGGCCGAGTCCCAGTCCTCGGGATAGTCGAGGATCTGATCGCGGCGTTCCGGTGGCGTATACGGGGTATATGTCCTGCTCATCGCGGCTGGTTCCAGTCGTGTCGACAACTTTTGCGCCGATGCTATCGGTACAGATGTGACAGATGAGGCTCGTGAGAGTTCATGTCGGTTACGGTCCGGCTTCGTTTCGGTCGCTCGCCGTGACCCTCGTCACGCGGCGCGGCCGGTGCTGAACTCACCGCCGGGGCGGGCGGAGAGCCCGTCGACTAGCCTTGGCGGAGAACACATGCCAAACGGAAAGGGTTCAGCGTGGAAGTCAAGATCGGTGTCAGTGACAGCCCGCGCGAGCTGGTCTTCAACAGCGCGCAATCACCCAGTGAGGTGGAGAAACTCGTCACCGATGCGCTGAGCAAGGATTCGGGCGTGCTGAGCCTGACCGACGACAAGGGCCGGCGGTTCCTGGTCCAGACCAGCCGGATCGCCTACGTGGAGATCGGCGCCGCGGACGTCCGCCGGGTGGGCTTCGGTGTCGGTGTCGTGGGCGCGGAGGCGGTCAAGGGCGGATCCGGCAAGAGCGGATCCAAGAGCGGGACAGCCAAGAGCGGGGCCGTCAAGAACGCGTGAGCGGCACGTGGGACAGTCCGCCCCAGGCGAACTGAACCGTGCCCTCCACCGCGTCCTCCTTGGAGATCGGACGATCGGCGTGCAGCCAGTACCGGGCACAGTCCACGCTGATGGCCACCAGGCCCACCGCGATCATCCGGGCCCGGTGTGCCTCCAGCCCGGAATCCTGGCTGATCAGGTCGAACACCGCGTCGGTGCACGCCTCGGTGGCGACCTTGACCTGGGCGGCCACCTGCGGCTCGGTGACGTAGTCGTTCTCGAAGATCAGCCGGTAACCCTGACCGTCGTGCTCGATGAAATCGAAGAACGCCTGCACCGCGGCCCGCAGCCGCTGCCGGTTGTCGGTGGTGGTGCGCAACGCCTGCCGGACCCCGGAGACCAGATTGTCGACGTGCCGCTGCAGCACCGCGAGGTACAGCTCCAGCTTCGATGAGAAGTGTTGGTACAGAACGGGCTTGCTCACACCCGCCCGTTCGGCGATCTCGTCCATCCCGGCGGCGTGATAGCCGCGATCGACGAAAACCTCGCTGGCGGCGATCAGTAACTGGTTGCGGCGTTCGTCCCGAGGCAGTCGGTTGCCACGTCGGTTCGCGCCCGCTGCGGCACCCGACGTGGTTCCCCCGTTCGTCGGTGTGATCTCCTGCCGCGCCGTGGTGTCGGCGACTTCACTCATGACGTCCTCTATCTGATCTCGAGTGCCCGCCCGGGCGCGTCGGTCGCGGCACCCTGAGGCTCCTGGCCAGAAGACTACTACCGCTGCCGGACCGCCCGGCCGCGGACGCTTGCGGCGCCCGGGGCGATACCCCCGACCCAAGGTGGAACCTCGGTGCCACCGGTGGCGAGCCGAAACTGGATGACCATTGATTTATGCCATTCTGGATTGGTGACTCACGAGCCGGGGGGTCGCGGGGGTAGTCGCGTGCCCGCGCTGCGCAACGAGTGGCGAGAGCCGCTGCGGGCCAAACGTGATCCCTTGGCGTCCGACTCGGGGCGCGTGCGTTCCAACCGCGAAGACCGGCGGCGGTGGCGCAAACAGACCTGGCTCGGGCGTTTCGTGTCCACCTACGGCTGGCGGGCCTACGCGTTGCCCGTGCTCACCGTGCTGACCGTGGTGGTCATCTATCAGACCATCGCCGGTACCGGCGTCGGGTCCGACCCGGACGCCGACGGGGGCCCGCTGCAGGGGCCGCCCACCATGGACGCGGCCAGCACCATCGTCGGCGCCCCGCCGAAGGGTCTGACGGAGTTCGACGCCAACCTGCCGACCGGGATCCTGCCCGAGGGCGGCCCCTACACCCTGGCCGGCGCCAAGACCTGGCGCATCGTGCCCGGAACCACGCCGCAGGTCGGGGAGGGCACCGAACGGGTGTTCACCTACACCGTCGAGGTCGAGGACGGGGTGGACACCACCGCCTACGGGGGCGACGACGGGTTCGCCCGGATGGTCACAGAGACCCTGGCCAACCCCAAGAGCTGGATCCACAATCCGCAGTTCGGATTCATCCGGGTGGACGCCGGCTATCCGGGGCAGCCGGACTTCCGGGTGTCGCTGACGTCGCCGATGACCGTGCGGGAGGGCTGCGGATACGAGATCCAACTGGAGGCGTCCTGCTACAACCCCTCGTACGGCGGGCAGCCCCGGGTGTTCATCAACGAGGCCCGCTGGGTGCGCGGCGCGGTGTCGTTCCAGGGCGACATCGGGTCCTACCGGCAGTACCTGATCAACCACGAGGTCGGTCATGCGATCGGCTACCAGCGCCACGAGGGGTGCGGCGGCGAGGGCGAGTTGGCCCCGGTGATGATGCAGCAGACGTTCTCGACGAACAACGACGACGCCGCGCGGTTCGACCCGGGGACCGTGCAGGCCGACGGATTGACCTGCCGCTTCAACCCGTGGCCGTATCCGATCGCCTGACCCGCGCGGGAAGTGATCGGCCCGTTCCGCTGTTGTCACGGGCGACTAGTCTGGGACGAGGAAGCCAACGAGGAGGGTATCGGTGTCGTCACCGCTGCCGCCGCTGGTCGAGCCGGCGGCCGAACTGACGCGCGAGGAGGTCGCTCGTTACAGCCGCCACCTGATCATTCCGGACGTGGGGGTCGAGGGCCAGAAGCGGCTCAAGAACGCCCGCGTGCTGGTGATCGGCGCCGGTGGCCTGGGCTCTCCGGCGTTGCTGTACCTGGCCGCGGCCGGTGTGGGCACCCTCGGCGTCATCGATTTCGACGTCGTCGACGAATCGAATCTGCAGCGGCAGGTGATCCACGGGCAGGCCGACGTCGGCCGGCCCAAGGCCGAGAGCGCCCGCGACACCATCCGGGCGATCAACCCGTTCGTCGACGTGCGGCTGCACCAGTTCCGGCTGGACCGGTCCAACGCGGTCGACCTGTTCAGCGAGTACGACCTCATCCTGGACGGCACCGACAACTTCGCCACCCGGTACCTGGTCAACGACGCCGCCGTGCTGGCCGGCAAACCCTACGTGTGGGGTTCGATCTATCGGTTCGAGGGTCAGGTGTCAGTGTTCTGGGAGGACGCCCCCAACGGTCAGGGTCTGAACTACCGCGACCTGTATCCGGAGCCGCCGCCGCCCGGCATGGTGCCGTCCTGCGCCGAGGGCGGGGTGCTGGGCATCCTGCCCGCCACGATCGGCGCCATCCAGGGCACCGAGGCGATCAAGCTGATCACCGGCATCGGGGAGACGCTGCTCGGGCAGTTGCTCATCTACGACGCCCTGGAGATGAGCTACCGCAAGATCCGGATCCGCAAGGACCCGTCCACGCCGGCGATCACCGAGCTCATCGACTACGAGGAGTTCTGCGGGGTGGTCTCCGACGCGGCTGCCGAGGCCGCCGCCGACTCCACCGTGACGCCGCGCGAGCTGCGGGAACTGCTCGATGCGGGCAAGGTGGCGCTGGTGGATGTCCGGGAGCCCGTCGAGTGGGAGATCAACCGGATCGAGGGCGCCGAACTGATCCCGAAGTCGGAGATCGAATCCGGGGTGGGGCTGGCGAAGCTGCCGATGGACCGCGCTCCGGTGCTGTACTGCAAGACCGGGGTGCGGTCGGCCGAGGCGCTGGCCGCGGTGAAAAGGGCCGGTTTCGCCGACGCGATGCACCTGCAGGGCGGCATCGTGGCGTGGGCCAAGCAGCTCGAACCGGACATGGTGATGTACTGACGTCTTTGCCCGACAGTGCGACACAGCTGGTCAGCGCGGCGTTTTCGGCCGTCTCACCGGTAACCTGAGGCGATGACCGTGGAGCGACCGCCGGAGCATGTGCTGGCGGCATTCGGGCTCGCCGGTGTCCGCCCGGTGCCGCTCGGCTCGGAGTGGGAGGGGGGATGGCGTTGTGGTGAGGTCGTGCTGTCGATGGTGGCCGACCATGCCCGGGCCGCCTGGTCCGCCAAGGTCCGCGAGACGCTGTTCGTCGACGGTGTGCGGCTCGCCCGCCCGGTCCGGTCCACCGACGGACGTTACGTGGTCGCCGGGTGGCGGGCCGACACGTTCGTAGCCGGCGTCCCCGAGCCCCGCCACGACGAGGTCGTCTCGGCCGGGGTGCGGTTGCACGAGGCGACCGCGAAGCTCGAGCGGCCGCGGTTTCTCACCCAGCCGCCGATCGCACCGTGGGGCGACGTCGATGTCTTCATCGCGGCGGATCGGGCCGCATGGGAGGAACGGCCGCTGCACTCGCTGCCGCCGGAAGCCCGGGTGGCGCCCGGGTCGGCCGACGGTCAACGCTCCATCGAGCTGATCAATCAACTCGCCAGCCTGCGCCGGCCCACCCGGAGTCCGAGTCAGGTGGTGCACGGGGACCTGTACGGGACGGTGCTGTTCGCCGGGGCCGCGGCACCGGGGATCACCGACATCACCCCGTACTGGCGGCCGGCGTCGTGGGCGGCCGGGGTGGCGGTGGTGGACGCGCTGTCCTGGGGTGAGGCCGACGACGGGCTCATCGAACGGTGGAGCAGTCTGCCGGAATGGCCGCAGATGTTGTTGCGGGCGTTGATCTTCCGGCTCGCGGTTCACGCCCTGCATCCACGTTCCACCGCGGAGGCCTTCCCGGGGCTGGCCCGCACCGCCGCGTTGGTGCGGCTGATCCTGTAGTTGCTGTAGCTCCTGTAGCGCCGCCTGCGCCTTCAGATTTCGAGGCGGTGGCGATACACGCGCAGCGGCACCCGGCCGTCGACGGCGAGCACCCCTTCGGTGCGCAGCAGTTCCAGCTGCCGGGCCGCCAGGTGCGGCGCGGGACGCCCGGACGCGGCGATGACCCGGTACCAGGGCAGGTCCGCGGAATCGGTGCGCATGATCCAACCCACCGTTCGCGCACTCGAAAGCCCTGCGGCAGCGGCGATGTCGCCGTAGGTGACGACCCGTCCGGACGGTATGGCGGCGACCAGCGCGCGGACGGCTTCCACCTGCTCGTCGGTGACCGGCGCCATGGTCAACCCAGATGACGGCGGATCAACTCTGCGGTCTCGGCGGGTTTGGCCTGCGCGACCATGTGCAGACAATCGAGGTCGACGAGGGTGAGGTCGGCGCCCAACCGCTGCGACAGCCCGTCGAGCAGTTCACCGGTCACATACGGCGGGTCGGTCCACGCCGCACGCACCAGCGTCGTGGGAATACCGCTGGGCGGCAACACCACATCGCGGGCCAACTCGCTCCAATAGGCCATCATCGCCGGAACGCAGATCCGCCAGCCGAACCGGCCGCCGGGCAGTGCGATGAGGTGCTCGTCGAGATCGCGGTCCAGTTCGGCCGGTTCGACGTCCGCCCAGGACCCGGTGAACTTCTCGGTGCGGGCCTCCTCGCGGTCGGGGTAGTCCGGCGAGGCCAGCATCGACTCGGCGATCTCGCGCATCCATTCGCCGTCCAGGCCGATCGCCGGATCCAGCAGCACCAGCCCGGCCACCAGATCCGGCCGGGCGGCGGCCAGGTGCATCGCCACCGCACCGCCGAAGGAGTGGCCGACCACCACGACCGGTCCGTCCGCCTGATCCTCGAGCAGCGCCACCAGGGCGCCGACATTGGCCTCGAACGTCCACGGCGCCGCCCACGAGGACCGGCCGTGGCCGATCAGATCCGGTGCGGCGACCGCGATCTCCGGCAGGTGCCGGGTGGCCAGCGTCTGCCACCGCCGGCCGTGACCGGTCAGCCCGTGGATGGCCAACAACCGCGGCGGGCCGGCCGGACCGTAGCGATACACGTGCAGACCCGAGGGGTGAGTGCTCACCCCAGCGATGCTGCCACCCCGCGCGCACCGGATGTGTCAGACCCCCGTGCTGTCATGCCCCTATGACCGCACCGCCGACGAACACCGCGCCGACCCACCCTGAGTCGACCCGGCCTGGATCCACCCGGCCTGGATCCACGGGGATCCCGCCCGGCCGCACCGGGGTGGTGCGGGTGCTCGGCGGGCCGGGCACCGGCAAGAGCACCCTGCTCGTGGAGACCGCCGCCGCACACATCCGCGCCGGGGCGGCCCCGGAATCCGTGCTGCTGCTGACCGGTTCGGCGCGGCTGGGCGCGCAGGCGCGCGCCGCGGTCACCGCCCGGCTGCTGCGGGCGGCGACGGGCCGCGGGGCCGTGGTGGTCCGTGAACCGATGGTGCGGACGGTGCACTCCTACGCCTTCGCGGTGCTGCGGCTGGCCGCGCAACGCACCGGCGGCCCGCCGCCCCGGCTGCTCACCAGCGCCGAACAGGACGCCATCGTGCGCGAACTGCTGGCCGGTGACCTCGAAGACGGCGCGGCCTCGCCGGTGCGGTGGCCGGCGGCGCTGCGTCCGGCGCTGAGCACCGCCGGTTTCGCCAAGGAGTTGCGGGATCTGCTCGCCCGCTGCACCGAACGCGGGGTGGACCCGCTGGCGTTGCAGCGCCTGGGCCGGCGGCTGGGCCGGCCCGAATGGTCGGCCGCCGGCCGGTTCGCCCAGCAGTACGAGCAGGTGATGCTGCTGCGGTCCGCGGTCGGCATGGCGGCGCCGCAGGCCACCGCACCGGCGCTGGGCGCGGCCGAGCTGGTCGGGGCCGCCCTGGAGGCGTTCGGCGCCGATCCGGAGCTGCTGGCCGCCGAACGCGCCCGGATCAGGCTGTTGCTGGTCGACGACGCCCAGCACCTCGATCCGCAGGCCGCCCGGTTGGTGCGGCTGCTGGCCGAGTCGGCCGAACTGGCCGTTCTCGCCGGTGATCCCGACCAGGCGGTGTTCGGTTATCGCGGCGCCGATCCGCGGCTGCTGCGCGGTGACGACGACTCCGCCGTGCTCACGCTCACCGAATCGCACCGGTGCGCACCGGCCGTCGCCGACGCCATCACCGGTGTCGCCCGGCGGCTGCCCGGAACGGGCGGGCCGCGGCACCTCACCGGCACCGGTGAGGGCGGCACCGTCGCGGTCCGCATCGCCGCGTCCCCGCACGCCGAATCGGCGTTCATTACCGACACGCTGCGCCGGGCCCACCTGATCGACGGGGTGCCCTGGTCGCAGATGGCGGTCATCGTCCGTTCGGTACCGCGCACCGGTGCGCCGCTGGCGCGGGCCCTGACCGCCGCCGGGGTGCCGGTCGACCTCACCGCCGCCGGGCTGGCGCTGGCCGATCAACCGGCGGTGCAGGCCCTGTTGACGGTGCTGACCGCAGTCTGTGACGGCCTGGACGCCGACAAGGCACTGGCCCTGGCCACCGGGCCGATCGGGCGGGTCGACCCGGTGTCGCTGCGTCAGCTGCGGCGGGCGTTGCGCCGCGCCCACCCGCACCGGTCCGGGGCCGAGGTCGGCGAGCTGCTGGTCGAGGCGTTGCAGGCCGAGGAACCGGGCGTCTCGGCCGAGCAGGCGCGGCCGCTGCGGCGGGTGCGCGCGGTGCTGACCGCCGCGGAACGCGCCCACCGCCACGGCGGCGATCCGCGCGAGGTGCTCTGGCAGGCGTGGCACCGCTCCGGGCTGCAGCGGCGCTGGCTGGCCGCGAGTGAACGCGGCGGTGTCGCCGGCGTCCAGGCCGACCGCGATCTCGACGCCGTGACCGCGTTTTTCGACGCGGCCGAACAGTATGTGGCCCGAACCGCCGGGGCGACGTTGCGCGGACTGATCGATCACCTCACCACGTTGGGGCCGGCGGCGCCGGCGCGGGATCAGTCGGCCCGGCGGGATGCCGTGGCGGTGCTCAGCGCACACGCGGCGCTCGATCGCGAGTGGGATCTGGTGGTGATCGCCGGACTGCAGGACGGGTTGTGGCCCAACACCGTTCCGCGCGGTGGGGTGCTCGCCACCCAGCAGTTGGTCGATGTGCTCGACGGGGTCGCCGACGGCTCCGACCCGGTCGTGTCGCGCCGGGCGCCGCTGCTGGCCGAGGAGCGGAGGTTGCTGATCGCGGCCATGGGCCGGGCCCGGTCGCGGCTGCTGGTCACCGCGGTCGACAGCGACGACGGTGACGAGTCGCTGCTGCCGTCGCCGTTCTGCGCGGAACTCGCCGCGCTGGCCACCGAACCCGAAGCGGCCACGCCCGCACCGCTGCCGGCGCCGCGGGTGCTGACGGCCGCCGCCCTGGTCGGACGGCTCCGTTCGGTGGTGTGCGCCGCGCCCGACACCGTCGACGACGAGGTCCGGGCCGGTGCGGCGACACAGCTGGCCCGGCTGGCCGCGGCGGGTGTCCCGGGAGCCGACCCGGCGCAGTGGTACGCCATGACACCGCTGTCCACCGGAGAACCGCTGTGGGACGGGCCCGGACAGTCGGTGACGTTGTCGCCGTCGACGCTGCAGACCCTGGTCGACTGCCCACTGCGCTGGCTGCTGGAACGGCACGGCGGCACCGACGGCCGCGACGTCCGCTCGACGGTCGGCTCGCTGGTGCACGCGCTCGCCGCCGGCCGGTACCGGACCGAGGGGCAGCTGCTGGCCGAACTCGAGCGGGTCTGGGATCAGCTGCCGTTCGAGTCCCGCTGGTACGCCGACAACGAGTTGTCCCGGCACCGGGCGATGCTGCAGACCTTCATGCGGTGGCGGGAGCGAACCCGCCGGGAACTCACCGAGGTGGCCGCCGAGATCGCCGTCGACGGGGTGCTCGTCGACGGCGCCGACACCACACCCGAGATCAGGGTGCGGGGCCGGCTGGACCGCCTGGAACGTGACGCCGACGGCCGTCTCGTCGTGGTGGATCTCAAGACCGGCAAGAGCCCGGTGACCAAGAACGACGCCCAGCGGCACGCCCAGCTGGCGATGTATCAGCTGGCCGTCGCGGCCGGGCTGCTGCCCGCCGGCGACATCCCCGGCGGTGGCCGTCTGGTTTACCTCGGCAGGCCCACCGGCGGCGGGGCCACCGAACGCGAACAGGATCCGCTGACCCCCGAGACCGCGGCCGGGTGGCGCGACACCGTCGCACAGGCCGCCGACGCCACCCGGGGCCCGCGGTTCGCGGCCCGCATCAACGATGGCTGCGCCCACTGCCCGGTGCGGTTCAGTTGTCCGGCGCAGGCCGCGCAGGCCGGATCGGAGCGGCCGTGACCGCGCGTCACAGCCCCGCCGACCTCGCCGAGGCGCTCGGGCTCTTCCCGCCGACCGAGGAACAGGCGGCGGTGATCGCCGCACCGCCCGGCCCGCTGGTGGTGATCGCCGGCGCCGGCGCCGGCAAGACCGAGACGATGGCCGCCCGGGTGGTGTGGCTGGTCGCCAACGGCTATGCCCGCCCCGATCAGGTGCTGGGGCTGACCTTCACCCGCAAGGCCGCCGGCCAGCTGCTGCGCCGGGTGCGGAGCCGGCTGGCGCGGCTGGCCGGCACCGGCCTGGTGCCGGCGAACTCGGCCCCGGACTGGACCACCGAGTCGGTGACCGTCAGCACCTACCACGCCTTCGCCGGCACCTTGCTGCGCGAGCACGGGCTGCTGCTCCCGGTCGAGCCCGACACCCGGCTGATCGGCGAGACCGAACTGTGGCAACTGGCCTACCGGGTGGTGTGCGAGCATCCCGGCCCGCTGGACACCGACAAGACCCCCGCGGCGATCACCGCCATGGTGCTGCGGCTGGCCGGTCAGCTCGCCGAACATCTGGTGGACACCGATCAGCTCCGCGATACCCACGTCGAACTGGAACGGCTGGTGCACACCCTGCCGGCCGGCCCGTACCAGCGCGACCGCGGCCCGAGCCAGTGGCTGCTGAACATGTTGGCCACCCAGACCGAACGCGCCGCGCTGGTACCGCTCATCGACGCGGTACACCGCCGGATGCGCGCCGAGAAGGTGATGGACTTCGGCATGCAGATGGCCGCCGCGGCCCGGCTGGCCTCCGAGCACCCGCAGGTCGGCGCCGCGCTGCGGCAGCGGTTCCGGGTGGTGCTGCTCGACGAATACCAGGACACCGGCCATGCCCAGCGGATCGCGCTGTCGGCGTTGTTCGGCGGCGGTGTCGACGACGACCTCGCGCTGACCGCGGTCGGGGATCCGATCCAGTCCATCTACGGCTGGCGCGGCGCGTCGGCGACCAACCTGCCGCGGTTCGCCACCGACTTCCCGCACTCCGACGGAAGCCCGGCGCCCACCCTGGAACTGCGCACCAGCTGGCGGAACCCGCCGCGCACCCTGCACCTGGCGAACGCGATCTCCGCCGAGGCGCGGCGCCGCTCGGTGGCGGTGCGGGCGCTGCGGCCCCGGCCGGACGCCGAACCGGGCACCATCCGGTGTGCGCTGCTCGATGACGTGCAGTCCGAACGGGAGTGGGTCGCCGAGCAGCTCGCCGCACTGTACCGGCACGCCCGCGACGCCGGGGACACCCCGCCGACGGCCGCGGTGTTGGTGCGCCGCAACGCCGATGCCGCGCCGATGGCGCAGGCGCTCACCGCCCGGGGTGTGCCGGTCGAAGTGGTCGGCCTGGCCGGCCTGCTGGCGGTACCCGAGGTCGCCGACGTCGTGGCGATGCTGCGGCTGGCCGCCGACCCGACCGCGGGCAGCGCCGCGGTGCGCATCCTGACCGGGCCGCGTTGGCGACTCGGTGCCCGCGACCTCACCGCCCTGTGGCGGCGCGCCGTCGAGCTGGGCACCGTCGAGCCCCCGGGGGCTCGCCCCGACACCGACGGTGTCGAGCAGATCCTCGCGGGCATCGGGCCGGACGCCGACGAACCGTGCCTGGCCGACGCCATCTGCGATCCCGGTGATGCCGCTGCCTACTCGGAGGAGGGGTACCGGCGCATCACCGCACTGGCGCAGGAGCTGACCGCGCTGCGCGCGCACCTGCACCATCCGCTGCCCGATCTCATCGCCGAGATCCGCCGGATACTCGGGGTGGACGCCGAGGCGCGGGCCGGCCAACCGGTGGCCGCGGGCTGGGCGGGCACCGAGAACCTCGACGCGTTCGCCGACGTGGTCGCCGAGTTCGCCGTCCGGCCCAACGCGACGGTGCCGGCGCTGCTGGGCTATCTCAGCGCCGCGATGGAGGTGGAGAACGGTCTGGCGCCGGCGGACGTCACGGTCGCCACGGACCGGGTGCAGATCCTCACCGTGCACGCCGCCAAGGGCTTGGAGTGGGAGGTGGTCGCGGTACCGCACCTGAGCCGTCGGGTGTTTCCGTCCACCGCATCCCCGCGCACCTGGCTCACCGACGCGGGGGAGTTGCCGCCACTGCTGCGTGGTGACCGCGCCACCACCTCCGAGCACGGAGTGCCGGTGCTCGACACCGCCGACGTCAACGACCGGAAAGCCCTCAGCGACAAGATCGCCGAGCACAAGAACCGGTTGGCGCAACGCCGCACCGACGAGGAGCGTCGGCTGCTGTACGTGGCCGTCACCCGCGCCGAGGACACGCTGCTCGTCTCCGGACACCATTGGGGGGCAACGGAATCGAAACCCCGCGGGCCGTCCGAGTTCCTCCTGGAGATCAAGGACGTCATCGATCGGTCGGCCGAAGCCGGCGATCCGTGCGGAACCATCGACCTGTGGGCGCCGGAACCGCCGGACGGCACGCCGAACCCCCTGCGTGACAAGGCGTTCGAAGTGCTGTGGCCGGCCCCTCCGGAAAGCCGCGCCGTCGGCCACACCGCCGCCGGCGCGGCGTTGGTCACCGCGGCGATGGCCGGCGAGGTCACCGGCGGTCTGGATCCGGAGGGCTGGGCCGCCGACGTGGACGCCCTGCTGGCCGAACGGGACCGGGCGGCGCGACCCGAACCGGCGCCGCTGCCGGCCCAGCTGTCGGTCAGCTCGCTGGTCGAGCTCGGCCGCGACCCGGCGGCGACAGCGCTGATACACCGGCGGCTGCCGGCGCGCCCGGATCGCAACACCCTGCTCGGTACGGCATTCCACGAGTGGGTGCAGCGGTACTTCCACACCGACGGCCTGTTCGACCTCGACGATCTGCCCGGTGCGGTGGACGTCGAACCCGCCGCGGCGGACGCCGCCGGGCTGGCCGACCTGCAGAACGCGTTCATGACCTCGCCGTGGGCGGCGCGCACCCCGACCGAGGTGGAGGTGCCGTTCGACATGCTCATCGGCGACACCGTGGTGCGGGGTCGCATCGACGCGGTGTTCGCCGACGACGACGGCGGGGCGACCGTGGTGGACTGGAAGACCGGGGAGCCGCCGCGCACCGAGGACGAGATGCGGCAGGCGGCGATTCAGCTCGGGGTGTACCGGATCGCGTGGGCGGCGATGCGCGGGCTGCCCGTCGAATCGGTGCGCGCGGCGTTCCACTACGTCCGCTCCGGTCAGACCGTGCAACCCGATCCGCTGCCGACCGCGGACGATCTGGCCGCGCTGCTCGCAGATGCCGATCAGCGCACCCGGTGAACCCGACCGCTCCCGGGCGCGGGCGCAGGTGTTCGCTGGGATTCGGGTGCCGGACCGGCCATGATTACATTGTGGCGTGCGCACCCCCGGGATACGCGTGAGTTCCCATGACCAAAGGTAGGTTGCGGCGTCGGCTCGCCGCGATCGAACAGGATCTGACTTCCCAGCCCGAGGCGCGGCTCGTGGACATCCTGCGGATCCCGGAGCCGTTCGTCAGCCCCACCCAGCGCATCGTGCGCCGCATCATCTATGCGACGCTGGCGCTGATGGCGGCGGTGGTCATCGTCTACCTGGACCGCGACGGCTACCGCGACGTGCAGGGCAACGAACTGTCTTTCCTGGACTGCCTGTACTACGCGACGGTGTCCCTGTCGACCACCGGGTACGGCGACATCACGCCGGTCACCCCGGAAGCCCGGCTGATCAACGTGCTGGTGATCACGCCACTGCGGGTCGCGTTCCTGATCGTGCTGATCGGCACCACCGTGGAAACGCTGACCAGCCAGTCGCGGGCCGCCCTGAAGATCCAGCGCTGGAGGAGCAGAGTGCGAAACCACACCGTCGTCATCGGTTACGGCACCAAGGGGAAGACGGCCGTCGCCGCGATGGTCGAGGACGAGGTGGCGCCGGCCGACATCGTCGTCGTCGACGACGATCCGACCGCACTGGAACGGGCGCGGGCAGCCGGCCTGGTCACCGTGCACGGCGACGCCACCAAGGCCGAGGTGCTGCGGCTGGCCAGCGTCCAGCACGCCAAATCGATCATCGTGGCCACCGACAACGACGCCAGCGCGGTGCTGGTCACCTTGACCGCCCGCGAGCTGGCGCCCAACGCCAAGATCATCGCGGCGGCCCGGGAATCGGACAATCAGCATCTGCTCAAACAGTCCGGCGCCGACTCCACCGTGGTGTCCTCGGAGACCGCGGGGCGGCTGCTGGGTGTGGCCACCCAGACCCCCAGCGTGGTGGCGATCATCGAGGACCTGCTCACCCCGGACGCCGGCTTCTCCATCGCCGAACGCGAGGTCACCCCGAAGGAGGTGGGCGGCTCACCGCGCCATCTGCAGGACATCGTGTTGGGGGTGGTGCGGGACGGCCACCTGTACCGGGTCGACGAACCCGAGGTCGACGCGGTCGAGGCCGGTGACCGACTGCTCTACATCCGCATCTCGGACGGTGATCGATGACTCGCAGGACCCCGTTCCGGTTGCGGAACACACCGCTGCTCTCACGCGTCGGCGCGGACCGCGCCGACGTGCTGCGCACCGACGTCGAGGCGGCCACCGCCGGCTGGCGGGACGCGCTGCTGCTGCGGGTGGACCGCCGCAATCAGGTGCTGATCGCCGACGGGCAGGTGGTGCTGAACAAGGCCACCGAGATCGGCGACAAACCGCCGGAGGACGCGGTGTTCCTCGGGCGGCTGGGGGACGGGCGGCACGTGTGGGCGGTGCGCGCAGCGCTGGAGCCGCCCGCCGACCGCCCCGACGCGACGGTGCTCGACCTGCGCCGCACCGGGCACATCTTCGACGACGTCAGCGCCCAGCTGGTGGCCACCGCGACCGCGCTGCTGAACTGGCATGACAACGCCAAGTTCAGCGCGATCGACGGCGCCCCGACCAAACCGGTCAACGGCGGCTGGTCCCGGGTGAACCTGGTCAACGGGCACGAGGAATTCCCGCGTATCGACCCGGCGGTGATCTGCCTGGTGCACGACGGGCACGACCGCTGCGTGCTGGCCCGTCAACGGCTCTGGCCGGAGCGGTTCTTCTCGTTGGTCGCCGGATTCGTCGAGGCCGGCGAATCGTTCGAGTCGTGCGTGGTGCGCGAGATCGCCGAGGAGCTCGGGCTCACCGTGACCGACGTCGAGTACCTCGGCAGCCAGCCGTGGCCGTTCCCACGGTCGCTGATGGTGGGCTTCCACGCGGTCGGGGATCCCGATCAGCCGTTCTCCTTCAACGACGGCGAGATCGTCGAGGCCGCCTGGTTCACCCGCGACGAGGTACGGGAAGCCCTGGCGGCGGGGGACTGGAGTAGTGACTCGTCGTCGCGGCTGCTGCTGCCGGGATCGATCTCGATCGCCCGGGAGATCATCGAATCCTGGGCGGAACTCGACTAGCCCGCGAGCTTGGCTGTGCCTGATCAGCCCGCGAGCTTGGCCTTGACTTCCTTGATGCTGGGGTTGGTCAGCGCCGAGCCGTCCGGAAACTTCACCGTCGGCACCGTCTGGTTGCCGTTGTTCACCGACTCCACGAACTGGGCCGCCGCCGGATCCTCCTCGATGTTCACCTCGGTGTAGGGGATGCCCTCGGCCTTCAGCGCGGTCTGCAGCCGCTTGCAGTAGCCGCACCAGGTGGTGGTGTACATGATCAACTCGCCAGCATCAGCACTCATAGCCCGTTCAACGTATCGCATCGGCAGAAGATGCCCGGCCGGCCGGGGCCGGACTGTCCCTGGCCGCTGCCATGATGGTGGCCATGCCGGCAGAGGCTTCATCGTTGCGTGCACGCCTGCTCGACGATCTCGACGACGAACAGCGCGAGGCCGTGACGGCACCCCGCGGGCCGGTGTGTGTGCTCGCCGGGGCCGGCACCGGTAAGACCCGCACCATCACCCGGCGCATCGCCTATCTGGTCGCCGCCGGGCACGTCGCCCCCAGCCAGGTGCTTGCCGTCACCTTCACCCAGCGCGCCGCCGGCGAGATGCGGGGCCGGCTGCGGGCGCTCGACGACGGCGTGGGAACCGGCGCGGTGCAGGCGATGACGTTCCACGCCGCGGCCCGCCGGCAACTGCGGTACTTCTGGCCACAGGTGGTCGGCGACGCGCCCTGGCAGCTGCTGGACAGTAAGTTCTCGGTGGTCGCATCGGCGGCCAACCGGTGCGGGTTGCCGACCGGTACCGACGACGTCCGCGACCTGGCCGGGGAGATCGAGTGGGCCAAGGCCTCGCTCATCACCCCCGAGGACTATCCGAAGGCGGTCGCCGAGGCCGGTCGGGACATCCCGTTCGATGCCGCCAAGGTCGCCGCCGCGTACGCCGGTTACGAGGCGCTGAAGGCCCGCCAGGAGACGGTGCTGCTGGATTTCGACGATCTGCTGTTGCACACCGCGGCGGCGATAGAGAACGAACCCGCGGTCGCCCAGGAGTTCCGGGACCGCTACCGCTGTTTCGTCGTCGACGAATATCAGGACGTCACACCGCTGCAGCAGCGGGTGCTCAACGCCTGGCTGGGGGAGCGCGACGACCTCACCGTGGTCGGCGACGCCAACCAGACCATCTACTCGTTCACCGGGGCCACCCCGCAGTACCTGCTCGACTTCTCCCGGCGGTTCCCCGATGCGACCGTGGTACGGCTGGAACGCGACTACCGGTCCACACCCCAGGTGGTGTCGTTGGCCAACCGGGTCATCGCCACCGCGCGGGGCCGGATGGCCGGCAGCAAGCTGCACCTGGTCGGTCAGCGCCCGCCCGGGCCCCAGCCGACGTTCTCCGAGTATCCCGACGAGGTCGCCGAAGCCACCGCAGTGGCCAAGAACATCGCCCGGCTCATCGAATCCGGCGTCGCGCCGGCGGAGATCGCGGTGCTCTACCGGATCAATGCGCAGTCGGAGGTCTATGAGGAGGCGCTGACCGAGGCCGGCATCGCATTCCAGGTGCGCGGCGGCGAGGGTTTCTTCAGCCGCCAGGAGATCCGGCAGGCGCTGCTGGTGCTGCAACGGGCCGCGGAACGCGCCGGGACCGGAGCCGTCGAGACACCGGCCGGGGCCGAACTCGCCGCCGCGGTCCGGGGTCTGCTGGAACCGCTGGGCCTGACCGCCGAACCGCCCGCGGGCACCCGGGCCCGGGAACGCTGGGAGGCGCTGGCGGCGCTGGCCGATCTGGTCGACGAGGAGGTGGCCACCCAACCGGGTCTGACACTGCCGGGCCTGCTGAACGAACTGCGCCGCCGCGCCGACGCCCGTCACCCACCGGTCGTGCAGGGCGTGACGCTGGCGTCGCTGCACGCCGCGAAGGGCCTGGAATGGGATGCGGTGTTCCTGGTGGGGCTTGCCGACGGCACCCTGCCCATCTCGCACGCGTTGGCACATGGGCCCGAGAGCGAACCGGTGGAGGAGGAGCGACGGCTGCTCTACGTCGGGATCACCCGTGCCCGAGTGCATCTGGCGCTGAGCTGGGCGCTGGCCCGGGCGCCCGGCGGGCGGCAGGGCCGGCGGCCGTCGCGCTTCCTCAACGGAATCGCCCCGAACGTCGGGTCGGCCGGCGACCGGTCCGGCCCGACTCGGCCGCGCCGGCAGCGCGGCGCCACCCCGCGCTGCCGCATCTGCAACGCCGTCCTCACCGCACCGCCGGCGATCATGCTGCGACGGTGCGAGTCGTGCCCCGCCGACATCGACGAGGAACTGCTCGCCGAGTTGAAGGAATGGCGGTCGCGGACGGCCAAGGAGATGAGTGTGCCGGCTTACGTGGTGTTCACCGACAACACCCTGATCGCGATCGCCGAGATGCTGCCCACCGACGACGCGGCGCTGGTGGCGATACCGGGTATCGGCGCGCGAAAGCTGGAACAGTTCGGTCCCGACGTCCTGGCCATGGTGAAAAACCGCAGGTAGAAAATCGGTTGTGCGAGACGGCGCGAGCCTTTAGCCTCTTTTGAGCACGTCATGAGAGGAGGGCCGGCGGCATGTTGAGCAGCATCGCGCGCACCGGTGTAGGCACCTCCGTGCCCGGGTTTGTCGGCTCAGCCTCCGTGCCCGGTTCTGTCGGCTCAGCCTCCGTGGCAGGTTCTGTCGGCTCAGCCTCCGTGGCAGGTTCTGTCGGCTCAGCCTCCGTGGCGCCGATGAACCCTGCCGCCGCAGCCCTCGCCGCCGAGCCGGCCGCCGTGGTGTCGCCGCACCGCATTCGCCGAGCTGCCGCCCCGACTGTCGGGTCCGTGAATCGAGGCGCCATGTAGCCGCCCGAAGAAACGCCATCTGGCCACGGACCGCAGTCACCGGATCCGTGGCCGATTTGTTTTCGCCCCCAAGCGAATACCTGGTCACAGATCCGTTTCGAACGACCGCCGCCGAAACATCGACCAGGAAGCAGGGATACGACGTGTCTGCACTGACATGCCGAAGCGAACAACCCCAACGGCTGGCCCGCCACGTGCTGATGCCGTGCCGTACCGGCGATCCCGATCTGTGGTTCGCCGACGATCCCGCCGACCTCGAACGGGCCAAGGCGCTGTGCGCGCCCTGCCCGGTGCGGCGTCAGTGCCTGGCCGCCGCGCTGGAGCGGCAGGAGCCGTGGGGCGTCTGGGGTGGTGAGATCTTCGACCGCGGATCGATCGTGGCGCGCAAACGGCCACGTGGCCGGCCGCGGAAGAACAGCGATCCGGCCGCCGCGTGACGAACGCGGCGGCCGGTCAGGCCGCTTCCACCGCGAACCCCGGAATCATCTCCAGCGCAAGGGCTTTGACCGGGACTCGGGCATCCAGCTGACAGGAGATGGCGACCACCGAGGCGATCACCCGCATCGGGATCGCCAGGTGGCGGGGCAGATCCATCTGCCGTGCGGTCTTGATCTGCGCGACCGAGCGGTCCATGTCCACGGCGGTGAGACGCTGCAGCCACTTGCGGTTGAAGTGGAACACGTCGACCTCCACCGGTTCGACGTACTGCCGCAGCATCTCGTCGATCTCCCGGATCGACACCTCGCCGCCGGGCTGGATGAACCCGGCCTTCTCCATGGTGGCGATCAGGTTGTCGTAATCCTTCTCCAGCGCGTAGCGCAGCATCAGGCCGAGCTCGATCGGGAAGCCGCCGGGCAGCGGCGCCACCGCACCGAAGTCGATGACGCCCATCCGGCCGTCGGACAGCAGCATGAAGTTGCCCGGATGTGCGTCGCCGTGCATCATCTCCAGCCGGCTCGGCGCGTCATAGGTCAGCTCGGTCAGCCGGGTCGCCATCACATCCCGCTGCTCCTGCGTGCCGTCGCGGATGATCTGCGACATCGGGATGCCGTCGATCCACTCGGCGATCACCACCTTGGGGGCGCTGGCGATCACCTGCGGCACGGCGAAGTGCGGATGGTCCCGGTAGGCCTTGGCGAAGGCGCGCTGGTGGTCGGCCTCCAGCCGGTAGTCCAGTTCCATCTCGGTGCGTTCGATGAGCTCCTCGACGACACCCTCGACATCGGCGCCCGGCGAGAGTTGTTTGAGGATCCCGACCATCCGCTGCATCGTCTTCAGGTCCGCCCGCAGCGCCTCGTCGGCACCCGGGTACTGGATCTTGACCGCGACCTCGCGGCCGTCGGACCAGATCGCCTTGTGCACCTGACCGATGCTGGCCGACGCGACCGGGCGGTCGTCGAAGGACCGGAACCGGTCCCGCCACCTGGTGCCGAGCTGCTGGTCGAGCACCCGGTGCACCCGCGAGGCCGGCAGCGGCGGGGCATCCTTCTGCAGCTTGGTCAGCGCCTCCCGATACGGCTTGCCGTACTGTTCGGGGACGGCGGCCTCCATCACCGACAACGCCTGGCCGACCTTCATCGCGCCGCCCTTGAGTTCACCGAGCACCTGGAACAGCTGCTGGGCCGCCTTGTCCATCAGCTCGGCGTTGACCTCGTCCTTCGACTTCCCGGTCAGCCGTTTGCCGAGGCCGAGCGCCGCCCGGCCGGCCAAGCCGGCGCCCAAACCGGCCAGCTTCGCGTTGCGGGACACGCGCCCGCGCTTGATGTCAGCCACGACACCATCATCCACGACGCCGTCGAAAAGTCGGCAACGAACTGGCAACGGGTGATGTCAACACGAACATGCCGGGTGCCGCGACCAGCGGCGCATCACGATGGAGTGGACCCGGACATCGAACTCCAGCGTGGTGTCCAGGGTGGGCGGCGGGGTGCTGTGCGCCGGATCGTCACCGAGGACTGCCCGGACGACCCGGTTGACCTGTTCGAGTGCCAGCGCCGCGGTGGCCAGCACGGTGGCCCGGTCGGCGGCGCCGACGGTGCCGCGCAACTGTGCGGCGACCACGGGCCACGCCGCATCGCGGTCGGTGCGGTGCAGATCGCCGCAGCCCAGACAACTGGTGACGCCGGGGATCACCAGGGGGCCGATCAGCCCGGTGTGATCGCGCACCCGCACCGGCAGGTGCGGGATCTGCGCGGCGTGCAGTTCGCGCACCACCCGCGGTTCGGCGATGAGGTCGTCGGCCAGCACCACCAGGTCGGTGCCCGCCGGGGCGGCGGCGTGGCTGCGGGTGCTGTGCTGAACACGGTTCCCGGTGCAGCGCAGCGAGCCGGCTAGCAGATCCGACAGCGGTCCGCGGCCGTGGATGCGGATCGACGCCGCGCGGCCGGGGCGCCGCCCGGTCCGCCGGACCAGGCCGGCGCGAAGCAGGGCGGCGAGCAGATCATGCAACGGTTCGTCGGCGCCGCTCCGGGCGGCCGCATCGGTCAGCTCGTCGAGGGTGGCGCCGGTCTGCAGGGTCAGCAGCAGGTCGCGCAGCCCGGGGGCGGTGAGCCCGGCCGGCGGCCGGATCTGGACGGCCCGCTGCGGATGCCAGCCGATCTGGACGCGGCCGTCGGGCCGCAACAACACCGGCAGCGCCGCGTCGAGCAGGTATCGCGTCATGGACCGACTGTGCCACGGCGGGCGCCGGGCGCCGCCGGTTATCCACAGTTTATTGACGCCTGCGTCGAACGATCAGTCGGTGTCGTCCTCGCCGGGGGCCTTCTCCGGATCGGTCTCTTTCCCCAGATCGGCGAGGGCCTCATCGATGCCGCTGGTGTCGCCGCCGATCATCCGGTCGATGAAGCCGGCCGGCTCGTCCAGGTCGGCCGCATCGGGCAGCAGGTCCGGGTGCTGCCACACACCGTCGCGCGCGTCGGCGCCGACCGCCTCGGTCAGCCGTTCCCACAGCGCGGCGGCCTCCCGCATCTTGCGGGGCCGCAACTCCAGACCCACCAGCGTGGCGAAGGTCTGTTCGGCCGGACCGCCGGTCGCGCGGCGCCGGCGCAGCAACTCCGACAGCGCCGAGGTGGCGGGGATCCGATCGCCCAGTGCGGCGGTGACCACCGTCTGCACCCACCCCTCGATGAGCGCAAGCAGCGTCTCCAGCCGTTCCAGGGCCGCCTCCTGTTCCGGAGTCGACTTGGGTTCGAAGATGCCCTGGTTGAGCAGTTCCTCCATGGCGCTCGGGTCGTTGAGCGACGTCGGGCTGAAGCCCGCGGCCAGCTCCTCGATACCGGTCATGTCGATCTTGATGCCGCGCGCGAACGCCTCCACCGCGTTGAGCAGCTGGCTCGACAACCACGGCACATGGCTGAACAGCCGGTGGTGCGCGGCCTCGCGGGCGGCCAGGAAGGTCAGCACTTCGCTGCGGGGGTGTTCCAGCCCCTCCGAGAACGTCTCGATGTTCGACGGCAGCAGGGCGGCGACGCCCTTGGGGCCCAGCGGCAACCCGATGTCGGTGGAGGTCAGCACTTCCCTGGACAGTTTGCCGAGCGCCTGACCGAGCTGGCTGCCGAATGCCATGCCGCCCATCTGGGTCATCATCGCCAGCAGCGGACCGGCCATGGCCCGCGCCTCCTCCGGCAGCGCCGCCGTCCACACCGCCGACACCTGCTCGGCCACCGGATCGCACAACCGCTTCCAGGTGTCGAGGGTGTTGTCGATCCAGTCGGTGGGGGTCCACGCCACCGTGCGGGTGGTGCCCGCCGGTATCGCGGTCGCCCCGTCCAGCCAGGTCTCGGCGAGGTGCACCGCGTCGGCGATCGCCGAGCGGGTCGTGTCCGGGACCGGTGCCACGAAGCCGATCGACGAGGAGGCGAGCTGGCGGGCCAGGTCGTAGTTGACCGGCCCGGACTGCGCCCCGCCCGCCATCACATTGCCTGCGCCGCTGAACATCTCCCCGAGCCGGGTGAAGATCTGCCCGAGGTCGCCCAGGTCGAACCCGGCACCGCCGAACGGGTCGGATCCCGACGGGCCCGAGCCCGAGCCCGGGTCCCGCTTGCCCTTGTCGCGATCGGGATCGTCTCCGGGGGAGAAGCCAAAAGGCAGGTCAGCCATACCTCAACGGTACTCACCGCCGGCGCGGGGCGGTGGTTTGCGGGTCTCGCTGTCAGTGAACGCCCGCGCCGGGCTCTACTGTATGCGGCGTGAACAGGCGGATTCTGACGCTGATCGTCGCGCTGGTGCCGATCATGGCGTTCGGTGTGCTGCTGTCGGTGGTGCGGGTGCCCTTCGTGTCGCTGGGTCCCGGGCCGACGTTCGACACCCTCGGCCAGATCGACGGCAAGGACGTGGTCGCGATCGAGGGCGCCGAGGTGTATCCGACATCCGGGCAGCTGAACATGACCACGGTGGCGCAGCGCGACGGTTTGACCCTCGGGCAGGCGTTGACATTGTGGATGTCCGGCCGTGAGCAGCTGGTGCCGCGGGATCTGGTGTATCCGCCCGACAAGTCTCGCGAGGAGATCGAGCAGGCCAACACCCGCGACTTCCGCCAGTCCGAGGACAGCGCCGAGTACGCCGCCCTGTCCTACCTGGACTACCCGATGGCGGTGACGGTGGATTCGGTCGAGGAGTCCGGCCCGTCGGCCGGCAAGCTGCGCGACGGCGACGCGATCGACGCGGTGGACGGCCGGCCCGTGGCCAACCTCGACGAGTTCCAGGCGGTGCTGCAGGAGACCAAGCCGGGGGACACCATCGTCATCGACTACCGCCGCAAGAACGCCCCGCCCGGTGCGGTGGCCGTCACGTTGGGGGAGAACCCCGACCGCGAGCACGGATATCTGGGCATCGGGGTGCTGGACGCGCCGTGGGCGCCGTTCGAGATCACGTTCAACCTCGCCAACGTCGGCGGCCCGTCGGCGGGCATGGTGTTCAGCCTGGCGGTGATCGACAAACTCACCGAGGGGGACCTCGCCGGGTCGCGGGTGGTGGCCGGCTCGGGCACCATCACCGGTGACGGGCAGGTGGGATCGATCGGCGGCATCACCCACAAGATGGCGGCCGCCGCCGACGCCGGCGCCACGGTGTTCCTGGTGCCCGCCGAGAACTGCGTGGAGGCGAAGTCGGCGCAACGCGACGGCATGGAACTCGTGCGGGTGGAGACACTCGACGACGCGGTGACGGCGCTGAACACCCTTTCTGCTGGTGGCGAACCGCCACGGTGTTGAGGAACCGGAACCGGACGGTGCGTAGAGTTGGTGGGGCACACCCACCCCCGGATTAACCTCCGGACTCCCCGAACCGAACTGGAGTGACGCGAGTGGCAATGCGGCCTGCGGCACGGATGCCGACGCTGACGCGACGTAGCCGGATCCTGATCGCGATCGCGCTCATCGCGGTCGTATTGCTGTTGACCGGTCCCCGGTTGATCGACACCTACGTCAACTGGCTGTGGTTCGGCGAACTCGGGTACCGCTCGGTGTTCACGACGGTGCTGCTCACCCGGCTGATCGTGTTCCTGGTGGCGGCGCTGGTCGTCGGTGCGGTGGTGTTCGCGGGGCTGGCGCTGGCGTACCGCACCCGCCCGGTGTTCGTGCCGACCAACGGCCCGGACGATCCGGTGGCGCGGTACCGCATCGCGGTGATGGCCCGGCTGCGGATGTACGGCGTCGGGATTCCGGTGTTCATCGGCCTGCTCGCCGGCATCGTGGCGCAGAGCTACTGGGTGCGGGTGCAGCTGTTCCTGCACGGCGGCAGTTTCGGGATCACCGATCCCGAGTTCGGCAAGGATCTCGGTTTCTACGCCTTCGATCTGCCGTTCTACCGGCTGGTGCTGACCTATCTGTTCGTCGCGGTGACGCTGGCGTTGATCGCCAACCTGGTCACCCACTACCTGTTCGGCGGCATCCGGTTGGCCGGGCGGGCCGGAGTGCTCAGCCGCGCCGCCCGGATCCAGCTGATCACCCTGGTCGGCCTGCTGGTGCTGCTCAAGGCGGTGGCCTACTGGGTGGACCGCTACGAACTGCTGAGCCACACGCGGCCCGGCAAACCGTTCACCGGCGCCGGTTACACGGACATCAACGCGGTGCTGCCGGCGAAGCTGATCATGTTGGCGATCGCGGTGATCTGCGCGATCGCGGTGTTCTCCGCCTTGTTCCTCCGGGACCTGCGGATTCCCGCCGTCGGTCTGGTGCTGCTGTTGCTCAGCTCGCTGGTGGTCGGCGCCGGCTGGCCGATGATCGTCGAACAGTTCAGCGTCCGGCCGAACGCGGCGCAGAAGGAGAGCGAGTACATCAGCCGGAGCATCGCGGCGACCCGGCACGCCTACGGTCTCACCGAGGATGTGGTCACCTACCGCAGTTACCCGGGTAACGCGCCGGCGACCGCCGCGCAGGTCGCGGCCGATGCGGCGACGACGTCGAACATCCGGGTGCTCGACCCGACCATCGTCAGCCCGGCGTTCACCCAGTTCCGGCAGGGCAAGAACTTCTACTACTTCCCGGACCACCTCAACATCGACCGTTACCGCGACGAGGACGGTGAACTGCGCGACTATGTCGTCGCGGCCCGGGAACTGAACCCGGACCGGCTGATCGACAACCAGCGGGACTGGATCAACCGCCACACCGTCTACACCCATGGCAACGGCTTCATCGCCTCGCCCGCCAACACGGTGCGCGGAGTCGCCAACGACCCCACCCAGAACGGCGGCTACCCGGAGTTCCTGACCAACGAGGTCGGCCCGGAGGGCATCATCAACCAGGGTCCGGCGGAGCTGGAGCAGCCGCGTATCTACTTCGGGCCGGTGATCGCCAACACGGCGGCCGATTACGCGATCGTCGGCGAGAACGGCCCGCCGCGCGAGTACGACTTCGAGACCAGCACCGAGACCCGCAACTACACCTACACCGGGTCGGGTGGGGTGCCGATCGGCAACTGGCTGAACCGCACGGTGTTCGCGGCCAAGTACGCCGAGCGGAACTTCCTGTTCTCCAATGTGATCGGCGAGAATAGCAAGCTGCTGTTCAACCGTGACCCGGCGGACCGGGTGGAGGCGGTGGCGCCGTGGCTGACCACCGACACCACGGTGTACCCGGCGATCGTCAACAAGCGGATCGTGTGGATCGTCGACGGTTACACCACGCTGGACAACTACCCGTACTCGGAGCTGACGACGCTGTCGTCGGCCACCGCGGACTCCAATGAGGTCGCGATCAACCGGCTGCAGCCGGACAAGCGGGTGTCCTACATCCGCAACTCGGTGAAGGCCACCGTCGACGCCTACGACGGCACCGTCACGCTGTACGCGCACGACGAGGACGACCCGGTGCTGCAGGCGTGGATGAAGGTGTTCCCGGACACCGTGAAACCCAGCAGCGAGATCTCCGATGAGCTGCGCGAGCATCTGCGCTATCCCGAGGACCTGTTCAAGGTGCAGCGGGCGTTGCTGGCCAAGTACCACGTCAGCGACCCGATCACGTTCTTCTCCACGTCGGACTTCTGGGATGTCCCGCTGGATCCGAACCCGACGGCGAGCAGCTTCCAGCCGCCGTACTACATCGTCGCCAAGGACCTCGCGCTGAACGACGGCTCGGCGTCGTTCCAGCTCACCAGCGCGATGAACCGGTTCCAGCGCGACTTCCTGGCCGCCTACATCAGCGCCAGCTCGGATCCGGAGACCTACGGACGGCTGACGGTGTTGACCATCCCCGGCCAGGTCAACGGCCCCAAACTGGCCAACAACGCGATCACCACCGACACCGCGGTGAGCCAGGACCTCGGCGTGATCGGCCGGGACGGCCAGAACCGCATCCAGTTCGGCAACCTGCTGACACTGCCGCTCGGCGACGGCGGACTGCTCTACGTCGAACCGGTGTACGCGTCGCCGGGCCGCGGTGATGCGGCGTCGTCCTACCCGCGGTTGATCCGGGTGGCGATGATGTACAACGACAAGATCGGCTACGGGCCCACCGTCCGGGACGCGCTGATCGACCTGTTCGGGCCGGGCGCCGACGCGACGGCGACCGGGCCGGCGCCGACCGGTGCGGTGACCGGTGAGACACCCGAGGCCACCACACCCACCGACGGTCAGGCGGCCGCGTCCGTGCCGCCGCGGGCCGGTCAGCCGGAGCGGGCTCCCGAGGCCGCACCGCGCACCCCGGCCCCGGAGGCGGCGGTGCCGCCGGCCGACGGCGCCCCGGTGCAGCTGTCGCCGGCCAAGGCGGCCGCGCTCCGTCAGCTCGACTCCGCGATGGACGAGGTCCGGGAGGCCCAGCGCAGCGGCGACTTCGCCCGGTACGGGCAGGCGCTGCAGCGGCTGCACGACGCGATGGACCGGTTCAACTCCGCCGAATAGCGGGAATACCCGGTGACGCGGAGCGGTTGTACGAGTCGGTTCCGCCGGCCGACGCGCCGTCGCCGCACGCGTGCGGTGAGCCACGGCGAAGCCGGGGACAATCGTGAGAAGAACCACAGTCCCTGGTGGGCCAGCAATTTGGCCGTGCGCGGCTGGTTGGGTAACCTTGTGTTTACCCGACGCGGGGTGGAGCAGCTCGGTAGCTCGCTGGGCTCATAACCCAGAGGTCGCAGGTTCGAATCCTGTCCCCGCTACTAACGCCCTGGGTGGGAGTATGATCCATTCGCTCCCACCCGGGGCATTACCAATTCTGCTGCCGGTCACCGCTTTTGGCGAGTAGCATCGCGACCGTGACGGCCGCACCCAGCTATCTCGGCGAGGTGCGGGTCAATTGGCGGCCGCTGGCGGCGGCCACCGCGGGACTGAGCGCGGGGCTGAGCCTGAGCGCCTACACCAATGCCGCGATGGCGCCGCAGTTCCTGGCGGCTTTCGACTGGAGCCGCTCCGACTTCGCGCTGACCGGTGTCATCGCACTGCTGACGTTCGTGTTCCTGCCGGTCTACGGGCGGCTCACCGATCTGTTCGGGGTGCGCCGCATCGCGCTGATCGGCGTCACGGGGCTGCCGGTCTGTTGGATCGGGTACGCGTTGATGTCCGGCCCGATCTGGCAGTACTTCGCCATTCACGTCGCGATGATCGCGCTGGGAACGACGACCACACCGGCCATCTACAGTCGGCTGGTGGCGATTCGGTTCGACCGGGCGCGCGGGTTGGCCCTGGCCGTCGCGATCTCCGGGCCGCCGCTGCTGGGCGCACTCGGCGTGCCCGCCCTGGACGCGGTGAATCAGACTCTCGGATGGCGCTGGGGATGTGTGGCGATCGCGGTGGCGATCGCGGTAGTGGGGTTCGCCGCGCTGGCTCTGGCGCCGCGCCCGAACCCCGCCGCCGACCCGGCCCCTGCCGATCCAACCGGCGAGACCCCTTCCCGCGGTCGGGACGACACCCATCGGCGGACCGGCGCCGCGTACCGTATGATCGGCCGCAACCCGGTCTTCTGGATCCTGTTGGCCGGCATCCTGCTGTGCAATCTGTACCACTCGGTGACCACCGCCCAACTCGGTGTGGTCCTCGGCGACTCGGTCGGTTCGGGCAATGGTGTCGCGGTGCTCGTCTCGATCTTCGCGGCGGCGGTGATCGTCGGCCGGTTCGCCTGCGGGCTCGCTCTGGACCGGCTGCCGTCGCACCTGGTCGCGGCGGTCGCGATGGGGCTGCCCGGCCTGGGGTGTCTGCTGATCGCGACACCGTGGGACGGGTTCGCCGTGCTGGTGGTGGCGGTGTGTTGTCTCGGCGCGGCCTGGGGCGCCGAAGGTGACGTCGTCGCCTACCTGGTGGCGCGCCGCTTCCGGTTGACCGTCTACAGCACGGTGCTGAGCATCCTGTCCGCGGCGATCGGCGTCTCCTCGGCGGTCGGGGCCGTGGTGCTCAGCCGCACCCTGCAGGCCAGTGACAGTTTCAACGGGTTCCTGGTGTTCGCCGGGGTCGCGGCATTCCTCGGTGGCGCGTTGTTCCTGCTGTCGGGTTCCCGGCGTGGGGAATCGGACCCACCGCCGGAGGGCCCGGTGCGGTCCGGAACCGCCGCCGTGGCATCAACCGGCTGAGCTGGTTTACAAACCGCCTCGAAACTGTCATTCTCAGAATTCGTAAACGACTGTTTTCGCATTGGCATCGTTCCGCACTGGAGGCAGACATCAACAGCGGCAAGAACGGCGGCGACGTTCTCGGCGGGGTCCGGGTGCTCGAGGTGGCGGCATGGACGTTCGTGCCGTCGGCGGGTGCGGTGCTGGCCGAATGGGGGGCCGAGGTCATCAAGGTCGAACCGGTCGCGGGCGGCGACCCGCAACGGGGGCTCGTGACCATGGGCATCGTCGACGAGGGCGGCGGGGTCGTCAACTACATGATCGAGATCCCGAACCGGGGCAAGAAGTCGATCGGCGTCGACCTGCTGAACCCGGCAGGCCAGGAGGTGGTGCACGAACTGGCCAAGACCTGTGACGTCTTCCTGACCAGCTATCTGCCCGGCCGGCGCAGACGAATGCGCATCGACGTCGAGGACATCCGGGCGGTCAACCCGAACATCGTCTATGTCCGCGGATCCGGGCACGGCCCGGACGGGCCCGATGCGGACAAACCCGGCTACGACGGCGTCTCCTACTGGTCGCGCGGTGGAATCGCCCACGTCCTGACCGAGGACGCCGAGGAGTTGGTGCGGTCCCGGCCCGCCTTCGGTGACCTGCTCGGCGGGATGACGATCGCCGGGGGTATCGCCGCAGCGCTGTACAAGCGTGCCACCACCGGTGAGGGGTCGGTGGTGGACGTGTCGCTGTTGGGACTCGCCGCCTGGAATCTGAGCCCGGACATCGCGGTGAGCCAGATCCACGGCGGCAGCTCCATTCCCACGTTCGGCCACGCCGACGCCCCCAACCCGCTGGTCGGCAACTATCGCACCAAGGACGGCCGGTACGTCACCCTGATGATGTTGCAGTTGGACAAGTTCTTCGCCGAGGCCATGCATGCCATCGGTCTTCCGCAGGTGCTCGACGATCCGCGATTCGCCGATCCGGCAGCGCGATTCGAGAACCGCAGCACACTGATCGCGATGATGGACGAGGTGTTCGCCCAACGCACCCTGGCCGAGTGGCGCGAGGCCCTGGCAGGGCTGTCCGGCGCCTGGGGTGTGGTGCAGACGCCGGGCGAGGTGTGTGCGGATCCCGCGGTCACCGCCAACGGCTATATCGCGCACACCACCACGATGAACGGTGTGCCCTACGCGATCCCGGTCAATCCCGTGCAGTTCGACCGACACCACGTGGTGCCGGACGGGGCGCCCGAACACGGGCAACACACCGAGGAGGTGTTGCTCGACGCCGGGCTGGGCTGGGACGCCATCGAGCGCTACAAACAGATGGGAGCCGTGCTGTGAGCGTGCAGGTCGACAAGCCCGTCGACGGGCCGGTGCAGTTCGATCCGTTCTCCGAGGATTACTTCAACGGGCCATGGCAGACCTACCGGCGGCTGCGTGACGAGGCGCCGGTCTACTACAACGCCGAATGGGATTTCTGGGCGCTGTCACGGTTTGACGACGTTGCCGCGGCCACCAAGGATCACGAGACGTTCTCCTCGGCCAAGGGCGCCACCCTGGACATGGTCAAGGCGCCCGAACAGTCGATCCCGGTGCCCAAGGTGATCATCTCGATGGACCCACCCGAGCACAACCGCATGCGCAAGCTGGTCAGCAGCGTGTTCACTCCGCGTGCGGTCGCGGCGCTGGAAGACATGGTGCGCGAGAAGATCTACCGCCTCATCGAGCGGCTCGACCCCGCGGCGGGTTTCGACGCGGTCGCCGACTTCTCGGCGATCTTCCCCAACCAGGTCATCACCACCATGCTCGGGGTTCCCGAGGAGGACCGCGAGCAGATCCGGCGCTGGCTCGACCTGCTCATCGAGCGCAAGCCCGGTCAGATCCACATCACCGACGAAGGATACGAGGCGTCGGTCGCGACCGGAATGTACTACTACGGTCTGGTCCAGAAACGCCGGGCCGCACCGCAGGACGACATGATCAGCCGGCTGATCGAAACCGAGATCGAACGCGACGGTCGGATCGAGAAGCTGACCGACGTCGACATCACCGGCTTCGCGACGATGCTCGGCGGCGCCGGCGCGGAGACCGTCACCAAACTCATCGGCAACGCGGTGGTGGCATTCGCCGATTTTCCCGACGAATGGCAGAAGCTGCGCGCCGATCGGTCCAAGATCCCGGCGGCGATCGAGGAACTGCTGCGCTTCGAAGCGCCGTCGCAGTATCAGGTACGGGTGAACACCCGCGATGTGACCCTGCACGGCACCACCATTCCGGAGGGCAGCGCGGTTCTGCTGCTCACCGGGTCGGCGCTGCGAGACGAGCGGGTGTTCCGCGATCCGGACCGGCTCGACATCGACCGGGACCGGGTGATGGGTTTCAATCTGGCCTTCGGATACGGCATTCACAGTTGTCTGGGTGCGGCGCTGGCCCGGATGGAGAGCCGAATCGCGTTGGAGGCGCTGTTGGATCTGATCCCCGAGTACGAAGTGGACCGGGCCGGGCTGCGCCGGGTGCAGATGTCGAACGTGTCGGGGTTCAAGAACGTGCCGGTTCGCGCCGGGCGCTGACAGCGGGGTCACCGGAGGGCGCCGGTCGACGCGCTGTCAGCCGGCCGACGACCTTCTGCCGCGGTGCGGACGGTCGTCGACGAATCCGCGCAGCACGAACGACCGGACGAAGTCGGCCACCGCCCCGTCGTCGCTCATGTCGATCGTCGGTGACGGTGTGTTGAACAGCGAGAACAGGATTCGTGCCACCCATTCGCTGGCCTTGGGGATGTCGAGGTCCTTGCGGACCTCTCCGGTGACCCGTCCGGCGGACAGATACGGTGCGATGAAGTCGGCGCACTCCTTGAGCAGTACGGCTGAGTCCCTGGTCAGCAGGATGCTGACCTCCTCTTCGTCGAAGTACTTCTCGCCCTGCACCACCCGCCGCGCCTGTGTGACGAATACGCAGGCGCGGACCAGCTTGTCCTCCAGGTCCTCTCCCCGGTTCACCACCTTGGCCATGTTCCGGTAGAACCGCTCCGAGGCGGCCTCGGCGCAGGCCTCGACGATCGCGGCCTTGTCAGGGAAGTACTCGTAGACGGTGCTGCGGGAGACCTCGGCTTTGCGTGCGATGTCGACGATCGTGGTCTTGCGCAGCCCGTAGGTGCGGAAGCATGCGAAGGCCCCCATGATGATCGCCTCACGGGTTTCCAGCGCGGTCGCCTCCGTCACAGCCACGACGATACTCAACCGGGCGCCAGGATCAGTCCGCTGGTCGGCACGCCGGTCCCCGAGGTGACCAGCACGTGTTCGACGTTCTCGACCTGGTTGTAGGAGGTGCCGCGCACCTGTCGGACCCCCTCGGTGATGCCGTTCATCCCGTGGATGTAGGCCTCGCCGAGCAGCCCGCCGTTGGTGTTGATCGGCAGCGATCCCCCCAGCGAGAGTTCGTCGACCGAGACGAAGTCCTTGGCCTCGCCGCGGCCGCAGAACCCGAGTTCCTCGAGCTGGGTGAACACGAAGGGGGTGAAGTGGTCGTAGAGGAACGCCGTGGAGATGTCGGACGGCTTCAATCCGGAGTCCCGCCACAGCTTCTCGGCAACCACGCCCATCTCGGGCAGCCCGGTGATGTCGTCGCGGTAGTAGCTCGTCATCACCTCGCCGTCATAGGCCGCACCCTGAGCGGCCGCGGTGATCACCGCCGGCCGGTGCCGCAGGTCCCGGGCCCGTTCCACGCTGGTCACGACCAGCGCCACCCCGCCGTCGCTCTCCTGGCAGCAGTCCAACAGCCGCAGCACCGGCTCGATGATCCAACGGGAGTTCTGGTGATCCTCGAGGGTGATCGGCCGCTGGTAGAACCAGGCGTCCGGGTTGTTGGCGGCGTGCTTGCGGTCGATCACCGAGATCTTGCCGAAGTCCTCGTTGGTCACCCCGTAGGTCGTCATGTACCGCTGGGCGTGCAGCGCGACCCAGCCGGCGGGCGTCATCAGTCCGAACGGTGCGTACGGGGCCAGCCACAGCGGGGGAGCGGTCGGTTTCCGGCCGGCGCCGCCGAAGCGGAACCCGGAGCGCTCGTTGAAGGCGCGGTAGCAGACCACCACATCGGCGACCCCGGTGGCGACCGCCATGGCGGCCTGCAGGACGGTGCCCGCCGCCGCGCCGCCGCCGTGCGGTACCCGGGTGAAGAAGGTCAGGTTGCCGATGCCGACGTTGCGGGCGACCTCGATCTCCTCGTTCTCGTCGACGGTGAACGTGACCATGCCGTCGACGTCGGCCGGGGTGAGCCCGGCGTCGTCGAGCGCGGCTTTGACGGCCTCGCAGGCGAGTTGCATCTCGCTGCGCCCGGACTCCTTGGAGAACTCGGTCTGGCCGATGCCGACGATCGCGGCCCGGCCGGAGATGCCCGTCATCGCCCGGCTCCGTCGAGGAAGCTCAGCAGCGCGGTTCCCGACACGTGGTCGCCGAGGCTGTTGGTGCCCTTGAACGTCACCTCGACCAACCCCTCGTCCTGTCCGGCGATCTTGTCGGTGACGCTGCCGGTGAACCGCAGTGGATCGTTGGGGTAGGCCGGAACGCCGAGCCGGATGGACAGTTTCCTGACCATCGCTTCGGGGCCGGCCCAGTCGTGCAGGAATTTCACACACAGCCCGTTGGTGGTCAGGATGTTCAGAAAGATGTCCTTGGAGCCCTGCGAGTTCGCGAAGTCGCGGTCGTGATGCACCGGCATGTAATCACGGGACGCGATCGCTCCGGCCACGATCAGGGTCGTGGTGACCGGTACCTCCAACGCGGTGACCTCGTCACCGACGTTGACGGCGTCCCACGCCAGAGTGTCGGTGCGGCCGAGGGTTGATGTCATTGGTGTCCTTCCCGATTTCCGCCGGCCCGATATGTGCTGCCCAGCCGGGCCAGCTGATGTGAGGCTGACCCCAGGGTCAGTTCGATCTGCTTGGCCCACAGGAAATATCGCGACAACGGGTAGGTGATGTCGATGCCGATGCCGCCGTGCACCTGTTGGGCGGTGGCGGTGACCCGCGCTCCGGCCTCGGCGGCCCAGAACTTCGCCATGGCGGCCTCCCGGTGCGCGGACCGGTCTTTCGACACCAGCCAGGCGGCGTGCCAGGTGGTCCACCGGATGGCCTCGGTGTCGATGAACGCGTCGGCCATCCGCTGCTGAACGGCCTGGAACGAGCCGATCGGCCGGCCGAACTGCTCCCGCTCGCTGGTGTAGGAGGCCGCGATCCGCAGCGCCCGCTCGGTGACCCCGACCTGCATGGCGCACAGCCCGATCAGGGCGCGGGTGTGCAGCGATTCGACCGGGTTCTCACCCGCGGTGAGCCGGTGTGCGGCCCGGGCCCCGCGAAGTTCCACATCGGCGAAGGGTTCGCCGTTGGTGGTCTGCACCGGCTCGGTCCGCACCCCCGGGTCCGCGGTGTCGACGACGAACAGCGCCGGGCCGCCGTCGTCGTCCTGTGGCGTTGCGGTCACCACGATGGCCTCGGCCAGCTGCGCCGCCGGAACCAGGGTCTTCGTCCCGTCCAGCAGCCAGGAGTCGCCGTCGCGGCGGGCGGTGGTGGACGGGGTGAGCGGATCGATGCTGCCGGGTTCGGCGATCGCGGCGCTCAGTATGCGGCTGCCGTCGACCACCCCGGGCAGATAGTGCTGTTGTACTGCCGGATCGCCGTGGCGGGCAATGGTGTCCGCGCCGAGCAGCAGGGTGGCGTACACCGGCACCGGTGCCACACACCGGCCCACCTCGGCGAGCAGCACCCCCAGCTCGAGGAAGCCGCCTCCGGTACCGCCGACGGACTCCGGCAGCGCGACACCCAGCAGGTCGGCCGAGGCCAGTTCCTGCCACAGGGCCGGATCGTGGCGGATGTCGCCCGATTCGAGGTCGAGGAGGTGCTCCGGGGTCGCCCGGTGCTCGAAGAGCTGCCGGGCGATCTTGCCGATCGTCTCCTGGTCCTCGGAGAAGGAGAAGTCCATCACGCCCTCGCGATCTACAGCGCGGCCGGACGGAACTGGTGCAGGACCAGTTCGTCGTCGTTGAAGGTCTCGTAGAACACCTCGACGTCCATCCCGACTTTCACGTCGGCCGGATCGATGTCACGGAGGTTCGAGACCATGCGCACCCCCTCGTCGAGTTCGACGAGCACCACGATGTAGGGGTACTCGAAGAACGGCAGCGGCGGGTACTGCGGCATCACCCAGCTGTACACCGTTCCGCGGCCGGAGGATTCGACCGCATCCCAGATCAGCGACTGGCAGGAGCCGCACATCGGCCGTGGCGGCACCCGGAACGTCGCGCAGTCACCGCACCGCTGGATGAGCAGCTTGTGTTCCTTCAGACCGTCGTAGAAGAACTGGTTGTCCCGGTTGATGGTGGGTGCGAGTCGGTTCGCCATCAGCTTCCTGTCTTGAATCGGAGGGTGCGGAACCGTTGCCGGCCGATCACCTCGCCGTGCTGGTCGCGGTAGGTGGTGACCCAGGTGACGAAGAAGCCGTGTCCCATCGCGGTCTTCTTCTCGTCGGAGATGGTCTCGAAGACGGTCTCGGCGGTGATCTCGTCGCCGACCCGGGGGTAGCGCTCGATCTCGAACTCCGAGTTCGTCGCGATGGTGCCGGTGTAGCCCGCATCGGCGAGGAACTGCAGCGGGTTGTCGCGGATCTCGACCGGTACACCGCCACGTTCGTGGATGCCCTGGAGTTTCGGCGGCGCCATCGTCCAGCTCTGCAGCATCACCGGCGGTGAGACGATTCCGCCGTAGCGGGATCGTGCGGCCCATCCCGGATCCAGATAGGCGGGGTTGAAGTCGGACAGCGCGTATGCCCAGTGCCGGATCATCGGCTGGTTCACCGGATCCGGCGCCCTGACCGGCTGTCCGGAGCTGATCGGCTGACCGATCAGCGCATCGAGCCGTTGGCGCAGTTCGGATTTCGAGATCTCAGTCATTCGAACCTCTCTGTCATGACGCGGTGGCCCGCAGATCCCGCGGCGCGCGCGGCATACCCAGGCCGGCCATCGCGATGATGTCGCGTTGCAGCTCGTTGGCGCCTCCGCCGAAGGTGTTGATCACCGCCAGCCGATAGGCGTGCTCCAACTCGCCCCGCAGCGGGGCGTCGGCGCCTTTGCGGGTGCCGTCGGCGCCGAGCACCTCGAGCAGTTCCCGGGCCACCCGCTGGGTCAACTCGGTGCCGAACACCTTGGCCGCAGACGCCTCGGCCATGCCGAGCCCGCCACTCGACATCGACGCGTTGACCCGCAGATTCATCAACCGGTAGGCCGACACCTGTGCCTCCACCCGGGCCAACACCTGTTGCACCCATGGGATGTCGATGATGTGCCCGCCGTCGGCCGGGGTGGTCCTGGCCCACTGCAACGTCTTCTCGAACAGGGGCTCCAACGCGCCGAGGTTGCCCAGTGCCGCGCGCTCCAGATTGAGCTGGTTGGTGACGAGTTTCCAGCCCTCGTTCAGGTTGCCGACGATGTTGTCGTCGGGTACCCGCACATCGTCGTAGAAGGTGTAGTAGGTCGAGACACCGGGCATGGTGTGCAACGGTTTCCACGAGAAACCGGGGGAGTCCGTCGGCACGATGAACAAGGTGATGCCCTTGTGTTTCCTCGCCTCCGGGTCGGTGCGGGCGGCCAACCAGATGTAGTCGGCGTACTCGGCGCCGCTGGTGAACATCTTCGACCCGTCGATCACCCACTCGTCACCGTCGCGCACCGCTGTGGTGCGCAAAGACGCCAGGTCGCTGCCGGCTCCGGGCTCGGAGTACCCGATCGCGAAATCAACGGTGCCGCGGAGGATCGCGGGCAGGAACTTCTGCTTCTGCTCCTCGGTGCCGAACTGCATCAGGGTCGGTCCGACGGTGTTCAGCGTGATCATCGGCAGCGGCGCGTTCACCCGCCGCGCCTCTTCGGCGAAGATGTACTGTTCCAGCGCGCTGAGCCCGCCACCGCCGTACTCGACCGGCCAGGACACGCCGAGCAGACCGGCTTCGCCGAGGGCGCGGCGGCATTCGGCGACCGCCGGCCCGCCCTCGAGTTGGCCGGCGATCGCCGCGCGCCGTTCCGGGGTCATGACGGCCTCGAGTCGCCGCCGGAAGTCCCGGCGCAGCGCCTCCTGTTCCGGGGTGTAGTCGAAGTCCATCAGCGTCCGGCCCCCAGCCGCACCGGCATCCGTTTCACGCCCGGGACCATCGTCGCCCGCATCCGGTCCACGGTGCCGACCAGTTCCAGGTCGGGGAAGCGGCCGAGTAACACCTCGAAGAACACACATGCCTCCAAGCGGGCCAGCTGCGCCCCGATGCATGAATGCTCACCGCACCCGAAGGCGATGTGCGGGTTCGGCTGGCGGTCGATCCTGAAGTCCTCGGCGTCGTCGCCGAATATCTCCTCGTCGCGGTTCGCCGATCCGTAGAGCATCACCACGGTGTCACCCTTCCTGATGTGCCGGCCGCGGATCTCGACGTCTTCGGTGGCCTGACGCGCCATGTGGGTGACCGGGCTGGTGTAGCGCAGCATCTCCTCGACCGCGCCGGGGATCAGTGTGGGGTTCTCGATGAGCTTGCGGCACTGGTCCGGATGTTCGATGAGGGCCAATGTGCCCAGCGCGATGAGGTTGCGTGTCGTCTCATTGCCCGCCACCAGCAACAGGAACGCGAAGTTGAGCAGGTCCTCGTCGCTGAGCCTGGCGCCGTCGACCTCGGCTTGGGCCAGAACCGACATCATGTCGTCGCGGGGTTCGGTGCGTCGGGCCGCGATCAGTTGCTGAAAGTATTCGTACAGTTCGCCGATCGCTTCCATCGCGTCGAGTTCGATCTCCGGATCGGCGGTCCCGGTACAGGCATCCGACCACCGCCGGAACCGCTCCCAGTCCTCGGGGGATGCGCCGAGCAGTTCGGCGATCATCCGGGTCGGCAGTGGGGCGGCGAAGGATTCGGCGAACTCCTGTTCCGAACCCGGTGCGACACCTTCGAAGATCCCGTAGACGATCTCGCGCACCTTCGGTTCCAGCAGCGCCACCTGCCGACGGGTGAATGCGGTGTTGATCAGCTTGCGCAACTGCCGGTGCCGGGGCGGATCGGTGAAGATCAGGTTGCCCTCCTGGACCGGTTCCGGCTGGTCGGGATCCGGGATCGTGATGCCCTTGGTGGACGAGAACAGCTGCGGGTGGCTCGACACGTAACGGATGTCCTCGTACTTCAGCAGCGCCCAGAAGTTCGTCACGTCGTTGTAGACGACCGGTGTCGTCGCGCGCAGTTCGCGGTACGCCGGGTAGGGGTTCCCGGCGTAGAAATCGGGCGAGTGCAGGGGGACCGTGGTGAGCACCGAACGCCTTCCTTCGAGCCGTTGTGATCGGACAGACGATAGCAATATGTCCGACGAGGTGGCGGGGATTCGCGCGAAATAGGCGGATTTTCGAGAATCCATTGCCCGTAGAGAAGTAAACACCTATACAACTCATGTAGGTATGTCGGACACCCTTGAGTGAGGACCCCATGACCCGGTCGCATGCCCTCGTCGAGACCTACGGGCACTACATCAACGGCGAGTGGGTGGATCCCGACAGCGGTCGTTACGAGGACGTCGACCCGGCCACCGGGGAGACCTTCGCCGCCGCACCCGATGCGAGCACCGCCCAGGTCGATCGGGCGATCGCCGCGGCGCGGGAGGCGTTCGACTCCGGCCGCTGGACCGGACTCACCCCCGAGGAGCGCGCGAAGTGCCTGCAGCAACTGGGTGCCGCGCTGCTGGAACACGCCGACGACTTCTTCGCGCTCGCCCAACTCGAGTGGGGCTGCTCGGCGAACGAGCGGATGTTCCATGTCGAGGGACCGGCGGTGATGACCACACACGCCGGTGAGTTGGCACTCGAACCGGTCGAACAGCCCATCGACGCCTGGGGTGCCGGAGGCACCACCCTGCTGCGTTACGAGCCGCTCGGCGTGGTGTCGGTGCTCACCCCGTGGAACTTCCCGCACACCCTCAACGCGATGAAGATCGGCAGCGCGCTGGCCGCCGGCAACACCGTCGTGCTGAAACCGTCCCCGTTGACGCCCCTCGCCGGATTCGCGCTGGCGCGAATGATCGATGAGCACACCGATATTCCGCCTGGAGTGGTCAACGTCGTCACGCCGTCCGGGCTCGACGGATCGAAGATGTTGACCACCGATCCCCGCATCGACATGGTCAGCTTCACCGGCAGTTCGGCGGTGGGGCGCGAGGTGATGGCCGGTGCGGCCGGCGGGATGAAACGGATTCTGCTGGAGTGCGGGGGCAAGTCGGCGAGCATCGTCCTCGACGATCTCGAGGTCACCGACGAGTTGCTGGAGACCATTCTCTTCGAATGCCTCACCATGCACGCCGGACAGGCCTGCATCCTCAACAGCAGGCTGGTGGTGCCGGAGGCGATGCACGACGACGTCGTGGCACGGCTGGGCGAGTTGGCCCGCAAGGTGGTGGTCGGGAACCCGGTGGACCCGGCCGTCCAGATGGGCCCGTTGATCAGCCGAGCGCACCTGGAGCGGGTGGAGGGCTTCGTCGAACGCGCCGTGGCCGATGGCGCCACGGTGGTCGCGGGCGGATCCCGCCCGGCCCACCTGGACCGCGGCTTCTTCTATGAGCCGACGATCCTGACCGACGTCGCGCCGGACGACTTCATCGCCCAGGAGGAGGTGTTCGGACCGGTGCTCACCGTCCTACGCTGCCGCGACGACGACGAGGCCGTCGACATCGCCAACAACTCCCGCTACGGGCTGGGCGGGGCGGTCTACGCCGCCGACGTCGACCGCGCCCTGGGAGTGGCGCGGCGCATCCGCTCCGGCCAGGTCTCGATCAACGGGTGCATTGCCGGTGATGCCCCGTTCGGTGGATTCGGGCAGAGCGGGATCGGCCGCGAGGGCGGGTTGCTCGGCCTGCGCTCCTACATGGAGCCCAAGGCGATCGGAGTGCCGGCATGAGCGGCGCGCTGGCCGGGGTGCGGGTGGTGGAGGTCGGCACCGAGATCTCGGCCCCGTACTGCACCAAACTGCTCGCCGACCTCGGCGCCGACGTGCACAAGATCGAACCACCGGACGGTGATCCGCTGCGGCAGTGGGGGCCGTTTCCGGGCGGGCGGCCGGACCCGGACCGGAGCGGCCTGTTCGACTACCTGAACTGCGGAAAAACCGTCACCGTCAAGGATTTCACAGACGATCGCGATCGGTCCGCGGTACGCGAACTGATCGCCGGCGCGGACATCCTGGTGGAGAATCTGCCCGCCGGTGACGACCGGCGGCAGGCCTGGGGCCTGGATTCCGACACCTTGGCACGGGTGCGTCCGGGTCTGGTCGTGGTGCGGATCTCGGATTTCGGGCAGCACGGCCCGTTGCACGGCCGGCCGACCTCGCCGCTGACGATGCAGGCCGCCTCGGGCTGGGTGAACGCGCGGGAATTCGGTCGCACCCCGGTGCAGGCCGGTGCGCGCATCCCGGAGTACATCGCCGGCGGTTACGCGGCGCTCGGTGCGCTCACCGGGCTGCGGGTGGCCGCCACCGTCGAGGACCGGCCGGTCGAGGTGGACGTGTCCACGTTCGAGGCGTTGTTGTCCACGCTGCCCTACCCGATGCTGCTGGCCGAGCGACTCAGGAGCATGGGCCTGCCGACGAATTCCAGGGCCGCGCCGATGCTCGGGATCGTCCGGGCCGCCGACGGCTGGATCGGCATCAACTGCCTCACCGGGCAGCACTGGCTGGACGTGTGTGCGATGGTCGGGCTGCCGGAGTTCGGAGAACACCAACTGGCGATCATGCTGGGCGGCCCGGAACGGGACGAGTTCTTGGCGAAGGTGCAGCCGTGGCTCGACGGCCAGAGCGTTGCCGACATCGTCGAACTCAGTCAGGCCCTGCGCATTCCGGCCGCACCGGTCAACGACGGATCCTCGATCCTGACCTGCCCGCAGTACGCCGAGCGGGGGTTCTTCGTCCCGGGTGGTGGGCCCGGATGGGAGTACCGGCGGCCCGGCGCGCCGTTCCGGCTCTCCGGGGCCCGCCCCGGGTCCGGCGGGGCGGCGGAACCGGCCGACGCCGAGGGCGATCCGGCGGCGCCGTTCGCCGGGCTGAAGGTCTTCGATCTCAGCACCTTCTGGGCCGGCGCCTATCTGACCTGTTACCTGGGGGCGTTCGGCGCCGATGTGGTGAAGGTCGAATCCATCCAGCGGCCCGATGCGCACCGCTATTCCGGGGCGCTGCTGCGCCAGGGCGACGACTGGTATGAACGCGGCCCGCTGTGGCAGGGCACCAACCTCAACAAGCGTGATCTCACCCTCGACCTGAACTCCGGGCGCGGACGCGAACTCGCGCTGCGGCTGGCCGCCGACGCCGACGTCGTGGTGGAGAACTTCTCGCCCCGCGTCGTCGAACAGTTCGGCCTCGACTACGACAGCCTCGCCGCCGGCAATCCCGACGTCATCATGGTGCGCATGCCGGGATTCGGTCTGGCGGGACCGTGGCGTGACTATGTCGGTTGGGCGCTGAACATCGAACAGCTCGCCGGTATGTCGGCGGTCACCGGATATCCGGACGGGCCGCCGTGCAATCTGCAGGGCCCGGCGGACCCGATCGCCGGTGTGCACGCGGGTGTCGCGTTGCTCGCGGCGCTGCATGAACGCCGGCGCACCGGCGGGGGACAGCTCATCGAAGTGGCCCAGATCGAGGTGGGGGCGGCGGTCACCGCCGAACCGGTGATCGAGTACTCGATGAACGGGGTGATCAGAGAGCGGGAGGGAAACCGCCACCGCAGCTATGCACAGGGTGTGTATCCGTGCCGCGATGAGGACGACTGGGTGGCGATCTCGGTGCGCGACGACACCGACTGGGCGAACCTGGTCGCCGCGATGGACCTGCCCGGGCTCGCCCGCGACGAACGCTTCCGCACCGCGGCGCAACGCCGCCGGCATCACGATGAATTCGACGACGTGGTCAGCACCTGGACGCGCGGACGGACCGCGGAGCAGGCCGTCGCGGCGGCGATCGCCCACGGGGTGCCGGCCGAGCGGATCCTCACCGGCGACCGGATGTACGACCTACCGCAGCTGGACGCCCGGGGCTACTACGAGGAGATCGAGCATCCCATCACCGGCACACATCGGTATCCGGGCTGGCCGTTTCGGATCAGCCCGGGGCCGGCTCGCCACCACCGGACACCGCCGCCCACGCTCGGACAGCACAACACCGAGATTCTGCGCGCGCTCGGCGTGACCGACGACGAACTCGGTGAACTCGCCGATCAGCGGGTCATCGGCCGACGTCTGCTGCACGCCGATTAGGAACGCCCGTCAGGGCAGCGTCGATCAGGGCACCATCAGCGCGATGGTGTCGACCACGCAGGCCGGGCGGTCCCCTCCGTCGACCTCCACGGTGACCCGCACCGTCGCGCGGGCGCCGTTGCCGGACCGTTCGACCCCGACCAGTTCCGCGCCGGCCCGGATGCGGGAGTCGACCGGTACCGGCGCCGGGAAGCGCAGTTTGTCCACGCCATAGTTCACCTGCATGGACAGTCCCTCGACCCGGTAGATCTGCTTGATCAGCAGCGGAACCAGGGACAACGTCAGATATCCGTGGGCGATGGTCTTGCCGTACGGACCGGTCGCCGCCTTCTCGGCGTCGACGTGGATCCACTGCCGATCCCCGGTCGCCTCCGCGAACAGATCGATCTGCTCCTGGGTCACCCGGTGCCAGTCGCTGTAACCGAGATGTCTGCCGAGCTGGGCCTCGAACTCCGAGAGTCCCTGGTAGACGGTGGGGGCGGGCGCCGACTGACCAGGCTGGGCGGTTCCGGTCCGCGATGTCATGCCGGAACGCGGATGCCGAGCAGGCCCATGGCGTTACCGCCCATGATCTTCGCCTTGTCCGCCTCGGACACGCCTTCGAGGCGGTCGACGAAGCTGAGCGGATCACCGATGCCCTCGGGATGCGGGTAGTCGGAGCCGAACAGGACGTGATCGGCGCCCATGATCTCGATCAGCCCCGGCACATCGTCCTCGAGGAACGGGTGGATGTAGATGTTGCGCTTGAACACCTCGACCGGGTGTTCGTCGAACTCCTTGGGCATGATCCGGTATGCGGTGTCGAGTTGCTCGAGCAGGTTACGCACCCATCCGCTGCCGTTCTCGACGCACAGGATCTTCAGATCGGGGAACCGGGACAGTGCGCCGTGGCAGATCATCGCCGCCAGGGTGTCCTCGATGGCGCGGTGCCCCATCACCACCTCGCGCAGTGCGCTCGGCTTGAACGACAGGTATTCGTCGCCGCCCTCCCACTCCATCAGGTGCTTCTGATACCCGCTGTCGGAGGCGTGCATGGTGACCGGGATGCCTGCGTTCACCACCTCCTGCCAGAACGGGTCGAACTCGGGCAGGCCCATCGACCGGGAACCGCCGAACCGGCTGGGCACCGGCGCCGGGCGCACCAGGAAGGTGCGCATGCCGCGCTCCAGGCACCAGTGCAGTTCCCTGATGGCCTCCTCGACGATCGGCAGTGTGATCACCGGGGTGGCGAAGATGCGGCCCTCGTAGTCGAAACTCCAGTGTTCGTGCATCCACTGGTTGAGCGCGTGCATGACGGCGTGGGTGAGCACCACGTCGTCGGTGGTGCGCTCCTCGATCAGGCTGGCCAGCGTCGGGTACATCACGCACCGATCGATGCCGAGCTCGTCCATCAGCTCCAGACGCGGGGCGGGGTGCTGAAACGCCGGGATCACTTCCATTGGCTCGCCGACGAATTCCCGGAAGTTCAAACCTTCGGGGTTGTTGCCGAGGAAGTAGTCCTCGGCACTCCCCGGCCGAGCCACCTTCTCGAATGTGGGGTTCGGGATCATGTGGCTGATGCGGTCCTTGACCATGAGCTTCTTGCGGCCGTTGAGTTCGACGTAACCGACTTTGCCCCGGTGTTCCCGTGGCAGGAACTTGATCAGCGCGTCAGTGGTCTCGTACATGTGGTTGTCGATGTCGAAGACCGGGTAGGGCAGTGAGCGGGGCGACATCACGGAGCCTCCTGCGGATATGACCGTTTACGGTGAATGGAAATGAACGTTATCACTATCGCGTGTCGACATCCAGACGGCGGTCGGTGGCGCCGTTCCACACGCCCGTCACCTCGTCGGTGGAGGTGACCGTCGCGAGCAGAGCCAGGCTGTTGTCGATCACCGCCTCGGCGTACTCCCGCGGATATCCGGCGACCGCATCGCGGGGGAGTACGAACCGGTAGCCGCGGTTGACCGCGTCCATGACGAAGTTCGGGATCGCGATGTTGACCGAAACGCCAACTCCGACAATCGTTTCGATTCCGAGATTACGCAGCACCGAATCCAGGTCGGTGCCGGTCATGGGGCCCACCCCGTGCATCCGGGTGAGGACCAGATCTTCTGGCTCCGGGCCGAATTCGGGTAGCACCGACGCGCCCGGGGTGCCCGGCGTCAGGTCGGCGTCGAACGATGTGGCGGCGGCGAACAGGCGGGCGTTGGTGTTCGAGCCGCGACCGTCCGGGCGGCGCTGGATGAGGCAGTGCACAACGGTCACGCCGGCACTGCGGGCCGCGTCGAGCAGCTTGCCGATGTTGGGGATCGCCTCTCGCTGCGCCTCCGCGGCGAGATGGGGCAGGCCGGCCTGGGGGCCGATGACGCCGCCCTGGCATTCCTGGGTGACCAGGGCGGTCGAGCGGGGGTCGATGAGGTCCGAGAGACGGGGTTGTGGCATGAGAATGAACATTATCGCGATCGGAAACCGAAGTTCTGCCGATTGCGAGAATGGTGACCGGCCGTCAGCCGCGGATGAACTCCTTGGCGAATGACCGCGCCCGTTCGATGAGCTCGGCGCGGTCGTCTCCGCCCGGGGCGACGGTCAGCCAGGTGACACCGGCGGACGCCATCCGGTCGATGCCGGCCTGACGTTCGTCGAGCGAGCGGTTGTCGTCGATGAGGTTTCCGGCGGAGAAGCAGATGTCCAACGGATCGGTGCGGCCGATCTCGCGGGCGTAGGAGCGGGCCCACGAGATCGCCGCCTCCAACTCGTCGAGGGTGGAGATCTCCGCGGTGCGCGAGGCGGTCGCGTAGCCGAACGTGTTGAACGGCGCCCAGCCCTGGAACCGTGACACCGCGCGCCGCACCGCCGGCTTGCTGTTCCCGCCGATCCAGATCGGCGGAACCCGTTCCGGAACCGGGCGCAGTCGCACTCCCCGCGACGAGAACGTGGTGCCCTGGTACGCGACGTCGTCTCCACGCAATGTCTGGGTCAGCACATCGAGTGCCTCATCCAGCAGCGCGCCTCGGTTGTCGAAATCGACGCCGAGAGCGCGGAACTCGGGTTTGAGATATCCGGCCGCGGTGCCCAGGATGAGCCGGCCGCCGGAGAGCACATCGAGGCTCTGTACCGACTTCGCCCCGAGGAACGGGTTCCGGTAAGCCGCGATGTAGACGTTGGTGAGCAGCCGGATGGTGCTCGTGGCGGCGGCCGCGAAGGACAGCGCCACGAACGGATCGAGCGCGTGGTGTCCGCCGTGGTCGAGCCATCGGGCATCGGGGGCGGGATGATCGGTGACGTGCACGGCGGAGAAGCCACAGTCCTCCGCCGCCCGCACGATCTCGGCGATCGCCTCGGCGCTGACGAATTCGTCGGGGGCCTCCACCCGGTGGGTGGGCAGTTCCAGGGAGTAGGAGATGGGCACGGGCGTCCTTTCGGGATGTGCAGGATTTGTCAGGATTTCCCGGGGGTGCCGATGAGCTCGGCGAGGTGCTGTGCGTGCAGGTCCGGACCGCCGAACATCAATTGGGCGGCCTTGGCCCGCCGGACGTACAGGTGGGCGTCGTGCTCCCAGGTGAAGCCGATCCCCCCGTGGATGCGCAGGTTGTCCAGAGCCGCCTGCAGATAGGCGTCCGAACAGACCATCTTGGCGACCGCCGCGGCGGTCGGCAGATCGCCGTGGCCGTCGGCGGCCTCGGCGGCGTGCACGGCGGCCGACCGGGCGCCCTCCACGGCCACCAGCATGTCGGCGCACCGGTGCTTGACGGCCTGGAAGCTGCCGATCGGCCGGCCGAACTGGATCCGGTGCTTGGCGTAGTCGACTGCCATGTCCAGGCACCGCTGCGCCCCACCGACCTGTTCGGCGGCCAGGGCGGTGAGGCCCAGCTGGTAGGTGCGGGCCAGCCAGGGTTCCGCGGCGCCGTCGGCCCCGATCAGGCGCGCGGGCACGTCGTCGAAACGTAGGCGGGCGGTCCGGCGTGTGCGGTCCAGTCCGGCCAGCGGCCGTCGGTCCAGTCCGGGCGCGTCGGCCCGCACCGCGAGCAACGACAGCCCCGCACCGGTGCGCGCGGCCACCAGGATCAGGTCTGCGTTGTGCCCGTCCAGCACCGTCGCCGCCGAACCGTTGACCCGATGACCGTCGGCGGTCCGGTGCGCGGTCAGGGTGACCGCGGCCGGATCCCAGGCCGTCAGCGCATCGTTGAACACCACCGTCGCGATCGTCGACCCGTCCACGACGCCGGGCAGCAGGTCGGCCATCGCTTCCCGGTCCCCGCTGGCGAGCAGCGCCGGAATCGCCAGACCCGCCGTGGCGTACAGCGGTGCGCACAGCAGCGCGGCCCCGGTCTCCTCGAACACCACCGCCAGCTCCCGCATGCCGGCCCCCGCCCCGCCGAACTCGTCGGGAACGGCGACGCCGAGCACGCCGAGTTCTGCGGCCAGGGCCCGCCACACCCGGGAGTCGTAACCCGGCGGCGAATCCATCACGGTCCGCACCGCTGTACTCGGTGAATGCGTCCGCAGGAATCCGCGTACCGCACTCCGCAGCTCCGCGAGGCCGGCATGATCGACGAATTCCCTTGGTGCATTCATACTTTCCTCACGGCGCCGGGTGCTTGTCGAGTGGCTGTCGCCCTGCTGCGGCCCGGTTCCGGACAACCGGGGATAGGCATTCCCGATTGAGGATAGTATCTTTTCTGAAATTGGAGAATAAGCATTCTCGCATGAACGGAGCGGCGCCGTGACCATCCTCGACTACGGAATCTTCGACTGCGACACCCACTGCTACGAGACCCGGGACGCGTTCACCAGGTATCTGCCGGACAAGTTCAAGGATCGCGCGATCACCACGGTGCGCGGCGCCGACGGTGTCGAGGTGATCCTCGCGGGGCATCGGGTGGCGACGTTCAACAGCGAGGGCGGGCTCGGTCTCGATGTGGCCTACCGCCCGGGTTCGCTCAAGGAGATGCTGCGCCAGATGGGTTCGGGCAACCCGGAGGAGACCTACGAGCCCCAGCCCATGCGGCCCGAATTCATCGAACGTTCGGCCCGGCTGGAGGTCATGGCCAGACAGAACGTCGAACGGATGGTCATCTACCCCAGCGGCCTCGCACTGTCCGCCGAGCACTACGTCGATGACACCGAGGCGCTCTACGCCAATCTGCGGTCGTTCAACCGCTGGTTCGACGAGGAGTGGGGTTTCAACCACGACGACCGCATCTTCGCCACCGCCCTGCTGTCGCTGCGCGATCGCGACCTGGCGGTGGCCGAGACCGAGGCGATCATCGAGGCCGGGGCGAAGTTCGTACTGCTCCCGACCGGCCCCGCGTACGGACGCTCGCCGGGCGATCCCTACTTCGACCCGATCTACGCGCGGCTGCAGGAAGCCGGTTGCGTGCTGGTGTACCACATCATGCCGTTCTGGTACTTCGACGCGATCTCGCCGGCGTGGGGACACAACCCCGACCCGGCGTCGTGGCACATGTCGGCCTGGCAGTGGATGAACGTCTACGGCCAGCGGCCGATCGAGGACACGCTTTCCGCACTGATCTTCGACAACCTGTTCGGCCGTTTCCCGGACCTGAAGGTGCTGGTCGCCGAACACGGCGCCGAATGGGTGCCCTACTTCCTCCGGCACATGGACAAGAGCCGCGGCATGGGCCGCAACGGTCCGTGGATCGGCGGCAGGCTCACCGAACGTCCGTCGGCGATCTTCCGGCGCCACGTCCGGGTGGTGCCCTATCCCGAGGACGACATCCCCGACATCGTCGAGCGGCTCGGCTACGACGACTGCCTGGTCATGGGCTCGGACTTCCCGCACGCCGAGGGCTTGGCCGAACCGGCCGACTTCGTCAAACTGCTCGACCCGCTCGACGCCGCCGCCCAGCGGCGGATCATGCGCGACAACGCGGCCGAGTTGCTCGGCGCCTGACCGCACATGGACGATGACGTCGACCTCGAGCTGATCCGGTCCTCGGCACGCGAGTTCCTGACCGCGAGCCACGGCCGTACCGGCGAACCGGGCCCTGCGCTCGCCGACCTGGCCGCGCTGGACTGGCTCGGGCTGCTCGTGGCCGAACAACACGGCGGTGCGGGCTGGCGACCGGTCGAGGCCTGTGTGATCGCCGAGGAACTGGGCCGGGCCGGAGACCCCTCGCCCTGGTTCGGCACCGCGATGGCCGCCGCCGCGGTCGCCGCGGCGTCCGAGGACGTCCGTCGGCGGTGGCTGCCGGGGCTGCTGGCCGGCGCCACACCCGCGGGCTTCGCCCCCGACGGTGCCCCCGAGGATGCCCCCGACGATGCCGCAGGCGGTGCACCAGGCGGTGCGGAGGTGCGGATAGCGGCCGGTGAACGCGCACAGCTGGTGGTGGTCGCGGGCTCCGGTGGTGTCCGGCTGGTCGAACTCACCGACGCCCACGTGCGGCGGCCCGACCCGGACTCACTCGACGTGGCCCGGCCGGTGTGGTGCGTCGAGGTGTCCGGTGCGGCGGGCCAGATGATCGGAGACGCGGAGCAGGCCCGCCGGCTCGCCGCCGTGGCACGACTGCTGATCGGGGCCGACGCTCTCGGGGCGCTCTCGGGGGCTCTGGCCCGGCTGGTCGCCTACCTCAGGGAGCGCATCGCGTTCGGCGTGCCGATCGCGAGCTTTCAGGCCGTGCAGCACCGACTGGTGGACCTGTTGGTGTTCGAGGTCAAGGCCCGGGCGATGATCATGAAAGCGGCCCGTTCCGGCTCGGCCGCCGATGCGCTGGCCGCGCACGCGTTCGTCGCCGCCGGGGCCACCGCCGCGATCGACGAGTGCATGCAGTTGTCCGGCGGTATCGGGTTCACCTGGGAGTATCCGCTGCACCACGAGATGCGCCGGGCAGCAACGGATGCGGTTCTATGCGGCACCGCACGCGACAGCCGCACCCTGCTGGCGGAGGTGTGGGGCTGGTGACCCGACCGACGGCGCAGCACCTCGACGAGTTCCGGGCGCGGGTGCGGACGTTCATCGCCGAGAACGCGCCGCCGTTCCAGGCCCGGGAAGGCCACCGCGCGCCTGTCGACGCCACCCAGGAGAAACAGCTGCGCACCTGGTTCGCGGCACTGTTCGAAGCCAAGCTGATCGGCGCCGACTGGCCCGTCGAACACGGCGGGAGGGCCGACCACCATCCGCTCTACGACCGCATCGTCAGTGAGGAGATCCTGCGCGCCCGCGCACCCCGGCCGGTCGACCAGGTCAACCTTGCCGCGCACGTGCTGCTGCATTTCGGGTCCGACGAGCAGAAGCGGACCTACCTGCCGGCGATCCGGCGCAGCGAACACGTGTGGTGCCAGCTGCTCAGCGAACCGGACGCGGGCAGCGACATCGCGGCGGTGCGCAGCCGTGCGGTGCGCCTGCCCGACGGCACCTGGCGGGTGGACGGGCAGAAGACCTGGATCACCGACGGTCATTGGGCCGACATGGGTTTGGCGCTGCTGCGCACGGATCCGGCGGCGGTGCGGCATCATGGGCTGTCGGTGTTCGTCGTGCCGTTGTCGGCACCCGGCGTGGAGGTACGGCCCATCCGCACCATCGGCGATGCGATCGAGGTCAACGAGGTGTTCCTCACCGACGTGCGGTTGCCCGCCGAGAACCTCATCGGCGCCGAGGGGCAGGGCTGGTCGATCATCATGGCCGGGCTGGACTTCGAGCGGTTCGGCATCGGGGGCAACGTGATCCTGCTCGAGTTGCTCATCGACGACCTCCTCACCCTGGCGCGCCACCTGCAGGTGGACGGCAGGCCCGCGATCGAGGTGGCCGACATCCGGCAGCGCATCGCCGAGCTGGCGGTGGAGGTCGAGGTCGCCAAGGCCTTCATCGACGACCACGTCGAACAGCTGATCAACGGCAGGGAACAGCCCGGCGACTCGTCGATCGCCAAGCTGAGCTTCGCCGAGACGTATCACACCGTCGCCGCGTACGGCGCCGACCTGGCCTCCTGGGGGACCTCGTTCCAGCCGGCGGACTCCCCGGTGGCGCAGGCCAGACAACGGTTGCGGGAGTGCTGGCTGTGGTCGCGCGCCTACACGATCTCCGGCGGCAGCTCGGAGATGATGCGTAACATCCTCGCCAAACGCCGACTCAAGTTGCCGACCACGTGACACCCGCGCGCACCGACACGTTCTGGGGGCTCGTCGAGCGGACCGCCGACGAGCATCCCGATCGCGTCGTGCTGCTCGACGATTTCGGGCGCCGGCTCACCGCAGCGCAGTTGCGCGACGCCGCGGCGGGCACCGCGGCCGCCCTGACGGCCGACGGGGTCGGGCCGGGAACCGTGGTGTCCTGGCAGCTGCCGACCACCCTGGAGACCATGGTGGTGATGGTCGCGCTGGCGCGGCTGGGGGCGGTGCAGAACCCGGTGCTGCCGATCTGGCGGGAGGCCGAGGTCGGTTTCGTCACCCGGCAGTTGAGCACCGAGGTTCTCATCGTGCCCGGCACCTGGCGCGGCCACGACCATGTGGCACTGGCGAAATCGCTGGCCGCCGAACGTGACATGCGGTTCATGGTGATCGATCACGGCGCCGATCCGGCCGGGCCGGCGCTGCGGCTGCCGGTGGGGGAGACGTCGTCGCTGCCGCCCGCGCCGGCATCCGGTGACGAGGCCCGCTGGATCTACTACTCGTCGGGCACCACCGCCGCCCCGAAAGGCGTGTGCCACACCGACCGGTCGGTGATGGCCGGTTCCGCGGGCGTGGTCGGGATGATCGGCGCGACCAGCGACGACGTCAATCCGATAGCGTTCCCGATCTCGCACATCGGTGGCGCGGCGATGCTGGCGGCGAGCCTGCTGACCGGGATGCGCCTGGTGTTGTTCGACGTGTTCGACCCGGAGGCCACTCCGTTGGCGATCGCTCGGCACCGGCCCACGCTGCTGGGCACCGCGACGCCGTTCTATGTGGCCTACATGGCCGCGCAGCGGCGCCACGGTGAGCGCCCGCTGTTCCCGGCGCTGCGCGCGTGTGTGGCCGGCGGCGCACCGATCACCCCCGAACTCGGCCGCCGGGTGCGGGACACCTTCGGGGTGGCGGGCATCGCGAATTCCTGGGGCCTGACCGAGTTTCCGGTCGCGACCTCACCGCCGCCGGATGCCGATCCGGCGGTGCTCGACCACACCGTCGGACCGCCGGTCTCGGGCGTGCGGGTGCGGGTGGTCGGTGACGACGGCCGCGAGGTCGAGCCCGGCGAGGAGGGCGAACTGCGGCTGAAGGGTCCGCAGTGCTTCCTCGGCTATGTCGACTCCGCGCTCGACGACGACGCCTTCGACGCCGACGGCTGGTTCCGCAGCGGCGACCGCGGTCGCATCGACGCTGCCGGAAACGTGGTGGTCACCGGCCGGATCAAGGACGCGATCATCCGCAACGCCGAGAACATCTCCGCGCTGGAGATCGAGGGCGTGCTGGCCACCCATCCGGGTGTCGCCGATGTCGCGGTGATCGGGGTGCCGGATCCCCGCACCGGCGAGCGGGTGTGCGCCGTGGTCGTCCCCACCGGTGAGCAACCGGTCACGCTCGAGGACCTGGCCGAGCACTGCCGGATAAACGGGGTGGCACGGTTCAAGTTCCCCGAACGCGTCGAGTTCGTCGACGCGCTGCCGCGCAACCTCACCGGCAAGGTTCTCAAAGCCGAGCTGCGCAAGCGTTTCGGAGGGTGAACCCGCGAACGTGAAACCACTGCGGAAATCACGCCGTTTCGCCGCAGCGGCTTCACGTTCGCTGCACTAGGTCGGCGGCCCGCGCGGCCAGATCGCGCTTGACCACCTTGCCGACCTCGTTGCGGGGCAACTCGTCGACGAACACGAACCGCGCCGGGATGCGGTAGGGCGTCAACCGCTCGCGGCACCACGCCCGCAGATCCTCCTCGGTGACGCGTTCGCCGGCGCGCACCACGAACGCCCACGGCACCTCGCCGAGCCGGTCGTCGGGCACCCCGACCACCGCGGCCTCCCGCACCCCGTCGGCGGCGACCAGCACGTCCTCCACCGTGCCGGGAAACACCTTGAGCCCGCCGCGGTTGATCATGTCCGACACCCGGCCGTCGAGCCACAGGAACCCGTCCTCGTCGAGCCACCCGAGATCGCCGGTGTGGAACCACCCGTCGTCGGTGAGCCGGTCGGCAAACGCCGGGTCGATCCTGCGCGCCAGCGTGGTCGGGGTGCGCACCAGCACCTCGTCGTCGACGATGGTGACGTCGATACCGGGCAGCGGCCGTCCCACCGAGCCGAGCTTCGCCTCGCCCCACTCGCGTGCATCGGCGGCGGTCCAGCCGACCACCTCGCCGCCGAGCTCGGTCTGACCGTACGAGTTGAGCACCAGCACACCGAACCTGTCCATGAATTGGCGGGCGTGCACCGGCGACAGCGGCGCGGTGATCGACCGGACGATCCGCAGCGGCGACAGATCGGTCACCGACTCGTCGTGCAGCACCATGGTCAGCGCCGCCGGCGGCAGCACCGTCGAGCGCAGCTGGTGCCGTTTGACCAGCGCGGCGAACTCGCCGGGGGAGAACTTGTCCATCAACACCACACCGGAGCCGGCGCGAAACGCGAACAGCACCTGGTAGATCCCCGCCCACAGCGACAACGACAGCGGCACCAGGTTCGGCATCGGGGCGCGGCCGCGCGACCCGCGCGACCCGCCACGCAGTTTGGCGAGCAGTCGATCGATGAGATCCAGCACGTTGGAGTGCAGCAACGGCACCGGTTTCGGCGGCCCGGTGGTGCCGGAGGTGAACTGCAGCAGCGCCACATCGGCGTCGAAACGCCGTTCGGCCGGTGCGGAGCCGGGTCGGGCCACCGACCAGTCCAGCCCACCGCCGGTCACCACCGGCGGGCCGAAGTCGGCGAACCGGCCGGCGAGCTGATCGTCGGTGACGATCACGCTCGGTGTGAGAACCTCGAGCTGCGATCTCAGCTCGGCGTCGGCGGCCCGCGGGTTCAGCGGGGTGTGGACACCGCCGGCCCGCCACACCCCGAACAGCGCCGCGACCGTCCGGGCCTCGTTGGGCAACATCACCGCCACCACCTCACCGGTCGACATCCCGAGGTCGCGAAGGACCCCGGCGAGCCGGTCGGCGCCGGCTGCCAGCGCGTCGCGCGACACGTCGGCACGCAACGTGTGCACCGCGATCTCGGGCACCCCGTCGAGCAGATCGGCCAGCGTCACGACTCGACCTCCAGCGGCTGCCATTGCGGGGTGCGCTTCTCGGCGAACGCGCGCGGTCCCTCGTCCTGGTCCGGATGCCCCCACATCGACGTCAGGTGTTTCGCACCCTCCCGGCAGGCGTCGGTCAGCCCGTGCTCCAACGCGCCCCACAGCGCGCGTTTGGTGGCCCGCATCGCGGCGGGCGAGTTGCGCGCGATCTTCTCGGCGAGCTCCTGGGCGACCTCCCGCAGTCGCTCGGGCGGATCGACGACCTGGCTGATCATGCCCAGTTCGTAGGCGCGTTGGGCGGTCAGCCGTTCGTGGCTGCCCACCAGCGCCATCCGGAACACCGCCTCGGCGGGCATGCGGCGCATCAACCCGATCGTCTCCAGCGCGCTGACCTGCCCGAGGCTCACGTGCGGGTCGACGAAGGTGGCGTCGGAGGCGGCGATGACGATGTCGGCGTCGGCCACCCAGTGCAGGCCCCCGCCCGCGCACGCCCCGTTGACGGCGGTGATCACCGGCTTGCCGACGTTCATGTGCCAGGCGGTCAGCCGCAGGTCCAGGGTGCGCATGGTCTCCCGGAACTGCTCGATGCCCGTGGCGTCGAGATCCGAGACATCCGCGCCGGCGCAGAACGCCCGCCCGTTGCCGGTGTGCACGATCACCCGCACCTGCGGGTCGTGGTCGAGTTCGGCCCAGGCGCGGGGGAACTCGGCGCGCATCACCGAGTCGTAGGCGTTGAGCCGATCCGGCCGGTTGTTGATGATCCAGCCGACCGGACCCCGCCGTTCGACGATCAACCGCTGGTACGGCATCGGGTCGACGCTCACCGAACCTCCATCACATCGGTACGGGCCCGGGTCAGACCCACTTCGAGGGAACGCCACAGGGCCTTCTTGGTGGCCTGCACCGCAGCCGGCGAGTTCGCCGCGATCTTGGCCGCCAGCGCCGCCGCGGCGGGCCGCAACTGGTCGTCGGCCACCACCTCGGACAGAATCCCGAGCTGGTAGGCGCGGTGTGCCGAGATCCGTTCGCCCCGGCCGCACAGCGCCATCCGGGTGATCGCCTCCATCGGGGATTTGCGCAGCAGGGTGATCGCCTCGTACGCGACGGCCTGTCCGACCGAGACGTGCGGGTCGACGAACGTCGCCGACTCGGCGGCGATCACGATGTCGGCGTCGGCGACCAGGTGCAGGCCACCGCCGGCGCACACCCCGTTGACCGCGGCGATCACCGGTTTGGCCACCCCGCAGTGCCAGGAGGAGATCTTCAACTCCGCGTCGCGGGTGCGCCGCGAGTGCAGGCGCATCGCGTCCTTGTCCCGCGCCACCTGCACGACGTCCATCCCGGTGCAGAACGGTGTGCCGTTGGCGGTGTTGATGATCACCCGCACCTCCGGATCGGCGTCGAATTCGGCCCAGGCCAGTTCCAGTTCGTCGAGCATGCGCGCGTCGAAGGCGTTTCCGGCCTCCGGACGATTGAGGATCAACCAGCCGATGTGGCCGTCCTTGTCGACGACGAGGCGCTGATAGTCGGTCATGACCCGCTCACGACCTCGGAATGTCCTTCCACGGCTTGCCCTTCCCCGGATCGGGTTCCTTGGGCAGGCCGAGCACCCGCTCACCGAGGATGTTCTTGTTGATGTCGGTGGTACCGCCCTCGGTGCTGTTGGCGAGGCTGCGCATCATGCCGTGCACCTCGCGGGGCAGCGCGTCGGGGTTCTCGGAAGGCTCCCACGCCAATGCTGCGGTGCCCAGCAGATCCACCATCAGGTCCTGGATCTGCTGGTTGAGCGTGGCCTGGTGCACCTTGCCGATCGACGATGCCGGACCCGGCGTCTGACCGGCCGAGAGTGCCGCCCGGACACGATCGTTGGTCCATCCGCGGATCTTCTCCTGCGCCCACAACCGCGCCACCTTGGTGCGCACGACGGGGTCGTCCCACCGTCCGTGTGCCTTGGCGACCTCGATCAGCCGTTCGGCGCTGGAACCGCCGAGTCGGCCCATCCCGCCGGACCCCGATCCGGACACCATCTGCCGCTCACTGGTCAGCGTCGACGCGCTCACCCGCCACCCGTCGTTGACCGCGCCGATGCGGTGCGCATCCGGAATCCGGGCGCCGTCGAGGAACACCTCGTTGAACTCGGCCTCACCGGTGATCTGGCGCAGCGGCCGAACCTCGACGCCGGGCTGATGCATGTCCAGCGCGAAGTAGGTGATGCCGGCGTGTTTGGGGGCATCGGGATCGGTGCGGGCCAACAGGATCGCGAAATCGGCGACGTCGGCCCAGGTGGTCCACACCTTCTGCCCGGTCACCACCCACTCGTCACCGTCGGGCACCGCCCGGGTGGCCAGCGACGCGAGGTCCGACCCGGCGCCGGGTTCGCTGAACAGCTGACACCACACCTCTTCGTTGCGCACGATCGGGGGCAGGAAGCGCCGCCGCTGCTCCTCGGTGCCGTGGCTGAACAGTGCTGCGGCAGCGTTGTTGAGGCCCAACGGGTTCAGCCGGGTCAACCGCAGCGGTGCCAGCACCCGCTCGACGGCCCGCGCCGTTGCCGGAGCCAGTCCGAGTCCGCCATACTCGGGGGCCCAGGTCGGCACCACCAGGCCCGACCGGGCGAATGTCGGATACCACTGCCGGTACTGATCGGGGGAGCGGACCGCACGCAGCGCCGCGGGACCTTCGGCCGCCGCCGCGCGCCAGTGCTCGGGCACGTGGGCTGCGACCCAGTCCTCGACGGCGGCCACGGCGTCGTCGACCGGGGTGGCGGCGGTGATCGGTAGTCGTGCGTTCATCGGCCCCGAAACCGTGCTTCGCGTCTGTCCCGGAATGCCGCCAGTCCTTCCTTGAAATCGTCGCTGCGGAAAGCGAGTTCCAGCGCCATCGCCTCGTTGTGCAGTTGGCGGTCCCGGTCCAGGCCGTTGCCGGTCTGCAGCAGCCACTTGGTCAGACCCAGCGCGACCGTGGGCGCCTGTGCCAGCCGTGCGACCAACTCCTCGGCGGCCTCGGACAACTCGTCGTCGGGGTGGGCGGCGTGGATGATCCCCCACTCGGCGGCGGTCGCGCCGGAGATCTCCTCACCGAGCATGAGCAGACGGCGGCTGCGGGCCAACCCGATGAGCCGCGGCAGCAACCAGGTGGCGCCGCTGTCGGGAGTGAATCCGCGCGCCATGAAGGGTTCCCAGAACCGGGCATCGGTTGCGGCGACACAGAAATCGGCTGCCAGCGCGAGGTGGAAGCCCAGCCCGGTGGACCAGCCGCGCACCACGGCCACGATCGGCACCTGGGTCTCCGTCATCACCGCGATGAGCCGGTTCGCCTTGTGCGGCAGCCGCCGCTGGGTGCTGCCCACGCGCGGTTTGCGGTCGGACCGCGCGGCGTTGGCGATCAGATCCGTACCCGCGCAGAAGTCGGGTCCGGCCGCGTCGAGTGCGATGACGCGCACCCGTTCGTCGGTGTTGGACGCCGCGATCGCGGTCACCATCGCGTCGAGCATCACGTCGTTGACGGCATTGCGCCGGTCGGCGCGATCCAGCGTCAGGCGCAGCACCGGCCCGTCGAGCGTGGCCCGCAGCCCGGGAACACCGGCGTAACTCATCGGTGCTCGAACTCCGCGATCACGGCCTGCAGGACACCGGTGAGAGTGTCGGCGCCGCCGGGCGGGTCGGGCAGTCGGACCGGCCCGTGGCGCCGACTCGGCAGCAGGACGGTGGCGTGGCCGGGTGTGGTGACCTCCCCGCGCTGGTTGGTGGCGGCGAGATCGAGGTCGACGGCGGGCCGGTCACCGTCGGCGAGGTACTTGCGCGCCACCGTGCCGGTGATGGTGTGCAGATCGCCGACGTAGTTGAATCGCCGGAACTCGCAGTCGAGTCGCCACAACCAGCCGTCATCACCCATCCAGTCCGTGCACAGGTGGATCAGCCAGGTCTCCCGCATCCGGCCGTAGTCGAAGGTGGTGGGATTGCCGACGTCACGCGCCGCCCCGGGATCCCAGTGCACACGCTGCGCGACATCGGGTACGCCCTGCGCATCGGGGGTGTAGAAGCGGGGGATGCGCCGGCGGTTCTGCCAGGCCAGCCGTAGCGGCCGCACGCCGTAGAGGCCCATGCCCATGCCGACGTGCCAGCAGACCATGTCGGTGACGGTGAGCGGACCCTTGGTCAGCGGGCCGAGGGTGTCGCCCTCGGCGACGTCCTCCCACCAGCGGGGTTCGGCGCCGCGCGGGTGTTCGGCCGCGTACCGGGCGTCGATCTCGGCGATCTCCTCCGGTGTCCAGGTCTTCGGCTCGATGTCGTCGTACTTGCGCCGGCTGCGGGCGCGGGACCGTTCGGTGCGGATCATGTTGCGGTACTGGGCGCCGAGTAGCGTGCCCGCCTCGTCGCGGAACACCTCGGCGGTCCACTCGTGCACGGCGCGGCCGGCGAAGTCGCTGCGCTTGTCCAGCGCAGCCACCAGCGCGTTGCGCCGGAACACCCGCCGGTCGGCATACAGCGGTGCCCACCACTCCCGCATCGATGAGGCGTAGAACGCGTGCACCCCGCGCAGCGGATCGCCCTTGGTCAGCTCGCGCTCTCTGTCGGAGAGCGTGGTCACCTCGTTCTCGCCGACAAGGGTGTCACCGCCGACGAGCGCCGGGGGTGCGATCGACCCGTCCCAGCGGGTCTTGGCCGCATACTCCGGATCGCACCAGAGCGGATTGGGATCGCCGTAGCACTCGGCGACCTGCCGGAAGCAGTCCTCATTGGGGCGCCGGTAATGGGGTGGCTGGGGGTGCGGAACCGCGATACCGATGGTGGCGCGCAATCGGGCCAGGCCTTCATCGGTGATCCGACCGGTCGCCGTCACGAATGTCCTCCTTCGACGCCGGATCCGCGGCAGTGGAAATAAGATACCCGAAAAGTGAGAATGCGCGTTAACGCAGGGGGCGCAATGGCAGACATGGCCGACGAGCAGCCGGGAATCGGTGTGGTCACCGACGGCGACGGGGTGCGAAGGATCACCATCGATCGGGTCGATGTCGGGAATTCGTTGTCGCCCTTGGCTCGTGATGCACTCACCGAGGCGATCCGGGACGCTGACCGGGACCCTGCCGTGCGTGCGGTGCTGTTGACGGCGGCCGGGAGCCGCCACTTCTGCACGGGTGCGGGAATCTCGGCCGATTCCCGGCCCGGGCAGCGCAGGCCGGGGGATGTCGCCCGGTTGCTGCAACAGGGCTGGCAGCGGTTGGTCGCATCGATCCTCGACTGCGCCAAGCCGGTGGTGGCCGCGGTCAACGGCACCGCGGCGGGTGCGGGCGCCGGCCTCGTGCTCGCGGCCGATCTCGTGGTGATGTCGGAGCGGGCGATGCTGGTCGAACCGTTCGTGGCGCGCGGCATCCTGCCCGACTCCGGTGCGGTGTACCTGCTGACCCGCATCGTCGGGTTGCGCCGCGCCACCGAACTGCTCATGTTGGGCGAACCCGTCGACGCCGCGAGGTGTGAGCAGCTCGGGCTGGTCAACCGGGTGGTGGCGCCGGATGCCGTGTATCCGTCCGCGCTCGAGCTGGCGCGTCGCCTGGCGGCCGGCCCGACGGTGATGCTGTCGCTGACCAAACGGCTGCTCGCGGTGTCCTCGGAGTCGAGCCGGGACCGTGCCTTCACCGAGGAGGCCTGGGCGCAGGAGATCGTCTCGACCACCCGGGACCTGCAGGAGGGGCTGTGTGCCTTCGCCGAACGGCGCGAACCGCGGTTCAACGGGTACTGACGTCGACCCGGACCGGCCCACCCCGGATGGTGAACGACGACGGGTCGTCGATCTCATCGATGGCGGCCGCCACCGACTCCGGCGTGAGTGCGGGGTGGGCTATTCCCTCGCTCACGCCGATGAACACCCGCGACACCTTGCCCCCGCCGACGGAGTAGATGTGGGCGGTGCGGTCGCAGTCGCGATGCGCCAGATAGATCACCACCGGCGTCACCAGTTCCGGATCCATCGCCTTGCCTGCCTCGCCCATGATGTCCTCGGTCATCCGGGTCCGGGCGATCGGCGCGATCGCGTTGACGGCGATGTTGTCGCGGGCGCCCTCGATCGCCAGCACGTGCATCATCCCGATCAACCCCATCTTGGCGGCGCCGTAGTTGGCCTGGCCGAAGTTGCCGAACAGTCCGGTGCCGGAACTGGTCTGGATGATCCGGCCGTGGTTCGCCTCGCGCATGATCGGCCACACCGCCCGAGTGACGTGGAACGCCCCGGCCAGGTGCACGTCGAGCACCGCGGCCACCTGCTGCGGCGTCATGTTCTTGAACGCCGCGTCGCGCAGGATGCCGGCATTGTTGACCAGGATGTCGACCCGGCCGAACGCCTCCATCGCGGTCTTTACGATCGCGGCGCCGCCCTCGGGGGTGGCCACCGAGTCGGTGCTGGCGACGGCGGTGCCGCCGGCGGCGGTGATCTCGTCGACGACCGCCTGGGCCGCCGACGCGGACGCGCCGGTGCCATCGACGTCGCTGCCGACGTCGTTGACCACCACACGCGCGCCGCGGCGGGCCAATTCGAGGGCGTGACACCGTCCGAGACCGCGGCCCGCGCCCGTGACGATGGCGACTTCATTGTCGAAAGTCATTGTTCGCATGCCTGAGAGGTTACATTTGCGATAGTGAGAACGCGCGTTTGCGGTAAAGGTGGCAGAGGAATTCACATGGGATTCGGGTCATGACTGCGACATCCGACCTGCTCGGACATGTCCGTGAGCGGGTGGAGGAACGCCGTGCGCGCTACCGTGCGGCAGGCTTCTGGTCGGCCGAGCCGCTCGACGTGGTCCGGGCGGCGGCCCGGCGGGAGCCCTCCGCCCCGGCACTGGTGCACCGCGGCGGACAACTCAGCTACGCCGAACTCGACACCCGTGTCGACCGGTGGTGTGCAGCGCTGAGACAGGCCGGTGTCGGGCCGTCGGCGGCCGTGCTGCTCGTGGTCGGTAACGACGCGGAATCCGTGGTGGCGGTTCAGGCTGCCATCCGTGCCGACGCGGTCGTCATGCTGGTGCCGCGTAGCGCCGGGGCCGCCCAGGTGGCCGAGATCGCCCGGCGTACCGGGGTCCGGTTCGGGCTGGCGCCGAACCGGCCGCAGCCGCCGGTGACCGGTCTGCCCGACGGCTTCACGTGGCTGTCGGTCACCGGCGAGCCGCCGGGGGTGTCGCTTCCGGAGCCGGTCCGGGCCGCCGACGAACCGTCGTTCGTGCTGTTCACCTCGGGAACCACGGCCGCCCCCAAGGGGGTCGTCCACTCGCTGAGCACCCTGGCCAAGGCCTCGCGCAACTACATCGACGCCGCCGGTCTGACACCGGACGACCGGCTGTTCCTGATCAGCCCGCTCGGTTCGATCACCGGCGTGGTGCAGGCGCTGTTCATCGCGCCGATGCTCACCGCGCCGGTGGTGCTGGAGGATCACTGGGATCCCGCCGCCACCTGCGCGCTGCTCGTGCAGACGCGATCGACCTGGTACGGCGGACCGGACCGGTTGCTGAACCGGCTTCTCGACGAGGCCGTCGCGGCAGATCTCGAGATCCCCCTGCGGGCCGTGTATCTCGGCGGCACCATGCTCGACCGGCGCATCGTCGAACGCGTCGAGGACACCGGCATCGTGGTGATGCGAGCCTACGGATCCTCGGAGGTGCCGGTGAGCACCTCCGGTCTGCGGCACGAGCCCCGCGATCTGCGGCACGGCGATGACGGCCGCCCGCTGGCCGACGTCGAGGTCAGGCTGGGCTCGGCGACGGAGCCGACCGAGTGCTGCATCCGGGGACCGCACGCCTTCCTCGGCTACACCGACGCGGCCGACGAGACGAACGCGTTCGAGGGGGACTGGTTCCGCACCGGCGACGCCGCCGATCTCGTCGACGGCCGGGTGCGCATCGTCGGGCGCCTGCGCGAAATCGTGATCCGCAACGGGCTGAAGATCCCGGTCGCCGAACTCGACGAGGCCATCGGCCGGATACCCGGAGTGCGCGAGTGCGCAGCGTATCCGGTGCCGGACGCCACCACCGGAGAGCGGCTCGCGGTCGCGGTGGTGACCGAGCGGGGCGCCCCGCTGTCCCTGCGCACGGTGGTCGACTCGCTCACCGAAGCGGGTCTGCCGAAATACAAGCTGCCGGAGGAACTGGTGGTGTGGGAGGAGCCGCTACCGGTCAACGCCAACGGCAAGGTGGAACGCACATCGCTGCACGACCGTTCGCACGGCCGGCCGAGGCAGGTCGCGTCCCGGTTGGCCGGGTCATCCTGAGCCCGGTCACCCTCCGCACAGCCGGAACACCGGCACGGTGAACCCGCCGTCGTCGGTGCGGTACGCGACCTCGAGTTCGGCGTCCGCGGCCAGAGCGTCGATGTCGCACCCCTCGACGGCGGTCATCACCCGCGGGCCTTCGAGCAGATCGACCATCGCCACCACGTACGGGTCCCGGCCGGACTGGTGGACGACACTCCAGGTATAGAGCCGCCCGCGGCCGCTCGCCGGTCTCAGTTCGACGCTCTCGCTCCAGCAGTGCGGGCAGAACGGGCGCGGGTACAGTGAGTTTCGCCGGCAGGCCCGGCAGTGGTTGACCATCAGGGTGCCGTCCTGTATCGCGGCCCACCAGGCTTCGCTGTCGGTGTCGATCTCGGGTGTCATCGGTCCCTTCCGAGGATCATGGTGGCGCTGTGTGAGAAGAATCCGCCCATGGCGTGCACACAGGCGAGTTCCGCGTCGGCGACCTGACGCGGTCCGCACTCGCCGCGCAGCTGACGTACCGCCTCGACCATCAGGAACATGCCCCGCATGCCCGGGTGGCACGCGGCCAGCCCACCGCCGTCGGTGTTGGTGGGCAGCGCCCCGTCCGGGCGCAGCGTACCCGACGCGATGAACGGCCCGCCCTCGCCCTTGGCGCAGAAGCCGAGGTCCTCGACGGTCAACAGCACCGTCGACGTGAACGAGTCGTAGAGCTGGCACACGTCGATGTCGGCCGGGGTCACCCCGGCCCGGGCGAACGCCTTCGGGCCGGACTCGGCGGCCGCCGAGGTGGTGAAATCGGCCCACTCGTCCATGCTCACGTGTGATGCGGCGCTCGCCGTGCCGAGAATCCACACCGGCTCGCCGGCGCAGTCGCGGGCGATCCGTTCGCCGGCCAGCACCACCGCGCCGCCGCCGTCCGTGCGCAGGCAGACGTGTCTGGTGGTGAACGGATCGGCGAGCATCGGGGCAGCGGCCACATCCTCGATCGTCAGGCGCTCCCGGTCGAATGCGTTCTCGTTCATCGCCGCCCACTCGTGTGCGGCGACGGCGACCTCCGCCAGTTGGTCGATGGTCGTGCCGTACTCGATCATGTGACGGCGGGCGGCCATCGCGTACTTGGCGATCAACGTCGCCCCGTACGGGGTCTCGTACTGCATCGCCCCGCCGGTCGGCATCGCCGCGGCGGGGGCCCGCTTGCGCCGCTTCACATCCGACCGGGCCGTCGACCCGTAGGTCAGCAGCGCGACGTCGATCTCGCCCGCCGCGATCGCCGCGACCGCGTGCTGGGCCATGACCTCCCAGGATGAACCTCCGACATCGGTGGAATCCACCCATGTGGGCCGCAGCCCGAGGTACTCGCCGACCTCGATCGGCGCCAACAGGGATCCGTGCGCACCGAGACCGTCGATATCGTTCTTGTGCAGGCCCGCATCCGAGATGGCCCGGCGAGCCGCCTGCGCCATCAGTGCGGTCGCCGTCTTGTCGGGGACACGTCCGCAGTCGGAGAGCCCGACACCCACGATCGCCACACCCTTCGCCGCCATTCCTCTTGGGTATCACAACTGATAACGGCATTGACGAAAAAGTGGAATACGCGTTCTCAGTCGGTTAACGTGGCATTGTGCCGGGATCGCTGCGGAATACGCTACGGGGTGACGACCTCGTCCTGTGCATGGCGCTGATGCACTCCCGCACGCCCGATGTCCCCGGCCTCGCCGCGGCCGCCGGATACGACGCGGTGTACATCGATCTCGAACACACCGCCACACCGCTGGAGACGGTGGCGATGTTGTGCGCAGCCGCGGCGGGTGCGGACATCTCGGCCCTGGTCCGGGTGCCGTCCCACGATCCCAGTGTCATCGCCCGGGTGCTCGACATCGGGGCAGTGGGAGTGATTGTGCCACATGTGAATTCGAAATCAGAGGCGGAGTCGGTCGTGCATTCGGCACGATTCCCACCGGCGGGGCGCCGGTCGATCTCCGGGCCGAATCCGGTCACCGGATTCCGGCCCCGGACGGCTCCGGAACTGGCGGCCGAGATCGACCGGTACACCGTGGTCGCGGCGATGGTCGAGACACCGCAGGCGGTGGAATCGGTGGATGACATCGCGGCGGTGGCCGGCCTGGACATGATCCTGCTCGGGCCGAGTGACCTGACCGCTGAGATGGGCATCCACGGCGATTTCGAGAATCACCGTTTTCACGAGGCCGTGGGCGCGGTGGCAGAGGCCTGCCGGGAACACGGTGTCGCGTTCGGCATCGCCGGGATCAGATCGCCGGATCTGCTCGCGCACTTCGTGGACCTGGGCCTGCGGTTCATCTCGGCCGGCACCGACGTCGGAATGCTCACCGACGCCGCGAGTGCGCGGGCGCGGGAGCTGCGCGCGCTGCATCGATCGCACCGGACTTGACCGGCCACACAGGCCGCACACCACAGGGAGGTACACCCGAATGCCGACACCGATATACCGCAGCCCCGTGACCGATGCGATGGCGTGGACCGGCGCGGATTTCACCGGCAAGGAGGATTTCGCCTTCGACCTGACACCGCGTCACGTCGCGGCACTGGAATCCATCCTGCACCCCACGGCGCACAAGGATCGCGACGAGATCACCCCGGAAGACGCCCGCCACCCGGACCTCGACGACGACCTGCGCCGGCTCTACGAGGAGATCATGTTCGGCCGTGGCCTGGTCTGCGTGCGCGGGTTTCCGGTCGAACAGCACTCCATCGACGAGCTCGAACGCATCTACTGGGCGTTCTGCACCCACCTGGGTTACCTGGTGTCGAACAACTCGTTCGGCCATCGCATGGTGCGGGTCCAGGAGGAGGTCCTGCCCGGCGGGAGGCAGCCCGCGCGGGGCACCAAGTCACGGGCGGAGCTGGCCATGCACAATGACGCCGCCGACATCCTCGGACTGCTGTGCGTGTATCCGGCCGCCCATGGCGGCGAGAGCCAGTTCTCCAGCGGCCCGGCGGCGCACAACCGGATCCTCGCCGAACGGCCCGACCTGTTGCCGGTGCTCTATCAGGGCTTCCCGCACCACCGGCGCAGCGAGCAACCCGATGACCAACCCGACGTGACACCCTATGACGTGCCGGTGTTCTCCCAGGTCGACGGCAAGATCTGCATCAATTTCACCTACAGCAGCATCCTGCCGGCGATGCGGACGCTCGGGCGCGAATTCACCCCCGAACAGGAGGAGGCCATCGAGCTGCTGCGCCGGGTGCTGGTCGAGCAGCAGGTCGAGTTCAAGCTGGAGTCGGGTGAGGCGGCGATCGCGAACAACTTCGCGATGTGCCACTCCCGGTCGGACTTCGTCAGCAGTACCGATCCGAAGCGGGCGCGGTGCTTCCTGCGGGCCTGGATGGAGGTGCCGCGAGCGGATCGCCGGCTTCCGTTGGGGCGGGAGTACTTCCACATGGAGAACAAGGATCTGCGACTGGGGTACGACCCGGTGCCCGGACGGGAGGGCCGGATCGCACGCAACGACTACGCCAACGTCGACGAGTCGCTCGCCGAGATGTTCAAGGCGGCGCAGGCGAAACCGAAGATCTGACGGTGAGCGGGATCTCCCGTCCGCGGCTGGTGTTCGAGCGGTGGACCGATCCGGCCGCAGGCGAACTGCTCGGCGCCGCGGACATCGAACTGGTGCGGCTGGACCTGACCGCCGACCCCGCCGACGGGTGGGCGGCACTGGAGTCGGCGCACGGATATCAGGTCGCGACCCGCACCGACGTGGCGTCGATGGCCGACGGCGGGCAGTGGCTGGCCGACCGGAACCTGGTGCGGCGGTGCGGGTTGCTCCTGGCGGTGTGTTCGGCCGGGGCCGGTTATGACGTGATCGACGTGGACGCCTGCACCGAGGCCGGAATCGCGGTGTGCAACAACTCCGGCCCCGGTGCGGAGGCGGTCGCCGAACACGCGCTGGGACTGATGCTCGATCTGGCCAAGAGGATCACCGTCGCCGACCGGATGCTGCGCCGCGGCGACCTCGGCGACCGGCTGGTGCTGCGCGGCAGCCAGCTGCAGCACAAGACCATGGGCATCGTCGGACTGGGCGCGATCGGCCGCCGCCTGGTCCAGCTGGTTGCTCCGTTCGGCATGAAGGTGCTGGCCTTCGATCCGTACGTCGACGAGAAGACCGCCGAAGCCCTCGGGGCTCGATCGGTGTCGTTGGAGGAGTTGCTGGGCTGCTCCGACTTCGTCCAGCTGACCTGTCCGCTCACCGCGGAGACCGAAGGGTTGATCGGGCGGGCGCAGTTCGCCGCGATGAAGCCGACCGCGTTCTTCGTCACGACCGCGCGGGGGCGGGTCCACGACGAGGCCGCGCTCTACGAGGCGCTGACGTGCGGGGAGATCGCCGGAGCCGGGCTCGATGTCTTCCACGACGAGCCGCCACGTGCGGACCATCCGCTGCTCACCTTGGACAATGTGGTGGCCACCCCGCACATCGCGGGTATCACGGCGGAGGCCGCACGCGACATCGCGGTGGCCACCGCCGACCAGTGGCAGACCATCTTCGCCGGCGGGGTTCCGCCCAGGCTGCTGAACCCCGAGGTGTGGCCGCGGTACAGCGCGCGGTTCGCGGAGATCTTCGGCTTCGCTCCGGAGCCGGTCAGCAGGACCCGGGAGAGGGAAGCGGTCGGCAGGTGAGTGGGTACGACACCATCGAATTCGAGGTCCGGGGCCACACCGCGTGTGTCACCCTGAATCGGCCCGACGTGCTCAACGCGATCAATGACGAGATGATCGCGGAGCTGGCTGAGGTCTACGCCGAGATCGAACGGTCCGAGAACATCTGGACGGTCATCATCACCGGCGCCGGACGGGCGCTGTGTGTCGGTGCGGATGTGAACAAGGCCGCCGACCACGACATGGAGAACGCGCCGGGCATCGACAATCAGGGCGAGCCGGTGCTGAGCTCGATGCGACAGTGGGACGCACCGCAGGAGGCCACCCCGCCGTGGCTGCAGATGACCAAACCGATCATCTGCGCGGTCAACGGCATCGCCTGCGGAGCGGGGCTGGATCTGATCACCACGGCCGACATCACGGTCGCCTCGGAGCGTGCGTCGCTGATGGACCCGCACGTCAGCATCGGCGTCACCTCCGGCCGGGAAGGAGTTCGGCTGGCGCGGATCCTGCCGCTGCCGGTGGCCATGCGGTTGATCCTGATGGGCAGGCACGACCGGCTCGACGCGCAGCGGGCCTACGATCTGGGCGTCTTCACCGAGGTCGTGGCCCACGACGCGTTGATGTCGCGGGCGTGGGAGATCGCCGAGATCGTCAACTCGAATGCGCCGCTGGCGGTACGCGGTTCACGGATGGCGGTGCGCAAAGGCCTCACTCTGCCGATCTACGAAGCCGAACTGCTCGCCGAGAACTACCGGATGAAGGTGGCACTGACCAAGGACGCCCTCGAGGGACCCCGTGCCTTCCTGGAGAAGCGCACACCGAACTGGCGGTGCCGGTGACCGCCCGCGCGCACCGACCACTCCGGAGAGTGACATGCAGGGACGAGTCGAATTCGACGTGATCCGTCAGACGCCCACCCTGGCGCATTACCGCCGGGACCGGGTGCCCGCCGCCGGGCTCGGACCGGCCGGAAGCTGGGTGGGGGCGGTCGTCAGCGACGCCGGCGGCCGGCAGTACCGGGGTGTGCGCGGGTGCGACGACTTCGTCACCGGGATGACGACGCATGTGGTGTCACCGATCTGCGGCTTCCGCGCACTTCCGGACCGGCTGGACCTGCCCGCGCCGCACCTGTTCGCGGAGTACTCGACGCTCGACTGGTTCGAACCGATGCGATACCACGACACCGGCGCCGCCGTGGCGCTGAGTTTCACCGCCACGAACTGATTCTCCTCACCGGCACCGTCTCGACGGGCCGGGACGGCGTGCCGTTCGGTCCGGGCTATCAGGTCAGGAAAGGGGTCACGACCGTGCACACCGATGTGGGTGGTGCAACCCGGGTTCCGACTCCTACACGTTCTCGTTCTCTGCCGGCGGCAGTCCCGTCCACGTCTTCGGTCGGGTCACCGGCGCGTCGGCGGAACCCGAGCCGGTCCGGAGCTGGTGCTGGGTGGAATACGCCGGTGCGCAGATGACCCCCGAGGTGTTGGACGCGGCCACCGCGATGTCCGCACTGGCCCGCGGGTGCTGACGGTCACATCAATCCGAAGAAAGCATTCCGAAGAAACGTTTCGCATTGGTGCACAACACCTTCCGCTTTGTCTCCTGATCCAGCCCCGCGGTGGCCTTGTTGGCGACCTCCATACTTCTCGGCCAGTTCGTGTCGTTGTGCGGGTAGTCGGTCTCGAACATCAACTGATCCGGCCCGACCAGGTCGAGAATGCGGAACGCGACCGGGTCGCCGAAGGTGGAGAAGTACACCCGGCCGGGCACCTGGGTGCTCGGCGGATCGGTCAGCAGGGGATGGACGCCGCCCCAGCCGCGACGGTCGTGCCAGACCTCGTCGACCCGTTGCAGGTAGTACGGGATCCAGCCGGCCTGAGCCTCGGCGAAGGCGATCTTGAGGTTGGGGAACTGGATCAGTTTGGCCGAGAACAGCCAGTCGACCAGGGCGATGGTGCAGTTGACGGCCATCAGCGCGCTGGTGACGACGTGCGGGGCGTCCGGCGAGGATTTGGTCAGCGAGGAACTGGACCCGATGTGCAGCATGATGCCGACCTCGTTGCGCTCGCAGGCGGCGAAGAACGGATCCCAGTACCCGCTGTGGATGGACGGCAGGTCCAGCCGGGAGGGCAACTCGGAGAAGCAGACGGCGCGCATGCCCTTGGCGGCCACCCGTTCGATCTCCTTGACGGCCAGGTCGACGTCCCACAGGGGGATGATGCCCAGCGGTATCAGCCGGCCGTTGCTGCTTCCGGCCCATTCGTCGATCTGAAAATCGTTGTAGGCCTCGACGCACAGCCGGGCGAGTTCCTTGTCCTTGGCGTACAGGAAGCGCTGGCCGCAGAATCGGACCAGGGTGTTGGGGAAGCACGCGGAGGCTTCGATACCGGCGATGTCCATGTCGGCGAGCCGATCGGCCGGGCGATAGCAGCCCGGGCGCATCTCGTCGTAGGTGATCGGATCGGTGGTCAGTTCATCGATCTCGTACCCGGCTGCGGCGCTGATGAGCGGGATCGGGATCACCGCGTCCTCGTAATGCCAGATGTCCGCGTCCCTGCCGTCCTCGTCCTCGATGAACGCCACGTCGGTGGTCACGGTCGGATCCATCCGCCCCCGGAGCCGGACGATCCGCGGTCCGACGTCGCGGTAGCGCGCCGGCAGCCGGCTGGTCCACAGATCGGCGGGCTCCACCAGGTGGTCGTCCGGAGAGACGATTCGGATATCTGGGCTCGACACCGCACTGCTCAACGCTGCGCTCCTTCCGGCCTGGAGACGGCGGCCCGCCACACGGACCCCACCACGCAGACCCGTCACGGACCCCGGCACACGGACCCCGACATACGAACGGAGAAATTCCCGAAAATGAGAATGTTCATTTCCAGTGTACGTCATGGAGGCGGCGCGTGAGGGGGACTCGCGGCCGAGCCGGGCCGGTGAGAATAACGGTTTACGATGGGGGCATGAACCGAACCAACGGCGACGAGCAGAACCTCGCGGTCGTCGAGGGCCTCGACGACTCCCCGATCGAGTTGTCGGCCAAGTGGCAGGAACGCACCCTCGAGCGGCGGTTGAGCAACGCGCGGGCCCGGGCGCTGGCCCGCAGCTCCCGGTTCCTCGCCACCGCACTCGAGCTGGTGCAGGAGTCCGGGCGGGCCGACTTCACCATCCAGACGCTCATCGACCGGTCGAACCTGAGCCTGCGAGCGTTCTACCAGCACTTCGCGGGTAAGGAAGAGCTGCTGCTCGCGCTGTACGAGAACATCACCAGCCAGTTCACCGAGGACATCCGGCAGGAGGTCGCGGCAGCCGACGGCCCGATGGAGCAACTCGAGGCGTTCTGCCGGGGGTTCTTGTCCCGTGCGGAGTCCTCCCAGAAGGTCGGCGGCCGGGTGGCGACGATCTACAACCTGGCCCTGGAGATCGAGCGGCCCGCCGACTTCGCCAAGGTGTGGGAGCCGCAGCAGAAGCTGCTCACGAAGATCCTCACCGCCTGCTCGAAGGCGGGTCTGGTGCGCACCGATCTCACCCCGGCGCAACTGACCACCCTGCTGAACTCGACCCTGACGGCCCTCGCACAGATCGGCGTCTTCGGCGGGGACACCCGCGGGGCGGAATTGACCGAGGACGACATGTGGGCCTGGTGCAAGCAGGCCGTGAGTCCGCCCGCGCAGGCCGAGAAGCCCAAGGCGGCCAGGTCGAAAACGGCCGCGGGTTCGCGGTCCCGGTCCGGTTCGACCGCCCGGGCCGCCGGGGGTCGGCGGGCGAAGGGTTAACGGGGTAAACCCAGACCCCGCTGGGCGATGATGTTGCGCTGAACCTCACTGGTACCCGCGTAGATCGTGGTGCCCAGGGAGAAGCGCATCAGGTACTCGAACCGCCCCTGTTCGACGGCGGTGGGTTCGAGCCGGCTGCGCAGGGCGTCCGGGCCGACCATCTCGTTGACGTCCTGGGCGGCGCGGACCAGTGCCTCCGTGCTGAACAGCTTGGACATCGGCCCCTCGGCCACCGGGGTCTGACCCTGTTCGGTCATCCACACGCAGCGCCGCTGCAGCAGCGTCGCGACCTCGAGTTCGATCGCGATGCGCGACAACCGCCGCCGCACATCGGTGTCGCAGATCCGCGCGGTGCCGGACGGATCGGTGGTGTCGCGGGCCCAGTGCTCGGCGTGGTCGAGCAGACGCGCGAGGTGCGGACCCCATCCGGAGGAGTGTTCGTCCTGCAGCGCCAGGCCCAGCACGGCCCAGCCCCCGTCGACCTCGCCGATGCGGTACACGTCGCTCACCCGGACATCGCTGTAGAAGGTGATGTTGGTGCGTTCCCCGGACAGCGTCCACACCGCCTGCGCCTCGACTCCCGGGCTGTCCAGCGGCACCAGGAACATCGTCAAGCCCTTGTGCTTCGGCTTCTCCGGGTTGGTGCGAGCCAACAGGAACACGTAGTCGGCGATGTGTCCGTTGGTGGTGAACATCTTGGAGCCGTTGATGATCCACTCGTCACCGGATCGCACCGCACGGGTTCTGGCCGCGGCCACGTCCGAGCCGCACTCGGGTTCGGTGAAACCGAGCGCGATCGTCAATTCGGCGGCCATCGCCTTCGGAATGATCCGCTGCTTCAGTTCGGGTGAACCGGTCTTGTCGATCACCCCGGCGACCATCCGGGTGGTCTCGGAGAGGTAGACCGGGGCGTCGGCGTACATCAGCTCGTCCTGCAACAGCTGCCATTCCAGTGGCCGGCGGTCCGGGGCGAGCAGGTCCCGGGCGACCAGTCCGCGGGCGAAGTCGTCGTCGTGTGCCACCCCGCTGCGGTAGAGGCGCTCCTCCAACTCCGCGGTCAGCGTCTCCTCCAGGTGCGCCCGCACCGCTTTGCGGAACGCCTGCACCTCGTCGTCGAGTTGAAAGTGCACGGCTCTGAATGCTCCTCACGCCGGCGACCGGAACCGGGACAGCTTGCGGAAATGCTACTCTCAATTCGGAGAGTGTACATATTCACCCGGATCGGTTGACCATATGGACCTGAGCCTGTCCGGCGAGCAGCGTCAGCTCGTCGAGGCGTTCATGACGTTGTACGGCCGGATGTGCGGCCCGGAGCGGGTGCGTGCGGCCGAACCGCTCGGTTTCGATGCGGAGCTGTGGCGCGCCCTGGTGGACACCGGTGCCGTGGAGATGGCGGTCGGCGAGGCCGACGGCGGCGCGGGCGACCTCGAACTCGCGCTGATCGCCGAGCAGCACGGCAGGGCGGTCGCGCCGGCGCCGCTCATCGAGACACAGGTCGCGGCAAAGGTTCTGGCCCGGTGTGGTTCGGACCTGCTCCCGGCGGCGGTGTCGGGTGAGCGGATGGTCACGTTCGCGCCCCGCCCCGCGCGGACCGGCTGCGCCACACTGGTGCCCGCCGGAGCGGTCGCCGATGTGGCGATCGTGTTGCACGACGACCGGTTGCTCGCCGTTCCGGCCGGTGGTATGCGGCAGGTGGCCAACCTGGGCTCGATGCCACTGGCCGACATCCCGATCGGTGCGGACGCCACCACCCTGGCAGCGGGGGAGACCGCCCGCACCGTGCATGCCGACGCCGTCGACCGGTGGTTGGTGCTCACCGCGCTGGCGCTGGTGGGGATCGCCGCCCGGGCCGTGGAGATGGGTGCCGACTACGCCAAACAGCGCGAGGCTTTCGGGGCGCCGATCGGGACCTTCCAGGGGGTGGCGCATCCGCTGGCCGACAGCGCCACCGCGGTCGACGGGGCACGGCTGCTGGGGTACCGGGCGGCCTGCGCGGTCACCGACGAACCGGACCGGGCAGCCGAACTGGCGGCGATGGCATTCGTCTTCGCCTATGAGACCGCCCGCGACGCGACGCTGCGCAGCCTGCACATCCACGGCGGCTACGGGTTCGGGATGGAACACGACATCCAGCTGTACTACCGGCGTGCGCGGGGTTGGGCGATGGTCTACGCCGAACCGGCCGCCGTCCTGGACCGGGTGGCCGATGCTCGCTACGGCCCGGTCCCGGCCCGCTGATCTCCCTGCCGGGCATCCGCAAAGTGACCTGAAATCCGCTGGAACAGGTCACTTTGCGGCTGCTCACGAAACGGAGAGCACCGCGAAGCTCAAGGTCGCCCTGGCCGCATGCCGGTCGGCGCCCACGTCGACGACGTCCACGGCCACCACGATCGAGCGGCGTCCGGCCCGCACCAGGGTGGCGGTGGCCCGCGCCGGGCCCCGCATGATCGGCGCGAGGTAGTGGACGGTCATGTCGGCGGTGGCGGCCGCCGCGAGGTCGCCGGCGTACTTCACCGCCAGCCGGCCGGCCGCGATGTCGATCAGCGTCGCGACCAGCCCGCCCTGCAGGGCCCCGCGGATATTGGTCAGGTCCGGGCGGTTGTGCAGGTCGATGACCACCCTCTCGTCGGAGTCGACCACGTCGAAGAACGGCAGCTTGCCGAACAGGTGGTCGCGGGTCGTGGTCATCGGCCGCGGTGCGGCCACCTCGGTGTTGTCGGTCACGACGGATGATTATCCGTCAGCACGCACTTTGTCCTTGACCGAGACCACGATGGGTGGGGCGGTGCGCCAGTTCGGGACGCCGTGCTCCTCACCCGCGCGGGGCACCTTGTCCTCGCGCACCTCGGCCCAGTGCGAGTGGTTGAGCTGGTGCAGTGAGAAGCACGCCTGCAGCGAGTTGTAGAAGCCCATGTTGTCCATGGTCTGGTTCACCGACTCCTTGATCAGCAGCGCGGCCATCGTCGGCACCTGGGCGATCCGCCGTGCCATCTCCAGCGTCCGCTCGGCCAACTCCTCGCGCTTGAACACCTTGCTGACCATGCCGAGCTGATACGCCTCGTGAATGTCGATGGCGTCGCCGGTGAGCATCAGTTCCTTGGTCTTGCGCGGCCCGAATTCCCAAGGGTGACCGAAGTATTCCATCCCACACATGCCCAGCCGGGTGCCGACGACATCGGCGAAGCGGACCTCTTCGCTGCCGACGATCAGGTCGCACGCCCACATCAGCATCAGCCCCGCCGAGAACACGTCGCCGTGTACCTGCGCGATGGTGATCTTGCGCAGATTGCGCCACCGCAGGGTGTTCTGGAAGAAGTAGTGCCACTCCTGCAACATCCGGCTCTCGGCACCGTCGCGGGTGCCGCCGGTGATCTTCATGGTCGGATGCTGGTCGGGGCCGGGCCGGTACTCCGCCTTGGCCACCGCGGAGCCGATGTCGTGGCCGGAGGAGAACATCTTGCCCTCACCGGCGAGGATCACCACCCGCACCTTGTCGTCGGCCTCGGCGCGGCCGAACGCGTCGTCGAGTTCGACCAGCATGCCCCGGTTCTGCGCGTTGCGTGCCTCGGGCCGGTTGAGCAGGATCCGCACGATCGTGCCGTCGTCGTGGCTCTCCCACATCAGGAACTTGTAGTCGCTCATGAGTCCTCCGGTCCGATAACAACGTTGTCTCAATGTGAGAAGCTATATTCTCATAAGGCCCTGCCGAAGGAGACGCGACGTGACAGCACCAGCTCTGGAGATCTGGGACGCCGACAACCACCTCTACGAACCCACCGACGCCTACACCCGCCACCTGCCCAAGCAGTATCGCGGCGCGATCCAGTGGATTCAGGTGGACGGGCTGACCAAGCTGATGATCAAGGGCCGGCTCACCGACACCATCCCGAACCCGACCTACGAGGTGGTGGCCTCACCCGGCGCGTGGGCCGACTACTTCCGCGGCATCAACCCCGAGGGCAAGAGCCTGCGCGAGCTGGCCAACCCGATCCGCTGCCCGGAGGAGTTCCGCCACGCCGAGCAGCGCCTGCGGCTGCTGGACGCCCAGGGCATCCAGGCCTGCGTGATGTTCCCGACCACCGGCGGCATGCTCGAGGAGCGGATGCTCGACGACATCGAGCTCACCCACGCCGTCGTGCACGCCTACAACGAATGGCTGCTCGAGGAGTGGACCTTCGACTACGCGGGCCGCATCTTCGCCACCCCGGTCATCACGCTGCCCGACGTCGACAAAGCCGTCGCCGAACTGAACTGGTGCGTGGAGAACGGCGCCCGCGCGGTGCTGGTCAACCCGCGCCCGGTGGCCACGATCACCGGTCACACCACGTCGATGGGCCAGCCCTATTTCGATCCGTTCTGGCACCGCGTCGAACAGCTCGGCATCCCGGTGCTCATGCACGCCTGCGACTCCGGCTACGACCGCTACAGCCGTGACTGGGAGGGCAAGGGCGGCGAGTACACCCCGTTCAAACCCGACGCGTTCCGCACCATCGTCTACGAGGACGCCCGGTCCATCCTCGACACCTGCGCCGCGCTGGTCGCCCACGGCGTGTTCACCCGCCATCCCGGCGTGCGGGTCGGAGTCGTCGAGAACGGCGGCGCCTGGGTGCCGCGCCTGATCGACCTGTTCGAGCGGGTGTACAAGAAGATGCCGAACGAGTTCGGCGCACACCCGGTCGAACAGTTCCGGGAACACGTGTGGGTCAATCCGTTCCACGAGGAGGACCTGTCCGGGCTGATCGATCTGATCGGCGCCGACCGGGTGCTGTTCGGCTCGGACTTCCCGCATCCGGAGGGTCTGGCCGAACCGGCGAAGCTGACTCCCGAGATCGCCGAACTGCCCGAACCCACCATCGAAGCGGTGATGGGCGGAAATCTGCGCGAGCTGCTCACGGCGGTGCCCCATGGCCGCTGAAACAACCGATCGGACGGCCATGAGCGCACAGCGGACGTTCCGAGTGATCCTGTGGGGCCCCGGTCAGGTCGGGGTCGGCGCCCTGCGGGCGGTGATCGCCCACCCCGGTCTGGAGCTCGTCGGACTCGTCGTGCACAGTCCGGCCAAACACGGCAAGGACGCCGGCGCCCTGTGCGGTATGCCGGAGACCGGCATCCTCGCGACGAACGACATCGATGCCGCCCTGGCGGTCGACGCCGACGTGGTGGCCTACTTCGCCTCCGGGGATTACCGGTACCGGGAGGCGGCCGAGGACATCGCCCGCTGTCTGCGGGCCGGCAAGAACGTCGTCACCACGTCACTGGTGCCGCTCTGCTATCCACCGGCAGCCGACGCCGAGACGGTGGACCTCATCGAGGCCGCGTGTGCGGAGGGGCGGACCACCTTCTTCAACAGCGGTGTCGATCCCGGCTGGGCCAACGACCTGATGGCGTTGACCATGACCGGTTTCAGCAGCCGCGTCGACACCATCACGATGCTCGAGATCCTCGACTACGCGCCGATAAACCAGCCCGAGATCATGTTCGACTTCATGGGTTTCGGGCATCCGCCGGAGCACCCCGCGCCGTTGTTCGACCCGGAACGGCTGGCCGCGCTGTGGGCGCCGACGGTGCATCTGGTCGCCGACGGTGTGGGTCTGCCGCTGGACCGGGTCGAGACCACCATCGACAAGTGGCTGGCCACCGAGCGGTACCGGGTGGCCTCCGGTTGGATCGAGCCCGGCACGATGGGCGGGATGCGGTTCAAGCTCGCCGGCATCGTCGATGGTGAGCCCAGGGTGGTGCTCGAGCACATCACCCGGATGGGCGAGCACTCCGCGCCGGACTGGCCGCGGCATCCGTCGCCGCACGGCGGGTACCGGGTGGTCGTCGACGGGCTGCCGACCTACACCGTCGACATCGAGATGCACGGGCGGGGCAACAACATGCGCGGTCTGACCTATGCGACGGTGATGCGGGAACTCAACGCGATCCCGGCCGTCGTCGCCGCGCCTCCGGGGCTGCTGTCCACCCTCGACCTACCGCTGGTGACGGGTCCGGTCCGCGGCGGTCGGTGGACCGGCACGCTGCCGCCGACGACCCGGCGATGACCTCGCCGGACCTGTGGACGGTGCTGCGCACCGCCTCGGCGGTGCGCAGGTACCGGGACGAGCCCGTCGACGACGTCGTCGTCGAGAGATGTCTGCGGGCCGCGAGCTGGGCGCCGTCCGGAGGCAATCAGCAGCCGTGGCGGTTCGTGGTGCTGAGGTCGCCCGAGGTGCGCGCGGTGATCACCGCCGCCGCGCGGCGCACCTGGGACGTGATGGCCGACTTCTACGGATTCGACAAACCGGGCACCGCAGATGACCCGAAATCACGTGTGCTGGGGGCGATGTACGAGCACATGCAGGTGGGTGGCGGTGCCCCGGTGTGTGTGCTGTTCTGCCTGCGGCCCCAGCGCGGTGCGTCCGATCTGCAGCAGGGCGGCTCGATCTTCCCCGCCGTGCAGAATTTCCTGCTCGCGGCCCGCGCTCAGGGGCTCGGCGCCGCGATCACGCTGTGGCACGATGCGTGTGAATCCGAATTGCGTTCGTTGGTGGGCATTCCCGACGATTGGCGAATCGCCACACTGGTCACGGCGGGATGGCCCCGGGGCGGACACCACCCGGTGCGCCGTAAGCCGGTGTGCGAGGTCGCCGCGGTGGACCGGTGGGATCAGGCGTGGGTCAGTCGAATGCGATGACGCCGCGGATGTTCTTGCCCGCGCGCAGGTCCCGCATCGCCTCGTTGATGTCGTCGAGCTTGTAGCGGTTCGTGATGAGCTCGTCCAGTTTGAGCGTGCCCGCCTCGTACATCGACAGCAGTTTCGGCATGGCGTCCCGGGGGTTCATCTCCCCGTAGAGCACACCCTTGAGCGTCTTGCACGAGCTGACCATGTCGGGCAGGCTCAACGGCACGTTCAGGTCGGACACCTTCGCCATCCCGGTGAGCACGCAGGTGCCGCCCTTGCGAAGCAGCATCATGGCCGCCATCACCATGTCGGGCGGAACGACGCCCGGGGTGAGCACCACCCGGTCGGCCATCACCCCCCAGGTGATGTCCTTGACCAGGTCCAGGGCGGCGCCGATGTCCGCGACGGCGTGTGTGGCGCCGAAGGTCGGCGCGATCTCGCGCTTGAACTCCACCGGATCCACCGCGACGATGTGCTTGGCGCCGGCGGTTCTCGCGCCCTGCACGGCGTTCATGCCGATACCGCCCACCCCCACCACCACGACGGTGTCGCCGGGCTGGGTGCCCGCGGCCACCGACCCGGAACCGAAACCGGTGGTGACGCCGCAGGACACCAGCGAGGCTGCGGCCAGCGGAATCCAGTCGTGCACCTTGACCAGCGAACGTTCCGAGGCGACCACGTACTCGGCGAACGTGCCCACCTGCATCATCGCCATCAGATCCCGGTCACCGTCCGGGTCGGGCAGGTGCCGTCGCGCGGTGCCGTCCGTGGTCATCCTCTTGCTGTACAGATCGGCGCCGACATCGCAGAGGTAGGTGTGGCCGGAGGCGCACCAGCGGCAACTCCCGCATGCGGGAAGGAATGAGACCGCCACGTGGTCACCGGGTTTGAGGGTTCGGACCTCGGGTCCCACGTCCTCGACCACCCCCGCGCCCTCATGGCCGCCGAGCATCGGAAACCATTCGGGAACCGGCACGCCGGAGGCCCGCATCATCTCCTCCATCTCCTTGCTCGGCACGCTGTCACCGGTGTAGAAGTGCTCGTCGGAGTGGCAGATCCCGGCATAGGCCATCTTCACCAGGACCTCGCCGGCGCGTGGCGGGTCCAACTCGATCTCGGTGACCTCCCAGTCGACCCCGACACCACGCAGCACCGCGGCCTTGGTTCTCATCGGCAACTCCTCATCTCAGGTCGTCCACCGCGCTCGACGGTCGCGGCGCGAGTGTCAGGTGGGGGATGAAACTGCTCTTGCCGCAACGGAGGATCGCGTCGACGGTCTGCACCAGATGGTCGGCCTCCACCAGGCCGCCCTGCATGTAGCCGTGCTCCATCCAGAAGTTCACCGCGTCGTCGAACGCCGCCGGGTCCCAGGACTTGTTGAACTCGGTCTGGGAATCTCCGGTGCCGCCGAGACTGTCGCCGACGGCGAGGCGGGTGAAACCGATCTCGGGATGTTCGACCCGCCATGCCTCGACCAACTTGTCCAGCGCGGCCTTGGTGACGGCGTAGGAACCCAGGCGGGGCCAGGGTGTGGTGTACGACGCGCTGAGCGAGGACAGGTAGACCGCCGATCCGCCGGCCGCGCTCAGATGGGGTGCGGCCGCGGCGGTGATCAGCGCCGCGCCGGTGACGTTGGTGGCGAACAACTGCGCCCACTGATCGGCGGTCATCTCGACCAGCGGGGACAGGATGCCCATGCCGGTGGTGTAGACCAGCGCGTCGAGCCGGCCGAGCGCATCGACGACCTCCGACATCGCCCGTCGACAGGACCCTTGGTCGGTGACATCGCACACCACCGGTACCGCACCGTTACCGGCTTCGCGCGCGGCGTCGGCCAGCCGCTCGCGTCGCCGGGCCAACATGGCCACCTGTGCCCCGCGCTCGGACAGCCCGACCCCGATGCAGCGGCCGAGCCCGGCCGACGCACCGACGACCGCGACCCGCAGTGGCCGGTCAGGTTCGGACATGGCGGAGCGCCTCCTGTCGATCCACGGTGAGAGTGACGTTAGCAGGAATCGGTGAATCAACCTTTCCATTTTCGGAAACGAATGTTTCCGGTGCGCTCAACGCGAACGGCTGCGCCGGCGGGTGAGGGCGTTCAGCAGGGTGTCCAACACGGCCTCCGCATCGGACCGGGCCCGCTCCGGGTCGGTCGAGTGGGCGATGAGCAGCGAGGCCTCCTCGACGGCCGACACGAGCATGTGGGTGAGCGCGGTGACCGGTTGCTCCTCGATGCTTCCGTCCGCGATCGCGCGACGCAGGATCTGCTGAATCATCGCCAGGCTGCTGCGCTCTTCGATCGATCGCAATGTCTGCCAGCCCAGCACGACCGGCCCGTCGATGAGGATGATGCGTTGCACCTCCGGTTCCGCGGCGGCGTCGAGGAAGCCGTGCAGACCCCGGGTGAGGCGTTCCCAGGAATCGCTGCCCTCGGGCGGTGAGGCGATCGAGCGCAGGGTCAGATCCTGCTCCACATCCTCGAACACGGCGCGGAACAACGCCGCCTTGTCGGGGAAGTGGTGGTAGAAGGCGCCGCGGGTGCCGACCCCGGACCGTTCTACGAGGTCGCCCACGCTGGTGTGGAAATAGCCGGGGTCGACGAACAGGGCCCGGCCGGCGTCGATGAGGTCGCGTCGGGTCTGATCGCCGCGGGCGCGCCGGTCCTCGACTCGGCCGCCACGTTTCGACATAGCGGTGATCCTAGCAACATTCATGATGTAGGTTGCGCGTATGGCAGCAGGAGGTACGCGCGCATACGGATCCGTGGCGCCTCTGAAAGTGGGTCTGCTCAACGACTATCCGACCCGGGCCGCATCCGAGGACAACACGGTGGACGCCCTGCGGCTGGTCGTGGACGAAGCCGTCGACGCGGGGGTGCTGGACCGGCCGGTCGAGTTCGTCCGCCGCGATGTCATCGGCCTGCCCAACGGTGAGTACAAGGCGGTCCAGCGGGCCTTCGACGAACTCGTCGAGGCGGGGTGCCTGGTGATCTTCGGGCCGTATGTCTCGGACAACGCGGTGCCGCTGTGCGCACATGTGGAGCGCACCGCGGAGGTGCCCATCATCGTGTTGTCGGGGTCGGAGGGCGCGTTGGGGGAGTGGTGCTTCGCGCTGAACAACGGTTCGATGCCGGAGGAGCCGCGGATGCTGGCCGCGATCCTGCGCGGGGACGGGCACCGGCGGATCGGGATCGCGTGGGAGTCCTCGCTGATCGGCAAGGAGTACCTGGGGTACGCCGAGCGGGCCTACGCGGAAGCGGGTCTGGATCTGGTGGCCACGGTGCCCATACCCCAGGTGGAGGCCGGCAAGGCGGCCGCCGTGGCGGCGCTGCGGGAGGCCGATCCCCAGGCCGTGGTGCACGTCGGCTTCGGGCACGGACTGTGGGGATTCAACGACGCGCTGAGGGCCGCCGGGTGGGATCCGCCCCGCTACACCACGACCGCGTTCGAGATGGCCCACATCGACGACGAGTGGATGCGCCAACTCGCCGGGTGGATCGGGCTGGACAGTTACGACGAGCGCAACCCGGTGGGGCAGGCCTTCCTCGACCGTTTCGAGGCTCGATACGGCCGCCGTCCGGCCTATTTCATGCCGTGCCTGTGCCATGACGTGGCGACCGTGATCGTGCGCGGGCTGGCCGGTGCCCGCCCGCTGACCGGGGCCGGGGTCAGAGAGGCCATCGAGGACATCAAGTTCGTGCCCAGCGCGAGTGGGGCGCCCGGGACCTGTCTGCGATTCGGTCGCCACATCCGGCAGGGCTGGATGGGGGTGGACTACCTCGTCGCGCGCCGGGTGTTGCCCGACGCCAGCGCTCACGTGTTTCATGCCGCGCCGAGCCGGTACATCTCATTGATCGGCCGGTCGTTCGCCGGCTAGCGCAACAGTGCTCACTCGGGAGGAGTCGTCGATGGTGGAGCCGACAGGGGTAAAGGACCCGGATCAGAGCATCCGGGAGGCACAGGCGAGGTTCAACACCGGCATGGGCGCCGACGGCGACGCCTCGCCCTATCCGCTGTTGCGGGAACTGCGCGCGCAGGGTGCCGTGCACGCCGGCTGGCCCGAGATGGGCATGTTCGGCAACTCCGGCGACGGACCGCCCACGTTCACCGCCTACACCTTCGACACCGTCAAGGCGATCCTCACCGACAACGTGACGTTCAGCACGCGCTGTTACGCCGATGTGGTCCGGCCGCTGCAGGGGCCGACGATCCTGGAGATGCAGGAGCCCGAGCACGCCGTCTACCGCAGGCTGCACGAGTTCGCCTTCGCCCGGTCGTCGATGAAGCGCTGGGACGCCGAACTGGTCGGGCCGCTCGTGGCCAGGACCATTCGGAAGTTCAAGGATGCCAAGCGGATCGACCTGGTGTCCGCAGTGTTCATGCCCATCCCGGTGCGGGTGATCGCCGCCCTGCTCGGGCTTCCGGAGACCGACGTCCCGGCGTTTCACCGCCTGGCCATCGACCTCCTCGGGTTCCGTGCCGACATGGACCGCGCCCTGAAGGCATCGGCGGAGATGAAGGAGTACTTCGTCGAGATCCTGGCCGACAAGCGCCGCACGCCCGGAGACGACATGGTCTCGATCCTGGCCGGCGCCGAGATCGACGGCGCGCGTATGTCCGACGAACAGATCTACGGCTTCATGCGCAATCTGCTGCCGGCCGGAGCGGAGACCACCGCGCGCTCCACCGCGAGCCTGGCGCTGGGTCTGCTCACCCATCCCCGGCAACTGGACGCGGTGCGGGCCGACCGCAGCCTGTTGCCGCAGGCGATCGAGGAGGGGATCCGTTGGGAGACACCGCTGCTGAACTTCATGCGCGCGGTCACCCGCGACACCGAGATCGGCGGGGTGCAGGTGCCCCAGGGTGCGACGATGATGCTGAACCTGGGTAGTGCGAACCACGACGAGACCCGCTGGGACGACCCGGAGTCGTTCGACATCTTCCGGGAACGCAAACCCCACATCGGGTTCGGGCACGGCGCGCATGTGTGCCTGGGAATGCATCTGGCGCGGCTGGAGACCACGAAGATCTTCAACGCGCTGTTCGACGAACTGCCGAACCTGCGATTGGATCCGGATGCGCCGGAACCCTATGTGTCGGGGTTGATGTTCCGCTCGCCACCCCGGTTGGACGTGATCTGGGACTGATGCGGTGTCCGCGGGGACAGGTGCACGATCTCGGGCACCACCGACGGATTTGCCCGCGCGACCGCGATGAACGACAGCATCGTGTTGGCGACGTCGTCGACCGCGGACATCGTCGCCGGAATCTGCCCCTGCTGGGCCCAGGAGCGGTACAACTCACCGAGCAGGTCCCGGTCGGCGCCGCGCAGGATCTCGGTGTCCTGCGTCGGTCCCACACTGACCCGGATCACCGGAAGGTCGGGGTGTTCGGTCCGCCACGACCGCATCATCTCGTCCAGTGCGGCCTTGCTCGCGTTGTAGGCGGACACCCCCATCCGCGGGCGGCCGACATCGTGGCTGGAGGCGACCACGATCACGGCGTCGTCGGCGAGGTGGGGCAGGGCGGCGCGTAGAACATGGGTGGCCCCGACCGCGTTCACGGCGTAGGCGTGCAGCCAGGTCGTGACGTCGGTGTGATCGACCAGGGCGAAGGGCACCGTCGCGGTGGTGAACACGATGGCGTCGAGTCGGCCGAACCGCTCGGCGGTCGCCTCGATGACCCGCTCGATCGCGCGCGGATCGGCGACGTCGAGTTCATGGGCCGAGCCGTCCAATTGCTCTGCGAGCTTCTCGAGCAGCTCGATGCGGCGGGCGGCCAGGGCCACCCGCGCGCCGCGGGTGTGCGCGGCCGCCGCCAGCGCCTGTCCGATGCCCGACGATGCACCCACCACGAGCAGGCGGAGGCCGTCGATGTTCGAATGCCGATCAGTCATCCGGTGTCCTCCGCTGTGGTGCTTACAGATCCGCCGTGGCCTGCTGCCGGAGCCTGGCGCTCAACTGTTCGGCGAGCTCGGATCGCACGATCTTGCCGGTGTCGGTGAAGGGCAGGTCCGCCTTGTCGGCGACCCAGATGTGTCTGGGAATCTTGTAGGCCGACAGCATCGTCCGCAGTCCGTCCCGCAACGCCGCGGCGTCGAGCTCATGTCCGCGTCCGGGGACCGCCGCCGCCGCGACCACCGTCGCCCCGTGGGGGTCTCGCGCGCCGACGACGTATGCCTCGAGCACACCGGGAAGCTCGCACAGCGCCGACTCCACCTCGGCGGGCGTGACATTCGTCCCCGACCCCGTCTTGATCAGGTCGCCGAGCCTGCCGGTGAACCGGATCCAGCCGTCGGCGTCGGCGGCGCCGCAGTCACCGGTGCGGTAATAGCCGTCCTCGGTGAAGACGTCCTCCCGTTCGCGCTTGTGCAGCCGCTGCATCAGCGAATAGCCGCGCACCCAGATCTCTCCGGTCTGCCCCGTCGGAACCGGTTCTCCGGTCTCGGGGTCGGCGATGCGATGGGTCAGCCCGTCGATCGACGGACCCACGGTGTCGCGGCGGTGCGGCGGCTGCTCGGCGTAGGGATCGGCGCCCAGGTGGTTCCCGCACAGTTCGGTCATTCCCAGCGAATCACAGGCGACAGGTCGGCGGTCCGGCGGCACCATCGCGGGCATGCTGGTGCGCCGGACGGAGCTGAGATCGCGGATGGCGAAGTCGGGATGTTCGGACAGTGTCCTGCCCTGTTGCGGCCAGCCCAGGGTGATCGTCGCACGGTGGGTTTCGATGAGACGCAACGCGTCTGCGGGATCGAACGCCGGTTGGGTGACCAGGGTGGCGCCGTGGTGGACCACCGCGTGCAGGCCCGTGATCAGTCCGCCCACCCAGAAGAACGGCATCGACGTGAACAGCACGTCGCCGGGACGGACCACATAGACATGGGTGAGGTTGAAGCTGTGCCGGATGAGGGCACCGTGACTGTGCACCGCCCCCTTCGGATCTCCGGTGCTGCCCGAGGTGTAGATCACCGCGACGTCATCGGCGGGGGTGACGCACGCCTCGACCGCGGTCAGATGCCCGGCGTCGACCCCTGGCACGTCCCCGGGCGCGTCACCGAGCGCATCGTCGGCCACCGGGGTCGCCCACCTCCGGTCGGGGGATCCCCACACCGCGACGGTGCGCAGGAACGGCGCCCCGCGGACGGCGATCCGTCCGCAGCGCTGTCGGTCCAGTCCGGGCAGCGCCTCCTCGAGGCGGGCCAGGAAATCGTTGGTGCCGAAGTCCGCCCAGGCGAGCACCGCACGCAGGTCCGCGTGGCGGACCGTCCAGGCCAGTTCGCGGGGTTTGGAGAAGGTGTTGATCGGCACCGCGACGGCGCCGATCCTGGTGACCGCGAACCAGGCGACAGCCCAGTCCACGCTGTTGGGCATCAGGATCCCGACATGATCGCCCTTACCGACACCGTGCCGCAGCAGCGACATCCCCAGCCGGGCCGACCGCCGGTTTAGGTCGGCATAGCTCAGCGTGCGGCCTCCGGCGATGAGGAAATCGGCCGATCCGAACCGCTCACCGCACCACCGCAGCAGCGCCGGCACGGTCGGTTCGATCGTCGGGAAGGGCATAGGCCGCTATGGTAATGCCTTGATCGCAAAACGAGAATACAAATTCTCGACAGTGGCGCGGCGCGGGCGGCGGGGTGCCGCGGGTGTTCGTGACGGCGGTGTGCCGATAGTCGGATCCGTAAATAAATGTTGTCACTCAGTGAAATTAGAAACTCTCTAAAGTGAGAGGCCGCATTGACGTACGATCGGGCAGTGCTGGTCAACGTGGGCTGGTCAACCTGGGCCGGTCGGGGTTGGACCGGTGAGGAAAGACCGATGAGGGTGGTACGCGTCTGGGCATCAGGGGGTTGACGGGGATGCGGCACCTGGGTCCGGGGCCGATGGACCGGTCGGAGACCGCGTCCGCCGCGGTTCCGGCCGGTGTGATGGTCGGCGGTCACTTCGGGGCGCGGAGTGTCAAGCGTCCGTTGGCCGGCCTCGCCACCGTCGCGGTGGTCGTGCTGATCATCGCCCTTGCGGCCACCTTGTTCCGGGATGGATTCACCAGAACCGTTCCGGTGACGGTGATCTCGGATCGTGCCGGTCTGGTGCTGAACCCGGAGGCTCGGGTCAAGATGCGTGGTGTGCAGGTCGGTCGCGTGTCGGAGATCCGCAGCCGGCCCGACGGCAGTGCCGAGCTGCAGCTGGCGATCGATCCGGCGCAGTTGCCCAACATCCCCGACAATGTGCTCGTCGACATCACCTCCACCACCGTGTTCGGCGCCAAATACGTGCGGTTCCAGCCGCCCCCGCAGCCCTCGGCGGCCACCCTGCGCGCCGGTCAGGTGCTCACCGGAGAGCAGGTCACCGTCGAGACCAACACCGTCTTCGAGCAGCTCAGGCAGATCCTCGACCGGATCGACCCACCGAAGGTCAACGCGATACTGTCCACCCTGTCGCGTGCGATGAGCGGGCGTGGCGAGGTGCTCGGTCAGACCGTGACCGATCTGAACACCGTGCTCGCCACCCTGGAGCCGAGTCTGGACAATCTTCGATACGAAATCCGCTCTGCCCCTGCGGTTCTGACCGCTTACGCCGATGTCGCCACGGATATGGCCGCGATCGCCGACAGCGCGGCGGCGATCAGCCGCACGATCGTCGACGAACAGAACCACCTCGACGCGTTGCTGGTGGGCACCATCGGATTCGCCGACCTCGGCCAGGAGGTGCTGAACACCAATCGGCGGGCACTGACCGACGTGGCACACCTGCTGGTCCCGACGACGGATCTGCTCAACCGGTACCACGAGGTGCTGAACTGTTCGCTGAAGGGGCTGATCCCGTTGACGAGCAGTCCGCCGCTGCCGGTGCCCGGGGTGTACATCCTGGCCGGGCTGATGCCGGGCCGGGAGCGTTACCGGTACCCGCGGCACCTCCCCAAGAACAACGCGGACATCAACCCGGAGGTGTGTGAGCTGCTCGGGCTGCCGGAGCTGCTGCCCGGCGAGGTTCCGCCGTTCGTCGTCACCGACGTCGGCGCCAACCCGTGGGAGTACGGCAGCCCGACCATCACCCTCAACACCGACGGGCTCAAACAGTTGCTGTTCGGTCCCATCGACGGGCCGCCCCGCAACTCCGCCCAGATCGGGATGCCCGGATGACGGCCGCCGCGCCCGTGGTCAAACTCGGGGTCTTCGCGACGGTGATGGTCGTGCTGACCGCGGGATTGATCATGGTGTTCGGGGACTACCGGGGCGGGGAGAGCCGGAACTATTCGGCGGTGTTCACCGATGTCTCCCGGCTCGAGGTAGGCGATTCGGTGCGGATAGCCGGTATCCGGGCGGGCACGGTCAACCGCATCCGGTTACGTGACGACCACACCGTCGTGGTGTCATTCGACGTCCGCCGTGACGTGGCGCTGACGACCGGCACGACGGCCGCGGTGCGCTACCTGAACCTGGTCGGCGACCGCTACCTCGAACTGCGCGACGGCCCGGGACCGACCGGTGTGCTGCCCGCCGGCGCGGAGATTCCGCGCGAACGCACGATGCCCGCGCTCGATCTGGACCTGTTGCTCGGCGGCCTCAAGCCGGTGTTGCGCAGCCTCAATCCGGAGGACGTCAACTCGTTCAGCGCCTCGTTGGTCGGAATCCTGCAGGGGCAGGGTGGCACCCTGGAGTCGCTGCTGTCCCGGACGTCGACCTTCACGACGGCGCTGGCCGACAACGGCGCCGTGGTGCAACAGGTGATCGACCGGCTGCAGACGGTGCTGGCCACACTGTCGGAACGGGGCCCGGAGTTCGCGGCCGCCGTCGAGCGGTTGGAACGGTTCATCACCGAGCTGTCCGTCGAACGCGACCCGATCGGTTCGGCGATCGAGGCGCTCGAGTCGGGATCGGCCTCGCTGGCGGACCTGCTCGCCGGCGTCCGTCCCCCACTGGACGGCACGGTCGACGAACTGGCCCGGCTGACGCCGTTGCTGGACGCGGACAAGGACCGGATCGAGGTGGCGCTGCAGAAGGCGCCGCACAACTACCGCAAGCTGGTCCGGCTCGGCGCCTACGGCAGCTTCATCAACTACTACTTCTGCGCGGCCACGATCCGGGTGTCCGACCTGCAGGGGAGGACCGCGGTCTTCCCCTGGATCAGGAACCCCGGCGCCCGGTGCGGGGAGCCCTGATGCTCAGATATCGCGGCGCACATCTGGTACGGAGCGGCTTCATCGGCCTCGTCGTGATCATTCTGATCATCGCGGTCGGCCTCGACTCCGAGGGATTGCTGACCCGGGCCACCGCGGTCCGCTACCAGGCGGTCTTCGCCGAAGCCGGCGGCCTGTCCGCCGGCGCGGACGTCACGCTGTCCGGACTCACCGTCGGGCGGGTCTCGGCGGTGACGCTGCAACGCGGCAAAGCCCATGTCGTGTTCACCGTCGACGGGACGGTCGGGCTGCGCGACGCCACGACGGCCCACATCAGGACCGGGACCCTGCTCGGTGAACGGGTCCTGACGCTGCGGTCGGCCGGAACCCACCGGTTGCGGCCCAACGCCACGATTCCCGAATCGCGCACATCGGCGCCGTACTCGCTGACCGACGCCGTCGAGGAGCTGACGGCCAACGTGGCCGCCACCGACACCGACACCCTGACCCGGTCACTGGACGTCCTGTCCGACACCATCGAACAGATCGCACCCCAGGTCGGGCCCACGTTCGAGGGCCTGACCAGGATCTCCCGGCTGCTCAACGAGCGGGACAGCAGGGTGCGCGATCTGCTCACCGAGGCGGCCGCGGTCACCGACGTGCTCGCCTCGCGCGCCGAGCAGGTGAATGCGCTGATCCTGAACGCCAATGACCTGATCGCGGTGCTCAACGACCGTCGGCAGCACATCGTGCGGCTGCTCGGCTACGCCTCCGCGGTGGCCCGCGATCTGCAGGGGCTGGTGGCCGAGAACGAGGCCGAGCTGGCACCCGCGCTGGAGCGACTCAACTCGGTGACCGCGATGCTCGAACGCAACCGGGACAGCATCGAGGCGGCGTTACCCGGTCTGGCGAAGTTCCAGACCACCCAGGGCGAGACGGTGTCGAACGGCTTCTACTACACCGCGAACATCCCCAATCTGCTGCCCGGTCAGCTCCTGCAGCCCTTCCTCGACTACGCACTCGGATTCCGCCGCGGCGTCAATGCCGGCCAGCCTCCCGACAACGCCGGCCCGCGAGCCGAACTGCCGTTCCCGCGCAACGGGATTCCGGGAGGGTGAGCGTGATGCGCCGACCGAGCACCGGCCTCGTCGCGGTGGCACTGGCGGTGTCACTGCTCGGCGGCCTCGCGTTCGTGGTCGTCAACCGGGTGTTCGCCCCGATGACGATCACCGCGCACTTCACCTCCGCGACCGCGATCTATCCCGGTGACGAGGTGCGGGTGGCCGGTGTGCGGGTGGGCACCATCGAGCGGATCGACACCGGCGCCGACAGCGTTCGGATGACGCTGTCGATCGAGCGCGGACACCGGATCCCGGCCGAAGCCCATGCGGTGATCGTCCCGCAGAACCTGATCTCCGCCCGCTACGTCCAGCTGACGCCCGCCTACGTCGATGAGGGGCCGACCCTTGCCGACGGCGACGAGATCCCCGTCGAGCGCACCGCGGTGCCGGTGGAATGGGACGAGGTCAAGACGCAGCTCATGCGCTTGGCGACGGAGCTGGGGCCGGACGAGGACCCGTCGACCAGTGCGTTGGGCCGGCTCATCGACACCGCGGCCACGGCGATGGACGGCAACGGTGCGAAGCTCCGCCGGACGTTGACCGAGTTGTCCGGAGCCGCCAGGATTTTCGCCGACACCAGCACCGATGTGGCAGAGATCGTGGTGGCGCTGGAGACCTTCGTGTCGGCCCTGGAACACTCGACCACCCAGATCGCGGAGTTCGAGAACAGGCTGGCCTCGCTGACCGGGGTCGTCGACGCCAGCCGGTCCGACCTCGATACCGCACTGCGCGAGATCGCCGCCGCGGTGGGGATCGTGCAGCGCTTCGTCGCCGGCAGCCGGCAGCAGACCTCCGAACAGGTGCAGCGGCTCGCGAACGTGACACAGAGCCTGGTCGATCAACGGCCGGCACTGGAGAACCTGCTGCACGGGGCCCCGACCGCCTTCGCGAACTTCTACAACATGTACAACCCCGACACGGGAACGGTGGTCGGGACCTTCGCGTTGCAGAACTTCTCCAACCCGGTGCAGTTCATCTGTTCGGCAATCGGTTCGGTGCACAACGCCACCGCCCCCGAAACCGCCAAACTGTGCAGCCAGTACCTGGGGCCCGCGTTGGCCGCCATGGATTTCAACTACCTGCCGTTCCCGATCAACCCGTTCCTCGGCCCCTCCGCCCGCCCCGAACACATCGTCTATTCCCCGGCCGAACTCGACCCGGCCGTCGGGGGCCCACCCCCGGGCCCGGCGGACCTCCCGCCGGCGGTGTCGGCATACACCGGGGAAGCGCACGGGCCACCGCCGCCGGGCCCCGCCGGAGGAGAACCCGCCACCACCGACGGTCTGTTGCTGCCCGACGTGCCGCCGCTGCCGGCCGAGGAGGGGCCGTGAGGGGCGGTCTGTGGCGGCGGATCCTGGCACCCGCGGTCGCGGGCGTGCTGGCGGCCGGGTGCTCCTTCGAGGGGCTGAACTCGCTGTCGCTGCCGGGCACCGTGGGCACCGGGCCGGATGCGCACGTCTACCACGTCGAACTCGAGAACGTCGGGACGCTGGAGTCGAACTCGCCCGTGCTGCTCAACGACGTGGTGGTCGGCGCGGTCGGGCGGATGCGGATCGACGGATGGCACGCCCGGGTGGACGTCTCGGTCCGCCCGGATGTGGTGGTGCCGGCGAATGCGGTGGCGACCGTCGGCCAGACCAGTCTGCTCGGGTCGATGCACCTGGCTCTCGACCCGCCGGCCGGGGCGCGCCCGGAAGGGGTGTTGCCGCCGGGGTCGACGATCCGGCTCGATGCGTCGTCCACCTACCCGAGCACCGAACAGACCCTGGCCTCGCTCTCCGCCCTGATCAACGGCGGCGGGCTCGGGCAGATCGGCGAGGTGCTGGGCAACGCGGAGGCCGCGCTGCGCGGCCGCGGCGACCAGGTGCGCGACGTGCTCACCCGGCTGAACGACATCGCCGGGGTCCTGGAGAGCCAGCAGGCCGACGTCGTGGAGTCACTCGAACAACTCGGGCGGCTGTCCGGGGACCTCGCTGCCCAGCAGGACAGCCTGACCAGGGCACTACAGGCGGTTCCCCCGGCGCTGGAGGTGCTGATCCGGCAACGTCCACGCATCACCACGGCGTTGCAGAAACTCGGTGAACTGTCCCGCACCGCGACCGGACTGATCCACGACACCCATACCGAACTGGTGACCAATCTGCAGAACCTGGAGCCGGTGTTGCGGGCGCTGGCCGATGTGGGTCCCGAGTTGGACAGGGTGCTGGCCTATCTGCCGACCTACCCGCTGAGTCAGGACATCATCGACCGCGGGGTCCGCGGCGACTACATGAACCTGTTCGCGGTCATCGACCTGACCGTGCCGCGGTTGAAACGCAGTGCCCTGCTGGGCACCAGGTTCGGTCAACCGCGCACTCCGCTGATACCGGCGCCGGGCGATCCGTGGCACCTCGCATACACCTACGATCCGCTCGGGGTGCCCGTCGTCCCGGTGCCGGATCCGATGGCCGACCCCACGGGGTCGGATGACGAACCGGCCGCGCAGCCGGCCGTGCCGGACGAGGCGGTCGCCGCGACGGACACCGGGATACCGGCCTACGACGGAGCGATCCTGCCGGTTCAACCACCGATTTTCAGCATGTCGGCCGCCGGGCCGTCGGCTCCGTTGTTCGCCGGGCCGTATCCGCACGACCGGGGCGGTGGTTGATGCTCACCCGGTTCGTGCGGACCCAACTGGTCATCTTCGTGATCTCCTCGATCATCGGCATGGCCGTCATGGGGCTGGTGTACATGCAGATCCCCACCCTGCTGGGCATCGGCCGGATCACGGTGCAGGTCGAACTGCCCGACACCGGAGGTCTCTACCGGTTCGGCAATGTGACGATGCGCGGGGTGAAGGTCGGCAAGGTGACCGGGGTCGGCCTGCGCCCCACCAGCGCGGTGGCCACCTTGTCGCTCGAGTCCTCGGCGCGGATACCGGCCGATCTGACCGCGGAGGTGCGCAGCATCTCGGCGGTGGGGGAGCAGTACATCGATCTCCTCCCGCGCCGGGACGGGCCGCCCTATCTTCGCGACGGTTCGGTGATCCCCGCCGCCGACGTACGCCTCCCGCAACAGGTCGGCCCCATGCTGGATCAGGTCAGCGCGTTGCTCGACACCATCCCGCGGGATCAGCTGCAACGTCTCATCGACGAGAGCTACACGGGACTGTCCGGCGCCGGATACGAGCTCGGATCGCTGTTCGACTCGTCCGCGCGGGTCAGCGCCGACATCGGCGCGGTGTCCGAGCGGCTCCGCGACCTGGTCGACGGTGCGGCGCCGCTGACGGATTCGCAGGTGCAGACCACCGAGGCGCTGCGCACCCTGGCGCGCAGCAGCGCGGGGATCACCGGACAGGTCCGGCGGAACGACCCGGATGTCCGCAGACTGCTGGCCGACGGGCCCGGGCTGACCACCGAGGTGTCGGCGCTGTTGGCTCAGGTGAAGCCGACGTTACCGGTGTTGCTGGCGAATCTGGTCTCGGTCGGACAGGTGGGCGTGACCTACCGCAACAACATCCGGCAGCTGATGGTGATGTTGCCGCTGACCGCCTCCGGCATCCAGTCGTACGCCGCCCCGAACAACAACCCGACCGGTATCCCGTTGTCGGAATTCGCGATCGGCATCGCCGACCCGCCGGTGTGCACGGTCGGGTTCCTGCCGCCGTCGGAGTGGCGGTCACCCGACGACACCAGCGAGATCGACACGCCCGAGGGTCTCTACTGCAAACTGCCCCAGGATTCCCCGATCAGCGTGCGCGGGGTCCGCAACAGCCCGTGTGTGGAACATCCGGGCAAGCGGGCGCCGACCGTCGAGATCTGCAACAGCGACCGACCGTTCGTCCCGTTGGCGATGCGTCAACACGCCCTGGGCCCGTATCCGTTCGACCCCAACCTGATCGCCCAGGGCATCCCGGTCGACAGCCGCGTCACCGACGAGGACCACCTCTACGGTCCGATCGGCGGGACACCGATGCCCGCCGGGACCCCGCCTCCCGAGCTGCCACCGCCGCCGTCGGTGGCCGTCGCGCCGTACAACCCGCAGACCGGTCAGTACACGGCGCCCGACGGCTCCGTCGGCTACCAACACGATCTGGTGCGACCGGCGACGTCTCCGGACGATCTGTTCCCGCGCTGACCGTCAGGACAGGCGAACGAGCCGGAACGGCAACGTGATCACCGTGGGGTAGCCCACCCCGCACGCACCCGGCTCCCCGGTGGTGGTGTCATCGCCGGCGAGGACCGAGTCGCCGACCACGTAGGTGCCGCCGGTCATCGGATAGAACCGGTACAGCTGGTGCCCGGGATACACGGTGTCGTCCGGGCACGGCTGCCAATGCTCGAGCGTCCGGCGCAGGGTCCACGTCTGCGTCTGGAAGTGGATGTCGGCACTCCAGCCGGCGTCGCTCACCACCTGCCCGTCGCACGTCTGCGGGTCGCTGCAGGACGATTCGATCGTCCACGTCTGCACCACCGTCGGCAGTGGCCGGTACACATCGTCGATCTTGGCCCAGTCGCCGATGGACACCGCCTGATAGGTGCCGTTCAATGCCGGGGTGGGTGGGGCGGGCACACCAGTAGCCGGCGTGGCGGCGGGTGTGCCCGCCCACACCAGCAGCCCCACCGCGGCGGCTGCCGAGACGCGGATGCCCGAGCGGTCCGGGGATTCGACTCGCGGCACGACCGGCCCTCCTGCGAATGGGTGTTTTCGCCTGGCGGAAACGACATTATCACTCAGATCGTCGCGCGCGGCCCGGGTTTGGCGGTTCGGGAGTTGGACTATCAGGACGCCATTGACTACTAAAGACACCGGTACCGGAAACAGCGGGTACCAGATGCGAGGCACCAGCACGGCCGCGTGAACTCCCAGCAGCCGGCCGGGTCACCGCCGGACGCCGGCAGCGGAGGTAGCGGATTGAGGTTGCGACACGATGCGCGCACCCCGGTGTTGGTCGCCTTGATCCTCACCATGGCCCTGGTCGCCATGGACACCACCATCCTGGCCACCGCCGTTCCCCAGGTCGTCGGCGACCTCGGCGGCTTCGACCAGGTCGGCTGGGTGTTCTCCGGCTACCTGTTGGCCCAGACGGTGACCATCCCGATCTACGGCAAACTGGCCGACCTGTACGGCCGCAGACCGATCCTGATCTTCGGGGTGGTGGCCTTCCTGATCGGCTCGGCGCTGTCGGCGGCCAGCTGGAACATGGCGACGCTGGCGATCTTCCGCGCCATCCAGGGGCTGGGCGCGGGCGCCATCTCGGCGACCGTGCAGACCGTCGCCGGCGATCTCTACACCGTCGCCGAGCGGGGCCGCATCCAGGGTTATCTGGCCAGCGTCTGGGGCATCTCGGCGGTCATCGCACCCGCGCTCGGCGGGTTCTTCGCCCAGTACCTGACCTGGCGCTGGATCTTTCTGGTCAACATTCCGATCGGCGTCTTCGCCCTGTATCTGATCGCTCGCGACCTGCACGAAGACGTCGTCCGGCGACCACACCGCATCGACTATCTCGGCGCCGGACTGGTGCTCGTCTCGGCCGGGCTGTTCATCCTCGGCCTGCTCAGCGGTGGGGTGCACTGGTCGTGGACCTCGCCGACGAGCGTCGTCGTGTTCACCGGCGCCGCGCTGGCCGGTGTCGCGCTGCTGGTGGTGGAATCGCGGGCGGCCGAACCGGTGCTGCCGCTGTCGATGCTGACCCGGCGCCTCACCGCGCCCTCCTTCGCCGCCACCGCGACCGCCGGGATGATCGTGATCGGGTTGTCGGTGTACCTGCCCAACTGGGGGCAGACGGTGCTGGGGCTGTCCCCGGTGGCGGCCGGTTTCGTGCTGGCGATCATGAGCATCACCTGGCCGATCTCATCCGGCTTCTCCGCCCGGCTCTACCTGCGGATCGGTTTCCGCGACACCGCGCTGGTGGGCGCGTCGTGCGCGGTCGCCGCCGGGACCGGTCTGGTGCTGCTCGGCCCCGCGCCGCCGGTGTGGCAGCCGGTGGTGTACACCGCGCTGATGGGCGCCGGGATGGGGTTGCTGTTCTCGCCGTTGATCGTCGGCCTGCAGAACACCGTCGGCTGGGATCAGCGCGGCACCGTCACCGGAGGGCTGATGTTCTCCCGGTTCCTCGGGCAGAGCATCGGCGCCGCCGGCTTCGGTGCGGTCGCCAACGCCGTGCTGCGCCGGTACGAACCGGACACCTCGGCGGCGGCGATGGGGGCGGCCAGCCATGCGGTGTTCGTCGGTCTGCTGGTGGCCGCGGTCGCCACGGTGGTGCTGCTGCTCACCGTGCCGCGCCGGTTTCCCACCCACCACGTCGCCGTCGTGGACTGATTGCCACACTGGTGTCATGGCACAGAAGTGGCAGGACCTGTCTCCGGTGCAACGCAGGGTGGTCGCGGTGCTGGCCACCGTCCAGCTGGCGCTCGCGCTGGCGGCGTGGATCGACCTGGCGCGCCGCCCGGCCGATCGCGTCAACGGCAGCAAGGTGAAGTGGGCGGCGGTGATCGGGATCAACTTCGTCGGACCGCTGCGGTACTTCACCAAGGGCCGCATCAGCGGACGCTGAGCACCACCTTGCCCTTGGCGCTGCGGTTCTCCAGCGACGCGATCGCCTCGGCCGCCCGCTCCAGCGGATAGACCACCGGTTCGGGTGCCGGCACCCGGCCGGACGCCAGCAGCGGCTCCAGTTCGGCCCACTGCTCCTGCAGATAGCCGGGATGCGCGAACGTCCAGGCACCCCAGCCGACACCGACCACGTCGACGTTGTTGAGCAGCAACCGGTTCACCTTGACGGTGGGGATCTCACCGGCGGTGAAACCCAGCACCAGCAACCGTCCGCCCGGCGCCAGCGAGCGCAGCGAATCGGTGAACCGGTCACCGCCGACGGGGTCGACCACGATGTCCACCCCGCGGCCGCCGGTGAGTTCCCTGACCGCATCCTTGAAGCCGTCGGCCAGGACGACGTCGTCGGCTCCCGCCGCGGTGGCGACGGCCTTCTTGTCCTCGGTGCTGACCACCGCGATGGTGCGCGCCGCACCCCACGCCGGCGCCAACCGCAGCGTCGACGTCCCGATACCGCCGGCTGCCCCGTGCACCAGCACCGTCTCTCCCCGGCTCAGCCGGCCGCGGGTGCGTAACGCACAGTGCACGGTCAGGTCGTTGAACAACAGCCCGGCGCCGGCCTCGAAGGACACCGCATCGGGCAGCTTGAACACCCGGTCCGGCGCCAGTGCGACCACCTCGGCCATCCCGCCGTGCAGCATCGTCAACCCGGCCACCCGGTCACCCTTCGCGACGTGCGCACCGGCCGGTGCGCTGCGCACCTCCCCGGCGACCTCCGCGCCGGGGATGAACGGCAGTTCGGGTTTGTACTGGTACAGCCCGCGGGTCAGCAGCGCATCCGGGAACGACACCCCGGCGGCGTGCACATCGATGATCACCGCGTCGGAGTCGGTGGGCTCCTCCCACTCGACGACCTCGACCGCCTCCGGACCGTCCAGCCGGGAAACCTGCACTGCTCGCATTCGCCTGCCCTACCTACCTGCCTCAGCTGCCTGTCTTCGCCGGGAGTGTGCCCCGTGATCATCTAACATCCCCGGCGGTGACCCGCGGCGGCCGACGCGCAGACCCGGCCCCGGCCCCGGTCGTTAAGCTGTCCTGCGCAACGGGGCAACGTCGCCGACGTCGAACGGAGTGCGCATGATACGAGGTAGACGAGCCGGACGAGCGTCCAGCACCCTCGCGGCGGTGGAGCAGATGCCGCCCGGCCGGGTCGTGTCGGTGACCGCCCCCGACGGTGTCCGGCTGCACGCCGAGGTGTTCGGCCCCGCCGACGCCCCGCCGATCGTGCTGGCGCACGGCATCACCTGCGCCATCCGGGTCTGGGCCCATCAGATCGCCGAGTTGGCGGACGACTACCGGGTGATCGCGTTCGATCACCGCGGCCACGGCCGCAGCAGCGTCCCCCGGCGCCGGTGGCAGTACAGCCTGGACCACCTGGCCTCCGATCTGGACGCGGTGCTGGACGCCACGCTCGACCCGGGTGAACGCGCCGTCATCGCCGGACATTCGATGGGCGGTATCGCGATCAGCTCGTGGGCGGAGCGGTATCCGGAGCGGGTGTCCGAACGCGCCGCCGCGGTCGCGTTGATCAACACCACCACCGGTGATCTGCTGCACAACGTGCAACTGCTGCCGGTGCCCGACCGGTTCGCCGCCGTCCGGGTGCGCACCGCGAGCGCCGTGATCAAGACGGTCGCCGGGATGCCGGCGCGGTTGGCCGCGGTGCCGAGCCGCTACGTCGTGTCGATGATGGCGGTGGGTCGTGACGCCGACCCCGCCATCACGAACTTCGTGCACGAACTGTTCACCGAGACCCCGCCGGCGGCGCGGGACGGTTGGGCCCGCACCCTGGTCGACGCGATGGGGCCGCGGCACATCGGCCTGCACAACCTCACCGTGCCGACGCTGGTCATCGGTAGCGACCGGGACCGGCTGCTGCCGCTGGTCTCGTCCCGCCGCATCGCCGAGGCCGCGCCCAACCTGTTCGACTTCGTCGAACTGCCCGGCGGGCACTGCGCGATCCTGGAGTGCCCCGACCGGGTCAACGATCACCTGCGGGCGCTGGCCGCGGCGGCAGCCGACGCCCGCCGCGCGACGTCCTGACCGCCGGAGGTTCAACCGCCGGAGGACAATCGGCGGTGGACTTCGGCGGCGGCGCGTTGCCCGGACCGCACCGCGCCATCGAGGAAACCGGTCCACTGGTCGGCGGTTTCGGTTCCCGCCCAGTAGATCTGGTCGACCGGCTCGCGCAACCAGGGGCCGAATTCGGTCCAGGACCCGGGCGGCACCGCGGCCGTGGGTCCTCCTGGGGCGAAATCATCGCAGCCCCAACAGAAGTCGAGATAGTCGATGGGTTTGAGTGCGGCGTCGCCGAACAGTTTGGCGAACCCGTGTAGGGCCTTGTCGCGCCGGCGGTCCGGGCTCAGCGGATCGAAGGTGCGGGCATCGGTGAACCCGAGCAGGATGCCCGGCCCGTTCTCGTCGGGGCTGACGTCGAAGGTGATGAACACCGGGCCGTCGTCGGACAGCGCCTCACCCGACCGGCCGTCGGCCCGCCAGAACGGGGTGTCGTACGCGGCGTAGGCCTTGCTCAACATGCCCTGCGGCCAGTGTCCGGGCAGCGCGGTGTGCCGCGGCGGCAGTGCCGGGTCGAACTCGATGGCATCCCGGTGCGCCGGCGGCACCGCCACCACGACGGCCCCCGCGGTAACCCCGTCCCCGGATCCGGTGTGGACGGTCACCGTGCCGTCGGGGTTGCGGGTGATGCGGCGCACCGGTGCGCCCAGCCGCACCCGCGATCCCGGTTCTGCGCCGTCGAGCTCCTCGGCCATCCGCTGCGCGATCTGCTGGGTGCCCGCCGGGAACCGGTCCTGCTGCGCCCCGCCCTCGACATCGAGCATCCGGCCCAGCCCGCCGGCGGCCTTCACATAACGCGCCGCGTGCAGCATCGACACCTGATGGGGTTCGCACCCCCAGGTCACCCGTGCCATGATCGCCATCAGATCCCGGGTGGACGCGCTGGCGTACACCGACCGCAGCCACCGGTCGAGCGACATCGTGTCGAGCCGGTGCGCGGCCGGTGCCCGCCACGGCTCGCCGACCGGGATCTGCCGGCACAACCGCTCGAACCGCCACTGGATGCGGGACACGTCGAGCAGCTCCAGGATCGACAGCGTCGGGATCGTGCTGCGGTACGACTTCAGCCGGCCCCGCCACAGGATCAGATTGTTGCCCTGGTGATACGTCCCGACCGTGGGGCAGCCGAGCTCGGCGGCCAGCCCGGTGACGGCGGTCTGGCCGGGGCCGACGAACGTCGCCCCCAGATCGACCGGCACCCCGGCCAGCGTCGCGGTGTACGACCGGCCGCCCACCCGGTCGCGGCCCTCGAACACCACGACCTCGTATCCCAGCCCGGTGAGTTCCCGGGCGGCCGTCAACCCGGCGAAACCGGCCCCCACCACCACGACATCAACCACCCGACCAGTGTCGGGGATCGCGGCCGGGTTTGTCGCATACTTGCCCCGTGAAGGTGATGACCGCGCTGTTCGGACCGATCGACGCCGCCGAGCAGGCGCGGACGCTGCGGGAAGCGGGGGTGGCCGGGGTGTTCACCTTCGAGGGGCCGCACGATGTGTTCACCCCGCTGGTGCGCGCCGCCACCGAGCCCGGTCTGGAGCTGCTGACCAACGTCGCGATCGCGTTCCCCCGCAACCCCATCCATCTGGCCCATCAGGCCTACGATCTGCAGCTGCTCAGCGGGGGACGGTTCACCCTCGGCCTGGGCACCCAGATCCGCACGCAGATCGAGAAGCGGTTCGGCGCCGAGTTCGACCGGCCGGTGGCGCGGATGAAGGAACTGGTCGCGGCGCTCCGGCAGATCTTCGCGGCCTGGCAGCACGGGGAACGGTTGGACTTCCGCGGCGAGTTCTACCGGCACACCCTGATGACGCCCACCTTCAATCCGGGGCCGAACCCGTACGGGCCGCCGCCGATCCAGCTCGGCGCCCTGGGTCCGCAGTTGACCCGGGCCGCGGCCGAGGTCGCCGACGGCCTGCTGGTGATGCCGTTCGGCACCACCCGCTACCTGCGGGAGCGCACCATGGCGGCGGTCGACGCCGGGCTGGCGGCCGCGGGCCGCCGGCGGGAGGACTTCGCGGTGGTCCCCGAGATCATCGTGTCGCCCGGCGACGACCACACCGCCACCCGCCGGCTGCTGGCGTTCTACGGTTCGACCCCGGCGTACCGGCCGGTGCTGGATCTGCACGGCTGGGGTGATCTGCAGCCCGAGCTGAACGCGCTGTCCAAGCAGGGCCGCTGGCAGGAGATGGGCGCCCTGATCGACGACGACATCCTGCACACCGTCGCCGCCTGCGGCGGCCCCGCCGAGATCGCCGCCCACATCCGCGAGCGCGTCGCGGGCATCTCCGACCGTGTCTGCCTCTACGCGGCCGGGCCGATTCCGGTCGAGCGCTTGGCCGCGATCGTCCACGAGCTGGCCGATTGACACCTATCGTGGGTGGCAGAGGAGGTCATCATGACTCTTGACCAAGGCCCGGCGGTCGAGCAGTCCGCCCACCACGGAGACGCCGCCGAGTACTTCGACGTGTTGATCATCGGCGCCGGCATCTCCGGCATCGGCGCCGCGTACCGCATCAAGGAGAAGAATCCGGGCGTCAGCTACGCCATCCTGGAGCGCCGGTCCCGTATCGGCGGGACCTGGGACCTGTTCCGCTATCCCGGCATCCGGTCCGACAGCGACATCCTGACCCTGAGCTATCCGTGGGAGCCGTGGACCCGCCCGGAGAACGTCGCCGACGGCCCCGACATCCGGCAGTACCTCGTCGACACCGCGCGCAAGCACGGCATCTACGACAACATCCGGTTCGACACCCATGTGCTGTCGGCGGACTGGGACTCCTCGACCGACACCTGGACGGTGCAGACGACCGAGGACGGGCTGCCCCGCACCTACCGGTCGAGGTTCGTGTTCTTCGGCACCGGCTACTACGACTACGACGAGCCCTACGCCCCCGAGTTCCCGGGCATCGAGAACTTCAAGGGTGAGGTGGTCCACCCCCAGCACTGGCCGGAATCGCTGGATTACGCGGGGAAGCGGATGGTGGTGATCGGCTCCGGCGCCACCGCGATCAGCCTGATCCCGTCGCTGACCGAGCAGGCCGAACACGTCACCATGCTGCAGCGCACCCCGACGTATCTGCTGTCGAGCCCGCGGATCAACCCCGTGGTGCAGGCGCTGCGCAAGATCCCGCCGCGCTGGCTCGGCTACCGGCTGGCGTGGTTGTACAACCTGATCTTCGTGGTGGCCGTCTACGCGATCGCCAAGGCCGCGCCCAGGTTCAGTCGCTGGTTCATCCGCACGGTCGCGAAGATCTACCTGCCCAAGGACTATCCGGTCGACGTGCACTTCAACCCGCCGTACGACCCGTGGGATCAGCGGTTGTGCCTGATCCTGTCCGGTGACTTCTACAAGGCCATCCGCGAGGGCCGCGCCACCGTGGTCACCGACAACATCGACCACATCGACGAGACCGGCATCGTGCTGCGGTCCGGCAACCGGATCGACGCCGACATCATCGTCACCGCGACCGGTCTGCAACTGCAGGCGCTCGGCGGGGTGCGACTCTCGATCGACGGTGAGGAGATCAAGCCGCAGGACCGGTTCGTCTTCAAGGAGCACATGCTCGAGGACGTGCCCAACCTGGCGTGGTGCATCGGCTACATCAACGCGTCGTGGACGCTGCGGGCCGATCTCACCGCACGGGCCTTCGCCCGGTTGATCGCCCACATGCGCAAGCACGGCTACACCCACGGCTATCCGCATCTGGGGGACACCCCGATGAAGGAGAAGCCGGCCTGGAACATCAACGCCGGCTACGTCAAACGGGCGCTGCACGCGTTGCCAAAGTCCGGGACCCGACGGCCCTGGAACGTGCGGCACAACTACCTGCTCGACGTGGTGGATCACCGTTTCGACCGGATCGACGAATCGATGGTGTTCGGCCGGGTCGGCGCCCCGCTCAAACAGCCGGCCTGATCAGCTAGGGGGCGACGGACATCCAGTCGGTGAACCCGGACGGGTCGTGCCGGCCCAGCGCACCGTGTTCGAACAGCCCCCAGCCCTCGACGGTCCGCCCGTCGATGTGACAGGTGGCCCGGCCGACATGGTCGATCACCCCGAACATCGCGCGGCCCGACACACTCGGGTCGGTCATGTCGTAGGTGAGCCGCTCGGTGAACTTCTCACCCTTCCACATCCCGTGCAGCCAGTCGGAATCGCCGCCGTAGCCGCCCCCGATGTGGATCGGCACCGCCAGCTTCGACTCGACCTCGAATACCAGCGGCGTACCGTCAGGGGTCGATGCGGTGATGGTGGCGCCGTAGGGGATTCGAGTGCCCGAGGTGTAGTGGATCTGCACCCGGGGCCAGCCGAGCTGCTCGACCCGGCCGTCCCGGAAGATCCGGGTGCAGTCGTTGAGAGAGCGGAAGCCGTCGGGTTCCTCCTGGATGATCAGCACGATCGCGAAGTCGTCGAACGCCATCGGCACATACAGCCACCACATGCCCTCGAACGGCGGGTCGGCGGGCCGCCCGGCCGGCTCCGGTTCGCCGATCGGCCGGATACCCCACGACCGGTCCCGGGTGCCGATCCAGTGCCGCGGGTCGACGGCGATCTCCTCACCGTCGACGACGATGACGCCGCTCCAGGTTCCGACCTGGGCGAACCGCTGGGCATCCAGGGTCACCCGGTTCCCGGAGCGCAGCACGTGCGGTTGTTCCTGCACCGGGTCGAACAGGCCTTCCCAGGTCAGATCGACTGCCATGCCTTCGGTTTCCTCGAGCACGACCCGCAGCTTGCGCAGCGGTTCGAGCACCTCGATGCGGTAACCGTTGACATGTTGGTTCAACCGGTCCTGATCGATGGCGTCGGACAGGTGCACCGCGGTCTGGGTCTCGCCGCATCCGCCTGATGTGCCGCTTCCGCGGCGTGCCAGCAGCACGAAGGCGTCCTTGACGCCCAGGTTCGGGTAGTAGCCGATGCCGGTGATCAGGAAGATGTCGCCGGTGCGGTCATGGGCGTTGAGGTAGGACCGGTCGTAGAAGTTGCGGTCGGAGGACCCCGGCCAGGCGATCGGCTGCGGTATCTGGTGGACCGGGAATTCGTCGAGCGGGCCGAGCATCAGTCTCCAATCAGGCGGCGCAACAAGGATGCATGGTAGAACAGCGACTCCACGTCATCGGGTCGCTCGATCTCACCGAAGTGCACCCGCCGCGCACCGGTACGCATGAACACACAGCACCAGATCACCCCGGAGTAGACGTAGAACCAGTGCAGATCCCCGAGGTCGAGGGCGGTCAGCTCCCGATAGCGGGCGCGGACGTCGTCCTCGCGCATGAAGTCCGGCATCCCGGGCAGCCCGGCCAGACCGGTCAGTTCCTGGAATACCATGTGCGCGAAGATCATCCAGGCCACATCGAGTTCACGCGGCCCGAGGGTGGCCATCTCCCAGTCCAGCACCGCCACCGGCCGGAAATCGGAGTACAGCACGTTGCCGATGCGCGCATCGCCCCACGCCAGCACCGGGTCGCCGGCGGCGACGTCGGTGGGGAGGTGATCGTCGAGCCATGCCAGCGCGCGTTCGACCAGCGGTGAGCGTCCGATGTCGGGAACGGCGAAGTCGTACCAGGACTTCAGCCGGTTCAGGTTCTGTTCGAGCGCGGTGCGGCCCGCGTCGCCGGACAGGAATCCGAACGTCTGCTCCGGCTGCGGGATCGAGTGCAGCTTCGCCAGCACCTCGACGGTGCGGTCCTGCAGTTCGCGCTGCCGTTCGGCGGGGGCGTCGTAGAACCAGTTGTCGCCGAACGTGTACGGCATGACGTCGGGCGGTACCACGCCCTCGACGTGGTCCATCAGGAAGAACGGGGTGCCGAGCACGCTGCCGGTGGGCTCCAGCCACCGCACCCGCGGCACCGGCACATCGGTCAGTTCGGACACCAGTCGCATCACCTCGAACTGATGGTCCAGCCGGTAGGAATCGAAGACCGGTACATCCGTCGCGGCCGGGGCGACGCGGGCGACGTAGCGCTCCGGCGCGCGCTGCTCGGCTCGTCCGCCGTCGCGGCGTCTCCAGTCGACGGACAGCACGATCGTCTCCGACGACATCCCGTTGGCGTCGATGCCGCTGTGCACCTGCACCCGTGGGTCGCTTCCGGGTTGTACGGTTGCCAGCCACCGGGCCAGCGCACCGGGTAGGGTGCTCAGATCCCGGGCGGAGCGCTGCAGACGACTGACATCCTCGACAGCCGGTTCAGTTGCCACTGTTATTTCCTTCGCAAGCACTTACGATACGGGGAACGTTATGACCACGAACTCCACTTCGGTTGACAAGGCCGCGGGTGCCGGTCGCCCCCGCGACCCGCGTATCGACGGTGCCATATTGCGGGCCACGGCGGATCTTCTTGTCGAAATCGGTTATTCGAACCTGACCATGAGCGCCGTCGCCGAGCGGGCGGGAACCACCAAGACCGCGCTGTACCGCCGGTGGTCGAGCAAGCCCGAACTGGTGTACGCGGCGACCGCGCCGACCGATCCCGTCGACACGGTGGAGTCCTCCGATGACGTCGCCGGCATCGTCCGGGCCCTGATCGAACGCAACCGGCAGATCACCGCCACCCCGGCGGCCCGGGCCGCGATGCCCGGGCTGCTGGTCGACATGGCCGCCGACCCCCGACTGCACCGCGGGCTGTTGGGCCGGGTGGGGTCGCTGGTGGAGGCGTTGCGCCGCCGGCTCGCCGAGGCGGCCGGACGCGGCGAGGTGCAATCCGGCGTCGACGCGGACCGACTGACCGAATTGATCGGTGGGTCGGTGATGTTCCGCATGGTGCTGCATCCCGACGAGCCGATCACCGAACGGTGGGCGGACGAGGTGGCGGCCATCCTCATCCGCGGAGTCACCAAAGAGGGTTGACCTGAACCAACGTTGAGGTTCGATACTGGCGCGGTGGACATCGAAGACGAGCAGGACATCGCCGCAGTCATGACCGCGACCACCGATCTGTGGCGAGCGCACGATATGGCGGCATGGGGTCGATACTTCACCGAGGATGCCGACTTCATCGCCCACTCCGGGCTGTGGTGGACGTCGCGGCGAGACAATGTCGAAGGGCACCAGGATGTACCGGCCGACGTCATCGCAGGGAAAACCCATTACACCCAACAGGTTGAGTCCGTCGCCGAGGTGGCGCCCGGCGTCGCGTTGGTGCACACCCGGTGGAACTGGCCCGACCCTGAGCCTGGAGCCCGGGACCGCGCCGGCGTGATCAGCTACCTGCTGGTGCAGCGGGACGGACGCTGGCTGATTCGTGCGGCCCACAACACCAGGAGCCGATAGCCATGGGTATGCAACCGTTCCCGGACGACTGGGACACCGCGCTGGTGCTGGTGCCGCATCCCGACGACCCGGAATACGGGATGGCCGCCGCCGTGGCCAAGTGGACCGCCGCCGGCAGAGACGTCCGGTACGTGCTGGCGTCACGTGGCGAGGCGGGTATCGCCGGCATGCCCCCGGAACGGGCCGGCACTGTCCGGGAGGCCGAGCAGCGCCGGTCGGCGGCGGTGGTCGGGGTGCACGACGTCCGGTTCTGGAACTTCCCCGACAGCCGCATCCGCGACACCCCCGACCTTCGTGCCGCCATCGCCGACGCGATCACCCGGGTCGCGCCGCAGGTGGTGATCACCATCTACGGCGGGCCGGAATGGGGGCCGGGGATGCCCAATCAGCGCGACCACATCGAATTCGCCACCGCGGTCGCCGCGGCGTTCGACGAGTCGGCGCACCCGGCGCGCTGGCTGTTCGAGAACGGGCCGGACCCCACCCATGTCGAGGTGGTGGACGGCTACGTCGATCTCGCGGTCGAGGCGCTCGCCGCGCACGAGGTGTATCTGTCGGTCCTCGACCCGCAGACACCCGTGCTCGAACAGGCGCGGCGGCAGATCGCGGCGGCCACCGCCCCGCAGCCCGGATTCGGCGATCAGAGCACCGTGGGGTTCATCCTGAAGCGCGACCGGGGTGTCAGCGCCAGATGAGCCGGTCCTGCACGGCGTCGTTGTAGACCACCTCTGTCGGCGGGGCGCCGGTCACGTCGAAGTAGATGTTGCCCTCGGTCTCCTGGCCCTGGCCCAGCGTCGCCCCGCTGAGCGCCTCCTCGCCGACCGCGGTGAACAACGCCCGGTAGTTCTGCCCGTCGGCGCTGCGGGCGTTGAAGAACGGGATGACCGGGGTGGCGGCGCCCTCGACCGCTTCGACGGTGACGCTCACCTCCCAGAGTCGCCCCTGTAGCGCGACGTTGCTCACGACGTCGTCGCTGGGTTCGAGCTCCTCGAGCGTGTAGGCGATGGTCACCCCGCCGTCGTGAAGGTGCTGGGTGGCGCCGAAATCGGCGACGCCCGGCCGCGCGGGCGCGGGAGCGGCCGTCGCGAGGGCGAGACCGGCGGCCGTCGCCAGAACCACCGGTGCTGCCAGGATCTTCGAGTTCATCGGCTACCCCAACTGTTGTCTGTTGCGTTGCGATACTGCCATGAAGCGTTCGCCGAGCCCGCCGAAATCGCGTAGCTGCGCGGCCGCGATGTCCTGTTCGGCGGCCAGCGCCGGAGCGATCACCGGTCCGATTCCGCGGGCGTAGATCTCTTTGAGGCCGGCCATGGTGTCGGCGGGCACCTCGGCGATCTGCCCGGCCAGCTCCAGCGCGCGGTCCAGCAACCGGTCGTGCTCGACGACCTCGGTGACCAGCCCGAGCCGTTCGGCGCGGGCGGCGTCGATGACCTCCCCGGTCATCGACATCCGGCGTGCCATCGCGGCGCCCACCACCTGCGGCAGCCGTGCCGTCATCCCGCCGCCGGGGAGGATGCCGACGCGCGCGTGGGTGTCGGCGAACACCGCCCGGTCGGAGGCGATGAGGAAGTCGCAGCCCAAGGCCATCTCGAGTCCGCCGGTGAACGTCGGCCCGTTGACCGCTGCGATGATCGGGGTGCGCAGTTCGGCGGGCTTGGTGATGCAGTCGTGGGTGCGGAACTCGTCGAAGTACGTCATGCCGTCCCGCTGGGCCTCTTTGAGGTCCACCCCGGCGCAGAACGCCGGATCGGCTCCGGTCAGCACCATCGCCCGGACCGAAGCGTCCTGATCGGCCTCCTCGAACGCGGTGTACAGCTCGCGGATCAGATTGCGGCTCAGGGCGTTCCGAGATTCCGGACGATTCATGGTGAGCAGCCGCACGGGGCCGTGGTCCGTGCGCGACACCACCCGGTCAGAGGTCATGGGACGAATCTACATCCGGGGTGGCGATGCGCTCACGGGTTCAATTACTGTACGGATACGTAACGTAAATGGCAGAGGTGAGGCGGCGACGAGGATGGCGCGCGAGACGACGACCGACGTCGTGGTGGTGGGAGCGGGGCCGGTCGGCCTCGCGGTGGCCTGCGGGCTGCTCGCCCACGGGCTGGACGTGCGGGTCATCGACAAGGCGCCGGCCCCGGCGACGACCTCGCGGGCCAACTTCCTGCACGCTCGGGGGTCGGAGGTCCTCGACCGGCTCGGTGCGCTGGGAGGTCTGCCCGAACGTTCGGTGCGGGCCATGCAGATCACCACTCATCTCGGCGGCGAGCCGGTGATGCGGATGCAGTTCGGTGATCCGGGGATGCGGACCGCGGCGCCGCCGATGGTCATCTCCCAGGCCGAGGTCGAGGCGGCGTTGCGGAACCGGCTGGCCGAGCTGGGCGGCCGGGTGGAGTTGGACTGCCCGCTGACCGGTCTGCGCCAGGACGCGTCGACGGTGACCGCCGGGATCGGGGGCGGCGGCGAACTGCGCGGCCGCTGGCTGGTGGGCTGCGACGGCACCGGCAGCAGTACCCGGAAATCGGTCGGCATCGGATACCCCGGGGCGCGGCTCAGCGAGCGGTTCCTGCTCGCCGACGTCTACCTGGACTGGCGGTTGGACCGGTCCGGCACCACCGGGTGGATCCATCCCGACGGCATGGTCGGCGCGATGCCGATGCCGGACGGATTGTGGCGCATCATCGCCTACGATCCCGGGCCGGGCGATCTCGATCAGGGCGCGCTGGAGCGGTTGCTGTACGAGCGGACCGGGCACCGGGTGAAGGTCACCGGCACGGTGTGGCAGTCGGAGTTCCGGGTGCACCGCCGTCTCGCCGACACCTACCGCCGCGGCCGGGTGTTCATCGCCGGTGACGCCGCGCACGCCCACGCCCCGTTCGGCGGTCAGGGCATGTTGACCGGGTTGGGTGACGCGGAGAACCTCGCCTTCAAACTCGCGCTGGTGATCCGGGGCTACGCCGGTCCCGCGCTGCTCGACACCTATGAGGCCGAACGGCGTCCGCTGGCCACCGAGGTGCTGCGCAACACCAGCGCCGCCACCAAGCTCAACATCGCCGACCGCGGCGTCGGCCGGTTCCTGCGCGACCGTGTGGTGCTGCCGTTGCTGGCGCTGCCGTCGGTGCAGCGCCGGCTGACCTATCAGACATCGCAGCTGTGGGTGACCTACCGGGGCGGGCCGCTGGCGCCCCGAACGGTGTCGATGACCACCCCGCGGCCGGGGGACCGGGTGCCCGATCAGCGGTGCGTGCGCGATGACGGGCATATCAGCCGGTTGTACGAACAGCTGGGTGGCCGGTGGGCGGTGCTGGAACCCGGTTCGGGCCGGCATCACCGAGAGGGTCCGGGGCTGCTCGGGACGGCCCACACCTTCCTGGGTGAGTACGTCGTCGGATTGCGCGGAGCCGAGATGCGCGGGTGTGACGCCTTTCTCGTGCGTCCCGACGGTCATCTGGCGTGGCGGGGCCGGGACGCGACCGATCTCGCGGACTGGTTGAAGTCGGCGCTGACTGTCGGGCGGGTACGGTGACCGCCACGGACGCGGCCGCCACCGGCCGGGCCGCCGCGCGGGGGCGGCCCCGAGACCCGGCTCTGGACTCCGCGATTCTCGACGCCGCGCTGGAAATCTTCGTCGAGCAGGGTATTTCCGCGCTGAGCATCGAACAGGTGGCCAGACGCGCCGGTGTCGGCAAGCCGACCATCTACCGACGCTGGTCCGACAAGGAGCAACTCGTCGCCGACGCCATCGAACACCGGGTGAGCGCCGAACTGGCCTGGCCCACTCCGGCCGAAGCCTCGGTCTCGGATCCGTATGAGCTGGTGCGGCGCAACATCTCCGCGGCTGCCCGGACCGCTGCGGACCCCGCGTTCCGTGGTCTCATCGCCGCGATCTACGGTTCGGCGGTGACCCATCCGGCGCTGTTGCGAACCTATTGGGAGCACTACATTCTGCCGCGCCGCACCGCCGCCATCGCCCTGCTCCGGCGGGCCCGGGACCTCGGAACGGTGGCGGCCGACGCCGATCTGGACGTACTCGTCGACATGCTCGCCGGCGCAGTGACTTACCGTGTGCTGCAACCTGAGCCACCCTCGGCACGCCAGCTCCGGTGCTATCTGGAGGTGGCCTATCGCCAGGTCGGGCTGCTGCCCTGACCCGCCGGCGGCCGGAGTGGTCACCCGGGGTCTTCTGGTGGGTCGGTGTGTGCGCGTAGGAGTTCTTCGGGGTGGTGGGCGTGGTTGACGGTGGGTGGGTGGTGGTCGTTGGTCCAGGCGAGTCGGCCGGTGGGGGTGATGGTGGCCTGCCAGCGGCCTTCGGTCAGGCCGCTGTGGTGGGGGCCGCAGGCGAAGAACAGGTGGTCGGCGTCGGTGAGACCGCCGTCCTCCCAGGCGGGTTGGTGGTGGGCTTCGGCGTGGTAGCCGGGCTCACCGCAGCCGGGTGCGGTGCAGCCGCCGTCGCGGGCGTAGCAGATGAGGCGCTGATCGGCGGTGGCGATGCGTTTCTGCCGGCCCAGATACAGTGGGCGTTCGGTGTGGTCGTCGAACACCGCCAGGTAGTGGATGGCGTCGGCGGCCATACGGATCAACTCCCGCATCGGCAGCACCCCGGTACCCCCGGTACGCGCCGGCCCGGGCATCGACACCCTGGGGTCGGCCACGGCGTGGGCGGCCTGATTCAACTCGCCCAGGGTGGTGCGCACGATCACCGTCACCGGATGCCCCCGATGCGACCCCAACCGCCCGGAGGCCACCGCGATCTTCAACCCGAGTGTGAGCCCGTCATGGCGGCGCTGAGCCGCACTGCGCAAATCCACACCCCCGGTATCGATATCCCCAACCCCGTCAGCAGCGGTATCGGCGGCCGTCGCAGCGGTATCAGCGGCGGCCGTCGCAGCGGTGCCGGCGGTATCGGTGGTCTCAGTGGTGCCGGTGGTGCCGGTGGTATCGGTGGTGGTGTGGGGTAGATGGCGGCCCGGGCGGACCGCGGCGGTGACGGCCTCCAGATAGGCGCGCAGTTGCGGGTCGATCCACCCGGAGATCGCCGACATCCCATCACGCTGTTGGTCACCGAGGTGGATGCCGCGGCGGCGGGCCCGGTCCTGATCGTCGTAATGCCCGTCGGGGTTGAAGATCTCCTCGATCCGCCGCCCCGCCTGCCGCACGATGCCGGCATCACTTCGGGCGGCCTCGGCGATAAGGCTGGCTTCCACCGCCTCCCGATCGGTCACCGACACCGCCGACGGCAACGCAGCCATCACCGTGGTGATGACCCGCAGATGCTCCTCACCGAGCAGCCCGGACTCGACAGCCCCGGCCACCCGCGCCAACACCGGCGGCAGCGGTGGGCCGCTGAGCCGGCGGCGCGGCCGCAGCAGTGCGGCCACCCGCAACCGGCGTTTCACCTCACCAGGGGTGATCCGCAACCGCGCCCACAACCGGTCTCTGACCGCCGGCACCATCGCCGGTTCATCAGGCGGGTCGGCCAACTGGGCGAACACCCGATACATCAACCCCCGATTGATCCGACACTGCGTCTCCAACCGCTCGGCCAACTCCAGCCGAAACCCGGTACCGACCTCATCGAGACACAACGCGCGCATCTCGGCATACGCCGCATCCACCGCGGCCAGCAACTCACCCACCCGCGCCCGGGCGGCCCCGGCGGTGACGAACTGCTGACCCATGAACCCACCGTATCGAACACCCATTCGACACAGCAGCCCCCATCACCCCGACTGGGGACAAAACCCCCATTGAGGACAACTTGGCCCAGAACACCCGGGAATGTCACACCACCGTGGTAGGGGCGAGTCGCTCAGCGCAGGAACGGAACCGCGCTGTCCGCCAGATCGAGCAGAGGTTGCGGCAACGCCCCCAGCGCGAACGTCACCGCGGCGGTCACCGTGACCACAGCGGTGGTCAGCCCGCTGGGGGCGACGACCTCGGGCGCATCCGAGGGGGGATCGGTGAAGAACATCAACACGATCACCCGCACATAGAAGTACGCGGCGACGGCGCTGGCGATCACCCCGATCACCACCAGCGGAATCGCACCGCCCTCCCCGGCGGCCTTGAAAACCGCGAACTTGGCGACGAACCCACTGGTCAACGGAATGCCGGCGAACGCAAGCAGAAACAGCGAGAACACCACGCCGGCAAGGGGATGACGGCGGCCCAACCCGGCCCACGCCGCCATCGAGGTCGCCTCCTCACCGTCACGTGACCGCACCAACCCGACGAGGGCGAACGCGCCCAGCGAGCTGAACCCGTAGGCGAACAGATAGAACAGCGTCGACGACACCCCGGCCTCGTTCGCGGCGATCACGCCGGTGAGGATGAACCCGGTGTGGGCGACCGCCGAATACGCCAGCATCCGCTTGACATCCGTCTGCGTCACCGCGGTGACGGTGCCCACCACCATGGTCAGAATCGCCACCGCCCACAACATCGGACGCCAGTCGTCCTTGAGGGCGGGGAGCGCGACGTGACAGATCCGCAGCAGCGCGCCGAACGCCGCGACCTTGGTGGCCGCCGACATGAACGCCGTGATCGCCGTCGGGGCACCCTGATATGCGTCGGGAATCCAGGAGTGGAACGGCACCGCCCCCACCTTGAACAGCAACCCGACCATCAGCAGCCCGATGCCGATCAGCGCCAGCGCGGTCGAACCGCCGGGCGGGGTGGCGACCGCGTCGGCGATTCCGCCGAGCCGCAGGGTGCCGGAGTAGCCGTACAGCATCGCCACCCCGTAGACGAAGAACGCGGACGAGAACGCGCCCAGCAGGAAGTATTTCAACGCGGCCTCTTGGGACAGCAGGCGCTGCCGCCGCGCCAGCCCGCACAGCAGGTACAGCGGCAGCGACAGCACCTCCAGCGCGACGAAGATCGTCAACAGGTCGTCCGAGGCACCGAACAGCATCATGCCGCCGGTGGCGAACATGGTCAGCGGAAACACCTCGGTCTGCACCGCACCCGCCCTGGTGGCGACCTGTTCGGCGACGCTGCCCGGCACCGCGGACGCCTGCGGGGTGAACCCGTCCAGACCGCGGGCCGGATCCCGCGATCCGATCTGGCGTTCGGCGATCAGCAAGACACCCAGGATCGCCAGCAGCACGACGGTGCCCTGCAGAAACAGTGCCGGACCGTCGATGACCACCGCGCCCATCATCGCGGTGTCCCCGCCACCGCCGGAGAGTCGGTCGGTCAGGCCGAGCACCGCGAGCAGGGCCGCGACCAACCCGCCGAGCGTCAACGTCAGCTGGACGCGATACCGGAGCCGGCGGGGCAGGAACGCCTCGATCAGCACTCCGGCGATGGCGACGCCGAACACGATCAACATCGGTAGCAGCAGGCTGTACTCCACGCTGGGGGTGGGCATGTCAGCGCCCCTTTCCTGCCGGAACGGGATCGTCTCCCGCCGTGATCGTCGGCCTCGGGTCGTGTTCGCCGATCGAGGTCAAGGTGTGACCGACCGCGGGGTCGATGATGTCCAGCGCCGGTTTGGGATACACCCCCAGCCCCACCAGCAGCGCGATCAGCGGCGCGACCACGACGAGTTCGCGGGGGATCAGGTCGCGGATCGATCGGTTGTCCTCGCGCACCGGGCCGGCCATCATCCGCTGGTAGGTCCACAGGATGTAGATCGCCGACAGCACCAACGCGGTGGCCGCCAGGACCGCCAACACCGGATACCGCGTGAACGTCCCGATCAGCACCAGGAACTCACTGATGAACGGCGCCAGCCCGGGCAGCGACAGCGTGGCCAGCCCGGCCACCAGGAAGGTGCCGGCCAGCACCGGGGCGACCTTCTGCACCCCGCCGTAATCGGTGATGAGCCGGGTCCCGTGCCGGGTCACCAGGAATCCGGCGATCAGGAACAGCGCGGCGGTGGAGAGACCGTGATTGATCATGTACAGCGTCGAACCGGACTGACCCTGACTGGTCATCACGAAGATGCCCAGGATGATGAAGCCGAAGTGCGAAATCGACGTGTAGGCGATCAGCCGCATCACATCGGTCTGGCCGATCGCCAGAATCGCGCCGTAGACGATCCCGATCACCGCCAGCGCGACGACCAGGGGCCGGAAAAGCGTTGCCGCGTCGGGAAACAGCTGCAGGCTGTACCGCAGCATGCCGAACGTACCGACCTTGTCCATCACCGCCATCATCAGCACCGCGGTTGCCGGTGTCGCCTCCACCGCGGCGTCGGGCAGCCAGCGGTGGAATGGCCACAGCGGCGCCTTGATCGCGAACGCCAGCATGAACCCGAGGAACAACAGGTTCAGCACCGCCGGGTCGATCATCAGATCGCCGGCCGACACCGCGGCGACGATCGCGCGGAAGTCGAACGTGCCCCCGCCCGCGGGACCGGCGAGGGCGTCGCTGCCCGCGGTCACCACGTACAGACCGATCACCGCGGCCAACATGATCAACCCGCCGAACAGGTTGTACAGCAGGAACTTCACCGCCGCCCGGCCGCGGTGGGCGCCGCCGAAGCCGCCGATGAGGAAGTACATCGGGATCAGCATGGCCTCGAAGAACACGTAGAACAGCAGCACGTCCAACGCGATCAGCGACATCAACACCATGCCCTCGACGGCGAGGGTGAGCGCCAGATACAGGTGCACCGCACGCCCCGCCAGGCCGGGGCGCTGATCGGCGTCGTTCCACCCGGCCACGATCAGCAGCGGCACCAGCACCGCGGTGAGCAGCACCAGCGCCAGCGCGATCCCGTCGATCCCGAGGATGTAGCCGGTGCCGAAGGACGGAATCCAGCGGTGCGACTCGACGAACTGGTAACGCTCGCCGCCCGGGTCGAATCCTGCCGTGAGCACCGCGGTGATGCCCAGCACGAGCAGCGACACCGCCAGCGCGAACCATTTGGCCAGGCCGCGGCGGGCCGCGGGCAGCAGCACCAGCGCCGCGGCACCGACGATCGGTGTCGCCCACAACGCGGTCAGCCAGGGAAAACCAGTCACCACGCGCGCACCACCAGAACCATGGCGACCACCAGGGCCGCACCCACGAGCATCGACAAGGCATACGACCGGGCGAAACCGGTCTGCAGGCCGCGCAGGGCCTCCGAGAACCGCCGCACCGTCGCAGCCAGGCCGCTGCCGACGCCGTCGACACCGACCTCGTCGACGTGCACCAGGGTGCGGGTCAGGCCCTGTCCGGTGCGCATGAAGACCGCCTCGTTGAAGGCGTCGCCGTACAGATCGCGCCGCGCGGCCACAGTGAGCGCCGAACCCTCCGGAACCTCGACGGGCACCGGGCGCATCGCATACATCCGGTAGGCGACCACGATGCCGACCGCCACCGTCGCCAGGACCGTCGCGGTCACCACCCAGACCGGCACCACATGGTGGGCCTCGTGGACGCCGACCACCGGCTCCAGCCAGTGCTGCAGGGTGCCGCCGACGGCAAGCACCGCACCGGAGGCCACCGATCCGACGGCCAGCAGGATCATCGGCACCGTCATGACCGGTGGCGACTCGTGGGGCTGCGCGGTCGGCTCCCAGCGCCGTTCGCCGAAGAACGTCAGCAGCATCACCCGGGTCATGTAGAAGGCGGTGATGCCGGCGCCCAGCAGCGCAGCCCCGCCGAGCACCACACCCTTGACCCCACCTGCGGCCAGCGCGACCTCGATGATGGCGTCCTTGGAGAAGAAGCCGGCCAACGGCGGCACCCCGATGATCGCCAGGTAGCCGAGCCCGAAGGTGGCGAAGGTGATCGGCAGCACGGACCGCAGACCGCCGTAACGGCGCATGTCGACCTCGTCGTTCATGGCGTGCATCACCGACCCGGCCCCCAGGAACAGCCCGGCCTTGAAGAACCCGTGGGTCAGCAGATGCATGATCGCGAACGCGTAACCGGCCGGCCCCAGACCGGCAGCCAGCACCATGTAGCCGATCTGGCTCATCGTGGAGGCCGCCAACGCCTTCTTGATGTCGTCCTTCGCACAGCCGATGATCGCACCGAACAGCAGGGTCACCGCGCCGACGGCCACCACCGCGAGCTGCGCGCCCGGCGCCAGATCGAACACCGGTCCGGACCGCACGATCAGATACACGCCCGCGGTCACCATGGTGGCGGCATGAATCAGAGCCGACACCGGGGTGGGGCCTTCCATCGCGTCGCCCAACCAGGACTGCAGCGGCACCTGAGCGGATTTGCCGCAGGCCGCCAGCAACAGCAGCAGCCCGATCGCGGTCAGGGTGCCCTCACCGAGTTGCGGTGCGGCGCCGAAGACCCCGCTGAACGACACCGAGCCGGCCGCGGCGAACATCACGGCCATCGCGATCACCAGGCCCATGTCGCCGACCCGGTTGACCACGAACGCCTTCTTGGCGGCCGTCGCCGCCGAGGGTTTGTGCGCCCAGAAACCGATCAGCAGATACGACGCCAGGCCGACGCCCTCCCAGCCGACGTACAGGCCGAAGAAATTGTCCGCCAGCACCAGCAGCAGCATCGCGGAGAGGAACAGATTCAGGTACGCGAAGAACTTTCGGCGCTCCGGGTCCTCGCGCATGTAGCCGACCGAGTAGATGTGGATCAGAGAGCCAACACCGGTGATCAGCAGCGCGAAACACATCGACAACTGGTCGAGTTGCAGACCGAAGTCGATCTGCAGATCGGCGACGGGAACCCAGGAGAACAGGGTCGCCACGGTGCCGCGCTGATCACCGGGCCGGCCCAGCATGTCCACGAACAACACCGCGGCGACGCCGAACGACGCCAGCGCGGCGGCGCACCCCAGCAGATGACCCCACGGGTCGGCGCGCCGCCCGGCCAGCAGCAGCACGGTCGCACCGACGGCCGGCAGCGCAATCAGCAGCCACAGCGGAATCGTCATCGTTTCCCTAGTGTTTGAGCAGGTTGGCGTCGTCCACCGAAGCCGAACGGCGGGTGCGGAAGATGGCCATGATGATCGCCAGGCCGATCACCACCTCGCAGGCGGCCACCACCATCACGAAGAAGGCGAGCACCTGGCCGTCGAGGGAGCCGTGCAGCCGGGCGAACGTGACCAGCGACAGGTTCACCGCATTGAGCATCAACTCGATCGACATGAACATCACGATCGCGTTGCGCCGCACCAGCACCCCGACGGCGCCGATGGTGAACAGCAACGCCGACAGATACAGATAGTTGTCGGGACTCACTGTGCTCCTCGCGTCCGCACGTTCACTCGTGCTCCTCCCGGGGCCGCAGCATCGGATTGACCGAGATCTCCGCGTCCGATCCGTCCGGCAGCCGGGCCGGCACGTCGACGGCGTTGCGGGTCGCGTACACCCCGGGCGGCGGCAACGTCGTCGGATAGCCGCCTTCGCGGAACCGCTCCTCGGCCAGTTCGCGCTGAGTCTTGCGGCGGCCGAAACGTTCCCGGTGGGCGAGCACCATCGCCCCGAGCGCGGCGGTGATCAGCAGCGTCGCGGTGATCTCGAACGCCCACAGATACCGGGTGAACACCAGCGCGGCGACGCCCTCCACATTGCCGCCGCTGTTGGCCTCGTCCAGACCGGTGAAACCGATCTCGGCCGCGACGCTCCCGATCCCGGCGATCAACAGGATCCCGAACCCGAACCCGGCGGCCACCGCGGCGACACGTTGCCCCCGAATGGTTTCCACCAGTGCCTCGGACGAGTCGACGCCGATCAGCATCATCACGAAGACGAACAGCATCATCACCGCGCCGGTGTACACCACCACCTGCACCACGCCCAGAAACGGCGCGTCCTGGGCGAGGTAGAGCACCGCGAGCCCGATCATCGTCATCGCCAGGAACAACGCCGAATACACCGCCTTCGGTGCGGTGACGACGCCGAGAGCGCCGACGACCGCGAGGCCGCCGACGATCCAGAACAGCACCGCCTCGCCGGTCGAGGTGTGCACGGTATTCACCGCGTCGTCGTTCGCGGCGGCGGCGAACGTGATGACCGCTCCGATCACCGCACATCCTCGGTGATCGGCGACACCCTCCCCAGGTAGTAGTCCTCATCGGTGGCTCCAACCGCCATCGGGTGCGGCGGCGGGACCATCCCGGGCTGCAGCGGGGCGAGCAGTTTGTCCTTCCCCCAGATCAGGTCGGCCCGATTGTCATCGGCCATCTCGTAGTCGTTGGTCATCGTCAACGCCCGGGTCGGACACGCCTCGATACACAGTCCGCAGCCGATGCAGCGCAGATAGTTGATCTGGTACACCCGGCCGTACCGTTCACCGGGGGAGTAGCGCTGCGCTTCGGTGTTGTCGGCGCCCTCGACATAGATGGCGTCGGCCGGGCATGCCCAGGCGCACAACTCGCAACCGATGCATTTCTCCAACCCGTCCGGATACCGGTTCAACTGGTGCCGGCCGTGATAGCGCGGCGCGACCGGGCCGGGTTGCTCGGGATACTGCTCGGTCAGCGGTTTCTTGAACATCGCGCCGAGCGTGACGCCGAACCCGGCGATCGCCTCGAGAAACCTCGACAACCTAGACATCAACCGTCTCCTTGGCGTTCTCGGTGCGCTGCTGACCGGCCGGCAGCGACGGCACGGGGAAGGCGCCGGAATGAGTCTGGGGGAGCGCGGGTTCGGCCTCGTTGCGCCGGCTGAACACCCACCACACCACCGCGATCAGCGCCAGGGCGGTGATCGCCGCGACGCTCGTCAACCCGGTGGACCAGCCCACGTAGCCGAAGACCTGCAACCCGCGCGCGGTGGCGACCACCATGATCCACACCATCGACATCGGGATGAGCACCTTCCAGCCCAACGCCATGAACTGGTCGTAACGCAGCCGCGGCAGGGTGGCGCGCAGCCAGAAGAACACGAACAGGAACACCCACACCTTGGCGGTGAACCACAGCAGCGGCCACCAGCCGGAGTTCGCGCCGGCCCACATGTTGATCGGCCACGGGGCAGCCCAGCCGCCGAGGAACAGGGTGGTGGCCAACGCGGAGACGGTGGCCATGTTGATGTACTCGGCCAGCATGAACATCGCGAACTTCAGCGACGAGTACTCGGTGTGGAATCCACCGACGAGTTCCCCCTCGGCCTCGGGCAGATCGAAAGGCGCCCGGTTGGTCTCGCCGACCATCGCGACCAGGAAGACCAGGAACGACGGCAGCAGCAGGAAGAGATACCAGGTGCCCTGCTGCGCGGCCACGATCCCCGAGGTCGACATGGTGCCCGCGTAGAGGAACACCGCGACGAACGTCAACGCCATCGCGACCTCGTAGGAGATCACCTGCGCGGTGGACCGGAGCCCACCCAGCAGCGGATAGGTCGAGCCCGACGACCAGCCGGCCAGGATGAAGCCGTACACCCCGACCGAGGCGACGGCCAGGATGTAGAGGACCGCCACCGGAAGATCGGTGAGCTGCAACGGGGTGCGGTGGCCGAACACCGACACCACCGGGCCCATCGGGATGACCGCGAACGCCATGAACGCCGGGATGACCGCGATCACCGGCGCCAGCAGGTACAGCGGCTTGTCGGCGGCGCGGGGTATCAGGCCCTCCTTGAGCGCCAGCTTCACCCCGTCGGCCACCGACTGCAGCAGTCCGCGTGGTCCGACCCGGTTGGGCCCGAACCGCATCTGCATCCGACCCAGGATCTTCCGTTCGATGAGGATCGCCGACAGCACCGTCAGCACCAGGAAACCGAAGATCCCGACCGTTTTCGCGACGATCAGCCACCACGGGTCGTGGCCGAATGCTCCGGGATCGGGATAGGTCACGACTCGGCCCGCCGGATCGTCACGATTGCCCCGGGGCCGACCCCGAGCCGCCGGTGCACCGCCGAGCCCGGCGAGTTCAACGGCAGCCACACCACCCGGTCGGCCATCTCCGTCACCGCCAGCGGCAGCACGATCTCACCGCGGTCGGTGCCGACCGCCACCGGTTCGCCGTCGGCCGCCCCGATGTCGGCCGCGGTGGCCGGCGACAGCCGCACCACCGGGGCGCGGGCGGTGCCGGCCAGATGCGGTTCGCCGTCCTGCAGCCGACCGGCGTCGAGCAGCATCCGCCACCCGGCCAGCACGGCCTCACCGGAGCCCGGCTGCGGCGGTTCCGCGGCGGCCACCCTCGGAGCTGCGGGCCACGGTCCGGACCAGCGACCCAGCCGCGCCAATTCGTCGGAGGCGGCGGCCGGTGTCGGGGTCCGGAGATCGACGCCCATCTCGTCGGCGAGCACGTGCAACACCCGGGAGTCCGGCAGCGCATCCGTGGGCACGGCGGTGTCGAACGGCCGCAGCCGGCCCTCCCAGTTGACGAACGCACCCGACTTTTCCGTCACCGGTGCGACCGGGAACACCACGTGGGCGCGGTCGGTCACGGCGCTGCTCCGCATCTCCAGGCTCACCACGAACCCGACCGCGTCGATCGCGGCCAGAGCGGCCTTTGGATCCGGCAGATCGAACGGATCCACCCCGCCGATCAGCAAGGCGCCCAGCTCCCCGGAGCGGGCCGCGGCCAGCATCGCGGCGGTGTCGCGTCCGGGTGCCGAGGGCAGGTCCGCGGCGTGCCACGCCGCGGTGACCTCGGCCCGGGCGGCGGCATCGGTGACCGGGCGGCCGCCCGGCAGCAGATTCGGCAACGCACCCGCCTCGAGCGCACCGCGCTCACCGGCCCGCCGCGGGATCCACGCCAGCCTCGCCCCGGTGGCGTCCGCCAGCCGGGCCGCCGCGGAGTAGGCGCCGGGGTGGCCGGCCAGCCGCTCGCCGGTGAGGATCACCGCACCCGGTCGGGTCAACCAGTCGTCGTCGTGCAGCGCGTCGAGTGCCTCGGCCTCCCCGCCCGGGACGGTGGGCAGCAGCCGGCCCCCGAGCTTGGTCAGTCCCGGGCTCGCGTACGGCGCCACCGACATCACCCGCAGACCGTGTTTGCGGACCGCCTTGCGGAGCCGGAGGAACACGATCGGGGACTCCTCCTCCGGCTCGAAGCCGGCCAGCAGCACGGCCGGCGCCCGTTCCAGGTCGGTGTAGGTCACCGGCATCGGGCGGCCGGCGACCACGGCGGCGAGGAAATCCGCCTCCTCGGCGCTGTGGGTGCGGGCGCGGAAGTCGATGTCGTTGCCGCCCAGGACCATCCGGGCGAACTTGGCGTAGCTGTAGGCGTCGGTCACGGTGGCCCGCCCACCCACCAGGACCCCGGCCCGCCCGACCGCCCCGGCCAAACCGCGGGCAGCGGTGTACAGCGCCTCCGGCCAGGACGCCGAGCGCAGCTCCCCGTCGGCGCCGCGCACCAGCGGTGCGGTGAGGCGGTCACCGACGCGGGTGTAGGTGAACGCCCACCGGCCCTTGTCGCAGTTCCACTCCTCGTTGACCTCCGGATCGTCACCGGCCAGCCGGCGCAACACCTTTCCACGCCGGTGGTCGGTGCGTTGCGCGCATCCGGATGCGCAGTGCTCGCACACCGTCGGGCTGGAGACCAGGTCGAACGGGCGGGCCCGGAACCGGTACGCCGCCCCGGTCAACGCCCCGACCGGGCAGATCTGCACCGTGTTGCCGGAGAAGTAGGACTGGAACGGCTGCTCCGGTGCGATGCCGACCTGCTGCAGCGCACCGCGTTCCAGCAGTTCGATGAACGGGTCACCGGCGATCTGCTGGGAGAACCGGGTGCACCGCGCGCACAGCACACACCGTTCCCGGTCCAGCAGCACCTGGCTGGAGATGTTGATCGGTTTCGGGAAGGTGCGTTTGACGTCCTCGAAGCGGGTCTCCGCGCGGCCGGTGGACATCGCCTGGTTCTGCAGCGGGCATTCACCGCCCTTGTCGCACACCGGGCAGTCCAGCGGATGGTTGATCAGCAGCAGTTCCATCACACCGTGCTGGGCGGCGGCCGCCGCCTCGGAGGTGAGCTGGGTGCGCACCACCATGTCGGGCATCACGGTGGTGGTGCACGACGCCATCGGCTTGCGCTGGCCCTCGATCTCGACCAGGCACTGCCGGCACGCGCCGACCGGGTCCAGCAGCGGATGGTCGCAGAACCGGGGGATCTCCACCCCGAGGAGTTCTGCGGCGCGGATCACCAAGGTGCCTTTGGGCACGCTGATCTCGGTGCCGTCGATGGTCAGGTTCACCATCTCGACCGGCGCCCGGCCGGTGCCCGCCGGTGAGCTCGTCGACGACGTCATGCCCGCACCTCCTCGGTGGCCATCAGCGTCGAGGCATGCGGATCGAACGGGCAGCCGGGGGAAGCGGGGTCGAGATGCGCCTCGTATTCGTCGCGGAAGTACCTCAGCGACGACTGGATCGGCATCGCGGCCCCGTCACCCAACGCGCAGAACGACTTTCCGAGCACGATGTCGGAGATGTCGAGCAGCTTGTCGAGGTCGGCCCGGGTGCCGGCGCCGGACTCCAACCGGGCGTAGATCTGTTTGAGCCAGTAGGTGCCCTCCCGGCAGGGGGTGCACTTGCCGCACGACTCGTGCGCGTAGAAGTCGGTCCACCGCGCCACCGCGCGCACCACACAGGTGGTGTCGTCGAAGATCTGCAGCGCCTTGGTGCCCAGCATCGAGCCCACCCCGGCGATACCCTCGTAATCCAGTGGCACGTCGAGATGTTCGGCGGTCAGCAGCGGGGTGGACGATCCGCCCGGGGTCCAGAATTTCAGCGACCGGCCCGCCCGGACGCCGCCGGCGTAGTCGAGCAGTTCCCGCAGGGTGATGCCCAGCGGCGCCTCGTACTGCCCGGGCCGGGTGACATGTCCCGACAGCGAATACAGGGTGAAGCCTGGTGATTTCTCGCTGCCCATCGACCGGAACCAGTCGATTCCGTTGAGCACGATGGGCGGGACGCTGGCGATCGACTCGACGTTGTTGACCACGGTCGGGCAGGCGTACAGCCCGGCCACCGCCGGGAACGGAGGCCGCAGCCGGGGCTGACCGCGCCGGCCCTCCAGCGAGTCCAGCAGGGCGGTCTCCTCCCCACAGATGTAGGCGCCCGCGCCGGCGTGGACGATCAGATCCAGATCGAATCCGGAACCGCGGATGTCGGCGCCGAGGTAGCCGGCCTCGTAGGCCTCGGCGACCGCCTGCTGCAGGCGGCGCAGCACCGGCACCACCTCGCCGCGCAGATAGATGAACGCATGCCGGGCCCGGATCGCATAGGCCGCGATGATCGCCCCCTCGACCAGGAAGTGCGGGGTGGTCAGCATCAGCGGGATGTCCTTGCAGGTGCCCGGTTCCGATTCGTCGGCGTTGACGACGAGGTAGTGCGGTCTGGCGGCCGGATCGGAGCCGCCTGCGGCGCCCGCCTGGGTCGATGCGGCCTGGGGGATGAACGACCACTTGGTGCCGGTGGGAAACCCCGCACCGCCGCGGCCGCGCAGCCCGGACTCCTTGACCAGGGCGATCACCTCGTCCGGAGCCATCTTCAGCGCCTTCTCCAGGGCGCGGTATCCGTCGTGGCGGCGGTAGGTGTCCAGCGACCAGGGTTCCGGCTCGTCCCAGAACCGGGTCAGCACCGGGGTCAGTGGCGTCATGAGGTGGGCTCCGGCGCCGACATGCCGCGCTCGCGCGCCACCCGCAGCCCGGCCAGCGTCGCCTCGCCCGGGCCGCCCGGGGTCTTCGGCCGCGGATCGGGCAGGCCGGCGAGGATCCGGGCGGTCTGCCGGAAGCTGCACAGTGGTGCGCCGCGGGTCGGTTCCGGGGGCCGTCCCGACCGCAGTCCGTCGACCAGTTCCCGAGCCGACGCCGGGGTCTGGTTGTCGAAGAACTCCCAGTTCACCATCACCACCGGCGCGTAGTCGCAGGCGGCGTTGCATTCGATGTGTTCCAGCGTCACCGCCCCGTCCTCGGTGGTCCCGCCCGCCGGGACGCCCAGGTGCTCCTGCAGGGCGTCGAGGATCGCGTCGCCGCCCATGATCGCGCACAGCGTGTTGGTGCACACCCCGACCAGGTAGTCACCGGTGGGCCGGCGCCGGTACATCGAGTAGAACGTCGCGACGGCGGCGACTTCGGCCGCGGACAGCGACAGCTGGTCGGCGCAGAAGGCGATGCCGGCGCGGGTCAGGTAACCGTCCTCGCCCTGGACCAGATGCAGCAGAGGCAACAGTGCGGAGCGGGCCTGCGGATAGCGGGCGATGATCGTCGCCGCGTCGGCGGCCAACCGTTCGGTCACCTCCGGCGGGTAGCTCGCCGGTCCGGCGATCGGCGGCCCGTCCTCGTCGGGACGCTGTCCCAGCTCGGCCACGCTGATGAACACGGGTGTGCCGTTGCCGCCGGTCATCTGTCCACCCCTCCCATCACGGGATCGATCGAGGCCAGCGCCGCGATCAGATCGGCCACCATGCCGCCCTCGGCCATCGCCGCGACGGCCTGCAGATTGGTGAAGGACGGATCGCGATAGTGCACCCGGTAGGGCCGGGTGCCGCCGTCGGAGACCATGTGCACGCCCAGTTCCCCGCGCGGCGACTCCACCGCGACGTAGACCTGTCCGGGCGGCACCCGGATACCCTCGGTGACCAGTTTGAAGTGGTGGATCAACCCCTCCATGGAGCGGCCCATGATGCGGGCGACGTGTTCGGGGGAGTTGCCCAGCCCGTCGGGGCCCAGCTTCAGATCGGCCGGCCAGGCGAGCTTGCGGTCCTCGATCATCACCGGCCCCGGCCTGAGCCGATCCAGGCACTGTTCGACGATCTTCAGCGACTCGTGCATCTCCTTGACGCGGATCATGAAGCGGCCGTAGGCATCACATCGATCATCGGTGATGACGTCGAATTCGTAGTTCTCGTAACCGCAATACGGCTGCGACTTGCGCAGGTCGTGGGGGAGACCGGCCGAGCGCAGCACCGGGCCGGTGACGCCCAGCGCCATACACCCGGTCAGGTCGAGGTAGCCGACGCCTTCGTTGCGGGCCCGCCAGATGTGGTTCTGGCTCAACAGGTCTTCCAGGTCGCGCAGCCGTCCGGGTAGCAGCTCCAACAACTCCCGGACCCGGGGCACCGCATCGGGTGGCAGGTCGGCGGCCAGCCCTCCGGGGCGGATGTAGGCGTGGTTCATCCGCAGGCCGGTGATCAACTCGAAAACCTTGAGGATTTCCTCGCGTTCGCGGAAACCGAGGAACATCGCGGTCATCGCGCCCAGCTCCATCCCGCCGGTGGCCAGTGCCACCAGATGCGAGGAGATCCGGTTCAGTTCCATCAGCATCACGCGGATCACGTTGGCCCGCTCCGGGATCGCCTCGGTGATCCCGAGCAGCTTCTCCACCCCGAGGCAGTACACCGTCTCGTTGAAGAACGGCGACAGGTAATCCATCCGGGTGACGAAGGTGACGCCCTGCATCCAGGTGCGGTATTCGAGGTTCTTCTCGATGCCGGTGTGCAGATAACCGACACCGCAGCGGGCCTCGGTGACCGTCTCACCCTCGATCTCCAGCACCAGCCGCAACACCCCGTGTGTGGAGGGATGCTGCGGGCCCATGTTGACCACGATCCGCTCACCGGTCTGGTCGGCGGCGTTGCTGCGGGCCTCCGCGACGAGCTGATCCCAGTCCTGACCGCCGAGCGTGATGACCGTTTCCGGCCTGGTACTCATCAGTTGTAGGCCCTCCGCTCATCGGGCGGCGGAATGGTCGCGCCGTGATACTGGACCGGGACGCCGCCCAGCGGATAGTCCTTGCGCTGCGGGTGGCCCTCCCAGTCGTCGGGCATCGCGATCCGGGTCAGGGCGGGGTGACCGTCGAACACGATGCCGAAGAAGTCGTAGGTCTCGCGCTCATGCCAGTCGGTGGTCGGGTAGATCCCGAACAGTGAGGGAATGTGCGGATCGGCGTCGGGGACCGCCACTTCCAACCGCAGCCGGCGGTTGTGGGTGATCGACAGGAAGCCGTACACCGCGTGCAGTTCCCGGCCGGTGTCCTCGGGGTAGTGCACACCGCTGACGCCGACGCACAGTTCGAACCGCAGATCCGGGTCGTCGCGCAGGGCGGTGGCCACCGCACGCAGCTGCTCGCGCCGGATGTCGAGGGTCAGTTCGTCGCGGTACACCACCACGCGTTCCACCGCCGCGGCGTATCGCTGCGCACCGAGCGCGGCGATCAGCGCGTCGACCACCGCGTCGAAACAACCTCCGTAGGGCCGGGTCGCCGCGCCCGGCATGGCGACGGGTTTGACCAGGCCGCCGTATCCGGAGGTGTCACCGCTGTCACCGACCCCGAACATGCCCCGGCGCACCGCGATGACCTCGGGATCGCCCCGGCCGGGTTCGCGGTGGTCAGGGGTGTGGTCGCTCATCGCATCCGGCCCTTGAACTCGACGGTCGTGGGTGCCGCGAGCGCGGCCCGCTCGGTCTCCCGGATCACCTCGTCGCGGTGCACGCCCAGCGGCATCTGCTGAATCTTGTCGTGCAGCTTGAGAATCGCGTGCAACAGCATCTCCGGGCGCGGCGGACAGCCGGGTAGATAGATGTCCACCGGCACCACATGGTCCACCCCCTGCACGATGGCGTAGTTGTTGAACATCCCGCCCGAGGAGGCGCACACCCCCATCGCCAGCACCCATTTGGGCTCGGCCATCTGGTCGTAGATCTGCCGCAGCACCGGGGCCATCTTCTGGCTCACCCGGCCGGCGACGATCATCAGATCGGCCTGACGCGGTGTCGCCGAGAACCTCTCCATGCCGAACCGGGCGATGTCGAAGCGCGGGGACGCCGTCGCCATCATCTCGATGGCGCAGCACGCCAGCCCGAACGTCGCCGGCCACAGCGAGCCCTTCCGGACGTAGCCGGCCACCTTCTCCACCGTGGACAGCAGGATGCCGCCCGGCAGCTGTTCCTCTAATCCCACGTCAACCCTCCGCGCCGGCGCACGTAGACGTAGGCCGCGAACACCGTGAGCATGAACAACAGCATCGCCACCAGCGCGAACACGCCGAGGCCGTCGAACGCCACCGCCCACGGGTAGAGGAACACGATGACGATGTCGAAGATGATGAACATCATCGCGGTCAGATAGAACTTGATCGGGAACCGTTGCGCCGACCCACCCACCGCGGCGGACGGTGGCGTCGGTTCGATACCGCACTCATAGGCCTCGAGTTTCGCCCGGTTGTAGCGCCTGGGCCCGATGGCGACGGCGATCCCGACCGAGACCACCGCGAAAACTGCCGCGATGGCGCCCAGGACCAGGATCGGTGTGTACACGTCCATCCCGGCGAAGCGCCCCCTCGTGACCTTGGCTGTGAACTACCACACAGCCTAGTCCGGTTTGGGATACATGCCACACATTTTGGTTAGTATCGGGTCGCGTCCGGGCGTCGCCGCCCGGCAATGCCCGTTTGCCAGGATCGCACGCGAAGGTACAAGCGGCGCAGAGATTTTGGTGACGGGTCAGGATGTGCGTGTGCGGAGCAGCGACAGCACGGCATCGCCGAGTTCGATCGGGTCGATCGGCTGCGGAACCGCGGCTTCCGCCCGCGACCAGCGGGCCAGCCAGGCGTCGTCGCGGCGACCGGTGAGCACCAGGACGGGCGGGCAGTCGGCCAGCTCGTCCTTGAGTTGTTTGGCGATGCCCATCCCGCCGGCGGGGGTGGCCTCACCGTCGAGGATCACCAGGTCGAAGTGGCCCGAACGGAGGTGCTCGTGCACCATCGGTTCGGTCGCGACCTCCTGATAACCCAGCTCGGGCAGGTCGGGATGCAGCCGGGTGCCGAGGGCCGTCCGGACCGCGTCCCGGGTGCGGGGATCGTCGCTGTAGACAAGGATGCGCAGCGCGGCGGCGTCATCTACCGGGCGAGACACGAAGCCGATGCTACTTCGGCCGGTGCGGTCCGCTGTGGAGACGACGAAATATCCAGGGTGTCAACCATCTTGGGCGGCCAGCAGCGGTGCGATGCCGGCCGGATCGAAGTATTCGTCGATGCGGTTGATCAGCCCGTCGGCGCCGATCCTCACCACCAGACAGACCCGCAATGCGATCGACGCGCCGGTGCGGCCCCGCGCGAGCAGGATGTGTTGCTGGACGAAACCGTCGTCGAACACCTGTCGGTCCAGGACCTCATAGCGGCGCTCGACCGTGCCGGAGATGAACCAGTCGATCACCCGCAGCGCCCGCTCCTTGTCCCGGTCGTGCGGATCCCCGGACTGCCACACCGCGATGTCGTCGGCCCACATCCGCGCCACCGCGGCGACGTCGCCGCCCTCGATCGCAGCGAACAACCGGTCGGCCACCTCGGTGATCCGGTCGGCGCCGTCGGACCTCATCGTGTTCTCCCGTCTGCCGTCCAGGGGATGTCCGGCCCCGGTCACTGATCCTCATAGCCGGGGTGGGCGACGGCCAGCCGTTGCCGCACCAGGGTGCGCAGGCAGGCCGTCAGCTCGTCGGCCCGGTCGTCGAGGTCGCCCGCCCGGATGGCGGCGGCCAGCTGCGCCTCGTCGGAGAACCCCAGCGCGGTCAGCGCCTCGTCGGCGGCGACGGACTCGTCGAGCAGTTCGCGTTCGACGATCCGCAGCACATTGGCGGCCACCCGGGCGTGGAAGTTGACCGAGCCGGTGCAGGCCTCGCGAACATCGGTTTCCAGGAACTCGGCGACCGCGGCGACCAGTTCGGCCGCGGTCGGCCGGCCGTGAATGCCGCCGGACCGGCTCTTCGCGCGAGCGCTCATCGGTGTTTGTCGGCTCTTCGCGCGAGCGCTCATCGGTGTTTGTCGGCTCTCCGCGGGGCCGCCTCGGTCCAGCAGATCGAGCAGGTCCCACTCGGTTTCGGCCACCCGGCGGCCGATCGCCGCCAGCTCCACCGAGCGGGTCTGACCGCTCAGATGCCGTTCGGCCTGGTACCGGCAGATGACCCCCCATCGCAATGTGGCGACCGTCAGCCACCACCGGAACGTCTGCCGGTCCACCGGGCGACCGCCGGCCTCCTCGTAGGCGGTCAGGAAGTCCGCCACGCTGCCCAGCCCACCGGCGCCGAGGTGGCGCGGGGCGCCGAACCGCCAGGCCCGGATGCAGAACCACGCCAGATCCTCGTACACCTCGCCGAGGTGCGTGAGCTCCCAGTCCAGCACCGCCGCGAGCCGGCCGCCGTCGACGATCAGATTGCCCATCCGGAAGTCGCCGTGCACCAGCACCGGCTCCGACGGCGGCGGCCGGTCCGCGGCGAGCCGGCGGAACGTCCACTCGAATGTCGCGGTGGTGTCACCGATCTCGTCGAGTTGGCGGTGCCATTCGGTGAGCTGGTCGCCCACGGTCAGTCCGGCGCCCGTCGGATCGGCCCGGTGGATGGCCGCCAGCGCCTGAGCGCACTGGCGCAGCAGCACCGCCCGCCCGGTGTCGTCGAGGCTGCGCTGAATCCGGCGGACGATGGTCTCACCCGGCACCGCCGCACAGATCAGGTACGGATTCCCCAGTGCGGCGGTGGAATCGTCAGCGGTGAGAATCCGCGGGACCGGGGCGCCGGCGGCGGCCGCCCGCCGCTGCACCTCGGCCTCCAGTTCCATACCGGCGTGCACCTCGTCGGGTGGCCCCATCCGCAGGATCAGCGGGGTGCGGGTCTCGCCGGCGACCGCATCGAACGCCCAGGTGGTGCGGCTGGCGCCGCCGGTCAGCCGGGTGAGACCGTCGACCGTGACGCCTTCGCCCAGCACCGGCGCCAGCACCGCCGCGAGTCGGTCCCGCATCAGCGCCTGCCGAAGCCGAACAACCGCTGGGCGACGCGCCTGATCTGGATCTCCTCGGCGCCCTCGGTGATCCGGTACCGGCGGTGGTGGCGGTAGATGTGCTCGAACGGCTCGTGGCGGCTGTAGCCGATGCCGCCGTGGATCTGCATGGCGCGGTCGGCCGCCTCGCACACCAGCCGGTTGGCCCGGTAGTTGGCCATCGACACCTTGTCGGAGACCTGCATGTGGTGGTCGTGGTCGAGGTGCCAGGCCGCGAAGTACACCAGCAGCCGCACCATCTGCGCCTCGGTCTGCAGTTCCACCAGCGGCCACTGCACCGCCTGGTTGACCGACAGCGGCTTGCCGAACACCACCCGCTCGTTGGCGTATTCCACCGCCCGGTCGATGCAGTACTGCGCGGCGCCCAGGCTGCTGGCCGCCTGCCGGATCCGGTTCTCGTGCAGGAAGGTCTGTCCCACCTCGAGTCCGCGGTCGACCTCGCCGAGCACCGCGTCCGCCGGCACCCACACATTGTCCAGCTCCACCTCGCCGTGGTCGCTGGGCATGTTGAAAGTCCACCAGTAGAACGGCACCTTGAAGCCCTCGGCGTCGGTGGGCACCAAAAACGCGGTGATGCCGTGGGCCTGCCCCGGTTCACCGGAGGTGCGGGCGAAGATCAGGTCGTGGGTGGCCCGGTGCACGCCGGTGTTCCAGCGCTTGCGGCCGTTGATGATCCAGCCGTCGCCGTCGGGCTCGGCACGGGTCTCGAGCCAGGTGGCGTCTGATCCGTGGTTGGGTTCGGTCAACCCGAACGCCATCGAGCGCTCGCCGGTGATCATCGGTTCGATCCACTCCTGCTTCTGCTGCTCGGTGCCGAACCGGTCCATCATGATCACCTGCGGGAAGTTGCCCACGATCGAGGATTCGTCCTGAAGGTCGTTGTGCAGGCCGAGCCCCTTGTGTGCCAGATGTTCCCGGATGACGGCCATGTCCAGGTTGGTGCCGTCGCGTCCGCCGAACCGGGCCGGAAGCCCGTACCGCAGCCAGCCGGCGGCGTCGGCGCGCCGCCGCATCTCGTCGAGCAGGTCCTCCCACTCCCGCCGCGGGATACCGCCGCTCTCCCAGTCGGTCCGGGCGTATTCGCGGCGGTGGTCGAAGTACTGCATGTGCTCGCGTTCGAGCGGTTTGATCTCCGCCTCGATGAAGGCGTCCATCTCGGCGAGCAGCCCCGGCAGATGGTCGGGGAGGGCGAATTCCACGGCGGGGTCTCCTTTCCCGCGCGCATCCGGGTGGCGCGGTCGTGGGCGGTCAGCAACCATACAAGGTCTTCTTCCAGATGGTGGCCAGCGTGCGGACCGCGTCGGCGTCGCTGATCTGCAGTCCGGGCCCGCCCCGGCCGACGAAGACGGCGGTGAAGTTCTCGAACATCAACGCGATCGCCGCGGCGATGTGTTGCGGGTCGAGGTCTGTGCCGTAGCCCTGTTGCTGCGCGTGACGCACCGACGCCGCCACGATGTCCATCCCGAAACGGCGAAACTCGTTCTGCACGTCGGCGAATCGCTGTTGGGTGGCGGCCAGCTGGTCGACGGCGATCATGATGCCGATGTTCTGTTTGAACATGTTCCAGTAGCCGCCGACCACCGTGGTGAAGAACTCGTCGTCATCGGGGGAGTCCGGCAACCGGACGCTCAGCCAGCCCGGTGCGAGCACCTCGCGCAGAAACGACTCGGCCAGCGCGGCCAGCAGATCCTCCTTGTCGACGAAATAGCGGTAGAACACCGCCGGCGACTTCCCGGCCGCCGACGTGATGTCGGCCAGCGTGGTGCCGTGGAACCCGCGTTCGGCGAACAGTTTCCGGGCCGCCTGCTCGAGCGCCAGCCTGGTCTGGCGGCCCTTGGAGCTGAGCGTCTCGGCTGCCATCGGACCGGGTCAGCCCAGAATCCGGTCACCCGCGCGCAGCAGCGCGCTGGGCAGGTCGTGGCCCACCGCGCGGCGGGCGACCTCGGCGGCGGCGATCGCGGCCCCCAGGTCCACGTCGACGTCGATCCCGCTGTCGCGCAGCAGATACACCAGATCCTCGGTGGCGATGTTGCCGCTGGCGCCCGGGGCGAACGGGCAGCCGCCGAGTCCGCCGACCGATGCGTCCAGCCGGGTCACCCCGGCGGTGACCGCGGCCCAGGCACTGGCCAGCCCCGCGCCGCGGGTGTTGTGGAAGTGTGCGCCCAGCGGTGTGTCGCCGATCCGCGGCCGCAGCGCCGAGATCAGGTCGATCACCCGTCCCGGGGTGGTGGTGCCGATCGTGTCGGCGATCGCCAGCCGGTCCGCGCCGGCCGCAGTGGCCGCGTCGGCCACCTCCAGCACCCGCTCCGGCGGTGTCGGTCCGTCGAACGGACAGTCCCAGGCGGTGGCGATGATGACCTCGACGGTGGTGTCGCTGTCGTGGGCGATCGCGACGATGTCGGCGATCTGCGCGGTCGCCTCGGCGGTGGACCGCCCGACGTTGGCGCGGCTGTGCCCGTCGGCCGCCGACACCACGTACTCGATCGAGCGCAGACCGGCCGCGACGGCCCGTTTGGCGCCGTTCGGACTGGCCACCAGCGCCGAGAACTCGATGTCCGGGAACCGGTGCAGTTCGGCAGCCAGTTCCGGCGCGTCGGCCAGCGCCGGTACCTTCGACGGCGACACGAACGCGGTGGCCTCCACCTCCCGCACCCCGGTGGCGGCGATCGCCGCCAGCAGCTCCAGCTTGGCCTCCAACGGGATCGGCTGCTCGATCTGCAGCCCGTCCCGCAGCGACACCTCGCGGATGTCGACCTTGGCCGGCAGATCCACCTAGATCACCCCCTGGGCCCGAAGCTGCCGCAGCTCCGCGGCGGTCTTGCCGAGCAGGCCGGTGTAGATCTCCTCGTTGTGCTGGCCCGGCCGGGCCGGGCCGGCGTTGCGGATGGTGCCGGGGGATTCGGAGAGCACCGGCACGACGCCCGGGCCCTTGACATTACGCCCGATCCGTTCGTCGAAGTGATCGGCGATCATGCCGCGGGCCCGCAACTGCGGGTCCTCGACCACCTCCGCGACGGTGTTGATCGGTCCGGCGATCACCCCGGCGGCGTTCAGGGTGTCGATGATCTCGCCCGGCGCGCGTTCGGCGGCCCAGTCCGCGATGATCTTGTCCAGCTCGTCCTGATTGCGGCCGCGCGCGGTGTGGGTGGCGAACCGGTCGTCGGTGGCCAGTTCGGGCCGGCCCATCGCGGCGCACAACCGCCGGAACACGGTGTCCTGGTTCGCGGCGATCACCACCCAGCTGCCGTCGGCGCTGCGGTAGATGTTCGACGGGGCGATGCCCTCCAGCCGGGTGCCCGACGGGCCCCGCACCACCCCGCCGATGTCGTAGTCGGGGATGGTGGACTCCTGGACGGCCAGACAGGCCTCGGTCAGCGCGGCGTCGACGACCTGACCCTCGCCGGTCACCGTGCGGCGGTACAGCGCCGCCATCGCACCCTGTGCGGCGAACATGCCGGCCAGCGTGTCGCCGAGCGACAACGCCAGCCGCGGCGGCGGCCCACCCGGGAATCCATTGAGGTGCCGCAGCCCGCTGGCCGCCTCGGCCACCGAGGCGTAACCCGCCTTGTGGGCGTCGGGACCCGTCTGCCCGTACCCGGACACCCGGACCAGGATCACCCGGTTGTTGTGGGACCGCAGCACGTCGTAGCCCAGATCCCAGCGCTCCAGGGTGCCGGGCCGGAAGTTCTCCACCACGATGTCGGAGCGTTCGACGAGCTCCAGGAACACGTCCCGGCCGGCTGGTTCCCGCAGGTTCAGCGTGATCGCCTTCTTGTTGCGGGCGTGCACGGTCCAGAAGAAGTGGTGGCCGTCCAGTTCGGCCTGTCCCCAGGTGCGTAGGGGATCCGGCGCACCCGGCAGCTCGATCTTGATCACTTCGGCGCCCATGTCGCCGAGCAGCCGCCCGGCGAACGGTCCCGCGATCAGGGTGCCCAGCTCGAGCACCCGGATCCCGTCCAGTGGCCCGGTGACCGTCACATGCCCTCCTTGACCGGTTGCGAGAGACCGTGCCGATTCAGCCAATCGGTGACGATGGTGACCGCCTGCCGGAGCTTGTCCCGCTGATCCGGGCCCGCGTAATAGTGGTTCGCGCCGGGAATCTCGTGCATCTCCTTGTCCGGGTGCCCGATCGCCTCGTAGAGCCGCCGGGTGTGGCTCGGCGTGCAGGCGTCGTCGGCCAGATTACCGATCACCAGGGTCGGCACCGCGACATCGCGTCCGCACCGCACCCCGTCGGCGTTGGCGTCGTCGTAGCTCCACTGCGACAGCCAGCTGCGCAGGGTGCAGAACCGGGCCAGCCCGACCGGGCTCATGTTCACCACCTGCGGGTCGCCCAGATAACAGGTGCCGGGCGTGCGTTCATTGGGGTCGACGGTGGGGTCGAGCCAGCGCGGGTCGGCCATGGTGCCGTGGACGACGAACGCGAACTCGTCATCCGGGCGTCCCGCCGCCCTGAGTTCGGCGAGTTTGTCCTTGACCCAGGCGGTGATCCGGCGGTTGCGGGCGATCTGCGCGGCCCGGTACCGGTCCAGGAACTCCTGGCTGTAGGGCGGCTGGTTGGGGTTGTCCGGGTTGTACAGGTCCAGTTCGGGATCGCGCTTGGTGGGATCGGTCTCGTCGAGGATCGACGCGTCCAGCCACTCGGTCAGCGTGCCGTGCCGGCTGATGTGCGCGGCCAGCAGCATGAGGCCGTCGGCCGGGATCAACCCCAGTCGCGTGAGATCCGGACCGTCGCCCGACGGGCTGGCGGTCACCGTCGGATGCTGGGCCTGCTGCTGGTAGAACACCGACAGCGAGCCGCCGCCGCTCCAGCCGGCCAGCACGACCCTGCGGTACCCCAGCCGGTTCTTGGCGTCCTTGATGCACTCGCCGAGGTCCTGGACCACCTTCTCCATCAACAGCGCCGAGTCGGTGCCGCGGAACCGGCTGTTGCAGTAGATGACGTGGTGGCCGGCGCGGGCCAGCGCGTTGATCATCGGCAGGTACGCGCCGCCGCCGATCGGATGCATGAACACCAGCACGGTGTCGGACGGCCGGTTCTTCGGCCGCAACAGGTGGCTCTCCAGCACGACGAGTTCGGCGACCCCGCCGTAGACGTCGCGGACCCCGGTGGTGTTCTCGAAGGCGATCAGATACGGGATGCGGTCGTACTCGTGCTTGGTGGGGGTCGGGGTGGTCACGGTGTCCTTCGCGGTGTCGGTCATCAGTGCTGTCCCAGGTCGTTCGCGAGCACCTCGGCCGACGGCACCAGCCGGCGCCGGGTGTCGACGGCGATCACCTGCCAGTCCACCCGGTCGTACTCGTCGAACTTGCGCCGGGCCCGTTCCCGCGCCTTCTCCGGGGCCCCGTGGTGCACCCCCTGCGGGGCGTGGCTGATCAGCCCGGGCGGCATCGGGATGCCGTACAGCGATCCGCCGTGGAAGAACGCGATCTCGTCGTAGTCGACGTTGCGGTGATACCACGGGGTGCGCTCGGTGCCCGGGGCGCCCTCGGCCGGTTTGGGCAGGAAGTTCATCACATAGACGCCGGTGGCCTGCATGAACAACCCCGCGGTGGCCGGCAGATGCACGGTGTCGGAGGTGATCACGTTGTAGTCGGCGATGTTGAAGGTGAACGCGAAGTTGTCGCCCCGCCACCCCTCGACGTCGAGGGGGTGGTGCGGGTAGCGCAGCGTCGTCGAGTCCACACCGTCGATCGGCCGGTGCATCAGCCGCACCTCGTAGGAGTCGCGGCCGTCGTCCTCGTGGGGTTCCGGGTCGGGGATCGACACCTGGGCGGGGTCGAACGGGAAGTGCCGGCCGAGCGGACCCGCCTCCGGTACCCGGAACTCGTCGGTGGCCTCGATCATCAGCAGCGTGCTCGTCGCCGACGGAGTGCCGTCGGGGATCAACCGCCAGGTGCACGCCTTGGGCAGATACACCCAGTCGCCCGGGCGGTAGGTCAGCGGCCCGAATTCGGTCTCCATCCGGCCCGACCCCGCGTGCACGAAGATCAACAGGTCGCCGTCGACGTAGCGGATGTGGAAGGGCATCTCGGCGCTGCGCCGCGACAGCGAGATGCGGCAGTCCGGATTGCTGAACAACAGCAGCGGCGCCCCGGCCGGGTCGGTGAGATCACCCGGCTTCAGTTCCGAGGACAGCACGTCCATCGGACGCAGCGGGCCGGAGGCCCGGAAGTCTGTGGGGTCGTGGCGGCGGAAGAAATTGGCGGTGCGGCCGGTGAACCCGCCGCGGCCCAGTTCGTCGTCTTTCAGGCCGTCCAGATCGGCGTGCAACCGCCGCGGTGTCCGGCCTTTACGCAGGTGGACGAACGACTCCATCGGGTCTCCTTCGACAGCTTCGCACTGTAGGGTCGATCACAAAGTAAAACTGACTTTACTTTTATCTCGACTGCCGGGGCAAGCGCCGGATCGCGAGACCGCCGGAATCCGTCAGATCATGGCGAGCGGCGAGACCTTGAGACCCAGTTCCAGTGCGCCGGCGAGTTCGCGGCTGGTGTCGTAGTCGAACACCACGTGGCCGGCCAGCACGTCGACATCGCGTTGGAACCGCTGCATCGGATGCGACAGGAACTGGACGCTCGCACCCGACGCGGCGAGCAGGTCGCCGATGATCGCGCGGGATTCGTGCACGATGTGCGCCGCCGCCAGCCGGGCGTCGGCGCGCACCGGGCGGGGGACCGGGTCGCCGGCCGCGACGAGCTGCTGGATCTGCCCGACGGTGTCGGCCAGCAGGCCGTGCAACGCGCGCAGCCGCACCCGGGCCCGGCCGAGGTGCGCCTGGGCGATCGGCTTGTCTCGCTGGGCGACGCCCTCGTAGGCGATCACCCGGTGACCGAGCCGTTCGGCGAACAGATCCGTCACCCGTTCGGCGCTGCCCAGCGCCGGCATCGCCGCCAACAGGGCCAGCGCGGGCACCATCGGCCACCGGTAGGCCGCCGCGTCGTGCAGCGCCGCGCCCGGGGTGGTGCCGGCGTAGATGTCGGTGACCCGCAACAGCCGGTGCTCGGGCACGAACGCCTCGGTGACGACGACATCGGCCGAGCCGGTCGCCCGCATTCCGACGGTGTGCCAGGTGTCCTCGACGGTCACGTCAGCGGCCGGCAGCAGGGCCAGGGCGGGATAGATCGCGTCCTCGGGCCCGCACAGGGCGCCGACGAGCACCCAGTTCGCGTGCATCACCCCGGTCGCCCACGACCAACGGCCGGTGAGCCGGACCCCGCCGTCGACCGGGAGCCCGCGGCCGGTGGGCGCCAGCGGGGCGGGCGCCAGGACCGGCCGGTCGGCGAACACCTCCTGCTGTGCCTGTTCGTCGAACAGCGCCAGCATCCAGTTGTGCAGTGCGAAGAAGCCGATGGTCCAGGCGCTGGAGGTGCAGCCGTGCGCCATCCGGCGGACGGGGTCGAGCAGGGCGGGGAACTCGGCCTGCCGGCCGCCGTAACGGGCCGGAACGAGTAGTTCGGTGAACCCGGAGGCGGTCAGGTCGTCGATGGTGGCGGCCGGGAGCCGGCGCAGTTCGTCGGCTTCGGCGGCGCGCTCGGCGAGTCGCTGGACGAATTCGGCGGTGATCTCCGCGGTCTGGGCAGCAGTGGCCGACATGCGCGGCACGCTACCATACCTTTTTGTATGGATGGCGTCGTATGGATGGCGTCGTATGCCGGATGGCGTCGTATGGAGGCGTATAGAAGGCGTAGAGGGCACTTGTGTGGCAGGCCCCGATGCGGCGCGTCCGATGCGGGCCGCCCGTCACGGTGTGAGCATCAGCTCGAGAAACCGTTCGCGGTGGGCGATCCCGTGGGCGCCGGGCCGGTCCCCGGCCAGGTGCAGGAAGCCGATGCCGGCGGCGAAGGTGGCGTTCGCCCGCAGATCCGCGTCCGCGGGATCGAAGCCGTGATCGAGGAACGCCTGCCGGACGGCGTCCAGCACCCTGCGGTCCGCGGTGCGCACGCTGGCGGCGGCCGCACTGTCGGTGCGGGCCCATTCCCGCATCGCGCGCTCCAGCATCCAGTGCCGGGGGCTGGTCAGCGCCGTCATCATCCGGGACAACCGTTCGCGGGGCGGCAGCGCGCCGAGCGCGTCGAAATCGCGGCGATCCCGATCCCGTAGTTCGGCCCACGACTCGACCAGTCGGCGGCGGAAACCGGCCATCGATTCGAAGTGCCAGTAGAAGCTGCCCTTGGTGACCGCGAGCCGTGCGCAGAGCCGATCGAGTTTCAGCGCCTTGATGCCCTCCTCGGCCAGGATCGCAAAGCCCGCCTGGATCCAGTCTTCCTCCGACAACCGGGCGGTCACCTGCGGTTTCCTCGGATCTGTGGGCCGGGTCATGGTGCGCAGCCTACGGTCGCGGCACGGTTGCGGGCGGTGTTGTCGGCAGGCCGGGGTCGGCCGCATCTAAAGGTGAAGTCAATTTCGTCTTCGAGGTCACGGCACAGTATCGGCTCGGTACAGAGCATTTCGATGGGCTTCAATGGGCTTTGTGGATCGCTGGCCGCATGTTTTACTGCTGACGCGACAAGTGTGATACGTGGGCCCGCGCTTCGGCGTCTTCAGACTCGGAGGACGGGCCGTGACAGCGCGGTGAAGAAAGCGCCGCGCTGCCGGTTGTGGCGATCAGCGTGAGATCGCGGGGGTGAGCGTGTTACCGGTAACCGGAAGATGGATGGATTCCTCTATGACGTTCCTTGACAAACTTCGTAGCCGTTGGGTGCGCCGGTTCTCCGTCGCAGCGATCGCGGCCCTGCTGCTGCCCGGCGCGGTGGCGCTGGCCGGTGGATCGGCGACCGCGGGTGCGTTCTCCCGGCCGGGGCTGCCGGTCGAGTACCTCATGGTCCCCTCGCCGTCGATGGGCCGCGACATCAAGGTCCAGTTCCAGAGCGGGGGACCGGGTTCGCCGGCGGTGTACCTGCTCGACGGTCTGCGCGCCCGGGACGACTACAACGGTTGGGACATCGAGACCCAGGCCTTCGAGTGGTTCCTGGACACGGGTCTGTCGGCCGTCATGCCGGTCGGCGGCCAGTCCAGCTTCTACACCGACTGGTACGGGCCGGCCTGCGGCCATTCCGGCTGCCAGACCTACAAGTGGGAGACCTTCCTGACCTCCGAGCTGCCGCAGTGGCTGGCCGCCAACCGTGATGTCCGGTCCACCAACAACGCGGCGGTGGGCCTGTCGATGGCCGGTTCGTCGTCGCTCATCCTGGCGGCCTACCACCCGAATCAGTTCCCCTACGCGGCATCGCTGTCCGGCTTCCTCAACCCCTCCGAGGGCTGGTGGCCGTTCCTGATCGGGTTGGCCATGGGTGACGCCGGCGGCTACTCGCCGGACCCGATGTGGGGCCCGGGCGGCAGTGAGGCCTGGATCCGCAACGACCCGATGGTGCAGATTCCGCGGCTGGTCCAGAACAACACCCGGATCTGGATCTACTGCGGCAGCGGCAAGCCCGGTGAGCTGAGCAACGGCGGGCTGCCGGCGGAGTTCCTCGAGGGTCTGACGATCCGCACCAACATCACCTTCCGCGACAACTACCTCGCGGCGGGCGGGACCAACGGGGTGTTCAACTTCCCGCCGGACGGCACCCACGAGTGGTCCTACTGGGGTGGCCAGTTGCGGGCGATGATCCCGGACCTGCAGGCCCACCTGCTCTGACATCCGACGATCCGCGAGCCGGCGGCCTTCGGGCCGCCGGCTCGGCGGTTTCCGGAGCGGTTTTCTCGGGACTGAGAAAGTGAACAGGTGACTGCGCGCCGCAAACCCCGCCAACGCCGGTCCCGGGAGACCGTCGACTTCATCCTGCAGGCCGCCGCGCAGGTTTTCGACCGCGAGGGCCTGGCGGCCACCACCAACCGCATCGCCGAACGCGCCGGTGTCTCCATCGGCTCGCTGTACCAGTACTTCGCCGACAAGGACGCGCTGCTGCGGGCGCTCGCCGAACGGCATGTGCGCGAGGCGATGTCACGGCTGGAGCCCGAGTTCGCCCGGCTACGGGCGCAGTGCCCGCCGTTCGACGACAGCATGCGGGCGATCATCGACGTGCTGGTCGAGCTGCACAATGACCGGCCCGCGCTGCACGCGCTCATGCATCGGGTGGCGCCACGCACCGTCGCCGAGCTGGACGGGATCCGGGCGTTCGAGAGCCGCGTCGTCGAGGAGGTCGCGTTTCACCTCGACCGGTGCGGGCGCGGCGGCGACGATCCCACCTTGGCCGCGCAGACCCTGGTGCACGCCGTCGACGCCCAGCTGCACCGGGTCATGACGGGCCGCAAGATCGCCGCCGAGCCCCTGCTGCAGTTGGTCGAGCAGCTTGCGCCACCCCGCTAGGACGCCGGGCGGCCGGCCACCCGGTCCCGGATCGCGCGCAGGGTGGCGGCCAGTTGGTCCAGTCCGGGTTGCTCGATGGGGAAGTGGCCGCAGTTCTCCAGCAGCACCAGCTCGGTCCGGTGCGGAATACGTTGCAGGAAGCGGATACTGAGCTCGGCCGGGGTCCACCGGTCCACCGCGGGATGGGTCAGGGTGACCGGTGCCGCGTCGAACTCCTCGGGGCTGGTGTGCTCGAAGTTCATCCAGCTGGCCACAAAGCCCAGCGGAATGCGCACCCCACCGCCCTTGGGGTCGGAGGCGCACAACCGGGACAGCGCCGGATCGTTGCTCATCGCCGGCATGTTCACCAGCCAGCGCACCGGCATCCGCAGCCGGCCGGCCACCGGATCGACGGCACGCAGCACCGCTGGCGCCGCCGCACCGGTCCACGACATCCGCGCGGCGGCGCGCCGGGCGGCCGGATCGGTGGGATCGAGCAGACAGGTGGCCGCGACATGGGCCACCCGCCGGGTGCGGGCCGCGGCCTCATACGCGAGCAGTCCGCCCATGCTCGCGCCGAACAACGCCAGCGGCCGGTCGTCGGCGTCGGTCTCCCGGCGGATCAACTCGCACACCAACTCCACCCAGTCCGGGTAGCGCACCGCGGCCGGATCGGGTTCGACGGTGTCGCCGTACAGCGGCAGATCCGGCGCCAGCAGTTCGACGTCCCCGCCCGCGGCATGGGCAGCGGCCGGCCACAGCGCGCCGGAGTACCCGCCGGCGCCGTGTAACACCATGAGCCGCATCGGGGCCTGCGGCCGCCGGGCGCGGGCGATGTGGACGCGCCGGCCCCGCCACGTCCACCAGGTGGAGACCGGCTCGACCGGCGACCGGGATCCGGAGGGCAGAAACGCCGCATATCTCAGGTGATCCATACCGTCAGCGTGACCGGGGCCGCGGTGCTGCACAACTCGCGTTCGCGGGTCTCGTCTGCGGCTCGCGCACCCGGCGTGACCTGCACGGATATCGGTCGTCACGGTTGGCGCCGGCGGTTGCTCACATTCGCTGCTAGAAGCCGCCCGCCACACGCACCACCGCGCGGCCGGTGAACCGGCCGGCCCGCACCTCGTCGATGACGGTCATGACGTCCCTGACGTCCACCTCGTGGGTGATCTCCGCCAGGTGCCCGGGTTTGAGCGGTCCGCCCAGCCGCTGCCACAGCTCGCGGCGCGGCCCGATCGGCATCTTCACCGACTCGATGCCGAGCAGTCCGACCCCGCGCAGGATGAACGGCATCACCGTGGTGTGCAACGCCGCGCCGCCGGTCAGACCGCCGGCCGCGACCGCACCGCCGTACTGCAGGGTGCTCAGCACATCCGCCAGCGTCACCCCGCCGACGCAGTCGACCGCACCGGCCCAGCGGGCCCGGTTCAGCGGCCTCGGTGTGGCGTGGGGATCGGCCGGCAACCGCCCGATCACCTCGGCGGCACCCAGCCCGGTGAGCAGGTCCGCGGCATGGGGTTTGCCGGTCGAGGCGACGACGTCGAAACCGGCGGCCGCGAGCAGATCGACACTCACCGACCCCACGCCGCCGGAGGCTCCGGTCACCACGATCGGTCCGGCGTCGGCGGTGATGCCCCAGCGGGTCAGCGCCTCCACGCTCATCGCGGCGGTGAAACCGGCGGTGCCGATCGCCGCGCCCTCGCGCGGAGTCAGCGACCCGAGCGCCACCACCTGATCGGCGGGCAACCGGGTGTACTCGGCGTATCCACCGTGACGTCCGGTGCCGATCTCATAGCCGTGGGCCAGGACCAGGTCGCCCACGGCGAATTCGGGTGACTCGGAGGCCACCACCTCACCGGTGAGGTCGATGCCCGGGGCGACCGGATACTCGCGCACCACCCCGCCGCCGGGTGTCACCGCGAGAGCGTCCTTGTAGTTGACGCTCGAATAGTGCACCCGGATCGTCACCTCACCGGGCGGCAGGTCCGCCGCGGTGAGCGTTTCGACGGCGGTGGTGATCTGACCGTTGTCTCGGCGCGCTACCAGCGCCGGAAAGGACTCCACCCCCGAACGATAGCGGCCGTCGGGGTGCGAGCGGCCGCGAACTCACACAGATCGCGCACTCACACAGATCGCGCACTCACATCGATCGGGGTGGCGCCCGTGCGACTCCGCGCCCGTTCGCGGGCGGGGGTCACTTGAGTTCGGCCGACGACAGGCCCAGCAGGCGGCGGGCCACCACCAGCAGCTGGATCTGCTGGGTGCCCTCGAAGATATCGAGGATCTTGGAGTCCCGGGCCCACTTCTCCAGCAGCGTCTCCTCGGAATAGCCGACGGTGCCGGCCAATTCGACCGCCTTGAGGGTGATGTCGCTGGCCACCCGGGCGGCCTTGGCCTTGCTCATCGACGCTTCCTTGGAGTTCGGAATGCCGTTGTCGGCCTGCCAGGCGGCCCGCAGGGTCAGCAGATAGCCGGCCTCCCAGTCCGCCTCCATCCGCAGGAACTCCGCCGCCGGTGCGCTCTGGGCGTGGGCCGGCTTGTCATAGGAGATCTCCACCCCGGCGTCGGTGAGGATCTTGCGCAGTTCCTCCAGCGCGGCGCGGGCGATCCCGACGGCCATCCCCGCCACGATCGGCCGGGTGTTGTCGAAGGTCTCCATGACCCCCGCGAAACCCTTCTCGACGTGGATCTCCGGATCGCCGAGCAGGTTCTCCTTGGGGATGCGCACGTTGTCGAAGCGGATCGTCGCGGTGTCGGACGCCTTGATGCCGAGCTTGTGTTCGAGCCGTTCCACGGTGACGCCCGGATGGTCACGGGGCACGATGAACGACTTGATCGCGGCGCGGCCCTTGGACTTGTCCAGAGTCGCCCACACCACGATGTGGCTGGCCCGCGATCCGGCGGTGACGAAGATCTTCTCACCGTTGATCACATACTCGTCACCGTCGAGGGTGGCGGTGGTCGACACCGCGGCCGAGTCGGAGCCGAACCCGGGTTCGGTGATGGCCATCGCGGCCCACACGTCCTTGCCCAGCCGCTCCAGCTGTTCGGGGGTGGCCACCGACGAGATCGCGGCGTTGCCGAGCCCCTGACGCGGCACCGACAGCATCAACGCCACGTCGCCCCAGCTGATCTCGATGACGTTGAGCACGGCCGACATGTTGCCGCCGTTGACATTGGCCTTCTTGCCGGCCTTGTCGCCGTTCTTGCCGGCCTCGGCGAACGCCTCCGCGCCGGCGAAGGAGATCGTCTTGGCCTCCGAGATTCCCTCGAACAGGTCGGCGAGGGTGTCGAGTTCGACCGGGTAGGCGTGTTCCTGCAGGTCGTACTTGCGCGAGATCGGTCGCAGCATCTCGGCGGCGCCTTGGTGCCCCTTCTGCACGACCGCCTGCAGCTTCTTGGGAAGTTCGAGATTGATTGCCATGACAGGGTTTCCGTTCGTTCGGGAAGTCTGCTATCAGCTCAGAGGGCGCCGCTCACAGCACCACGACACCCTCGGCGACGCCGATGGCCCGCAGGTCGCGGTACCACCGTTCGACCGGGTGTTCCTTGGTGTAACCGTGGCCGCCGAGCAGCTGCACGCCGTCCAGTCCGATCCGCATCCCCTTGTCGGTGGCGAACCGCTTGGCCAGCGCCGCTTCCCGGATGAACGGCATACCCTGCTCGGCCCGGGACGCGCCGCGCCAGGTGATCAGCCGTAGCCCGTCGAGTTCGATCGCGATGTCGGCGGTCATGAACGCGACCGCCTGTCGGTGGGCGATCGGCTCGCCGAAGGCGTGACGCTCCTTGACGTAGGGCACCACATAGTCGAGCACCGCGTGGCTGGTGCCGACGGCGAGCGCGGCCCAGCCCAGGCGGGCCAGCGCGACCGCCTCCGAGTAGTTCTGGTCGTGCTCCTGCTCGGAGACGTCCTCGCCGAGGCGCGCGCTCAGCGGCACGGTGACGTTGTCGAGCTGGAGCCGGCCCAGCGCGGCGGGGCGCAGACCCATGCTGGGGTCGGCCTTCACCGACAGCCCGGCGGTGTCGGATTCGACGATGAACAACGTCGGCCGGCCGCTCAGTTGCGCGCCGACGATGAACAGTTCGGCATCGGCCGCGGCGGGCACCAGCGACTTGACCCCGTGGAGCCGGTAGCCGCTGGGCGTGCGCACCGCCGTGGTCTTGAGCATGGTCGGGTCGAACAGCGGCTGCGGTTCGGCGATCACCACAGCGGACTGGGGCACGTTCTCGCCGGCGTACTCGGGCAGGTAGGTGGCCTGCTGATCGGCGCTGCCCCAGTGGGTGAGCGCCGCCGCGACGCCACCCGGCGCCAGGATCGGCAGGGCCAGGCCCATATCGCCGTACGCCAGCGCCTCGGCGACCAGCGCGCTGGTCACGGTGCTGCGGTGGGCGGCGATACCGTCGAAGTTCTCCGGGATGTTCAGCGCCGTGATGCCGAGCTCAGCGGCCTTGCCCATCAGGTCGGCGGGAAACCTGGCCGCGTCGTCGGCCTCCCGCGCCGCGGGGCGCAGGACCTCCTTGGCGAATTCGCTGACCGTGTCGACGATCATCTGCTGCTCGTCGTCGGGGGTCAGGTCGAAGTAATCCGAACCGCTCGGCTTGAGCCGGGTCGGCTCCCCGCGCAGCCCCTGTACCCGCTTGAACTGGCGGGTGGCGGCGCCGGCGGTGGAGAACGCGGTCTTGACGCCGTAGCGCAACGCCCGGTTGAGCGGGTCGCGCAGGTTGTACTTGTCCAGGAATTCTTGGCCAACCAAGGGCGTGATCAGCGCCAATCCGATATCGGTCGCTGTCCGCTTGTGGCGCTGCAGGCCGACGGCACTTTCCGGGCCGGTCCGCTTGCGGCGCGGTGTGGATCCGTTCGTGGACGGCAGGGTATTGGTCATTTCAGCAGCCTCGCATGGTAGGGGCGGTGCAACCACAACCTATCTTACTCCAAAGTAAGATCGGCAGCCGCTGTAACCAAGTTCACAGTCCGGCGCCGCCCTCACGGGCCGCCACAGGATTTGCTGGGTCGCCGGATCGGGCCGCACTCAGACGCCGCGCAGATGCGCGAGCACCGCATTGTGCAGCCGGCCGTTGGTCGCCACCGCGCTGCCGCCGTGCGGGCCGGGTGCGCCCTCCAGGTTGGTGAACGTGCCGCCGGCCTCGCGCACCAGGATGTCCAGCGCCGCGAGGTCCCACAGCGACACCTCGGGTTCGGTGGCGATGTCCACGGCGCCCTCGGCGAGCAGGCAGTACGAGAAGAAGTCGCCGAAACCCCGCACCCGCCACACGGTGTCGGTCAGATCGATGAAGCGGTCCCGGAGTTTGCGCACCGCCCAGCCGGACAAGCTGGAGAACGACAGGCTGGCCGATTCCAGATCCGACACCGACGACACCGAGATCCGGCGCGGGACGTCGTCGCCCACCACCACGTGTGCCCCCTGTCCGGCGGCGGCGTACCAGCGTCGCTGCAGGGCGGGGGCGCTGACCACGCCGACCGTCGGCACCCCGTCCTGCAGCAGGGCGATCAGCGTCGCCCACACCGGCACTCCGCGGACGAAATTCTTGGTGCCGTCGATCGGATCGATGATCCACTGTCGCCCACTGAAAACCGTTGCGCCGCCGAATTCCTCACCCAGAATCGGATCGTCCGGCCGCTGCTGGGCCAGGGTGCCGCGCAGGATCCGCTCCACCGACCGGTCGGCGTCGGAGACCGGGGTCAGATCCGGTTTGGTCTCGACGTGCAGATCCAGCGAGCCGAACCGGTCCCTGGTCACCACATCGGCCTGATCGGCCAGCAGCAGCGCAAGTGCCAGATCGTCGTCACGGATGTCGGGGGCGTCATCGGGGACCGCAGTCATGTCAGCAGTCCTACCATGTCGGTGTGTGGGAACTCGCCGTGCTGATGCTGCTGATCGGGGCCATCGTGGTGCTGGCGGCGCCGTGGATCCGGCGGCGCGCCGGGATCCGCGGCGACGATGTCGCGCACGGCACCCTGCTGGTCACCGGGGTCAGCCCGCGGCCGGACGGTGTCACCGGTGAGCAGTTCGTCACCATCACCGGTGTGATCAACGGGCCCACCGTCAACGAGCACGTGGTGTATCAGCGGATGGCCGTGGACGTCGAACAGTGGCCGACCATGGGCCAGCTGATCCCGGTGGTGTACTCGGCGCGGAATCCGGACAACTGGCACTTCGCCCCGCCGGAGACCCCGGAGTCAACCGTGTCCGACCCGCAGTAGCTCCGCCACGCTGGCCAGCTTGACCCGCGGCCGGCCGCACTGTTGACCGGCGCCGCGTTCATGCTCGTCGATGACGTTCCAGTGGTCGGCGGTGACCAGCTTCGGCTGGCGGCTCGACAGCCAGGCGGCCAGTTCGTCGTGGTGGTCCGGGCCGAAATCGGCCAGCTCGGCGTCTCGCAGATCGGCCAGCAGGGTGTCGACGGTGTCCTGGGAGTCCTTCTTGTTGCTGCCGATCACCCCGGACGGCCCGCGCTTGATCCAGCCCACCACGTATTCGTTGCGGCTGCCCTCGATCCGTCCGTCGGTGTGCGGAATGGTGCCGGACCGCTCGTCGAACGGCAGGCCCGGGGTGGGCAGACCGCGGTAACCGATCGCGCGCACCACCAGCTGGGCCGGCAACTCCTCCCGGGCCCCGGTGTCCTTGGCGACGATGCGGCCGGTGGCGTCGCTGACCAGTTCGTTGCGGCCCAGCACGATCGACTGCACCCGGCCGTCGCCGCGGATCTCGATCGGTGAGGTCCGGAACCGGAACACGATGCGCCGGGGCGCCCCGCGCACCCCCTGCTCCGCGTAGCCCCGCAGCACCTTCACGTTCTGCTTGACCGTCTTGCCGGCGGCCTCCAGGTCCTCGTCGGTGATGTCGGCGAAGTCGGCCGGGTCGACCACCACGTCGACGTCGGCCAACCCCTCCAGCGCACCGAGCTCGCGCAGCTCCAACGTGGTGAAGGTGGCCTGCAGCGGGCCGCGCCGGCCGACGATCACCACCTCCTCGATGCCGCGGGACCGCAGCGCCTCCAAGGCGTGGTCGGCGATGTCGGTCTTGGCCAGCGCCTCGGGATCGGTGACCAGGATCCGGGCCACGTCCAGCGCGACGTTGCCGTTGCCGATCACCACCGCCCGGCCGCCGGACAGGTCCGGGTCGATGTTCTCGAAGTGCGGGTGCGCGTTGTACCAGCCGACGAAGTCCACCGCCGCGACGCTGCCCGGCAGCTCCTCGCCGGGGATGTTCAGCGCGCGGTCGGCCTGGGTGCCGATCGCGTAGATCACCGCGTCGTAGCGTTCGGCCAGTTCGTCGGGCCGGACATGGTCACCGACGGTGATGTTGCCGAAGAACCGGAACCGGGGGTCGGCCGCCACCTTCTCGAACTGGGCGCTGATCGACTTGATCTTGGGATGGTCGGGGGCGACGCCCGAGCGCACCAGCCCCCACGGTGTCGGCAGCATCTCCAGCATGTCCACCCGCACGTCCCGCCCTTCGGCGGAATCGGCGGATTTCAGCAGCGATGCCGCTGCGAAGAAACCGGAGGGACCTGAACCGACGATCGCTACCTGCAATGGACGCATACCGGCTTTCCTGATAAGCATCGAGTCACCGCCCGGCGGCGCGCAGAGGGCTGTCGCGGCGCCGCCCGGCTGAATACGCCTCCGATGCTAGTCGGAGTGCTGTTCGGACTCTGCTGATCGGCGGCAACCCACGCGATCCGGTAGGTGAGTACGCTGAACTTCCGTGGATCCCGACCGCCAAGCCGAAATCGCCGCCCTCGACGCCACCCTCACCACGGTGGAGCGGGTGCTCGATGTCGAAGGGCTGCGTAACCGCATCCAGAAGCTCGAACAGGAGGCCTCCGATCCCGAGCTGTGGAACGACCAGGCCAACGCCCAGCGGGTGACCAGCGAGCTGTCCCACGCGCAGGGGGAGCTGCGCCGGGTCGAGGAGCTGCGCCGCCGCGTGGACGATCTGCCCGTCCTCTACGAACTGGCCGCCGAGGAGGCCGGCGAGGACGGCGACTCGCTCGCCGAGGCCGACGAGGAACTCGAGGCGCTCAAGGCCGAGATCGAGGCGCTGGAGGTGCGCACCCTGCTGTCCGGGGAGTACGACGAGCGGGAGGCGCTGGTCACGATCCGGGCCGGGGCCGGCGGGGTGGACGCGGCGGACTGGGCGGAGATGCTGATGCGGATGTACATCCGCTGGGCCGAGAAGCACGGTTATCCGGTCGAGGTGTACGACATCTCCTACGCCGAGGAGGCCGGGATCAAGAGCGCCACCTTCGCGGTGAAGGCGCCGTTCGCGTACGGCACGCTGTCGGTCGAGCAGGGCACCCACCGGCTGGTGCGGATCAGCCCGTTCGACAACCAGAGCCGCCGGCAGACGTCGTTCGCCGAGGTCGAGGTGCTGCCGGTGGTGGAGACCACCGACCACATCGACATCCCGGAGAGCGACGTGCGGGTCGACGTGTACCGGTCCAGCGGCCCGGGCGGTCAGTCGGTGAACACCACCGACTCGGCGGTGCGGCTCACCCACATCCCCACCGGGATCGTGGTGACCTGCCAGAACGAGAAGTCGCAGCTGCAGAACAAGCTCTCCGCGATGCGGGTGCTGCAGGCCAAGCTGCTGGAACTCAAACGGCAGGAACAGCGCGCCGAACTCGACGCGCTCAAGGGTGACGGCGGCAGCTCGTGGGGCAACCAGATGCGGTCCTACGTGCTGCACCCCTACCAGATGGTGAAGGATCTCCGCACCGAGTACGAGGTCGGCAACCCGTCCGCCGTCCTCGACGGGGAGATCGACGGATTCCTCGAGGCCGGGATCCGGTGGCGCAACCGGCGCGACGCCGAAGTGACCGCCGAGAAGTAGCCGACAGGCACCGGCCCCGAACCAGCCGCCGAGACGCAGATGACGAACAGCAGCTACCTGGCCTTCAGCGCCGCCGACGCCTGGCACGCGTTCTGGCACGGTCAGGTCGGCGCCTGGATTCTGACCAAGGGTCTGCGGGTCATGCTGCTGCTGATCGGCGCCGTGCTCGCGGCCCGGTTCATCAACTGGGCGGCGATGCGGGTGACCAGCCGGCTGGAGGCGCAGAGCGGGGACGCCCTGGTGCGGTCCGAGGCGACCAAGCACCGGCAGGCGGTCGCCTCGGTGATCTCCTGGGTGTCCATCGTGCTGTTGTTCGTCGTGGTCGCGGTGCAGATCACCAACGAACTCGACATCCCGGTCAGCTCGCTGGTGGCGCCCGCGGCGGTGCTCGGCGCCGCGCTCGGTTTCGGGGCCCAGAAGCTGGTGCAGGATCTGCTCGCCGGGTTCTTCATCATCACCGAGCGCCAGTACGGATTCGGCGACCTGGTGCAGTTGAGCATGCTGGGCGCCCCCGAGGAGGCCGTCGGAACCGTCGAGGAGGTCACCCTGCGGGTGACCAAACTGCGCACCGCCGACGGTGAGGTCTACACCGTCCCGAACGGCAACATCGTGCGGTCGCTGAACATGTCCAAGGACTGGGCGCGAGCGGTGGTGGACATCCCGGTGCCGGTGACCGCCGACCTCAACCGGGTCAACGAGGTGCTGCACGAGGTCGGCGATGCGTCCATGGACGACCCGGTGCTCAAGGATCTGCTGCTGGACCAGCCGTCGCTGATGGGGGTGGAGAGCATCGGGCTGGACAACGTCAACCTGCGCATGGTGGCGCGCACCCTGCCCGGTAAGCAGTACGACGCGGGTCGCCGGTTGCGGGTGCTGGTGGTGCGGGCCCTCGGGCGGGCCGGCGTGGTCACCCCGACCGAGGCGATGCCGACGGTCGGCGGACTGCCCCAGACGGCCGCCACCGGTGGCCGTGCGCCGGAGGAACCGCCGCCCGACCAGGCGCCCGAAAGGGAGCGGTGAGTCATGCCCGACCGCAGACTGCGCATTCCCGGCCGGCTGTTCGGGGGGCGGATCCGCACCTCCACGGTGGCGCTGATCGCCGCGTTCATCGGGCTGGTCTGGCTGGATCAGGTCTACGAACCGCCGCCGCCGCCGGAACCCGTCCAGCAGTGGGTGCCACCCGGTTTCGTGCCCAACCCGGACTACACCTGGGTGCCCCGCACCGCGGTGCGTCGGCCGCCCACCACCGAATCCGAGCCCACGACCACCACAACCACCACCACGACCCCGCCCGCCGACACGCCGACGACCACTCCGCCCGCCGTCACCACGCCCGAGGAGCCGACGACGACCGTCATCGATCCGGACGGGCCCGGCCTGCTGCCGCCCACCACGGTCACCGAGACGGACCGGCCCGACCTGGGGGCGCCGCCGACCCCGTGGGGACCGCCGACGACGACCACCGCGCCGGCATTCGGGCCGGGGCAGCAGCCGCAGAACCAGCCGCCCGGCGCGGCTCGGCCACCCGGTGGCTGACGTGACGGAATCGGGATCGTACCGCCGGTGCGGCGCGCTGTGGCGCGGCCCGTGGAGCTCCGCCGCGCACGGCTACACTGGCGTCCCGTGATCACCCTCGACCGCGTCAGCAAGCAGTACAAATCCTCGGCACGCCCGGCGCTCGACAACGTCTCGGTCAAGATCGAGAAGGGTGAGTTCGTCTTCCTGATCGGACCGTCCGGGTCGGGGAAATCCACCTTCATGCGGCTGCTGCTCGGTGAGGAACAGCCCACCTCCGGCGACATCCGGGTGTCGAAGTTCCACGTCAACAAGCTGCGTGGCCGGCACATCCCGAGCCTGCGGCAGGTGATCGGCTGCGTCTTCCAGGATTTCCGGTTGCTGCAGCAGAAGACCGTCTTCGAGAACGTGGCGTTCGCCCTGGAGGTGATCGGCAAGCGCCGCGAGGTGATCGACCGGGTGGTGCCCGACGTGCTGGAGATGGTCGGCCTGTCCGGCAAGGCGAACCGGCTGCCCGCCGAGCTGTCCGGCGGGGAACAGCAGCGGGTGGCTATCGCCCGGGCCTTCGTCAACCGGCCGCTGGTGCTGCTGGCCGACGAGCCGACCGGCAACCTGGACCCGGAGACCAGCAAGGACATCATGGACCTGCTCGAGCGGATCAACCGCACCGGGACGACGGTGCTGATGGCCACCCACGACCACCACATCGTCGACTCGATGCGCCAGCGCGTGGTCGAACTCAGCCTGGGCCGACTCGTCCGCGATGAGCAGCGCGGCATCTACGGAATGGACCGCTAAGTGCGCTTCGGCTTTCTCCTCAACGAGGTTCTGACCGGGTTTCGTCGCAACGTCACCATGACGGTGGCGATGATCCTGACGACCGCCATCTCCATCGGTCTGTTCGGTGGTGGGCTGCTGGTCCTGCGGCTGGCCGACCACTCCAAGAACATCTATCTGGATCGGGTGGAGAGCCAGGTCTTCCTGACCAACGACGTCTCGGCCAACGACCCGACCTGCGACGCCGATCCGTGTCAGGCGTTGCGGGAGCAGATCGAGGCGCGCGACGATGTGCGGTCGGTGCGGTTCCTCAACCGCGACGCCGCATACGACGACGCCATCAGCAAGTTCCCGCAGTACAAGGACGTCGCCGGGCGGGACGCGTTCCCGGCCTCGTTCATCGTCAAACTCCACGATCCCGAGCAGCATCAGCAGTTCGACGAGGCGATGGTCGGCCAGCCCGGGGTGCTCAACGTGCTGAACCAGAAGGAGCTGATCGACCGGCTGTTCGCGGTGCTCGACGGGTTGAGCAATGCGGCGTTCGCGGTCGCGCTGGTGCAGGCCATCGGGGCGATCCTGTTGATCGCCAACATGGTTCAGGTGGCCGCCTACACCCGTCGCACCGAGGTGGGCATCATGCGGCTGGTCGGCGCCAGCCGCTGGTACACCCAGCTGCCGTTCCTGGTGGAGGCGATGCTGGCGGCGCTGATCGGTGTGGTGATCGCGATCATCGGTCTGATCGTGGTCCGGTCGCTGTTCCTGGAGAAAGCGCTCGACCAGTTCTATCAGGCCAACCTGATCGCCCGGATCGACTACCTCGACATCGTCTACATCTCGCCGATCCTGTTGGTGGTGGGGGTGGCGATGGCGGGCATCACCGCCTACGTCACCCTGCGGCTCTACGTGCGGCGGTAGCGCGATGGCGAAGAAGGGTGCGAAGCAGGCCGGACCGGCGCGCCCCGGTGGCAGACAGGTGATCGCCACCAACCGCAAGGCCCGGCACAACTACACCATCCTCGACACCTACGAGGCCGGGATCGCCCTGGTCGGCACCGAGGTGAAGAGCCTGCGGGAGGGGCACGCCTCGCTGACCGACGCGTTCGCCACCATCGACGACGGTGAGGTGTGGCTGCGCAATCTGCACATCCCGGAGTATCACCACGGCACCTGGACGAACCACGCGCCGCGGCGCAACCGCAAGCTGTTGCTGCACCGCCGCCAGATCGATCAGCTGACCGGCAAGCTGCGCGACGGCAACCTGACGCTGGTGCCGCTCTCGCTGTACTTCAGCGAGGGCAAGGTCAAGGTGGAGCTGGCGCTGGCCCGCGGTAAGCAGGCCCACGACAAGCGTCAGGACCTGGCCAAACGGGACGCGGAGCGGGAGATCACCCGCGCGCTCGGCCGCCGTGCCAAGGGCATGCGCTGATTCGGCCGACCCCGCTGCGCGAGCGCGCCCCGCGCGGGTTACGTTGGCGCCTGTGAGCATCACCGCACTGGACAAGACCGAGATCCTCGACGGGCTGTTCGCGGTGTGGGACGACATCACCGCGCTCGGCGGCCGGCTCACCGACGCGCAGTGGCAGACCCCCACCGAACTGCCCGGCTGGTCGGTGCACGATGTCCTCGCGCATCTGATCGGCATCGAGTCGATGCTGCAGGGGGTCGAGACCCCGGACGCCGACATCGACGTGACCACGCTCGAGCACGTCCACAACGACATCGGCGCATTGAACGAACGCTGGATCCGCGCGCTGCGCGGCCTCGAACCGGCCGAGCTGCTCGACCGGTGGCGGTCGGTGACCGATGAGCGGCGCGCCGCGTTGACGGCGATGAACGACGAGGACTGGAGTGCCGTCACCGCCACACCGGCCGGACCCGACAGCTACGGACGGTTCATGCGGATCCGGATCTTCGACTGCTGGATGCACGAACACGACATCCGCGCGGTGACCGGCCTGACGCTCGGCGATGACGCCCTGGACACCCCGCCGGCCCGGCTGGCGTTGGACGAGATGGCGGCCGCCATGGGCCGGGTGGTCGGAAAGCTGGGCAAGGCGCCCGATGGTTCGCGGGTGCGGTTCGAACTGCTCGGGCCGCTCGCGCGCACCATCGATGTGGCGGTGCAGGACGGCCGCGGGCGGGTGGTGCCCGGTTTCGGCGCCACCGGGGACGGCGATCCCGGACCCACCACCGTGATCAGCTTGGACGCGTGGGTGTTCACCCGGCTCGCAGGGGGACGCAGCACGCCTGAGCGGCACCCCGGCGCCATCGGTTACCGTGGCGACGAGGCCGTCGGCCGGCGGATCGTCGAGAACCTGAACTACGTCATCTGACCCGCCCGGAGGCGGGAACTAAAATCGGGTGCCGCGGCGTTGTGCCTTGCGTACGATGGGTGCTCCTGCCGAAGGTCTGCAGGACCTCTGCAGGACCGTAGAATGCGGGAGTACCAGCGAACACCGACGAGAAGTGGAAAGGGGCTGAAAGGTTTCGACTTCGCGCGTCGAATCAAGGGAAGCGTGCCGGTGCAGGCAAGAGACCACCGTAAGCGTCGTTGCAAACAGATAAGCGCCGATTCTCATCAGCGCGACTACGCTCTCGCTGCATAAGCGAAGCTAGTCTGTCAGACCGGGAGTGCCCTCGGCCCGGATCCTGGCATCAGCCAGAGGGATCACCGGTGAGTCCGGTCGCGGGACTCATCGGGACATCACACAGCGACTGGGATCGTCATCTCGGCTTGTTCGCGTGACCGAGAGATCCGAGTAACGACATAGCGAACTGCGCACGGAGAAGCCTTGAGGAGGCGCCGTAGGACCCGGGTTCGATTCCCGGCAGCTCCACCGGCGTGCGGGCCCCCTACCGGTTCGGTAGGGGGCCTTCGCATGGGATGCGGGGTGGACCGGGCCAGACGGCGGACGGGATGACGACGGGAAGACCATGAGCGAGTCGAAGGCGTCGCAGGACGCGTCGGCCCCGGCGGCCGATCCGGTCGACGCCACCGCACGGCGCACCCCGTGGATCGCGATCCTGGCCGCCGCGCTGGGCATCTTCGTGATGATCACCATCGAGGAGCTGCCGATCGGTGTGCTCACGCTGATCGGTGACGACCTCGGACTGAGCAGCGGTGTGGTGGGGCTGACCGTCACCATTCCCGGCGTGCTCGCCGGCGCGGTGGCGGTGCTGACCCCGACGCTCATCGGCCGGCTCGATCGCCGTCTCGCCCTGGTGTCGGCACTGCTGCTGGTCTTCGTGTCGGCCGCGACGTCGGCGATCGCCCCCAACCTCCCGGTCCTGTTGGCGTCGAGGCTGTTCGCCGGGATGGCCATCGGGGTGTTCTGGGCGCTGCTCGCCGTCGTGGTGGCCCGGGTGGCCCATCCCGACGATCTGCCCAAGGCGCTGACGCTGGCGTTCGGCGGGGTGTCGGTGGCCGTCGTGCTCGGCGTGCCGTTCGCCGCCTGGATCGGCGCGATGGTGGGCTGGCGTTGGGCCTTCGTGCTGGTCGGAGCGCTCGGGTTGATGGTCGCCGTCGCGCTGACGGTGTTGTTGCCGCCGGTCCCGGTGGCGGAGCGGACCACGCTGGGTCAGCTCGGCGCCGCCTGGTCGATCCCGGCCGCCCGTACCGGGGTGCTGGTCACCCTGGTGATGGTCACCGCCCACTTCACCGCGTACACCTATGCGAGTCCGGTGCTGCAGGACCGGATCCACATCACCGAGAGCGGTGTCGGGCCGATGTTGTTCGTGTTCGGGATCGCCGGTTTCCTCGGCAACTTCGCGGCCGGCCCGCTGCTCCGCCGTTCGATGCGCGCCACCTATGTCGTGCTTCCGATCGGGGTGATGGTCGGGGTGCTGGTGCTGGGGCTGCTGGCCACCGGTCTGGCCGGCGGTGCGGCGGCGATGGCGCTGTGGGGGTTGTTCGGCGGCGCGATCAGCGTGGTGACCCAGGCGTGGATTCTGCACACCGCGGGCGATCGGTCCGAACCCGCCACCGCGCTGAACAGCGGCGCGTTCAACATCGCGATCGCCTTCGGCGCGCTCGTCGGCGGGCGTGCGTACGACGGCGGCGGCGTCGGCGCGGTCACCTGGTGCTCCGCCGGCGGCCTGGCCCTGGCCGCGGTCCTGGCGCTGTACGCCGTGGTCGGCGACCGTGAGCGAACCCGAACCGGACAGCCGTCCTCGACCGGGTGAGTTTCGCTGAACCCGGCACCGGACCGCCGAACCGGTGGATGATCGACCTCATCGACATCCGCGAGCGGAAGGGGGCCACGATCCGTCCACGCAACCAGCCCCGTCCGGGCGGTACCCAGCGCACCCACTCGTCATCCCTCGTCTCCTGAGTGCCGCCCCGAGGCCGTACTTCACAGGAGGAACCATGACAACCGGACGAGAGCCGGTCCCGAGGCGTTCCGCCGCCGCCCTGCTGACGGCCGCGATCGCGGTCGTGGCCGGCATGGTGACGGGCGCCGTGGTGGGCCCGGTGGGCGGACCCCCACCGGCCCACGCGGCCGACCAGTTCATCGCGCTGGCACTGGGATTCATCAACGAGAACCCGCCGGTCACGATGGCGGGCGGGTCGGCGATCAGCACCACCGAGGAACAGGCCGCCGGCGGCGCGCTGGCCAACTGTTCGAGCAACGGTGGCAGCCACTGTGTCACCCAGGTGATCGGCAGGAACGAGTGCGCGGCCGCCGCATCGAACGACTACGGCGAGATGACCGGCGCGACCGACCCGTCGCTGGGCGCCGCACAGAGCAAGGCCACCGCCAAACTGCAGAATCAGCAGGGCGCGAAGGTGATCGTGTCCGGCTGTGCGAGCGGGTCGAGCCCGCCGCCGCCGAATGAACCGCCGCCACCGCCGCCCGAGCCGAAGCAGGGGCCGACGGTGTCGTTCGAACCGGTGGTGGGCGGTCTGGTCGCGCACATCACGGACCGCAGCGGTGTGTCCTCACAGTGCACGTATGCCACCGACGATTACAACCGCAGCTTCGCCCTGCCGGCGAACTCCACCTACGACCTGCGGATCGTGCCGGCGGTACCGCGGTTCCGGAACTGGACCGTGACGATCACCTGTGACAACGGAACGAGCACCACCGCGACAACCTACTTCTGAGCAGGTCCCGGCGTTCCGGGCCGAACGCGATCCTGACCCGGATCCCCGAAGACCGGCACCGACGCGTCAGTGCGGTGTTACATTCCGCACCGAAGACGCCGGGCCGGTTCTCGAGGAGCGAATGGTGTTCGACCTGAAGATCACTGGCGGAACCGTGGTGGACGGCACCGGGGCAGACCGGTTCCTCGGCGACATCGGCATCGCGGGCGGCACGATCGTCGAGGTCCGCCGCCGCGGGCCCGGCGACCCGCCCCTCGAGGGCGCGGCCGCCGAGACCCTCGATGCGACCGGCACGATCGTCGCGCCCGGCTTCGTCGACATCCACACCCATTACGACGGTCAGGTCAGCTGGGACGATCTCCTCGAGCCGTCCAGCGGTCACGGCGTCACCACCGTGGTGATGGGCAATTGCGGTGTCGGTTTCGCGCCAGTGCGTCCGGGCCGCGAGGAATGGCTCATCGAGTTGATGGAGGGCGTCGAGGACATCCCGGGAGCCGCCCTGTCGGAGGGCATCAGCTGGGGCTGGGAGAGTTACGCCGACTATCTCGACGTCATCGGCGGGCGGAAGCTGGCGATCGACGTGGGAAGTCAGATCGCGCACGGAACGGTCCGCGCCTACGCGATGGGGGAGCGCGGCGCCCGCAACGAACCCGCGACACCCGACGACATCGCGGCGATGAGCCGGATCGTGCGGGAGGCGGCCGAGGCTGGGGCGCTGGGCTTCTCGTCGTCCCGCACGCTGGCGCACCGGGCGATCGACGGAGAACCGGTGCCGGGCACCTTCGCCGCGGAGGATGAACTGTTCGCGCTGGGCCGGGCGCTGGCCGACGGCGGCGGTGCGGTGTTCGAGTTGGCGCCGCAGGGCGCCGCGGGGGAGGACATCGTCGCCCCCGGGAAGGAACTGGAATGGATGCGCCGGCTCGGCGCGGAGATCGACTGCGCCCTGAGCTTCGCGCTGATCCAGGTCGACGCCGACCCGAACCTGTGGCGCGAACAGCTGGAGATCTCCGCGGCCGCCCACGAGGCGGGCAGTCGGCTGTACCCGCAGGTCGCGGCCCGGCCATTCGGGATGCTGCTCGGTTTTCCCGGCCATCACGCGTTCACCCACCGCCCCACCTACCGGCGGCTGGCCGCCGAATGCGACCGTGAAGAACTCGCCGCACGGCTCGCCGAACCCGCGGTTCGGGCGGCCATCCTGGCCGAGGACGATCTGCCCCCGGATCCGGATGTGTTGTTCGACGGCATGTTCGCGTTCGCCCAGCACGCGGTGGATCGGCTCTACCCGCTGGGCGATCCACCCGACTACGAGCCGACACCCGACCGCACCGTCACCGCGATCGCCGCCGAACGGGGTGTCGACCCGCTGACCGCGATGTACGACCTGATGCTCGAGAACGGTGCGGGCGCAATGCTTCTGCTGCCGCTCTACAACTACGCCGACGGCAACCACGACGCCATCCGGGAGATGCTGACCCACCCCGCCGGGGTGCTGGGACTGTCGGACGGCGGCGCGCACTGCAGCATGATCTGCGACGCCTCCTATCCGACCTTCCTGCTGACGCACTGGGCCCGGGACCGTTCCCGCGGGGACCGTCTGCCGCTCGAATACGTGATCCGCAAACAGGCGCACGACACCGCGCAACTGTTCGGGTTGACCGACCGCGGCACGATCGCGGTGGGCAAGAAGGCCGACCTGAACGTCATCGACCTCGACGCGCTGACCCTGCACCCACCGCGGATGGTCTACGACCTGCCCGCCGGCGGGCACCGCCTGGTGCAGGGCGCCTCGGGGTACGTCGCCACGATCGTCGGCGGTGTGGTGACCCGCCGCGACGGTGTGGACACCGGCGCCCGGCCCGGCCGGCTGGTGCGGGGGGCCCGCTGATGGCCGTGGACCGGGCGGCGCTGGCCGCCGGCTGTTTCCGGTTGGCCTCGGGAGTGTCGTTCCTCGTCGACCCGATCCGGGCGAACCGGCTGTGGGGCGCCCCGGCGGACGAACCGGCGCCGACGGCGAGGCTGTTGCTGCGTTCGATGGGTTACCGCGACGCGTTGATCGGGGCGATGCTGGCGACCGCGGCGCTGCGGAACGCGAACACCCGCGGCTGGTTCCTGGCGTCCGCCGGCGCCGACGCGGCGGATCTGCTCGGCGGGATGGGCGTTCACCACCAGATGCCGCGCGCGCAACGGCTGATCGGCTTGGGCGGAGCGGTGGTCGGCATCGCCGTGGGGCTCTGGGGTGCGGGGCGCCCCGCCGGAAGATCCGTGCGCAGGCAACGTCCGGTGGTTCGCCCGGAATCTGAACAGCGCGACCCGTAGTCGTCGGTGGCCTCCGGAGCGATAATCAAGCCCATCGCCCGGGGGAGGACGCGATGTTCGAGGCCGGGTGACCCGTTATCGACCGAATATTGCCCTGATTCCGCCGGTCCGGGACGGGAACGTGACAGGATCACGCAATGACGGTCGTCATCGCGCTCCGGTGCGCGGATGGAATCGTGATGGGTTCGGATTCCCAGATCACCGATCCCGGCCTGGGGCTGACCTACCAGGATCAGAAGCTGCATCCACTGGGTGAGCGGGCGGCCTGGGGCGGCAGCGGATCCCGCGCCGCCCTGTACGACATCGAGCAGACCTTCGCCGCGGACGCCGCGGCGATCGTCGACGCCGACGATGTCGGGCGGGCGCTGCAGGCCCGGGTGGTGCCGCTGCTCAAGCACCATTACGACCACTTCATCGAGACGGTTCCGGCCAAGGACACCGGCGGCGCCACCCCAGCCACCTATGTGCTGGCCGCCGGCTACAGCGGTGACCGTCCCTTCATCGCCGACATCGATCCGCACGGGGCGGTGGGCCGCCATGAGGACACCGGATTCCAGGCCATCGGCAGTGGTGCCCCGATGGCGCAGCTGGCCCACACGATGCTGGCCAACTTCCGGATGTCCGAGCGCGGCACCGATCACGGTGTGCTCGCGGTGCTGCGGGTGCTCGACTCACTGGCGGTGTCGGCGCCCAGCGTGGGCGGCCCGATGGACGTCTGCCGGATCACGCCCGAACGCGCCTGTCACCTCACCCCGGAGGACATCGAGCAGGCCCGCCGCGACATCGAGCGCTGGAAGGAACGTGAACAGCGCGTGCTGGACGACCTGTTCGATTAGTGCCGGTCAGCCGGTGTCAGTCCGCACTGCTGTGACGGCCACCGATATAGCTCAGCAGCGCCGCATCGTCCGAGGTGAACCGGTCCACCTCCGTGCCGCCGTCACAGCTGAACAGCCCGACGGTGACCGAGCGACCGGTGCGGTGCAGCACCCGCCAGTGCGCACCGGAGTCCTCCCAGCGCCGCAGTTCGGCGACCCGGTCGCGGGCCGTCGATTCGGCGGGGCCGTGTTCGCTCATCGTCGTACCATTCTGTCGTGAGTGGAGGCCACCGCGTGCAGGTGGTGCGGGTCTACGAGGAGCCGGGCCCGGACGAGGGGCAGCGGGTGCTGGTGGACCGGGTGTGGCCGCGCGGATTCCGCAAGGACGATCCGCGGGTGGGGCGCTGGCTGCGCGATGTCGCCCCGTCGACCGAACTGCGGCGCTGGTACGGACACATCCCGCAGCGGTTCGACGAGTTCCGCGCCCGCTTCCTCGAGGAACTCGACGCCCCAAAGGCCGCCGCCGCGCTGGCCGAGCTGCGCGAGCTCGCCGCCGCCGGGCCGATCACCCTGGTCACCGCCACCCGTGACGTCTCCGGCAGCCACGCCGCCGTGCTGGCCCACCTGCTGGCCGAACGGTGAACCCGGCGGGGCGGAGGAGACCCGAGGAAGGTAAAGCTACCCTCACTTGCTGCGGTAGGCTCATGCGGCGATGACCGAGACCAGCGAGGCGCCCGAGAAGATCCTCAAGCGGGAGCTCACCACCGTGTCCGACGCCGTCCGTGCGGTTCCGGCCCCGCCGACCCCGGTGCTGGCCGAACCGTACGCGTTCCGGCTCGTCGACCCGGACCGGGATGCGGAGTTGGTGTCGGCCTGGATGAACATGCCGCACCTGGTCGAGGCGTGGGAGTATGCCTGGCCGCCGGACCGGTGGCGGCGCTACCTGCAGGCGCAACTCGACGGTGAGTACTCGCGTCCGTTCATCGGCAGTTTCCGGGGCCGTGAGGTCGGCTACGTCGAGTTATACCGGGCGGCAAAGGATTCCATCGCCACCCGGTACGACGCGGACCCCTACGACATCGGGTTGCACGCCGCCATCGCCGATGTGCGCATGGTCAACCGGGGGATCGCGCCGATCCTGCTGCCGCGGGTGGTGGCGAGCGTGTTCGACCTGGATCCGCGGTGCCGACGCATCATGTTCGACCCGGACCACCGCAACAGTGCGGCGCGGCGGCTGTGCGAATTCGCCGGCTGCGAATTCCTCGGCGAACACGACATGCCGAACCGCCGGATGGCGCTGTACGCGCTGCACCGGCCCGAGTCGACCTGACCGCCGGTCTCGGCCGATGCCGCTGGATGCCGCTGCCGGTCAGCCGTCGGCGCCGTAGATCTCCTGATAGCCGTCGTAATCCGGTTTCATCGCGGCGGCCACCAGCTCCCACAGCACCTCGTCGGTGCCGCCGCCGACACGGGCCAGCTTCATGTCCCGCCACCACCGGCCCAGCGGTGTCTCATCGACCAGATACCCTGAGCCGCCGAAGATGTGCATGCACTCCGAGAGCACCTCTTCACCGAGGCGCGCCGCCGACACCTTGATGGCCGCCGCGGTCCGCAAGTCCAGCCGGCCCTGGGTGGCGATGCCGGTCAGGGCGAACCTCAGCATGTCGGTCCGTGCCTGCAGGTCGGCCATCCGCATCCGCAACGCCTGATGCTCATACAGTGTGCTGCCGAACTGGCGGCGTTTCATCATGCGGGCCAACGTGATTCCGATGACCCGCTGGCAACCCGCGGCCACCTGGCCGGCGATCGACAACCGTTCGTGCGCCAGGCCCCACGAGATCGCGGCGAGGCCGGTGCCCGGCCGGGCGATCAGCGCGTCGCCGGGCACCCAGGTGTCGATGTGCACGGCGGCGGTGTCCAGCGGGCCGGCGCCGACCTTGCGGTACGGGGTCTGCACCTCGACCTGCGTGGTGGGCACCGCGATCAGCATGACATTGCCGTGCCGGCTGGACGGATCGTGGTCGACGCTGCGCGCCACCACCACGATGTGGTCGGCGATCGGGGACAACGAGACGAACTTCTTGGTCCCGCGGACCCGGAAACCGTCGCCTTCCGAACGCACTTCGGTTTCGACGATCTGCAGGTCCGAGCCGCCGGACTCCTCGGAGGCGCCGATGCACAGCACCGCCTCGCCGCGGATCGCCTGCTCGGCGATCTCCCGCAGATGATCCGACCTGCCGAACCGCCGCAGAATCGCGATCGCCGAATCATGCAGGCTGACACCGACACCGATACCGGCGGAGCCGAGCCGGCCCAGCGCCAGCGCCAGTTCGATCAGCTTGGCGACGTCGGGGAGCTGGTGGTCCTGCCATTTCTCGGCGAAAACCCCGCTGCGGCCGAGGTATTCGATCAGCGCACGCGGGAAGCGTTCGGTCTCCTCGGCTTCCGCGGTCCACGCCGTCACCCGCTCGTCGAACACCCGCCCGAGCAGGTCGCGGTAGTCGTCGACGGAGGTTTCCGAGACGGCCGTCATCGTCCCACCCCTTCCAGGTTGCGTTTGACCTCGAGGCGGCGCAGCTTGCCGGAGGAGGTGCGGGGCAGCGACCCCGGCGGCCGCAGCAGCACATCGGTGGGCACCACACCGCATTCCGACGCGACCCGTTGCACGACCTGGCTGCGGGCGCCGGCCTCGTCGCGGCCGCGGTATTCGGCGACGATGACCAGGCCGGGCCGCACCGAGTTCTCGTTGGTTCCGACCGCCACCACCGCGCCTTCGCGGACCCCGGGAACCTGCCCGGCGACCTGCTCGATCTCGGTCGGGAAGACGTTGCGGCCGGCGACGGTGATCATCTCCTTGGCCCGGCCGCACACCACCAGCCCGCCGTCGACGAAGTAGCCGAGATCACCGGTGGGGAACCAGGCCTCGCGGTCGATGGGTGGCTCTCCCAGATAACCCGACATCATCGACGAGCCGCGGATCTGCACCTCGCCGACCTCCCGGCCGGTGATGCCCACCTGCTGATCGGGGCGGGGGGCGATCCGGACCTGCATGCCGGGGATCGCCTCACCGAGGACGGCGTGCCGGCGGGTGGCGGTGCCCGCCTCGGTGACGACCTCGACCTCGTCGATCTGCAGGCCCGCACCCGGGATCGGAACGGTCACCGCGCACGTCGATTCCGCGAGCCCGTACGACGGGCACAGCGCGGCGGCGTCGAAGCCGAATCGGGCCATCTCGGTGGCGAACCGGGTGGTGGCGTCGCAGTCGACCGGTTCACCGCCGTTCAGCGCGAACCGCAGCCGGCCCAGGTCGACATCGGTGACGCGGCGGGAGTATTTGCCGATCAGCCCGTAGGCCATGTTCGGCGCGGCGGTCATCGTGGCCCGGCTGGCGGTGAGCCAGTGCAGCCAGCTGAACGGCGAGGCCGCGAACGCCGTCGTCGGCGCCTGCCACAGCTCGGCGCCCACCAGCGCACCGCTGAGCAGGAAGCTCAAACCCATGTCGTGGTAGAGCGGCAGCCACGAACAACCGACGTCGTCGGTGGTCACCGAGGTCCGGGTGGTCAGACCGCGCAGGTTCGCCAGCACCGCCTCGGCCGGAAGCGCCGCCGTGCGTGGGGTGCCGGTCGAACCGGCCGTCCCCTGCAGGATCGCGATGCCGTTCGGTTCCGACGGCGGCAGCAGCGTGGTGGACCGCCGGTCGTGGGCGACCGTCGAAACATCATGGATCGCCGGGGCGCCCGACGCGTCGTCCACGCCGCGGAGGAGTTCGAGCTGGGCGCCGTGGCTGAACACGGTGCGCACCCCGATGCCGGTGAACCGCTTCAGCGTTCCCTGCGCCCACTGCCGGGGGTCGGCGCCCCGGACCGGGCCGGGCAGAACCGACACCGCCGCGCCGGCGAGCAGGGCGCCGATGATCGCCGAGATGAGCTCGACGGTCGGTTCACCCACCAGCCCGACCGCGGTCGCCTCGTCGGCCAGGACCCGGTCGGCGACGTTCTCGGCGCGGACGTAAACCTCCGGCCACGGATGGCGGCTCCAGGACCGGGTCTCCTGGTCGAGCACCACCAGATCGGCGCCGGCCGTGGTGAGCGCGTCGGCCAGCGCCTGTGCCAGGACCGTCACGGCCGGCTCTGAGCCGCCGGCACCTTCGCCAGGATGGCGGCCTCCAGCTCGCCGACGGTGTCGCAGCTGAGCAGATCCTCCTCGGTGAGCACCACGCCCAGCTTGTCCTCGATGGCGACCATTCCGACCGCGAACGCCACCGAGTCCAGGCCGACGTCGTCGATGAGCCGAGAGTCGCGGGTGACCCGGCGGACGTCGACGTTCATGTCGTCGCGCAAGATCTCCAGGAGGGCGGTGCTGACGGCTTCGGCGGTAGTCGGCTCCATGGCCGGGTACGGTACACCGCCAAGTTAAGTGAGGCTAGGCTTACCCCTCCTGTGCGGCGTCGGTCACAGCATCGACCCGACCCGGTAGCCGACCGCGGCCGCACCGAGCCCGGCCACCACACCCGCCACGATGTTGACCACCGTGTCGAGGACCGCGCGCCGCCGCGGCCGGCGCTCGGCCAACTCGACGGTGTCGAGCATCCAGGTGGAGAAGGTGGTGTAAGACCCCAGCAGCGCGGCGCCGGCGAGCAGCGCCGTCCGCGGGCTCACCGCCGCGCCGGCCAGCAGCCCCAACGCCAACGCGCCGGTGATGTTCACCACGAAGATGCCTGCCGGGAGCCGCGTCGGGGACCGGCGCGACACCGTCCGGTCGACCAGATACCGCAGCACCGCGCCCAAACCGCCGAGCACCGCCACGCCCGCCCACACCCCGAGCGACGTCATCGCCGGCGCACCCGTCGGCCGAGAGCGCGCCCGGCGCACACCGCCGTCACACCCGCCGCGACCCCGGCGCCGACGTATCCGGCGGCCAACCCCAGGCGGCCGGCGTCGACCATCGCGAGCACCTCCACCTGCACGGTCGAGAAGGTGGTCAGCCCGCCGCACAATCCGGTGCCCAGCAGCGCCCGGCGGTACCGCGATCCGGGCCGGGCGGGCGGAAACCGGGCGGCGACGAAACCCAGCACGGCGGCGCCCAGGACATTGGCCACGAACGTCGCCCACGGCCACCCGGACCCGTGCGCCGGCGCGGATTCGGCGAGCAGCACCCTGGCGACGGTGCCCGCCGCCCCGCCGACGAACACCGCCGCCAACACCCGCGCGTCGGTGACAGCCATCCGCCAAAGTATGGCGACCGTCACCGCAGCCGAGCGCAGTCGCGGCCGGATTGGGACAATTGGACATCATGGCGGCCAATCCCCGCGCCGGTCAGCCGGCGCAACCCGAAGACCTCATCGACGTAGCGGCGGTGGTGACCGCCTATTACACGCGGCAACCCGATCCGGACGACGTCGCCCAGCAGGTGGTGTTCGGCACGTCCGGGCATCGCGGGTCCAGCCTGGACAACGCCTTCAACGAGGCGCACATCCTGGCCACCACCCAGGCGATCGTGGAATACCGCCGCCGGCAGGGCATCACCGGGCCGCTGTTCATCGGACGCGACACCCACGCGCTGTCCGAACCGGCCTGGGTGTCGGCGCTGGAGGTGCTGGCCGCCAACGACGTGGACGTGATGATCGACGCCGCCGACCGGTACACCCCCACACCGGCGATCAGCCACGCGATCCTCAGCCACAACCGCGGCGGCGCGCCGGGCGGCAAGGCCGACGGCATCGTCGTCACCCCGTCGCACAATCCGCCCCGCGACGGCGGGTTCAAATACAACCCGCCGCACGGCGGCCCCGCCGACACCGACGCCACCAGCGCCATCGCCGACCGCGCGAACCAGATCCTGCGCGACGGACTCCGCGACGTGAAGCGGGTGCCGCTGGCCCGCGCGCTGCAACGCGCCCACCGTCACGACTACCTCAACGCCTACGTCGACGACCTGCCGGCCGTCGTCGACCTGCACGTGATCGCGGCGGAGAGGATCCGCATCGGCGCCGACCCGCTGGGCGGGGCCAGCGTCGACTACTGGGACGCCATCGCCGAACGGCACAACCTCGACCTCACCGTGGTCAATCCGCTGGTCGACGCCACCTGGCGGTTCATGACCCTCGACGGGGACGGCAGGATCCGGATGGACTGCAGCTCCCCGCACGCCATGGCCGGGCTGATCCGGTCGGTGACCGCCGACCGGGACAGGTATCAGATCGCCACCGGCAACGACGCCGACGCGGACCGGCACGGTATCGTCACCCCGGACGGCGGGCTGCTCAACCCGAACCACTACCTGGCGGCGGCGATCGACTACCTCTACACGCACCGGCCGGACTGGCCGGCCGCCACCGCGGTGGGCAAGACCGTGGTCAGTTCGTCGATCATCGACCGGGTGGTCGCCGGGCTCGGCCGCACCCTGGTCGAGGTGCCGGTCGGCTTCAAGTGGTTCGTCGACGGCCTGCTCAACGGGGACATCGGATTCGGCGGCGAGGAGAGCGCCGGCGCCTCCTTCCTGCGGCGCGACGGGTCGGTGTGGACCACCGACAAGGACGGCATCATCCTGGCCCTGCTGGCCGCCGAGATGCTCGCGGTGACCGGTGAGACACCGTCGCAGCGGTATCGGAAGCTGGCCGAGCGCTACGGTGCGCCGACCTACGCCCGCATCGACGCACCCGCCGACCGCGAGCAGAAGGCCCGGCTGGCCAGGCTGTCGGCGGATCAGGTCACCGCCACCGAACTGGCCGGCGAGCCGATCACCGCCAAACTGACCACCGCGCCCGGCAACGGGGCTCCGCTCGGCGGACTGAAGGTCACCACGGAGAACGCCTGGTTCGCCGCGCGGCCGTCGGGGACCGAGGACGTCTACAAGATCTACGCGGAGTCGTTCCGCGGTCCCGACCATCTGGCGGAGGTTCAGGACGCCGCCCGCGCGGTGGTGAACACGGTGATTGCGTGAGTCCGGTCGCCCGCGGCGAGCGATCCGCCGCCGCTGCCGGCAAGATGGGGCTGCCCCGCGAGGTATGGCTGCTGGTGTCGGCCAACGTCGTGGTGGCGCTGGGCTACGGCGTGGTCGCCCCCGTGCTGCCGCAGTACGCCCGCCACTTCGGGGTCAGCATCAGCGCCGCGACCTTCGTCATCACCGCGTTCGCGGTCATGCGGCTGGTCGGGGCGCCGCCCGCCGGATGGTTCGTCCAGCGGCTGGGGGAGCGGCGCGTCTACATCAGCGGTCTGCTGATCGTCGCGCTGTCCACCGGCGCCTGCGCGTTCGCCCAGACCTACTGGCAGCTGCTGCTGTTCCGGTCGCTGGGCGGATTGGGCTCGGCCATGTTCACGGTGTCCTCGCTGGGTCTGATGATCCGGATCGCCCCGCCGGACGCGCGGGGCCGGGTGGCCGGACTGTTCGCCTCCGGGTTCCTGTTCGGCTCGGTCGGCGGGCCGGTGCTGGGCAGCCTGACGGCCGGATTCGGGCTGGCGGCGCCGTTCCTGATCTACGGCGCGGCCCTGCTCGTCGCCGCGGGGGTGGTGTTCTTCAGCCTGCGGAACTCCACCCTGGCCGCGCCCGCGCCCGAGGACGAGAACCGGGTGTCGGTGCGCACCGTGCTGCGGCACGGCGCGTACCGGGCGGCGCTGTTCTCCAACTTCGCGACCGGCTGGGCGTCGTTCGGGCTGCGGATCGCGCTGGTCCCGCTGTTCGTCGTCGAGGCGCTGGGCCACGGCGCCGGCGCCGCCGGGGTGGCGCTCGCGGCGTTCGCGGTCGGCAACATCTCGGTGGTGATCCCCAGCGGTCATCTGTCCGACCGGCTGGGCCGGCGCAAGCTCGTCATCGCCGGCCTGATCGTGTCCGCGGTGGCGACCGCCCTGGTCGGCTTCACCGACTCGCTGCCGCTGTTCCTCGTCGCCGCCTACATCGCGGGCGCGGCCACCGGCATCTTCGTCGCCCCGCAGCAGGCCGCGGTCGCCGATGTGGTGGGCAACAAGTCCCGCGGCGGCACCGCGGTCGCGACGTTCCAGATGATGGCCGACTTCGGTTCGATCATCGGATCGCTGATCGTCGGCCAGATCGCGGAACACGCATCGTTCGGTTGGGCGTTTGTCATCAGTGGGGCGATCCTCGCGATGGCCGCGGTGGGCTGGGTGCTGGCGCCCGAGACCCGGCCGCGCCGGTCCACCGAGCACACCGAGGCCCGGCCGCTCGGTCCGGAGGCCGGCGGCGAGGTGCCCTGACCACCGGTTTTGAACCCGACGGTGGTGTGGTGTAACTTCGATGGGCACCGACTTGGGGCTATGGCGCAGCTGGTAGCGCACCACACTGGCAGTGTGGGGGTCAGGGGTTCGAGTCCCCTTAGCTCCACTCTTCGACGACCCGCCTCGGCTTCCCGCCGGGCGGGTCCTCGTCTTTCCGGGGGTCTCTCCGGCGGGTCCTTCCGGCGGGTCTTTCCGGCGGGTTGCAGGCCGGAAGCTAGCGCCTGATCGCCAGCGCCTCCGGGTTGCTCGCCAGGTACTCCTCGACCGGGATCGGCGCCTCGGCGTGATAGCCGACCGGCAGCACCACGTCACCGGCGCTCGAGTTGTAGTACACCTCCCAGCGGTAGTAGGCGCCGAACGCCGCGGGATCGTCGGCCATCGCCTCGGCGTACTGGCTGACGGCCCGCACATACTGGGGGGAGTTGTTGTAGTGCCACAGCGCGCGGTCGCGATCGCGGGCGAAACCGCTGGCCGCCAGATAGCGCGCGGCCGCCATGATGCTGTCGTGGAAGGACCGGATGTCGCCGCCGTCGCCGTACCGGGCGAAGGTCGACGGCAGGAACTGCATGGGGCCCTGCGCGCCGGCGGTGCTCACCCCGTCGACCCGGCCGAACGCCGTCTCGACGAGGTTGATCGCCGCCAGATGACTCCAACCGACACCGTGCTCGGCCTCCGCCTTGCGGTAGTAACCGAGCAGTTCCTCCGGTGGCGGCGGCGCCACGATGCGCCATGCCGGCAGGGTGGGCTTCCCGCGCCCGTCGCTCATCGCCTCCAGCTGGCGACGGGCGTCGATATTGCGGTCGTAGACGCCCAGCAGCTGCTCCGGGATCCGGGAGCGGGCGATCGGATCCCACTCCGGATGGCGGGCCAGCAGCCGGTAGGCGGGCTGCTGGCGTCGAGCCGCCGCTGCCAGCACCGCCTCGGGTGCCGACGGGTCGCGCAGCACCCGTTCATCGGCCACCAGATCGTCGGCGAGCCGGACCGGATCGCCGGCCAGCGGCCGGTGGGCCGGATCGGACTCGGGCGCGGGCGGCTGGGCGGCCGGCTCGGGTTCCCCGCTCGACTGCGGCGCCGCGTCCCGGGGCGGCGCCGCGCATCCGGCCAGGGCGATCAGCAGGGCGGCGACGAGCAGCGTGAGACGGCTGGGAAGACGTTGCGATTCGGTGATTGTCGGGCGTGGCGCGGTCGGGTCGATGTGCTGGCTGGTCAAGGCATACCCCCGGACGATCGGGTGAATCGGTCCCGGCCGGGACGGCTTCACCCCCACGTACAGTAGCGAAAAACGCGAGCGAACCCCGTCAGCGAAACCCCACCGGCGAAAAGGGGAGAAGGCATGCCTGTCGGACTCGGCCCGGCCGCGAGACTGTCCCGGCGACGGTCCCTGTGGCCGGTGCTGGTGCTGGCGTTCGTAGCCGCCCTCGCAGGCGCGCCGGCGGCGGTCGCGGCGCCGGCGGCGCAGATCTCCGGCGCCAGCGCCCAGCGGCTCGGTCAGCTGCTCGAGGTGCGCAACGCCACCGCTGCGCCGGCCCGGTCGGAGGTGTTGTCCCGGCAGTTCCTCGGCACCCCGTACGGGGCGGACACGCTCATCGGCTCGGCGACCGAACCCGAGCGGCTGGTCGTCGAACTGCAGCGGGTGGACTGCTTCACCTACGCCGACTACGTCGAGGCGCTCAAACGCGCCGACGATCGGGACAGCTTCCTCGACAGCCTGGTCGACGTCCGATACCGCGACGGGGTGGTCGCGTTCGCGAACCGCAAGCACTTCTTCACCGATTGGGCGGCGGTGCGGCCGGCGGTCGCCACCGACGTCACCGCCGAGGTCAGCGGTGATGCGGTGACGGTGACCAAGAACCTCAACCGCAAGGACTCCGGCGGCACCTACCTGCCCGGCCTGCCCGTCACCACCCGCGTGGTGACCTACATCCCCGGCGGTCGGGTGGACGGTGACGTGGTGAAGCGGCTGCGCACCGGCGACTACATCGGCGCCTACGCCACCGACGGCGGCCTCGACGTCACCCACGTCGGCATCTACGTCGCCACCCCCGGCGGGCCGGTGTTCCGCAACGCCTCATCGCTGAGCTCCGACAACAAGGTGGTCGACACCCCGCTGCTCGATTACGTCAAGACCGTGCCGGGCATCGTGGTGCTGCGCCCGGTGCGGTGAGCGCCGCACCAGATCTATCCAAGCCAGAAACGGGTATGGGCGTAGCGGCGAACGTGTAACCACTGCGCTCCCGGCGCGGATTTTCCGCATGGAATGCACGTTCGCGGCCGCGAGAACAGACCAGGAGTGAACATGACCACCGTTCCAGCCATCACGCTCAACAACGGCGCCCAGATCCCGCAAGTCGGTTTCGGGGTCTACCAGATCCCTCCGGACCAGACCGCCGCCGCGGTGCGTACCGCACTGGACGCCGGATACCGGCACATCGACACCGCGCAGATGTACGGCAATGAGCGCGGCGTCGCCGAAGGCATCCGCGACGCCGGACTGGACCGCGGCGAGGTGTTCATCACCAGCAAGCTCAACAACCCCTACCACCGGCCGGACGACGCCCGGCGGGCGTTCGACCGGACCCTGACCGAACTGGGCTCCGACTACGTGGACCTGTTCCTGATCCACTGGCCGCTGCCCATGCACTACGACGGGGATTTCGTGTCCACCTGGAAGACCCTCGAGGAGTTCGCCGCCGACGGCCGGGCCCGCAGCATCGGGGTGTCGAACTTCGAACCCGCCCACCTCGACCTGCTGGCCGCCGAGACCAGCACCGTGCCCGCGGTCAACCAGGTCGAGATCCACCCGTACTTCGGCAACAACGATGTCCGCCGGTACTGCGCCGAGCACGGCATCGCGGTCGAGGCGTGGGCGCCGATCGCCAAGGGACGGGTGGCCGACGATCCGGTGATCGCGGGCATCGCCGACCGGCTCGGCAGGACGCCGGCGCAGGTGACGTTGCGCTGGCACATCCAGCGTGGCGACATCGTGCTGCCCAAATCGGTGACGCCGGAACGGGTCAGGTCCAATATCGCGCTGTTCGACTTCGAGCTCAGCGACGCCGACATGGCGGCGATCTCGGCGCTCGACAAGGGGGAGGCGGGCCGGATGGGACCGCACCCGGACAAGTTCGACATGATCTGAAGGTGTGCGCACCACTGCCGATGCGGTCGCCGAGCTGACCGACGACGTCCACCGCCTGCTGAACGCACACCCCGGCCGGGTGGTGCTCGGCCTGGTCGGCCCGCCGGGCGCCGGAAAGTCGACGCTGGCGCAGCGCCTGGTGCGGGAGTTCGGCCCGGGCGCCCCGGAGGGGGTCGGCTACGTGCCGATGGACGGGTTCCACCTGTCCAACGCGCAGCTGGACCGGCTCGGCCGCCGGCACCGTAAGGGCGCACCGGACACGTTCGATGTGGACGGGTATCTCGCTGTGCTGCAGCAGATCAGCCACAGCCATCGGATCCGCGACGTGTATGTCCCCGGATTCGACCGCACCCTCGACGAGCCGGTCGCGGCCCGCCACGTGGTGCCGGCCGACGCCCGGGTGATCGTCACCGAGGGCAACTACCTGGCCCTGCCGTCACCCGGCTGGGCGGCGGTGCGGGATCTGCTCGACTGGGTGGTGTACCTGGACAGTCCGGCACCGCTGCGCCGGCGCCGGCTGATCGAACGGCACATCCGCGGCGGACGCGGCGCGGCGGAGGCGGCACGGTGGGTGGACACCGTCGACGACCCGAACGCCGAGTTGATCGCGGCCGGCCGCGGCCGGTGCGATCGGGTGCTCGAGATCGGTGATACGGGGGTTCAGTCCGCCGGCTCGTAGCGCAGCATCGTGATGCCGTGTTCGGGATAGTCGGTGAACACCGGCTTCACCCGCATGCCGACGGTCAACTCCTCCGGTGCGGCGTTGACGATCTCGGTCGAGAACCGCGGACCCTCATCCCATTCCACGACCGCGAGGATCTGTGGGACCGCATCGGCGAAGTGCGGGGAGACGGGCCGGTGCGCGACGGTGAACGTGTACAGCGAACCCGCGCCGGAGATCTCCCGCCACTGCAGGTCGTCGGCCAGGGTGCCGGGGGCGAGCACCCGGGGATAGAACACGTACCGGCCGGTCGAGGGAGAGTACTGGATGCGGATCTTGTGCTCCGTCAGCGCGTCCCAGAACGGCTGGGTGGTGGGTGTGGGGATCGGCATCGGCCGGCTGAGTGCGGACATCGTCAATCGCCCTCCAACACCAGGGTGGTCTGTTCGCTGAGGATGCCGCCGTTGCCGGAGACGAACGCCCGGTTGCAGTCGGGCACCTGGGTCACGCCGGCGCGGCCCATGATCTGGCGGGTGGCGTCGCACACGTGGTGCATCCCGCCGGCCAGCCCGGCCTGCCCGTAACCGAGTTGTCCGCCGGCGGTGTTCATCGGGAAGTCCCCGCGGAAGGTCAGATCGTGTTCGGCGACGAACTGCATGCCCTTGCCCTTGGGGCAGAACCCGGCGTCCTCGAGGCTCAGCAGCACGGTGATCGTGTAGCAGTCGTAGATCGACACCATGTCCATGTCCTGCGGGGTCAGACCGGCCATCCCGAACGCCGATGCGGCTGCCGTGATCATCGGCGTCTGCAGCAGATCCTCGGCGTAGGTCGGGGTCTTGTACGGCACCCGCTCGCCGAAGCCCTTCACCCACACCGGGCGGTTCCGGCCGCGCCGGGCCAGCCGCTCGTCGGCGATCACCACCGCCGCGCCGCCCATCACCGGCATCACGATCTCCAGCAACCGCAGCGGCGCCGCGATGACCGGGCTGGCCAGCACGTCCTCGATGGTCAACGGCTTGTCTTCGAAGATCGCCCCCGGGGTGTGGTTGGCGTTGACGCGTTGATCGACGCTGATCTTGGCCATCGCCCGCTCGTCGTATCCGTACGTGGCCGCGTATCTCGTGGCGACCTGACCGTACGGACCGTTCTGGCCGAGATTCCCGTACGGGATCTCGAATTCGGCCTGCGGCGAGCCGTACCGGTTGCTCGACGCCCCGAAGTACAGCATCTCGGTGAAGTCGACCGGTTTCTCCTCGCAGGTGGGAGTCAGCGGGATCGCCGGCACCACGCACAGCACTGCGCTGCACAGCCCGAGCTCGATCGCCGCGGCCGCCCGCCACACCATCGCCGCCGAACTCGCCCCGCCCAGATCGACCAGCTCGGCGAAATTCGCTGTGATCCCGAGATATTCGATGATCGTCGACGGCGCGAAGAGCTGCGACTCGGGCAGGTGGGTGGTGACGATCCCGTCCACGTCCGCGGCGGTCAAGCCGGCGTCGGCCAGTGCGGCGGCCGCCAGCCGGGCCCACTGCTCGAGGTTGAACTCCAACGGGCCGGTGGGCTGCCGCGTGGCCGGAAGTTCGGTGAAGCCGACGATCGCAGCCTCGCCACGAAGTCCCATTCGGTGTCCCCTTCGGCGTGTCAGGACCGGGTCAGCTGTGCGTACCGGGTGAGGTGGTGGTCGGTGGACCCGAACTCGTACTGCATCGCGGTCAACCGCTTGAAGTAGTGACCGATCGCGAGTTCCTCCGTCATCCCCATGCCGCCGTGCAACTGTACAGCGTTCTGGCCGATGAACCGGGCCGCCCGGCCGACCGTCGCCTTGGCGGCCGACACCGCGCGCGCCCGGGTGGCGGCATCGGCGGTCAGGTTGAGCACCGCGAGGTACACCGCGGCGATCGCCTGCTGGAGTTCCATGTGCATGTCGACCATGCGGTGCTGGAGCACCTGGAAGCTGCCGATCGGCTGGCCGAACTGGTGGCGCTGCTTGCTGTATTCGACGGTGTCGTCCAACACCTTCCGCATACCGCCGACGGCCTCGGCGCAGATCGCGGTGGCGCCCTCGTCGCGGGCCTGCTCCAGCGACGCCCATGCCTGTCCGGCCGCACCGAGCAACGCGTCGGCGGGCAGGCGCACTCCCTCCAGGGTGATGTCGGCGGCGCGCCGGTCGTCGATGGTGCGGTAGGAGTTCAGTGCAAGTCCGGGATGCCCGGCGCCCATGTCCACGAGGAACAGCGAGATACCTTCGGCGTCACGCTGATTCCCCGATGTGCGGGCGGTGACCAGCAGATGGGACGCCAACGGTGCGGTGGTGGCGACGATCTTGGCGCCGTCGAGCACCCACTGGTCGCCGTCGCGGCGCGCCGTGGTGGCCACGTCCCGCCACCAGTCGCCGGACTGCGGTTCGGTGGCCGCCAACGCGACCACCGCGGAGCCCTCGGCGATCCGCCCGAGCAGTCGGTGGGCGGTGTCGCCGCCCGCGCGTTGCAGCAGCCCGCCGGCGACCACCACCGTGTCCACATACGGTTCGATCACCAGCGCATGGCCCAGGGCCTCGGCGATCACCATCGTCTCCACCGGTCCGCCGCCGATACCGCCCACCGATTCGGGCAGGGTGGCGCCGAGCAGACCGAGTTCCTCGGCGAAGGCCTGCCAGATCTCGGGTTGCCAGCCGGGGCCGGTCTTGGCGGCGGCGCGGCTCTTCTCCAGGTCGTAGCGCGTGGACAGGAACTTGGTGAGCCCGTTGCGCAGCAGTTCCTGTTCGTCGGTCAGGTTGAAGTCCATGGATCGTCCCGTCTAGAGCCCGAGGGCCGCTTTCGCCAGAATGTTTCGCTGAATTTCGTTGCTGCCCGCGTAGATCGAGCCCGCGCGGTCGTTGAAGTAGCGCAGCGGAGCCACCGCCTGCCACGGTTCACCGGTGACGTATCCGTCTGCCGGTGGGACGAAGTCCGACACCGGGCCGCCGGGGCAGGTGGCGTGCGGTTGGTAGGCGCGGCCCTGCGGTCCGGCGGCTTCCATCGCCAGTTCGGTCAGCGTCTGGCTCAACTCGGTGCTGAGCACCTTGAGCATCGAGGACGCCGAGCCGGGATTCTTTCCGGCGGCGACGGTGGCCAGCACCTGATACTCGAGGATCTCGAGGACCTCGGTGCGGATGCGGGCGTCGGCGAGGCGGCGGCTGAATCCCGGATCGTCGATCAGCCTGGTGCCGCCCGGCCCGGGCTGTTCGGCTGCCGCGGTGGCGATCTGATCGGCCATCACCTGCAGACCGGGGGAGGTGGCGCTACCGCCGCGCTCGAACTCCAGCAGGTATTTCGCGACCGTCCAGCCCTCGTCGATCTTGCCGACCACATTGCGCTTGGGCACCCGCACCTCGTCGAAGAACACCTGGTTCTGCACGACCTCGCCGGAGGTCATCACCAGCGGACGGATCTCGATGCCCGGGCTGGTCATGTCGATGAGCAGGAAGGTGATGCCCTTCTGCTTCTTGTCGGACCTGCTGGTGCGGACCAGGGCGAACATCCAGTTCGCCTCGACGGCGTGGGTGGTCCAGATCTTGCTGCCGCTGCAGATCAGGTCGTCGCCGTCGTCGACGGCCGCCATCGACAGGGCGGCCAGGTCCGAACCGGCCTCGGGTTCGGAGTAACCCTGGCAGAAGAACACCTCGCCGGTGAGGATCCGGGGCAGGAAGTAGTCCTTCTGTTCCTGGGTGCCGTACGCGATGATCGCGTGCGCCACCATCTTGATTCCCATCGGCGACAACGACGGTGCACCCGCCAGGGTGGTTTCGCGTTCGAAGATGTAGTGCTGGGTCAGGGTCCAGTCGCAGCCGCCGTACTCGACCGGCCACGCCGGTGCGGCCCAGCCGCGCTCGTGCAGGATGCGCTGCCACTCCATGCTGGCCTCGTGGTCGGAGTAGACGCTCGTCTGGAGCCGGCCGGCGCGGCGCAACCCGGGGGTCAGTTTCTCGTCGAGAAAGGCACGCACTTCGTCGCGGAACGCCAGATCGGCTGGCGACCATTGCAGGTCCATGGCTCCCCTGTCTGCTGGACGTTTAGACATAGTCAACCTAGTCAACTGTGTGGGCCGCATCTCATTGACCCCCCGATCGGATCCGATGCACCCGCCCGGACAGCCCGGCGAGCACGACGCGCGACCGGATTCCGCCCACGGCTGGGTAGCGTGAACGCATGACGAATCGCGGCGGCCGTTCGGTGGGACGACACGGCCGGGCCACCGACGGGACACCGCCCGGGAAGCGGACCGGACGATGCTGATCTGGGACGACGAGGTCGACGTCGTCTGTGTGGGCGGCGGGGTGGCCGCGCTGGCTGCGGCGATCGCCGCGGTCGAGCTCGGCGGCGAGGTCTACGTGGCCGGCCCCGCCCATCCCCCGGCCGACGGCCCGTTGCCGGAGACGCTCACCGACATCTGGCTGGGGCCGGACGTGACCGATGCGGAGACGATCCGATACCTGCGGGCACTGTCGGCCGATCTCACCTCGGTGACCCTGGCCCGGGATGCGGTGATTCCGGTGCGTGAAGTGGTGCCACCGCCACCGTTCGACCCGCGGGGGCAGGTGGAACCGTTCATCGGCAGCAGGTTGCGGGACTGGGCCGGGCAGTGCCTGTCCTCTCCGTACGGGTTGCTGCACACCCGGGTGTCGGACCGGGGAATGGATACCCTGCACACACCGCAGGCCGAGATCATCGAGGTCAAGGTCGTGGGCAGTTGGCCGGCGGGCCCGCCGCCGTCGGGCGCCGGGGTGGCCGGATGGTTGGCCGCACAGGCCGAGGACCGGGAGATCGACGTCCATCGTGACGACCGGTTGGAGCGCGTCGTGTTCGAGGAGGGTGAGGTCGTCGGGGTGGTGCTGACCACCGGCCGGGGACCGCGTGCGGTGCGCGCCCGGCACGGGGTCACCCTGACCCCGACCGTGCCGGTCGGCGACACCCCGGCCGAGCTCGGACTGCCCCACTACCAGCACGAGATACGGATCGGGCTGGTGAGCCAGACGGCGAGCCGGTTCGGTCGGCTCGAGGTGCTGACGAGGGCCGGCGGTCTACCGCTACGTGGGCACGTCGCGGATCGGCGGAACCCGGGACCAGCGGACCGCAGGGCGCAGGACCGCCGCATGGCCACCGTCACCGATCTGTCACGGCGTCGCCGAAAACCGCATCGGTATCCGCCCGCGGGCGAGTAGTTCCCTCATCTCGTTGGACGGGATCGGCCGGGACAGCAGGAAGCCCTGCGCCCGGTGACACCCGTGCCGCAGCAGGGTCAGCGCGGCCGCCTCGGTCTCCACCCCCTCCGCGACCAGTTGCAGCCCGAACGCCTCGGCCAGCGCGATGATCGCCCGCACGATCGCCAGATCACCGGGACTGTTGCCGAGATCCTGCACGAAGCCCTTGTCGATCTTCAGGGTGTCCACGGGCAGCGTCTTGAGGTGGGACAACACGCTGTAACCGGTTCCGAAGTCGTCGATCGCGACCTGCACCCCGACCTCGTTGAGCCCCTCCAGCGTGATGCGGGTGGTCTTGATGTCCTGCACCACCACACTCTCGGTGATCTCCAGGCACACCGAGGACCCGTCCAGACCGAACTCGTCGATGATGTCGGCCACCGAGGCGACGAAACCGTCGGTGACCAGTTGTACCGGCGAGACGTTGATCCGCAGCACCGCGTCGAGTCCGATGCCCTCGGCGCGCCACTTCGCGAATTCGCCGCAGGCGGTGCGCATCACCCACCGGCCCAGTTCGCCGGCGAGGTTGACCGACTCCGCGACCCCGATGAAGGTGTCGGGCGCGAGCAGACCGCGGGTCGGGTGATGCCACCGCACCAGCGCCTCGGTTGCCAGGATCTCGCCGGTGCGCATGTCCACCTCCGGCAGGAAATGCAGCAGCAGCGCCTCGTCCTGGATGACGCTCTGGAGGTGGAGTTCGATGTCGTTGCGGAACTCGGCTTCCAGCGACATGTCGTCGGTGAACACCGTGATCTGGTTGCCCCCGGCGCTCTTGGCGGTCAGCACCGCCTGATCCGCGCGCCGCAGCAGGTCCGAGGTGGTGTCCCGTCCGGGAGTACCTTGGGCGACACCGATACTGGCGGTCCGCGTCAGCATCTCGCCGTCGACGCACACCTGCTGCTGCAGCCGGGACCGGAGCCGGTTCGCCAGCTCCAGGGCGGCGTCGGCGTCCACCGGACCGGAGGGCACCACGACGAATTCGTCGCCGCCGAGCCGGGCGATGAGGTCGTCCGGGCCGGCGCCCTCCCGCAACCGTTCGGCGAGCACCCGGATGAACCAGTCGCCGACGGTGTGACCGAGATAGTCGTTGACCGCCTTGAGCCGGTCCAGGTCGAAGTACAGTGCCGACACCGGTCCCGGTTGGCCCGCGGCGAGCCGGGCGTCCAGATGTGCCAGCAGTGCCCGCCGGTTGTGCAGGCCGGTGAGGTCATCGTGTTCGGCCAGGTAGCGGAGCCGTTCCTCGGCCTCTACCCGGGCCTGCACCTGCGCGAACAGCGAGGCGATGGCCTTCAGCGCGTTGAGTTCGTCCGGATGCCACTGCCGGTCGCCGTACTTGACGAATCCGAGCACCCCGGTGGTGATCTCGCCGGAGACCAGCGGCACCGCGGCCACCGTGCTGGCCGGGACACCGCTGGACTCCTCGATCAGCCGCTGGAACTCGTCGGTCGCCGGTTCCGGACGGAAGATGTGGATCTCCTTGGCGTGTTCCGCAAGCGCGAACACCGGGTCGGCGCCCTCGAAGTGCACCACGCCGATGGGGTCGGGATCCGGGACGTTCTCCCGCACCGGCCATTCGGCGATCAGCTTCGATGCACGGATCTCGTGGTCGTTGTGCCGCAGGAAACTGAAGTCGAGTTCGAAGGCCCGCACCAGATCGGCGAGCACCCGCCGACTGACGTCCCTGGCGGTGGCGGCGTCCGCGGCCATCAGTTTGGTCGCTACGCCGGTCACGAGGAGATCGAGTTCAGTCGACACCGATGCCTCCCGACCGCCGGCGGCTGCGCACCGACGCCGGCGGCGCCTCGAACAAGCGGAACACGATGATCTGCGATTCGCCGCGCCGGGTGCCGGCGAGGTCGTGGAACTCGCGTCGCAGGTTCACCAGTGACGACGCGAAACGTGGTGACAGAGCCCGTAGTTCGTCCTCCTCATGGGCGTAGAGAAACAGCGGTGAGACCGGGTGCACCGCGAGCCCGCGCTGCTGCGCGCGGATCCACACCGCTTCCAGCGCCGAACCGCCCCGCAGATAGTCGGCCGGCTCCCGGCCCTCGACGGTCACCACCGCCAGTGCGGAACTGGACCGGATCCGCTCCCGGGTGTAGTCGCCCAGCGCGTCGCCGGCATCCCACTCGGTGAGCGCGGTCATCACGTCCGGGCGGCGGAGGATGTCGAGGACCGCGAGCTGGCCGGGGTCGAGTTCCATGGCCCAGATGTCGATCCCGCTGTCCGGGTCCGGGTCGCCCGGCCAGCGCAGCTCGGCGATCATCTCGGCGTGCAGCCGCGGGGTCAGATACCGGATCCGGTCGGTGGCGGCGATGATCGACGCGGCGGTGTCGAGTTCGGCCGGGCCGGTCAGCAGCCGCAGCCGCGCACCCTGCCGGTCGGCGGCGGCATCGAGCAGGGCGACGGTCTCGTCGTCGATCGGGGCGGCGCGCCCCTTGCGGCGGTTGGTCTCCCGCAGCAGCATCGGGCGGTACAGCTCGGCCAGTCCCGCCAGGTCGGCCGGGTCGTCGGGGCGGTGCGCGTCGCGCAGCCGGATGACCGCGTGGGGCACCGCGCCCCCGCCGTCGCCGGAACCATCGCCGAACTCGACGGCGACCGAACGGCCGGCGGCCGCGGCCGCCACCCGGGCGTTGAACACCGCGGCGCCGAGCGCCACCGTGCTGGCGCGGAACCCGAGGTCCAGCAGCGAGCTGCGATCCCGGTCCAGCCGCAGGGTGATGGAGTCCGGCCCGGTCTGCACGGTCCAGGGCTGCGCGTTGCCGGCCGACGGCGCCCGCACCACCGCGGCGGCCATCCGCGCCATGACGGCCCCTGTCGCCCCTGTCGCCTCTGTCGCCCCTGTCGCCTCGTTCATCTCGGTCGGAGCGGGGCCGGTCGGCGGATCGGGGGCGCGGTCCGGCTGCCGGTCGGGGGGACGCGACGCCGGGGTGGTGAGCTTCTCCAGCGCGTCGTCGACGTCGATGCGGACCCGCCCGGAGGGCAGCGGTTCACCCAACCCGATCCTGCGCACCGCCTTGGCGATGGTGGCCGCGCCGAGGGTCACCTCGGAGGCCAGCTGCGGCCAGGTGGACAGGGTCCGGCCGACCTCGACCATCGATGCCGCGCCCCGCGCGGACAGCTTCGTCGCCTCCAGGATGTTCAGGACATGAGGCACCTTGTCCTTGCTGGGCAGATCCGCCAGCGCCGCCGTGTCGACATCGCCGAGCAGACCGTGCAGGATCGGCCGGTCCGGTTCCAGATCGAACCGTTCGACGTCGATCAGCCCGTGGTCACTGGTCGCCATCAGCACCGGCAGGCTGCGCGCCTTGGCCGCCTGCCGCACCGCGATCTTCATGTCCAGTGAATCGCATTCCTCGACCACGATGTCCAGCCCGTCGAGGAAGGTGTCGATGTTGTCCTCGGTGAGACCGGCTGTGAAGGTCTGCACCCGCAGGTAGGGGTCGAGTTCGGCGATCCGCCGGGCCGCCGCGGTGGCCTTGTTGACGCCGAGATCGAACACCGTGGCGGGCACCCGGTTGAGGTTGGTCAGCTCCAGTTCGTCGAAGTCGGCCAACCGCAGTTCTCCGCAGACGCCCTCCATGGCCAGCATGTGCGCCACCGCGTGGCCCACGCTCAGTCCGACGATCCCGATCCTCAGTTGACCGAGCCGGTCCTGCTCGGCCCGGGTGATCAGGTTGCGGTTGCGGTCGAACCGTATCCGGCGGAACGTCTCCGGATCCAGGACTGCCACCACCGCCCGCCGCCACGGGTAGTACGCCCAATACCGTGATGCGGTGGCCTCGTCCGGTTGCGGAGCATCGAGCAGCCCCGCGCTCGTCGCCGCCTGCCGATCGCGGTGATCGATGACCTCGATCGCGGGGTCGTTGCGGAGTTCGGTGAGAATACGCCGGTCGGCGTCGTCGGTGCTGTCGAGGATTTGTGCGGAACCCCGGTGGGCGGCGGCGACCGTGTGACTCAATTCAGTTCCCAGGCCTCACTGTTGGCGTTGCGGTTTCGTTCCGGCGGCGCTGTTCCGTTCCGGCGGGGCTATTGGGTTCCGGCGGCGGCGGCGACGTCGCGGTGCGCGTCGAGCAGTGCCGACAGGCTGCTCATCTCGGCCACCATCTTGGCAGCCTGTTCGGGCGTCGCGTAGTTGATGAAGTTCGACCGGTCCCACCACATCATCTTGGTTCGGTACCGGTCGTCCGGATACGGGGTGGCGGGAATCCTCGACGCCACCACGCCGCCCGAGGAGCGCCACCGGCCCAGCACATGGCTGGCCGCGGTCGCCATCAGGAACTGGACGTTCAGCACGGTCATCGTCGGATAGGCGGTGCGAGCCAGGACGTCGGCGAGCAGGGGGCTCCGATCGCGGTCACCGTCGGCCCACGCCGACTTCATCTCCACCACGCCGAAGGGTAGTCGATCGGTGATCATCTTGCGTACCGCGGACTCTCCGGGCTGACCCGCCCACTCCACCACGGCGTGCGACTCGTCGGCGGACCGCAGCGGCCGGGTCGCGCGCAAACCGCCGATCACGCACCCGTCCCTGTCGACCGCGGCAAAGAAGACACTGGTATCCCACCCCGGCTTCACCGCCTCCAGATCGAGCGCTTTCTCGGCGCCGTACTTGCGGTAACTGCGGGCCGCCCCATCGAGGTAGTCCAACCACAACTCGCGATCCAGTGCCGGCTGGGACATCACCAATGTGCATTCCGCGTCCGGGTCCCACCAGCTGATCCCGGTGGGGAGCGCATATTCGCCGAAGGTATCGCCATCCAGTTGAGCAGCGGAGGTCATTTGTCCTATCTCTTCTCTGTTCGGCGGCCGGCGCAGAACTCGCCGACCGCATTTGCATTGGCCGTACCCGGTTAGTGGTAAGAATTCGCCATATCAGTATCCGATGTCGAGTCGTGATATCACAGCTAGCGCGCTGATCTTGTCCGGTAGTGTCATCCTCCGTTCATTGCGCCGACGCCGAAGTCGCCCTGCCAAGTCGAAACTGGCAATCCCGCACCGAAATATATTGCCTGTATGAGGGTGGTGTAGCCGGAATTCTGGCGAAGTTACGAGCGAAATATCCGGGCATCTCCGAGTGGCCTTCGTTCCAATTCGATAATTTTGCTATCCGATCATCGGGCCAGTTCTGACGAGAACTTCGGCTCCGAGCAGGGTGATCGCGGTGACCGCCGTTCTGGTTACTGCCGAGTATGAATTCCCGGGCCGGTCCGCTCCCAATCACGACGGCTCGCGGTGGTCGGTCAGCGAATTGCGGCCCTCATGCGGCCGCGCGGGGCCGGGAGGACGAGAATTTGCCCCCCTGTCAGGTTCGGCCCTGCCGCGTTCGGCCCCGTGAGGTTCGGCCCGCTCGCCGCGGCCCGGAGGCGCGGGTATGAGCGCCGCAGCGTTGTGGCACTGTGATGAGCCGTGGGGGCGAGCCGCGAGGCCGACCCCGTCGAGGTGAGAGGAGAGTGCGATGAAGGTGTTCAACGGCATCGAGGAGCTGGCGGCGGCCGAGGGCACCCAGTTGGGCCCGACCGATTGGCTGGAGATCACCCAGGAGCGGGTGAATCTCTTCGCCGACGCCACCGGTGACCATCAGTGGATCCACGTCGATCCGGACCGTGCCGCCAAGGGTCCGTTCGGGGGCACCATCGCGCACGGTCTGCTCACCTTGTCATTGCTGCCGTATTTCTCGCAACAGATGTACCGCGTGGACAACGTCAAGATGGCGATCAACTACGGCTACAACAAGGTGCGCTTCATTAACCCGGTCAAGGTCGGCGCCAGGCTGCGCGGCCGCACCGAGATCACCAAGGTCGACCGCCTCGACGGCGCGGTGCAGGCGACGATGACCACCACCGTGGAGATCGAGGGCGAGGAGAAGCCGGCGGCGGTGGCCGAATCGATCGTCCGCATCATCGGCTGACCCGCGCCGCACCTCACCGCCGTTGACGCGTGTCAGACAGCGTTGACTCTCGTCAAACAACGCTGTTAGTGTCCCGCATCACAGTGGCGTGAGGAGTGCGGTGAAACGTCGATATCCCCGGACCGCCGTCATCGGCGCGGGAATCAGCGGCCTGACGGCCGGGAAGATGCTCAAGGACTACGGGGTTCCGTACACCACCTTCGAGTTGTCCGACCGCATCGGCGGCAACTGGGCGTTCGGCAACCCCAACGGGCACAGCAGCGCGTACCGGTCGCTGCACATCGACACCTCCAAGCACCGGCTGTCCTTCAAGGACTTCCCGATGCCCGAGCACTACCCGGCCTTTCCGCACCACTCGGAGATCAAGGCCTACCTGGACTCCTACGCCGAGGCGTTCGGACTGCTGGACAACATCGAGTTCAACAACGGCGTGGTGCACGCCCGGCTCGACGACGGGGGCGGCTGGCTGATCGAGGATCAGTCGGGCGCCACCCGCGAGTTCGATCTGCTGGTGGTCGGCAACGGGCATCACTGGGATCCGCGATACCCGGACTTCCCGGGGACGTTCACCGGCGAGACGATCCACTCGCACCACTACATCGACCCGGCGACGCCGCTCGACCTGACCGGTAAGCGCATCCTGGTGGTCGGACTGGGCAACAGCGCCGCCGACATCACCGTCGAGCTGTCGTCGCGGGCCCTGCGGAACAAGGTCACGCTGTCCACCCGCAGCAGCGCCTGGATCGTGCCGAAGTACATCGCCGGTCAGCCCGGCGACAAACTGTGGCGCACCACGCCGTACCTCCCGCTGTCCTGGCAGCGCAAGGCGATGCAACTGGTGGCGCCGCTGCTGGGCACCGATCCGACGATGTACGGGCTGCCGCCTGCCAATCACAAGCTGTTCGAGGCGCACCCCACCCAGTCGGTGGAGTTGCCGCTGCGCCTGGGTTCCGGGGACGTGATCCCCAAACCCAATGTCTCCCGGCTGGACGGCGCCACCGTTCATTTCGAGGACGGCACCAGCGACGACTTCGACGCCATCATCTACGCGACCGGATACAACATCACGTTCCCGTTCTTCGACCCGGATTTCATCAGCGCGCCCGACAATCACATCCGGCTCTACAAACGGATGTTCAAGCCCGGTGTCGAGAACCTGGTGTTCATCGGGTTCGCTCAGGCGGTTCCGACGTTGTTCCCGTTCGTGGAATGCCAGTCCCGGCTGATGGCCGCCTATGCGGTGGGCCGGTATGCGCTGCCACCGGTCGACGAGATGGAACGGGTCATCGACGCCGATCAGCAGTTGCACGCCGGGCACTGCATCGACCGGCCGCGCCACACCCAGCAGGTCGACTACTTCTATTACGAACACGACCTGCGGACCCGGGAACTGCCGGCGGGGTTGAAGCGGGCCGGGCACACCGCGCCGCGACGGACGCCGGTGGCGCTGTGAAACCCACCGACGTCACCTTCTCCTCGGGCGGCGCCGAGTGCCGCGGCTGGCATTTCACCGCCGTTGACGGTGCGCCGGACCGGCGGCCGGCGGTGGTGATGGCCCACGGTTTCGGCGGCACCAAGGACTCCGGACTGCAGGGGTTCGCCGAGCGGATCGCCGCCGCCGGATTCGACGTGCTGGCTTTCGACTTCCGTGGGTTCGGTGACTCGGAAGGGCAGCCGCGGCAAAGTGTTTCGATCGACCGGCAGATCGAGGACTACCACGCGGCGGTGGGCGCCGCGCGCCGGCTGCCCGGCGTGGACCCGGACCGGATCGTGTTGTGGGGGGTGTCGCTGTCGGGTGGCCACGTGCTGCGGGTGGCCGCCGATCGGGCCGACATCGCCGCGGTCATCGCGATGACGCCGCTGACCAGCGGGGTGGCGGTCAGCCGCGCCGCCATCGAACACCGCGACGCGTGGTCGGCGCTGAAGTGGACGGCGCAGGGGATCAGGAGCCGGTTCGTCGTCGCCCGGGGCCGGTCACCGGTGATGTTCCCGATCGTCGCGCCGCCCGGTAGCCCGGGAGCCCTGACCCTCGACGGCGCCTACGAGAGCTATCTGGGGCTGGCCGGCCCGAGCTGGCGCAACGAGATCGACTCGGCGGTCGGTCTGGAGGTGGCCAGGATACGGACGACGGCGGCCGCCAAGCGGTTACGCTGCCCGCTGCTGGTGCAGATCGCCGACTTCGACCGCTATGTCCCGGCCGACTCGGTCACCAGGACCGCGGCGCACGGACGCGCCCAGGTGCATCACTACCCCTGCGACCACTTCGACGTCTGGCCCGGCCACGACTGGTTCGACAAGGCCGTCGACGACCAGATCGCGTTCCTCACAAGGACACTGGTCTCGACGACGCCCAGCCGCTGACCGGGTCCCCGGCCGGGACGTCCGATCTCCCGGCGCCGGAGATCAGAACTGGGACGAACCCATATCCACCGGGATCTTCGCGGCGGTGACGAACCGGGATTCGTCGCTGGCCAGCCAGACGGCGGCGTCGGCGATGTCGTCGACCTGGGCGATCCAGTCCGGCAAAAACGGTGTGATCATCTGGGTGAGCGGCGGATTCGACTCCCCGGTGGCAGCCAGTGCGGACACCATCTCGCCACCGCCCATGTCGGTGGCCACCGCGCCGGGATGCAGGCTGTTCACCCGGATGCGGTGTCTGCCCAGCTCGGCGGCGAACGCCCGCGCCATGCCGGCCACCGCGTGCTTGCTGGTGGTGTAGTGGACCATGAACGGCTGCAGTTTCATCCCGGCCAGCGAGCTGATCAGGATGATCGACCCGCCCCGCCGGCCGTCGATGATGTGCCGGGCGCCGGCCATCACCGTGTTCCAGGTGCCGGTCACGTTGATGTCCATGACATCGCGGAAGTCCGCGGGGGTGATCGCATCCCACGTCTGCGGCGCGCAGATCCCGGCGTTGGCGACGATGACGTCGAGCCGGCCGAGGGCGGCGACACCGGCATCCACGGCCTCCCGCAGCCCGTCGAGGTCGCGGGTGTCGGCGACGGCGGCGTGGATCCGTCGACCGGTCGCGGTGACCAACCGCACCGTTTCGTCGAGATCCTCCGGAGTCGCCGGCTCGTAGGGCACGCAGTCGGGCAGTTTCCCCGCGATGTCCACTGCGATGATGTCGGCGCCTTCGGCGGCCATCCGGACCGCGTGTGCGCGGCCCTGCCCGCGCGCGGCGCCGGTGATGAATGCGACCCTGCCGGCGAGCCGACCTGTCATGGTTCTCCTCAGTTCGTCTGTCGCTGAGCGGCTTTGACCAGTCCGCCGCCGATGATCAAGCGCTGGATCTCGCTGGTCCCCTCATACAACCGCAGCAGCCGCACGTCGCGGTAGATGCGTTCGACCGGCACCTCGCGCATGTAGCCGGTGCCGCCGTGGATCTGCACCGCCAGATCAGCGACCTGACCGGCCATCTCGGTGCAGAACAGTTTGGCCGCCGACGGTGCGACCCGGCGGTCCTCACCGCTGACCCACTTCCGGGCGGCGTCGCGCACCAGGGCCCGGCCCGCCATCACACCGGTCTGCTGATCGGCCAGCATCGCCTGCACCAGCTGGAACTGCCCGATCGGGGTGCCGCCCTGGGTGGCGCTGGCGGCGTAGGCCACCGATTCGTCGAGGGCACGCTGGGCGGTGCCGACCGCGAGCGCGGCGATGTGCACCCGACCGCGGGCCAGCGAGGTCATCGCGGCCCGGTAGCCGATGTCCTCCTCGCCCCCGACCAGCGCCGACGCGGGCACCCGGACGTCGGTGAAGGTCACGTCCGCGGTCCAGGCGCCCTCCTGGCCCATCTTGGCGTCCTTGGCGCCCACCTCGACACCGGGGGCGTCGGCCGGCACCAGGAAGACCGCGATGCCGGCGCCGCGTTCGTCGGCCGGCCTGCTGCGCGCGAACACCACGAACAGGTCGGCGACCGGGGCGTTGGTGATGAATCGCTTCTGCCCGTTGATGATCCAGTCCGCGTCAGCGCCGCTGCCGTCGCGTACCGCCCGGCTGCGCAGACCGGCCGGATTGGAACCGGCACCGGGTTCGGTCAACGCGAAGGAGGCGACGACCTCCCCGGAGGCGATCGGTTCGAGCCAGCGGGCCTTCTGCTCCTCGGTGCCGAAACCGACCAGCACCTGTCCGGCGATGCCGTTGTTGGTCCCGAACATCGACCGCAGTGCCAGCGAGGTGTAGCCCAGTTCCATCGCCAGCTCGACATCCTGGGCCAGATCGAGGCCCAGCCCGCCCCATTGCTGCGGGATGGCGTAGCCGAACAGCCCCATCTGTTTGGCCTGCTCGCGCAGATCGTCGGGAACCCGGTCTTCGTTCAGGATCTCCAGTTCCCGTGGGACGACGGCGGTCCGGACGAATTCGCGGGTCTGGCGCAGTATCTGCCGGAAATCCTCGTCGCTGACTTCCGCAGTGCTCATCGGCTTCTCCTTGTGTGTGCGTCCCGGTGGGGCGATGGCGACCCCGCCGGGACGCCGGATATCGTACATCAAATATGATGTTGGAAATCCAGCCGCATCGTCGGCGCGAGGGAAGGACGGGGTGATCAGGTGTCGTTGCTGGCCGGCCAGACAGCAGTGGTCACGGGCGGAGCGCGGGGTCTCGGCTACGCGATCGCCGAGCGGTTCATCGCCGAGGGCGCGCGGGTGGTGATCGGCGACATCGACGAGTCCGCCACCCGGGCCGCGGCGGACAGCCTCGGCGGCGCGGACGTCGCGGTCGGGATGCGTTGCGATGTGACCCGGTCCGATGAGGTGGAGGCGCTGGTCGGCGCGGCGGTGAAGCGGTTCGGGTCGCTCGACGTCATGGTCAACAACGCCGGCATCACCCGCGACGCGACTATGCGCAAGATGACCGAGCAGCAGTTCGACGAGGTGATCGCCGTCCATCTGAAGGGAACCTGGAACGGGCTGCGCGCCGCCGCGGCGATCATGCGGGAGCAGAAGCGCGGTGCGATCGTGAACATGTCGTCGATCTCCGGCAAGGTCGGGATGGTCGGTCAGACCAACTACTCGGCGGCCAAGGCCGGCATCGTCGGGATGACCAAGGCGGCCTCCAAGGAGCTCGCCTATCTCGGCGTGCGGGTCAACGCCATCCAGCCCGGTCTGATCCGTTCGGCGATGACCGAGGCGATGCCGCAACGGATCTGGGACGAGAAGCTGGCCGAGATCCCGATGGGGCGCGCCGGGGAGCCCGAAGAGGTGGCGAAGGTGGCGCTGTTCCTGGCCAGCGATCTCTCGTCGTACATGACCGGTACGGTGCTGGAAGTCACCGGCGGCCGGCACCTGTGAATTCCGCTCGGCAGGAAAGGGACAGCGATGCGTGACACGGTGATCTGTGAACCGGTGCGGACTCCGATCGGCCGGTACGGCGGCATGTTCAAGTCGTTGACCGCGGTCGACCTGGGGGTCGCCGCGCTGCAGGGGCTGTTGCAGCGCACCGGCCTCGCCCCGGATGCGGTGCAGGACGTCATCCTGGGGCACTGCTATCCCAGCAGTGAGGCGCCGGCCATCGGCAGGGTGGTGGCACTGGACGCCGGGCTGCCGGTGACCGTGCCCGGCATGCAGGTCGACCGGCGCTGCGGCTCCGGGCTGCAGGCGGTGATCCAGGCCTGCCTGCAGGTGGCCTGCGGGGACAACGATCTGGTGATCGCCGGCGGCGCCGAGAGCATGAGCAATGTGCCGTTCTACTCCACCGATATGCGGTGGGGCGCCGCGCGGACCGGGGTGCGGATCCACGACGGGCTGGCCCGCGGCCGCACCACCGCCGGCGGCCGGAATCACCCGGTGCCCGGCGGGATGCTGGAGACCGCCGAGAACCTGCGCCGCCAGTACGGCATCTCGCGGGAAGAGCAGGACGAACTCGCCGTCGCCTCGCACCAGCGCGCGGTGGCCGCCCAGCGCAACGGCATCCTGGCCGAGGAGATCGTCCCCGTCACCGTGCCCACCCGGTCCGGTGAGGAGGTCGTCGACACCGATGAGCATCCCCGTGCCGACACCACGATGGAGTCCCTGGCGAAACTCAAACCCGTTCTGGGCAGACAGGATCCGGAGGCCACGGTGACCGCCGGCAACGCCAGCGGGCAGAACGACGCCGCGTCGATGTGCATCGTCACCACCCGGGAGAAGGCCGAACAGCTGGGATTGCGGCCGCTGGTTCGGCTGGTGTCGTGGGGGCAGGCCGGTGTCGCGCCGAACATCATGGGAATCGGCCCGGTGCCGGCCACCGAGGTCGCGCTGAACAAGGCCGGTCTGCGACTCGGCGACATCGACGTCATCGAACTCAACGAGGCCTTCGCCGCCCAGGCGTTGGCCGTGATGCGGGAATGGAAGTTCACCGACGCCGACCGGGAACGCACCAACGTGCACGGGTCGGGCATCTCGCTGGGGCATCCGGTCGGCGCGACCGGCGGCCGGATGCTGGCCACTCTGGCCCGCGAGCTGCACCGGCGCGACGCCCGCTACGGGCTGGAGACCATGTGCATCGGCGGCGGTCAGGGGCTGGCGGCCGTCTTCGAGCGGGTGCAGTCATGACCAGGCTGGCACAGACGCTCGGGCTGACCGAGTTCCAGACCGAGATCCTGCGCACTGTCCGAGAATTCGTGGACCGGGAGATCATCCCGAACGCGGCGGAGTTCGAGCGCACCGACACCTATCCGCAACCCATCGTCGACCAGATGCGGGAGATGGGGTTGTTCGGGTTGATGATTCCCGAGGAGTACGGCGGGCTGGGGGAGTCCCTGCTCACCTATGCGCTGTGCGTGGAGGAGCTCGCCCGCGGCTGGATGAGCATCTCCGGGGTCATCAACACCCACTTCATCGTCGCGTACATGATCCGCCAGCACGGCACGGAGGAACAGAAGCAGCGCTTCCTCCCGCGGATGGCCACCGGTGAGACCCGCGGCGCGTTCTCGATGTCCGAACCCGAACTCGGCTCCGACGTGGCGGCCATCCGCACCCGCGCCACCCGCAACGGCGACGGCACCTACACCATCGACGGCCAGAAGATGTGGTTGACCAACGGCGCCACCTCCACGCTCGTCGCCGTGCTGGTGCGCACCGACGAGGGCGCCGACAAACCGCACCGCAACCTCACCACATTCCTGATCGAGAAGCCCACCGGCTTCGGCGAAGTCGCTCCCGGGCTGACCATCCCGGGCAAGATCGACAAACTCGGGTACAAGGGCATCGACACCACCGAGCTGATCTTCGACGGCTACCGCGCCGATGCCGGAGACATCCTCGGCGAGCGGCCGGGGCAGGGCTTCTTCCAGATGATGGACGGTGTCGAGGTCGGCCGGGTCAACGTCTCGGCACGGGCCTGCGGGGTCGGGATCCGCGCGTTCGAGCTGGCCGTGCGGTATGCCCAGCAGCGGCACACCTTCGGCAAGCCGATCGCCGAACATCAGGCGATCGCCTTCCAGCTGGCCGAGATGGCCACCAAGGTGGAGGCGGCGCATCTGATGATGGTCAACGCCGCCCGGCTCAAGGACTCCGGGGAACGCAACGACGTCGCGGCCGGGATGGCCAAGTATCTGGCCAGCGAGTTCTGCGCCGAGGTGACCGAGCAGAGTTTCCGGATCCACGGTGGTTACGGCTATTCCAAGGAGTACGAGATCGAACGGCTGATGCGGGATGCGCCGTTCCTGTTGATCGGCGAGGGCACCAGCGAGATCCAGAAGAACATCATCAGCAAGCGACTGCTGGCGGACTACCGGATCTGACGTGGCGGTCCCGGAGTTCGCTGCTCGGCCGCAACTGGCCGAGGATGTCGCCCGGTATGTGCGGCGCCGGATCTTCGACGGCACCTACGCGGCCGGGGAGTATGTGCGGCTCGACCAGCTGGCGGTCGAGTTGGGGGTCAGCGTCACCCCGGTCCGGGAGGCGCTGTTCCAGTTGCGGGCCGAGGGCCTGCTGGTCCAGCAGCCGCGCCGGGGGTTCATGGTGCTGCCCGTGACCGAACGCGACCTGACCGACATCGCCAATGTGCAGGCGCATGTCGGCGGTGAGCTGGCGGCCCGGGCGGCGCAGAACATCACCGACGAGCAGCTGCGGGTCCTGACCGCGATCCAGGACGAACTGGAAGAGGCCTATACCCGCGACGACGAGGACCGGGCGGTCCGGCTCAACCACGAGTTCCACCGCGCGATCAACGTGGCCGCCGACTCACCCAAACTGGCCCAGGTGATGTCGCAGATCACCCGCTACGCCCCGGAGTCGGTGTTCCCCACCATCTCCGGCTGGCCGGCCCGCTCCACCGAGCATCATCGCCGGGTGTTGGCAGCGCTTGCCGACCGCGACCCGGACGGTGCTCGCGCCGCCATGTCGGAGCACCTGGCCGCCGGGGCCGGGCCGTTGATCGAACACCTCAAGGAACACGGTGTGATCGCGCAGTGACCGACGGTGTCACGTCACCACCCGGTCCGGATGCGTGGCCAACAGGTCACGCAACCGGTTGACGTCGACCTTGCCGGTGGCCCGCCGGGGCACCGCGTCGTCGGAGTCGAGCAGCAACCACACCGTGGGAACCTTGAAGCTGCTCAACAGCTTCCGCGCCTCCCTGCGTAGCTGCCCGACATCGGTGACGGTCCCGACGACCGCCGCGCCCACCCGGTCGCCGCCGCGACCGTCGGCGACGTCGGTGACGTACGCGGCGCGCACGCCGTCGATACTGCGCAACGCGTCGGCGACCTCGCCCGGATAGACCGTGGCGCCGCTGACCTTGAACATGTCGTCCCGCCGGCCGTGGTAGAACAGGAACCCGTCGGCGTCCAGACGGCCGAGATCGCCGGTGGGGTAGAAGCCGTCCGGGGTGAACACCTCCTCGCGGCTGCGGCGGCAGATGCCGCGCATCAGGTGTGGTCCGCGCAACTGGATCTCCCCGACGGTGCCGGCCGGAACCGGTGCGCCGGAGTCCGGGTCGACGATGCGCACCTCCATGCCCGGGAACGGTTTTCCGCAGCTGCCCCACGCCGACCGCGGCATATCGGTGTCGGCCCGGTAACCGCAGTACGGGCCGAAGGACTCGGTCATCCCGAACAGGTTGGCGCGGGCGCCGCGGTCGGCCCGCTGATCGGGCGGCAGCAGCGCCTCCAGGCTGCCGGGCCGCAGTGACGACAGGTCTGCTCCCACCGATTCCCGGTGCCGTGCCAGCGCCTCGGCCTGATCCGGCCAGCCCCGGAACAGTGTCACCCGTTCCCGTTCCAACAGCCTCAGGGTGGTGTGCGGCTGCGGCTTCTCCTCGGTCACCAGGGTGGCGCCGGCGACCAGGGCGGACAGCACCCCGCCGCCGAACCCGCCCACCCAGAAGAACGGCATCGGCAGATACAAGCGGGTGTCGGCGTCGATGCAGCGGGCGTCGAGCCCGGCCGCCACCGCACCCAGCGCGTTGCCGTGCGAGTGCAGCACCCCTTTGGGCGGTCCGCTGCTGCCGGAGGTGAACATGACGGCCAGCGGATCACTGGGGACGACCCCGGCCGCCATCGCGTCGACGATGCCGGCGGCGCCGGCCGAGGCGGCGAGGTCGCCCACCTGGTCGGGTGTCCAGATCCGGCGCAGCGCCGGCAGTTCCGCGGTGGCCAGCGGCTGCGGTTCGAGCGGTCCGATCTCCGCGGCCAGCCCGTCGAGGTAGCGGTGCCCACGGAACTCCGGCACGCTGATGAGCACCCGGACCGCCGCGGTGCGCAGCTGTGCGACGAGTTCGCGCGGGGCGAGCAGGGTGCTCAGCGGAACCAGCACCGCACCGATGCGGGTGAGGGCCAGCGCGATGCACACCCACCGGGCGCTGTTGGGCATGATCAGCCCGACCCGGGTGCCCTTTCCGATACCGGCCTCGATGAACGCGGCGGCCAGTTCCCGGGTGTCGGCGTCCAGATCCCGGTAGCTGACCCGGGTGTCGGGATCGATCACCGCGGCGCTGTCCGGGTGGATTCCGGCGTGCCGGCGCAGCAGGGCGTCGATGGTGAGGTGGTCAGGCATCGAACACTTTCATCAGTTCGGTCTGGTCGATCTTCCCGCTGGACCGCACCGGGATCTCGGTGCGGGTCCGGGCGACGATACGGCGGGGAATCTTGTAGGAGGACAACCGGTCCCGCAGCCGGTGCCGCAGCTCGTCGGGGTCGAACCCGGCGACGTCGTCGACCACGACGACCGCCGCCACCACCTGACCGCGTTCGGCATCGGGCAGGCCCAGCACATGGGCCGGTCCGCCGGTGATCCGGCTGATGGCCTGTTCCACCTCCGCCGGTGCGACATTGGCGCCCGCGGTCTTGATCATCGCGCCGCGGCGGCCGAGGAAGTAGTGGTACCCGTCGGTGTCGATGCGGACCAGATCACCGGTGTGGAACCAGCCGTCCGGATCGAAGCACTCCTCCCGGCTGTGCCGGTAGTAGCGCTGCATCAGATAGGGGCCGCGCACCCACAGTTCGCCGGGCTGCCCGGGCGGGACCGGATCGCCGGTGTCCGGGTCGACGACCCGGGTGGCGTAACCCGGCGCCGGTCTGCCGAACGATCCGCGGCGGTGTTCGGGCTGATCGGCGTCGTCGCCGTCGAGCAGCACCACGCTGCCGGTCTCGGTCATGCCCAGCATCTGGTGGCGCAGCGCCGGATCGGGCGGCCGCGCGTCCGGGGCCATGATCGGATACAGGTTTCCGCGCCGCATCGACGACAGGTCGCGGTGCGGCAGGCTGGGATGGGCGGCCAGGGCGGCGATCCCGGCGACATAACCGTTGGTCAGTGTGGGCCGCACGGATTCCAGCAGGTCCAGGGTGACGGCCGGATCCTCGGCGTCGGAGCACACCAGTGTCGCCCCGGCGACCATGGTGGCCAGCACCGAGAACGCGATCCCGCCGATCCAGAAGAACGGCGAATTGCAGAACAGCCGGTCGGCCGCGGTGAACCGGCGGATGGCGTTGAGATTGCGTTGATGTTCGATCAGCGCGGTGTGGGTGTGCACGACCCCTTTCGGTGCGCTGGTGGAACCGGAGGTGTAGACGATCGTCAACGGGTCGGCACCGTCGACATCGTCCTGGAGCGCCCGCAGCAGGGTGTCGTCGGTGGTGTCCGCGGGGGCGCGGTCGATGAGGACGTGCCGCAGGTTCGGCACGTCGGGGTGGAACACCCGCCCGGACAGGTCGGCGCCGGACAACACCTCGCCGAGCCGGGCCCGGTAGTCGTGGGACCGGTACCGGCCGGTGGCCAACAGGATCTCGGTGTCACTGTGACGTAACTGGTCACGGAGTTCCGGCGCGGTGCCGAAGGTGGTGAAGGGCACCACCACCGCGCCGATCCGGGCCGCGGCGAGCATCGCGATGATGAAGTCCGGCCCGTTGGGGTACAGCACGCCCACGTGGGTGCCCTTACCCGCGCCCAGGGCGATGAGCCCGCGGGCCAGCTGCGCCGAACGTTTCTCCGCCTCGCCGTAGGACAGCCGGCCGCCGGGGCAGATCAGCAGCGGATGGTCGACGCGGTCGGCGATGCGCCGGCGCAGCAGCGCCGGGATGGTGACGGGCTCACCCGTCATGGCCGGCCGGGGCGAGTGTGCGTCGGACCGCACCCAGATCGGCTTTACCGGACGGGGTGCGGGGGAGGGCGTCCACCACCGCGATCTCGGTGGGAACCTCATACGGCGCCAGTCGTTCCCGCAGAAACGCGGTCAACTCGTCGGTGCCGGCTGCCGCACCGTCGTGCAGTTCCACCAGCGCAGCCGGTGTCTCCCCGAGCCGGGCGTCGGGGATGCCCACCACGGCGGCGCCGCGCACCGCGGGATGACGTTCCAGCGCGGCCCGGACGTCGTCGGGCATGATCTTGAACCCGCCGCGGATGATCGCCTGATCGGCCCGGCCGAGGATCCACAGGAATCCGTCGGCGTCGATGCGGGCCAGGTCGGTGGTGCGCAGCCAGTCCGCATCGGGGCCGAGCTGTCCGGGTTTGACCTCCAGCACGCCGGGCTGATCCGGACCGAGCGGGTTGCCCTGTTCATCGACGACCCGCAGTTGCGCACCGCCGGTGGCGCGGCCGGAGCTGCCACGTTTGGTGCGCCAGTACCGGCGATGATCCGCCAGCGTCCAGCCGGCCACCCCGCCACCGAATTCGGTTGCCGCGTAGGAGGTGAGCACCGGTATGCCGAACTTCTCGGTGAAGGCGTCGGCGTCGTCGGCTGACAGCGGCGCGGTGCCCGACGTCACCGCCTGGATGCTGGCGAGGTCCTCCCTGGTCAGGTCGGAATGCAGCACCATCCGCAGCGCGGCCGGCACCAGCGACACCGCCCGGGGCCGGTGGGTGCGCACCGCCTCGGCCCAGCGCTGCAGCTCGAAACGTTCCAGCAGCACGAACCGCCGTCCCGCGGCGATGCACTGCAGGACCCGGTACACGCCGCCGATGTGCACCAGCGGTGCGTTGACGATCGCCACCCCCCGGCGCAGTTCGGCCGGCGGCCCGGCCTCGCGGAAGTCAGGGCCGATGACGCTGTGCGCCAACATGTCGTAGGTGAGGTCGACCCGTTTGGGTGGTCCGGTGGTCCCGCTGGTCAGCATCCGCACCGCGACACCGGGCCGCGCGGACCCGGTGTCCGGTTCGGCCGCCGCACGCACCCCGACGTCGCCGTCCAGCCCGGTCAGGGTGAGCACGGTGGTTCCCGGCGGGGCGGGCGAGACCAGCGCCTCGACGTCGTCCGGTGCGCCGATGAGCACCGGCAGCGCCAGCGTGGCGACGTCGGTGCGGGTACGGTCGTCACCGCGGGCCGGGTTGATCACCACCACGGTTCCGCCGGCCAGCAGCACCCCGAGCACCGCCGCGACGTGTACCGGCCGGTTCCGCAATAGGATGCCGACCTGGGGCGCCGGGCCGCCGTACCGGCGGCTCTCCTCGGCGATCCGCGCGGCGGCGCGGCCGAGCGCGTCCCAGGTGTGCCAGTGGCCGTCGTATTCGATCGCCGGGGCGCCGGGGTCGAGTGCCAGCACATGGGCGACGCGCTCGGTCAGCGGATGCGTCATCAGCGGATCCTCGGGGCCGGCACGTGGGTCGGCGCCGCCTCGGCCAGCTCGGCCTGGCCCAACGGGTTACCGAGCCGGGTGTAGATCAGTCCCTGTTCCATGGCCGCCCGGTAGGGCCGGTCCAGCGATTCCCAGATCGCCTTGACCGTGCCCTGGGTCGCCGACGGTGGTTTGGCGGCGATGGTCGCGGCGATCTCGTGCGCCCGGTCCCAGAGCTGCTCGCGGGGAACGATCTCGGTGACCAGGCTGATCCGCAGCGCCGTTTCGGCGCCGATGCGTTCGTCGTTGCCCATCAACGCGATCCGCAGGGTCTCGGCCAGGCCGACCTTGCGCATCAGCCCGATCGGCTCCAGGGCGCACACCAGGCCGGCGCTGACATGGGAGTCGAAGAACGTGGCGTCGGGGGAGCAGATCACCACGTCGGCCTCGTTGACGAAGTAGAACGCGCCCGCGGTGCAGATGCCGTGCACCGCGCACACCACCGGCTTCCACATCTGCTGCCATTTCGGGCTGAGCAGCTCACCCGGATCCTCGTGGTTCCACACGTTGTCCGGCTGACCGTAGGAGCTCTTGATGTCCAGCCCGGCGCTGAACGCGCGGTCCCCGGCGGCGCGCAGCACCACCGCGTGCACCCGGTCGTCGAACTTCACCGCCCGCCAGGCCTGCGCCATCTCCTCGCACATGGTGCGGTTGAACGCGTTCAGCCGTTCCGGCCGGTTCAGCGTGATGGTCGCGACGCGGTCGCCGGGCTCCACGTCGAGCCGGATCGTCTCGAAACTCGGCCCACTCATCGACCCACTCATCGACACTGCCACCGGGGTTCGCGCTTCTCCGTGAACGCCCGCGGACCCTCCAGCGAGTCCTCGGTGTGCAGGTTGCGTTCGCGGAACGCCTCGGCGAGGATCTCCGCCTCGTGCAGCGGCAGGTCCAGGCCCTTGACGATGGCCAACCGGGTGCCGCGCACCGCCAGCGGGGCGTTGCGGGTGACGATGTCGGCGATCTCGTGGGCGCGTTCCAGCAGCCTGTCGTGCTCGACGACCTCGCTGACCATCCCGAGTTCGTAGGCGCGCTGGGCGCTCATCCGTTCGTGTCTGCCCATGATGGCCATCCGCAGCGCCACCGACCGGGGCAGCACCCGGGCCAACCGGACCACTTCCCGGCCGGACACCAGCCCGATGCTCACATGCGGATCGAAGAACGTCGCCCGCTCGGAGGCGATCACGATGTCACCGGTGGTCACCCAGTCCAGGCCGGCGCCACAACAGATCCCGTTGATCGCCGCCAGCACCGGTTTGGCCATGGTGCGGAACGGCGGGGTGCCCTCCTGCGGAGCCTCCCACTGCTCGTAGGTCGACAGGTAGGGCCGTTCGTTGATGACCTTGCCGTCCTCGGGGATCTCCTTGACGTCGGCGCCGGAGCAGAACGCCCGACCGGTGCCGGTGACCACCAGCAGCCACACGTTGTCGTCGTTCTCGGCCTCGTCATAGGCCGTTCGCAGTTCGGTGATCATGTGCGGGCTCAGCGCGTTGAGGGCGTCGGGCCGATTCAACGTGATGGTCGCGGTGTGCCCGTCGACCTCGTATTTGATGGTGTCGTACGACGTGTCGGACATGTGCTCTGCGCTTTCTGTCAGCGGATCATCGGCCCTGGAACTCCGGGGCGCGGCGGTCCCGGAACGCCGCCAGGCCCTCTTTGAAATCTGCGGTACGACAGGACAATTCGACGTTGTAGAGTTCGTTGTCCATGGCCTGGGGCAGCGTGGCCTGCTGGCTGAAGTTCAGAGCATGTTTGGCCAGGCCGATCGCGACTGTCGGCCCGCCGGCCAGCCGGGCCGCCAGGTCGGTTGCGGTGCGGTCCACGTCGGCGGCCGGCACACTGGCGTGCACCAGCCCCCAGTCGACCGCGTCGGCGCCGCTGATCTGCTCGCCCAGCAGCAGCATCCGTTTGGCGCGGGCCAGGCCCACCAGCCGGGGGAGCAGCCAGGTCGAGCCGCTGTCCGGGGTGAACCCGCGGTCGATGAACGGTTCCCACAACACCGCGTCGTCGGCGACCACCGTGAAATCGGCGGCCAGCGCGAGGTTGCAGCCCAGTCCCACCGCCCAGCCCCGCACGGCACAGACCACCGGCAGATGGATGGTGTTCACCAGTTCGATCACCCGGTGCCCGGTGTGCGGCAGCCGGCGGAGCAGATGCCCGGTCCGCGGCCGGTCCGACCCGCTCTCGTTGGTGGCGACCCAGTCCGACCCGGAGCAGAACGTGTCGCCGGCGCCCTCGATCAGCACGGCCCGCAGCCCGTCGTCGGTGGCGGCGCTGGTCAGGGTCCTGATCAGGGTGTCGACCATGGTGGGGCTCAACGAGTTCCGGCGGTCGGGTCGGTCCAGGGTGAGCCGCACCACCGTGCCGTCGCGCCGCACCGTCACCGACCCCTCGGCGCCGGTCCTCCCGGGTTGTTGAGTCACCGTGCGAACCCGCCCTTCCGCGCCGTTACGGTTAGCCATACAGTAGGCTATACGATTGCTATCTTGTACAAGTTAGCAAAACAGGTCGCCGACCGAACAGGGAGTGGGCTGATGACAGCCGCCAACGTCGACCGCCGGTTCGGCGAGGATCCGTTACCGCAAACCGTCGCGGCGGCGGGAGCGCTGCGCCGGATCACCGAACTGCTGCTGGCGCAGGAGTTTCCGCAGCCGGTGGTGGATGAGATGCTGACGCGGTTCGCCGACTGGGAACGTCGGCTGGCCGCGACCGCACCGCCGGACAGCGCGCCGCGGCTGGCGGGCGACGACGAACGCAAGCGGATCTATCTGCAGCACGCGTTCAACCCCGGGGTCTACAACCCGTGCTTCCCGGAGTACGAGTTCGACCATCTCGACGAGGAGACGGCGTCGGGTACCGTGACGTTCCCGGCCGTCTTCGAGGGCCCGCCCGGGCTGGTGCACGGCGGGTTTCTCGGTGTCTTCTTCGACACCGTCGCCCAGCATCAGAGCTGCGCGGTGGCGCTGGCCGGGAAGACCCGTTCGCTGACGGTGACCTACCGGCGGCCCACCCCGATCCTCACCGAGCTGCGGTTCGACATCGTCCGCGCCGAGACCGACACCGGCCTGCTGTCGACCGCACGGCTGCTGCTGGGCGACGAGGTGCTCTGCACCGGTGAGATCAGCACGGTCGCGTTGCCGCCGTCGGCGCTGGCCGGCTCGCGATTCGGTGAGCGCCGGCGGAGCTGATGGTCCGACGTGTCCGCGCACCCCGGGTCGCCGAAGTGGTGGCGTCGGCGATCCGCGACGACATCCTGTCCGGCCGGCTGACCGAAGGCGACGTGCTCCCCACACAGGAGCATCTGTTCACCGAGTTCGGGGTGAGTCCCCCCGCGCTGCGGGAGGCGATCCGGATCCTGGAGACCGAGGGGCTGGTATCGGTGCGGCGCGGCAACGTCGGCGGCGCGGTCGTGCACCTGCCGTCGGCGCGGCGCACCGCGCAGATGATCGCGATGGTGCTGCAGTCGCGGTCGGCAACCCCGGCCGACGTCAGCGAGGCGCTCCTGCATCTCGAACCGATCTGCGCCGGGATGTGCGCCGCCCGGCCCGACCGGATGTCGGAGGTCGTGCCGTATCTGCAGGACGAGATCGACCTTCAGTCAACGAGCTTCGCCGACACCGCCCGCTTTGTGTCCAATGCGCGACGGTTCCACGAGATGCTGGTCGCGCGGTGCGGAAACGAGCCGATGATCCTGCTGATCGGCGCGCTGGAACTGATCTGGTCGGCGCATGAGGCCGGGGTGTGGAGCGACGACAGCCCCGGCGGTGGCCGGCCCGAAGCGGCCACCATGCGCGCGGCGCTGCGGGACCACCGACGCATTCTCGACGCCGTCATCGACGGCGATTCGGCGCGGGCGGTGCGGCTCGCGCAGAAACACCTGGCCGCCGCGCGCCGGCACACGCTGGCCTGCGGGGCCGACACGACCATCGAGGCCAAGCTGGTCTCCCGCCCTGACCACTGAGAGGGAAGACACATGCCGACCACCGACGACCGCGTCCTGTTCGACGTGGACCGCGACAAGCGCATCGCGACCATCACGCTGAACAATCCGGCGCAACGCAACTCCTACGACGCGGCGATGCGCGACGCGCTGGAGCGCTGCCTGGATCAGGTGGCCGAGGACGACGACCTGACCGTGGTGCTGCTGCGCGGCGCCGACGGCGTGTTCAGCACCGGCGCCGACATGAACAACGCCTATGCGTGGTACGGCGAGGAGAACTCACCGCAGGCCAGGCGGCGGCCCAGCCAGCGGCGCCGGTTGACCGTGGACCGCAGGACGTTCGGCTTCTACCACAACTTCATGGGCTTCCCGAAGGTCACGGTCGGTGAGATCAGCGGGTACGCGCTCGGCGGCGGATTCGAACTCGCGCTGATGTGCGACATCGCGGTGATCGGCCGGGACGCCAAGATCGGCATGCCGGCCACCCGGTTCCTCGGCCCGGCGCTGGGCAGCCTGCACATGTTCTTCCACCGGCTCGGCCCGGTGCTGGCCCGCCGGCTGCTGCTGACCGGAGACATCATCGAGGCGGGCAGCGTCGAGCACCTCGGGGTGTTCACCGAGACCTGCGATCCGGCGATGGTCGGACCGCGCGCCCGGTACTGGGCGGAGAAGGCCGCCAAGATGCCGGCGGACGGGGTGGTCATCGCCAAGGAGGCGTTCCGGCTGGTCGAGCAGAGCCAGGCCTACCAGGGCGAGGAGGTCGCCAGCTATCTGTTCCACGCCTTCGGCACCAACCTGCAGTTCGCGCCCGGCGAGTTCAACTTCGTCAAGACCCGGGCCGAACACGGCACCAAGGAGGCGTTCCGGCTGCGCGACGAACACTTCCACGTCCCGGAACCCGAGCCCCGGTAGCCGTTCGCGCCGCCGGCGGCCAGGCCTATGCCTGCGCTACAGTTTCTGCTAGTTTTGTAACGCCTGATTTGCAGTGCCGCTGGCTTCGTGGAGTCACGCGGTCACGGTCGAACGTCCGCCAACACGAAGGTCCCTCATATGCCCACACCCGTTATCGTCGGTGCCACCAGAACGGCCATCGGGCGGTCGTTCAAGGGAACGCTCGTCAACACACCGCCGGAGACGCTGATCACCACGGTGCTGCCGGAGGTGGTCCGCCGGGCCGGCATCGATCCGAGCGCCATCGACGACATCATCTTCGCCGAATCGAACTACGGCGGCGGTGATCTGGCCCGGTACGCGGCCGACGCGTGCGGCTGGCAGCAGGTCCCGGGCCAGGCCGTCAACCGGCACTGCGCCGGCAGTCTCACCGCGATCGGCAATGCCGCCGCCCAGATCGGTTCCGGCATGGAGCGGGTGCTGATCGCCGGTGGTGTGCAGTCGCTGTCGATGACGCCGCTGACCAACTGGCGCATCCCCGGTCCCGAGCTGAAGTTCGAGGAACGGTGGATGACGCCCACTCACGTGGAGACCCCCGACGCCCCGATGCGGGACATGTCGATCACCGTGGGCTGGAACACCGCCCAGGCCGTGGGGATCACCCGCGAGGAGATGGACGCCTGGGCGGCGCGGTCACATCAGCGCGCGATCGCGGCCATCGACGCCGGCAAGTTCGTCGACGAGATCGTTCCGTTGAAGGTCCAGCAACCCGACGGATCGGTGATCGACTTCAGCGTCGACGAACATCCCCGCCGCGACACCACCGTCGAGAAACTGGCGCAGCTCAAGCCGCTGCATCCGGAGATCGAGGGCTTCTCGATCACCGCGGGCAACAGTAGCGGCACCAATGACGCGGCGGCCGCGGTGGCGCTGGTCGACCGCGACTACGCGGAGGCCGAGAGCCTCGACGTGATGGCCACGGTCAAGGCCTGGGCGGCCGCCGGGGTGGCCCCCCGCGACACCGGGCTGGGTGCGGTCGCGGTGATCGGCAAGGTGCTCGACCGGGCCGGCCTGAAGCCGTCGGACGTCGCACTGTGGGAGATCAACGAGGCGTTCGCGTCGGTGCCGATCGCGGCGTGCCGCGAGTACGACCTCGATGAGGAGCTGGTCAACTTCTCCGGAAGTGGTTGCAGCCTCGGCCATCCGATCTCCGCGTCCGGTGCGCGGATGGTGACCACGCTGGTCTACGAGCTGCGGCGGCGCGGCGGCGGTATCGGGGTGGCGGCCATGTGCGCCGGCGGCGGCCAGGGCGGCGCCGTCGTCATCGAGGTGTAGGCCGGATCGGCGCGCCGAGCGCGGACGCCCTACTTCCGGGTGCCACCCGCGGCGCGCTCCTCGATCAGCCGTTCGGCGTGGTCGAGGATGCATTCGAGGGTGTACTCGAAGTTGCGTTCATCGGCTTCGGCCAGCCGGTGCCCCTTGGCGAGCAGCTCGGCGATGATCGGGGTGCTCGCCGGGTCGACCGCGGACGGTTCGTCCCCGCCGTTGAACAGATCCTGGGTCTTCTCGTGCAGGCGTTCGAGCACCACCGACCCCCGCACGTGCACCGACACCGCGGAATAGGTGTCGAAGGCGTCCTCCGGGGACAGCCCGGCCTGCACCAGGCTGTCGATGGCGGCCTCCATCTGCTGCAACCCGAGCTTGCGGATCTTGGTGTTGAGCGCTCCGCGGATCAGCACCAGGTCGGTGAGGATGGGGCTGCTCAGGAACGTCTTGCGCATGTTGCGGGCGTGATTGCGCAGCGACTCACGCCAGTTGCCGGCCTCCACGTACGGGGTCTCGAACACGTACTGGCGCAGCGCGCGGTTGGTCATCTCGTTGAGCAGGTCGTCCTTCTTGCGGAAGTACCAGTAGATGCTGGTGACGCCCACCCCGAGATGTTTGCCCAACAACGGCATGCTCAGGTTGTCGATACCGACTTCCTCGGCGAGTTCGAAGGCTCCGGCGACGATGTCGTCCGGATTGATCGAACCTCGTTCACGACGCCGGCGTTTGTCGGCGGTCGCCTGCTTTGCCACGGTGACTCCTGTTGTTCCAGTGTCCGCTGTCACGCCCGTTCACCGAACCGCAGTCAGGCCGGTGAGCTGCAATGATGCGTCTACCCGGAATCCCTTTCGGTCGAACGTGCCAACCGATAACGATACCGGTAGGCATCCGATTCGCCCCTCGGCAAGCGTCGCGGTGTGGTGAGTGTCGCCCCGGTCCGGGTTTCGTTACCCACCTCACCAAACTATGGAAAGCGCTATAGTAAGCCCTTCGGCGACGGACGGGAAGGATGCCATGGATCTCGGGTTCACCGATGCCGCAGCGGTGGTGGTGGGCGGCGGCCGCGGGATGGGCCTCGCGGCAGCGCAGTGTCTGGCCGATGACGGGGCCCGGGTCGCGGTCATCGGGCGGACGAGATCGATGCTGGACGAGGCCGCCGCCGACCTGGCCCGCCGGGGTAGTCCCGATGCGCTGGGGATCGTCGCCGACATCCGGGACGAGCAGCAGGTGGAACGGGTTTTCGCCGAGCTGGGGGAGCGTTGGCAGGGTGAACTCAACGTCCTGATCAACACGGTCGGCCCTGCCGTGATGGGGACGGTCGAGGAATTGTCCGACGAGCAGTGGCGCAGCGCCGTCGACGACGGCGTGCTGGGCATGGTGCACTGCGTGCGGTCGGCACTGCCGTTGCTGCGACAGGCGGAGTGGGCGCGGATCGTGAATCTCTCGGCGCACTCGACGCAGCGGCAGAGCGTCATCCTGCCCGCCTACACCGCCGCCAAGGCGATGGTGACCAGCATCTCGAAGAATCTGTCACTGCTGCTGGCCAAGGACGAGATCCTGGTGAACGTGGTGTCGCCGGGCAGCATCGCCTCGGAGGCACTCGTCGGATGGGCCGATTCGATCGGTGTCGACGGAACCGATCCGTACGCGCTGATGTCGGCCATCGACGAGCACTTCGGACATCCCGCGCACCTGCCCCGCGCCGGGCTGCCGGAGGAGATCGGCCCGGTCATCGCCTTCCTGGCGTCGCGGCGCAACTCATACATGACCGGCGCCAACGTGAACGTCGACGGCGGCAGCGATTTCGTGTGATCCCGGGAGGTGGCGTGGCAACGGCGAAGGAGGCGCGGGACTGGGCCCGGGTGGCGCTTCGCGGCATCGGCGATTCGTTGTACACGCCGTTTCGCGGCGCCGACGGTGATGAGATCGACTGGGACGCCTACCGCACCCTGGTGCGTTACTGCGTCGGCGACCTCGGTCATCAGATGCTCTGGTGCACAAGCGGGATCGCCGAGTTCTGGGCGCTGACGCTGTCCGAGCGCAAGCAGCTGCTCGAGGTCGCGATCGCCGAGGGGCGCGCGGTGAACCCGGATGTGGTGGTACAGGCGTGCACGGCGACCACCTCGGCGAAGGACACCCTCGAGTTGACCCTGCACGCCCAGGAGGCCGGGGCCGACATCGTCTACATCCAGACCCCGATGATGGAGACGCACGGCGGCGAAGGGGTGTTGCGATTCTTCACCTACATCGCCGACCGCACCGACATCGCCCTGGGCATGTTCAACTCGCCGTCCTCGGGCTATGTACTGTCACCGGCTGAGGCGGCGCGCATCTACGAGGAGATCCCGGCGGTGTGCGCGACCAAGGAGGGCGCGTTCCGGCCCGCCGCGAGCCGGCAATTGCACCAGCTCGCACCGGATCTGATGATCTGGGAGTGCGACAAGAACGTGTACCGCGCCGGCTGGTTGCGGGCCGGCATCGTGTGCCCGGCGCAGCTGGGGACGTCCGGGTATCTTTTCGAGACGCCGCGGCGTCCCGTGCTGACCGAGTACTGGCAGTTGATTCTCGACGGCCGGCTGATCGAGGCGATGGACCATGCCCAGCAGACCGGGATGGATCAGCTGGAACTCGATCTGGGTCCGTGGTTCACCTGTTATCCGGGGCGTGCGGACTACTTCACCCACTGGGGCGGGGCGTTCAAGTACGCCGCCTCCGTGCTCGGTCTGCCCATCGGTGACCATCCGCATTCCCGGCCGCCGCAGGCGGAGCTGCCGGAGGAGGCGAAGGTCCAGATCGAGGCGGCCTACAGACGGGCCGGCCTGATCCCGGCCTGACGGGGGCAAGACGCACCAGCGCCGCGCCACCCTGCTGGTGGCGCGGCGCTGGATTGCCGGTCAGCCGGCGGTTATTCGTCGTCGCTGCTCGATTCGGACCTGACCTTGGACGTGCCGGCGTTGTTGTTCGCAGCGCCGGTGTCCTGGCTGTCCGTGCCGCCCCGGTTGAAGCCGAGGTTCTTCCGGACGTTGGACTGCAGGTTCTGCAGCCCCTGCTGGACCTTCTCGGTACGCAGCTGACGCCGCTCGGCGGCCTTATCCTGCCACTGCTTCAGCGATGTGCCCTTGCGCACATTCCTGCTCGCTCCCGAGGTGATGAGCTCGCCACCGGTGGTGCCTTCGCTCGATTCCGGAGCGGTCTCGTCGGTGACCGGCTCCTGATGAGCGGTCTCCTCGGTGGCCGGCTCCTGGGTGGCCGGCGTCTCGGGAGCGTCCTTCTCGACCTTCGATTGCGCATCCCGGGCAACCTTCTGCTCGGGCGCGGATTTCAGGGCGAGCTGCACGGCCGGCTCACTGCCCGGAATGCCGGTGATCGACGCGGTCGACTCCTCGGACTCGGGTCGGGTCAGCCTGAGCACATTCGCGATGTCGGCCGGAACCTCGGAGAAGAAGAAGTTGAAGGTTCCGCGGTCCGAGAAGAGGCCGGGGAAGTAGTCGTCGGCGTTCTCCAGGTCCGACGCGTAACCGTTGATGAACGCATTGGCGATCTTGGCCGGAGCGTTGATGAGGTGGCTGATCGCGGTGTCGTACTCCGCGTTCGCCAATGCGGTGGCGGCGGCGTCGAGAATCTCCATGGTCTGGAACAGCGCGGTGACGGGTGGGGCGAGAATCGCTCGCGCGAAGTTGCCCAACCGTGCGCGCGACAGCAGGCCGGGGCCCCAGCCGTGACGGATCTCTCCGTCTTCGTCGAGTGGATCCATCCAGGTGGTGCCCAGAACGCGTGCCAGCGTCTCGGCCCCGAGATCTTCCAGGAAGTTGCCGGGAACCCGCAACGCGTCGAGGAATCCCGCCCGCTGGTCCGACAGCACATCCATCAGGAACCACAGGTTGACCTCGGCGAATGCGTCGGTGAAATTCCCCTCGGCCAGCAGCCGGATCGTTTCCTGGATCAGCGGCGGCGCCATGTGGGGAATCCCGGTGATCGTCTCATCGGTGGTGGGCTGACCGTTCTCGTCCAGCCACAGCAGCGCGCCCCGTTCGGTACGTGCCTGACGTTCGAAGAACAATCCGGCGAAGGCTTCCACCAGGGCCTGGCCGGTGTTCTGCGCCGCCGCGCTCAGGACCGGCCCGTATTTCCCCGGCGCGGCCAGCAGCGCATTCGGAATCCGCATCGGGTCGTCGATGGTGTTGCGGATGAAACTTGTGAACCGGGCCTGAACCTCGGGATCACCGAGCGCGTCCGCCAGCGCTCGCCAGTGGGTGCTCGTACGCTCGCCGAGGGTTTCCAGCTGGTACAGCAGGCCGGTCGGCCCGGTGAACACGTCCAACCAGACTTCGAGCGGATTCTGGAAGGCCGACAGTTGAACGTCGGCGACCGACGGTTCGACGCGAACGTCCGGCGGCGTGGCGGTGACCACGACCGGGGCGACGGCCAGCGCGCCGGCGGTGGCGACGGTGACACCGGCGGTGAACGCCTTGGCGCCGACTCTGCCCGCGCGGGAACGCGAGGGTTCCGACTCGCGATCCACCGGGCCGGGGTGAGCTAGGTCCACAGCATCTCCTTGTGATGTAGCCATGAATTGCCTGAATGGCGCCTGAACATTAGCTGAGGGTTGCCTAACCCACAATAGGTTCGCCTTACCTAATCAAATTTTCTGTCGTCAAGCACAGTGATCCGTGACGAGAATCACCCTCGACGCCTGTGTGGCAGCCGGGATCTGACGCCGCAGCAGCCCCGGCCGGTGTGTGCGGCGGCGGCCGCGCGAACGGGCGTCGACATGGTGACGGCGTCGCGTCTGTCGTCGTCGGCACCCTGGTCGGAGGTTTGAAAGGTCAACCGGCCGGTTCCAGCGGAAGGTGCTACCGATAGGTGTACAGTATGCGCATACATCCAGTAAGCGCGGTTGGAGGAGGGCTGACGGGTGGGTGCGTCTGACCGGGTGGCCGAACCCTTGGCCCCAGAGGTGGCCCGAGAGAATGCCCCGGCGACTGCGTCCGGGGACATTTCCGGAACTCCCGCGGTGCGCTACGAGGTCCGCGACCCCGGCGTGGCGGTGGTCACGTTCGATCGGCCGGAACGTCTCAACACCTGGGCGCGCGACATCTCGTCGGGCTTCTACGCCGCCATCGACCGGGCCGACGCCGACCCCGACGTCCGGGTCATCGTCTGGACCGGAAACGGTCGGGCGTTCTGCGCCGGCGCCGATCTCGGCTCCGCGTCCGGCGAGTCGCTCGGCGCCGGACTCCAGAAGACCGACGGAACCAACGTCAGCCGGCTGGTGGGGGAGCGCCACCCGTACTTCCTGACCACCGTTCGCAAGCCGATCATCGCCGCGATCAACGGAGCCTGCGTCGGCATCGGCCTGACCCACGCGCTGATGTGCGACATCCGGTTCGCCGCAGCCGGCGCGAAATTCAACACCGCGTTCGCCCGCCGCGGCCTGATCGCCGAATACGGCATCTCCTGGATCCTCCCGCGGCTGGCCGGCTGGGGGGTGGCCACCGAACTGCTGTTGAGTGGCCGGACCTTCCGCGCCGAGGAGGCCCACCGCCTCGGCCTGGTCCACGACGTGGTGCCGGCCGAAGAGCTGACGGAACACACACTCGCGTATGCCGAGGACATCGCCCGCAACTGTGCACCGGCGTCACTGGCCGTGATCAAACAGCAGCTCTACGGCGATGCGATGGACGGCGTCGTCGACGTCAGCGCACGCGCCGAGAAACTGATGCACGAATCGCTGCGCCGACCCGACGTCATCGAGGGAATCACGAGTTTCATCGAGAAACGGCAACCGGCCTTCCCTCCGTTGGCCCCGTCCGACCCGTGACCGTCGTGCAGAACAACACCGGCACAGCAATTCTGCGGCCTGCGAAAGGGTGATCATGACCGAACTGGACTACCGGGCGATCGACGTCGACAACCACTACTACGAACCGCTGGACGCCTTCACCAGGTACCTGCCCAAGGAGTTCACACGCCGCGGGGTGCAGATGCTCACCGACGGCAAGCGCACCTTCGCGCTGATGGGTGAGAAGGTCAATCACTTCATCCCGAACCCGACGTTCGACCCGATCATCGAGCCGGGCTGCCTGGATCTGCTGTTCCGCGGCGAGATCCCGGAAGGGGTCGACCCGGGATCGCTGATGAAGGTCGACAGGCTGGCGAACCACCCCGAATACCAGAACCGCGACGAGCGGGTGAAGATCCTCGACAAACAGAACCTCGAGACCGTCTTCATGTTGCCCACCTTCGCCTGCGGGGTGGAGGAGGGCCTCAAACACGACATCGAGGCCACCATGGTGTCGCTGCACGCCTTCAACCTCTGGCTCGATGAGGACTGGGGATTCGACCGGCCGGACGGCCGCATACTGTCGGCCCCGATGATCTCGCTCGCCGATCCCGAGAAGGCCGTCGAGGAGGTCGAATTCGTGCTGAACCGGGGCGCCAGGATCGTCTGCGTGCGGCCGGCGCCGGTGCCCGGTGTGGTGAAGCCCCGCTCGCTGGGCGATCCAGTGCACGACCCGGTGTGGGCGCGATTGGCCGAGGCCGGGGTCCCGGTGATCTTCCACCTGTCCGACAGCGGATACCTCGCCATCTCGGCGCTCTGGGGCGGAACGGGCACGTTCGAGGGCTTCGGCAAGCGCGACCCGCTCGACAACGTCCTGCTCGACGACCGCGCCATCCACGACACGATGGCCTCGATGATCGTGCATCAGGTGTTCACCCGGCACCCGAATCTCAAGGTCGCCAGCATCGAGAACGGGTCCTACTTCGTCTACCGGCTGATCAAGCGGTTGAAGAAGGCCGCCAACACCGCCCCGTCGCATTTCAAGGAGGATCCGGTCGAACAGTTGAAGAACAATGTCTGGATCGCGCCGTACTACGAGGACGACGTCAAACTGCTCGCCGAGACGATCGGGGTCGACCGCATCCTGTTCGGGTCGGACTGGCCGCACGGCGAAGGGCTCGCCGATCCGATGACCTTCACCGCCGACATCCCGCAGTTCCCCGAGTTCAGTCACGAGGACACCCGAAAAGTGATGCGGGGCAACGCGTTGACGTTGCTCGGTGCCAACGTGCCGGCGACGGCCTGACCCGGGGAGCGCACCATGGGCGAATGGACCATCGGGGCGGTTCTCGACGCGATCGCCGAGGCCGTACCCGACCGGCCCATGACCGTCTGCGGCGGCCGGCGCAGCACCTTCGCCGAGACCGCGGACCGCACCCGCCGGCTGGCGAACTTCCTGGCCGCCCACGGGTTCGGGGCGCACCGGGAACGCGCGGAGCTGGCGAACTGGGAGTGCGGGCAGGACCGCGTCGCGCTCATCATGCACAACGACCTCTACCCCGACATGGTGATCGGCTGTCTGAAGGCGCGCACGGTCCCGGTCAACGTCAACTACCACTACACCCCGCGCGAGGTCGCCGATCTGCTCGCATACGTCAAACCACGCGCGGTGATCTACCACCGCTCGTTGGGCGCGAAGTTCGCCGGTGTGCTGCCGCCGAGCGGCGCCGAACTGCTCATCGCGATCGACGACGGCCCCGAAGGCTCCGACGGCTCCGACTGCTCCAACGGCGTGGGCCTGTCCGGTGCGATCGATCTGGAAGATGCGCTGGCCCAAGGGGATGTCGATCAGCCGATCACACCGTCGCCGGACGATGTGCTGATGATCTGCACCGGCGGGACCACCGGCCGGCCGAAGGGGGTGATGTGGCGGCAGAGCGACACCTACACGGTGTCGATGAACGGCGCCGACCACGACTCGGTCGACGAGATCCACGACAAGGTGCGCCACGCCGGGCCGCCGTGGTTCGCGGTGTCACCGTTGATGCATGCGGCGGGCATGTGGACCGCGTTCGCCGGGGCGCTCAGCGGTCAGACCGTGGTGCTCTACGACAGCACCAGATTCGATGCACGGCGGGTGCTGCGAACCGCGGAGCGGGAGAAGGTCGGGCTGATGACGATGGTCGGCGACGCGTACGCCGGCCCGCTGGTGGCCGAGATGCGGCAACACCGCTATGACCTCTCGGCGCTGTTCGCGGTGGCGGCCGGCGGTGCCGCGACCAATCCGAAGCATCAGCGGGCGCTGCTCGACATGCTGCCGCAGATCACCTTCATCAACGGCTACGGCTCCTCGGAGACCGGCAATGTCGGCTTCGGCCGCAGCCAGCGAGGCGACGAGAAGGAGACCTTCGAACTGCGGGACGGGGCACTGGTGGTCGCCGAGGACTACGGCCGGTTCCTCGAGCCCGGCGAGACACAGATCGGATGGGTGGCCCGCGCCGGGCGGATCCCGCTGGGCTACTTCGACGATCCGGAGGGCACGTCCCGCACGTTCCCGGAGGTCCAGGGGCGTCGAGTGGTCATCTCCGGCGACCGGGGGTCGCTGGCTCCCGACGGCACGTTGGTGCTGTACGGCCGGGATTCCCTGGTGGTCAACACCGGTGGCGAGAAGGTGTTCGTCGAGGAGGTCGAGGAGGTGCTCCGCGCCCACCCGGGCATCGTCGACGCGCTGGTGGTGGGCCGCCCCAGCGAGCGGTGGGGGCAGGAGGTCGTCGCGCTGGTCGCGCTGCGTGGCGATTCCGAGCGCGACTCCAGCCCGTCGGCGCTGCACGCCCACTGCACCGCCGCGTTGGCCGGTTTCAAGACGCCGAAGGAGTTCATCACCGTCGACGAGATCCGCCGGCTGGGAAACGGTAAGGCCGACTACCGCTGGGCGAGGGAGGTCGCGGTGCAGAGCGCAATGAGGATGGCATGACACGAAAGGTGCTGGACTGTCTGGTCAATGTGCATTTCGGTGAGGCCGAGATGCAGCCGGCCTGGATGGAGAAGGTTCGCGACGACTATTTCAAGGGTCCGGAGGCCATGTTCGCGCCGGTCGACCTGGCCGAACTCCTCGACGAGATGGACGAGCAGGGCGTGCAGAAGGCGATCCTGATGGACAACCTGAGCAAGCCCTCGGTCACCGCGCGGAAGTTCGTCGAGGCTCGTCCGGACCGGTTCGCGCTCGCGATGGGCGGGGTCAACCTGCTGCGGCCGATACCATCGCTGCGCGAATTGGCCGCGGTGGCCGCGGATCTGCCGGTCGTCTACGCGGTGGTCGGCCCGAGTTTCTGGGGCGACGGACAGTACCCGCCCAGCGACGCCGTCTACTACCCGCTCTACACCAAATGCGCCGAGCTGGAGCTTCCGCTGTGCGTCAACACCGGCATCCCCGGCCCGCCGATCCCCGGTGAGGTACAGAACCCGATCCACCTCGACCGGGTCTGCGTCCGGTTCCCCGAACTTCGGCTCTGCATGATCCACGGGGCGGATCCCTGGTGGGACATCGCGATCCGGCTGTTGATCAAATACCAGAACCTGCGGCTGATGACCTCGGCGTGGTCACCGAAACGGTTGCCAAACAGCCTGCTGCACTACATGCGCACCCGGGGGCCGAACAAGGTGATCTTCGGCTCCGACTGGCCGGTGCTCACGATGCGCCGCGTCGTCCCCGAAGCCTACGCACTGGACCTGCCGTCCGAGGTGCTCGACAACTACCTCTACAACAACGCCGCCGAATTCTTCTTCGGTGGTCCGGAACAGGAGCGCTGACACATATGGACCGCTACGAGTTGCGCAGGCTCGACTACAGCCTGACCGAGGACCACGAGGCCATCCAGTCGGCCTACCGGGAGTTCTTCAAGGCGCACTGCCCGATCGAGGTGGTGCGCGAGGCCGAACCGGTGGGGTTCGACAAGAACCTGTGGGAACGGTTGTGCGGCATGGGCGGAAGCTCGATGGCGGTACCGGAATCCGTCGGCGGTGACGGTGCCACCCTGGTCGACCTGACTCTGGTGGCCGAGGAGGTCGGTCGGGTGCTGGCCCCGGTGCCGTGGATCGACCACGTGGTGGCGGCCCGGTTGCTGGCCGCCCTCGGCGCCGTCGACGCCGACGTGGTCGCCGGGCGGCAGATCGTGGCCCTGGACCCGGCCCTGGAGGCGGGCACCGGGTCGCGGTTGATGCCGGCCGCGGCCGTCGCGGATCGGTTGATCGTCCGGGACGGCGACGACGTGGTGGCGCTGACGTTCGCGAGCCGCCCGACCCCGGTCGACAACATCGGACGGCTGCCGATGGCGTGGGTGGATCCCGCCACCGCCGACAGTCGCACCGTGATCGGCGGCGGCCTGGAAGCGGCCGCCGCGTACCGGCGTGCCCTGTCGGAGTGGCGGCTGTTGACCGCGGCCGCCCTGGTGGGGCTGGTGGAGGAGACCATGACGATCGCCGCCGAGTTCGCGAAAACCCGTTACACGCTGGGGGTTCCGATCTCGACGCTGCAGGCGATCTCGCATCCGCTGGCGAACATGGCGATCGTGGTGCAGGGCGGTCGCAACCTGGCCCGGCGGGCCGCCTGGTTCCTCGACAACGAACCCGACGAGCGGCCCGAACTGGCGCCCTCGGCGTTCGTCTTCATGGCCGAGGAGGCTCCCAGACACGCCACGATGGCGGTGCACATCCAGGGCGGCCTCGGCGTGTCCTCGGAAGCTGCCGCGACGGCCTATCTGGTCCGCGCGCGGGGGTGGCCGCTCGCCGCCGGTGATCCGGGAGCCACTGCCAAGCACATCGCCCACCTCGTGGCGGAGCGCGAGAGCGCCCACGTCTAGGAGCAGCAGCATGGATTTCAGTCGGGTCGAACTCAGCGACGAGGACCAGGCGTTCTACCACGAGGTCCGCAGATTCCTGCGGGAAGTGGTCACCGATGAGGTGATCCAGCGCGACCGCGAGACCGGGGACAACTTCGACGAAGGCGTTCACCTGGCCCTCGGCGCCGCCGGCTACCTCGAGAAGGAGTGGAAGCCCGCGGACGAGGGCGGCTTCAGCAGGGTGCGCCGGCGCATCTGGGAACTGGAGAAGCGCCGGGCGCACGTGCCCTGGGTGACCTGGGGGACCTCGGCTCTGGTGGCGCGGTCGGTGGTCCGGTTCGGTTCCCCCGAACTGCAGGAGGAGGTGATGCCCGGGTTCTTCAGCGGACATGTGCGGATGTGTTTGGGATACACCGAACCCGAGGGCGGATCGGACATCGCGACCTGCAAGACCCGCGCCGTCCGGGACGGTGATCACTGGGTGATCAACGGTTCCAAGATGTTCACCACCGGCGCACACAACTGCCAGTACGTGTTCCTGATCACCAACACCGATCCGGACGCGCCGAAACATCAGAGCCTGACGATGTTCCTGGTGCCGCTGGACACCCCGGGCATCGAGATCCAGGGCATCCGCACCGTCGACGGGGACCGCACGAACATCGTCTACTACAGCGATGTCCGGGTTCCGGACAAGTACCGGCTCGGTGAGGTCAACGGCGGTTGGCAGGTGTTGCGTGAACCGCTCAACGCCGAGCACGGCGCGGTCGCGGCGGCGCCCGACGGTCTGCAGGACGTGTCGATCATGAATCACCAGGCCGGCTTCCTGGCGACGGCGGTGGACCGGGCCGCGGCGGCGGTGAACCGTGCCGATTCGTCCGGCCGGCGGCTCATCGACGACGGTTCGGTGGCTTACCGGTTGGGGCGCAGCGTGGCCCGGCTGGAGATGGCGTTGTCGACCCCGAGCATCTTCGGGCGGGTCGCGGTCGCCCAGACCATGCGCGACATCTCGCCCGACCTGATGGACATCCTCGGTGCGGCGTCGGCGCTACCCGTCGGCGCCGATGGCGCCGCCGACGACGGGGCGGCTGAATACGTGTACCGGTTCGCGCCGCTGGTCGGCATCTACGGCGGCACCCTGGAGGTCTTCCGGAACATGATCGCCCAGTATGTGCTCGGGCTGGGCAAACCGAGTTACGGGCAGCCGGTGAAGAAGAGCGCATGACCGTTTCGGAGGGCCGCCATGTCCGCCGGCGCAGGTAATCCGCGCCGCCGCGGTAACGAGCCACTCCTGCCGGGGGAAATTCCGCACCGCCGCCGCGGTGAATGTGCAAAGGCCACGGTCAGTGTGGTGAGGCCGCGGTCAGTGTGCAGCCATTGCGCTGAGAGTGTTGCTGTGGCGGGGTTTGGGCCGATGTGGCGCACTGGCGGCACTGCGGGGTATGTGAAGGCGCACTCGCCGCGGGACGTGCACCTTCGCCGCTGAGGTGCCGCCGCCACCGCCCGTGATCACGTTGTCAACACGGTGGCGGCCGCGGTCCCGGGTGCGCCGTAGAGTTGGGCGAAACCGACCTTCGGATTGCCCGGCACCTGGCGGTCACCGGCTTGGCCGCGCAATTGCCGTACCAGCTCGTGGATTTGGCGCAGACCGGACGCGCCGATCGGCTCACCGTTGGCGATGAGCCCGCCGTCGGTGTTGATCGGCAGCGACCCGTTGATCTCGGTGGCGCCCTCGGCCAGCAGCTTCTCCTGTTCACCGTCGGCGCAGAATCCGCATTCGGCCATGTGGATGATCTCCGCGCCGGCATCGGTGTCCTGCAACTGGATCACATCCACATCCGCCGGCGCGACACCGGACTTCTCGAACGCCGCCCGCGCCGCGTATACCGTCGGCGCCACATCCTCCTCGACCGGGGCGAAGGTGGTGTTCACCTCATAGGCGCCGTAACGGCGGGTGCGCACCTCGACCGCCCGCAGATACACCGGCTTGTCGGTGTAGCGGTGCGCGATGTCGGCCCGGCACATCACCACGGCCGCCGCGCCCTCGTTGGGCGCGCAGAACATGTACTGCGTCAACGGGTAGTTGAGCATCGGCGAATCGAGGATGTCCTGCTCGGGGATCGGCTTACGCCGGAACGCATTGGGATTCAACGACCCGTTGCGGAAGTTCTTCGCCGCAACCTTGGCCAACGTCTCCTGGGAAATGTTGTGCTCGTGTAGATAACGGTTGGCCTTCATACCGAAGAACTGGGTGGTCAGATACTGGCCGTTCTCGGCATACCAGCGGGGCATGCCGACCAGCGCCGGATCCTCGGTGAACGCGCCGCGCGGGTGCTTGTCCAGGCCGACTGCGATGCCGATGTCGTAGTCGCCCAACCGGATGCCGTCCGCGCAGGCCTTGGCCGCACTCGCCGCGGTGGCGCAGGCGTTGAACACGTTGGTGAACGGGATACCCGTCAACCCCACCATGCCGACGATCGCGTCCGGGTTGGCCACCGTCCAGCTGCCGCCGGTGGCGAACTGGATATCAGACCACCGCACCCCGGCGTCGGCGACCGCCGCGAAGATCGCGTCCACCCCCATCTGCATCGCGGTCTTACCCTCGAACCGTCCGAACGGATGCAGTCCCACACCGATGATCGCCACGTCATTCACCGTGAAAAGTCCTCTCCGTCAGGCCGGTTGAAAGGCGAGAATATTGTCGTCCGGCCGGGTGGAATCGCCGGGACCAGCGGTCTGGGCATGAATCCTCCGTCTCCGGGTATGAAATCAGTCGGCAAGCAGACAGTCAGGCGATCGCGCCGGAATCCTTCAACTCCGAGATCCGGTCCCAGTCCATGCCGATGTCCATCAGGATGAGCTCGGTGTGCTCGGAGGCCAGCGGAGCCCGGGTGGTTCTCAGCGGCTCGTGGTTGAACTGCACCGGGCCGCGCACCACCTTGAACGGCGGCCCGCCGTCCGCGGCGTCCACTTCCACGATCATGTCGTTGGCGATCGCCTGTTCATCGCCGGCCAGGTCGACCAGGCTCTGGAACGGCGCCCACTGACCCTTCATCGTCTTCAACCGTTCGCGCCAGTAGTCGAACGGCTTGCTGCGGATCGAGTCCGCGATCAGTCGGGCAGCCTCTGCGGCGTTCTCGAACAGCGGCATGACATCGCAGAAGCGGGGATCATCGGCCAGTTCGGGCAGATCCAGATGCTCGAACGCATCGCGGATGTATCCGGTCGGGCTCACGATGCACAGATTGATCGTGCCGCCGTCGGAGGTGAGGTAGTTGCCCAGGAACGGGTTGACGGTCGGCCCTACGGTGTCGGGCATCTGCGACCGCATCGTCTCCCCGGTCTCCATGCCCTGGGTGACACTGGCGCCCGCGGCCCACCAGGCGGTGCTGAGCAGCGAGACATCGATCTCGACGGCCTCCCCGGTGCGTTCGCGGTGGAACAACGCCGCCGCGATCCCACCGGCGATGTTCATCCCGCCGATTGAGTCGCCGAATGCCGGGATGCCTTGCGACAGCGCACCGCCGAGTTCCTCCGGTGTGAGTGCGTGGCCGATCCCGCTGCGGGTCCAGAACGCGGTGCCGTCGAAGCCGCCCACGTCACGCTGCGGGCCCTTGTCGCCGTAGGCGCTCCCGCGGGCGTAGATGATGCCCGGGTTCACCTCCCGGATGTGCTCGACATCGAACTTGTGCTTCTGCCGTTGCACGGGAAGGTAATTGGTCAGGAATACATCGGAGGTCTTGGCGATCTCGTAGAGCACCTCGCGGCCGCCGTCGGTGGAGATGTCGATGCCGATGCTGCGTTTCCCGCGGTTGGGATGCTCGATGAGCGGGTGGCGGTCGGGGTTGAGTTCGAAACCGCCCATGTGGATGAAGCCGCGCTGGGTGTCGCCGCGCACCGGATGCTCCACCTTGATGACGTCAGCGCCCCAGTCGGCGAGGATCGCGCCGGCCGCGGGCACGAACGTGAACTGGGCGACCTCGAGAACTCGGACGCCTTGCATGACCCGTGTCGTCTTCTCGGTCATCGGAACCTTCCGCCGTGTGCGCTGGATCACCCAAGATACTACTGTAACGTTTACCGTTGATGAATCAGTCCCGGGGAGGTGCGGTGGCCGAGGTCGTCACGCAGGAATCCAGCGTCGAACTCGGCCACCGCGCGGCGGCACGAGCCGAAACCCGGATGCTCGTCGACGGTGAACTGGTCGAGGCCGCCTCCGGCGCCCGGTTCGACAACGTCAGCCCCGCCACCGGTCGGGTCCTCGGCGGCGCCGCCGCGGCGGGCGCCCCGGACATGCAACGGGCGATCGGCGCCGCCCGCCGGGCGTTCGACGAGACCGACTGGTCCACCGACCGGGCTTTTCGGCAGCGGTGCCTGCACCAGCTACAGACCGCACTGGAGGCCGAACGTGACCTGCTGGCCGACGAACTCATCGCCGAGGTCGGCTGCCCGGCCATGACCGTCGGCAACGCCCAACTGGACTGGCCGGTCGCCGAATCGCTGCGCTATCCGGCCCGCCTGATCGACGAATTCGAATGGGAGCGAACCCTCGCCGGTGGTGGCCTGTTCGGTGAGCGCAATGTCCGTGTCGTGGTCAAGGAGCCGGTAGGGGTGGTCGCTGCGATCACCCCGTCGAACTTTCCGATCGAGGTGACCCTCAACAAACTCGGCCCCGCATTGGCGGCCGGCAATACGGTGGTGCTCAAACCGGATCCGAACACACCGTGGAACGCCACCCGGCTGGGGCGCCTGATCGCCGAGCACACCGACATCCCGCCCGGGGTGGTGAACGTGGTGCCCACTCCGGACAACGAGGTCGCCGAACTGCTGGCCACCGATCCGCGGGTCGACATGGTGTCGTTCACCGGGTCGACCGAGGTGGGCAAACACCTGCTGCGGCAGGGCGCCGAGACCATGAAGCGCAGCTTCCTGGAACTCGGTGGCAAGTCGGCGCTGATCGTGCTCGACGACGCCGACCCGGACCGGATCATCCCGGCCGCCATCGGGGTATGTGTGCACGCCGGGCAGGCCTGCGCGTCGACCACCCGGATGCTGGTCCACCGGTCGCTCTACGACGACGCCGTCGCGGCCGTCACCGCGGCGTTCGCCGCCGTGCCGGTCGGCGACCCGGCATTGCCGGGCACCGTCGTCGGACCGGTGATCAGCGCCGCGCAACAACAGCGCATACTCGACGCCTGCGATGAGGCCTGCGCGGAGGGTGCCGAGATCACCACGGGAGGAGGCGTTGTCACCGATCTACCGGATCACCTCACCGGCGGGCATTACGTGCAGCCGACGGTCGTGGTCGGGGTCGACAACAGCGCGCCGATCGCCCAGCGGGAGATCTTCGGCCCGGTGCTGGTCATCCTCCCGTTCGCGGACGACGACGAGGCCGTGCGCATCGCCAACGACAGTGTCTTCGGGCTGGCCGGTGCGGTGCTGTCCGGATCCGCCGAACGGGGGATGGCGGTCGCCCGGCGCGTCCGCACCGGAGCGATCGGCGTCAACGGCGGTATGTTCTATGGCGCCGACGCGCCGTTCGGCGGTTTCAAACAGAGCGGTCTCGGCCGGCAGTGCGGTCTGGAGGGATTCCAGCAGTACCTGGAGACCCGGACGATCGCGCACCGGGTGCCGCGGCGGCAGTGATCCGGCCGGTCAGCGCACCGGATCGAAGGTCACCGGGATCGCGGTGGGCGAGCGGAACGGCTGGCCGAAGATGTGCGGATCCCCGTCGGTGACCAATCTGAGGTCGTGTACCCGGCTCAGCAGCGTCTCCAGCGCGACCCGGGTCTCCATCCGGGCCAGATGCAAACCCATGCAGGTGTGCTCACCGGCTGCGAATGACAAGTGCGGCACCCGATCCCGGAAGATGTCGAACTCCTCGGGCCGATCCCAGCGGGTCTCGTCGCGGTTCGCCGAGCCGATGCAGGTGTCCACGACCGCGCCCGCGGGTATCGCCGCACCGCACAACTCGGTGTCCTCGGTGGTGAGCCGCTGCACCGTGGTCAGCGGTGTCTCGTGGCGCAGACCCTCCTCGATCGCCTGCGGGATCAGGCCGGGATCGGCCGCCACGGCCGCGAACTGTTCGGGATGGGTCAGCAGCAGGTAGATCAGGTTGCCCGAGGAACGGTAGGTGGTTTCGAGACCCGCGGGCAGCAGCAGTCGCAGGAATGAGTAGATGGCCTCGTCGCTGAGCTTCTCACCGTCGATCTCGGCGGTGACGAGGTCGCCGATCATGTCATCGGTCGGCTTCGACCGGCGGGACTCCATCTGCTCGAGGAAGTAGTCCTTGAGGGCGGCCGAGGCTTCGAACGCGCGCTGATAGTCGACCGTGTAACTGATCAGCTGAACCGCCCAGCGCCGGAACGTCGGCAGATCCTCCTCGGGCAGGCCGAGCATCCGGGAGATCACCCGGGTGGGGAACTCGAAGGTGAAGTCCCGGACCAGATCAGCGGTGCCGGTGTCGATGAATTCGTCGATCAGGGCGTTGACGATGGGGCGCACGATGCTCGGCTCCCAGCGGGCCAGCGCTTTCGTCTTGAACGCCGCGGAGATCAGATTGCGGTGCGCGCGATGAGTCCCACCTTCCATCGCCAGGAGGGTCGGACCGGTGAACAGTCCGATGGTGGTGTCGTACAACGCCGAGCTGAACACCCTGCCGTCACGGAGGACCCGGTTGACCGCGTCGAACGACATCGCCGCGTAACCGTCGGTGGGGCGCAGTGACTCCGGCGTCCTGGAGTAGTCGATCACGGTGCCGTGAAAGACCCCGGACCCGCGGCGCCGCTCGGCGAAGAACGGGTACGGATCCCGCAGATAGCCGGCCGGTTTGGCGGCGGTCATCACGGAGCCTGGTCCAGAATCCTCCACAGTCGACCTCACAGCTCGATGGGGATTCCGCAGGTCAGCGAGGTGATGTAACCGGCGTCGACATGGATGTCCTGACCGGTGATCCAGCGTGCCGCCGGTGAGCCGAGGAAGTCGATCACCGGCACGACATCGTCGACGGTGGCGTGCCGGCCGACGGTGGCGCGCACCATGTCGAGAATGTCTTTGCCCATGGTCCGCTCGAAGTCGGGCAGGATCGGCGTCTCGACCGGTCCCGGGCTGACGGTGTTGATCCGCACGCCGTACTTCGTCCACGCCGGGCCGGCCAACCGCTTGGCGTACAGGATCACGGCCTGTTTCGAGGAGCTGTACACCGGATAGGCCGGATCCTGCTCGGCCTGCCAGCGTTCCACGGCGTCGGCGTCGGTGGCGTCGAGCAACCCGGCCAGGGTTTCGGTGCGTTGTTCCCAGCCGACCGCGGCGGTCGAGGCGACCGCGACGACGGCGCCGCCCTGCCGCAGCCGCGGCAGCATTCCCTCGGTTATCAGCCGCATGCCCAGGTAGTTGATCTTGAGGACGTCGGCGGCCGCGGCGGTGCCCGGCACCCCGGCGACATGTGCCAGCAGGTCCCAGCCGGTGCCGATCTCGTCGAGGGTCCCGGCGATGTCGGCGGGGTCGCGCAGATCGCATCGCACGTGTCGTGCGGCAGGCGTGTCGTTGGGCTTGATGTCGACCGCGACGACATGCTCGCCACGGTTGTGGAAGTGCGCCGCGGTCGCGGCGCCGATTCCGGAACCCGCACCCACCACCACGATCCGCCGCGGTTCTGCGCCCATGATCTCTCGAGTCTCCCGCTGTCCTCACGGCCGCTTGATGGGCCGACTGTAACCAGAACTGTAAACAATTCGGGCCTGGTGGACAACGGTTGCCACAGCACTTACCGTTAGCCTTACCGCAGGGCTCACAAGAGATGCTGCCAGGGAATTCGGGAGAGGGCATGAGCACCGTCGATGAGCGAATCGACAGCCCGCCGGACGAACGGTCGGTGCTGCGCACCGTGCTGGACCGGCAACGCCGCGCATTCGAGGCCGAGGGCCCGCCGAGTGCCGCGGTGCGGCGGGACCGCATCGATCGACTGATGGCGCTGCTGCTGGAGAACACCGATGCGTTCGTCGACGCGATGGCGGCCGACTACGGCACCCGCTCGAAGGCCGGGTCGCTGTTCACCGAGGTGCTCGGTGTGGTGCCGGTCGTCGAACACACCAGACGCCATGTGGCGCAATGGATGCGGACCACCCCGTTGCTGCGTGCGGCGCGGCTGGTCGGACTGCGCGCCGAGGTCCAGCCCACCCCGCTGGGTGTGGTCGGCATCATCGGGCCGTGGAACTTCCCGGTCAACCTGGTGGTGCTGCCGGCGGCCGCCGCGTTCGCGGCAGGCAACAGGGTGATGATCAAGATGTCGGAGATCACCGGGCGCACCGCGGAATTGATGAAGACCCTGGCACCGACGTACTTCACCCCGGACGAGCTGACCGTGGCCACCGGCGGGCCCGACGTCGCCGCGGAATTCGCCTCGCTGCCGTTCGATCACCTGTTCTTCACCGGCTCACCGACGGTCGGAGGGCTGGTGCAGCGGGCCGCGGCCGACAACCTGGTGCCCGTCACCCTCGAACTCGGCGGCAAGAATCCGGTCGTGGTGGCGCCCAACGCCGATATCGGCCGCTCGGCGACCCGTCTCGCCCAGGCGCGGATGGTCAACGGCGGGCAGGTGTGTGTCTGCCCGGACTACGTCCTGGTGCCCGAACAGCGGGTGCAGGCGTTCGTCGACGGGCTGCTCTCCCAGTGGCGCACCATGTTCCCGACCATCATCGACAACGGTGACTACTGCTCGGCGGTCAACGACGCCAACTTCGACCGGGTGCTGAGCCTGATCGAGGACGCCCGCGAGCGGGGCGCCACCGTGCAACAGGCGGTGCCGGACGGCGAATCGCTGCCGGACCGGGCCACCCGGAAGATCCCGCCGACGGTGATCCGCGATGTCGACGACGATATGCGGATCGCCGCGGAAGAGGTGTTCGGACCGGTGCTCACGGTGCGGGGCTATCGGCGCCTCGACGACGCCATCGCCTACGTCAACGCGCGGCCGTCGCCTCTGGTCGCCTACTGGTTCGGGCCCGACGACGCCGACTTCCGGACCTTCGTCCGGCGTACCCGCAGCGGTGGTGTGGCCCGGAACGACTTCGCCGCCCAGATGATCCCGTCCGACGCCCCGTTCGGTGGGGTGGGCCGCAGCGGGATGGGCGCGTACCACGGCAAGGCCGGATTCGACACGTTCAGTCACCACCGCACCATCGTCGGCAGCGATCTGCCGTTCTCCATCACCGCAAGTGCCGCCCCGCCGTTCGGCGCGGCGATGCGGCGCGGCGCGGAGTTCCGACTCCGCATGGCCCGCAACCGAACCCGGCGTCGGATCCAGCGGAGGAGGCGTTGACCAGACGATGACGACGACGAAACTGATCTTCGACCCGTTCTCCGAGGACTTCTTCAACGGTCCCTATGAGACCTATCGGCGGATGCGCGAAGAGGCGCCCGTCTACTACAGCGAGGAGTACGACTTCTACGCGCTCAGCCGGCACGCGGATGTGGCAGCGGCGTTCAAGGACTTCGAGACCTACTCGTCTGCGCGGGGTGTCGACCTGGCCATGGTGCGCAATCCGGAACCGCCGCCGCACAGATCGATCATCATGATGGACCCGCCGGAGCATCGGCACATGCGCAGCCTGCTCAACCGGGTGTTCACCCCGCGGGCGATCCAGTCGCTGCGGTCGATGGTCGAGGAGGTCGTCGACGACTGTCTGGCTGCCGTGGATCCGGCGGGTTTCGACGCGGTGCAGGACTTCTCGGCGCTGTTCCCGATCGAGATCATCTCCCGGATGCTCGGCGTGCCGACCGAGTACCGGCAGCAGATGCGGCTGTGGGTCGATGATTTCCTGCACCGCGAACCCGGCGAGGTCGAGATGAGCCGACGCGGCGTCCAGGCCGCCACCGAGATGGCCGTCTACCTGTACAAGCTGACCAAACAACGCCGCCACGACCTCGGCGATGATCTGCTCAGCCGGTTGATCACCGCCGAGATCGAGCGGGAGAACGGGAAACGCGGACCGCTCGACAACGTCGAGATCACCCAGTTCGCCATGCTGCTCGGCGGTGCGGGCGCCGAGACCGTCACCAAACTGATCGGCAACGCCGCGGTGGTGTTCGCGCAGCACCCGGACCAGTGGCGGCTGCTGCTCGAGGACCGCTCCAAGATCCCCGCGGCCGTCGAGGAACTGCTGCGCTACGAGGCGCCGGCCCAGTACAACGTGCGGTGCTCGCGCAGAGAGGTGACCCTGCACGGCGTCACGATCCCGGCGGGTAAGCCGGTGTTCCTGATCGGCGGGTCGGCCAACCGCGACCCGCGGGCCTGGACCGACCCGGACACCTTCGACATCGAACGGGACCGCACCGAGGCGCAGAACCTCGGGTTCGGCTACGGCATCCACAGCTGCCTCGGCGCGGCGCTGGCCCGGATGGAGTCGGCGATCGCACTGGAGCGGATGCTGGACTTCATGCCCCGCTACGAGGTCGACTGGGACAACTGCCGCCGGGTCAACATGCAGAACGTCGCCGGTTGGCAGAACGTCCCGGTCCGCATGCTCGGCCGGTGAGTGCGGCTCAGCTGGTGTACCCGTGCGACACGTCGTCGCCGCGGTCGTACCGGGCGATCCAGTCGTCGGCGAAGGCCGGGATGACCGCGTGTGCCGGATTGTGCATCGGCGTCTGGCTGCCCAGCACCCGCCACGCGGTCAGCAGTTTCTGCCGCCACGGCACCGGGTGTAGCGCAGGCCGCACCCCGGGCATGTCGGGGTCCTTCCGGGTGCGGTGGACCAGCCGGTAGAGCGGGATGATCGTGCTGGTGTCGATCGCCCGGTCGGCCGGCGGCACATGCTCGTTGATGCCGTTGGTGATCAGCAGCACCACGTGCATGAGGTGACGCACGATGCGTGGCAGGGCCCGCATCCGGTACCACTTGTCGCCGACCACGGCATCGTAGATGAGCAGGGCCGAGCTGCGATGCTCGATCTCCTCGACGAAGTGCCACACGAACAAGGACGCCACCCGGTCGTCGCCGGGCCGGAACAGCGCCGCCTCGTGATCCAACAACATCGTGAAGAACGGGGTGAACGCCGCTTCCAGGTCGGCCACATAGGCCAGCCGGTGGCGCAGTGAGGTGGTCTCGGTCAGTTGGTCGTAGGCGCCGATCGCCGCGTCGAGGGTCTGCTGCAGGCCGGGATGACTGCGGATGAGCGCCCGCACATGCCGGCGGTGCGCACCGGCGTGCTGAGCCTCCTGCCGCAGGAACGCGTCCGCCTCCTCGGCCACCGCGGGATCGGTGATCAGCGGCATCGCCTCGCGGACCGCGGCGACGAGCATCTTCTCGAAGCAGATGGCCATGATCGAGACCATGTTCATGTAGGTGGAGAAGGCCGGGTTGGCGGTGTTCCAGTTGAACGGCACGGTCTCGTCGAAATCGAAACGGATGCGGCGGATCCGCAATTCGGTCATCGCGCAATCTCCTCGCGCTCGGTCCCGGCGGCGGTGCTGTCGCGCACCGAGACCGCCGCGGTGAGCACGGCCGCCACCAGGAAACACATTGCGGTGTAGGGAACGTTTCCGGCCGGGCCGTCGCCGACGCCGGCGAGTGCGGCGACCCACAGCGCCGCCAGCACCACCAGATACGCGGTGCCGAACACCCGCACGAACGTATTCGGCACCTCCGATCCGGTGACCCGCCGCCGCAATCGGGGGAGCATGGCACGCAGCGCGATCACCGCGAACAGCGCCATGTACACCACGTAGACCGCCCAGCGCAGCGGGCCGCCGGGGTCGCCGCGGCCGGCAAGTGCGATCGGGATGTTGACGATCGTCATCGACACCGGCACCAGCACCGCCACCACCAGGATGCACAACGCCAGCCCCATGGTGCCCCGGCGGCGGTCACCCCCGACGAGCAGCAACACCAAGGCGGTCAGCACGGCCGGCCCGACGGTGGCGAACAGCAGCACGCTGGCCATCGGCACCGACGCCAGCATCGGCTCGTTGATCACGTTGCCGCGGTTCCACGTCCACCACTGCAACTGCGGGCCGAGCTGGTCGAACACCTCGTAGAAGCACTGGTGGACGAACCCGACGCAGATCGCGCCGACGACGATGCCGCGGTCCCGGAAGATGCCCAGGCTGCGCACAATCTCGTAGGCCACCATCGCCATCGCCGGATACAGCGCGACGATGTACAGCGGCAGCCGGTCGTAGAGGAACTGGACCGTGAAGATGTTGTGCGCGAACACCGCCCCGATCAGCTCGTCGACCCCGAACGCCGCCGGGAAGTACAGCGGCGGTTCGACGATCAGCAGGTACAGCACGGTGGCGCACCACAGCACCAGGTTCACCGGGTCGCCGTCGCGGCGCAGCCGGCGCACCGCCCACCACAGCGCCAGCACCGCACCGGCGACGATGAGCAGTTCGATCACCGGCAGCGTCCAGTTGGTCAGCCCGAACGGATTGCTCAGCCGCAGCGCCGGCGGCGAATCCTGGCAACTGAAGCCGAGTTCACGCGCGAGCGCGTCGATGTCCGGGGTGCACTGGTCACTCATACGGCCTCGTTTCCCTCGGCGTGCCGGAGTGCGCGGACCGCGGATCGGGCGGCCGCCGGCCGGCGCTCGAAGCGGTAGTCGGTCAGCGGCGGACGGTGGGCGAACACCAGCGATTCGGTGATGGTCTGTGGCCGGTGGTACACGGTGTCGCGCTGGGAGTTGACGTAGTACGTGTTCACCCCCGGGTTGCACCGCGTGTAGTACAGCCGCGCGGCCTTGCCGGCCTTCCGCATGCGGGCATCCCAGCGTCCGAACGCCTCGTCGGTGACGGTGACGACATCGGCACCGCGGCGGCGGGCGGCGTCGATGATCCGCACCGCATGCTCGGCCATGGTCTCCACGAAGTCGGTCCAGCCCACGCCGACGAACGCCAGCGGGCCGACGATCTCCCACCGGTTCGGCAGCCGCGGATGCGCGGTGCCGCCGTAGCTGCGCAACCCGTTCTCCCGGTAGTCGAGTGCGAGATCGAACCCGGCGTCGCCGAGAATCGTTCCCGGGAAGTAGGTCTCGGGATCTGTCCACAGTTCGTAGCCGGTGGCGGTGACGATGAGGTCCACCGGGCGCTCGACACCGTCGGTGGTGCGGACCCCGGCCGCGGTGATGCGCTCGATCGGCGTGGTGATCAGGTGGGTGCGCGGGTCGTTGAACGCCGGCAGGTAACTGCCGGAGATGATCGGCCGCTTGGCGAGGATTCCGTGTGCCGGCATCAGTCTGCGGCGGGTCTGCGGATCATGCACCACGGCGCGCAGCAGGACGCGGAAAGCGAACCGGGCCAGGGAGTCATAGCCGCGCAGCAGCCGCACCAGCACGCGGTCCGGGACATGCGCCATCAGGTGCACGATCGGCACCACGAAGAACAGGTCGAACACCGCGCGGCCGATGTTGTGCAGGACCGCGGCGACGCCGGGCAGCTCCAGCACCCTCTGCAGCGCCCGGGGCAACGCGAAATCCGGGCGGGGCAGAATCCAGTTCGGGGTGCGCTGGTAGACGTCGAGGCGCGCGACCCGGCCCGACAGAGCCGAGACGATCTGGGCGCCGCTGGAGCCGGTGCCGATGACCGCCACCCGCTTGTCCCGCGTGTCGTACCCGTCGTCCCAGCAGTTGGGGCGCAGGACCTTACCGGTGAAATCGCTCAGCCCTTCGAGGTCGGTTGCCCGGGCGTTGACGTAGCCGCCCACCGAGCTGATGACGAACCGCGCCGTCACCGGCGGCCGGTCACGGACCGTCAGCTGCCACATCGCGTTCTCGGCATTCCACCGTTGTCCGACCACGTCATGGTGTGGGCGCAGCAGCGGATACAGACCGAGGCTGCGGGCGGTGTCGGTGAGGTAGCGGTGGATCTCCGGACCCGGCGCGAAAACCCTGCTCCACCGCGGGTTTCGGTTGAACGAGAACTGGTACCACAGGATCGGGATGTCGACCGCGAGGCCCGGGTAGTGGTTGTCACGCCAGGTGCCGCCGAAATCGTCGCCGCGCTCCAGAATCGCGATATCGGTGATTCCGCGCCGGCGGAGCTTGTGCGCGGCCGCGATACCGCCGGGACCCGCGCCGATGATCGCGACGTCGTATTCGGGACGAACGTCCCCGGTCACCGTCATGGCGGTCCCCTTCGGCCGTCAGTGATACCGAAACCCTGACGATACAGTCGTAGCAGAGATGTATCGCCGGTGTAAAGGGTTGGCCGGTACATTCGCCTGCATGCGCACGCACGGCTGGCGGGGGACACCGCCCAGGAGCGACGACGAGGCGGTCGAGCGCATCCTCGCGGCCACGCACCGGTGCGTCGCCGAACGTGGCGGGCAGACCACGATCGCGCACGTCGCCGCCGAACTCGGGGTCAGCCGGGCGACGGTCTATCGATACTTTCCGAGTACCTCGGCGTTGCTGCAGGCCGCTGCCGTCGAGGGCACCCGGCGATTCCTGCACCGCATGGCCGAGCGGCTCGGCCGCATCGACGATGTCGCCGACGCGATCATCGAAGGAGTGGTGCAGACCGTCGCGGCCGTGCCGAACGAGCCGTACCTGCGACTGCTGCTCGACGAGCCGTCACACGTGCTGCTGCGCGACGTCACCTCGGAGTCCGCGCGTGAGATCGGCAAATCCATGTTGCTCGAGAGCACCTCGGTGGACTGGGCACGGCTGCGGCCGGCCGCGGAGATCGTCGACGAGCTCGATGAACTCATCGAATGGTCGCTGCGGATCGTGCAGTCGTTCCTGACCGACCCCGGCGACCCGCCGCGATCACCGGACGCACTGCGGGCGCACCTGCACCGGTGGCTCGGCCCGGCGATCCGCGAATGGGTCGCCAGCGTCGGCATCGACGCCGAACAATCGCCACCGGAGTGACCGCCGAGAGTGTTCTCCTGGACGCGAATTCGCCGGAAGTGGCGGCGGGAATGCTATTCCGCGGCGACGGAGGCGGTCGCCTGCTCGCGGGCCCAGCGGTAGTCGGCCTTGCCGGCCGGGCTGCGCTGGATCACCGGCCGGAAGACGATCGCCTTGGGCAGCTTGTAGCGGGCCAGTGCACCGGCGGCGTGCTCGATGAGCGCCTCGGCGTCGGCGGTGGCTCCCTCCGCGAGCGCGACCACCGCCACCACCTCCTGCCCCCACCGGTCACTGGGCCGGCCGGTCACCACCACATCGGCGACCGCCGGATGGGAGGCGAGCGCCATCTCGACCTCTTCGGCGAAGATCTTCTCACCGCCGGAGTTGATGGTCACCGAGTCCCGGCCGAGCAACTCGATGGCCCCGCCGTCGAGGTGGCGCGCCCGGTCACCGGGAACCGCGTAGCGCACCGTGTCGATGACCGGGAAGGTGCGTGCGGTCTTGTCGGCATCGCCCTTGTAACCCAGCGGGACGTAACCGCGTTGTCCCAGCCAGCCGAGGCCGGCGTGGCCGGGCGGCAGCACAGTGCTGAAATCCTCGGCCAGCACACAGGTGTCCGGCCCGGGATTGAACGTGCCGGTGGCGACGGCGCCGTTCATCGACATGTGGGTCATCTGAGCGCCGGTCTCCGACGAGCCCACACCGTCGACCACGATCGCATCGGGCAGCAGATCGATCAGCCGTTGCTTGGTGGTCGGCGTGAGGAATGCGCCCCCGTTGGCGATGACGGCCAGCGACGGGGTCTCGCACACACCCTGCTCGAGGGCGTCGGCGAGCGGGCGGGCGATCGCATCGCCCACCACCGTCACCACCGAGACGTCCTCCCGCTTGATGGTCTGCAGCGCGTCGACGGCGTCGACCCGGTCCACGACCGACCCGAACACCACGGTCTGCCCGGTCGTCAACGCCGTCATCGCGGCCCACTGCGCGGCGCCGTGCATCAACGGCGGCAGGATCATCATCTTGGTGCCCGGATTCGCCGCCGCCCGTTCGGCGATCTCCCCGTAGCTGCCGGCTGCCTCCCCGCCGTACAGCGACCGTCCGCCGAACGCGGTCATGAAGATGTCGTGCTGACGCCACAGCACGCCTTTGGGCATGCCGGTGGTGCCGCCGGTGTAGAGCACGTACAGATCGTCCGGGGACGGTTGCACCGGTGGCGGATCGGCCGGGCCGTTGCTCACGATCGATTCGTAATCGACTGCGCCCTCGAGGAGTTCGTGACCGGAGTCGTCGGCGATCTGGATCAGCACCGGCCGCCGCGGCAGGTTCGGCAGGATCTCGGCGACCCGCGGTGCGAACGCGGCGTGGTAGAGCAACGCGGTGGCGCCGGCGTCGGTGAGCAGATACTCGAGTTCGGCGCGCACGTAGCGGAAGTTGACGTTGAACGGTGCAACCCGGGCCCGGAACGCGCCGAGCAGCCCCTCGAGGTACTCGCTGCCGTTGTAGGCGTAGATGCCGAGCAGATCCTGTCCGCACTCGTGCGGCGCCAGCCCGTCCCGTTCGGTATGGCAACCCAGTCCGCGGGAATGCAGGTAGGCGGCCAGCCGGTTGGACCGGGCGATGATGTCGGTGTAGGTGAACCGGCGGTCACGGTGCACCACGAGCTCCCGGTCCGGAAGCACCGCCGCGACGGTGTCTGCCACCTGCGGAACCGTGAATTCCGTTGTCATCCAGCCTCCTGCTTCCACGTGTCCAGTAGGTCGTCGGTGGTGCTGACCGTGGCCAGCAGTGCCAGGGTGTTGTCGATGATCGCGTTGCCGTAGTCCGCCGGCACCCCGGCCACCGCGTCGCGCGGCAGGACCACACGGTACGCGGCGTTGACGGCGTCCATCACCAGATTCGGGATGGCGACGTTCAGCGAGACTCCCACCGCGACGATGGTGGACACCCCGAGGTTGCGCAGGATCGCGTCCAGATCGGTTCCGCCCATGGGGCCCACGCCGTGCCAGCGGTAGAGCACCACATCCGAGGGCGCCGGGCCGAATTCGGGCAGCAGCGTCGCGCCGGCGCTGCCGGGGGTGATGTCGACCGACCCGCGGCCGACGGCGAACAGCCGTGCATTGTGGTTGGAGCCCAGCCCGTCCGGGCGACGCTGAACCAGGCAGTGCACCACGCGCACGCCGGCCGCCCGGGCGGCGGGTAGCAGCCGGGCGATGTTGGGCAGGGCCTCGCGGCGGGCCTCGTGGGCCAGTGCGGCCAGCCCGGCGTCCGGCCCGACCACCGCACCCTGCAACTCCTGGGTGACGATCGCGGTGTGCGCGGGCCTGATCAGCTCGGCGAGCGGTGGGGTCACGCCCGGCTCACGGCAGCCCGGCCGGCGCCCCGGTTGGTGCGACCTCGTAGAACTGCTGGGCCCATTTACGCAGCGCCATATAGGGTTTCGCATCGACTCTGGACAAGGCCGGGTTCTCGACGTACTTCTGGTAGCGCCAGATCTCCAGATCGTCCCACACGGTCACCAGGTACTGCTTCTCGACGCGGGCCCGCACGTCATCGGGCGGCACGTCGGACGGGTCCCCGGGATTGCGGGGCCACCAGATCGAATAGAACATGTTGGAGTATTCGTCGTCGACCGGGGTCACCGCGAAGATCAGCCGATGGTTCGAGGCGCCCTCGAAGGCGCTGATCGCACCGCCCAGCCCGAACATGTGGCTGTGGATGCGCAGTGCCATCTTGTCCGGATCGTCGCTGCTCTCGGCCGGCCAGCCGGTCAGGAACTGCCACTGCTGGTCGACGATCTTCCACTCCAGCATCCGCGGCGTCACCGTGGCGCGGTGCACGTACCTGAAATGTGCGCTGTCCGGGCCGTTCTCGGCGACGATCTGCGGGTGCACCGGTTCGTTCCCGGCGAACCGGGAGAACTCCGGATACGGCCGGTAGTAACGCTGCGGGTCGGTGTCGAACTGGGGGAACGACCGGAAGATGTCGGGCATCTCCCACTGCGGTTCCTTACCGTGGGGGTGATGCCAGATGAACACGCAGTCGTACTGCTCGAGCACCGGGTACACGCGCAGCGTGAGCGCCTTGTTGGGGCGGTCCGGCTGATAGGGGATGTGGGTGTTGCGGCCGTCCGGGCCCCAGCGCCAGCCGTGGAAGGGGCACTCCACACAGTCTCCGATCACCGTGCCGCCGTGGCCGATATGGGCGCCGAGGTGTTTGCAGTGTGCCTCCATGACGTGCAAGGCGCCGGATTCGTCGCGGTAGGCGACGAGATCCTCACCGAAGTAGCGCAGCGGCCGGACCTCGCCGACCGGGAACTCCGGCGCCCAGCCGATCATGAACCAGCCGGTGACCTTCCATGTGAACGGTACCTTCACCCCGGTGCCCTCCTCAGCAGCGAATCAGCGCTTCGAGCCCATACTAAACGTATTACAGTATAGATTTCAGCGGGATGGTGGCAGTCGATGACGTCGGAGGCCGGAGGAATGCGGATGAGCGGCCGTAGGGCACTGGTGATGGGGGCGAGCGGTTTCCTCGGGTCGCACGTCACCCGCAGGCTCGTCCAGCGTGGCGACGACGTGCGGGTCCTGCTGCGGGAGACCAGTCGCACGCGGGGCATCGATGATCTCGATGTGGACCGCCGCTACGGCGACATCTTCGACGACGAGGTGGTGCGCGCCGCGATGGCCGACCGCGATGTCGTCTACTACTGCGTCGTCGACACCCGGGCCTGGCGGAGCGATCCCGCCCCCCTGTTCCGCACCAACGTCGACGGTCTGCGGCGGGTGCTCGACATCGCCGCCGAAGCCGATCTGCACCGGTTCGTCTTCACCAGCACCATCGGCACCATCGCGGTCGGCACATCCGGCCGGCCGGCCACCGAGGACACCCCGTTCAACTGGGCGGGCAAGGGCGGTCCCTACATCGCATCCCGCCGGCAGGCCGAGGAGCTGACCCTGGACTACGCCCGCACCGGCCGGGTGCCCGCCGTGGCGATGTGTGTGTCGAACACCTACGGGCCCGGCGACTGGGTGCCCACCCCGCACGGCGCCCTGGTGGCCGCCGTGGCGACCGGCAAGATGTCGTTCTACATCCGCGGCGTCGGCGCGGAGGTGGTCGGCATCGAGGACGCCGCCGAGGCGATGCTGCTGGCCGGCGAACACGGCCGCATCGGCGAGCGGTACATCGTCTCCGAGCGCTACCTCACCCAGCGGGCGGTGTTCGACATCGCCGCCGGCGCCGTCGGGGTGGATCCGCCACGGTTCGGGGTGCCGCTGCCGCTGATCTACGGATTCGGCGCCGGCGCAACAGTTGTCGGCCGGGTGCGCGGCCGCGACCACCGTCTCAACCTCAACTCGGTGCGTCTGCTGCACCTGACCTCGCCGCTGGACCACTCCAAGGCCACCACCGAACTCGGCTGGCAGCCCGCTCCGGCGCCCGAGGCGATCCGGCGCGCCGCGCAGTTCTTCGTCGAACGCCGGCGTCGACACCGGGCCGCGGCCGGCCGGTGACGGCTCGCCGCTGGGCCCACCGAACCGGTCATCGGAGACCGCGACATTACCGTTTTGCTTACCGTAACCTGCACGGTAACGGGGAGGAGGTGCAGCGTGGCCGACGTCTACGATGCGATCGTCATCGGTGCGGGGTTCTCCGGGTTGTACGCCCTGCACCGGCTACGCGAGCTCGGGTTCCGGGTCCGTGCGTGTGAGAAGGCCGAGAACGTCGGCGGCACATGGTATTACAACCGCTACCCGGGAGCCCGCTGCGACATCGAGAGCATCGAGTCCTCCTACAGCTTCTCCGAGGAGATCCAGCAGGAGTGGGTGTGGACCGAGACCATGCCCGCCCAGCCCGAGATCGAGGCCTACCTCAACTTCGTCGCCGACCGGTTCGACCTGCGCCGCGACATCGCGTTCGGCACCGAGGTCGTGGCGATGACCTTCGACGAGCGGACCGACCGGTGGGAGGTGCGGACCCGGGCCGGCGAGCGGTTCACGGCGTCCTACGTCGTCGCCGCGTCCGGAATCCTGTCGGTGCCGCTCCAGCCCGACATCCCCGACCGCGACACCTTCGCCGGACCGTCGCTGCACACCGCCGACTGGCCCCGGGACGGGGTCGACCTCACCGGAAAACGCGTCGGTGTCATCGGCACCGGGTCCACCGGCGTCCAGCTGATCCCGGTGGTCGCCCGCGAGGCCGGTCATCTGCACGTGTTCCAACGCTCACCGGCCTACACGCTGCCGTGGCCGGTGCGCGCGCTGCGACCGGGCGAGCTGGACGAACTGAAGCGGAGGTACGGCGAGATCCGCGCCGCCCAGCGTGAACACCCCGTCGGCGCCGCCCGGCTGAGCGCGTTCTCGGTGATGCTCGACATGCTCAGCAGACCACCCCTGAAATCGGCCGGCCGGGAGGAGCGGCTGCGCGCGATCGAGGAAACACGGGGTGGCCGGCGCGGTCAGCTGGGGCGACGTGTTCTTCGACATCGAGGCCAACCGGATGGCGACCGAACTGTACGGCGAGGTGATCGCCCGCATCGTGCGGGACCCGGCCACCGCCGCGGCCCTGGTGCCCAGCCACCCGTTCGGCTGCAAACGGCCGATCATCGACCAGGGCTACTACGAAACGTTCAACCGCGACAACGTCACCCTGGTCGATCTGCGGGCCGAGCCGATCCGCACCGTCGACGCGACCGGCATCAGCACCGAACGGCGGCACTACGACCTCGACGTGATCGTCTACGCCACCGGTTTCGACGCGATGACCGGCGCGCTGACCCGAATCGACGTCCGCGGCCGCGACGGCGCGGCGCTCCGCGACGTGTGGGCCGATCAGGGACCGGTGTCCTACCTGGGCCTGCAGGTGGCCGGCTTCCCGAACCTGTTCCTGGTGCAGGGGCCGGGAAGCCCCTCGGCGGCAACGAACTTCATCGCCGCGATGGAACAGCATGTGGAATGGATCTCCGACTGTCTGGCGCATCTTCGGGTCAACGGCCACCGCAGCATCGAGGCGACGGCCACGGCGCAGCAGGACTGGGTCGAGCATGCGGCGTCCCTGGTGGCCGGAACCGTGCTGGTCCACCCCCGTTGCAACTCCTGGTACAACGGCGCCAACGTGCCCGGTAAGAAACGGATGTACATGGGCTACACCGGGGGCATTCCGGAATACCGCCGCCGCTGTGACGAGATCGCGGCCGCCGGATACAAGGGATTCATCCTGCGATGACGGTTCCCCCGCCGACGACCTGTTGGGTGACACCGTCATCCGCCACGAGGGAGTCGACCTTGCGGATGGTCGATGGCAGGATCACCGAAGTCTCACATCGCGGGTACAAGCAAGGAGTCTGGACATGAACCGACCGCTCGACGAGCTGGGCTACTACCTGCTGGCGGGCGCCGGCGGGGAGGGTCCGGCCACCCTGATGGACGAGGCCCGCCGCGGTGAGGAGCTGGGCTTCGGCACCGCGTTCATCTCCGAGCGGTGGAACGTCAAGGAGGCGTCCTCGCTGGTGGGTGCCGCGTGCGCGGTCACCGAACGGATGCAGATCGCCACCGCCGCCACCAACCACAACACCCGCCACCCGCTGATCACCGGATCCTGGGCGACCACCATGCACCGGCTGTCCGGCGGCCGGTTCACCCTCGGCATCGGCCGCGGCGTGGCCGCGATGTACGCCGCGTTCGGGATCCCCCCGGTGACCACCGCGCAGATGGAGGACTTCGCGCAGGTGATGCGCCGGCTGTGGCGCGGAGAGGTGATCTTCGACCACGACGGGCCGATCGGCAGGTATCAAGTGCTGTTCCTCGACCCGGATTTCAACGAGGACATCCGGCTGGCCATCGTCGCGTTCGGCCCGCAGACGCTGGCGCTGGGCGGCCGGATGTTCGACGACGTCATCCTGCACACCTATTTCACCCCGGAGACACTGCAGCGCGCGGTCAAGACCGTCAAGGACGCCGCCGAACAGGCCGGCCGCGATCCGGCCGAGGTGCGGGTGTGGTCGTGCTTCGCCACCGTCGGTGACCACCTGCCGGAGGAACTGCGGCTGAAGAAGACCGTCGCGCGGCTGGCCACCTATCTGCAGGGCTACGGCGATCTGCTGGTCGAGACCAACGGCTGGGATCCGGCGGTGCTGCGGAAGTTCCGCGACGACCCGGTGGTGCAGTCGATTCCGGGCGGCATCGACCACAAGGCCACACCCGAGCAGATCGAGCACATCGCCACGCTGATCCCCGATGAATGGCTGGAACCCGCCGCGACCGGATCGGCGCGCCAATGCGTCGAACGGATCCGCAAGGAGTTCGACTACGGCGCCGACGCGGTGATCATGCACGGCGCCACCCCCGACGAACTCGAGCCGATCGTCGCCGAATACCGCGCCGTCGTCGGGTGATTTCGGCGTGCTGACGATCGCTCAGCGACCGTCAGCACGCCGAAATCGCAACGGTCAGGGGGTGATGACGGTGCGGGCCACCGGTTCGGCCATCTCCTGACGGCTGAAGATGCCGTGCTGCAGCGCCGCCAGCAGCCGGTTGCGGGTCTCGACCGGTGAGATGAGCTCGTCGAAGCCGAGGTGTCCGGCCGACCGGTAACTCGCCTCAAGCTCCATCTGCTTGAGCACCTCGGTGTAGTCCTCACCGGCCTTGGTGGCCCGGCTCAGCGCGGCGGCGCTCATCGCGCCCATGGTCGCGCCCGGATAGGCGAACGTCGCCACCTGATTGTCGAAACCCAACAGCGACATCGCCATCGACCCGAAGCCGAACGCCTTGCGCAGCGTGAGGTGCAGCTTCAACGTCGTCGCCGCGGTCTGCGCGGCGAACATCCGGGCCCCGCTGCGCAGCACCCCGGCCCGCTCGGACGCGCTGCCCGGCAACATGCCGGGATTGTCGGCCAGGAACACGATCGGCAGGTGGAACGAGTCGGCCACGCTGATGAAATGCGCGGCCTTGTCGGCGGCGTCGGCGTCGATCGATCCGGCCATCACCTGCGGCTGATTGGCGACCACCGCCACCGGATATCCGCCGAGATGGGCCAGCGCGCAGATGATCGCCGGCCCGAACCGGGGCTGCACCTCGAACCAGTCCGGCCGGTCGAACACCACGTCGAGCACCGCGCGCATGTCGTAGGCGTGCCGGTTGTCCCGGGACACGATGTCGAGCAGCTCGGGGGTTGGCCGCGGTTCGGCGGTGTCGTCGGCCAGCCGGGTCGGCGGATACGACCATGCCGACGACGGGAAGTAGGACAGGTAGCGGCGGATGTCGTCGATGACCGCCTCGTCGTCCTCGGCGTGGTTGTGGATCACCCCGCTGGCCAGCGCGACCTCGGGGCCGCCCAGATCCTCCTTCGAAACCTCCTCGCCGGTGGACTCTTTCACCACGGGCGGGCCGGCGGTGAAGATCGCACCCTGGGTGCTCATGATGGTGAAGTCGCACACCGGCGCCACCAGCGCGCCGTGCCCGGCGGACGGGCCGAGCACCGCCGACACCGTCGGCACCTTGCCGGAGCACCGGGCCTGGGCGATCAGGTCGGTCGGGGTGCGTCCGTAGTGCTCGCCGCTGGGCCGGAAACCGGCGCCCTCCAGCAGCATGATCAGCGGAACCTTGTTGCGCAGCGCCAGTTCGGCCAGCCGGTACCGTTTGGCGTTGCCGCCCGGGCCGATGCTGCCGGCCAGCGTGGTGAAGTCCTCGGCGCCCACCATCACCGGGGCGCCGTCGATCCGGCCGGCCCCGGCGACCAGGCCGTCGGCCGCGATGTCACCGCCCACCAGCGTGCCCAGCTCGTGGAAACTGCCCGGGTCGAGCAGCCGGTCGATGCGGGCGCGGGCGTCCAGCTTGCCCGTGGCGTGGTGTTTGGCGAGCCGCTCCGGGCCGCCCATGCCGTACGCCCGCTCACGGCGGCAGGCCAGGTCCTCGAGCGTCTCTTTCCAGTCCTGTGCGTCCGTCATACGCCGTGCCTCACTCGGGGTCGTTGACCTTACTGAATTGCTTACTGTAGCGTCATCGCCCATGGGTGGCGGCGCGGTGTCGGGCCTGAAGATCGACAGGGGTATCCCCAGTCAACTCGACCGGGTGCCCGACGTCGCGCGAACGCTGGAACGGCAGGGTTACGACGGGTGCTGGACCGGTGAGATCAACCACGATCCGTTCCTACCACTGTTGCTGGCGGCCGAGCACACCACGCGGCTGGAGATCGGGACCAGCATCGCGGTCGCGTTCGCCCGGAATCCCATGACGGTGGCCAACATCGGTTGGGATCTGCAGGCTTACTCGCGGGGCCGGTTCGTCCTGGGGCTCGGCACCCAGATCCGGCCGCACGTCGAGAGGCGGTTCTCGATGCCGTGGAGCCATCCGGTGCGCCGGATGCGGGAGTTCGTCACGGCGCTGCGGGAGATCTGGTCCTGCTGGCGCGACGGCACCCGGTTGTCGTTCCACGGAGATTTCTACTCGCACACGCTGATGACGCCGATGTTCGTGCCGGAGCCGCAGCCGCACGGCGACCCGAGGATCTTCCTGGCCGCGGTGGGACCGGAGATGACCCGGATGTGCGGGGAGGTGGCCGACGGGCTGCTCGCGCACGCTTTCACCACCCGGCGCTATCTGGACGAGGTGACCCTCCCGGCGCTGCTGGACGGGATGAACCGCGCCGGACGGCGACGCGGTGACTTCGAGGTGTCCTGCCCGGTGTTCGTGGTGACCGGGACGACCGAGACCGAGTTGCGCGCCAACGCCGTCGCGACCCGTAGACAGCTGGCGTTCTACGCGTCCACACCGGCCTACCGCAGCGTGCTGGACCTGCACGGGTGGGGTGATCTGCACACCGAGCTGCACGCGCTGTCCAGACGCGGGGAGTGGGACGCCATGGGCGAGCGCATCGACGACGACGTGCTGGCGGCGTTCGCCGTCGTCGCGCCGCTCGACGAGCTGGCCGGGCGGCTGCGGGAACGCTGCGCCGGGGTGATCGACCGGGTGCTGCCCGCATTCCCGGCCGGCGTACCCGAGACCGCCGTCACCGCCGTCCTGCACGAGCTGCGCGCCGCCCCGTCCCCCACGACCAGCCCAGTCTCCACCGAGAGGAGCCGCCACCCATGAGCACACCGATCATCGACGAGGCCGCCCGGGTCTTCGCCACCCCCAAGGCGTACACCGATGAACGGGCGCTGCATGCCGCTCTGACCCACCTGCGCGCGCACGCGCCGGTGTCCTGGGTCGAGGTGGACGGCTACCGGCCGTTCTGGGCGATCACCAAACACGCCGACATCATGGCGATCGAACGGGACAACGAACTGTTCACCAATTCACCGCGTCCGGTGCTGATCACCGCCGAGGCCGACGAGCTGCAGGCCGGGGTGGGCATCCGCACGCTGATCCACCTCGACGACCCCGAGCATCGCGATCTGCGGGCGATCGGCGCCGACTGGTTCCGGCCGAAGGCGATGCGTGCTTTGAAGATCCGGGTTGACGAGCTGGCGAGAATCCACGTCGACAAGATGCTCGAGCTGGGGCCGGAGTGCGACTTCGTGCAGGAGGTGGCGGTCAACTATCCGCTGTACGTGATCATGTCGCTGCTCGGCGTGCCCGAGGCCGATTTCCCGTTGATGCTCAAGCTGACCCAGGAGCTTTTCGGCAGCGACGACGAGGAGTTCAAGCGGGGCGCCAGCCAGGAAGATCAGATGACCGCACTGCTCGAGATGTTCGAGTATTTCACCAAACTCACCGCGTCGCGCCGGGAGAACCCCACCGAGGATCTCGCGTCGGCGATCGCCAATGCGAAGATCGACGGAGAACCGCTGTCCGACATCGACACCATGTCCTACTACGCGATCGTGGCCGCCGCCGGGCACGACACCACCAGCGCGACGATCTCCGGCGGGCTGCTCGCCCTGCTCGAGCATCCGGATCAGCATGAGCGGCTGCTCGCCGATCCGGAGTTGATGCCGCTGGCGGTCGAGGAGATGATCCGCTGGGTCACCCCGGTCAAGGCGTTCATGCGGACCGCGCAGCGGGACACCACGGTGCGGGACGTCCCGATCAAGGCGGGGGAGTCGGTGCTGCTGTCGTACGTGTCGGGCAACCGCGACGAGGAGGTGTTCGACGACCCGTTCGGCTTCGACGTCGGCCGGGATCCCAACAAACACATCTCATTCGGCTACGGCGTGCACTTCTGCCTCGGCGCGGCGCTGGCTCGCATGGAGGTCAACAGCTTCTTCACCGAGCTGCTGCCGCGGCTGAAGTCGGTCGAACCGGCCGGCCCGGCCGAATTCGTCGCGACCACCTTCGTCGGCGGGCCGAAGCACCTGCCGATCCGCTACGAACTCCGCTGACCCTCGTGCGCGGGGTCAGCTGTTGGCGCTGGCCGCGGCGTGCAGTGCGTCGCCGCGGTTGCCGGTGTGCTTGCTGAGTGCGCGGATGGAGACGTCGTGGCCTTCGGCGGCTTTGCGTAGGGCTCCGACGGTGGCTTTGTCGCGGGGGATGTGGGTGAAGGGGTCGAAGGAGTACCAGCGCATGGCGTTTTCGTGGGTGATCTTGTTGATCTCGTCGTCGGGGACGTTGTTGGCGGTCAGCACCTCCCACAGTTCCTCCGGCGCGCCGGGCCACATCGAGTCCGAGTGCGGGTAGTCGGCTTCCCAGCAGATGTTGTCGATGCCGATGCGGTGGCGTAGTTGCACCCCGACCGGGGGCGTGTTTAGTTTTCTGTGTAAGCCGTGCTGAAAGGACACGCAGCAAGAGATGACGATGACCGATGAAAAGGGCACTTCCTCGACGACGGGTAACGAGCTCGTCGCGCAGCTCCAGGCCAGCGGTGCGCTGGACGAGTTGTTCGCCAAGATCGACTCCGGCGAGGTCGAGATCACCGGCTCGGACGGGCTGTTGCCGGCGCTGTTGAAGACGACCCTGGAGCGGGGCCTGCAGGCGGAACTGACCGGCCATCTGGGCTATGAGAAGGGCGAGCCGGCGCCGGCTAAGCGCCCGAATGCCCGCAACGGCACCACCTCGAAGACCATCGAGTCCGAGGTCGGCTCGTTCACCATCGACGTCCCCCGGGATCGGGCCGGCACGTTCACCCCGAGGTTGATCCGCAAGGGCCAGCGCCGTCTGGACGGGCTGGACGACATGATCATCAGCCTCTACGCCGGCGGCATGACCGTCCGCGAGATCGAGCACCATCTGGCCACGACGATCGGCGTGGAGCTGTCGGCGGGCACGATCTCGGCGATCACCGACGCCGTGGCCGACGCCGTGCTGCAGTGGCAGAACCGGCCGCTGGAGGAGTTCTACCCGGTCATCTACCTCGATGCCATCCGCATCAAAGTCCGCCAAGACCACCGGGTCGTGGGCCGCTCGGCCTACATCGCCGTCGGCGTCGACCTCGAGGGCATCAAGCACGTGCTGGGGATCTGGGTCCAAGACACCGAGGGCGCCTCCTTCTGGGCCCACGTGTGCGCAGACCTGGCCAATCGCGGCGTCCGGGACGTACTCATCGTGTGCTGCGACGGCCTGGCCGGCCTTCCGGAGGCGATCGAGGCGACCTGGCCCGACTCGATGGTCCAGACCTGCGTAGTGCACCTGATCCGGGCCTCGATGCGGTTCGTGTCCTACGGCGATCGCAAGAAGGTCGCCGCCGAGCTGAAGAAGATCTACACCGCCCCGAACGAGGAGACCGCCCTGGCGGCGCTGGCCGAGTTCGAGGCCTCGGCCTGGGGCGCCAAGTACCCGCAGACCGTGGCGACCTGGACCGCGGCGTGGGAGCGATTCACGCCGTTCCTGCAGTTCCCGCCCATGCTGAGGCGGGTCATCTACACGACGAACTCGATCGAGTCGCTGAATTTCCAGCTGCGCAAGGTCACCAAGAACCGCGGCCACTTCCCGAGCACCGAATCGGCCGTCAAGCTGCTGTGGCTGGCGATCTGCAACATCGAAGACCGAAGGGCCCGCGAACGCGCCGCCGAGAAGGGCAAGCCCGCCGGGCAACGGAGGGCCTCAGGCCGCCTCGTCGAAGGACAAGTCACCACCAACTGGAAACAAGCCCTCGCCCAGCTCGCGGCCGCCTACCCCGACCGCATCAACCCCTACCTCTGACCACCCGCATACACAGAAATCTTGACAGGCTCCGGTCAGCACCTCCCACAGTTCCTCCGGCGCGCCGGGCCACATCGAGTCCGAGTGCGGGTAGTCGGCTTCCCAGCAGATGTTGTCGATGCCGATGCGGTGGCGTAGTTGCACCCCGACCGGATCGGAGATGAAACAGGTCAAGAAGTGCTCCCGGAACACCTCGCTGGGCAGTTTGCCGCCGAAGTCCTGATGGGTCCAGGTCGAATGCATGTCATAGGTGCGGTCCACCCGTTCCAGAAAATACGGGATCCAGCCGGTGCCGCCCTCACTGAGCGCGATCTTCAGATCCGGATACTTCTTGATCGGCGCCGACCACAACAGATCGGCGGCGGCCTGCACGATGTTCATCGGCTGCAGGGTGATCATCACATCCATCGGCGCGTCCGGGGCGGTGATCGCCAACTTGCCCGACGAACCGATGTGCACGTTGAGCACCATGTCGGTGTCACACAACGCCTCCCACATCGGCTTCCAATAGTCCAGATCGTGAAAACTCGGATACCCCATCGCCGCCGGATTCTCGGTGAACGTCAACGCGTGCACCCCCTTGGCGGCGACCCGGCGGATCTCATCGGCACACAACTGCGGATCCCAGATCACCGGCAACGCCATCGGGATGAACCGGCCCGGATACGCCCCGCACCACTCCTCGATATGCCAATCGTTGTACGCCCGCACCAACGCCAACGAGAACTCACTGTCCTCGGTGACGAACAACCGCCCCGCAAACCCCGGAAACGACGGAAAACAGATCGACGCCAAAATCCCCCCGGCGTTCATGTCCTTGACCCGCTCATCGACCTGCCAACACCCCGGCCGGATCTCATCGAGCCCCTGCGGCTCCAGCCCGTACTCCTCCTTGGGCCGGCCCGCCACCGCATTGAGCGCCACATTCGGGATCACCACATCCCGAAACTGCCAGGTATCCGAACCATCCGGGTTGTGCACCAACCGCGGCGCATCATCGAGATACTTCCTCGGCAGATGATTGCGGAACATATCCGGCGGCTCAACCGTGTGATCATCCACGCTGATCAAGATCATGTCGTCCTTCTGCACGACGACACCCCCCTCCGCAGACAGGCTTACCGTAATGCTCTCAGGCTAGCCTCCGCGGCGGCGCGGCATCAGCAACATCGCGGATTCGGGCTCGCATCGGTGGCCGCGTGCCGCATCCGCCAGTACTCCCGTTCGGTGAGCACCGGTTCCCCCGGATGGGTGCGCAGCCGATGCCGGACGTAGCGGTGATAGTGGTTGTCGCCCATCAACGTGGCGACGTACCAACCGATCCCGCGGAGGAGGCGGCCAAGGCGTCCCACTGCTTCTGCACCTCCTTCTCCGCGGCGGTGGCGATCAGGCCAGACGGGGCGAAGATCCGCGACGGCACCGGCTCGTCCTCGGAGGTCGGGACGCCGTCGCCGCGCAGATGGCGTATCACCATCACCGCACCGGCGGCCACCACCGTGATCACCAGCAGCGCGAACACGATCGACAAGCTGCCCTGGATGAACGTGTTGCGGATGACGTCGTCGATCTCACCGGGCGTCTTCGCGGCGCCGAACGCGGTCTGGCCGGCGGCCTTGGCCTCGCGGTACTGGAAGTGCTGTGTCCAGTAGCCGACCTTCGGATCGCCGGAGAAGATCTTCTGCCAGGACGCGGTGAGGGTGACGGTCAGATCCCACAGCAGCGGAACCCCCGGTATCCAGGCCCACTTGAGGTGACCCTTCTTGATCACCACGACCGTCACCACGGTCAGCGCGATGGCCGCCAGCAACTGGTTGGCGATACCGAACAGCGGGAACAGCGTGTTGATCCCGCCGAGCGGGTCGGTCACCCCCATCAGCAGGATGCCGCCCCAGGCCGCGACGACGATCACGCTGCACACCCAGGCGCCGATCCGCCAGCTGGGATCCTTGAGCCTGCGCAGCGGCCCGCCGAGGTTGCTCAGCCCGTCGGACAGCATGAACCGGGCCACCCGGGTGCCGGCGTCCACCGTCGTCAGGATGAACAGCGCCTCGAACATGATCGCGAAGTGGTACCAGTAGGCCTTGAGCGCATCGCCGCCGAAGACCTTGCTCAACACCTCCGACATGCCGAACGCCAACGTCGGGGCGCCGCCGGTGCGCGAGACAATCGACTCCTCATCGATGCTCCTGGCGGCCTCGTCGATCTGTTCGGCGGTGATCGGCGCGCCGCGCAGGTCGAGCCTGTTGACGTATTCGGCTGCGGTGGCGGCGGTTCCGCCGGTCTGCGCCGCCGGCGCGTTGAGCACGAAGTACAGATGCGGGTTGATGATCGCGGCGGTGATCAGCGCCATGATCGCGACGAACGACTCGGTGAGCATGCCGCCGTACCCGATCAGCCGCATCTGGCTTTCCTTCTCCAGCAGCTTGGGCGTGGTGCCGGAGGCGATCAGCGAGTGGAAGCCGGACAGCGCCCCGCAGGCGATGGTGATGAACAGGAACGGGAACAGTGAACCGGCGAACACCGGGCCGTCCCCGCGGGTGGCGAAGGTCGAGATCGCCGGCGCCTCCATCACCGGACGCGCCAGCAGGATGCCCACCGCCAACAGTGCGATGGTGCCGACCTTCATGAAGGTGGACAGGTAGTCCCGCGGTGCGAGCAGCAGCCACACCGGAAGCACCGACGCCGCCAACCCGTAGAGGATGATGCACCACGACAGGGTGACCGGAGACAGGTCGAACCACGAACCGCCCCAGGAGGTGTCGGCCACCCAGTCGCCGGACACCACGGCCAGCAGCAGCAGCACGACACCGATCGCGGAGACCTCCGACACCCGCCCGGGCCGCAGGTAGCGCAGATACATGCCCATGAACAGGGCGATCGGGATGGTCATCGCGATGGAGAAGACACCCCACGGGCTCTGTGCCAGCGCCTGGACCACCACCAGCGCCAGCACCGCCAGCAGGATCGTCATGATGACCAGCACCCCGACGATGGCGGCCGCGCCGCCGACGGCGCCGAGTTCGTCGCGCGCCATCTGACCCAGCGAGCGGCCGCGCCGCCGGGTCGAGATGACCAGCACCAGATAGTCCTGCACACAGCCGGCGAGCACCGCGCCGATGATGATCCAGATGGTTCCGGGCAGATAACCCATCTGCATCGCCAGAACGGGTCCGACCAGCGGGCCGGCGCCGGCGATGGCGGCGAAGTGGTGGCCGAACAACACCCGCCGGTCGGTGGGCATGTAGTCGGTGCCGTTCTCGAAGAGTTCGGCGGGGGTGGCGTTGTCGTCGCGGGGTTTGACGATCTTGAGTTCGACCAGCCGGGCGTAGAACCGGTAGCCGACGATGTAGGTGCAGATCGCGGCGATGACGAACCACACCGCGTTGACCGTCTCACCGCGGAAGAACGCGATGATCGCCCACGCCACCGCGCCCAGCAGCGCGATGATCCCGAAGATGATCTTGTGCCTGGTGGTGATCGGGGAGCGGTCGATGATCGCGACCGGCGGCAACTTCTCGTCGGTGCGGATGTAGGTGATGTCGCCGCGCTGTTCCTCGATCCGGTCCGCAGATGCGGTGGATGTGCCCACGATCCCTCCTCTGCCAGGCGCACCGGCGCCGATCCTCGCACCGCGCCGGGGGGTGCGAGCGGCAATCCTAGTTCCGGTCAATCGCCGCGTTCGTAGATACGGCGCACGGTGTCGACGGTGTCGGCCTCGTCGGGTGTCTTGTCGTCGCGGTAGCGCAGCACCCGGGCGAACCGCAGCGCCATCCCGCCGGGATAGCGCGAGGACCGCTGCACCCCGTCGAAGGCGATCTCGACGACCTGCTCCGGCCGCAGTCGCACCACATGCCCCGTGGTCGGACCGTCGGCGAGTTCCAGGAACCGCGCCGTCTGCCACTCGAGCATCGCGTCGGTCATCCCTTTGAACGTCTTGCCGAGCATGACGAAGCCACCGGTCCGCGGGTCGCGGGCGCCGAGGTGGATGTTGGACAGCTTCCCGGCCCGCCGGCCCGACCCCCATTCGACCGCCAGCACCACCACATCGAGGGTGTGCACCGGTTTGACCTTCAGCCAGCCCGCGCCGCGGCGGCCGGCCTCATAGGCGGCCGACGGTGATTTCGCCATCACGCCTTCGTGACCGGCGTCCAGCGTCGCCCGCAGGAACCGTTCGGCGGCCGCGGGATCGGCGGTGACGAGCCGGTCCACCCGGTGCCGGTCGGGGATCAGCGCGTCCAGCACCTCGAGGCGGGCCCCGGTCGGCCGGTCGAGCAGATCGTCGCCGTCCACGTGCAGCAGGTCGAACACGAACACCGACAGCGGCGGCGCCGCCCCCGGGCCGGCGCGGCCGAACCGGGATGCGGTGACCTGGAACCGGTGTGGGCGGCCGTCCGGCCGCAGCGCGATCGCCTCGGCGTCGGCGATCACCTCGCTCACCGGCCACGTCAGCGCGGCCTCGACGACCTCGGGCAGCCGGGCGGTGACGTCGTCGAGGCTGCGGGTGAAGATCGCCACCTCCCGGCGCGAGCGGTGGATCTGCACCCGGGCGCCGTCCAACTTGGCCTCCAACACCGCTGTGCCGCCGAGCCGTTCGAGCGCCTCGGTGACGCCGGCGGCGGTCTGCGCAAGCATCGGGCCGACCGGCTGTCCGACCCGCAGCGTGTAGCGCGACAGTGCGTCGGTGCCACCGGTCAACGCGGCGCCGGCGACGGTCGGCAGCTCCCCGGCGAGCATGGCGGCGCGGCGTACCGCCGCGGCGGGGACGTCGGCGGCCCTGGCGACCGCATCGGCCATCACCCCCACCAGCGCGCCCTGCCGCAGCTCACCGCTGAGCAGGCCGCGCAGGAACCGCTGCTCGATGCCGGTGGCGGCGCCGAACAGCTCGGCGAGCAGCGCCGCCCGCCGGGCCTGCGAACCCTTACCGGTCACCGTCCGGATCTGGGTGAACGCCGCATCGACCGCCGCGACGGTCAGCGTCGGCGCGGCGGCCGGCGGCGGGAGGGACCGCAGCGCGGCCCACCCGACGCCGATCGGGCGTTGCGGCAGCTCACCGGACAGCCAGGACACCACGACCGGTACCAGGGCCGCATCGGTGTCTCTCAGCAGCTCGGCGATGCGCGAGATCTTGGCCGACCGCGCCGTGGTCGCGCCGACCTCGGCCGAGGCGGTGGCGACGTCGACGAGCAGCATCTGATCAGCCTGACACGGCCTGCGGCCGGCGCGGGCCGACATGGGACGACCCGGGGCCGACACGCCCGATCCGCCCGACCCGAAAGCCTTACCGAAAGCCGGGATCGGTTAAGTTGCAAGTCGGTCTTGTCACGTGTGTGGAAAGGAACCTGAATGGAGATCGAGGGCAAGAAGGCCGTCGTCGTCGGCGGAGCCTCCGGCTTCGGCCGCGCGACCGCGGAGGCGCTGGCCAAACGCGGTGCGAGCGTCGCGGTGCTGGACCGGCCGCAGTCGAAGGGCAAGGAGGTCGCCGAGCAGATCGGCGGCTCGTTCTTCGACGTGGACGTCACCGACTTCGACGGCACCGAGAAGGTGCTGCAACAGGCCGTCGACGCGCTCGGCGGCCTGCACATCGCGGTGACCACCGCCGGTGGCGGAATCGCCGAGCGCACCGTGAAGAAGGACGGCCCGCACAGCCTCGAGTCGTTCCGCCAGAGCGTGGATCTCAACCTCATCGGCACGTTCAACATCAGCCGGCTGGCGGCGTGGCACATGAGCAAGAACGAACCGGTGGACGACGAGAAGGAGGAGCGCGGCGTCATCATCAACACCGCCTCCATCGCCGCGTTCGAGGGGCAGATCGGTCAGGTCGCCTACACCGCCTCCAAGGCCGCGATCGCCGGCATGTGCCTGACCATGGCGCGCGACCTGGGCAGCCTGGGCATCCGGGCGCTGGCCATCGCGCCGAGCCTGTTCGCCACCGGCCTCACCGAGGGCATTCCGGACGAGTTCGCCAAGCAGCTGACCAAGGACGCCGCATTCCCGAAGCGCCTCGGAAAGCCCGAGGAGTACGCCAAGCTGGCGCTGGCCATCGTGGAGAACCCGATGCTCAACGGGCAGTGCATCCGGCTCGACGCCGGACAGCGGTTCGCCCCCAAGTAATCGCGATTTCGGCGTGCTCACGATCGCTCACCGATCGTGAGCACGCCGAAATCCCAAGGAGAACACCATGGCGATCGCACTGACCGACGACCACCGCGAGCTCGCCGAGGTGGCGCGGTCGTTCCTGACCTCCCAGCAGGCCCGCGCCGCGGCCCGCGCCCTGCTCGACGCCGACGACGAGGCCCGGCCGCCGTTCTGGTCCGAGCTGGCCGGGCTGGGCTGGCTCGGGCTGCACATCTCCGAGAAGCACGGTGGCTCCGGCTACGGCCTGCCCGAACTCGTGGTCGTCGTCGAGGAACTGGGGCGTGCGGTCGCGCCAGGGCCGTTCGTGCCGACGGTGGTCGCCTCGGCGGTGCTCGCCGACGCCGGCAGCGACGAACAACGGGACCGACTGCTGCCGGGCCTGGTCGACGGCAGCGTGGTGGCCGCCGTCGGTCTGGGCGGCGACCTGCGCGTCGAAGGACCCGTCGAGGCGGCGACGGCGTCCGGCACGGCGGGGGTGGTGCTCGGCGCCGGGCGGGCCGACCTGCTGCTGCTGCGGTGCGGCGACGACGTGCTGATCGTGGACCGCACCGCGCCCGGGGTCACGGTCGAGGTGCCCACCAACCTCGATCCCACCCGCCGGTCCGGCCGGGTCACGCTCACCGGCGTCGCCGTCACCGACGTGCTGCCCGGCGCGGCGGAGACCGCACTGGCCTTGGCCCGCACCCTGTTCGCCGCGGAGGCGGCCGGCGGGGCGGTCGAATGTGTGGAGACCGCGGTCGAATACGCCAAGGTGCGCCGACAGTTCGGCCGCGTCATCGGCACCTTCCAAGCGGTCAAACACCACTGCGCCAACATGGCGGTGGCCGCCGAGTCCGCGATCGCCACGGTATGGGACGCCGCCCGCGCCGCCGCCGGCGATCCGGCGGAGTTCCGGTTGATGGCGGCGGCCGCCGCGGCGCTGGCCTTCCCCGCCTACGTGCACAACGCCGAGCTGAACATCCAGGTGCACGGCGGTATCGGATACACCTGGGAGCACGACGCCCACCTGCATCTGCGGCGTGCACTGGCGGTGCGCGGCGTGCTCGGCGGCGACGGCCCGGCCGCGGATGTCCATGCGCTCACCGCGGCGGGCGTCACCCGGGAGAACAGCCTGGATCTGCCGCCGGAGGCCGAGGAGATGCGCGGCCGGATCCGGGCCGATATCGAGGAGATCGCCGCGCTGGACGGGAACGCCCAGCGGGACCGGCTGATCGAGACCGGCTACATCATGCCGCACTGGCCGAAGCCGTGGGGGCGCGGCGCCGACGCGGTCGAGCAGCTGGTGATCGACGAGGAATTCGCCCGCGCCGGGATCGAGCGGCCCGACTACTCCATCACCGGGTGGGTGATCCTCACCCTCATCCAGCACGGAACACCTTCGCAGATCGAACGATTCGTGGAGAAGGCGCTGCGCCAGGAGGAGATCTGGTGTCAGCTGTTCTCCGAGCCCGACGCCGGTTCGGACGCCGCGGCGGTCAAGACCCGTGCCATCCGGGTGGACGGCGGCTGGAAGGTCACCGGGCAGAAGGTGTGGACCAGCGGTGCGCACTACTGCCGGCGCGGCCTGGCGACCGTGCGCACCGATCCGGACGCGCCCAAGCACGCCGGCATCACCACGATGATCATCGACATGCACGCCCCCGGCGTCGAGGTCCGCCCGCTGCGGATGATCACCGGCGGTGCGGAATTCAACGAGGTGTTCTTCAACGACGTGTTCGTGCCGGACGAGGACGTGGTGGGGGAACCCAACACCGGGTGGACGGTCGCGCGGGCCACGCTCGGCAACGAGCGGGTCAGCATCGGCGGCGGATCCGGTGCCCGGGTGTTCGCGGCGACGAGCCTGATCCCGTTGGTGCAGCGGCACGCCGACCGGTTGGCCGGCGCCGAGGTCCGGGTCGGCACCTTCCTCGCCGAGGAGCATGCGCTGCGGCTGCTGAACCTGCGGCGGGCGGTGCGCAGCATCGAGGGCGCCGGCCCGGGTCCGGAGGGCAACATCACCAAACTCAAACTGGCTGAACACATGAACGAGCGGGCCGCGATCATGGCCGGCCTGCTCGGGCCCGAACTGGCACTGCTCGACGGTGACACCGCGGTGGCCGGTCTGATGGTGCTGGGCGCGCGCGGGATGGCGATCGCCGGCGGCACCTCGGAGGTGACGCGCAACCAGATCGCCGAACGGATCCTCGGGTTGCCGCGCGATCCGCTGATCACGTAGCGCCCTTCAGGCCGGCCGGGGCACCGACACCGGCGGGCCCTGGCCGATCCGGCCCGGATGTCCGGGAGGATGGAATGGGAATACCTGCTCGTCCTGGCCCACAAACGGTGACCGCCCTGGCACCATGACGGCATGCTCGACCACGCGGGCGCACTGCCGACCCTCAGTGCCGACGATCAGGCCGCGCTGCAACGCTGGGTGCGGGACCAGGGCATCGGAACGACGGTGTCGGATGTGCAACCGCTGACCGGCGGCAGCCAGAACGTCGTCGTCCGGGTTCACGTGGACGGGCAACCGATGGTGCTGCGCCGGCCCCCGGTGCATCCGCGACCCAACAGCAATCAGACCATGCAGCGCGAGATCGCGGTGTTGCGGACGCTGGCCGGAACCTCGGTGCCGCACCCCGGGTTCATCGCCGGCTGCGAGGATCTCGACGTGCTCGGGGTGGTCTTCTACCTCATGGAGGAGGTGGACGGCTTCAACCCGGGCAACGAGATCGCCGAGGGCTACGTGCGCGACGCCACCTGGCGCCACGACGTCGGGCCGGCCTACGCCGCGAGCCTGGCCGAGCTGGGCAACGCGCCGTGGGAGGACCGGCCGCTGGCCGCGCTGAAACGACCGGGATCGTTTCTGCAGCGCCAGGTTCCGCAGTTCCTGCGGCTGTTGGAGAGCTACCGGCACGACAACTACCCGGCCGACTCACTGCCCGATGTGGCGGGGCTGGCCGCCTGGCTGGAGGACAACCGGCCACCCGACACCGAGCCCGGGATCATGCACGGCGATGCGCATCTGAACAACGTGCTGTTGCGCCGGGACCGCCCGGAGGTGGCCGCGTTCGTCGACTGGGAGATGTGCACCGTCGGCGATCCGCTGCTGGATCTGGGCTGGCTGCTGGTGTGCTGGCCGCTGGACCCCAATCCGATCGACGTCGGCACCGAACTCGCCGCGCTCGGCGGCCTGGCCGGGCGCGGCGAACTGCTCGAGGCGTACCGCGCCGCCGGCGGCCGCGACACCAGCCATCTGGACTGGTACGTCGCGCTGGCGTGTTTCAAGCTCGGCATCGTCATCGAGGGCACCTGGTCGCGCCATCTGGCCGGGCTGGCGCCCAAGGAGGCGGGGGAGCGGCTGCACGCCTCGGCGGTGGACCTGATCGAACTCGGCAATCGGGTGGCCAAGGGAGCCAACCCCTTCGAGTGAGGGAGCTCAGAGGTAGGTGTCGAGGCCGAGCTTGACGGCCAGCGCCAACCCGGACGCGGCGATCAGCAGCCGCAGCGGGGTGGCCGGGGCGTGCCGGACCACGACCGGCCCGAGCCGTGACCCGATGAGGCAGCCGGCACCCAACGGCGCCACCGCTGCCCACTGCACCGGCGCCACCACCGCGAACACCGCCGCCGCCACGGTGTTGGCCACACCCAGGGTGAGGTTCTTGCCGGCGTTGGCGGTCGCCAGCGTCGCGTCGGAGAGGTTCAGCAGCACCGCCAACAGCAGCACCCCGGCCGCGGCGCCGAAGTAGCCGCTGTAGATCGACACCACGAACACCGCCGCGGCCTGCAGCATGAGCAGCCGGCTGTGGCCGGCGCCGGTCTGATCACGGTCGGCACGCCGCGGCACCGCGATCGCGAGGGCCGCCAGCGCCAGCAACGGCGGCACACTGTTCTCGAAGCCCTCCGGCGGGATGGACAGCAGCAGCACCGCGCCCGCCAGCCCGCCGAGCGCCGCGCCCGGCACCAGGCGCATGATCCAGGCGCGCCGGCCGGCCAACTCCGGCCGCGATCCCCACACCGAACCGACGCCGTTGAACACCAGCGCGACGGTGTTGGTGACATTGGCGGTCACCGGCGGCAGACCGACCACCAGCAACGCCGGGTAGGTGGCGACCGATGCCAGGCCCGCGATGCTGCCGGTCAGCCCCCCGACGATGCCGGCTGCCAACAGGAGCACGACGTCGGTCACCCGGATGTGCCTACCGGTCCGGGACAGGTCGCGCAACTTGGCGGGAACACCCCGGTCAAATGCGTTTGCGAAGCCCCCGGAGACGGTCTAGCATCGCGGACGTGCCGAAGCGACAGGTAGTAAGAACCCGCAGCGAGGTTCGTTCCTGACCGACCCCTCGCTGTGGGTCGTTGCCATTCGTCGGTCAATCAGTTCCTTCTTCCCGAGAAGACCGACACATGAGATCTCAATCGCTGACCGCAAGACATCATCTTCTGAGCGACGCCGCACCGCAGTCGGCCGCCCACGCCGTCGCTCGGGCCCCACGCGCGCTGCGGGAGAAGGTCGAAACGATGTCCCCGGAGGCCGTGCTCGCCGAGTACGCGGCCCCACCGGGGCCGGTGCGGCTGGGCCATTGGGAATGCATCGACGCCGGACGTCCGGTGTCCCGGATGGGGCCGCGGCCGTTGCGCTATCAGGCCACCCTGGCGGTCGGTGACACCACCAGCACGTCGACGGCGACGGCGATCGGCCCGGTGGCGGCGCTGACCGAGATGCTGCATGAGCGCGGTGTCGCCGTCGAGACCGTGTCGTTCCATCAGGTGCCCGCCGGTCAGTGCACCGCGACGTTCCTGCACGGCACCAACGGTGTGCGTGCGGAGTGGGCGATGGGCTGGGCCGAGGATCCGACCAGATCGGCGCTGGGCGCGGTCATCGCCTGCGCCAACCGGCTGCTCAGCTGACGCGCCCGCTTCTAGACACCCGAAGACAGAACGCCCGGAGACAGAACGCCCGGAGACACAGAATCGCACGCCCGGAGGTCCCGGGGTGCGATTCTGTGTCCGGTCGCGGAGGGGACCGGGTCAGCGCAGCCGGCGCAGCACGATCGGCATTCCGTCCATCGGGATCGGCATCCCGCCGTAGTCGTAGCGCGGGGTGTAACCCGGCCGCGGCAGCTCCAGTCGGTACTCGCGCAGCAGGCGGTGCATGACGGTCTTGATCTCCAGCTGTCCGAACACCATGCCGATGCACTTGTGCGCGCCACCGCCGAACGGCGCGAACGCGTACCGGTGCCGCTTGTGCTCGCTGCGGGGCTCGGCGAACCGCTCCGGATCGAACTTCTCCGGCTCGGTCCACAGCTCCGGCAGCCGGTGGTTCATGCCCGGCCAGGTCACGACGTTGGTGCCGGCCGGGATGTAGTAGCCGAGCAGGTCGGTGTCACGGACCGTCTGGCGCACGTTGAACGGCAGCGGCGTCACCAGCCGCAGCGACTCGTTCATCACCAGATCGAGCGACTCGAGCTTCTCCAGCGCCTCGATGTCCAGCGGGCCGTCGCCCAGCCGGTCCGATTCGTCGCGGCAGCGCTGCTGCCAATCCTGGTTGGCCGCGAGGTAATACGCCATCGTGGTCATCGTCGAGGTGGACGTGTCATGCGCGGCCATCATCAGGAAGATCATGTGGTTGACGATGTCCTCGTCGGTGAAGGTGTTGCCGTCCTCGTCGGTGGCGTGACACAGCACCGACAGCATGTCGGTGCCGCCGGAGTCGCGGCGCTCCTTGACCCGCTGCACGAAGTAGTCCTCGAGCACCTTGCGGGCCTGCAGCCCCCGCCACCACTTGAACGGCGGCACCGAGGTGCGGATGATCGCACCGCCCGCCCGGGTGGTGATGGTGAACGCATCGTTGACCTTGGTCACCAGCTCCTTGTCGGAACCCGGTTCGTGCCCCATGAACACCACCGAGGCGATGTCCAGCGTCAGCTTCTTCACCGACGGGTGGAACAGGAACCGGGGGTCATCGGTCGCCCAGTCGCGGACCACCACCTCGGAGGCGACCCGGTCGATGTGCTCGACGTATCCGGCGAGCCGGGGGCGGGTGAACGCCTCCTGCATGATCCGCCGGTGGTACATGTGCTCCTCGAAGTCGAGCATCATCAACCCGCGGTTGAAGAACGGCCCGATGACCGGATGCCAGCCCTTCTGCGAGTAGTCCTTGTTCTTGTTCGAGAAGATCTCCTGGGTGGCGTCCGGGCCCAGCGCCGACACCGAGGCCAACGCCGGCGAGTAGGCGTAGTGCACCGGCCCGTACTTGCGGTAGACCTCGAGCACATAGTCCGGGCCGCCGCGGAACGCCTCGATCATGTGGCCCAGGATCGGCAGCCCGGCATCGCCCATGACGGGTTTCAGGCCGCTGCCGGGGGGCGGGTCGGCCAGCTTGAACTGCTTCCACTCCCGTTCCCGCAGCTTCTTTTCGACGATGCCCATACCGGGAATGTTGTTCACCGTCGGGATGAGCCGGCGCTTTGCCTGATCGAGCAGATAGTCCCGGGTGTTGATGGTGGCCATGTGTGCACTCCTGCGTGTCGCAAGGCTGTGGTGGGTCTCACTCGATCCCTATCCAAGCGAACCGACTTGACGCATGTCAAGTTTTGTTTCCGGCGCCGGGTGGTGCGAAGGTTGTCTGCGTGACCACTGATTCACCCGCCCGTGAGGATCGCCGCAGCCGCGGTGATCGGCAGCGGGACGCGATCGTGGCCGCGGTGCGCGAACTGCTGGAAGAACGGTCTTTCGCCGACCTGTCGGTCAGCACCATCAGCGAGCGTGCCGGCGTGGCCCGCTCGGGGTTCTACTTCTACTTCGACTCCAAGTACGCGGTGTTGGCGGTCATCCTCGGCGAAGCCATGGAGGAGCTCGACAAGCTCACCCAGAACTTCGCCCCGCGCGGGGCCGAGGAGACGCCGGCGGAGTTCGCCCGCCGCATGGTGGGCAGCGCCGCGGCCGTCTACGCCAGCAACGACCCGGTGATGCGGGCCTGTTCGGCGGCCCAGAACACCGACGCCCAGATCCGCGAGATGATGGGCGACCTCCAGGCCATCGTGATCGACAAGATCGTCGGGGTGATCGAGCAGGACGCCAGCGCGCAGCCGATCACCGACGACCTCCACGCACTGGTCCGCACCCTGGTGGCGACCACCGCGCTCACCCTCACCCACGACAGCGCCTTCGTCGGCCGCGCCACCGACATCAGCCGGGCCGTCGACGTCGTGGAGCGGCTCTGGCTGTACTCGTTGTGGGGCGGCGGCAACCTTCCCGAGCGCTGAGCCTCGTTGGCCGGACGGGATCTCGCCGGTAGGGTCGGCGCCATGACGCAGCCTCGCGGCTTCACTCGCGGTTTCACCGGAAAACGTTGCTTCGTCACCGGAGCCGCCAGCGGCATCGGTCGGGCCACCGCGCTGAGGCTGGCCGCCGAGGGCGCCGAGCTGTTCCTGACCGACCGGGACGCCGAGGGACTGGCGGGCACCGTCGAGCAGGCCCGCGCGCTCGGCGCCCGGGTGCCGGCGCACCGGGCCCTCGACATCGCCGACTTCGACGCGGTCGCCGACTTCGCCGCCGACATCCACACCGACCACCCCGCGATGGACGTCGTGATGAACATCGCCGGCGTATCCGCGTGGGGCACCGTCGATCAGCTCACCCACCAACAGTGGAAGGCGATGATCGACATCAACCTGATGGGCCCGATCCACGTGGTCGAGACGTTCATCCCGCCGATGATGGCCGCCGGCCGGGGCGGCCACCTGGTCAACGTGTCCTCGGCGGCGGGACTGGTCGCGCTGCCGTGGCACGCCGCGTACAGCGCCAGCAAGTACGGACTGCGCGGGATGAGCGAGGTGCTGCGGTTCGACCTCGCCCGGCACGGTATCGGGGTGTCGGTGGTGGTGCCCGGAGCGGTGAGAACCGGTCTGGTGCAGACGGTTCAGATCGCCGGGGTGGACCGTGACGATCCCCGGGTGCAGAAGTGGGTGGACCGGTTCAGCGGCCATGCGGTGTCACCGGAACGGGCGGCCGACAAGATCCTGGCCGGGGTGCGCAGGAACCGCTACCTGATCTACACCTCCGCCGACATCCGGGCGTTGTACCTGTTCAAGCGGTTGGCCTGGGCGCCGTACAGTTTCGCGATGAGGCGGGTGAACGTGCTGTTCACCCGCGCGCTGCGGCCCGGGCGGCCGTAACCCGTCAGCGGCTGCCCCAGTCCCACGGCGGCGTCGACAACATGGTCTGGCCGGCGACCTTGGTCTCACCCCGGTCCTTGTACAACTCGACGCCCTCGGCGGCGTCACCGAGCAGTTCCAGCAGGGCGGCCGAATGCGTCACCACCACCAGCTGGGTGCGCTGCGCCGCGGCGCGGATCAGGTTCGCCACCGGGCGCACCAGCTCCGGATGCAGGGACGTCTCCGGCTCGTTGAGCACCATCAGCGACGGTGGTTCGGGGCTGAGCAGCGCGGCGGTCCACAGCAGGAAACGCAGTGTGCCGTCGGACAGTTCGGCGGCACGCAGCGGCCGCAGCATGCCGCGCTGCCGCACCTGCAGTTCGAACAACCCGTCGTGCACCGCCACCGACACCGTGGCGCCGTCGAACGCGTCGCCGACCGCGCGGGCGAGATCGTCGAACCCGGTCTCGGTGATGGTGGCGATCGCCGCCGCCAGGTCGTGGCCGTCGTCGGACAGCACCGGGGTGCGGGTCCCCACCTGCGGCCGGCGTGCCGGAGCCGCCGCATCGACCCGGAAACCGTCGTAGAACCGCCACCGGCGCAACCTGTTGCGCACCGCGGCGAGCTCCGGCAACGCCTCCGGGTGGGCGTATTCGGCCAGCACGCTGTGATACGACGGCAGGCTGCGGGACAACTCCTCGAACCCGGTGTCGGCGCGCATCTCGGCGTGGTCGCGGGTGCGCCGGACCAGGGTGGCGGCGGGCCGCGGAACAGGGCCGGCGAAAACCACCTCGCGTTTGATCTCCGGATCCCGGGCGAACACCGAGCCCGGCCCGGCCGACTGCGGCAGTCCGAGGTCGATCAGATAGCCGAAGTCCGTAGCGGCGAAACCGAGTTCGAGCGACACCGGGCGGGTCCGTCGGGTGCCGTGGGCGGCGCCGGTGCGCTCGTCGGCATTGGGGTGCTCCGGCCCGGCCCACAGCACCGACTGCAGCCCACCCGCGCGGGCCAGGGAGCCGATCACCTCACCGCGACCGCAGTCGGCCAGCAACCGCAACGCCCGGTACAGCGACGATTTGCCGGTGCCGTTGGCTCCGGTGATCACCGTCAGCCGGGACAGCGGCAGCACCACCTCCCGCAGCGAACGGTATCCGCGGATGGCGACCGTCTGCAGCATGCTCACCCTGTCGTTTCCGATGACGTCATCGACCTGCCTGCCCGGCCTGCGCACCCGACTCCATGGCCAGTTCCAGCCGCACCCCGAGGAGTCGCACCGGACGCTCGATGTCGAACAGGTCCATCACCGCCAGCGCGGTGGCGGTGATGAGATCCGGGTCGGTGCTCGGAACGGGCAGCTTCCGGATCTTGGTGCGGGTGGAGAAGGTGTCGGTGCGCACGGTGACCGCCACCCGGGTGACGATCCGGCCGGCCGCGACCACCTCGTCGACGGTGCGCCGGGCCAGGTCGGCCACCGCCGCGTCCATCTCCGCGCGCTCGGTCAGGTCACGGGGGAAGGTGACGACATGGCTGCGGGAGCGGGGCACCCACGGTTCGGCGCTGACCTCCGTGTCGCCGCCGCCCTTGGCCAACAGCAGCAGCCACAGCCCGGTGCTCGGCCCGAACGTCGTGGTCAGCACCGTCGCGTCGGTGGCCTCCAGATCGGCCACCGTGGTGATACCCAGGGTGGCAAGCCGTTTGGCGGTCTTGGGCCCGACACCCCACAGCGCGTCGACCGGACGGTCTCCCATCACGGCCATCCAGTTGGCGTCGGTGAGCCGGTAGATGCCGGCCGGCTTGGCGAACCCGGTGGCGACCTTGGCCCGCTGCTTGTTGTCGCTGATCCCGATCGAACACGACAGCCCGGTCTCGGCGGTCACCGCGGCGCGGATGTCCTCGGCGAGCGCCACCGGGTCCGTCGCCGCGGCGCTTCCCCCGACACCCTCCCCGGTGCCGCCGCCACCGATACCGATGAACGCCTCGTCCCAGCCCAGCACCTCGACCGGGTGACCGAAATCCCGCAGCAGGTCCATCACCTGTTCGGACGCCGCGTCGTAGGCCTGCGGATCCGACGGCAGAAACGTCGCATCCGGGCACTTCCGCGCCGCGGTGCGCAACGGCATCCCGGCGTGCACCCCGAACCGGCGCGCCTCGTAGGAGGCGCAGGTGACCACCTTGCGCGGTTCGGTCGGATCGCCGCTGCCGCCGACGATCACCGGGGTGCCGGCCAGCTCCGGCCGCCGGCGCAGTTCCACCGCCGCCAGGAACTGATCCAGATCGACGTGCAACACCCAGGTCATCGCCGGCACAGCTTCCGGGCCACGTCGCCCCAGGAGTCGGCGAGCGCGTCCAGGGCGACCCCGCGGTCCGTCACCTGATGCCGGACGTAGTCGGGGTCGGTCAGCGCCAGCAGCGCGTCGGCCTGGACGTCGAGGTCCCCGTCCGCGTCGGCGGCGGCGAGCAGACTGCGGATGTGGGTGTGGTGCAACGTCATCGGTGGTCCGAACCGGGTCTGTGGTTCCCGGGACACATCGGTCAGCAGTGCATGGTGGTCGCACACGAACTGCAGCCGGCGGCGGCCGTAGGCCAGCAGCCGCTCCAGCGGTTCGGCGCCGGGGCCGAGCGGGGGCGGACCGAACATGAACGCCTGCTGGAACGCGGTCTCGTCATCGTGGAGGAGTTCGAGCATCAGCCCTGCGCGGCTGCCGAACCTGCGGAACAATGTGCCCTTGCCGACTCCGGCGGCCGCGGCGATGTCGTCCATGGTGACCGCCTCGGCGCCGCGTTCGGCGATGAGCCGGCGGGCGGCGTCGAGCAACAGGGCGCGGTTGCGTGCCGCATCCTCCCGCTCGGGTGGCGCGGTCGTGGCCGTCGGCGCCGCGACATCGGTCGCCGGACGGGCCGGGAGCAGCTCATCGGCGCTCATCAACGACACTTTAGCTCAGGTCGAAATAAACCGGACCCTGGTCCGGTTCTTCGGGGGACAATGTCCACGAACACGTGAGGAGTGACCATGGCGGACAGAAGCGAGCCGGCGGCCGGCGGGGCGGACACCAGGGTGCTGGTGCTGCTGGGCAGCCTGCGGGCCGGTTCGATCAACCGTCAACTGGTGGAGGTGGCGGTCGAGACGGCGCCGGCGGGCGTCCGGCTGGAGCTGTTCGACCGATTGGGCGAACTGCCGTTCTACAACGAGGACATCGACACCCCCGGCCGCCTCGCCGAACCGGTCGCGGCGCTGCGGTCCGCCGCGGCGGAGGCGCACGCCGCCCTGGTGGTCACCCCGGAATACAACGGCAGCATCCCGGCCGTGTTGAAGAACGCCATCGACTGGTTGTCGCGGCCGTACGGGAACGGTGCGCTCCAGGGGAAGCCGGCGGCGGTGATCGGCGCCGCGCTCGGCCGCTACGGCGGGAAGTGGGCCCACGACGAGACCCGCAAGTCGTTCGGAATCGCCGGTCCGCGGGTGCTGGAGGACCCGGCGCTGTCGTTGCCGACCAAGACGCTCGACGGCAGGCATCCGCGGGAGAACGCCGAGGTGACCGCCGCGGTGCGGACGGTGGTGGAGAAGCTCGCGGCCGAGGCCCGGGTGGGCGCATAACCGGCTGAGTCGGGATCTGGAGCGGGCCGGCGACCGTGCCGGCCCGCTTCTCGTTGCGGGCCGAAATTGCGCTGGCATGACCGGGGGATCGGCCGTCCGCGCTGGCACCGGGCGTCCGGGAGGCCGCCACCGGTTTGCTGGGCGGGTGCGTCGGCGGTCCTGGCCGGCATTGCTGTCGGTGCCGGGTGGTACACCTGATCCGACCGGTCGGCGCGACGCGCCGAAGAAACGCGACACGCCGGGAGGTGGGGCGGAAATGAAGCTTACGACCTGGGAATTTCAAGAATGTGGTTCAGAACATCTTGTAGGGCTTCGCGTAGGCACCCACTAGGTGTAGTGTCTAAGGCACCGACAGGCCACGAGGTTCCGAAGGGTCGGCCGGACCCGGAACACCGCCCGCGAAGGTCATGAGACCGGACGGCGGATGCCGGTCCGGACGTCCGGAATTTCGCGGGTCTGGGGGGTGCTGATTAACAGCGAGATGCCGTTTCCGTCAAGTTGCCAGTTCCTGACTCCATACCCGCCGTGATCGCCAAGAGGAGCCGTACCGCATGACCGTCACCGTCTACACCAAGCCCGGCTGCGTGCAGTGCAACGCCACCTTCAAGGCCCTCGACAAACAGGGCATCTCCTACGAAACGGTCGACATCAGCCTGGACGACGAGGCCCGTGACTACGTCATGGCGCTCGGCTACCTGCAGGCGCCGGTCGTGGTGGCCGGCAACGAGCACTGGTCGGGCTACCGGCCGGACCGCATCCGGGCGCTGGCCCGGGTCGCCACGTCGGCATAGGGGGCGGTGACGGTGGGCGGCCTGGTCTACTTCTCCAGCGTGTCGGAGTACACGCACCGTTTCGTGGAGAAGCTCGGGTTGCCCGCCACCCGGATCCCCCTGCACGGCCGCATCGAGGTCGACGAGCCGTACGTGCTGATCCTCCCCACCTACGGTGGGGGCCGGGCCACCCCGGACATCAACCACGGCGGCTACGTGCCCAAGCAGGTCATCGCTTTTCTCAACAACGAACACAACCGGTCGCTGCTGCGCGGCGTCATCGCCGCGGGCAACACCAACTTCGGCGCCGAATTCGCGTATGCGGGCAATGTGGTGTCCCGCAAGTGCGGAGTGCCCTACCTCTACCGATTCGAATTGATGGGTACCCCCGACGACGTGGAAGCCGTCCGCGCGGGCCTAGCTGACTTCTGGAAGGAACAGACGTGCCACCTACCGTCACAGCTGCAGAGCCGGTAACCGCTGCCTCGCCGGAGGCCGATCTGACGCCCGGCGCCGGCGGGCCGGACTACCACGCGCTCAACGCGATGCTGAATCTGTACGACGCCGACGGCAAGATCCAGTTCGACAAGGACAAGCAGGCGGCCCGGGAGTTCTTCCTGCAGCACGTCAACCAGAACACGGTCTTCTTCCACGACTACGACGAGAAGCTCGACTACCTGATCGAGAACGACTACTACGAGCCCGAGGTGCTCGACCAGTACAGCCGCGATTTCGTCAAGAGCCTGCTGGATCGGGCCTACGCCAAGAAGTTCCGGTTCCCGACGTTCCTCGGCGCGTTCAAGTACTACACCTCCTACACACTCAAGACGTTCGACGGGAAGCGCTACCTCGAGCGGTTCGAGGACCGCGTGGTGATGGTGGCGCTGACCCTGGCCGCCGGTGACGTCGAACTGGCCGAGAAGCTCGTCGACGAGATCATGGACGGCCGCTTCCAGCCGGCCACCCCGACGTTCCTCAACTCGGGCAAGAAGCAGCGTGGCGAGCCGGTGTCGTGCTTCCTGCTGCGCATCGAGGACAACATGGAGTCGATCGGCCGGGCGATCAACTCCGCGCTGCAGCTGTCCAAGCGCGGGGGCGGGGTGGCGCTGCTGCTGAGCAACGTCCGCGAGTTCGGCGCGCCGATCAAGAACATCGAGAACCAGAGCTCGGGTGTCATCCCGATCATGAAGCTGCTCGAGGACTCGTTCTCCTACGCCAACCAGCTCGGCGCGCGGCAGGGCGCCGGCGCGGTGTACCTGCACGCGCACCATCCGGACATCTACCGCTTCCTCGACACCAAGCGGGAGAACGCCGACGAGAAGATCCGGATCAAGACGCTGTCGCTGGGCGTGGTGATCCCCGACATCACGTTCGAGCTGGCCAAGAAGAACGAGGACATGTACCTGTTCTCGCCGTATGACGTCGAGCGCGTCTACGGGGTGCCGTTCGCCGACATCTCGGTCACCGAGAAGTACTACGAGATGGTCGACAACCCGCGGATCCGCAAGAGCAAGATCAACGCGCGCGAGTTCTTCCAGACCCTGGCCGAGCTGCAATTCGAGTCCGGTTACCCCTACATCATGTTCGAGGACACGGTGAACCGGTCGAACCCGATCGAGGGCAAGGTCACCCACTCGAACCTGTGCTCGGAGATCCTGCAGGTGTCCACGCCGTCGGAGTTCAACGACGATCTGTCCTACAAGGTCGTCGGCAAGGACATCTCCTGCAACCTGGGGTCGCTCAACATCGCCAAGGCGATGGACTCGCCGGACTTCGGCCAGACCGTCGAGGTCGCCATCCGGGCGTTGACCGCCGTCAGCGACCAGACCCGGATCGACTCGGTGCCGTCGATCGTGCGGGGCAACGACGAGTCGCACTCGATCGGCCTCGGGCAGATGAACCTGCACGGCTACCTGGGCCGGGAGCGGATCTTCTACGGGTCCGAAGAGGCGATCGACTTCACCAACATGTACTTCTACACGGTGTGCTACCACGCGGTCCGGGCGTCGAACAGGATCGCCATCGAGCGGGGGAAGCACTTCGTGGGCTTCGAGAAGTCGAAGTACGCCACCGGTGAGTTCTTCGACAAGTACACCGACCAGGTGTGGGAGCCCAAGACCGACAAGGTCCGTGAGTTGTTCGCCAAGGCCAACATTCACATTCCCACCCAGGAGGATTGGCGGCGGCTGAAGGAGTCGGTGCAGAAGCACGGCATCTACAACGCGTACCTGCAGGCGGTTCCGCCGACCGGGTCGATCTCCTACATCAACCACTCGACGAGCTCGATCCACCCGATCGCGTCGAAGATCGAGATCCGCAAGGAAGGCAAGATCGGCCGGGTCTACTATCCGGCGCCGTACATGACCAACGACAACCTGGAGTACTTCCAGGACGCGTACGAGATCGGCTACGAGAAGATCATCGACACCTATGCCGCGGCCACCCAACACGTGGACCAGGGGCTGAGCCTGACGTTGTTCTTCAAGGACACCGCCACCACCCGCGATGTGAACAAGGCGCAGATCTACGCCTGGCGCAAGGGCATCAAGACGCTCTACTACATCCGGCTGCGCCAGATGGCGCTGGAGGGCACCGAAGTCGAGGGTTGCGTGTCCTGCATGCTGTAGGGACGCTTTCGCTGACTCGCCGGCCAGGGATCTGTCCCTGGCCGGCGCTTCTCTTCGGGTGGGCTCGGCTGCTCGCGCCGCGGACGGTCGGTCAGTCGCGCCCGCATGGCTCTGGCGCGGCGGGTGTCCGGCCTCGCGAGGGCGGCCGGACAGCGGGTGCGGTGTGGGCCAGAACACCACTAGGTAAGCCTTGCCTAATTAACTGACGCTGGCTACATTAAGCGCAAAAGTTTCCTCCAAAAGGGAGTGTGCGCGATGGCAAGGCGTTTCTCCGTGATCGCGGCGCTGGTCGCGGCCGTCACGACCGCGTCGCTGGGGTTCGCTCCAACGGCGTCCGCCCAACCGGGCCAACCGACCGGGTCGGTCGAGGACTTCGCGATCACCTCCGAGGTGCCGACGCTCGAGGAACTCGACGCCCAGATCCGGCTGCTGGTCGGCACCGCGGCGCCGGACTGGGTGAAGGCGGCGCAGCTGGAGGGCGGTGACCGTGCGGTGATCGTGCCGAAGATGGTCTACCGCATCGGCTTCTTCCGGCCGCCCCGGGGATCCAGCCGGGTGACCGGCCCCGAGACCCACGACGGCGATCGCCACACCGCCGTCATCAACGCCAGCCGGCAGGGGGCCCCGACGGTGCGGGTCGAAGCCGAATGGCGCCGCATCGACGGCCGGTGGAAGCTGGCCAACAAGTCGTTGTGCAACGGCATCGAGACCATGGGCCTGCCGATACCCTGCAACTTTGAATGATCGCATTGTGATCGAAATCATCGGTCTGACAAAGGCTTTCCGCGGCCGCCGGGCAGTCGACGACGTCAGCGCGGAATTCCCGTCGGGTGCGGTGACCGCGCTGCTCGGCCTCAACGGAGCCGGGAAGACGACGCTGTTGCGGCTGATCGCCGGACTGGACCGGCCCGACGCCGGCACCATCCGGATCCACGCTCGTCCATCCGGCGGCGACCCGCGGCTGGTGGGATTCCACCTCGGGCCCGACGCGATGGATCCCCGCCACACCGTGGCCCGGCACCTGCGTTGGCTGGCGGCCCTGAACGGTGTCGACACCGGCCGCGTCGACGCCGTGCTGGCCGACACCGGGCTCACCGAACGGCGCCGCGACCGCATCGACCGGCTCTCACTGGGGATGCGGCAACGCGTGGCGATCGCCGGCGCCCTGTTGGCCGAACCGCGGGCGCTGCTGTTCGATGAACCGCTCAACGGACTCGATGTGCCGGGCATCGTGTGGTTCCGCGCCCTGCTGCGTCGGCTGGCCGACCAGGGGCGCACCGTCGTGGTCGCCACCCATCTGCTCGGCGAGGTGGCGTTGACCGCCGACCACATCGCGGTTCTGGTGGACGGACGCATCGGCATCTCGGGGGAGCTGAGCGAACTGGCGCCGGCCGGGGCGGACCCCCGCGGATGGCTCGAGACCACGCTGCTGGAGCACGCATGACACTTCCTGAGTCAACCCCTACGCAGTTTTCATGCTGCGGTGTGCAGTTTTTGTACGGCACCGTGCCGGGCGGGGTCGTAGGGGCTTTGGTCGTGCCAGCAGCGGTAGATGACGCGAATCCAGGCGCGGGCGAGGATTCGCACGGCGTGGGGGTGGTCGTGTCCGCGCGCGCGGGCTCGGTTGTAGATGTCGGCTGCCCAAGTGCTTTGGTGTCGGCTGTTGTCAGCGAAGGTGGTCAGTGCTCGGCGGAAGCGTTTGTTGCATGCCCAGCGGAAGTGCACGGCGTGTTGTTTGCCGGAAGATTTGGTGACGGGAGTGACCCCGGCCAGGGCGGCCACGGCGTCGGGACCGTCGTAGGCTGCACGGGAGTCGCCCCACTCGGCGAGCACCTGGGCGGCGTTGATCTGACCCGACCTTGGCAGCGACGTGAAGACCTCGGCGTCCGGGTGCTCCCCGAGGCGGGCGATGACGGATCGGTCGAGGGCCTTGCCTGCGCTGTTGAGCGCCTCGATGACGCTGACGAGGGCCAGCACGACGTCGCGGACGGCGATAGTCAGGACGGGATCGGTGGTGCCTGCGGGTGCGCTGCGCAGCCGGGTCAACAGTTCTTTGACTGGTCGTCGACCGGAATAGGAATGCTTGACAAGGAACGCAGCCAAGCGTTTCTCTCCGAGTCGAGCGGCGCTGGCCGCGGTGGGATAGCGACGCAGGAACGCCAGGCTGATTGGAGATTCGACGTCGGCGAAGATCGCTTTGGCGCCAGGCCAGTGATCATCGAGCAGGGCGCTGAGTTGGTTGGTGGCCGCCACCCGCATGGCGACAACGTCGTCGCGGGTGCGGACCACCGTGCGCAGCGCCTTGGTCGACGAACTGTACGGGGCTGCGGGGCGCAGTCGATGGTGGCGCAAGCGCAGGTATTCGGCGATCACCAGGGCGTCACCGGCATCAGACTTGGCGCCGGAGATGACTTCGCCGTCCCGCCACGTTTTGATGGCGTTCGGGGATACCGGGATGACCGGGTGGCCGGCTTCGAGCAGCAGGTCGACCAGCCGCCCATTGGGTCGTTCGATCCCGATGTGCACATCGGCGGGATCGCCGAACTTGGACAGTTTGCGAATCAGTGTGGCGATGCCATCGGCAGTATGGTCAATCATGAACTGCGCCAGTATCTTTCCCACTGCGGACAGCACGCACACGGCATGAGTGGCGGCAGCCCAGTCCAACCCGACGTAGATGATTTCTGCGGTTTCCTCGGACAACGAATCTCCTCAAGGTGGCAGCGACGACGCGGCGAGGGGGTCGACCACCGGACGGTCACTAACTGGCGCTCTGCGGCGCGTCTTCCTGATGCCGGTCTGCGACTCCGGGAGGGCCGAGGGCGGCGGTGTCATGCTGGCCCTCTACGAGCGACCGCACCTGGCCGTCACCTCGGCCCCCGCCGAGTCCCTTCAACGAACACCCATCAGGCATCCGCAATAAGGATGGTGCCCTAGTGACCGCCCCGGTGTCCCCGGCGCCCGACGCGATCACCGGCGTGGTGCGCGGTGTGCGCGCCGAGGGTGTCCGCACCGGCGGCCGCAGCCGGCTGTGGGCGGTGATCATGCCGGCCGCGGTCGGGATCCCCGTGGTCATCACTCTCGGCATCGCCCTCATCGCCGAGGCGTTCGCCCGCATCCCGGGCCAGATCTCGGTGCTGCAGGTGTCCACCTCCAACGCGGCGTACTGGGTCATCACCATCACCACCACGCTGGTGGCGGTCGCGGCCGCGGACGGCCAGGCGTCGGAAAGCCGTCATGGCACAGCCGAACACGTCCGGCTGGCGATGCCGTCCCGATGGTCGATGCTCACCGCCCGCTGGGTGTTCTACGGCGGGCTGGGCGCAGTGATCGCCGCGCTCACCCTGATCGGCGTGTTGTCGGCGCTGCCCGCCGTCGCCCCGACGGTGTACGGGACGGTGTCGTGGACCGATCCGGTCGGGCTGCGCCTGCTGTGGACGGTGCCGCTGCTGGCCGTGTTCGCCGCCGGCGCCGGTGTCGGCGTGGGGGCGCTGGTGCGCTCACCGCTCGCGGCGGTCAGCGCGATTCTGTTGTGGGCGTTCGTCTGTGAGACCGCCGCCGGGTATCTGCCCAGCGGGGCGACCCTGCAGCGCTTCATGCCGATGCTCAACGCGGTGTACGCCACCGGGCAGGACACCGTGCTCACCCCGCCGTGGGGCCAGAACCCGGCACTGCTCTACACCTGCGCAGTGTTCACGACGATCTTCGCGATCGCCGCCATCGAAAGGACGATCAGAAAATGACTGCCAAATCACCACTTCCGCTTGCCAACCGGTCCGACGCCGACCTGCCCGGCCACTGGCTGCTGGCGCGGCTGGGCAAGCGGGTGCTGCGCCCCGGCGGGCTGGAACTGACCCGGCGGCTGCTCACGGCCGCCCGCGTGACCGGGGCCGACGTCGTCGAGCTGGGCCCCGGCCTGGGGCGCACCGCCACCGACATCGTCGCGGCCGGGCCCCGCTCCTACGTCGGCGTGGACGACACCGCCGCCGCCACCGAAGCCGTCCGCAGGATCGTCGAACCGGTCGACGGCAAGGTGGTGGTGGCCAACGCGGCCGACACCGGCCTGCCCTCCGGCAGCGCCGATGTGGTGATCGGTGAGGCGATGCTGACCATGCAGGGAGACCGGGACAAGCGGGCGATCGTCAACGAGGCGTTCCGGGTGCTGCGCCCGGGCGGGCGGTACGCGATCCACGAGCTCGGTCTGCAGCCGGACTCGTTGCCGCAGGACACTAAGGACCAGATCCGCAAGGACATGGCCCGAGCGATCAAGGTCAACGCGCGGCCGCTGACCGCCTCCGAGTGGGTCAACCTGCTGACCGACGCCGGGTTCGAGGTGGTCAGCGTCGATCACGCGAAGATGGCGCTGCTCAACCCCGGCCGGGTGCTGGCCGACGAGGGTCTGTTCGGTGCGCTGCGCATCGTCGGCAACCTGATCAGGCGTCCGGCCGCGCGGAAACGGGTCATCGGTATGCGCAAGACCTTTCAGCGGTATCGTCACTCGCTGACCGCGATCGCCGTGGTCGGAGTCGTACCGGAGAAGTGACGAACCGGAAGGGATGTCAGTGTCAGCGCCGCGCCACGACCTCGATGCGCCGCAGTCGGAGCGGGCCGCCGGCCGGCAGCGCCGGAAGGTGCTCGACGTGGTGAAGCGGGCCGCGGAGCCCGTCGACGCCCAGCAGGTCGCCGACGCGCTGCGGATCCACGTCACGACGGCGCGGTTTCACCTGTCGACCCTGGAGGGCCAGGGGGCGATCCGGCGCCGCCGGGCCCGCAACGGCGGCCGCGGCCGTCCGCGGCTCACCTACGAGCCGACACCCCGGCTCGACTATGCCGACATCGTGTCGTTGTTCGCCACCCACCTCGGCGGCACCCCCGTGGAACGGGAACGGCGGGCCACGTTGATCGGGGCGGATCTGGCCCGCCGGGTCCGGGTGGCGCGCCGCCGCGACGAGTCCACGGTCGCCGACCTGGTGGTCGAGACGTTGGGCGAGCTGGGTTTTCAGGTGCGCAATGTGCTGACCTCGTTCGGCGAGGTGACGGTGCAGATCTGCACCTGCCCGCTGGCCGAGGTCGCCGAGACGGCGCCGGAAGTGGTCCGGGGTATCCAGCAGGGCCTCATCCAGGAAGTGGTCGACCGCAATGCCGAGGTCATCGGCGGCCGCTACCGGGTGGCCGTCACCCCCGACCCGCGGGCCGGGTCCTGCGAGGTTGGCCTGATCCTGCGGCCCGGCGACTGACCACCGATTCATCGAACGAGGGAGACTCCAGTGCAACCAGTTTCGCTCACCGACCTGAGCGAGGAGCAGCTCACCGCGGCGAAGGACGCCGGCAGCGGGCGTACCGTCGCCACCGTTCACGGCGGTCGCGATCACACCCTGAAACAGGTGGTGCTGACACTGGCCGCGGGCCACGAGCTGTCCGACCACGAAAACCCCGGCGAGGCAACCCTGTTGGTGCTGCGCGGACACGTCCGGCTGGGGACCGCCGGCGGCTCCGTCGAGGTCGCCGAGGGTGAGTATCTGGTGATCCCGCCGGAGCGGCACCACCTCGTCGCCGTCGAGGACTCGACGGTGCTGCTGTCGGTCGTGCCCAGGAACCGGGCCGGCTGAACGCCTCTCGGCGCCGCCGGTCTCAGGGTGTGATGGTGAGGGTGCCGTCGTCGTGGACGGTCCACCGCGGGTTGTGGGCCACCTCCAATGCCGCTGAACCGGCCGTCGATCGGGCGGCGCGCGTCCTCGGCGAGATCATCCCGGCCGAAGAGGGCCAGCCCGATCCCGGGCAGCTGGTGAGACGCCACACCGTCGGCGTGGACTACTTCACCGTGTGTCGAGGCCCGTGTTTCTTGTACAGCGCCCTGAGCATGCGGTCGCGGAACGCGCGGTTGTCGATCAGCCTCACGCCGGCCTCGGCGATCTTCGGGTAGCCGATCAGTTTGTGCATGTAGCGGCCGCGACGGTACTCCTTGCCCCAGGCCGCCTCCATGCGCTGCGCGTAGTTGGTGAAGTCGTCGGGGCCACCGTTGAGCAGCGCCGCGATCGCGCATTCGCCGGCCGCCAGCCCGGATTCCAGCGCCTTGGAGATCCCGGCCCCGGACGCCGGTTTGCCGGCGCCCAGCGAGTCGCCGGCGAACAGCACGCCCGGCCGCCACGGCGGCCACGCGGTGAACCCCATCGGCAGCCGCCAGGCGCGCACGCTCTTGTTCTTCTTGAGCTCCTCGATCGGCGGGAGGTCCCACTCGCGCGGCAGCGTGCGCAGGAACTCGCCGAGAAACTGGGTGGCATTGATCGACTGCCAGTTCTTGTAACTGTTGACGTAGCCGAGGCCGATGTTGAACCGGCCGCCGCCCATCGGGAACACCCAGCCGTAGCCGGGCAGCTGATCCCCCTGGAACACCAGCTTGAGGTAGATGTCCAGCGAGTCGGAGTCCGGGCGGTTGGCGTGCATCTCCGAGCGGATCGCGATGGCGGAGTAGCCGTTGTACTGCGAATCGAGCTTGAGCGCCCGTTTGATGGGGGAGTAGGCGCCGTCGGCGGCGATCACCGCGTCGCCGTACACCTTCTCGCCGCTCTTCAGCGTGACCCCGACGACCCGCCCGCGTTCCACGATCGGCGCGGCCACCTCCGCGGACTGCCGCACCTCCGCACCGGCGGATTCGGCGTGCTTGAGCAGCAGCGCGTCGAGCACGGTCCGGCTCACCGTGTGGCCGTGATCGGGCATGCCGGGGCGCTGCGGGAACGACAGCTCCCACTGGCTGGGGCTGAACACCGTGACCCGGTTGATGCGGTGGAACTTGGCGACCTCGTCGGCCAGGCCCATCTTCTGCAGATAGCTCACCGCGCGGGCGGTCAGACCGTCCCCACACGGTTTGTCGCGCGGGAATTCGGCCTTGTCCAGGACCACCACCTTCGCGCCGGTCTGGGCCGCCTGCCAGGCGGCCGCGGAGCCCGCCGGGCCGCCACCGGCGATGACCAGGTCGTAGCGCTGCGTCATAAACCTCGTTCCACTCGTCGAGTTTGTCGCCCGCGATAGTACCGAAGCCCTCGGTGGTCAGCGCGTCGAGCGATTGGCCTGCGCAGCCGGGTTCGTCGGGGTGTGCCGGCGCCGGACGTCGGTACCGGAAGCCGGGCCTACCAGGTCAGACGGCGTGCCGAGGGTACAGTGAGGGAGTGCGACGAGGGTCCAAGCCACGCAGCGGTGGCGCACCGGGTGCCAAGGCCGGCGCCAAGGTGGACGCGCGCAGCGAACGCTGGCGCGAACACCGCAAGAAGGTGCGCGCCGAGATCGTCGACGCCGCATACCGCGCGATCGACCGGCTGGGCCCGGAACTGAGCCTGCGCGAGATCGCCGCCGAGGCCGGCACCGCCAAACCCAAGATCTACCGCCATTTCACCGACAAGGCCGACCTGCACCAGGCGATCGGCCAGCGGCTGCGGGACATGCTGTGGGCGGCGATCTTCCCCTCGATCGACCTGTCCGCCGACTCCGGCCGCGAGATCATCCGGCGCAGCGTCGAACAGTACGTGCGGTTGGTCGACCAGCATCCCAACGTGCTGCGGTTCCTGCTGCAGGGCCGGTTCGCCGACCAGAGCGCGTCGGCGGCGCGGGCCCTCAACGAGGGCCGCGACATCACGCTGGCGATGGCCGACATGTTCGACAACGAACTCCGTGAGATCGAGCTCGACCCGACGGCGCTGGAGCTGGCCGCGCACGCGGCGTTCGGATCCATCGCCTCGGCGACCGACTGGTGGCTGGGCGCCGAAACGGACAGCCCCCGCCGCATGCCGTCCGACCAGTTCATCGCGCATCTGACCACCATCACCGTCGGCGCGATCAACGGCACCTGCGAGATGCTCGGCATCAAGATCGACCCTGATCTGCCGCTGCACGCGGGGGTGCGCCGCCGCGAGGACGTCGCCTGATTCACCTGCCTGATCCGCCTGCCTGACCCGCCTGCCTGATCGACCCGCCTGTCCCGCCTGACTGATCGACCGGGCCCGACGAGTCATTGACACCGTCCCCCGACGACCGGACGATGGAGGTATCCGGTACCGCCGGTCCCAGGATCGGCAATCGCAGTAGGAGAGACGCAACGATGACCGTGACCGAGCCGTCGGCTGACATCACGCCGGCGAACACCCCGACGCAGCCGCCGGTCCGCACCCGTGCCCTGATCGTCGGGACCGGCTTCTCCGGGCTGGGCATGGCGATCGCGCTGCAGCGCCGGGGGATCGACTTCCTGATGCTGGAGAAGGCCGACGACATCGGCGGGACCTGGCGGGACAACACCTACCCGGGCTGCGCCTGCGACATCCCCTCACACCTGTATTCGTTCTCCTTCGAGCCGAAGGCGGACTGGCGCCACCTGTTCTCCTATCAGGACGAGATCCAGGAGTATCTGCAGGGCGTCACCGCGAAGTACGGCCTGCGGCGCTACATCCACTTCGATTCGCTGGTGGACCGTGCCCACTGGGATGACACCGAGCACCGCTGGCACGTGTTCACCGCCGACGGTCGCGAGTACATCGCCCAGTTCCTGATCTCCTGCGCCGGCGCACTGCACATCCCGTCGATCCCGGACTTCCCGGGCCGCGACCAGTTCGCCGGTCCCGCTTTCCATTCCGCCCAGTGGGACCACAGCGTGGACCTGACCGGGAAGCGGGTCGCGGTGATCGGCACCGGCGCCAGCGCCATCCAGATCGTGCCCGAGATCATCGACCGCGTCGCGCAGCTGCAGCTCTACCAGCGCACGCCGGCGTGGGTGGTGCCCCGCACCAATGACGAACTGCCGGCGTGGCTTCGGCGCGCTCTGGAGAACATCCCGGGCCTGCGGCTGGCGCTGCGCGGCGGCATCTACGCGCTGCAGGAGGCGCTCGCGGTCGGCATGACCAAATATCCGGGCATGCTGCGGATCGGCCATCTGCTGGGCAAGTGGAACATCAACCGCAGCGTCAAGGATCCGCAACTGCGGGCCAAGCTGACACCCGATTACCGGCTCGGGTGCAAACGGATCCTGAACTCCAGCACCTACTATCCCGCCGTGGCCGATCCGAGAACCGAGGTCATCACCGAGTCGATCGACCGGATCACCACCGACGGGATCGTCACCTCCGACGGCACCGAACGCGCGGTCGACGTCATCGTGTACGCCACCGGGTTCCACGTCTCGGACTCGTACAAGTACGTGCAGATCAAGGGGCTCAACGGCGAGGACATCGTCGACCGGTTCAACCGGGAGGGCCCGATGGCGCACCGCGGCACCGCCGTGGCCGATCTGCCGAACGCCTACCTGCTGCTCGGCCCGAACACCGGCCTGGGCCACAACTCGATGGTGTACATGATCGAATCGCAGATCAACTACGTCATCGAGGCGATCAAGGCGGTCGACAAGGCCGGCGCCCAGGCACTCGCACCCACCCGCGAAGCCCAGGACCGCTACAACGCCGAGTTGCAGGCCAGGCTGGGCCGGTCGGTGTGGAACACCGGCGGGTGCCGCAGCTGGTACCTCGACGAGCACGGCAACAACCGGGTGCTGTGGGGCGGGTTCACCTGGCAGTACCGGCTGGCCACCCGCACGCTGGATCCGGCCGAGTACCGGTTCTGGGGCTGACCGGGCGGATATCCCGCACGACACACGATGTTGTGTTCACCTCCCGCCGGGTACACCACGGGTAGTGTTCGGGTACAACGTCCCGACGTCCGAGGTGGGTACTGTGAGCGAGGGCATGAAGCTGGTCAACCGGGTATCAGCGATCAACTGGAACCGGCTCGAGGACGACAAGGACGCCGAGGTCTGGCACCGGCTCACCGGCAACTTCTGGCTGCCCGAGAAGGTGCCCGTGTCCAACGACATCCCCTCGTGGAACACCCTGACCGACACCGAGAAGCAGTTGACCATGCGGGTGTTCACCGGTCTGACCCTGCTGGACACCATCCAGGGCACCGTCGGCGCGGTCAGCCTCATCCCGGATGCGCTCACCCCGCACGAGGAAGCGGTCCTGACCAACATCGCGTTCATGGAGTCGGTGCACGCCAAGAGCTACAGCAACATCTTCTCCACGCTGTGCTCGACGGCCGAGATCGACGACGCGTTCCGCTGGTCGGAGGAGAACCCGAACCTGCAGCGCAAGGCCGAGATCGTCATGCAGTACTACCGCGGGGACGAGCCGCTCAAGCGCAAAGTGGCGTCCACACTGCTGGAGAGCTTTCTGTTCTACTCCGGCTTCTATCTGCCGATGTACTGGTCCAGCCGCGCCAAGCTGACCAACACCGCCGACATGATCCGGCTGATCATCCGCGACGAGGCCGTGCACGGCTACTACATCGGCTACAAGTATCAGCGCGGTCTGGCCATGGTGGAGCCGGCCAAGCAGAAGGAGCTCAAGGACTACACCTACGACCTGTTGTTCGAGCTCTACGACAACGAGGTGGAGTACACCCAGGACCTCTACGACGACGTCGGGCTGACCGAGGACGTCAAGAAGTTCCTGCGCTACAACGCCAACAAGGCCCTGATGAACCTCGGCTACGAGGCCCTGTTCCCCAAGGACGAGACCGACGTCAACCCGGCGATCCTGTCGGCGCTGGCGCCCAACGCCGACGAGAACCACGACTTCTTCTCCGGGTCGGGTAGCTCCTATGTGATCGGGAAGGCCGTCGTCACCGAGGACGAGGACTGGGACTTCTAGTCACGCCGACAGGGTTCAGCCAACACGATTCAATCGTCGCCGACACCCAGCGCGGCCAGCAGCGCCTCCCGGTGCGTCACGAACTCGGGGTTGCGCAATGTGCGTCGGCCGCGGAACGTCAACTCGCGGTCGGTGACGAACCGCCCGTCGGCCAGCACCAGCACCCGATCGGCCAGGGTCACCGCCTCGTCGACGTCATGGGTCACCAGCAGCACCCCGGGCCGGTACTTGGCGCACAGCTCCTGCAGCAGCCGGTGCATGCGGATGCGGGTCAGCGCGTCCAGCGCGCCGAACGGTTCATCGGCGAGCAGCAGGGCCGGATCGCGCACCAGCGACCGGGCCAGTGCGACGCGCTGCTGTTCTCCACCGGACAATTCGTACGGCCACGCCCGCTCCCGGCCGGCCAGCCCCACATCGGCCAGCACGGCGGCGCCCCGCCGCTCGGCGTCCCGGCCGGACAGCCCCAGTGTGACGTTGTCCAGCACCCGCGCCCACGGCAGCAACCGCGAATCCTGAAACACCACGGCGACATCGCGGGACACGTACACGTCCCCGCCACCCCCGCCTGCGCCGCCATGATCCAGCCCGGCCAGGGCCCGCAGCAGGGTGCTCTTCCCGGACCCGCTGCGGCCCAACAACGCGACGAACTCACCCCGGCGGATCGTCAGATCGATGCCGTCGAGAACGGCGCCGGCCCCGAACGACCGGTGCAGTCCCCGCACCACCGCGACCGGCTCGGCGCGGTTCCCCGTCAGCCGCCCAGGGCCCGCCGCCATGACAGCGCCCTCCGTTCGATGGTCCGGACCAGATGGTCGCCGGCCAGCCCGAACACCGCGTAGACCACCAGGCCGACGACCACGACCTCCAGCTGGCCGTACAACCGGGCCTGGGTCATGAGAAAGCCGACCCCGCTGGTGGCGTTCACCTGCTCGACCACCACCAGCGCAGTCCAAGAAATCGTCACCGCCAGCCGCAACCCGGTGAAGAATCCGGGCAACGCCCCGGGCAGTGCGACCTTCCGGATGAACTGGACGCGCGACAACCCGACCGTCTGCGCCAATTCCACATGGCGCAGGTCGACCCCTTTCAGCTGCGCGGTGGTGTTGATGTACACCGGGATGAGCACACTGGTGGCGATGATCACGATCTTCATGGTGTCGCCGATGCCGAACCAGATGATCGCCAGCGGGATGATCGCCAGGGTGGGCACCGCGCGCTTGATCTGAATGGGTCCGTCGACGAGCGCCTCGCCGATCCGGCTCAATCCGGCCAGCAGGGCCAGCGCCAGACCCGCCGCCACCCCGATCGCCAGCGAGATCAGCGACAGTTTCAGCGAGGCCGCGACGTTGGCGGGCAGCCGGCCGTCCGACCAGAGTTCGGCGGCGGTCCGGGCGATGTCGAACGGATGCGGCAGGGTCCGCGGATCGAGAATGCCCAGTTGCGAGGTGATCAACCAGAGCGCCACCAGCAGCAGCGGTCCGACGGCAAGCGCCGCCGGGACGGCCCTGCCCGGCCCCAACCGGGTCCGGTGCTCGCCGCGGTGAAGCAGCTGCGCGTCGGTGACGTCGGCCCGACGCTGCGCCGGTGATCGCAACCGGGGCGCCGGTCGGGCGGTCTGCAGGCTGGTCACGGTTGTCCTCCTCGGTTCTCGGTCGGCGAGTCGGCGGTCAGATCGGCGAACCGGAAGTCGAATTCGTCGCGGGCACGCAACTCCCGGCCGGCGAACGCACCGGCCTGCTGCAGCAGATCGATTGTTTCCTGCTGGGTCGCCACCACCTCGTCGGTGAACCCGGGAATTGATGCCACACCGTCGGATTCGACGATCTTGCGCGCATCGTCGACGTCGACGTGCTGATCCTTCACCAGATACTCGGAGATCCAGGTGTCCTGATGGCCGTTCCGCCACAGTTCGGCGCGGTACCAGGCGATGACGAACTCGCGGACCGCCGCCGCACGCGCCGGATCGATCAACGCATCCCGGCCGGCGTACAGATAGTTCAGGCCGGTGTTCGCGCCGGGGGCGTTCGGGATCTCGATGGCCCCTTCGGCTGCCGTCGACTCCAGATAGCGGGCGCGGTCCGGTTGCTTGAGCACGGCGGCCTGAATCTGTTCGGCCCGCAGACCGTCGGCGAACTCGGCGAGCCCCAGGTACACCGGTTCGACGTCGCCGATGCCCAGCCCGACGGATTGCAGATTGCGCAGCAGGGTTGCCTGTTGCGAGGTGCCCTCGTTGACACCGATCCGCTTGCCGGCCAGATCCGACAACGACGTGATGCCGGAGTCGGGGGAGGTGGCGATCAGCGCGCCGGTCCCGTCGCGCCGGACCGCTCCCACGATCGGCACGTCCGCATCCGAGTAGTGCGCCAGGATCGGCGGTACGTCCCCGACGTAACCCAGGTGCGCGTTGCCGGTGCGGATCGCCTCCAGCCGCAGCGGGCCACTGCTGAAATTGGCGTAGCTCACCTCTCCGGTGAGCCGGTCCTGCTCACCGGAGAGCGTCAGCAGCGTCCTGAGCCGGTTGGCGTCGTCGGCGACCACCAGGGTGGTGTCCGGCGGCACCTCCGTCGGCAGCGCGGCGTCGGCCGGCAAGCCCGGGGAGTCAGGGGATTGCGTTGCGCCGCAGGCGGTCAGCGCCGCCGCGGAGATCAGTGTGGCCAGCGTCAGCCGCAACATCTCGATGGCAGTGTGCATCTCGGCTCCGCTCAGCTGGCGGCGGCCACCGGCCGGCCGGTGGTGAACCGGTTGCGGGGCCGGGGGAGACCGAGATGGTCACGCAGCGTGGTGCCGGTGTATTCGGTGCGGAAGAGGCCGCGGCGTTGCAGTTCCGGCACGACGTGGTCGACGAACGCCGTCAGCGATGACGGCAGCGCCGGTGGGATCAGGTTGAACCCGTCGGCGGCGCCGGTGGTGAACCACTCCTCGATGGTGTCGGCGACCTGTTCGGGGGTACCCGCGAACACCCGGTGTCCCCGGCCGCCGCTCAGCCGCAGCAACAACTCCCGCACGGTGAGGTTCTCGGTCGAGACCAACCGGCGCACCAACGCATACCGGCTCTGCATGTGAATGGCCGGGGGATCGTCGGAACCGAACTGCAACCGCCGGTCGAGGTCGTCCCGGCCCACCCGGTAGCCGACGATGCGGCTGAGTTGTTCCAGACCGTAATCGGGGACGGTGAGATCCTCGAGCCGGCGCTGAATCCGCCGCGCCTCCTCCTCGGTTCCGCCGATGATCGCCGACAGGCCGGGCAGGATGTGCACCCGGTCGGGATCGCGGCCGTGTTGGCGGACTCGGGCTTTCACATCCGCATAGAACTGCCGGGCCTCCTCCACCGTCGGCTGGGCGGTGAAGATCGCCTCGGCGTACTTGGCGGCCAACTGCTTTCCCGGTTCGGACGATCCGGCCTGGAACAGCACCGGATGCCCCTGCGGGGACCGCGGCACCTCCAGCGGGCCGGCCACCGAGAAATGCTCACCCCGGTGGTCGATGGCGTGGATCTTGTCCGGGTCGACGAACCGCGGAGCCTGCTTGTCGCCGACGATCGCGTCGTCTTCCCAGCTGTCCCACAGGCGCAACGCCACCTGCAGGAACTCGTCGGCACGCGAGTAGCGGTGTTCGGGATCCGGATGTGCCGGTCGGCCGAAGTTGGCGGCGGCCGCCGCGTTCGCGGTCGTCACGATGTTCCAGCCGGCCCGGCCCCGGCTCACATGGTCGAGGGTGGCGAACCGGCGGGCCAGCCCGTACGGCTCGGTGTAGGTGGTGGATGCTGTCGCCACCAGGCCGATGTGCGTGGTGGCGGTGGACAGCGCCGTCACCAGCGTGACCGGGTCCAGCGCGTCGAACGGGCGAAACTCGGTCTTGCCCTTTAGAACCGGATGATCGGCGAAGAAGATCGCGTCCAGTTTGCCGCGTTCGGCGATCCGGGCCAGTTCGAGGTAGTGGTCGATGTCGGTGATGCCCGACAGCCGGGTCTCCGGCAACCGCCAGGCCGCTTCATGCTGACCGACGTTGCGGAGAAAGGCGTTGAGGTGCAGTCGTCTTGTGCTGGCAGCCATTCTCGGCGGCTCCTCTGCTCGGTGTCGTGGGGCGTATCCCATTCCAGACCGGCAGCCGAGGAGCCGAAACAGTTTCGATCAGCGAAATTCAAGCTCTTTCAGCCGCGCAGCGAGGCGGTGTCGATGACGAACCGGTACCGCACGTCGCTGGCCAGCACCCGCTCATAGGCCGTGTTGATGTACTCCGGCTCGATCACCTCGATCTCCGGCAACACCCCGTGTTCGGCGCAGAAGTCCAGCATCTCCTGGGTTTCGGCGATCCCGCCGATCAGCGAACCGGCCAGCCGGCGCCGACCGCCGACCAGCGGAGCCGCCGGCACCGTCATCGGTTTCTCCGGCATGCCGAGTTCGACCAACGTGCCGTCGACGTCCAGCAGCATCAGATATCGGCCCAGATCCAGATTCGCCGACACGGTGTTGATGACGACGTCGAAGGAACTGCGCAATGCGCGGAAGGTGTCCGGATCGGAGGTGGCGTAGTACGCGCCGGCGCCCAGCCGCAGACCGTCCTCCCGCTTCTTCAGCGACTGGCTGAGCACCGTGACATCGGCGCCCAGCGCCTTGCCGAGCTTCACCGCCATGTGCCCGAGGCCGCCCAGACCGACCACCGCAACCCGGGTCCCCGGGCCGACGTTCCAGTGCCGCAGCGGCGAGTAGGTGGTGATCCCGGCGCACAGCAGCGGAGCCGCCGCGTCCAGCGGCAGGCTGTCGGGGATGCGCAGGACGTAGTTCTCGTCGACGACGATGGCGCCGCTGTAGCCGCCCTGGGTGGGCCGGCCGTCGCGGTCCACGCCGTTGTAGGTGCCCGTCATGCCGCGCACGCAGTACTGCTCGTCGCCGGCCAGGCAGTGCCGGCACTCGCGGCAGGAGTCGACGAAGCAGCCGACGCCGACCCGGTCACCGACGCGGTACCGGGTGACCTCCGAACCGACCGCCGTCACCACACCGGCGATCTCGTGGCCGGGCACGAGCGGGAAGGCGGGCTCACCCCACTCACCCTTCACGGTGTGGATGTCGGAGTGGCAGATGCCCGCGAAGTGGATGGCGATCGTGACGTCGTGTGGTCCCATCTCGCGGCGGGTGATCGTGGTCCGGGTCAGCGGTTCGGAGACCGAGGTGGCGGCGTATGCGGACACGGTCGTCATGCGTTACCTCACGTTCGTTGCACGGTCGGACTGTCAGCCGGGAACAACGCGGGCGGTGTCCCCGGTCATCCCGGCCCGGTCGGTTGTCGGCGTCAGTTGATGGGAGCGTTCACCCACTGCAGATCGTCCAGGATGCCCCGGGCGGCGACGATGTTCTGACCGGTCTGCCACACCTCGTTGTTCACCGTGAACACCCGGTTGTCCTTGGTGGCCGACAGCCTGCGCCAGGCGTCGCTGGTGAACACCGTGCGGGCGCGGTCCCGCGCCGCCGGCGACGCGAACGACACATAGACGATGTCGCCCTCGGCGATGCCGAAGTCGGCGTCGGCCAGTTCGGCGTCGGTGGCGCCGATGTCGATGTAGGGCCTGTCGGTGAACCGCTGCGCGGCCGGCCGGTCCAGCCCGACGGCGGCCAGCACACTGCCCGGGAAGGTGTCGGCGCCGAAAACCCGCACGGTGGTGTCGGTGAGCTGCACCACCGACGCCTGGAAATGGGCCGCGTCGTTCTGGGCGCCGGTCCTGCGGGCGTCCTCGGCGAAACCGTCCAGCAGTGCGTCGGCGGCAGCCGAGCGCCCGGTCGCCGCGCCGACGGTGCGCAGGTTGCCCTGCCAGTCCGGGCCCGGAGCGCCGGTGAACACGGTGGGCGCGATCGCGGCCAGCCGCGGATAGTCGGCCGGGGTCAGCGCCTGTGATCCCAGGATCAGATCGGGTCGCGCCGCGCGGATGGCATCCAGGTCGGGTTCGGTGCGGGTGCCGGCCGCGGGCAGCTCGTGGATCACGGTTCCCAGATAAGCCGGCTGGACCCCGGTGTCCTCGGGCACCGCGGCCGCCACGATCCGCGACTGCAACCCCAGCGCGCACAGCGCGTCAAGCTGGTCGCCGGACAGCACCACGATGCGTTGCGGGTCGGCCGGCACCGCCGTGCTCCCCGCGGCGTGAGCAACATCACGCACCGGCGGACCCGGGTCCGGTGCGGCCGGTTCGGCGGCGCACGACTCGTCCGGGCGGCGTTGGTTGCCCAACACCCCGGCGCCGGCGATCTCGGTGGTGCTGGTGATCACCGTCTCCCGAGGCGGCGCGGGTTCGGCGCCCTGCGGTGCGCCACACCCGGTGGCCATGGTCAAGAAAACCGCCGTGACCAGCGACACCATGCCGGCGATCACGCGTATCCGCCGTCCCGGAACGATCACGTCGCCGACGGTAACACCTCCGCGCCGCCGGTCCGGGCCGGGTTCGAGCGGCACGTCGAACCGCTAACCGTGCTAAGTACGACGGTATGTAGGAGCCCCGGGTGGTCGCGTCTGGGGCAGCAGATAGGATTCGGAACCGTCCACTGCGGGACCGCCCGCTGATCGTATGGAGGAACTGTTGGTAGCCGAAGCGCCCCCAATCGGACAACTCGAGGTTCGGCGTCCGTTTCCGGCCCGGACCGGCCCCCGGGGGAGTCTCCTCTACAAGCTGATCACCACGACCGATCACAAGCTGATCGGGATCATGTACTGCGTCGCCTGCTTCACCTTCTTCTTCATCGGTGGGCTGATGGCGCTGCTCATGCGTGCCGAGTTGACCGCGCCGGGACTGCAGTTCCTGTCCAATGAGCAGTTCAACCAGCTGTTCACCATGCACGGCACGGTGATGCTGCTGTTCTACGCGACGCCGATCGTGTTCGGGTTCGCCAACCTGGTGCTGCCGCTGCAGATCGGCGCGCCGGACGTGGCGTTCCCGCGGCTGAACGCGCTGTCGTTCTGGCTGTTCCTGTTCGGCGCCACGCTGGCGATCTCCGGGTTCATCACCCCGGGTGGCGCCGCGGACTTCGGCTGGACCGCCTACGCGCCGCTGGCCCACTCGATGTACTCCCCGGGCGCCGGCGGTGACCTGTGGATCTTCGGCCTGGCGGTGTCCGGTCTGGGCACCATCCTCGGTGCGGTCAACATGATCACCACCGTGGTGTGCATGCGCGCCCCGGGCATGACCATGTTCCGGATGTCGGTGTTCACCTGGAACATCCTGGTCACCTCGGTGCTGGTGCTGATCGCGTTCCCGCTGCTGACCGCCGCGCTGCTGGGCCTGGCGGCCGACCGTCTGCTCGGCGCCCACATCTACGACCCGGCCAACGGTGGTGTGCTGCTCTACCAGCACCTGTTCTGGTTCTTCGGGCATCCGGAGGTGTACATCATCGCGCTGCCGTTCTTCGGCATCGTCAGCGAGATCTTCCCGGTGTTCAGCCGCAAACCGATCTTCGGCTACACCACGCTGATCTACGCCACCATCGGCATCGCGGCCCTGTCCATCGCCGTGTGGGCGCACCACATGTACGCCACCGGTGCCGTGCTGCTGCCGTTCTTCGCGTTCATGACGTTCCTGATCGCGGTGCCGACCGGGATCAAGTTCTTCAACTGGATCGGCACCATGTGGAAGGGGCAACTGACGTTCGAGTCGCCGATGCTGTTCTCGATCGGCTTCATCCTCACCTTCCTGATCGGTGGCCTCACCGGTGTGCTGCTGGCCAGCCCGCCGCTGGACTTCCACGTCACCGACACCTACTTCGTCGTGGCGCACTTCCACTACGTGCTGTTCGGCACCATCGTGTTCGCCACCTACGCCGGCGTGTACTTCTGGTTCCCGAAGATGACCGGCCGGATGCTCGACGAACGGTTGGCCAAGCTGCACTTCTGGCTCACCTTCATCGGCTTTCACACCACGTTCCTGGTGCAGCACTGGCTGGGTAACGAGGGCATGCCGCGGCGTTACGCCGACTACCTGCCCACCGACGGGTTCACCGAGCTCAACATCGTGTCGACCGTGGGTGCGTTCATCCTCGGCGCGTCGGTGCTGCCGTTCGTCTGGAACGTGTTCAAGAGCTGGCGTTACGGTGATCCGGTGACGGTGGACGATCCGTGGGGTTACGGCAACTCGCTGGAGTGGGCGACCACCTGCCCGCCGCCGCGGCACAACTTCTACGAGCTGCCGCGGATCCGCTCCGAGCGTCCGGCGTTCGAGCTGCACTATCCGCACATGATCGAGCGGATGCGCGCGGAGTCGCACATCGGCCGGTCGCACGGTCCCGCGGACGGCGACGTCACCCGGATGGAGGATACGAACGTCCGGACCTGACGATCCTCGGTCAGCGGCGCTGACCCGGTACGGAGGCTGACTATGGCCGGGCCGACGAACAAGAAGGTCCCGACGGAGAAGGTCCCGAAGAAAGTCCCGAAGAAAAAGGTGTCGGTGCTCATCACCGTCACCGGCGTGGACCAGCCCGGCGTCACCTCGGCGCTGTTCGAGGTGCTGGCCCGGCACCGGGTCTCGCTGCTCAACGTCGAGCAGGTCGTCATCCGCGGCCGGCTCACGCTGGGTGTGCTGCTGGCGGCCCCACCCGAGGTGGCCGACGGACCGGCGCTGCGGGCGGAGGTCCGGGAGGCCATCCACCGGGTGGGGCTCGACGTCACCATCGAACGCAGCGACGACCTGCCGGTGATGGACGAGCCGTCCAGCCACACCATCACCGTGCTGGGACGGCCGATCACCGCGCAGGCGTTCTCCGCGGTGGCCCGGGAGGTGGCCGCGCTCGGGGTGAACATCGATTCGATCCGGGGCGTGTCGGACTATCCGGTGACCGGGCTGAAGCTGCAGGTGTCGGTGCCCGAGGGCGCGGACTACGACCAGCTGCAGCGCAATCTGGCGCAGGTCGCGGTCGACGAGGCCGTCGACATCGCGCTGGAGGACTACAGCCTGTCCCGGCGGGCCAAACGGCTCATCGTGTTCGACGTCGACTCGACGTTGATCCAGGGTGAGGTCATCGAGATGCTGGCCGAGCGCGCGGGAGCCGGGGCGGCCGTCGCCGCGGTCACTGAGGCGGCGATGCGCGGCGAACTCGACTTCGCCGAGTCGCTGCACCAGCGGGTGGCCAACCTGGCCGGCCTGCCGGCCGAAGTGCTCGACGAGGTCGCCGAACAGATCGAACTCACTCCGGGCGCCCGCACCACGCTGCGCACCCTGCGCCGCCTGGGCTACTACTGCGGCGTGGTGTCCGGCGGCTTCCGCCAGGTGATCGAGCCGTTGGCGCACGAGTTGATGCTCGACTACGTCGCCGCCAACGAACTGGAGATCGTCGACGGCAAGCTGACCGGGCGGGTGATCGGACCGGTGATCGACCGGGCCGGAAAGGCCAAGGCGCTGCGCGACTTCGCCCAGCAGGTCGGGGTGCCGATGGAGCAGACGGTCGCGGTCGGCGACGGCGCCAACGACATCGACATGCTCGCCGCCGCCGGTCTCGGTGTGGCGTTCAACGCCAAACCCGCGCTGCGGGAGGTCGCCGACGCCTCGCTGAGCCACCCGTACCTGGACACGGTGCTGTTCATCCTCGGCGTCACCCGCGCGGAGATCGAGGCCGCCGACGCGGTGGACGGGGTGCTGCGCCGCGTCGAGATCCCCGACGACTGACGGAGCCGGCCGCGACGAGCCGGGGCTTTCAGACCACCACCGGCGACGGTCCGGCGGTGACCGCCGTGCCGGTGACCGCACGCCAGGCCCGGCCGAGCAGCCGCACCGCCTCGACCAGCTGCTCCTCCGGCAGTGTGTAGGGGATCCGCACGAACCGCTCCAGCGTGCCGTCGACGCCGAACCGCGGGCCCGGCGGCAACTCCACCCCGAGCCGGGATGCGCCGGCGCACAACGCGGTGCTGACCGGCGCCGGCAGCCGCACCCACAGTGACATCCCGCCGCCACCGGGCAGCGGCAGCCAGTCCGGCAGCTCGCGGCGGACCAGGTCGATCAGCAGCGCCTGCCGGGTCCGCAGAATGTCGCGCCGCGCCGGCAGCATGTCGTCGGCGCGTTGCAGCAGCCATGCGGCGGCGAGCTGGTCGATCACCGAACTGCCCAGATCGACCGCCGGACGGACCGCCCGGATGGCCGCCAGCGTGCTCGGCTGCGCTCGGATCCAGCCGACCCGCAATCCCGCCCAGAACGATTTCGACATCGAACCCACGGTGATCGCCAGGTCGGCGGGTGCGGTGAGCGCCGCGCGGTTGAACGCGGCCAGCGGGGGCGGCACCGGCTTCTCGAACCAGAGGTCGGTCATCGTCTCGTCGATGATCACGCGGGTGCGGCTCGCGGCGATGATGCCGGTCACCCGGTCCCGGTCGGCGGCCGGCATCGTGAAACCGGTCGGGTTCTGATTGTCCGGCACCAGATAGGCCAGGCTCGGCGCGAGCTGGCGCACCGCGGCGTGCAACCCGTCGACATCCCAGCCGGTGTCGGTCATCGGGACGGGGACCGCCCGCGCGTCGGCGGCCGCGATCGCGGTGAGCGCGCCGTGGTAGGTGGGCTGTTCGACGAGCACCCGGTCGCCGGGCCGCAGACAGGTGGTCATGATCAGCCCGATCGCGTGCTGGGCGCCGCTGGTGACCATGATCTGCTCCGGGTCGGTGGGCAGACCGCGCGCACAGTAGCGTTCGGCGATCGCGTCGCGCAGTGCCGCGATGCCGCGCAGGTCGTGGCCGCTCTGCTGCAGATGGCCCGCCGCCTGGGCGGTCGCCGCGGCGAACGCCTCCTGCATCGCGGCGGCGCCGGTGGTCGGCAGCGCGGCCGCCGCGAGGTTGATCGTCGCCGGCGCGTCGGCCGGGACGTCCGCCGGCGCCGACGGCAGCACGATGGTGCTGCGGGCGCCGCGGCGGGCGTGCAGATAGCCGTCGTCGCGCAGCTGGTGGTAGGCCGAGGTGACCGTGGTGCGCGACACCCGCAGCGCCTCGGCCAGCGTCCGCTCGCTGGGCAGTTGCGCGCCGACCGGCAACCGGCCGTCGACGATCAGCATCCGCAGTGCGTCGGCCAGACCGCGATAGGCCGGGCCACTTCGCCCTGAGGTACGCCAGTTTCCCAGCTCCCGGCAGACGAACTCGATTCCGAGGGTCCGGGCAGGCGTCGAGATGCTCATCAGAAGGCCAGTATGTGTCAACTGGCTATTGAAACACAATCCAGATGGATCGGACGATCGGTCGGTGAGCAACTGGTTGACCCGATTGATCCGGCTGATGGATGCGGTGTTGGATCCGCGGGTGGCGCCGTACCACCGCGAACCGCTGGACTGCGACCGGCGCCGCGTCGACAACGAACTGAACGCCATCCGGTCGCGATTTCGGCGTGCGCACGATCGCTGAGCGGTCTGTGGTGTCTCGGCACGCCGAAATTGCCGGTTGGACCCCGAAGTGGCGGTGACACCGCAATACGGCACGATGGTTCCGTGCCGGAACAACCGGAAGATCTCGAGGAACACGCCGACCCCGACCTGCTGATCGACTTCGCCGACGTCACGCTCCGGCGCGGTGGCCGCACGCTGGTCGGCCCGGTCACCTGGTCGGTGGAACTGGACGAACGCTGGGTGGTCGTCGGGCCCAACGGCGCCGGCAAGACCTCACTGCTGCGGATCGCCGCCGCGATGGAACACCCGTCGTCGGGCACGGTGTACGTGCTCGGCGAACGGCTCGGCCGGGTCGACACCACCGAACTGCGGGCCCGGGTGGGCCTGAGCAGCGCGGCGCTGGCCGAACGGATTCCGGGCGGGGAACTGGTCCGCGATCTGGTCGTGTCGGCCGGGTACGCGGTGCTGGGTCGCTGGCGGGAGCAGTACGACGACATCGACTATCAGCGTGCGCTCGACATGCTGGAGAGCGTGGGCGCCGAGCATCTGGCCGACCGCACCTACGGCACCCTCTCCGAGGGGGAGCGCAAACGGGTGCTCATCGCCCGGTCGTTGATGATCGACCCGGAACTGTTGCTGCTCGACGAACCGGCCGCCGGGCTGGACCTGGGCGGACGGGAGGAACTGGTGGCCCGCCTGGCCGATCTGGCCGCCGATCCGGACGCCCCGGCGATGGTCCTGGTCACCCACCACGTCGAGGAGATCCCGCAGGGCTTCACCCACTGTCTGCTGCTGTCGGAGGGACGGGTGGTCGACGCCGGCCTGCTGCCCGATGTGCTGACCGCCGAGAACCTCACCAAGGCGTTCGGACAGTCCATCGCGCTGGACCGCATCGACGGACGCTATTTCGCGCGCCGCGTGCGCAGCCGCCCCGCACACAGGAGGCACACATGACCCGTTCGGAACCGCCGGCGCCGCTGCCGCCCCGCCCGGCCGCCACCGTGATGCTGATCCGCGACAGGCACGACGGGGCCGCCGGACTCGAGGTGTTCCTGATGCGGCGGCACTCGGCGATGGACTTCGTCGCCGGGGTGATGGTGTTCCCGGGCGGCGGGGTCGACGACCGGGACCGCAACGCCGACATCGCCTGGATGGGGCCGGAACCGGCCTGGTGGGCCGAGCGCTTCGGGGTCGACGAGGGCCTAGCCGAGGCGCTGGTGTGCGCCGCGGCCCGGGAGACGTTCGAGGAGTGCGGTGTGCTGTTCGCCGGCGCGGCCGACGACTCCGACGTCCTGGTCGACGACGCCTCGGTGTACCACGACGCGCGGCGCGCCCTGGCCGACAAATCGCTGTCGTTCGGTGAGTTCCTGCGGGCCGAGAACCTGGTGTTGCGGGCGGATCTGCTGCGCCCGTGGGCCAACTGGGTGACCCCGGAGGAGGAACGCACCCGCCGTTACGACACCTATTTCTTCGTGGGTGCATTGCCCGGCGGTCAGCGCGCCGACGGCGACAACACCGAAACCGATCAGGCCGACTGGGTCACCCCCGAGCAGGCGCTCGCCGACTTCGCGGCCGGCAGGACGTTCCTGCTGCCGCCCACCTGGACCCAGCTCGACTCGCTGGCCGGCCGGACCGTCGCCGAGGTGATGGCCGTGGAGCGGCAGATCGTCGCGGTGGAGCCGCACCTGCGGGTGGACAACGGCAACTGGGAGATCGAGTTCTTCGACAGCGAGCGTTACAACGCCGCACGCAACCACCGGTCGCCATGAGGGAATTCGTCTCCATCCACACCGGTGACGAGCAGCCCGGTGTCGCCACGCTGACGTGGTCGCGGCCGCCGAGCAATGCGCTGACCCGGCAGTTGTACCGGGAACTGGCAGCCGCGGCCGCGGAGGTGGGACGCCACGACGGCATCGCGGCGGTGATCCTGTTCGGCGGGCCGGAGATCTTCTCGGCGGGCGACGACGCCGCCGAACTGCGCACCCTGGCGCCCCGTCGGGTGGCCGCCGCCGACCGGATGTGCCGGGCCGCGTTCGACGCCCTCGCCGCGATCCCGCGGCCCACCGTCGCCGCCATCACCGGATACGCCCTGGGATCCGGGCTGACCCTCGCGCTGACCGCGGACTGGCGGGTGGCCGGCGACAACGTCAAATTCGGCGCCACCGACATCCTGGCCGGGCGCCCGCCGACCGGTGGCGGCGGCGCCCGCCTGGCCACCGCGATCGGGGCGAGCAAGGCCAAGGATCTGGTGTTCTCCGGCCGGTTCGTCGGCGCCGAGGAGGCGCTGTCGCTGGGCCTGATCGACGAGATGGTCGCGCCCGACGACGTCTACGACGCGGCGCTGGCGTGGGCCCGGCGGCTCACCGGGCACGCGCCCCCGGTGCTGGCCGCCGCCAAGGCCGCCGTCGACGGTCACCCCCCGCGCGCGCGACGCGGCGCGGCACCCGACCGCTAGGCTCCCTGCCATGACAGAGACGACGGAACCCGGCATCGGGTCTGAGGGCGCCGGCGACCTGCCGGCGCCTAATCCGCACGCCACCGCCGAGCAGGTCGAGGCGGCGATGCGCGACAGCAAGCTCGCCCAGATCCTCTATCACGACTGGGAGGCGGAGAGCTACGACGACAAGTGGTCGATCTCGTACGACCAGCGCTGCGTGGACTACGCCCGCGGCCGGTTCGACGCGATCGTGCCCGACCACGTGCAACGCGAACTGCCCTACGACAACGCTCTGGAATTAGGTTGTGGCACCGGCTTTTTCCTGCTCAACCTGATCCAGTCCGGGGTGGCCCGGCGCGGTTCGGTGACCGACCTGTCGCCGGGAATGGTCAGGGTGGCCACCCGCAACGGCCGATCCCTGGGCCTTGACGTCGACGGCCGGGTCGCCGACGCGGAGGGGATTCCCTACGACGACAACACCTTCGACCTCGTGGTCGGCCACGCCGTGCTGCACCACATCCCCGATGTCGAACTGTCGCTGCGCGAGGTGGTGCGAGTGCTCAGACCCGGCGGGCGGTTCGTGTTCGCCGGTGAGCCCACCACCGTCGGCAACTCCTACGCGCGCGCCCTGTCGACGCTGACCTGGCACGTCGCCACCACCGTCACCAGACTGCCCGGTCTGCAGGGCTGGCGGCGGCCGCAGGCCGAGCTCGACGAGTCGTCCCGGGCGGCCGCGCTGGAGGCCGTCGTCGACCTGCACACCTTCGAACCGAGCGATCTGGAGCGGATGGCCCGCAACGCCGGCGCCGTCGAGGTGGCCACTGCCAGCGAGGAATTCACCGCGGCGATGCTGGGCTGGCCGGTGCGCACCTTCGAAGCGGCGGTGCCGCCGGGCAAGTTGGGGTGGAACTGGGCCAAGTTCGCGTTCGGCAGCTGGACCGCCCTGAGCTGGGTGGACGCCAACGTCTGGCGCCGGGTGATGCCGAAGGGCTGGTTCTACAACGTGATGGTCACCGGGGTCAAACCGTCCTGAGGTTCACCCTCGACGACGTCGCCTACCTCCGCAGCGACGCGGGTCGCGGCGCCCTGGCCGAGGTCGCGGCGATGCCGCTGACCGACGCCACCCGGGTGGCCGACGTCGCCGCGTTGCGCACCCGGTTCGGCGACCGCGCCCCGGTGTTGGTGGAGACCACGCTGCTGCGCCGGCGTGCCGCGGCCAAGTTCGACGACCCGTCGCGCTGGTTGTTCACCGACGAGGCGCTGCAGCAGGCCACCGCGGCGCCGGTGGCCAGGCACCGGGCCCGCCGGCTGACCGGCCGCAAGGTGCACGACGTCACCTGTTCGATCGGCGCCGAACTGGCGGCGCTGCGGCTCACCGCGGCCCAGCTGGTGGGCAGCGACATCGACCCGGTGCGGTTGCAGATGGCCCGGCACAACCTCGGCCCGGGTGTCGCGCTGTGCCGCGCCGACGCACTGCGCCCGATCACCCGCGACACCGTCGTGGTGGCCGACCCGGCCCGGCGCAGCGGGGGCCGGCGCCGGTTCGACCCGCGCGCCCACACGCCGCCGCTGGACGCGTTGTTCGACGTCTACCGCGGCCGCGACAGCGTCGTGAAATGCGCCCCCGGAATCGAGTTCGGGGCGCTGGGCGCAGTGGGTTTCGACGGTGAGGTCGAGGTCGTCTCGCTGGCCGGCAGCGTGCGGGAAGCCTGCCTGTGGTCCGGCAGCCTCACCGAACCCGGCGTCCGCCGCCGGGCCACCATCCTGGACCGGTCCGAGGTCATCACCGACGCCGAACCGGGGGAGTGCCCGGTGGCCGCCGCGGGCCGGTGGATCATCGACCCCGACGGGGCGGTGGTCCGCGCCGGGCTGGTGCGGCACTACGCGGCCCGGCACGGTCTGTGGCAACTCGACCCCGACATCGCCTATCTGTCCGGCGACCGGCTGCCGGCCGGTGTGCGCGGCTTCGAGGTGCTCGAAGAGCTGCCCTACCGGGAACGGCGGCTCCGGCAGGCGCTGGCGGCCCACGACGCCGGGGCGGTGGAGATCCTGGTACGCGGTGTCGATGTCGATCCCGACCGGCTGCGCACCCGGCTCCGGCTCCGCGGCCGGCATCCGCTGGCCGTGGTCATCACCCGCATCGGAAGCAAACACGCAAGCCGGGCAACGGCATTCATATGCCGTCCGTCACGGTGAACCGGCACGTACGCTGATGTTGACACGCCGGATGGCCCGCCCGGGCAACCGCGGGCCGGCGAGCGAAAGCGTTGACCGACAAAGGGGACTGGCGCCATGCGCATACTCAAGACGACGGCCGCGTTGCTGGCGGGCGGTCTCATCAGCTGTTCCATCCCGGGGACGGCGGGGGCCCAGACCGCCTGCGACGCGCTGGGCGGCACGGTCGCCGACGACCGGCGGTGCGAGGTCCACGCCGAGACCCCCACCTACCTGCTCGACATGGTGTTCCCGGTCGATTACCCCGATCAGCAGGCGCTGACCGACTATCTGATCCAGACCCGCGACGGGTTCGTCAACGTCTCCGAGATGCCGGGTTCCCGCAACCTGCCGTACGCGCTGGACGCGCGGGCCACCGAGTACCGGTCCGGTGATGCGGCGACCGGGACCCGCAGCGTGGTGTTCGAGGTCTACCAGAACGTCGGCGGCGCCCATCCCACCACCTGGTATCAGGCCTTCAACTACGACCTGAGGACCCGGGCGCCGATCACCTTCGACACCCTGTTCGACCCCGAGAGCGCACCGCTGGAGGTGATCTACCCGGTGGTGCAGCGCGAACTGCAGGAGCTGACCGGCATCGATCAGCCGATCCTCCCGGAGGACGGCCTCGACCCGGCGAACTACCAGAACTTCGCGCTGACCGATGACGAGGTGATCTTCTTCTTCAGCCAGGGCGAACTGCTCCCGCACGCCGCCGGGGTGTCACAGGTCTCGGTGCCGCGCACGGTGCTGGTCAACCTGTTGACGGTGTGATCCGGCCGTCGACGACGGGGCCGGCCCCCGCGACTCAGTCGGCCGGCGCGAACCCGTAGACCTGACCGTCGCTGGTGGCGGTGACCACCCGGCGGTCGGCGGCGATCGACACCCCGACCGGCCAGCCGGTGGCCTCGGGCAACGGGTAGCTGTTGAGGGTGCGGCCGTCGCCGGTGTCGATCACCAGCAGCGCCAGGCCGCGATCACCGTGGCGGGCCACCGTATAGGCCACCCCGGCGCCGGTCTGGCTGGTCGCCGACAACGGTTCTGCGTCCTCGCGGGTCCACAGCCGCTCGGCCCGGTCACCGTGGTCGCGCACCGCCACCAGCTGCGCGCCCGGCCCGCCGCCGGCGATGATCAGCCCGTCCGGCGACACCGAAGGCGGTGTCTGCGGCTGGAAACCCAGCGGCACCGACCATTTCGCCTGCCCGTCGGCGGCGTCGAGGGCCCACAACGCCCGGTCGCGGCCGTGCACGTAGATCGTGGTGCCGTCGGCCGAGAGCACCGGGCTCGCCAGCGGCCCGCCGCCGACGGCCGTGCTCGTCCATTCCCGCCGCAGCTGCCGGCCCGGTTCATAGCGGAACCCGATCAGCACCGGTTCATCGGCGCCGGGCTCCCACAGGCCGAGGACCACCGTGTCGGTGGCCGCGGAGAACGCCGGCGCGGCGGCCACCGGACAGCCCCGGCGCGCGCCGGCGCAGTCCGCCAGCCCGCGTTCGGAGTCGGTCGGATCCACCCCGGCCACCAGGTCCAGCGGTGTGCCGGTGACCGTGCCGCGGTGGGCATCGAACAGCAGCACCTGGCCCAGATGGGTCACCACCAGCAGTTCCCCGGGCGCCAGGATCCGCGGGGTCGTCGGCATCCCGATCACCGGCTTGCGCCAGCGGATCCACTGGGTGGGCGGAAACGACAGGATGGCGCCGGGCTGGCCGATGTAGACGTTGTCGAAACCGTCCAGCAACGGGCTGGTCCGGCCGCCGCCCTGCACCAACCGGGTGCACCAGCGCTGGCGGGCCGAATTGGCGTACTCCCACACCATCAACGAGCAGCCGGCCGGGGTCTGGGCGTTGACCGCCAGATATCCGCTGGCGCCGACCGCGACCTGGGCGGCCAGCTCACCCTTGACCGATCTGCTCCACTCCAGGGTCAGCGCCTCGGCCCCGGCGGCCGACGTGTAGCTGCTGTTGGCCGCGTCGCCGTACTGTGCCGACCATCCCTCGGCCGGCTTCGCCTCGACCCAGGACCCGGCGTCACCGCAACCCGCCAGCACCGCTGTGGTCAGCGCCGTCAGCGCCGTCGCCATCAGTCGCCGGATCACGGTGTCCTTTCTCTCCAGTCTCTCGGGACCGCACGAGAACCACGTCGGGGCCCGTCGGGGATCCGCGTTCAGCCCAGGTGAGGGTAACCCGAGCCCGCCGAGCGGTTCGCGTAGGCTTTCCGGCCATGACGACGATGTGGGGTGCACCGCTGCACGTGCGCTGGCGGGGATCACGGCTGCGCGACCCACGCCAGGCCAGGTTCCTCACCTGGGCGTCACTGAAGTGGGTGATCGCCAACCGCGCGTACACACCGTGGTATCTGGTCCGGTACTGGCGGCTGTTGAAGTTCAAGCTGGCCAACCCGCACATCATCACCCGCGGGATGGTCTTCCTCGGCAAGGACGTGGAGATCCACGCCACCCCGGAACTGGCGCAGCTGGAGATCGGCCGGTGGGTGCACATCGGTGACAAGAACAACATCCGGGCCCATGAGGGGTCGTTGCGGATCGGCGACAAGGTGGTGCTCGGCCGCGACAACGTCATCAACGCCTATCTGGACATCGAGCTGGGCGATTCGGTGCTGATGGCCGACTGGTGCTACATCGTGGACTTCGACCACAAGATGGACAGCATCGAGATGCCGATCAAGGATCAGGGCATCGTCAAGAGCCCGGTGCGGATCGGGCCGGACACCTGGGTGGGCGCCAAGGTGTCGGTGCTGCGCGGCACCTCGATCGGGCGCGGCTGCGTGCTCGGATCGCACGCGGTGGTCCGCGGTGAGATCCCGGACTACTCGATCGCGGTGGGCGCCCCGGCCAAGGTGATCAAGAACCGGCGACTGGCCTGGGAGGCGTCGGCGGCCGAACGCGCCGAGCTGGCGGCGGCGCTGGCCGACATCGAACGCAAGAAGGCCGCCCGCTGACCGGTCTCAGCGGTCCGGCAGGGCGTGCTCGACGATCAGGCGGCGGGGCAACGGTTCCCGCTCGCGCCGTTTGGCCGCCAGATACACCTGCGCGGTCTCGGCGGCCACCGAGTGCCAGTCGAAGTCCGCGGTGAGCCGTTCCCGGGCGGCGACGGCGCGTTGCTGCGCGCCCTCCGGGTCGTCGAGCACCGCGCGCACCGCCGCCGTCAGACCGGCGATGTCGCGGGGCTTGAACGACTTTCCGGTCACCCCGTCGATCACCGCCTCGCCCAGGCCGCCCGCGGTGGAGGTGACCAACGGGGCCCCGGTCGCGGCGGCCTCCAGCGCGACGATGCCGAACGGCTCGTAGTGACTGGGCAGCACTGCGGCGTCGGCGGTGTGCAACTGCCGCAGCAACGCCTCGTGGCCGAGCTGCCCGACGAACCGGGTTGCCTTGAGCACCTTGTGCTTGCGTGCCTGTTCCACCAGCCACTCGTGCTGGGTGCCGGTGCCGGCGATGGTCAGCGTGGTGCCCGGATGGGTGCGCCGGATCCGGGGCAGCGCCGCGATGGCGTCCTGAACACCCTTCTCGTACTCGAGCCGTCCGACATACAGCAGCCGCGGCGGACCGGAACGGGGCGACCGCCTCGCGAACGGCCACTGCGCGACGTCGATGCCGTTGCGGATCACCCGGATCTCGGACAGTCCGGGCCCGAACAGTTCGGTGATCTCCTCGCTCATCGACGCCGAACAGGTGATCAGTGAATCGGAGTCGCGCACCAGCCAGGACTCCACCGCGTGCACCTGCCGGCTGATCGGGCCGGAGACCCAGCCGGAGTGCCGCCCGGCCTCGGTGGCGTGGATGGTGGAAACCAATGGCACATCGAAGAATTCGGCGAGAGCGATGGCGGGGTGGGCGACCAGCCAGTCGTGGGCGTGCACCACGTCGGGCTGCCACGGCGTGCCGCCGGTGCCGCCGCGGAGCCCCAGCGCCAGGCCCGCGCGGACCATCGAGTGGCCCATCGCCAGCGTCCAGGCCATCATGTCCCGGCCGAAGTCGAACTCGTGCGGGTCCTGCGCCGCGGCCAGCACCCGCACGCCGTCCCGGACCTCGTCGGTGGACGGATGGGTGCTCGGGTCGGTGCCGGTCGGGCGCCGGCTGAGCACCACCACCTCGTGTCCGGCCGCCGCCAGCGCGGTGGACAGGTGGTAGACGTGCCGGCCGAGCCCGCCCACGACCACCGGGGGGTACTCCCACGACACCATCAGAATCTTCATGAGATCTCTTTCATCGCCGGGAGTCTCCTGGCGTCGAGGGCGCCGAACAGACCGTCGGCGCGGTTCCAGCCCTCGGCCAGCCGGAGGGCGTGTTCGCGCCGCCCGGCGGCCAGCGCATCGCTGATCTCCCGGGTGGCGTGGGCGTGCAGATGGGCGCGGTAGCGCGCATAGTCGGCCGCCGAATCCTTGCTGACCATGAACGGCCAGTCGCTGGACACCGTCAACAGCGTCTCCCGCAGGATCTGATCGGCGACCCGGTCCCGGGGCGCCGGAGCGCCGAGCGCGGCGTTGTGCGCCAGCGCCTTGTCCACCGTGGCCAGCGCGCCTTCGACGACTTCGGCGTTGAGCTCCACCAGATCGGCCACCTGCGGGCCGGACCACACCCGCCAATCCTTGCCCGACCCCCACGAGCTTGCGGGCAATTGCACTGGGGTACCGATGAATCCGTCGGCAATGGCATCGGAGAGGGTGCCGATCCGCACCCCGGCGGCGGGCAGCGCGCGCAGCACCCGTTCCAGCCACACCGGCCCCTCGTACCACCAGTGTCCGAACAGCTCGGTGTCGAAGGCCGCGACCACATGCGCGGGGCGGCCGATCCGGCCGCTCTCCTCGATGAGCCGATTGCGCACCACCTCGACGAAGTCGGCGACGTGGGCGTCGACCGCCCGGTCGGCCCGCTGCGGATCGTAGGGCGCCTTCTCCTCCGACGGCACGGTGCGACCGGTGACCCGCACCGGTTTCAGCCCGGTGACATGGTCGAAGGTGTGGAAATCGCGGTAGGCGCCGTGCCCCGGATAACCCGACTTCGGTGACCACACCCGGTAGGAGACCTGCAGATCACGCCCGAACGCGATGACGTCGGTGTCGCCCACCGGCCGGCCCAGCGCCGTATCCCCGTGCAGGGCCGGACCGTCGACCATGAAATGGCTGACATTCGCCGCGGCGTAACCGGTTTCCATTCCCGGTGCGTACGCGCACTCGGGCGCCCAGATGCCGGCGGGGGTGTGCCCGAACCGCAGCCCGGCATCGGCCAGCCCCTCGCGCAGCGCGAACTCGCGCAACCGCGGATGCAGCAGCGGCTGGAACGGGTGGGTCAACGGGCCGCCGAGCAGCTCGATGGTGCCGGCGTCGATGAGTTCGCGCAGCAGCGGGCTGGCGCCGTGCCGCCACCGCGTGTCGAACTCCTCCAACGCCCGCTCCGCCCGGGCGTACTCGTGCCGGCCGAAGGCCCGTAACGGGTCACCGAGCGTGGTGGCCTCGAGCGCCCGCAGCTGCCAGTTCGCCAGCCAGTGGTGCATTCCGGTCAGGCAGTACGGATCATCGAGCTGGGCCGCGACCACCGGGGTGACGCCCAGCGTCAGCACATGGTGGCGCCCCTCGTCGGCCAGGGTGCGCAACACCCGCAACACCGGCAGATAGGTCGCCGACCACGACTGGTACAACCACTCCTCGCCGACCGGCCACCGTCCGTGGTGGGCCAGCCAGGGCAGATGCGTGTGCAGAACCAGGGTGAACAGCCCGGGAACCGGGTCGGGGGAGTCCGCGCCGCCGGTCATGGGCGCACCGCGATCGCGACGAGGTCCAGACTGTCATCGATGTTGTGGCCGTCGCGGTCCCGGTCGTCCTCGTCGCAGCGGATCAGATCGAAATCCTCCGTACGCACCGACGCGACGTCGGCGAGCAGTTCGGCCGGCCACGGTTCATCGGCCAGCGCCCGCGAGATCTGGGCGTCGATGATCGAACCGCCGTGGCGGGCATCGAGTTCGGCCAGCCGCGGACCGTGGAAGACGCCGTACATCGCCGACAGCCCGAACCCGCCGTCGGTGAGCAGTTCGGTGAGCTCGGCGGCATTGAGTTCCCGGGTGTGGAACGGGTTGACCGGGGTGTCGCTGCCGGGGGTGAAGGTGATCCGGTTGGGGGTGGAGACGAGCAGTTGCCCACCCGGCCGCAACACCCGCAGACATTCGGCGATGAACTTCTCCTGATCCCAGAGGTGTTCGATCACTTGGAAATTCACCACCACATCGACCGATGCGTCGGCGAGCGGCAGGTCCACCAGATTGCCGTGGCGGATGTCCACCCGGGGATAGCGGGCGCGGACATGGGCCACCGTCGCGGCGTCGTAGTCCAATCCGATGACGTGCGCGGCCACCTCGGCCAACAAATCCGCGCCGTAACCCTCACCACAGCCCGCCTCGAGCACCACCCGGCCGGCACACCGGTGGGCCAACCGCTGATAGACCACCTCGTGGCGGCGGAACCAGTAGTTCTCCCGCTCCAGACCCGGAACGGTGCGCTCACCGGTCAACGGGAGGACGCTGATCGGGCCGTCCGCATCGGATCCGGCCGTGGAAAAAGCGCTCATCGGAAGGCAGGCTAACGCAGTCGGTCGGTCGGTGGCCGGTTCACCAACGGTTTGGCCGCTCCGGGATCATCGGCCGGTGTCCGGCGGGGACCCCGGGCGGGACGTCGGGCGAGTCCCCGGGCGAGACCCCGGGCGAGACGTCGAAGCACATCGGCCACCCGTTATTGTGTTCCTGCAAACCGCCGAAAGTTACCGACGGGTAACATGGTGGTTGTTGCTCAGTTGGTGCTTGAAGCGTGGTATCGCCGGCCGGCCGCCGGCCACTTGAGGGAGGACGAGCCAGACTCATGACGAACATCGTGGTCCTGATCAAACAGGTGCCCGACACCTGGTCCGAGCGCAAGCTCAGGGACGATGACTTCACCCTCGACCGGGAAGCCGCCGACGCGGTGCTGGACGAGATCAACGAGCGCGCCGTCGAGGAGGCGCTGCTCATCAAGGAGCGGGAGGGCGGGGAGGGCACCGTCACCGTGCTGACCGCCGGCCCGGAGCGCGCCACCGAGGCGATTCGCAAGGCGCTGTCGATGGGCGCCGACAAGGCCGTCCACCTCTTGGACGACGGTATGAAGGGCTCCGACATGGTGCAGACCGCCTGGGCGCTGGCCCGCGCGCTGGGCACCATCGAGGGCACCGAGCTGGTGATCGCCGGTAACGAGTCCACCGATGGTGTGGGCGCCGCGGTGCCGGCCATCGTGGCCGAGTACCTGGGCCTGCCGCAGCTCACCCACGTGCGCAAGCTGACCGTCGAGAACGGCAAGGTGATCGCCGAGCGGGAGACCGACGACGGGGTGTTCACCCTGGAGGCATCGCTGCCGGCGGTGGTCAGCGTCAACGAGAAGATCAACGAGCCGCGCTTCCCGTCCTTCAAGGGCATCATGGCCGCCAAGAAGAAGGAAGTGACCACGCTCACGCTCGCCGACATCGGAGTCGAGCCCGACGAGGTCGGTGTCGAGAACGCCGGGTCGCGGGTGCTGTCGGCCACGCCGAAGCCGCCGAAGACCGCGGGCGAGAAGATCACCGACGAGGGCGACGGCGGCAACAAGATCGCCGAGTTCCTGGTGGCGCAGAAGCTCATCTAGCAGAACGTCCAGCGACGGCGATCGCAGGCTGCATCGTTTTCTGTGCGCCGTCAGACCCTTTCCCAGACGAAGAGACACGGAAGAAGACCAATGGCTGAAGTACTCGTGCTCGTCGAGCACGCCGAAGGTGCGCTGAAGAAGGTCACCACCGAACTGATCACCGCCGCCCGCCGCCTGGGTGAGCCGTCGGCGGTGGTGGTGGGGGCCCCGGGCACCGCCGAACCGTTGATCGAGGGCCTGAAGGCGGCCGGCGCCGCCAAGATCTATGTCGCCGAGTCCGACGACGTCCCGAACTACCTGATCACCCCGCAGCTCGACGTGCTGGCCGGGCTGGTCGAGTCGGCCTCCCCGGCGGCCGTGCTGCTCGCTGCCAGCGCCGACGGCAAGGAGATCGCCGGCCGCCTCGCGGCGCGCACCGGGGCCGGCATCCTGACCGACGTCGTGGACGTGCAGCCCGGCGGCAAGGGCGTGCACTCGATCTTCGGTGGCGCGTTCACCGTCGAGGCCGAGGTCACCGGCGAGCTCGCGATCTACACCGTCCGTCCGGGCGCCATCGAGGCCGAGCCGGCCGAGGGCGCCGGTGAGGTCGTCAACGTCGAGGTGCCCGCACCGGCCGAGAACGCGACGAAGATCACCGCGCGGGAGCCCGCGGTGGCCGGCGACCGTCCGGAGCTCACCGAGGCGAGCGTCGTGGTCGCCGGTGGGCGCGGGGTCGGCAGTGCCGAGAACTTCCGGGTCGTCGAGGAACTCGCCGACGCGCTCGGCGGCGCCGTCGGCGCCTCCCGCGCCGCGGTGGACTCCGGCTACTACCCGGGTCAGTTCCAGATCGGCCAGACCGGTAAGACGGTCTCCCCGCAGCTGTACATCGCGCTGGGTATCTCCGGGGCGATCCAGCACCGGGCCGGTATGCAGACCTCCAAGACGATCGTCGCGGTGAACAAGGACGAGGAGGCGCCGATCTTCGAGATCGCCGACCTCGGCATCGTCGGCGATCTGTTCAAGGTCGCCCCGCAGCTGACCGAGGCGATCAAGGCCCGCAAGGGTTGATCCGCCGCGCGCGGTGAACCGCGCGCAGACTGCGCAGAAGTGCCCCGAAACCAGGTGTTTCGGGGCACTTCTTGCGCTGCGGGGCCATCTCCGGGTTTCGCCGGGGCGCGTTTGGCGGTTCCGCTGCGCCCGGCCACCGCCGGGTTCACACTCGATCCGTCGGGCACTTCCCGGTGGAGGGGGCGGTCATGCGGATCACGGTGTTCGGAGCCACCGGCCGGATCGGTTCTGAGGTGGTCGCGCTGCTGCGCGCCGACGGTCACGATGTGGTGCCCGCCTCGTTGTCGACCGGGGCCGACGTCGTCACCGGAGCCGGACTCGCCGACTCGCTGTCCGGCGCGGATGTCCTTGTGGACGTGGTCAATTCACCGTCGTTCGCGGACGGCCCGGTGTCGGAGTTCTTCACCGCGGCGGCGCTCAACCTGACGGCCGCGGCCCGGGCCGCCGGCGTCGGCCACCATGTCGCGCTGTCGATCGTGGGCTGTGACGAGTTGCCCGACAGCGGCTATATGCGGGCCAAGGCGGCCCAGGAACGGATCATCGCCGAGTCCGGACTGCCCTACACCATCGTGCGGGCCACCCAGTTCGACGAATTCGCCGAAGCCATCGTCGAGTCGCTCATCGTCGGCGCCGAGGTGCGCGTCCCCGACGGATCCATCCAGCCGATCGCCGCGGCAGACGTCGCGGCCGAGGTCGCCGCCCGCGCCGTGGCCGAACCGGCCGGCGGGGTGGTGAACATCGGCGGCCCGGACCGGATGAGTTTCGCCGACCTGGCCCGCACCGTGCTGGCCCACCAGCACCGCCGGACACCGGTGGTCATCGATCCGCAGGCCACCTACTTCGGCACCCGGATCGACGACACCAGCCTGGTGACCGGGGCCGGGGCCGTCATCGCCGGTACCCCCCTGGCCGCGGTGCTGGCCCCGCCCGCATCGGATTGACCAGGGTTTCCACCCCCGTTCACAGACACGTCACGCCCAGCTTGCCGGCCCGCCGCACCGTTTCGCGACGGTACCGGCATGAGCACCTCCGCCGTACTCATCGCCGCCGACCGGCCGTCCGTATCGGCGACCGGCACACCGCGGTACACCCTGCTGCTGGGCACCGACCCGACGCTCGTCGACGCCGCGCAACGGCTGCGGTACGAGGTGTTCAGCACCGAACCCGGTTTCGCGCTGCCGGATGCCCCCGACGGTCGGGACGCCGACCGCTTCGACGAGTTCTGCGACCACCTGCTGGTGCGCGACGACCGCAGCGGCGACCTGGTCGGCTGCTACCGGATGCTGCCGCCGGGCGGCGCGGTCGCCGCCGGCGGCCTGTACACCGCCACCGAGTTCGACATCAGCGCCCTGGACCCGCTGCGCGGCTCACTGGTCGAGATGGGGCGGGCGGTGGTCCGCGCCGACCACCGCAACGGCGCGGTCGTCCTGCTGATGTGGGCGGGCATCCTGGCCTACCTGGACCGCTACGGCTACGAATACGTCACCGGATGCGTCTCGGTGCCCGTGCACCCGGCCGGTCTGCCGGACGGATCCGGAGCTGCCCCGGGAACCCAGATCCGCGGGGTGCGCGACCACGTGCTGCGGCGGCACCGCGCGCCGGAGCGCTACACCGTGCGGCCCTACCGGCCGGTGACCGTCGGCGGCAAGACGCTCGACCAGATCACCCCGCCGGCCCGCACGGTCATCCCGCCGCTGTTGCGCGGCTATCTGCGGCTGGGCGCCGAGGTGTGCGGTGAACCGGCCCACGATCCCGACTTCGGGGTGGGCGACTTCCCGGCGCTGCTGGCCAAACGCAACGCCGATGTGCGGTATCTGCGCCGATTGCGGTCCGCCGCCGCGGCGCAGCGGGGACACCCGGACCGGACCGGCCCGGCGGCCGGGGGAGCGGTGCGATGACCGGCGCCCACGCCTGGCTGCCGCACGCGGACTGCGACGCCGGCTGCGTGCGGGCCGGCGCCGACGAACCGGGCCGGCCGGTCGCGCGCGCCGCGCGGACGCTGCTGCGTGTCACGCTGCTCGTCACGCTGCTACCGGTGCTGCTGCTGCCGGCCGTGCTGGTGCGGCTGGTGCCCGCACCTCCCCGTACCGAGCAGGCCCGGCCCGCCGCGCTGCTGCAGCGCATCTCCTGCCGGCTGCTGCTGCGCGTTCTCGGCGTGCGCCTGGCGGTGTCGGGCGGGCCGATCCGCAACCTGCCCGGCGTGCTGGTCGTCAGCGGCCACGTCTCCTGGCTGGACACCCTCGCCATCGGCGCGGTGCTGCCCGGCGAATTCGTCGCCAAGGCCGAACTGGTGCGGTGGCCGCTGATCGGCCGGCTGACCCGGCTCCTGCCCGTCATCCCCATCGACCGGCACAGTCTGCGCCGGCTGCCCCGGGTCGTCGACGCGGTCGCCGAGCGGTTGCGCGGCGGCCGGACCGTGGTCGCCTTCCCGGAGGGCACCACCTGGTGCGGCCTGGCCCGCGGACGGTTCCGGCCGGCGCTGTTCCAGGCCGCGGTCGACGCCGGCCGGCCGGTGCAGCCGCTACGGTTGAGCTACCACCACCGCGGCGGCCGGCGCTCGACGGTGCCCGCCTTCGTCGGCGACGACACCCTGCTCCGCTCCCTGCTGCGGGTCATCGCCGCCCGTCGGACGGTGTGCCGGGTGCAGGTCGCCGAGCTGCAGTTACCCACCGGCGACCGTCGTGAGCTGGCCCGGCGGTGTCAGGCCGCGGTGCACGGGCGCATCCCAGCGCCGCGCCCGCACCGCCCCGTGGTGGCCGCCTGAACAGGCGAGACGCCGGTATCGCCGGGTGACGACTATTCTGGACGGGTCATGAACACCCCCCAGACGGTGTATCTCGATCACGCCGCCACCACCCCGATGTATCCGGCTGCCATCACCGCGATGACCGACGTGATGAGCACGGTCGGCAATGCGTCGTCGCTGCACAGCAGCGGCCGGGTGGCGCGACGGCGGATGGAGGAGGCCCGCGAGACCCTGGCCCGGCTGCTCGGGGCGCGACCGTCGGAGGTGGTGTTCACCGCGGGCGGCACCGAGAGCGACAACCTCGCGGTCAAGGGACTCTACTGGGCCCGGCGCGCCGCGTCGCCCGGACTGCGCCGCATCATCACCACCCGGGTCGAACACCACGCGGTGCTCGACGCCGTCGACTGGCTGGTCCAGCACGAGGGCGCCGAGGTGACGTGGCTCCCCGTCGAACCCGACGGTTCGGTCACCCCGGCCACGCTGCGGGAGGCCTTGCGGGCCCACGACGACGTCGCCCTGGTCACGCTGATGTGGGCGAACAACGAGGTGGGCACGGTGTCGCCGATCGCCGAACTGGCCGCGGTGGCCGCCGAGTTCTCGGTGCCGATGCACAGCGACGCGGTGCAGGCGGTCGGGCACCTACCGGTCGACTTCTCGGCCAGCGGCCTGTCGGCGATGAGCATCAGCGCGCACAAGTTCGGCGGCCCCACCGGGGTGGGCGCATTGCTGATCCGCCGGGACGCCGAGTGCGTGCCGTTGCTGCACGGTGGTGGTCAGGAACGCGATATCCGTTCGGGCACACCGCATGTGGCCGGCGTGGTGGCGATGGCCGTCGCCGCCGAGGCGGCCATCGAGAACCTGCCTGCGGTCAGCGCACGGATAGCCGCGCTGCGGGACCGGCTGATCGACGGCGTGCTGACCGGCATCGACGACGCCTACCTCAACGGGGCGCGGGGGGCGGACCGGCTGCCCGGCAACGCACACTTCACCTTCCGCGGCTGCGAGGGCGACTCGCTGCTGATGTTGTTGGACGCCAACGGGATCGAATGCTCCACCGGTTCGGCCTGCACGGCCGGGGTGGCGCAGCCGTCGCATGTGCTGATCGCGATGGGAGCCGACTCGGCCAGCGCCCGGGGTTCCCTGCGGCTCTCGCTGGGGCACACCAGCACCGAAGCCGATGTGGACGCGGCGCTGGCAGTGCTGCCGGCGGCGGTGGAGCGGGCCCGGCAGGCGGCGTTGGCCAGCGCGGGGGTGGACAAGTGATGCGGGTGCTGGTGGCGATGAGCGGAGGAGTGGACTCCTCGGTCGCGGCGGCCCGCATGGTCGACGCCGGGCACGACGTCGTCGGTGTGCACCTGGCCCTGTCGGAAGCGCCCGGCACACTGCGCACCGGATCCCGGGGTTGCTGCTCCAAGGAGGACGCCGGGGACGCCCGCCGCGTCGCCGATGTACTCGGAATCCCTTTCTACATCTGGGATTTCGCCGAGAAGTTCAAGGCCGACGTGATCGACGACTTCGTCTCCTCGTATGAACGGGGGGAGACGCCCAATCCGTGCGTGCGGTGCAACGAGCGGATCAAGTTCTCCGCGCTGGCCGCCCGGGCGGTGGCGCTGGGCTTCGACGCCGTGGCCACCGGCCACTACGCCCGGCTCACCGACGGCCGGCTGCGCCGCGCGGTGGACCGGGACAAGGACCAGTCCTACGTGCTGGGCGTGCTGACCGCAGAGCAACTGCGGCGCGCGATCTTCCCGATCGGCGACACCCCCAAGCAGCAGATCCGCGAGGAGGCGGCCCGCCGCGGCCTCGCGGTCGCCGACAAGCCGGACAGCCACGACATCTGCTTCATCCCGTCCGGCGACACCCGGGCGTTCCTGGGCGCCCGGATCGGGGTGCGGCGCGGTGCGGTCGTCGACTCCAGCGGCACCAAGCTCGCCGAGCACGACGGTGTGCACGGTTTCACCATCGGCCAGCGCAAGGGGCTCGGGATCGCCGGGCCGGGTCCGGACGGCCGGCCCCGGTACGTCACCGCGATCGACCCGGACAGCGGCACCGTGCGGGTGGGTTCCGCCGAGGAGCTCGACGTGTGGCGGTTGCGCGGCGAACGGCCCGTGTTCACCTCCGGGCAGCCCTTCGACGGACCGGTCGAGTGTGTGGTCCAGGTCCGTGCGCACGGCGGGCTGGCCGAGGCGGTGGCCGAGGTCCGCGGCGACCACCTCGAGGTCGAGCTGCGCGAACCGCTACGGGGCGTCGCACCCGGTCAGACGATGGTGCTCTACCGCCCCGATCCGGCCGGTGACGAGGTGCTCGGAAGCGCGACGCTGACCCGCTGACCGGTCACCCCGGCAGCCTCGCCAGGATGTTCGTCATCACCATGTCGGGAACCGATTCCGGGAATCCGCAGAACGTCACCTCGACCAACACCACGGACTGCACGCGGTAGTCGCGGCCGCACGACGCCCCGGTGCGGATCCGCACCGACTCCGGTCGCACCGAGAACGAACCGACGAACATCGGCGCCAGGGGAGTCCGGCCGCAGTCGTCGACCCGGCGGGTCAGATCGGTGAACGCCAGGCGGGCCGCCTCGGGGTCCCGGTAGCCCGCGGCGCCCTGCGAGATCAACGCGGATCGGGCCGGGTACTGAAACGTCGTCTTGTGGAAATCCTCGACGTCGGGGCCGAACGTCTCGGTCTCCCGGAAGATCCACGCGCACTGCGCGGGTGTCGTGGCGGCGAACTGCTCGATGTCGACCGGGATCTTGCCGTCCATGCTGGGGATCACGGTGAGGTCCTCGCCCGCCCCGGTGATCGCCCGCATCTGCGGCTGGGTGAGCAGCAGCGCATCGATGTCGACCGGGGAGCGGGAATTTTCGCCCGGGCGTTCGGGCGCCCGCAGCGCGGTGCCGGCGACCGTCTGTGCGCACCCGGCCACCAGCAACGCGGTGAGACACCAGACCGCGGACAACCGGACTGACCTGGGCACGACGCTCCCTCCTGCAAGGAGACTAACGGTTCATCGAGGCCATCGAATAGTGTTGGCCGAGTGAGCGTTTTCGCCGTCGCCACCGGAGTCGGCTCCTGGCCGGGCACCTCGGCCCGGGAGGCGGCGCAGGTCGTGGTCGGGGAACTCGCCGGACTGCCGCATCTGGTGGAGCTGCCGGAGCGGGGGATCGGCGCCGATGTCATCGGCCGGGCGGCCGCGCTGCTCATCGACATCGGGATGGACACGGTGCCGCGCGGCTACCGGGTCGCGTCCCGGCGCACCCGCGTGGTGCGCCGCGCGGTCAGCCTGCTCGACGAGGACCTGGACGCGCTGGAAGAGGCCTGGGAGCGGGCCGGTCTGCGGGGCACGTCACGCTCGGTCAAGGTGCAGGCGCCCGGGCCGATCACGCTGGCCGCCGAGGTCGAGCTGGCCAACGGGCACCGGGCCGTCACCGACACCGGGGCGCTGCGCGATCTGGCCGTGTCCCTGGCCGAGGGGGTGGCCGGGCACTGCGCCGAGCTGGCCCGGCGGTTGGGGTGCCCGGTGGTGGTGCAGTTCGACGAGCCGTCGCTGCCGGCGGCGTCGGCCGGACGGCTCAGCGGCGTGACCGACCTGGACTCGGTGCCGCCGGTCGAGGAGGCGGTCGCGGTCGATCTGCTCGACATCTGTTCGCGCACCGTCGGGGTGCCCGTCGCGGTGCACATCTGTGCACCGGGCATTCCGTGGAAGATATTGCAGCGCAGTGCGATCGATGCGATCTCGATCGATCCCGCGACGTTGGCCGAGGCGGATCTGGACGGGCTGGGCGAGTTCCTCGACGCCGGTCGCACGGTGCAGCTGGGCGTGGTGCCGGTGGTGATGCCCGAGCGCCCGCCGGCGGTGGAGGAGATCGCACGGGCGGCCGCCGGGCTCACCGACCGGCTCGGTTTTGCACGGTCGGTGCTGCGGGACCGCATCGGGGTCACCCCCGGGTGCGGGTTGGCCGGCGCCTCCGGGCAGTGGGCGCGCACCGCCGTCGAACTCGCGCGGCGGACCGCCGAGGCGTTGTCCGACGACCCGGAGAACATCTGACCGGCCGAAAAGCTGGGCAACCAAAGGGTTGCCCATCGGGGCGGGCATCGTCTACCGTGATGCGCAACCTGATGGTTGCATGTGAGGAGCGGCGATGAGTTCCGACCGGATCGAGAAGACCGTGCTGCTGAACGCCCCGCTGGACCGGGTCTGGCGCGCGATCTCCGACTCCGACCAGTTCGGCCAGTGGTTCGGGATGCGATTCGACGGACCGTTCGTCGCCGGCGCCACGGTGACCGGGACGCTGACACCGACGACGGTGGACGAGGCGGTGGCCGCCGAACAGGAGCCGTACGCCGGCGTGTCGGACACCTGGGAGATCGTGGCGGTGGAGGCGCCGCGACGGTTGGCGTTCCGCTGGCATCCGGCGGGGCTCGAGGAGGGATCCGAGCTGACCACGCTGGTCGAGTTCACCCTCACCGAGACCCCGGACGGGGTGCTGCTGCGGGTCGTGGAATCCGGTTTCGACGCCTTACCCGCGGACCGGCGGCGGTCGGCCTTCGACGACCACTCCGAGGGCTGGGGCAAGCAGGTGCAACTGGTGAGCCGCTATCTCACGTCCGGTCGACTGCCATGACAGCGACCGATCAGCTGCACCCGGTGTTCCACGCGCTCGGCGACCCCAACCGGATGCGCCTGATCACCCGATTGTGCGACGCCGGGCCGGGTTCGACATCCCAGGTCGCACAGGCGGTCTCGGTGAGCCGCCAGGCCGCGACCAAACACCTGCTGATTCTCGAGGAAGCCGGTCTGGTGCGCAGCGACCGGCGGGGCCGCGAACGTATCTGGCGGATGCAACCGGAGGCGCTCGACGACGCCAGCGAATATCTGGACCGGTTGGCCCGCCGGTGGGACCGCGCTCTCGGCCGTTTGCGGGCTTTCGTCGAAGCTCCCGAACAACCCGACCCCGGCATGTCAGAATGAGCAGTCGAGTCGACGGGCCCGACAGGGTGGCAAACCGAACCCCCGCTTGCTGTGCCGGGGCCCAGTGATGGACGAGGACGTGGCCCGAACCGGAGTGCGCGACCTGGCGGCTGTCGTGGCGACGGCCGCCCTGGTGGCGATGGGAGCGGTCCCGGGGGTCGCGCCGGCGGCCGCCGACCGCGGCAAGTCCGACTCACACAGCTCGCATTCGTCCAAGCATTCCGGCGGTAACAAGTCGCAGCACGGCGGCAAGGGCAACAGCGGGCGGAAATCCGACCCACCGCAGCGCGGCCGCGCGGCGGACCACCGCGGTCAGCAACCGCCCGGATGGTCGCGGGGCCGGTCCGCCGGCGCCCGGCCCCCGGCCCAGCAGCAGGGCCGTTCCCAGCCGCCCGGCGCTCAACAGCGCACCGGCGGAAGTCCCGGTGCCGCCCGGACCGGCGATCCGGGAGTCGGGTGGATCGCCGACACCGGCCCGGCCGCGGCCCGGCAGGCGGCCGTACCGCCTCCGGCTCCGGCCGAACGGTCGCCCTCGCCCGGCGGCGGAGCGGGACCGGGCGGCGCAGCCGGGCCGGTCGCCGCGCCGCCGGTGCGGATCGGTAACGGCCGTCCCCCGATCACCGGCGGTGTCGGTGACGCGCCCGCCGCGACCGGAACCGGACCGCATCAGGCCCCGGCGGTCGAACCGCCGCCGCCCGCGCCGGCCGAGGCGCCCGCCCCACCGCGCAGCTGGCTGCCGCGCGGCGAGATCCCGGTGCTCAGGCCGTGGACCACCGACGAGCCGGGCCGGGTCGGCGATCCGCGGCTCGGTCTGGCCGGCCTGGTGCTGATCCCGCTGGCCGGCGCCTACCTGGGCTACCGCCAGGCCCGGGCCGCGCAGTCCGCGGAGCGGCTGCGCGGTCCGGTCGTCGTCCGCCGCTGAGGGCCGGTCTCCCGTCAGGCCGGATCCGAGGACTGCTCGTCGAGGATGCGGATCAGCCGGCGGGAGGCGCAGAGCCGATACGACGCGTCGATCAGCTCGCGCACCTCGTCCCAGTCCACCGGCGCCGCGGTCAGGTCCAGCCCCAGCCAGCCGGACGGTCCCATGTACGCGGGATGGAAGAACCGCGGATCCGCCTGCAGCGCAGGACGTTCCGACTCGTCCACCTTGACCAGCACCGAGTGCGGGTACTGTGTCATCTGGCCCGGCCGGATCTTCTGGGAGCCGCCGTACATGGCGAACATCTTGGGCGCGCAGAACACCGGCCGGCCCCAGGAGACCTTCTCGAACGCCTCCGGGTATCCCAGCGCGATGCGGCGCAACTCGGCCAGCCCGGGATCGTCGTCGCGGAACATGATCGGGTGCGGCATAAAGCGAGCGTAACGGTGTCGGAGGGGTCGGTTAGCCTGCCAGGGTGAGCTCGAAACCAACGTCGGATACCGATCCCGCGCGTGACCCCGGCGTGCCGCCCGACGATCCGGCGGCGGCGCTCGCCGAACAGTCCGAGGCCGGCCCGGACGCCGACCTGCGTCGGCGCTGGCAGGAACTGGCCGATGAGGTCCGCGAGCATCAGTTCCGCTACTACGTGCGGGACGCGCCGATCATCTCCGACGCCGAGTTCGACGAGCTGTTCCGGGAGTTGCAGGCACTCGAGGAGGCGCATCCGGAGCTGCGGACACCGGATTCGCCCACGCAACTGGTCGGCGGCGCCGGGTTCACCACCGACTTCGCCCCGGCCGAGCATTTGGAGCGGATGCTCAGCCTGGACAACGTCTTCGCGCCCGAGGAGTTGGCCGCCTGGGCTGAGAGGATCCGCGCCGAGATCGGTGACGACCCGCATTATCTGTGTGAGCTGAAGATCGACGGGGTCGCGCTGTCGTTGGTCTACCGCGACGGCCGGTTGGTGCGCGCGGCCACCCGCGGCGACGGCCGCGTCGGTGAGGACGTCACGCTCAACGCCCGCACCATCGCTGACATCCCGCATCGGCTGAGCGGCACCGCGAGGTATCCGGTGCCCAAGGTGCTGGAGGTGCGGGGGGAGGTGTTCTTCCGGATCGCCGACTTCGAGGAACTCAACGCCGGGCTGGTCGCCGAGGGGAAACCGCCGTTCGCCAACCCGCGCAACAGCGCGGCCGGCTCGCTGCGGCAGAAGAACCCGGCGGTGACCGCCCGGCGCAAGCTGCGGATGATCTGCCACGGGTTCGGCCGGGTGGAGGGTTTCGCACCGGATTCCCTGCACGAGGCGTATCTGGCCTTCAAGGAGTGGGGGCTGCCGGTGTCCGAGCACACCACCGTCGTGCAGGGCCTGCCGGCGGTCGAGGAACGCATCGCCTACTGGGGTGAGCACCGCCACGAGGTCGATCACGAAATCGACGGTGTGGTGGTCAAAGTCGACAAGGTGGCGTTGCAGCGGAGGCTCGGCGCCACCTCGCGGGCGCCGCGCTGGGCGGTCGCCTACAAGTACCCGCCGGAGGAGGCGCAGACCAGACTGCTCGACATCCGGGTCAACGTGGGCCGCACCGGACGGGTCACGCCGTTCGCCTACATGGAGCCGGTGAAGGTGGCGGGGTCGACGGTCAGTCTGGCGACCCTGCACAACGCCGCCGAGGTGAAACGCAAAGGCGTGCTGATCGGCGACACCGTGATGATCCGCAAGGCCGGCGACGTCATCCCGGAAGTGCTCGGGCCGGTGGTGGAGTTGCGGGACGGCACCGAACGCGAGTTCGTGATGCCCACCGAATGCCCGGAGTGCGGCACACCGCTGGCGCCGGAGAAGGAAGGCGACGCCGACATCCGGTGTCCGAACTCGCGCAGCTGCCCGGCGCAGTTGCGGGAGCGGGTGTTCCACGTGGCCTCCCGGGGCGCGCTGGACATCGAGGGGCTCGGCTATGAGGCAGCCACCGCGCTGCTGGAGGCCGGGGTGATCGCCGACGAGGGCGACCTGTTCGACCTGACCGAGGACGATCTGCTGCGCACCGAATTCTTCACCACCAAGAACGGTGCGTTGTCCGCCAACGGGAAACGGCTGCTGGCCAACATCGCCAAGGCCCGCAACCAACCGCTGTGGCGGGTGCTGGTGGCGCTGTCGATCCGGCACGTCGGCCCGACCGCGGCACGCGCGCTGGCCACCGAATTCGGCAGTCTGGACGCCATCATCGCGGCATCCGAGCAGGAACTGGCCGCGGTCGACGGTGTGGGCCCCACCATCGCCGCCGCGGTCAAGGAATGGTTCACCGTCGACTGGCACCGCACGATCGTCGACAAATGGCGGGCGGCCGGGGTGCGGATGGCCGATGAGCGCGACACCAGCATCGAACGCACACTGGAAGGTGTGACCGTCGTGGTCACCGGGTCGTTGACCGGATTCTCCCGCGACGAGGCCAAGGAGGCGATCATCGCCCGCGGTGGAAAGGCGTCCGGGTCGGTGTCGAAGAAGACCGACTTCGTGGTGGCCGGCGACTCGCCCGGATCCAAGTACGACAAGGCGGTCGAACTGGGGGTCCCGATCCTCGACGAGGACGGTTTCCGCCGGCTGCTGGCCGAAGGGCCGGCGGGCGTCTGACCGGGCCGGTTTTCGGATCGGTGGGCCGGTGAGAAGCGGACCGGGGCCGGCCGTGCTAATTTGCCAGACTGGGCGTAGTGCCGGATTCGCGCATGCCGGCCCGGAAATTGGTGTCGGTGCGGTCGGCGTAGCAACGTTAGAATTCCTCCGGCGCCGGCTTCGCCGTCGGTGCCGTGCCGCATCCGACGGTGGACAGATGAGACGAGGTTTGTCGTGGTCGACAAACCACGGCGGGGAGAATCGATGTGACGAATTGGACCGGTGGCGGCGATTTCGGTGGTCCCAATCCGATCGGCGGCGACCCGAGCGGGGGTCAGCCCGGCGGGGGATGGGGTGCGCCCCCTCCGCCGCCGACGCAATGGACACCCGAACAACCGCCGCAATGGGGCAATCCGCAACAGCCCGGCTTCCCGCCGCCCGGTCCGCAACAGTTCGGTCCCGCCCAGCCGGGCTGGGGCGGGCAGTGGGGCCAACCGCCACCCCCGGACGGCCCGAAACGCAACCGTAAAGCCCTGCTGGTCACGCTCGGCGCCGGCGCCGCGGTGCTGGTGGTGCTCGTGGTCGTCGGCGTCATCGCGCTCAGCGGCCTCGGTGGCAGCGGCGACGGCGGTTCCAGCCGGTCGGCGGGCGCCGCGGTGCAGGGCTATCTCGAGGCGCTGGCCCGCGGCGACGCCGAGGCGGCGTTGAGCTACGGGGCCGGGGAACCGGCCTCCAAGGAGTTGCTGACCGACGAGGTCCTCAAGTCGCAGATCGAGAAGATGCCGATCAGCAACATCCGCATCCTCAGCGACGATTCGGACAACGGCGTCGGATTCGGAAAAGTACACGCCACCGTCAATTTCGGCGATCAGGTCTCCGATGTCACCTTCCTGATGAAGAAGTCCGGCAACGTCTGGAAGCTCGACTCGGCGGCCGTCCGGTTGGACCTGTCGACCCAGGCGTCGAGCAACCGCGCGATGAGCACCCTCACCGTGTTCGGCAAGACGGTCGGCGACTCGGTGCTGTATCTGTTCCCGGGGTACATCGAATGGGGCACCAACAACAAGAACGTCACGGCGCAAGGGCAGCCGCTACTGCTCGACGCCCTGACCGGGTACGCGGGCGGCTCGGCGCCGAAGATCGTCCTGAGTGATTCCGCCCGGAAATCCATCACCTCCGCGGTGCGGTCCTACCTCGACGAGTGCGCGCGGTCGAAGTCGCTCTCGCCGGAGGGATGCCCGCAGCGAGCGTTCGAGTACGGCGCCGTCGACGGCACGGTGACCTGGCACGCGCCCGGCACCGACAACCTGCAGATCTCGTTCGACGGCTACAGCATGGAGGCCCGGGTGACGCTCAACGGGCAGTTCCCCTACACGGTGCAGGGCCGCGACGGGGCCCCGATCAACGGATCGGACCACTTCATGTTGTACGGCAGAGCCGATCTCAACCAGACGCCGCCGGTGCTGAAATGGAACTGACCGAACGCGTCGTTCGGCCGCCGGGCGTCGCCGCAGCCCGCCCCCAGCCGAATCAACAGGAGATCGAGCACGCCCACCGCTTCATCAACGCGGTCACACAGGCGTTCAGCACCAAGGTCGTCGGCCAGGAGAATCTCCGCGAATCGCTGCTGATCGGCTTGCTCACCGGCGGGCACATCCTGCTGGAAAGCGTTCCCGGCCTGGCGAAGACCACCGCGGCGCGTGCGGTCGCCGACGCCATCTCGGGTACGTTCCAGCGCATCCAGTGCACACCGGACCTGTTGCCCAGCGACATCATCGGCACCCAGATCTTCGATTCGGCGACGAGTTCCTTTGTCACCCAACTCGGTCCGGTGCATGCCAACATCGTGCTGCTCGACGAGATCAACCGGTCCAGCGCCAAGACGCAGAGCGCGATGCTCGAGGCCATGGAGGAACGGCAGACCACGATCGCCGGTGAGCTGCACCCGATCCCGGAACCGTTCGTGGTGATCGCGACGCAGAACCCGGTGGACCAGGAGGGCACCTATCCGCTGTCGGAGGCCCAGACCGACCGGTTCATGCTCAAGGACATCCTCGACTACCCCTCCCCGCAACAGGAGGCCGAGGTCATCTTCCGGATGGACGCCGGGGTGTACAACCGCAACCAGCCGACACCGCCGGTGGTGGGGCTCGAGGACATGCGCCGGCTGCAGGAACTCGTCGGCCGGATCCACCTGGACCCGGTGCTGGTGCACTACGTCACCCAGTTGGTGCACGTCACCCGCAACCCGCAGCAGTACCTGCCGCAACAGCTGGCCAGGCTGGTGCAGTACGGCGCCAGCCCGCGGGCCACCATCGCGTTCTGTCGTTCGGCACGCGCCGTCGCCCTGCTGCAGGGCCGTAATCACGTGCTGCCGGACGATATTCAGCGGGTGGCCCACCGGGTGTTGCGCCACCGGCTGATCCTGGGCTTCGAGGCGATGCGGCTCAACGTCACCCCGGAGATGGTGATCGACGCTGTGCTGCAGTCCGTTCGGGTGCCCTGACCGTCATGGGCAGGTACCTCAATCGGGCCCGGTTGCACTTCGGCACCGACACCAGGGGGATGCTCGAGGGTGGGCGGTATGCGCTGGTGTACACCCGCAGCCTCGAACTCGACGACCTGCGGCCGTACGTGCCCGGCGACGATGTCCGCGACATCGACTGGAAGGCCTCCGCCCGGGCGGGCGCCGTCCTGATCAAACGGTTCGTCTCCGAACGGCACCACAAGATCCTGCTGGTCGCTGACGCCGGGCGGAACATGTCGGCGCTGACGCCGACGGGCGAGGTCAAACGCGAGGTGGCGGTTGATGTCATGGGCGCGGTCGGGCTGATCTCGATGGGCCGCAGCGACGAGATCGGGATGGTGTACGGCGATTCCCGCGGCTCGGTGAACACGCGCAACCGGCGCGGCGAGACCCATATCGAAAGCATCCTGGAGGACTTCTATATCCACAGCCTCGGCGACGTCGGGACCAGCGACATCACCACCCAGCTGGAGTATGTGGCGCGCGCCCACCGCCGGCGGCTGCTGCTGGTCGTGGTCTCCGACGAGCCCGAGGTCACCCCGCGGTTGGACGAGGTCCTCACACAGCTCATCGGCCAGCACGAGATGGTCTGGCTGATGATCACCGACATGCCCGCCGTCGGCGCCGACGAAGGGGAGCACGACGGGTACGACGTGGCCACCGGCAGATTCGTGCTCAACGGCACCGTGCTGGGGCCGCGGGTGGTGGCCGCCTACCGCGCCGCCGAACAGCAGCGCGCGGCGCAACTGGATGCCTTCCTCACCTCACACGAGGTCTGCTTCACCCGGATAGCCGGCAGCGCCGAGATCCGCGACCGGCTCGTCGAGGTCAGCGAGGTGTACAGCAGTGCCGTCCGATGATCTGTTGCGCTTCATCGGGAGCCCGTTGCCGTTCTCGTCGTGGTGGCTGTGGGCCGGTGTCATCATCGTCGTCGCGGTGATCGCCTGGTGCGCGGCCGTGTACGTCTGGACCCTGCCGCCGGCGCGGCTGCGGACCCTGCCGCTGCTGAACAGGCTGCACACCGCGCTGGTGCGGCGGCGATTCGCCCGGGCGGTCCGGCGCACCCGCGAACACTATCTGGCCGGCGGGCTGTCGGCCGCCCAGGCCGGGGCGCAGGTCAGCCGGACGCTGCGCAGTTTCCTGTACGTGTCGACCGGGGTGCGGGCGCAGTACCTGCATGTCGGCGCGATCGCGGCGGGTCCGCTGGCGCCGGCGCGTCCGTTGTTCGACGCGCTCAACGACATCCAGTTCAATCGGACGGCGCGCTCGGACTTCGCCGCGGTCAGTGACTCCGCCGAGGAGTTCATCCGGTCATGGAACTGAAGTGGTGGCCCCTGATCGTCGCCGGGCTGGTCTGCCTGGCCGTGTGCGCCGCCGCGGCCGCGCTGGTGCCGATGGCCAAGGTGCAGCGCACCCTACGCCCGCTGGCCAACGTCGACCGCCTGACCAGGCTGCCGGAATACGCGCGGGTGTACCGCATCTACTTCATCTCGATGGTGATCACCGGAGCGCTGTTGCTGGCCACCTTCGCGGCCGCGCTGGTGGTCAGTGCCCGGCCGGTCGGGTCGTCGCTGACCACCAAGGAGTTCGAGGCGGAGCACCCCCAGGACATCATGCTCTGCGTCGGCGAGCCGCTCACCGATCCCACCACCGCCGACTTCCTGAACTACTTCGCCGGGCAGGCGAAGTCCTACGAGACCGAGCGGATCGGGTTGACCTCCCCGACATTGCGGGTGGTGCCGATGACCCGGGATCACACCTTCGCGTCCGAGCAGTTCGAGTACTTCGCTCAGATGGCCCGCATCCAGCAGGATCTCGACACCAATCGGGACGTCTCCGAGACCGAACGCTCCGAACTGCAGCTGGGCATCGACAAGTTCAACCAGTCGATCGACTACGTCGACTATTCACGCAGCCTCGAGGACATCCTGGCGCTGTGCCTGACCGGATTCCCGTCGTTCGAGGGCAAGGGTAAGCAGCGCCGCTCGCTGGTGTACCTCGGCTACAGCCAGTTTCGCTCGCCGGCCGAGGAACGCCGGTCGCTGTTCACCGAACAGTCGGTCAAGGACATGGCCACCGCGGCGGGCGTGCAGATCAACGCGATCTCCCGGTCCGACGTCGCCGCGACCTCACCGGAGGGCAACGACCGGCTTCGATCCATCGTCGACACCACCGGTGGGACATTCTCGCTGTACAACCCGGCCGGCACCGCCGGTGACAGCTCGGCCGGGACGCTGTCCCGGATCCTCGACCGGATCCGGGACAATCCACCGGAGGTGGTGCTGCCCAGCGGCAAGACGGTGACGAGCCAGTCGTGGGACTCCCCGCAGCGCGCGTTGACCGTCGCGGTCGCGATGGCGGCGCTGCTGTGTCTGTCCCTGGCGGTGCTGCGCCGATGACCTACCAACCCGTACTCGCCCCGGTGGTGCTGATCGCGATCGCGATCGGGCTGATCCTCGTCCGGATGGTCGGGTTGTACCGGGCGCTGGTCCGGACCGGCACCGGCCACTACCGCACGATGGTGTTGCGGTGGGGCGGGCTGACCCTGGCGGTGCTGGCCCTGGTCTTCGCCGCCACCCGGCCCGGATTCGACCTGGACGACGGCGAACCGCCCGATCAGCGGCCGAAAGCGGTGGCGCTGGACCCCAACCTCAACGTCTTCTTCGTGGTGGACCGGTCGGTCGACTCCCGGGTGGAGGATTACGGCGACCGGGAGTCCCGGATGGCCGGCATCCGTGCCGACATGGAGGCGCTGGTGAACGAGTTCCCCCGGGCCCGTTTCGCGCTGATCTCGTTCGCCGCCAAGGCATCGCTGGAATGGCCGCTCTCCGACGACTCCTGGAGCCTGGTGTCGAAGATCAGAGGATTGTCGCCGTACACCCTGGTCGCTCCCGACGCGATGGTACGGGTCGACCCGGCCGCCGCCCGCGAGGTGCTGGGCCGGCAGTTGCGGCAGGCGTCCGAACTGTTTCCCGAGTCGAAGAACCTGGTGTTCTATCTCGGTGAGGGCGGCCCGGGCAGCCGGGTGCGGGACACGTCCTTCGACGACATCCCCGACGGCGCCATCGCCGGCGGAGCGGTGCTCGGTTACGGCACCGACGCCGGTGGCCCGATCCCGCAGGGCTGGATCGACGGTAACAAGGTGTACTTCAGCGACCCCGCCACCAACGCACCGGCGAACTCCGCCATCGACGAGAGCCGGCTCAAGCAGATCGCGTCGGACCTCGGGGTGCCCTATCTCCACCGTGCCGCCGGGCAGTCCATCACCCCGGCGGTGCCTGCGGTGGAGTCGGCGAGTCCGGAGTCCGACGACGATCTGCACGGATCGAAGTTCGTCGAACGCCGGGAGCTGTATTGGATCTTCTCACTGCTCGCGTCGGTCCTCGTGCTGGTGGAGATCGTGTTGACGATCCGTGAGTTCCGGCGTAACCGCATGTCGCGCATGAGAGTTCAGACATGATGTTGATGAAGCGGCCGGCCGCGGCGGTGCGGGGCGTGCTGAACCGGATGCGAGCCACCTACCGGCACGGACCGTCCCGGCTGCGGCTGCGCTGGCGGCTGTACGCGGTCTCGGCGCCCCTGATCGTCGTGCTGCTCGCGGTCGCGGCGAAGATGATCAGCGTGGTGCTGGTGGGCAATTCGGCGATCGCCGATTTCGACCGGCACGACATCGAGTCCCTGCGCGGCGATGTCGCGATGCTCGAGTTCGTCAACGTGATCGACCCGGCGAAGACCTCGTTCGCCAACGCCGATCTGTTGGTCCTGGAAGGCCGGCTGGACGACGCCGAGGCGAAGTTCCGGGAGTCGCTGACCCGCACCGACCACGGCGCTTCGTGCCCGGCCCGGGTGAACTTGGAGCTGGTGCAGGAAACGTTGGGCGACATCGCGACCCGCAGTGGGCGCAAGGACGACGCCGAGCGGTGGTACCGCAGCGCGATCGGGGTGGTCAACGACGCGCCGCCGGCATGCTTCGCCGACAACGACGATCCGAACGAGGATCGCCGCGCCATCCGTCACGAGGCGTTGCCGCGGCTGGAGCAGAAACTGGCGAACCTGCGGCGGCCGCCGGAACCGCCACCGCCGCCGCCGAATCCGATCGACCCGCCACCCCCGCCGACCTCGTTGACCCAGATGACGTCGGCGCCGCCGTTGCCGCACCTCGGCCCCGCGCCGGACGGTGCGGGGGCCGGTGACGGCGCCGAGCGAGCGCCGCAGCCGGGGGAGGGCGCAGATCAGGCCCCGCAACCGCGGGAGGGTAGCGACCAAGCACCGCAACCGGGGGAGGGTGCCGATGAGGCTCCCCGGCCGGGGGACGGATCCGCGGAGGCGCCGCGACCGGGGGATGGGGAGGGACCCCAGCCCAGGGCCCAGCCGCCCCTGCCCGGGCCGAACATGCCCGCGCCGCCCACCGCGCGGGGCGGGGAGGGACCGGTGGTCGGGCCCGAAGGCGGGGACATCGACGTGCTGAACCCGGTGTCACCGGACCGGCTGCCGTCCGTCGGCGGCGGTGGCCCGCCGGGACAGGAACTCGGCATCGGTGACGGCGATCCGCTGGAGCAGCTGCGCAAACTGCTCGACAACGCCAACGCGCACGGCGACAACCGCGAGTGACCCGGATCGGTCACTGCCAGCCACGCCGGATGTCGTCCACCACCCGGGGCCGATCCAGGGTGGAGGGTTCCAGTGTGAGAGGCGGACGGTCCTTGCCGAACACGGTGGCGGCGTCCAGAACTCGCTGATCCAAGAACCGCAGCTCCGGGGCGTTGGCCGGCACGGTGGGCCGTGGCGGCTCGGTGCCACGGGTCGCCAGCACGAAACCCCAGTCGCCGAAGGTGGGGACGTGCACGTGGTACGGCGTGACCGCGTACCCGGCGGATGCGATCGTCGAAACGGTGCGCCAGAACGCCGTCGGCGTCGAGTAGGGGCTGCCGGCCTGAACCACCATGCGCCCGCCGGGCGCGAGCGCACGGGTGACGAGCGCATAGAACTCGGTCGAGTAGAGCCGGCCCAGCACCGGGGTGTCCGGATCGGGCAGATCGACGATCACCGCGTCGAATCCACCGGGCGGACGCAGATCCGGCGGCGGTTCACGCAGCCACCGCATCGCATCGTCGGTGACGACCGTGACCCGGGGATCGTCCAGCGCGCCGCCGTTGACCGGGCGTAACGTGGTGCGCGCCAACTCGATCACCGCCGGGTCGAGTTCGACCTGCACGATGCTGTCGATGCCGGGGTAGCGCAGCAGCTCCCGTGCCGCCAGACCGTCGCCACCGCCGAGGATCAGCACCGAGCGGGTCGACTCGTCGAGCGCCGGATGCACCAGACTCTCGGTGTAGCGGTGCTCGTCGCGGGTCGAGAACTGCAGGCCGCCATCCAGATACAGCCGCAGATCCGCGCCCCGCCGGGTGATCACGATCTCCTGATACGGCGACCGCTCGTAGGCGATGATCGGATCGGCGTAGAGCCGCTGCCGGCTGGTGGTCTCGATACCGTCGGCGCGCACCAGCAGCGTGGTGAGCAGGGTCAGTGCCGCGGCGAGGACCCCCAGCGCGGCGGCGAGCTGGCGGCCACTGATGATGTGCCGCAACAGGAACACCGCGACCACGGCGGCCGCGGTGAGGTTGATCACGCCGGTGACCGCGGCGCCCCGGATCATGCCGAGCTGGGGCAGCAGGAGGAACGGCCAGGACAGGCCGCCGATCAGCGCGCCCAGATAGTCGGCGGCGTTGAGGTTGGCCAGCACCCGGCCGGTGTCGGCGGCGCCGGCGACACGGCCGCGCTGCAGCAGTGTCATCAGCAGCGGCACCTCGGCGCCGACCAGGCATCCGATCAGCGCGGTGCCCACCACCAGCACCCACAGTGAACCGCCGATGAACACGAACGCGAGGTACAGCGCCGCGGCCGAGAGCCCGCCGATGATCCCGAGCAGTGTCTCCACCGCGATGAACGTGATGGCGGCGTGCCCGAGCAGTGGTTTGACCAGCAGGGCGCCGGCGCCCAACGCCGCCACGTAACCCGCCACGATCAACGAGGTGGCGACGATGCCGCCGCCGTGCACGCTCGCCGACAGGGTGAGCAGCGCGAGTTCATAGATCAGTCCGCAGGCCGCGCAGGCCGCCACCGCGGCCAGCAGCAGCGCCCGCCAGCGCCGCGTGGACCCGGCGGCGCCCGGCGTCCCGGCGGAGAGGGTCCTGCCGAGCGTCACCGCACGACCCGGGTCGGCACGGCTCGAGTCACGACAGGGCGGCTGCGTTCACCGCGCCGACTGCCACCAGCACCACCGCGGTGGCGATCGCCGCCGGATGCAGACGTTCCTCGGCGATGAGGTCCCGGAACCGGCCGGGCACCACCACCTCCAGCACGACCAGCGCCGCGCCCTGCAGCGCGACGCCGATGAGCCCGTACACCGCGGCGTCGACGAGGCCCTGCCCGAGTTCGTTCGAGCTGGCGACGATGGTGCTGACCACCACCGTGGCGAGCGCGATGTACATCCCGGTGGCGACGGCGACCGCGTTCGGCCGGCGTTCGACGAACACCAACCGGCGCAGGTTTCCGGGGGTCAACAGGTCCACCGTGACGAAACCGGCTGCCAGCACGGCGACTCCGACCAGGAAGTAGAGAATCGCAGCCACCACGTTCTGGGCGAGGTACTCACCGCTGATGGTTCCGAACTCGACGGCGGCGGTGTTCATGGCTTCTCCTTCGTGAGTGAGTCCTGTGCGTCGGGTGTGCCGTGTGGCGTCACTTCCCCCCACCCGGGCCGCCCGGGCTGCCGCCCGATCCGCCCGACGGGGCTCCGGGATAGAAACCGGGGCCGAGGAAGATGAAGGCGCCGCCGCTGTATCTGCTGCCGCGGACGTCTTCGACCTGAATGGCGCAGGGCCGGTTGCCGTCCGGTCCGACGATCACGATGTCGTCGTCGTAGCGCAGATACTCGCTGCCGCGGTCGCTGGCCTGGGCCTCGGGCCGCTGATAATCGACCAGCCGGGCGGCCACCGAGGCGGGGCTGTCGGTGCACCGGTACTTGGTGACCTCGGCGCCATGCGAGTAGGCGGCGTAGTTCTCGGCGATGTGGGTCCGGATGTCCTTGGATTTCAACGAGATTCCCAGCATCAGGCAAACCAGCCCGGCAATGGCGAGCGCTCCGGACAGCAGATACAGGCGGGTGCTGCTGCTCATGGTGTCCACCGGCTGCTGGTGTAGACCACCGTTCCGCCCTCCGCCGCCGGATACAGATGCCAGGTCCGCCAACGCCATCCGGCGCCGTCCGGCCGAGCGGTCAGCACGGTGAGTGCGGCGTCGTCACCGGGAAACGCACCGCCGAGCCATGCGGGATCGCGGGCGCAGCGGTCGCGCAGTTCCCGCGCGAGCTCGCGGAACGATGTCTCGTCGGCTCTGCTCGTCCGCGACTCGAGGCGGTAGCCCGCGGCTTCGGCGCGGCCCGGCAGGGCGCCGCCGTAGCTGTGCGCTGCACACGAAACCTGTTCGGAGAAAAGGGTTCCGGCGCCTCCGTCGGCTTCCACGGTGACGACGTGGGATGCGCCCAGCACACCCAGCCGCAGCTCACCTCCGCGTGGGTGGCGGAGCCGCCAGCCGGCCAGCGGCCGGGGCGCGGGCGCGTTGAGCGCCAGGCCGAGTGCCTCCCCGCTGACATCGGTCGGCGTGACGGCGAGTTCGAAGAACGGCAACGACAGTCCTCGCAGGTCCTAGCGGTGGGGTTCGGGGGGTGGCGCCGGATAGACGGTCAGCTCGCCCGGTGACACCTCACGGCCGAGCGACACCTCCCAGGCCATGCCCGGGGCCCAGCGCTCGAATCCGAGGAACGTCTGCTCTCGGTCGTCGGCGTAATCGACGTAGTCCATGTCGCCGCCGGCGGGCAGCCCGGTGGTGCCCTCGGTGGTGTACGACGCCCGGCCGCGTTCGGTCGGTGTGAACGTCACCCCGTCCACCACGTGGGTGCCGTTGGGCTGCAGATCCAGATCGTGGCGGCGCTGCCACATCGCCAGCTGGAGGCGGCCCTCGTCCTCCTCGACGCTGAACCAGACCGGCTCGGTGCCACCGCCCTCCAACAGGTGCTCCCACCAGACGAACGGGCCCTCGCGCAGGGTGACCGAACCGCGCACGACGTAGTCGACCCCGCCGTAGCTGACGATGGCGCCGGGACCGATCTGCCGCGGTCCGAAGGACTGCGTGGCGCCGAACGCCAGCGGATCCTGGCGCTGCGCCGGCGGACGGGACCCGCGGGCCTGGTCCCGCGCCTTGACGAAGACCACGATCGCGGCGATGAACAGGCCGATGGCCACCAAGATCAGCAGCGTTTCCACGCGCGCCCTTCCGTCGGGGGTCCCGTGAGCAGTGGTCGGTCTCGCACCCGACGGTAACAGCAGTCAGTGCAGCAGCGTCGCCACGATTCCGGCCAGGTACCCCAGCCGCGCCACCTCGGACGGCCGGAACGCCGGTCCGCCCGGACGGCCCAGCACCACGGCGGTGTGCGGATCCCCCAGCGGCGCCGCGGCCAGCGTGGTGTCCATATCGCGCCACACCTGCGGCACCCAGGAGGCGGTCTCGTCCAACACGGTGGGACGGTCCAGCGGCAGGAACGGCGCGTTGCCGGCCCGGGTCTCCGGGGCGCTGGGGCTGCCGACCACGCGATGCACCTCGCCGTCCTCCTCGCGAAGCACGGTGCACCACCCGACCCGCAGCACCCGGGGCGCCTCGTCGACGAGCACCTGCAGCTTCCCGGTCCGCCCGGGCGCGGCCGCGATGTGGTCGATCAGCTCGAGTTCCCGGTGCGCCTCCAGCAGCCCGGTGTACGGGCGGATGCTGTCGACGTGGATGCCGGTGAGGTTCTCGGCGGCGGTGATCAGCATGTCCGGCATCGCCCCGGCGGGAAGATCGACGACCAGGTCGTCGATGGCATAGCCGCCGCTGCGCTCGACGACGTCAAGCGACAGGATGTCGGCACCGACCGCCCCCAGCGCCACCGCGAGGGCGCCCAGGCTGCCCGGCCGGTCCTCCAGCTGGACCCGTAACAGATACGAAGTCACGCGCACACTGTGACACAGGAGGCGGCTTCCGGCACTCCGGCGGACCGCCGCTGACCGCTTCTCATCCGGCGCGACTAGGCTGCTCATACGTGTCACAGATCTCCCGCGACGAGGTGTCTCATCTGGCCCGGTTGGCCAGGCTCGCGTTGACCGAGGACGAGCTCGACAGCTTCGCCGGTCAGCTGGACGCGATCCTGGAGCATGTCGGACGGATTCAGGCCGTCGACGTCACCGGTGTCGAGCCGACCGACAACCCGCTCAAAGCTGTCAACGTGTTCCGCCCGGACGTGGTGCAGCCCAGCCTGTCGCAGCAGGACGCGCTGGCGGGCGCACCCGAGGTCCAGGACGGTCAGTTCGCGGTTCCGCGCATCCTGGGGGAGCCTGAATGAGCCAGGGGAAGAGCACTGATGACCTGATCCGGTTGGACGCCGCCACGCTGGGGGCGAAGATCGCGGCGAAGGAGATCTCGTCCACCGAGCTGACCCAGGCCTGCCTGGATCGCATCGCCGCGACCGACGACCGGTACAACGCGTTCCTGCACGTCGCCGCGAACAAGGCGTTGAGCGCGGCGGCGCGGGTGGACGCCGCGGTCGCCGCCGGTGAGGAGTTGCCGTCCCCGCTGGCCGGGGTGCCGTTGGCGCTCAAGGACGTCTTCACCACCATCGACATGCCCACCACCTGCGGATCGAAGATCCTCGACGGGTGGCAGGCCCCGTACGACGCCACGGTGACGGTGGCGCTGCGGGCGGCGGGCATCCCGATCCTGGGCAAGACCAACCTGGACGAGTTCGCGATGGGCTCGTCCACCGAGAACTCCGCGTTCGGTCCCACCCGCAACCCCTGGGACGTCAACCGGGTGCCGGGTGGTTCCGGGGGTGGCAGCGCGGCGGCGCTGGCGGCGTTCCAGGCCCCGCTGGCCATCGGCAGCGACACCGGCGGGTCGATCCGCCAGCCGGCGGCGCTGACCGCGACGGTCGGGGTCAAGCCCACCTACGGCACGGTGTCCCGCTACGGGCTGGTGGCCTGCGCGTCCTCCCTGGATCAGGGCGGACCGTGCGGGCGCACGGTGCTCGACACGGCGCTGCTGCATCAGGTGATCGCCGGGCACGACGCGAAGGACTCCACCTCGCTGACCGCACCGGTGCCCGACGTGGTCGCCGCGGCCCGCGCCGGCGCCTCCGGTGACCTCAAGGGGGTGCGTGTCGGTGTGGTGCGCCAGCTGCGCGGGGAGGGTATCCAGCCCGGGGTGCTGGCATCGTTCGACGCCGCGGTCGAGCAGCTCGCCGCGCTGGGCGCCGAGGTCATCGAGGTGGACTGCCCCAACATCGACCACGCGCTGGCCGCGTACTACCTGATCATGCCGTCGGAGGTTTCCAGCAACCTGGCCCGGTTCGACGCGATGCGCTACGGGCTGCGGGTCGGCGACGACGGCACCCGCAGCGCCGAGGAGGTGATGGCGCTGACCCGCGCGGCGGGATTCGGACCGGAAGTCAAGCGCCGCATCATGATCGGCACCTACGCGCTGTCGGCCGGCTATTACGACGCGTACTACAACCAGGCGCAGAAGGTCCGCACCCTGGTCGCCCGCGACTTCGACGCGGCGTACGAGAAGGTCGACGTGCTGGTGTCGCCGACCACGCCGACCACCGCCTTCCCGCTCGGGGAGAAGGTCGACCATCCGTTGGCGATGTACCTGTTCGATCTGTGCACGCTGCCGTTGAACCTGGCCGGGCACTGCGGCATGTCGGTGCCGTCCGGGTTGTCGCCGGATGACAATCTGCCGGTCGGGCTGCAGATCATGGCGCCGGCGCTGGCCGACGATCGGCTGTACCGGGTCGGCGCGGCCTACGAGGCTGCGCGCGGACCCCTTCCGGCAGCGGTCTGAGCCCCGGCGGGTGCATCAGACCTCGTCGGCGGTCGCGGTACCGACGTATGAGCGGGCAAGATTGAGCTCATGCGTATCGGAGTGCTCACCGGAGGGGGCGACTGCCCCGGACTGAACGCGGTCATCAGGGCGGTGGTTCGCACCTGCGACGTCCGATACGGCTCGTCGGTGGTGGGGTTCCGCGACGGTTGGCGGGGGCTGTTGGAGAACCGGCGGGTGCAACTGCGCAACGACGACCGCAACGACCGGCTGCTGGCCAAGGGTGGCACCATCCTGGGCACCGCCCGGGTGCATCCCGAGAAGCTGCGTGCCGGGCTGGACCAGATCAAACAGACCCTCGACGAGAACGGCATCGACGTGCTCATCCCGATCGGCGGGGAGGGCACGCTCACCGCAGCGCGCTGGTTGTCCGACGAGAACGTCCCGGTGGTCGGGGTGCCGAAGACCATCGACAACGACATCGACTGCACCGACCAGACATTCGGCCACGACACCGCGGTGACCGTGGCGAGCGAGGCGATCGACCGGTTGCACAGCACCGCCGAGTCCCATCAGCGGGTGATGCTCGTCGAGGTGATGGGCCGGCATGCGGGATGGATCGCGCTGAACGCCGGGCTGGCCTCCGGAGCCCACCTGATCCTCATCCCCGAGCAGCCGTTCGATGTCGAGGAGGTGTGCCGGCTGATCAGACAGCGGTTCGTGCGCGGGGATTCGCACTTCATCTGCGTGGTCGCCGAGGGCGCCAAACCGGCACCCGGGTCGATGCAGTTGCGGGAGGGCGGCGTCGACGAGTTCGGTCACGAGCGGTTCACCGGGGTGGCCCAGCAGCTGGCGCTGGAGGTGGAGAAGCGCATCAACAAGGAGGTGCGGGTGACCGTACTGGGGCATGTGCAGCGCGGCGGCACCCCCACGGCGTTCGACCGGGTGCTGGCCACCCGGTTCGGGGTGAACGCCGCCGACGCCGCGCACGCCGGCGAGTACGGGATGATGGTCGCGCTGCGGGGCCAGGAGATCGTGCGGGTGTCCTTGGCGGACGCGACCCGCAACCTCAAGCTGGTGCCGCAGAGCCGTTACGACGACGCCGCCGAGTTCTTCGGCTGAGCGTGGGCGGTGCGGCGCCGGGAGTCATCCGGTCTTGACGGCCTCGCGGCGCACCATCTGCCAGATGGTGGGGATGTGCTCGACGGTCGAGACGACGACCGTCTTCCCGGTGCCGTCGGAGCTGCCGGCCAGCCGGGTCATGTAGTCCGCCAGGTCGATCCGCGCGGTGAACATGCCCACCGGTTCCACTTCGCCCGCGACGTAATCCGTCGGTTCCGCGAGATCGAACAGTCCTGAGGGCCGCACGATCGTCCAGTCCAGCCCGCTGCCCCGCACGATCGACTCCATGCGCCGCTGATCGTCGTAGGTGCTCTTCCCGATGGTGCGGGTGATGACGGGTTCCACGATGCGCAGTGCGAACGGGGGATCGACCCGGTTCGGGTAGGGGAACGCGCCGGTGGAGCTGGTGACCACCAGTCGCGGCACCGCCGCCGCCCGCATCGCGGCGACGATGTTGGCCGTGCCGACCGAGTAGGTGTCAATCGCGCGCATGCTGAACGGCACGCCGAGACTCGACAGCACGGCATCGGCGCCGTGCACCACCCCGTCGAGGGTGGCCGGATCCCGGACGTCGGCCCCCGCCACCGTGAGCCGCGGATGGCGCATCGGGAAGTCGGTCGGGCGGCGCGTCACGGCGACCGCCTGGTGGCCCGCGTCGAGCACGCGGGTGGTGAGCAGTCGGCCGGTGGGGCCGTTGGCCCCGAAGATCACGATCCGCATGAGAGCTCCCAAACTTGTCACATCAGGTGATTGTCACATTACGTGATTATCATGTGGGGTGCTAGTCTTTTCGGCATGGAGGAACGCTCGAGCGGTATCGCCGCACTGCATCAGCGGATCCCGTTCCTGCTGTCTCAGCTGGGCGCCCACCTCGCCGAGGACTTCGTCCGACGGCTCGAGCCGTTCGGGATCGAGCCACGCATCTACGCGGTCCTCACGGCGCTGAGCGAGGTCGACGGGCAATCGCAGCGCGAACTGTCGGCACAGCTGGGCATCCATCGCAACGCGATGGTGGCCGTGGTCGACAAGATGGAGAGTCTGGGGCTGGTCAAACGCTTGCCGCATCCGGCTGATCGCCGGGCCTTCGCGGTGACGTTGACCGACAAGGCCCGGGAGCTGCTGCCGGCGCTGGACGCCGAGGGCCGCGCCCAGGAGGACGCGGTCACCGCGGCGATGACCCCCGCCGAGCGGCGGGAGACCCTGCGGCTGCTGCAGAAGATGTCGTCCACGGTGGGGTTGGTGCCGGGCGTGCACCCGAAATTGGGCTGATCGCCGCCCACTAGGATCGGGGCCATGACTGCCGCTGCCAGTGCTGAGCTGCTCGACTTCGACGAGGTCATCGCCAAGTACGAACCCGTGCTCGGAATGGAAGTCCACGTCGAGCTGTCCACGGCGACGAAGATGTTCTGCGGGTGTGCCAACCGGTTCGGCTCCGAACCCAACACCCAGGTGTGCCCGGTCTGCCTCGGGCTGCCCGGGGCGTTGCCGGTTCTCAACGAGGCCGCGGTGGAGTCGGCGATCCGGATCGGCCTGGCGCTGAACTGCGAGATCGTCCCGTGGTGCCGGTTCGCCCGGAAGAACTACTTCTATCCGGACATGCCGAAGAACTATCAGATCTCGCAGTACGACGAACCGATCGCGGTCAACGGGTACCTCGACGTCCCGTTGGAGGACGGCAGCACCTTCCGGGTCGGGATCGAGCGCGCCCACATGGAGGAGGACACCGGCAAGCTGACCCACCTGGGCAGTGAGACCGGCCGTATCGAGGGCGCCACCACCTCGCTGATCGACTACAACCGCGCCGGCGTGCCGCTCATCGAGATCGTCACCAAGCCGATCGAGGGTGCCGGCGCCCGCGCCCCCGAGATCGCGCGCGCGTACGTGACCGCACTGCGTGATCTGCTGCGCGCCCTTGGGGTTTCGGACGTTCGGATGGACCAGGGGTCGATGCGCTGCGACTCCAACGTGTCGCTCAAGCCGATCGGGCAGGCCGAGTTCGGCACCCGCACCGAGACCAAGAACGTCAACTCGCTCAAGAGCGTCGAGGTCGCCGTGCGATACGAAATGCGACGGCAGGCAGCGATTCTGGAGGCGGGCGGCACCGTCGTCCAGGAGACCCGGCACTTCCACGAGGACGGTTACACCTCCCCGGGGCGCAGCAAGGAGACCGCCGAGGACTACCGCTACTTCCCCGAACCCGATCTGGAGCCGGTCGCCCCCAGCCGGGAGTGGGTCGAGCAGCTGCGTGCGACGCTGCCCGAACTGCCCTGGGTGCGGCGCAAGCGGCTCCAGCAGGACTGGGGCGTCTCCGACGAGGTGATGCGGGACCTGGTCAACGCCGGTGCGGTCGACCTGGTCAGCGCGACCATCGAACACGGTGTCTCCAGCGAGGCCGCCCGCGCCTGGTGGGGGAACTTCCTGGTGCAGAAGGCCAACGAGAGTGGGGTGGAGCTCGACGCGCTGCCGATCAGCCCGGCTCAGGTCGCGGCGGTGATCAAACTCGTCGACGACGGCAAACTGTCGAACAAGCTCGCCCGCCAGGTGGTCGAGGGTGTGCTGGCCGGTGAGGGTGAGCCCGAGCAGGTGATGAAGGACCGCGGGCTGGAGGTGGTGCGCGACGATGCGGCGCTGCAGGCCGCGGTCGACGAGGCGCTGGCCGCCAACCCCGACATCGTCGAGAAGATCCGCGGTGGCAAGGTGCAGGCGGCCGGTGCGATCGTCGGCGCCGTCATGAAGGCCACCAAGGGGCAGGCCGATGCGGCGCGGGTGCGTGAACTGGTGATGGCCGCCTGCGGTCAGACCGGCTGACCGGACCCGACTACGGGCCGGACCCGACTACGGGCGGGTCAGGGCCGGATCAGGTCTTCTCTTCGTCGGTCCGCGGGAACCCACCCTGCGGGAACAACGGGAACACCACGTCGTCGAGCTGCTCGGCGTCCCCGAACGTCTTGTTCACCGTGGCGCCCCACACGTTGCCGTCCGGCGACAATTGCAGCGCCCAGACGTGGCCGCGGGTGTCCTGACGAACCACCTCCGGCTCGCCGGTCACCGCGCCGGTGTCCGGATCGGAGCGGACCGCGACGGTCTGCTTGGTGTCGACCAGGTTCACCAGCACGGTGCCGTCGAGTGCCGCACAGCCGGCCACGCCCGGGCGGTCCGGCCAGGTCCACACCGTGGACACCTCGTCTGCTTTGGTGATCCGCTGCAACCGGTCACCGCTGGGGTGGCGGTCGGTGACGAACAGCGATCCGTCGGTGGGGTCGATGCACATCGCCCCGCCGGCTCCCAGCCCGGACAGCGCGGTGGTGATCGGCGCCGGGTTGACGGTGGTGGGTTGTTCGACCCGCAGCACCTTCCCGGCCAGCGAGTTCGGATCGTCGGCCAGGGCCGGATCACCGGCGTCGCCGGTCTGCACCAGCAGCGTCGTGGGGCTGGAGAAGATCAGCGACCCGGTGTTGCCGGTCGCGCCCTTGGGAATCCCGGTCAGGATCGGTTTGGGCGGATCGTTGTCGGCGATGCGGACCACCCGGTTGTCGGTGGGGGTGCTGATGTAGGCGTACATCAGCCGGTCCTGCCGGTGGCTGGGCGACAACACGATGTCCAGTAGCCCGCCGTCGCCCGCCGGATCGACCGGGATCACGGTCTTGATCTTCGGCTCCTCGGAGATCGAGACCTCCTTGATCGCGCCGGTGGTCCGTTCGGCGACCAGCGCGGACTTGCTGTCCAGGCCCATGACCAGACCACTGGTGCTCTCCAGGCAGCCCTGCATCACCCCGGGGGCCGGGCATTCTTTCCGCGGCGGGTTGGCGGGTAGCGGCGGCGGTGGGGTGGTGGTCGTCGGCCTGGGCTGCAGCTCCGCCTCGGTGGTGAACGGCTGCGACTGTGCGTTGTCGAAGCGGGCACACCCCGAGGCGACGAGCAGCGCCGTGCACAACAGCGCCAGCATGCTCCGCACCGGTCGCCCTGGTTTCATGCAGGCCAGATTACGGAGTGCCCGACGGGCACCGCCACTCCTGGCGGATCAGGCACCGCCACTCCTGGCGGATCAGGCACCGCCACTCCTGGCGGATCAGGCACCGCCACTCCTGGCGGATCAGGCACCGCACTCGTCATTTGCAAATACCCGGGAAATGCGCCGCGCCAATCCGCGCTCGGCAGGGGAGTTGCACTTACCCTGGCAGCTGTGACCAGTCACCCTCAAGACCACCGTGGTTGGCGCCGTCCCCACGGTACGGGCCCCGACGATCTGGGCGTGCGGCCCGCATCGGCGAGCCTGGTCGATCCTGAGGACGACCTGTCCTCCACCTACGGCGGCGACATCGAGACAACGGCCATACCGAGTTACCCCTCCACCGGCACGGCGTCCGCACAGTCGCCGTTCGCCCTCACCGGTGAACCCGAACCGTTGCCGTACGTCCAGCCGGACGACGGATCGTCGTTCGCCAACTATTCAGCCGGCGCGGCGTCGAGTTTCTCGACCGGGCCGGCTTCGTCTTTTCCGGCCGGGTCTTTTCCGGCCGGACCCGCCGAAGTGGGGACGGACGAACTCACCGAGGACCGCATCAAGGCGGCCGGCCGCCGCGGCACCATGGATCTGGGACTGATGCTGATCCGGGTCGGTCTGGGTGCGCTGCTGGTGGTGCACGGTCTCCAGCAGGCGTTCGGCTGGTGGGGCGGGGACGGGCTGGGCGGTCTGCGCGACGCGCTGACCGAATCCGGATTCCGGTACGCCGAGGCGCTCACCTACGCCGTGGCCGGCGCGCAGATCGGCGCCGGTGTGCTGCTGGTGCTCGGGTTGTTCACCCCGTTGGCGGCCGCGGGTGCGCTGGCCTACCTGATCAACGTGCTGCTCGCCGGGATCTCGGCAAACAACGGTGCGCTGCCGTTCTTCCTGCCCGAGGGTTACGAGTTCGAGATCACGCTGATCGTGGTCGCCGCGGCGCTCGTGCTCACCGGCCCCGGCCGGTACGGGCTCGACGCCGGACGCGGGTGGGCCCGGCGACCCTTCATCGGTTCGTTCCTGGCCCTGCTGCTGGGCGTCGGGGCGGGCATCGCGATCTGGGTGCTGCTCAACGGCGCGAATCCGCTCGGCTAGATGTCAGTCCCGGTCGTACGGGTTGGGCACCCGGCCGCCGCTGGCCTCCGTCAGCAGCGGCAGTGTGGCGAACGTCACGGCCGGTAGCCGCACCTGCCCGCCGTCACGGCAGTGGGCGATCGCCCACGAACCCCGGCCGAACCGCAGCCCCTCGATGGTGTCCCACGGCAGCGTGCGGTTACCGACCAGGGTGCGGACCATGACACCGGCGCGGTCGGCGACCGTGCGGTACCGCACGATCGCCACCGACAGCAGGACCGGGATCAGCCACAACGGCGCCAATATCGGCACCGCGCCGACCAACGGCACCATGCCCAGCGCGACGATGGCGACGCCCAGGTGGGCCATCGGCGAGATGTGGATCGTCACCGGCGCGGTGTGCAGACTTCTGCCGCCGTCACCCGTGCGGTCCCCGTGCTCAGGGGTCCCGTGCTCCTCATCCTCGCGTCCCACGCCGCCATCTTCGCACCATCACCGCACCGGAGCCGATCCGGCCGAATGGGCCGCACCCGGCGGGGTGTCCGTCACCGGGCTGCCGGGGCGGATCCGGATGCGTTCGAATTTGACCTATGAGCAGTGCGGAGGCTACCGTCGAATGTCATGCAGACCCCGGAGTTGCTCGTAGTAATTGGTCGGCGCGTTGATGCCGCGCTGACCCGTTGCCGGGTGTAGCCAACAGCATCGACGCGCGACCCTCGTACAGCAGCCATCGCTGACGGGGGTTTTTTCTTGCTCAGGCGGCCTACGCCGACCGCCGACAACTCAAATTGGTGAAATAGGGACCGAAGAGGACAACGTGAGCGCACCCACCACGCGGACCGCAGAGCGGGCGGCACCCCACGCCAACGGGGCCGCCGGCACCGCTGCGCCGGAGCCGACCAACCCGCCGGCCAAACCCGCTTCCGCAGGCCAGAAGCGAATCGCCCCGCACCAGCTGACCGGTGCGCAGGCGGTGATCCGCGCGCTGGAGGAGCTCGACGTAGACGTCATCTTCGGGATCCCCGGCGGCGCTGTGCTGCCGGTCTACGACCCGCTGTTCGACTCGAAGAAGCTGCGGCACGTGCTGGTGCGCCATGAGCAGGGCGCCGGGCACGCCGCCAGCGGCTACGCCCACGCCACCGGCCGGGTGGGGGTCTGCATGGCCACCTCCGGTCCGGGTGCGACCAACCTGGTCACCCCGCTGGCCGACGCGCACATGGACTCCATCCCGGTCGTCGCCATCACCGGGCAGGTGGGCCGCGGCCTGATCGGCACCGACGCCTTCCAGGAAGCCGACATCTCCGGCATCACCATGCCGATCACCAAGCACAACTTCCTGGTCCGCGATGGTGACGACATCCCGCGCATCCTCGCCGAGGCGTTCCACATCGCCTCGTCCGGGCGCCCCGGTCCGGTGCTCGTCGACATCCCCAAGGACATCCTGCAGGGACAGTGCACGTTCAGCTGGCCGCCGCGGTTCGAGCTGCCCGGCTACAAGCCGAACACCAAACCGCACAGTCGCCAGATCCGGGAGGCCGCGAAGCTCATCGCCGCGGCCCGCAAGCCGGTGCTCTACGTCGGCGGCGGCGTGATCCGCGGTGCGGCCGGCGAGGAGCTGCGGGAGCTGGCCGAACTGACCGGCATCCCGGTGGTCACCACGCTGATGGCGCGCGGCGCGTTCCCCGACAGCCACCCGCAGAACCTGGGGATGCCCGGCATGCACGGCACCGTCGCCGCCGTCGCGGCGATGCAGAAGAGCGATCTGCTGATCGCGCTCGGCACCCGCTTCGACGACCGGGTCACCGGTCAGCTGGACAGCTTCGCGCCCGAGGCCAAGGTGATCCACGCCGACATCGACCCGGCCGAGATCGGCAAGAACCGGCATGCCGACGTCCCGATCGTGGGCGATGTCAAGGCCGTGATCGCCGACCTGCTCGCCGTGTTGCGCCGGGACGGCGTCGCCGACTCGATCAAGATCGACGGTTGGTGGGAGTACCTGCGCGGGGTTCAGCAGACCTATCCGTTGAGCTACGGCCCGCAGAGCGACGGCAGCCTGAGCCCGGAGTATGTGATCGAGACGCTCGGCAAGATGGCCGGGCCCGACGCGATCTACGTCGCCGGGGTGGGGCAGCATCAGATGTGGGCGGCGCAGTTCATCTCCTACGAGAAACCCCAGACCTGGATCAACTCCGGGGGCCTGGGCACCATGGGCTTCGCGGTGCCCGCCGCGATGGGCGCCAAGATGGGCCGCCCGGACGCCGAGGTGTGGGCCATCGACGGTGACGGCTGCTTCCAGATGACCAATCAGGAGCTGGCCACCTGCGCCGTCGAGGGGGTGCCGATCAAGGTGGCCCTGATCAACAACGGCAACCTGGGCATGGTGCGCCAGTGGCAGACGCTGTTCTACGAGGAGCGGTACAGCCAGACCGATCTGGCCACCCACACCCAGCGCATCCCCGACTTCGTCAAGCTGGCCGAGGCGCTGGGATGCGTGGGCCTGCGCTGCGAGCGGGAAGAGGATGTGGCCGACGTCATCGCCCAGGCGCGGGCCATCAACGATCGTCCCGTGGTGATCGACTTCATCGTCGGTGCCGATGCCCAGGTGTGGCCGATGGTCGCCGCCGGCACCAGCAACGACGAGATCATGGCCGCCCGCGACATCCGGCCGTTGTTCGACGAGAGCGACGAGGGTCACGCCTGATGAGCGCTTGCGCGAAGAAGAGACGAAGCCGATGAGCGCTTGCGCGAAGAAGAGAGGAAACCGATGAGCGCCTCGAACTCCGTGCGCACCCACACCCTGTCGGTGCTCGTCGAGGACAAACCCGGTGTGCTCGCCCGGGTCGCCTCGCTGTTCTCCCGCCGGGGCTTCAACATCCAGTCGCTGGCGGTGGGCGCGACCGAACAGAAGAACCTGTCCCGGATGACGATCGTGGTCAGCGTCGAAGAGGCGCCGCTGGAGCAGATCACCAAACAGCTCAACAAGCTGGTCAACGTGATCAAGATCGTCGAGCAGGACCCGGAGAACTCGGTGGCCCGCGAGCTCGCGCTGATCAAGGTGCGGGCCGACGCGACCACCCGCGGGCAGATCATCGAGACGGTGAACCTGTTCCGCGCCAAGGTGGTCGACGTGTCCACGGAGTCCCTGACCATCGAGGCCACCGGCACCCAGGACAAACTGGATGCGTTGTTGCGGGTGTTGGAGCCCTACGGGATCCGTGAACTCGTGCAGTCCGGGATCGTGTCGTTGTCGCGTGGACCGCGTGGCATAGGCACCGTGAAACAGGCACCGTGAAATTGCCGAAAATCGAAGACAGGAAAGAAGAATCACTGTGGCAGTAGAGATGTTCTATGACGACGACGCCGATCTGTCGATCATCCAGGGACGCAAGGTCGGCGTCATCGGCTACGGCAGCCAGGGCCATGCCCACGCGCTGAGCCTGCGCGACTCCGGTGTGCAGGTGAAGGTGGGCCTGCGCGAGGGCTCCAAGTCGCGGGAGAAGGTCGCCGAGCAGGGGCTGGAGGTCGACACCCCGGCCGAGGTCGCCAAGTGGGCCGACGTGATCATGCTGCTGGCTCCCGACACCGCGCAGGCGGACATCTTCAAGAACGACATCGAGCCGCACCTCAACGATGGCGATGCGCTGTTCTTCGGGCACGGCCTGAACATCCACTTCGGTCTGATCCAGCCGCCGGCCAACGTCGTCGTCGGCATGGTGGCCCCGAAGGGCCCGGGCCATCTGGTGCGCCGGCAGTTCGTCGACGGCAAGGGTGTGCCGTGTCTGGTTGCGGTGCAGCAGGATCCGAAGGGCAACGGGCTGGCGTTGGCGCTGTCCTACGCCAAGGGCATCGGCGGCACCCGCGCCGGTGTCATCAAGACGACCTTCAAGGACGAGACCGAGACCGACCTGTTCGGTGAGCAGGCCGTGCTGTGCGGTGGCACCGAGGAACTGATCAAGACCGGTTTCGACGTGATGGTCGAGGCGGGTTATGCCCCGGAGCTGGCCTACTTCGAGGTGCTGCACGAGCTCAAGCTGATCGTCGACCTGATCTACGAGGGCGGGATCGCCCGGATGAACTATTCGGTGTCCGACACCGCGGAGTTCGGCGGGTATCTGTCCGGGCCGCGGGTGATCGACGCCGGCACCAAGGAGCGGATGAAGCAGATCCTGGCCGAGATCCAGGACGGCACCTTCGTCAAGAAGCTGGTCGCCAACGTCGAGGGCGGCAACAAGGAGCTCGAGCGGCTGCGCAAGGAGAACGCCGAGCATCCGATCGAGGTCACCGGCAAGAAGCTGCGTCAGCTGATGAGCTGGGTCGACCGGCCGATCACCGAAACGGCTTGATTTTCTGCGATTTCGGCGTGCTTGCGGTCGCTCAGCGACCGCAAGCACGCCGAAATCGCTTTTCAGGGGGCCAGCGACGGCATGTCGCGGACACCGAACTCCCGCCGCAGCACGGTGCGCGCGGCGTAATACCCGGCCAGCCCGTGCACGCCGGGGCCGGGCGGGGTGGCCGACGAACACTGGTAGGCCCGCGGTATCGGCGTGGACCACGGATTCAGCCGCGGTGTAGGCCCGGCCAGCGCACGCCAGGTGTCGTTCCCGCCCACCGCGATGTCCCCACCGACGTAGTTCGCGTTGTCATCGGCCAACCGGGCGGCGGGCACACAGCGCGCCGCCACCACGATGTCGCGGAAACCCGGCGCGAACCGTTCGAAGATCTTGATCACCGACTCGGTCTGGTCGACCGGTGAGTGGGCCGGGACGTGCACGTAGCTCCACAGCGGCCGCCGGCCCTGACCGTCGACCCGGCCGGGGTCGACCAGATGCGGCAGCGAGGCCAGTGTCATCGGCCACTCGGCGTGCCGGTCGGCGAAGATCTCCCGTTCGGCGTGCGCCATCTGCTCCCGGCTGCCGCCAAGGTGCAGCGTCGGGGCGTTCGCCAACCGCGGGTCCTGCCACGGAATCTCGTCGGACAGCACGAAGTCGACCTTGGCGACGCCCGGCCCGAACCGGTAGCGGCGCAGCGCACGGGCATACCGTGCGGGCAGCGCGTCGCCGTAGATGTCCAGCAGTGCGGTGGGTGCGGTGTCGTAGATCACCACACCCTCCGGCGGCCGGGTGACGGGTTCACCGACCCGCAGTTCACCGCCGTGTGCGGTCAGATCCGCGATCAGGGCATCGGTGATGCGCTGGCTGCCACCGATCGGGATCGGCCAGCCCACCGTGTGCGCCAACGTCGCCAACAGCAATCCGGCTCCGGCCGAGATCAACGACGGCATCCGCGAAATCGCGTGTCCGGCAACGCCGCTGAACAACGCCCGGGCGTCGGATCCGGACAGGCTGCCCCAGGCGGCCGAACCCTGCGCCAGCATCCGCATGCCCAGCTGCAGGGCGGCGATCGGATCGGACGGAATCGAGCGTTTGTCGCCCATCACCAGATCGAGCACACCGTCGTCGCGGGCGGTCAGCGGTCCGAACAACCGCCGCCACGAGTGGCCGTTGACCAATTCCGCGCAGGTGCGGTCCAGGTCGCGGTAGGCCACCGCGGCCGGCCGGTCCAGCAGCGGATTGGCATAGGAGATCGCCGGCACCTGCAACCGCACCCCGCGCGCGGGCAGATCGAACTCGGCCATGAACGGCGACGCCAGCGCCATCGGGTGCACCGCCGAACACACGTCGTGGACGATGCCCTCGAACTCCGGATCGGCGGTGGTGCGCGCACCGCCGCCCGCGGTCGGCTGCGCCTCCAGGACCTGCACGGACAGTCCGGCGCGGGCGCAGGTCACCGCCGCGGCCAAGCCGTTCGGTCCACTTCCGACGACGGTGACGTCCATCTGACAATTAGAGCGCATTACCCTGGTCGGGTGAGTCTTCCCGTTGTACTGATTGCCGACAAGCTCGCCGAGTCGACCGTCGCGGCCCTGGGCGACCAGGTGGAGGTCCGCTGGGTTGACGGTCCGGACCGGGAGAAACTGCTGGCCGCGGTGGCGGATGCCGATGCACTGCTGGTGCGTTCGGCCACCACTGTCGACGCCGAGGTGCTGGCCGCGGCGCCGAAACTGAAGATCGTGGCCCGCGCCGGTGTCGGGCTGGACAACGTCGACGTGGAGGCGGCCACCGCCCGCGGTGTGCTCGTCGTCAACGCGCCGACGTCGAACATCCACAGCGCCGCCGAGCACGCGATCGCGCTGCTGCTGGCCGCCGCGCGGCAGATCCCGGCCGCCGACGCGACGTTGCGGCAGCGCACCTGGAAGCGGTCCGAGTTCTCCGGGGTGGAGATCTACGACAAGACCGTCGGCGTGGTCGGCCTGGGCCGCATCGGGCAGCTGGTGGCGCAACGCCTGGCCGCGTTCGGCACCCACCTCATCGCCTACGACCCCTATGTGTCGCCGGCCCGCGCCGCGCAGCTCGGAATCGAACTGGTCGACCTCGACGAGCTGCTCGGCCGCGCCGACATCATCTCGGTGCACCTGCCGAAGACCCCGGAGACCGCCGGCCTGATCGGCGCGGACGCGCTGGCGAAGGTCAAACCGGGGGTGATCATCGTCAACGCCGCCCGCGGCGGCCTGATCGACGAACAGGCGCTGGCCGACGCCATCATCAGTGGACGGGTGCGGGCCGCGGGGATCGACGTCTTCGCGAAGGAACCCTGCACCGACAGCCCGCTGTTCGACCTGCCGCAGGTGGTGGTCACACCGCACCTGGGTGCGTCCACGGTGGAGGCGCAGGACCGGGCCGGCACCGACGTCGCCGCCAGCGTGAAACTGGCGCTGGCCGGCGAGTTCGTGCCCGACGCGGTCAACGTCGGTGCGGGCGAGGTCAGCGAAGAGGTGGCCCCCTGGGTGGATCTGGCCCGCAAGCTCGGCCTGCTGGTCGGGACGCTGTCGGGCGAGCCGACGGCGACCCTGCAGGTCCGGGTCGCCGGCGAGCTCGCCTCCGAGGATGTTGAGGTGCTTCGGCTTTCGGCGCTGCGCGGCTTGTTCTCGACGCTCACCGATCAGCAGGTGACGTATGTCAACGCGCCCACACTGGCGGCCGAGCGCGGGATGCAGGCCGAACTGGAGAAGGTGTCGGAGAGCCCGAACTACCGCAGCGTCGTCGACGTGCGCGCGGTCAGCACCGACGGCACCGTCACCAATGTGGCCGGCACGCTGTCGGGTCCGCAACAGGTGGAGAAGATCGTCCAGATCAACGGGCGCAACTTCGATCTGCGCGCCGAGGGTGTGAACCTTGTCATGCACTACGTCGACCGGCCCGGCGCACTCGGCAAGATCGGCACCCTGCTGGGCGCCGCGGATGTCAACATCCTGGCGGCCCAGCTCAGTCAGGACATCAGCGGTGACGGCGCCACCCTGATGTTGCGGGTGAATCGGGATGTGCCCGCCGACGTGCGGGATGCCATCGGCGCCGCGGTCGGCGCCTCGACCCTGGAAGTGGTTGATCTGTCGTGACGATGAAACTGGCGATCATTCCCGGTGACGGAATCGGTCCGGAGGTCATCGGTGAGGCCGTCAAGGTGCTCGACGCGGTGCTGCCCGACGTCGACAAGACCCATTTCGACCTCGGTGCGCGGCGGTTCCACGCCACCGGGGAGGTGCTGCCCGACTCGGTGATCGACGAACTGCGGGCGCATGACGCGATCCTGCTGGGCGCCATCGGCGATCCGTCGGTCCCGAGCGGGGTGCTGGAACGCGGTCTGCTGCTGCGGATCCGGTTCGAGCTGGACCACCACATCAACCTGCGTCCGGCCCGGTTGTACGAGGGTGTGTCGAGCCCGCTCGCCGGGAACCCCGACATCGATTTCGTGGTGGTGCGGGAGGGCACCGAGGGCCCCTACACCGGTACCGGCGGCGCGATCCGGGTCGGCACGCCGAACGAGGTGGCGACGGAGGTCAGCCTCAACACCGCCTTCGGGGTGCGGCGGGTGGTGGAGAACGCCTTCCAGCGGGCCGCCCAGCGGCGTAAGCATCTGACGTTGGTGCACAAGACTAATGTGCTGACCTACGCCGGGGCGCTGTGGTCGCGGACCGTCCAGGAGGTGGGCGAACAGTATCCCGACGTCGAGGTCGCCTATCAGCACGTCGACGCCGCCACCATCCACCTGGTCACCGATCCGGGCCGGTTCGATGTGATCGTCACCGACAACCTGTTCGGCGACATCGTCACCGATCTGGCCGCCGCGGTCTGCGGTGGCATCGGGCTGGCCGCCAGCGGCAACATCGACGCCACCGGCACCAATCCGTCGATGTTCGAACCGGTGCACGGTTCGGCCCCCGACATCGCCGGCACCGGCGCCGCCGACCCGACCGCCGCGATCATGTCGGTGGCGTTGTTGCTGGCTCATGTCGGTGAGTCAGACGCCGCGGCGCGGGTGGACCGGGCGGTGGCCGAGCACCTCGCCACCCGCGGTGACGCCAGGATGTCCACCACCGAGATCGGCGATCGGATCGCGGCGAAGCTGTGAGCCGTCGGCCGTCGTCAGCCGTCGTCGGCCGACGTCATAGCCGTCAGCGCACCCGCCGTGGCGACTCGGGGCTGGACGGCCGGATCTGCGGGGTCGCGGGGTCGGCCGGCACCAGCGGGACGGCGGCCAGCGGCAGCACCGCGCACAACGCGAACGCCACCGGGTAACCGGCGACTCCGATCAGCCCGCCGAACAGCGGCGGGGTGATCGCCGTGGTCAGCAACTGGCTGGTGTTCTGGGTGCCCAGCGCCCGGCCCGTCCAATAGGGTCCGGCGATCTCGGCGATCGCGGTGAACGCCAGGCTGTTGTCGGAGACGGTGACCACCGCGGCGATGACCATGAACGCGACGCTCACCGGCGAGTCGAGCGCATCGGTCAGGGCCAGCAGCGCCATGGCCGCGGCCGCGGCGAGCGCGATCGTGCGGATCGGCCGCAACCGCGAGCCGACCAGATCCGACCAGCGGCCGGCCGCGACGCGCCCACCGGCGCCGAGCACCTGGGCGATCATCACCATCGTGCCCGCCGACCCCGCCGACCAACTCCGTTCGGTCATCAGCCAGACCAGGGTGAAGGTCCAGATCACCCCCTGCGGCACCACCAGCAGCACCGACACCGCGTGAATCCGCCACAGCAGCCCGGAACCGCGGTACGGGTTCTGCGGGTGCCGGCCGTCGGCGCTGGCGCGCGGCGGGCGCGGCGGATCGAGCACGCCGATCAGACAGATCACCGCCGCCACCGCGCACACCGCCGCCGGGAACAGCAGCGCCGCAGAGATTCCGTGGCTCTGCGCCAGCCGCGGGATCACCAGTGCGCCCAGCGCGACCCCGAGCGGCTGGGCGGTCTGGCGGATGCCCATCACCAGCCCGCGCTGGTGCGGCGGGAACCAGCCCACCACCACCCGCGCGCTGGCGGTGTTGCTGCTGGCCGCGGCCATCCCGCCGAGCAGCAGAAACACCCCGACGAGCAGCAGCGAGTCCACGGCGGCGGCGGCGAACGCCGAGGCCGCCGTCAGCGCCGACCCGACGGTGAGCACGATCCGCTCGCCGATCCGGTCGACCAGATAACCCCAGGCGATCAGGGTGGCGACCATGCCGAAACTGGGCAGTGCGGACAGCAGGCCGGCCTGGGCCAGGCTCAGTCCGTGCTCCCGGTGCAGGGTGGGGATCACGAACGCCACCCCGTTGATGAACACGACCGAGAACAGCGTGGCGGCCAGCGCGATCACGAGCATCGACCAGCGCCGCGCGGGGCTGATCGACGAAACCGGCATGGGTGGATCGTGTCACACGGTTCCCATCATCCTGAACTGTGATCTTGCTATCTGAGATCGGCACGGGTCGCGGCGCGGGACCCGGTCGGGGCGGCCGTCATCCCCGGGCCTTTAGGCTGTATCAATGCGCCTCGGACGAATCGCCAGCCCAGACGGTGTCGCCTTCGTCAGCATCGAGGGCCCGCCCGACGAACCCACCGCGGTGGCCCGGGAGATCGCCGAACACCCGTTCGGCACCCCGGAGTTCACCGGCCGGCAGTGGTCGTTGGCCGATGTGCGGCTGTTGGCCCCGATCCTGGCCAGCAAGGTGGTCTGCATGGGCAAGAACTACGCCGCCCACGTCGACGAGATGGGCGGGGAGACCGTTCCGCATCCGGTGATCTTCATCAAACCCAACACGTCGATCATCGGCCCGAATGTGCCCATCCAGTTGCCGGTCGACGCCGATCCGGTGCATCACGAAGGGGAGTTGGCGGTGGTGATCGGCCGCCCCTGCAAGGATGTCCCGGCCGCGCGCGCCGCCGATGTCATCCTCGGCTACACCGTCGCCAATGACGTCACGGCGCGGAATCAACAGCGCGCCGACGGCCAGTGGACCCGCGCCAAGGGCCACGACACGTTCTGTCCGGTCGGCCCGTGGATCGTCACCGACGTCGACCCGACCGATCTGGAACTGCGCACCGAGGTCAACGGCGAGGTGCGCCAACGCAGTCGGACGTCGCTGATGATTCACGACATCGGCGCCATCATCGAATGGGTGTCGCGGGTGATGACCCTGCTGCCCGGCGATCTGATCCTGACCGGAACGCCGGAGGGCGTCGGACCGATCGAACACGGTGACACCGTCGCCGTTACCATCGAGAACATCGGCACTTTGACCAATCCTGTTGTGCGCAAAGGAAAGAAATGACAGAACCGACTGATGGCAGCACCAAGGTACGGGTTCGGTTCTGCCCCTCGCCGACCGGCACCCCGCACGTCGGCCTGATCCGCACCGCCCTGTTCAACTGGGCCTACGCCCGACACACCGGCGGTACGTTCGTCTTCCGCATCGAGGACACCGACTCGGCCCGCGACAGCGAGGAGAGCTATCTGGCGTTGCTCGACGCGTTGCGCTGGCTGGGGCTGGACTGGGACGAAGGGCCGGAGGTGGGCGGCCCGTACGGGCCGTACCGGCAGTCGGAGCGGCTGCACATCTACCGTGACGTGATCGAGCGGCTGCTGGAATCCGGTGCCGCCTACGAGTCGTTCTCCACGCCCGAGGAGGTCGAGGCGCGGCACCGCGCGGCCGGCCGCAACCCGAAACTGGGCTACGACAATTTCGACCGCGACCTGACCGAGGAGCAGCGCCGCGCCTACCGTGCCGAGGGCCGGCGCCCGGTCATCCGGTTGAAGATGCCCGACCGCGACATCGGCTGGCGCGACCTGGTTCGTGGCGAAACCACCTTCCCCGCCGGCACCCTGGCCGATTTCGCACTGACCCGAAGCAACGGTGAACCGTTGTACACCTTGGTCAACCCGGTCGACGACGCGTTGATGAAGATCACCCACGTGCTGCGCGGGGAGGACCTGTTGCCGTCCACGCCACGCCAGATCGCGCTGTACGAGGCGCTGATGGCGATCGGGGTGGCCGACACGGTGCCCGAGTTCGGGCACCTGCCCAGTGTGCTGGGCGAGGGCAACAAGAAGCTGTCCAAACGCGATCCGCAGTCGAACCTGTTCGCCCACCGCGAACGGGGGTTCATCCCGGAGGGGCTGCTGAACTATCTGGCCCTGCTGGGCTGGGGACTGGCCGACGACCGCGACGTGTTCACCCTCGACGAGATGGTCGCCGCGTTCGATGTGACCGACGTCAACTCCAATCCGGCCCGCTTCGACCAGAAGAAGGCCGAGGCGCTCAACGCCGAGCACATCCGCATGCTCGACGAGGCGGATTTCGCCGAACGGCTCAAGGCCTACTTCGCTGCCCACGGCCACGACACCGGCCTCGACGATGAGCAGTTCGCGATGGCGGCGCGCCTGGCGCAGACGCGCATCGTGGTGCTCGCCGACGCCTGGGATCTGCTGAAGTTCCTCGACGACGACTCGTTCGAACTCGACGAGAAGGCCGCCCGCAAGGAACTGAAGGCCGAGGCGGTGGCGGTGCTCGACGCGGCGCTCACCGCGCTGGAGGCGCTCGACGAGTGGCGAACCGAGACCATCGAAATAGCTCTGAAGGCGGCGTTGTTGGAGGGGTTGGGACTCAAGCCGCGGAAGGCGTTCGGCCCGGTGCGGGTGGCCGCCACCGGGGCGACCGTCAGCCCGCCGCTGTTCGAGTCGCTGGAGCTGCTCGGCCGGGAGCGCACGCTGCAGCGGCTGCGGGCCGGGCGGGACCACGCCGCGGCCGCTGAGTCGACGGGTGGATGACCGATGAGCGGTGGTGCTTGAAAGTCACCGCCGAACATTTGGTAATCTGCTCATCGACTCCTCGAGAGCACCGCGGCAACGCGGCGAAGGAGTCGCAAAAGCAGCCCTGACCTGCGGTTAAGGGCTGCAAGTGGGGTATGGTGTAATTGGCAACACAGCTGATTCTGGTTCAGCCGTTCTAGGTTCGAGTCCTGGTACCCCAGCCAGTCGGCATGACCGGGCGGATTGGGATAACCCGACCGCATGGGCTATGCTGACGATCCGGTAAGGCCCCGTCGTCTAGCGGCCTAGGACGCCGCCCTCTCACGGCGGTAGCGTGGGTTCGAATCCCATCGGGGCTACCACACCGGACGCCGATGAGACGTCCACTCCGGCGCACCGCGCGACAGCAGCGGTGCGCCGGATTTTTTCATTTTTTCAACTCCCCTCCCGGCACCTCCCGGCACCTCCCGGCACCTCCCGGCACCTCCCGGTGTCTGCGGGTGGAGTGGCCCGACTCACCCGCTGCGGCCGCATCAGTCGGGTGCTTCAACCAAGCGAGCGAACGTCATCAGTGCCCAGGACGCCGTGCAGGGGTTTGGAACAGTTGCATCGCAGCGAGATCTGGGATCCAGATGAGACAGTCGCTCTCATGGCAACTGCTCTGAACTCTGCGTAACCGTGGCCGGCGGGCAGTCGGGCCGGTGCCGGTGATGATTCTCATAGTCGGCGGGTGAGCGCCTCGGCGGCGGCCAGCAGATCGGCGGCCCACCGAGCACCCGGCCGGCGCCCGATCCGGTCGATCGGTCCGGACACCGACACCGCCGCGACGACGGTGCCGCGCCCGTCCCGTACCGGGGCGGACACACTGGCCACTCCCGGTTCCCGTTCGGCGACGCTCTGCGCCCAACCGCGCTTGTGGACTTCGGCCAGCGCCCGTTCGGAGAATTTCGCGTTCGACAGCACAGCCTGCTGGGTGGTCGAATCGGCGTAGGCGAGCAGCACCTTGGCGCCGGATCCGGCGGTCATCGGCAGCCGGGTGCCGACCGGCACCGTATCGCGCAGCCCCGCCGGGGGTTCCAGCGCCGCCACGCAGATCCGGGACGTGCCCTCGCGCCGGTACAGTTGCACGCTCTCTCCGGTGATCTCCCGCAACCGCGGCAACACCACTGCGGCGGCAGCCAACAGGGGGTCGTCGACCCGCGCGGCGAGTTCGGTCACCGCCGGACCCAGGCACCACCGCCCGTCACCGTCCCGGGCCAGCAACCGATGCACTTCCAGACCGGCCGCCAGCCGGTGCGCGGTCGCCCGGGGCAGCCCGGTCCGTTCGCACAACTCGGCGAGCCCGCAGGGCGATTCGGCCACCGAATGCAGCACGCTCACGGCTTTGTCCAGCACGCCGATGCCGCTATCCTTTCTCATAAAGAGATACTAGCGTCCCGAATAGTGAGATTGACAAGCTGACGTCGCAGGTCGCCTGCCCGAGTGAATCGAGAGATGATGAATCAGCCCACAGTGTCGTCGGGGATGTCGTCGGGGATGTCGTCGGGGGAGTCGACGGGAGTGTCGACGAACCGTCCGCGCACGCTGGCCGAGAAGGTCTGGGATGACCACGTCGTGGTCCGCGGTTCCGGTACCGGAGCGGCCCGTGAACCCGACCTCATCTACATCGACCTCCACCTGGTGCACGAGGTCACCAGCCCGCAGGCATTCGACGGGTTGCGGTTGGCGGGCCGCAAAGTGCGCCGACCGGACCTGACGATCGCCACCGAGGACCACAACGTGCCGACGGTCGACATCGACAAGCCGATCGCCGACCCGATCTCGCGCACCCAGGTGGAGACGCTGCGCCGCAATGCCGCCGAGTTCGGTATCCGGCTGCACCCGATGGGCGATGCGGAGCAGGGCATCGTGCACATCATCGGTCCGCAGCTGGGCCTGACCCAGCCCGGCATGACCGTGGTCTGCGGCGACAGCCACACTTCCACCCACGGTGCGTTCGGCGCACTGGCCATGGGAATCGGCACATCCGAGGTCGAGCACGTGCTCGCCACCCAGACCCTGCCGTTGCGGCCCTTCAAGACCATGGCGGTCAACGTCGATGGGGAGCTTCCCGCCGGGGTGAGCGCCAAGGACATCATCCTGGCGGTGATCGCGAAGATCGGCACCGGCGGTGGTCAGGGCCACGTCATCGAATACCGGGGCAGCACCATCGAATCGCTGTCGATGGAGGGCCGGATGACGATCTGCAACATGAGCATCGAAGCCGGCGCCCGGGCCGGGATGATCGCCCCGGACGAGACCACCTTCGAATACCTGCGCGGCCGCCCGCATGCCCCCAAGGGCGCGGACTGGGATGCCGCGGTGGCGGCGTGGCGGCAGCTGCGCACCGATGAGGGCGCCGAATTCGACGTCGAGGTCTACATCGACGCCACCGAACTGAGCCCGTTCGTCACCTGGGGCACCAACCCCGGCCAGGGGGTCCCGCTGTCGGGCTCGGTTCCCGATCCGGAACTGATGACCGACGAGGCGGACCGCCTCGCCGCGGAAAAGGCCTTGGCCTACATGGACCTCCGGCCGGGTACCCCGATGCGCGACATCGCCGTGGACGCGGTGTTCGTCGGTTCGTGCACCAACGGCCGCATCGAGGACCTGCGCGTGGTGGCCGAGGTGCTGCGGGGCCGCAAGGTCGCCGACGGTGTCCGGATGCTGATCGTGCCGGGCTCGATGCGGGTGCGTGCCCAGGCCGAATCCGAGGGTCTGCACGAGATCTTCCTCGCCGCGGGCGCCGAGTGGCGGCAGGCCGGATGCTCGATGTGTCTGGGCATGAACCCCGATCAGCTCGCCCCGGGAGAGCGCTGCGCCTCCACCTCCAACCGCAACTTCGAGGGCCGACAGGGTAAGGGCGGCCGCACCCATCTGGTGTCGCCGGCGGTGGCCGCGGCCACCGCCGTGGCCGGGAAGCTGGCGTCGCCGGCCGATCTGTCCGCCTGATCCGACCCGACAAGAGGAGAAGTCATGCAACCGTTCCGCACCCATACCGGCATCGGTGTCCCGCTGCGCCGTTCCAACGTGGATACCGACCAGATCATCCCGGCGGTCTACCTCAAGCGGGTCACCCGAACGGGATTCGAAGACGGGCTGTTCGCGGCCTGGCGCACCGATCCGTCGTTCGTGCTCAACGTCCCGCCCTATGACAAGGGGTCGGTTCTGGTGGCCGGCCCGGATTTCGGTACCGGGTCCTCACGGGAACACGCCGTCTGGGCCCTGATGGATTACGGCTTCCGGGTCGTGATCTCATCCCGTTTCGCCGACATCTTTCGGGGGAATGCGGGTAAGGCGGGGTTGCTGGCGGCCGAAGTGAGCCAGGACGACGTCGAATTGCTCTGGAAGGCGCTGGAGCAGAATCCGGGGTTGGAAATCACTGTGAATCTTCAAGATCGGACGGTGACCGCGGGAACCGTCGTGGTGCCGTTCAAGATTGATGACTACACCGCCTGGCGGCTGCTCGAAGGACTCGACGATATAGCCCTTACGCTGCGGAAACAGGATCAGATCGAGGCCTACGAGGCGCGTCGGCCGAGCTGGAAACCGCGCACTCTGCCGGCCTGACCAACCCCGCGGCGGGGGTGAATTCGCCATCCTCCAACCGGTTCTGCACCCACCGAACAGGACACTGTGCGGGGCAATCGGATTGCCAATTTCGGCATATATTGCCCCGAAAATGCGCGTGGCTCTTGGAAGTCAATGGTCAAAGGGTTTACCGTGTCCACTAGTCGGCTCAAGAAGGGCCGCTGGTTTCGGAGGTTTGCATGAACAAGGCAGAGCTCATCGACGTACTCCAAGAGAAGATGGGCACCGATCGGCGGACGGCTACTGCCGCCGTGGAACACATGGTGGACGCGATCGTTCGAGCGGTCCACCGGGGTGACAGCGTCACCATCACCGGTTTCGGCGTTTTCGAGCAGCGCCGGCGGGCGGCCCGGGTCGCGCGTAACCCACGCACCGGGGAGACGGTGAAGGTCAAGCCGACAGTGGTGCCGGCCTTCCGGCCGGGTGCCCAGTTCAAGGCGGTTGTCTCTGGGGCGCAGCGGCTCCCGGCCGAAGGCCCTGCCGTCAAGCGGGGCGTGTCCGCGGGCCCGGCCAAGAAGGCGGCCAAGAAGACCACCCGCAAGGCCGCCACCAAGAAGGCCGCGGCCAAGGCTCCGGCGAAGAAGACGGCGGCCAAGAAGACCGCGGCGAAGAAGACCGCGGCCAAGAAGACGACGGCGAAGAAGACCGCGGCGAAGAAGACCGCGGCCAAGAAGACGACGGCGAAGAAGACCGCCGCCAAGAAGACCGCGGCCAAGAAGACGACCAAGAAGGCCGCGACCAAGGCTCCGGCGAAGAAGTCGGCAGCCAAGAAGGCGCCGGCCAAGAAAGGTCGCCGTTAGTCGTTCGGCAGGGCACGTCGTGGGTGTCTGACACCCTCGGCGTGCCTTGGTGTCTTCATGCAGGGCTGCCGAAAGACGCGGCCCGGGAAGGGGCGTTCCGAACGGTCGGTCCAATGAGAGTCATCGCACCGGTAACGGACTGGCGATGTGGTCGGCGGCGATCAGCCGGCCCTCGACCAGGGACATGACCCAGACACTGCCCTTGCGGTTCTCCGTGTCGGCCGGCCGCACACCGTCGCGCTCGCACCACCAGGCGATGAGGTCGGGGATCACCTTGCCCTGGGTGCAGACGACCGGGGTGCCGCCCGCCGCAGCGATTTCGAGGAGGCGCTGCCTTCCGGCGGTCCGATTCCGGGTGTAGGACTCCTCGTTCAAGGTGGGCTCGGGGTGAATCGGCTGCGCGATCTCGTCGGCCAGCGGTTCGAGTGTCTGTTCGCAGCGCACCCGGTCCGCCGCGTGTAACCGGTCCGCGCCGAACGCGAGGAGCACTCCGACCAACGCCTCGGCCTGGGCGCGGCCGTGTTTGTCGAGCGGACGCAACCGGTCGTCGCCCTGCCACCGTGACCTGCTGCCCGCCGTGGCGTGCCGCACGATCAGCACCGTCCGGGTGCGGGCCGGATGTTCGGCGAATCGCTGCAGCACATCGCGATCCTGGGGATAGTCCAGTCGTTGCAGCGCGTCCGACACCGGAAGCCACTTCAGTTCGTCGACTTCGTCATTGGGGGCGAAGGAGCCGTCGAGCGCCCGAGCCGCCCAGTACCGCACCCGCTTGACGCCGTTCGCCAACGGGTAGGTGATCTCGGTGAGTTCGCGTCCCAGCACCGACCGGTATCCGGTCTCCTCCTCGATCTCCCGCACCGCCGTCACCGGTTCGATCTCACCGGGATCGACCTTGCCCTTGGGCAGTGACCAGTCGTCGTAACGGGGCCGGTGGATCACCGCGATCTCGGGAGCCGACGAATCCACCCCGGGCCGCCACAGCACCGCGCCGGCGGCCCGGACGGCGGATGCGGGATCCGAGGGGATGGTCTTCGGGCGAACCTCTTTGGGCACCTCACCTCCTGCAGGTCATCCGGCACCGGGTGACGATCGGCGATGTCTCGGCGAGTCAGTGGTAGCGGCGGCGTTTCATCATCGACACCTGATGATCGCGCACCGTCTCGCCCTCGCGCGGTGAGGGTGTCCATCGACCGTCCGGTCCCAGTTCCCAGCATCGGGTGGCCGGGTCGAGTGCGGAGTCGAGGATGTCGTTGAGTTGTGCGGTCAGCCGGGGGTCTTTGACCTGGGCCATCACCTCGACACGCCGGTCGAGGTTGCGGTGCATCATGTCCGCGCTGCCGATCCAGAACTCGTTCTGCGCCCGGAAGTGCAGGATCCGCGAGTGCTCCAGGAACCGACCCAGAATGGAACGCACCCTGATGTTCTCGGAGAGGCCGGGCACCCCGGGGCGCAGCGCGCAGATGCCGCGCACCACCACCTCGACGCCGACACCCGCGAGCGAGGCGCGGTACAGCGCGTCGATGATCTGTTCGTCGACCAGGGCATTGGCCTTCAACCGGATGTGGGCGTCGGCGCCCTCGCGTTTGGCGGCGATCTCACCCTCGATGCGGTCGATCAGTCCCTTGCGGACGCCGTACGGCGCCACCAGCAGGTTGCGGTAGGACTCCTTGCGGGAGTACCCGGTGAGCGAGTTGAACAGATCGGTCAGATCGGCGCCGATGTCCGGGGCGGCGGTGAGCAGTCCGATGTCTTCGTAGAGGCGTGCGGTTTTCGGGTTGTAGTTGCCGGTGCCGATGTGGCAGTAGCGCCGGATCACCGATCCTTCCCGCCGAACCACCAGGGCGCACTTGCAGTGCGTCTTCAAGCCGATGATCCCGTACACCACATGGACGCCGGCCTGCTCGAGGGTGCGGGCCCACTTGATGTTGGCCTGCTCGTCGAAGCGGGCCTTGATCTCCACCAGCGCCACCACCTGCTTGCCGGCCTCGGCGGCGTCGATCAGGGCGTTGACGATCGGCGAGTCGCCCGAGGTGCGGTACAGGGTCTGCTTGATCGCCAACACGTTCGGGTCGGCGGCGGCCTGCTCGATGAATCGCTGGACGGTGGTGGAGAACGAGTCGTAGGGGTGGTGCACCAGCACGTCACCGTCGCGCAGCGTGGCGAAGATGCTCTTCGGTGTCTCGCGTTCCCCGAAAGCCGGTGGGGTGGCGGGCACGAACGGCGGATCCTTCAGCGCCGGCCGGTCCACGTCGTAGATCTGCCACAGCGACGACAGGTCGAGCAGCCCCGGTACCTCGACCACATCGTCGGGATGGACGTCGAGTTCCCGCAGGAGCAGTTCGAGCATGTTCTCGGTCATGTCGTCGGAGACCTCGAGGCGCACCGGAGAACCGAAGCGGCGCCGGGCCAGTTCGCGTTCCAGTGCCTGCAACAGGTCCTCGTCGCGGTCCTCCTCGACCTCGAAGTCCGCGTTGCGGGTGATCCGGAAGGCGTGGTGTTCGACGATCTCCAGGCCGGGGAACAGCACCGGCAGGAACGCCGCGATCAGTTCCTCCATCGGCAGGAAACGGATCAGACCGTCGGCGCCGGGCCGGCTGTCGAGTTCGACGAACCGATCGACGTTGTCGGGCACCTTGACCCGCGCGAAGTGCTGGCCGCCGTCCTCGGGGCGTTTAACCATGATCGCGAGGTTGAGGCTCAGGCCGCTGACGAACGGGAACGGGTGGGCCGGATCGACCGCCAGCGGGGTCAGGACCGGGAAGACCTGCTCGTGGAAGTAGGTGGACAACTTGTTGCGTTCGGCCTCACCGAGTTCGGCCCACGTGACGATCACGATGCCCTCTTCGGCCAGCGCCGGCCGCACCGAGTTGAGGAACACGTCGGCGTGGCGGGTCGCGAGCTGCTGGGTGCGCTCACTGATGCGACGCAACTGCTCGAGGGGCGACAGACCGTCGGCCGACCGGACCGACAGGCCGGTCTCGTGGCGGCGTTTCAGCCCGGCCACCCGCACCATGTAGAACTCGTCGAGGTTGGAGGCGAAGATCGCCAGGAACTTCGCCCGCTCCAGCAGGGGCAGCGAGGTGTCGGCCGCCAGCGCCAGCACCCGGGCGTTGAAATCCAGCCAGCTGAGTTCCCGGTTGAGGTAGCGGTCCTCGGGCAGCGCATCGTCGATCGCCGGTGCCGTGGCGGCCGGCGGCGCCTCCGGGGCGGTGTGCGACCCGTCCCACCGCTCGTCGCCGGTCCGGTCGGTCTGATCGGCCCCCGTCTGGTCGGCCCCCCTCTGGTCGGCCCCCCTCTGGTCGGCCCCCCTCTGATCGGCCCCGGTCGGCGCGGTGACGCCGTCCCCGGCCACACGGTCGGCTCGGGACTGGGCCTGTGCTTCGCTCACCCCTCGATCTTCCCCCAGATGGCGACGGTGCGGCCACCGCTCGGCCACGGATTCAAGTCGTGTTCACCCGGGGGTGTTCGCCCGGTGATGTCAGGACGTCCGGGCGAGGGTGCGGCGGGTCGCCTCGCCGACGCCCAGCCGCTGCGCGACGTCGAGGTCGTCGGGCGTGTCGATGTCACAGCGCAACCCGGGCCACGGCCCGGTCAGCTCCACCGCACCCGAACTGCGGTGACGCGAGGCCGAATCCGGACCGAAGCGGGGCTCGAGCGGGACGCCGAACGCCAACAGCGCGGTGGTGCCGGTGCCGTGCCGGTCGGCGACGAAGCTCCGCCGGTGAGCCCGGGCCGCGGCGATGGCCGACATGAGCTCCTCAGGTTGCAGCGCAGGGAGATCACCTTGTAACACAACAAGATTCGTCTGCTCTGTGCGGAGTTCCGACTCCGCCGCGACGATCGCGTTGTTCAACGGGTCCGGGTGACCGTCCGGGGTGGGATCGGACAGGATCCGCGCCCCCGACCGGCGCGCGGCGTCCGCGGCGACCGGATCCGGGGTCACCACGGTCACCGACCCGGCGGCCGACGCCGCACCGATGGTGTCCAGCAGCATGGCGAGCACCACATCCTCGCGGGTGGCCCCGGGGAGGTCGGCGCCCGTGAAGAGCGGGGCCAGCCGGGTCTTGGCGGCGGTCAACCGCTTGACCGCGATGACCACTGCCACGTCGGTGACAGATCTCGCCGGCCGGGCGGCGCCGGCGAGCTGGGTGCCGCTCATGGCCGTCATCCTGCCAGCAGTGCGCACCACCGGCTGCGCTGACCGGCGCCCGCCAACGGTCGCGACCGCACCCCGAGCCACCGCGATAGGCTGAAACCGTGGTGGAAGCGGCAGTGATGGGCGCCGGGGCATGGGGTACGGCGTTGGCGAAGGTGCTCGCGGACGCGGGCAATGACGTGACGCTGTGGGCCCGCCGCCCCGAGGTGGCCGAGGAGATCAACGAGACCCGGCGCAACACCCGGTATCTGGGTGACGCGGAGCTGCCCAAGACCATCCGCGCGACCAGCGACGCCGCGGCCGCGCTGGCCGGCGCCTGCACGGTGCTGCTCGCGGTGCCGTCGCAGACCATGCGGGACAATCTGACGCAGTGGACCGGTCTGATCGGGCCGGATGTCACGCTGGTCAGCGTCGCCAAGGGCATCGAACTGAACACGCTGATGCGGATGAGTCAGGTGGTGACGCAGGTCACCGGCGCCGATCCGTCCCGCGTCGCGGTGGTGACCGGACCCAACCTCGCCGGTGAGATCGCCGACGAACAGCCCGCGGCCGCGGTGGTGGCCTGCAGCGACTCCGGCCGTGCGGTCGCGTTGCAGCGTGCGCTGTCCACCGGCTACTTCCGCCCGTACACCAATTCCGACGTCATCGGCGCCGAGATCGGCGGGGCCTGTAAGAACGTCATCGCGTTGGCCTGCGGGATGGCCGCCGGGGTGGGGCTGGGGGAGAACACCGCGGCGGCGATCATCACCCGCGGGCTGGCCGAGATCATGCGGCTGGGTATCGCGCTGGGCGCCCAGCCGCAGACCCTGGCCGGGCTGGCCGGAGTCGGCGACCTCATCGCGACCTGCACCTCCCGGCATTCCCGCAACCGCACCTTCGGCGAACGGCTCGGCCGGGGAGGTTCGCTGGAGTCGGCGCTGGCCGCCGCGGGCGGGCATGTGGCCGAGGGCGTCACGTCCTGTCAATCGGTGTTGGCGCTGGCGTCCAGCTACGGCGTGGAGATGCCGCTCACCGCGGCGGTCCACGAGGTGTGCCACCGGGGCCTGTCCGTGGAGGAGGCCATCATCCGGCTGCTCGGCCGCACCACCAAGCCGGAGTGAGGCGTGGACGGGCAGTACGGGGATTCCACCCGGACCGTGAGGGCGGTCAGCTTCCCGGCCGAGCCGGGTAGTCCGGTCGCACCGTCGCCGGTCACCGCCTCGACCTATCATCTGTCTCCCGACGAGTCCGAGCCGCTGGACGTCTACGGCCGGTACTCGAACCCCACCTGGCGTCAACTGGAGTCGGCGCTCGCGGCGCTGGAGGGAGCCGCCGCGGCATTGACGTTCGGGTCGGGCATGGCGGCGATCACCTCGACACTGCGGGTGCTGGCCAAACCGGGCTCCACCCTGGTGGTGCCCGCCGACGGCTACTACCAGGTCCGCCGATATGCGGCGGAATATCTTGCGCCGCAAGGCATCAAGATCATCCAGGCCCGTGCGTCCGAGATGTGCGAGGCGGCCGGGGCCGCCGACGTGGTGCTGGCGGAGACGCCGGCGAACCCCGGTCTGGACGTCGTCGATCTGCACCGCCTGGGACTGGTGTGCCGCAGCCGGGGTGCGACGTTGGTGGTCGACAACACCGCCGCGACGCCGCTCGGTCAGCAGCCGCTGTCGCTGGGCGCCGACCTGGTGGTGGCCAGCGCCACCAAGGCGTTGTCCGGGCACAGCGACCTGATCGCGGGTTATGTGGCGGGCAGCAACCCGGACTTGATGGCGGCGGTGGAGCGGGACCGGCTGTTGGCCGGACCGATCCTGGGCGCGTTCGAGGCCTGGCTGGTGTTGCGCAGCCTCGGCAGCGCCGGCCTGCGGTTCGAGCGGCAGTGTCAGAACGCCCGTGCGCTGGCGGTCATGCTGCGCGGTCATCCCGCGGTGCGCTGGGTGCGCTACCCGGGGCTGCCCGACGATCCGTCCTATCCGGTGGCCGCCGATCAGATGAAGCGGTTCGGCGGTCTGCTGGCGGTGGAGTTCGAGAGCGCCGCGGCGGTGAACGCCCTGGTGGAGCGCAGCGAACTGGTCATCGCCGCGACGAGCTTCGGCGGTATCCACACCTCGATCGACCGGCGGGCCCGGTGGGGCGACGAGGTCAGCGACGGGTTCGCCCGGTTCTCGCTGGGCATCGAGGACACCGACGACCTGATCGCCGACATCGAGCGCGCACTGCGCTGAACTGCAGGTCGGCGGACGCGGATCGTGCCCGGGCGGATGGGGCGGTAGCCTCTCTAGGTTGTGACTGCCCGCGACCGGTCCGAAGGACGAATCCGGGTCGCCGTGGTATACGGCGGCCGCAGCAACGAGCACGCGATTTCGTGCGTGTCGGCCGGCAGCATCCTGCGTAATCTGGACCCACAGCGGTTCGAGGCCATCCCGATCGGCATCACACCCGGGGGGACGTGGCTGCTCACCGGGGCCCACCCCGATTCGCTGACGATCGTCGACGGGCGGCTGCCGGAGGTGGACGAGTCAGCGGGCAGCGAACTGATCCTGGCGGCCGATCCGCGCCGCAAGGGGCAGCTGCTGTCGATGGGGCCCGGTGTGCGCGAGGTGCTCGCCACCATCGACGTGGTGTTTCCGGTGCTGCACGGCCCGTACGGCGAGGACGGCACCATTCAGGGGCTGTTGGAGCTGGCCGGGGTGCCGTATGTCGGTGCGGGCGTGTTCGCCAGTGCGGCCGGCATGGACAAGGAGTTCACCAAGAAGCTGCTGACCGTCGCGGGGTTGCCGATCGGCGATCACGTGGTGCTGCGGGCCGGTCGTGCTGACCTGGACCGCGGGGAACGTGACCGCCTGGGGCTTCCGGTGTTCGTCAAACCGGCCCGGGGTGGCTCCTCGATCGGCGTCACCCGGGTCACCGACTGGTCCGCGCTGCCGGGGGCCGTCGCCGAGGCCCGCCGCCATGACCCGAAGGTGATCGTGGAAGCCGCGATCGAGGGCCGGGAGCTGGAGTGCGCGGTGCTCGAGTTCCCCGACGGCCGGGTGCGGAGCAGCACGGTCGGCGAGATCCGGGTGGCCGGGGTGCGGGGCCGTGAGGACGGGTTCTACGACTTCACCACCAAATATCTGGCCGACGACGCCGAACTCGACGTGCCCGCCAAGATCGACGACGCCGTCGCCGATGAGGTACGCGAACTGGCCATCAAGGCTTTCCACGCGATCGACTGCCAGGGGCTGGCCCGGGTGGACTTCTTCCTCACCGACGACGGCCCGGTGGTCAACGAGATCAACACCATGCCCGGGTTCACCATGATCTCGATGTATCCGCGGATGTGGGCCGCCAGCGGGGTCGACTATCCCACCCTGTTGGCGGCGATGGTCGACACCGCGTTGGCGCGGGGCACCGGGCTGCGCTGACCCGGCCCCGCCGGGGTCCGGCCGGTGCCGCTACCGCGCGGGTGCGGGGTCGATCTCCTTGGCGGGCAACACTTTTGCGATGGTCTGCGACAACCCCTGGATGGGGCTGGGCCCGGAATCGGCCGGCAGCGTCAACGCCACATACAGCGGGCGGTCCACCGCGTACCAGGTGGTGCGGTCGGCCTCGGCGACCCGGAACCACTGCACGTCGTCGACCATCTGCAGCGGAGCTCCCACCACGAAATCGGCGGGCCGGTCCAGCCCGCAGCGCAGGATGACGGTGTCGTCGCCGCGCCGCCAGGCGGCGGTCCCCGCGGGGGCGGGATCGACCGTCGGTGCCCGTTCGAAATCCCCGAGCTGCTCGGGCAATGCGTCCAACAGCTCCTGGCATCCCGGGTCGTCGGCGTGCGGAGCGGGCACCGCGGCGATGGCCACCGGCTGCCGGGCGGGGTCGCCCTGGCGGGAGGCCGCGACGGCCAGGATCGCCACCACCGCGACCACCGCCACCGCGATCGCGGCGATCAGCAGCGCGCGGGGCGGGGCGTCGGGTTCTTCTGGGGCGATCTCATGCGATTCACCGTGGGATTTGTCGGCCACTCGACGCGTCCTCCGTTCTGCGCCCTAGACTCCTCGCCGCAGAGACCAAACGTACCGCAGCGCATGCGGGACGGTGACACCCCGCTCCGGACAGCCAGGAGGCGAGATGGCCGGTGACCAACCCCGGGACATGGCCGGTGACGAGGCCGGCGGGCGGGCCGAAACCCTCGCCGCGGTGGGGGAGTTCGCCGTCATCGACCGCCTGGTGGCCGGCCGGCGGCAGCCCGGCGCCGTGGCGCTGGGGCCCGGTGACGATGCTGCGGTGGTGCACGCCGCCGACGGCCGGACCGTGGTGTGCACCGACATGCTGGTGCAGGACCGGCACTTCCGGCTGGACTGGTCGACGCCACATCAGGTCGGCCGCAAGGCGATTGCGCAGAACGCCGCCGACATCGCGGCGATGGGCGCACGGTCGACGGCGTTCGTGGTGGCGTTCGGCGCGCCGGCGGACACCCCGGCCGCCGCGGCGCTGGCGCTGGCCGACGGGCTGTGGGCCGAAGCGCAGTCGCTGGGCGCCGGGATCGTCGGCGGCGACCTGGTGCGCGCCCCGAACTGGGTGGTGTCGGTGACCGCGCTCGGTGATCTGGAAGGACGCCCGCCGGTGCCGCGCGGCGGGGCGCGCGCGGGGGACGTGGTCGCGGCCGTCGGTCAGCTCGGACGATCGGCAGCCGGATATGCGTTGTGGCGCAATGGAATCAAGGACTTTCCGGCATTGCGGGAGCGGCATCTGGTGCCGGCGCCGCCGTACCGGCAGGGGCCGGTCGCGGCGTCGTCCGGGGCGACGTCGATGATCGACGTGTCCGACGGGCTGGTGGCCGATCTCGGTCATGTCGCCGAATCCTCTGCGGTGGGGATCGACGTCTTCACCGACGCTCTGGCCGGCGACCACGCTGCGGTCGCGCCGGCCGCCGAGGTGACCGGCGCGGACGCCTGGTCCTGGGTGCTGGGCGGCGGTGAGGACCACGCCCTGGTCGCGACGTTTCCGGGCGAGCCGCCACCCGGCTGGCGGGTCATCGGCCGGGTCGTCGACGGTCCGGCCCGCGTTCTCGTCGACGGCGTGGCGTGGTCGGGATCGGCCGGGTGGGAATCCTTCGGTGATTAAGGTGTCGGGCGTGAACGAACGGACCGGCGTGAACGAACGGACCGGGGCGGCGCCGCGCCCGCTCAGTGAACTGGTCGACGACGGCTGGGCCCGCGCACTGGAGCCGGTGGCGGGGCAGATCAGGGAGATGGGGGATTTCCTGCGAGCCGAACTGGCTGCCGGCCGCCGCTATCTGCCGGCGGGCAGGAACGTCCTGCGTGCCTTCACCTACCCGTTCGATCAGGTTCGGGTGCTCATCGTCGGGCAGGATCCCTATCCCACCCCGGGTCACGCGGTGGGGTTGAGCTTCTCGGTGGCCCCGGAGGTGCGGCCGCTGCCGCGCAGCCTGGCCAACATCTTCACCGAGTACTGCGCCGATCTCGGCTATCCCGAACCGAGCTGCGGCGATCTGACGCCGTGGGCCGAACGTGGGGTGCTGTTGCTCAACAGGGTGCTCACCGTGCAACCCGGGAGCCCGGCGTCGCACCGGGGAAAGGGGTGGGAGGCCGTCACCGAATGCGCCATCCGCGCGCTGGTGGCCCGCCGCCGGCCCCTGGTGGCGGTGCTGTGGGGCCGTGACGCCGCCACTCTCCGCCCGATGCTCGAGGGGGAGAACTGCGTGGCGATCGAATCGCCGCACCCGTCACCGCTGTCGGCCTCGCGCGGGTTCTTCGGTTCCCGCCCGTTCAGCCGGGCCAACGAGCTGCTGACCCGGCTGGGCGGAGAACCGGTCGACTGGCGGCTGCCCTGAAGGCCCCTGAAGGCCCCTGAAGATAGGCCCTGAAGATAGGCCCCGAAGATCTCAGCGGATCTGATCAGGGGGCGGGGCTGGGCGCCGGCTCCTCCGGAGCACCGGGCTCACCGAAGTCCGGCGTCGGGATCTCCACGGTGGTGTCGCCTTCCCCGGGTGTCGGGATCTCGATGGTGGCCGAGCCGTCATCGGGGCTGGTCGGCTCGCCGGGCTCCCCGGGGGCACCCGGCGCCGGCTCCATCGTGGTCTCGGTGGTCTCGGTGGTGGTCCGGGTGGTCGTGGTGTCCTCGTCGGTGGTGGCGTCGTTGCTCTGACACGCCGTCATCACGACGGCCACGGCGGCACCGGCGGTCAAGGCGAACAGGGCACGGGATGATCGTTTCAATGTCATGCCCCCATGCCTTGCCCGACTCGCGCCGGGCTAAACACACGAATCTCCGGCGGGTGCGCGGCCGGATCAGCCGCGCAGCACCTTGCCGGCCTTGAGGCAGGACGCGCACACGTTCATGCGCTGCTTGTTCCCGCCCGGACGGGCGACGGCGCGCACCGTCTGGATGTTCGGATTCCACCGACGGCTGTGCCGACGATGCGAATGCGACACCGACTTGCCGAAGCCGGGGGCCTTCCCGCAGATGTCGCACACGGCAGCCATATAAGAACTCCTCGAGTCGGTACTTTGGGGGCCAACAAACCGCATGCGGGTGACCCGACAACCTGCTCAGGATACCGGGCGGCACAGGTATCACCAAAATGCGCGCCGAATGCGGACCGGACGTCTGAGCCGCGCGGCGGACCGGGCACAACGGTGCGATGGACGGTGCGATGTTCCGCGCGGCGGTGTCGCCGGCAGTGATTAGTCTGACGCCACGGGGTTCGGCGGGTTCCCGGGGGTCACCTCGGGGCGGTGGCCGCTCGGGGGGACATCCGGGTTCGCCCCGCGGACAGAATGGCGGGTCTCGACGGCGCGGGAGGTGAAATGACTGCTCGGCGGCTGGATGCGTCCGCCCTTCGTGACTGGGCCCACATCGCCGTGAGTGAGCTGATCCGACACGCTGACGAGATCAACCGCCTCAATGTGTTCCCGGTGGCTGATTCGGACACCGGCACCAACATGCTGTTCACGATGCGTTCGGCGTGGGCCGAGGCCGACGGCTGTGCCGACGGCGCGGATGTCGCCGAACTCGCCGCCGCGCTGGCCGAAGGGGCGCTGCACGGCGCCCGGGGTAACTCCGGGGTGATCCTCTCGCAGATCCTGCGCGGCTACGCCGAGGTCACCGCCGCCGCCGCGACCGACCGCAACGGCGAGCTCACCAGGATCGACGGAGCGCTGTTCGCCGAGGCGCTGCGGCACGGCGCGGTGCTCGCGGTCGCCGCGATGGGCGGGGCGGTGCCGGGCACCGTGGTCACGGTGCTGCAGGCCGCGGCGGGCGCCGCCGAACACGCCGCCGCGGACGGCGCGGACATCGGCACCGTGGTCAGTACCGCGGCCGAGGCCGCGGTCGTCGCGCTCGAGAAGACCCCGGAACAACTCGACGTGCTGGCCCGGGCCGGCGTGGTGGACGCCGGGGGCCGCGGGTTCGTGGCCCTGCTCGACGCGCTCACCCTGACCCTGACCGGGCAGCTGCCCTACCGTCCGGAGTACCGGCCGGCACCGCCGGAGCCCGCCGTCACCACACCTGCGGCCCCCGCACCGCCGCAGTTCGAGGTGATGTACCTGCTGAGCGGCTGTGACGCCCGCGGGGTCGAGCGGTTGCGCAGGCGGTTGTCGGAGATCGGCGAGTCGGTCGCCGTGGCGGCCTCCGGCAGCGGCGGCTATTCGGTGCACGTGCACTGTGACGACGCCGGCGGCGCGGTCGAGGCGGGGCTGGCCTGCGGTGTGCCCAGCCGTATCCAGATCACCGCGCTCAGCGGGGGGGCGGCGCACCCGGCTGCCGGCTGGAGCCGCGAACGTGCCGCGCTGGCCGTCGTCGACGGGGACGGGGCGGCGGAGTTGTTCGCCACCGAGGGAGCCCACGTGCTGCGGCGCGATCCGGACACGCCGGTGACCGCCCAGCAGTTGCTGCGCGCCCTCGTCGACACCGGCGCCGGCCAGGTCATGGTGCTGCCCAACGGCTATGTCGCCGCCGAGGAACTGGTGGCGGGCTGCACCGCGGCGATCAGCTGGGGGATCGATGTGGTGCCGGTGCCGGCCGCGTCGATGGTGCAGGGGCTGGCCGCACTGGCCGTTCACGATCCCGGCCGGCACGCGGTCGACGACGGTTACACGATGGCCGGTGCCGCCGCGGACACCCGGCACGGTTCGGTACGGGTCGCAACCGAGCAGGCGCTCACCTGGGCCGGGCCCTGCGGTCCGGGGGACGGTCTGGGGATCGCCGGTGGCGAAGTGCTGATCGTGGGCCGTGACATCGCTTCCGCCGCAATGGGTCTGATCGATCTGCTGCTCGGTGGCGGTGGTGACCTGGCGACCGTCCTGGTGGGCGAGGGGGTGGATCCCGCGGTGGCCGAACGGCTTCGCGACCACGTGCACCGCAACCACCCGGGCACCGAATTGTCGGTGTATCACACCGGTCACCGCGGCGACGCACTGCTGATCGGGGTGGAATAGCGATGGCGGTGCTCTCCGACCGGCTGGATTTCATCATCGGCGCCAAGGCCGCCGAAGCGCTCGACGAACACTTCGGAATCCGCACCGTCAACGATCTTCTGCGGCACTATCCGCGCAAGTACAACCACGGCTCGACCGTCCTCGACGAGGAGTCAGACCTTCCCGAGCCCGGTGACCACGTCACTTTCGTGGACACCATCTCCAAGGTTCAGACCCGGTGGACCAAACGAAATCCCAAGCGGGAACTGCTGATCGTCACCCTGGGTAACCGGCGACCACCGGTTACCGCGACCTACTTCAACCCCAGATACCTGAAGAAGAGCCTGGTTCCCGGCACCAGGGTGATGCTGTCCGGTGAAGTCGGCTACTTCCGCGACACCATGCAGCTGACCCATCCCGCCTTCCTGGTGCTCGACCAGGACGGCCGCACCTTCGGCAGCCGATCGCTGGCCAAGATCGCCGAGGCCTCCCGGCAGAGCACCGGGGACATCGAGCTGTCGGAGTTCGCCCGGGATTTCTTCCCGATCTATCCGGCCAGCGCCAAGGTGCAGAGTTGGGACATCTACGCCTGTGTTCGCCAGGTGCTGGAAGTGCTCGACCCGGTGCCCGAGACGTTGCCGGAATCTTTTCTGGCCCAACATGATCTGATGTCCCAGGATGCGGCGTTGCGGGCCATCCATGTCGCGGAGAGCGCCACCGAGCGGCAACGGGCGCGCGAACGGCTGACCTACGACGAAGCGGTCGGATTGCAGTGGGGTCTGGTGACCCGCCGCCATGGCGAACTCAGCCAGACCGGCCCACCCGCACCCCCCGACGACGGCGGCCTGGCGGCCAGGCTGTCACACCGGCTGCCGTTCGACCTCACCCGCGGGCAGCGTGAGGTGCTCGACGAGATCTCCGCCGAACTCGCATCCGAGCGGCCGATGAACCGCATGCTGCAGGGTGAGGTCGGCTCCGGCAAGACCATCGTCTCGGTGCTGGCGATGTTGCAGATGATCGACGCCGGCTATCAGTGTGCGCTGCTGGCACCGACGGAAGTGCTTGCCGTACAACACGCCCAATCCATCCGCACGGTGCTCGGACCGCTGGGCATGGGCGGTGAGCTCGGCGGCGAGGACGGCGCGACCCGCATCGCGCTGCTCACCGGATCGATGTCGCCGCAACGCAAGAGACAGGTGCGCGACGAGGTGGCCAGTGGCCAGGCCGGTATCGTCGTCGGCACCCACGCCCTGCTGCAGGACCAGGTCGAATTCCACAACCTCGGTCTGGTGGTGATCGACGAACAGCACCGGTTCGGTGTGGAGCAGCGAGATCGGTTGCGCGCCAAGGCTCGTGGTGGAATAACCCCACATCTGCTGGTGATGACCGCGACCCCGATCCCGCGCACCGTCGCGTTGACCGTCTACGGCGATCTGGAGACCTCCACGTTGCGTGAGCTGCCGGGCGGGCGGCGCCCGATCACCACCCGCGCCGTCTTCGCCAGTGAGAAGCCGGCATGGTTGCAGCGCGCCTGGGCCCGCATCGTCGAGGAAGTGCAGCAGGGGCGGCAGGCGTACGTGGTGGCGTCGCGGATCGACGAGAAGGACAAGACCGACGGCCCGGCCGGCGGGGATCGGACCGCCGACGACCGGGCCGGCGCGCCGCCGCCGATCACCGTCCTGCAGCTGTATGAGTTCCTGCGCACCGGGCCGCTGCGCGGCCTGCGGCTCGGACTGATGCACGGCCGGCTCGGCGCGGACGAGAAGGACTCGGTGATGGCGGCGTTCCGCGCCGGTGAGCTCGACGTGCTGGTGTGCACCACGGTGATCGAGGTCGGCGTGGACGTGCCCAACGCCACCGTGATGGTGGTGATGGACGCCGACCGGTTCGGGATCAGCCAGCTGCATCAGCTGCGCGGGCGCATCGGCCGCGGGGAGCATCCCGGCCTGTGCCTGTTGGTGACCCGGATGCCGGAGGGTTCCAGGGCCGGACAACGCCTGAAGGCGGTCGCCGACACCCAGGACGGGTTCGTCCTCGCCGACCTCGACCTCAAAGAGCGTCGTGAAGGGGATGTGTTGGGCCTCAACCAATCCGGCCGGGCGATCACACTGCGCTACCTGTCGCTCGCCGACCACGCCGACGTGATCCTCAACGCGCGCGAGCTGTGCGAGTCGGTGTACCGGCGAGATCCCGACGATCCCGGCATGGCGTTGCTCGCGGCGCCGTTCACCCAGACCGACCGAGTCGTCTACCTGGACAAGTCATGAGCGCCCGCCGACCGCTGTGGCTGCCGGCGGCGGTCGTGGTCGCGGTGGTGGTGGCGGTTCAGACACTCACCGCCGGCGGGGGAGGCGGCGCTCCGGTCGGCACCGGGATGCCCGTCGTGGCGGCGGGAACCGATGTGCTGGCCGAGATTGCGCAGACACCCCGGCGGATCCGCGGTCCCGACTACCGGCGCGCCGCGTTCGGCGAGGCCTGGACCGACGACACCAGCGCGCCCGGTGGCCGCAACGGCTGTGACACCCGAAACGACATCCTCGACCGCGATCTGACCGACAAGACTTATGTGACCGTCCCCCGGTGTCCCAGGGCGGTGGCCACCGGCGTCCTGCGGGACCCGTACACCGACGACACCGTCGTGTTCACCCGCGGCGCGAAGGTCGGCGCCGCGGTGCAGATCGACCACATCGTGCCGCTGTCGTACGCATGGGATCAGGGCGCCCGGCACTGGACCGCCGAACAGCGCATCCGGTTCGCCAACGATCCGGCCAATCTGATCGCCGTCGCCGGGGCCGCCAACCAGGACAAGGGGGACAGCGCACCGGCCGACTGGATGCCGCCGAACCGGGCGTTCCACTGCCAGTACGCGCTCCAGTTCGCCGCGGTGCTGCGCGGATACCGGCTACCGGTGGATCAACCGTCCGCGGACGTTCTGCGGCAGGCCGCCGCCGGCTGTCCGGCGGCGTGACCCGGCGTGGTCGGCGCCGGGTCCGGGTGTCGACGGGTGTCGATGGGCTCAGCCGGTGTAGCTGCGCGGGTCGGGCCGGTAGCGGGTGCCGTTGTCCATCCCGTTGATGGTGTTCATCTCGTCGTCGGTCAACTCGAAGTCGAACACCGCGAGGTTCTCCCGCATCCGGTCCGGATTGCTCGACCGGACCACCACCGCGTTGCCCAACTGGAGATTCCACCGCAGCAGCACCTGCGCCGGGCTCTTGCCGTGCGCCTGCGCGACCGCCCCGATGGTGGGATCAGCGAGCAGATTGCCCACGCCCAGCGGACTGTAGGCCTGGGTGAGCACATTGCGTTCGGCATGCACCTTGCGCAGATCGGCCTGGTTGAGCAGTGGGTGCAGTTCGATCTGGTTGACCGCCGGGGTGACGAACGACAGATCGATGATGTCCGACAGGTACTCCTCGTCGAAATTGGACACCCCGATCGACCGGGTCAGGCCGTCCTCCCGGATCTTCAGGAAACCGCCCCAGCTGTCGACGTACTTGCCCTGCTCACCGGCGGGCCAGTGGATGAGGTACAGGTCGACGTATTCCAGGCCCAACCGCTCCAGGCTGGCCCGGACGGCGTCCTGGGACGACTGGAAGCCCTGATCGGTGGTGGCCAGTTTGGTGGTGACGAAGATCTCCTCGCGGGGGAGGCCCGAGGCGGCGATCGCCCGTCCGACGCCGGCCTCGTTGCCGTACGAGGCGGCGGTGTCGATCAGCCGGTAACCGGCCTCCAGGGCGGCCGCGACGGCGCGTTCCGCCTCGTCGTCTGACAACTCGCCCACCCCGAGACCGAGTACCGGCATCGAACGGTCGTCATTGAGCGTGACGGTCGGGGTCGCGGCTGCCTCCCCGGGGGATGAGGTCATGTCACCTGTCCTGTGTCTGAAGGTTCCGGTTCGCCGACCCGGCGGGGTGTCACTCGGGGTGGAGGACTCGCATCCGCTCCGGATCGCCGACTTCGGGATGAGGATATTACCGACGCCGAGACGCCACCTAATCAGCACCTGGCGGCCCGATCAGGGCCGCGGGGCAGGCCGGGTCCGCACCGCCGACTTCGCCACCGGATGGCGGGTGATCGATTACCGTCGTTGAACGTGACCGATCACGCCAGCACGACCGACCCCCGGTCCGCCCCGAACCGGATCGCGGGCCAGGTCAAAGACGCTGTTCTGCCCGTCGCCACCAAGGTGTCGCTGCGGTCCCTGCCGCACATTCCGGACCCGGTGAAGCGGCTGCTGCTCGGTGGTCGTTCGATCATCGTCGACGGCAACACGCTGGACACCACCCTGCACCTGATGCTGGCCGCGCAGCGGGCCGCCGGCATGCCGGGTCTGGTCGCCGGCGACGACGTGAACGAGGCCCGCGCGCAGCTGAGCGCGACCGCGGCGATGTTCCGCCAGTACCTGCCCGCCGAGGTGGCCGAACACACCCTGCCGGGGCCGGCCGGCCCCATCCGGGCGCGGTTGTACCGGCCGCTGGAGGGTGTCGCACCGGCGCCGCTGCTCATCTACTACCACGGCGGCGGCTTCTGCATCGGCGGGCTGGACACGCACGACGACCTGTGCCGGCACATCTGCCGGAACGCCGGCATCAACGTGTTGTCGGTGGACTACCGGCTGGCGCCCGAGCACAAGGCGCCGGCGGCCGTCGAGGATGCCTACGCGGCCTACCGGTGGGTCCTGGACCATCCGGGCGACGTCGGCGCCGACCCGGCCCGGATCGCGGTCGGTGGGGACAGCGCGGGCGGGAACCTGGCCGCGGTGGTCGCCCAGCGGTGCCGGGACGAGGGGGCGCCGGCGCCGGCCCTGCAGCTGCTGCTCTATCCGGTGACCGATCTGCGTGGCCGGTACCGGTCCCGCACCCTGTTCGCCGACGGCTTCTTCCTCACCGCCGAGGACATGGACTGGTTCACCGCCCACTATCTGGACGGCAGCGGTGTGGACGAGAAGGATCCGCGGGTGTCGCCGCTGCTCGCCGACGATTTGTCCGGCTTGGCCCCGGCGCTGGTCGTCACCGCGGGATTCGATCCGCTGCGCGATGAGGGCAACGAGTACGCCGAGGCCATGCGCGCCGCGGGGGTGCCGGTCGACCTGCGCGAATACGGTTCGTTGATCCACGCGTTCGCGAACTTCTTCCCGCTCGGCGGCGGTAGCGCCACCGCCACGGCCGAGGTGATCTCGGCACTGCGCGCCCATCTGAGCCGCGTCTAGGCTCAGCCGCGTACGGAGAATCCCGGGTCGGTACTCTGGGCGGGTGGCCACCAAGAAGAAGAACGCGCGCAAGCCCAACAAGAACGCGCGCTACGACCTGAAGGCCGCCGATCGCAGGCGCAACCTGTTCATCCAGATCGGTCTGACGGCGGTCGTCGTGGTGTTCGCGGTCGCGTTGGTGCTCTACATCGTGATGACCAGCGACCGACCCGGTTCCGGCGACGGCCAGGCGGTGCGGGTGACGTCGGAGAACGTGATCACCGACGAGGAATCCGGCGAACCGAAGGTTGTGCTGTCGCTGTACGAGGACCCGTTGTGCCCCGGCTGCGCCGGATTCGAGCGCGTGTTCGGGCCCACCATCAGCCGCATCATCGACAGCGGCGCGGCGGTCGTCGACTACCACATGGTCGCCATCCTCGACAGCACCCAGAGCGACAACTACTCGTCACGCGCCGGTGCGGCGGCCTACTGCGTGGCCGACGAGTCCGTCGACGCGTTCCGCCGGTTCCACTCGGCGTTGTTCGTCATGCAGCCGCGCGAGGTGGGTGGCGTGTACCCCGACAACCGGCAGCTGATCGAGACCGCCCGACAGGCCGGTGCGGTCGGCGAGGTACCCAACTGCATCAACAACGGCCGCTACGTCGACATGGTCAAGGGCATGGCCGCCGCCGGCGGGATCCACTCCACGCCGACGGTCCGGATCAACGGTGAGGACTTCGATTTCACCAAGTCCACACCCGACGATCTGGTGGCGGCCGTCAAGGAGATCGTCGGCGACGTTCCCGGCCTGGAGGCCGCCCCGCCGGCGCAGCCGCAACTCGACGGGCCGGTCCCGGCGCCGTGACCGTCGACACCCCCAGCGCGGCGCCGGCGGCGGACTCGCCGGTCGGTGCGCCGTCCGGCCTCCCGGTCGGCCGGCCCACCGCGCTGTGGGTGTTGATCGCGGGGGTGCTCGGGTTGGCCGCGGCGATCGCGCTGACGATCGAGAAGGTCGCCCTGCTGATCGACCCGGACTACGTGCCGACCTGCAGCCTCAATCCGGTGCTGTCGTGCGGTTCGGTGATGGTCACCCCGCAGGCGTCGGTGTTCGGCTTTCCCAACTCGCTGATCGGGGTCGTCTCCTTCACGGTCGTGACGGTGACCGGTGTGCTGGCGCTGGCCGGTATCCGGTTGCCGCGCTGGTACTGGGGCGGGCTGGCGACCGGCACCCTGTTCGGCACGGTGTTCGTGCACTGGCTGATCTTCCAGAGCCTGTACCGCATCGAGGCGCTGTGCCCGTACTGCATGGTGGTGTGGGCGGTGACGATCCCGCTGCTGGTCGTCACGGCGTCGGTCGCGCTCCAGCCCGCCGGTCACACCAGTCCGGTCGCCCGCGCGCTGTACCAGTGGCGGTGGTCCCTGACCGCGCTGTGGTTCACCGCACTCTTTCTCCTGATCCTGGTGCAGTTCTGGAGCTACTGGTCCACCCTGGTGTAACACTTTCGACGACGACCTGTGGCGGTTGAGGTAACTCGTGATTTCCAAGGTGCTGGTCGCCAATCGTGGCGAGATTGCGATCCGGGCTTTCCGCGCGGCCTACGAGTTGGGTATCGCCACGGTCGCGGTGTACCCGTATGAGGATCGGAACTCGCTGCACCGGCTGAAGGCCGACGAGTCCTATCAGATCGGTGAGATCGGCCATCCGGTCCGGGCGTATCTGTCGGTGGACGAGATCATCCGGGTGGCCCGGCATGCCGGGGCGGACGCGGTGTATCCGGGATACGGGTTTCTGTCGGAGAATCCGCGCCTGGCGGCGGCGTGCGAGCAGGCCGGTATCACGTTCATCGGCCCGAGCGCGGAGATCCTGGCACTGACCGGTAACAAGTCGCGGGCGGTGGCGGCGGCCCGGGCGGCCGGCATCCCGGTGCTGGCGTCGTCGGCGCCGTCGTCGTCGCCCGAGGAGTTGATGGCCGCCGCCGACGAGATCGGCTTCCCGTTGTTCGTCAAGGCGGTGTCCGGCGGCGGGGGCCGCGGTATGCGCCGGGTGGCGGACCGGGCCGGGCTGGCCGAGGCGATCGAGGCGGCCGGCCGGGAGGCCGAGTCGGCTTTCGGCGATCCGTCGTTGTATCTGGAGCAGGCGGTGGTCAATCCCCGCCACATCGAGGTGCAGATCCTGGCCGACACCGCCGGCAACGTCATGCATCTGTACGAGCGGGACTGCAGTGTGCAGCGGCGCCATCAGAAGGTGATCGAGCTGGCGCCCGCCCCGAACCTGCCCGACGAGTTGCGGGAACGGATCTGCGCGGACGCGGTGGCCTTCGCCCGCGAGGTCGGCTATGCGTATGCGGGCACGGTGGAGTTCCTCGTCGATGAACAGGGCCGCCATGTGTTCATCGAGATGAACCCGCGGATTCAGGTGGAACACACGGTGACCGAGGAGATCACCGATGTGGATCTGGTGGGTGCGCAGCTGCGGATCGCCGACGGGCAGACCCTGGCCGATCTGGGGTTGAGCCAGGAAACGCTGCGGACGCGGGGGACGGCGTTGCAGTGCCGCATCACCACCGAGGACCCGGCGAACGGGTTCCGCCCGGATGTCGGCCGGGTGACCGGGTACCGGTCCCCAGGGGGTGCGGGCATCCGCCTGGACGGCGGCACCCATGTGGGCGCCGAGATCAGCCCGCACTTCGATTCGATGCTGGTGAAGTTGACCTGCCGGGGCCGGGATTTCGCCACCGCGGTGGCCCGGGCACGGCGCGCGCTGGCCGAGTTCCGGGTGCGCGGGGTGTCGACGAACATCCCGTTTTTGCAGGCGGTCATCGCCGATCCGGATTTCCGGGCCGGCCGGATCAACACCTCGTTCATCGACGAGCGGCCGCATCTGCTGACCGCGCGGATCCCCGCCGACCGCGGCACCAAGATCCTGAACTATCTGGCCGACGTGACGGTCAACAAACCGCACGGGGAGCGGCCGTCGGCGGTGTACGCGCAGGACAAGTTGCCGTCGGTCGACCTGCAGGCGCCCCCGCCGGCCGGCAGCAAACAGCGCCTCGAGGAACTGGGTCCGGACGGGTTCGCCGCGTGGCTGCGCGACGAGCCCGCCGTCGGCGTCACCGACACCACGTTCCGCGATGCCCACCAGTCCTTGCTGGCCACCCGGGTGCGCACCAACGGGCTGGTGATGGTCGCACCCTATGTGGCCCGGATGATGCCGCAGCTGCTGTCGATCGAATGCTGGGGTGGGGCGACTTACGATGTGGCGCTTCGGTTCCTGAAAGAAGACCCGTGGGACCGGCTGGCCGCGATCCGCGAGGCGGTGCCGAACATCTGCCTGCAGATGTTGCTGCGGGGCCGTAACACCGTGGGCTACACCCCGTATCCGGACACGGTGACCAAGGCGTTCGTCGCCGAGGCCACCGCGGTCGGTATCGACATCTACCGGATCTTCGACGCCCTGAACAACGTCGACTCGATGCGTCCGGCCATCGATGCGGTGCGCGAAACCGGCACCGCGGTGGCCGAAGTGGCGATGTGTTACACCGGCGACCTGTCCGACCCCGGTGAGCGGCTCTACACCTTGGACTACTACCTGCGGCTGGCCGAACAGATCGTCGCGGCCGGCGCGCATGTGCTGGCGATCAAGGATATGGCCGGCCTGTTGCGGCCGCCGGCGGCCGCCACCCTGGTGGGCGCGCTGCGCAGCCGATTCGATCTGCCGGTGCACGTGCACACCCATGACACCCCCGGTGGGCAGTTGGCCACCTATCTGGCGGCCTGGCAGGCCGGGGCGTCGGCGGTCGACGGTGCCGCCGCCCCGTTGGCCGGCACCACCAGCCAGCCGGCATTGAGCGCGATCGTGGCCGCCACCGCGCACACCGAGCACGACACCGGTCTGGACCTGTCCGCGGTGTGCGATCTGGAGCCCTACTGGGAGGCGCTGCGAAAGATGTACGCGCCGTTCGAATCCGGGCTTCCCGCGCCCACCGGCCGGGTGTACACCCACGAGATTCCGGGCGGGCAGTTGAGCAATCTGCGCCAGCAGGCCATCGCGCTCGGGCTGGGCGACCGGTTCGAGGACATCGAGGCCGCCTACGCCGGTGCCGACCGGGTACTCGGCCGGCTGGTCAAGGTCACCCCGTCGAGCAAGGTGGTCGGCGATCTGGCGCTGGCGCTGGTCGGCGCCGGTGTGAGTGCCGAGGAGTTCGCCGCAGATCCGTCACGGGTGGACATTCCCGACTCGGTGATCGGCTTTCTGCGCGGCGAGCTGGGGGATCCGCCCGGTGGCTGGCCGGAACCGTTGCGCAGCACCGCCCTTGCCGGGCGCCGACCCGCCAGACCCACCGTGGAGCTGTCCGCGGAGGATCAGGCGGTGCTGGCCCAGCCCGGCCCGAAACGGCAAGCCGCGCTGAACCGGCTGCTGTTCCCGGGCCCCACCGCGGAATTCGAGGCGCACCGCGAGACCTACGGCGACACCACCTCGCTGAGCGCCAACCAGTTCTTCTACGGGCTGCGGCACGGCGAGGAGCACCGGGTCAGGCTGGAGCGGGGTGTCGAGCTGATCATCGGGCTGGAAGCCATCTCCGATCCCGACGAGCGCGGCATGCGCACGGTGATGTGCATCATCAACGGTCAACTGCGGCCGGTTCAGGTGCGCGACAAGAGCATCGCCAGTCAGATACCGGCCGCCGAGAAGGCCGACCGCGCCAACCCGGACCACATCGCCGCACCGTTCGCCGGTGTGGTCACCCTCAACATCAGCACCGGCGACCGCGTCGAAGCCGGCCAGACCATCGCGACCATCGAGGCCATGAAGATGGAGGCGGCGATCACCGCACCCAAGGCCGGCACCATCAGCCGCATCGCGGTCTCCGAAACCGCCCAGGTCGAGGGCGGTGACCTGCTGGCGGTGCTCAACTGACCCGCATCATCGCCGGGGCGTTCCGTGGCCGCCGGATCACGGCGCCGCGCAGCGGTTCCCGGCCCACCACCGACCGGGTGCGGGAGGCGTTGTTCAACCTGCTGACCGCCCGGATGGAATTGGCCGGGGCCACCGTGCTCGACCTGTACGCGGGATCGGGGGCGCTCGGGCTGGAGGCGATGTCCCGCGGGGCGGCGTCGGTGGTGTTCGTGGAATCCGACCACCGGGCCGCCGCCATCATCGCCAAGAACATCGCGACACTGGGTGTGCGGGACGCCGAGGTGCGGCGCACCTCGGTCGCGTCGGTCCTCACCGCCGGCGCCGACGGGCCGGTCGATCTGGTGTTGGCCGATCCGCCGTACCGGGTGACCAACGACGAGATGCACGCGCTGCTGGCCACCCTGGTGGACCGGGGCTGGACCGCCCCGGGCACGGTGGTGGCGGTCGAACGCGGAACCGGCCACGACCCGCTGCGCTGGCCCGCGGGCTGGACGGTCTGGCCGCCCCGGCGTTACGGCGACACCCGGCTGGAGCTGGCCCGGGCCGAGCCGGACCGGCCGCGCTGACGGCTGCTGATAGCGTCGTGAGCCATGAGTGGCGCGGTGTGTCCGGGCTCCTTCGACCCGGTGACCCTTGGTCATGTCGACGTCTTCGAGCGGGCGGCCGCACAGTTCGACGAGGTGATCGTCGCGGTGCTGGTCAACCCGAACAAGCAGGGCATGTTCAGCCTCGAGGAACGCATCGAGATGATCGAGGAGTCCACCACCCATCTGCCGAACCTGCGGGTGGAGTCCGGCTCCGGGCTGGTGGTCGACTTCGTCAAATCGCGTGGGATGACCGCGATCGTCAAAGGGCTGCGCACCGGCACCGACTTCGAATACGAACTGCAGATGGCGCAGATGAACAAACACATCGCGGGGGTCGACACCTTCTTCGTCGCCACCACACCGCGGTACTCGTTCGTGTCGTCCTCGCTGGCCAAGGAAGTCGCCATGCTCGGCGGGGATGTGTCCGAGCTGTTGCCCGGACCGGTCAACGCCCGGCTGCGGAAGAAGCTCGCCGAACGCGGGTAGGGCCGCGACCGACGAGAGCGAGGAGCACACCCGACCGGGGATAATGCAACCGAAGAGGTCGAAAGACAGTTGCCCGGCGGAGGCGGACAAAGCGGTCGGCGACACACCGACGCCGAAACCGAGTCACACGCGTAACACCAGGCACACTGGTACCTAACGACTAGGCCTTGGAGGATGCTGCGGTGTACCGAGTATTTGAGGCGCTCGACGAGCTGGGCGCGATCGTTGAAGAAGCTCGCGGCGTACCGATGACCGCCGGTTGCGTGGTACCCCGCGGGGATGTGCTCGAACTGATCGACGACATCAAGGACGCCATTCCCGGTGAGCTCGATGACGCCCAGGATGTGCTGGACGCCCGGGACACTTTGCTGCGGGAGGCCAAGGAGCACTCCGAGTCGATGGTGTCGACCGCCACCGCCGAGGCCGAGTCACTGGTCAGCCACGCCCGCGCCGAGGCGGACCGGTTGTTGGCCGAAGCCAAGGCCCAGGCCGACCGGATGGTCGCCGAGGCACGTCAGCACAGCGAGCGGATGGTCACCGAGGCCCGGGAGGAGGCGAGCCGCATCGTCGCCACCGCCAAGCGTGAGTATGAGGCCACCACCGGCCGGGCCAAGTCCGAGGCCGACCGGCTCATCGAGAGCGGCAACCTGGCCTACGAGAAGGCGGTGCAGGAGGGCATCAAGGAACAGCAGCGGCTGGTGTCGCAGACCGAGATCGTGCAGACCGCGAACGCGGAGGCCAGCCGCCTGATCGACTCGGCCCACGCCGAGGCCGATCGGCTGCGCGGCGAGTGCGACATCTACGTCGACAGCAAACTCGCCGAGTTCGAGGAGTTCCTCAACGGGACGCTGCGTTCGGTGAACCGGGGACGCCATCAGTTGCGCACCGCCGCGGGTACGCACGACTACGTGACCCGCTGAGCCGGCGCGTCCCGGCCCGTGCCCGCTCGAACGTCGACGGGTCCGGCAACCGCCTAGGATTGAGGGCATGGCGACGCATGCGAGCGCAGCGGCGCACCGAGCAGACCGGTCGCCGCTGGTGATCAACATTTCCCGGCTGGGGCGGCAACCCGGTTCGATGCTGACCTTCGACGAGACCGTGGCCAGCCCCTCGCGGCTGGGTGTGGCGCTGGTCGGCGTCGAGCAGGGCGCGCCGCTGGAGTTTCACCTCCGCATCGAGGCGGTGTCGGAGGGGGTGCTGGTCAGCGGCACGATGTCGGCCCCGACGACGGGGGAGTGCGCCCGCTGCCTGGACCCGGTGCACGGCCGGGTGGACATCGAGTTGACCGAACTGTTCGCCTACCCGGACAGCATCACCGCCGAGACCACCGACGCCGACGATCTGGGCCGGGTCGACACCACCGGCGACGTCGACACCGTCGACCTCGAGCAACCGATCATCGACGCGGTGGGACTGGTGTTGCCGTTCTCCCCGCTGTGCGGACCGGACTGCCTCGGCCTGTGCCCGCAGTGCGGGATCCGGCTGGCCACCGCCGAGCCCGGGCACCGCCACGAGGTGATCGACCCGCGCTGGGCCAAACTGGCTGCGATGTTCCCCGACCGGGAGGCGGTCTCCGACCGCGATGGCGACGGCCCCGGAGAGTCGGGGTGAGCGCCGACCGCTCCGCACTGCTCGAGGCGCTGGGAGTCGACCTGCCCGACGAACTGCTGACCATCGCGCTGACGCATCGCAGTTACTCCTATGAACACGGCGGGCTGCCGACCAACGAGCGGCTGGAATTCCTCGGCGACGCGGTCCTCGGGCTGACCATCACCGAGGAGCTCTACCACCGCCATCCCGACCGCTCCGAAGGAGACCTGGCCAAGCTGCGCGCCAGCATCGTCAACACCCAGGCGCTTGCCGACGTCGGCCGCCGGCTCAGCGAATCCGGTCTGGGTGCCTACATTCTGCTCGGCAAGGGGGAGGAGAGTTCCGGCGGCGCGGACAAGTCCAGCATCCTCGCCGACGGGGTGGAGTCGTTGCTCGGCGCCATCTACATCCACCACGGACTGGAGACCTCCCGGGCGGTGATCCTGCGGTTGTTCGGCGAATTGCTCGATACCGCACCGACTCTGGGCGCCGGCCTGGATTGGAAGTCGAGCCTGCAGGAGCTGACCGCGGCGCGCGGGATGGGCGCGCCGTCGTACGTGGTCACCTCGACCGGACCGGATCACGACAAGGAGTTCACCGCGACCGTCGTCATCGCCGAGCAGGAATACGGCACCGGCACCGGACGCACCAAGAAGGAAGCCGAACTCAAGGCCGCGGCGGCGGCGTGGCACGCCCTCGACGGTGCCTGAACTCCCCGAGGTCGAGGTCGTCCGGCGCGGACTGCACGAGCACGTCACCGGGCGGGCCGTCGCGGCGGTGCGGGTGCACCATCCGCGGGCGGTCCGCCGGCATGAGGCCGGGCCGGCCGATCTGACCGCGCGGCTGGTCGACGCCCGGATCACCGGTACCGGACGGCGCGGCAAGTACCTGTGGCTGACCCTCGACGACGGCGCCGAGGCGCTCGTCGTGCACCTGGGGATGAGCGGGCAGATGCTGCTCGGGCCGGTGCCCAATGAGAACCACCTCCGCATCGCCGCGCTCCTCGACGACGGCACCACACTCAGCTTCGTCGACCAGCGCACCTTCGGCGGCTGGATGATCGCCGACATGGTCACCGTCGAGGGCAGCGAGGTGCCGGCGCCGGTCGTCCATCTGGCCCGTGACCCGCTCGATCCGCTCTTTGACCGGGACGCGGTGGTGACCGTGCTGCGCGGTAAGCACTCGGAGATCAAACGCCAACTGCTCGATCAGACCGTGGTATCCGGGATCGGCAACATCTACGCCGACGAGGCGCTGTGGCGGGCCCGGATCAACGGTGCCCGAACGGCATCCGCGCTGACCCGTCGCCGGCTCGGCGAACTGCTCGACGCCGCGGCCGACGTGATGCGGGAGGCGTTGCGCCAGGGCGGAACATCGTTCGACTCGCTGTATGTCAACGTCAACGGCGAGTCGGGGTACTTCGAACGTTCGCTGGACGCCTACGGCCGCGCGGGCGAGCCCTGCCGGCGGTGCGGCGCGGTCCTGCGGCGGGAGAAATTCATGAACCGGTCGTCGTTCTACTGCCCGAAGTGCCAGCCCCGGCCCCGGATTCGTCGTTGCTGAGCCGAATCACCTTCCGAACCGCGGCATCTCGGAGAACTCCGGCGCGTCGGTGAGGCAGAACTTCCACTTGCCGCCTTCTTTGCGGAAGTGCATGGTGCTCGCCACTCCCTTGACGCTGGCGCGGGCCGTGGCCTTGTCGCCGTTCACCCGGATGTCGGAGATCTCCGGGACGTCGGTCGCCGGGCCGGCGGTGGACGGCAGGTCGAGCCCGCCGAGGTCGAAGGAGTCGAACAGTTCGCGGTCGCCCGCGCAGAAGTACTCCCGCAGCAGGCCGGACGTGTCGGTGGACTCGGATGCGGCGAGGCTGTCGATCATCGCCCGGATCGCCGCCTCTTCGCTGTTGCCGAGGGCGCCGGCCGCGCGGTTCGCGGGGCCGCTGCCCGATTTCGACGTCACCGCGATCACCAACACCAGGACGATCACCACGGCGGCAGCGGCCGCACCGCCGATGAGCAGCCATTTCCCCGGCCCGCGCGACGGGGGCGGGGGATATCCGAAGCCCGGCGGCGGGCCGCCCCATTGACCCGGCGGCGGGCCGTAGGGACCGGGCGGGGGAGCACCGTGCGGGCCGCCCCATTGACCCGGCGGCGGGCCGCCCCATTGACCCGGCGGCGGGCCGCCCCATTGACCCGGCGGAGCGCCGTACGGCTGGGGCGGCGGGGTTCCCGGCGGTTGCTGCGGCGGCATCGGGGGATGGTTGGTCATGGTGCTTCAGCTCCTCACGCCGGCTGTGTCGCACCGTAACATCCGGCGTGCGGCATCTGGTGACCGAGAACACCCTCGGCCATCGGTCGTGGTGCGCTCGCAGCGGGCACACGCTGTAAAAATGAGCCATGACCGAACTGTGGGTTGAGCGGACGGGAGCGCGGCGTTACACCGGCCGCAGCAGCCGGGGAGCCGAGGTGCTCATCGGCTCCGAGGATGTCGAGGGCGTGTTCACGCCCGGTGAGCTGCTCAAGATCGCGCTGGCGGCGTGCAGCGGCATGGCCAGCGATCAGCCGTTGCGGCGCAGGCTGGGGGACGACTATCCGGCCACCATCCGGGTCTCCGGCGCCGCGGACCGCGAACAGGAGCGCTACCCACTGCTGGAGGAGAAGCTGGAGCTGGATCTGTCCGGGCTGTCCGAACAGGAGCGGGACCGTGTGCTCACGGTGGTGCAGCGGGCCATCGATCAGGTCTGCACCGTGGGCCGCACGCTGCAGTCCGGCACCAAGGTGGACTTCGAGGTGGTCGACGTTGGACGCGACTGACCGGCGTGACGAGCCCGAGGTGCGGCTGACCGCGTGGGTGCACGGGCACGTCCAGGGTGTCGGTTTCCGCTGGTGGACCCGGTCGCGGGCGCTCGAGCTCGGCCTGACCGGTTATGCCGCCAACAAACCCGACGGCCGGGTGCAGGTCGTCGCGCAGGGGCCGCGGTCCGCCTGCGAACAACTGCTGGCGTTGTTGCGCGGCGGGCAGACACCCGGACGGGTGGACACCGTGGTCGCCGACTGGACCGAACCCGGCGACCCGATCGACGGGTTCACCGAGCGATGACCGCCGCGGCGGTAGGGTAAAACGTCGTGTACCTCAAGAGTCTGACGCTGAAGGGGTTCAAATCCTTCGCCTCGCCGACGACTCTGCGTTTCGAGCCCGGGATCACCTGCGTCGTCGGTCCCAACGGATCGGGCAAATCCAACGTCGTCGACGCGCTCACCTGGGTGATGGGTGAGCAGGGCGCCAAGACTCTGCGCGGCGGCAAGATGGAGGACGTCATCTTCGCCGGGACCTCGTCGCGTGCGCCGCTGGGCCGCGCCGAGGTGACGCTCACCATCGACAACTCCGACAACTCACTGCCCATCGAATACTCCGAGGTGTCGATCACCCGGCGCATGTTCCGAGACGGCGGCAGCGAATACGAGATCAACGGCAGCAGTTGCCGGCTGATGGACATCCAGGAACTGCTCAGCGACTCCGGTATCGGCCGGGAGATGCACGTCATCGTCGGGCAGGGCAAACTCGCCGAGATCCTCGAGTCCCGCCCGGAGGACCGCCGCGCGTTCATCGAGGAGGCCGCCGGTGTGCTCAAACACCGCAAACGCAAGGAGAAGGCGGTCCGCAAACTCGAGGCGATGTCGGCCAACCTGGCCCGTCTCACCGATCTGACCACCGAACTGCGCCGCCAGCTCAAACCGTTGGGCCGGCAGGCCGAGGTGGCACGGCGGGCCCAGACCATCCAGGCCGATCTGCGGGACGCCCGGCTGCGGCTGGCCGCCGACGATCTGGTGACCCGTAAGGCCGAGTTCGACAACACCAACGCCGCCGAGGCGACGCTGCGGCGTGAACACGACGAGGTCAGCGAACGGCTGGCGGTCGCGACCGCGGAACTGCAGGCGCAGGAGGCGGCGGTGGCGCGGCTGACCGAACGCGCGGAACTGGCCCAGCAGACCTGGTTCCGGCTGTCCGCCCTGGCCGAACGGGTGGGCGCGACCGTGCGGATCGCCACCGAGCGCGCCCAGCATCTGGACACCGAACCGGAGATCTCCACCGGCCCCGACCCCGATGAGTTGGAGGCCGAGGCCGACGAGATGGCGGCTCGCGAGGCGCAGCTGCAGGCCGAGCTGGCCGAGTCGCGGGAACAACTGGAAGCGGCCCGCGCCGAGCTGGCCGAACGCGAGCACGCGGCCGCGGAGGCCGAACGGGCCCATCTGGCCGCCGCGCGCGCGGAAGCCGACCGCCGCGAGGGGGTGGCCCGGCTGGCCGGGCAGGTCGACACCATGCGCACCCGGGTGGAGTCCATCGACGAGACGGTGGCCCGGTTGTCGGTGAGCATCGAGGAGGCCGCCGCCCGCGTGGAGCAGGCCCAGGCCGAATTCGAGACGGTGCAGGCCCGGGTCGGTGAGCTCGACGCCGGCGAGGTGGGGCTGGACGAACACCACGAACGCACCGTGGCCGCACTGCGGTTGGCCGATGAGCGGGTCACCGAGCTACAGGCCGCCGAACGCAGTGCCGAACGCCAGGTGGCGTCGCTGCGGGCGCGCATCGAAGCGCTGTCGGTCGGGCTGGAACGCAAGGACGGTGCCGCGTGGCTGTTGGAGAACCTCGGTGACGCAGGACTTTTCGGGTCAGTCGCCAACCTGATCCGGGTCCGTGAGGGCTATCAGGCCGCCATCGCCGCGGTGCTGGGCGCGGCCGCGGACGCGGTGGCGGCGGAGGACTTCGGCGCCGCCCGTGCGGCCGTTGCCGCACTGAAGGAATCCGACAGCGGGCGGGCGGCGATCGTGTTGGGCCACTGGTCCGGTGCGGTGCCGCCGATCGAGGCTGCTCTGCCCCGCGGCGCGGTGTGGGCGGTCGACCTCGTCGAGGTGCCGGACCGGATCCTTGGCGCGATCACCGCCATGCTGCACGGCGTCGTGGTCGTCGATGATCTGACGACCGGCCTGGATCTGGTGACGGCGCAACCGCAATTGCGGGCCGTCACCGTCGACGGGGATCTGGTCGGAGCGGGATGGATCGCCGGAGGTTCCGACCGCAAACCCTCCACGCTGGAGATCGCCGCCGAGATCGACAAGGCCCGGGCCGAACTCGAAGCAGCCGAGAAGCAGGTCGGCGAATTGAGCGCGGCGCTGTCCGGGGCGCTGGCCGAGCAGCAGGCCCGCCAGGACGCCGCCGAACAGGCGTTGGCCGCGCTCAACGAGTCCGACGCGGCTATCTCGGCGATCTACGAGACGCTGGGCCGGCTGGGCCAGGACGTCCGCGCCGCACAGAACGAGTATCAGCGGTTGACCAGACAGCGGGATGAGTTGGAGGCCAACCGCACCCGCACCGTCGAGGAGCTCGCCGAACTCGAAGAGCGGCTGCGTAACGCCGAGCAGGAACCGATCTTCGACGTCGAGCCGGTCGACCGGCAGGCGTCCCAGGCGGCCGCGGAGGCGGCGCGAGCGGTCGAGGTGGAGGCCCGGCTGGCCGTTCGCACCGCCGAGGAACGGGCCAACGCCGTTCGCGGACGGGCGGATTCGTTGCGGCGGGCGGCCGCGGCGGAACGCGAGGCCCGGGAGCGGGCGCGGCGGGCCCGGGAGGCGCGGGCACATGCCGCGGCGGTGGCCGCGGCGGTCGCAGAATCCGGCCGGCTGGTCGCCCAGCGGCTCGGCGCGGTGGTCGCGGTCGCCGCACGCACCCGTGACGAGCTGGCCGCCGAACGGCAGCAGCGGGCGGAGGCGCTGGCCCGGGTCCGCGAAGAGGTCAACGAACTGGGGGCGCGGATCACTGCGCTGACCGATGCGCTGCACCGCGACGAGGTCGCCAAGGCGCAGGCCGCGATGCGCATCGAACAGCTCGAAACCCAGGTGCTCGAACAGTTCGGGATGTCGGCCGACGATCTGATCGCCGAGTACGGCCCGCACGTGCCGCTGCCGCCCACCGAACTGGAGATGGCCGAGTACGAACAGGCCCTCGAGCGCGGTGAACAGGTCACCAAACCGGCGCCGATGCCCTACGACAGGGCCACCCAGGAGCGGCGGGCCAAACGCGCCGAACGGGAACTGGCCGAACTGGGCCGGGTGAACCCGCTGGCGCTCGAGGAGTTCGCCGCGCTGGAGGAGCGCTACAACTTCCTGTCCACCCAACTCGAGGACGTCAAGGCGGCGCGCAAGGACCTGCTCGACGTCATCGCCGACGTCGACCAGCGGATCCTGCAGTTGTTCGCCGAGGCCTACACCGATGTGGAGCGGGAGTTCCGCGAGGTGTTCGCCACCCTGTTCCCGGGTGGCGAGGGTCGGTTGTTGCTCACTGACCCGAACGACATGCTGACCACCGGGGTCGAGGTGGAGGCGCGTCCGCCCGGCAAGAAGATCAAACGGCTGTCGCTGCTGTCGGGTGGGGAGAAGTCGCTGACCGCGGTGGCGATGCTGGTCGCGATCTTCCGCGCCCGACCGTCACCGTTCTACGTGATGGACGAGGTGGAGGCTGCGCTCGACGACGTCAACCTGCGCCGGCTGATCTCGTTGTTCGAACAGCTGCGGGAACGCTCACAGCTGATCGTCATCACCCACCAGAAACCGACCATGGAAGTCGCCGACGCGCTGTACGGGGTGACCATGCGCGACGATGGCATCACCACGGTGATTTCCCAGCGGTTGCGGGGGCAGGAGTTGGTGGCCCAGCCGGGGTAGGGGGTGTCGGCGTCATGTCGGGTTCTCGGCAAAGCGAATTTGGCGCCGTGGGATGGGTTGCTGCTCGGGTAGCATTCTGCGCGTGAGCTACGGGGTGGTGTCCAGCGGGGCGGACTGGCATTTTGCGTCGCGGCCGAGCGCAGGTAAGGACGGTGTCCGCTGGTTGATGCCATCAGCGCGGTTTGACTGCGGTACTCGGCGGGATGGGGTGAGTGATGGCTGAGGAGCTGCGCGTCGATACCGAGTTGGTGAGCGCCGCGGGCGGACGAATCAAAGGACTAGCTGAAGCGATTCCGGCGCCACCTGACGTTTCTGCGCCGGGAGGCGAAGATGCGTTGTCGGCTGCCATCGCAAAGAGGATGTCTGAGGTGGTCGACCCAGTGATCGATGCGCTTCCGACGACGAAAGAAGAGCTCAAACAGTTTGCTCAGAACGTTGTGAATGCCGCCGATAAGTACGATGCGACGGATCGGCAGATCGCTGAAGAGATCCTGAAACGGATTGGTGCGTTCGATGAGCCGCCGGCTCACGGCGGAGGTATGCCCACCGGAGGTTCGCCGACGGCGGCCAGCACTTCCACGGCGGCGGGAGTGGGGGCATCTGCGGGCGGGATGGCCGGCGCTTCGCTCGGTGGCTCGGCCGGTCCGGTCGGCGGATTCGAACAGATGATGAATATGCCGATGCAAATGGCTCAGCAGGCCGCCCAGATGCCGATGCAGATGGCGGGCACAGTTGGTCAGGTACCGCAGCAACTAGCGCAGGGTGCGCAGGGCGCGATGGAGCAAGTGACTCAGTTCTCAGGACCGGCGGCAGGCGACCGGCATGGTCACGAAGACGATCGGTCCGTCGATGGCGCGGAATCGGGCAACCCTCCACCTGAGCCGGAACCGCAGGGGCCATCGGCCGTTACTGAACAGCCAGAAGGGGATGACGACAGCGGACAACGCGCGCCGGTGGAGTCACCTTCTGGTTTCGGTAGGGCTCAATCGAATTCGGAGTTAGTTCTGTGACGGTCCTCAGCGTGGAGAACATTGAAAGGTTGGGATCTGGTCGATGACGTTGCCGCCGTCGAATAATCCGCCGCCCCCGCACGGCGGGGTTCCGTATCCGCCGCACCAGCCGGGCGGGCACGACGGTCCGCAGTACGGGGGGTGGCAGCAGCATCAACCGTTGCAGTGGTCCGGTGGGATACCGCCGAAGAAGCGCGGTAACGGCTGGAAGTGGGCGCTGGGCGGGGTGGCGTTGCTGGCCGTTATCGCGGTGACGGCGGTGGTGTCGGTGTCGATCGCCAGCGGCGGGGACGACTCGCCGGCGGCCCTGCCAGGCGGTGGTGATTCTGAATACGCGAGCGCCAACGACACCGGGCCGGTGAACATCATCACCGAGGACCCGACGTGCGCAGCGTGGATACCGATAAATAACAAGCTCGCGAGGATCCAACAGAATGGTTGGCATGATCGCGACCGGTCGATTCCCGCCGAGACTTGGACTTCCAGGCAACGTGCTCAATATGAAGAAGTCGCAGAAGCGATGCGCGATGCCGCCGATCAAGTTTCTAAACTTATGAAAGTTACGCCGAACCGAGCTATGCGTTTACTTTACGAGCAGTTTATTGCTTATGCGCGCGCTTACAGTAACGCTGTGCCGGACTATGAGCCAGCAGACAATTTTCTTGTCGGGGTAGTAGGGGCAGTCTCTTCTGCTCTTGTGCGAGTGTGTTTATCGATTGAATATGGTGCTGCGCCAGCACGCGCACCTTTCGTTGCAGCCCTTTCGCCATCCTTGTTAACTGACAAAGTCGCAGCGGCAGCACCTCCGCAACCTTTTCTCGGCAATGGCGATCCGACCTGTTCGGACTGGTACGCGCTCCTGGCTCAATTCCGCGAGGATACTGTTGCGTGGCAGAACCTTGATGCAGAAATTCCAGCCAATGAATGGAGTCAGGAGCAGCGCAAAACTATCGATGACATTGGGCCTGTGATGAAAGAGTTCGCTAATGATATCGAAGAACTTGGTCGTCGTAGCTCGAATGCAACGCTCCAAGATCTCGCACTGCTCGCAGCGCAATATCGCCGAGCATACGTTGAATCGCTTCCGACATATACATCGGTAGATTCCTATCTTTCGGGCGCTTCGGCGGGTATCACTTCCGCGATTATTGATGGTTGTAGGGCCGCTGAAGCGTGACCCATGGCGATATCGAGACCGAATGATCCGTATGGAATGACAGATGCTCCTGCATGGGTCGACACTGATGAAGATGTCTTGCGTACATATGCGGCGGCCTTCTCCACGGTCCTAGAGAAAGTGGAGGCTCAGGAAGAAAAAGCTAAAGGGGCTCTTCCGAGTTGGTAGGGGTCTGGTGTGACCGATTCGGATCGTGTCGGTGACTGATTGAGGGCTCGCGCCCTTGTCAACTGGGTGTTCTTGACGCATCCAGAAGCAAAGGCGCGAGCTTGCCCCAGACTAGTGGTTCCCTGCTGCTTGGACTCGACGGTGTCGTCGTGGAGTCTGTGCATGTCGACCTCGACCGAACCCGCACCATCTATGTCCGCACCGCCGAGCAGTGGGGCGGCGTGTGTCCTGGATGCATGGTCCGGTCAGCTCGCTCGAAGGGCTGGGTGAGCACTCGGCCCCGCGATATCAAGATCGGGCCGGACATTCCCCGGATCGTATGGCGGAAACGAAAGTGGGTGTGCGCCAACATGTGTTGTGACCGCAAGTCATTCACAGAGTCGGTGCCGTCGATCCCGCCGCGAGCACGGGTGACGGTGCGGGCCAAGCGCGAGATGGCCTCGGCGGTGCTTGACGATGACCGCTCGGTCAAGGCGGTCGCCGCCGCGTACGGCTGCACCTGGAACACCTGTCACGACGCGGTCATCGCCACGGCGGACCCGGTGCTGGCCGGCGAACCCGAAGCCGTGAGCGTGCTGGGAATCGACGAGACCCGTCGCGGCAAGGCCAAATGGGAGACCTGCTCGCAGACCGGTACCCGATCCTGGGTGGACCGCTTCGACACCGGGCTGGTCGATATCACCGGCACGGGCGGGTTGTTGGTGCAGGTCAACGGCCGTGCGGCCAAACCGGTGACCGACTGGCTGGATCAGCGTGATCCCGGCTGGAAGGCCACCATCGAGTTCGTCGCGATCGACATGTCGGTCACCTACGCCAACGCTGCGCGCCAAGCGTTGCCGCACGCGAAGCTGATCGTCGATCGGTTTCATCTGGTCAAGCGGGCCAACGAAATGGTCGATGAGGTCCGGCGCCGCACTACCCAAGCCCACCGTTTGCGCCGCGGACGCAAAAGCGACCCCGAATGGATCAACCGGCGCCGGCTGCTGCGCGCCGCTGAGCGATTGACCGATGAGCAACGCCACAAGCTGTTCGTGAAACTGACCTCAGCGGACCCCAATGGCGACATCGCCGCCGCCTGGATCGCCAAAGAGCTCCTACGAGATGTGTTGGTCTGCACCGCCCGTGGCGGATTGACCTACGAGATCCGCGATGCGCTGTACCGGTTCTACACGTTCTGCGCCGCCTGCTCGGTGCCCGAGATCAGCAAGCTTGCCCGCACCATCTCAGCATGGCAGGAGCCGATGATCCTGGCCATCCAGACCGGACTGTCCAACGCCCGCAGCGAAGGCTACAACCGCATCATCAAACACGTCGGCCGCATCGCCTTCGGATTCCGCAACCCAGAAAACCAACGCCGCCGAGTACGGTGGGCCTGCACCCGCCAATCCCGGCGGACGCCACCCAGCACCAAGCAGGTACGCCCCTGCTAACTCGGAAGAGCCCCGATACCGCCATGCCGGCCTCCGCCTGCTTGATGAACCCGATGATCTGTTCCGTGGTGAATCGACTCTTGCGCATGTCCGTCCTCTCTGGGTGACGGACTCTACCTAGCTTCGAGTGGTACGGCTTGAGGGGGGCAGGTCACGAGGGCTCAGCTCAATCAAGGCGGCAACGTCTAACAGCACTTCGTCAATCGCATCGGCCTGCAGGAAAGGATTTACGAGCTGATTCATCGGATCGCTCCTTATTACGAGGGCGCTAGCTAGGGAGAACACACCATGACATTGCCAAATGTTGACTACGTTAGCCACCTGCCCCATTCTTTGCTAAATCATGCCATACTTTGCCAATTTGGAGACGACCATGGCCGGCGGGCCAGAAGAGATCTTCACCCTTGAGGAGGTAGCCGCCTACCTGAAGGTCGGGAAGCGAACGGTCTACCGCTTGGTGGCAGCCCACGAACTACCTGCGTTCAAGGTAGGCGGCTCCTGGCGCTTTCGCCGACAAGAGATCGACCAGTGGATCAATGAGCAAACGATCACCGAACAGTCAGGCGGTGCTTCAAGCAAACGCCCCCATGATGTCTAGGGCGATACTTGGAACAGAACAGGATGTCAGCTGCGTAGTGGCTGCCCAAATATCTGGAGGAATAACTTGTCTGCACCTTATGAACAAAACCAGAATCCTGCTGACAAGCTTCGCAAGATCAGGGAGCTGATGCTGGCCCTGGTGCCGGCAGACGGCTCTCCAATCGGAAACAAAGCGCTAAGGCGGGAGATTGAGACCCAACTCGCGAAGGAAGGGGTTTCGATAAGTGACGACGACTACTGGCAGGCCCATAGCGCTCTGGTTGCACAAGGCCTTCTGGTCAAGGGCCAGGGGCGCGGAGGGTCCGTACGACTCCCTTCAAATCTTGTGAAAGATTCCAGCGCTGGCGCAGAACGCACTCCGTTCGAGCTAACGACGGAGGAGCGTTCAACCCGCAGTGCAAGTGAAGACTCCGGGAAACTGACTCGGGCACACAAGGCACATGCGGTCACAAAGCGCCAGACGGCAGGGGATGATGCCAACCAGATCCTCTCCTACCGCCACACCGACAAGCGGGTGAACAACCCCGAGGTCGGCATGGTGAACCCCAGGACCGACCCGGATGCCGGCAAGACCCGCTGGGCCTACGACCCGCACCTGGACCCGGCCCTGCAGTTCGACCCGCAGCGCAGCCGCATCGAGAAGCTGATCGACGACGCGCTCGCCTCGGGTGACACAGTGCAGATGAAGGCCGCGCTGGAGGAGCTGAAGCGGCTGCAGAGCCCCTACCTCAACTGGGCCGGCAAGGCCGAGCGCACGAGCTTCGAGGTGGACACCGTCAGCCTGCACGTGCACGAGCGCATCGACCCGGCCAGCATCCTGTCGGCCGTGCGCAAGGCCATGAAGGGCGAAGGCAAGAGCAAGGGCATGGAGAAGGCCCTCCAGCCCGGCCTGTTCGATGCGCCGTTCGAGAACCTGCCGCTGCGTGACGCGATCGACTTCTACCGCCATGAGAAAGGCTGGGCCAACCGCCTGATCGCCGGCGACTCCCTGCTGGTCATGAACAGCCTGCTGCAGAAGGAGAGCATGGCCGGCAAGGTGCAGATGATCTACATCGACCCGCCCTACGGCATCAAGTACGGCTCCAACTTCCAGCCCTTCGTCAACAAGCGCGACGTGAAGGACCGCAAGGACGAAGACCTGACGCAGGAACCCGAGATGATCAAGGCGTTCCGGGATACCTGGGAGCTGGGCATTCATTCATACCTGACATATCTACGAGATCGGCTATTGCTGGCGCGAGAGCTACTACACGAATCCGGAAGCGCGTTCGTACAAATTAGCGACGAAAACGTTCATCACGTGCGAGAGTTGATGGACGAAATCTTTGGTGACAAGAACTTTTGCTCACTTATATATTTCTCAACAACCACCGGACAGGCATCAAGACTTCTTCCATCGGCAGGAGATTACATCGTCTGGTATGCCAAAGATAGAAATAAAGTAAAGTACCGACAGCTCTATTTGTCGAAAGGCGATGGAAATTTCGCAAGTTACTCGAACGCGAAGCGCCAAGACGGCAGCATCATCAAGCTATCCAAGAGCCAATTAGAAAGTCTTTCTTCACTTCCTGGCAACTGGAAAATCTTCTCCGCACAGAATCTCCGCTCTCAGGGTGGTGGCGATGACGGCGCTCGCACCTTTACAACCATGGGTAGACCATTTGACTGCGGCCCCAATCACCACTGGAAAACCCCACCGAACCCTGGATTAGAGCGGCTTGCACGAGCACATCGGATAATCATCAATGGAGACACACCAAATTACGTTCGTTATATAGATGATCACCCGGTATTTCCTATCAATGAAAGATGGCTTGATACGGCTATTGCCGGATTCTCTGGGGACTCAAAGCAATATGTAGTTGTCACACCGGCCAAAGTCATCGAACGCTGTGTCTTGATGTCAACTGACCCAGGCGACCTAGTGCTTGATCCCACCTGCGGCTCAGGCACCACTGCTTATGTCGCCGAAAAATGGGGCCGCCGCTGGATCACCTGCGACACCTCGCGCGTGGCCATCACGCTGGCCAAGCAGCGCCTGATGACGGCGAGCTATGACTACTACGAGCTGAAGTACCCGCACGAGGGCCTGAAGGGCGGCTTCATCTACAAGACCGTGCCGCATGTGACGCTCAAGTGGATCGCCAACAACCCGGAGATCGACGACATCTACGAGCGCATGCATCCGGCAATCGAGAAGGCGTTGGCCGAGCTCAACGCCGCCCTGCGCGCGTCGCCGCCGAAGCCGTTTGCCGTGACCGAGGGCGGCCGCAAAGGGAAGAAGGTCGATTTCTCGCTCCCTGCGTCGCAGAAGGAAAAGCTGCCGTCTGGCGAGGAAGTGATGGCCGGCGCCCTGCTGGAATGGGAAGTGCCCTTCGACTTCCCGGAGGACTGGCCGGACGCTGCCCGCAAGCCGTTCGAGGCCTTCCACGCGGCCCGGCAGGCCATGCAGAAGCGGATGGACGAGTCCATCGCCGCCCATGCTGACCAGGAAATCCTCTACGACCAGCCGCAGGTGGCCAAGAACAGGCTGCGCATCACCGGCCCGTTCACGGTGGAGGCGGCGCCCTTCCCCACCGTGAAATCGCTGGATGAGGCAGCGGGACCGGACGAGGCCGATGCCAGCATTGCCCGCACCGGCGAATCCGGCCGCCAGCACCAGTGGCGCGACGAGCTGCTCAAGACCGGCATCCGCGGGCGCGGCGGCCAGGTGCTCAAGTTTGCTGATCTGGAGCCGCTGCCCTCCGATCCCAGCATCCGCCACCTGCACGCCATCGGCCATCTCGACAGCGGCGAACGCGTGGTCGTGAGCTTCGGGCCGGAACATGCCGCACTGGAGCAGCGGCAGGTCGCCCAGGCGCTGACCGAGGCCGAGAAGCTGCGCCCGCAGCCGGCCTTTATCGTGTTCTGCGCCTTCACCTTCGACCCGGAGGCGGCCAAGGACATCGACGAGACGCGCTGGCCGGGCGTGACCCTGCTCAAGGCGCAGATGAACACGGACCTGTTGACCGAGGACCTGAAGAAGGCCCGCGCCAGCAACCAGAGCTTCTGGCTGATGGGCCAGCCGGACGTCGAGGTGCGCCAGCGCAAGGATGGCCTGTACGAGGTGGAGGTGCACGGCTTCGATTACTTCGACACCGTGAAGGGCGAACTGGTCTCCGGCGGCAAGAGCAAGATCGCCATGTGGTCGCTGGATACGGACTACGACGAGCGTTCCCTGTTCCCGCGCCAGATGTTCTTCCCCATGGCAGGCAAGGGCGAAGGCTGGGAGAAGCTGAAGAAGAACATCCGCGCCGAGCTGGACGAATCTCGCCTGCAATCGTTCCACGGCACCGTCAGCCTGCCGTTCGAAGCGGGCGAGCACCGCAAGGTCGCGGTGAAGATCGTGGATGACCGCGGCATCGAATCGCTCAAAGTGATCAACCTGGATTGAGGGCACGGACATGACTCAACCCAAGTCCTTGATCATCAATTCGCCGTTCGAGCGGCCCACGCACCACTGGCGGCGCGTCAGTGACCAGCGTCTGGAACTGGTGGAGGGCCGCCGCCCGGCTGGCTACGAGATTTTCGACACACGCAACAACACGGTGCGCAGCGTTGAGCTTGAGCTGGTGAACCGCATCCGCGAACGGGTGGACGAATGGCGCGATGCCGGCTACCCCGGCGTCACGGCGGTTACCCGCGCGCTACTGGAGCACTGGCGCGACCCAGAGGCCAACCGCCCCTACCCGTTCTACTTCTGCCAGTTGGAGGCCATTGAGACGCTCATCTGGCATGTGGAGGCACCGGCCGAGTTCAAGCAGGGCATCTTCGTTCCGGGCGACGGCGGGCCGTTCGAGCGGCTGTGCAACAAGATGGCCACTGGCAGCGGCAAGACCACGGTGATGGCGATGATCATCACCTGGCAGGTGCTGAACGCCCTGACCTATCCCAAGCGCAACAAGGATTTCTCTCGCGCCATCTTCATCGTGGCTCCGGGCCTGACGGTGAAGGAGCGCCTGCAGGTGCTGCACACCGGACATCCCGAGAACTACTACGACGCCTTCCTGCTGTGCCCCAACGAGGCCATGCGGCAGAAGCTCAACCAGATGGAGCTGCTGATCGGGAACTGGCACAGCCTGATGCCGCTCAAGGACCAGGACCGCTCCGTGGTGAAGAAAGGGGCCGAGAGCGACGAGGCCTACGTGCGCCGGGTGCTGGGCAAGCTCGCCGGCCACAAGGACATCGTGGTCATCAACGACGAGGCGCACCATGCTTACCGCAAGCCCGCCGAGGTCAAGGTCAGCAAAAAGGACGCCGAGGAGCTGGGCATTGACCTGGACGAGGCCACCCGCTGGATCGAAGGCCTGGACCGCATCCACAAGATGCGGCGCATCAGTCACTGTTTTGACCTGACGGCCACGCCCTTTGCCCCCACGGGCAAGACCAGCACCGAAACGGCACTGTTCCCGTGGGTGATTTCGGACTTCGGGCTGAATGATGCGATCGAATCCGGTCTGGTGAAGACGCCACGCGTCGTGGTCCGCGACAACGCGCTTCCCAATGCCCAGACATACAAGTCGAAGCTGTACCACCTCTACCGGGAACCGGAGGTCGGTCAGGATCTGAACCGCCGTGGCGCAGAACCCCACGAACCGCTACCCCAGCTGGTACAGGAGGCGTATACCCTGTTAGGTGCCGACTGGCGTGAGACACTGAAGGCGTGGCAAGAAGCAGGTCACACTTCCCCACCCGTCATGCTGACCGTGTGCAATCGCACGGAGACGGCAGCACGTATCGAGTACTACTTCCGCAACGGCGACGCCTATTGGCCGGAACTCAAGGCACCGGAGCGGACCCTGCGCGTGGATTCCAAGGTCCTGGAGAAGGCCGAGATTGGGGAAAGCGCGACCTCGGACAAGGCCTACGAGGAGGTCCTGAAGAACATCGTTGAAGCAGCGGGTATCCCCGAGTCGCGCAAGCAGCCACTGCGCGCGATGAAGAAGGAGGAACTGCTGCGCGCCATCGTGGACAACGTGGGCAAGCGGGGGACGCCAGGTCAGGACCTGCAGAACGTGATCTCCGTCGCCATGCTCTCCGAGGGTTGGGACGCCAAGAACGTGACCCACATCATGGGCCTGCGTGCCTTTACCAGCCAGCTGCTTTGCGAACAGGTGATCGGACGTGGCCTGCGCCGCGTGTCCTACGACACAGAAGCTGTGGTCTGCCCCGACGGGCAGACCCGCCAACTGTTTAAATCGGAATACGTCAACGTTTTCGGTGTGCCGCTGTCCATCTTCCAAGACGTTGGAGAAGGAGGTGATCCCCCACCACCGCCCAAGCCGAGCACCCAGATCGAATCGCTGGCGGAACGATCCAGCCTGGAAATCACGTGGCCGAACGTGCTGCGAGTGGATGTGATCGTGCGGCCCGAGCTGACAGTGGATTGGTCAAAAATGCCGCCGCTCAAGATCGACCCGGCACAGGTCGTGGTCACGGCAGATCTGGCCCCGGCGCTGGGAGGCGCAGCGGACATGTCCAAGGCGGTGTCCATCGACCTGGAAGCGATACCCGAGGAGTTCCGCCTGCAGCGGCTGCTGTTCCGGGCTGCCCACAAGGCGATGGAGGCCCTGCAGCACAGCTTCACCGGGAGCCGCGAGTTGCTGATCCAGCAGCTGGTGCGGCTGGTCGAGCAGTTCTTCAACTCCGACCGGCTGGAAATCCCGTCGCTGTTCCATCAGGATCCGTTGCGCAAGCGGATCCTGATCGCGCTGTCGATCGACACAATCGTGAGCCATGTCGTCAATCAGATCCAGCAGCAGAACAGCAACCGGCTGGAACCGGTGTTCGACCAGGAATTTCCCATCGGATCGACGCGGTTCATGCGCACCTGGTACACCACCAAACCATGTCTGGAGACGGTTAAGTCCCAGATCAGCCATGCCGTTGCCGACAGCGCATGGGAGCACTACACCGCCACACACCTGGAAAATCTTAATGAGGTGGCTGCCTACGCCAAGAATGACCATCTTGGCTTCCAGATCTACTACCTGTGGCGCGGCAGCAAGCGCAAGTTCCTGCCCGATTATCTGATCCGGCTTGCCAACGGCAAGCAGCTGGTGCTGGAAATCAAGGGCGAGGATTCGGACCAGAACCGCGCGAAGCGAATGGCTCTGGATGCCTGGGTACGCGCAGTTAACGCACGTGGCGGTTTCGGAACATGGTGTTGGGATGTGGTCAAGGCGGAGCCCTCAAAACTCCACGACGTGATCCTCCACCACGCAAAGACAGCGACCTTCAGCGAGCCCATTGGCGAAAACTTGATCACCTCTGTTCTAGCTTCGCCGTAAGTGCAGTGGATAGGGGGCTCTTCCGAGTTGGTAGGGGTCTGGTGTGACCGATTCGGATCGTGTCGGTGACTGATTGAGGGCTCGCGCCCTTGTCAACTGGGTGTTCTTGACGCATCCAGAAGCAAAGGCGCGAGCTTGCCCCAGACTAGTGGTTCCCTGCTGCTTGGACTCGATGACCGCGCTCACTGAAATTCCCCACTGACGCTCATCGAAATTCCCCACCCGTGTGGCTCCGCCGAGAAGGGCGGGCCTCCTTCGATGCTGCTGGTGTCTGACGCCTGCAGCACTGCCCGAAGGAGGCCCGCTTTCTCATGCTCACATGGGAGGACGATGTGGAAGTACATGCCCTGGCCAAGCGTGGTTGGACGATCTCAGCGATCGCCCGCCACACCGGTTTCGACCGCAAGACGGTCCGCAAGTATCTGGCCGGCGACGGCACACCCGGGGTGCGTGCCCGACCCGGCCCGGACCCCTTCGACCCGTTCGTCGACTACGTCACCGCGAGGCTGACCGAGGACCCGCACCTATGGGCCCGCACCCTGTTCGACGAACTCGAGGACCTGGGGTTCGGGCTGTCGTATCAGAGCCTGACCCGCAACATCCGCACCCGGAACCTGCGCCCGGTCTGTGAAGCCTGCCGGACCGCCACCGGGCGGCCGAACGCGGTCATCCCACACCCACCGGGCGAGGAAACCCAATGGGACTGGCTGGAACTGCCCGACCCACCGGCATCGTGGGGCTGGGGCAAGACCGCGCACCTGCTGGTCGGCTCGCTATCGCATTCCGGGAAGTGGCGCGGCAACTTGGCGCCGAGTGAGGATCAGCCCCATCTGGTCGCCGGCTTGGACCGCGTGACTCGCGGCCTCGGCGGTCTGACCCGGGTGTGGCGCTTCGACCGGATGGCCACGGTCTGCGATCCGGGCAGCGGTCGGGTGACCGCGTCGTTCGCCGGGGTGGCCAAACACTACGGGGTGTCGGTGGCGATCTGCCCGCCGCGGCGCGGCAACCGCAAGGGCGTGGTGGAGAAGGTCAACCACACCGCCGCGCAACGCTGGTGGCGCACCCTGGCCGACGATCTGACCGTCGAGGCGGCCCAGGCCAGCCTGGATCGCTTCGCCCGGGTCCGCGGTGACACCCGGTTGCGGGCCACCGCCGACGGCCGCTCCTCGGTCGCTGTGGTGGCCAAAACGGAGCCCCTGGCGCCGGTGCCGGCGCAGGCGTATCCGGTGATCGTGGCCGAGACCCGCACCGCCTCGCGCCAAGCGATGGTGTCCTACCGCGGCAACCGCTACTCGGTGCCCCCGGAACTGGCCGCCGCCCAGGTGGTGGTGTCGCATCCGGTCGGCGGTGAGCACCTCGATATCGCCACCACCGCCGGGATCGTGGTCGCCCGGCACCGGATGGCCGCTGACGGGCTCGGGGTGATGGTGCGCGACAGCGGTCATGTCATCGCCCTGGACACCGCGGCGATGGCCACCGCGGCCACCGGGCGCCCGCATCGGCGCAAGGAACGCATCCCACCCGGCCCGGCGGCCAAAGCCGCTGCCGCGCAACTACTCCGAATCAAACAAGCCGACAGCTCCGTGCATCAATCCTCAACTCCGTCAACCGATTCCACCGTCATCGACCTGTCCGCCTACGAGCGGGCCGCCCAGAACAGGACCCTCCAATGACCCCCACCCCCCGCACCCCCAAAACCGCCACCACGACCACCGTCGAGGAGTCGCCGTCGGCGGCGGCGAGTCGCTATCAGCAGCTGCGTTCGCACCTGGCCGAACTCAAACTCGCCGCGGCCGCCGAAGCGCTGCCCGCGGTGCTCGACGAGGCTACCGCCGAGGGACTGTCGCTGACCGTGGCGTTGGAGCGGCTGCTGGCCGTGGAAGTCGAGGCCTCCACCGCCCGCCGGCTGGCCGGCCGGTTGCGGTTCGCCTGCCTGCCCACCCCGGCCACCCTGGCCGACTTCGACGTCGACGCCGCCGCCGGGATCGACCGCAAGCTCATCGACGAGCTGGGCACCTGCCGCTACCTGGAATCGGCGACCAACATCCTGCTCATCGGGCCACCAGGCACCGGCAAAACCCACCTATCCGTCGGATTGGCACGCGCAGCCGCCCATGCCGGCTACCGCACCTACTTCACCACCGCCGCCGATCTGGCCGCACGGTGCCACCGCGCCGCCATCGAGGGACGCTGGGCCACCACCATGCGGTTCTACGCCGGCCCAACCCTGCTGGTGATCGACGAACTCGGGTACCTGCCGTTGCCCGCCGAGGCCGCCTCGGCGCTGTTTCAGGTTGTGTCCCAACGGTATTTGAAGACCAGCATCGTCATCACCACCAACCGCGGGGTGGGAGCCTGGGGAGAGATCCTCGGCGACACCACCGTCGCGGCCGCCATGCTCGACCGCCTGCTGCACCGCTCCGTCGTCATCAACCTCGACGGCGAGTCCTACCGCCTGCGCGATCACCAGGCCGCCGCCGAAACCCTACGCCGCACCACCACCGGCACCCGCCAACCACTACACTGACCGCTGCTCACAGGTGAGGAATTTCGGCGAGCACACCTGGGGACTTTCGATGAGCGCAATCATCGACGGTGTCGTCGTGGAGTCTGTGCATGTCGACCTCGACCGAACCCGCACCATCTATGTCCGCACCGCCGAGCAGTGGGGCGGCGTGTGTCCTGGATGCATGGTCCGGTCAGCTCGCTCGAAGGGCTGGGTGAGCACTCGGCCCCGCGATATCAAGATCGGGCCGGACATTCCCCGGATCGTATGGCGGAAACGAAAGTGGGTGTGCGCCAACATGTGTTGTGACCGCAAGTCATTCACAGAGTCGGTGCCGTCGATCCCGCCGCGAGCACGGGTGACGGTGCGGGCCAAGCGCGAGATGGCCTCGGCGGTGCTTGACGATGACCGCTCGGTCAAGGCGGTCGCCGCCGCGTACGGCTGCACCTGGAACACCTGTCACGACGCGGTCATCGCCACGGCGGACCCGGTGCTGGCCGGCGAACCCGAAGCCGTGAGCGTGCTGGGAATCGACGAGACCCGTCGCGGCAAGGCCAAATGGGAGACCTGCTCGCAGACCGGTACCCGATCCTGGGTGGACCGCTTCGACACCGGGCTGGTCGATATCACCGGCACGGGCGGGTTGTTGGTGCAGGTCAACGGCCGTGCGGCCAAACCGGTGACCGACTGGCTGGATCAGCGTGATCCCGGCTGGAAGGCCACCATCGAGTTCGTCGCGATCGACATGTCGGTCACCTACGCCAACGCTGCGCGCCAAGCGTTGCCGCACGCGAAGCTGATCGTCGATCGGTTTCATCTGGTCAAGCGGGCCAACGAAATGGTCGATGAGGTCCGGCGCCGCACTACCCAAGCCCACCGTTTGCGCCGCGGACGCAAAAGCGACCCCGAATGGATCAACCGGCGCCGGCTGCTGCGCGCCGCTGAGCGATTGACCGATGAGCAACGCCACAAGCTGTTCGTGAAACTGACCTCAGCGGACCCCAATGGCGACATCGCCGCCGCCTGGATCGCCAAAGAGCTCCTACGAGATGTGTTGGCCTGCACCGCCCGTGGCGGATTGACCTACGAGATCCGCGATGCGCTGTACCGGTTCTACACGTTCTGCGCCGCCTGCTCGGTGCCCGAGATCAGCAAGCTTGCCCGCACCATCTCAGCATGGCAGGAGCCGATGATCCTGGCCATCCGAGCAATGATCAGAACCTGTGGATGAGCCTCGGGGTGGGGGCGTGAAAGTGGGCGCACCTTCCCGAGGATGATCTGAATGTCAGTAGGTCCGATCATGAGCCGGCGTTGGCGCGCTGGTTCGGGAAGGTACGCCCATGCTCACCGTAGTTCACGACGCCGAGGACGCCAACGACAGCGACACTCCCGGTCGCTCGTTGTTGGATGAGATCGTCCGCGACGGGGCGCGACAGATGCTGGCCGCCGCGTTGCAGGCCGAGGTCGCCGCGTATGTGGCCCAGTACGCCGACCAGCTCGATGAGAACGGCCACCGCCTGGTGGTGCGCAACGGCTACCACCAGCCCCGCGAGGTGCTGACCGCAGCCGGTGCGGTGCAGGTCAAAGCGCCGCGAGTCAACGACAAACGTGTCGACCCCGACACCGGCGAACGCAAACGGTTCTCCTCGGCGATCCTGCCGGCCTGGGCGCGCAAGTCTCCGCAGATGAGCGAAGTGCTGCCGCTTTTGTATCTGCACGGGCTGTCCACCAGCGACTTCACCCCGGCATTGGAGCAGTTCCTGGGTTCGGGTGCGGGGTTGTCGGCCACCACGATCACCCGGCTCACGGCGCAGTGGCAGGACGAGGCCCGCGCGTTTGCGGCCCGGGACCTGTCCGGCACCGACTACGTCTACCTGTGGGTCGACGGTATCCACCTCAAGGTCCGCCTGGACCAGGAAAAACTCTGTTTGCTGGTGATGCTGGGCGTGCGCGCTGACGGCCGCAAAGAGCTGGTGGCGATCACCGACGGCTACCGGGAATCGACCGAGTCGTGGGCTGATCTGCTGCGCGACTGTAAACGACGCGGCATGACACTTCCTGAGTCAACCCCTACGCAGTTTTCATGCTGCGGTGTGCAGTTTTTGTACGGCACCGTGCCGGGCGGGGTCGTAGGGGCTTTGGTCGTGCCAGCAGCGGTAGATGACGCGAATCCAGGCGCGGGCGAGGATTCGCACGGCGTGGGGGTGGTCGTGTCCGCGCGCGCGGGCTCGGTTGTAGATGTCGGCTGCCCAAGTGCTTTGGTGTCGGCTGTTGTCAGCGAAGGTGGTCAGTGCTCGGCGGAAGCGTTTGTTGCATGCCCAGCGGAAGTGCACGGCGTGTTGTTTGCCGGAAGATTTGGTGACGGGAGTGACCCCGGCCAGGGCGGCCACGGCGTCGGGACCGTCGTAGGCTGCACGGGAGTCGCCCCACTCGGCGAGCACCTGGGCGGCGTTGATCTGACCCGACCTTGGCAGCGACGTGAAGACCTCGGCGTCCGGGTGCTCCCCGAGGCGGGCGATGACGGATCGGTCGAGGGCCTTGCCTGCGCTGTTGAGCGCCTCGATGACGCTGACGAGGGCCAGCACGACGTCGCGGACGGCGATAGTCAGGACGGGATCGGTGGTGCCTGCGGGTGCGCTGCGCAGCCGGGTCAACAGTTCTTTGACTGGTCGTCGACCGGAATAGGAATGCTTGACAAGGAACGCAGCCAAGCGTTTCTCTCCGAGTCGAGCGGCGCTGGCCGCGGTGGGATAGCGACGCAGGAACGCCAGGCTGATTGGAGATTCGACGTCGGCGAAGATCGCTTTGGCGCCAGGCCAGTGATCATCGAGCAGGGCGCTGAGTTGGTTGGTGGCCGCCACCCGCATGGCGACAACGTCGTCGCGGGTGCGGACCACCGTGCGCAGCGCCTTGGTCGACGAACTGTACGGGGCTGCGGGGCGCAGTCGATGGTGGCGCAAGCGCAGGTATTCGGCGATCACCAGGGCGTCACCGGCATCAGACTTGGCGCCGGAGATGACTTCGCCGTCCCGCCACGTTTTGATGGCGTTCGGGGATACCGGGATGACCGGGTGGCCGGCTTCGAGCAGCAGGTCGACCAGCCGCCCATTGGGTCGTTCGATCCCGATGTGCACATCGGCGGGATCGCCGAACTTGGACAGTTTGCGAATCAGTGTGGCGATGCCATCGGCAGTATGGTCAATCATGAACTGCGCCAGTATCTTTCCCACTGCGGACAGCACGCACACGGCATGAGTGGCGGCAGCCCAGTCCAACCCGACGTAGATGATATCTGCGGTTTCCTCGGACAACGAATCTCCTCAAGGTGGCAGCGACGACGCGGCGAGGGGGTCGACCACCGGACGGTCACTAACTGGCGCTCTGCGGCGCGTCTTCCTGATGCCGGTCTGCGACTCCGGGAGGGCCGAGGGCGGCGGTGTCATGCTGGCCCTCTACGAGCGACCGCACCTGGCCGTCACCTCGGCCCCCGCCGAGTCCCTTCAACGAACACCCATCAGGCATCCGCAATAAGGATGGTGCCCTAGTGACCGCCCCAGTGCTCGCGGTCGGCGATGGCGCCTTGGGGTTTTGAACGCGGTGCGCGAAGTGTTCCCGGCCACCCGTGAGCAGCGGTGCTGGTTTCACAAGCAAGCCAATGTGCTTGCCGCGCTGCCGAAATCAGCACACCCGTCGGCGTTGGCAGCGCTCAAAGAGATCTACAACGCCGAGGATATCGACAAAGCCCAGGTCGCGGTCAAAGCCTTCGAGGTCGACTTCGGCGCCAAATATCCCAAGGCGGTCGCCAAGATCACCGACGATCTGGACACCCTGCTGGAATTCTACCGCTATCCCGCCGAGCACTGGATCCACCTACGCACCACGAATCCGATCGAAAGCACCTTCGCCACAGTGCGTTTGCGCACCAAAGTCACCAAAGGTCCGGGGTCACGAGCAGCTGGTCTGGCCATGGCCTACAAGCTCATCGACGCCGCCGCGGCCCGCTGGCGCGCCGTCAACGCACCACACCTGGTCGCCCTGGTCCGCGCCGGCGCGGTCTTCCACAAGGGCAAACTGCTCGAACGCCCCACCGAGATCACCCCACCGACACCGCCCTCAGACGGCGATCAGCAAGCCGGAACGGAGGTCGCCTGAAACACGCCGATCCACAGGTATTGACAATTCCTCTGGCCATCCAGACCGGACTGTCCAACGCCCGCAGCGAAGGCTACAACCGCATCATCAAACCTGACTTGGGCCACTTTTTGGGAGCAGCGGTGACCGCGGGTCGTTGAGCTGCGGTTATCGGTGTTGGCGGGTCGAGATGTGTGCACTAAATGGTGGCTCGTAGGGTGCGGTGGTGGCGTATGTGCGCACTGTGAAGACCGCCTCGGGAGCCACGGCGGTGCAGATCGTGTGGTCTTCGCGAAAGGGCTCGCGCCAAATCGAGCATCTCGGCTCAGCGCATGATGAGGCGCAATTGGAGGCGCTGAAAGCCGCAGCAACACAGCGGCTGGCCGCCGGTCAGCAGTCGTTGGATCTCGATCTTGGGCAGAACCGCACCAGTGATGGGCCGTTGAAGATCACCGCGTCGTGTTCGCAGCACCTGTGGGATGCGCTGTGCCACGCCTACCGGGTGCTGGGATTCGACCGTGCCCTCGACGGCGATGAGGTGTTCCGTGGAGCCTGTCAAGATTTCTGTGTATGCGGGTGGTCAGAGGTAGGGGTTGATGCGGTCGGGGTAGGCGGCCGCGAGCTGGGCGAGGGCTTGTTTCCAGTTGGTGGTGACTTGTCCTTCGACGAGGCGGCCTGAGGCCCTCCGTTGCCCGGCGGGCTTGCCCTTCTCGGCGGCGCGTTCGCGGGCCCTTCGGTCTTCGATGTTGCAGATCGCCAGCCACAGCAGCTTGACGGCCGATTCGGTGCTCGGGAAGTGGCCGCGGTTCTTGGTGACCTTGCGCAGCTGGAAATTCAGCGACTCGATCGAGTTCGTCGTGTAGATGACCCGCCTCAGCATGGGCGGGAACTGCAGGAACGGCGTGAATCGCTCCCACGCCGCGGTCCAGGTCGCCACGGTCTGCGGGTACTTGGCGCCCCAGGCCGAGGCCTCGAACTCGGCCAGCGCCGCCAGGGCGGTCTCCTCGTTCGGGGCGGTGTAGATCTTCTTCAGCTCGGCGGCGACCTTCTTGCGATCGCCGTAGGACACGAACCGCATCGAGGCCCGGATCAGGTGCACTACGCAGGTCTGGACCATCGAGTCGGGCCAGGTCGCCTCGATCGCCTCCGGAAGGCCGGCCAGGCCGTCGCAGCACACGATGAGTACGTCCCGGACGCCGCGATTGGCCAGGTCTGCGCACACGTGGGCCCAGAAGGAGGCGCCCTCGGTGTCTTGGACCCAGATCCCCAGCACGTGCTTGATGCCCTCGAGGTCGACGCCGACGGCGATGTAGGCCGAGCGGCCCACGACCCGGTGGTCTTGGCGGACTTTGATGCGGATGGCATCGAGGTAGATGACCGGGTAGAACTCCTCCAGCGGCCGGTTCTGCCACTGCAGCACGGCGTCGGCCACGGCGTCGGTGATCGCCGAGATCGTGCCCGCCGACAGCTCCACGCCGATCGTCGTGGCCAGATGGTGCTCGATCTCGCGGACGGTCATGCCGCCGGCGTAGAGGCTGATGATCATGTCGTCCAGCCCGTCCAGACGGCGCTGGCCCTTGCGGATCAACCTCGGGGTGAACGTGCCGGCCCGATCCCGGGGGACGTCGATGGTGAACGAGCCGACCTCGGACTCGATGGTCTTCGAGGTGGTGCCGTTGCGGGCATTCGGGCGCTTAGCCGGCGCCGGCTCGCCCTTCTCATAGCCCAGATGGCCGGTCAGTTCCGCCTGCAGGCCCCGCTCCAGGGTCGTCTTCAACAGCGCCGGCAACAGCCCGTCCGAGCCGGTGATCTCGACCTCGCCGGAGTCGATCTTGGCGAACAACTCGTCCAGCGCACCGCTGGCCTGGAGCTGCGCGACGAGCTCGTTACCCGTCGTCGAGGAAGTGCCCTTTTCATCGGTCATCGTCATCTCTTGCTGCGTGTCCTTTCAGCACGGCTTACACAGAAAACTAAACACGCCCGTTCCGTGACTTGGTGCTAGCGCGCATCATCGAGCCGACCAGCAAGGCCGATTCACTGCGGGTGCTCGCTGAGACCGGGGTGGATCCGCCGGCGTACCGCACCGTCAAGCGCCGTTTACCCGCTTTCGCTAAAGACGCTGTGACAAGCACTATCCAAAGCATGCGCGACACATGCTCAACTGGGTCCGGCCTCGTTGGTGCTCTACGACGTGTCAACGTTGCACTTCGAGACCGATGTCGCTGATGGGTTTCGCGAGCCGGGTTTTTCGAAGGAACGCCGCCTGGATCCGCAGATTACCCTCGGGGTGCTCACCGACGCCTCCGGGTTTCCGCTCAACGTAGCGGCCTTCGAGGGCAATAAAGCCGAGACCGCGACCATGGTTCCAGTCATCAACGCGTTCAAGGCCGCCCACCGGTTGACCGATGTAACCGTGGTCGCTGATGCCGGCATGATTTCGGAGAGCAACCAGGTCGCTCTGCAGGCGGCCGGGTTGTCGTTCATCCTGGGCACCCGCATCCCGTATCTGCCCGATGTGGTGCGCCAATGGCGTGACGACCACCCCGACGACCAGGTTCCCGACGGGTTGGTGCTGACCCAGCCGTGGCCGTCGACCAGTGCGGAGAAGGCCCGCGGGATCCCGGATCGGGTGATCTACTACCAGTACCGCCACGACCGGGCACGGCGCACACTGCGCGGCATCGATGAGCAGATCGCCAAAGCCCAGCGCGCGGTCGACGGGCACGCCCCGGTCAAACGCAACCGCTTCATCCAGCTCACCGGGGCCACCAGATCGGTGAACCGAACCCTAGAGGCCAAGGTTCGCGCGCTGGCGGGATGGAAGGGCTACACCACCAACCTGACCAGCCAGCCCGCAGAGTTCATCATCGGCGCTTATCACCAGCTGTGGCGTATCGAGAAGTCCTTCCGGATGTCCAAACACGACCTGGCCGCCCGGCCGATCTATCACCGCACCCGCGACTCCATCGAGGCCCACCTGACGATCGTCTTCGCGGCCATGGCGGTCTCGCACTGGATCGAGCACCGAACAGGTTGGAGCATCAAGAAGTTCGTGCGCACCGCACGCCGCTACCGCACCGTGCAGATCCGCGCCGGCCAACAAATCCTGACCGCCGCCGACCCATTACCCGACGACCTCAGCGACGCGCTCACCAACATCCACAGCCGCGATGCGCACTAAATTGGCCCAACTCGGGTCAAACACGTCGGCCGCATCGCCTTCGGATTCCGCAACCCAGAAAACCAACGCCGCCGAGTACGGTGGGCCTGCACCCGCCAATCCCGGCGGACGCCACCCAGCACCAAGCAGGTACGCCCCTGCTAACTCGGAAGAGCCGCTTTACAAAGAGGACAGGCCATGGACTGAGGGCATCATCGGAAACCGTCGACGTAAAGACCCGAAAGATGTGAAGGGACCGCAAGAACCGGGGTCTTCGTGAGGCGTGGATGACTTGTGCGCTGTTGCCGGTTCTTGTCGCGTAACTTCAACCCAGCGTGTGTATCGCGTTCGCCCTACTGACCCATCGCGGTGATCACGACGACGGGAGAGCCCACAGCCAAGTACGCACGGGCGTTGAGCCGTGCTGAGGAGAACGCCCCGTCGAGCGCATCGCTGGTGAGATAACTACTTCCAGGTAGGGCGTTCGTCAATGTCTTCCACACGTCGGGTTGCTCTGTGGTGGGCGCCGGCTGGTATTTGTCCACCAGGGTGGCAGCTGTATCCGGAGTTAACTCGATAACCGAGTCGAGCCAGTATGTCGACGGCCCAGGCACCCTTGAATCTCCCATCTCGCCGCTGACCCACAACGCTGCAACCGGCGTCCCAAGCGCGGGGAAGCGTTTCGTCAATGGCTCGAGGTCGTTTCTGACCGGGTTGGGTTCGCTCTTAGCTGCGGTAGTACCCACAACGACCTCGCTACTCTGCGGATGTTCAGCGTGGGTTCCGCAAGCCACAACACTAAATACTGCCAGTAACGGGGCTGCGGCCGTTAACCCTCGAAACCACCGAAGCGTAATCATGGCAGTGATACCGAGCCAGTGTCGCGGTCGTTGGCCGGTCTCTGTAAACCGCCGGAGCTACCGCGGCCATCGGAGCGGTCTTCCCTGCCGGGTGAGAATTCCGGTGTACTGCTGGGTTGCGTCGAGGAGTCGTCACCTAACTCCCAAGTCACTGTCCGCGTAATTTCCCCATACGAATCGAACGGCCTCGCCCAGCCCAGTTCGGTGAAGCGACCGTTCTCGTTGTCGCCGGCGCCAGTTGCGATATCCGCCTGACCGCGATTGAAGTTGTAGCGATCCTCTGCGTGAACGGTGATCGTCATCGTCACCGTGTTTCCATCCACCTGCACATCCGCACTACTCCATTGCTGATAAGCCCCGATCGACTTCTGCCAATTTTCAGTTACGGGATAGGCCTGCGTCGGAGATGCGTCGCCGGTCATTGAGAACGATGTGTTGCCCGCTCGAAGCAATCCCTCGGCCCCTCGCTGTGCTCGGCTAATCTGGTCTTCTACGTTCGCGCGGACCGCGGGATCTTCTCGATAGGCTTCTTCATAATCGAACTTCAGCGGCTCTCCACTATTACCCCAATAGTGGGCGTACATCTGTGTCGCGTCATCGAGGTCTGGGCGGATCAACCTAGCGGCAGCCAATTTGGCCTCCCACTCAGCTCGCGAAACGTAGTCACGCACCGATGGTTGCTCCGAACCGTATTCGAAGTCTTCGTCCCACTCGATGTCGGGTTTAGTGGGCGGCCCGATCGCAAACTCGGGGCCGCCTGGTTCCCCCGGTTCAGAACCTGAGGCGGCTGCATTCGCACCTTCTGATGCATCTGGTTCTGGGTCGGAGTCCTTTTCGAGTTGACGCTCAGCGCCGTTATTCTTTGGTCCACCACCGAACTTCTGGTTGCCCAGTGCCGCGTATTCGTTGCCGATGCGATCGATCTCCGCACCGACGATGTTGAGGTCGCTGATGGAGCGCCGCACAAGCTCGGTGAGCTGGCTGGTCCCGTCCCTGACCAGGGTATAACGCATCGCGTCCCCGGCGGTGCCTTCGGGCAGGCGGGCGGCGATGGCGGCCACCCGGTAGCGCAGATTCTCCAGGTCGTCGCGGCCGGCGGTAACGACCTGGGCGGACTTGGTCACTTGCGCGCCGAGTCGTTGATCGAGGTTGGCCAGCTCGCCGATGACGCGGCGGTGTTCAGCGTTGACCGCGCCGTAGGCGTCGGCGGCGGTTCCGGTCCACTGATCACCCGGCGCGGTGGACTCCAGCTGGGTCTCCAGTTCGCGCAGGATGGCGCTGTGGTCGAACTGCTCCCCGGTCTGCGGAGTCCCCTCACCATATGTCGCCCGAGTTTTATCCCACAGCCGAAAGAAGCCTTCGACTGCACCCATGATTCTCATTATCGTACTGCGGCCAGCTACCTCGATGCACGAATCACCTCAGCTCGAGGCCGGCCCGTCGCCGGGGCCGATCGGGACGGCGAGATGAGGTTGAGACAATGAGCCGGTGTCGGAGGGTTTGTGGATCGCCATCGCGATCATCGCCGTTGTTCTGGTAGCCGCTCTGATCGTCGGGCTGGTGTTGTATCGCCGCCGGCGCATCAGGCTGACCAAACGCGACGAAGCCAAACCGGTCGAGCGCGGCGGTGGCTACACCACCAGTTCCGGGATCACGTTCAGCCAGTCGGCGACACCGACCAAGGCGCCACCGACGAAGGCAGCGCCGGAGCGGATCGACACCACCGGCCTGCCCGGCGTCGGCGACGACGCCACCATCCCGCGGGACGCGCCGAAACGCCCGATCGCCGACGTCCGGCTCCCTGAACCGCCGGCGGCACCGCCGAAGCCCCCGCCACCGGCGGAAGTACCGCCCACCGAGCCGCCCGCACCTCCGGTCGCCACCCCGTCTCCGGCGGAGACGGCGCCACCGGTCGAACCCGAAGCCGCGCCGGAGACGACCCCAGAACCCGAACCCGGGGCCGCGCCGGCAGCGCCGCAGCTCGACGAGATCGCTCCCGCCGAGGGCCGGCTGGACCGGCTGCGCGGGCGGCTCGCGAAATCACAGACCGCGATCGGCCGCAGCATGCTCGGCCTGCTCGGCGGGGGCGACCTCGATGAGGAGTCCTGGGAGGAGATCGAGGACACCCTGCTGATCGCCGACCTCGGACCGGTCGTCACCACGTCGGTGGTGGAGAAACTGCGCGAACAGATGGCGGCCAGCCGGGTCCGCACCGAGGCCGACGCCCGCGCGGTGCTGCGCGAGGTGCTGATCTCCGAACTACGGCCCGACCTCGACCGGTCGGTCAAGGCGCTGCCGCACGACGACAAACCGTCGGTGCTGCTGGTGGTCGGTGTCAACGGCACCGGCAAGACCACCACCGTCGGCAAACTGGCGCGGGTGCTGGTCGCCGACGGCCGCCGGGTCGTGCTGGGCGCGGCCGACACCTTCCGCGCCGCCGCGGCCGATCAGCTCGAGACCTGGGCGTCGCGGGTCGGGGCCGAGGTGGTGCGCGGCCGCGAGGGCGCCGACCCCGCCTCGGTGGCCTTCGACGCCGTCGACACTGGCATCAAGAACGGCGCCGACGTGGTGCTGATCGACACCGCCGGCCGGCTGCACACCAAGACCGGTCTGATGGACGAGCTCGGCAAGGTCAAGCGGGTGGTAAAGAAGCGCGCCGCCGTCGACGAGGTGCTGCTGGTGCTCGACGCCACCATCGGCCAGAACAGCCTGCCGCAGGCCAAGGTGTTCGCCGAGGTGGTCGACATCACCGGGGTGGTGCTGACCAAGCTCGACGGCACCGCCAAGGGCGGGATCGTGTTCCGGGTCCAGCAGGAGCTCGGGGTGCCGGTGAAACTGGTCGGTCTGGGCGAGGGCCCGGACGACCTGGCGCCGTTCGAACCCGCGGCCTTCGTCGACGCGTTGCTCGGCTGACGGTGACCCGCGACCCGGTGCGAAACACGCATGTAACACCGCACCGGCACGCGTTCACCGCGCCGAAACGTGACCGCAGTCCCGGTGAAACGCCGGCACATGAACCTTCTGGGGCAGCCGATTGGTCGGCACATCTTCCAAGGAGGTTCACTCGAAGTGGTACTAGCCTTACCGGACGAATCGTTCGCCGCATTCGACAGCGGCGACACCGCATGGGTGCTGATCAGTGCGGCTCTGGTGTTGCTGATGACCCCGGGCCTGGCGTTCTTCTACGGCGGCCTGTCGCGGCAGAAATCCGTCCTCAACATGATGATGATGAGTTTCGGCGCGCTGGGCATCGTCAGCGTCGTCTACGTGCTGTGGGGCTACTCGATGTCGTTCTCCTCCGGGCACACCGGACAGTCCGACATCCTCGGTGTCTTCGACAACCCGTTCTCGCTGTTCGGGCTGAGCCCGTTGCTGGAGACGCGTGAGATCGACGGGGCGACGTTGAGCGTCATCGGCGGCTTCGGCACCGTGCCGGCGATCGTGTGGGTGGGCTTCCAGCTCACCTTCGCGGTGATCACCGTCGCGCTGATCAGCGGCGCGCTGGCCGAGCGGGTCCGGTTCGGCACCTGGATCGTGTTCGCCGCGGTGTGGGTCACCCTGGTGTACTTCCCACTGGCGCACATGGTCTGGGGCGGCGGTCTGCTGTCGGATGCGCAGAACGGGTTCGCGTCCTGGCTGTTCGGTTTCAACGAGGACGAAGGCGCCGCCAACGTGGCTCCCATCGACTTCGCCGGCGGCACCGTCGTGCACATCAACGCCGGGATGGCGGCGCTGATGCTGGCCCTGGTGGTGGGCCGCCGGCTCGGCTTCGGCCGCACCGCCTACCGTCCGCACAACATCCCCTGGGTGATGCTGGGCGCTGCGCTGCTGTGGTTCGGCTGGTTCGGCTTCAACGTCGGCTCCGAGGGCGCCGCGGACGCCGTCGCCGGGCTGGTGTGGGTGAACACCACCGCCGCCACCGCCGCCGCGATGCTCGGCTGGCTGATCGTGGAACGCATCCGGGACGGACGGCCGACCAGCGTCGGCGCCGCATCGGGCATCGTCGCCGGCCTGGTGGCGATCACCCCGGCCTGCGGGGCGTTGTCACCGGTCGGCTCGCTGTTCCTCGGGGTGATCGCCGGTGCCCTGTCCGCGCTGGCCGTCGGACTGAAATACCGCTTCGGATATGACGATTCGCTCGACGTGGTGGGCGTGCACCTGGTCGCCGGACTGTGGGGGACCATCGGCATCGGATTCTTCGCCACCGAGACTGGCCTGTTGTACGGCGGCGGGATCCAGCAGCTGATCGTGCAGATCGTGATCGCGGTCGTGGCGATGGCCTTCACCGCGGTGATGACACTGGTCATCGCCACCGTGCTCAAGCCGCTGGGCTGGCGGGTCAGCGAGGAGGACGAGGAGGCCGGCATCGACGCCGCCGAGCATGCCGAAACGGCTTATGAACTGGTCTGATCGGGAACAATTGCCCCCAGAAGGGATGGATACATGAAGCTGATCACTGCGATCATCAAGCCGTTCACGCTCGAGGACGTCAAGACCGGCCTCGAACAGACCGGCATCCTCGGGATGACGGTCAGCGAGGTCCAGGGCTACGGCCGTCAGAAGGGCCACACCGAGGTCTACCGCGGCGCCGAGTACTCGGTGGACTTCGTGCCGAAGGTGCGGGTGGAGGTGCTGGTGGAGGACTCCGCCGTCGACAAGGTGGTGGACGTCATCGTGCAGGCCGCCCGGACCGGGAAGATCGGTGACGGCAAGGTCTGGGTCAGCCCCGTCGAGACGGTGGTGCGGGTCCGCACCGGCGAGCGCGGAGCCGACGCCCTGTAAGCCGCACTGCGGGGAGCGAATCGACATGACCGAGCAGACGCCCGGCCCCGCCTCCGGATCCTTCCCCGCGAAGGATCCGGAGGCGGTCTGCTCCAAACCGGCACGCGATCTGGTCGCCGCCACCGAGCGGCTGCTCGCCGGCGGGGCCCGGCAACTCGATGCGGCGTCGCTGCGGTATGCGCTGCTGGATCTGCACGAACTGTGGCTCAACACCAAGGCGGCCGAGATCGGCATCACCCCGGTCAGCGGCTTCTCGATCGTGGCCACCGGCGGACTGGGCCGCGGTGAACTGGTCCCGCACAGCGATCTGGACCTCATGCTGCTACACGACGGGATGCCCACCGAACTGGTCGGCCGGATCGCCGAGCAACTGTGGTATCCGTTGTGGGACGCCAACATCCGCATCGACCACAGCGTGCGGACGGTCGCCGAGGCGCTGGCGGTGGCCGACGCCGACATCGCCGCCGGGCTGGCCATGCTCGAGGCCCGCCACATCGCCGGTGACGCCGACCTCTCGGCGCTGGTGATCGACGGCGCCCGGCGGCACTGGCGCACCACCATCGCATCCCGGTTCGACGAGCTGATCGACCACACCAGAGCCCGCTGGGAGCGCAGCGGGCAGATCGCCCACCGCGCCGAACCGGACCTCAAATGCGGGCGAGGCGGGCTGCGCGACGTGCAACTGCTCAACGCACTGGCGATCGCCCAACTCGCCGACGGCTATCCCAGCTCCTCGCTGGCCTCCCCGACCGGAACACTCGGCGACGCCCACCTGGCGTTGCTCGACGTCCGCACCGAACTGCACCGCATCGCCGGGCGGGGACGGGATCTGTTGCAGGCCCAGTACGCCGACGAGATCGCCGCCGCGCTGCGGATCGGGGACCGGTTCGATCTGGCCCGGCTACTGTCCGATGCCGCCCGCACCGTGAGCTACTACGTCGACTCCGGTCTGCGCACCGCCGCCAATGCGTTGCCGCGCCGGGGTTTCGCCGCGCTGCGCCGCCCGCTGCGCCGCCCGCTGGACGAAGGTGTCGTCGAATACGCCGGCGAGGTGATCCTCGCCCGCGACGCCCGGCCGGCCCGCGACCCGGGACTGATCCTGCGGGTCGCGGCGGCCTCGGCCACCACCGGCCTGCCGATCGCGGCGTCCACGCTGAGCCGGCTGGCCGCGACCGCGCCGGAACTGCGGGCACCGTGGCCGCGGCCGGCGCTCAACGATCTGCTGGTGCTGCTCGGCGCCGGGCCGGCCGCGGTCGGCACCATCGAGGCGCTGGACCGGACCGGATTGTGGGGACGGCTGTTCCCGGAATGGGGTGCGGTGCGCGATCTGCCGCCGCGCGACATCGTCCACGTCTGGACCGTCGACCGGCACCTCACCGAAACCGTCGCGCAGGCAAGCGCTCTGACCACCCGGGTGTCCAGACCTGACCTGCTGCTGCTCGGGGCGCTGCTGCACGACATCGGCAAGGGCCGCGGCGGTGACCACAGCGTCATCGGCGCCGAACTGGCCGCCCAGATCGGCGCCCGGCTGGGCTTGTGGCCGTCGGACATCGACATCCTGGTCAAACTGGTGCGCCACCACCTGTTGCTGGTGCGCACCGCGACCCGCCGCGACCTCGACGATCCCAGGACGATCGAGTCGGTCGTCGACGCGCTCGGACCCGATCCGGTGCTGCTGGATCTGCTGCACGCGCTGGTCGAGGCCGACTCGCTGGCCACCGGGCCGGGTGTGTGGGGGGAGTGGAAGGCCGCCCTCATCGGCGATCTGGTGCGCCGGTGTCGGCTGGTGATGGCCGGCGAGCCGCTCCCGCATCCCGATCCGATCGACCCGCAACATCTTTCGCTGGCCGCCCGCGGTGGGGTGCACGTCGACCTGGTGCCCGGCGACGGGCCGCACATCTACCAGGTCACCCTGGTGGCCCCGGACCGGCGCGGTCTGCTGTCCAAGGCGGCGGGTGTGCTCGCGCTGAATTCGCTTCGCGTGCACTCGGCGTCGGTCAACAGCCACCACGGCTCGGCGATCAACACGTTCGTGGTGTCCCCGCACTTCGGGGCGCCGCCGGCCGCCAACCTGCTGCGGCAGCAGCTGATCCTGGCGCTCGACGGGGATCTCGACGTGCTCGCGGCGCTGGAACGCCGCGACCACGACGGCGCACCGGGTTCCCACCGGCCCGGCGAGCCCGCCGCGGCGGTCCCGGTCATCGCGGCGCCCGCACCGCCGCGGGTGCTGTGGTTCGACGGCTCCGCGCCCGGGGAACTGGTGGTGCAGATCCGCGCCGCCGACCGGCCGGGGCTGCTGGCGCGGCTCACCGCGGTGTTCGAACGCGACGGCGTGGACATCGCCTGGGCCAAGGTCACCACCCTGGGCGCCGCCGTCGTCGACGTGTTCGGCATCGTCGTGCCCGCGCTCACCGGCGGAACGGCGGACCCGGCGGCCGTGCGCGGCGAACTCGAGCACGACCTGTACGCGGTGCTGCCGACGCCCCCGCCGGCGGAGCCCGTCGAGCGGGCCGGCTGAGCGTTTCGCGGCCTCGGGCCGGGGCGGCGCGCGGCCACGCGCGGCCGGGCTCCCGGCGGCACGCACCCCGGCCGGGACGTCGCCCGCTACGCTGGACGGCGTGTTTGAATCGCTGTCCGACCGGTTGACCGGTGCCCTGCAGGGGCTGCGCGGCAAGGGCCGGTTGACCGACGCCGACATCGACGCCACCACCCGCGAGATCCGGTTGGCGCTGCTCGAGGCCGACGTCTCACTGCCGGTGGTGCGCAACTTCGTCGCCCGCGTCAAGGAACGCGCCAAGGGCGCCGAGGTCTCGGCCGCGCTCAACCCGGCGCAGCAGGTCGTCAAGATCGTCAACGAGGAACTCATCGCGATCCTCGGTGGCGAGACCCGGCCGCTCAAGTTCGCCAAGACCCCGCCGACGGTGATCATGCTGGCAGGTCTGCAGGGGTCCGGTAAGACCACGCTGGCCGGCAAACTGGCCAAGTGGCTGCGCGACAAGGGCCACACCCCGCTGCTGGTGGCGTGCGACCTACAGCGTCCCGGTGCGGTGAACCAGCTGCAGATCGTCGGTGAACGTGCCGGGGTGGCGGTGTTCGCCCCGCATCCGGGAGTCTCGGCCTCCGGTGCGGCCGAGGACGGTCCGGGCGATCCGGTGGCGGTGGCGGCCGCCGGTGTGGCCGAGGCGAAGGCCAAACTGTTCGACGTCGTCATCGTCGACACCGCGGGCCGACTCGGCATCGACGACGAGCTGATGAACCAGGCCGCCGCGATCCGCGACGCGGTCGACCCCGACGAGGTGCTGTTCGTCCTCGACGCGATGATCGGTCAGGACGCGGTGACCACCGCCGAGGCGTTCCGCGAGGGGGTCGGGTTCACCGGGGTGGTGCTGACCAAACTCGACGGCGACGCCCGCGGCGGCGCCGCGCTGTCGGTGCGCGAGGTCACCGGGGTGCCGATCCTGTTCGCGTCCGCCGGCGAGAAGCTCGAGGACTTCGACGTCTTCCACCCCGACCGGATGGCCGGCCGCATCCTCGGCATGGGGGATGTGCTCACCCTGATCGAGCAGGCCGAACAGGTCTTCGACGCGCAGCAGGCCGAAGAGGCGGCCGTCAAGATCGGCACCGGGGAGCTGACGCTGGAGGACTTCCTCGAGCAGATGCAGGCGATCCGCAAGATGGGGCCGATCGGCAACCTGCTCGGCATGCTGCCCGGCGCCGGTCAGATGAAGGACGCGCTGGCCGCCGTCGACGACAAGCAGCTCGACCGGGTGCAGGCGATCATCCGCGGCATGACCCCCGAGGAGCGGGCCGACCCGAAGATCATCAACGCGTCCCGGCGGCGCCGGATCGCCGAGGGGTCCGGTGTCACCGTCGCCGAGGTCAACCAGCTCGTCGAGCGGTTCTTCGAGGCCCGCAAGATGATGTCGCAGATGGCCGGGCAGATGGGCATCCCGGGAATCGGGCGGAAGAACACCCGCAAGGCCGGCAAGAAGGGCAAGAAGGGGCAGCGGGGCCGCAAGAAGGGCGCCGGCCCGACACCGCCGAAGGTGCGCAACCCGCTCGGCGCGCCGATGCCCGGCATGCCGGCCGGGTTCCCCGACCTGTCGCAGATGCCGCCCGGGCTCGACGAACTGCCACCGGGGCTGGCCGACATCGATCTGTCGAAGTTGAAGTTCCCCGGCAAGAAGTGAAGGCGCTACACCTCCGGGGCCGGGGGCTGCCGCACGAGCAGCCGGTGGAGTGGTGGATCGTCGACGGCCGGCTGTCGGCCGAACCGGTCGCCGGGGCCGAGACCATCTTCGGCAGGCACGGTTATGACGGCTGGATCCTGCCGGGCCTGGTCGACGCGCACTGCCACGTCGGCATCGGACCGGGCGGCGCCGTCGAGTTCGACGAGGCGATCGCCCAGGCCGAGACCGAACGCGACGTCGGGGCGCTGCTGCTGCGGGACTGCGGTTCCCCGGTGGACACCCGCAGCCTCGACGAGCGCGACGATCTGCCGCGCATCATCCGCGCCGGCCGGCACCTGGCCCGGCCGAAGCGCTACCTGCCCGGTCTGCCGATCGACATCGAAGACGAATCCCAGCTTCCCGAATACGTCGCGCAGCAAGCCCGCTGGGGTGACGGGTGGGTGAAACTGGTCGGCGACTGGATCGACCGAAGCATCGGCGACCTGGCCCCGCTGTGGTCCGACGAGGTGCTCAAGGAGGCCGTCGACGCCGCGCACGCCCACGGTGCCCGGGTGACCGCCCACGTCTTCGGCGAGGACGCGCTGCCCGGGCTGATCAAGGCGGGCATCGACTGCATCGAACACGGCACCGGGCTCACCGACGACACCATCGAGTTGATGGTGGAGCACGGCACCGCGCTGGTGCCGACGCTGATCAACGTGGAGAACTTCCCGTCGATCGCCGACCGCGCCGTGCGGTACCCCACCTACGCCGCGCACATGCGCGACCTTCACGAACGCAGCTACGCCCAGGTGTCGGCCGCCCGGGAGGCCGGTGTGCCGGTGTACGCCGGCACCGACGCCGGCGGGATGATCGCGCACGGCCGCATCGCCGACGAGGTGGAGGCGCTCAAACGGATCGGGATGAGCTCCACCGAGGCGCTGGGCGCCGCCTCCTGGAACGCCCGGTCCTGGCTGGGGCGGCCCGGGCTGGAACACGGCGCCCCGGCCGACCTGATCTGCTACGACGAGGATCCGCGGCTGGGTCCCGAGGTGCTCACCCGGCCCAGCCGGGTGATCCTGCGCGGCAGGGTTTTCCAGCGACCTCGCCGGTGAGGAGCTCAGCGGTACTGGCTGAAGCCCCAGTTGAACAGGTCCACCGCCTGATCCCAGTAGGTGCGGCCGGGTTGGTCCATCCCGCCCATCTGCACGATCACCAGCCGCCGCCCATTGCGTTGTGCGGCGCCGACATACGTCTTGCGGGCGATCTTGGTGTACCCGGTCTTGCCGCCGATGGTGCCGGGATAGCGCTTCAGCAACTCGTTCTGGTTGACGATCTGACGAAATCCGTTGTCGGACGGGAACATCGTCCACGGCTGGCTGATGATGTTGACGAACGCCGGATAGCGCAACGCGGTCCGGAAGATCAACGCCAGATCATGGGGGGTGGTGACCATGTCCACCCCCGGAACGTCCAGACCCGATGGGCTGGTGACCCGGGTGTTGCGTGCGCCGATCTGATACGCCTTGGCGTTCATCTTCGCGACCGTGACCTGACGGCCACCCAGCATGTCGGCCAGCGTGTTCGCGGCGTCGTTGCCGGAGATCAGCAGCACGGCGTCGAGCAGCTGACGCGTCGAATACACCCGTCCGGGCCGGATCCCGGCGCACGAGCAGACCTCGTCGGCGGCGGCCGCGCCGGCCCGCACCGTCGCGTTGAGCGGCAGCTGGTCCAGCGCCACGATCGCCAGCAGCACCTTGATCGTGCTGGCCGGCGCGCGGTGCACATGCGGCTCCCGCGCCGCCAGCACCTGTCCGGTGTCCAGGTCGGCGAGCAGCCACGCCGGCGCGGGACCGTCCGGAACGCTCATCGCACGGACCGGCTCCGGCTGCGCGGATGACTCCGGGGCGGCGATTCCCGACACGCTCAGGGCGATCGCGAACAACGTTGCCAGCAGGGCATTCCGGGACGGACGGGATCGCAGGCGGGGCCGCCTCGGCCGGTCGGTGGTGGCGCGCACGGGCGCTGAGCCTATCGGCTGAACTGCTCGGTGAGGACGCGGGTGCGCAGCGAACCGGTATCGAAAATATTGCGAAACAGCAACTTTGGCGTGTTGAGCTGGTCAGAGCACGCCGATGGCGGTGCCGGTGTCCTGGCTGAAGCCCCAGTCCAGCAGCGCCGTCGCCTGATCCCAGTAGGTCGGGCCGCCGTCGGCGACCAACCCGTACATCAGCGCGACCACCAGCCGCCGACCGTCCCGCTGCGCGGCGCCGACATAGGTTTTGCGGGCGATGTCGGTGTAGCCGGTCTTACCGCCCAGTGCGCCCGGATAGCGCTGCAGCAGCTCGTTCTGATTGACCAGCACCATCTCCCCGCGCCGGGCGGGGAACACCGCCGAGGGCATCGCGGTGATCTCGGCGAACACCGGATGGTTCAGCGCCGCCCGGAAGATCACCGCCAGATCGTGCGGCGTGGACCAGAACGGCACCCCCGGAACGTCCAGGCCCGACGTCGAGGCGACGGTGGTGCCGTGCGCACCGAGCCGGCCCGCCAGCGCGTTCATCTTCGCGACCGCCGCCTGCTCCCCGCCGAGCATGCGGGCCAGGGTGTTGGCCGCGTCGTTGCCCGACGCCAGCAACAACCCCTCCAGCAACTGCCGGGTGGTGTAGGTGTGTCCCGGCGCTACCCCGGCGCAGTTGCAGATGACCTCGGTGTCCTCGTCGGTGGCGACGATCGTGGCGTCCAACGGCACCTCGTCGAGCACCACCTGCGCGAGCAGGGTCTTGATGGTGCTGGCCGGTGCGTAGCGGGTGTTCTCGTTGCGTCCGGCGAGCACCTCGCCGGTGTCCAGGTCGGCGACGATCCAGGCCTGAGCCGGACCCGTCGGGGCCGGCACCGAACCCACCGGGCGGATCTCCGGGTCGGCCCAGGCAACCGGGTCGGTCACCGGGGCGCCCGGCGCGACGACGCTCAGCACCGCGATCAGCAGCAGCGCGAACGCGCCGGCGAATCTGCCCATGACCGGACAGCCTAAACGCCCGGCCGGGAACATCCCAGGGGCAAAGTTGTGGAGGCCGGCCGACCGGTGCCGGCCCGTCGACACGACGGCTCGATACGGCGGCGCGGGCGGCCAGGGTGTTGAATCGGAACCGTGTTGAGCCTTGCCGAGATCTCGGACCGACTGGAAATCCAACAGCTGCTCGTCGACTACTCGACGGCGATCGATCGACGCCGCTTCGACGATCTCGACCGGGTGTTCACCGAGGACGCCTATATCGACTACCGCGCGATGGGCGGCATCGACGGGCACTATCCGCAGGTCAAGGCGTGGCTCAAAGAGGTGCTGCCGAATTTCCCCGCTTACGCCCATCTGGTCGGCAACTTCGACATCTCCCTTGACGGGGACCGAGCGTCGTCCCGCACGCTGTGTCTGAACCCCATGGCGCTCACCGGCGACGGTGATGAACGGCAACTGCTGTTCTGCGGCCTGTGGTACGACGACGAGTTCCGTCGTACCCCCGAGGGCTGGCGGATCACCCGCCGGGTGGAGACCAAGTGCTTCGACAAGGTTCTGTAGGTAGCGATGACTGACAGCCGCACCTCATCGATCGAGACCGAGGACCGGGAGATCCTGCGGGCGCTCGATGACCTGGACCTGCCCGCATTGACCGCCGCCGCCCAGCGGCTGTCGACGGCACAGATCGTCGCCATCCTGGAGCGGCTGGACCGAAAACAGCAGGCGGTGCTGTACCGGGTGCTGCCCAAGGGGCTGGCGCTGGAGGTGTTCGAGAACCTCGATCCCAGCCTGCAGGGCGACCTGGTCGGCGGGCTGAAGGACGACGCGGTCGCCGCGCTGTTCGCGCAGCTGAACCCCGACGACCGGGTGGAGTTGCTCGACGAGCTGCCGGCCAGCGTGGCCCGCCGGCTGTTGCAGGGGCTCCCGCTGCGCGAACGGGAGATGACCGCCGACATCCTGGGCTATCCGCAGGGGTCGATCGGTCGGCGGATGAGCCCGGAGTTCGTGTCTGTCCGCCCGGAGCTGACCCAGCAGCAGGCGCTCGAACGGGTCGCCGCGCATCTCGACGACGCCGAGACCGTGTACACGCTGCCGGTCACCGACAACCAGCGGGTGCTGGTCGGCGTGGTGAGTCTGCGGGAGCTGCTGAACGCCGCGCCGGACGCCACCGTCGCCGAGTTGATGAAACCCGCGCACTGGGTGCGGGCGACCGAGGCCGCGGAGCTCGCCGCCCGCCGGTGTGCCGACCTGAAGCTACTGGCGCTTCCGGTCGTCGACAACGAGACCCGCCTGGTCGGCATCCTCACCGTCGACGACGCGCTGCGCATCCTGGAGAGCGCCGAATCCGAGGACCAGGCCCGTATCGGTGGCGCCGAACCGCTGCGCCGGCCGTACCTGACCACCCCGGTCAGTGGCCTGGTGCGGTCCCGGGTGGTGTGGCTGCTGGTGCTGGCGGTCGGTGCGACGCTGACCGTCCAGGTGCTGGAGGTGTTCGAGGCCACCCTCAGCGAGGTGGTGACGCTGGCGCTGTTCGTTCCGCTGTTGATCGGCACGGGCGGCAACACCGGCAATCAGGCGGCGACCACGGTGACCCGCGCGCTGGCCCTCGGCGACGTCCGGCCTCGCGATCTGTTCAGGGTGCTGCTGCGGGAGTTCAAGGTGGGTCTGGCGCTCGGCCTGATTCTCGGTGCGCTGGCGTTTCTGGTGACCAGCCTGGTGTACGACCGCGAGATCGGGACCGTGATCGGGTTGACCTTCGTCAGCGTGTGCACCATGGCCGCGACCGTGGGCGGGGCGATGCCGCTGCTGGCCAGTGCGGTGCGGGCGGACCCGGCGGTGTTCTCCAATCCGTTCATCTCGACGTTCGTGGACGCGACCGGACTGCTGATCTACTTCGCGATCGCGAGGGCGGTGCTGGGCATCTGACCGGGGCCGGGAGCTTGCACGATTTCACTGGTGCGGGCCGGTTCTGGCACAATGGTCGGCTGTCTGCCACGCGACCCGCTCTGAGCGATCCGCCTCGGGCTCCTCGCTGGGCGCTTGCGCGGCGGTCACACACGTAAGGCAAAACCGGATGCAGGCAACCGGCCCGCATCGCTGAATTGCAGCGTGGCAATCACAGGAGAAGGCGTCACACATGGCTGTCAAGATCAAGCTCACGCGGCTCGGCAAGATCCGCAATCCTCAGTACCGCATTGCCGTTGCCGACGCGCGGACCCGTCGCGACGGCCGCGCGATCGAGATCATCGGCCGTTACCACCCCAAGGAAGAGCCCAGCCTCATCGAGGTGAACTCGGAGCGGGTGCAGTACTGGCTCAGCGTCGGCGCCCAACCCACCGAACCGGTCCTGGCGCTGCTGAAGCTCACCGGTGACTGGCAGAAGTTCAAGGGCCTGCCGGGCGCGGAGGGCTCGCTGAAGGTCAAGGAGCCCAAGCCCAGCAAGCTGGAGCTGTTCAACCAGGCCCTGGCCGAGGCCGAGGGTGCGCCGAGCACCGAGGCGGCCCAGCCCAAGAAGAAGAAGGCGTCGGCGAAGAAGGCCGACGACAAGGCCGGCGACAAGGCTGAAGCGAAGGCCGAGAAGAAGGCCGACGAGAAGGCTGAGAAGAAGGCCGACGAGAAGGCTGAGAAGAAGGCCGGCGAGAAGGCTGAGAAGAAGGCCGGCGAGAAGGCCGGCGAGAAGGCCGAGGCTGCGGCCGAAGGGTCCGACGCCGCCAAGGAAAGCTGAGCGGCACCGTGAGCTCAGTCGTCGTCGACGCCGTCGAGCACCTGGTCCGCGGCATCGTGGACAACCCCGACGATGTGCGGGTCGACATGGTCACCAGCAGGCGGGGCCGCACCGTCGAGGTGCATGTGCACCCCGATGATCTCGGCAAGGTGATCGGACGCGGCGGGCGCACCGCCACCGCGCTGCGCACCCTGGTGGCCGGGATCGGCGGGCGGGGCATCCGCGTCGACGTGGTGGACACCGACCAATAGCCGGCCACCCATGGACCTGGTAGTCGGGCGGGTCGTCAAGGCACACGGCATCACCGGCGAGGTCGTCGTGGAGGTCCGTACCGACGACCCCGACAGCCGGTTCGCGCCCGGCGTCAGGCTGCGCGGCAGACCCGGCCGGGGCGACGGTCCGGAACGGGAGTTCGTCGTCGAGTCGTCCCGGCCACACAGCGGCCGTCTCCTGGTCCGGTTGGCCGGCATCGAGGACCGCACCGCGGCCGAGGCGCTGCGCGGCATCCTGTTCGTCATCGACTCGGCTGACCTGCCCCCGATCGAGGATCCCGACGAGTTCTACGACCATCAGCTCGAGGGTCTGCGGGTACGCACCGTCGACGGCCGAGAGGTGGGCACGGTGTCCGAGGTGCTGCACACCGCCGCCGGGGAGCTGCTCGCGGTCCGCGCCGGTGAGCGCGAGGTGCTGGTGCCGTTCGTCCGGGAGATCGTGCCGACGGTGTCGTTGAAGGAGCGGACCATCGAGATCGATCCGCCCGACGGTCTGCTGGAACTGGGCTGAGCGACCGTGCGGATCGACGTCATCACGATCTTCCCCCGGTATCTGGATCCGCTGCGGGAGTCGTTGCCGGGCAAGGCGATCGAGGCCGGGATCGTTGACCTTCGGGTGCACGATCTGCGCCGCTGGACCCACGATGTGCACCGCTCCGTCGATGACACCCCGTACGGCGGCGGGCCGGGCATGGTGATGACCGCGCCGGTGTGGGGGGAGGCGCTCGACGAGATCTGCACCGAGCAGACCCTGCTGGTGGTGCCCACGCCCGCGGGCCGGCTGTTCACCCAGAACGTCGCCCAGCGCTGGGCCGGCGAATCCCATCTGGTGTTCGCGTGCGGCCGCTACGAGGGCATCGACCAACGGGTGATCGACGATGCGGCACGGCGGATGCGGGTCGAGGAGGTCTCGATCGGTGACTACGTGCTGGCCGGTGGCGAGGCGGCGGCGCTGGTGATGATCGAGGCGGTGGTCCGGCTGCTGCCCGGCGTGATGGGCAATCCCGCATCGCATCAAGAGGATTCGCACTCCGGCCGGTACCGGGGGCTGCTGGAGGGGCCCAGCTACACCCGGCCACCGAGTTGGCGGGGCCTGGACGTGCCCGAGGTGCTGCTGTCCGGGAACCACGCCAAGATCGCCGCCTGGCGGCGTGAGCAGGCGCTGAAACGCACCCGCGAACGCCGCCCCGACCTGCTGGACTCCGAGGGCGACCCGCCCGGCGAGCAGGCATGAACTCGCACCCATCCGTCCGGAGACAGGCGGTTCCGCGACGACTCGCGGGGATCAGATCCGGCCGGCCGGGAACATCGTCCGGACGGCCTCGGTGACGGTGTCGCGGGCGGTGGCGTCGTCGGCGGCCTGCATCGAGCTGATCGCCATCACGAACCGCTGATCGGCCCCGATCGCCCCGCTGGACACGTGCAACCACTGCGAGCCGATGCAGCACATCCAGCCCTGCTTGACCGCCACCGGCTCGTGGGGCAGGCCGTCGGGGATGCCGAACCGCTGCGGATAGCCGTCCAGCCCGGTGGGGGTGGCCGCGGCCATGTTCGACAGGATGATGTCGGCCCGGTCCGCGGGCAGCCCGCCGGCGCCGCTGAGCAGCAGATCGTAGTAGCGCACCAGATCCGCGGTGGTGCTGACGGTGTTCCACCACCGGCCGTTGCCGGGCGGGCCGGTGTGGGGCAGACCGTACCGGTCGGCCACCCGCTCGACGATCGCGCTGCCGCCACCGCGCCCCCACAGGATCTCGGCGGCACCGTCATCCGACGCCCGGAGCATGTCCTCGATCATCTTCAGATCGGCGGGGGACGGGTTCTTCTCGCGTTGCAGCAGATCGTCGGCGATGAACACCTTCACCACCGAGGCGATCGCGATGGTGGACGCGTCGCCGTTGGAGATCGTCTGACCGGTGCGCCGGTCCAGCAGGTGCATGCTGATCGTGGCGCCGGCCCGCGCGGCGCTGTCGGTGGCCCGCCGGACGCGCTCGGCAAGGTCCCCGGGGAACTCCGACAGCGGTGTGCGGCCGTCCCGCGGATCGGTGACGGTCAGCGCCGGCGCCTCCGGCGGCACCGGCGGGGTGCCGTACACCTTGGGCTCGCAGCCGGTCAACAGCGGCGCCGTCAGCACCAGGACGGCGAAGCACGCACCCTTGCGGGACGACCCCCGCGGGGACGTTGTGGACGACCGCCGTCGCATGCCCCTCCTGCTACCCCCTGCTACCCCTGATGCCGCCATCCTCGGCCCGTGCGGGCCCTATTGTTATACCCGCATCGTCGCTGGTGAGACGCCCCAGGAGGGTGTTCGCGGACGACGATTTCGCTGCCCGCGGGCCCGTCTGGCACAATTGGGCAGTTGTCTGTGTGCGGCAGAATTCCCCGCCCACGGCCGGATAACCCCGAACGCCCGAAAACGCCAGGCTCGGTCGGCGCGCCACGCGGCGCAGCCGGACACCGCAGCCGCGAAACGAACAAGGAAGTGCCACCGATGAACACGCTCGACTTCGTCGATCAGGCGTCGCTGCGCGACGACATCCCGGACTTCGGCGCCGGCGACACGGTCAACGTGCACGTCAAGGTCATCGAGGGCACCAAGGAACGCATCCAGGTGTTCAAGGGTGTGGTCCTCCGCCGGCAGGGCGGCGGAGTCCGCGAGACCTTCACCGTGCGCAAGGAGAGCTACGGCGTCGGCGTCGAGCGCACCTTCCCGGTGCACTCGCCCAACGTCGCCAAGATCGAGGTCGTCACCCGCGGTGACGTCCGTCGCGCCAAGCTGTACTACCTGCGCGATCTGCGTGGCAAGAAGGCCAAGATCAAGGAGAAGCGCTGAGGGCTCTCCACCGTGCGGTGCGCGCGTCGACGTGTGCACCGCGGTGGAAGAGATCACCGCTGGCTACGCTGATCCCGTGACCGGTTCCACGGCTTCCGACGACGCCGAGCATCCACCCGGCCTCGACTCCGACACCGAGCAGGCGGCCGACGAGTCCGCCGAACCCAAGCGCAAGCACGGCGCACTGCGCGAGGGCGTCATCCTAGTGTCGATCGCGCTGGTCATGTACTACGTCATGCTGACGTTTGTGGCGCGGCCGTACCTGATTCCGTCCGAGTCGATGCAGCCCACACTGCACGGCTGCCCCGGATGTGTGGGCGACCGGATCATGGTGGACAAACTCACCTACCGGTTCTCCGATCCGCAGCCCGGCGACGTGGTGGTGTTCAAGGGCCCACCCAACTGGAACATCGGCTATCAGTCGATCCGGTCCGACAACACCGCGGTGCGGTATCTGCAGAACGCGCTGTCGGTGATCGGATTCGTTCCGCCCGACGAGAATAACCTCGTCAAGCGGATCATCGCGGTCGGCGGCCAGACCGTCGAATGCCGCAACGACACCGGGCTCACCGTCGACGGCCGCCGGCTCGACGAGCCGTACCTGGACCCGGTCACGATGAACGTGCCCGATCCCAGCGTGTACCCCTGTCTGGGGCCGGAATTCGGGCCGGTCCGGGTGCCGGAGGGACGGTTGTGGGTGATGGGTGACAACCGCACGCATTCGGCCGACTCCCGGGCGCACTGCACCAACACCCCCGCCGGTGTGCAGGACGGGGTGTTCTGCACAGGGGACCCGGAGGCGGGCACCATCCCGGTGGAGAATGTGGTGGGCAAGGCGCGGTTCATCGCCTGGCCGCCGGCGCGCTGGGGTGGAGTGGACAGCGTCAATCCGCAGAGCTGAAACCGCAGACCCTCGAGACCTGCAGACCTAGGAGCTGCTCGTGCCGCCGACCTGGCCACCTCGAACAGTGATCCGGAAGGCAGCCGGCCTGCGCACCTTGGAGTCGGCGTTGTACCGCAACGGTCTGGGACCGGTCGCCGGGGTCGATGAAGTGGGCCGCGGTGCCTGCGCCGGACCGCTGGTGGTCGCCGCGTGCGTGCTCGGACCCAACCGGCTGAGCAGCCTGTACGCGCTCGACGATTCCAAGCGGCTCAACGCCGCCGAGCGGGAGCGGTTGTTCCCGCTGATCCGCCGCTACGCGCTGGCCTACCACGTGGTGTACATCCCGGCGCGGGAAGTCGACCGGCGCGGCGTGCACGCCGCGAACATCGAGGGGATGCGGCGGGCGGTCGCCGGGTTGTCGGTGCGGCCCGGCTACGTGCTGTCCGACGGGTTCCGGGTGCCGGGCCTGCCGGTGCCGTCGCTGCCGGTGATGGGCGGTGACGCGGCGGCAGCGTGCATCGCGGCGGCAAGTGTGCTGGCCAAGGTGAGCCGGGACCGGTTGATGGTCGAACTGGACAGCAGGTATCCCGGCTACGGCTTCGCCGACCACAAGGGCTACAGCACCCCGGCGCACACCGCGGCGCTGGCCGAGCTCGGCCCCTCCGATCAGCACCGGTACTCCTTCATCAACGTGCGCCGGCTGGTGACCGTCGACAGCCCGGACGGGCCCGTCAGAGTGCCCGCTGAGCTGGTCGAACGGGAGCCGGAGCCACAGCACGGACTGGGGTGAGGAAAGATGGAATCGGATGAGCCGACGAGGGCGACAGACCGACACGAAGGACAGCTGAGCAGATGAGTGCCGAAGATCTCGAGAAGTACGAAACCGAGATGGAGCTCTCGCTGTACCGCGAGTACAAGGACATCGTGGGGCAGTTCAGCTACGTCGTGGAGACGGAGCGGCGGTTCTATCTGGCCAACGGCGTCGAACTGGTGCCCCACAACTCCGGCGGCGAGGTGTACTTCGAACTACGGCTCACCGACGCCTGGGTCTGGGACATGTACCGGCCCGCCCGGTTCGTCAAACAGGTGCGGGTGATCACCTTCAAGGACGTCAACATCGAAGAGGTGGAGAAACCCGAGCTGCGGTTGCCGGAATGAATACATGATCGCACCGGGGACTGAGCCCGCTGCCGGGACCGGAATTCCCGGACGCCGCCCATCAGTCCGCCGTTCCCGGCACGATGGTCGATATGGACGCTCGCACGCCGCCATCTGAGTCCCCGGGGTCGTTCGACGCCGCCGCCGAGATCCACGAAACCCACACCGGCGTCGTCACCATGATCGGCGCCAGGGCCTACAAGATCAAAAAGCCGGTGCTCACCGATTTCCTGGATTTCCGCACCGTCGAGCAGCGCGAGTGGGCCTGCCGGCACGAAGTCGACCTCAACCGGCGGCTGGCTCCCGACGCCTATCTGGGGGTGGCCCACCTCAGCGATCCGCAGGGCGGACCGGCCGAGCCGGTGATCGTGATGCGCCGCTATCCGGACACCTACCGGCTGAGTTCGATGGTGCGGCGGGGCGAGCCTACCGAGCTTCTGGAACAGCAGCTGACCCTGGTCGCCGAACTGCTGGCGGACTTCCACCGGCGCGCCGAGCGGTCTGCGGACATCGACGCCGGCGGCCGGCCGTCCGCGATCAGCGCGCGCTGGCAGGCCAACATCACCGAACTGCGCCGCTACACCACCACGGTGCTGCCGGCCGAACTGATCAGCGAAACCGAGCATCTGGTGAACCAGTTCATCACCGGCCGTTCGCAGTTGTTCGCCGACCGCATCGCCGACCAGCGCATCGTGGACGGGCACGGCGACCTGCTCGCCGACGACATCTTCTGCCAGCCCGACGGCCCGGTGCTGTTGGACTGCCTCGAATTCGACGACCGACTGCGCCACGTCGACGGAATCGACGACGCCGCCTTCCTGGCGATGGACCTGGAATTCCTGGGCCGCCGCGACCTGGCCGACCACTTCCTGGCGCAGTACCGCAAGGCCGCCGACGATCCGGCCCCGCCCGGGCTGATCCGGTTCTACATCGCCTACCGCGCCGGGGTGCGCGCCAAGGTGGACTGCATCCGCGCCGATCAGGGCAGCCCGGGCGCCGACGCCGATGCCCGCCGGCACCTGGACCTCGCCGTCGATCAGCTGCGCGCCGGGACCGTGCGGTTGATCCTCATCGGCGGCGGCCCCGGCACCGGCAAGACGACCCTGGCCCGCGGGCTCGGCGAACACATCGGCGCCCCGGTCATCTCGACCGACGACGTGCGCCGGGAGCTCCAGGCCACCGGGGTGATCGAAGGCGAGCCCGGAACATTCGGCGTAGGACTGTACAGCCCGGAGAAGGTGGCCGTGGTGTACGACGCGGTGTTGCAACGGGCCGCGACGCTGCTGGCGGCCGGGCACACGGTGATTCTGGACGGCACCTGGCGTGAACAGCGTGACCGGGACCGCGCGCGGGAACTGGCCCGCCAGCATGCGGTCCCGATGGTGGAGTTCGCCTGCACGGTGCCGCTCAAGGAGGCCGAGCAGCGGATCGCCGGGCGCCGCGAGACCACCTCCGACGCCACCCCGGAGATTGCCGCCGCGATGGCCGAGCACGCCACCGGCTGGGACGCCGCGCACCGCATCGACACCCGTCGGCCGTTGGCCGAGACGGTGGCCGAGGCGCACGCCATCAGCTGCCTGGCGATTTGATCACCGACCCGGCCGGGCCCGGGTCGCCGACCGCAGAGGAGAGAGATGTCAGATTCCGCCGGCGCGATCGTGGTGGGGGTGGACGGCACCGATCAGGCCGTGGGCGCGGCGAGGTGGGCCGGCGCGGTGGCCGCCGCCTACGGGGTGGGTCTGCACATCGTGCACGCGATGCCGTCGCTGGGACGCAACCTGACCGAGGCGGCCACCGCGATCCGCGCCGCGATCATGTCGTACCAGGCGGATTCGTCTCAGATCTTTCTCGCCGACGCCGCCGACGCGGTCGGCGCGGAACGGCCGGAGTTGACCGTCACCACCGAATCCAGCCGCAAACCGGCCAACGAGGCGCTGATCGACGCCAGCCGCACCGCCCGGATGGTGGTGCTGGGCGGCAATGAGGTGACGCCGGCGTCGGCGCTGCTGATCGGGTCGACGACGCTGTCGGTGGCCACCCACGCGCACTGCCCGGTGGTGGCCTGGCGCGGGGAGAACGCCGCACCCACCGACGCGCCGGTGGTGGTGGGCACCGACGGCAGCGATCCGGCCGCGGCCGCCCTGGACGCCGGGTTCGAGTTCGCGGACCGGTTCGGGCGGCAACTGCGGGCGGTCCGGTCGTGGCCCAACCGGCTGCCGCCGGGGGCGCCCAGCATCCCGTTCCTCGTCGACTGGGCCGCCCTGGAGGCCGCGCAGCTGACCCAGCTGACCGAGGAGGTGGACCGGCACAATCAACGCCATCCCGATGTGAACGTGCAGTGCTTCCTGGAGCCCGAGGGACCCGCACAGGCCGTCCTCGAACATGCCGCCGACGCCCAGCTGATCGTGGTGGGCACCCGCGGCCGAAACGCGTTGGCCGGCGCGCTGTTGGGGTCCACCAGTATGAATCTGCTCAACCACGCCAGGGTGCCGGTGATGGTGTGCCGGGGCGTCGACGAAGGCGCGTCCTGACCGGCGCGTCGCCGCACCGGTCCGGTGCCGGTGAACCCGGTCGCATCTCATATCGTTGTGCTCGGCCCGACGACGACGAGGTGAGCATGACAGATTCGGCGGTACCGGTTCCGGCGCGACCTCTGGCCGGGGTGCGGATCGTGGAGATTTCCAGCTTTGTCGCGGTGCCGTTGGCCGGGATGACGTTGGCGCAGTTGGGTGCCGAGGTGATCCGGGTCGACCCGATCGGCGGCGCGGCCGATTACCGGCGCTGGCCGGTCACCGTGACCGGCGACAGCATCTACTGGGCGGGGCTGAACAAGGGCAAACGCTCGGTCGCCGCGGATCTGCGGGCCCCGTCCGGACAGGGACTGGTGCAGCGGCTGATCGCCGACGCCGGCGTGCTCATCACCAATGTCGCAGGGCGGCAATGGCATTCGTATGAGGCATTGACACCGCTGCGGCCGGATCTGATTCACGTCGAGGTGTCCGGGCGCGCCGACGGCGGCACCGGGGTGGACTACACCGTGAACGCGTCGATCGGCTTCCCACTGGTCACCGGACCGGCCGAGCTGGCCGCCCCGGTCAATCACGTGCTGCCGGCCTGGGACGTGGCGTGCGGTCTGTACACCGCGCTGGCGGTGACGGCCGCGCTGCGGCACCGCGATGCGACGGGGGAGGGGCAACGCATCAGCATCCCACTGGAGAACGTCGCCCTGGCCACCGCCGGGAACCTCGGCTTCCTCACCGAGGTGCTGGTGAACGGCGCCGAACGGGAACGGATCGGCAACTCGCTGTACGGCACCTACGGGCATAACTTCACCAGCAGCGACGGGGCGGCGTTCATGGTGGTGGCGTTGACGCCCCGCCACTTCCGCGACCTCACCGAGGTCACCGGGACGACCAAAGCCGTTGCCGCACTTGCCGAAGCGCTCGGTGCGGATTTCGCTGACGAGGGGGACCGGTACCGGCACCGCGACGTGCTGACCGGACTGTTCACCGGGTGGTTCTGCGCCCACACCGCCGACGAGATCACCGCCGCACTGTCGGGTACCTCGGTGCTGTGGGAGCGCTACCGCAGTTTCGCCGAACTGGCCGCCGACCGGCGGGTGACCGACAACCCGTTGTTCACCGAACTCGATCAGCCGCGGATCGGCCGGCATCTGGCACCCGGTCTGCCGATGGCGATCAACGGCGTCTATCCGCCCGCGGTGACCGCCCCGGCGGTCGGCGACGACACCGCCGCGGTGCTGCGCGACCGGCTGAACCTGTCGGCCGACGACATCGCCGCCCTGCTGGCCGAGGGGATCGTGGCCGGCCCCGCCGAGGGCGCGGCCCGATGAGTGTGCTGCTCAAACTGCTCGACGTGGCCGCCGGGGACGGCGCCGACCAGTGGATCGGCGCCGCCAGCGGGCCCGCGGGAAAACGCGCCTACGGCGGTCAACTGGTGGCGCAGAGCCTGGCCGCCGCGGCCCGCACGGTACCGGCGGAACGCCCGCCCACCAGCCTGCACCTGCAGTTCCTGCGCGGCGGCGACGCCGGCGCCCCGGTCGAGTACACGGTGACCGGCCTGCTGGACGGCCGCACCACCGCCGCCCGACGCGTCGACGCCCGGCAGGACGGACGGCTGCTCACCACGGCCACCGTGTCGTTCGCGGTGCCGCTGAGCGGACCGCGGCACGGGTGGCGCACCGAACTGCCCGGGGACCCCGAACAACTGCCGCGCACCGGCCCGGCCGGCCCGGCGCCGTCGATGCCGCTGGACGAACTGGACATCCGGATCGCCGATGAGGGCGGCGGGGCCGGATTCGTGCGGCGGTTCTGGTGGCGCGCCACCGTCGCGCTGCCGGACGACCCGCTGGTGCACACCCTGGTCGCGGCGTACGTCACCGACGTGTACCTGATCGACCCGGCGCTGCAGGTGCACGGCTTCTCGATGCGGGCGCGCACCCACCGCAGCGGGACCACCGATTCGTCGCTGTGGTTCCACCGCCGGATCCGCGCCGACGAGTGGAACCTGCTGGAGTGCACGTCACCGGCCGCGGGCCGGGGCCGTGCAGTGGTGAACGCCAGCCTGATCCGCGCCGACGGTGTCATCGCCGCGACCCTGGCGCAGGAGGGCCTCATCGCGGACCGGGGGCAGCCGCCGCGCTGAACCGCGCACCCGCGTCACCAGCGCGCTGAGCGCGATCCCCACCGCGAGCGACGCCAGCACACCGGCCGTCCGGTGCTCGCCGAACAGCGGATACACCTGGAAATGGGTGAGATACGTGTACAGCGAGGCGTCGGCCACCACACCCACCGCGGTGATCAGCGGCGCCGGGCAGCGGAGCACCGGCAGCCAGATCAGCAGCGCCAGCCCGGCGAAAACCAGCATCCCGCGGTGCGGATCATCGAAATACCCGATCAGCCCGACCGCGAGGACGGCGGTGACCAGCAGCCGCCGGCCCACGGTGGTCGCCCGGGCCGCGGCCCAGCCGGCGGCGAAGAACCAGAACGTCAGCACCGTCGACCACGCATCCGGGCTCATCTGCAAATCGAACACGTTGTAGCGCAACAACATGCCAACCGCCACGAAGGCCAGGGCGAACTCGAACGGCCGGCGGCGCTCCAGCCGGTCCAGCGCCCGAATGCGGCACAGCAGGGCCAACCCGAGGAGGGTCCACACCAGCACCTCGATGAACCACAGCCGGCCGGCCGTCATGCTGTCGTGCGGGCCGACGAACTTCTGTACCAGCAGCAGGTTGGTGAGGTGATAGTCGTCGGTGAACAGCAGCGTCAACGCGATCCAGCACATCGACGGTATCGCGACCCAGGTCACCGTGCTGCGCAGCCGGCGGATCCGGTCGGCCCGTGACACCGGGGTCAGACAGAACCTGGCGGAGTTGTAGCCCACGACACCGAGCAGGATGTGTGCCCCGCCCCAGATCTCGAACAGTTCGGCGTGGGACCCGACGATCAACACGATCGCCGCCGCCCGCAACGCGACACTGGTCTCCAGGGTGGCCGACCACCAGCGTCTGCGCGGGGCGGGGGAGCGTTGCAGATCGCGGATCGGGATCCGTTGCCAGTCCACCGGCAGCCGGCCCAGCACCCGCTGCAGCCGCACCGACATCGTCACGTAGGTCAGCGATGTTCCGCCCAAGTCGATGAAACTGGCGGCCGGGTCGATGGTGTCGGCATCGAGCTGAAGCACGTCGGCGAACACGGCGCGCAGATCGCCGTCGTCGGCCGGGGCGGTGGTGTTCGGCTCGGTCGGCCGGGTCAGGCGTCGCACCGCCGGATAGTCCGGTTTCCCCGACGGCAGCATCGGCAGGTCGGCCACCACCGCGGCGTTCACCACGCCGACCGGGACACCGGCCAGTTCGGCGGTTTTCCGGCGCACCTCACCGGCGTCGTGGTTGCCGGTCGCCGCAACCGCGAGGTGCTCGTCGTCGCCGGTGCACAGTGCGGTGACGCCGCGGTCCCGTAGCGCGGTCTCCAGCCGCTGCAGGTCGATCCGCAGCCCGTAGAGTTTGACGAACCGGCTGCGCCGGCCGATCACCTCGTAGAGCCCGTCGGCGCCGCGCCGGGCGATGTCGCCGGTGCGTAACACGTCGACCTCGGAGCCGAGAGCCAGATCCTCGGGGCGGTGGGCGTAGCCCATCATCACGTTGGGTCCGCGGTAGACCAGTTCGCCGGCGTCGGTGAAGCCGTCCACCGGTTCGATGCCGAAGGCGCCGCCGGGAATGGCACGGCCGATCGCCTCCGGCCGATGCTCGGCGAGATCCGGTGGCAGATAAGCCATCCGGGCGGTCGCCTCGGTCGCGCCGTACATCACGAAAAACTGCCAGCCCCGCTCCCGGCCGAGCCGGGCGAAGCGACGCACGGTGGCCGGGTCGAGCCGGCCGCCGGCCTGGGTGAGGTAGCGCAGATGCGGCAGGTCCATGGCGTCGAAGCCGATGCGGTCGAGCAGATCGAAGGTGTGCGGAACCCCGGCGAACGTGGTGCCGCGGTGACGGCGGAACAACGCCCAGAACCCCGGGTCGAGCACCGAATGCTCGGTGAGGATCAGTGTGGCGCCGCGCAGCAGGTGGCTGTGGATCACCGACAGCCCGTAGCAGTAGGACATCGGCAATGTCGTTGCCGCCCGGTCGGAATCGGTGATCTCGAGGTATTCGGCGATCGCCCGGGCATTGCTGATCAGGTTGGAATAGGACAACCGGACCAGTTTCGGGGAGCCGGTGCTGCCGGACGTGGACATCAGCAGCGCCAGGTCCGGGTGCAGACGGTGCGCCGAATCCGTTCGCAGCCGGTGGATTCCGTCGCCGTCGATGATCATGTCGGGCCGGTACGTGCGCACCATCGCGGTGTGGTCACCGCCGTCGTTCACCGGCAGCACCACATGTCCGGCGGCCAGTGCGCCCAGGTAGTGCACCAGGGTGCTGACATCGTTGCGGGTCCGCAACAGCACCAGGCCGCAATGCGATCCGAGCTCGCCGGCCACCGTGGCCACCCGGTCGGCCAGCTCGCGGTAGCCGAGCCCGGTGTCGGCGGTGCGGACGGCGGGGCGCTCACCATGTGCGTACAGCAGCCTCAGGAGCGCGTTCACCGGAATCCTGCTTTCAGTCACCGAACGGACCGCCCGACCATACCCGGCGTCCATCCGGGGTGCACCGCGGTGTATGACGGCCCTGCACGGGTCCGGCCTGTGGATGAAGTCGGGATTGTGGATGACCGGGTGAGGCCGCCGTGTTTCGTCGGTCCCGGCGCGCAGTGTGGCGGCATGGCAACGATGAGTCGCGCCGAGATCGGGGCGCTGGGGGAGCAACTGGCGGTCGGGTATCTGGAATCGCGCGGGATGGAAGTGCTGGACCGGAACTGGCGCTGCCGCCATGGCGAACTGGACGTCGTGGCCGCCGACCGGGCGGCCCGCACCGTGGTGTTCGTCGAGGTCAAGACCCGCACCGGCGACGGGTTCGGCACCGCGGCCGAAGCGGTGACCACGGCCAAGGTGCGGCGGCTGCGGCGGCTGGCCGGCCTCTGGCTGACCGTCCACGGCGGCGGTTGGGCCGGCATCCGCATCGACGTCATCGGCGTGCGGCTCGACCGGTCCGGGCAACTGCGCGGCCTCGACCACTTCCAGGGGGTGGGCTGATGGCGTTGGGGCGGGCGTTCTCGGTGGCGGTGCGCGGGCTGTCCGGTGACATCGTCGAAATCGAGGCCGACATCTCCGGCGGGCTGCCCGGGGTGCATCTGGTCGGGTTGCCCGACACCGCACTGCAGGAATCCCGCGACCGGGTCCGTGCGGCCATCACCAACTGCGGCAACGACTGGCCGGCCACCCGGCTGACATTGGCGCTGTCGCCGGCGACGTTGCCGAAGATGGGCTCGGTCTACGACATCGCGCTGGCGGCCGCGGTGTTGGCGGCCCAGGGGCCGGATCCCCGGCCCCGGCTCGAGAAGACCGTGCTGCTGGGTGAACTCGCGCTCGACGGCCGGGTCCGCCCGGTCAAGGGCGTGCTGCCGGCGGTACTGGCCGCCAAGCGGGAGGGCTGGCCGGCGGTGGTGGTGCCGATCGGAAATCTGGCCGAGGCGAGCCTGATCGAGGGCATCGACGTGTGGGGCGTCGCCACCCTCACCGAGCTGCAGGCCTGGCTGGCCGGCAAGGGCGGTCTGGCGGGGCGGATCACCGCGTCGGCATCGGCCCCGGAACCGGTCGCCGACCTGGCCGATGTGGTCGGACAGACCCAGGCCCGCTACGCGGTGGAGGTGGCCGCCGCCGGCGCCCACCATCTGATGCTCACAGGGCCGCCGGGCATCGGGAAAACCATGTTGGCGCAACGCCTTCCGGGACTCCTGCCGCCGCTGTCCGAGGAGGAGGCGCTGGAGGTCACCGCCATTCATTCGGTCGCCGGGCTGCTGTCGGACACCACCCCGTTGATCACCCGGCCGCCGTTCGTGGCGCCACACCACACCTCGAGCGTCGCCGCGCTGGTGGGCGGCGGATCGGGGTTGGCCCGCCCGGGGGCGGTCAGCCGCGCTCACCGCGGGGTGCTGTTCCTCGACGAATGCGCCGAGATCGGGGCCCGTGCCCTGGAGGCGTTGCGAACACCTCTGGAGGACGGGGAGATCCGGTTGGCCCGGCGGGACGGGGTGGTCCGGTATCCGGCGCGCTTTCAACTGGTGCTGGCGGCCAACCCGTGTCCGTGTGCCCCGGCCAATCCGCGGGACTGCACCTGCCCGGCCCTGGTCAAACGCCGCTACCTGGGCAAGCTCTCGGGACCGTTGCTGGACCGGGTCGACCTGCGGGTGGAGTTGCACCCGGTTCCCGCCGGTGTCTACACCACCGAGGAGGGTGAAGACACCGCCCGGGTGCGCGAGCGCGTCGCCGCGGCGCGGCGGGCCGCCGAACACCGGTGGCGGCCGTACGGGATCAGAACCAACGCCGAGATCAGCGGGGCGTTGCTGCGGCGCGATTTCCGCCTGGGCAAGCAGGTGATGGACTCTCTGACCCGCGCGCTGGACCGGGGACTGCTCAGCATCCGCGGGTTCGACCGGTGTCTGCGGGTCGCCTGGACCCTGGCCGATCTGAACGGACGCGCATCACCTGATCGCGACGACGTGTCGACCGCATTGACATTCCGACAGAGCGGAGGAATCCGATGACCGATCAGACCGCCCGGGCCTGGGCCTATCTGGCGCGGGTCGCCGAACCGCCGTGCCCGGCCGTCGCCGGTCTCGTCGACCGGGTGGGGCCCGTCGACGCCGCCGAATTGATCCGGCGCGGCGACGTGGACGACCGGTTGGCCAAGCGCACCGAGGCGCGACGTGACTGGGATTGTGCGGCAACCGATCTGGAACTGATGGCGCGACTCGGTGGTCGCCTGGTGACGGCGGCCGACCCGGACTGGCCGGTACTGGCGTTCACCGCCTTCGGCGGTGCGGACCGGAGCCACCGACCGGACGGCCACCCGCCGCTGGCGCTGTGGGTGATCGGCGAACTCACCCTGGACGCGGTCGCCGGCCGGTCGGCGGCGATCGTCGGCACCCGCGCGGCCAGCAGCTACGGCGAACACGTCGCAGCCGACCTCGCCACCGGGCTGGCGGCCCGGGATGTCGCGGTGATCTCCGGCGGCGCGTACGGCATCGACGGCGTGGCCCACCGGGCGGCGCTGGCCGCCGAGGGGCTCACCGTGGCGGTGCTGGCCGGCGGGGTCGATGTCAGATATCCGGCCGGACACGCCGGGCTGCTGCAGCGCATCGCCGAGCACGGGCTGTTGATCAGCGAATACCCGCCCGGAACCCGGCCGTCGCGCCGGCGCTTTCTGACCCGCAACCGGCTGGTCGCCGCGCTGTCCGGGGCGACCGTGGTCGTCGAGGCGGGCATCCGCAGCGGCGCCGCGAACACCGCCGCCTGGGCCGAGACGCTGGGCCGGCCGGTCGGCGCGGTGCCCGGCCCGGTCACCTCCGCCACCTCCGTCGGCTGCCATGTGCTGCTGCGGGAGCGGGCGGCCACCGTCATCACCCGCGCCGAGGAGGTGGTGGAACTGGTCGGCCGGTGCGGTGAACTCGCCCCGGACCTGCCCCGCCCGTCCTCGCCGTTGGACGATCTGACCGACGCCGAACTGCTGGTCTACGAGGCGTTACCGGCGCGTGCCGCCCGCACCGTCGATCAGATCGCGGTGGCCTGCGGGATGCCGCCGCAGGAGGTGCTGGCGCCGCTGTCGATGCTGGAACTGGCCGGGTTGGTGGTGCGGCGGGACGGCCGCTGGCAGCTCGCCAGGCGGTGACGGCGGTGGCGGCGGTGGCGACCTGCGGGAATGATGCCGCTCGTATAGTCGGGGTGTTGGTCGACACACGGGAGGCGATGTGGCGGGACGTCCGGTACACACCTTTGAGGTGGTGCGCACCGAAGAGGTGTCACCACATATCGTGCGCGTGGTGCTGGGCGGACGGGGGTTCGACACGTTCACCCCGAACGAGTTCACCGACGCCTACGTCAAGATCATCTTCGTCCGCGACAACATCGACGTCGCCGCGCTGCCACAGCCGTTGACGCAGGACAGCTTCAAATCGCTGCCACCCGAACAACAGCCGCCCATCCGCACCTACACCGTGCGCCGGGTGGACCGGGACCGCCGGGAGATCTGGATCGACATCGTCATCCACGGTGAGGAACACGGTGTCGCCGGACCCTGGGTGCAGGCCGCGCAGCCCGGCGATCCCGTCTATCTGATGGGCCCGAGTGGCGCCTACGCACCCAGGCCGGACGCGGACTGGCATCTGTTCGCCGGTGACGAATCGGCGCTCCCCGCGATCAGCGCATCGCTGGAAGCCCTTCCGCCCGACGCCGTCGGCTACGCCTTCATCGAGATCAGCGGCCCGGAGGATGAAATCCCGCTGGCCGCACCGGAAGGCGTGGAGGTGCGGTGGATCTACCGCGGCGGCCGGGCCGATCTGGTGCCCGACGACCAGGCCGGTGACAACGCCCCGCTGATCGCCGCGGTCAAGGAATCCCCGTGGCTGCCCGGGCAGGTGCACGTCTTCATCCACGGTGAGGCCCAGGCGGTCATGCACAACCTGCGGCCCTATATCCGCAAGGAACGCGGGGTCCCGGCCGAATGGGCGTCGATCTCCGGGTACTGGCGGCGCGGCCGCACCGAGGAGACCTTCCGGCAGTGGAAGCGGGAACTGGCCGAAGCCGAAGCCGCCGCCGCCACCGAAGTCGTCGGCTAGCCGGAAGCGCACCGTCATGGCGTTCGGCGACTACCAACTCGAGATCTACCTGCAGGGCCTGTCCGGGGTGGTGCCATCGCTGCCGATGGCATTCGCCGAACTGGAGGCCCGGGCGCGGGCCGCGATGTCGCCGTCGGTGTGGTCGTATGTCGCCGGGGGCGCCGGTGACGAACGCACCCAACGAATCAACGTCAGCGCTTTCGACAACTGGGGGCTGATCCCGCGGATGCTCGTCGGCGCCACCGAACGCGACCTGTCGGTGAACCTCTTCGGCCTCACGTTGCCCTCACCGATCTTCATGGCGCCGATCGGCGTGCTCGGCATCTGTGCCCAGGACCACCACGGCGATCTGGCCTGCGCCCGCGCCGCCGCCCGCACCGGCGTGCCGCTCGTGGTGTCGACACTCACCCAGGATCCGTTGGAGGACATCGCCGCCGAATTCGGCGACACTCCCGGGTTCTTCCAGCTCTACACCCCCAACGACCGCGACCTGGCCGCGAGCCTGGTGCGGCGCGCCGAGAAGGCCGGCTACAAGGGCATCATCGTCACCCTCGACACCTGGATCCCCGGCTGGCGGCCCCGGGACCTGTCCACCTCGAATTTCCCTCAGCTGCGCGGATATTCACTGGCCAACTACACCAGCGACCCGGTCTTCTCGGCCGGTCTGCAACAGCCGCCCGAACAGAACCCGCAAGCGGTGGTGACGCGCTGGGTGCAGCTCTTCGGCAATTCGCTGACCTGGGACGACCTGCCGTGGCTGCGATCGCTGACCACACTGCCGCTGATCCTCAAGGGGATCTGTCACCCCGACGATGTGCGGCGGGCCAAGGACGCCGGGGTGGACGGCATCTACTGCTCCAACCACGGTGGACGCCAAGCCAACGGCGGGTTGCCGGCGATCGACTGCCTGCCTGACGTGGTGGCGGCCGCCGACGGGATGCCGGTGCTGTTCGACTCGGGCATCCGCAGCGGCGCCGACATCGTCAAGGCACTGGCGTTGGGCGCCACCGCCGTCGGCATCGGCCGGCCCTATCCCTACGGGCTCGCGCTCGGCGGCGAGGACGGCGTCGTGCATGTGCTGCGCTCACTGCTGGCCGAAGCGGATCTGATCATGGCCGTCGACGGATACCCGACCCTGGCGGATCTCACTCCGGACGCGTTGCGGCGCGTCACCTGACGCCGGCGCCGCAGGTCTGCCACGGTATGTCCGTGGACACCGTTCTCGATGAGTTCGCCGACTACCTGGCGCTGCAACGTGGCCGGTCACCCCACACCTGCCGGGCCTACCTCGGCGACCTGCGTTCCCTGTTCGACTTCGTCGAGCAGCGCAGCCCCGGTTCGGGGCTGGGCGGGCTGAGCCTGCCGGTGCTGCGGGCCTGGCTCGCCGCGCAGGCCGCCGACGGTTCGGCGCGCACCACGCTGGCGCGGCGGACCTCGGCGGTCAAGACGTTCACCGCGTGGGCGGTGCGGCAAGGCCTGCTGTCCACCGACCCGGCGCTGCGCCTGCAGGTGCCCAAGGCGCGTCGCACGCTGCCCGCGGTGCTGCGCCGCGATCAGGCTCTGGCCGCCATGGCTGCCGCGGATTCCGGTGCGCAACAAAAAGATCCGATCGCGCTGCGGGACCGGTTGATCGTCGAGATGCTGTACGCCACCGGGATCCGGGTCAGCGAACTGTGTGGGCTCGACATCGACGACGTCGACACCGACCGCCACCTGGCCCGGGTGCTCGGCAAGGGCGGAAGGCAACGCACCGTGCCGTTCGGTGAACCGGCCCGAGGAGCGCTCACCGACTGGCTCACCGACGGCCGCCCTGCGCTGGCCACCGCCGAATCCGGGCCGGCGCTGCTGCTCGGGGTCCGCGGTCGGCGTCTCGACCCCCGGCAGGCCCGCACCGTCGTGCATCAGACCGTCGCCGCGGTCGCCGGAGCACCCGACATCGGCCCGCACGGGCTGCGTCACAGCGCTGCGACCCATCTGCTCGAGGGCGGCGCCGACCTGCGCATCGTGCAGGAGCTGCTGGGCCATACCTCGCTGGCGACCACCCAGCTCTACACCCACGTCACCGTCGAACGGCTGCGCGCCGTGCACGATCAGGCCCATCCGCGCGCCTGACCGGGAAGCGGCCGCGCCGGATGTGCTTCGGCTGCGCCGGGTGTGCTTCGGCCGCGCCGAGTGTGTGATGTCGGTGGGAAAAACGCCGGAAGTCAACAGCAGCGGCACTTTCGCCACCGCCATTGCACGCTCGCCACCGCCATTGCACTTTCGCCACCGCCATTGCACGCTCGCCACCGCTACCGCATGCTCGAATCCCTCACGAGGCACCGGAGCCGGCGCCGCCGACCGGTTTGAGCCGGATCGGTGTCTCCGCCAGCAGACCGAGCGGATCGACGTAATCGGCGCGGGCGGCCGGCCCCCACATCGCACCCCAGTGCAGGCAGGCCGGGGCGCGGCAACCGGCGTGCCCGGCCTGCACCGCGCCGAGTACCGTGCCGGCGCCCACCCGCTCACCGGCCCGCACGGCCGGCAGCACCGGTTCATAACTGGTGCGCAGGCCACCCGCGTGGGCCACCGACACCACCGGCCGCCCCGCCAACCGCCCGGCGAACACCACCGTGCCCGCCGCCGCGGCGTGCACCTGCTGGCCGGGTGCGGCGGCCAGGTCCAGCCCGCGGTGGCCCCGCTGCCAGTCGGGGTCGGGTGCGTCGAAGAACCGCACCACCGCGGGCCGCGGTCGCAGCGGCCAGTCCAGGCGGCCGGCGCCAAGGCCGGGACCACTGCCGGGATCGGCGGACAGCGGCGCGGGGGTGAGCAGCGCCGACGCCGCCGCCAGGGCGAGACCGCCCGCCAGAACCGCGAACCGGCGCATCGATCCAGTTCACGCGGGAGCGACCGGCCCCGGGGGGTTTTCCGGCGTTACGGCGCCTGTCTGGGGAGCAAGCCTCCGCTGTGGACGAAGCACCTGCTCCGCCGGTGTAAACTGCTACCTGCAGCTCGCCTGCGCGGGCTGACTTCGCGTGTCTGCACGCCAGCGACACACCGGTTGGTCCCGTTCCGGTTCTGCCGAAACGGGTGCGGTGGTCGGCGGACACCAGGGCTCGGCACCACCCGGTGCCCGGCGTCAACCAACAACCAGAAGAGGCACATCATGGCTGTTGTAACCATGAAACAGCTGCTGGACGCGGGCGCCCACTTCGGGCACCAGACCCGGCGCTGGAACCCCAAGATGAAGCGGTTCATCTTCACCGACCGCAACGGCATCTACATCATCGATCTGCAGCAGACGCTGTCCTACATCGACAAGGCGTACGAGTTCGTCAAGGAGACCGTCGCCCACGGCGGCACCATCCTGTTCGTCGGCACCAAGAAGCAGGCGCAGGAGGCCATCGCCGAAGAAGCCACCCGCGTCGGCATGCCGTATGTGAACCAGCGCTGGCTCGGCGGCATGCTGACCAACTTCTCCACCGTCCACAAGCGGCTGCAGCGCCTCAAGGAACTCGAGGCGATGGAGCAGACCGGCGGTTTCGAGGGTCGCACCAAGAAGGAAATCCTGATGCTGACCCGGGAGAAGAACAAGCTGGAGCGGTCCCTGGGCGGTATCCGGGACATGCAGAAGGTGCCGTCGGCCATCTGGGTGGTCGACACCAACAAGGAGCACATCGCCGTCGGTGAGGCCCGCAAGCTGGGCATCCCGGTGATCGCGATCCTCGACACCAACTGCGACCCCGACCTGGTCGACTACCCGATTCCGGGCAACGACGACGCGATCCGCTCCGCCGCGCTGCTCACCAAGGTGATCGCCTCGGCCGTGGCCGAGGGGCTGCAGGCCCGCGCCGGTGCCGGCCGGGAAGGCGACAAGCCGGCCGAGACGGCCGAACCGCTGCCCGAGTGGGAACAGGAGCTGCTGGCCGGTGCCACGGCCACCGCGGCCGGCAATCCGGAAGGCGAGAAGCCCGCCGAATCGACCACCCCGCAGAATTCCTAGAAAGGCTGATATGGCGAACTACACCGCTGCCGACGTCAAACGACTTCGGGAGCTGACCGGCGCCGGCATGTTGGACTCGAAGAACGCGCTGGTGGAGGCCGAGGGCGACTTCGACAAGGCGGTCGAACTGCTGCGCATCAAGGGCGCCAAGGACGTCGGCAAACGGGCCGGCCGGGCCACCGCCGAGGGCCTCGTCGCCGCCAAGGACGGCGCGTTGATCGAGCTGAACTCCGAAACCGACTTCGTCGCGAAGAACGAAGAGTTCCAGCAGCTCGCCGACGCCGTCGTCGCGGCCGCCGCGGCCGCCAAGGCCACCGACGTCGACACGCTGAAGGCCGCCAAGGTCGGCGACAAGACGGTCGAGGAGGCCATCGCCGAGCTGGCCGCCAAGATCGGTGAGAAGCTCGAGCTGCGCCGCGTCGCCTACTTCGACGGCACCGTGTCCACCTACCTGCACAAACGGGCCGCGGACCTGCCGCCCGCGGTGGGTGTGATGGTCGAGTACACCGCCGAGGACGCGGCCAAGGGCGCAGAGGCCGCGCACGCGGTCGCGCTGCAGATCGCCGCGATGAAGGCCCAGTACCTGACCCGTGACGACGTTCCGGAGGACGTGGTCGCCAACGAGCGCCGCATCGCCGAGGAGACCGCCAAGGCCGAGGGCAAGCCCGAGCAGGCGCTGCCCAAGATCGTCGAGGGCCGGCTCAACGGCTTCTTCAAGGATGTCGTGCTGCTGGATCAGCCGACGGTCTCGGACAACAAGAAGACCGTCAAGGCGCTGCTCGACGAGGCCGGTGTCACCGTCACCCGGTTCGTCCGGTTCGAGGTGGGGCAGGCCTGACCGGCGGTTGTTACCGTCGAGCGCATGCAACGCATCCACGCCTTCGGTGACGACGCGCTCTCAGATCTGGACGCGGTGGGTCTCGCAGCGGAGCTGCGGGCCCGCCGCGTTTCCGTTCCCGAACTGATCCGCGCCGCCATCGCGCGCACCGAGGCCGTCAACCCGGCCCTCAACGGTCTGGCATATGAGGCGTTCGACCGGGCGCTGGCCCGCGCCGAAGCCGGGCCGGTCCCCGGCTTCTTCGGCGGGATCCCCACCTACGTCAAGGACAACGCCGCCGTCGCCGGCATGCCGACGATGGAGGGCACCGACGCCTGGGATCCGCGGCCCCAGCCCGCGCACGGCGATTTCGCGAGGCTCTACCTGGGCACCGGCGTGATCCCGCTCGGCAAGACCCAGATGTCGGAGTTCGGGTTCAGCGCGTCCGCGGAGCACCCACGGCTGGGTCCGGTGCGCAATCCATGGCACCCCGAACACACCGCCGGCGCGTCGTCCTCGGGATCCGGCGCCTTCGTCGCCGCCGGGGTGGTGCCGATCGCCCACGCCAACGACGGGGGCGGCTCGATCCGCATCCCGGCGGCGTGCAACGGGCTGGTCGGCCTGAAACCCTCCCGGGGCCGGCTGCCGCTGGACCGCCACATGCGGCAGATGCCGCTGCGAATCGTGGCCAACGGGGTGCTCACCCGGTCGGTGCGCGACACCGCCGCGTTCTACCGGGAAGCCGAACTGCTCACCGGACGCACCAGGCTGCCGCCGATCGGCGACATCACCCGCCCGGGCGCCGAGCGGCTGCGCATCGCGGTGTGCACCCGGTCGATCAACCGCGACGCCAGCCCCGAGGTGCGGGAACTGACCCTCAAGACCGCGGCGCTGCTCGAGGAACTCGGCCATCACGTCACCCCGATCGACAATCCGGTGCCGCGGCAGTTCCAGGACGACTTCCTGCTGTACTGGGCGTTCCTGGCGATGGCGGTGGTGCGCAGCGGACGGCGGACCTTCGGGCCCGGCTTCGACCGGGACCGGCTCGACAACCTCACCCTGGGCCTCGACAGCCATGCCGCCCGTAACCTGCACCGGTTGCCGGCGGCGATGGTCCGGCTGAGCCGGCTGCGGCGGGTGACCGCCCGGCTCACCCGGGACTTCGACGTGGTGCTGACGCCGACGCTGGCCGACGTGCCGCCCCGCATCGGCCACCTCGATCCCACCGCGGACTACCAGCAGATCATCGACCGGCTCGTCGACTGGGTGGCGTTCACCCCGCTGCACAACGTGACCGGCGAGCCGGCGGTGTCGCTGCCGCTGGCCCAGTCCCGTGACGGGCTGCCGGTCGGCATGATGTTCGCCGCCGCGCTGGGGGAGGAGGCCCGGCTGCTGCGGCTGGCCTACGAGCTCGAGGAGGCCCGGCCCTGGCCGCGCATCGACCAGCGGTCATAGCCCCGGCCGGTCGAACACGCGCGCACCCCGGCGTGGCACGACGCCCACAATGAGGCAGGATTGGTTAGGCCGTTCCGGCACCTGCCGGCACGGCGATCTCCAGGAGGACTTCGAAGGAGTCGGATGCCGGAGCCTGTCTCCAACAGCCGGGCGGGATCGCCGCCCGGCGACCCCACCACAGTCAGCGGCGACGCCACCACCGGACGGGGGCCGGACGGCACCGGCCCGTCCCCGAACGACGACGCGCACCCGACGGCGAACCTGCGGCCCGCCTATTCGCGGGTGCTGCTCAAACTCGGCGGCGAGATGTTCGGCGGCGGGCAGGTCGGCCTCGACCCGGACGTGGTGCAGAAGGTGGCCCACGAGATCGCCGAGGTGGTGCGCAGCGGCGTCCAGGTGGCGGTGGTGATCGGCGGCGGCAACTTCTTCCGCGGCGCGCAACTGCAGCAGCGGGGTCTGGAACGCAGCCGCTCGGACTACATGGGCATGCTCGGCACCGTCATGAACAGCCTTGCCCTGCAGGACTTCCTGCAGAAGGAAGGGATCGACACCCGGGTGCAGACGGCGATCACCATGGGGCAGGTCGCCGAACCGTACATCCCGCTGCGGGCGCAGCGGCACCTGGAGAAGGGCCGCGTGGTGATCTTCGGCGCCGGTATGGGCCTGCCGTACTTCTCCACCGACACCACCGCCGCTCAGCGCGCGCTGGAGATCGGCGCCGAGGTGGTGCTGATGGCCAAGGCCGTCGACGGCGTCTACACCGACGACCCGCGCACCAACCCGGATGCGAAACTCATCACCAAGATCACCCACCGCGAGGTGATCGACCGCGGGCTGCGCGTCGCCGATGCCACCGCGTTCAGCCTCTGCATGGACAACGGCATGCCGATTCTGGTGTTCAATCTCCTCATCGACGGCAATATCGCGCGTGCGGTCGCAGGTGAGAAGATCGGAACACTGGTCACCACGTGACGGGTGCCGCAGCCGCCAGGAGCACACAAAAGGAGATGCCGTGATCGAGGAAACCCTCTTCGATGCCGAAGAGAAGATGGAGAAGGCCGTCGACGTGGCCCGTGACGACCTGGCCTCCATCCGGACCGGTCGCGCCAATCCGGGCATGTTCAGCCGGGTCTTGATCGACTACTACGGCACACCCACCCCGATCACCCAGTTGTCCAGCATCAACGTGCCGGAGGCGCGACTGGTGGTGATCAAGCCGTACGAGGCCAATCAGCTCCGCAACATCGAGGAGGCGATCCGCAACTCCGACCTCGGCCTGAACCCCACCAACGACGGCAACGTCATCCGGGTGGCGATTCCGCCGCTGACCGAGGAACGCCGCCGCGAACTGGTGAAGCAGGCCAAGGCCAAGGGGGAGGAGGCGAAGGTCTCCATCCGGGCGGTGCGGCGCAAGGCCATGGAGGAACTGCACCGGATCAAGAAGGACGGCGAAGCCGGCGAGGACGAGGTCGCGCGCGCTGAGAAGGACCTCGACAAGACCACTGCGCAGTACACCGGCCAGATCGACGAGCTGGTCAAGACCAAAGAGGGTGAGCTGCTCGAGGTGTAGAACCCGGGCGGCGCTGATGACATATGGGCGAAACTCAAGCTGTGCCCGCCGACGAGACCCAGAAGGTGGGCCGCGCGGGTCGTAACCTGCCGGCGGCGATCGCCGTCGGAGTCCTGCTCGGCGGCGGGCTGATCGCCGTCCTGGTGTGGGCCCCGTACGTGTGGCTCGGTGTGCTCGCGGTGGCGATCGCGATCGCCACCCGCGAGGTCACCGCCCGGCTGCGGGAAGCCGGCTATCAGATCCCGTTGGTGCCGCTGCTGCTCGGCGGTCAGGCCACCTTGTGGCTGACCTGGCCGTTCGGCGCCGCCGGAGCGTTGGGCGGATTCGCCGGCATGGTCGTGACCTGCATGATCTGGCGGCTCATCGCCCAGGGGCGGGCCGCGGCGCCGGTCCGCACGAGCGCCGACCCGGACCTGTCCGGACAGCCGGGGCCCACCAATTATCTGCGTGACATCGCCGCGACGATCTTCCTGGCCACCTGGGTGCCGCTGTTCGCCGGCTTCGGTGCGCTGCTGATCTATCCCGACGACGGGCCGGCGCGGGTGTTCAGCTTCATGCTGGCCGTGGTGTGCTCGGACATCGGCGGCTACACCGCCGGGGTGCTGTTCGGCAGACACCCGATGGTGCCGGCGATCAGCCCGAAGAAGTCCTGGGAGGGATTCGCCGGGTCGATGGTGTTCGGCACCACCGCGGCGGTGCTCGCGGTGGTGTTCCTGATGGACAAGCCGTGGTGGGCCGGCGCCGCGCTGGGCGTGCTGCTGGTGATCACCGCGACGTTGGGCGATCTGGTCGAGTCGCAGTTCAAGCGTGATCTGGGCATCAAGGACATGGGCAGCCTGCTGCCCGGCCACGGCGGCCTGATGGACCGCATCGACGGGATGCTGCCCTCGGCGGTGGCCACCTGGATCGTGCTCAGCCTGCTGGCCTGAGCCGCCCGGCCGGTCCGCTCGTTCGCGCCCCGGTGCCATACTGGCAGCAGTGTCCGCTTCGCTTCCCCTGGTTTTCGACGCCCCGCGCCGCGCCATGCCGCCGCGGCACCTCGCCGATCTCGACGAGGCGCAGCGCGCGACCGCCGTCGCGGACCTCGGGCTGCCCGCGTTCCGGGCGAAACAGCTGGCCAACCAGTACTACGGCCGGCTGGTCGCCGACCCGCAGCAGATGACCGATCTGCCCGCGGCGGTGCGCGACAGCGTCGCCGAGGCGCTGTTCCCGCGGCTGCTCGACCCGGTGCGGGAGATCGAATGCGACGCCGGGGAGACCCGCAAGACGCTGTGGCGGGCCGTCGACGGCACCACCTTCGAGTCGGTGTTGATGCGCTATCCGGACCGGCACACGCTGTGCATCTCCTCCCAGGCCGGGTGCGGGATGGCCTGTCCGTTCTGTGCCACCGGCCAGGGCGGGCTGAACCGCAACCTGTCCACCGCCGAGATCCTCGAACAGGTCCGCACCGCCGCGGCGCGGCTGCGGTCCGACGGGCAGCGGCTGTCCAACATCGTGTTCATGGGCATGGGGGAGCCGCTGGCCAACTACCGCCGGGTGCTGGCCGCGGTGCGCCGGATCACCGCGGCGCCGCCGCACGGGTTCGGGATCTCCGCCCGGTCCGTCACGGTGTCCACGGTGGGGTTGGCACCGGCGATCCGCAACCTGGCCGACGAACAGCTCGGCGTCACCCTGGCGGTGTCGTTGCACGCGCCCGACGACGAGCTGCGCGACACCCTGGTGCCGGTGAACACCCGCTGGAAGGTGCGTGAAGTCCTCGACGCCGCACGCTATTTCGCCGACACCACCGGGCGGCGGGTGTCGATCGAATACGCGTTGATCCGCGGTGTCAACGATCAGCCGTGGCGGGCCGATCTGCTCGGCAGGAAGCTGCACGGCGCGCTGGGGCCGTTGGTCCACGTCAACCTGATTCCGCTGAACCCGACCCCGGGCAGCGAATGGGATGCCAGCCCCAAACCTGTGGAACGCGAATTCGTCAGACGGGTCAGGGCGTGCGGGGTGCCGTGCACCGTGCGCGACACCCGGGGCCGCGAGATCGCCGCGGCCTGCGGTCAGCTCGCCGCCGACGGCTGAGCCGTCATATCAGACACCGACGGCTGAGCCGTCATATCAGACACCGACGGCTGAGCCGTCATATCAGACACCGACGGCTGAGCCGTCATATCAGACACCGACGGCTGAGCCGTCACATCAGGTGCGAGACGTGCGCTTCACGGGTCACGACTCGCCCGGGCGGTTGGCGAACCAGACGTTGTCCTCGCGCAGCCGGCGGCTGCGCCAGCCGTCGGGGGTGCGGACCAGCTCGTGGTGGTAGTACCCGCCGCAGGCGCTCATCTCCGACATCCCGGGCAGCTGCATCGGGTTGTAGAACATCGCCCGCACCGTCGCGGTATCCCCGTCGATCTCGGCCTCCACGTTGGTGATGTAGTGCATGCTCCACGGGATCGCCGCGAACCCGGCGGCCAGCCACTCGGCCACCTCGTCGCGGGAGCCGGCGACAGCCCCCGCCGAGGTGTAGTCGATGTGCGCGTCGGGGGTGAACACCGACCGGTACAGCTCCCAGTCCTTGCTGTCCACCGCCCGCGCGTACCTGGTCAGCAGGGCGTTGATCGCCAACTCGTCGGCGATCCGCCCGGCGTCCGTCCGATCGGTGTGCCCGGTCATTCCTGCGGGGGCATGCCGACGGTCTTGCTCTCCAGGTACTCCTTGAAGCCCTCTTCGCCGTTGCGGCGGCCCAGACCGCTCTGCTTGGTGCCGCCGAACGGGCTGTTGATGCCGAAGTGGCTGCGGCCGTTGATCGTCACGTTGCCGGTGCGCATCCGCTGCGCCACCCGGAACGCCCGGTCCACGTCGGCCGAGGACACCTCGCCGGACAGGCCGTAGATCGTGTTGTTGGCGATCTCGATCGCCTCGTCCTCGGTGTCGTACGGCGTCACGGTCAGCACCGGCCCGAAGATCTCCTCCTGGGCCACCTGCGAATTCGGATCGACATCGGCCAGCAGGGTGGGCTGGGTGTAGTACCCGACCGGCAGGTTCTCCGGGATGCCGCCGCCGAGGACCAGCCGCGCTCCGGAGTCCAGCCCGGACTTGATCAGGCCGAGCACCTTCTGCCGCTGGGCCTCGCTGATCTGCGGGCCCTGCATGTTGCCCGGGGTCCACGGGTCGCCCATCGGGAAGTTGGCCATCGCGCCCTTGAGGATCTCCAGACCCTCGTCGTAGCGGCTGCGCGGCAGCAGGATCCGGCTCGGTAGGATGCAGCTCTGCCCGGACATCACGCAGGCCATCATCGCGGCCAGCGGCAGCGACGCGTTGAGGTCGGCGTCGTCGAGCACGATGTGGGCGGACTTGCCGCCGAGCTCGAGCATCGTCTTCTTCACGGTGGGCGCGGCGGCGGCCAGGATGGCCCGGCCGGTCGCCGTCGACCCGGTGAAGGTGATCATGTCGACCCGGGGGTCGGCCGTCAGCGCGGCGCCCACCTCGTTGGCGTTGGACACCACCACGTTGAACACGCCGGGCGGGATGTCGGTGTGCTCGGCGACGATGCGGCCCAGCTCGGTACCCGACCACGGGGTCAGCTGGGCGGGTTTGAGCACCACCGTGTTGCCGGCCATCAACGCCGGCATGGTCTCGGCGATGTTGAGGTAGAACGGCACGTTCCACGGGGTGATCGCGCCGACCACACCCGTCGCCTCATAGACGATCTTGCGGTGCGCCGGGCCGAGCGGCGTGTCGTGCACACCGTTGTCGACGATGTACTGGAACGCCTTTCCGTGTTCGGCCCAGTGCCGCACCTCGTTGATCGGCTCGTCGATCTGGCTGCCGGTCACCGTGACGGGACAGCCGACCTCGGTGACCAGGATCCGCCGCAGCCGCTCCTTCTCGGCCTCCAGCGCCTCGGCGAGCTGGATCAGACAGTGGTGGCGGAACTCCACATCGCGTGACCAGTCGGTGGTGTCGAACGCGCGCCGCGCCGCGGCCACCGCGCGTTCCATGTCGGCCACGGTGCCGTCGGTGGCCTGACCGGCCACTTCCTCGTTGGCCGGATGGATCACGTCGAACTTGGCGCCGCTGCTCGTGTACTGCAACTCACCGTCGATGAGCATCCGCTCGTCGCCGGCCAACACCCCGGTCTCGTCCTGCACGCTCGTCATGACGACAGCTTTACAAATTCCGGCCTCAGTGTCAGCACTTTGGGCGTCCGCTCAAAAGATTTCCCACTTCCTGGGCGACGGCTGGGGTGTCTTTACAAAATCTCCATGAAGTGTCACGCTCAGCGGTTATGGACTTCTCGACCGTCGAGTTGAGCCCCGAGGATCAGCGGTTCCGGGCCGAGCTGCGCGACTTCCTCACCCGCCACGTCACCGCGGAGGTGATCCGGCGTGACCGGGAGACCGGAGACAACTTCGACGAGGGTGTGCACACCGCGCTCGGGGCGGCCGGATACCTCGAGAAGGACTTCCGGTCGGAAGCCGAGGGGGGATGGAACGCGCTGCGGCGGCGCATCTGGGAGTTGGAGATCGGCCGGGCGCACACCCCGTGGTTCCACTGGGGCACCACGGCGATGGTCGCGCAGAGCGTCGAGAAGTTCGGCACCCCGGAACTGCGGGACGAGGTGATCCCGGGTGTGCTCACCGGTGAGATCCGGCTCTGCCTGGGCTACACCGAACCCGAGGGCGGATCGGATGTGGCCACCTGCCGGACCCGTGCCGTGCGGGAGGCGGACGGATCGAGCTGGATCATCAACGGCGCCAAGATGTTCACTTCCAACGCCCACCACGCCCAGTACGTGTTCCTGCTGACCAACACCGATCCGGCGGCGCCCAAACACCAGAGCCTGACGATGTTCCTGGTTCCGCTGGACACCCCGGGCATCGAGATCGGGCCCATCCGCACCGTCGACGGGGACCGCACCAACATCGTCTACTACAGCGATGTGCGCGTCGACGACCACTACCGCATCGGCGAGGTCAACGGCGGCTGGACCGTGCTGCGCGAGGCGCTCAACGTCGAACACGGCACCGTCGAACGCGACTCACAGGGGTTGCAGAAGCTGGCCACCATGACCGAGCACGCGTTGCTGACAGCCGAGGGGCTGGACTGGGCGGTCGCGGTGGCCGCGTCGCCGGGACCGGACGGACGGCGACTGCTCGACGACGAGTCGGTGCAGTACCGCCTCGGCCGCAGCGTCGCCCGGCTGGAGGCCGCGCTGTCCACCCCCGCGGAATACGGGCGGGTCGCGATCGCCCAGATGATGCGGGACATCACCCCGGAGTTGATGGACGTGCTCGGCGCCGCATCCGCGCTGCCGGTCGACACCACCGGCGCCGCCGCCGACGGCGCCGTGGAGTACCTGTTCCGGCTGGCGTCGCCGGTCGCCATCTACGGCGGCACGGTGGAGGTGTTCCGCAACATGATCGCCCAGCATGCGCTGGGGCTGGGCAAACCGAGCTACGGCACGCCGGTCAAGAGGTGACGGTGCCGCAGTGATCAGCGCGCCGGTGCGGGTTCGCCGGCCGGCGCCTTGATCCCCACCGCGTGGCGCAGCTGGGCCAGGAACTGGTCGTCGTCGTCGCTGCGGACAATGTAGTGCGACACCGCCACCCGGATCGCCGTGGCCGCCTTCACCGCCCCGTTCGCGCCGGGCAGCAGCCGTTGCAGGCGGGCCCGCATCACCGGGATCACCTGCGACAACTGGGCGATCACCACCTCGGGCTCGATGTCGACCAGCCGCACCCCAGAGTATGAATGCTGATATTCGACGATGAATCGCAGTGCGGCGTCGAGCTTCTCGTTGCCCCGCAGACCCGCGGTCGCCTTGCTGATGCCGGTGTCGAACAGCTGCCGTTCGTAGGCGCCGAACGCGTCGAGCAGATCCTCTTTGGAAGCGAACCACCGGTACAGCGTCGGCCGAGACACCCCGGCCTGGAGCGCCACCTCGGACAGGCTGAGTTTCCGCTTCCCGGCGCGGCTGAGCACCTCGGCGGTCGCCTCCAGGATGCGATGCCGCGTCGATGCCTCCTCCTCCGGCGCGGCCTGCTGGTCTGTTGGTTGGTTCACTGCTGCAGCCCTAATATTCGTCGGGGTGATTGTCCCACTGCCACTGTAGAGGCCCCTCCGTGCCGCCGCCCCCTGCGGCGTGATCAGGCCGACATTACGGATTCCGGCGCGGCTGTAACGGCGTTTTCGCCGAAACCGCGCCGGGTGCGATCGGCAGCCCCACCGCGTGTCGCAGCTGGGCCAGGAAGTCCCCGGCGTCGTCGCTCTGCACCAGGTAGTGCGACACCGCGACCCGCACCGCGGTGGCCGCGGCCGCCGAGGCGGTCGGGCCGGTGCACAGCCGTTCCAGCCGATCCCGCATCACCGGCAGGATGGCCGACAATCTGCCGATCAGGTGGGCGGGCTCGATGTCGACCATGCGCAGACCGGGATAGGACTGCTGATACTCGACGATCACCCGCAGCACTGCATCGAGCCGCTCCTCGGCCGGCAGTCCCGCGGTGGCCTCGGCCAACGCCCGTTCGTACATCTGCCGCTCCCACTGCGCGAACGCGTCGAGCAGTTCCTCCTTCCCGGAGAACCAGCGGTACAGGGTGGGGCGGGACACCCCGGCCTGCTGCGCCACGTCCGACAGGCTCAGCTTGGTCATCCCGGCGCGGCCGAGCACCTCGGCGGTGGCGGTCAGGATCCGTTCCCGAGCTGACGCGGCGATTCGGTCAGGCATCTTCAAACCTTTACAAAAAATCGTCGAAGTGTCACGCTTCGGAGGGCGAATTCGCCTATATTCGGCAGGCGGTCAGGAGGGAGCCCAATGACGGTCGCCAGCACACCGGAGACCCGCGAACACAGTCCGCACGACATCTCGTCCCGCGACTTCTGGAGCCGGCCGTTCGCGGTGCGCGACGAGACGTTCGCCAAGCTGCGCGCCACCGACGGGGTGACCTGGCACGCACCGCTGCCGACGATCTTCGACAAGGTCGAGCCCGGATTCTGGGCGATCACCCGGCGGGCCGACATCTGTCACGTCAGCCAGCATCCGGAGCTGTTCACCTCCACCCAGGGGGTGGCGCTGGACCCGATGCCGGCCGAACTGCAGCAGATCGCCACCTTCTTCCTGATGATGGATCCGCCGCAGCACACCGTGTACCGGCGGTTGATCAGTTCGGCGTTCACCCCGCGCAACGTGCGCCGCATCGAAGAACAGATCCACGCCAACGCGGTCGCCATCGTCGACGACCTGATCGGCGCCGGGAACATCGATTTCGTCAAGGCGTGTTCGGCGCGGCTGCCGATGCTGACCATCTGCGACATGCTCGGGGTGCCGCGGTCCGATCACGAGGCGGTCGCCGCGGCCGCGGAGAAGCTGTTCTCCATGAGCGACGACGAGTACAGCTCGCTGGAGGAGCGCGCCGCCGACACCGTCAACGAGATGCTGCTGCTGTCCAACACCGGCATCGAACTGGCCAAGTTCCGCCGCAAGAACCCCGGCGACGATCTGATGACCAGCATCGTCAACGCCGAGGTGGACGGCCACCGCCTGACCGACGAGGAGATCGGCGCCTTCATGATCCTGCTCTCCTCGGCGGGCAACGACACCACCAAACAGACCACCACCCACGCGCTGATGGCGCTGGCCGCCCACCCCGAGCAGCGGGACTGGTTGATGGCCGATTTCGACAACCGGATCGGCCCCGCCATCGAGGAGTTCGTTCGCTACGCCACCCCGGTGCTGCAGTTCGCCCGGTTCGCGACCGCCGACACCGAGATCGCCGGGCAGCCCATCAAGGCCGGTGACAAACTCGGCCTGTTCTACTGCTCGGCGAACCGCGACGAGTCGGTGTTCGACGATCCGCACGCCTTCAACCTGCAACGGATGCCCAACCCGCACGTCGGGTTCGGCGGCGGCGGACCACATTTCTGTCTGGGCAACCAGCTGGCCAAGAGTGAGCTGCGAAACCTGTTCCGGGAACTGCTGACCCGGCTGCGTACCATCGAGTTCGGTGAACCGGAGTACCTGCTGAGCAGCTTCGTGCACGGCATCAAACGGGTTCCGGCGTACGTGCAATAGCCTGCGATAGGACGGATATGCGAGTCGAGGTCGATCTGACGGTCTGCACCGGCCACGGCATCTGCGAGGCGATCGCCGACGATGTGTTCGAGGTCGGCGACGACGGGATGGTGCGGATCATCGAGCCGGAACGCCCGGAGTCCGACCGGGAGCGGATGCAGCAGGCCGTCACCCAGTGCCCGGCCGCGGCGTTACGGCTCGTCGACTGAGATCCTGCCGGGGGAACGGATTCGGAGCGTCCCGGTGTCGGGAGATCCCAGCCGCGAACATCTGGTGACGCCCTGCAGTCGGCCGACGAACACCGGAGGGCACATGGCAACCGAGCAGCGTGTCACCTACTGCCGCATCTGTGAACCGTTGTGCGGGTTGATCGCCACCGTCGAGGACGGGCGACTGCAGTCGCTGCGGCCCGATCCGGACCACCCGCTGTCGCGCGGCCGGGCTTGCCCGAAGGGCATCGCCTTCACCGAGGTGCAGAACGATCCGGACCGGGTGCTGTATCCGCTGCGCCGGCGTGCCGACGGCGAATTCGAACGGGTCGGCTGGGACGAGGCGCTCGACGACATCGCCGCCCGGCTGACCGCGATCCGCGACCGCCACGGCGGCGGCGCGATCGGCCAGTACTTCGGAAACCCGGTGGCGTTCGGGTACGCGACCGCGCTGTGGTCCGGGATGTTCGTCGCCCGGCTCGGTTCCAGGCATCAGTACTCGTCCGGTTCCCAGGACATCAACAGCCGGTTCGTGGCGAGCAAGCTGCTCTACGGTGCGGCCAGCCAGATCCCGTTCCCGGATCTGCCGCGCACCGACTTCCTGTTCATGCTCGGCGCCAATCCGTTCGTCTCCCACGGCAGCGCGCTGCGCGCCCCGCGGATCAAGGACGACCTCACCGACATCACCCGCCGCGGCGGGCGGGTCGTGGTGGTCGATCCGCGCCGCACCGAGACCGCGCGGGCCTTCGAACACATCGCGGTGCGGCCGGACTCCGATGCCTGGCTGCTGTTGTCGATGCTGCAGGTGATCTTCGCCGAGGGGCTGGAGGACACCGCCGCGATCGCGCGGCAGACCACCGGCTGTTCGACGCTCCGGGGTCTGGTTGCCGGGTTCCCGCCGGAGGCGACGGCCGCACGCACCGGTGTGCCGGCCGACGTGGTGCGTTCGCTGGCAAGGGATTTCGCGGCGGCGCCGACCGCGGCCGCCTACGGGCGGACCGGCGCCTGCCTGGGCCGGCACGGCACCCTGGTGAGCTTCTTGCTCGACGCGCTGAGCATCGTCACCGGAAACCTGGACCGCGAGGGCGGTCTGCTGATGGCGCATGCGGTGATCCCGTTCGAGGAACTCGGCGAGCGCACCGGCCGGCTCACCTACGGCACCGAGCGGTCGAGGATCGGCGGCCTGCCGGAGGTGATCAGCACATTCCCGGCGGCGCTGATGGCCGACGAGATCAACACCCCGGGCGACGGGCAGCTGCGGGCGTTGTTCGTCACCGCCGGGAACCCGGTGCTCACCGTGCCCAACGGGCCCGCGCTGGAGAAGGTGCTGGGCAAGCTCGATCTGATTGTCTCACTGGACTTCTACGTCACCGAGACGAACCGGCACGCCCACTACGTGCTGCCGGCGACCACCTTCCTGGAACGCGATGACTACCCCTATGGGTTCGCCGCCAACTGTCCGACGGTGTTCATCCAGTCCGCCGAACCGGTGGTGGGGGCCTACGGCGAGGCCCGTAACGAATGGGAGGTGTTCGACGAGCTGGCCCGCCGAATGGGGTTGTCGCTGTTCGCCACCGGGCCGCTGGAACGTCTCAACCCGGTGCTGGCCTGGCTGGACCGGCGCGGTGTCGGCCGGCTGACCCCACGGCGGCTGATGGAGCTGCTGCTGCGGCTCGGCCCGTACGGCGATCGGTTCGGACTGCGGCGCGGTGGGCTGAACCCGCGGCGGCTGCGGGAGAATCCGCACGGCATCGTGGTGGCCGACCGGGTGCCGACCGGGGTGCTCGGCAAGGTGGTGCGCCACCGCGGCGGCAGGGTGTGCCTCGCCCCGGACGAGGTCGTCGCCGAGGTGCACCGGTTGGGGCAACGCCATCCGGACGATCCGGCCTATCCGCTGCTGGCGATCGGCATGCGGGAGATGCGGTCGCAGAACACCTGGATGCACAACAGCCCCACGCTGATGAAAGGGGACCGGCGGCACCGCGCCCGCATCCATCCGGCCGACGCCGCCGCTGCCGGCGTCACCCACGGGGGACCGGTTCGGATCGAATCACCCTACGGGGCAATCGAAACCGAGGCGTTGTGCACAGACGAGATGACGCCCGGCACGGTGGCGATCCCGCACGGCTGGGGCCACAACGGGGGCTGGCGGCTGGCCAACCGGCTGGCCGGCGCCAACGTCAACGAACTGACCTCCAATGACAGCGCCGACCTGGAACGCCTGGCGGGGATGTCGGTGCTCAACGGGGTGCCGGTCCGGCTGGTCCCGGTCGGCTAGCGCCGCCGCCGGCCGGTCGGCTAACGCCGCCGGACCAGGACCGACTGCTGGATCGCGCCGACCGCGCCGGACTCGTCGAACAGCGTGCCGATCGTGGTGCCCACCCCGTCGGGGCCGTAGCTGGTCTCGGCACGGATCCCGATCCACTCGCCGTCCGGAACCCGGTGCACATGCACCACCAGATCGGTGTTGAGGAAGGTCCAGTTGCGGATGTCGATCTTGCTGCCGATCCCGTTGGCGTCGTCGGCCACCGCGAACAACCGCTCCAGCTGCGACATCTGCTCGCCCTTGACGATGTCCACGGTCGGCCGCAACCAGGACTCCCCGGGGCTCTCCTGCAGCGGACGGGTCAGCCACCGCCACTGGACGCTGTGCAGATAGTTGGTGTCCCAATCCTGCACGTAGCCGGGGTCGCGGCCCTCCGACACCGGACGCAGCGGCGGCGCCGAGGCGCTCACCAGTTCACGGGTGTCGGTCTGCTGCATCCGCCATCCGCTGGCCCGGGCCACCGGCCGCGGGGTACCGTCCGGCCCGGCGGCGAGCATCTCGGCGCTGACCAGTTCGATCTGCCGGCCGGGGCGCTCCAGCCGGGAGCGCACCCAGCAGTCGCCGTCGGCCGGCACCGGTCCCAGCAGGTCGATCATCACCCGGCTCAGTCGGGTGTCGTCGCGCTGTTCGCAGCGTTGCAGTGACCGCACCAGCAGCGCCGAGACCGGGGCCGCGTGCTGCATGGTGGCGCCCCAGGTGCTGCGCACCAGATCGGTGGGGGCGAAACGTTCGCCGGCCGGATCGTCGGCGTCGAGGAGCTCGTAATAGCAGTCGCTCACGGCAGACCGGCCCCCGCAACGTCGACCTTGACCACATCCAGTCGCGCCGACTGGGTGCCGATCAACCGCTTCGGGTAGGCGTCGGTGGTCGACAGCAAGAACAGCAGGTTGCGTCCCGGTCCGCCGAGCGCGCAGGCGATCGCGGCGCGGCCGCCGATGTCGATGCGGTCGGTCACCTCGCCACCGGGCAGAATCCGGTCGAATCGGTGCGCCAGCGTCATCGACGTCCACACCGCCCCGGCGGCGTCGAGCGCGATACCGTCGGGCGGCCCGTCCAGCCCGTCGGCGAACACCTCCCGGTCGGTCAGCGTGCCGTCGGCGGCGATGCGGTAGGAGGTCAGCCGCCGCCCGATCGACTCGGCGACGATCAACGTGCTGCGGTCCTCGGTGATCACCATGCCGTTGGGAAAGTCCAGGTCCTCGGCCACCACCGTCACCGGGTCATCGGGGTCGTCGGGATCCACCCGCACGATCACCCCACCCGAATAGGCCTGGGAGCCGACGTAGGCGCGGCCCGCGTCGTCGACCACCATGTCGCCCAGGTTGTCCGGCGCGAACGCACTGAGATCGGCGATGGTGGTGACGGTTTCGCCGTCATAGCGCAGTACGCAGCGCGCTTCGGTGGAGGCGATCAACAGTGAGCCGTCCGGCCGGAATCCCAGCCCGGACGGGGCGTGGCCGGGCAGCGGCAGAGTGGTCATCGATCCGTTCAGGTCGACGGTGTGCACTGCCTCGCCCAGCATGTCGGAGAACCACAGCAGTCCCTCGAACCAGCGCGGACCCTCGCCGAAGCAGAACCCCTTGGCCAGCGGGGTGGGATTCAGCACGGCGCATCGCCTCCCGGTGCTTTACAAAACATCGCTCAAGTGTCACGCTCCGTACTGCGTGTGTCAACGACTGGCACCGGCGGAAAGTGACGGCATGCTCTATCTGCACGAGACGATCGCCCTCGGTTCGGGTCGCAGCGACCAGTTCGTCGAGGCGTTCGACGACATCTACCACCCGATGATGTCCGAGTTGGGTGCGCGGCTGTTCGCGATCTGGGAGACCACGCCCTACAACGGACACCGGCCCCAGGCCACCGTCATCTGGGAGACCGACGGCTACCGCGACTACGCCCGGATCGGGGCGGCGCAGGCCCGCGGCGGCAGCCACGCGGAACCGGCGCGGCGGTGGGCGGATTACCTGGCGACGATCGGCGCCTCGGGGGAGGGGCGGATCATGTACCCGGCCGCCCAGAACAAACCGCTGGCCCGGTTGCAGGAGGCCGGCTTCACCGCGGGACTGGTCATCCAGGAGATCATGCAGACCAAGCCCGGGCGGCAGGCCGACTACATCCGTGAACTCGAACGGCTCTACGTGCCCTGGTCGGAGCGCACCGGCAAACGGTGGCTCGGCTCGTTCATCACCACGTTCCGCTACAACGAGGTCATCCACTACTGGGCGCTCGACGGCGAATGGGAGACCTTCGCCGAGCACTACCCGTCGTTCGGACCCGAACCCGATCCCGAGCTGATCACCTGGATGCGGGTGGCGCCGGCGCTCCGCGACGGTTGGGAGGATTCGGTTCTGGCCGCGCTACCCCCCTCACCGCTGCAATGACCGTCAGTCACGAGACCTTCAGCCACGAGACCTTCAGCTACGACCCGTTCGATCCGGACGTCATGGCCGACCCGCTGCCGTACTACCGGGTGCTGCGGGACCGCCATCCGGTGTACCACGTGGCGAAGTGGGACACCTACGCGCTGTCCCGGTTCGAGGACATCTGGCAGGTGCTCGAGGTCAACGACGGCACCTTCGTCGCCTCCGAGGGCACCCTGCCGCCGGCAACCACACTGGCCCGGCACAATTCCGGTCCGGTGCCGGATCCTCCGCTGCAGCCGCTGCCGTTCCACGCGGTGTTCGACGCGCCGCTCTACAACAGCGTCCGGCGGACCCACAGTGCACCGTTCCGGCCTCGGTCGGTGGCCGGGATGCGCGACCGGATCCGGGAACTGGCCACCGAACGGCTCGACGCGTTGCTGCCGCGCGGCACCTTCGACCTCACCCAGGAGTACGCCGGTGTGGTCGCCGCCGCCATGGTGTGCGATCTGCTCGGTGTGCCGACAAAGCTGGCGCCCGACGTGCTGGCCACGGTCAACGCCGGCAGCCTGCCGCAGCAGGACAAGGGTGTCGACACCGCCGCCGCCCGCCCGGGATACCTGGAATACCTCGTCCCGGTCGTGCAGCGCCGGCGCGCCGAGGACGCCGACGGGTCACTGCCGATCGTCGACGGGTTGATCCGCTACCGGTTGCCGGACGGCCGGGCGCTCGACGATGTCGAGGTCGCCACCCAGATGCTGTGCGTGTTCATCGGCGGCACCGAGACCGTCCCCAAGATCGTCGCCCACGGGCTGTGGGAACTGGCCGACCGGCCCGATCAACTGGCCGCGGTGCGCGCCGATCCGGACACCGCGGTTCCGCAGGCGCGCGAGGAGATGATCCGGTACTGCGCACCGGCACAATGGTTCGCCCGCACCCTGCGCAAGCCCTACACCCTGCACGGCGTCACCATGCGGCCGGGCCAACGGATCATCACCCTGCTCGCGTCGGCCAACCGCGACGAACGCGAATTCGACCGCCCCGACGAATTCCGCTGGAATCGGCCGATTCCGCGCACCCTGGCGTTCGGCCGGGGGCAACACTTCTGCCTCGGTTTCCACCTCGCCCGCCTGGAGATCGACGTCATGGTCACCGAATGGCTGCGCCGGGTCCCGGAGTACCGGATCCGCGCCGAGGACGCCTACCGGCCGCCGTCGAGTTTCCAGTGGGGCTGGAGCGTCGTCCCGGTGGAGGTGTGACATGTGGGCCTATCGCCTCACCGCGCCGTACCGTTTCGACCGGATCGAGGTGCCCGAACCGGATCCGGACGGGCTGCGCGACGGTCAGGTGCTGTTGCGGTTCCTCGCCGCCGGGGTGTGCGGCAGCGATCTGCCCGGATTCCGCGGCACCCAGGGCCGGCTCCCGGGTGACACCGGTGTGAGCACCTGTGAGATACCCGGTTTCCCGATCCACGAGATCGCCGGGGAGGTCATCGCCAGCCGGCACCCGCAGCACCATCCCGGCGACCGCGTGGTCGGGTGGGCGTCGGGTTTCGACGGGCTGCAGGCCCGGGTGACGGCCGACGGGGACGGGCTGGCCCGCTACGACGCCGCGCTGGAACCGCGCCACGCGGTCGCGTTGCAACCGCTGGCCTGTGTGCTCTACGCCGTCGAACAACTCGGGGATCTGACCGGCCGGCGGGTCGCGGTCATCGGGCAGGGGTCGATCGGGCTGCTGTTCTCCTACGTCGCCAAGGCCGCCGGCGCCGCCCACGTCACCGGGGTGGACCCGGTGGACCGCGAACTCGTCGGCAAGGAGTTCGGCGTCGACACCGTGGTGCGCGCCACCAGCGACAGGTGGATACGCCACCTCGGCGCCGACGACCGTGCCGACGTCGTGATCGAGGCTGTCGGCCATCAGGTCGCCACCCTCAACCACGCGATCGAGGCGACCGCGTTCGGCGGCACGGTGTTCTACTTCGGGGTGCCCGACGACGACAGCTACCCGATCAACATGCGGGCGATGCTGCGCAACAACCTCACCCTGAAATCCGGTGTCACCCTGGACCGCCGGCGGATGCTGGCCCGCGCCGACGCCTTCGCCCGCGAGCATTCCGATCTGCTCACCCGGTATCTGACCCACACCTTCGGGGCCGACGAGGCGCAGGCCGCGTTCGAACTGGCCTGCCGTCCGGCGCCGGAGCGCATCAAGATCGCGATCGTCGGGTGATCCGATGACAGCCGGCCGATTCCATCAGGCGCTGACCGCCAAACCGCAGCTGTGGGGCGGGTGGATCACCGGGCCCACCGCGCTCGGCCCGGAGGAGTTCGCCCGCGCCGGTTACGACTACATCGGTTTCGACACCCAACACGGCTACCTCGACGACGCCGATGTGGCCACGCTGCTGCGCCGGTTGCAGCAGGTGCCGATCGCGACCGCGGTGCGGCTGCCGTCGGCGGCGCCCGCACCGATCGGACGGGTCCTCGACGCCGGCGCCGACGCGGTGATCATCGCGATGGTCGAGACCGCACAACAGGCCGCCGAGGCGGTGGCCGCCACCCGGTATCCGCCGTCGGGGGTGCGTAGTTTCGGTCCGCTGCGATCCGACCTCGGCCACGATCCGACGGTCCTGCAGGACCGGGTGGCGGTCTTCGCGATGGTGGAGACCATCCGCGGGGTGCGGAACATCGCCGAGATCTGCGCCGTGCCCGGGCTTTCCGGCATCTACGTCGGTCCCGCCGATCTGTCGCTGTCGATGGGCCACGGACCCGGCGGCGCCGGGCGGGTGACCGAGGTGGACGACACGATCGACCGGATCCAGCAGGCCGCCGCGTCGGCGGGTCTGGTCACCGGAATCCACGCCGGCGACGGTGCCGCTGGGCGCGCCATGGCCGCACGCGGTTTCCGGGTCATCACGCTGGCCTCCGAAGGGCAGGCGTTACGCCGCGGCGCCGCAGCGCATCTGGCGGAGGCGACCGCGCCCCGCGACGACCTGCCGGAGACCTCGACGACACCGGGTTCATCGGGGAGGTACCACTGAACACCACCGAACGCGTCGCGCTGGTGACCGGCGCCGCCCGCGGGCAGGGCTCCGCCATCGTGCGCCGGCTGTTGCAGGACGGATACCGGGTCGCCGCCTGCGATGTGCTCGTCGACGAACTGCACGGGTCGGTGGCGGACCTCGACGGCGATACGGTGCTGCCCCTCGCGCTGGACGTCACCTCCGCACCGCAATGGGCCGACGCCGTCGCCGCCACCGTCGGGAGATTCGGCGCCCTGAGCGCCCTGATCAACAACGCCGGGGTGCTGCACCGCGCCGCGCTCCCCGACGAGACCGCGGAGGGGTTCGAACGCAGTTGGCGGGTCAACTGTCTCGGTCCGTTCCTGGGAATCCGGGCCGCCCTCGACCCGTTGCGGCACGCCCACAACGCATCGGTGGTCAACACCTGCAGCACCGGCGCCCTGCGCGCGTTCCCCAACCACGCGGCCTACGGATCATCGAAATGGGCGCTGCGGGGGCTGACCCAGATCGCCGCCGCCGAACTCGCCGCGGCCGGGATCCGGGTCAACGCCGTACTGCCGGGACCGGTGGCCACCCCGATGCTCGACGACGCCACCCAGCGGCGGCTGGCGGCCACCATGGCCGCCGGCCGGCTGGGCCGGCCCACCGAGGTCGCCGACGCGGTCGCCTTCCTCGTCTCCGAACAGGCCTCGTTCATCACCGGCTCGGAACTCGTCGTCGACGGCGGCCAGAGCCTGACGATCGGATAACGCGGGAGCGAATATGGCCAGGAACCTCTCGGTCGGCATCATCGGCGCCGGCCCCGGCGGCATCGCACTGGGAATCTTCCTGCGACGAGCGGGATTCACCGACTTCACCATCTTCGACCGGGAGGACGGCGTCGGCGGCACCTGGCGGATCAACACCTATCCCGGCCTGGCCTGTGATGTGAAGTCCCATCTGTACTCCTACTCCTTCGAACTGAACTCCGAGTGGACCCGGCTGTGGCCGGCGCAGCCGGAGATCCTGCGGTACTTCGAGCGGTGCGCGCAGCGGCACCGGCTCGGCCCGCATCTGCGGCTCAACACCGAGATCACCTCGGCGCGGTGGAATCCGACCAGCCGGCAGTGGATGTTGACCACCGGCGCCGGGGAGCAACACAACTTCGACGTCGTGGTGTCGGCGGTGGGCATGTTCACCCGGCCGGTCATGCCGGATCTGGTCGAGGAGGAACCGTTCACCGGAACCCTGATGCACTCGGCCCGCTGGGACCACGGCATCGACCTGCACGGCAAACGCATCGCGGTGCTGGGCACCGGATCCACCGCATCGCAACTGATCCCGGAACTGGCCAAGATCGCCGACAGGGTGTACTCGGTGCAGCGGTCGCCGACCTGGATCCTGCCCAAACCGGACCGGCCGTACTCCGACCGCGAGCGGTGGGTCTTCCGCCATGTGCCGTTCGCGAAGCGGATCTACCGCACCCGGTTGTGGTTGCGCAGCGAGGCCAACATCTCGGTGATCGAGGACGGTAGCGAGAAGACCGAGGAATTCAAGGCCATCGCGCTGAAGATGCTGGAAGCCACCGTTCCCGACGAGGAGATGCGCCGCAGACTCACCCCGGACCATCCGCTGGGATGTAAGCGGCTGGTGTTCTCCTCGGACTATCTGGCCGCGCTGATGCGTCCCAACGTCGAGGTGGTGTCCAGCCCGGCGCGCGCACTGCGGGGAGACACCCTGATCACCGAGGACGGCACCGAACGGCGGGTCGACGTGGTGGTGTGCGCGACCGGATACGCCGCCGCGGACTATCTCGGCCAGATCGAGGTGGTCGGGGAGCGGCAGCGGTCCCTGCGCGAGGTGTGGCGCGACGGCGCCTACGCCTACCTGGGGATGACCGTGCCCGGATTCCCGAACTTCTTCATGCTCTACGGTCCGAACACCAACGTCGGTTCCAACAGCGTCCTCTTCATCCTCGAGGCGCAGGCCCGCTACGTCGTGAAGGCCCTCAAACGGCTGCGCCGCCGGGACACCTCCTACATCGCGGTCCGCCCGGACACCGCCGCCGCGTTTCTCGCCAAGGTCGATCAGTGGATGCAGGGCAAGGTGTGGTCGACCCAGTGCAACAACTACTTCCGCGCACCCAACGGCCGGGTCGTCACCCAGTGGCCACGCAGCGCACGTGCGTTCTGGGCGATGACCCGCCGATTCCGGTCCGCCGACTACCTGTTCGAGCCGGCCCCCGACATGTCGGAGGTGTCCGCGGACGCCCGACCGGTGGCCAGCCGGTGAACCCGCCCGAAGCGGGGCAGCGGCTGGCTCCCGAGCTGCGCCACCTGTGGGGCACCCGCACCGACCTGACGGCGGATCTGCTGCCCACGGTGCGCGCGGTTCTCGACGACCGCCGCCGGGCCACCGCGGCAGCCGTGGACACCGGCGGCGTGCACATCGACGACCGCGAAATCCATTGCGGCACCGGACCGATCGAAATCCGGATCTACCGCGGACGCCGCGGGGTGGCACCGGCGGTGCTGTACTGCCACGCCGGGGCCTTCGTGCTGGGCAACCTCGACACCGATCACCGTCAGTGTGTGGAACTCGCCCGGCGCGCCGAATGCACGGTGGTGTCGGTGGACTACCGGCTGGCGCCCGAGCACCCGTGGCCGGCCGCCGTCGACGATGCCACCGCGGTGCTGAGCTGGCTGGCCGGCAACGCCACCGCCCTCGACGTCGATCCGGCGCGGTTGGCGGTGGCGGGCAGCAGTGCCGGTGGTGCATTGGCCGCCGGGCTGGCCCAGCGGTCCGGCCGGAACGGTCTGCCGCAGCTGGTGTTTCAGCTGTTGCACCAGCCGGCTCTGGACGATCGGGTCACCCCGTCGAAGGCGGAGTTCTGCACCACCCCGGGTTTCGACGGTCCGGCGTGCGACCAGATGTGGCGGCATTACCTGGCCGGCGCCGCGCCGACCGCGGCCGCGGCGCCCGGCCGTGCCGACGACCTGACCGGCGCGCCACCGGCTTTCATCAGTTGCTCGGAGCTGGACCCGCTGCGCGACGAGGCGCTCGACTATGCGGCGCGGCTGCTGCGCTGCGGTGTGCCCACCGAGCTGCATCTGTTTCCCGGCACCTGCCACGGCTTCGATTCGCTTCTGCCAGAATGGGAGCTCAGCCGGCAGCTGTTCGCACTGCAGGCCGCGGCGGTGCGCCGGGCGTTCACCACCGCCGAGTACCCGGCCGGTCAGGTCAACTGAGGCCCGGCAGTTCGGCGGTCATCTGCACCCGGGTGTCGTCGAAACTGAGATACCCCTTGATCGGCAGGCTCTCCGGCCGCGGATCCTCATAGCTCCACGCCACATCCTCGACCACGGTGTCGCCGATGACCGCGGCCCAGTACGTCGCATGACCCTTGTAGTTGCAGTACGACGAGGTGTCGGTCCGGCGCAGCAGGTCGGTGCGGACCAGTTCGGGCGCGACGTACAGGCGCGGGGCCAGGGACGTCTCGAACACGATCACGGTCTCGGTGGTGTCGACCAGCACGGTGCCCTCGACGGCCACCCGCAGCGCGCGTCGGGTCGGGTGGCAGTCCACCCGGTGGTACGGGTTGGGCGGGTAGTGCACCAACCGCCGTCCCTCCTCGACCCACGCCTCGACCGCATCCCACGGCACCTGGACGTATCCCGGGGCCGCGGGTTCGGGCCGTTGCGGCAGATCGCCCACCACGTCCGCCGGGAAGGCGTACGACAGCGGGCGGTCGCGGCGGTGCACCAGCAGCGCCCGCTCGGTGTCGATCACCGCGCGGCCGTCCCGGACGCCCTGGATGCGGCGCGGATGCGGTTCGACGAAGACCACCTCGTCAGGGATCGGCGGGGTGAACCAGCCGGCGGGATCCGCGCCGAGCGGACCGTGTCCGGCGGTCAGGCTCACGACGGTGCTCCGGTGGCGGTCGTCCCGGCCGGGGATGCGGGGTTGAGCATCGGGTTGCCGTCCTTCCGTGAGGCCTGCGGATCTCGACACCTACGTTACAGTCCCGGCGGCAAATGTAACGGGAATGCACAGCCGGACCCGCCGCGGGCGGGCGAAAACCGCACCGGGCCTTTGCAGATCGAGGCAAAAATGTCACGCTGTGATGTGAGTCGCGCCATAGCGATCGCGGCGGCACGTGATGATCCGCTCACGTGCCCGAGGACCCGAATGGAGCTGCATATGGCGACCCCGTCCCTGCGTGCCGATGACGTGCCTCAACGGGTGCTGCCGGACCCGCAGTCGATCCCGGCCGGGCGGGCGTTGAAGTACCGCCTCGACGTCCTGGCGATCGATTCCGCGGAGGTCGCCGGGACCATCGGCGGCTGGGTGTTCGACCGGGCGATGGCCGGCTGGGAGGTCAACGTCCTACTCGCCGAACCCGATTGCGGTCAACCGCTGCGCATCCTGGGGGCCCGGGCCGGTGTGCTGGCGGGCGGGGCGGATGCGGTGTTCGCCGAAGCGGCGGCCGGGTTGGCGGTCTCGGCGGCCCTGATGGCCGCGCATCCGCATCTGGTCGACGACGTGCGCCGGACCACCCGGGCCGGTCGCACCGAGGTCGTCGTATGGGGCGGCGCCGAGTTGGCCGGCCCCGTCGACCGGGTGCACTACCGGCCGAGCGCGGCGGCCCGGGTCTTCAAACGTCACGCCCTGACCGCCGCCGGGCGGCCGGACGCCGTGATCGGCGATGTGGAAGACATGTTCCGGGGCGGCCACCGGCCGGTGGACTCCGATCTTCTCCCGGTCGATTAGCGGCCACCGAAGGCGAACCCGGACCGGCCGGACGGCGGATCGGCCTACCGGCCGGCCGACGCGGGCCGGATCAGCGCAGCAGGCCGCGGCGACGCAGCCACCAGTCGCGGCCCACGAACAGCAGCACCAGCGCGGCGAAGCCGATCAGGTAGAGGTCCTCGACCCGGCCGTTGTGGTTGCCGTGCAACATCGCCAGCAGGAAGAGCGCGGCGAGCACCCCGCCGAACTGCAGCGCACGCGGGTTCTGCTTGGACCAGCCCCACTCCGCGGACGGCACTTCCTCGACGTCCACGTCGTTGCGTCGTTCGACCTCGGTTGTCGCCACAGCTTCTCCTCACAATGAGTCCCGGCAGCTGGCCTCATTCTGGCATACGACACCTTGTCGTATCCGTCCGGTCCACGCCGCCGACCCGCCGGCCGCACGCCCCGGCGCGGGCCGGGCGGCACGCGGCACAATGGTGCGGTGACTACTTCCGGTGGTGCTGCTGCCGAGGCGCTGCGAGGTCCCTTGCGAGGTGACGAGAAAACCGGCCGGCTGCGGGTGTTGATCCTGGGCAGCACCGGCTCGATCGGCACCCAGGCGCTGGAGGTCATCGCCGCCAATCCGGACCGCTTCGAGGTGGTGGGGCTGGCGGCCGGCGGCGGGAATCCGGAGCTGCTGGCCCGCCAGCGCGCCGAGACCGGGGTGCGCAACATCGCCGTGGCCGATCCGGCGGCCGCCGACCGACTCGACGACGTGACGTTCGCCGGTCCGGACGCGGCCACCCGGCTGGTGCACGCCGCGGCCGAGACCACCGGAGTGGACGTGGTGCTCAACGCGCTGGTCGGTGCGTTGGGCCTGGAACCCACGCTGGCGGCGCTGGACACCGGGGCCCGGCTCGCACTGGCCAACAAGGAGTCGCTGGTGGCAGGCGGTTCGCTGGTGCTCAAGGCCGCCGGGCCCGGGCAGATCGTCCCGGTGGACTCCGAACACTCGGCCATGGCGCAGTGCCTGCGCGGCGGCAGCCCCGACGAGGTCGCCCGGATCGTGCTCACCGCCTCCGGCGGGCCGTTCCGCGGCTGGACCGCCGAACAACTCGAGACCGTCACCCCGGAACAGGCCGGCGCCCACCCGACCTGGTCCATGGGGCCGATGAACACCCTCAACTCGGCGTCACTGGTCAACAAGGGGCTCGAACTCATCGAGACCCATCTGCTGTTCGGCATCGACTACGACCGCATCGACGTCGTCGTGCACCCGCAGTCGATCGTGCACTCGATGGTGACGTTCACCGACGGCTCCACCCTGGCGCAGGCCAGCCCACCCGATATGAAACTGCCCATCGCACTGGCGCTGAGCTGGCCGGACCGGGTGCCCGGCGCGGCGCCGGCCTGCGACTTCAGCACCGCCTCCACCTGGACGTTCGAACCCGTCGACAACGAGGTCTTCCCCGCCGTGGAACTGGCCCGGCAGGCCGGGGAGCGGGGCGGTTGCCTGACCGCGGTGTACAACGCCGCCAACGAGGAGGCCGCCGCGGCGTTCCTGGCCGGGCGGATCCGGTTCCCGGCGATCGTGCGGATCGTGGCCGAGGTGCTGCGCGCTGCCGACGCCTGGGCGGCCGAACCCGCTACCGTGGACGACGTACTCGAAGCGCAGCGCTGGGCCCGCACCGTGGCAAGACACGCGGTGGACCGGTCGCTCGACGGAAAAGGTCTGCTCACCACATGATGTTTGCTATCGGCGTCGCACTGTTCGCGCTGGCCATCCTGGTGTCGGTGGCGTTGCACGAATGCGGTCACATGTGGGTGGCGCGGGCCACCGGGATGAAGGTGCGCCGTTACTTCGTCGGGTTCGGGCCGACCCTGTGGTCGACCCACCGGCCCAACCGGCTGGGATCCACCGAATACGGGATCAAGGCGGTCCCGCTGGGCGGCTTCTGCGACATCGCCGGCATGACCGCGATCGACGAGTTGAAACCCGATGAGCAGCCGTACGCGATGTACCGGCAGAAGACCTGGAAACGGGTCGCGGTGCTGTTCGCCGGGCCGGGGATGAACTTCGTCATCGGGCTGGTGCTCATCTACGCCATCGCGGTGATCTGGGGGCTGCCCACCCTGAATCCGCCGACGACCGCCGTCGTCGGCGAGACCTCTTGTGTGGCAGCCGAAGTCCGTCAAGGCGAGCTGAGCGAGTGCAGCGGACCCGGACCGGCCGCGCTGGCCGGCATCCAGCCCGGCGACGTGATCGTGAAGGTCGGCGACGCCGAGGTCGCCGACTTCACCGAGATGGCCACCGCGGTACGGCAACACCGCGGCCCCACCGAACTGACCGTGCAGCGCACCGTCGACGGCGTGACCACGGAGTTCACCACCGTCGTCGACGTCACGCCCACACAGCGGTTCACCGCCGGCGAGGACGGCGAGCCGGTTCCCGCCGAGGTGGGCGCCATCGGTGTCACCGCCGCACAGTTCGGCCCCACCCAGTACAACGTGCTGTCCGCGGTGCCGGCCACCTTCACGTTCACCGGCGAGCTGGCCGTCGAACTGGGCAAGGCGCTGGCGAAGATCCCGACCAAGGTCGGCGCGCTGGTGGCGTCGATCACCGGTGACGAACGCGATCCGGAGACCCCGATCAGCGTGGTGGGCGCCAGCATCATCGGCGGCGACACCGTCAACCACGGGCTGTGGGTGGCGTTCTGGTTCTTCCTGGCCCAGCTCAACTTCGTGCTCGGCGCGATCAACCTGGTCCCGCTGCTGCCGTTCGACGGCGGGCACATCGCGATCGCCACCTACGAGAAGATCCGCAACATGATCCGCTCGGCCCGCGGCCTGACCGCGGCGGCGCCGGTCAACTATCTCAAGCTGATGCCCGCGACGTACGTAATCTTGGTGGTGGTGGCCGGCTACATGCTGCTGACCGTCACCGCCGACCTGGTCAATCCGATCAGGTTGTTCCAATAGGAGAGAAATGACTTCGATCGGCCTGGGGATGCCCGCAGTCGGGTCCGGGGGACCCGCGCCGGTGCTGGCACCCCGTCGGAAGACCCGGCAGTTGATGGTCTGCGACGTCGGCGTGGGCAGTGATCACCCGATCTCGGTGCAGTCGATGTGCACCACCAAGACCCACGACGTGAACGCGACCCTGCAGCAGATCGCCGAACTCACCGCCGCCGGCTGCGACATCGTCCGGGTGGCCTGCCCCCGGCAGGAGGACGCCGACGCCCTGCCCGCGATCGCCGCGAAGTCCAAGATCCCGGTGATCGCCGACATCCACTTCCAGCCCAAGTACATCTTCGCCGCGATCGACGCCGGTTGCGCGGCGGTGCGGGTCAACCCGGGCAACATCAAGGAGTTCGACGGCCGAGTCAAGGAGGTCGCCAAGGCCGCCGGGGACGCCGGCATCCCGATCCGCATCGGGGTGAACGCCGGATCGCTGGACAAGCGGTTCATGCAGAAGTACGGCAAGGCCACCCCGGAGGCGCTGGTCGAATCGGCGCTGTGGGAGGCGTCGCTGTTCGAGGAGCACGGCTTCGGCGACATCAAGATCAGCGTCAAGCACAGCGATCCCGTGGTGATGGTGCAGGCCTACGAGATGCTCGCCGAACAGTGCGACTATCCGCTGCACCTCGGCGTCACCGAGGCCGGGCCGGCGTTCCAGGGCACCATCAAGTCCGCGGTCGCATTCGGCGCGCTGCTGAGCAGGGGCATCGGGGACACCATCCGGGTGTCGCTGTCGGCGCCACCGGTGGAGGAGGTCAAGGTCGGCGTCCAGATCCTGGAGTCGCTGAACCTGCGGCCGCGCGGCCTGGAGATCGTGTCCTGCCCGTCCTGCGGGCGCGCCCAGGTCGATGTGTACACGCTGGCCAACGAGGTCACCGCGGGGCTGGAGGGCCTCGACGTCCCGCTGCGGGTCGCGGTGATGGGGTGCGTGGTGAACGGCCCGGGCGAGGCCCGCGAGGCCGACCTCGGGGTGGCCTCCGGCAACGGCAAGGGACAGATCTTCGTCAAGGGCGAGGTCATCAAGACCGTGCCGGAATCGCAGATCGTGGAGACCCTCATCGAGGAGGCGATGCGGATCGCCGCCGAGATGGGCTCCGGAGACGGGGAGTCCGGGCCAGAGTCCAGCGGTTCTCCGATTGTCACCGTAAGCTGAACATGACCCTGTGAGCGGGATCACGGTCGCGGGTCCGGCCGGCCGGCGGCAAGCCCCGGCCGTGTGCAGCCCGAGATCCCCCAGCAACCGGGAACCTCGCGGTTCCCCGAAGGAAGTGGCCATGTCGGCTCCGCCGGTGTTTCGTCTCGCCGACGAGCGGCGTGTTTCGCTGGTGCGTGACCCGGTCGCGGTGCGTGCCGTGCTCGACGAGGACCCGGTCGCGTCGTGCATGGTGGCCGCCCGGGTGGCCGAGCACGGCGTCGATCCCGCCGCGATCGGCGGCGAGTTGTGGACCCGACGCCGGGTCGATGAGGCGTTGTGCTTCGCCGGGGCCAACCTCATTCCGCTGCGTGGCCGGCTCGACGATCTGCACGCCTTCGCCGACAAGGCCGTGGGGCAGCCGCGGCGCTGCTCCTCACTGGTCGGCCGGGCCGAACTGGTGCTGCCGATGTGGCAGCGCCTGGAATCCGGCTGGGGGCCGGCCCGCGACGTCCGCGACGAGCAACCGCTGATGGCGCTGAGCACCGAGCCGTGTTGCCCGATCGACCCGGCGGTGCGGCCGGTGCGAATGGAGGAGCTCGACGCCTACCTGGTGGCCGCCATCGACATGTTCATCGGGGAGGTGGGCATCGACCCCCGCCTCGGTGACGGCGGCCGCGGATACCGGCGGCGGGTCGCCGGGCTGATCGCCGCCGGGCGGGCCTGGGCCAGGTTCGAACGCGGTGAGGTGGTGTTCAAGGCCGAGGTCGGTTCGCAGTCCCCGGCGGTCGGCCAGATCCAGGGGGTCTGGGTTCATCCGGACTGGCGTGGCCGTGGGCTGGGCTCCGCCGGGACCGCGACGCTGGCGTCCGCGGTGGTGCGCGGCGGCCGCATCGCCAGCCTGTATGTCAACAGCTTCAACACCGTCGCCCGCGCCACCTACGCGCGGGTCGGTTTCCAGACGGTCGGCACGTTCGCCACCGTGCTGCTGGATTGACGAGATTGATCCGCCCCGGTTTCGCCGGGGACACCCCTGCGGCCGGCAGACGTTCTAGGCTGGCGTCGTGACCGATCAGGATCAGCGGGTGGACCGTCGCGAGATCGCCGACGCGCTGGTGCGGGCCCTGGACCGCCGCCACGAAATCCTCGATGCCATCGTCGATTCCGACGACACCGCCAGTGCGCTCGGCAAGATCCGTGCGATGCTGGACACGTCGCAGGCCGCCGCCGAAGCGGTGCTGCGGCTCTCCTTCGACCGGTTGACCCGGGAGTCTCGCCGCCAGATCGCGCGTGAGCTCGACGATCTGAACTCCCAACTCAGCTTCGTACTGGGGGAGCGCCCGGACTCCTCCGGGGACAATCTGGCGTTGCGGCCGTTCCGGCCCGACCGCGACCGCGAGCTGTTCGCCGCGCGCACCTCGGATGTCGGTGCGGCCGGGGACGGTTCCGGCGCCCCGGCCGGCGACCTGGACGACGAGATCCGCGCCGCGAATCAGCGGATGGAGGCCGAGGAAGCGGTGTGGCTGGTGGCCGAGGTCGGATCGCAACCGGTGGGCATGGTGTTCGGTGAGCTCACCAGCGGTGAGGTCAACGTCCGGATCTGGATCCACCCCGAGCACCGCAAGAAGGGCTACGGCACCGCCGCCCTGCGCAAATCGCGCAGCGAGATGGCCGCCTATTTCCCGGCCGTCCCGCTGGTCGTCCGCGCTCCCGCCGCCCGCGGGTAGCCCGGAGGTCACCCGCCCGGCGCGGATCCGTCACAGATCGGCATCGGTGCGCCTCCCGGCGATCAGCCGTCACACCCATAACAATTGCCTCAATGGCAACATCGACCTCGAAAGTCTCATGGGCCACTCGGGTGCTCGCCGTGCTCGGCGCGGTCGGCACCGCCGTCGCGCTCAGTTCCTGCACCCCCCGGCCCGACGGTCCGGAGCTCGCGGCCGAACGGTTCTTCGCCGCGCTCGCCGAAGGTGACACCGGCGCGGCCGCCGACCTCAGCGACCGCCCGGACCTGGCCCGACAGGGGCTCAACGCGGCGTGGGCCGGTCTGCAGGCCGAGGGGCTGGACGCGCAGGTCGTCGGCTCCCGATACAGCGAGGACACCGGCGCCGTCAGCTACCGCTACACCTGGAAGCTGCCCAAGAACCGGACCTGGACCTACGACGGGCACCTCAACATGGTCCGCAACAACGGACAGTGGCAGGTGCGGTGGACGGCCACCAACCTGCACCCTCGGCTCGGCGAGAACCAGACGTTCGCGCTGCGCGCCGACCCGCCGCCCCGGGCCTCGGTGCACGAGCGCACCGGGACCAGCGTGCTGCGGCCGGGATTCCGCTACCACTACGCGCTGGACGCCCGCGCCGCCGGTGCACAGCTGATGACCACCGCCCACGCCGTCGTCGACGCGCTGCGGCCGTTCAACGACACCCTGGATCCGCAACGACTCGCCGAACAGGCCAGCGCGCAACGCGGCCCGATGAGTCTGATCACCCTGCGCCAGGCCGACCACGATCCGGTGGCCGCCGCGATCGGGGCCCTTCCCGGCGTGGTGATCACACCGCATCCGGATCTGGTGCCCACCGACGAGCGGTTCGCTCCGGCGCTGCTCAGCCGGGTCAAACAGGCGGTGTTCGACGACATCGACGGCACCGCGGGCTGGCGGGTGGTCACCGTCAACCAGAACGGCGTCGAGGTCGACATCCTGCACGAGGTGCCCGGCGAACCGGCGCCGGCGGTGACACTCACCCTCGACCGCCGGGTCCAGGAAGCCGCACAGGGTGCCGTGGACACCACCGGCAAACAGGCGATGATCGTCGCGATCCGGCCGTCGACGGGGGAGATCCTCGCCGTCGCTCAGAACGCCGCCGCCGACGCCGAGGGTCTGCTCGCCACCACCGGGCTGTTCCCGCCCGGCTCGACGTTCAAGATCGTCACCGCCGGCGCGGCGCTCGACCGGGACATGGCCACCCCCAACACCCTGTTGCCCTGCCCCGGCCACATGGACATCGGCCACCGGCGGGTGCCCAACTACGGCGGATTCGATCTGGGCACCGTGCCGCTGTCCCGGGCGTTCGCCAGTTCGTGCAACACCACCTTCGCCGAACTGGCCAGCCGGATGCCGCCGCGCGGACTGTCCACCGCCGCCGCCCAGTACGGGCTCGGCCCCGAATACTCGATCTCCGGGCTGCCCGCGGTGACCGGATCGGTGCCACCCACGGTCATCCTGGCCGAGCGCACCGAGGACGGCTTCGGGCAGGGCAAGGTGCTGGCCAGCCCGTTCGGGATGGCCATGGTCGCCGCGACCGTCGCCGCCGGCAAACCCCCGGTGCCGAGGCTGATCGACGGCCGGCTCACCGAGATCAACGGCGAGATCCCGCCCATCTCACCGGAGATGGTGGAGGGGCTGCGCCCGATGATGCGGCTGGTGGTGACCAACGGCACCGCCGAACACCTGCAGGGCGCAGGCGACGTGCGCGGCAAGACCGGTGAGGCGGAGTTCGCCGGCGGTTCGCACTCCTGGTTCGCCGGCTACCGCGGTGACCTGGCGTTCGCCGCGCTGATCGTCGGTGGTGGCAGCTCGGAGTACGCGGTGCGGATGACCAAGATGATGCTCGACGCACTGCCTCCGGACTACCTGGCGTGAGTAGCCTGTCGGCTATGGCGGGTATCGAACCCACCGCCGAGCCGGCGGAACTGCGGATCTCCGACGCGGACCGCAATGGCACGCTGCGTCGGTTGCACAACGCTGTCGCGTTGGGCCTGATCGACATCGAGGAGTTCGAGGAACGCTCGGCCGCGGTGTCGCAGGCGCGGCTGCGGTCGGACCTCGACGCGTTGGTGGGCGATCTGCCCGGTCCGGGCGCGATCGTCACCACCGCCACCGACCGCGTGGAGCTGCGCGGCATCCTGGGCTCCCTGAAGCGGCAGGGCGAGTGGATCGTGCCGACCCGGCTGGCGCTGGTGCGCCGGTTCGGATCGGTCGACCTCGACCTCACCCGCGCCCGGTTCGCCGGGCCGATCGTGGTGGTCGAACTCGACATGAAGTTCGGTTCGGTCGACGTGCGGCTGCCCGACGGGGCCAGCGCGTCCATCGACGATGTCGAGGTGATCGTCGGCAGCGCCCGGGACCACCGCCGCGACGCACCCGCCGAGGGGCGTCCGCACGTGGTGTTCACCGGCAAGGTCGTGTGGGGGTCGGTGGACATCCGCGGGCCGCGGCGCAAGGGCGTGTTCAGCCGCTTCGACCGCCGCTGACGGCTGACCGCGGCCGGTCAGCGGGGATCCAGCACGGCGAAGCTCAGCGTCGACCGCGCCGCCAGCCGGTCCCGGCCGACATCGGTCACGTCGACCGAGGTGACGATCAACCGCCTGCCGGCCCGCAGGATGGTGGCCTCCGCACGCGCCGGGCCGACCACCACCGGGGCCAGGAAGTGCACGGTCATGTCGGCGGTGGTGACGTCCTGACCGGGGCCGACGTGCCGGCCGGCCAACCGGCCCGCCGCGATGTCGATCAACGTGGCCAGCAGACCGCCCTGCAGCGCACCCCGGACGTTGGTCAGATCCGGCCGGTTGTCCATCTCCATGACCAACCGCTCGTCGTCCTCCACCAGGTCGCGGTAGCCGAGTTGGTTCAGGATGTGCACCCCGTCGCCGGTCGCCGCGGGCGGCTCGCTAAGCATGAAGACAGGCTAACATTCCCGCTCTCCGGAAAAGAGATCGGTGTTCTCCGACTACCCTTGGAACCATGTCCGTTCGCACCGCGCTTCGCCCCGGCGTCATCTCACCGACGCGGCCCGTCCCCAAGTCGATCGAACGTCCGGAGTACGTGTGGAAACCCACCGCGAACGAGGGCAACGAGCCGTGGGTGCAGACGCCCGAGGTGATCGACAAGATGCGGATCGCCGGGCGGATCGCCGCGGGCGCACTCGCCGAGGCCGGAAAGGCCGTCGAACCCGGCGTGACCACCGACGAACTCGACCGGATCGTCCACGAGTACCTGATCGACCACGGCGCGTACCCGTCCACACTCGGCTACAAGGGCTTCCCGAAGTCGTGCTGCACCTCGCTCAACGAGGTGATCTGCCACGGTATCCCGGACTCCACCGTCATCGAGGACGGCGACATCGTCAACATCGACGTCACCGCCTACATCCACGGTGTGCACGGCGACACCAACGCCACCTTCCTGGCCGGTGACGTCTCCGAGGAGCATCGGCTGCTGGTGGAGCGCACCCGCGAGGCGATGATGCGGGCGATCAAGGCGGTCAAGCCCGGCCGCGCGCTGTCGGTCGTCGGCCGCGTCATCGAGTCGTACGCGAACCGGTTCGGCTACAACGTCGTCCGCGACTTCACCGGCCACGGCATCGGCACCACGTTCCACAACGGCCTGGTGGTGCTGCACTACGACGAACCGTCGGTCACCACCGTGATGGAACCCGGCATGACCTTCACCATCGAGCCGATGATCAACCTCGGATCGCTGGAGTACGAGATCTGGGACGACGGCTGGACCGTCGTCACCAAGGACCGCAAGTGGACCGCGCAGTTCGAGCACACGCTGGTGGTGACCGAGGACGGCGCCGAGATCCTGACCCAGCTGTGACACCGGATTCGCCCGCGACATGACCGGGGGCGCCCTGCTGGTCGCCGGCACGACATCGGACGCCGGGAAGTCGGTGCTCGTCGCCGGGCTGTGCCGGTTGTTGGCGCGCAAGGGGATTCGCGTCGCCCCGTTCAAGGCGCAGAACATGTCCAACAACTCGGCGGTGACCGTGGAGGGTGGCGAGATCGGCCGCGCCCAGGCGATGCAGGCGCGCGCCGCCGGGCTGGAGCCCAGCGTGCGATTCAACCCGATCCTGCTCAAACCCGGCGGGGACCGCACCTCGCAGCTGGTGGTGCGCGGAGAAGTCAGCGGATCGGTGGCGGCCGGGGACTACATCCGGCACCGCGACCGGCTCCGCGCCGTCGTCGCCGAGGAATTGACCGCGCTGCGAACCGAATTCGACGTGGTGCTGTGCGAGGGTGCCGGGTCGCCCGCCGAGATCAACCTGCGCGCCACCGATCTGGCCAACCTGGGCCTGGCCCGCGCCGCCGATCTGCCGATCGTGCTGATCGGCGACATCGACCGCGGCGGGCTGCTGGCCCACTTCTTCGGCACGGTGGCCGTTCTGGAACCCGCCGACCAGCGGCTGATCGCCGGATTCGTGGTCAACAAGTTCCGCGGCGACCCGGCGCTGCTCACCCCGGGACTCGACGAACTGCACCGGCGCACCGGCCGGCCCACCTACGGGATCATCCCGTTCTCCGACGATCTGTGGCTCGACGCCGAGGACTCGGTGTCGGTGGTGTCCGGGCGGGTGGTCGGCACACCGCAGCCGCCACGCGGTGAGCAGAGCCTGACCGTCGCCGCGGTCCGGCTGCCGCGCATCTCCAACTCCACCGATGTCGAGGCACTGGCCTGTGAACCGGGGGTGGTGGTGCGCTGGGTCGCCGATCCGACCGAACTCACCGACGCCGACGCGGTGGTGCTGCCGGGCAGCAAAGCGACGGTGGCGGATCTGACCTGGCTGCGGGACCGCGGGTTGGCCGACGCGATCGTCGCGCACGCCGCGGCGGGCCGGGCGGTGCTGGGCGTCTGCGGCGGTTTCCAGATGCTGTGCCGGCGCATCGACGACCGCGTCGAATCCGGCGTCGGCCGGGTCGACGGTCTCGGCCTGCTCGACGCCGACATCGAGTTCGCCGCCGACAAGACCCTGCGCCGCTGGGAGCGGCCCCTGCGCGGCTACGAGATCCACCACGGGCAGGTGACCCGGTCCGCCGCCGACGACTGGCACGGTGTCGGGTTGCGGCGTGGCGCGGTGTGCGGCACCCACTGGCACGGCCTGCTCGACAACGACGAGCTCCGCCGGCAATGGCTGTCCGAGGCAGCGGTCGCCGCCGGACGGCACGGGTTCGTCGTCGCCGACGACATCGACGTCGGCGCGCGCCGGGACCGTCAGCTGGATCAGATCGCCGATCTGCTCACCGCCCATCTGGACCTCGACGCGCTGTTCGCTCTGCTCGAGGACGGTCCGCCGCCGCGACCCGTGCTGCGCACCGACGTGATCTGAGTAGGCTGCTGGCATGGTCGGACTGCGGGTCGGGGCACTGTTGCCGGTGCTGGCCCTGGTGGCCGGCTGCGCCGTTTCGGTCACCGGGACGGCGGTCTGGCCGGGCGACATCATCGAACGTGTCATCCTCACCCAGAACGACTTTCCGCCCGGTGTGAAATACGAGCGTCGGGAGAAGCCCGATGCCGCATCACCCGCCCGACCGAACCCGTACACCATGCGGTCGGTGCCCGAAGGCTGTGCCGACGGGATGACCGCGGTGGTCCGGGAGGCGGCGGCCGCCGGTCTGGGCCGGGACTCGGACTATTCGGTGTGGTATCAGAACGCCCGGTTCTCGATCGGGGTGCACACCCGCCCGCTGGACCTGGAGCGGGTGGCCGAGGTGGCGGAGCGCTGCGCCCGGTACCGGGCGTTCTTCGGCGCGGAGAACTCCGACGGGCTGGACATCACCACCACCCCGATCGACAGTCCACGCCCCGGGGGACTGGCCTACCGCCAGACACTGGGCTCCAGCAACCCGGTCTACATGTACTTCGAGAACGTCGGCTCGATGTCGGTCTCCGCGATGATGCTGCCGTTGGGTGACGACCGCGTCTCGGTCTCGGCGGAACTGCCGCAGACCTTCCTGGAGGTGGCCGCCCGGCAGGCCGAACGCGTCGGATCGTCCTGACGCCCGGGTAAGCGGCAAATCCCGCCCGCAGCGCCGGACGCGACTGTAGGTTGGCCGAATGCCGGGCAGCATGATGACGGTCGACGGGTTTCCCGTCGCGGTGACCGCCGCCGGACCCGAACAGGGGTCGGCGGTGGTCGTGCTCGGCGCGGCTGATCGCCGGCCCGCCGCCTACGAGGTGGTGTGCCGGCGGCTGCACACCGCATCCCTGCGCACCGTCGTGATCGGCGCCGACCCACGGCTGACCCCCAAGACGGTGGTCGGGGTGATGGATGAGCTCGGTCTGCGGTGGGCGGTGGTGGTCGGCGACCGCAGCGGCGGCGAACTCGCCTGGGAGCTGGCCGCCACCCGGTTGGATCGGTTCACGGCGCTGGTCGTGGTGGACCGCCCACATCCCCGGGTCGCCGATCCGGGTGGGGTCATCCGCGACGAACACTGCCCGCCGGTCGAGATGAACACCACCATGCTGGTCAGCACACCCGCGGCGCGGTCGGCGGCGCTGGCCAGCCAGCGCTACGTCTACGGCGACTTCCGGGTCGTGGAGCTGCTCGACGGGCGCAACGCGCAGCAGTCCACCGCGCAGCTGACAACCGAGATCGTGATGCGCACCAGCACCTGGTAGGCGCCCGGGGGTTTGATGTGTCGGCGTGCGGCCTTCGCGCTGGCGCGCTCAGTCCGGCGCCTGGGGTTTGATGTGTCGGCGTGCGGCCTTCGCGCTGGCGCGCTCAGTCCGGCGCCTGGGGTTTGATGTGTCGGCGTGCGGCCTTCGCGCTGGCGCGCTCAGTCCGGCGCCTGGGGTTTGATGTGTCGGCGTGCGGCCTTCGCGCTGGCGCGCTCAGTCCGGCGCCTCCGAAGGCGTCCAGGCTTGGGGCAATCCCGGCTGCCCCGGGAACAGGAAGTCCACGAACGCGGCCGCGGTCGGCTGGGGCTCGTGATTGGCCAGCCCCGGTCGTTCATTGGCCTCGATGAACACGTAGTCGTCGCGGGTCACATCGGGCACGAGCAGATCGATGCCGGTGACCGGGATGCCGATCGCCTCGGCGGCCTTGACCGCCACCCGGCACAGCTCCGGATGCACCTTGGCGGTCACATCGTGAATCGTTCCGCCCTGATGCAGGTTGGCGGTCCGGCGCACCCGCAGCCGCTCACCCTCGGGCAACACATCGTCCAACGAGTAGCCCGCGTCGTGCACGATCGACTTGGTGATCGCATCGAGCGGGATCTTCGACTCCCCGCCGGTCGCCGCCGCGCGCCGCCGGCTCTGCGCCTCGATCAGCTCCTGGATGGTGTGCTGACCGGTGCCGATCACCTCGGCCGGTTTGCGCAGCGCCGCGGCCACCACCTTGCCGTCGATCACCACCAGCCGTAGATCATCGCCCGGATAGCACTCCTCGATGAGCACCTCGGGATGCTGTTCGCGGGCCCGGGCCAACGCCTCGTCGAGCTCCTCGTGGGTCTGCACCCCGACGGTGATGCCGATACCCTGCTCACCGCGGGTGGGTTTGACGACGACCTTGCCGACCTCGTCCAAGAACGCGTGGTCGGCATCGTCGAAGGAGGCCAACCGGCCCCGCGGCACCTTGATACCCGCTTCGGAGACGATCCGGCGGGTGAGCCGCTTGTCGTCGCAGCGGGCCATCGCCACCGCGGAGGTGAACTCCGACAACGACTCCCGGGTCACCACCGACCGGCCGCCGTGGGTCAGACGCATCTCACCGGTCTCGGCGTCGAGCACCTCGACCCGGATTCCGCGCCGCATCGCCTCATCGGCGATGATCCGGGCGTACGGGTTGAGGTCGTCGACGGTCTCCGGCGGATGGGTGAACAGCGGTTCGTTGATCGCGTTCTTGCGTTTCACCGCCAGCACCGGAACCCGCTGGAAGCCCAGCTTCTCGTACAGGTTGATGGCGGCGGTGTTGTCGTGTGCCACCGACAGATCCATGTAGGCGCGGCCCCGGTCGCGGAAGATCGCCGCCAGTGCACGGGTCAGCGCCGCACCGATACCGGGCAGCCCCGCCGTCGGGTCCACCGCCAGCGTCCACAGGCTCGAACCGTCCTCCGGGTCGGAGAACAACCGCTTGTGGTCGACCCCGGTGACCGTGCCGACCACCGAACCGTCGTCGTCGCGCACCGCGATGAGGTACTCCACCGCCTCGGCGTTCAGGTGGTTGTCCCAGATGACGTCGATCGGCGCCGGCACCATCCCACACCGCACGTAGACGCGGTTCATCTCATCGGCCTCTTCGCGGGCCCGCGGCCGACGGACCGTGATACCGGGCGGCGACGGTTCGGCGATCTCGTCGTGTTCGTGGAACCGCAACCGGTAGGTGTGGCTCGGATCGATGAACAGTTCGGTGGGGGCCAGCGAGACCAGCACGTGGGCCTCGCGGGCGTAGATGCAGATGTCGCGCCGTCCCGAACGTTCCTGGCGCATCACCTCGGCCAGGTCATCGGGATCGGCGAAGGTCTGGCCGAAGACCAAACGGCCCCAACCCAGTTCAAGCACCACATTCTCGGCCATGACGTCCACCAGATGCTGTGGGGACGCGTCGTGCAGGCTCAGGGTGATGGCTTCGGTGTGATCGGTGGAATCGGGGGATTCAGATTTGGTCATGCCGCAACTCCGGTGATGCCGTGCTTCTGCAGCCACATCTCCAACAGCGCGATCTGCCACAACTCGTTGCCGCGCAACGGTGTCAGCCGGCCGTTGGGGTCGGCGAGCAGGCGGTCCACCGCCTCCGGACGGAACAGTCCGCGCTCCTTGGCCTCCGGCGCATAGAGCGCGTCGCGGACCATGTCCAGGTACGGGCCCTCCAGATGGGTCAGCGCCGGAACCGGGAAGTATCCCTTGGGGCGGTCGATCACCGCCGCGGGAATGACCCGGCGGGCGGCCTCCTTCAGCACCCCCTTGCCACCTTGGGCGGTCTTGAGTTCCGGCGGGCAGGTGGCGGCCAGCTCGACGAGTTCGTGATCGAGGAACGGCACCCGGCCCTCCAGCCCCCACGCCATCGTCATGTTGTCCACCCGCTTCACCGGGTCCTCCACCAGCATCACGGTGGTGTCCAGGCGCAGCGCCCGGTCCACCCCGGTCTCCGCGCCGGGCCGGGCGAAGTGTTCGGTGACGAACCGACCGCTCGGATCCCCGTCGGTGCGGTACTCATGGGTGAGCAGCGCGGCCACCGCGGCCGAATCCCGGTCGAAGAACGCCGCCCGGTACTTGGCCACCGCCCCGTCCAGATCGGCGGCCGAGGGGTCCGCCATCGGCGGATACCAGTGGTAACCGGCGAACACCTCGTCGGCGCCCTGACCGGACTGGACCACCTTGACGTGTCTGGCCACTTCCTGGCTGAGCAGATAGAACGCGACGCAGTCGTGGCTGACCATCGGCTCGCTCATCGCGCCGATCGCGCCGTCCAGGGCGGGCAGCATCCGGTCGGTGCCGATGCGGATCTGATGGTGGTCGGTGTCGAAATGGCGGGCGACGACGTCGGAGTACCTGAACTCGTCTCCGGCCACGCCGCCGACCGATTCGAAGCCGATCGAGAACGTCTTCAACCCGGTCTGGCCGGCTTCGGCGAGCAGCCCGACGATCAGGCTGGAGTCGACCCCGCCGGACAACAGACAGCCCACCGGGACGTCGGCCACCAGCCGCCGCTCGACCGCGGTGCGCAGCGACTGCAGTACCGCGTCCTCCCAGTCCCGGGCGGTCCAGTCGGCACGGTCGGCGCGGCGGCTGAAGTCGGGTTCCCAATAGGTGCTGGTGATGACCCGGCCGTCGGGTTCGATCGCCACCAGCGAGGCCGGTGGCACCTTGGACACGCCGCGCAGGATGGTCAACGGCGCCGGTACCACGGAGTGGAAGGTCAGGTAGTGGTGCAGGGCGGTCGGATCGATCCGGGTGTCGACCTCGCCGCCGGCCAACAGGGCGGGCAGGGACGAGGCGAACCGGATCCGGTGCCGGTCCTGGCTGAGATACAGCGGCTTGATGCCGAGGCGGTCCCGGCCCAGCAGCACGCGGCCGCTGTCCCGTTCGGCGATCGCGAACGCGAACATGCCCTTGAGTTGGTCGACGAACCGGTCTCCCCAGTGGTGGTAGGCCTTGAGCAGCACCTCGGTGTCACTGGTGGAGAAGAACCGGTACCCGTGACCGGACAACTCCCGCCGCAGTTCCCGATAGTTGTAGATGCAGCCGTTCCAGCAGATAGCCAGACCCAACTCGGAGTCGATCATGGGCTGGCCGCCGGCCTCGGACAGGTCGATGATCTTCAGACGGCGATGACCGAGGGCGACCCGGCCCTGTGACCACGCACCGGCGGAGTCAGGCCCGCGGGGCGACATGGTGTCCGCCATCCGCGACACCGCCGCGATGTCGGGTGTTCGGCCGTCGAGTCGGACTTCCCCGGTGGCTCCGCACACATGTTTGACCCTACCTGAAGGGGCCGTCCCGGACGGTTCTGATCACGCGACCAGCGGATATCGGCTGTTGACCGCTGTCAACACCGTCGGGTGACTTCGGCCGGCCTCGGCCGCTGCGAGGTCCCGAGCGACTAGATTTGGGCCGTGGACGTCTCCGGTGATCAACTGGCGCTCGAGCACGCCTCGGCGGCGCTCGCGGACGTCGACACGACCGAGTGGAGCCGGCGGTTCGACCTGCTGTCCGATCCGCACCGGCTCGAGATCCTGCTGGTGTTGCACCGGGCGCCGGGCATCCGGGTGGGTGATCTGGCGGCCGCGTTGGGGCGGTCGGAGAACGCGGTGTCCCAGGCGCTTCGGGTGCTGCGACAGCAGGGCTGGGTGCGGTCCACCCGGATCGGGCGGACGGTCAGTTACCGGCTCGACGACGACATCGTGCACGACCTGCTGCATTGGATCGGCGCGCGCCACGGCTGACAACCGGCGGTCGACACCGACCTGAAAAGCGGTGCTAGTGCCGTTTGGCGGGCGGCCACGGGGGTTCCCCGCACAACGCCAGCAACGCGTTCTCCACCACCTCCGGCAGCGCCGGGTGGATCCAGTACTGGCCGCGGGCCATGTCCCGGGCCGGCAGCCCGAAACTCATGGCCTGGATCAGCGGTTGGATCAACGAGGCGGCCTGATGGCCCATGATGTGCGCGCCGGCGATCAATCCGGTGCTGTCGTCGACGATCACCTTGACGAAGCCGGTGGTGTCCTCCATCGCCCAGCCGTAGGCCACATCGCTGTAGTCCTGGATCTTCACCTTGATGGGCAGACCCCTGGAGCGGGCCTCGTTCTCGGTCAGACCGACGGAGGCGATCTGCGGGTCGGTGAACACCGCCGACGGCACGTACCGGTGGTCGGAGGCGGCCAGCGCCGCGGTGTCGTCCCAGTCCTGCAGCAGATTGTGTTTGACGACGCGGGCCTCGTGGTTGGCGACGTGCTTGAGCTGATGGTCCGAGGACACATCGCCGAGCGCATAGATGCCCCGCGCCGTGGTGCGCTGGTATTCGTCGACCACCACCTGACCGTGCTCGCGCACCTGCACACCGGCCAGCTCGGCGTCGAGCAGGTCACCGTTGGGCACCCGGCCGGTGGCCACCAGCAGCACGTCACCGCGCAACGTCGAACCGTCGTCGCACCGCACCTCCACCCCGCCGTCGAGGGCGCGGGCGTCGACCACCTCCCGCTGACCGTGGATCTCCCATTTCTTGGCGGCGAGGTCGGTGAACCGCGTGGTGATGTCGTCGTCGTGTCCGCGCAACAGGGTGTTGCCCCGGATGATGATCGACACCCGGCTGCCCAGCGCCGAGAACACGTGGGCGAACTCCGCGGCGACGAACCCGCCGCCCACGATGATCAGATGCTCCGGGATCGCGGCGATCCGCATGATGGTGTCGCTGGTGTGGTAGGGCACGCCGCATGCCGCGATCGCCTCGGGAACCACCGCCCGCGATCCGGCGGCGATCACCACCTGATCGGCGGAGAACTCCTCGCCGGCCTCGGTGCGCAGCACATACCGCCCGTCGCCGAGCGGCTCACCGAACCGGGTGTGGGTGTCGAACACCTCGACGTTGGGGGAGGACCGCCGGTAGTTCTCGCCGCTGGCCGCGATCGGGTCGATGCGGCCGAACACCCTCGACACGATGTCCGGCCACCGCACCGCCCGCAGCTCGGCATCCACACCGAATCTGCTTGCATCCCTTACGGTCTGGGCCACATCGGCGGTGTAGACGAACATCTTGGTCGGAATGCATCCGACGTTGAGACAGGTGCCGCCGAACACCGCCTTCTCGCAGATCGCCACCTTCTTGTCCGCGTAGCGTTCGTCGAGCAGGCTGTTGCCCGACCCGGTGCCGATGATCGCGATGTCGAAATGTCTCATGCGGATTCACCCCGTTCGGGTCGCACCTGGGGCACCGGCTCCGATCGGAGTGTGCCCGGGACGGGCTGCGACGCGTACCAGTCCAGCCAGCAGTCCAACTCGCGGTAGGCGGTGCGGCGCGGTTCGGGCAGCGACAGGAACACGTCGTGTTTGGCGTCGACGATCGGGATCACCGTGGTGCGGTTGCCGATGCAGCCGGCCCACCGCGCGATCTGGGTGACGTCGAGAACGGCGTCCCCGCGCTGGAGCCGGTCCGGTTCGGCGTCCTCGGGCACACTGTGATCCGACCGCAGGATCAGGTTGGGCACCCCGACGTCCAGACCCCGGTGCAGGCGGGCGTGCCCGCGCCGGACGGCGTAGAGCCACCCGGCGGTGATCGGGAAGCCGCCGATCGGTTTCCACCGTAGGTCGTAGTCGAACTCGCCGGCGTAGTCGCGGTGCAGGGTGGTGCCGTACCCGCCCTCGGCCGGCGGCCGGACCACGTGCAGTTTGCGCCACCGTGCCAGCGCGCCGATCGCCGCGGTGGTGACCGGCGCGCGCAGGATCGGCCGCCCCGGCAGATCCAGGAACGGGCTGTTGAGCACCAGCCCGCCGATCCGATGCCGAAGGGGGCTGCGGCGCCGGCGCAGCCGGTCCAACCACAGCGACACGATCAGACCGCCGGCGGAATGCCCGCAGATCAGCACCCGCGCACCGGGGTTGTCGTCGGCGATGACCGCGAGCGCGGCGTTGAGGTCGGCGTCGTAGCGGGCCAGGTCGGTGGTGAAGTGCGGGGTCTGGCCCGGCCGCCGGGACCGTCCGCACTTGTGCAGGTCGAGCGCGTAGAACACGAACCCGCGGGTGGCGAAGTGGTCGGCGAGCTCGGTGTGGAAGAAGTAGTCGGTGTAGCCGTGCACCAGCAACACCGCCTCGGCGGCCGCCCTGGTCGTCGCCCGCCTCGGGTCGGGGGTGGTCGGGTCGGGGGTGGTCGCGTCCGGGGTGGTCGGGGCCGGGGTGGTCGGGACCCCGCGCCGGACCAGTGTCGCGACCAGGTCACCCTCGCCGTCGGGGTCGGGTCCCAGGTGCAGAGTTCGTTGCCAGTAGCCCGGCAGCACATCGGACACCCAGCCAGTCACCCCGCCACCTTAAACCGCGCGCCACACCGGCGCGCGTGACGGAGAACACCCTGGCCCGGTCGGCGGATTGAACCCGACGGGCGCGGGATAACCTTGGGGTCGGTAAGCCGTGACGAGCGGGCCGCGCGACCACGAAGGACCAACGGGTGTCGGATTCCAAAGTAGTCACCACAGACGTCGTACTGGTGGGCGCTGGCATCATGAGCGCCACCCTGGGAGCGTTGCTGCGGCTGGTGGAGCCGAACTGGTCGATCACGTTGATCGAACGGCTCGACGGCGCCGCTGCCGAGAGCAGCGACCCGTGGAACAACGCGGGCACCGGGCATTCGGCGCTGTGTGAGCTGAACTACACCCCGCAACGGCCGGACGGTTCCATCGACACCACCAAGGCCATCCACGTCAACGAGCAGTTCCAGGTCTCCCGGCAGTTCTGGGCGTACGCGGTGGAGAACGGGGTGCTGCCTGACGTGCGCAGCTTCCTCAACCCGATCCCGCACGTCAGCTTCGTGCAGGGCGCCGAGAACATCGACTACCTGCGGCGCCGCTACGAGGCGCTGGTGACCAACCCGCTGTTCGCCTCGATGGAGTTCATCGACGATCACGACGAGTTCAGCCGACGCCTGCCGCTGATGGCCTACCAGCGTGACTTCTCCGAGCCGGTCGCGCTGAACTGGACGCAGGACGGCACCGACGTCGACTTCGGCTCGCTGTCCCGCCAGCTGATCGCCTACGTCGCCGAACACGGGATGACCACGATGTTCGGTCATGAGGTGCGCGATCTGGTCAAGCAGCGCGACGGCGGCTGGCTGGTCAAGGTGGTCAACCGGCGCACCGGCGCGAGACGGCGGATCAAGGCGAAGTTCGTGTTCGTCGGCGCCGGCGGCGGGGCACTGCCGCTGCTGCAGAAGGCCGGGATCCCGGAGGTCAAGGGCTTCGGCGGGTTCCCGGTCGGCGGGCAGTTCCTGCGCACCAACGATCCGGCGCTGACCGCGGCGCACAAGGCCAAGGTGTACGGACTGCCGCCGCTCGGTGCGCCGCCGATGTCGGTGCCGCACCTCGATGCCCGGGTGATCAACCGCAAATCCTGGCTGCTGTTCGGCCCGTTCGCCGGCTGGTCCCCGAAGTTCCTCAAACACGGCAAGATCACCGATCTGCCGTTCTCGGTGAAGCCCAACAACCTCGCATCGATGATCGGGGTCGGCCTCACCGAGATGGGGCTGCTGAAGTACCTGATCGGGCAGCTGCTGATGAGCGAGGCCGACCGCGTCGAGGCGTTGCGCGAATTCGCGCCCAGCGCACGCGACTCCGACTGGGAACTCGACATCGCCGGGCAGCGGGTGCAGGTCATCCGCCGCAAGGGCCGCGGCGGTGTGCTGGAGTTCGGCACCACGGTGCTCTCGGCGGCCGACGGGTCGATCGCCGGCCTGCTGGGCGCCTCGCCGGGCGCCTCCACCGCGGTGCCGGCGATGATCGAAGTGATGGAACGGTGTTTCTCCGACCGGTACCAGTCCTGGCTGCCCAAGCTCAAGGAGATGGTGCCGTCGCTGGGTGTCGAGCTGTCCAAGGAGCCCGCGCTGTTCCGCGAGGTGTGGGCGCACGGCACCAAGGTGCTCAAACTCGATCAGCCGGCCAGCGGATTGCCCTCCAGCTCAACCGAGCCCGCCGGCACCGAACACACCCCGACAGCGGCGACCGGTTGACCGCGACGGCAGTCAGGACGGCCACCTTGCACCGGGCCCGGGCGGTATACCTCGACGCAGCAACATCTTCCGCGCTGCTGAAGCCGCAGGCCGAGGTGGCCGTCGCGCCACGGACCCGCTCCGGAATCGGCCGACGAGAGCTCATCTCCGACACCCGGCACGGATTCGCCCGTGCCGGTGATCCATTCATCAAAGGCGGGACCGTCGACGTCCCGGTGTTCACATGAGGGCGCAGTGATAACGACGACCTATCCGTTCAGTGCGATCGTGGGCCACGACCGGTTGCGGCTGGCGCTGCTGTTGTGCGCGGTGCGGCCGGAGATCGGCGGGGTGCTGATCCGCGGGGAGAAGGGCACCGCCAAGTCGACGGCGGTGCGCGGGCTGGCCCACATCCTGCACGCCGTGGACGGGGCGTCGCTGGTGGAGCTGCCGATCGGGGCGACCGAGGACCGCGTCGTCGGTTCGCTGGATCTGCAGAAGGTGCTGCGCGACGGCGAACACGCGTTCTCGCCCGGGCTGCTGGCCCGCGCGCACGGCGGTGTGCTCTACGTCGACGAGGTCAACCTGTTGCACGACCATCTCGTCGACGTGTTGCTCGACGCCGCGGCGATGGGCCGGGTGCATGTGGAGCGCGACGGCGTGTCGCACAGCCACGAGGCCCGGTTCGTGTTGATCGGCACGATGAACCCGGAGGAGGGCGAGCTGCGCCCGCAGCTGCTCGACCGGTTCGGGCTCACCGTCGACGTGGTGGCGTCCCGCGACATCGACGTGCGCACCGAGGTGGTGCGGCAGCGCATGGCGTTCGAGGCCGATCCGGAGGGCTTCGCCGCGCGGTATCGCGACGCCGACGCCGGCCTGGCCCGCCGGGTGGCCGCCGCCCGTGCGCTGGTGTCCTCGGTTGAGTTGCCGGACAAGGAATTACGTCGTATCGCCGCGTTGTGTGCGGCGTTCGACGTGGACGGTATGCGGGCCGATCTGGTGGTCGCGCGCACCGCGGTCGCCCATGCCGCGTGGCGGGCCGCCGAGAACGGCGCCCCCGGGAACGGGGCCGGGCTGGCCGTCACCGGGGAGGACATCCGGGTGGCGGCCGAACTGGCGCTGCCGCACCGGCGCCGGCGTGACCCGTTCGACGATCCGGGCCTGGACCCCGAGCGGCTCGACGAGGCGATGGCGCAGGCCGACCAGACCGATCCCGATCCGGATCCGGATCCGGGGCCCGACTCCGGCCCGGGTCCCGACTCCGACCCCGATCCGGACCCGCCCGGCGGCGGGGGCGCCGGGTCCGGCGCCGACGACGGCCCACCCCGGCAGGGTTCGGCGCCGGCGCCCGCGTCGCGGCCGAGCGGCACACCGTCGGCGCTGTTCAAGACCCGGACGCTGGTGGTGCCCGGGGTGGGCGAGGGAGCGCCGGGACGGCGGTCGCGGGCCCGCAACCGCACCGGCACCGTGGTGTCGGCGACCACCGAATCGGACACCGGCCACGGCGTCCACCTCTTCGGCACCCTGCTGGCCGCCGCCGGCCGGGCCACCCGCTCGGGGCCGCCGCGGGTGCGGCCGCAGGATGTGCGGCGCGCGGTTCGCGAAGGCCGGGAAGGCAATCTGGTGATCTTCGTGGTGGACGCATCCGGGTCGATGGCCGCCCGCGACCGGATGTCGGCGGTCACCGGGGCCACGCTGTCGCTGCTGCGAGACGCCTATCAGCGTCGTGACAAGGTCGCGGTGATCACCTTCCGGCAACAGGACGCCCGCGTGCTGCTGCCTCCCACCTCGTCGGTGTACATCGCCAGCCGGCGGCTGGCCGGATTCGACACCGGCGGGAAAACGCCGCTGGCACAAGGGCTGTTGGCGGCCCGCGACATGGTGGTGCGGGAGAAGGCCCGCGACCGGGCGCGGCGCAGCCTGGTGGTGGTGCTCACCGACGGCCGGGCCACCGGTGGGCCGGATCCGCTCGGGCGGGCCCGCGCCGCGGCGGCCGCACTGGTGGCCGAGGACGCCGCCGCGGTGGTCGTCGACTGTGAAACATCGTTCGTCCGACTGGGTCTCGCCGAACAGCTGGCCGGGCAACTCGGTGCGCCGTGTGTGCGGCTGGCGCAGTTGCGCGCCGACGACCTGACCCGGCTGGTCGCCGCCTCGTCCGATCGCAACGCCGCATAGTCCGATCGCAAGGGCCGCACAGGAGGATTTGATGCCGCAGGGACAACCGACCACCGTCCCCGACGACGGTCTGACCACCCGCGCCCGGCGCAATCTGCCGGTGCTGGCCGTGCACACCGGGCCGGGCAAGGGCAAGTCCACCGCCGCTTTCGGGATGGCGTTGCGCGCCTGGAACCAGGGCTTCGACATCGGGGTGTTCCAGTTCGTCAAGAGCGCCAAGTGGAAAGTGGGGGAGGAGGCCGCGTTCCGTCGGCTGGGCGCCCTGCACACCGAACACGGTGTCGGCGGTCCGGTGGAGTGGCACAAGATGGGCGCCGGCTGGTCCTGGGCGCGAAAACAGGGCACCGAACAGGACCACGCCGCGGCCGCCGCCGACGGCTGGGCCGAGATCAAACGCCGGTTGGCCGCCGAACGGCACGACTTCTACGTGCTCGACGAGTTCACGTATCCGTTGAAGTGGGGCTGGATTCCGGTCGACGAGGTGATCGAGGTGCTCACCGCCCGGCCCGGCACCCAGCATGTGGTGATCACCGGCCGCGACGCACCGGCCGCGCTGATCGAAGCCGCCGATCTGGTCACCGAGATGACCAAGATCAAGCATCCGATGGACGCCGGCCGCAAGGGCCAGAAGGGCATCGAGTGGTGAGGGGCGCACGGTGACGCGCGCGGGCGCCGGGTGTGCGCGAGATACCGGGATCTGCGGCATGTCGGCGGGCACACCGGGCCCCGGCCTGCGGGGAGCGTGCTCGCCGCCGGACTCGCGGCCGAGGAGGTGAGAGTCCCCGCCGTCGTGATCGCCGCCCCGGCCTCGGGCAGCGGCAAGACCACGATCGCGACCGGGCTGATGGGCGCGCTGCGGGCCGCCGGGCACCGGGTGGCGCCGTTCAAGGTGGGCCCGGACTTCATCGACCCCGGCTACCACGCGCTCGCCACCGGCCGGCCGGGCCGCAACCTGGACCCGGTGCTCCTCGGCGCCGACCTGATCGGGCCGCTGTACCGGCACGGCACCGCGGGAGCCGACATCGCCGTCGTCGAAGGGGTGATGGGGCTGTTCGACGGCCGCCTCGCCGGCCCCGACGCCGTCGCGCCCGCCGCCGCACCCGCGCCGGGATCCACCGCCGAGGTCGCCGGGCTGCTCGGGGCGCCGGTGGTGTTGGTGGTCGACGCGCGCGGTCAGAGCCACAGCATCGCCGCCCTGTTGCACGGGTTCGTCACCTTCGACCCGGCGACCCGGCTGGCCGGGGTGATCCTCAACCGGGTCGGGTCGGCCCGCCACGAACAGGCGCTGCGCACCGCCTGCGACCAGGCCGGGGTCCCGGTCCTCGGCGCCGTGCCCCGCACCGACGAACTGGCCGTCCCGTCCCGGCATCTGGGTCTGATCACCGCCGTGGAACACGGCTGGCACGCCCGCGCCGCCGTCGCGGCGATGACCGATCTGGTGGGCCGCCACGTCGACCTGGCCGCGGTGGTCGCCATCGCCGGCGCGCGCGTCACCGCCGAACCGTGGACTCCGCACCAGGTGGCGCCCACCGGCGCCGGGGCGCGGGTCGCGCTGGCCGCCGGCAAGGCGTTCAGCTTCGGCTATCCCGAATACGCCGAGCTGCTGCGGGCCACCGGCGCCGAGGTGGTCGAATTCGACCCGCTCACCGACGAACTGCCCGAACGCACCGCGGCGCTGGTGCTGCCCGGCGGGTTCCCCGAACAGTTCACCACCGAACTGGCCGCCAACACCGCGGCCCGCGAACAGATCCGGGCCGCGGCCGCCGCCGGGATCCCGATCCACGCCGAATGCGCCGGGCTGCTGTATCTGCTCGACGAACTCGACGGCCACCCGATGTGCGGGGTGCTGGCCGGGTCGGCCCGCTTCACCGAACGGCTGGTGCTGGGTTACCGGGATGCGGTCGCGGTCACCGACTCCCCGCTGCACCGGGCGGGCGAGCGGGTCGTCGGCCACGAATTCCACCGCACCGCGGTCACGTTCGCCGAGCGGTACCCGCCGGTCTGGGCGTTCCGCGGCGCCGACGGATCGGCCGGTCACGACGGTGCGGTGCACCGCGGTGTGCAGGCCGGATATCTGCACGTCCACCCGGCGGCCCATCCCCACGCGGTGAGCCGTTTCGTGGCCGCCGGCACGGCGGGCCGTGCGTGAATTCCCGCGGCAACATCTAAGCTCGCTGAGTGAGCGAGAACGCCTACCTCGCCGGATTGTTGCTGTCCGGCAAGAAGGTCATTGTCGTCGGGGGCGGTGGTGTCGCCCAGCGCCGGTTGCCGCTGCTGATCGCCAGCGGTGCGGACGTCCACGTCATCGCCCGCTCCGCCACCCCCGCGGTGGAGGCGCTGAGCCGCCAGCAGCCGGGAATCACCCTGGAACTCCGGGAATTCCGCGACGGAGATCTCGAGGGCGCCTGGTATGTGATCGCGGCCACCGACGATCCGGACGTCAACGCCTCCGTGGTCGCCGAGGCGGACCGGCGGCGCATCTTCTGTGTGCGCGCCGACGTCGCCCGGGAGGGCTCGGCGGTCACCCCGGCGACCTTCGAGTACGAGGGTCTGTCGGTGGGGGTGCTGGCCGGCGGCGAGCACCGCCGCTCGGCGGCGATCCGCTCGGCGATCCGGGAGGCGCTGCAGCAGGGCGTGATCACCGCCGAGGCCGGCGCCGATCCGATGTCGGGCGCGATACCGGGCGGGGTGGCGCTGGTCGGCGGCGGGCCCGGCGATCCGGAGCTGATCACGGTGCGGGGCCGGCGGCTGCTGGCGCAGGCCGACGTGGTGGTGGCCGACCGGCTGGCGCCGCAGGAGCTGCTCGCCGAGCTGCCGCCGCACGTGGAGGTGATCGACGCCGCCAAGATCCCGTACGGACGGGCGATGGCCCAGGAGGCCATCAACGCCACGCTCATCGACCGGGCCCGCGCCGGCAAGTTCGTGGTCCGGCTCAAGGGCGGTGATCCGTTCGTGTTCGCCCGCGGCTACGAAGAGGTGATCGCCTGCGCCGAAGCGGGTATCCCGGTGACCGTCGTGCCAGGGATCACCAGTGCCATCGGGGTGCCGGCGCTGGCCGGGGTGCCGGTCACGCACCGGGCGGTCAACCATGAGTTCGTGGTGGTCAGCGGCCATGTTGCCCCGGGGGAGCCCGAATCGTTAACGAATTGGGACGCGCTGGCCAAGCTGTCCGGGACGATCGTGCTGCTGATGGCCGTCGAACGCATCGAGGTGTTCGCCAAGGCGCTGCTCGAAGGCGGGCGACCAGCGGATACGCCGGTGCTGGTGGTTCAGCACGGCACCACCGCGGCGCAGCGGACACTGCGGGCCACCCTGCGCGACGCCCCCGAACGGATGCGCGCCGAAGGCATTCGACCACCGGCGATCATCGTGATCGGCGCCGTGGCGGGCTTCGACGGTTTAAAGAATTCCTAAGAGTACTGTAAGGTAACGCGCTATGCCGGCTCTCAACGACGCGGACCGCGCAGCGATGCGCCGTGACGCGGAAGGCGGGGCACGACGTGCTCTCCCAGTCCAGGTAAGTCCGCCGGATATGGAGGGGGCCAACAAGTTGCCGACCTGGTTGCCGTCGCGGCGGTTCATCGCCGCGGTGTTCGCGATCGGCGGTATGCAGTTGTTGGCCACGATGGACAGCACCATCGCGATCGTCGCCCTGCCCCGAATCCAAGACGAACTGAACCTGACCGACGCCGGCCGCAGCTGGGTGATCACCGCCTACGTCCTGACGTTCGGCGGGCTCATGCTGTTGGGCGGTCGGCTCGGTGACACCATCGGCCGCAAGCGCACCTTCATCGTCGGCGTCACGCTGTTCACCATCGCCTCGGTGCTGTGCGGTATCGCCTGGGACGAGGCGACCCTGGTGATCGCCCGGCTGCTGCAGGGCGTCGGCGCGGCGATCGCCTCACCGACCGGGCTGGCGCTGGTCGCCACCACGTTCCCGAAGGGGCCGGCGCGTAACGCCGCCACCGCGGTGTTCGCCGCGATGACCGGTGTCGGCTCGGTGATGGGCCTGGTGGTCGGCGGTGCGCTCACCGAGGTGTCCTGGCGGCTGGCCTTCCTGGTGAACGTGCCGATCGGCCTGCTGGTCATCTATCTGGCGCGCCGCACGCTGCGCGAGACCCACCGCGAACGGCTCAAGCTGGACGCGGCCGGCGCCATCCTGGCCACGCTCGGCTGTACCGCGGCGGTGTTCGCGTTCTCGATGGGTCCGGAGCGCGGCTGGGCGTCGGTGATCACCATCGCGACCGGGGCGGCCGCGCTGGTGTTCCTGCTGGCGTTCCTCTACGTCGAGCGCACCGCGGACAACCCGGTGGTGCCGTTCTCGCTGTTCCGGGACCGCAACCGGGTGGCCACCTTCGGCGCGATCTTCCTGGCCGGCGGCGTGATGTTCACGTTGACCGTGCTGATCGGGCTCTACGTGCAGGACATCATGGGCTACAGTCCGCTGCGCGCCGGGATCGGGTTCATCCCGTTCGTGATCGCGCTGGGCATCGGGCTGGCGGCCTCGTCGCAGCTGGTGCGGTTGTTCCCGCCGCGAGTGCTGGTGTTCGGCGGCGGTGTGCTGGTGCTGGGGGCGATGCTGTACGGCTCCACGCTGCACGCGGACATCCCGTACTTCCCCAACCTGGTGGTGCCGATCGTGGTCGGCGGCATCGGTATCGGTGTGATCGTGGTGCCGCTGACCGTCTCGGCGATCGCCGGCGTGGGATTCGACCAGATCGGGCCGGTGTCGGCGATCGCGCTGATGCTGCAGAACCTGGGCGGCCCGCTGGTGCTGGCGGTGGTCCAGGCCGTCATCACCTCGCGCACGCTGTATCTGGGCGGCACCACCGGACCGGTGCAGAACATGGACACCGCGCAGCTGCATGCGCTGGACCAGGGCTACACCTACGGGCTGCTGTGGGTGGCCGCGGTGGCGGTGCTGGTCGGCGGCGCGGCGCTGTTCATCGGCTACACCGCGAAGCAGGTGGCGCACGCGCAGGAGGTCAAGGACGCGATCGACGCCGGCGAGTTGTGATTTCGGCGTGCCAACGTTCGCTCAGCGACCGTAAACACGCCGAAATCACCCGGTACGCACTCGGTAAGGTGGTCGCCTGTGATCACCCGAATGTCCGAGCTCTTCCTGCGCACACTGCGTGACGACCCGGCTGACGCCGAGGTGCCCAGCCACAAGCTGCTGATCCGGGCAGGCTATATCCGCCCGGTCGGACCGGGGTTGTACAGCTGGCTGCCGCTCGGATTGCGCGTCCTGCGCAACATCGAGGAGATCGTGCGGCAGGAGATGGTCGCGATCGGCGGGCAGGAGATCCTGTTCCCGGCCCTGTTGCCACGCGGACCGTATGAGACGACGAACCGGTGGAGCGAGTACGGCGACACCCTGTTCCGGCTCAAGGACCGCCGCGACAACGACTATCTGCTGGGGCCGACGCACGAGGAACTCTTCACCCTGACGGTGAAGGGCGAGTACAGCTCCTACAAGGACTTCCCGCTGCTGCTGTTCCAGATCCAGACCAAGTACCGCGACGAGGCCCGGCCCCGGGCCGGCATCCTGCGGGGCCGTGAGTTCGTCATGAAGGACTCGTACTCCTTCGACGTCGACGACGCCGGCCTGAAGGCCGTCTACCAGGCCCACCGAGACGCCTACCAGCGGATTTTCGACCGGCTGGGGGTGCGTTACGTCATCGTCTCGGCGGTGTCGGGGGCGATGGGCGGCAGCGCGTCGGAGGAGTTCCTCGCCGAGAGCGAGGTCGGCGAGGACACCTTCGTGCGGTGCCCGGAGTCCGGATACGCGGCCAACGTCGAGGCGGTGGTGACGCCGGCGCCCGAGCCCCGGCCGATCGACGGGCTGCCCGAACCCAAGGTGTACGACACCCCCGACACGGCCACCATCGCCACGCTGGTGGACTGGGCCAACCGCGCCGACCTGCCGGGCTTCGAGGGCCGGGAGGTCACCGCCGCCGACACGCTGAAGAACGTCGTGCTCAAGGTGCGGGAACCCGGCGGTGACTGGGAACTGCTGGCCATCGGGCTGCCCGGGGACCGGGAGGTCGACGACAAGCGGCTCGGCGCCGCGCTCGATCCCGCCGAGTACGAATTCCTCGACGACGCCGACTTCGCCCGCCACCCGTTCCTGGCCAAGGGGTATATCGGGCCGAAGGCGTTGCAGGCCAACGGTGTCCGCTACCTCGTCGATCCGCGGGTGGTGACCGGGACATCCTGGATCACCGGCGCCGACGAACCCGGCAGGCATGTGGTCGGCCTGGTCGCCGGCCGCGATTTCACCCCGGACGGCACCATCGAGGCCGCCGAGGTCCGCGACGGTGACCCGTCCCCGGACGGTGCGGGCACGCTGGTCAGCGCGCGCGGCATCGAGATCGGCCACATCTTCCAGCTGGGCCGCAAGTACACCGACGCGTTCAACGTCGATGTGCTCGGCGAGGACGGCAAACCGGTGCGGCTGACCATGGGGTCCTACGGCATCGGGGTGTCCCGGCTGGTCGCGGTGATCGCCGAACAGCACCACGACGAGTTGGGGCTGCGCTGGCCGTCGTCGGTGGCGCCGTTCGATGTGCACGTCGTGATCGCCAACAAGGACAGCGCGGCCCGCGCCGGCGCCGAACAGCTGGCCGCCGACCTGGACCGGTTGGGGCTGCAGGTGCTGCTCGACGACCGGACCGCCTCGCCGGGCGTGAAGTTCAAGGACGCCGAACTGCTGGGCATGCCGTGGATCGTGGTGGTCGGGCGCGGCTGGGCCAACGGGGTGGTGGAGGTCCGCAACCGGTTCACCGGCGAGACCCGGGAGGTCGCGGTGGCCGACCGGTCCGGTGATGCCGCCGCCGAGATCGGCGATCTGGTGCGCGCCTGACCGTGTCGGCGCGGTGGTTCGGCCCCCAGCTACTCGTTGCCGCCCGGGAACGCGGTGGTGACCGGCCACTGGTCCAGCGCCTGCCGCCACCGCGCGGCCAGCACCGCGCACCGGGTCAGCGCCTCCACCGCGAACGCCCGGTCGGCGGTGTCGGTGGCCTGTTCGAGCACCGCCCGCCAGGCCCGCGCGGCGTCGGACTCCATCCGCACCGCCAACTCCAGGGCGGCCTCGGGGCTGTCCACGTCGATCGGCACCTGGTAGCCGGGTGCGGGGAGCGGGACCGCGGCCGACCGGTCCTCGAGCAGGGCGATCGCCGCTTCCCGGCGCTGCCGGTGCTCGGCCATCGCCTCGGCCACCAGATAGTTGATCTCGGGCGCCGACCGCGCCGACACCAACCCGTAGCCGTAGATGATGCCGTGCAGGGTGGCCACCGCGTCGAACAGCGCACCGTCGGCGGGGTCGGCCGGCCGGTCCGGATCGACGCTGGGTCCCGCGAGACCGGACGTGGTGGGAGCGGTGGTGGTCGACCCGGGCGCGATGGGCCCGGGCGTGGTGGGGCCGGGTGTGGTGGGGCCGGGTGTGGTCATGATGTCTGCTCCGGTGCGCCGAGGACCACCACGGCCGCCGCGGTGCACGCCGCCGCGATCGATCCGAGCAGCCCGGCACGGTATCCGGACAGCTCGGCGGCCAGCCGCGCCGCCGACTCGGCGGACCGTTGCAGCGCCCCGGCGACCTCGGTGGCGTCGGGTGGCCGCCTGCGCTCGGCGGTGCGGGGCCCGGTCCCCGGCCTCGACGGCTGCGCCGTCCCCGGGCCCGGGGTGGCCGCCGGGGTGGCCGTCGAGGTGGCCGCCGCCTCCGGCCCGATCATCCGCACGATCTCATCGGACAGCGCGTCGGCGTGCGCGGCGCGCTCGGCCGCGATGGTGTGCAGCGGCCGGCGCTGCTCGGGTGGAGCCGCGTCGGCCGCATCGGCGGCCAGCCGGCTGTCGGCGCGGGCCCGGTGCAACTGATCGATCACCTCATCGATCTCGGGTGGCGGGGGAGGTGAACCACAGGCGGTGGCGGACGCGCCCAGCAGGGCCAGCGCCGCGGTCCCCACCAACAGACGTCGTCTGCTGACCATCAGCGGAGCGCTCGGCACGGGCAACATCCTGCCATCACCGGTCCGGCCCCCGGTTTCAGGCGTGCCCACTGTCACCTGGCGTATCGTGGGAAGGCGCTATGCGGTGCACAGTCGGGTGCACCCAGGGAAGGCGTGTGGACAATTCAAGATGAGGAGCTCGCCGTGGCACCGGACCCGAAGCGGCGGTCTGCGCGGTTACCGTCGAAGCAGCAGGTGATCGAGCTGCTCGGGGGTGAGTTCGCGCGTGCCGGCTACGACGTGGAGGACGTCGTGATCCACGCCGACGCGCGCCCGCCACGCATCATCGTGGTCGCGGACAGCGACGACGGCCCCGACCTGGATGCCATCGCCGAGCTGTCGCGGCTCGCCTCCGAACTGCTCGACCGCATCGACCCGGATCCGGGCGGGGGCGCCCGGTATCTCCTGGAGGTGACCACGCCCGGAGTGGACCGGCCGTTGGTGCACGCGAAGCACTATCGACGCGCCCGGGGCCGCAAGGTCGAGGTGACGTTGACGGACGGGTCGCGGCTGACCGGCCGGCTCGGGGAGTTGGTCGACGACACGGTGCGGCTCGTCGTGCAGGAGGGCGGCCGGAGCAGGGACGCGAAGGGCGGCCGGGGCCGGTACGCGGTGCGCGAACTTCCGCTGAGCGGCATCGCCAAGGCCGTCGTACAGGTGGAGTTCTCGCCTCCGGATCGGCGCGAGCTGGAGCTGGCGGGTCAGTCTTCGAAGGAGGGCGGGGCATGAACATCGACATGGCGGCGTTGCACGCCATCGAGGTCGACCGGGGTATCCCGGTCGACGAACTGCTCGAGACGATCAAGTCGGCGCTGCTGACCGCCTACCGCCACACCGAAGGCCACGAGCCGGACGCCCGCATCGAGATCGACCGCAGGACCGGCGCGGTGCAGGTCATCGCCCGGCAGACGGACGCCGACGGCAACGTCATCCACGAATGGGATGACACACCCGAGGGTTTCGGCCGGATCGCGGCCACCACCGCCCGTCAGGTCATGCTGCAGCGGTTCCGCGATGCGGAGAACGAGCGCATCTACGGCGAGTTCTCCGCCCGCGAGGGCGACATCGTCGCCGGCGTGGTGCAGCGGGACGCCCGGGAGAACGCCCGTGGCAACGTGGTGGTGCGACTCGGCACCGAGACCAAGGGGTCCGACGGCACCATCCGGCCCGCCGAACAGGTGCCCGGCGAGTCCTATCAGCACGGCGACCGGCTGCGCTGCTACGTGATCGGGGTGACCCGCGGGTTGCGCGAACCCCGCATCGAGCTGTCCCGCACCCACCCGAACCTGGTCCGCAAGCTGTTCGCGCTGGAGGTGCCGGAGATCGCCGAGGGCTCGGTGGAGATCGTGGCGGTGGCCCGGGAGGCCGGGCACCGGTCCAAGATCGCGGTCCGGTCGAAGGTGCCCGGGCTCAACGCCAAGGGCGCCTGCATCGGCCCGATGGGTCAGCGGGTGCGCAACGTGATGAGCGAACTGTCCGGCGAGAAGATCGACATCATCGACTGGGACGAGGACCCGGCGAAGTTCGTGGCCAATGCGCTGTCACCGGCCAAGGTGGTGTCGGTGTCGATCATCGACGAGGCGGCCCGGGCCGCCCGGGTGGTGGTGCCCGACTTCCAGCTGTCGCTGGCGATCGGCAAGGAGGGGCAGAACGCCCGGCTGGCCGCCCGGCTCACCGGCTGGCGCATCGACATCCGCAGCGATGCCGCACCCGGCGACACGCCGGAGCCGAACCCGGGCGCGGCCCGCGGCGCGGTGCACGAGAGCTAGCCGGTTGGAGCGCGTCTTGGGATACGGCTGGGGGCACGGTTCGGGATACCGCATCGGTGCAGGACACCCGCTCGGCAGCCGTTTCATTTCGACCGGCCCCTGGCGGTAGACTCGGCCGTGATCCAGCGTGAGAAGTCGGCTGCTGTGCATCGAAGCCCGGACGGACCGGTGCGGACGTGCATCGGATGCCGACAGCGAGAGTTGGCCGTCGGACTGTCTCGAATGGTCGCTGTGGTCGACGGGAACGGCGGATACGCCGTAGTCGTTGACAGAACAGGTAACCTGCCGGGGCGGGGTGCGTGGCTGCACCCCAACGAGCAGTGCCTGGAGGCTGCGCGTCGACGACGAGCTTTCGCCCGAGCGCTGCGGATCCCCGGTTCACCGGACATAACCGCGGTGATCGAGCACGTCGCTGCGGCGACTGGTTCGCCACCCGGCGAGAAGGACAGGTAGCGAAGAACATGAGCACACCGTGAAGTCCCGATGACCATGTGTCATAGCTAACCCGAGGCGCGGCGCCTACCACCGCTGACGCCTCTAGACAGGAGATGTAGTGGCAAAGGCTCGCGTACACGAGTTGGCAAAGGAACTCGGTGTCACCAGCAAGGAACTGCTGGCGACCCTGAAGGAGCAGGGCGAGTTCGTCAAATCGGCGTCCTCCACGGTGGAGGCCCCGGTCGCGCGTAGGTTGCGCGAAACCTACGGCGCGAAACCCACCCCGGACAAGAAGACCGCCGCCAAGGGTGCAGCGAAGGGTCCCGACAAGGGTGTGGCCAAGGCCGCGCCGGCGGCCCCCGCGAAGGCGGCCACCCCTGGGCCGAGTCCGGCGGCAGCGGCGAAGGCGGCCGCGCCGAAACCGGCGCCCCCGACCCCCGGCCCCGCGCCCAAACCGGCCGCGCCGGCACAACCTGCCGCGTCGGCCCAGCCCCCGGCTGCGGAGTCGGCGCCCGCGGCGCCGCCCCGGCCGACCCCTGGCCCGCGCCCGGGTCCGACACCCGGAGCGCCCAAGCCGGCGCCGCGCACCCCGCGGGTCGGTAACAATCCGTTCTCCACGTCGCAGCCGGCCGACCGGCCGATCCCGCGCCCGGGGCCCCGTCCCGGGCCGCGGCCGGGCGCCGCGCCGCGTCCCGGCGTGACGCCGGGCAACATGCCGCCGCGGCCGGGTATTCCGCGGCCGGGCCAGATCCCGCGTCCCGGGCCCCGTCCGGGCGCCGGTGGCCGGGGTGGACCCGGTGGCGGTGGCCGCCCGGGTGGCGGCGGTGGTGGTTACCGCGGTGGCGGTGCGCCGCCCGCCGGCGGGTTCCGCGGTCGTCCCGGCGGCGGTCGCCCCGGACAGCGCGGCGGCGCGGCGGGTGCGTTCGGCCGTCCCGGTGGCGCGCCGAAGCGTGGCCGCAAGTCGAAACGGCAGAAGCGGCAAGAGTACGACTCGATGCAGGCGCCGGTCGTCGGCGGCGTGCGGTTGCCCAAGGGCAACGGTGAGACCATCCGGTTGGCCCGCGGTGCGTCGCTGGCCGATTTCGCCGAGAAGATCGACGCCAACCCGGCGGCGCTGGTGCAGGCGCTGTTCCACCTCGGTGAGATGGTGACCGCCACCCAGTCCGTCAGCGACGACATCCTCGAACTGCTCGGCAGCGAGATGAACTACAAGGTTCAGGTCGTCAGCCCCGAGGACGAGGACCGCGAACTGCTCGAATCCTTCGACCTCAGCTACGGCGAGGACGAGGGCGACGAGACCGACCTGGTGAGCCGTCCGCCGGTGGTGACCGTGATGGGTCACGTCGACCACGGTAAGACCCGGTTGCTCGACACCATCCGGAAGGCGAACGTCGGCGAGGGTGAGGCCGGTGGCATCACCCAGCACATCGGCGCCTACCAGGTCACCGTGGAGCACGAGGGTCAGGAACGGCCGATCACCTTCATCGACACCCCGGGTCACGAGGCGTTCACCGCGATGCGTGCCCGTGGTGCGCAGGCCACCGACATCGCGATCCTGGTGGTCGCGGCCGACGACGGTGTGATGCCGCAGACGGTGGAGGCGATCAACCACGCGCAGGCCGCCGACGTGCCGATCGTGGTGGCGGTCAACAAGATCGACAAGGAGGGCGCCGACCCGGCCAAGATCCGCGGTCAGCTCACCGAGTACGGCCTGGTGCCCGAGGAGTACGGCGGCGACACCATGTTCGTCGACATCTCCGCCAAGCAGGGCACCAACATCGACCAGCTGCTCGAGGCGGTGCTGCTCACCGCCGACGCCGCCCTGGACCTGCGGGCCAACCCGAACATGGAGGCCCAGGGTGTGGCGATCGAGGCGCACCTGGACCGTGGTCGCGGTCCGGTGGCCACCGTGCTGGTGCAGCGCGGCACGCTGCGGGTGGGCGACTCGATCGTGGCCGGCGACGCCTACGGCCGGGTGCGCCGCATGGTCGACGAGCACGGCGAGGACGTCGAGGAGGCGGGCCCGTCGCGGCCGGTGCAGGTCCTGGGCTTCACCTCGGTGCCCGGTGCCGGTGACAACTTCCTGGTCGTCGACGAGGACCGCATCGCCCGGCAGATCGCCGACCGGCGCAGTGCGCGCAAGCGCAACGCGATGGCGGCGCGCAGCCGCAAGCGGATCAGCCTGGAGGACCTGGACTCGGCGCTGAAGGAAACCAGTCAGCTGAACCTGATCCTCAAGGGCGACAACGCCGGTACGGTCGAAGCCCTCGAGGAGGCCCTGATGGGCATCGAGGTGGACGACGAGGTGCAGCTGCGCGTCATCGACCGCGGTGTCGGTGGCATCACCGAGACCAACGTCAACCTGGCGTCGGCGTCGGACGCGATCATCCTCGGGTTCAACGTGCGTGCCGAGGGCAAGGCGACCGAGCTGGCCAACCGCGAGGGCGTGGAGATCCGCTACTACTCGGTGATCTACCAGGCCATCGAGGACATCGAGAAGGCCCTCAAGGGTATGCTCAAGCCGGTCTACGAGGAACGCCAGCTGGGCCGTGCCGAGGTGCGGGCGCTGTTCCGGTCGTCGAAGGTCGGGGTCATCGCCGGGTGCATGGTGCAGTCCGGGGTCATCCGGCGGAACGCCAAGGTGCGGTTGCTGCGCGACAACGTCGTGGTCGCCGAGAACCTCACGGTGCAGTCGCTGCGCCGCGAGAAGGACGACGTCACCGAGGTCCGCGAGGGCTTCGAATGTGGTCTCACCCTCGGCTACTCCGATCTGCGCGAGGGCGACGTCATCGAGGCGTACGAGCTGGTCGAGAAGGAACGCGACTGACCATGGCCGACAAGCGCTTGCGCGAGGAGAACCATGGCTGACCCCGCACGGGCGAAGCGGCTGGCCAAACGGATCGCGGCGATCGTGGCGACGGCGATCGAGTACGAGATCAAGGATCCTCGGCTCAAGGGCATCACCGTCACCGACGCCAAGGTGACCGGTGACCTGCGCGACGCCACGCTGTACTACACGGTGATGGGCCGCACCCTCGACGAGGAACCGGACTACGACGGTGCCGCCGCGGCGCTGGAGAAGGCCAAGGGGGTGCTGCGCAGCAAGGTCGGCGCGGGCACCGGGGTGCGCTACACCCCGACGCTGACGTTCGTCCGTGACACGGTGCCCGACGCGGCGCACCGCATGGAGGAACTGTTGGCGCGCGCCCGCGCCGCCGACGCCGATCTCGCCCGGGTTCGTCAGAACGCCAAACCCGCCGGGGACCCCGACCCGTACCGTATGGACGGGGGGACCGGGGAGCCCGGCGCGAGCCGGTCCGGGCCCGACGCCGACGACGCCGAGGAATCCGGTGACCACCACCGACGCGACAGATGACCGACCGGTAGGAGTCCGGGTCGGGGCCGCGGAGGCGGCCGCAGAACTGTCGGCGGCACAGTCGGTCAGCGTGGTCTGCCATGTGCACCCGGACGCCGACACCATCGGCGCCGGGTTGGCGCTGGCGCAGGTGCTGGACCGGATCGGGATCGCCGTCGAGGTGGGGTTCGCCGCCCCGGCGGAGTTGCCGGAGTCGCTGCAGTCCCTGCCGGGCGGTCGGCTGTTGGTGCCCCCGCACCGGCTGCGCCGCGACGCCGACCTGGTGGTCACTGTCGACATCCCCAGCGTGCACCGGCTCGGCGAGCTGCGCACCATGGTCGACCCCGGCAGGCGGGTGCTGGTCATCGACCATCACGCGTCCAATGAGCTGTTCGGGACCGTCAACTACGTCGACGAGACGGCGGACTCGACCACGTTGCTGGTCGCCGAACTGCTCGACGCCTGGGATCAGCCGATCGACACCGCGGTGGCGCACTGCCTGTACGCCGGGCTGATCACCGACACCGGATCGTTCCGGTGGGCCAGCCCGCGGGCCCACCGGTTGGCCGCCCGGTTGGTCGAACTGGGAGTGGACAACGCCGCGGTGAGCCGCCGTCTGCTCGACACCCACCCGTTCTCCTGGCTGCCGATGCTGTCGCGGGTGCTGGCGTCCGCCCGGCTGCTGGAAGGCGTGGGAGACGGTCATGGCCTGGTATATGCCGTTGTGCCCCACGAAGAGTGGGCGAAGGCGCGGCCCGAGGAAGTGGAGAGCATCGTCGATATCGTGCGCACCACTGAGGAGGCCGACGTCGCGGCGGTGTTCAAGGAGGTCGAGCCGCGGCAGTGGTCGGTGTCGATGCGGTCCAAGAGCCTCGATCTGGTGGCGGTGGCGAGCGGATTCGGTGGCGGTGGGCACCGTCAGGCGGCCGGGTACTCCACCGCGGGTTCGGTCGACGACGTGGTGCAGGCGCTGATCGCCGCCCTCGGCTGACCCGTCGACGAGATCCGCGAGGACATCCGGAGAAGATGGAGCCGTCGGTTTGACCGAACCGGAAGCCGACCTGCCGGTCACCCCTGCGTCCGCACGCCGGATCTTCGGCCTGGCCCTGCCCGCGCTCGGGGTGCTCGCCGCCGAACCCCTCTATCTGTTGTTCGACGTCGCGATCGTGGGTCGGCTCGGTGCGCTGAGCCTGGCCGGCCTGGCGATCGGCGGGCTGGTGTTGGCGGTGGTCAGCACCCAGCTGACGTTTTTGTCCTACGGCACCACCGCCCGGTCGGCGCGGCAGTACGGCGCCGGCGACCGCGCCGCCGCGGTCGGTGAGGGCGTGCAGGCCACCTGGCTCGCCCTGGGTCTCGGGACGGTGATCGTGCTCATCGTCCAATCGGTCGCGGTGCCGCTGGTGTCGGTGATCTCCGGCGATGCCGCCATCACCGCCGAGGCGGTGCCGTGGCTGCGGATCGCGATCCTGGGCGCTCCGGCCATCCTGGTGTCGCTGGCCGGCAACGGCTGGATGCGCGGGGTGCAGAACACCGTGCGGCCGTTGCGGTACGTGGTGGCCGGGTTCGGCGTGTCGGCGCTGCTGTGTCCGCTGCTGGTGTACGGATGGCTGGGGCTGCCGCGGCTGGAGCTGGCCGGCTCGGCGGTGGCCAACGCGATCGGCCAATGGCTGGCTGCGCTGCTGTTCGTGCGGGCACTGGTCGTCGAACGGGTGCCACTGCGGATCCAGCCGCGGCTGATGCGGGCCCAACTGGTGATGGGACGTGATCTGTTGCTGCGCAGCATGGCCTTTCAGGCCTGCTTCATCTCCGCCGGTGCGGTCGCGGCCCGGTTCGGCGCCGCGGCGGTGGCCGCCCACCAGGTGGTGCTGCAGCTGTGGAACTTCCTGGCGCTGGTACTGGACTCGCTGGCCATCGCCGCGCAATCGCTGGTCGGCGCCGCGTTGGGCGCCGGTCAACTGGGGCACGCCAGATCGGTGGCCTGGCGGGTGACGGTGTTCTCCACCGCGGCGGCCGCCGTGCTGGCCACCGTGTTCGCCGTCGGCGCCGACGTGTTCCCGATGGTGTTCACCGACGACCATGCGGTGCTCGACGAGATCGACGTGCCGTGGTGGTTCCTCGTCGCCCAATTACCGGTCGCCGGAGTGGTTTTCGCGCTCGACGGGGTGCTACTGGGTGCGGGTGACGCCAAGTTCATGCGCAACGCCACCCTGTTCAGCGCGTTGGTCGGTTTTCTGCCGTTGATCTGGTTGGCCCTGGCGTTCGGCTGTGGGCTGCTGGGCATCTGGTCGGGACTGAGCACCTTCATGGTGTTGCGGTTGGTGCTGGTGGGCTGGCGCGCGCTGTCCGGTCGCTGGCTCGTGCCGGGCACGGCCTAGCGCCGGATCCGGGCGACAGCCGAGGAATCGGTAGCGCTTCGGATACCGGGGCCGCTGGTGGTGCGGTCGGTCGGCCGACCCGGTGAACACCCGCAGCAGCGCCCGCTGCGGCCGCACCCGGCGGGCGGCCGGGGCGGCCGGGGTGGCCGCGGCCGCGGTGGCGAACAACATCTCCTGCTCGGTGACGAGCACCGGGGTGCACCCGGCGCACTGCTGGACGGTGTCGTCTCCGGCCGGCGCGAGGTCCGGAGGCGTTCCGGGAAGCAGGGTGCCGGGTGGTGGGGTGCCGGGTGGTGGGGTGGTAGTCGTGTCGTGTGCCATCGCGATCACCTCCCGAATCACGTCTTGACTGCATCCTGCGGTGCGGGCGGCGGTCCGATATCAGTGGTGCGGTACTGATATTCGCGGCTGCGCCGAACGCGATGATGGTTCAGTCGATGCGGCGCGGGGACCGAGGTGCGCGGCGTGGATCGGACGGGCGTGGCGACCGGGGGAGCAGCGCCGCGAGTTCGTCGCGGCTGCTGGTTCCGGTCTTGAGCATCGACTTGTAGATGTGGTTCTCGACGGTGCGGACCGACAGCGTGAGCGTGTCGGCGATCTCCCGGTTGGTCAGCCCGGCGCCGAGCAGCAGCACGATCTCGCGCTCCCGGTCGGTCAACGGCAGATCCTCGGCGGCCCGGCGCAGCGCCGGGGTGTGGGCGCCACCGCACCGCTCGGCAAGCCCCTGCGCGTGGGCCGAACAGGCCAGGGCAGACCCGCGGAGACCGCGTCGGCGGTGGGCGATCGCCGCGTGAGCGGCCGCGTCGGCCGCCGCCACCATATCGCCCATATCTTCGAATTCGTCTGCTATCGAACGTAATCCGCTTCCGTCTCCGGTGTGCAGCGCGTCGGCGAACCGGGCCGCCACAGCGACGCGGGGTCCGTCGACCCGGTCTTCGAGCTGGTGTAACCGGGGTCCGCAGGTCCGGTCCCCGAACTGGACGGCGGTCTGCAGACACAGCAGTTCGACCGCGAATCGTCCAGCGGTCCGGGCGGATTCGGCCTCCGCCCGCAGTCGCTGGATGGATGTGCTGACCGCACCCTGGGCGGCACGCAGCCAGGCCAGGGCGATGGTGCGCTCATGGTCGAGATATCGCCAACTGGGAAACTCCCGCTCATCGAGGGTCGCGAGAGCGGTTGCGGCGGCTGCGGTGTGGCCGAGAACGGCCAGCGCGGTGGCGTACGGATGCTGATAACGGTACCCGAACCCGTAGAAGCCGCCCGCGGTGTCGGCGGAGAACAGCACCGACACCACGTCCCGGAGCCACGCGACGGCGTCATCGAGCCGCCCCGCGGCCAGTGCGGCGCGTCCGGCGACCCCGCGGGCCAGCAGCGCGGTGCCGCCCGGCAGATCGCCGACCTGGCGGTCCAGCACGGTCGCGGTGTCGACGGCCGCAGCTATCCGGCCGGCGAGAATCAGCGCGGTGACATGGGCGTCGGTGAGGGTGAACCGGGTGTACGCCGCGTCGGAGAAGCGTGCGGTGAGGCGATAGCCGGTGTCGGCCGCGGCCACCGCCTCGGCGGTGCGGCCGGCCTCCCCGGCGGCGAGGGTGAGTGCCCAGGCCGTCTCGGCGCCGATGATCCCGGGCAGTTCGTCCACCACCACGGCCCCCGCATGGCGGAACACCTCATCGGGCTGTCCCATCGCGGCGGCGTGCACGGCGCAGAACGCGTCCAGGTGGGCCCGTTGGTCCGCGGGCATCCCGGCCGCCGCCTGCCCGATCAGTCGTTTCGCACCCTCCGGATCCGACAACGCCCACAGCATGTTGCTCGCCCGCATGAACGCCAGCCTGGTGTGATCGGCGACGTCGATCGCGGCGAGCACCGTCTCGGCCTGGTCGCCGCGGCCCAGCCAGGTCAGGGCGCGGGCGTGCACGATCGCCGCCTCCACGGTGGCGCCGGCCCGCACGGCCGCCCCGGACAACCGCTCGGCCAGCGGCAGATCACCGATCCGTGCCGCGCCGCGGGCGGCCCGGACGAAAAGGTCGACGTCGGGGCGGCGGTCGGAGTCGAGCAGCAACGTGGTCCGCCGCACCACCTGGGCGAGGTCATCGGCGTCGGCGGCCTGCGCGAGTTCGTCGGCGACGAGGCCGCGCAACCGCCGCAACCGGGTGACGGCGGCGCGACGGCGCCGGACCTCGCCGTAGAGCGGATGGGCCAGCCGGACGAGCGCCCGGTCGCCGTCCTCGATGGCGATCAGGCCGCGCACATCGGCCTCCTCGACGGCCGCGGGGTCGGTCAGCCGGGTGAGCAGTCCGAGGTCGACCGGCTCGCCGACGGCGAGGATGTCGACGACGTCGCCCACCGGTTCGGCCAGCAGGCCGATCCGCTCCTCGATCAGCGCGATCAGCCCCGGGGCACCACCGGATCGCCGTACCACCGCCAGTAACCGTGCGGCGCGGCCAGCCGCGCCGCGGCCACCTCCTGCTCGACGATATTGCGCAGGTACAACGGGTTACCCTGAGTCAGCTGCCAAATACGGTGCACCGCATGTGGATCCACTGGACCACCGACTGCGCTGGACACCAGCGCGGCCATCTCCGCCTTGGACAGCGGCTGCAGGTCGAGCCGTTCGAATTGTCCGCTCTTCCACAGTTCCCGGACGCCGTCGGCGATCGGGACGCCGTCGCGGACGGTGAGCACGACCTTGGCGAGGCGCTGCTGGATGAGCTGCAGGACCACGAAGGTCGACAGATCGTCGAGCAGCGGGGCGTCGTCGACACCGACCACGGTGGTGGAACCGGCCGGGGCCGCCATCTCGGCGACCACCCGGCCGACCACCTCCAGGCTGTGGTGGGCGTCGGGTTCGGCCCAGGCGGCCAACGCGCCCAACGGCAGTCGGCGTGCCGAGGCGGTGGCGGCCACCCAGCGGATCTGACAACCGGAGGCCGCGAGCCGCGACAACGCGGCCCGGGCGATGCGGCTCTTGCCGACCCCGGCGTCGCCGAAGATCACCACGCCGTCGCAAGCCGGGTCGCTGACGGCGGTCTGGATCAGTCGCAGCTCCTTGGAGTGGCCGGTCAGCGGCCACGACAACCGCACTCGCCCAGTCTATGGGCGGCGGCCGTCCGAACGACACCCGGACGGGCCGCGCCGGTCACGGAATGCTTTCTGATGCAAGCGTTCTGCGAGGCGGTCAGCGCACCTGGGCGCGGCCGCGTTCGATCACCGACGCCCGGCTGGCGGCGATGTCGTCGCCGGTGGTCGACGCCATCCACCGGCGGGCCGCTTCGGCCTCCATCCACAGCTGGCCGTTGGTCTGGGACTCGTCGATGCGGTGGTAGGACGCCAGCAGGGCGCGCACCGCGCGTTGGTTGTTGCCGACGATCGACGCCGCCACCCGCCGGGCGGCCTCCATCAGCCGGTCATGCGGCACCACCTCGGTGACCAGGCCGGCGCGCAGGGCGTCGTCGGCGGACAGATAGTCGCCGGTCAGGCTCATCCGCCGGGCCAGCCCCACGCCGACCTTCTGCGGCAGCCGCACCGACATCCCCCAGGTGGGCATCAACCCGACCCGGGCATGGGTGTCGGCGAACCGGGCGTTCTCGGAGGCGATCAGGATGTCGCAGTACAGTGCCAGCTCCAGACCGCCGGTCACCGCGGCGCCGTTGATCGCCCCGATGACCGGTTTGGTCATCGGCGGCCACTTCGGGGAGATGTCCGGCAGTTCGGTGGTGTCACCGAGTTCCTTGAGGTCCAGACCCGCACAGAACACCGGATCGGCGCCGGTCACGATGACCACGTCGACCGCGTCGTCGGCGTCGGCGTCGGCCAGCGCGCCGAAGAATCGCTGCCGCAGCTCCGCGGACAGGGCGTTGCGGGCCCGGGGGCGGTTCAGGGTCAGGGTGCGGATCCGGTCGGAGGTGTCGATGAGCAGGACATCGTCGGTACTGGTCATGACGATCACGCTAGCCCGAGCGTGTTCGGCGGCATCGGCGAGTCCCGGCCGGCGGACCTATCGTGGAGGAATGTGCCGGAACATCACCGAACTGCGGGGGCTCGAACCCGCCGCGACGGCGGAGGAGATCGAGGCCGCCGCGCGTCAGTACGTCCGTAAGGTCAGCGGGATCACCCGTCCGGCCGGCGCCAATGTCGAGGTGTTCGAGACGGCGGTGGCCGAGGTGGCGGCGACGACGACCCGGCTGCTCGCGGACCTGACCCCGCGCCGGCAGCCGCCCAGGACGGTGCCGCCGCTGCGGCGCCCGGAGGTGCGGGCCCGCGTGGCCGCCCAGACCCGGACCTCCACGCCCCGGACCCCCACGCCCCGGAACTGATGACGCCGGGTCTCGAGAGGACGCCCGGGCTCAAGGAGTGGGGTGCGGCGATCCACGGTCTGCTCGACGGCCGCCAGACCGTGCTGCTGCGCAAGGGCGGAATCCACGAGAAGCGGTTCGCGGTCGACGCCGAGCAGTTTGTGCTGTTCCCCACGGTGGTGCACAGTCACGCGGAGCGCGTCCGGCCCGAACACCGTGACCTGCTCGACGCCGCCGCCGGGGACAGCACCGAGGACCGGGTGATCCTGCGGGCCGGGGCGAAAGTCGTTGCCGCCGTGGAAGTCAGCTGCCCAGAACGGCTCACCGAGATCGAGCACCGACACATCTGGACCGCGGCGTCGGTCCAGGCCGACCGGCTCGACTTCCGGCCCAGACACCGGTTGACGGTGCTGGTGGTGCAGGCGTTTCCGCTGGACCGGCCGGTGCCGTTGCAGCGCCGTCCCGACTACGTCGGGTGCACCAGCTGGGTGGACCTCCCGGTGCGGCCGCAGTGGGGTGAGCCGGTGCACGACCACGCCCATCTGGTCGACATCGCCGAGCAGATCCGCAGGTCAGTGACCTGACGGGAACCCGGACCCGGGATCGGGCGGTTCGGTGTCGGCCGGCAGCAGCACCCGTGTCCCGGGATGGACGGTGTGTGTGGCGGGAGTCATCCGGCGACCGGACACCGGCGGTTCCCCGGTGCCGAGGTTGCGGGTGAACCGCGGATGCGATCCACCGGCGATCAGCACCCGGATGCGGTGGCCGGCCCGGAACGTGTGCCCGACGGCGTCCAGCTCCAGCCGCACGGTGCCGATGCTGCCGGCCTCGCGGTGGCAGCGCCGGAACCCGTCGCTGACGTTGACCGAGCGGCCCCGCCGGTCCACCTCACTGATCCGCACGAACAGATCGTGGTGCGGGTTGTCGCAGGAGTGCACCAGTTCGGCCACCGGCACACCGAGTAGACGCAGCGCATGCGGTAGCGGCTGGCTGGTGAAGCTCAGCACGTCGGGGCGCCGGGCCAACCGGTCGTCGCGGCGACGGCCGCCGGCCGGGGACAGCAGCCGGCCGCCCACGGTCGGGGTGGGATCGGCCGGGTCGAAGGTGAAGGACCATCCGGGCGCCGCGGCGCCGGTGTCCGGGGCCGTGGTGCCGAGGCACGCTTCGGTGCGCGGATGCCGGCCGGGCCGCAGATACCAGCTCTGCGCCGGCAGTTCGGGCGGCCAGTCGGGCAGGTCGTACCAGCCGCGGCGGCGGACGTGGACCCGCACCGGGGGACGGGACGCGGTGCGGGTGCCGGCCAGGTGGGTGTCCAGCCAGGCCAGCGACTCCCGCAACACCCGGGGAGCGGCCCGGGTCAGGATGTGGCCGTGCGTCCACGGCCCGATGGTCATGGCGACCGGCACACCGCGGTCCCGCAACCGGGTGTACTGCTGCAGGGTCTGGTCGAGGAACAGATCCTGCCACCCGCCGATCAACAGCACCGGGCGGTCCATCCGGTCCAGGGCGCGGGTCAGCCGCATCGGCGCCCAGAACGGGTCGTCGGGATCGGGGTGCTCCAACCAGCTCTCGTACCACCGCGCGCCGGTCCCCAGCAGGGCGCGGCCCGCCGCGCCCAGCGGCACACCGTCCGCGGCGCGGGCGACCGCCCGGCGCGACATCAGCTGCCGGAGCAGCGCCCGCAGCCGGCGTGGATCCTCCTGGTGGGCCATCAGGTGGCTCCAGCCCAGGAAGTCGTTGAGGGTGAACGCCCCGGTGCCCCAGGAGCTGGCCCAGAAGTCGTGCGGGCCGACCAGGACGACCGCGGCCGCGCACTGCGGTGGCGGGTCGGTCAACAGCGCCCACTGGGTGAACCCCAGATACGACAACCCGATCGTGGCGAACGAACCGGTGAACCACGGCTGCTCGCACAGCCACGCGGCGGTGTCGGCGCCGTCGGCGACCTCATGCACCATCGGCGTGAACTCGCCGCCGGAGCCGAAGGTGCCCCGCACGCTCTGCAGCAGCACGTGATAGCCGCGGGCCGCGTAGAACGAGCCGAACAGCGTCGAGAAGGGTGCGCCGCGGCCGTACGGCCCGCGCACCAGCAGGGTGCCGGCGGGCGTCTCGGTGTCCGGCGCATAGTGGTCGGCGAGCAGTTCCACCCCGTCGCGCATCGGGACGCGCACCCCGCGGTGCACGGTGTGGCCGGTGCCCAGCGGTGGCAATCTCAGCGGCGGCAGTCCCAGCAGCCGACTCCGGACCGCCCGCATGCCAGCCACCGAGATCTGCAGAGGTCTCTAGAGGATGTAATACGGGGACAGTTCATGGGCCCGCTGCAGATTGGTCTGCAGGCAGTCCACATCGGGGTGGGAGTAGATCGGAGAGTAGAACAGCGACTGCTGGATCACGCCGTAGCTGGTCTTGAACACCACCATGCAGGTGATCCACCAGCGGTTGTTCCAGTCGGTCGGTTTCATCACCCAGAACTGGGCGGCGCGATGGCCGTTGATGTCGAGTTGCACCGCGTCCGGCGGCAGTGACTCCTCGAAGGTGCGCCAGACGATCGTCTCGACGGCCATCTGGTAGTTGCCGGCATCGAACCGGCAGCGGACCCCCTCCTCGGGGGTGGGCGGGGTGAACGCCAGGCCGATGCGCTGGATCACGTCCAACGGGATGTCGCGGCAGGCGTCGAACGGGTCGGGGTCCACGGTCTCCACCACCGGCCACTTGATGGTGGTTGACACGTTCGTCATCGGCAGCTCGGCGACATCGACCCGCGGGGCCGCCGCGGGATTGTCGTGCCAGACCACCACGACCGCCGCCACCAGCGCAGCCACTGCCGACAGCAGACGCAATCCGGCGAACATCACCCTCCCTCGGTTCGGCGTGGCGATCCGGCCACTGCGGGGAGTGTACAAGTTCGGCATCCGGCCCCGGAGGTCGAACAGGAACACGTTCTAGTTTCGGGACGGGCGGCCGGTCCGGCCGCGCAAGTAGGGTGGTCGGTTGTGATGGGCCAGGACCAGGACAGGTCGCGACGACCGGTGTTGTGGGCGATCAGTGATCTGCACACCGGCCACACCGGTAACCGCCCGGTGACCGAGTCGCTGTATCCGTCGACCCCGGACGATTGGTTGATCGTGGCCGGCGACGTCGCCGAACGCACCGATGAGATCCGCTGGGCGCTCGATGTGCTGCGCAAGCGGTTCGCGAAGGTGATCTGGGTGCCGGGAAACCACGAACTGTGGACGACGTCGAGGGATCCGGTGCAGGTGTTCGGCCGGTCCCGCTACGACTACCTGGTCGAGATGTGCGACAAGATGGGCATCATCACGCCCGAGCACTCCTATCCGGTGTGGACCGAGGAGGGCGGTCCGGCCACCATCGTGCCGATGTTCCTGCTGTACGACTACAGCTTCCTGCCCGCCGGGGCGGCCACCAAGGAGGAGGGCCTGGCGATGGCCCGGGAGAACAACGTGGTGGCCACCGATGAGTTCCTGTTGTCGTCCGAGCCCTACGCGACCCGGGACGCGTGGTGCCGTGAACGGGTCGCCGAAACCCGCAAGCGGCTCGAACAACTGGACTGGATGACCCCGACGGTACTGGTCAACCACTTCCCGCTGGTCCGCGAACCGTGCGATGCGCTGTTCTACCCGGAGTTCTCGCTGTGGTGCGGCACCACGGCGACCGCGGACTGGCACACCCGCTACAACGCGGTCTGCTCGGTGTACGGCCACCTGCACATTCCCCGGACCACCTGGTACGACGGGGTGCGCTTCGAGGAGGTGTCGGTCGGCTATCCGCGCGAGTGGCGGCGGCGCAAGCCCTACCGGTGGCTGCGGCAGGTGCTGCCGGACCCGCAGTACGCGCCCGGGTACCTCAACGAGTTCGGCGGGCATTTCGTCATCACCGCCGAGATGCGGGCCAACGCCCAGCGGGTGCAGGAACGCATCCAGGCCAGGAGGGCCCGCCGGTGAGGGTGACCACGCTGCTCGGCCGACTGGTCCCGGCCACGGTGGCCGCCGCGGAACTGTACGACGACCCGCCGGGCGTCGCCCCGCTGCCGGAGGAGGAGCCGCTGATCGCACGGTCGGTGGACAAGCGGCGCAACGAGTTCGTCACGGTGCGGCACTGCGCGCGCCTGGCGCTCGGTGAGCTCGGCGTTCCGGCGGTGCCGATCCTCAAGGGCGAGAAGGGCGAACCACGCTGGCCCGACGGCGTGGTGGGCAGCCTGACCCACTGTGCCGGCTACCGCGGCGCGGCCGTCGCCCGCAGCGGTGAGGTGCGCTCGGTGGGGATCGACGCCGAACCACATGATGTGCTGCCGCGCGGGGTGCTCGACGCGGTCAGCCTGCCGGCCGAACGGCGGGAGATCTCGGCGCTGCCGGACGGGCTGCACTGGGACCGGATTCTGTTCTGCGCCAAGGAGGCGACGTACAAGGCATGGTTTCCGTTGACCCGGCGCTGGCTGGGCTTCGAGGATGCGCACATCACCTTCGAGGTCGAGGAGGTCTCGGCGGAGGGTGCGTCCGGCACCTTCCGGTCCCGGATCCTGATCGATCCGCGGGCGCTGTCCGGCCCGCCGCTGCGCACCCTGCCGGGACGGTGGTCGGTCCGCAACGGCCTGGCCGTGACGGCCATCGTGTTGTGAGGGCCGGGGTGAGGACCCAGGTGGTGAGAATCGGGTGAAGACGCCGCCACCGGCCGGCCTGGTCGTCGTCGACAAACCGGGCGGCCTGACCAGCCACGATGTCGTCGGCCGCTGTCGGCGGCTGTTCGGCACCCGCAAGGTCGGACATGCCGGCACCCTGGACCCGATGGCCACCGGGGTGCTCGTCATCGGCATCGAACGGGCCACCAAGATCCTCGGGCTGCTCGCCGCGGGGGACAAGTCGTATTCCGCCACCATCCGGCTCGGCCAGTCGACAAGCACCGACGACGCCGAAGGTGAGCTGCTGCAGACGGTTTCGGCAATCCACCTCACAGACGCGGAGATCGAGGCCGCGGTGGGCGCGCTGCGCGGGGACATCGAGCAGGTGCCGTCGGCGGTGAGCGCGGTCAAGATCGGCGGACAGCGGGCCTACAAACTCGCGCGGGAGGGACGCCGGGTCGAGCTGGCGCCGCGGCCGGTGCGGATCGACCGGTTCGAGGTGCTGGCGATCCGCCACCACGAGACGACGCCGGGGGACGGTGTGGTGGATGTCGACGTGGAGGTGGACTGTTCGACCGGCACCTACATCCGCGCCCTGGCCCGCGACGTCGGCGCCGCGCTCGGCGTCGGCGGCCATCTGACCGTGTTGCGGCGCACCCGGGTCGGCCGGTTCGGGCTGGATGAGGCCCGCACCCTCGACGAACTCGCCGAGCGGCCGCAGCTGAGCTACACCCTGGATGAGGCCTGCCTGTTGGCGTTCCCGCGCCGCGATCTGACCGCCGCCGAGGCCGAGGCGGCCGGCCACGGCCGCGCGTTACCGCCCGCCGGCATCGACGGGGTGTATGCGGCCACCGCGCCCGACGGCCGGGTGATCGCGCTGCTGCGCGACGGTGAGCGCCGGACCACGTCGGTGGTGGTGCTGCGTCCGGCGACGCTGTAGTCCCACCGGGTGTGCCCGGCTCGGTGCATCCGAAAGCTTGTCGCCGGTGACCGGTGGTCTGCGAACATGGATCCATGACAGATATCCCGCGGCCCGGCTCCACTCCGATCTCGACCATCACCGGCGACCCGGTGGTGCGGGTGCCCGCCGACGCCACCGTCGCCGATGTGGCCCGAGCGATCGCCAACGGCGGTGTCGGTGTGGTGGTGATCGGCGAGGAGGCGCGTCCGACCGCGCTGGTGAGCGAGCGCGATGTGGTGCGGGTGGTCGCCGAGGGCAGGGATCCCGCGGCGGTCCCGGCGACCGAGGTGGCGACCACCAAACTGGTGTGGTGCAGCGCCGACACCACCGTCGACGAGGCTGCGATGCGGATGATGGAGCACTACATCCGGCACATCCTGGTGGAACACGACGGGACACTGATCGGCGTGACCTCGGCCCGCGACCTGCTCGGCGTCTACGCCGCCGCCCCGGACGAGGACTGAGCCGCGACCGGCGGGACTGATCCCGCTGCTCGCGGGATGCGTTGCGGCGCTGGAATATTCCCGTCCTTCCGCGCGTTGTCACCGATTGATGACGTGAATCGCAGGAGGGAGGGAGGTCGACATGCGCCGCTGGACGAACTGGTTCAGGACGGCCGGTCTGCTCGGTCTGCTGACCGCCTTGGTCCTGTTGGTCGGTCAGTGGGTGGGCGGTGGGACCGGTCTGGTCTACGCCGCGGTCGTCGCAGTCGCGCTGAACGCGGCGATCTACTACTTCAGCGACACCATCGCGTTGCGGTCGATGCGCGCCCGCCCGTTGAGCAGAGCCGAGGCGCCCCGACTCCACGGGCTGGTGGCCCACCTCGCCGATCAGGCCGGGCAACCGATGCCGAGGCTCTACATCAGCCCGATCCGGCAACCCAACGCGTTCGCCACCGGACGTCATCCGCGCCACGCCGCGGTGTGTGTGACCGAAGGCCTGCTGGACATCCTCGATCTCCGGGAACTGCGGGCGGTGCTCGGCCATGAGCTCGCGCACGTGTACAACCGCGACATCCTGACGTCGACGGTGGCCGCCGCGCTGGCGGGCATCCTCACGATGCTGGCCGATCTGGCGTGGTTCATGCCGCTGGGCGGCGCGGACGAGGAGGACGGCGGCGGGCTGCTGGGCCGGCTGTTCACGCTGCTGTTCGCGCCGTTGGCGGCGGTGTTGATCCAGCTCGCGATCAGCCGCAGCCGCGAGTACGCCGCCGACGCGGACGGCGCCGCGCTCACCGGGGATCCGCGCGCGCTGGCCGGCGCGCTGCGCAAGATCCACGCCGCCACGCAGCGGATGCCGCTGCCGGCCGACGGGCAGCGGGCCAGCATCGCGCATCTGATGATCGCCAACCCGTTGCGCGACGGCGGCCTCGCCTCGCTGTTCGCCACGCATCCGCCGATGGCGCAGCGCATCGCCCGGCTGGAACGGATGGCGCAGCACGGTGCGGGCACCGACTGGGTCTACCGGTGACCCCGGCGCGACCGCACCCGAGATCGGCCCGCCGCATGTCGGCGGGCCGATTCGCATCAAAACTCGTGAGCCGGTGACTCTCAGCGCCGGAACAGGGCCGACACCACCCACAGCACCGCGGACAGCAGCAGCGAGATCAGCAGCATCGAGGTGATCGGCACATAGACGCGCACATTGTCGGTGCGGATCCTGATGTCACCGGGCAGGTTTCCCAGCCAGCCGAGTGCACCGCTCCAGGCCAGCAGCCCCACCACGATCAGCAACACACCCCCGCCGACCAGCCACGGTCCCCAGTCTCTGGTCATCGTGTCCCTCGTCGTGCGCTGCGCTCAGCCGGCGCTGGTGACCCAGATGGCCTCGGCGGCCGGGTGCCCCAGGTCGACGGTGACGTCGGGCTCGCCGCGGTCGGGGGCGGTGACCGCCACCGAGATCATCCCGGCGAAATCCCGTCGCGCCACCACCCGCAGCCGGGAGTCCAGGCTGATCCCGACGGTGTCGAAGTAGCGCAGCATCTCCGGGTCGGCGTCGGAGATCCGCGCCACCATCCCGACGTCGCCCTCCGGGCAGGCCGACAGCTGGCGGGCCGGCGGTGTGGGCACCTGCCCGTCCGCCCGTGGAATCGGGTCGCCGTGCGGATCCCGGGTCGGGTAGCCGAGTTTGGCGTCGATCCGGTCCAGCATCAGGTCGGACACCGCGTGTTCGAGCACCTCGGCCTCGTCGTGGACCTCATCCCAGCTGTAGCCGAGTTCCTGGACCAGGAAGGTCTCCAGCAGTCGGTGCCGCCGCACCATGGCCAGTGCGGCGCGCCGGCCGGCTTCGGTCAGCGTCACCGCCCCGTACTTCTCGTGGTCGACCAGCCCCTGATCGGCAAGGCGGCGGATCGCTTCCGAGGCGGTGCTGGGCGAGACCCCCAGCCGCTCGGCGAGCAGTTTGGTACTGACTTTCTCCAAGGACCACTCCTGGGCGGTCCAGATGACTTTCAGATAGTCCTGGGCAACCGCCGTCAGGTCGCGAGGACTACCGACGGGACTCACGGTATCGAGTTTAGGCAATCATCACCTCAACCGGGGGATGTAGCGCGCCCGCCGAGAGCGGGGGCCGTAGGCTTTTCATGTGCAACGCTGGCGTGGCCAAGAGGAGATTCCCACCGACTGGGGGCGGTGCGTCCTGACCATCGGGGTGTTCGACGGCGTGCATCGCGGTCACACCGAACTGATCGGTCAGGCGGTGAAGTCGGGCCGCGCCCGCGGGGTGCCCACGGTGGTGATGACCTTCGACCCGCATCCGATGGAGGTGGTGTTCCCGGGCAGCCATCCCGCCATGCTGACGACATTGACCCGGCGGGCCGAGCTCATCGAGGAACTCGGTGTCGACGTGTTCCTGGTGATGCCGTTCACCGCCGACTTCATGAAGCTGACCCCCGAGCGCTACGTCCACGAACTGCTGGTGGAGCGTCTGCACGTGGTCGAGGTGGTGGTCGGGGAGAACTTCACCTTCGGCAAGAAGGCCGCCGGCAACGTCGAGATGCTGCGGCAGGCGGGGGAGCGGTTCGGGTTCGCGGTGACCGCCATGTCGCTGGTCTCCGAGCAGACCGACGGGCAGCGTGTGACGTACTCGTCGACCTACATCCGGTCCTGTGTGGACGCCGGTGACGTGGTGGCCGCCGCGGAGGCACTGGGCCGGCCGCACCGGGTCGAGGGGGTGGTGGTCCGCGGCGACGGGCGGGGCCGGGGACTGGGTTTCCCGACCGCCAACGTGGCACCGCCGATGTACTCGGCGATCCCGGCCGACGGTGTGTACGCGGCCTGGTTCACGGTGCTGGGGCACGGCCCGGTGACCGGCACCGTCATCCCCGGGGAGCGGTATCGGGCCGCGGTGTCCATCGGGACCAACCCGACGTTCTCCGGGCGCACCCGCACCGTCGAGGCGTTCGTCCTCGACACCGAGGCCGACCTGTACGGCCAGCATGTCGCGCTGGATTTCGTGGCCCGCATCCGCGGGCAGGAGAAGTTCGACTCGGTCGACGATCTGATCGCGGCGATGCGCCGCGACACCGAGCAGGCCAGGGAGATCCTGTCGCGCTGACCCGCCGCGCTGGATGCCGGCCCGGCCTGAATCCGGTCGGCGCCGGATTCGGTCCGGCGGGTCAGCGCTGCTAGACTTTCCGGCGATCGGCACCCGCTGCAGTTCGCGGTGGCGGTGCCTTCTTCATTCAGTCATTCGCGGACCGATGTGATGGAGTAATTCGTGGCACTCACTGCCGAACAGAAGAAGGAAATCCTGCGCGAGTACGGGCTGCACGAGACCGACACCGGTTCTCCGGAGGCCCAGGTCGCGCTGCTGACCCGTCGTATCAGCGATCTCACCGAGCACCTGAAGGTGCACAAGCACGACCACCACTCGCGGCGCGGTCTGCTGCTGCTGGTCGGTCGTCGCCGCCGGCTGCTCAAGTACGTCGCACAGGTCGACGTCGAGCGGTACCGGTCGCTGATCGAGCGTCTCGGCCTGCGGCGCTGACGCGCAGCAGAGCAGCAGATGCGGACGCCGCCCCGGGACAGCCCCGTCGCGGCCGGTTCGGCCATCCTGGCGATCGTGGCTGTGGTCGGGGCTGTCTCCGGCTGCGCGTCCGCTGACCTCCAGGTCGGTGACTGCCTGCGGATGGGCGGCCCCCCGGACAATCCGGACGCCGCCGAGGTGCCGTGCGGAACCCCGGAGTCAACGCACAAGATCGCCGCGATCGTCCAGGACGAGGCCGAGTGCCCGGCCGACGTCGACTCGTACTACTCGATGCGCAGCACGTTCGACGACGCCACCACCACCGTGTGCCTGGACATCGACTGGGTCGTCGGCGGTTGCATGAGCATCGACCCGACCGATGAGGCGGACCCCGTCCGCGCCGACTGCGCCGACCCCGCCGCGCCGCATCTGCAGCGGGTCACCGAGATCCTCGACGACGTCGCCGACGTGGACCAGTGCGTCAGCGGCACCGGCTACGCCTACGAGGACCGCCAGTTCACGGTCTGCGTGGAACACGTCGAGGTTTGACGGCAGGGTTTGATATTGATTCCGGCCATGTAGCATGAATGTGTTCACCAGCCCTGGCTGGTCGAACACCGGGTACGACACCGCAGGGTGCGGGCGTCGTCCCCCGCGCGTCATATCAGGCCCGCCTGATCGGGCGGTCTTCGGTAGTGGCTGCCGGACCTCCTCGCCGCCAGGGATACCCATAGCGTATGCATGGTTGTCCCCGGACCAAGGGGAATTCTCCGGCCGCTTCGATCGACGGCCGTAGCCGCATCAAGGCTGGTGGTTCGGACTCCCGACGGAGTCAATCGGCATAACTGAGCGTGACGGCGCGGAACAGCTGAAAAAGAACCAACAGAGAGGCCATACGGACGCCATGTCTGTAGTTGAAATTGACGAAGGCGTGTTCGAGTCGACCGCCGTCATCGACAACGGGAGCTTCGGCACCCGCACCATTCGTTTCGAGACCGGCCGGATGGCCCGGCAGGCCGCCGGCTCGGCCGTCGCGTATCTCGACGACGAGACCATGCTGCTGAGCGCGACCACCGCCAGCAAGACCCCCAAGGAACAGTTCGACTTCTTCCCGCTGACGGTCGACGTCGAGGAGCGGATGTACGCCGCCGGACGGATCCCGGGCTCGTTCTTCCGCCGGGAAGGCCGGCCGTCCACCGACGCGATCCTGACCTGCCGGCTCATCGACCGGCCGCTGCGGCCGTCCTTCGTCGAGGGGCTGCGCAACGAGATCCAGATCGTGGTCACCGTGCTGAGCCTGGATCCGGCCGACATGTACGACGTGCTGGCGATCAACGCCGCGTCGATGTCCACGCAGCTCGCAGGGCTGCCATTCTCCGGGCCGATCGGCGGTGTGCGGGTCGGGCTGGTCGACGGAACCTGGGTCGCGTTCCCCACCGTCGAACAACTGGAGCGTGCGGTGTTCGACATGGTCGTGGCCGGCCGCACCCTCGAGGACGGCGACGTCGCGATCATGATGGTCGAGGCCGAGGCGACCGAGCACGTCATCGAGCTCGTCGAGGGCGGCGCGCAGGCGCCGACCGAGGCCGTGGTGGCCGAGGGTCTGGAAGCGGCCAAGCCGTTCATCAAGGTGCTCTGCGCCGCCCAGCAGGAGCTCGCCGACCGGGCCGCCAAGCCGACGGGTGAGTATCCGCTGTTCCCCGACTACGGCGACGACGTCTACTACTCGGTGTCGGCCGTGGCCACCGACGCGCTGTCGGAGGCGCTGACCATCTCCGGCAAGAATGAGCGCAACGACCGCATCGACGAGATCAAGGTCGAGGTGCTCGAACGGCTGGCCGAGCAGTACGAGGGCCGGGAGAAGGAGATCGGCGCCGCGTTCCGGGCGTTGACCAAGAAACTGGTCCGCCAGCGCATCCTCACCGACCACTTCCGCATCGACGGCCGGGGCGTCACCGACATCCGGGCGCTGTCCGCCGAGGTCGCGGTGGTGCCGCGGGCCCACGGCAGCGCGTTGTTCGAGCGCGGTGAGACCCAGATCCTGGGCATCACCACGCTGGACATGATCAAGATGGCCCAGCAGATCGACTCGCTGGGGCCGGAGACCACCAAGCGCTACATGCACCACTACAACTTCCCGCCGTACTCCACCGGTGAGACCGGCCGGGTCGGTTCGCCGAAGCGGCGCGAGATCGGCCACGGCGCACTGGCGGAGCGGGCGTTGGTCCCGGTGCTGCCCAGCGTCGAGGAATTCCCGTACGCCATCCGCCAGGTGTCCGAGGCGCTCAGCTCCAACGGCTCCACCTCGATGGGCTCGGTGTGCGCGTCGACGATGGCGCTGCTCAACGCCGGGGTTCCGCTGAAGGCCCCGGTCGCCGGCATCGCCATGGGCCTGGTGTCCGACGAGATCGAGAACGACAAGGGTGAGACCGAACGGCGCTACGTCGCGTTGACCGACATCCTCGGCGCCGAGGACGCCTTCGGCGACATGGACTTCAAGGTCGCCGGCACCCGGGAGTTCGTCACCGCGCTGCAGCTGGACACCAAGCTCGACGGCATCCCGTCACAGGTACTGGCGGGTGCGCTGGACCAGGCCCGGGATGCCCGGCTGACCATCCTCGACGTCATGGCCGAGGCCATCGACGGTCCGGACGAGATGAGCCCGTACGCGCCCCGGATCACGACCATCAAGGTGCCGGTCGACAAGATCGGCGAGGTCATCGGTCCGAAGGGCAAGATCATCAACGCGATCACCGAGGAGACCGGCGCGGAGATCTCCATCGAGGACGACGGCACCGTGTACGTCGGCGCCACCGACGGTCCTTCGGCGCAGGCCGCGATCGACAAGATCAACGCGATCGCCAATCCGCAGCTGCCCAAGGTCGGCGAGCGATTCCTCGGAACCGTCGTCAAGACGACCGATTTCGGCGCGTTCGTGTCGCTGCTGCCCGGCCGCGACGGGCTGGTCCACATCTCCAAACTCGGCCGCGGCAAGCGCATCGGCAAGGTCGAGGACGTGGTGAACGTGGGCGAGAAGCTGCGGGTCGAGATCGCCGACATCGACAGCCGCGGCAAGATCTCGTTGATCCTCGTCGATGAGGAGGGATCGGCCCCAGCGGCCGATGACAAGACGGTAGATGCCGCCACGTCCAGTAACTGATCCGCGCGAGCGGAGCCTGCGCCAGGGTGTCCGCGGCGGCGCATCCTCGACGGCCGGCCCTGCGACGGTGCGCCGCACCGTCCTGCCGGGTGGGCTGCGGGTGGTGACCGAGTACCTCCCGTCGGTGCATTCGGTGTCGGTCGGCGTCTGGGTCGGCGTCGGCTCCCGGGACGAGGGTCCCAGCGTGGCGGGCGCCGCCCATTTCCTGGAGCATCTGCTGTTCAAGTCGACACCGACGCGGTCGGCGGTCGACATCGCCCAGGCCGTCGACGCGGTCGGCGGTGAGCTCAACGCCTTCACCGCCCGCGAGCACACCTGTTATTACGCCCACGTCCTGGACGCCGATCTGGCGTTGGCCATCGACCTGGTGGCCGATGTGGTGCTGAACGGGCGTTGCGCCGCAGCCGATGTCGAGCTCGAACGCGATGTGGTGCTCGAGGAAATCGCCATGCGCGACGACGACCCGGAGGACAGCCTCGGCGATGTGTTCCTCGAGGCGATGTTCGGGAGGCACCCGGTCGGCCGGCCGGTGATCGGCAGTGTCGAAACGGTGTCGGCGATGACGCGCGCGCAGCTGCACTCGTTCCACATCCGGCGCTACACGCCGGACCGCATGGTCGTCGCGGTGGCCGGCAACGTCGACCACGACGAGGTCGTCGCCCTGGCGCACCGGCACTTCGGCGCCCGGCTGGTGCCCGGACGCACCCCCGTACCCCCGCGCAAGGGAGCCAGCCGGGTGCCCGGGCGGCCCGGGCTGAGACTGATCAGCCGCGACGGCGAGCAGACCCATGTGTCGCTGGGGGTGCGGACCCCGGGCCGGCACTGGGAGCACCGGTGGGCGTTGTCGGTGCTCAACAACGCGCTGGGCGGTGGGCTGAGTTCCCGGTTGTTCCAGGAGATCCGCGAACAGCGCGGGCTGGCCTACTCGGTGTACTCGACCGTCGACATGTTCGCCGACAGCGGAGCGTTGTCAGTGTACGCCGCCTGTCAGCCGGAGCGGTTCGACGAGGTGGTGCGGGTGACCACCGACGTGCTGCACCGGGTCGCCCGGGACGGCATCACCGAGGACGAATGCCGCATCGCCAAGGGCTCGCTGCGCGGCGGACTGGTACTGGGACTGGAGGATTCCGCGTCACGGATGCACCGGATCGGCCGCAATGAGCTGAACTACGGGGTGCACCAGAGCATCGACGAGACCCTGGCCAGAATCGACGCTGTCACTGCCGAGGAGGTCAACATGGTGGCGCGGCGCCTGCTCAACCGGCCGTTCGGGGCCGCGGTGCTGGGCCCACACCGTTCGGAAAAGTCACTGCCGCAACCCCTCTGGGCAATCGCCGGATGAGACGGTAACGTTGCGCCGGTGACTGGACTCTCGCGACGGACACTTCTCATCGGCGGGCTGGCGGTTGCCGGAGCGGGTCTGTGCGGCCTCGCCGCACCCCGGATCGCGCACGCCGCGCCGGCGATCCACCAACGGTTGACCGGGCTGGAGAACGACCACGACCAACTGATCGGCCTGTATGCGGTGGATCTGGGCTCGGGCCGGACCATCGCCCATCGTGAGCACGAATCGTTCGCCATGTGCTCGACGTTCAAGACCTACCTCGCCGCGGCCACGCTGCAGCGGGTGCAGCAGGGCGAATTACAGTTGGATCAACGGATCTTCGTGCCACCGGCGGCGATCGTCACGCATTCGCCGCGTAGCGAGGCGGCGGCGGGCGGACACCTGACCGTCGCCGAATTGTGTGCCGCGATACTGCAGGTCAGCGACAACGGTGCGGCCAACACCCTGTTGCAGACCCTCGGCGGACCGCCGGCGGTGACCGAGTTCGCGCGCAGCATCGGTGACGAGCGCTCGCGGCTGGACCGCTGGGAGGTCGCGCTGAACTCAGCGGTGCCGGGTGATCCCCGCGACACCAGCACACCTCGGGCACTGGGTGAGGGGTACCGCACCCTGCTCGAGGGCGACGTGCTCGCACCGCCCTACCGGGAGCAGTTGGTCGAGTGGATGCGGACCAACGAGACCTCCGCCATGCGGCCCGGCCTGCCGCCCGGGTGGGTCAGCGCCGACAAGACCGGCAGCGGCGATTACGGCACCACCAACGACGTCGGCCTGCTCTACGGACCGCAGGGGCAGCGGGTGGTCCTGGCCATTCTCACCCGGTCGGCATCCGACGATCCCGATGCGCAGAATCCGCGTCCGTTGATCGGCGAGATCACCGCGGCGGTGCTGCCGGAACTACTCGGCTGGCCGTCAGCCCAATAAGGTGGCGGGGTCGCTGTAGGGCAACCCGAGGTCGCCGGCCACCGAGGCGGAGAACAACTCGCCGAAGTGGGTGGCCAGGCCCCGGGCCAGCGCCGGGTCGGCGACGCAGGCCGCCCGCCACCCGTGGTCGGCCAGCCGCACCACATACGGCAGGGTGGCGTTGACCAGCGCGAACGTCGATGTCCGCGGCACCGCCCCGGGCAGGTTGCCGATGCAGCAGAACACGGTGTCGTGGACGTGGTAGGTCGGATCGTCGAACGTGGTGGGACGGGAGTCCTCGAAGCAACCGCCCTGGTCGATCGCCACGTCCACCACCACCGCCCCCGGCCGCATCCCGGCCACGGTGCTGTTCGACACCAGCTTGGGCGCCCGCCGGCCCGGCACCAGTACCGCGCCGATCACCAGATCGGCCTGCCGGACGGCGTCGTCGACGTCCAGGGCGGTGGAGAACCGGGTGCGGACCCGGCCGCCGAGGGCGACGTCGAGGCTACGCAGCCTGGCCACGTCGATGTCGAAAACGGTGACCGCGGCGCCCATTCCGGCGGCCGTGCGGGCGGCGTGCGCACCGGCGGTGCCGGCGCCGATGATCACCACGTCGGCCGGCGGAACGCCGGGCACCCCGCCCAGCAGCACCCCGCGGCCACCGCCGCCACGCATCAGGTGGTAGGCCCCGGTCTGTACGGCCAGCCCGCCGGCGACCTCGCTCATCGGCATCAGCAGCGGCAGCGCCCCGTCGGCGGTCTGCACCGTCTCGTAGGCGATCGCGGTGGTGCCGGCTGCCAGCAGGGCCTCGGTGGTCTGCCGGGACGCAGCCAGATGCAGATAGCAGAACAACACCTGACCGGAGCGCAGCAACGGCTGCTCCTGTTCGGTCGGGTCCTTGACCTTCAGGATGAGATCGGCTGTCGCCCAGATCGTTTCGGCGTCGTCACTGAGCTGGGCGCCGGCTGCGGCGAACTGGTCGTCGGTGATGGACGATCCCAGGCCGGCTCCGGACTCCACGAGCACCTGATGTCCGCGGCGCACCAGTTCCGCCACGCCGGCCGGGGTGATCGCGACCCGGTACTCGTGGGGTTTCGTCTCGGTCGGCACACCGATGCGCATGTCCTACTCCTCGCTGGTGAACGCCCCAGGCGGGCGCGCGTCACCATACGCGCACGGGATCGGACAGCGTGTCGGCAGGGTGGTCACCACGCGGTCCATCGTCTTACGGGCCCGGCCCGATCCGGACCCCGCCGTGGCCGCGGCCTGGCACCGGCGGGCGGGAACCGGCGGTTAGGGTTGGGTCATGCGAGTCGGAGTGCTGGGCGCCAAGGGCAAGGTCGGGGCAACCATGGTGCAGGCGGTGCAGGCCGCCGACGACCTCACGCTGTCGGCGGAGGTCGACGCCGGGGATCCGATCAGCGCACTGGTAGACACCGATACCGAGGTGGTCATCGACTTCACCCATCCCGACGTGGTGATGGACAACCTGAAGTTCCTGATCGACAACGGGATCCACGCCGTCGTCGGCACCACCGGGTTCACCGACGAACGACTCGACCGGGTGCGCGACTGGCTGTCGGCCAAACCGGGTGTGGGGGTGCTGATCGCCCCGAACTTCGCGATCGGCGCGGTGCTGTGCATGCAGTTCGCCCGGCAGGCGGCGCGGTTCTTCGAATCGGTCGAGGTCATCGAACTGCACCATCCGCAGAAGGCCGACGCCCCGTCCGGCACCGCCGCCCGGACCGCACGGTTGATCGCCGATGCGCGAAAAGGCATGCCGCCGAACCCCGATGCCACCAGCACCGCGCTGGACGGGGCTCGCGGCGCCGACGTCGACGGCGTCCCGGTGCACTCGGTGCGGCTGGCCGGCCTGGTCGCCCACCAGGAGGTGCTGTTCGGCACCCAGGGGGAGACGCTGACCATCCGCCACGACAGCATCGACCGCACCTCGTTCGTGCCCGGGGTGCTGCTCGCGGTGCGCAACATCGCCAGGCATCCGGGTCTGACCATCGGGATCGAACCGCTGCTCGACCTGACATGAGCGACCCTGACAGCAACGACGGGGGCGGCCGGGCGCTGCGGATCCAGCTGCTGATCGGCTTCATGTGTGTGGCGCTGGTCGTCTACTTCGTGCTGCTCGGGCGGCTGGGGTGGATGTTCATCACCTCCGGCAGCGCCGCCGCGGTCGGACTCGGCCTGGCGCTGATGATCCTGCCGTTCATCGGGGTGTGGGCGATGGTCAGCACCCTGCGTGACGGCCTGGCCCATCAACGGCTGGCCCGGATCATCGGGGAGGAGGGTTTCGAGCTCGACGTCAGCGACCTGCCGCGCCGACCCTCCGGGCGGATTCAGCGTGAGGCCGCCGACGCGCTGTTCGAGCAGGTCCGCGCGGAACTGGAAGCCGACCCGGACAATTGGCGGCGCTGGTACCGGGTGGCCCGCGCCTACGACTACGCCGGCGACCGGCGACGCGCCCGCGAGGCCATGCGCAAGGCCGTCGAACTCCAGGAGCGTGACCGATGACCAAGACGCTGCTGATCGTGCACCACACCCCGTCGCCGCACTGTCAGGAGATGTTCGAGGCGGTGCTGTCCGGAGCCACCGATCCGGAGATCGAGGGTGTGGAGGTGCTACGCCGGCCCGCGCTCACGGTGTCGCCGGTGGACTGGCTGGCGGCCGACGGCTACCTGCTCGGCAGCCCGGTGAACCTCGGTTACCTGTCCGGCGCGCTCAAACACGCCTTCGACACCGCCTACTACCAGATCCTCGACTCCACGTCCGGTCGGCCGTTCGGGGCCTGGCTGCACGGAAACGAGGGCACCGAGGGCGCCGAACGCGCCCTCGACGGCATCACCGGGGGACTGGGCTGGCAGCGCGCCGCCGAGACCGTGGTCGTGTCCGGCAAACCCGGCAAGGACGACCTGGAGGCCTGCTGGAATCTCGGTGCGACGGTCGCCGCGACCCTGATGGAGTAACCCGCGTGAGCGGCGCGGCGCTACGCTACTGAACCCGACACACCATGATCTCGACGGAGGCATCCCATGCCCGGTATCGCCGAACTCGCCCTGGGCGCCGCGCCGGTCGCCGGCGGGGCGCTGTTGGCCCTGGCAGCGGGCAATCTCAAGGGGCCGGATTTCCGCGGCATGATCGCCAAGGACATGGATCTGCTGGAGCGCATCCCGGTCGAGGACGTCGAGCGCCGGGCCCGGCTGCAGGCCAGCATCAACCAGCGGATCGATGACCTCATCGCGACCACCGAACGCAGCCGCGCGCTGCGCGAGGCGGCGATGTCCTACGGCGGCAATTGGCGCGACATCGTGCTGTTCATCTGCGCGGTGTTGTTCACCCTGGTGTGGTGGCACGTCGACCACGACCGGTCGAACTGGCTGGTGATGTTCGTGGTGCTGATCGGGTTCTGCGTGCTCACCGCGCTCTACGCCGTCCGCGGGATCCTCCGCGCGTTCGGTTCGTTGCGCCGGAATCGTCCGGATTAACCGGACAGTTCGCGGTCGAACAGCGCTCTCAGCGCATCCCAGTGCCGTTCGGCGGCCTGTTCGTCGTACGGCAGATTGTCGGGCACCGCAAACCCGTGGCCGGCCGGGTAGAACTCGATGGTGTGCTCGACGCCGGCGTCGGTCAGCGCCTTGCCGAGGGTCTCGGCGTGGGCGGGCGTGAAGCCGTCGTCATCCTGGGCGCCGGCGACGTAGACGGTGGCCTTGATGCGCTCCGCCAGCAGATGTGGGCTGGTCGGATCGTCGGTGACCAGGCCCGCGGCGTGGAACGAGGCGGCCGCGGCGACCCGGTCCGGGACCCGCCCGGCCACCGTCACCGACATCCGCCCGCCCATGCAGTAGCCGAACACCCCGAACCTGTCACCCTTGACCTCGGGGCGGCTCTGCAGGAAGTCGAAGAACGCCCTCGCGTCGGTCTCCATCATGTCCGGGGTGATGCTGCGGATCATCCGGTACAGCCTGGCGCGTTCGGACGGGTCGCCGAACACCGTGCGCATGTCGAATGGTTCCCACCGGCCGTGCCGGTAGTACACATCGGGCACCAGCACCGCGTAGCCGTAGCCGGCCAGGCGGTCCGCCATCTCGCGCATCAGGTCCCGTGTCCCACCTGCGTCGACGAAGAGCACGACGCCGGGCCACGGTCCGGCGCCGTCGGGGGTGTGCAGGGTCACGGGGCAGGTTCCGTCGGCGGTTGTGACGGTCGCAGAGATGACTGGCATGGCTTCCGTTGTACTCCATCCGGTGCGTGCGAAGTACGAAGTAAGCTATCGCTCGTGCCGATCAATGGGTCGATTCCGACGCCCTACGAAGACCTGTTGCGCCTGGTGCTCGAGCGCGGCACCCCGAAGGCCGACCGCACCGGCACCGGCACCCGCAGCCTGTTCGGCCACCAGATGCGCTACGACCTGTCCGCCGGCTTCCCGCTCATCACCACCAAGAAGGTGCACACCAAGTCGGTGATCTACGAGCTGCTGTGGTTCCTGCGCGGCGACTCCAACGTGCGCTGGTTGCAGGACCGCGGCGTCACGATCTGGGACGAGTGGGCCGACGACGACGGTGAGCTGGGCCCGGTCTACGGGGTGCAGTGGCGGTCCTGGCCGACCCCGTCGGGGGAGCACGTCGACCAGATCAGCGCGGCGCTGGAGCTGCTGCGCACCGATCCGGATTCGCGCCGCATCATCGTCTCGGCCTGGAACGTCGCCGACCTCGACGAGATGGCGCTGCCGCCGTGTCACACGCTGTTCCAGTTCTACGTCGCCGGCGGGCGGCTGAGTTGCCAGCTGTATCAGCGCAGCGCCGACCTGTTCCTGGGGGTGCCGTTCAACATCGCCAGCTACGCGCTGCTCACCCACATGATGGCGGCGCAGGCCGGCCTGCAGGTAGGGGAGTTCATCTGGACCGGCGGCGACTGCCACATCTACGACAACCACGTCGAGCAGGTGCGGTTGCAGCTGAGCCGCGATCCGCGCCCGTATCCGGAACTCGAACTGGCGCCGCGGGATTCGATCTTCGACTACACCTTCGAGGACGTCGTCATCCGGAACTATGACCCGCATCCGGCGATCAAGGCGCCGGTCGCGGTATGAGCGCAGGAGAGTCCCCGCGCGAGGTCGGGCTGATCTGGGCGCAGTCGACGTCCGGGGTCATCGGACGTGACGGCGGGCTGCCCTGGCAGCTGCCCGAGGATCTTGCCCGGTTCAAGGAGATCACCATGGGCCACACCGTGGTGATGGGCCGGCGCACCTGGGAGTCGTTGCCGGCCGCGGTGCGTCCGCTGCCGGGCCGCAAGAACGTGGTGCTGTCCCGCCGGTCCGACTATCCGGCCGAGGGCGCGCAGGTGGTGCACACGTTGGACGACGCGCTCGGCGACGGTGAGACCTGGGTGATCGGTGGTGCCGAGATCTTCGGGCTGGCACTGGAGGTGGCCACCAGGTGCGAGGTCACCGAGATCGAGATCGATCTGCGGCGGCGGGAGGGCGATGCGATGGCGCCCGTGCTCGACGAGTCATGGGTGGGAACCGTGGGGGAGTGGCGCACCAGTAGATCGGGGCTGCGCTACCGGTATTACCACTACACCCGGGTGTGAGCCCGGTGCGCCGGACTCCAGTACGGCTGACCCCCGTGCAGGCCAGGCGTATCGCGGTGGCTGCGCAGGGGTTTCACCAGCCCCGGCCGCGCGGACCGGTGACGCGGGCGCATCTGCGGCGGCTGATCGAGCGGATCCAGGTGCTGCAACTGGATTCGGTGTCGGTGTCGGTGCGGGCGCACTATGCGCCGGTGTTCAGCCGGCTCGGACCCTACGACCGGGACGTGCTCGACCGCGCCGCGTGGGACCACAGCGCCCGTGCGCCGCGGCTACTGGTGGAGTACTGGGCGCATGAGGCGGCGCTGATGGCCGTCGACGACTGGCCGTTGCTGCGCTGGCGGATGCGCCGGTACACGCACGGCAGGTGGGGCACCCACATCGTCAAACGCAACCCGAAACTGGTGGAGGAGGTCGTCGCCGCGGTCGCCGAACTCGGACCCAGCACCGCGGGACAGATCGAGGAGCATCTGGGTACCCGGCCGCGACGCGCCAAGGGCGCCTGGTGGAACCGCAGCGACACCAAATGGGTGACCGAGGCGCTGTTCGCGGCCGGGGTGCTGACGACGGCGACCCGGGTCGGGTTCGCCCGGCACTACGACCTCACCGAACGGGTGCTGCCGGCCGAGGTGGTGAACCGCCGGGTCGACGACGATGAGGCGATCTGCCGGCTGGTGCTGCGGGCCGCCGGCGCACTCGGCGTGGCGACCGAGGCGGATCTGCGCGACTACTTCCGGTTGTCGGCGGCGCAGACCCGGCCTGCGGTGGCCGCGTTGGTGGCGGCGGGGGAGCTGGAACCCGTCGACGTCGACGGCTGGGGCGCACCGGCGTATCTGCGTGTGGGACAGACGATTCCGCGGCGGGACCGGGGCACCGCGCTGCTGTGTCCGTTCGATCCGTTGATCTTCTTCCGGCCGCGGGTGCAGCGGCTGTTCGACTTTCACTACCGCATCGAGATCTACACCCCGGCGGCAAAACGGAAGTACGGCTATTACGTGTGGCCGTTCCTGCTGGACGGACAGCTGGTCGGGCGGGTCGATCTGAAACGCACCGACAATGCCCTGCACGTCGTCGGTGCTTTCCTCGAACCCGGTCAGGAGCCGGCGCGGGTGGCGCCGGCGCTGGCGGCGCAACTGCAGTCGATGGCCTCGTGGCTGGGCGTCGGGGCGGTGACCGTCGGCGAGCGCGGTGATCTCGTCGGCCCGCTCAGCACGGCGATCCGCCGCGGCGATTAGCACAGTGCACCGACAGTTTGGGGGGTTGTGGGGGTGGTTGTCCTCAATGGGGGTTTTGTCCTCAGTCGGGGTGTTGGGGGCTGCTGTGTCGAATGGGTGTTCGATACGGTGGGTTCATGGGTCAGCAGTTCGTCACCGCCGGGGCCGCCCGGGCGCGGGTGGGTGAGTTGCTGGCCGCGGTGGATGCGGCGTATGCCGAGATGCGCGCGTTGTGTCTCGATGAGGTCGGTACCGGGTTTCGGCTGGAGTTGGCCGAGCGGTTGGAGACGCAGTGTCGGATCAATCGGGGGTTGATGTATCGGGTGTTCGCCCAGTTGGCCGACCCGCCTGATGAACCGGCGATGGTGCCGGCGGTCAGAGACCGGTTGTGGGCGCGGTTGCGGATCACCCCTGGTGAGGTGAAACGCCGGTTGCGGGTGGCCGCACTGCTGCGGCCGCGCCGCCGGCTCAGCGGCCCACCACTGCCGCCGGTGTTGGCGCGGGTGGCCGGGGCTGTCGAGTCCGGGCTGCTCGGTGAGGAGCATCTGCGGGTCATCACCACGGTGATGGCTGCGTTGCCGTCGGCGGTGTCGGTGACCGATCGGGAGGCGGTGGAAGCCAGCCTTATCGCCGAGGCCGCCCGAAGTGATGCCGGCATCGTGCGGCAGGTGGGGCGGCGGATCGAGGAGATCTTCAACCCCGACGGGCATTACGACGATCAGGACCGGGCCCGCCGCCGCGGCATCCACCTCGGTGACCAACAGCGTGATGGGATGTCGGCGATCTCCGGGTGGATCGACCCGCAACTGCGCGCCTATCTGGAGGCCGTCACCGCCGCGGTCCGCCCGGGCCGCCATCTACCCCACACCACCACCGATACCACCGGCACCACCGGCACCACTGAGACCACCGGCACCGCCGGCACCGCCGGCACCGCTGCGACGGCCGCCGATACCGCTGCTGACGGGGTTGGGGATATCGATACCGGGGGTGTGGATTTGCGCAGTGCGGCTCAGCGCCGCCATGACGGGCTCACACTCGGGTTGAAGATCGCGGTGGCCTCCGGGCGGTTGGGGTCGCATCGGGGGCATCCGGTGACGGTGATCGTGCGCACCACCCTGGGCGAGTTGAATCAGGCCGCCCACGCCGTGGCCGACCCCAGGGTGTCGATGCCCGGGCCGGCGCGTACCGGGGGTACCGGGGTGCTGCCGATGCGGGAGTTGATCCGTATGGCCGCCGACGCCATCCACTACCTGGCGGTGTTCGACGACCACACCGAACGCCCACTGTATCTGGGCCGGCAGAAACGCATCGCCACCGCCGATCAGCGCCTCATCTGCTACGCCCGCGACGGCGGCTGCACCGCACCCGGCTGCGGTGAGCCCGGCTACCACGCCGAAACCCACCACCAACCCGCCTGGGAGGACGGCGGTCTCACCGACGCCGACCACCTGTTCTTCGCCTGCGGCCCCCACCACAGCGGCCTGACCGAAGGCCGCTGGCAGGCCACCATCACCCCCACCGGCCGACTCGCCTGGACCAACGACCACCACCCACCCACCGTCAACCACGCCCACCACCCCGAAGAACTCCTACGCGCACACACCGACCCACCAGAAGACCCCGGGTGACGGGTTCAGCGATGATTCCGGCCTCGTGCCGAGTCGGCTAGAAGCGGCCGCCGCCGCCGAAGAAGCCGCCCCCGCCCCCGGAGCCGCCGAACGAGCCGGGGCGGAACCCGCCGCCGCCCCCGCCGCCGAAACCTCCGCCGAAGCCGCCCCCGCCACGGAAGCCGCCGCTGAGGATGTTGCCGATCAGGATTCCGCCCAGCACCGCGCCCATGTCGCCGCCGCCGCGCCGGCCGTAGTGACCCAGGTACGCCTGCTGGGCGCGCTGCACATCGGTGTTGGCGAGGCTCTGCGCCTGCGCGGCCAATGCCGACGCGTGATTGGCGTGCGAAATGGCTTCCGCCGGAGCGGATGACCGTTTCGCCTCCGCCGCCTCGATGTGCCGGGTCGCCTCGGCCAACCGGGTGCGGGCCTCGGGACCGATGCTGCCGCGGCGGGTGTCGATGAACGCCGACACCGATCGCACCCGCGACCGGGCGGTGAACAACGCCTCGTCCAGCGAACGCTCCAGCCGGGCGGCCGCCTCCCGGTGCTCCTCGATGGTGGCCAGCAGCTGGTCCAACTCCGCGTCGGCCTCACTCAACGTGGTGAACGCCGTCAACGGATCGGTCGCACCGTCGCGTTGCGCCGCGGTCACCGCGGCCGCCGCGGTGTCGCGGGCGGCCGCCAGCTTGTCGGCCTGATCGGCTGCCGACGGCGGCAGGCCCTGCGCCAGCAGCGCCGCCGCCTGCCGGATCCCGTTCTGGATGTCGTCGATCGCCGCCGGCAGTTCGGCCGCCGCCCGACGGATGTCACCGCCGGCGCTGTCGATCGCATCCAGCAGCGAACGCGCCTGGCCCAGTGCCGATTCCGCCGAACGGACGCACACCACCAGGTCCATCTGCTCACCGGCAACCGGCCGGGCGGTCAGTTCACGCGCCCGGGTGATGTTCCGGTCGGCGAAGTCGAGCCGCTCCCTGGCCTCCGTGACGTTGTCGGCCACCGAGGACAGCGCCGCCGCGTCGAACTCCCGGCGCAGCTCCGCCAGACGCTGTTCGGCCGGGTCCAGCCGGGCGCTGATCTCGACCACCTGCTGGGTCAGCGCATCCAGCCGGGACGGGGCGTTGAGCACCAGTTCGCGCTTCCTGCCGAACGCCTCGGTCTGGGCGTCCAGCTCCCGGTCGGCCTCGGCGGCCGACACGATCACCCGGGTCAGCAGCTCCCGCCGCTGCGCCGGGGTCTCGGGGATCGCGTCGTCGAGCTGTTGGCGGATGGTGAACGCCTGCGCCAGCGCCCGCCGGGCGTTGTCCACCGCCCGGGTGAACGGTTCGGTCGCCTGCGCGCCGAACTCCTCGACGGCCAGCGCCAGCTCGTTGGCGCTGGTGCGTACCGCGTTGTCGACCTCGACGACCATCGACCTGGACAGCTCGTCCAATGTCTCCAGCGACAACGCCGCGAGCGCGTCCGGATCGGTTGGGTCGAGGCTGCGGGCACGCGCTATCTCGGCCTCCCGGCGTCTGCGGGCCCGCCGCGTCGACCACAGCCACAACGCCAGCACCCCGAGCCCGATCACCGCCAGCACGATCAGCACCCCGGTCCACGACACACCCGAACCCGCTCCGGCGGCCTCGTTCAGGCCGGTGGCCGCGGCCACCGCCGCACCTGCCCAGTCACTCTCCCGCAGCGCCGGTTCCACCAGATCGCGGCGGACGTCGTCGACCTCGGAGCCGGACAACCCGGGCGCCGACGGCGACACCAGCAGCGCGTAGGCGCGGTCCACGGTGGCCACCGCGAGCAGGCCGTCGTAATCACCGAGATCGCTGAGCCGGATGGTGCGGGTGGCCCAGTCCACCGCGCTCTGCCCGGAGAAATCCTCGACGTAGACCACCCACAGCCGCAGCCTGCGGTCGGTGTAGAGCTCGTCGACCGCGGCCCGCACCTGCGACATCTCGGCCGGGGACAGCACCCCGGCCTGATCGGTGACATAACCGGGCAGCCGGAACGGGGGCTCGGCAGCGGCCGGCGGGCCGAACAGCACGCCACCGGTCAGCACCAACGTCAGCAGCAACCACGGCACACCAAGCAAACGGGCAATGCGCATGCCGCCAATCTAGTGGCGCACCCGACGTGTCACCGGATCGCGCCGAACGATGCTGGCAGACTGTGCCTTGGTGGTAGCTCGAAACGATCCCTACAGTGACCTCGACCGGCAACGGATGGTGGCGGAGGAGCCCAAGCGTGCCGGGCTGCCCGGGACCGAGGTTCAGCACCGCACCGACTTCGCACGGGACCGGGCGCGGGTGCTGCACAGCGCGGCGCTGCGCCGGCTCGCCGACAAGACCCAGGTGGTCGGCCCCCGGCAGAGCGAGACCCCGCGCACCCGGCTCACCCATTCGCTGGAGGTCGCCCAGATCGGCCGGGGCATGGCGATCGAACTGGGCTGCGACCCCGACCTGGTCGATCTCGCCGGTCTGGCCCACGACATCGGGCACCCGCCGTACGGGCACAACGGCGAGCGTGCGCTCAACGAGCTGGTGGCCGACCACGGCGGCTTCGAGGGCAACGCCCAGAACTTCCGCATCCTCACCCGGCTGGAACCCAAAGTCCTTGACCCGCAAGGCAACAGCGCCGGGTTGAACCTCACCCGCGCGGCGCTGGACGCGGTCACCAAATATCCGTGGCACCGCGGCCCGCAAGGGGGCAAGTTCGGGTTCTACGTCGGGTTCCCAGGCGACGACGCGGCCGCCGCGGAGTGGATGCGCACCGGCGCGCCCCCGGGCCGGCGCTGCCTGGAGGCGCAGGTGATGGACTGGGCTGACGACGTCGCCTACTCGGTGCACGACGTCGAGGACGGGGTGATCTCCGGCCGGATCGATCTGCGGGTGCTCGCCGACGACGACGCCGCATCCGCCCTGGCCAAGCTCGGTGAGGAGTCGTTCGGGGCCAACCGCGACGATCTGCTGGCCGCGGCCGACCGGCTGTCCCGGATGCCGGTGGTGGCGGCGGTCGGCAAATACGACGGCACGCTGGCGGCGTCGGTGGCGCTCAAACGGCTCACCAGCGAACTGGTCGGCCGGTTCGCCAACGCGGCGATCGCGCACACCCGCGAATCGGCCGGCGGCGGGCGGCTGGCCCGCTTCGCAGCCGATCTGGCGGTGCCGCCGACGGTCACCGCCGAGGTGGCGATCCTGAAAATCCTGGCGTTGCAGTTCATCATGTCCGACCCGAAACACCTGCTCGTGCAGTCCGAGCAGCGGGACCAGATCAAGGCGGTGGCCGAGTTCCTGTTCGCCGGCGCCCCGGCGACGCTGGACCCGGTGTTCGTGCCGTACTTCAACGCCGCCGAGGACGATCAGGCCCGGTGGCGGGTGGTCATCGACCAGATCGCCTCGTTCACCGAGACCCAGTTGGAGCGTCTGTTCCCCGCGGCGAGCCGGCTGATCCCCGGCCAGCTCGAGGTGGACTTCTCCTGAACGCTCTCGAGCCGGTGACCACGCCCGGGGCTCTAGACTGAGCCGGTGGCAAGGATCGCGGACCGGGACATTGCGGAGATCCGTGACCGCATCCGCATCGACGAAGTCGTCGGCGATTACGTGCAGCTGCGCCGGGCGGGTGCGGATTCACTGAAGGGCCTGTGCCCCTTCCACGACGAGAAGACCCCGTCTTTCCACGTCCGGCCCAACCACGGCCACTTCCACTGCTTCGGCTGCGGTGAGGGCGGCGACGTGTACGCCTTCATCCAGAAGATCGAGCACGTCAGCTTCGTCGAGGCGGTGGAGCTGCTGGCCGACCGGGTCGGCTACACCATCACCTACACCGGGGCGCCCAGCCGGGTGCAACGCGACCGCGGCAGCCGCAGCAGACTGCTCGCCGCCAACGCCGCCGCCGCGGAGTTCTACGCCGAAGCGCTGGACTCCGACGAGGCCGCGCCCGCCCGCCAGTACCTGCTGGACCGCAATTTCGACGCCGAGGCCGCCAAGCGGTTCGGCTGCGGCTACGCGCCGTCGGGCTGGGACACGCTGACCAAACACCTGCTGCGCAAGGGGTTCGAGTTCAAGGAACTGGAGGCGGCCGGGTTGTCCCGGGAGGGCCGGCGCGGCCCGATGGACCGCTTCCACCGCCGGCTGCTGTGGCCGATCCGGATGTCGTCCGGCGAGGTCATCGGGTTCGGCGCCCGCCGCCTGTTCGACGACGACCCGATCCAGGCCAAGTACGTCAACACCCCCGAGACGGTGCTGTACCGCAAATCGCAGGTGCTGTTCGGCCTGGACCTCGCCAAACGCGACATCGCCAAGGGCCATCAGGCGGTGGTGGTGGAGGGCTACACCGATGTGATGGCCATGCACCTGGCCGGCGTCACCACCGCGGTGGCGGCCTGCGGCACCGCGTTCGGTGACGAACACCTCGCGATGCTGCGCCGGCTGATGATGGACGACCACTTCTTCCGCGGTGAGCTGATCTACGTGTTCGACGGCGACGAGGCCGGCCGGGCGGCGGCGATCAAGGCGTTCGACGGGGAACAGAAGCTCGCCGGCCAGTCCTACGTCGCGGTCGCCGACGATGGTATGGATCCGTGCGATCTGCGCCTGGCGCACGGCGACGGCGCGCTCCGGGATCTGGTGGCCCGGCGAACTCCACTGTTCGAGTTCGTGATTCGCGCCGCGCTCGAGGAACACGATCTGGACAGCGCCGAGGGCAAGGTCACCGCGCTGCGCCGGTGCGTGCCGATGGTCGCGCGGATCAAGGACTCGATGCTGCGCGACGAGTACGCCCGCCGGCTGGCCGGATGGGTGGGCTGGGCCGAGGTCGGTCAGGTGCTCGCCAGGGTGCGGGAGGAGGCCGCCAAGGGTTCCGGGGGTTCCGGGCGTGCCCCGGCCCGCACCCGCGGGGGCCGGCAGCGGATCCCCGACGGCGGTGCGGCCGACGGCAACGGCGACGGCGCCGCGGCTGCGCAGTGGCCCGATCCGGCCGATCCGGCCCTGTGGCCGCAGCGGGAGGCGCTCAAAGCGGCGTTGCAGTATCCGGCGCTGGCCGGCCCGGTGTTCGACTCGTTGACCGCCGACAGCTTCACCCACCCCGGCTATGCCGCGGTGTTCGCGGCGATCGCCGCGGCCGGCGGGGTCTCGGCCGGGGCGGCGAATGTCGGGTCCGGCGCCCAGTGGATCGACGCGGTCCGCGAACACGCCGGCTCACCGGCGGTGGCCAAGCTGGTCAACGAACTCGGGGTGGAGGCGATCAACGTCGACGACGACGAGCGCCGGCACCGCTACATCGGCGGGGTGTTGGCCCGGCTACAGGAGGTCTGGGTGGGCCGGCAGATCGCCGAGGTGAAATCCAAGCTGCAACGCATGTCGCCGGTGGAGCAGGGGGACGAGTACCACGCCCTGTTCGGCGATCTGGTGGCGATGGAGGCCTACCGGCGTAGCCTGCTCGAGCAGGCCAGCGGAGACGACCTCACTGCGTGATCGCCCGGCGCGGGTTATCGTGATCGGGTGAGCAGCATTCGTATGCGGCGTCGGCTGATCGCCGGGGCGCTGGCCGCGGTGGCGGTGGCCGCCCCGGCGGCGCTGACCGCCGCGACCGGCGCCGCGGAGTCCGAGGTCACCGCCGCGCCGCGGTGCCTGGCCTGGTTCGGCAACAAGGAGGACGGCAAGTGCCTGTCGTACTCCAACGGGCAACCGGTGGTCGGCGGAATGCCCGCGATCGGTATCGGCGGCCCCGGTAGCAGCAGTCCCGGGATCTACACCGGTCCGCTGCTGCCCGGAACCACCATCACGCAGCCCATCGGCTGACGGTCACCGCCTGGCGTTGCCGTTGGTCTCCGGCTGCAGCACGGTGGTGTTCGCGTCGATCGCGGCGACCTTGACGAACTGTGGGTCCGGTGACACCCGTTCGGCGATCTTGCGTCGTCCGGCGTCGATCAGCGCCTTGGCCGCCGGGCTGCTCGTCACCGCCCGGTAGGTGCCGGCGATCTGCTCGTAACGCCGCCTACCGGCCTTGGATCCCAGGACGTATCCGACGCCCAACACGATGACGTACCCGATCACTGAGGATTCCTCCCGCACGACTGCATGTGTCGTCCATCCTGCCTCATCGGCAGGCGAACCGTCGGCCCGGACATGGGTACCATCGGACACAGCGGATCCGACCCGCAGGCCCGGCCGGATCCCGGGGGTCCGGCCCCATTGGCGGCGCAGGCCTCACGTACGCTAGAGTCGTCCCCGCCCGCGGGACGAACCGCGCGGCAGGGCAATCCCCTGTAGCTCAATTGGCAGAGCATTCGGCTGTTAACCGAAGGGTTGTTGGTTCGAGTCCAACCGGGGGAGCCACTTCGGACAGGGTGCCCGGCCCCGCGGGCCGGGCCACCGACCGCCGCTTCGTGATCTCCCTCTACTGATTGCGGAAGATCTCGGGAATCTGTTGTCCCGGTTGCTGGCCCTGCTGACCCATCTTGGCCTGCTGCTGGCGTGCGGCCTGGGCCAGTGCGTCGAGCAGGGGATTACCCGACGGCAGCTTCTTGCGCTCCTCGTCGGAGAGTTCGTAGAACGTCCAGACGCCCCAGCTGGCCGGCCGGACATGCATGGTCGCGGGCTTGTTCAGGTTCTGCAGCACCACCGGAATCGGCACCACCCGATCGATCGTGGCCGCGCTGGCCATGTCGTCGGCGATCTTGTCCACATCGACGTCGTCGCCGAGCTGATAGATCAACGCCTGGTTTGTGGTGTGCGCCGGTCCCTGCAGGGCCAGATACCACGCCATCGACACATCTCCTTCGGTCATGGGAATCAGCCCGCTCAGCCTAGTAAGCCTCGGCCCGGTTCGGTGCCCGTCTCAGCGGTACGTGTTCCGTAAGCTCGTCGGCATGCGCAGGGTCAGAGCACGTGTCGCGCCGTCGGGTCCGGTGTCGCTCGTGATCGGGTTGATCATCGGGCTGGTGGCGGGGTGCGGCTGGAGCCCGCCCAGTTCCCAGCCTCCGCCGCCGGACACCTGCACCCCCACCGACGGGCCGGCCCCCGACACCGTCGCGGCCGCGATCGATCAGCTCCCGCGGGTGGACGGTCAGCCCTGGCGGGAGACCGCGCGGGGACACACCCACAACTGCCGGTTGTACTGGGTTCAGGTGATGCCGATCACCGGCCAGGACCGCGACACCCCGCAACAGGTGTTGTTCTTCGACCGCAACTCGCCGATCGGCACGGCCACCCCCGATCCGCGGCCGTATCTGCTGGTGCTGAACTCCGGCCCGGAGACCGTCACGGTGCAGTACCAGTGGCGTCAGGGCGACGACGAGCCGTGCTGTCCCACCGGGATCGGCACGGTGCGGTTCCAGATCGACGACGACGGGCGGTTGCGCGCGCTCGACCCGATCCCCGGCCCCTAGTCCGCCTGCAGAATCCGTTCGGGATGCAGCATCTCGGCGTCGCGCAGCTGTTCGGGGATACCGAAGCCGTCGACGAGTAACTCGGCGTACGGCCGCAGGGTCCGGCAGCGCTCGTTGATACCCCGGGTGACCGCCTTGGCGCGTTCGGTCGACAGGAAGCGGTGTTTGATGAACCAGGCCTCGTCGCGCTCGATCACCGACAACGCGTACAGATCGCACACCATGCCGAGGATGTGCGCGGCCTCCTCGTCCGGGCAGGCGTCGATCCCGGCGACGAACGCCTCCAGGATCACCCGGTCGATGTGCGCCCGGGCCGTGTGCAGCACATGGTCCTGCACGGCGTTGTACGCGTCGAACTCGCTCATCTCCTTGCTCTTGCCCTGCAGGCGGCGGGCCACCGACGACAGCATGTATTCCTCGCGGTCGGAGAACATCTGAAGCTGGGTGCCGCGGTTGAACAGGCTGCCCTCCTCCTCGCTGTCCTGCCGGTTGTCCAGGATGGTCTGGATGATCGGTTGCGCCGCGGTGCGTTTCAGCACCCGGGTGCCGACGGTGTTGGCGGCGAACCGTACCCACTCCACCGGGCTCATACTGCGGACGTCGTCGGCGTAGGCGGTGAGCAGTCCCTTGGCGACCTGCTGCAGCATCACGGTGTTGTCGCCCTCGAACGTGGTGAACACGTCGATGTCGCCGCGCAGCCCGACCAGCCGGTTCTCACCCATGTACCCGGCGCCGCCGCACGCCTCGCGGGACTCCTGGATCGCCCGGCTGGCATGCCAGGTGCCGACCGCCTTGAGGCCGGCCGCCCGGGCCTCCAGTTCGCGCTGCTCCTCGGGATCCGGGTCGTCCTGACTCTGCAGGTCGTGGCATTTGGCCACCAGTTCGTTCTGCGCGAACTGCAGCGCATACGATTCGGCGATCAACGGAAACAGCCGGCGCTGGTGCACCAGGTAGTCCATGATCAGCACCTCGGTGTCGTCGTCGCCGGGACCGGAGAACTGCCGGCGCTGCAACGCGTACCGGGTCGCGATGTCGAGCGCCACCCGCGCTGCCGCCGACGCGCTGCCGCCGACGGTGACCCGGCCGCGGACCAATGTGCCCAGCATGGTGAAGAACCGGCGGCCCGGGCTCTCGATCGGTGAGGTGTAGGTGCCGTCCTCGGACACGTCGCCGTACCGGTTCAACAGGTTCTCCCGGGGAACCCGCACGTGGTCGAACATGATGCGGCCGTTGTCCACCCCGGGCAGCCCGCCCTTGTAATCGTTGTCGGAGGTCGTCACGCCCGGCAGGTCGTTGCCGTCCTCGTCGCGGAGCGGCACCAGCAGACAGTGCACCCCGTGTTGCACCGGCGCACCGTCCTCGTGGGTGATCAGCTGCGCGAAAACCGCTGCCATCCGCGCGGTCTGGGCGGCCCCGCCGATGTAGTCCTTGCGCGACGTCGGGGTGGGGGAGTGGATGACGAATTCCCGGGTGGCCGGATCGTAGGTGGCGGTGGTCTCCAGCGCCTGCACGTTGCTGCCGTGGCCGGTCTCGGTCATCGCGAAGCAGCCCAGCAGATCGCAGTCGATGATGCGGCGCACATACTTGCGGTGATGCCGTTCGGTGCCGAGGTTCTCGATCGCACCGCCGAACAACCCCCACTGCACGCCGGCCTTGACCATCAGCGACAGATCCGACATGGCCAGCATCTCGATCCGGGTGATGGCCGCACCCACGTCCCCGGTGCCGCCGTGCTCCTTGCGGAAACCGTCCTCGGCCGCACCGGCGGCGGCCATGATCCGCAACTGTTCGTTCACCTTGGTGCGGGCGATGACGGTGTTGGGGGTGAAGTGCGGCCGGAACACCTCATCCGAGAGTCTCTCGCGCATCTCGTTCTTGACGTCGCGCCAGCGCCCGTCCAGTGCGTTGCGCAGATGTTCGGCAGTGGTGGTCATACCTGACGGTAGCCCGTGCGGGCCGATGGCAAACCGTGTCTCGAGCAACTGTCCCGGTCGAAGTGAGGATCGAGGTGAGGTGAGCCTGACTGGTCCGGGCCGGCAGCCGTGTCGTTGAATGAGGTATGGGTCCGTCGCGTCACCGGGGGAAGCTGCCACACGAGTTCGACCATCAGCACGGCGATGTCAGCGGCGGCTGGCTGCGGGCGGCGACGTTCGGCGCGATGGACGGATTGGTGTCCAACACCGCGCTGATCGCCGGTGTCGGCGCCGCCGCCGACGCCGAGACCGTGGTGCTCGGTGGGTTCGCCGGGCTGGCGGCGGGCGCGTTCTCGATGGCGCTGGGCGAGTACACCTCGGTGCAGACCGCCAACGAGCAGGTCGAGTCCGAAGTGCGGGTGGAACGGCGGGCCATCCGGATGTATCCCAGGGCGGAGGCCGCCGAACTCGCCAGGTCGCTGCAGGAGATCGGGCTGTCCAGAGAGACCGCCGAACGAGCGGCGGTGGAGATCCACCGCGACGAGGACACCGCCGTCAACGTCCACCTGGTGCGTGAGATCGGGGTCGACCCGCAGGAGACACCGTCGCCGCCCGTGGCGGCGGTGTCGTCGTTCCTGACCTTCGCGCTGGGGGCGCTGATTCCGCTGATCCCGTATCTGCTCGGGTTCGAGTCGTTGTGGCTGGGGCTCTCCGCCGGTGGGCTCGGACTGATCCTGGTCGGCGCGGTGACATCGCGGTTCACCCGCAAACCCCTGTGGTTCGCCTCCGGACGCCAGCTGCTGTTCGGGCTGCTGGCGATCGCGGCGACCTATGCCGTGGGCAGCCTGGTGGGTGCGGTCACCTGAGTTCGGTCGATTCGTGGGGTCGGGATGGCGGGTCGGCGGGCAGAACGGCCGGGTCCGCGGCGTCGGCCAGCAGTTGCCGCATGACGCGGACCGCATCGGCGAGCACCGCGCGGTCGGTGTCGCTGAGCCGGTCGATGTACGGGTCGATCGCGGCGGCGCGGTCCGCGCGGACCTGTGCCAGGGTGCGCACCCCTTCCGGGGTGATGCTGATCCGCACCGCGCGTCCGTCGTCGGGATCGACGGTGCGCGACACCAGACCGGCTTCCTCGAGTCGCCGCACCTGGGTGGTCATCGTCGGCTGTGAACAGTGGTCGAGCACCGCGAGGTCGGAGATGCGCGCCGATCCGCGATCCTGGATCGTCGACAGCAGCCGGGCCTGTGCGACCGGCAGCGGCAGTCGGATGCGCTGGGTGGCCAGTCGGTTGATGCGGGAGACCACCCACAGCAGGTCGGCGCCGAGGGAGGTGCTCGGGTCAACGGCCGGAGGCTTCATATCCACACGGTATCGAGGATTGCTGGGTTCCACCGGACGGGCACCGGGTCCGGGGCCGGCCCGACGGCCGGACCCGGTGTGAGCGGCCTGATGCGACCGCCGGCGCGGGCGGGCTGGCAGAATCGTGCAATGACCATGACCGGGCAGGCGCGCAGGCCACACCGGGCCGGATCTCTGCACCCGGTCGAGTTGGCGCACGCCTCGGTGATGGCCGCGCTCACCGCGGCGACCGCGATCATCGCCGTCGTCGTCCCGTTTGCTGCCGGGGTGTCGCTGCTGGGCACGGTGCCGATGGGCATGCTGGCCTACCGTTTCCGGTTCCGGGTGCTCATCGCGGCCACCGTCGCCGGCGCCACCATCGCGTTCCTGATCGCCGGCATGGGCGGATTCATGACCGTGGTCAACTGTGCCTACATCGGCGGGCTGACGGGAACCGTCAAACGCCGCGGCCGGGGGACCGGCACGGTGCTGGTGGCCGCGCTGATCGCCGGGGCCGCGTTCGGCGCGGCGATCGTGGGGGCGCTGACCGTGCTGTCCCGGCTGCGTCACCTGATGTTCGACACCATCACCGCCAATGTGCACGGCGTGGCGAGGATCATCTCCGGCATTCCCAACATGTCCGGGGCCGGTGAGCGGCTGCGGCGGGATTTCGAGACCATGCTGAGCTACTGGCCGGTGCTGATCCTCGCCGCCGGGGTCATCAGCATCACCGTGGTCACGCTGATCGGCTGGTGGGCGCTGTCGCGGGTGCTGGCCCGGCTGGTCGTCATCCCCGATGTGCACAAACTCGAATCGTTCGAGGACACCGGGCCGGTGGCGCCGGTGCCGCTACGGCTGCGTGACGTCCGCTTCCGATATCCGAATGCCGACCGGGACGCGCTCGGCCCGCTGACCATGACGGTGCAGCCCGGTGAGCACGTCGCGATCACCGGGGCCAACGGCTCCGGCAAGACCACGCTGATGTTGCTGCTGGCCGGGCGGGAACCCACCGCGGGCACCGTGGAACGCCCGGGCGCGGTCGGCCTCGGCCGGATGGGCGGCACCGCGGTGGTGATGCAGCATCCGGAGAGTCAGGTGCTGGGCACCCGGGTGGCCGACGACGTGGTGTGGGGCCTGCCGCCGGGAACCGCCACCGATATGCCCCGCCTGCTCGAGGAGGTCGGACTGGACGGACTCGCCGAGCGGGACACCGGCGCACTGTCCGGCGGTGAACTGCAGCGGCTCGCGGTGGCCGCGGCGCTGGCGCGGGAGCCGTCGTTGCTGATCGCCGACGAGATCACCAGCATGGTCGACCAGCAGGGCCGGGAGGCGCTGATGTCGGTGTTGTCCGGGTTGACCCACCGGCACCGGATGGCGCTGGTGCACATCACCCATTACGAGAGCGAGGCCGAGGCGGCCGACCGCACCATCGCGCTCACCGGCGTCGATGACCGGGGCACCGCCGGCGGCCAGATGGTCGAACACGTCGCCGCACCCGCACCGTCCCCGAACCCTGGCCGGCCCGACGGCGCGCCGGTGCTGCAGCTGACCGGCGTGGGCCACGAGTACGGCAGCGGAACACCGTGGGCGGCCACCGCCCTGCGCGACGTCGACCTGACCATTCACGAAGGCGAAGGGGTGCTGATCCACGGTCTGAACGGATCCGGCAAGTCCACGCTGGCCTGGATCATGGCCGGGCTGACGGTGCCGACCTGGGGCAGCTGCCTGCTCGACGGCGCCCCGGTCTCCGAGCAGGTCGGCGCGGTGGCGATCTCATTCCAGGCGGCGCGGCTGCAGCTGATGCGCAACCGGGTCGACCACGAGATCGCGTCCGCCGCCGGGTTCCCGGTCCGCGACCGGGCCCGGGTGTTGCGGGCGCTGGCCACCGTCGGGCTGGAGCCGGCCCTGGCCGACCGTCCGATCGACCAGCTCAGCGGCGGCCAGATGCGCCGGGTGGTGCTGGCCGGTCTGCTGGCCCGATCCCCGCGGGCGCTGATCCTCGACGAGCCGCTGGCCGGCCTCGACGCGGGCAGCCAGCGGGGTCTGCTGCGGATATTGGAGGAGCTCCGCGCGGCGGGTCTGACCCTGGTCGTCATCTCCCACGACTTCTCCGGGCTGGACGGATTGTGCACCCGCACGGTGCATCTGGAGAACGGGCGGGTCGTTCCGGCGCGGACCACCGCGGGAGGGATGTCATGACCGTCCCCACCCGGCAACGTAAACCCCTGGTGCTGCTTCGTCCGGTGCCGGGCCGCACCGTCATCCACGACCTGTGGGCCGGGACCAAACTCCTGCTCGTCGCCGCGATCGGAGTGTTGCTCACCTTCTACCCCGGCTGGGTGCCGATCACCGCGGTGGCGGTGCTGATCCTGATCGCGGTCCGGCTGGCCCGCATCCCGCGCGGGGTGCTGCCGACGATCCCACGCTGGCTGTGGGTGTTGCTGCTGCTCGGCGCGGTCACCGCCGCGTTCGCCGGCGGCAGCCCCGCCGTCACCGTGGCCGGGACCGAACTGGGGCTGGGCGGGCTGCTGAACTTCCTGCGCATCACGGCGCTGTCGATCGTGCTGCTGGCGCTCGGCGCGCTGATCTCCTGGACCACCAACGTCGCCGAGATCGCCCCCGCGGTGGCCGCGCTGGGCCGGCCGCTGCGGTGGCTGCGCATCCCGATCGACGACTGGGCGGTGTCCCTGGCGTTGGCGCTGCGCGCCTTCCCGATGCTCATCGACGAGTTCCGCATCCTCTACGCCGCCCGCCGGATGCGGCCCAGGCGGGTGCCGGCCACCCGCCGCGGCCGGCACAGGCAGTGGTGGATCGACGTCATCGACCTGCTGGCCGCCGCGATCGCCGCGGCGCTGCGCCGGGCCGACGAGATGGGCGATGCGATCACCGCGCGTGGCGGGGCCGGGCAGTTCTCCGCGCTCACGTCGCGGCCGCGCTGGCCGGACGCGGTAGCCGCGCTGACGGTGCTGGTGATCTGCGGATCGGCGCTGGCGCTGGAACTGACCATCGCCGGAACGAGCTGAACGAAAACCCCACCCCGGGACGGGTTCTCGGGGGACGTCCCGCGCGCCCCGCCCCTGCGGCCGGGCCCGGTCAGGCTACGGTGAAGGGGTGACAGCGCACCGAAATGTCGACGCCGACTTCGTTTCGCTGCCCCGGACCGCCCTCGCCGACGCGGCGCTCACCGCCGCCGTCGCCGCCGGAGCCAGCTACGCCGACCTGCGGATCCACCGCATCACCACCGAGATGGTGGTGCTGCGCGACGGTGAACTGCAGACCGCTGCGGTCGACCGCGAGGTCGGCCTGGCGGTCCGGGTCATCGTCGACGGCACCTGGGGGTTCGCCTCGCATGCCGACCTCACCCCGACCGTCGCCGCCGAGACCGCTCGCCGGGCGGTGCGGGTCGCCACCACGCTGGCGCCGCTGAACGCCGAACGGATCGAGTTGGCTCCCGAACCGGTGTACCGGGATGCGTCCTGGGTGTCGGACTACCGGATCGATCCGTTCGAGGTGCCCGGAGCCGACAAGATCGAGGTGCTGGCCGACTACTCCGCTCGGTTGCTGGCCGGCGACGGGGTGGACCACGTGTCCGCCGGTATGCAGGCCGTCAAGGAGCAGACCTTCTACGCCGACACCTTCGGCTCGTCGATCACCCAGCAGCGGGTGCGGGTCGAGCCGATGCTCGAAGCGGTGAGCGTGGACGCCGACGCGGGCGGTTTCGACAGCATGCGGACGCTGGCCCCGCCCACCGCCCGCGGCTGGGAGGTGCTCGCCGGCGACGAGGTGTGGGACTGGAGCGGCGAGATCGCCGAGATCCCCGAACTGTTGGCGGAGAAGGTCAAGGCGCCCACCGTCACACCCGGTCCCACCGATTTGGTGATCGACCCGTCCAACCTGTGGTTGACCATCCACGAGTCCATCGGCCACGCCACCGAGTACGACCGGGCCATCGGCTATGAGGCCGCCTACGCCGGGACGTCGTTCGCCACCCCGGACAAACTCGGGACGCTGCGGTACGGGTCACCGGTGATGAACGTGACCGCCGACCGCACCGTCGAATACGGTCTGGCCACCGTCGGTTACGACGACGAAGGGGTGCAGGCCCAGCGCTGGGATCTGATCCGCGACGGGATCCTCGTCGGCTATCAACTCGACCGGGTGTTCGCACCCCGGCTCGGGGTGGCCCGCTCCAACGGCTGCTCGTACGCCGATTCACCGCACCACGTGCCGATTCAGCGGATGGCCAATGTCTCGCTGCAGCCGGCCGAGCAGGACGTCACCACAGCGGACCTCATCGCGCGGGTCAGCGACGGGCTCTACATCGTCGGCGACAAGTCGTGGTCGATCGACATGCAGCGGTACAACTTCCAGTTCACCGGACAGCGGTTCTACCGTATCCGCAACGGCCGGCTCGCCGGACAGGTGCGCGATGTCGCGTACCAGTCCACCACCACCGACTTCTGGGGGGCGATGGAGGCGGTGGGCGGACCGTCGACGTGGCAGCTGGGCGGGGCGTTCAACTGCGGCAAGGCGCAGCCCGGTCAGGTGGCGCCGGTCAGCCACGGATGCCCGTCGGCGCTGTTCCGGGGGATCAACGTGCTCAACACGCGGGACGAGGGACGGTGACGGTGATCGGCGCGCAGCAGGTGGTGGACATCGCGTTGGCCGAGGCCGCCCGGCGCGGTAAGGCCGACGAGACCATGGTGCTGGTCACCGACCGGGCCGACGCCTCCCTGCGGTGGGCGGGCAATTCGATGACCACCAACGGGGAATCGGTGAGCCGCACCACGACCGTGGTGTCGGTGGTGCGCAGGGAGAACAGCACCCACGTCGCCTCGGTGCGCTCCAGCGAGGTGGACCCGGCGGCGATACCGGCGCTGGTGGCGGCCTCGCAGGATGCGGCGCTGACCGCGCCGGAGGCCCGGGACAGCGCCCCGCCGCTGCCGGGTGACACCACGCCCGACGACTGGGACGATCCGGTGCCGGGCACCGGGGTGGGCGAGTTCACCGCGATCGCCGACGGGCTGGTCCGCGGCTTCCGCGGCGCCGATCGGCTCTACGGCTATGCCCGCCACATCGTGGAGACCACGTTCCTGGCCACCTCCAACGGGTTGCGGCGGCGCTACACCCAGCCGACCGGCTCGGTGGAGATCAACGCCAAACGGGACGGCGCCAGCGCCTGGGTCGGGCTCAACGCACCCGACTTCACCGCTGTGACAGTGGATTCCATGCTCGAGGAGTTGTCCACCCGGCTGGGCTGGGCGCGGCGGCGAGTCGAGCTGCCCGCCGGCCGGTACGAGACGATCATGCCGCCGTCCACCGTGGCCGACATGCTGATCTACCTCAACTGGCACATGGACGGCCGCGGTGCGCAGGAGGGCCGCACCGCCCTGTCCGCGCCCGGCGGCGGCACCCGGGTGGGGGAGAAGCTGACCGACCTGCCGTTGACCATGTACTCGGACCCGACCGCCGACGGGTTGGAGTGCCTGCCGTTCGTGGCGGTGCCGGCGTCGTCGGACCGGGTGTCGGTGTTCGACAACGGGCTGGCGATCGGCCGGGTGGACTGGATCCGCGACGGGGTGATCAACGCGCTGGCCTATCCCCGAGCCGCCGCGGAGGAGTTCCACGCGCCGGTGGCGGTGCCCGCCGACAACCTGTTGATGACCGGTGGCACGGCGAGTGTGCGGGACATGGTGGCGCGCACCGAGCGGGGGCTGCTGCTCACCACGTTCTGGTACATCCGCACCGTCGACCCCACCACGCTGCTGGTGACCGGCCTGACCCGGGACGGGGTGTATCTGGTCGAGGACGGCGAGGTGACCGCGGCGGTGAACAACTTCCGGTTCAACGAGAGCCCGCTGGACGTGCTGCGCCGTGCGACCGAGGCCGGTGCCAGCGAATACACGCTGCCCCGCGAGTGGGGTGACTGGGCGACCCGGGCGAAGATGCCGGCGCTGCGGGTGCCCGACTTCCACATGTCGTCGGTCAGCCAGGCCCAGTAGGCCGGTACGGGTGCGGCACACCGCCCCATCGGCAAACTGACTCCGCGACGGCACGCCTCAGCTGAGCCGAACCCGCCGCCGGAGCCGGCGGCCTTTCGCACGCACGTGTGTGGGCCGGTGAGCCGCACCCTCGCCGTGCCCGGAATGTGTAGAGGTGGAGAATGGTTCGTCGTGTCACGGGACCGTCGCAGCCGGCCTTGCAGGGTGGTGCCGGCCGGGCCGGCCACCGCTGCCGCCGCGCCGTCCAGGAATTGCACCGACGCCCGCAACGCCGGATACAGCAACATGGCGGCGAGATACCGGCGATGTCGGGGTACACGGCGAACACCTGGACCGCGACCGCGACGGCATCGCCTGCGGGTCCCGCTGACCATCCGGGCGGGCGCACCGTCACTCGCCGGACGCCGCGGTATATCCTCTGCACGTCGGTACGAGGGGCGGTAGCTCAGTCGGTTAGAGCTGCGGACTCATAATCCGTCGGTCGCGGGTTCAAGTCCCGCCCGCCCCACCATGTGTTCTCTCGCGGGAGGCGACCGTCCCGGCACAGCCGGCCGATGCCGTGAGCAGGCGTGAGCAGGATTGTCCGCCACACGGTTGGGGTAGGCAGAAGTCACTGCGGCGGAGCGCTTTTCGTCAACACCAACGCTGCTTCGTCATAGGGGAACAGGCGATAGAACAGGCGGGATCCCGGTGTGATGAGCTGTGCGGCCTCGGCCTTGCTCACCAGCCGCGGGTCGGCCAACGCGACAGCCTTGCCGCGCTTGTGCAGCACCGCCGCGCCGGCGGCCAACACGTTCTTCACCCAGTCTGATTCAGGTCCGTAGCCGACGAGGAAGACGAAGCCGTCACGGGTCGGGAAAACCAAGAGGGGTGTTCGGTACCGCCTACCTGACTTGCGGCCAGTGTGCTCGAGTGTCCCCTGGGCCGGAAGCCAGGGTGTGAGGGCGCGGGCCAGCGGATTGGTCACTCGACGATTGAATTTTGCGACACGTCGCGGCACTCGCATGACAATCCAATCCTCGAACAGGGCGGTGTGGACGGCTGGCTGGTAGTCGAGCGTAGAGCCTGCCGTCGAGATGAGCCCACCTCTGGAGTGGCTCTCCGCTGCAAATGCGCAAACCCCACGTCGGGAGCCCCGACGTTCGACAATGAACGCGCGGGCCGTCCGACGGAGTGCGGCCCCGCGGAGGAGATGGTGCGATGAAGATCCGCATTTCGGGAACGATCAGATTCCTGCTTCTGGGCGCGGTCGCCGCCGCGCTGACGATTGCGCTGGCCGGGGCGCCGACAGCCGTTGCCGACGACCGGCTGCAGTTCACCGGGACGACGCTGTCGGGCACTCCCTTCGACGGGGCGAGCCTGGCCGGCCGGCCGGCGGTGCTGTGGTTCTGGACGCCGTGGTGCCCGTTCTGCAACGCCGAGGCGCCGAATGTCAGCCGGGTGGCGGCCGCCAATCCGGATGTCACCTTCGTCGGTGTCGCCGCCCGCGCCGATGTGGCCGCCATGCAGGACTTCGTGAACACGTACAACCTCGACTTCACGAACCTCAACGACGCCGACGGGTCGATCTGGGCGCGGTACAACGTGCCGTGGCAGCCGGCCTATGTGTTCTACCGGGCCGACGGATCGTCGAGCTTCGTGAACAACCCGACCGCGGCGATGTCCGAAGCGGAGTTGGCCGACCGGGTGGCGGCGCTGAAGAACTGATCGCGCGCACGCCGTGTCCGCGGACCTGCTGGCCCTCGCGTTCGGCGCAGGGCTGGTCGCCGCCGTCAACCCGTGCGGCTTCGTCATGCTGCCCGCCTACCTCGCCCTGGTCGTGCAGGGCGAGGCGACCGGCACTCTCGCCGCCGTCGGCCGGGCGGCCGCGGCCACCGCGGCGATGGCCGCCGGCTTCGTGTTGGTGTTCGGGAGCTTCGGTCTGCTGACGGTGTCCGCCGCGACCACGGTGCAGCGCTACCTGCCGGTCGCCACCGTCGTCGTCGGCGCCGGCCTGGTCGCGCTCGGGTTCTGGCTGCTCATCGGCCGCGAGCTGACCGGCTTGACATCGGTCACCCGGCGGGTGGAGAGGGCGCCCACCGCGCGGATCGGTTCGATGTTCGGCTACGGCGTGAGCTACGCCGTCGCGTCGCTGTCCTGCACGGTCGCACCGTTCCTGGCGGTCACCGGCGCCGGCCTGCGGGGGCAGTCGCTGTGGAGCACGCTGTCGATCTACCTCGCCTACGCTGCCGGGTTCACCCTGATCGTCGGTGTGCTGGCGATGGCCGCGGCGCTCACCCACTCGGCACTCGCGGTGCGGTTGCGCCGAATCGGGCGGTACGTCAACAGGATCAGCGGTGTGCTGTTGGTCGCGGTCGGCGGCTATGTCGCCTACTACGGGCTCTATGAGCTGCGGCTGTTCTGGGGCGGCGCCAACCCGCAGGACCCGGTGATCGAAGCGGCCGCGCGGGCCCAGGGCGCGATCGCGGGCTGGGTACACCGCCACGGCGGAGGGCCGTGGCTGGCGGCGACAGCGGTGCTGATGCTGGTGGTGCTCGCCACCGGGTTCGTCGCCCGGATCCGCAGGTCGGCGCGAAGGTGACCGCGCGTGACACCCGGCCGCAGCCGTCCGACAGGGACTTTGGTCCCGAATACCGCAATGACGAAAGTCCATGGGCACACGGTGATTCCCCGCTTTTCGGCCCTCTTTTCCCGGGACTTCCGGCCCTATCGGCGCATCGGCGCGCAGTGGTCTGATCGCACACGTACGCCCGCGGATCTCAGCTGAAAGGAGGAGGGCGATGAGTGCCATCAGTACTCGGCGTAATCCAGGGGCGTTGCTCACCAAAGCGACGGCCCCGCTGCCGACGGGCGGCGACGAGGCGATCCTGACGGACTTGTTGCTGCCCGGGCACGGGCGCACATTCGTCGACGAAGCCGATGAGGCCGATGAGGTCGGGCTGCTCGATGTCGACAGCGCAGAGCTGATCCCCGACGACCTCACCATGCCGGTCATCCCGAGGCGAGCCGACGAGTTCACCTGCTCGAAATGCTTCCTCATCCTCCACATCAGCCGACTGGCCATGGCCGACGACGGTCAACCGGCCTGCACCGACTGCGTGTAGCGAAGAACCCGGCCATGCGCGCGGACACCAGGCCTTTCGACGACCGGGTGGATGCCGGACGCCGGCCGGCCGAGCGCCTGGCTTCCTTCCGGGGCCGGGACGTGGTGGTGCTGGGTCTGCCGCGCGGCGGGGTACCGGTGGCCTTCGCGGTCGCCAGGGCGCTGCGGGCACCGTTGGATGTCCTGGTGGTGCGCAAGCTCGGGGTGCCGTTCCAGCCCGAACTGGCGTTCGGGGCGATTGGCGAGGACGGCGTCCGGGTGGTCAATGACGCCGTCGTCCGACGAACCCGCCTGACCAGAGCCGACATGGCCGCGGTGGAACGGCGGGAGCGGGCGGAGCTGCAGCGCCGCTCGGAACGCTACCGCGGTGGCCGCAGCCGGATCCCGCTCAGCGGGCGGGTCGCGGTCATCGTCGACGACGGTGTGGCCACGGGCGCCACCGCGAAAGCGGCCTGCCAGGTCGTCCGCGCCGAAGGCGCCGCCCGGGTGGTGCTGGCCGTTCCCGTCGGCCCGCCCGACGTCGCCGAACGCTTCGCCGGATACGCCGACGAGGTCGTGTGCCTGCAGACGCCGCCGTTCTTCTCCGCGGTCGGGCAGGGGTACCGCAACTTCACCCAAACCTCCGACGACGAGGTGATCGCGCTGTTGCGGCGCGCCCGGGCCGACGTCGCGGACACGGCGGCCGCCGACATCGGCGACCCACCGCCGCTGCGCGACGAGGAAGTGCGGGTCGACGCCGGGGGAGTGACGGTGACGGGGCATCTGACCGTCCCCGGACAACCGATCGGAGTCGTGGTCTTCGCCCACGGCAGCGGCAGGCACAGCCCCCGCAACCGATACGTCGCCGACGTCCTGCGCCGGGCCGGACTGGCGACTCTGCTGTTCGACCTGCTCACCCCGGACGAGGAGCTCGATCGGGCCAACGTCTTCGACATCGGCCTGCTGGCCGAGCGGCTCGTCGGCGTCACACAATGGCTGGCCGCCCAGCCCGAGACCGCGGCCCTGCCGGTCGGCTACTTCGGGGCCAGCACCGGGGCGGGCGCTGCGCTGGTGGCCGCCGCAGATCCGCGGGTGCAGGTGGCCGCGGTGGTGTCCCGCGGCGGCCGGCCCGACCTCGCCGGTCAGGCGTTGGGCAAGGTGCGTGCGCCCACGCTGCTGATCGTCGGGGGCCGGGACCGGTTCGTCCTCGAGCTGAACCACCAGGCCAGAGCAGCGATCCCGGCCGTCTGCGAGATCGCGGTGATCCCGGGGGCCACCCACCTGTTCGAGGAACCGGGTGCCCTCGATCAGGTGGCAGAACTCGCCCGGGACTGGTTCACCGACCATCTCAGCCGGACCGGCGCGAGTACCCGTCCCTGACCGAACCAGACATCGCCCTGCACAGCACATCCGGGTTGAGCGGTGATCGCGGGCCCGGCGGCGGGGGAGACGTAGGGCCCCTAGGAAAGAGGACTTCCTTCCCTACCCGCCACGTAGCGCCGATGTTCGGATGGACATGTGTGAGTCGAGCCCGGCCGGACCTCTGAGCCGTCGAAGCACACCGTCGTGCGATCGGCTGTTCGGCCACTGACCTTTTCGGCGACTACGCACACCGGATTTGTTGGTTTGAGCATCATTTGAGGGAATTTTTCGATGGGGAAGGTAGAAACCGTTGGCGCAGAGTCGACTTCAGAATCCGACGGCGATGGGCTGACCGACGTGGCCCGACCGGCGCATCAGCTCGGCCGGCGACTGCGGGTCGCCCTGGTGGCGCCGCCCTATTTCGACGTTCCGCCCCGGGCGTACGGGGGCATCGAAGCGGTGGTGGCCGACCTGGCCGATGCGCTGGTCGCGCACGGCCACGAGGTGACGCTGATCGGCGCCGGTGAACCGGGTACCTCCGCACGCTTCGAGCAGGTGTGGGAGCGCAGCGTGCCGGAGCTGCTCGGCAAACCGCTACCCGAGATGATCCATGCGCTCCGGACGCGACGCGCGATCGAGACGCTGGCCGCCACCGACGGTCTGGACGTCGTGCACGACCACACGCTGGCCGGGCCGCTCAACGCGTCGGCCTACCGCGGGCTCGGATTGCCGGTGGTGCTCACCACACACGGCCCCGTGCACGAGGAGATGTACGACTACTACCGCACCCTGGGCAGCGACGTGCATCTGGTCGCGATCAGCGACCGCCAGCGCTCCCTGGCGCCCGACCTAAACTGGCTGGGCCGCGTCCACAACGCGCTGCGCACCGACGAGTGGCCGTTCCACCCGGAGAAACAGGACTACGCGCTGTTCCTGGGCAGGTTCACCGCCGCCAAAGGACCCGATCTTGCCCTGCACGCCGCGCACCGGGCCGGGATCCCCCTCGTGCTGGCCGGAAAGTGCACCGAGCCCGCCGAGAAGGCCTACTTCCGTGAAACGGTCCAGCCCCTGCTGACCGACGCCGACCTGCTGTTCGGACAGGCCGATGCCCGTGCCAAGCGACGGTTGCTCAGCCGCGCGCGGTGCCTGGTGTTCCCGGTGCAGTGGGAGGAACCGTTCGGCATGGTGATGATCGAGTCGATGGTGTGTGGCACACCCGTCGTGGCGCTGCGCGGGGGCGCGGTCTCCGAGGTCGTCGTCGACGGTGTGACCGGATTCGTCTGCGACGACGCCGCCGATCTCGCCGACGCCATCAAAGAGGCTTCGCGGCTGGACCCGTATGCGTGTCGCCGGCATGTCGAGGCCAACTTCGGAGTGGACCAACTCGCTGTCGGCTACGAACAGGTCTATCGCCAGGCCATGGCTGCGATGGCGACGCCCGGGTCTGACCGCCCGACGTTGGGGATGAGCGCATAGGTCCGCCGCCGGGTGGTGTCTGACACACTGCACCAATGGCGTGGGATTTCAGCACCGAACCCGAGTTCCAGGAGAAGCTCGACTGGGTGAAGCAGTTCTGCGAGGAGAAGGTCGAACCGCTCGATCACGTGTTTCCCCACGCGGTGCGCTCACCCGACCCGGTGGTCAAGGCCTATGTGCGTGAGCTGCAACAGGAGGTCAGGGATCAGGGGCTGTGGGCGATCTTCCTCGACAGGGAACTCGGCGGCCCGGGATTCGGTCAGCTCAAGCTCGCTCTGCTCAACGAGATCATCGGACGCTATCCCGGCGCCCCGCAGATGTTCGGCGCGGCCGCACCGGACACCGGCAACATCGAGATGCTCGCCGCCTACGGCACCGAGGAGCAGAAGAAGCGCTGGCTCGAGCCGCTGCTGAACCAGGACATCTTCTCGGCCTACTCGATGACCGAACCGCAGGGCGGCAGCGATCCGAACCTGTTCGAAACCCACGCCGTGCGTGACGGTGACGAATGGGTGATCAACGGGGAGAAGTGGTTCACCTCGGCGGGCCGCGTCGCCGACATCCTGTTCGTGATGTGCACCAACGGCATGTTCGTGGTGCCGCGCGACACCCCGGGTGTGGAGATCATGCCCGAACCGCGCAACCACAACCACATCATCTACCGCGACGTGCGGGTGCCGCTCGACCACCTGCTGGGGCCGGAGGACGGCGCCAAGGTGCTGGCGCAGCGCCGGCTGGGCGGCGGGCGCATCCACCACGCCATGCGCACCATCGCGCAGTGCAATCTGGCGTTCGACATGATGTGCGAACGGGCGTTGAGCCGGAAATCGCACGGCAAGGTCATCGCCGAACATCAGATGGTGCAGGAGAAGATCGCCGAGTCCTACGCGATGATCAGGATGCTGCGCCTGTACGTGCTGGAAACCGCCTGGAAGATCGACCAGACCTCCACCCAGGAGGCGCGCACCGACATCGCCGCGGTGAAATTCACCATGGCGCGGGTGCTGCGCGAGGTGTCGTTCAACGCGCTGCACATCCTCGGCTCGCTGGGCACCACCGACCTCACCCCGCTGCAGGCGATGTATGCCAACGCTCCTACGATGGGCATCGCCGACGGCGTCGACGAGGTGCACATGGCCACCGTCGCCCGCCGGGTGCTGCGGGACCATGCGCCCCACGAAGGATATTTCCCTACCGAATTCATCCCCTACAAGCGGGAAGCCGCGTGGCGGAAGATGAAACCCGTGCTCGACGCGCGGCCGGACCTCGCCGCATCAGCGGAGGCGTACCAGAGGTACTTCGCCATCCGGCGTCGCTGACGGGCGCCGGGCCGTCACGGCGGACCAAGAATCTCGATGATTCGAACTCTGGCCACGTCCGGACACGGGTGTGACGATCCCTGTCGTGGTCTGTTGTCGCCGGTGAGCGGATCGGAATCGGCTGTGCCGACCGTCCGCGCGTTCTGACCGGCGCTGCCGCGAACGCATCAGACCAAGTCTCTCGCATCATCCCGTAGTCCCAACGCGTCATCCGATGAAAGGAGTATGGCCGTGACCGCCGCTGTCGATACCCCCACCAGGATCACCCCGCTCGAACCGGTCGAGCTCGACTCGAAGACGCTCGGCTTCCCCGAGAACAACGTCGCCTCGATCCCGCCGCTGGCCAGGCACTGGCAGGAGCTCGATCTCCGCGAGATCCTCTCCCGCCCCGCGGCTTTCCTTTCCGTAAGCCAGTCGAACTCGCTGTACAAGCCCGGCGGTGTGCAGTACGCGGAAGGGCACGCCTTCCGCGGCAGCCTGGAGGCCACCGTCAAAGCGGTGCAGGCCGCCCGTGAGGCGTCGAACTTCGTGTCATTCAACTGGATCGGATACTCGGTGTTCCGAAACGACTACCCGAAGACCGATTTCGACCGGGTGCAGTACCACGCCTGGACCGGGCACATCGACGCCACCCCCGAGCAGATCGCCTGGGACAACGAGCTTGTCGCCGAGTTGCGGGAACTGGTTCGGCCCGGCGACAACGAACTGTACGAGACGGCCTTGCAGACCGCGTTCGTCGGGACCGATCTGCCGGGCACCCTGATCCGGCAGAAGGTCGAGGTCGTGGTCATCACCGGCATCCACCTCGACTGGTGCATCGAGGGCAACGCCCGGGCCGCCCGCGACCACGGACTGTTGCCGATCGTCATCGGCGACGCCACCGGCGCGGCCCACCCCGATCAGGAACCCGCGGCGTTCGAGCGGATCAACAACTACTTCGCCCCGGTCATCACGTCCGATCAGTTCGTGGAGTGGGTGACCCGCTGATGGGCAATGTGGGCCTGCTGCTGGTCGGCGTGGTGCTGTTCGTGAACGGTCTGGTGTCGGTGGGGGTGGTCAGCCCGCGCAGCGCCGCCGCCGTTGAACCTCTTCGTGGGGGCCGCGCAGGTGTTGCTGCCGACGTTGATCCTGGTCACCGCGGACGGGAACCCCGAGGTCATCAACGCCGCCTGGCCCAGCTATCTGTTCGGCTTCACCTATCTGTGGTTCGGCCTGATCCAGATCTTTGATCTCGATCCCAAGGGATTCGGCTGGTACAGCGCGTTCGTGGCGGCGATCGCCGCGTTCCACGCGGTGAAATCCGTCGGGTCCGATCCGGTGTTCGCGGTGATCTGGGCGACCTGGACCATCATGTGGACGTTGTTCTTCGTGCTGCTCGGGCTCGGTGTCACCACCGCGGGCCGGCTCGACCTGGGCCATTTCACCGGATGGTTCCTGGTGCTGCTCGGCATCCCGACCTGCACGGTGTCGGCGATCCTGCTGCTGAACGGCGTCTGGGTCACCTCCGCCGGCGCGGGTCTGCTGGCGCTGGCCGCACTGCTCGCCGGTGCGGTGGGGTCCGGTGTGCTGGCCGGCCGCAGTGCCCGGAGATCCGGTGTCGTCGAGGCGGATTCGCCCCGGATATCCGGAGCGGGGGAGCGGGTGCCCCAACCGGCGTAGATCGCCTCTGGACCCGGCCGGCCGGCGAGCCGGACGTGAATCACCTCAGCCGCGAGGTACCTCAGCGCAAGCTGCGCCGCATGGCAGCCGCACATACCGTGTGCGCCCGGACCCGGCGGGGTGGCAGCCGAGCAGACGTACCTGCCCGGGACGCCGATCGTTTAATCGTTTAGGGGTGCAACGTGATCCGTGGTCCGAAGATCAGCTGCCGGATGTCCTTGGCGCCGGTGAGGATGTCGCCGCCGACGTAGTTCGGGTTGAACACCGACATCTCGGTGGTCGACCGGACCGCCATGCCGACGACGCGGTCCCGGAACCCGGGGGCGAACCACTCCAACTGGCTGTTGCGACGCATGTTGGCCAACCGTCATTCGGGCGTGAACCCTTCCTCGTCTAGGCGTTGCAGGCCGTGTGCGTCGGTGAGTTCGGCGCGGAATTCAGGGTGTTGCCAGTCGAACCGCACCCATTCTCTGAGTGGGCGTGGGTTACCGGTCATGGCATCTGCAACCAGCATCGCGCTGCGCCCGTTCGACAATGCAAGAACAACTACTTCGTTGAACGGTTTGCTACCCCGCGATGGTTGGTCCAGAATATTCTCCAGTTCTTCCCAGTTGGCACGCATAGATGTGCCCCATTGACCGTTCCAGATCTCAATGGTTGATGGGGTGAGGCGCAGATAATGGCCACCTCCGTGCGTGAGCATTCGATAAAGGGTTGGAGCACCGAACAACACAAGGGAGATACAGGAGGCCGGAACGATTACTCGCATAACTCCGGTCGGACCGTAGTCAACCATGTTGAGCGGCGCAAAGATCAAATACAATACCGCGGCAAGGAAGATGGCAGCCGTGGATACGCCAAACGCAACATCCACGATTTTCTGAGGCCGCATCGTGACGCCTGTTGCGTCATACTCTCTCCTCGGCCTTGTCCGCCCCGAGGTCGTGTAGGCGAAATAATAGGAAAAACCAAATGACCACATGGCCAGGCCGAGAATGATTGCTGCCGTTGCGAAACTGCCGCGCAGCAACCACACCATCACCCAAACTCCGGAAAAACTCCGAGCCCGGCTAATCCTACTGAAAGGATGAGAACTTTCAGTGGCGGCTTCATCGCGGGCACAAGGTGTTTCCGAGGCAGTTGCCGAGGGTTCGGCCGCCGGCGGATGCAGCGAATACCGCTGGGATGGCTAGCCAGGGACCGCCCGCGGACGTGCCCATGCCGACGTATTCGGCTCCGATGCGGACATAGTCGGACGCCTCCGCCGTGAGCATCGGGATGCCGCGTCCGGCTTGAGCTTCCAGTCCACTCATGCCTGTACTGGCAGTGGTCAAAATGGGATGGTTGAAGAGTTCCAGTGGGACGTCTTCTTCAGGTCGATCCGGAGGTTTGATGGCGATGCTGCGGTGACCGTCGGGATAGCCTCTGATCGTGGTCCGTGTGCCGTTCGCATATTGGATAGTGGTGGAACTCGAACCGGCCCAGTCGTGTAGAGCAGATTCATTGAAAGTCACGGACGTAGCCTTCGAGATGCGACTATTCCGAGGTCGGCCTCGCGGATGAGCTCCGCTGCGATGTCGACTTGACCGGCGAGGGCACGCTGGATGTTGGGATCAACTTCCATGTGCGCTCTCTGTTTCTACAAGATCAGTCGATGCGATAGCTAGACACTAACGGATGCTGGCAGCGGGTTTTTACAGCAATTTCGTCAGGACCGTGGCTCGCGTCGAGCGCCTGCTGATCGATGCCTTACAGGCGGACGCGCTCACTCACCGACGGTGCACGAGGAGATGAACCGCGGGTTAGCGGTGAACAGCGGGCCCGATGACAGTACGCCATAGTTCGACGAAGCCGCTCTTCATCAGCTTTCTGCTGAGGCCGTCCGATACCAGCGCCACGGGGGAGCCACCGTGTGATCGAATTCTATTGCAGCGCCAACGAAGTCGCTTGCCCACTGCGTGAGGATCACGTTGAGTTCGCCTGGTGGGTTACTTCCTGGGCGTCTCCGGATTGCCCGGACCAGCCCGGCCATCAGTCGTGTTTCGCCTCGTAGCGCAGCAGGACCGTGCCGCCGGGAAAAGTGCGGTTTTTCCGACAGGCGCAACGAGATCCATGACGGCACGGTGGGGAAGAACCGGGTGCCGCCGCCCACGACGATGGGCGCCATCACCATCCGGAATTCGTCCACCAGCCCGGCCAGCACGATCGGTGCGGCCAGTGTCGCGCCGGCCACCTCCAGTGTGCCGTCGGTTTCGGCTTTCACTTTCCGCACCATCTCGACCGGATCGCCGCGTTCCAGGCGGGAGTTCCAGTCGACCGTCTCCAGGGTGCGCGAGAACACCACCTTGGGCATATCGTGCCAGACGCCGGCGTAGTCGCTGATCAGGGACGTGGCGTCCGGGCTTGGTCGGCGGTCGGCCAGTACGTGGACATCAGTTCGTAGAGCCGCCGGCCGTAGAACGCGCACGCGGTCTCCCGTTCGACGTCGTTCCAGTACTGGTGCAGTTCCTCGCTCGGTTCGGACCAGTCGATGCTGCCTTGGGCGTCGGCGATGTAGCCGTCCACCGACACGTTGAAGCCATAGATGAGTTTGCCCACGTCATTCAGACCGCACCGGAGGGCCAGACTCATCGCGATGCCACACGGGAGAAATACGAGCGCACGCAGTGCTCATCAAGCTGGTGCCGGCAGTTGACTTCGCGCAGAGTACGCGGAGGGGCGAGCAACAGCAATCATCATGCCGAGCACACCGGCTTCTCCGGTGTGCTCGGTCTGGTCACCGGATTCGCCCTGCTGCTCATGGGCAGATCCAGCGCTCGACTCGCCGTCGATGTCACGGCCCTCGGCCCCGGTGATCGAGTGGTGGACTGCGGCGGTGAAGTTCACCCACCGGCTTGTTGGTTGGAGACAAAAATTGCGGTATACGGTGGGTTATGGCCCAGGCTCCCGACAAGGCTCCGGATGCCGGCAGCTGCTCGAGCTGCTGCGGGACAGCGTCGAGGGCAATATCGACACGATCTTCTCGGCGATCCAGCACGACATCCCGATCGAGGAGGTGGCGCCGCCGACCGCCGCGCTGGAGTACGCCCGACGGCTGGCCCGGCACGGCGTCGAGCCGCACGCCCTGCTCCGCGCCTACCGGCTCGGCCAACAGAAACTCCTCGACATCGTGTTGCACGAGATCCGGTCGCTGGACTGGGAGCGGGAGGTGAGCCTGGAGTTCGTGGTAGGCGTCACCAACGCCACCTTCGGCTACATCGACGGGATCTCCCAGCGCGTGGTGGAGGTGTACCAGCAGGAACGGGAGCGCTGGCTGGAGAACCGCAACAGCCTGCGCGCCATGCGGGTCCGCGAGTTGCTGGACGGGGGAGAGGTGGACGTCGACACGGCGTCCGCGACCGTCGGCTACCCGCTGCGGCGTACACATCTGGCGGTGTGCGTGTGGACGCCCGACGGTTCGGCGGGAGACAACGAGCTGGACCGGCTGCAGCGTTACGTCCGCGGCCTCGCCGAGGCGCTCGGCGCGCCGGGCGACTCCCTGTTCATTGCCCTGGACCGGCTCACCGGATGCGGCTGGATCCCGCTGCCCGGGGACGCGGCCACCGGTGCGGTGGCCGGGGTGCGCCGGTACGCCGCCGAGCATCCCGATGGTCCGCACCTCGCGCTGGGTGATCCGCTGCCGGGCCTCGACGGATTCCGGCGCAGCTACCGGCAGGCGCTGCGGACCCGCGCGGTGGCGGTGGCCGCCGGCGCATCGGCGCCGCGGGTCACCGCGGCGGCGGACCCCGGTCTGTCCGCGGCGGCGTTGCTGACCGGAGACCTCGCCGAGGCGCGGACCTGGGTGCAGGAAGTGCTCGGCCCATTGTCGGCAGACACCAAAAACGATGCCCGGCTGCGCGAGACCCTCGGGGTGTTCCTGCGGCACGGGTCCAGCTACACCGCCGCGGCCGATGAGCTCAACCTGCACTTCAACACCGTCAAGTACCGCGTGCAGCGGGCCGTCGAACGGCGCGGCCGGCCCATCGTCCCTGATCGGCTCGATGTCGAGCTGGCCTTGCTGATCTGTCAGTGGTTCGGCGCCGCGGTGTTGCGGCCGCAACGCTGACCGTGCTTGGCCGGAAAGCGATTTCGACGCCACCGGCCTGAGGTGACACCCTTGGAAGAGACATCCTGGAGCAGACACCCCATCCGGCAGAAAGGATCGCGAATGACCTCGTCGTCCGGCGGCTCGCGTGTCGGCACCCGATTCGGACCCTACGAACTGCGGTCGTTGATCGGCGTCGGGGGAATGGGGGAGGTCTACCGGGCCTACGACACGGTGCGCGGCCGGATGGTGGCGCTCAAACTGTTGCGTCCCGAACTGGCGGCCGACCCGAACTTCCAGGAGCGGTTCCGGCGGGAGTCGCGGCTGGCGGCGCGGCTGCAGGAGCCGCACGTCATCCCGGTGCACGACTTCGGCGACATCGACGGGGTGCTCTACATCGACATGCGGCTGGTCGACGGGGCCAGCCTGAAGGACATTCTGCGCAGCTCAGGTCCTCTCGAGCCGGCCCGGGCCGCCGCGATCATCAAACAGGTGGCGGCCGCGCTGGACGCCGCCCACGCCGACGGCCTGATCCACCGCGACATCAAACCCGAGAACGTCCTGCTCACCGCGGATGACTTCGCCTACCTCGTCGATTTCGGCATCGCGCATGCCGGCGGCGACGCCGGCGTGACACGGACCGGGATGCTGATCGGCTCCAGCGCGTACATGGCGCCGGAGCGGTTCGCCAACGGCCGGGTCGGGCCGGCGGCCGACATCTACTCGCTGACCTGTCTGCTGTACGAGTGCCTCACCGGCCGGCCACCATTCGACACCGGTGACCTGCAGCAGCTAATGAGCGCACACATGTTCGCGCCACCGCCGCGGCCCAGCGCGGTGCGCCGCGGCCTCGACCGCGGCTTCGACGACGTCATCGCCACCGGGATGGCCAAACAGCCCGAAGCCCGGTTCGCGACGGCCGGTCAGCTCGCCGCGGCCGCCACCGCTGCCGCGGAGGCGCACGCCACACCAGCCGCCCCGGGCCCGTCGCCCGCCCCGGCGCCGACGCTGCAGTTCACCCAGCCCTATCCGCCGGACGCCACCGGCTACACCCCCTATCCGCCGGAGCAGTCGGCGTTCGGGCAGACGCCGCCCGGAACGAGCCGGCGGGCCACCGGCGGATCACGGCTGACCCGGGCGCAACAGGTGGTGGTCGCGGCGGTGATCGTGCTGTTCGGGGTGGCCGCCGGACTCGCGGCGGTGCTGGTGTCCGACCGGGACGGCCCTGCGCCGTCATCGCAGCTCGCCGTGCCGCCGGCGCAGACCACCGAGCCGACCGGGACGACCGCCGCGCCGACGACCGGCCCGACCCGCAGCTCCACCCCCACGACCCCGACGACCCGCACGACTCCGACGACCACCACATCCCCGGAGCGCACCTCGCCGGTCCCGTCCGCATCCCCGGCGACACCACCGGCGACCCCGCCCACATCCCCGACATCGCCGGTGGCATCCCCGGTGACACCGGCAGCGGTGCCCGGCGCGGATCGTCAGGGCTTCATCGGGCACGCCGCCCGGTGCGATTCGGGCAGCACGCCGGCGGCCATGGTGCGCACCGACAACTCACTGGCCGTGGTCTGCGAAACCCGGTCCGGAGATTACTACTACCGCGGGGAACGGCTCAGCGACGGCGCGAGCATCGAACTGCGCAACGCCCGCCCGGCCGGTGACGGCTTCGACGCCGTCAACCCCGCCGACGGCACCCGCTACGAGGTGCGCCCCGATCGGCTCACCATCATCAGCAACGGCCGCATCGACGCGAACGAACCGGTGCAGCAGTACGCGGGGCGCTGAGGCGGCCCGGTGTCACCAGTGCCAGACGGACATGTCGCCCGGCGGATACTCCATGCACACATCGGTCGCCGCGGCGACCACACCCTTGTTGTTGAAGAAGATCTTCGCCCAGTTCGGCCACCGGAACGCCATCGGCTCACCGTAGATGTTGGTGGCGATCTCCTCCGAGTAGGCGCGGCGCTCGGCCGGGCTCAGCGAGTAGAACCAGTGGATGCGGTCGCGGGCGCCCTGCTGCACATCGGCCGGCTTGTTGTTGTAGTCGATCATGTACCGCTCGTAGTACACCGGCCGGGTGTCGCGCACCGCGGCGAGGATCTGTTCGGCGTCGCAGGTGGTGTGGATCATCCGCCGGGGAATCGGATAGTCCTCGGTCGAATCAGCCGCGGCCACACCCGGAGCGACCGCCGCGCCACCCGCGACGAGCAGCATGGCGATACCGGACCGCACCACGTTCTTCACGTCGAACCCCCGCTTGGCTTGCATCTTGGTCAATTCCCGGGTCCCTTCCGTCAGTTCCGGGCGGCGGCCGCTTCGAGCACGTGCCGGTTCTCGGGGCAGTAGAAGTCGATGGCGGCACCGAGGAACTGCCACGCCTGTTCGGTGGTGCTCTCTCGATGCAACTGCGCCTCGACGAACTCCGCCGACTCGAAGGCGTCGTGGTCGATGCCCCGGTGCAGCCGCTTGCAGGTGATCTTGGCGATCCACGCGTTGTAGTCCCGCTGGCCGTAGATGCCGAAAGTGTGCAGGTGGCTGGCGAAATCCGTGTCCCTATCGGCTTGCGCCACCGGGGCGAAACCGATAGCGGCGCAAGCCAACACCGCTGCCATCAGGAGACGTTTCATACCGACACCCTATCGGTCGTGGCCGGCCCCCGAGGCGGTACCGACGGCCAAGGTTGCGGAACCGGCCGTTTCCGCACGAACTGCGGCCACCAGAACCAGCGGCCCAACAGGGTGGCGATGGACGGCATCATGAACGAGCGCACCACGAAGGTGTCGAACAGCAGACCCAACCCGATTGTGGTGCCCACCTGGCCCATTACCGTCAGATCGCTGACCACCATCACCATCATGGTGAGGCCGAACACCAGGCCGGCGGCGGTGACCACCGAGCCGCTGCCGCCCATGGCGCGGATCATCCCGGTGTTCAAGCCGGCGGGAATCTCCTCCCTCAGGCGGGCCACCACCAGCAGGTTGTAGTCCGCCCCCACCGCCAACAGGATGATGAGCGCCATCGGGAACACCATCCAGTGCATCTCGAGCCCGACGATGTATTGCCAGATCAGCACCGAGACGCCGAAAGACGCGGCCAGCGAGAGGGTTACGGTTCCGACGATGACCGCCGCCGCCACGACCGCCCGGGTCAGGATCAGCATGATGATGAAGATCAGGCAGACCGCGGCGATCGCGGCGATGATCAGGTCGTACTTGGTGCCGTCGGACATGTCCTTGAACACCGCTGCGGTGCCGCCCAGATAGACCCGGGAACCCTCCAGGGGCGTGCCCTTGATCGCCTCTACGGCCGCCTTCTTGATCGGCTCGATCTTTGCCAGACCTTCCGGCGTCATCGGATCGCCCTGATGGGAGATGATGAACCGGACCGCGTGCCCGTCCGGCGACAGGAACTGCTCCAGACCCCGCTGGAAGTCGGGGTTGTCGAACGCCTCCGGCGGCAGATAGAACGAGTCGTCGTTGCGGGCCTGGTCGAACGCCTCACCCATGGCGTTGGCGTTCTCCTGCATCTCGGCCATCTGATCCTGCAGGCCGGCGTTGGTGGCCTGCATCGTCAGCAGCATCGACCGCATCGTCTTCATCGTCGCCACCGTGGTGGGTAGCAACGTGAGCATCTGCGGCATCAGATCGTTGAGCCGATGCATGTGCGGCAACATGTTCTGGATGTCGTCGGTCATCGTGTTGATGCCGTCGAGGGTGTCGAACACCGACCGCATCGCCCAGCAAACCGGGATGTTGTAGCAGTGCGGCTCCCAGTAGAAGTAGTTGCGGATCGGCCGGAAGAAGTCGTCGAACTCCGAGATGCTGTCGCGCATTTCGGCGACGTGCGCGGCCATCTCGTCCATGTCTCGGACCATGTTGTCGGTGGTCTCGACCATCTCCTCCATCAGCGCGATCATCTTGTCCATGGTGTCGATCATCAGCTGCATCTCATCGGCCTGGACCAGCATGTCGGCCATCCGGTCCTGCATGTACTGCTGATTGAGGATCTGCAGCGTGCCCTGCTGGCTGATCATGAACGGGATCGAGCTGTGTTCGATCGGGGTGCCCTCCGGGCGGGTGATGCCCTGCACCCTGCTGATGCCCTCCACCTGGAACACCGCCTTGGCGATCTTCTCGATCACCAGGAAATCGGCCGGGTTGCGCAGGTCGTGATCGCTCTCGATGAGCAGCAGCTCCGGGTTGAGCCGGGCCGGGTCGAAGTGCCGCTCGGCGGCCTCGTAGCCCGCGTTGGACGGGAAGCTGGCCGGCAGATAGTTGCGGTCGTTGTAGTTGGTGCGGTAGCCGGGCAGCGCCAGCAGACCCACCAGCGTCACCGCGACCGTAGTGACCATGATCGGACCGGGCCACCGGACCACCGAGGCGCCGACCTTGCGCCAGAATCGGACGCGGGCGGCCCGCTTGGGCTCCAGCAGCCCGAATCTGGTGGCCACCGTGATGATCGCCGGCCCCATCGTCAGCGACGTGACGATCAGCACGATCATCCCGATGGCCAGCGGCGGGCCCAATGACTGGAAGTACGGCAACCGGGTGAAGCTCAGGCAGAACGTCGCCCCGGCGATGGTCAGACCAGACGCCAGGATCACGTGGGCGGTGCCGCCGAACATGGTGTGATAGGCGGTCGCCCGGTCCGCGCCGACCGAGCGGGCCTCCTGATAACGGCCGATGAGGAAGATCGCGTAGTCGACCGCGATCGCGATCGCCAGCGTCACCAGCAGGCTGGTCGCGAAGGTGGAGAGCCCGATGATGTTGTGGTAGCCGAGGAACGCCACCACGCCGCGGGTCGTCAGCAGCCCGATCAGCACCATGAACAGGGCGATCAGCACCGTGATGACGGACCGGTAGACGAACAGCAGCATGGTGGTGATCACCAGGAAGGTCAGCGCCTCGATCACCCGCAGGCTGCTGTCGCCGGCCTCCTGCTGATCGGCCGACATCGCCGCGCCGCCGGTGACGAACGCCTGCACCCCCTCCGGGGCCATCTCCTCGGAGACGGTGGCGATCATCTCCCGGACCGTCTCGACCGACTCGTTGGCCAGCGCCTCGCCCTGGTTGCCGGCGAGTTTCACCTGCACATAGGCCGACTTGCCGTCCGGGCTCTGCACACCGGTCGCGGTGAGTGGGTCGCTCCACAGGTCCTGCACGTTCTCGACGTGCGCGTCGTCGGCCTCCAGCCGCTTGACCAGCTCGTCGTAGAAGGCGCGGGCGTCGGCGCCGAGCGGTTCCTCGCCCTCCAGGACGATCATCACCTGGCTGTCCGAGCTGCCCTCGTCGAACAGTTCGCCGACGCGCTTCATCGCGACCATCGACGGCGCCTCGTCGGGGCTCATCGACACCGCACGCATCTCGCCGACGACCTCGAGCTGCGGAACCGTGATGTTGAGCAGCGCGATCAGCGCGATCCAGCCCACGATGATGGGCAGCGACAGCCGGCGGATCCAGGTCGAGATGAAGCTGGGGCCGTGGGTGGAGACCTTGATGTCGAGGCGGTCGGTGGGCGCCTCGTCGGTACGCACGTGGCCGGGGTTCGCGGTCATGCGGACTTCTCGATGCAGTACGTCTGGGCGTTCACGCCGGTGGAGACACTTTCTACTCGGAGCTCACCGTCGACGATGATGCGGCAGCCGATGTGGTCGGCGTTGCCCTGCGCCACGATGTGCGCCAGCGCCGACGGTGCGGTGGTGCTGAGGGTGATGGACCAGGGCAGGGTGACGTCGTTGACCCGTTGGGTGCGCGCGTCGAGGTCGAGATAGTTGATGTCGACGACCGCGCCCGGCGTGCCGAAGATCTCGTACGTCACCACCTTGGGGTCGAACGGCTCCGGATCGTCGGCGAACACGATCGGCGTGACGATGTGGCTCTCCGCGGCGAAGATCTGGCGGACGCGATCGACGGCGAAGGCACCGACGGCGACCACGGCCGCGATGAGAAGGGGCATCCAGAACCGTCTGAGCGTTTTGATCATCCGAACCCCTGATGTCGGCTGGTCTGCTGAGCTAGGGTCACTTCACCGGGCGGTGCCCGACGGCACGGTGACGGTGGCGGCAGCGATGCGGCGCTCCCCGCGAAGTGCCGCGCTGCCTGCTGCCAGGTTCTCGCTCCGGCCGGATTTCGCGCTGCTCGCTCGCACTGTTGAACCCTTCCCGGCGTTAGTCGACTGAAACGTTAGCACGTCAAACTAGGACGTTAGCCTACATAACTTATTTGTGGACACCCCGTCGGGGCTCCGTGTCGGCCGAGGCTGCGCCGGGAACTGACCACACCGTGAGCAAACAGTCCCGACCCGCGCATCTCGACCCGGTCACGGCAGCGTATCAATTCGCTACGGCGCTAAGCACATTGACCAAGCGGGAAACTACTGTCAGGCCGGTGTCCGGGTTTCCGGCCCACGGTGCCCGGCACGAAAGGTCTGACATGTCGGCTCTCCGTCGAGTGATATCCGCCACTGCAGCCACGGCAGCCGTGTCGTTGCTGCTCGCGCCGAGTGAGCTGACCCCGCCGGCGGCCGCCGACCCCTGTTCGGTGCCGACCGGTCCCGCCGCGAGATCGCTGACGCCGAACTTCCCGCAGCTGCCGCTGCTGCACCTGCCGATCGGGCGCAAGCCGGCGTTCCTCAACGGCGACACCAGCGCCGCCGCCCGCCAGGAGGCGGCCACCGCCGACGCCGCGGTCGCGCCGGACACCCCACCGGCGGCGGCGGAGGCCCCGGAGGCCGAGACCGCGACGATCGTGGACTGGATCACCGGGCCCAACAGCACCTCCTACACCCGTTTCGGTATCTCCGGCACCGATCTGGGCATCATGTGGGACAACGGATCCGCCACCGAGCCGCAGGTGCTGATCGCCTTCGGCGACACCTTCGGCGACTGCGGGGTGCCGGGTCAGGAGTGGCGCAAGAACGCGCTGTTCCGCAGCTCGGACCGCAATCTGGCGGACGGCATGACCATTCCCGACCCCCGGTACGGCGACGTGTACGCCGGGTCGCCGGTCACCCGGGAGCGGCCCGACTTCTCCCGGCAGGTGATCGCCAGCCTCGGTCTGGCCGCCCAGGAGGTCACCGTCATCCCGACGGCCGGGATCTCCGTGGGCTCAACGCAGTACGTGAACTTCATGTCGGTGGCCCAGTGGGGCGCGCCGGGACAGTGGTCGACGAACTTCTCGGCGGTCGCGGTGTCCACCGACAACGGCGAGACGTGGACGGTGCCGCGGGAGAGCATCCGGCCGGCGTGGTTCAACTCGGTGCCCGGGGTGCCGTTCATCTGGGGCTACCAGAACTTCCAGATGGGCGCCTACCTGCGGCACAACGGTTACGTCTACGCCTACGGCACCGGCGCGGGCCGCGGCGGGATGCCGTTCCTGGCCCGGGTGCCCGAGCACTCGGTGGCGAACCTGGCGGCCTACGAATACCACACACCGTTCGGTTGGCTGCGTGGGCTGCCGTTTCTGGCGATCCAGGTGGTGTGGGCGCCGAGCAGCGAACTCTCGGTGGCCTGGAACGACTACCTGCAGAAGTTCGTGATGCTCTACACCAACACCGCCAGCAGTGTGGTGATGCGGACCGCGGACAAACCGGAGGGGCCGTGGAGTGCGGCGAAGACCATCGTGACGTCCACCCAGGTGCCCGGCGGCATCTACGCGCCCTACATCCACCCCTGGTCGAAGGGCCGGGACCTGTATTTCACCCTGTCGCTGTGGTCGACCTACAGCGTCATGCTGATGCGCACCACGCTGCAGAAGTGATCCGCACGCCGCGCCCGGCCGACCGGTCAACCGGCGGCCCGGGGGCGGACCGCCGGAACCGCGGCCAGCAGCGCGCGGGTGTATTCGTGCTCCGGCGCGGCGAACAACTCGGCCGCCGGGCGGTACTCCACCGTCTCACCGGCCCGCAGCACCAGCACGTCGTGGCTCATCCGCTCGACCACCGCGAGGTCGTGCGCGATGAACAGGTAGGTCAGTCCGAGTTCGCGCTGCAGATCGGCCAACAGGTCCAGAACCCGGTCCTGCACCGAGACATCAAGTGACGCAGTCGATTCGTCGAGGATGAGCAGATCCGGATCGGTGGCCAGCGCACGGGCCACACTGACCCGTTGCCGCTGTCCGCCGGACAGCTCATGCGGATAGCGGGCGCCGAAATCGGCCGGCAGACCGACCAGTTCGAGCAGGTCGGCGACCCGCCGGCACCGGGCCCGGTCGCCGTCGGCCAGGCCGTGCACCCGAAGTGGCTCGGAGATCGAATCTATAACCCGCATACGGGGATTCAACGAGGAGAACGGATCCTGGAACACCAGGCTGATGCGTCGGCGCAGCCGCCTGCGGTCCCGGCCACGGACACCGAACAGATCCACACCGGCCAGGGTGGCGCGGCCGGCGGTGGGGCGCACCAACCCGGTCAGCGCGGCGGCGACCGTCGACTTGCCGGAACCGGACTCGCCGACCAGGCCCAGAGTGGTCCCGCGCCGGATAGACAACGACAGATCCGAGACCGCCCGCACCGTGGACCGCCCGGTCGGGGTGGACACGTCGTAGCGCACCTGCAGACCCTCGACCCGCAACAACACCTCGGTCGAGGTCACCTGCGGAGGCCCACCGACGCCGAGCCGGGGCCGGGCGTGCAGGAGTTCACGGGTGTAGGGGTGTCGCGGCCGCTCGAACACCTCGGCGATGTGCGCCTGCTCCACCGCGGCGCCGTGCCGCAGCACGGTCACCTCGTCGGCGACCTCGCCGATCACGCCGAGGTCGTGGCTGATCCACACCACCGCGGTGCCGAAGTCCCGCTGCAGCTCGCGGACCAGTTCGATGATCTGCGCCTGGGTGGTGACGTCGAGCGCCGTGGTCGGCTCGTCGGCGATCAGCACCTCCGGGTCACACGCCAGCGCGATCGCGATCATCACCCGTTGCCGCTGCCCGCCCGACAGCTGATGCGGGTAGGACCGCAGCCGGGCGGCGGGATCGGGCAGCCCGACCGCGGTCAGCAACTCCAGCGCCCGGCCCCGCGCCGCCCGGCGGGTCATCCCGCGGTGCGCCTCGAGCACCTCGGTGATCTGCCGTTCCAGGGTGAGCAGCGGGTTCAGCGAGGTGCCCGGATCCTGGAACACGAAACCGACCCGGTTGCCGTGCACACTGCGCAACAGCCGCGGCGGCGCGCCGATCAGTTCGACGCCGCCGACCGTGGCCGAACCCGTCACCACCGCGCCAGGGGCGTCGAGCAGACCGGCGGCGGCCAGCACCGTCATCGACTTGCCGGACCCGGATTCGCCGACGATGCCGAGGGTCTGACCGCGCGCCACCGCGAAGGAGACACCCCGCACGATCTCCCGGCGACCGATCCGCACCCGTAGATCGCGGACGTCGAGCACCGGGCCGGTCACCACGCGCTCCCGGCCCGCCGACCGCGGCCCGGTCGCTGCCGGGCCCGGCGCTGAGTTTCGATCACGGTGCGCTGCTTGGGGTCCAGCACGTCGCGCAGGCCGTCCCCGAACAGATTGCAGGCCAGCACCGCGGCCACGATGGCGGCGCCGGGAAACACCGCCATCCACCACGCCAACGTCACGAACCCCTGCGAATCGAAGATCATCCGGCCCAGCGACGGCTCCGGCGGTTGAATCCCCAAGCCCAGGAAGGACAATGCCGCCTCGGCGAGGATCGCGAACGCCAGCGACAACGACGTCTGCACGATCAGCGGCGCGGCGATGTTCGGCAGGATGTGCCGGCGCAGGATGTAGGCGTGTCCGGTGCCCATGGTGTGCGACGCCTGCACGAAGGGTTCGACCCGGACGCCGAGCGTGCCTGCCCGCGCCACCCGGGCGAAGATCGGGGTGAAGACGATGCCGATGGCCAGCATGGTCGTCGTCATCCCAGGGCCGAGGATCGCCACGATCGCCAGCGCCAGCAGCAGCACCGGGAACGCGAACAGCACGTCGACGAGCCGCATCAGCACGGTGTCCAGCCAGCCGCCCCGGTAGCCCGCGAGCAGCCCGACGAGGATCCCGACCGCGGCGGCGAACGCCACACTCACCGCCGCCACCCGCAGCGACGCCTGGATGGCCACCAGCACCCGGGACAACACATCGCGGCCGAGTTCGTCGGTGCCGAACCAGTGCGCCGCGCTGGGCGGCTGCAACGCCTCCGGCACGTTGATGTCGTTGACCCCGTACGGGGCCAGCCAGGGCGCGGTCACCGCCACCGCCACCAGCAGTGCCAGCAGTGCCGCGCTGAGCAGCGTGACCGGGTTGGCCGCCAACAACCGCCAGGCCGCCACCCGGGACACCGCGTCCGGTTCGCCGCCGGTCAGGTCGTCGGCCGTCATGCCAGCCGGATCCTCGGGTCGACGATCGCGTACAGCAGGTCCACCAGCAGATTGATGAGCAGGAACAGCGCCGCGATCAACAGCACCGCACCCTGGATCACCGGATAGTCGCGGGCGGCGACGGCGTTGTAGACCAGCCGGCCCAGCCCCGGCCAGGCGAAGACCACCTCCACCACGATCACCCCGCCGAGGATGGTGGCGAGCTGGATGCCGGTGATGGTCAGCACCGGGATGAGCGCGTTGCGCACGGTATGCCGGACCGTCAGCACCCACGGCGACAGTCCCTTGGACCGGGCGGTGCGGACGTGACCCGCCGCGGCCACCTCCAGCACCGCCGACCGGATGTAGCGGGTCATGATCGCCGCGGCGACCAGGCCGACCGTCAACGCCGGCAACACGAGGTGGCGCAGCCAGCCCACCGGATCGTCGGACAGGGCGCGGTAACCCGATGTCGGCAACCAGCCCAGGGTCGAGGCGAACAGCGCGATCAACAGGATGCCCATCCAGAAGTCGGGCACCGACACCCCGACCTGGCTCGCCACCCGCACCGCCGCGGCGCCGGCCCGGCCGTCGCGCAACGCCGACCAGATCCCGGCCGGCAACGCGATGGCCAGGGCGATCGCGATCCCGGCCAGGGCCAGTGACACGGTGGCGGGCAGTCGTTCCAGCAGCACCAGGGTGACCGGGTCGCCGTTGCGGAAACTGACCCCCAGATCGCCGCGCACCGCTGAGGTGAGATAGCCGACGAACTGTTCGAGGATCGGGCGGTCCAGGCCGCTGGCCGAACGCAGCGCCTGATACGCCTCCGGGGTGTAGCGGGTGCCGAGCGCGATCCGCACCGGGTCGCCGGGCACCAACTGCATCAGCCCGAACACCACCACCAGCACCCCGAACAACACCGCCAGCGAGTACAGCAGCCGCCGGCCGAGGAACCGGGCGATCGGGTGGGTGACGAACCTCATGGCGGGCCGTCCCGGTTCAGGCCGTCCCGGTTCAGGGATGCATCGCGGAACCGCACGGCGGCGTCGCGGCGGGCCCGATATCCGGACAGGTCCGGACTCCACGCCTGGACCACCGCCGGGTTGTAGAGGAACAGATACGACACCCGATCGGCGATCAGCGTGGCGGCGCGGTCGTAGAGCGCCTTGCGCCGGTCCCGGTCGGGTTCGGCGCGGGCGGCGTCGAGCAGGCGGTCCACCTCCGGATCGGAGAACCGCTGGGCGTTGCTCGCACCGTCGGTGTGGTGCTGGGCGTAGTAGTAGTCGTCCGGGTCGATGTTGCCGAGCCAGCCCATCATCAGCATGTCGAAGGTGCCGTTGTTCTGCTCGTCCAGCCAGGTGGCGAAGTCGACGGTGCGGATGTCGACGGTGATGCCCAGCGGCGCGACGTTGTCGGCGATGATCTGGGCCGCGGTGACGGTCTGCGGATAGTCGCCGGTGACCAGCATGTCGAGCCGCCGGGGCGGGTCCACACCGGCGGCGCGGGCCTCGTCGAGCAGCGCTCGGGCGCGGTCGAGGTCGTAGCGGTACCTGTCGTAGTGGGTGTACCAGAAGTCGCCCGGCGGGATGGCCAGCTGATTGGCGGTCGCGGTGCCGTACCCGGTGGCCGTCACGATCGCCTCACGGTCGATGCCGAAGGCGATGGCCCGCCGCACCCGCAGGTCGTGCCACGGGGCGCGGGCGTGGTTGAGCGCCAGATACCAGTAGTCATTGCTCGGCGTGACCGCAAGCGTCAGCGAGTCGTCGTTGCGCAACTGGGTCACCCGCTGGGTCGGAATCGCGTCGGTCCAATCGATTTCACCGGCCTGCAGGGCCGACAGGGCGGTGGCCGGCTCGGAGATGAACCGGAACGTGACGCCGTTGAGCCGTGGCGGCCCAGCCCAGTGGTCGTCGTTGGCGACGAGCGTGATCGAATCCCCGCTGCGGGCACCGCGGAACTCGAACGGACCGGTGCCGACCGGGTGGGTGGCGATCCGGCCGGTCTCCACGTTGGCGCGCTGCACAATCGCCATCCCCTTGAAGCCACCGAGGTTGGTCAGCAGGTTCGGGGTGGGCCGGGCGACGGTGATGCGCACGGTGAGCGGATCGACCGCGGTGACCTCGGTGACCGCGCTGAGCCGGTCGACGTTGGTCAGGTGCTCGTCGATGATGCGCCGGTAGGAGAACACCACGTCGTCGGCGGTGAGCGGGCTGCCGTCGTGGAACGTCACGCCCGGGCGCAACCGGAACGTCCACACCCGCTGATCGGCGCTGACCTGCCAGGACTCGGCCAGCGCGGGGCGCATCCGCAGGTCCTCGTCGGGTTCGACCAGGGTGTCGAAGACGTTCTCCAGCACCTGGAACGAGAAGTACGCACTGGTCTTGTGCGGATCGAGTTGATCGGGCTCACCGGCGATGGCCGCGATCAGATTGCCGCTCAAGTCGCCGAGATCGACGCGCTGACCGGGGGCGCAGCCGGTGGCCGCGATCAGCAGCACGGCGACCAGGTTCGACACGCACCGGGACAGGGTGGACCGCCCCGCCGGCTCTCGCATCGCAAACCCCCGTCGTATCGCGGACTTCCCACCGTAGTCGGCATCCCGGTCTGACAAGCTGAACCCCGGGATCCGCCACTCGGGCGTGGCGGGACGGACACCGCCGCGATAAACGGCGTTGTGATAATCGGGTCGGGGACGGTCAGCGGAAGGGACGTCGATGAGGGTCATCACGCACGCGTTCGCGGTGCTGGTGGTGTTGTTCGGTGGCGCGGTCGCGGTGGCGGGCGACGCCGCGGCGGACAGCCAGCCGCTGCAGGGCGTGTACGCCTACCACGAGGAGGGCGCGCCGGAGGGCACCACCTGGACGGTCACCCCGACCTGCTCGCCCACGGTGGGCGATCTGCGTGAGCCGCTGTACCTGCCGGTGGGTTGCACCCTGCACGTGACCAGCGCGACGCCGGCCCAGGTGACGTTCGAGGAACGTGCCGCCAACTTCGGCGGCGACGCCCGGTTGGTGGCCGGACGATGGCAGCTGGTGGCGAACAAACTGGAGGGCACCCGCTGCCCGGACGGCGGCACCAGGCCCTCCACCGACGTCTACGAATTCGACAACGAGACGTTGACCGGAACCCGCACCGTCACCCAGCCGGGGGAGTGCGGACTGCTGCCGTCGATGGAGAAGCGGGCGTTCACGCTGACGTTCCTGCGGCCGCTGCCGCGACCGGTCGAGCGGTACCCGTTCTACTGCGAACCCGGCGGCCTGCGGGCCTGCTGGTGACCTTCCGGTAGGGTGCCCTCGGATCATGCCGGATGGAATAGGACTGTCGGTCGGCGCCACCACCCTCGCGGCGGTGGTGGTCGGGCGGACCGCGTTGACCCGCACCCCGGTGTTGACGCGGTACCCGCATCGGCCGCCGGAAGTCGGTGTGCCGAGCGAGAATCCCCAGCTCACCGAGCGTGGTCTGATCATCACCGACTTCGTCGACCGGGTCGGCGACCCGGTCGGGATCGTGGCGCCGGACGGATCCACCCATCCCGGGGAGGCGGTGCTCGCCGATGCGCTGCACGCGCTGTGGCGCACCGTCGCACCGCTGGGATCACCGGACGATCCGATCGGTGTCGCTCACCCGGCGCACTGGCAGCCCGTCGCGGTCGAGGCGCTGCGCGGCCGGCTGGCCGCCCAGCGGGACCAGGCCCCCGTACTGGCGCAGGCCCCGCTGGTGTCCGACGCCGAGGCGGCGCTGACCGCTCTGCAGGCCGACCCCGGCCTGCCCACCAGCGGGATCGTCGCGCTGTGCGACTTCGGCGGCACCGGCACCAGCCTCACCATCGCCGACGCGGCCGACGGCTACCGCCCGGTGGCGCCGACACTTCGCCACCTCGATCTGTCCGGTGAGCTGATCGATCAGGCGCTGCTGAGACATGTGCTGGCCGATCTGACCGAGGCCGGCGTGGTCGACGCGTCCGGCACCTCGGCGATCGGATCGCTGAGCCGGTTGCGCGCCCAGTGCCGCACCGCCAAGGAACGGTTGTCGACGACCGCGGTCACCACCCTCACGGCCGAGGCGCCCGGCCGACCGCATGAGCTGCGCCTCACCCGCGACGAGCTGGATGCGGTGCTGCGCCCACCGCTCGACGAGTTCTTGACCGCGGTGCAGTACACCTTGGACCGCAACGGGATTCGACCCTCCGATCTGACCGCGGTGGCCACCGTCGGCGGCGGGGCTCGCATCCCGCTGATCACCGCCGCACTGTCGGAGCGGTTCCGCGTCCCGGTCGTCACCACCCCGCAGCCGGAACTGACCGCTGCGATCGGCGCCGGTCTCACGGCGGTGCGGGCTCTGCAGGCCGGCCCCGCCGACGAAGCCACCCAATGGGCCGCCGCGGTGCCGGATCAGGCCGACACCCAACTGTGGGACGGGGCCGACCAACCCGGGTCCGACCAACTCGGGGCCGATCCGACCGGTGCGGCGCCCGCGCTGGCGTGGTCGCAGGCCGACGACGTCCCCGAGGTGTCCGACGTGTACGCGCCGGAGCCGGAGTTCGGCGCCGGCGCGGCCCGGCCGGAGCTCGGCTTCGAGGAGCCGGCACCGGCCGGGGCCGCCGAGCCGCTGCCCTGGTACCGGCGGCCGCAGGTGCTGTTCGCCGCCGGGGTGGTCGCGGTGCTCGTCGCGCTGATCGCCGCGATCGTCACGCTGCGCGACGGTGACACCCCGGCGCCCGCGTCGACCACCGAACCGACCGAGCCGACCACGACCGAACCCGCCGGAACCGTCGTCACCGAGGCGCCGCCCCCGGCGGAACCTGCTGCGCCGCAACCGCCGCGGACGGTCTACGAGACGGTGCCGCAGACCCAGGCGCCCCCGCCGCCTGCCGAGGCGCCGCCCCCGGCACAGGAACCCCCACCGGCCGAGGAACCCCCACCGGCCGAGGAACCGCCGCCGGCGACCGAGGAACCGCCGCCGACCACCACCCGGCCGCGCTGGCTACCCACCCTGCCCCGGCCCACGCTGCCGACCCTGCCGACCATTCCGGGGCTGCCGGCACCGCCGGCGCCGCCGGCAGAAGCGCCCTGATCCCGCGATCCGATGCGGTCAGCCCGTCGGGTGCGGGCGTTTGACCAGCACCAACTGGGCCATAGGCAGCTGGCTCTCCTGCGGGTCGGCGGCCATCCGGGCGGCCACCCCGGCCTCCAGCCGGTCACCGACCAGGGCCGGGTCCGCGGGTGCGGTGGCCAGTAACGCCGGCAGCACCGCGGCCCGGCAGAACGCGCCCCACTGCGCGCCGAACGCCGCGGCGTCACCGTCCACCCGGTACTGCGCGTAGTAGCGGTCCTGGGCGTCGAACACCTCGAGGTGCTCGACCTCCAACCGCTCATAGCGGCCCGACGGTGCGAACGGCGCCACGAAATCCGCTGCGCTGCGGCCGACGATCGGCAGCACCATCCGGCGCCACTGGTCGTCGGTCAGCACCCCGTCGTCGCGCAGTTCGGCCAGGGTGTCGCGCAGCGCCGCCAGCAGCGGCCGGTGACCGAACTCACCGGAGTCGTGCAGCGCCATGGTCATCACCAGCAGCCGGCCGTGCGGGGCCAGTTCGCGGCCCCGGAAGGCGAGGAAATCCTGCCAGTCCCGGGCGGCCTGCCGGGCGTAGGCGGTGCGCACCCGGTCGTCGCTGCTGCCCGCGGCCACCAGATGGTCCGGAACCGGCTCCGGCACCCGGCTCAGAAACTGGATCGCCCACGCCGACCAGCCGAGATTCACGCTGTTGGACGGCAGGATCTGATCGAAGAACGAGCGGCCGACCGCGGAGGTGAACGTCGCCGGATCGTGGGCGAGATAGCTGTCCGGATCGTTGCTCAGCGTGTCGAACAACGCGCTGAAGTCGTTCTTCGGCACATCGGTGTGGGTGACCAGCACCGAATGGTCGGCGCTGGTGCGGCTCCGCAGCACGTCGATCGCCGCGCAGATCGGGCGCAGCGAGTTGTGCCCGGTCGCCGCGCCGTAGTCGGCGATGACGATCGGCTGCGGCGGGCGGGGCAGCGCCACCGCCCCGGCGGCCTGCTCGAAAAGCCGTATCGCCTCGGCCAATCCGGCGGCCTGCAGCCGCGAGCGGGCGGTGTAGGTGCTGCTGCCCACCGGCACCGGGCGCACCACGGCACTGGATTCGGGCAACTGACCTTCGGGCTTCATCACCCATGACGGTAGTCCGCGGCGCACCGGTTCGCCGCCGGTGCGCCGCGGTCACCTCGGGACGACGCCGAATGCGTCAGAGCCCCGGGCCGGAGCCCGTCAGTAGCCCCGTTTGACCCACTCGTCGTAGTTGACGATCTCGTCGCCGATCGTGGTGGAGTCGCCGTGGCCGGTGTAGACCACCGTCTCGTTCGGCAGCTTGCCGAGCCGGCCCTTGATCGACTCGAGGATCGTCGGGAAGTCCGAGAACGACCGGCCGGTCGCGCCCGGGCCGCCCTGGAACAGGGTGTCGCCGCTGAACACCGCGTTGAGCTCGGGGGCGTGCCAGCACACCGAACCGGGGGAGTGGCCGGGGGTGTGCAGCGCACGCAGCTCGATACCGCCGGCCCGAAGCGTCTGACCGTGCTCGACGGTGCGGAAGTCCTTGTCCGGATGCGTCATCCGCCACAACATGTCGTCGGCGGGATGCATGAGCACCGGCGCGTCGAGTTCGCTGCCGAGTTCCGGGGCGACGGTGATGTGGTCGTTGTGGCCGTGCGTGCACACCACCGCCACCACGTGGCGATCGCCGACCGCGGCCTTGATCGGCGCCGCCTCATGGGCGGCATCGAACACGATCACCTCTTTGTCGTCGCCGACGATCCAGATGTTGTTGTCGACATCCCAACTGCCGCCGTCGAGTTCGAACTTGCCGCTGGTGACGACCCGTTGAATCGGCCCCCCGTTCACTTGAGCACCACCACCGACCGCAGCACCTCACCACGTTGCATCTTCTCGAACGCTCCTTCCACCTCGTCGAGCGCGATGCGCTCGGTGACGAACTTCTCCAGCGGCAGGCGTCCCTGCAGATACAGGTTGATCAGGGTGGGGAAGTCCCGTTCGGGCAGGCAGTCGCCGTACCACGACGACTTGAGCGAGCCGCCGCGGGAGAAGAAGTCGATCAGCGGCATGTCGATGCGCATGTCCGGGGTCGGCACCCCGACCAGCACCACCGTGCCGGCCAGATCGCGCGCGTAGAACGCCTGCTCCCAGGTCTCCGGCCGGCCGACGGCGTCGACCACCACATCGGCGCCGAAGCCGTCGGTCAGCTCCTGGATGGCCTCCACCACATCGGTGCTGCTCGCGTCGATGGTGTGGGTGGCGCCGAACTCGCGCGCCCAGTCGAGCTTCTTGGCGTCGGTGTCCACCGCGATGATCTTCTTCGCGCCCACCAGCGCCGCCCCGGCGATCGCGGCGTCGCCGACACCGCCGCAGCCGATCACCGCCACGGTGTCGTCGCGGCTGACCGCGCCGGTGTTGATCGCCGCGCCGACGCCCGCCATCACCCCGCAGCCGAGCAGACCGGCGACCGCCGGATCGGCGGCCGGATCGACCTTGGTGCACTGACCCTCGTGCACCAGGGTCTTCTCCGCGAACGCGCCGATACCCAGCGCCGGGGTGAGTTCGGTGCCGTCGCCGAGCGTCATCTTCTGCGTGGCGTTGAAGGTGTCGAAGCACAGATGCGGCCGGCCCCGCTTACAGGCCCGGCACTGCCCGCACACCGCCCGCCAGTTGAGCACGACGAAGTCGCCCGGTTCGACGTTGGTGACCCCGGACCCGACCGATTCCACTGTGCCCGCGGCCTCGTGGCCCAGCAGGAACGGGAATTCGTCGTTGATGCCGCCCTCGCGGTAGTGCAGGTCGGTGTGGCACACCCCGCACGCGGTGACCTTGACGACCACCTCACCCGGACCGGGATCCGGGATGACGATGTCCACGACCTCGACCGGCTCGTCCTTCTTGCGGGCGATCACCCCGCGCACCGATTGACTCATGGCTCCAACCTAGCCGCCCGTGGCAGGCTGGGCACATGCTGCGATCGCCGGTGCTGTACCTCAGCCACGGCGTCCGCAAGTAGAGTCGCCGGGCATGGGTGCCCTGGATGTGCTCGCCGACTGGCCCGTCGACAACGTCGCCGCCACGGTGGTCGGGCCCGACGGTGTGCGCGCCGACCGGGGGGATCTGCGCCGGGAGTTCGCGCTGGCGTCGGTCACCAAACCGCTTGCCGCGCGGGCCGCGCAGATCGCGGTCGAGGAGGGGGTCGTCGAGCTGGACACGCCCGCCGGACCGCCCGGATCGACAGTGCGGCATCTGCTCGCCCACACCTCCGGGGTGTCGATGAACTCCGCCGAGACGCTCAACGAGCCCGGACAGCGGCGGGTGTACTCGAACTACGGGTTCCGGTTGCTGGCCGAGAAGATCGAGCAGGAGTCCGGCATCGGGTTCGCCGAGTACTTCCACGAGGCGGTGTGCGAGCCGCTGGGCATGTCCGACACCGCGCTGCCGGGCGGTGCGGCGGCCGCCGGATTCGGCGCCGGGTCCACGGTCGCCGATCTGGCGCTGTTCGCCGTGGACCTGCTGCGGCCGCGGCTGGTGTCGCAGCAGATGCACGACGAGGCGACGTCGGTGCAGTTTCCCGGGCTGGACGGGGTGCTGCCCGGTTTCGGGGTGCAGCGGCCCAACGACTGGGGGCTGGGTTTCGAGATCCGCGGCACCAAATCGCCGCACTGGACCGGGTCGGCCAACTCGCCCCGCACGTTCGGGCATTTCGGCCAGTCAGGAACGTTTTTGTGGGTCGATCCGGCGGTTGACCTGGCGCTGGTGGTGCTGACCGACCGCAATTTCGGCAACTGGGCGTATGAGCGGTGGCCGGCGCTGTCGGACGGGGTTTTGCGAGAATTCGCGTCCCACTAGCGCAACAGGCGTCTCACAAGGCACAATAGACACGCACGACACAACTTCATGTATGCATCCGCGCGCAGAGCATCGCTTTGTCGGTCCGCAAGGTCGTTGGGGAAGACGTCCCTCGTGGAGCCGAAGGAGCAGCAGATGCGTGCGTCGAACCAGTTTGCCGACGCGACGACAGGCGTGGTGTACATCCACGCCTCACCCGCGGCGGTGTGCCCGCATGTCGAGTGGGCGCTGTCGTCGACCCTGCAGGCGCGGGCGAACCTGAAGTGGACCCCGCAGCCGGCGATGCCGGGGCAGCTGCGCGCCGTCACCAACTGGGTCGGACCGGTGGGCACCGGCGCGCAGTTGGCCAGTGCGCTGCGGTCCTGGTCGGTGCTGCGGTTCGAGGTCACCGAGGACCCCAGCCCGGGGGTGGACGGGCACCGCTGGTGCCACACCCCGCAACTGGGGTTGTGGAGTGGCCCGATGAGCGCCAACGGCGATGTCATGGTCGGCGAGATGCGGCTGCGGGCGCTGATGGCCGCCGGCGCCGATGTGCTGGCCGCCGAGCTGGATTCGGTGCTCGGCACCGCATGGGACGAGGCGCTGGAACCCTTCCGGGACGGCGGTGAGGGCGCCGAGGTCAGCTGGCTGAGCCGGGGCGTGGGTTAACCCTCGCGCAGTGCGTCGGTGGCTCGGGCGACGCGCTGGTTGATCCCCCGCACCGCGTCGAGCAGCAGCCGCAGTTCGTCGGTGCGATAACTATCGAGATGGTCGTTCAGTGACTCGCCGAGTCCGGCGAACAGCGGCGCGATCCGGGCGGCCGCGGCCTCGTCGAGTTCGACGAGCACTCGCCGACGATCGTCGTCATCCCGCCGGCGATGGACGAAACCGGCCGCTTCCAACCGGTCGATCATGGCGGTGACGGCTCCGCCGCGGGTGAGGTCGGTGCGCTCGGCGAGCTGACCCGCCGTCAGCGGCCCCTCCATGCTGAGCACATTGAGGCAGTTGAAGTCGGTGACCGCGATGCCCAACCGGGCGGCCACCGCCGAATGCAGCATCACCGAGCGCAGCGCCTGCACCCGGAATTCCGCGTTGAGCTCCGCCAGGATCTGCGGGCGGTCCGAAGTCGTCACCGTCCCCCCTTCTCTCGTTTTCAGAGTCTCTCTATAGTAGAGATATCTGCCGCGTCGTGCGGCACACGCAACCGAGGGGGCGACATCCAGGAGGGACGACAACCAGGAGGGGGAAGACGTCGATGGTGAAACCGTCAGCTCGACAGTCGGTGCTCCGGCATCCGGCGCTGTGGCTGTGGCTGCTGGTGATCTTCGTCGGCATCCAACTCGGCGCCGGGCTCTACGAGAAGATCGTCGTGGTCCCGCTGTGGGAGAGCGTGCCGGGCGGCGACGTCCTCGACCGCATGCACTCGTCCGGGATGTACGCGGCGGGCCGGTCGTTCTGGCCGTTCGTCTCCATGCCGGTGGCACTGCTCGCCGTGGTGAACCTCATTCTGGCGTGGCGCTCGCGTGCCCCACACCGGCGCTGGTGGCTGGCCGCCGCCGGAATCATGGTGGGCTACGCGGTGTTCAGCTACGGCTACTTCGTGCCCCAGATGCTGATGCTGCAGAGCGCGGCGGACGGCTGGGCGCCGGAGCGGGTGGAGTCGGTCGTCGACTGGTGGACGTCGCTGAATCATCTGCGGCTGCTGCTGGGGGTCTGCGGCTGGTTGTGCGCGCTGAAGGCGCTGTCGCTGCTGGGGCCGGGCGTCACGGCCCGAGATCGATCGTCCGCGCCCGCCGAAGCGCCCGCGCGGCCATCGCCGAGCACAGCACCGTCAGCGCGGTGAGGGTCTGCAGCACCAGATGCTGCAGATCCGGGCCGATCCGGCCGTCGATCACCGGTAGCACCGAGACCGTGTCGGAGAACTGGTCGAGCTTGCGGTCGGCGCCGTCGGCGGCGACGCCGGTCAGGTACGGCACCCACCACGTCCACAGCTGCAGACCGAGGTAGACGCCGTAACCGACGGTCGCCGCCGCGGCGGTCCACCACAGACCGACCGCGAACAGCGCCATGTAGGCCAGTTGCTGCAGGACGTTCACGGCGATGCTGGCCTGCAGGTCGTAATCGGCCGGGCGGGAGGCGAGATCGTTGAGCGGATACAGATCGACCACCTCCGTCGCCACCCAGTAGGCGAGCAGTACGACCTGCAGCAGCGTCGCCAACCTGTGCCAGCGCATATCCCTACCTCTCGGTGTCCGGACGGTCCGATCCGGTCTGCATCCGCAGCACCAGCACCAGACCGATCACCAGATACAACACGGCCAGAACGACGGTCGCCCACTGATCTCCGGTGTACCGGAAGAACACCGGCACGGTGTTGAAGGACAGATTCGCCGCACCGTGCAGCAGCAGCGCGGCGAGCACACTGCCGCCGGTGTGTGCCGCGACCCAGACGAAAAGCAGTGAGGCGCCGACGATCATCATGGTGAACACCGCAAACGGGGCGTCGTGCTGGGTGGTTCCGGGGACGAACGCCATCGGCAGATGCCAGACCGCCCAGATCAGACCGAGCACGACACCGGCCGCCAGCGGTGACAGCCGCCGCTGCAGCCGGGGCAATGCGTAACCGCGCCAACCGAACTCCTCACCCAGCGGAGCGATGATCGACGACACCGCCGCGGCCGCGGTCGGCGCGACGAACCAGGCGTCGGCGCCGGAGACCGGCCGCGTCAGCGCCACCGCGGCCACCGCGACGACGAACGGCGCCAACAGCACCACGGCATACCAGCGCAGGCCGAATCGCCACCGTCCGGCGGACTTCCACAGCTGCGCGGCGCCGCGGCGGCCCGCAGTGACCGACACCACCGCGAACGCGGTCAGCGTCGGCGCGAGAATGCCGAAGAGCCGCAACAGCGCCTGATCGTCGGCACGCACCGAGATCACACCCCGGGCGGCCAGGATGACCGGCAGATAGCACAGCCAGGTGGCCGCCAGCGTGAGGACGAAGAAGGCGACGAGCGCGACCAGCGGGCGACGCTCGGCGGGTGGCGTGGACCTGTGCGCCGACCTCATCGCCGTGGAGTGCGGATCCGCAACGCGCCCGGCACCGCCGACACCTCGACCGGCAACGGGCAGGCGTATTCACCGTCGGCGTAGGCGTTGATGCCCGGGCAGTCGATCCCGATCGTGCGGACCCGTTCGGTCGTCACCTCGTCGAGTTCGACGTGGGTGCCCTTGAACACGGTGGGGAACAACCGGATCAACCTGGTGCGCGACTCCGTGGCGATCATCGTGACGTCGAGCAGCCCGTCGCGGGGATCGGCGTTCGGGCAGATCAGCATCCCGCCGCCGTAGCTGCGGGTGTTGCCGACCGCGGCCAGCGTCAGCATGGTCTGCACCTCGCGGCCGTCGAGGGTCAGCCGGAACGGCAGCAGGCGCAGCTTCGACAGTTCGGCGAGCACGGCCAGGTTGTACCGCATCCGCCCGTGCGGCCACCGCATCCGGTTGGTGCGGTCGGTGACCAGCGAGTCGAACCCCGCCGCCAGTACTGTGCCGAACCACTTGTCGGTCCCGTCGGCGCCGCGGATCCGGCCCAGGTCGACCACCTCGGTGACACCGTCGACCACGACGTCGGCGGCGGCCTCCGGATCCTTTGTCGGGATGCCGAATTCGCGGGCGTGGTCATTGCCGGTGCCGGCCGGGATGATGCCCAGCGGAACATCGGTTCCGGCGAGCACCTGTAGGGCCAGCGAGACGACGCCGTCCCCGCCGACCACCACCAGGGCGTCCATGTCGTGGTCGAGGGCGCCCTCGACCAGCCGACGGGCATGGTCGGCGTCGCGGCCGGCGATCGCCACCACGTCCACCCCGCGGGCGGTGAACCGCGCCGCCGCGCGCTCCGCGGCGTGCGGGGCGCTCCCGTGCCCGGAGGCCGGGTTCGTCAGCATGGTGATCCTGCCGACGGTCACGGAATCAGCTTGCCCGGGTTGAGGATTCCAGCCGGATCCAGGGTGGCCTTCACCGCGCGGAGGATGTCCACGCCGAGTCCACCGACCTCGTCGCGCATCCATGGCCGGTGGTCGGCGCCGACCGCGTGGTGGTGGGTGATCGTGCCGCCGTGGCGCATCATGGCGTCGGAGGCGGCGGCCTTGGCGGTGCGCCACTGCTCGATCGGGTTGCCCCGCTGGGCGGCCACCACCGTGAAGTACAGCGACGCACCGGTGGGGTACACATGCGAAATGTGACACATCACCAGCGCCGAGGTGCCGGATTCACCGAGTGTGCTCGTCAGCGCGTCGGTGACGGCCGCCTTCAGCGTCGGGATGTTGGACCAGGTGGTCGCCGTCTCGAGGGTCTCGCACAGCGCCCCGGCCGACAGCAGTGAGTCGCGCAGATACGGGGCGCTGAACCGGCCGTGCTCCCAGGCGCGGGCGGGTTCCTCACCCAGCGAGGTGCCGCCGTGCGCGGCGAGCACCGCCGCCGTCTCGGCATGCCGGCTCTCGGCGTGCGCCGCGGTGCCCTCGAACACGGTGATGGCCAGACAGCCGCCGGTGATGCTCTGATCGCCGATGTTGTCGGTGGTGGCCAGGTTGACACCGGTCTCGGCCTCGTCGGACAACCGGATCACGGTCGGCCCGGTGCCGATCTGGGTGACCGCACGCAGCGCCGCGGTGCCGGTCGCGAAATCCGGGAACGACCAGGCCTCGTAGCGCACCGCCTCGGGCACCGGCCGGACGCGCACCCGCACCCGGGTGATGACGCCGAAAACTCCTTCAGATCCGATGAGCAGGTGCCGCAGGTCCGGGCCCGCCGCCGACTCCGGGGCGCGGCCCAGGTCGAGCACACCGGTCGGGGTGATCGCCCGCACGCCGCGGACCATGTCGTTGAACCGTCCGTAGCCGGCCGAGTTCTGCCCCGACGAGCGGGTCGCGGCGAAACCGCCGATGCTGGCGAACTCGAAGCTCTGCGGAAAGTGGCCGAGCGAGAAGCCGCGGGCGCGCAGCGTTTCCTCGGCCGCCGGCCCGGTCATGCCCGCGCTCAGCTCGGCCAGCTGGGAGACCTCGTCCAGCCAGATCAACCGGTTGAGGCGGCGCAGGTCCAGCGCCACCACCGAGCCGAACTCCCCGCGGATCGGGTCGAGGCCGCCGACCACGCTGGTGCCACCGCCGAACGGCACCACCGCGATGCGCCGGGAACCGCAGATGCGCAGGATCTCGGCGATCTGGTCCTCATCGGCGGGCAACACCACCGCGTCCGGGGCGTCCTGCTCCGGTTGCCGGCGGCGCAGCAGGTCGAGGGTGGACTTGCCGCCGGCGTGCAGCAGGCGGCTGTGCTCATCGACCCGGCAGAAATCGGCGCCGACAACGCCTGCCAGCGCGTCACGGTCGGCGTCGGAGAGCGCCGACGGCCGCAACCGCACCTGGTCGGGGGAGAGGTCCGGGGTGGGCGGCCCCTCCACCCCCAGCGCCTCTCTGAGCAGGGACCGGATGCCGTCCGACAGGGGTCTGGCCGCGGCCGGATCCCCCCAGGCGTTCCATTTCATCGGGGGTGACAGGTGGTTCTCCGGTGCCGACATAAGTTACAGTATTACAGAAGTTGTCAATCCGTAATGGAGGTTCGGTGGAGGACCGGATACTCGACGCCGCCGCGGCCAGTGTGCTGGCCGTGGGAGTGAACCGGGTGACGCTCACCGACATCGCGCGGCGGGCCCGGGTCAGCCGGCCGACCATCTACCGGCGCTGGCCCGACACCAACGCGTTGCTGGCCAGCCTGTTGACCACCCGGATCACCGCGGTCCTCGACGAGGTGCCCACACGCGGCAACGACCGGGAATCGCTGGTCGAACGGATCGTCGGTTTCGCCGAACGGCTGCGCGCGGACGAGGTGGTGATGTCGGTGCTGTACGGGGCGCCGGAGTTCACCATGGTCTACATCACCGACCGGCTCGGCTCGAGCCAGCGGATCATGATCGAGGCGCTGGCCCGCGAGATCGCCGAGGCCCAGGAGACCGGCACCGTGCGGGCCGGCGATCCGCATCAGCTCGCGGCCATGTGCGGGCTGATCGCACAGTCGGCGGTGCAGTCCGCCCGGATCGTCGAGCCGTTCCTGGACTCCGAGGCGCTGGCCGCTGAACTGCGACGGTCCCTGAACGGATATCTCAAACCGTGAGCGCGAAGAAGGGGGACGCCACCGCCCTCAACGCCTCCCGGCGGGCCGCCGAGCTGACCGCCCTGGCCGAACAGCGGCTCGACATCCTGGTCATCGGCGGCGGTATCACCGGGGCCGGCATCGCGCTCGACGCGGCCAGCCGGGGCCTGACCGTGGCGCTGGTGGAGAAACACGATCTGGCGTTCGGCACCAGCCGGTGGAGTTCGAAGCTGGTGCACGGCGGCCTGCGCTACCTGGCCAGCGGCAACATCGGCATCGCCCGGCGCAGCGCCGTCGAACGCGGCATTCTCATGACCCGCAACGCCCCGCACCTGGTCAAGGCGATGCCCCAGCTGGTGCCGCTGATCCCGACCATCGGCACCCTGGAGCGGGCGCTGGTGCGCACCGGGTTCCTGGCCGGTGATGTGCTGCGCCGGCTCGCCGGGACGCCGGCGTCGACGCTGCCGCGATCCGGGCGGGTCGACGCAGGGCGGGCCGCCGAACTGGTGCCGGCGGTGCGCCGTGACCGGTTGGACGGCGCGCTGCTGGCCTACGACGGACAACTCATCGACGACGCCCGGCTGGTGACCGCCGTCGCGCGCACCGCCGCCCAGCACGGGGCGCGGATCCTCACCCGGGTCGCCGCCGACCGCGCCCGCGGCGACGGCGCCGCGTTGACCGATCAGCTCACCGGGGAGTCGTTCGACGTGGCGGCCCGGGCCGTCATCAACGCCACCGGGGTGTGGGCCGGTCAGGTGGACCCGGCGCTGCGGTTGCGGCCCAGCCGCGGCACCCACCTGGTCTTCGACGCTGCCGCATTCGGCAATCCCGTTGCTGCCCTGACGATCCCGATCCCCGGCGAGTTGAACCGGTTCGTCTTCGCGATGCCCGAACAACTGGGCCGGGTGTATCTCGGGCTCACCGACGAGGACGCCCCCGGGCCGATCCCGGACGTGCCGCAGCCGACTCCGCAGGAGGTGTCGTTCCTGCTCGACACCGTCAACACCGCACTGGCCACCGCGCTCGGGCCGGACGACGTGATCGGCGCGTACGCGGGGCTGCGGCCGCTGATCGACACCCCGGGCGGCCGCACCGCCGACATCTCCCGCGACCACGCGGTGGTGGAGTCCGACACCGGGTTGTTCAGCGTCCTCGGCGGCAAGCTCACCGAATACCGGCACATGGCCGAGGATGCGGTGGATCGCGCGGTCACGTCGCGCGGACTGCGGGCCGGCGAGTGCCGCACCCGCAACCTGCCGCTGGTCGGCGCCCCCGCCAACCCGGTGGCCACCTTCCGCAGCGCGGTCGACTCGGGGGCCGAGTTGCCGGCCCGGCTGCCGTCCTCACTGGTCGCCCGGTACGGCGCCGAGGCGCCCAACGTCATCGCCCGCGCGGCGTGTGACCGTCCCACCGATCCGGTCGCCGAGGGTATCGACGTGATCCGCGCCGAGTTCGAGTACGCGGTCACCCACGAGGGCGCGATGACCGTGGAGGACATCCTGGACCGACGCACCCGCATCGGGCTGGTCGCCGCGGACCGGCAACGCGCCGTCGCCGCGGCCGAGGAGATCCTCGCCGCCGCCGAATAGCGATTTCGGCGTGCGCACGATCGCTCAGCGACCGCGAGCACGCCGAAATCGCAGGGATTACAGCGGGATGTTCTTGTGCCGACCGCGGCGGGCGGGCGCCTCGGCCAGGGCCTGGGCCAGCTTGCTGCGGGTCAGCGACGGGTCGATCTTCTCGTCCACCACGCCGATCTCGATGGCCGAATCCACCCCGCCGGCGATCTTCTCGTGTTCGACCGCCAGCTGTTCGTGCAGCGCCTCCCGCTCGACCGGATCCTCGACGGCGGCCAGCTTCTTCTTGTGCAGGATGCCGACCGCGGCCTTGGCTCCCATCACGGCGACCTCGGCGTCGGGCCACGCGAACACCTTGGTGGCGTTCAGCGACCGGGAGTTCATCGCGATGTAGGCGCCGCCGTAGATCTTGCGGGTCACCAGCGTCACCCGCGGCACGCTGGCCTCACCGAACGCGTGCAGCAGTTTGGCGCCGCGGCGCACCACACCGCCCCACTCCTGGTCGACGCCGGGCAGGTAGCCGGGCACGTCGACGATCACGACCAGCGGAATGCCGAACGCATCGCAGAGCCGCACGAAACGTGCCGCCTTCTCGGCGCTCTCGGAGTTCAGGCAGCCGCCCAGCCGCAGCGGGTTGTTGGCCAGCACCCCGACCGTGCGCCCGGACAACCGGCCCAGGCCGACCACCATCGACGGCGCCCACTTGGCCTGGAACTCCTCGAACGTGCTGACTCCGTCCTCCTTGTCGAGCAACTCGGTGACGATCGGGTGCACGTCGTAGGCGCGTCGCGGCGACTCGGGCAGCAGCGCGTGCAGATCGGACTCGCCGGCCTCGGCCTTGGCGCGGTCGAAATGCCCCTGCTGGCAGAACAATCCGACCAGACGACGGCCCCGCTCGTAGGCGTCGAGCTCATCGTCGGCGACGATGTGGCAGACCCCGGACTTCTTGTGATGGGTGTCGGGCCCGCCGAGGCTGGCCATGTCGACGTCCTCGCCAGTGACGCTGCGCACCACATCGGGTCCGGTGACGAACACCCGGCCCTCCGGTGCCATGATGACGACGTCGGTCAGCGCCGGACCGTACGCGGCGCCGCCGGCGGCGAAACCGACCACCACCGAGATCTGCGGTATGTATCCGGAGGCCCGGATCATGGCCTCGAAGACCAGGCCGACCGCGTGCAGGGCGCGGACACCCTCGGCCAGCCGGGCGCCGCCGGAGTGCCAGATCCCGACGATCGGGCTCTGCTCCTCGATCGCGGTGTCGTAGGCGTCGACGATGTGACGGCAGCCGTCGGTGCCCATGGCGCCGCCCATCACGGTGCCGTCGGTGCAGAACGCGATGGTGCGCACACCGTTGACGGTGCCGGCCGCGGCCAGCACACCCGAGCGGTCCCGTTCGTGCAGCAGCTCGATGCTGCCGTCGTCGAAGAAGGTGCTCAGCCGCAGCAGCGGATCGCGCGGATCGAGCGATTCGCCGACGGCCTCGGGGGCCATGATCGTCATAGATTCTCCTCCTCAGCCGCCGGTTGGCGGCCGACGCCGCCCGGTGTCGGCGTCAGTACTTCCCGAAGGCGAGCGCGACGTTGTGCCCACCGAATCCGAACGAGTTGTTGATCGCGTACTTGAAGTCGCCGGTGCGCGGTTCGCCGGCGACGACGTCCAGGTCGATCTCCGGGTCCTGGTTCTTCAAATTCAGCGTCGGCGGGATCACGCCGTCCCGCAGCGCGAACACGGTGAGGATCGACTCGACCGCGCCCACCGCGCCGACCGAGTGCCCCAGCGCCGCCTTCGGCGCGTACACGGCGGGCCGGTGACCCTTCATCGCGTTGTTGATCGCCTTGCCCTCCGCGACGTCGCCGACGGTGGTGCCGGTGGCGTGCGCGTTGACGTGGTCGATGTCCGAGGGCTGCAGCCCGGCCAACTCGATGGCCCGCGTCATCGCCCAGCCGGCCTGTTCACCGTTGGGGTCGGGCGCGACGATGTGGTAGCCGTCGGAGGTGATGCTGGCCCCCATCAGCCGGCCGAGGATGTTGGCGCCGCGGGCCTTGGCGTGCTCCTCGGTCTCGATGACCATCAGCGCACCGGCCTCACCGAACACGAACCCGTTGCGGTCCTTGTCGAACGGTTTGCATGCGCCAGGGGGGTCGTCGTTGGTGGTGGAGAGCACGATGCGCATCTGGGCGAAGCCGGCGATCGGCACCGCTTCGATCTTGGTCTCGACACCGCCGCAGATCGCGATGTCGGCCTCGCCCAGCACGATGTTGCGCCACGCGTGCGCGATGCCCTCGGAGCCGGAGGCGCAGGCCGACACCGGGGTGATCACCCCGGCGCGGGCCTTGCGCTCCAACCCCACCGCCGCGGCCGCGGCGTTGGGCATGTACTTCTGCACCGCCAGCGGCGACACCGCCTTCAGCCCCTTGGCGCGCATGTCGTCGTAGCTGAAGACGAGCTCCTCGGTGGAGCCCATCCCGGTGCCGATCGACACCATCAACCGCCGCGGGTCGACCTCCGGCGAACCGGCGTTCTCCCACACCCGGCGGCTGAGCACCGTGGACATCTTCTGCAGGTAGGACAGCCGACGCAGCTCCACCCGGGTCAACTCGGAATCGAAGTCCTCGAGCAGATGCCCGCCGATGCGGACCGGTAGGTCGTACTTCTCGATGAAATCGTCCTCGAGCAGACGAATGCCGCTCTGACCGTCCAGCAGCTTCTTCCAAGTGCCTTCAGCGTCGGTGGCGAGGGCCGTCGTCATCGCGACCCCGGTGACGACCACGTTGGGGAAACCATTCCCGGTGGCCAAGCGCGTCCTTGCCATTCCCGCTCCGATGGGTCCTTTCGATCAGTGCCGATCAGTAACGCCCGAAGGCCAGGGCGACATTGTGACCACCGAATCCGAACGAGTTGTTGATGGCGTACCGGTAGTCGCCATAACGTGGCTCGCCCGCGACGATATCGAGATCGATCTCGGGATCGGGGGTCTCGTAGTTGAGGGTCGGGGGGATGACCCCGTCCCGCAGCGTCAGCACGGTCAACACCGATTCCAGCGCGCCGACCGCCCCGATGGAGTGGCCGAGCGCCGACTTGGGTGCGTACACCGGAGCGTGTTCGACTCCGGCGACCCGGATCGCGTTCGCCTCGGCGGTGTCACCGATGGGGGTGCCGGTCGCGTGTGCGTTCACATGGTCGATGTCCTTGGGGGACAGGCCCGCGGTCTCCATCGCACGCTTCATCGCGTGCCCGGCGCGCACGCCGTCGGAGGCCGGAGCCACCATGTGGAAGGCATCGGAGGTGATGCCCGCACCGAGCAGCCGGGCCAGCGGCTGGGCGCCGCGCGCCTTGGCGTGCTCCTCGGTCTCGATGACCATGAGCGCACCGGCTTCGCCGAACACGAACCCGTCGCGGTCCTTGTCGAACGGCCGGGACGCGCCCTCGGGGTCGTCGTTGCGGGTGCTCATCGCGCGCATCATCGAGAACGCCGCGATCGGCAGCGCCTCGATGCCACCCTCGACACCACCGACCACGGCGATGTCGGCGTCGCCCATGACGATCTGCCGCCAGCCGTGGGCGATGGCCTCCGAACCCGACGCGCAGGCCGACACCGGGGTGATGACCCCGGCCCGGGCGCCGAGTTGCAGACCGACCACCGCGGCCGCGCCGTTCGGCATGATCATCTGAACGGCGAGCGGCGACACCTTGCGGGGCCCGCCCTCGTTCATCGCGTCATAGGTCTCGACGATCTTCTCGCCGCCACCCAGACCGGTGCCGATCACGACCGAGAACCGGTCCGGATCGACCTCCGGATTGCCGGCCGCATCCCACACCCGACCGCTGAGCAGCTTCGCCATCCGCTGGACGTAGGACATCCGCCGGATGTCGATGCGGGTCATGTGGTCATCGACGGCCTCCTTGAGGTGGCCGCCGATGCGGACCGGCAGATCCCACTTCTCGATGAAGTCGTCCTCGAGGACGTGGATGCCGCTCTCGCCGGCCAACAAACCCTTCCACGTGCCCTCGACGTCAGGCGCGATCGAAGTCGTCGCCGTGACGGCGGTCACCACAACGCTGGGGTAACCGCCGTTAGCAGTGGAAGGCTTTGTCATGAACGCTCCGCTTCGATCTTCTCGCGGATCGCGGCGGCCGCCTCGGGGTTCTCTTCCTCGAGCTTCTGGATGTAGGCGACCACGTCACCGACGGTGCGCAGCCCGGCGAGGTCCTCGTCGGGGATCTTCACGCCGTACTTGTCCTCGGTCTGCACCGCGATCTCGACCATCGACAGCGAGTCGATGTCCAGGTCGTCGACGAAGCTCTTCTCCGGGGTGACCTCGGACGGCTCGATACCGGTGACCTCTTCGATGATCTCGGCGAGACCGGCGATGATTTCTTCCTGAGTGGTGGCCACAGTGGCTCCTTCTACTAATCGGTGTTGATACGCATCGATTGCGATACGCGCCCTTCGCGCTGCGAAAAGCTCGGGACGTCGATATGTGGTCGATATGTGGTTGTGTCCTCGGCGAACCGAGTGTCAGGCGAGCTCGGTCAGCCCGTCGAGGTCGTTGGGAGCCTTGACGGCGCGGGTCGGCACGCCCCGCAGCTCCCGTTTGGCGATGCCGGTGAGCGTTCCCGCCGGCGGGAACTCGACGAGCGCCGCCACACTACGCTCCCGCATGGTGGCGGTGCACAGGTCCCACCGCACCGGCCGGGTCAGCTGAGCCACCAGCTTCTCCATCGCATCGGCGGCCGAGGCCACCGGCTGCCCGTCGGCGTTGGACAGCAGCGTCATCGTCGGCTCGGCGGTGGACACGGCCTGCGCGGCCGCCGTGTAGCCGTCCAGCGCCGGGGCCATGTAGTGGGTGTGGAACGCGCCGGCGGTGGCCAGCGGCCGCACCCGGGCCTTGGCCGGGGGATCCTCGGCGAGCTTCTCCAACGCCGCGACCGCACCGGCGGCGACGATCTGCCCCGCCGCGTTGCGGTTGGCCGGCGTCAGTTCGAGCGCCTCGAGCCGGGCCAACACCTCGGCCTCGTCACCGCCCAGCACCGCGGACATGCCGGTGGGCTCGACGGCGCAGGCCCTGGCCATCTCCGCGCCGCGGGTGGCGGCCAGTTTGACTGCGTCGTCGGCCGAGATCACCCCGGCGATCGCGTAGGCGGCGATCTCGCCGACCGAATGGCCGGCCACGATGGTGTCCGGGCCGGTGGTCAGCAGCCCCCGCCGGACGGCCTCCTCATGGGCCAGCAGCGTCGCCGCGACCACCAGCGGCTGGGTCACCGCAGTGTCGGTGATCTCCTCGGCCGACGCGGTGGTGCCGAGCCGGACCAGGTCCAGGCCGCTGATCTCGGACCAGGTGGCGAGACGGTCGGCCGCGCCGGGCAGCTCCAACCACGGGGTGAGCATGCCGGGCGTCTGAGAACCCTGTCCGGGCGCGAGCAACGCAAGCACAGTCTTCTGAGGCACGTGTTTAAGAGAACACTGTGAAGTCTGATTTGTGGGGTGTAAGAGACTATGAACATAGTCTTATGTTTTTGTGGAATCCCCACAAATCTGCATGTGATGCGACTCCATCGATATCGGGCCGCGATCCGTTACATCGCCCGGTGTCCGCCCGCGGCCTGACCGCGCCACCCCGCCGTCGATCCGAGATCGGGGTTTACCGTGCTCGACTGGTACGACTGCCGAGTGAGGCGGCTCACAGAAACCGCCACCCGTAGCACATAGGCGTCCCGCGGCACCGCCGGATCGCGTCCGGTGATCTCCGCGATGCGGCGGAGTCGGTACCGGACCGTATTTGGATGAACGAACAATCGGCGGGCGCACGCCTCGATCGCCCCACCGGATTCCAGGAACGCGTCGAGCGTCTCGGTCAGCGTGGGGCCGGCATCGGCCAGCGGCCGCATCACCTCGCTCTCCAGCGCCGCGATCGCGGTCTGATCGCCCAGCAGGGCCCGCTCGGGCAGCAGTTCGCGGGCCGGAACCGGCCGGGGCGCACCGCTCCAGCCCGCGACGGCGTTCATCCCGGCGATCGCCTCGGTGGCACTGCGGTAGGCCGCCGAGAGGGTCGGCGCGGTCGGGCCGAGCACCACCGGGCCGTCGGCGAACACGTCCAGCAGATCGGTGAGGAACCTGTCCGTGGGGGACAGCGCACCGGACACGATGGTGACCAGCCAGGTGCCGTGGACGTCGGACAACGCGGTGCGGCCGTGCCGGTTGGCGACGTGGTGGACGTCCTGGCTGACCACCTCCAGCCGGTCGGGTCGGGGCAGCCCGACCACCACGGTGGCCGGCGCGGTGGCGTCCCAGTTCAGGGCGGCGGCCTGGGACTGCAGTTCGGGCCCCACGGCGCCGCGCACCACCGCGTCCACCACGTTGGCCTCCATCCGGGTGTCCCAGGCGCCCCGGGCCTCGGCGGCGTCGGCGTAGGCGGTGGCCGCGGCGAAGGCCAGATCCCGGCTGTACCGCAGGATGCCCGCGGTCAGCGCGGTCACCTGTTCCTCCGAGCGGGCCAGCAGCGGCACCACCTGTTCGAAGAACTCCATGGTGGTCCGGACCATCTCCACGGTCTGGCGCAACGCGATGCGCCGGGTCAGGTCCTGCGGCACCACCTCGAACGCCTGCATGGTGTAGGTGACGTTGCTGCGCGGGTCGCGCATCCACTCCACGAAGTTCACCACCGCGGTCTGCACCACCAGATGAACGCTGGCCCGCTGGGAGGCCTCCAGGTCGGCGAAGAACGGCAGCCGTTCCTCCATCGTGTGCACGGCCTCGGTGGCGAGCCGCCCGGAGTACTGCTTCAACCGGCGCAGCACCGACTCCGGCACCGATTCGAGCACCTCGAGGGTGGACTGCGGTGGAACGAACCGATTGTCGGGCACGCCTGAAATCTACGCGATTCTGCTGGCAGATTCCTCCAAAGGATCACGCACCGGTCACGCCACCCCCGGGTCGGAGGTCTGCTCGGGCGCCGCCATCACATCGTCGATGCGGTAGCGCCGCGCGGCCTCGACGGCCACCGACCGATCCAGGTTGCCGTCCCGGGCCAGACCCTCCAGCACCGCGACGGCCACCGACTCCGCATCGGTGTTGAAGTACCGCCGCGCCGCCGGCCGGGTGTCGGAGAACCCGAAACCGTCGGTGCCCAGCGTGATGTAGGTGCCCGGCACCCAGGCCCGGATCTGTTCGGGCACCGCGCGCATCCAGTCCGACACCGCCACCACCGGACCGGACGCATCGGCCAGCGCCCGGGTCACATACGGGGTGTCGGCGGGCTGGTCCGGATGCCGCAGCCGCTGCTTCTCGATCGTGACGCCGTCCCGGTTGAGCTCGCCCCAACTGGTCACCGACCACACGTCGGCGGCCACGTCCCAGTCCTCGGCCAGCAGATCGGCCGCGCGCAGCGCCTCGGGCATCGCCACCCCGGACGCGAGGATCTGCGCGGTGTGGGTGCGCTTCTGCGGCGCCCGGCGATACCGGTAGATGCCCCGCAGCAGGCCCTCGACGTCCAGATCCTCCGGTTCGGCCGGCTGCCGGTAGGGCTCGTTGTAGATGGTCAGGTAGAAGAAGACGTTCTCCGGGTTCTCGCCGTACATGCGGTGCAGACCGCTCTCGACGATGTGGGCGATCTCGTAGGCGAACGCCGGGTCGTAGGCGACCACCGCCGGGTTGGTCGACGCCAGCAGCAGCGAATGCCCGTCGGCGTGCTGCAGCCCCTCACCGACCAGCGTGGTGCGCCCTGCGGTCGCGCCGAGCAGGAACCCGCGGGCCATCTGATCCCCGGCCGCCCACAGGTTGTCGCCGGTGCGCTGGAACCCGAACATCGAATAGAAGATGTAGATCGGGATCATCGGCTCGTTGTGGGTGGCGTACGACGTGCCGGCCGCGATGAAGCTGGCCGACGAGCCGGCCTCGTTGATGCCCTCGTGCAGGATCTGGCCGGCTTCGCTCTCCTTGTACGCCAGCATCAGATCGGCGTCGACCGACGTGTACAGCTGACCGTTGGGGTTGTAGATCTTCAGCGACGGGAACCACGAGTCCATCCCGAAGGTGCGCGCCTCGTCCGGGATGATCGGGACGATCCGCCAGCCGAGCTCCTTGTCGCGCAACACTTCCCGGAAGGTCCGGACGGTGGCCATGGTGGTCGCCACCTCCTGGTTGCCCGACCCCTTGCGCACCGAACGGAAGATGTCGCTGCCCGGTATCCTCAGCGCCTTGGACGTGGTGCGGCGCTCCGGCACGAACCCGCCCAGCGCCCGCCGGCGCTCCAGCATGTACCGGATCTCCGGGGCCTCCGGGCCGGGGTGGTAGTAGGGCGGCAGGTACGGGTTCTCCTCGAGCTGCTCATCGCTGATCGGGATGCGCATCGCGTCCCGGAAGTGCTTGAGGTCGTCGAGCGCGAGCTTCTTCATCTGGTGGGTGGCGTTGCGGCCCTGGAAGTTGGCGCCCAGCGAGTAACCCTTGATGGTCTTGGCCAGGATCACCGTCGGCTGGCCCTTGTGCTCGACGGCCGCGCGGTAGGCGGCGTAGACCTTGCGGTAGTCGTGGCCGCCGCGCTTGAGGTTCCAGATCTCCTGGTCGGTCATGTTCTGGACCAGCGCCTTGGTGCGCGGATCGCGGCCGAAGAAGTGCTCGCGCACATAGGCGCCGTCGTTGGCCTTGTAGGTTTGGTAGTCGCCGTCGGGCGTGGTGTTCATCAGGTTGACCAGGGCGCCGTCCTTGTCGGCGTGCAGCAGCGCATCCCACTCCCGGCCCCAGACCACCTTGATCACATTCCAGCCGGCGCCGCGGAAGAACGCCTCCAGCTCCTGGATGATCTTGCCGTTGCCGCGCACCGGGCCGTCCAGGCGCTGCAGGTTGCAGTTGACCACGAAGGTGAGGTTGTCCAGCCCCTCCAGCGCGGCCACATGCGCGGCGCCGCGGCTCTCCGGCTCGTCCATCTCGCCGTCGCCGAGGAAGCACCACACATGCTGACCCGAGGTGTCCTTGATGCCGCGGTTGTGCAGATAGCGGTTGAACCGGGCCTGGAAGATCGCGTTGATCGGCCCCAGCCCCATCGACACCGTCGGGAACTCCCAGAAGTCGGGCATCAGCCGGGGGTGCGGATAGGACGGCAGCCCGCCGCCCGGATGGCTGTGCTCCTGGCGGAACCCGTCGAGTTGGTCGGCGGTGAGCCGGCCCTCCAGGAACGCCCGGGCGTAGATGCCCGGCGAGGCGTGACCCTGGATGAACACCTGGTCGCCACCGCCCGGGTGGGCCTTACCGCGGAAGAAGTGGTTGAACCCGACCTCGTAGAGCGTCGCCGAGGACGCGTAGGTCGAGATGTGCCCGCCCACACCCACTCCGGGGCGCTGGGCGCGATGCACCATGATCGCCGCGTTCCACCGGATCCACAGCCGGAAGCGGCGTTCGGTGTCCTCGTCGCCCGGGAACCACGGTTCGTTCTCGGTCGGGATGGTGTTGACGTAGTCGGTGGAGGTCAGCGCGGGGATCGCGACCCGCTGTTCGCGGGCGCGTTCGAGCATCCGCAGCATCAGGTACCGCGCCCGCGCCGGACCGGACCGCTCCACCAGTTGGTCGAACGACTCCAGCCACTCGGCGGTCTCCTCGGGGTCGATGTCCGGCAGATACGCCGCGACCCCGTCGCGGATCACCCGTACCCGACCGTGTCCGGTGGTGGATTTTGAGTTTTGGGCCAGGTCCTGGCGCACGAACTCGGTGGTCAACTTCCGCTCCTCGGTTGTGCCGGTAAGGCGGCTTGTGCGATCGGTTCCCGATCGGCCTTTGGCGACCTCTATCCTTCCCCTATGGTGCCCCACATGCACCGTCGGGGTGTGGCCCGCGATACGGCCGCACCGGGCGGTTTCCGGGGGCGGCGGCTCACCGGTTCGGTGGTCGGTGGACTGGCGGCACTGGCCATGGTCGTGGTCGGTTGCACGAGCCTCACCGCCGGCAGCGGCCAGGCCGACGCCGAGGAGGTCCCGGTCTACCGCGCGTCGGTGTCCTCGTCGATCGCGGCGTCGGCGGCCAGCTCCAGCGCCCGGGAGTCCGAGCGGCAGCGGTCGTTGACCCGGCAGGCGGTGCACAATTCCTGTGACGCGTTGAGCACCAGCAGTGTGGACGCCATCCGGGCGGTCAACGCCTATGTCGACGCGTTCAACAGCACCGGCGACGTCGGCGCGAAGGTCCGCCCCGCGGTGGACGCGCTGAACCACAGCGCCGACCTGGTGCAGAGCAGCCTGTCCGACGCGTTGACCCCCGAACTGCGCGACGCGCTGACCGCGTGGACCACCGCCGCGCGCGAGGTCGGGGTGGCCATCGAGGAGGACCATCCGACCGACGAGTTCAACGCCGGGGTGGACCGGCTCAACCAGTCCCGGGCGCTGGCGCTGACCCTGTGCGACGCCGCATATTGACCACAACTGCCGCGCCGGAACCCCGTCCCGGCGGTCGGCGTGCGACGATAGAGCGATCTCACATCACAGCTGAAGGAGGACCGACGGTGGTCGCGGCGGCGAACGCCCCGAACTACGCCCAACGACTGGGCATCCGAAAAGACCAAGTGGTGCAGGAACTGGGCTGGGACGAGGACGTCGATGACGATATCCGAGCCGAGATCGAGGAGCTGACCGGAGCCGAGCTGCTCGACGAGGACACCGATGAAGTCGTGGACGTGGTCCTGCTGTGGTGGCGGGACGGCGACGGTGACCTCGTCGACCGGCTGATGGACGCGATCGCGCCGCTGGCCGACGACGGTGTCATCTGGGTGATCACGCCCAAGACGGGTAAACCGGGCCATGTGCTGCCGGCCGAGATCGCCGAATCCGCGCCCACCGCGGGCCTGATGCAGACCTCGTCCGCCAACCTGGGGGACTGGATCGCCAGCCGCCTGGTTCAACCGAAGGCTCGCTCCGGAAGGCGGTAGACATTGCTGGAGGTGGGCGTCGAGGCGCCGGACTTCACGCTCAAGGATCAGAACGGCCGGTCGTTCACGCTCAGCGACCTACGCGGCGAGAAGAACGTGCTGATCGTGTTCTTCCCGCTCGCGTTCACCGGGATCTGCCAGGGGGAGCTGGACGAGATCCGCGACCATCTGCCCGAGTACGAGAACGACGACACCCAGACGGTCGCCATCTCCGTCGGTCCGCCGCCGACCCACAAGATCTGGGCGATCCAGAGCGGGTTCACCTTCCCGGTGCTGTCGGATTTCTGGCCGCACGGCGCCGTCGCCCAGGCCTACGGGGTGTTCAACGAGACGGCCGGGTTTCCGAACCGGGGCACGTTCGTGGTCGACCGCGCCGGCATCATCCGATTCGCGGAGATGAAGGATCCGGGTGAGCCGCGGGACCGGAAGGTCTGGAGCGAGGCGCTCGAGGCGCTGCGGAAGAGCTGACCGGATTTCCGGTACCGCGCGGCGGTTGGGTAACCTCTGCACCCGATAACAGGGCGTGTAGCTCAGTGGTAGAGCTCTGGTTTTACACACCAGCGGTCGGGGGTTCGATCCCCTCCGCGCCCACTACACCACCCGCCGTCCGAGGCGCGCGCGGATCCGCATGTCCCACAGATACAGCCGGTAGCCGAACTGCCACGCCTCCCGCGGGATCACCCGGTCGGCGATGCGCAACGCCGCCAGCAACCGCTCGAAGGTGCGCTGCTGCGCGCCGGACCAGTCCAGCTTCATCTGGTCGCGGAATTCCGGCGGCAGAAAACCGGTGGTGGCGAACAGATTGAACCGGCCCAGCGTCGCCGAGACCGGTGTCGGCAGGAACGCCATGGCGGCCACCCCGAGCAGGTGCTCGCGCACCGGCGGATCGATGCGCAGCTCGTCCAGAGACCGCTTCCAGTACTCGTCGAACGCCTGCCGGTCCGGCGGCCACATGTCCTCCCGCACCTGCAGCGTGGTGCCCAGCGTGCGGGCGTCGCGGTACACCGCGTCGGCGTCGGCGTCGTCGAGCGGGCCGTAGAGGAACTCGTGCATGTCGATGTAGTAGCGGAACAGGCAGGCCGCCACCCACAGCTGCAGCTTCGGGTCGAAGGCGTTGTAGGACACCGGGCTCGTAGGGGTGGACCGGACCTGCGCGTGTGCGGTGTTGACCGCGTCGCGGATCAGCCGGCGGTCGGCCTCGGTGCCCATCGTCGCCGCCGCCAGGTAGGTACCGGTGGTGCGGGCCCGTTTGAACGGATGCTTGTAGACGTTGCCGCTGTCCACCGGGCTCTCCAGCACCCCGTAGCCCACCCCGGGCAGCGCCAGCTGCATGATCACGTTGGCCGCGGGCAGCAGCGCCGCCGCCGGGTTGAGCAGATCGACCACCCGGGTCGGATGGCGGGGCGGGCCCCAGCGCAGTCTCATGAACCGAGTACATCACGTGTGTGAGACCCTGCCCAGGTGTTCGCGCCCCGCTGTGCCCGGGCGGTGGGCATCGCCGCCGGGTATCTCGCCGATGTCGCACTGGCGGACCCGTCCCGCGGCCACCCCGTCGCCCTGTTCGGCAGCGCCGCGTCGGCCCTGGAGCGGGTGACCTACGCCGACAGCCGCGCGGCCGGCGCCCTGCACACCGGCGCGCTGTTGAGCGCGCTGGCCGCGCTCGGACTGCTCACCGCGCGGTCGCACACCGGTCGTGGCGCCGGCTGGACCGCCGCCGCGACCACGGCGGCGACCTTCACCGCGCTGGGCGGGACCTCGCTGCTGCGCACCGGGGACCGGATGGCGGCGCTGCTGCGTGACGGCGACATCGACGGCGCCCGCGCCCTGCTGCCCGCGTTGTGCGGCCGGGACCCCGACGCCCTCGACCCCGCCGGGTTGACCCGCGCCGCAGTGGAATCGGTGGCCGAGAACACCTCCGACGCGCAGGTGGCGCCGCTGCTGTGGGCCGCGGTCGGCGGGGTACCGGCGGTGCTGGTCTACCGCGGCGCCAACACCCTCGACGCGATGATCGGGCACAGGTCCCCGCGGTACGCCCGATTCGGCTGGGCCGCAGCACGGTTCGACGATCTGATGAACCTCGTCGCGGCCCGTGTCACGGCCGCGCTGACGGTGGTGTGCGCGCCGCTGGTCGGCGGCTCAGCCGCGGCCTCGTGGCGGGCCTGGCACCGCGACGCCCGCCGGCACCCCAGCCCCAACGCCGGGGTGGTGGAGGCGGCCTTCGCCGGTGCGCTGGGAATCCGGTTGGGTGGCCCCACCCGCTACACCCACCGGCTCGAGATCCGGCCCACCCTCGGCGACGGCCCCGCGCCGGACGTCGCCGATCTGAGCCGGGCGGTGCGGTTGTCCCGCGCGGTGCAGACCGCGGCGGCGGGTCTGGCCGTCGGGCTGGCCGGGATGCTCAGCGCCGCCCGTAGCGGTCGGCGAGTTTCTCCTCGGCGGTGAGCGGCTTCCCGGCCGCGGCATCCCCTCGGATGTCCGCCTGGGCCCGGTCCTGTTGTGCCGCCTTCTCCCGGCGGCGCTGCTGCACCTCGGCCCACACGAAATAGCCCAGGCCGATCGGGGCGATGATGCCGAACGCGATCCACTGGATGCCGTAGGACAGGAACGGCCCGGCGTCCAGATGCGGCAGCTCGATCTCGCCGAGCCCGCCCGGCTGCCCGCCGACCAACTGCAGATAGGAGCCGGTGAGCGGAACCCCGGTGAGCTCTGCGATCTGCGCGGTGTTGATCGAGTACACCTGCAGGGCGCCGTCGCCGTGGAACGGTTCCCGGCCGGGGTTGACGCCCTCCGAATCGCGGAGCCGGGCGGTGATGGTCACCGGCTCCCGCGGCACCGGGGGGATGTCGGGCACCCGGCCCTGTTCAGGACGCACATATCCGCGGTCGACCAGCACGGTCGGTCCGCCGTCGACGGCGAACGGCACCAGCACCTCGAACGCCGGCTCACCACCGATGGAGCGCAGCCGGGCCAGCACCTGCGCCTCGGGGAGATAGCGCCCGGTGGCGGTGACGCGACGCCACTGTTCGTCGGGCGCGGCCGAATCCTGTTCCGGCAGCAGCGTCGTCACCGGCACCGGTTCGGCCGTCAGCGACCGTTCGATCTGCGCGTTCTCCCGCGACGTCTTGCTGTTCTTCCCGAGCTGCCAGGGCGCCAACACTGTGAAGCACAGATATGCGAAGGCCAGCACCACCACGATCAGTGCCAGCCAGCTCGGCCTCAGCAGGAACGCCCAGCGCCGCATCAGCTCGCCAGCCCGCGTGCGTCGAGTTGTTCGTCGACCCACTCGTGCAGCCCGGGCAGGCTGGCGTCGATGACCCGGAACACCTCGTCGAAGTCGGACTGGGTGCCGTAATACGGGTCCTCGACGTCCAGCGCGTGCGCACCGGAACGCGGATCGAAGGACCGCAGCATCCGCAGCCGGTCGTGCGGCACCCCGAGGTCGACGAGGATGCGCTGATGGTTGCGGCCCATCGGCACCACCAGATCCGCGGACAGATGATCGTCGTCGAGCTGCGCGGCGCGGTGGTCGGTCGGATACCCGTTGGCGCGCAGCGTGCGCCGGGCCCGCTCGTCGGCGGGCGCGCCGACGTGCCAGCCGCCGGTGCCGGCGCTGGTGACCCGCATCGCGTCGGCCAGGCCGCGCTGCGCGATCTGGTGGGCGAACATCTTCTCGGCCATCGGGGACCGGCAGATGTTGCCCGAACAGACGAACGTCACGTGCAGCAGATCAGACACTCAACACCTCACGAAGCTCCGCGACGGTGGCCACGTGCGCATAGGCCGGGATGGCGTCCTCATGGGCGAAATCGTCCCGGCCGTAGCCCCATCCGACGACGACGGTGTCGATGCCGTGCGCCGCGGCGCCCTCCACGTCGTGGCAGCGGTCACCCACCATCAGCACCCGCTCGGGCAGCGGCTGCAGCGCCTGCAGCGCACGGGCCAGCACATCGGCCTTGGCGGCGCGGGAACCGTCCACACTGGCCCCCGCGATGAACTCGAAGTGATCGGCCAACCCGAAATGGGCCAGGATGCGCTGCGCGGTCGGTTCGGCCTTCGAGGTGGCCACCGCGAGCCGCACCTCGGCGGCGCGCAGGTCGGCCAACAGCTCCGGAATGCCGTCGTAGACCCGGTTCATGGCCCATCCGCGGGCGCGGTAATCCTGCCGGTACGCGTCGATCGCGGCGTCGGTCTGATCGCCCAGCCCCAGCGAGCGCAGCGTGTGGTGCATCGGCGGGCCGATGATCCGGGCGGCCAGGTCGCCGTCGGGCACCGCCGCGCCCACCGAGGCCAGGGCATGGCGAAAGCTGGACACGATGCCCTCCGCCGAGTCGGTCAGCGTGCCGTCCAGATCGAAGATCACCAACTCCGGCCGCAGCGCCGGATCCACGGGCCGGCGGGCCGCGTCCACGGCACCCGCCGGCACGGCGGCCGTGTCGTCGCGCGTCTCAGTCACACACTCATTGTCCCCGATGTCGGCAGTGGTCCCCGCCTGGTCACGACCGGCCTCGGTCGTGACCCACTACTGTCGAGGCGTGACCATTCGGTTAGCGGACATCATCGAGGTGCTGGACGAGGCCTATCCGCCGCAGCTGGCCCAGGACTGGGACTCGGTCGGGCTGGTGTGCGGCGACCCGTCCGAACCAGTCGAATCTGTGACCGTGGCGGTGGACGCCACCCCGGCCGTCGCCGCCGAGGTGCCCGAGCGGGGGCTGCTGCTGGCGCATCACCCGCTGCTGCTGCGCGGGGTGGACACGGTCGCCGCCGACACCCCCAAGGGCGCGCTCATCCACGATCTGATCCGGACCGGCCGGGCGCTGTTCACCGCGCACACCAACGCCGACTCGGCCGATCCCGGCGTCTCCGATGCGCTGGCCGAGGCGCTCGGGCTCACCGTCGAGGAGGTGCTCTCCCCGGTGCCGGCCGGACCCGATCTGGACAAATGGGTCGTCTTCGTGCCGCAGGACGACGCCGAGAAGGTGCGTGAGGCGATGTTCGCCGCCGGGGCCGGCCGCATCGGCGACTACTCGCACTGCAGCTGGAGTGTGCCGGGCACCGGGCAGTTCCTGCCGCACGACGGCGCGCAGCCGGCGATCGGCAGCGTCGGCACCGTCGAACGGGTGGCCGAGGACCGCGTCGAGATGATCGCGCCGGCCCGGGTGCGGGCCGCGGTGCTGGCGGCGTTGCGCAGCGCCCACCCCTATGAGGAGCCGGCGTTCGACATCTTCGCGCTGGCCCCCGTCCCGGGTGCGGCCGGGCTGGGCCGAATCTGCTCGCTGCCGGAACCGGAACGGTTGGCGGCGTTCGTGTCCCGGGTGCGAAAGGCGCTGCCCGCCACCTCGTGGGGAGTACGCGCCGCCGGCGACCCCGACGCCCCGATCTCGCGGGTGGCGGTGTGCGGGGGAGCGGGGGACTCGCTGCTCGGCACCGTCGCGAAGGCCGGTGTGCAGGCCTACGTCACCTCCGATCTGCGGCACCATCCCGCCGACGAGCACCGGCGCGCCTCGCCGGTGGCGCTCGTCGACGTCGCGCACTGGGCCTCCGAATACCCCTGGTGTGAGCAGGCGGCGCAGGTGTTGCGCGCGCGGTTCGGGGCCGACCTGCCGGTGCGGGTGTCCACCGTGCGCACCGATCCCTGGAACGTCGCACCCGTGACGGAGAGAGAGTCATGAAGGCTGGAGTGGACCAACAACGGCTGCTGCTCGAGCTGGCCGAGATCGACGCCGAACTGGCGCGGATCGACCACCGCACCAAGAACCTGCCGGCCCGCGCCGAACTGGAGGCCCAGCAGCGCCGTCATCAGGAGGCCACCGACCGGCTGGCGGTGCTCGGCATCGCCGTGGAGGACATCGACGCCGAGGCGGCCAAACTCGAGTCGGAGATCGAGGCGGTGCGTCGTCGCGAGGAACGCGACCGCGCCATGCTGGAGGGCGGCGGCGTCAACGCCAAACAACTCACCGAACTGCAGCACGAGCTCCAGACCCTGGAGCGGCGCAAGAGCAGCCTCGAGGATTCGCTGCTGGACGTCATGGAACGTCGCGAACAACTCGACGCCGAACGGGCCGGGGTCTCGGCGGAGGTCGACGAGCTGCAGCAGCAGGTGCAGAACGCGCAGCAGACCGTCGACGACGCGCTCGCCGAGCTCGCCCGGACCCGTCAGCAGCGGACCGCGCGGCGCGAGGAGCTGATCGCCGAACTCGACGCCGAGCTGGTGGCGCTCTACGAGCGGCAGCGCACCCGCGGCGGCGTCGGCGCCGGACCGCTGCAGGGCGGCAGGTGTGGCGCCTGCCAGATCGAGATCGACCGTGGCGAGTTGGCCCGGTTCTCCGCGGCCGCCGAGGACGATGTGCTGCGCTGCCCGGAGTGCGGCGCGATCCTGTTGCGAGTCAAGGAATTCAACCGGTGAAGGTGATCGTCGAGGCGGACGGCGGCTCCCGCGGCAACCCGGGGCCGGCCGGATACGGGGCGGTGGTGTACTCCGCCGACAGCGGCGAGGTGCTGGCCGAGACCAAACAGTCGATCGGCCGGGCCACCAACAACGTCGCCGAGTACCGGGGTCTGATCGCCGGACTCGAGCAGGCCGCCCGGGTGGGCGCCACCGAGGTCGAGGTCCGGATGGACTCCAAGCTCGTCGTCGAGCAGATGGCCGGCCGGTGGCGAGTCAAACATCCTGACCTGCAACCGCTTTCGCAACAGGCCAAGACGCTGGCCGCCCGGTTCGGCCGGGTCAGCTACCGGTGGGTGCCGCGCGCCGAGAACTCCCGCGCCGACCGGCTCGCCAACGAGGCCATGGACGCCGCCGCGGAGGGCGAACCAGAGCCGGGGAAACAGGCCGGCAACGGGGGCACGGGCACCAACCCGGCCGGCTGGACCGGCGCGCGCGGTGAACCGACCCGGTTCCTGCTGTTGCGGCACGGTCAGACCGAATTGTCCCGCGAACGCCGCTATTCCGGGCGCGGGAATCCGGCGCTGACGGACCTGGGGCGGCGGCAGGCCGAGGCGGCGGCGCAGTACCTGGCCGCCCGCGGGGGCATCGACGCGGTCATCAGCTCTCCGCTGCAGCGGGCCTACGACACCGCCGCGGCGGCGGCCAAGGCCCTCGGGCTGGACGTCACCGTCGACGACGACCTCATCGAGACGGACTTCGGCGCCTGGGAGGGCCTGACCTTCGCCGACGCCGCCGCTCGCGACCCGGAGCTGCACCGGCGCTGGCTGCGCGACACCAGCGTGCAACCGCCCGGCGGGGAGAGTTTCGACGCTGTCGCGCAACGGGTCCGCCGGGCGAGCGACCGCATCATCGCCGAGCACCGTGCGTCGACCGTGCTGGTGGTCTCGCACGTGACCCCGATCAAATCGGTTCTGCGGGTTGCCCTCGACGCCGGCGCGGGCCTGCTCTACCGGCTGCATCTGGATCTCGCCTCGTTGAGCATCGCGGAGTTCTACCCGGACGGTGTGGCGTCGGTGCGGTTGGTCAACCAGACCGACTATCTGCGCGGCTAGAGTTCGGCGGGTTTGCCGCAACCCGGTGGCGGGCACGCTGTGGCGATGTGGGACTGCATTGTCATCGGCGGCGGCGCGGCCGGATTGAGCGCCACCCTGGTGCTGGGCCGCGCCAAACGCCAGACCCTGATGATCGACGCCGGGCGGCAGAGCAATCTGGCCGCCCGCCAGGTCGGCGGGCTGCTCGGGCAGGACGGCCGCGCGCCCGCCGACTTCTACGCCGCCGGCCGCGCCGAAGTCGCGTCGTATCCCGGTGTGGTGGTGCGCCACGGCGCCGAGGTGGTCGACGGTGAGCGCACCGCCGACGGGCACCGGGTGACCTTGGCCGACGGGACGTCGGAGTGCGCGCGACGGCTGCTGCTGGCCACCGGAATGCAATACCGGCCACCGGAGCTGCCCGGGGTCGCCGAGCTGTGGGGGAAGACGGTGTTCCACTGCCCGTTCTGTGACGGGTGGGAGATGCGCGACCGACCGCTGGCGGTGCTCGCCCGCGGGGAGAAGGCCTTGGCGGAGTCGTTGATGCTGCGCGGGTGGAGCGATGACGTGGTCCTGCTCACCGACGGGCCGAGCGAGTTGGACGGCCCGGCGTGCGAACGGCTGAACGCGGCCGGGGTCCGGATCGACCAGCGGCCGGTCGCCCGGCTCATCGGCGCCGACGGACAGCTGAGCGGGATCGAGTTCGCCGACGGGGATCGGCTGGACCGGTGCGGTCTGCTCGCCGAGACCACCCTGCACCAGCGGTCGGATCTGGCCGACCGGCTCGGGGCGCGGTCCGGCGAGTCCACCCCGCTGGCGCAGCACCCGATCGATGTGGACGGCATGGGCCGGACCGCCGCGCCCGGGGTCTTCGCCGCGGGCGACGTCAGCGCCCAGGTGCCGCAGGTCGCCGCGGCGATGTCGGCCGGGCTCATCGCCGCGACGTCGACGGTGCAGAGCCTGCTCGCCGAGGACAGCGGCCTGCCGTTCCCGCCGTGGCGCGACGATGCCGGTGAATGACGCGGCCTGACGGCCGGGGGTTCGCGGAATCGGCGCCGGACGCGCTACGTTGATATGCGCGGACGAGTTGGCCGGGCGGCCGCGGGTCGTCGAAAGACGGCACGAGGAAAGTCCGGACTTCACAGAGCAGGGTGGTTGCTAACAGCAACCCGAGGTGACTCGCGGGACAGTGCCACAGAGAACAGACCGCCACCGTCGCGTCTCCGGGCGTGGCGGGGGTAAGGGTGAAACGGTGCGGTAAGAGCGCACCAGCATCCCGGGTGACCGGGATGGCTAGGCAAACCCCACCCGAAGCAAGGCCAAGAACGCCGCACCTCGGTGCGGCGGCGCAGGCGCTCGAGGGTTGCTCGCCCGATGCCTGCGGGTAGGCCGCTTGAGGCACCCGGTGACGGAGTGTCCAGATGGATGGTCGCCGCCCCGCCGCCGCGGTAGCGGTGGTGGGGTACAGAATCCGGCTTACAGGCCGACTCGTCCGCCCCAGGCCTTTCAACCGCGCTTGCGGTATCTGCGCACCGCCTTGCGCAGCTTCTTCAACGCCGGGTCGAGTTGCGCCCGGCAGCGCTGCGCCAGCGCCACCTCCTGCTGATACAGCAGACCGTAGGTGAAGGTGTCCGCCCCGGCGGCGTGCGCGGCGTCGGCCTGTGCGATCAGATGGGCGCGGCTGACCACACTGTCCTGATGCTCGCCCAGCAGGGTCTGCACCGCCTCCGCCCGGTCGGCCACCTCGGCGGCGCCGGCTGCGGCGGCGAGGTACCGCAACCGCTTGGCGCCCTTGCGGATCCGGTGCAACGCCTCGTCCCGCTCGTCGTCCCCGGCGGCCCGGTCGGCGGCCTTGGCCGCCTTGCGGACCCGTTCGTGGGCCGCCGTCACCGCAGCGGCCGGCCCGGCCCCCGACCCGGTGGCGGGCCCGTCCCCGGTGGCCGGCGCCGCGCGGGTCAGCTCCTCCAGCGCGTCGAGCAGCCGGAAGTACCGGTCGGACCGCAACGCTGCGAGCACCCGGCGGTGCCCGGTCCGGTACCGCCGTCGGGCACCGCCGACCAACTGCTCGCGGACCGGTCCGCGCACCAGATCGTCCGGCAGGGCGTCGAGCGCCCGCTCGTAGCGCTCGGCGAGCACCTCGGCGTCCCGCGCCAGCCCCAGCACCCCCGCCAGCTGACGCAGCTCGTCGAGCACCTCGGCGTCGTCGGTGAGCCCGAACACCGACGGCGCCGACTGCAACAGGCTGCGCAGCTTCCGGGTGGTGACGCGCATCTGATGGACCGCGTCGTCGGCGTCCGCGCGCACCGCGCGATCCCACCGCAGCAGCTCCTCGACCTGCTCGGCCACGGCGCGGTGGATCGGATCGGCCGGCGGTTCGGCGCGGCCCGGGCCGTCGATTCCGGCGGCGAGTACCCGCGCCAGCTTGGACCCGTGCCCGGCCGGCGTCGCACCGGCGTCGAGCAGCCGGTTGGCCAACCGGTCCAGCACGGCGCGGTCGGTGACGCCGTCGGCGAGTTCCAGCTCCCACTCCCGCCACCGCCGCCGCACCCCGTCGGCCGGCCCGTCGCTCGCCGGGCCGATCGGGGTCGCGGACACCCGGTCGTCACAGAACGTGGCCAGCAGCTCGCCGTCCCGGCCGTAGAGCAGGTCCACGGTGCGGTGGGTGTCGATCCGGGCGACCGACACCAGCGGGCGGTCCCGCACGATCGCCGACACCGTGTCCCGCAGTGCGGCCGGCACCTCGCCGGGCGGCTGTCCGTCGCCCAGCGGGGCGCGCAACTCGGTGCGGGTCCCCGGGCCGGCGGGCAGCTTCAGATGCCAGCCCGCGTCCGCGCCTCCGGTGCGGCGGCGCAGGGTGATATGGCGGGCCGCGAGATCATGCGCAAGTGTGTCGAAATAAACAGCGGTCAGCGAAACCGACGGAGACCGCTCCACCCGGGCCACCACGGCCAGACCATCGAACGACGGCGCCGTGACGTTGTCGCCCGCATCGAACTTGCGCTCAACCTCCTGGTAACAGGCGGTTTCGGGTGACTCGGTGGCCATTATCACCCCATCTGCCGGTCCGCGGAATCCGACCTTGATCACCCAAGCCTGCCACGACGGGACCGGCTCGCGGTGCGCCGGCGAAAACAGCGAAAAACAGCCACACCCCCTACTGCTGGTCAATAAAACTAAGGCGTGCTCTTAAGATTGCTCTTATGAGTTCAGTAAGAGCGTCAACGGCGGCCGGGATGGCCAAGTTCAAGCTCGAGGACTATCTCGACGCCGCGGGCAACATCGTCATGCCCGAGGGCATCACCCTGACCTCTTACCTCGAGGACAACGTCGCCGAGCTCGGCGACACCCCCGCCTACCGCTATCTGGACTTTCAGGACGACCACCGGGGCCGGGTGGTCGAGCTCACCTGGCGTGAATTCGGTGTCCGGCTGCACGCCATCGGCGCGCGGCTGCAGCAGGTGACCAAGCCCGGCGACCGGGTCGCGATCGTCGCGCCGCAGGGCGTCGACTATGTGGTCGGCTTCTTCGCAGCCATTCACGCCGGGCTCATCGCGGTGCCGTTGTTCGCGCCGGAACTCCCGGGACACGCCGAACGGCTCGACGCGGTGCTCGCCGACGCCCTGCCGTCGGTGGTGCTCACCACCACGGCCGCCGCCGAGGCCGCCGGCGTGTTCCTGCGCAAACTGCCGCGCGAGCGCCGGCCGCGGATGATCGCGGTGGACGCGATCCCGGACTCGGTGGGGGCCACGTTCAAACCGGCCCAGCTGAAGAGCAGCGACCTCGCCTACCTGCAGTACACCTCCGGATCGACCCGGACCCCGGCCGGGGTGGAGATCACCCACCGTTCGGTGTGCACCAACGTGCTGCAGATGATCCTCTCGGTGGGGCTGGACTGGAACATCCGCAGCGTCAGCTGGCTGCCGCTGTTCCACGACATGGGTCTGCTGATGATCATGTACCCGGCGCTGTTCGGCGGGTATCTCACGCTGATGTCGCCGGTGTCGTTCGTGCGCCGGCCGTACCGCTGGCTCAAGGCGCTGGCCGAGGAGTCCGTGCACGGCCCGGCCTTCGCCGCAGCCCCGAACTTCGCGTTCGAGCTGGCCGCCCAGCGCGGCCGCCCGCCGGCCGGTGAGTCGCTGGACCTGAGCAACGTGGCCGGGCTGATCAACGGTTCGGAACCGGTGAGCATCCACTCGATCAACAAGTTCACCGAGGCGTTCGCGCCGTACGGGCTGCCGGCCACCACCGTCAAGCCGTCCTACGGAATGGCCGAGGCGACCCTGTTCGTGTCCACCATCCCGCCGGACGCCAAGGCCACCGCGGTGTACCTGGACCGGGAGAAGCTCAACGCCGGATACGCGGTCAAGGTCTCACCCGACGCCGACAACGCGGTGCCGCACGTGTCGTGCGGGCACGTCGCCCGCAGCCAGTGGGCGGTGATCGTCGACCCGGAGACCGAGGTCGAACTGCCCGAAGGCCGGGTCGGTGAGATCTGGCTGCACGGCGACAACGTCGGCCGCGGCTACTGGGGCCGCCCCCGCGAGACCGAGATCTCGTTCGGCAACAAGCTGCAGTCCCGCCTGGAGGTCGGCAGTCACGCCACCGGGGTGCCCGAGGACGCGCTGTGGTTCCGCACCGGCGACCTGGGTATGTACCTCGACGGCGAGCTGTACATCACCGGCCGGATCAAGGACATGATCATCGTCGACGGCCGCAACCACTACCCCCAGGACGTGGAGGCCACGGTGGCCGCCGCGTCCAAGCAGGTGCGGACGGGTTACGTGGCGGCGTTCTCGGTGCCCGACGAGGACGGCCGGGAACGGCTCGTGATCATCGCCGAGCGGGCGCCGGGCGCCGGGAAGGCCGACCCGGAACCGATCCGGGACACCATCCGCGCCGCGGTCTCCCGCTACCACGCCCTGCCCATCCACGACATCAAACTCGTTGCTGCCGGGGCTATTCCGCGCACCACCAGCGGCAAGCTGGCCCGCCGCGCCTGCCGTGCCGAGTATCTCGCGGGCGAGTACGGACCGGTGGCGCGATAGAGTCGCCGGGTGACCGAATACCAGACCCTTACCTTCGAGCAGTCCGGACCCGTCACCCGCATCGTGCTGAACCGGCCGGATGCGGCAAATGGCATGAACGCCACCATGACTGCCGAACTCGCCGATGCGGCGCGGCGCTGCGACAACGCGGCCACCAAGGTGGTCGTGCTCACCGGTGCGGGCCGGTTCTTCAGCGCCGGCGGCGATCTGAAGGACTTCGCCGACGCCGCCGACCGGAGCCGTCACATCAAGGGTGTCGCCGACGATCTGCACCGTGCGGTCTCCACATTCGCCCGGATGAACGCCGTTGTCATCACCGCGGTCAACGGCACCGCCGCCGGGGCCGGGTTCTCGCTCGCCGTCACCGGTGATCTGGTGCTGGCCGCCGAATCCGCCTCGTTCACCATGGCCTACACCCGGGTGGGGCTGAGCCCCGACGGCGCCGCCTCGTACTACCTGCCGCGCCTGATCGGCATCACCAAGACCAAGGAATTGATGCTGACCAACCGCACCCTGTCCGCGCAGGAGGCGGCCACCTGGGGACTGGTGACCGAGGTGGTGGCCGACGATCAGCTCGCCGCCCGGGCCGATCAGCTCGCCGAACAACTCGCTCAGACGGCCGGCGGGTCCAACGGCGGGGTCAAGAACCTGCTGCTGTCCACGTTCGCCAACGGGCTGGAGGAGCAGATGGAGGCCGAGGGCCGACTGATCGCCCGCCTCGCCGACTCGGCGGACGGCCGCGAGGGCGTCGACGCGTTCCTGGCCAAACGCCGTCCCGCGTTCGGCTGAGACAGGGGAGGCTCAGAAGCAGTGCTGCTCGGCCGGGAACGTCCCGGCCGCCACCTCTTCGGCGAATTGCGCTGCCGCACGGCCCAGTTCGGCGCCGACCTCACCGAACCGTTTGACGAACCGGGCGGTCTTGCCGGCGGTCATACCGGCCATGTCCTGCCACACCAGCACCTGCGCGTCGCAGTTGGGGCCCGCTCCGATCCCCACGGTGGGGATGGTCAGCTTCCCGGTGATCTGGGTGGCCAGTTCGGCCGGCACCATCTCCATGACCACCGCCACGGCGCCGGCCTCCTGCACCGCCAGCGCATCGTGGATGGTCTGCTCACCGGCTTCGCCGCGGCCCTGCACCCGGAACCCGCCCAGGGTGTTGACGCTCTGCGGGGTGAACCCGATGTGCGCCACCACCGGGATGCCGGCGGCGGTCAGCGTCGCGATCTGCTCGGCGACCCGCTCACCGCCCTCGAGCTTGATCGCGTGCGCGCCGGCCTCCTTCATGAACCGGGTGGCGCTGGCCAACGCCTGCTGGGCGCCGGACTCGTAGCTGCCGAACGGCAGATCCGCCACCACCAGCGCGTGCGGGGCGCCCCGCACCACACCGCGCACCAGCGGGATCAGTTCGTCGACCGAGATCGGCACGGTGGTGTCGTAGCCGTACACCACGTTGGCGGCGGAATCTCCCACCAGCAGCACCGGGATCTGCGCGTCGTCGAAGATCCGGGCGGTGGAGTAGTCGTAGGCGGTCAGCATCGCCCACTTGTGGCCCTCGGCCTTCCACTTCTGCAGATGGTGTACGCGGACCTTCGTACGAGATTGCTGGGTACGGGGCCGCGCCGGGGTGTTCGCGTCGGTGGCGGCACCGTACACGGAGTGCTCAGACATCATCGTCCCTGTTCGTCGGGCTGGTCGACCCTCGAGGCCCGTGCCGGGTCCCCGGGTTCGTCTGACATCCGCAAGTCTGCCACCGTGGCGCGACGACCGGTAACTCCAGTTGAGTGGATTTCCTCACACCGGGGTGCCGCCGCCCTACGATCGCGGCATGCAACGGCTCAGCGGACTCGACGCCAGCTTCCTGTACCTGGAGACACCTGACCAGCCCCTACACGTCTGCTCGATCCTGGAACTGGACACCTCCACGATCCCCGGCGGCTACGACTTCCACCAGCTGCGCGAGGCGCTGCTGCTGCGGATCAAGGCGATGCCGGAGTTCCGGGAGAAGCTGGCCGACAACCGGTTCAACCTGGACCACCCGGTGTGGGTCGAGGACGCCGACTTCGACGTCGACCGTCACCTGCACCGCATCGGTCTGCCGGCGCCGGGCGGGCCGGCCGAACTGGCCGAGATCTGCGGGCATCTCGCCGCTCTGCCGCTGGACCGGTCCCGGCCGCTGTGGGAGATGTGGGTGATCGAGAACATCGACGGCACCGACCCGCGCAGTGGCGGGCCGTTGGTGGTGCTGACCAAGGTGCACCACGCCGCGGTCGACGGGGTGACCGGCGCCAACCTGCTGTCGCAGGTGTGCACCACCGAAGCCGACACGCCGCCACCCGAACCCGTCCAGGGCGCCGGCACCGCGTCCGATCTCGAGATCGCGCTCAGCGGCGCGGTGCGGTTCGCCACCCGGCCGCTCAAACTGCTGAACGTGTTGCCGACCACGGCGAACTCGGTGCTGGACACCGTGCGGCGGGCCCGCGCCGGACGGACCATGGCCCGGCCGTTCGCGGCGCCGTCCACACCGTTCAACGCCAACGTCACCGGCCGGCGCAACGTCGCGTTCACCCAGCTCGACCTCGAGGACGTCAAGCGGATCAAGGACCACTTCGGCGTCAAGGTCAACGATGTGGTGATGGCGTTGACCTCCGGCGCGCTGCGCTCCTACCTGCTGGAACGGGATCAGCTGCCGGACAGTCCGCTGATCGCGATGGTGCCGGTGTCGGTGCACGACAAGACCGACCGGCCCGGCCGCAACCACGTGTCGGGCATGTTCTCCAGGCTGGAGACCACCATCGAAGACCCGGCCGAGCGGCTGCGCGCCATCGCGAACGCCAATTCCGTTGCCAAACAGCACAGTTCGGCGATCGCGGCCTCGCTGCTGCAGGACTGGACGCAGTTCGCGGCGCCGGCGGTGTTCGGGGTCGCGATGCGGGTGTACGCCGCCAGCCGGCTGGGCGAGGCCAAACCCGTCCACAACCTGGTGGTCTCGAACGTGCCGGGACCGCAGGTGCCGCTGTACTTCCTGGGCGCCGAGGTCAAGGCCATGTACCCGCTCGGCCCGATCTTCCACGGCTCCGGACTCAACATCACTGTGATGTCGCTGACCGGCCGGCTCAACGTCGGGATGGTGTCCTGCCCGGAGCTGATGCCGGACCTGTGGGAGCTGGCGGAGGGATTCGAGCGTGCCCTGCGCGAACTGCTCGACACCGTCGGGTGACCGCCGTTCGGCGACCCACACCCGGGGTCGCCTGGGCGGCGCCGAACGGGGTTCATGGCAGCATGTGATGCCATGAACCTCAGAGTCGGGGCGCCGACGTCCCGCGCCCTGCCCGCCGCGGCCCTGCTGCTGGCGCTGGCGCTGGTCGCGGGCTGCAGCAAGATCGTCGACGGGCGCGCACTGGTGGCGGTGCCGCCGCCCGGAACACCGGTGGAGTGGGTGCCGTGCCAGTCCGGAGGCGCCGGTGAGAGCTCCGGTGTGCTGGCCGGCGCCGAGTGCGGTCTGCTGTCGGTGCCGGTCGACTACGACGAACCCGACGGTGAGGCGGCCCGGCTGGCGCTGATCCGGTTCCCGGCCACCGGCGACCGGATCGGCTCGCTGGTGATCAACCCGGGCGGGCCGGGGGAGTCCGGTGTGGAGGCCGCGGCGCAGATGCTCGCCACCATCCCGGCGCCGGTGCGGGAACGGTTCGACGTCGTCGGTTTCGATCCGCGCGGGGTGGCCAACTCGTCGCCGGCGGTTTGGTGCAACTCCGATGAGGACAACGACCGGCTGCGCGCCGACCCGCAGGTCGACTACTCGCCCGAAGGGGTCGAGTACATCGAGAACCAGGCCAAGGAGTTCGTGCAACGCTGCCTGGACAAGACCGGTGAGAAGTTCCTGGCCAACGTCGGAACGGTCAACGTCGCCAAGGATCTCGACCTGATCCGCGAGGCCGTCGGCGACGACGAATTGACCTACCTCGGCTACTCGTACGGCACCCGGATCGGTGCGGCCTACGCCGAGGAGTTCCCGGACAAGGTGCGCGCGATGATCCTCGACGGCGCGGTCGACCCCAACGCCGACCCGATCGAGGCGGACATCCGGCAGGCCAAGGCGTTCCAGACCGCGTTCGACGACTACGCCGCCGACTGCGCCACCAACCCGGACTGCCCGTTGGGCACCGATCCCGAGAAGGCCGTCGAGGTGTATCGCAGCATGGTCGACCCATTGGTCGAGCAGCCGGCCGAGACCTCTGATCCGCGAGGACTCAGCTACAGCGACGCGATCGTCGGCACCATCCTGACGCTGTACTCTCCGGAGCTGTGGCGGCTGCTGACCCAGGGCCTGACCGAGCTGAAGGAGGGCCGCGGCGACACCCTGTTGCGGCTGGCCGACGTCTACATGAAACGCGACAAGGACGGTCACTACAGCAACTCCACCGACGCCCGGATCGCGGTCAACTGCGTCGACAAACCCGCGGTCACCGACCGGGAGAAGATCGTCGAGCTGGACCGCCAGTTGCGTGAGGTGGCGCCGTTCATGAGCTACGGCGAGTTCACCGGCCACGCCCCGCTGGGCACCTGCGCCTTCTGGCCGGTGCCGCCGACCAGCACCCCACACGAGATCGAGGTCGAGGGGCTGCCGCCGGTGCTGGTGGTGTCCACCACCAACGACCCGGCCACCCCGTATCAGGCCGGTATCGACCTGGCCCGCCAGCTCGGCGGCACGCTGGTGACCTACGAAGGCACCCAGCACACGGTGGTGTTCCAGGGCGACGCCTGCATCGACGAGATCGCCACCGCCTACCTCATCGACGGCGAACTGCCGGCCGACGGCGCGCGGTGCTGACAGGTCACCATCCGGTTTCCGACCGATCTCCGGTGCGGCACAAGCCGCGACCCACTCCGGTGCGCCGTGCGACGATGAGGGCCATGTGGCGGGTGGGAAGGTTGATGGCGGCTGCACTCGCCGCACTGTTGCTTGTCGGCGTGTTCGTCCCGCCGGCGTCCGCCACACCCGGTGAGACCCCGGTCTCGAACACCGGGATCGCGCCGGTGTGGGGGGACTGCTCCCGGTTCATCCCCAACGCCGCCGCGCTCCCGACCGCCCGCTGCGGCTACCTCCCGGTGCCGCTCAACTGGGCCGAACCGGACGGGCCGCAGGTGCAGCTGGCGGTGATCCGGGTGCCCGCCGACGGTCCGAAGGTCGGCGCGCTGTTCGTCAACCCCGGCGGCCCCGGCGGTTCGGCGGTCAACACGGTGGCCGGCATGGCCGCCGCGCTGGCCGGCACCGACGTCACCAGCCGGTTCGACCTGATCGGATTCGACCCCCGCGGTGTCGGCCACTCCCTGCCGGAGCTGCGGTGCCGCACCGACGCCGAATTCGACGCCTACCGCCGCGAACCCATGGCCGACTACAGCCCGGCCGGGGTGGCCCACATCGAAGAACTGCACCGCCGGTTCGCGCAATCCTGCCTGGACCGCAACGGCGCCGACTTCCTGGCCGGTCTCGGCACCGCCAACGCGGCGCGCGACATGGACGCGGTGCGTGCGGCGCTGGGCGAGGAGCAGATCAACTATCTGGGCTTCTCCTACGGCACCAGACTCGGCGCCGCCTACGCCGAACAGTTCCCCGACCGGGTGCGGACCATGGTGCTCGACGGCGCGGTCGACCCCAGCCAGGACCCGCTGGCCGGCACCACCCGCCAGATGGCCGGATTCCAGGCCGCGTTCGACGAGTACGCCGCCGACTGCGCGCGGTCCCCGGACTGCCCGCTGGGCACCGATCCCGCCAAGTGGGTGGCCCGCTACCACGAACTGGTCGACCCGCTGGTGCACCGGCCGGCCCCGACGTCGGACCCGCGCGGACTGAGCTATCAGGACGCGATCACCGGCACCGTCCAGGCGCTGTACTCGCGCCAGTACTGGAAGTACCTGACCAGTGGGCTGCTCGGGCTGCGGCGCGGCACCGATCCGGTCGACCTGCTGCTGCTGGCCGACGAATACCTGCGCCGGGACGTCAACGGGCACTACCAGAATCAGCAGGACGCCTTCACCGCGATCCGGTGTGTCGACGCGCCCTATCCGACCGATCCGGCGGTCTGGGCCGAGACCGACCGGCAGGTCCGGGCCGTGGCGCCGTTCCTGTCCTACGGCGAGTTCACCGGATTCGCGCCGCGCAACGTCTGCGCGATGTGGCCGGTGCCGCCCACGTCGACACCCGCGCCCGCGACCTCACCGGGACCGGGGAAGGTGGTCGTGGTGTCCACCACCCGCGATCCGGCCACCCCGCACGAGGCGGGGCTCGCGCTGGCCCGGCAGCTCGACGCCGCGCTGATCACCTTCGACGGCGCCCAGCACACCGTGGTGTTCAACGGGAACCCGTGCGTGGACACCGCGGTGCTGAACTTCCTGATCGACGGGGTGCCACCACCGAACGGACTGGCCTGCTGAACCCCTGCGTAACACAGAATTAACAGCGGCTGCCTACGCTCACGGGATGGACCGTCAGAAGGAATTCGTGCTGCGCTCGCTGGAGGAGCGGGACATCCGCTTCGTCCGGTTGTGGTTCACCGATGTGCTCGGGTTTCTGAAGTCGGTGGCGATCGCGCCCGCCGAGCTCGAAGGCGCCTTCGAGGAGGGGATCGGCTTCGACGGTTCGGCCATCGAAGGGTTCGCCCGGGTGTCCGAGGCCGACATGGTGGCCCGTCCCGACCCGTCCACCTTCCAGGTGCTGCCGTGGACCGGTGACTCCGGAAAGCACTATTCGGCCCGCATGTTCTGCGACATCACCATGCCCGACGGGTCGCCGTCCTGGGCCGATCCGCGGCACGTGCTGCGCCGCCAGCTGGCCAAGGCCGGCGATCAGGGTTTCACCTGCTACGTGCATCCGGAGATCGAGTTCTTTCTGCTCAAACCCGGCCCGCACGACGGCAGCCCGCCGGTGCCCGCCGACACCAGCGGCTACTTCGATCAGTCCGTGCACGACACCGCGCCGAACTTCCGCCGGCACGCCATCGAGGCGCTCGAACAGATGGGCATCTCGGTGGAGTTCAGCCACCATGAGGGTGCGCCCGGCCAGCAGGAGATCGACCTGCGCTATGCCGACGCGCTGTCGATGGCCGACAACGTGATGACGTTCCGCTACGTCGTCAAGCAGGTGGCCATCTCCGACGGGGTGCGGGCGTCGTTCATGCCCAAACCGTTCGCCGAGCATCCGGGTTCGGCCATGCACACCCACATGAGCCTGTTCGAGGGCGACACCAACGCCTTCCACAGCCCCGACGACCCGCTGCAGCTGTCGGACGTCGCCAAGTCGTTCATCGCCGGAATCCTTGAGCACGCCAACGAGATCAGCGCGGTCACCAACCAGTGGGTGAACTCCTACAAGCGGCTGGTGCACGGCGGTGAGGCCCCGACCGCGGCGTCCTGGGGTGCGGCCAACCGCTCGGCGCTGGTGCGGGTTCCGATGTACACGCCGCACAAGGCGTCGTCGCGGCGCGTCGAGGTGCGCAGCCCGGACTCGGCGTGCAACCCGTACCTGACGTTCGCGGTGCTGCTGGCCGCCGGTCTGCGCGGGGTGGAGAAGGGCTATGTGCTCGGACCGGAGGCCGAGGACAACGTGTGGACGCTGACCCCCGAGGAGCGCCGCGCGATGGGCTTCAAGGAACTGCCGTCCAGCCTGGGGCAGGCGCTGGCGGAGATGGAACGCTCCGAACTGGTCGCGGAGGCCTTGGGCGAGCATGTCTTCGACTTCTTCCTGCGCAACAAGCGGGCCGAGTGGGAGAACTACCGCAGCCACGTGACGCCCTACGAACTGAAGAACTATCTGTCGCTGTAACTCGCGGTGACCTGCGATAGCGTCGAGTCGTGACCGGACCCGTGACCGACCGACCGACCCTGCCGGGCCCCGGCCGACTCGGCCTGGTCCGGCGGGACGCCCGCGATCACCTCGACGCCCTCGGTTGGAACACCGACGACCACGTCGACCTGCTCTGGTCGTTGTCCCGGGCGCCGGACGCCGACCTCGCACTGCACACCATGGTGCGGCTCGCCGAAGCGGTCGGCGACGACTGGCCCCGGCTGCATCAGACGCTGCTGCGCGACCGCAGCCTGCGCGGCCGGCTGTTCTCCGTGCTCGGCTCGTCGGCGGCGCTGGGGGACCACATGGTGGCCCACCCCGACGCCTGGCAGATGCTGGCCGGCGATGTGCGGCTGCCCACCTTCGACGAGCTGCGCACCACGTTCGTCGACGCCGCCCGCGACACCGACGACCCCCGCGCCACCAGCGCGCTGGTGCCCCGGCTGCGGCGGCTGTACCGGGACCAGATTCTGCTGCTGGCGGCGCTGGATCTGGCGTCGGTGGTCGAGGACGAACCGTGGATGCCGGTCACCGAGGTCGGCGCCCAGCTGTCCGACATGGCCGATGCGGCCCTGGCGGCCGCGCTGACCGTCGCCACCCGGGCGGTGTGCGGGGACGAACCGCCGCCGCGGCTGGCCGTCATCGCGATGGGCAAGTGCGGGGCCCGCGAACTCAACTACGTCAGCGACGTGGACGTGATCTTCGTCGCCGACGACGCCGAACCCGACCAGCTCACGGTCGCCACCCGGATCGCCGGGCAGCTCATGCGATTCGCCGCCGACGCGTTCTTCGAGGTCGACGCGGCGCTGCGGCCGGAAGGCAAACGCGGGCAGCTGGTCCGGACGCTGGACTCACACGTCGCCTACTACCGTCGGTGGGCCAAGACCTGGGAGTTCCAGGCGCTGATGAAGGCCCGGCCGGCGGCCGGCGACCCGGAGCTGGGGCAGCGCTACATCGACGCGGTGATGCCGATGGTGTGGACCGCCAGCGAGCGGGAGGACTTCGTCGCCGAGGTGCAGGCGATGCGCCGCCGCGTCGAGTCGCTGGTACCCGCCGACCGCCGGGAACGTGAACTCAAGCTCGGCACCGGCGGGCTGCGTGACGTCGAATTCGCCGTCCAGCTCCTGCAATTGGTGCACGGCCGCACCGACGAATCGCTGCGGGTGGCATCGACCGTCGACGCGCTCACCGCGCTCGGCGCGGGCGGCTACATCGGCCGCGACGACGCCGCCAACATGCGGGCGTCCTACGAGTTTCTGCGGCTGCTCGAACACCGGCTGCAGCTGCAACGGCTCAAACGCACCCACCTGCTGCCCGAACCCGACGACGACGAGGCGCTGCGCTGGCTGGCCCGCGCCGCCCACATCCGGCCGGACGGCCGGCACGACGCCCTGGGCGTGCTGCGCGAGGAACTCAAACGCCAGAGCCGGCGGGTGTCGCGGCTGCACGCCAAGCTGTTCTACCAACCGCTGCTGGAATCGGTAGGGCAGCCCGTACAGGGCATCACCGCCAGCATGCCGACCGAATCCGCCGAGCGGCTGCTGGCCGCACTCGGCTACGACGGCCCGCAGAACGCGTTGACCCATCTGGCGGCGCTGACCGGGCAGAGCGGGCGCCGCGGCCGGGTGCAGCGGGTGCTGCTGCCGACCCTGCTGGAGTGGTTGGCCGACACACCCGACCCCGACGGTGGGCTGCTGGCCTACCGGCGGATCAGCGAGGCGTTGGCCGATCAGCGCTGGTATCTGGCGACACTGCGGGACGAGGGCGCGGTCGCCAAACGGCTGATGCGGGTGCTGGGCACCTCGGCCTACGTGCCCGACCTGCTGATGCGGGCGCCCGATGTCATCCAGTCCTACGCCGACGGGCCGGACGGGCCCAAGCTGCTGGAGACCGATCCCGAATCGGTGGCCCGCGCGCTGATCGCCTCGGCCGCACGGTATCCCGACCCGGTCCGCGCGATCGCCGCGGCCCGCACCCTGCGGCGCCGCGAACTGGCCCGCGTCGCCTCGGCCGATCTGCTGGGCATGCTCGACGTGGTCGAGGTGTGCCGGGCGCTGACCTCGGTGTGGGTGGCGGTGCTGCAGGCCGCGCTGGACGCGGTGATCCGCGCCAACAGCCGCGACGGGCAGGCTCCCGCCCGGATCGCGGTGATCGGCATGGGCCGGCTCGGCGGCGGAGAGTTGGGTTACGGCTCGGACGCCGATGTCATGTTCGTCTGCGAACCCGTGGAGGGCGCGGACACCGGCCCGAACGGCGACGAGTCCGGTGTGGTGCGCTGGGCCACCGGGATCGCCGAGCAGGTCACCGCGCTGCTGGGCACCCCCAGTGTCGACCCGCCGCTGGAACTCGACACCACACTGCGACCGGAGGGACGCAACGGTCCGCTGGTGCGCACCCTGGCGTCATATGCGGCCTACTACAAGCAGTGGGCCCAGCCGTGGGAGGTGCAGGCACTGCTGCGCGCCCACGCGGTGGCCGGTGATCCCGATCTGGGACAACGGTTTCTGCGCATGATCGACGATGTCCGCTATCCGCCGGGTGGCGTCGCGCCGGAGGCGGTGCGCGAGATCAAACGGATCAAGGCCCGGGTGGACGCCGAGCGGCTGCCGCGCGGCGCCGACCCCAACACCCACACCAAACTCGGCCGCGGCGGACTCGCCGACATCGAGTGGACGGTGCAGCTGCTGCAGCTCAAACACGCCCACGAGGTGCCCGCGCTGCACAACACCTCGACCCTGCAGACGCTGGACGCCATCGGTGCGGCGGAACTGTTGCCGCAGAGCGATGTCGAACTGTTGCGGGAGGCCTGGTTGCTGGCGACCCGGGCCCGCAACGCGCTGGTGCTGGTGCGCGGCAAGCCGACCGATCAGCTGCCCGGCCCCGGCAAGCTGCTCAACGCGGTGGCGGTCGCGGCCGGCTGGACCGCCGACGCCGCGGCGTCGCCGACCTCGGGCAGCGACGACGGCGGCGAGTTCCTGAACCACTATCTGCGCGTCACGAGACGGGCGAAAGCCGTGGTACGCAAGGTGTTCGGATGAGGATCAGGTGAAGTTCTACATCAGCCCGGCCTTCCTGAGAACCGGTGAGATCGTCGAGATCGCCAAGGCCGCCGAGGATCTCGGCTACGACGGGATCGCGATCCCCGACCATGTGGTGAACCTGGAGTCACTGGACACCCCGTACCCGTACACCCGCGACGGGCGGCGGCGCTGGGAACCCTTCACCGACTGGCCCGACCCGTGGGTGCTCATCGGGGCGCTGGCGCAGGCCACCAGCAGACTGCGGTTCGTCACCACGGTGTACATCCCCGCCATGCGGGATCCCTACTCGGCGGCTAAAGCCATTGGCACCGCGGCATTCCTGGCCGGGGGGCGGGTCGAACTCGGCGTCGGGGTGGGGTGGTGCGCCGAGGAGTTCGCGTTGATGGGGCAGCGGTTCGACCGGCGCGGCAGACGCACCGACGAGATGCTGCGGCTGTTCCGCGCACTCTGGCAGCCCGGCTGGACAGAGTTCCACGGCGAGTTCTACACCACCCCGCGGCTGGAGATGGAGCCGACACCGCCGCACATCCCGATCTATGTCGGTGGGCTGTCGGAGAACGCGCTGCGCCGCGCGGCCCGCCACGACGGCTGGATCGGCGATCTGATCAGCACCGACCGGGCCATCGGGATCGCCCGCCGGCTACATCAGCTGCGACGTGAAAACGGTCTGCCCGCCGACGATTTCACCATCCTGACACCGTTGACCGACGCTCTGGTCCGGGCCGACTACGACCGGGCGGCCGCCGCCGGGATCACCCACATCCTCACCCAGCCGTGGATGTTCTACACCGGCCCGCAGGCGACCCTGGCCGAGAAGATCGACGGGATGAAGCGTTACCGCAAGGACCTCGCGCTCGACGGCTAGAGCGACCGGGCGATGATCTGTTTCATCACCTCGTTGGCCCCGGCATAGATCCGCTGCACCCGGGCGTCCTCGTACATCCGCGCGATCAGATACTCCCGCATGTAGCCGTAGCCGCCGTGCAACTGCACGCACCGGTCGACCACCTCGCACTGCCGGTCGGTCAGCCAGTATTTGGCCATCGCGGCGTCGGTGCCGTCGAGTTCGCCGCGTAGATGCGCCTCCACACACTGATCGAAGAAGGCCCGGCAGGTGCGCGCGATGGTGGCGCATTCGGCGAGTTCGAAGGCGGTGTTCTGGAAGTCGAAAATGCTCTGGCCGAACGCCTCCCGGGACTTGGTGTAAGCCACCGTGTCGTCCACCGCGCGCTCCATGCCGCCCATCGCCTGGGCGGCGACCGCCAGCCGTTCCTGGGCGAGCTGATCGATCATCTGGCCGAAACCCTTGCCCTCCTCGGCGCCGAGCAGGTTGGCGACCGGCACCCGCACATCGGTGAAGGACAGTTCGGCGGTGTCGGCGCCGTGCTGGCCGACCTTGTCCAGTACCCGGGTGACCTGATATCCGTCGCAGTCGCGCAGATCCACGATCAGCAGCGAGATCCCGCGGGCACCGGCCTTCGGATCGGTCTTGACCGCCAGCAGGATCATGTCGGCCGACCCGCCGTTGGTGATGAACGTCTTCGAGCCGTTGACGATGTACTCGTCGCCGTCGCGGACCGCGGTGGTGCGGATCGCCTTGAGGTCCGACCCGGCGCCGGGTTCGGTCATCCCGATGGCGCTCAGCACCTCGCCGGTCGCCATCGGCGGAAGCCATTGCCGCTTCTGCTCTTCCGAGCCGTACTTGACGATGTAGTGCGGCACGATGCCGCTGTGCACCGCGATGCCCAGCGACAGGTCACCGGAGTAGCCCTGGGCGTCGAACACCGCCACGTCGTGCGCGAAGGTGCCGCCCCCGCCGCCGTACTCCTCGGGAACCGAGCACAGCAGCAGGCCCAGCTTGCCGGCCTCGAGCCACACCTGCCGGTCGATGTGGCGCTGGGCGTCCCAGGTGTCGACGTGGGCCACCACCTCGCGCTCGAAGAACTCGCGGGCGAGGTCGTAGAGCGCTCTGACCTCGTCATCGAACCACGGGGACATCCGCTTGGTGATCATGGCGCTCAGTATCGCCCGCGGCCCGGTGGGCGTGGAAGTCGGGATCCGCCCACCGGAACGTCGCCGGCCGGCCTGATCAGGCCCGGTCTGGTCAGGCCGTGGCGGGGGCGCGCCGTCGCATCATCGCGTCCAGTGCCCACGCGCCCGGCCCGGTCGCCGCCAACAGCAGGAACCCGAAGCAGTACAGCAGTGCGGGCTCGCCACCGTTGACCACCGGCCAGAAACTGGTGGGTTCGCCCTCCAGCGGTGGCCAGTGCATCCAGAAATAGGCGACGGCCATCTGCCCGGAGCCGATGATGGCCGAGATCCGGGTGAACAGCCCGACCGTCACGAGCAGGCCGACGATCAGTTCGATCAATCCGGCCCACCAGACCGGCCAGGTGCCGACCGGCACGGATTCCCCGTGCGGCCAGCCGAACAGCTTCATCGCCCCGTGCAGGGCGAACAGCAGCCCGATGATGATCCGGAACAGGGCCAGCGCGGGAGTGGACAAGCGCGCCAACCGGGCGTCGACTGTGGTCGTCATGAGCAGACGATAAAGCCAGATCGGCCGGGCCGCGCGGCGAATCGCCGCCCCGGTTCGATCGATCCGGTCCGATCGATCCGGTCCGATCAACCCCGGTCCGATCAGCCCGGTCCGATCACGATTCCAGCATCAGGGTGACCGGGCCGTCGTTGACCAGCGCGACCGCCATGTGCGCACCGAACACCCCGGTCTCCACGTGGGCGCCGAGCGAGCGCAGCGCGTCGGCGAACGCGGCGACCAGCGGTTCGGCGACCGATCTCGGGGCGGCCGCGTTCCACGACGGGCGCCGGCCCTTCACGGTGTTGGCGTACAGGGTGAACTGGCTGACCACCAGGATCGGGGCGCCGACGTCGGAGGCCGACTTCTCGTCGTCGAGAATGCGCAGCCGCCACAGTTTCTCGGCCAGCCGTTCGGCGGTGGCCGCATCGTCGTCGTGGGTGACCCCGACCAGCGCCAGCAACCCCTGACCGGCCGGCCCCTGACCGTCGGGATCGATCGCGCCGACCACCTCACCGTCCACCGTCACACTCGCCGAGGACACCCGCTGCACCAGAACTCGCACGGGCTCATTCTGGGCAGTCGGGTGTCCGCGGTCGGTATCGGGGGTCGTCGGTAGCGGGGTCTACGACGGCGCAGTCGACATGCTCAGCAGTCGAAGTACAGGGCCACCTCGTAGGGATGCGGGCGGATCTGCACCGGCAGGATCTCGTTCTCCCGCTTGTAGGCGATCCAGGTCTCGATCAGATCCTCGGTGAACACCCCGCCCTCGGTGAGGTAGTCGTGATCGGCCTCGAGGTTGTCGATCACCGCCGACAGCGACGTCGGGGCCTGCGGGATGTTGGCGGCCTCGTCCGGCGGCAGTTCGTAGAGGTCCTTGTCGATCGGGGCCGCCGGCTCCATCTTCTTCTTGATGCCGTCGATCCCGGCCATCAGCATCGCCGCGAACGCCAGGTAGGGGTTGCCCGACGAGTCCGGGCAGCGGAACTCCAGGCGCTTGGCCTTGGGATTGTTGCCGGTGATCGGGATGCGCACACAGGCGCTGCGGTTGCGCTGGCTGTACACGAGGTTGATCGGCGCCTCGTACCCGGGCACCAGCCGCTTGTAGGAGTTCACCGTCGGGTTGGTGAACGCCAGCAGCGACGGCGCGTGGTGCAGGATGCCGCCGATGTAGTGGCGTGCGATGTCCGACAGCCCCGCATAGCCGGACTCGTCGTGGAACAGCGGTTTGCCGTCCTTCCACAACGACTGGTGCACGTGCATACCTGAGCCGTTGTCACCGAATAGCGGCTTGGGCATGAAGGTGACGGTCTTGCCGGCCTGCCAGGCGGTGTTCTTGACGATGTACTTGAACAACAACACGTCGTCCGCCGCGTGCAGCATGGTGTTGAACTTGTAGTTGATCTCGGCCTGACCGCCGGTGCCCACCTCGTGGTGGCCCCGCTCGAGCTCGAAGCCGGCGTTGATCAGGTTGGTGCACATCTGGTCCCGCAGATCCACGTAGTGGTCATACGGCGCGACCGGGAAGTAGCCGCCCTTCGGGCGGACCTTGTAGCCGCGGTTCGGGCGGCCGTCCGCCTCGGCGGGCTCACCGCTGTTCCACCAGCCGGCCTCCGAGTCCACCTCGTAGAACGTGCCGTTCATCCGGGAGTCGAACGACACCGAGTCGAAGATGTAGAACTCCGCCTCGGCGCCGAAGTAGGCGGTGTCGGCGATCCCTGTGCTGATCAGGTAGTTCTCCGCCTTACGGGCGACGTTCCGCGGGTCGCGGGAATAGGCCTCCCGGGTGAACGGGTCGTGCACGAAGAAGTTCATGTTGAGCGTCTTCGCGGCCCGGAACGGGTCGATACCCGCGGTGTTGGGGTCCGGAAGCAGCATCATGTCGGACTCGTGGATCGACTGGAATCCCCGCACCGATGAGCCGTCGAACGCCAGTCCGTCCTCGAACACGTCAGCGGTGAACGCGGAGGCCGGAACGGTGAAGTGCTGGACGACGCCCGGCAGATCGCAGAACCGGATGTCGACGTACTCGACATTTTCGTCCTTGATCAGCTTGAGAATGTCGTCCGCGGTCTTTTCTGCCACTGTGGAACGTCTCCTTTACTGGTAACCCGCGGGTTGACGCTAAGGATGTGATGTTGCACGGCCGTCAACCGGATGTTGCGCTGAAGTTACGCAATGCGACGCGCCGTTCGCTGGGGATTCCCGGGTCCGCCTATTCTGGCAGCATGGCCCGCGCAACGGGATCGTGGCTGTCCGGTCCCTCATCTGCTTCCGCTGACGACGGATATCCCGGCGAGCGTCTGGGGTTCCCCGAACACGGCCCGGGCTCGATCGCCCGGTTCGGCCGCCGGCTCGGGGCGCTGCTCATCGACTGGCTGATCGCCTACGGCCTGGCCGCGCTGGCGATGGCGTTCGGGTGGGTGTCGATGACCGGGCTGTCCACCGCGGTGCTGGTGATCTGGTTGGTGCTCGGCGTGGTCGCGGTGCGCGCGTTCGGCTTCACCCCGGGGCAGTACGTGCTGGGCCTGGCGGTGATCTCGATCGACGGCCGACTGTTTGTGAGCATCTGGCGTGCGTTGGTGCGCAACCTGCTGATCGTCCCGGTGATCCCGGCGCTGTTCACCAACCGCGATTTCCGCGGCATGCACGATCTGTTGTCCGGAACCGCGGTGGTGCGTCGCTAGCGCTCAGCGGGGTGGGATGCGCTTCGCGCGAGCGCTCAGCGGGGTGGGATGCGCTTCGCGCGAGCGCTCAGCGGCGCCGCACGGTTCGCTGCATACCGCGCAGTTTCGCCTGCGACGGCAGCGGGCCCTTCGGCATCGCCGCGGCCGGGCCGGCCTTGGCGCTCAACGCCGCCAACCGCGATTCCAGCGCGTCCATCTGCTTCACCGAGATGTTGGACGGCAGCCTGGTCAGGTGGCGCTCCAGCTTGGCCAGCGGCACCTGACCCTCGTCGTTGCCCACCACGATGTCGTAGATCGGCACATCACCCACCAGCCGGGCGGTGCGCTTCTTCTCCTGGGCCAGAAGTGGTTTTAACCGGGTGGGGGAGCCCTCGCCGACCAGGATCACACCGGGGCGGCCGATCACCCGGTGCACCGCATCGAAGTGACCGGTGGCCGCGACGCCCGGGGTGACCCGCCACTTGCCGCGCATGTTCTCCAACGCCCATGCCGCCGCGCCGGTCTGCCCCTCGGCCTTCTGGTAGACGGTCCTCTGCGCCCGGCGGCCGAAGATGATGAACGCCACCAACGCACCCAGCACCACGCCCAGCGGGATCAGCATGTACATGGTGAACCCACCGGCCAGCACACCCAGCACCACCGATGCGGCGACGATCAGCACGAACGCGCTGATCATGTAGGGGAGCAGGCGCTTGTCCTCCTGGCGTTGGATCTTGAACGCCTGCCACAACTGACTGCGGCGCTGTCTGGCCGCGGCTTTACGGGCGGCTTTCGCCTCGGCCTTCGCGGCCTTGGCAGCTGCGGAATTGCGGGACTTCACCATTACCTCAGGATACGGGGGGCCGAGACTGCGCCACCTGGGCGTACAGTCGCCCGGCCCGGTAGCTGGACCGCACCAGCGGGCCGGCCAGCACACCGGCGAAACCGAGTTCCCGGGCGAACTGCTCGTATTCGACGAACTCGTCGGGATGCACCCACCGTTCCACCGGATGGTGCCGGGGCGACGGTCGCAGATACTGCGTGATGGTGACGATGTCACAGCCCGCCTCGTGCAGGTCCCGCAGCGCGGTGCGGACCTCGTCGGGCGTCTCGCCCAGGCCGAGGATCAGGTTCGACTTGGTCACCAGTCCGTAGTCGCGGGCGGCGGTGAGCACCGCCAGGCTGCGGTCGTAGCGGAACGCCGGGCGGATCCGCTTGAAGATGCGCGGCACCGTTTCGACGTTGTGCGCCAACACTTCCGGGCGGGTTTCGAACACCTGCTCGAGCAGCTCCGGATCGCCGTTGAAGTCCGGGATCAACAACTCCACCCCGGTGTTCGGGTTGAGCGCCTTGATCGCGCGGACGGTCTCGGCGTACAACCAGGCGCCGCCGTCGGGGAGATCGTCGCGGGCCACCCCGGTGACCGTCGAATAGCGCAGCCCCATCGCGTGCACGCTCTCGGCGACCCGGCGCGGCTCGTCGGTGTCGAGCTCGGCCGGTTTGCCGGTGTCGATCTGGCAGAAGTCACACCGGCGGGTGCACTGCTCGCCGCCGATCAGGAAGGTCGCCTCGCGGTCCTCCCAGCATTCGAAGATGTTGGGGCAGCCCGCCTCCTCGCACACCGTGTGCAGACCCTCGCGCCGGACCAGCGCCTTGAGGTCGCGGTACTCCGGACCCATCGTCGCGCGGGTCTTGATCCACGGCGGTTTGCGTTCGATCGGGGTCTGCGCGTTGCGCACCTCCAGCCGCAGCAGTTTGCGGCCCTCCGGCGTGACTGTCACGTCTCCAACGCTACCTTCAGGCGTCCGTCGAGCGCATCGGCCACGGTGACGGCCACCCGGTCGGTCACCTCGGCGACCGTCACCCGCCGGCCCAGCTCCGCCGTCAGCGACGTCACCCCGGCGTCGGTGATCCCGCACGGCACGATCGAGGAGAACGCGCCGAGGTCGCAGTCGCAGTTCAGCGCGAACCCGTGCATGGTCACCCCGCGGCTCACCCGGATCCCGATCGCCGCGACCTTGCGGGCCGGCCGCGCACCCGAAGGTGCGACCCAGACCCCGGAGCGGCCCGCCACCCGCACGGTGGGCAGACCCACCGCGGCGCACACCGCGATCAGCGCCTCCTCCAGCCGCCGGACGAAATCGACCACGTCCATCGGTTCGGCCAGGCCGACGATCGGATAGCCGACCAGCTGGCCCGGGCCGTGCCAGGTGATCTTGCCGCCCCGGTCGGTGTCGACCACCGGGGTGCCGTCCTGCGGCCGCTCATGCGGTTCGGTGCGGCGGCCCGCGGTGTAGACCGGCGGGTGCTCCAGCAGCAGCAACGTGTCCGGGCCACCGGCCACCCGGGCGTCACGCAACTCACGCTGCAGCTGCCAGGCGTCGTGGTAGCCGACCCGGCCCAGCCGGCGCACCTCGATCGCCGTACCCGCCGAACGGATGGAACCCATGGTGCCGACGGTACTACCGGCCAGGTCAGCGGGCGTCCGGACCGGCCGTCGCATACGCCAGCGCGGCCCCGATGGTGTTGTGCCGGAACCCGAATCCGGCCGCCTCCAGCGCTGCCGGAACCACCCGCTGGCCGGCCAGCACCCCCTCCTCGGCGAACTCGCCGAGCAGCGCCCGCACCGCGACGCCGGGCAACACCCACGGGGCGGGGCGGTTGAGCGCCCGGCCCAGCGCGGCGGTGAACTCGGCGTTGGTGACCGGCGCCGGGCCGGTCAGATTGACCGGCCCGGACAGCGCGTCGTCGGTCAGGAGCCGCTGCAGCGCCCGAACCTCGTCCTCCAGGCTGATCCAGGACATGTACTGGCATCCGCTGCCCAGCCGGGCCCCCAGCCCGGCCGCGAACAGCGGGCGCAACCGGCTCAGCAACCCGCCGGACGGCGACACCACCAGCCCGGTGCGGGCCAACACCACCCGCACCCCGGCCTGCCGGGCCGGCGTCGTCGCGGCCTCCCAGTCCTGGCACAGCCGGGCCAGGAACCCCTGACCGGGCGGCGCCGACTCGTCCACCGCGCGGTCCCGGGTGTCCCCGTACACGCCCACCGCGCTGGCGTTGACCAGGACCGGGACACCGGCCTCGACCACGGCGGCGGTCAGCACCTCGGTGGGGGTGATGCGGCTGTCGCGCAGCTGCTGTTTGAACGAGCCGGACCAGCGTCTGGCCCCGATGTTCACCCCGCACAGGTTGACCACCGCGTCGACGCCGCGCAGCCGGTCCGCGTCGAACTCACCGGAGTCGGGGTTCCAGAACAGCTCGTCCGGGTTCGCCGGGGCCCGCCGCACGATCCGCAGCACCCGGTGGTCGGCGGCCCGCAGGGCGTACACCAGTGCCGATCCGATCAGCCCGGAGGACCCGGCGATCGCGATCACGGCCATGGTCTACAGCCCCAGTTCAGCCTCGAATGCGCCCTCTTCCAGCCGCTTCTTGATGGTGGTGAGGAACCGTCCGGCGTCGGCGCCGTCGATCAACCGGTGGTCGTAGGTCAACGGCAGGTAGCACACCGACCGGATGCCGATCGACTCGTTGCCGAACTCGTCTTCGATCACCCGCGGCCGCTTGACGATCGCGCCGGTGCCCAGCATCGCCGCCTGCGGCGGAACCAGGATCGGGGTGTCGAACAGCGCACCCTGGCTGCCGATGTTGGTGATGGTGAACGTGCCGCCGGACAACTCGTCGGGCTTGAGGTCACCGGACCGGGCGCGGGCGGCGATGTCGGCGATCGCGCGGGCCAGCCCGCCCAGCGACAGATCACCCGCGTTGTGGATCACCGGTGAGAGCAGCCCCTTCTCGGTGTCCACCGCGATGCCGAGGTGCTCGGCGTCGTAGTAGGTGATCTCCTTGGTCTCCTCGTTGTAGCTGGCGTTGACGTTCGGGTGCGCCTTCAACGCGTCGATCACGGCGCGGGCGATGAACGGCAGGTAGGTCAGGTTCACGCCCTCCCGCTCGCGGAACTCGGCCTTGGCCCGCGCCCGCAACGCCACGATCTTTGTCATGTCGACCTCGTGGACCTGCGTCAACTGGGCGGTGGTCTGCAGCGACTCACGCGTGCGCTGGGCGGTGATCTGCCGGATCCGGCTGGCCTTCTTGGTGGTGCCGCGCAGATGCGCCAACGGCGACTCCGGCGCCGCCGATGCGGCGGCCGCAGCAGGCTTTGCGGTCTCGGCGGGCTCGGCGGCGGGAGCCTCGGCGGCCTTCTTGGCGGCCTCGGCGGCGGCCAGCACGTCCTGCTTGCGGATCCGGCCCCCGACGCCGGTGCCCTTCACCGTCGACAGGTCCACGCCGTGCTCGGCGGCGAGCTTGCGCACCAGCGGGGTGACATACGGGCCCGACTCCCGCTGCGGGGCCTGTCGGGCCGGCTGCGGCTGGGGCTCGGGCCGGGATTCGGGCTGCGGTTGCGGTGCGGCCTTCTGCTCCGGCTCCGGCTCCGGTTGCGGCGCCGGCTCGGGCTCGGGTCGGGGTTCGGGTTCGGGCTCGGGCTGCGCCCCGGCTTGAGCCCCGGCCTCGCCGATCACCGCCAGCTCGCCGCCCACCTCGACGGTGGCGTCCTCCTCGGCGGTGATCGACACCAGGGTGCCGGCCACCGGCGACGGGATCTCGGTGTCCACCTTGTCGGTCGACACCTCCAGCAACGGCTCATCGACCTCGACCGTGTCGCCGACCTTCTTCAACCACCGCGTCACCGTGCCCTCGGTGACCGACTCGCCCAGTTCGGGCATCAGCACCGGGGTGGTCTTCCCGCCACCACCGGCGGCCGGCTTCGCCGCCGGCGCCTCGTCAGCCGGGGCCTGCGGAGCCGGGGCCTCCTCGGCAGGGGCCTCGTCGGCCGGGGCCGAGGCGTCCTCGGCGGGGGCCTGGGCGGGGGCAGGGGCCTGGCCGTCGCCACCGGCCACGTCCTCGTCCGCGTCGGCGATCACCGCGAGCTCACCGCCGACCTCGACGGTGTCGTCCTCCTGGGCGATGATCTTCTTCAACACACCCGATGCGGGCGCCGGGATCTCCGTGTCGACCTTGTCGGTCGAGACCTCGAGCAATGGTTCATCCTGCTCGACCGTGTCACCCTCCTGTTTGAGCCAACGGGTGACAGTCCCCTCGGTGACGCTCTCACCGAGTGCGGGCATCTGGACAGAGATGGCCATAGAGTTGACTCCCTCGAACGGTCAGTCGGCACGGATCGAATGTCTATACCCATCCTTTCACGTCCGTACTGGGACGTCGTGGCGGTACCGTCAGGCCGGACTCTGGCACTATCGAGTTCTGGAGCGAACCCGCGGCGGCCGACGTGAGCGGGCGAGAAACTCCCTTGCAGTGATCAGAAGTTGACCCAGCGTTCCGTAACCAGTGAGGAGTCCGCCCGGGTGGGACTGTTCGACCGGCTGCGCCGGAGCCGCACCACGCGTCGTGCCGGCCACGACCGCGAATCCGATCTGACGTATCTGCGCCGGTGGGTCGCCGAACACGGCGGCGCCGAGGGCGGCGTGGAGGGTTTCATCGAGCCCAAGACCACCGTCACCGACGTCACCGTGGTGCTGGTGGCGGCCGACGGGCAGTGGACCCGGCGGCCGGCCGGGGGAGAGGCCGGCGCCCGGCGGCTGGCCGACCGGCTCAAGATCCCGGTCTACGACGTGGAGAAGGTCGGCTACCCCCAGCGGATGCGCGACTACGACGCCCGGCGCCGCATCGAGCGCAAACGCGCCGCCCGCCGCGAACTCGAAGAGCGCTGACCGCGTCTTGACACCGCCCCGCGCGGGCCGTTCGATACCAGGGGTATCGAACCAGCGGAGGGCTGATGGCAACCGAGCACTTCATCGACAGCAGCGGTGGTGTCCGCATCGCGGCCTACGAAGAGGGCAACCCCGACGGGCCGACCGTGGTGCTGGTGCACGGATGGCCGGACTCGCACGTGGTCTGGGACTCGGTGGCGCCGCTGCTGGCCGACCGGTTCCGGATCATCCGCTACGACAACCGCGGTGTCGGCCGGACGACGGCGCCCAGGCGTGTCGCCGACCACACCATGGCGCGGTACGCCGACGACTTCGGCGCCGTCATCGACGCGCTGGCCCCCGGACAGCGGGTGCACGTGCTGGCCCACGACTGGGGTTCGGCGGGGGTGTGGGAGTACCTGGCCCGGCCCGAGGCCGAGGACCGCATCGCGTCGTTCACCTCGGTCTCCGGGCCCAGCGGTGACCACCTGGCCCGGTACGTCCTGGACGGGTTGGCGGCGCCGTACCGGCCGCGCCGGTTCCTGCGGTCGCTGACGCAGCTGCTGCGGCTGTCCTACATGGGGTTCTTCTCGATTCCGGTGCTGGCGCCACTGCTGGTGCGCGGTGTGCTGAGCAAGGCGTTGCGGCGGTCGCTGCGGCTGCGCGACGGGGTTCCCGCCGACCGGCTGCACCACTCCGACACCTTCGCCGCCGACGCCGCTCGCAGCATCAAGGTGTACGGCGCCAACTTCTTGCGCACCCTCAGACACGCCCGCACCGACCACTTCGTGCGGGTTCCGGTGCAGTTGATCGTCAACACCCGCGACCCCTACGTGCGGCCGCACGTGTACGACGAGACCGACCGCTGGGTGTCGAGACTGTGGCGGCGTGACATCAAGGCCGGCCACTGGTCGCCGATGTCGCATCCGCAGGTGCTGGCCACCGCGGTCACCGAACTCGCCGACCACCTCGCCGGCGCGCCGGCCGGCCGTGCCCTGCTGCGCGCGCAGGTCGGCCGTCCGCGCGAGTACTTCGGCGACATGCTGGTCGCCATCACCGGAGCCGGCGGCGGCATCGGCCGGGAGACCGCGCTGGCGTTCGCCAGGGAAGGCGCCGAGGTGATCGTCAGCGACATCGACGAGGCCACCGCCAAGGACACCGCCGCGGAGATCGCGGCCCGCGGGGGAGTGGCACACGCCTATCAGCTCGACGTGTCCGACGCCGCCGCGGTCGACCGGTTCGCCGACGAGGTGTGCGCCCGGCACGGGGTGCCCGACATCGTCGTCAACAACGCCGGCATCGGCCACGCCGGCCGGTTCCTCGACACTCCGCGCGATCAGTGGGACCGGGTGCTCGAGGTCAACCTCGGCGGGGTGGTCAACGGCTGCCGGGCCTTCGCGCCGCGGCTGGTCGAACGCGGCACCGGCGGCCACATCGTCAACATCGCCTCGATGGCGTCCTACGCACCGCTGCAGTCGCTGAACGCCTACTGCACCTCCAAGGCCGCGGTGTACATGTTCTCCGACTGCCTTCGGGCCGAACTCGATTCGGCCGGCATCATGCTGACCACCATCTGCCCGAGCACGGTGAACACCAACATCATCGGCAGCACCCGGTTCAACGCCCCGGACGGGCTCGACGATGTGGTCGACACCCGCCGCGAACAGTTGCAGAAGCTGTTCGCGCTGCGCCGGTTCGGGCCGGACAAGGCCGCCAAGGCGATCGTCTCGGCGGTCAAGCAGAACAAGCCGATCCGGCCGGTGATGCCGGAGGCGTACTTCGTCTACGGCGTGTCGCGGGTGCTGCCGCAGGCGTTGCGCAGCACCGCGCGCGGCCGGGTGCTGTAGCGGGCCGGCTGTAGCGAACCGGCTGTAGCGAACCGGCTGTAGCGAACCGGCTGTAGCGAACCGGGGGGCAGGTGCACCGCCGACGGTGAGAGTGCGGCGGCGGTGGTGACTGTGCAGTGGCGGTGCCGGGTGTGCCGGGGCGGCGGCGATCGTGCCGCCAGGGTGGGAAATCCGGAGGAATCACGCCGCTGGTTCACGCTGGAGGCGGCGGCTGCACGTTCACCGCGGTGGGTGCACGTTCACCGCGGTGGGTGCACGTTCACCCGCCGACCGCGCCGACCGCGCCGACCGTCGGGCCCGGCCCGCGTCCGGGCTCAGCCGTTCCGGCAGATGTCCTTGAGGACCGCGAACAGCGTGCGCGTCGGCACCCCGGTGCCGCCCTTGGGGGTGTAACCCCACGGGCTGCCGGTGTTGTAGGCCGGGGCGGCGATGTCGATGTGCGCCCACTGCACCCCGTCGGCGACGAACTCCCGCAGGAACGCGCCCGCGAGCAGCATGCCCGCATACCGGGACGAGCCCACATTGGCCAGATCGGCGACCGTCGACTTCAGTTCCTCTTTCAGCTCCTCGGGCAGCGGCATCGCCCAGCCGTTCTCGCCGACCCGCTGGGACAGGGCGGCCACCCGGTCGCGGAACTCGTCACTTCCCATCACGCCCGGGGTGCGCGCCCCCAGCGCGATGGTCTGCGCACCGGTCAGCGTCGAGGTCTCGATCAGATAGTCCGGTTCGTCCTCACACGCCCGCACGATCGCGTCGGCCAGGATCAACCGGCCCTCGGCGTCGGTGTTGAGCACCTCGACGGTGGTGCCGCCGTACTGGGTCAGCACGTCGCCGGGCCGCTGCGCGGTGGCCGACGGCATGTTCTCGGCCATCGGCACGGTGGCGATCACGTCGATCGGCAGCTGCTGCTGCGCCACCAGCACCATGGTCGCGATCACCGCCGCGGCGCCGCTCATGTCCGACGTCATGTGGTGCATGTTGGCGGCCGGCTTGATCGAGATGCCGCCGGTGTCGAAGGTGATGCCCTTGCCGACCAGCGCCACCTTCTTCCGGTTCTCGCCGTCGCCGCCCCGGTGGGTCAGCCGCACCAGCCGCGGCGGCCGCGACGACCCCTGACCGACGCCGACGATCCCGCCGTACCCGGCCTCGGCCAGCGCCTTCTCGTCGAGCACCTCCACGGTCAGCCCGGCCGACTCGCCCAAAGCCTTTGCCCGACGGGCGAATTCGTCCGGATACAGGTGGCTGGGAGGGGTGTTCACGAAATCCCGGGCGATCGCCACCGCGGAGGCGACCTGGGTGGCCCGCCGCACCGCGGACTCGGCCGCGTCCGCTTCGGACGTCAGCACCGTGACCGACCGCAGCCCGTCGTCCTTGGGGGCGGTCTTGTCGCTGCGGAACTCGGTGAACCGGTAGGCGCCCATGATCAGTCCCTCGACGGTGGCCTCCAGATCCACCGCCGACAGCGTGGTCACCGCCGCCGCGGTCTTGTCCAGCGAGCGCGCGGCGGTGCCGGCGGCCCGGCGCACCACATCGGCCGGCCACTCGTCGCGCCTGCTGCCCATCCCGATCGTCAGCACACTGGCCACCGGCAGCGAGTCGATCACCAACCGGTGCACCTGACCCTCGGCGCCGGTCCCGCCGACGGCGGTCAGCGCCGACTCGATCGCACCGACGGCCGCATCGGGCAGATACCGGTCGGCGGCCAGCACCGCGGGGGTCCCGGTGTCCGGATCATCGCCGTTCTCGGCCTTGACGACGGGGATGATCAGCACCGCCTCGTCGACGCCGCTGCTCGGCAGGGAGGTACTGACGGTCACATTGGGGGCCTGATAGCCAGGTGTTGCGGGACTCACGAGGCTCAACGATAGCTAGGGTGACCGGGGTGAGCGATATCCAGCACGGGCCTCTCGAGGAGCGACACCGTCAACTCGGTGCCAATTTCGCCGAATTCGGCGGCTGGCTGATGCCGGTGTCCTACGCCGGCACGGTCAGCGAGCACACCGCGACGCGCACCACGGTCGGGCTGTTCGACGTCAGCCATCTGGGCAAGGCGCGGGTGCGCGGGCCCGGCGCCGCGGACTTCGTCAACTCGGCGTTCACCAACGATCTGCGCCGGATCGGTCCCGGCAGCGCGCAGTACACCTTGTGCTGCACCGAATCCGGTGGCGTGGTCGACGATCTGATCGCCTACTACATCTCCGACGACGAGATCTTTTTGGTGCCCAACGCCGCCAACAACGCCACCGTGGTCGACCTGCTGCGCCGGCACGCCCCGGCCGGGGTCGAGGTGATCGACGAGCACCGCGCCCACGCCGTGTTCGCGGTGCAGGGACCGAGATCCGCCGACGTGCTGTCCGGGTTGGGACTGCCGGTCGACATGGACTACATGGCCTTCACCGACGCCACCCTCAACGGGGTCGAGGTGCGGGTCTGCCGCACCGGATACACCGGCGAACACGGCTACGAGGTGCTGCCCCCGTGGGAGTCGGCCCTGCCGGTGTTCGACGCGCTGGTGGACGCGGTGCAGGCGGCCGGCGGGCAGCTCGCCGGGCTGGGCGCCCGCGACACGCTGCGCACCGAGATGGGTTACCCGCTGCACGGCCACGAGCTGTCGCCGGACATCTCCCCGCTGGAGGCCCGCTGCGGCTGGGCGGTGGGCTGGAAGAAGGAGCGGTTCTGGGGCCGCGACGCGCTGCTGGCCGAGAAACAGGCCGGCCCGCGGCGGCTGCTGCGCGGGCTCAGGGCGGTGGACCGCGGGGTGCTGCGCGCCGGGCTCAGCGTCTACGACGGCGACACCGTGGTCGGCACCACCACGTCGGGCACGTTCTCGCCGACCCTGAAAGTCGGGATCGCGCTGGCGTTGATCGACACCGAGCACGGCATCCCCGACGGTGCGCGGGTCAGCGTCGACGTGCGCGGCAGGCGGATCGGCTGCGAGGTGGTCAAGCCGCCGTTCGTCGAGGTGAAAACCCGCTAGCGGGCCGGTTTACAATCGGGACATGACTGACGGCCCCCTCGAGTTCACCGTTGAGCGCAACGCGAATCCGGCGAGCGACGAGGTACGAGCCCAGATTCTGGCCGATCCCGGGTTCGGCCGTTATTACACCGATCACATGGTGTCGATCGACTACACCGAAGAGAACGGTTGGCACAACGCCCGGGTGCTGCCGTACGGACCGATCCAACTCGACCCGTCGGCGATCGTGCTGCACTACGCCCAGGAGGTCTTCGAGGGACTCAAGGCCTACCGCTGGGCCGACGGGTCGATCGTGTCGTTCCGGCCCGAGGCCAACGCCACCCGGCTGAACACGTCGGCGCGCCGGCTGGCGATTCCGGAGCTGCCCGAAGAGGTGTTCCTCGAATCGCTGCGCCAGCTCATCGCCGTCGACGAGTCGTGGGTGCCGGCTGCCGGCGGTGAGGAGTCGCTGTATCTGCGGCCGTTCATCTTCGCCACCGAACCCGGGCTCGGGGTGCGGCCGTCGAAGGAATACCGCTACATGGTGATCGCCTCGCCGGCCGGGGCGTACTTCCCGCGCGGCATCAGACCGGTCAGCGTGTGGCTGACCACCGAGTACGTGCGGGCCTGCCCGGGCGGCACCGGCGCGGTGAAGTTCGGCGGCAACTACGCGGCCTCGCTGCTGGCGCAGGCCCAGGCCGCCGAACAGGGCTGCGATCAGGTGGTGTGGCTGGACGCCATCGAACACCGCTACGTCGAGGAGATGGGCGGGATGAACCTGTTCTTCGTCTTCGGGAGCGGCGGTTCGGCGCGGCTCGTCACCCCGGAGCTGTCCGGCTCACTGCTGCCCGGCATCACCCGACTCTCGTTGCTGCAGTTGGCCACCGACGCCGGCTTCACCGTCGAGGAACGCAAGATCGACGTCGACGAATGGCAGAAGAAGGCGGCCGCCGGCGAGATCACCGAGGTGTTCGCCTGCGGCACCGCCGCGGTGATCACCCCGGTGTCGCACGTCAAACATGCCGACGGGGAGTTCACGATCGCCGACGGTGAGCCCGGTGAGGTCACCATGGCGCTGCGCGACACCCTGACCGGCATCCAGCGCGGCACCTTCGCCGACACCCACGGCTGGATGACCCGGTTGAACTGAACGACGGCCCCGAACTGAACGCCGGCGCCGAACTGAACGCCGGCGCCGAACTGAACGCCGGATACCGTCAGCGCACCGCGAGGCCGACGGCCGCGACGGTGGTGGCCACCTCGATCACCGCGCCGAGCACATCGCCGGTGACACCACCGAACCGCCGCACGCAGTGCGCCACCAGCAGCGCGGCACATCCCAACGCGACCAGCACCGCCACCGGGCCCTGCCACGGCCGCGGACCGGCCCACACCGCCAGCACCGCCACCGCGGCCACCCAGCCGGCCACCACCGCGACCGGCTGACTGCCCGCCACCGCGGCCCCCAGGCTGCTGCCCGCCGCGGCCGGCACCGACCGGCGGCACGCCAGGACCGCGGCCACCCGGCCGGCCGTCAGCGCCACGATCACCCCGAGCGCCGACAGCTCGGCCAACGCCAGCGCCTGGACGACGACGGCCACCACCACGGCCGCCACCCCGAACGGGCCGGCGGACCCGTCCCGCATCACCGCCAGCGCCCGCTCGGGCGGACCGTAACAACCCAGACCGTCGACGGTGTCGGCCAACCCGTCGATGTGCAGGCCCCGGGTGAGCAGCAACAACACCGCCACCGTCAACACCCCGGCCAGGGCGCTGCCGGCGCCGAATGCCCAGCCCGCGGCGGTCAGCACCGCGGCGGCCAGCGCGCCGAGCGCCATGCCCACCACCGGCAGCGCGGTCACCGTCCCACGGCCCAGGCCGGCGTCGGCGGGGCCCGGCAGCACGGTGCCGAACGCGAAGGCGCCGGCCAGCGGTCTGATCACGGCCCGGTGCTCACCCGGGCCTCGTCGAAGGTGGCCATGTCCGCCAGCACGGCCACCGCGGCCCGCACCACCGGCAACGCCATCGCCGCCCCGGTGCCCTCGCCGAGCCGCATCCCCAGATCCAGGATCGGTTCCAGCTCGAGGCGCTGCAGCGCCAGCGCGTGCGCGGGTTCGGTGGAGCGGTGGCCCGCCTGCCACCACTGCCGCGCGCCGGGCGCGAGCTGTTCGGCCAGCAGCGCCGCGGCCGCCGAGACCAGACCGTCCAGCAGCACCGGGGTGCGGCGCACCGCGGCCTGGGCCAACAAACCGGTGATCGCCGCCAGATCCGCACCGCCGCACACCCGCAGCAGCGTGATCGGATCCGATCCGGCGCGGCGCGCCCGGAACATCGCGTCGCGCACCGCGGCGGTCTTACGCATCCATCCGGTGTCGTCGATCCCGGTGCCCCGCCCGATCACCGCCACCGGTTCGGTGTCGGTCAGAGTCCCGATCAGAGCCGTTGCCGCCGTGGTGTTTCCGATGCCCATGTCACCGGCGATGAGCAGATCGGCGCCGGCGTCCACCTCCTCGTCGGCGATGCGCCGGCCGGCCTGCACGGCCGCGACGGTCTGCTCGGCGGTGAGGGCGTCCTCGACCGCGATGTTGCCGCTGCCGCGGCGGATCTTGTGCCGCCCGATTGCCTCGGTGAGCGGTTCGTCGACGTCGACGGCCATGTCGACCACCCGCACACCCGCCCCGGCGACCCCGGCCAGCACATTGATCGCCGCGCCGCCGGTCTGGAAGTTCGCCATCATCTGGGCGGTCACCTCCACCGGGTAGGCGGACACCCCGGCCCGGGCGACACCGTGGTCGCCGGCGAACACCACCACCCGGGCGCGCTCGAATTGGCGTGGCGGACAAAGGCTCTGGCAGGAGGCCACCCACACCGACAGGTCCTCCAGCCGGCCCAGCGATCCGGCCGGCTTGGTCAGCTCACCCTGGCGCGCCCGCGCCGCCGCGGCGGCCGCCTCGTCGGGCGGCTCGACCGGGCCGATGTCCACGGTGCTCACACGGGCTCCTTGACCGTGACCGGTTGACCGGCGACGACCAGCACCACCCGGTCACACACCCGGGCCAATCGCTGATTGAGCGTGCCCAGCGCATCGGCGAACCGCCGGCCGACCGCGGTGGTCGGCACCACGCTGAGCCCGACCTCCGGGCTCACCACCAGCAGGGTGGAGCGGAAATCGGCCACCGCCGCGACGAGTTCGTCGGTGTCGGCGGTCACCGATCCGCCGGACCAGGCGTCGTGCCGGTCCATGGTGGCGGTGAGCCACCCACCCACATCGTCGATCATCGTGGGCAGATCCGGATACGTTCGCAACTGCGTTGCCACATCGGTGGTTTCGCACGTCGACCAATGGGCGGGGCGGCGTCGCCGGTGCGCCGACACCCGCGCGGCCCAGTCGGTGTCGGCGTCGGGGACGCGGCCGGTGGCCAGATAGCGCGCCGGGGCGTCACCAACCGCGTCGGCCAGTGCGGTCTCCGCCCACTGCGACTTCCCCGATCGGATTCCGCCGAGCACCAGGATGCGCACGTCAGCGTCAGGTGATCTCGGCGCCGCGTTCCACCTGCGGCCGCGGGGCCCGCATCCGGCGCAGCTGCGAGGCCCGGCTGGCCGCGTAGAAGCCCAGCCGCCAACCGGTTTCGGTGTTGTCCGGGAACTTCGCGTCGACCATGCGGTTGACCTTGCGGCCCAGCACGAACGCGTCGATCAGCATGATCACCATCAGGCCGAGCATCGCCGGTGACATCGCCGCCTGCACCTCGACCGAGGGCACCGACAACATCACGAAGATCAGGGCCAGCGCGGCCGGCATGAACAGGCCCAGCACGTTGCGCCGGGCGTCGACGATGTCGCGGACATACCGCCGCACCGGGCCCTTGTCCCGCGGCAGCAGGAAGTCCTCCTCGCCGGCCATCATCCGTTCCCGCCGCTCGTTGAGCTGTGCGCGACGCTCGGCCCGCAGCGCCTTGCGCTCCTCCTTGCTCATCGACTTGCGCAGTTCCTTGCGGCGGCGACGGGCCTCCGCGGCGGTCATCGGCGCCGGGGCCACCGGGCCGCGCCGGCGGGCGGACTCGGAACGCTTCGGGGTGGGACGGCCCTTGGGCGGGGTGGTCCGGGACTCCTTGCGACGCCTGCGTTCGCTCCGGGTCGTCTTTCCGGAGCCGGTGTCGGACGAGTCGCCGGACGACACCGGATCGGTGGTGGCGGCGGTGTCGGCGCCCGTCGATCCCGCGGTCGTCTGTGCGTTGTCCTTCTTCCGGCCCAGCAGATTCACACCGTCCAGATTAGTCTGCTCGGATGGTGGGCCGGCAGCCGGACAGCGCGGCACGACACGTCCTGATCGCCCCCGACTCGTTCGGCGGCACCCTCACCGCGGTCCGGGCCGCGGAGGCGATCGCCGCCGGATGGCGCCGCGGCCGCCCCCACGACGAGATCACCCCCGCACCCCAATCCGACGGCGGTCCCGGCTTCGTCGACGTGCTCGCCACCCGGCTGGGGGAGGTGCGCACCACCCGGGTGGACGGCCCCCTGTCGGCCGAGTCGTCGGCCGATGTGTCCGCCGACTGGCTGTTCGACCCGGCCGATCCAGCCACCGCCTACCTGGAATGCGCCCAGGCCTGCGGGCTCACCCTGCTGCCGCGCCCGCCCGACCCGACCACGGCCGAGGCCGCGCACAGCCGTGGTGTCGGGCAACTCGTCGCCGCCGCGCTGGCCGCCGGCGCGCGGCGCCTCGTGATCGGCCTCGGCGGCAGCAGCTGCACCGACGGCGGCCGCGGCATGTTCGAGGCGTTCGGGACCATCGCCGACGCCCGCGCCGCGCTGGCCGACGTCGAACTGATCGCCGCCACCGATGTGGAGCATCCGCTGCTCGGGCCGATGGGTGCCGCGCGGGTGTTCGGCCCGCAGAAGGGCGCCGACCCGGCCACCGTGGCACGGCTCGAGGACCGGCTGGCCGCATGGGCGGTCGAACTCGCGCGGGCGGCCGGGCGCGACGTCAGCGCCGAACCCGGGGCCGGCGCCGCCGGGGGACTGGGCGCCGCCCTGCTGGCCCTCGGTGCGCGCCGCACCTCCGGTGCGGCGGTCATCGCCGAGCACACCGGGTTGGCCGACGACATCGCCGCGGCCGATCTGATCCTCACCGGCGAAGGCCGGCTCGACCATCAGTCGGTGCACGGCAAGGTGGTCAGCGCGCTGGCCGGCGCGGCCCGCTCCCACCGGGTCCCGGTGGTGGTGCTGGCCGGTCAGGTGCAGTTGGACGCCGCGGCGATGCGCGCCGCGGGCATCGCCGCGGCCCACTCGCTGGCCGAGTACGCCGGTTCGGCGCAGCGGGCGATGAGCGACGCGGCGAATCAGCTGACCGGACTGGCCGAGTGGGTCGCGGCACACTGGGGCGGCGACGGCCGGACGGCGTGAGGAATAGCCCGCCGACAAGGTACCGTTGAGGAAGTGGACTGGGCAGAACCGTCAGCTGGCCTGCCGGGGCTGTCAGCTTCGTAAGAGCGATTACCCGCCCACGAACGGCAACAGGGGAGTGCAATGACTGTTCAGGACGACTCGGCGACTGGCACCAAGACCCACGGCGTCATCCTGACCGAAGCGGCCGCGTCGAAGGCCAAGGCGCTGCTGGACCAGGAGGGCCGTGACGATCTGGCGCTGCGGATCGCCGTGCAACCGGGTGGCTGCGCCGGTCTGCGATACAACCTCTTCTTCGACGACCGTCAGCTCGACGGCGATCTCACCGCCGAATTCGGTGGTGTCACGCTGACCGTCGACCGGATGAGCGCCCCCTACGTGGAGGGCGCCACGATCGATTTCGTCGACACCATCGAGAAGCAGGGCTTCACGATCGACAACCCGAACGCCACCGGCTCCTGCGCCTGCGGCGACTCGTTCAACTGACGAGCGGGCGTTCGAGTCCGACCGACCTGGGGCGCGCCGGTCAGTACTGACTGCCGGTGCGCACCAGGTAGTTGCACACCAGGATCTCGTTGTCCTGGTACAGCAGTTCGGCGATGCCCTGAACCTCGGTCTCGGCGGGTTCCCGGGCGCTCGTGCCGCCGGCCGGCACGACCCGCATGCTGAACAACACCCGGGCCTGGTTGACCGACAACCGCACCATCTTGTCGATGCCGGTCACCTCGGCACGGTCGTACTGTTTGCGGAACGCGTCGCTGTTGAGGGTGGCCACCTCGAGATCCGACCGCCGCTGCTTGACCTCGTCGTACATGCCGCACAGGGCGTGGCGGGCGACCGTCTCGTCGTCACCGTCGGCGAGCGCGTCCAGATACCGCTGGATCTCGGCCCTGGCCGCGGTCTCGGTGAATCCGGCGCCGGGCCGGCCCGAGCCGCCCCGGGTGGCGAACACCACCGCGGCTCCGGCACCGACCACCACCCCGATCACCGCCAGCACCGTCAGCACCCGGCGCCACCGGCGTCCGGGGTACTGCACCGGTGGTGGCAGCATCCCCGGATAGGCCGAGCCCGCGGGTTCCGGATACGGCACACCGGGGTCGTCGGGGCCCGGGACGGGCGGTTCCGATCCGGGTGGTTTCGGTACGGGTTGTTGGGCGCGAAACTGGTCGGGGTACGGATATGGACCAGTCAAAAGTTGCTCCCCCGGAAGTCTGGGTGGCTGAGTCTGGATTACTGGGGCCTGTCTACAGTGACCGGACGGGCACTTGTAGGCAGGTTAGCGCAACTGTCGGGCCCATCCGATCGTTAGCATGATTAAGCATCTCCGACGGTTCGACGATTGAAGGGTTGACGTCACGTGACCATTGCGGTGACCGGTTCCATCGCCACCGACCATCTGATGCGGTTCCCGGGCAAGTTCTCCGAGCAGCTGCTGGCCGATCACCTGCAGAAGGTGTCGCTGAGCTTCCTCGTCGACGACCTGGTGGTGCACCGCGGCGGGGTGGCGGGCAACATGGCCTACGCGATCGGACGGCTGGGCGGCAGCGTCGCCCTGGTGGGCGCGGCCGGCCCCGATTTCGCCGAGTACCGGCAGTGGCTGGAGTCGGTCAACGTCGACTGCGGCTGTGTGCTGCTGTCCGAGACCGCCTACACCGCCCGGTTCGTCTGCACCAGCGATGAGGACATGGCCCAGATCGCGTCGTTCTACCCGGGCGCGATGTCGGAGGCGCGCAACATCTCGCTGGCCGACGTGGTGGCCCGGATCGGCACCCCGGAACTGGTGATCATCGGCGCCAACGATCCCGAGGCGATGTTCCGGCACACCGAGGAGTGCCGTGAGCTGGGGTTGGCGTTCGCGGCCGACCCGTCCCAGCAGCTGGCCCGGCTCAGCGGCGAGGAGATTCGCCGGCTGATCAACGGCGCCACCTACCTGTTCACCAACGACTACGAGTGGGATCTGCTGCTCACCAAGACCGGATGGTCCGAGGCCCAGGTGATGAGCCAGATCGGCCTGCGGGTGACCACGCTGGGCCCCAAGGGCGTCGATCTGGTCAGCTCCGACGGCACCTTCGTGCACGTCGGCGTGGTGCCCGAGAAGGAGCGGGTCGATCCCACCGGCATCGGCGACGCGTTCCGGGCGGGGTTCCTGACCGGGCGCAGCGCCGGCCTGAGCCTGGAACGCTCGGCGCAGCTGGCGTCGCTGGTGGCGGTCCTGGTGCTGGAGGCGCCCGGCCCGCAGGAGTGGGTGTGGGACCGCGAGGACGCCCTGCGCCGGCTCGCCGACGCCTACGGCGCCGAGGCCGCCGCGGAGATCGCCCCAGCCCTGCCCTGAGGGCGCCGGGTCTCAGGGCGCCGGAGTCTCGCACCGAAGGTCTCGGGGCGCCGGGGTCTCAGGGCGCCGGGGTCTCGGGGCCGCCGGAGTCTCAGCGCCGGGGTCTCAGGGCGCCGAAGGTCTCGCGCCGAACGTGTATTCCGTGCGCTGAATCCGGCCGTGGGCCGCATGGAATGCACGTTCGGTGAGTGGGGGCGCGGGGTCAGAGCTGCACGGGGTAGTGCGGTTCCCGGATCGTCGGGGTGACGGTCCGCTCGATGAAGATCGCGTGCCACAGCAGAAAGATCAGCACCGTCCACAGCCGGCGGCTGTGATCGCTCTCACCCACCCGGTGCTCGTCGAGCATCCGACGCACCGCCGCCAGATCGATCAGCTCGGAGGCCTGCGACGACCCCACCAGCTGGTAGGCCCAGTCCAGGAGTTCGCCGGCCCGCAGCCAGTGCCGGATCGGCACCGGGAAACCGAGTTTCGGACGGTTGAGCACATGCGCCGGCACCACCGACTCCAAGGCGCGGCGCAGCGCGTACTTGGTGGTGGACCGGGTGATCTTCTGCTCCAGCGGCAGCCGGGACGCCACCGCGAAGACCTCCGGATCCAAGAACGGCACCCGCAACTCCAGCGAGTTGGCCATCGTCATCTTGTCGGCCTTGACCAGGATGTCGCCGCGCAGCCAGGTGAACAGGTCGACATGCTGCATCCGGGCGACCGGATCCCAGCCCACCGACTCGGCGTAGATCGGGGCGGTGACATCGGTGTGCGTCCACTCCGGCCGGAACTGGCGCAGCACCGCCCGCAACTGGGCGTCGGAGAAACTGCGCGCGTTGCCGTAGTAGCGCTCCTCGAGGGTGAGCGAGCCCCGGTGCAGCAGGCTCTTGCCCCGCATCCCCTCGGGCAGCGGATTCGACATCCGGCCCACCGACCGGCGCAGCCGGCGGGGCAGATAGTCGAACGGTTTGAGCGACAGCGGCTCGCGGTAGATGGTGTATCCGCCGAACAACTCGTCGGCGCCCTCACCGGACAGCACCACCTTGACGTGCTTGCGGGCCTCCCGGGCGATGAAGAACAGCGGCACCAGCGCCGGGTCGGCCACCGGATCGTCGAGGTACCACACGATCTCCGGTAGCGCCTCGACGAACTCGGCCTGGGTCACCACCTTGGTGACGTGCCGCGCCCCGATCGCCTCGGCGGAGGCGACGGCCACATCGACCTCGGAGAACCCCTCCCGCTCGAAACCGGTGGTGAACGTGATCAGCCGCGGGTTGTGCCGCATGGCCAGTGCCGCGATCGCCGTCGAGTCGATGCCGCCGGACAGGAACGCCCCGACGGTGACGTCGGCGCGCATATGCTTGGCGACCGAATCCTCCAGCGCCGCGGTGATCTCCGCGTAGCGCTCGTCGGCGGTTCCGGTGCTGAACGGCACCGCGGTGAACCGCGGGCGGAAGTAGCGGGTGATCTCGGGCTGCTGTCCGGGCCGCATCCGCGCGTAACAGCCCGATTCCAGCCGCCGGATGCCCCGGTGCAGGGTCTCCGGCTCGGGCACGTACTGCAGCACCGTGTAGTGCTGCACCGCGCGTTCGTCGAGATCCAGGTCGACACCCAGCAGCGGCGCCAGCTCCAACAGCGATTTCTTCTCGCTGCCGAACGCGGCGCCGCCCGGGCCGGTGGCCATGAACAGCGGCTTGATGCCGAACGGGTCGCGGGCGCAGAACAGCTCACCGCGCTCGGTGTCCCACAACGCGAACGCGAACATCCCGCGCAACCGGTTCAGCGCCGCGGTGCCCCAGTGGTGGTAGGCGGCGATGATCGCCTCGCCGTCGCCGTCAGTGACGAATCTCGCACCGAATTCGTCGCGCAGCGTCTCGCGCAGTTCGACGTAGTTGTAGATCTCCCCGTTGAACACCAGCACGTAACGTTCGGGGGAATCCGGTGGCCCCCACCGCAGCGGCTGGTGGCTGTGGGCGATGTCGATGATCGACAACCGGTTGAATCCGAAGACGACGGTCGCCGCATCCGGGTCATCAGCCCAGGTCCCGGGCTCGTCGGGGCCGCGGTGACGCATCATCGCCGACGCCTTGGAGACCGCGGTCACCAGGTCGCCGGAAGCCTCCGCGGACGGGTCACGTAGGTAAGCCAGCAGTCCGCACACCGCGTCAGTATGCCGAATCGCCGAGGTGTGTCGAGCGCAGTACCCGGCGTGGTCTACGCTGCGTAGTATTCGCGTATTCGCACAACAGGTCACCGGCCGCTCCGCGGTCGGGTTCTTCGACTTCTAGTAGGAGGCGCCAGCGTGACACCTCGCCGACTCCGGGTGGTGGCGTTGTCAGTCGTCCTTGCCGGGATGGCACTGCTACTCAGCGGGTGCAGCTGGTCGGACGTGCTCGGTCTGGGGTGGCCCAAGGGCATCACGCCCGAAGCCCACGTCAACCGGGAACTGTGGATCGGGTCGGTGATCGCCTCATTGGTGGTCGGCGCGATCGTATGGGGTCTGACCTTCTGGACATGCGCATTCCACCGTAAGAAGAAGGGCGACACCGAGCTACCGCGTCAGTTCGGCTACAACATGCCGCTGGAGCTGGTGCTCACCGTGACCCCGTTCCTGATCATCTCGGTGCTGTTCTACTTCACCGTGGTGGTGCAGGAGCGGATGCTGCACAAGGAACCCGACCCCGAGGTGGTCGTCGACGTGACCGCCTTCCAGTGGAACTGGAAGTTCGGCTACCAGTCGGTGAACTTCAAGGACGGCACGTTCACCTACGACGGCCGTGACGAGGAGCGCAAGGCCGCGGTGGCGTCCATCCCCGAGGGCGTCGACGAGCACGGCCAGGAGATCCGCGGCGCGGTGCACGGCGCCAACCCCCAGGACCGCTCGTACCTGAACTTCAACGAGGTCGAGACGGTGGGCACCACCAGCGAGATTCCGGTGCTGGTGCTTCCGGCCGGTAAGCGCATCGAGTTCCAGATCGCGTCGGCCGACGTCATCCACGCGTTCTGGGTGCCGGAGTTCCTGTTCAAGCGGGACGTCATGCCCGATCCGCAGGCCAACAACTCCGACCACATCTTCCAGATCAGCGAGATCAACCAGACCGGCGCGTTCGTCGGGCGCTGCGCCGAGATGTGCGGCACCTACCACGCCATGATGAACTTCGAGATCCGCGTTGTGGAGCCCAACGACTTCAAGGCCTACATGCAGGAGCGGATCGGCGGGGCCAGCAATGCCGAGGCGCTGCTGGCGATCAACCAGGAACCCACCGCGATCACCACCTCCCCGTTCGATTCCCGGCGGGGTGAGCAGGTGCCGCCGCAGGCGAGCAGGTAAAGGGCGACCATGCATATCGAAGCCAGAATTTTCGAGATCCTGACCGCGTTCTTCGTCCTCACGGCGATCGTGTACGCCGTGCTGACCGGCATGTTCGCGGACGGGGGAGTTGAGTGGGCCGGCTCCACCGCCCTGGTGATGACCGCCGGGCTCACGCTGATCATCGGCACCTTCTTCCGGTTCGTAGCCCGTCGCCTCGACACCCGGCCCGAGGACTACGAGGACGCCGAGATCAGCGACGGCGCCGGTGAACTGGGCTTCTTCAGCCCGCACAGCTGGTGGCCGATCCTGATCGCCGCGGCGTTCTCCACCGTCGGCGTGGGGCTGGCGCTGGGGCTGTGGTGGCTGTTCACGGCGGCGGTCGCGATGGTCATCGCCGCGGTCGCCGGCCTGGTGTTCGAATACCACATCGGCCCCGAGAAGCACTGAGTTCGATACCGGCCCTGCTCCCCGGCCCAGGTGAAGGTCACAATAGGAGCAAAAGTCACCCCGCCACCCGCGCTGCGCTGTTCGCTCGCGGGTGGCGTTTGGGTAGTGTGGCTACGCGCTGGCCGACACCGAGCGCGGCCAGGACGCGATCATCCGCCGGTGAAGTAGTCGGAGAAGGATAGGCGTAGATGAGCGGGCCGAATCCCCCAGGATCGGACTCTGCCGGGTCCGATCGGCCGGAACCGGAATCGGGTCGGGCTGGCGATCAGCCGGATCCGGAGCAACCTTCGGACGACGTTGCTGACCACGCCCCGGAGACCGCCGAGACGGACTTCTACTCGCGGGCGTACTCGGCGCCGGAGTCCGAGCAGTTCAGCAGCGGGCCGTACGTGCCGCCCGATGCCGCGCTGTACGACTACGACGACTATGACGCAGCCGTCGCCGACCAGCCGCCCCCGCGCTGGCCGTGGGTGGTCGGTGTCGCGGCCATCATCGCCGCGGTGGCGCTGGTGGTGTCGGTGTCGCTGTTGGTGACCAGCACCGACACCGAGACCCTGGCGACGCCGGAGACCTCCACGTCCACGGCGCCGCCGGTCCAGGACGAGATCACCACGACCACGCCGCCGCCCCCACCGCCGCCGGAGACCACCGAACCTCCGCCGCCGCCCCCGCCCCCGGAGACGGTGACGGTGACCCAGGAGCCGCCGCCTCCGCCGCCCCCGCCGGCCGAGGAGCCGCCGCCCCCGGCGACGACGACCGAACAGCCGCCGCCGGCCACCACCACGACGACCACCACGACCACCCCGGCCGGACCCCGGCAGGTGACCTACTCGGTGACCGGTACGAAGGCACCCGGGGACATCATCACGGTGACGTTCACCGACGCCTCCGGCCGCAGCCGCACCCAACGCAACGTCTACATCCCGTGGACGTTCACCGTGACGCCGATCTCCCAGTCGGAGATCGGCTCGGTGCAGGCGTCGAGCCTGTTCTTGGTCAGCAAGCTCAATTGCACGATCACCACCAGCGACGGCGAGGTGCTGTCGTCGAACCACAACAACGCGGCTCAGACGAGCTGCTGACGATCGGGAACCGCTGAGAGCGTAGAGGTATGGACACCGGACACAGTCGGTTCGACAACACCGACCGCATCCTGATGGGCGTGTGCGCGATCCTGTGGCTGGCCGCGGTGGGGGCGGCGGTGGCCGCGGTGGTCGGGCTGGTCGATCTCGGCCGGGGGCGGCCCGCCCCGGCGGAGGAGGCCGGCACACCATGGCTGCTCTACACCGTCATCGCGGTGTCGGCGCTGATCATCATCGCCGCCGTGCCGCTGCTGCTGCGGGCGCGGCGCAGCGCCGGCGACGAAGCGGAGCCCGCGGCCCGACCGCCGGTGGGTCCCGGTGCCCCGCGCGGTGCAGCGCCCGCCCGGCCACCGCGGGCATTCGGCCCCGCCGCCGATCCGGGGGTGCGCCGTGGCCAACCACTGCCCGCCGACCGGGGCAGGCGCCTACCGCTGGCCGCGATCGATCAGATCTGGCTGCGCGCCGGGCTGGCCATCTTCAGTGCCATCGGGGCCGCGACGCTGCTGATCGGTGCAGCGACGTACCTGATGGCGGTGGACGCGACCGGCGCCGGGTGGGGCTGCTATGCCGTCGCCGGGCTGATCACCGTCGCGATGCCGGTCATCGGGTGGTGGTTCCTGCGCGAGTTGCGGGAACTGGTCGATCACGAGCGTTGAGGTCCGGCGGGGGATCGAGCTCGGCGATGAGATCCTCGACTCTGGCCTTGATGTCGTCCCGGATCCGGCGCACGTCGTCGAGATCCTTGCCGGCCGGATCGTCGAGCACCCAGTCACGGTAGGACCTGCCGGGAAATATCGGGCAGGTGTCACCGCAGCCCATGGTGATCACGACATCGGAGGCCTGTACCGCGTCGGTGGTCAGCACCTTGGGTTGGTGGGTGGAGATGTCGATGCCGACTTCGGCCATCGCTTCGACGGCGGCGGGGTTGAGTTGGTCCGCCGGAGCACTGCCCGCCGAGCGGACCTCGATGCGGCCCCCTGCGAGAGCGGTGAGGAAACCAGCGGCCATCTGGGAACGGCCGGCATTGTGCACGCAGACGAACAGAACAGATGGTGTGGGGTTGTCGGTCGCGGAATCGGAAGTCATGGGGCGAGCGGTGTCCTTTCGAAACGTTGGCGCAGCGCCAGGGATACGTAGATCAGTGCGACGAGCACCGGCACTTCGATCAGTGGTCCGACGACGGTGGCCAGGGCCTGCCCGGAGGTGGCGCCGTAGGTGGCGATCGCTACCGCGATGGCGAGTTCGAAGTTGTTGCCGGCGGCGGTGAACGCCAGGGTGGTGGTGCGTTCATAGCCCAGGCCCAGCGCAGCACCGGTCAGGTAGCCGCCGCCCCACATGATGGTGAAGTAGGCCAGTAACGGAAGCGCGATGCGGGTCACGTCGAGCGGTCGGTTGGTGATCTGATCCCCTTGCAACGCAAAGAGAATCACGACGGTGAACAGTAACCCGTACAACGCCCAGGGGCTGACCCGGGGCAGAAATATCGACTCGTACCAGTCGCGGCCCTTGGTGCGTTCACCGACGCGCCGGGACAGGTATCCGGCCAGCAGAGGGATACCGAGGAAGATCAGTACCGATTTGGCGATCTGCCATGGCGAGGTATCGATGGTCGTCTGTTCCAGGCCGAGCCAGCCGGGCAGCACCGACAGGTAGAACCAGCCCAGCACGGCGAACATGATGACCTGGAAGATCGAGTTGAGCGCGACCAGCACGGCGGCGGCTTCGCGGTCACCGCAAGCCAAGTCGTTCCAGATGATGACCATCGCGATACAGCGGGCCAGGCCGACGATGATCAGCCCGGTGCGGTACTCCGGCAGATCGGGTAGCAGCAGCCAGGCCAGCGCGAACATCAGGGCCGGGCCGAACACCCAGTTGAGCACCAGCGAGGACAGCAGCAGGCGGCGGTCACCGGTGACGGTGTCGAGCCGGTCATAACGCACCTTGGCCAACACCGGGTACATCATGATCAGTAGCCCGAGTGCGATGGGAAGTGAAATACCGTCGATCGCAACGCTTTCCAGCGCGGTGTTCAGGCCGGGAATCCAGCGTCCCAGCAGCAGGCCGGCAATCATGGCGGCACCGATCCAGACGGTCAGGTACCGGTCCAGAACCGACATCCTGCCGACGACGGGCGGGGGCGATGCCGGGGCAGCGGCGGTCACCGCGGCGCCCCGACGGGTGCGGTGCCGGTGGCGCCGAGCAGTGCCGACAGGCTCGCCAACGCTTGGGGCACCACCGCGTAGTAGACCCATGAGCCGCGCCGTTCGGACGTCAGTAGGCCGGCCTCACGCAACACCTTGAGGTGGTGCGACACCGTCGGCTGCGACACCTCGAGACCGGTCGAGATGTCGCAGACGCAGGCTTCGCCGCCGGCATGGCTGGCTATCGCGGAAAACAACTGCAGGCGTACGGGATCGGCCAGCGCCTTGAGGGTGGTTGCCACGTCCGCGGCCTCGGCCGCCGACAGTGGTTCCCGCAGCAGTGCGGCCGGCGGGCAGGTCGCCGCCCCATCTATCGACTCCCACAGCGACTTCGACATATATCTATATTGATAGTCGTCGAATCCGTCGTCAAGTGAACGCGTGGTGAACATTGCGGTCGGGATCCCTCGCCGGGCGGCGGCCGTAGGCCAGGTGGCCACCGCCGCAACGGTGACCACCTGGCCCGTTAGGCCGCGTCGTCAGCAGCAGGCCGCGGTATCGGCTGGTCGGTCGGCCTCCGCGGTGGATGTGTCACCACAGCACTGCGCGCCGTCGGCGTCGGCCTGGCGGTGTTGCGGGCTGCTGCCGAAGGTTTCCGAGTCGGCCAGCACGGTGTACACCTCCCACTTTTCGCCGGCCGGCCCGGTGACCCAGACCTTGTCCTGGGTGGCGAAACAACAGGTGGTGTTGATCTCCTCCGCGGTGACCAACCCGGCGCCGCTGAGCCGGGCGATCTCGGCGTGCACCCGCTCACTGGAGTCCACCTCGACGCCGAGGTGGTTGAGCGTGCCGCCGATGCCGGGGTTTTCGATCAGCACCAGCTTCAGTGGCGGTTGAGTGACCGCGAAGTTGGCGTATCCGGGTTTGACCTTCGCCGGGGGGGTGTTGAACAAGGTGGTGTAGAACTCGATGGCGTCGTCGAGATTGTCGACGTTGAGCGCTAACTGGACACGGGACATGATCGTCCTCCACTAGGATTGTCATATATGTCGAAATGGCGCCGAACCAAGCGTGCGCGCTATTTCGATATATGTCAAGAAGCTGCCGGGAGGAATTTCATGCCCAAACCGTTGCCCGTGATCGACATGTCCAGTCCGGTGTGCTGCGAGCCGGTGGCCGCGGGTCCGGTCAGCGACGAGGACGCGCTGCAGATCGCGTTGCGGCTCAAGGCGATCGCCGATCCGGTCCGGGTCAAGATCGTGTCGTTTCTGTTCAGCGCCGACGGAGGGGAGAAGACCAGCGGGCAGCTGGCGGCGAAGTTGAGCCTGGGTGAGTCCACTGTCAGCCATCACCTCGGCCAGCTGCGCAAGGCCGGGCTGGTGATCTCAGACCGCCGCGGAATGAACGTCTTTCACCGGGTGCGCCCGGACGCGCTGCAGGCGTTGTGTGTGGTGCTCGACCCGAACTGCTGCACGTAGCGGGCTTCGAACAGAGCCGCCAGAAAACGAAACCCGCCCCGGCAGTGTGCCGGGGCGGGTCTCGTTCAGCTGATCGGGTCAGCGCCGGGCGACCTCGCCGTTGCCCTGACCGTCTCGGAGGTTCTCCTGATATTCCTCCAGCGCGGCCAGCGCCTTCCGTTCCGAAGCATGGGCCGCCTCGACCAGCGCCTCGTGTTCGGAGATCGGGTCCGGCGTGATGAAGCTGCCGGTACCCGGCACACCGCCGGCGCCCAGCTTGTTCATCCGCTTGGGCACCGGAGCGCCCTGGTACTCCAACGGAATCGGGTGACCGTGCTCGTCAACCGGTCCGAGCGGCTGATGCAGCTCGATGTAGGCGCCGTGGGGGAGCCGCTTGATGATGCCGGTCTCCACGCCGTGCTCGAGCACCTCGCGGTCGCTGCGCTGCAGGCTGACCGCCCACCGGTAGGCGACGAAGTAGACGATCGCCGGCAACACCACCATGCCGATCCGGCCGATCCACGTCGTCGCGTTCAGCGAGATGTGGAACTTCCACGCGATGACGTCGTTCATCGCCGCCAGGGTCATCAGCAGGTAGAACGAGATCGCGGCGGCGCCGATACCGGTACGCACCGGCACATCACGCGGACGCTGCAGCAGGTTGTGGTGAGCGTCGTCGCCGGTCAGCTTCTTCTCCACCCAGGGATAGACGATGAGCCCGATGAACACCACGGCCATCGCCAACGCCACCCAGGTCGACGCCGGAATGGTGTAGTTGCCGATGTAGATCTCCCACGGCGGGAAGATACGGGCCATGCCCTCGGTCCACATCATGTAGAAGTCCGGCTGGCTACCCGCGGAGATCTGTGACGGACGGTACGGGCCGAGGTTCCAGATCGGGTTGATCTGCAGCAGCCCGCCCATGATGCCGAGCACACCGACCGTCATCGCGAAGAACGCGCCCGACTTCACCGCGAACACCGGCATCACCCGGACACCGACCACGTTGGTCTCGGTGCGGCCCGGACCGGGGAACTGGGTGTGCTTCTGGAACCACACCAGCGCCAGGTGGGCGCCGACCAGGGCCAGCATGATGCCCGGCAGGATCAGGATGTGCAGGGCGTACATCCGCGGGATGATGATGTTGCCCGGGAAGTCCCCACCGAACAGCATCCAGTGCAGCCAGGTGCCGATCACCGGCATGCCCAGCGTGATCGAGGAGAACGAGGCCCGCAGCCCGGTGCCCGACAGCAGCTCGTCGGGCAGGGTGTAGCCGAAGAAGCCCTCGAACATCGCCAGGATCAACAGCAGGCAGCCGATCACCCAGTTGGCCTCACGCGGCCGGCGGAACGCGCCGGTGAAGAACACCCGCGCCAGGTGCACCATGATCGCCGCGGCGAACAGCAGCGCCGCCCAGTGGTGGATCTGGCGCACGAACAACCCGCCGCGCACCTCGAAGCTGATGTTCAGCGCGGTCTCATAGGCCCGCGACATCTCCACACCGCGCAGGGGCTGGTACACCCCGTCGTAGACCACGTGCGCCATCGACGGGTCGAAGAACAGCGTGAGATAGATGCCCGTGATGATCAGCACGATGAAGCTGTACAGGGCGATCTCACCCAGCAGGAACGACCAGTGGGTGGGAAAGACCTTGTTCAGCTGCCGTCGTACTGCCGCTGACGGGTGGTACCGAGAATCGATCGCTTCGCCCTGCTTGGCGGCGATCTCAGCCAATTTCGGACTCATTATGACTTCCGTTCCCAGAATGCCGGTCCAACGGGCTCGATGAAGTCACCGTTGGCGACGAGATACCCGTCTTCGTTCACGGTAATCGGCAGCTGCGCCAACGCGCGAGCAGCAGGACCGAACACGGGCCTCGCGTAGTGCAGCAGGTCGAACTGCGACTGGTGGCACGGGCACAGCAGCAGGTGCGTCTGCTGCTCGTAGAGCGATGCCGGGCAGCCCAGATGCGAGCAGACCTTGGTGTAGGCGAAGAACTCGCCGTAGTTGAAGCTCTCCTGGCCCTTGCGCTTGACCACCCGCGGCATGTCCTGCGGGCGGATCCGGATGAGCATGACCGGGTTGCGGACGCCCATCGCGATCTCGGTCAGCTTGTGCGCGGACTCCGGGGTGGTGCCGTCACCGTCGGACTCCCGCCACGGGAACACGGTCTCCATACCGCCGGCGTCGATGTCCTCGGGCCGCACCTTCTGGAACGGGGCGGTCCCGACGGCGCCGGTGGAGCGGACCAGGTAGATCGTCTCGCCCGGGTAGCGCGGGGTCCATCCCGAGGTCCACAGCTCGGCCTTCTTCCCCTCGGCGGTCGGCACCACCGGCTTCCACGGGTTCTTCACCAGACCGCCGACGAACGCCACCAGCGTGCCCAGCCCGAAGGCGCCGAGGCCCAGCCCCAGCGACAGGCCGATCACCTTGCGCCGCTTGATCGTCGAGCCTTCCAGCGCATCGGTCAGGTTGGCCACGATGGTCTTGCGGTGGATCTCGGGGGAACGGCCGTCGTGCCGCTCCTGGATCGAGATCTCGTGCGGGATGAACTTCTTCTGGTACAGCACCGCACCGATGCCGATGGACAGAATCGACAACCCGAAGGTCAGCCCGTACAGCGGGGTGGTCAGGTTGTAGATCCACGCCCCCTCGTCACCGAGCGGGCGGTACTCCCACGGCCAGAACAGGAAGATCAGCAGCAGGGCCAGACCGGAGAAACCACCGAGCATCAGCCAGAACGCGACCTGGCGCTCGGCGCGCTTCTCGGCCTTGGTGCCCGGCACCGGCCAGCGCGGCTCCTTGAACACCGTCTGGACGCCGTCGAGCTTGCCGCCGAGCTCAAGGAGCTCCTCGCGGGACATCTGGGCCAGTTCGGCTTCCGTGGGCTGGCCCGGAACCCCGAGCTGACCCGGGGTGTCGGTGCCCTTGACGTCGTCGGTCATACGCGATCCACCGTCGGCTTCACGCTGATCACTCATGCCCGAGCTCCAATCCACAGAGCGGCGGCGATGACGGCCACCGTTCCGATGATCCAAATCGCCATGCCTTCGCCGACCGGCCCGAACCCGCCGAGGCCGTAGCCGCCGGGGTTACCGGCCTTGGTGGCCTGCTGGACGTAGGCGATGATGTCGGCCTTGTCCTCCGGGGAGAGTTGCCGATCGGAGAACTTGGGCATGTTCTCCGGACCGGTCAGCATCGCGGTGTAGATCTGGGCCGGCTCCAGGTTGTCGAGGTCCGGCGCGTACTTGCCGGACGACAGGGCGCCACCGCGACCGGTGAAGTTGTGGCAGGAGGCGCAGTTCATCCGGAACAGGTCGCCGCCGCGTGCGACGTTGTCACCGATCAGCGACTGCTGCGCGATCTCACCGTTGGCGTCGCGCACCACGGTGGGGCCGCCGCCGTTGGCCTGGATGTAGGCGCCGAGCGCGTCCATCTGGGCCTGGTCGAAGTCGGGGGTCTTCTCCGGCGCCTGGGCCTGACCGGTCTTCGCCGGCATCCGGCCGGTGGAAACCTGGAAGTACACCGAGGCCTCGCCCACACCGATCAGGCTGGGTCCGCGGTCGTACACCCCCTGCAGGTTGGCGCCGTGGCAGCTGATGCACGACGTCTCGTACAGCTCCTTGCCGGTGCGCAGTAGCGCCGACTGTGCTTCGTCGGCCACTGCCACCTGTGGCGTGGGCGTAAAGGTGGCCGCGAGGCCACCGGCGACTGTCAGCCCGAACAGCAGCAGGATGCCTGCTGATATGCGTCGGCGCAGCCGGCGGCGGGACTTGTCGGTCATCGAACCCCTTCTATTCGGCTGTGGATGCTGGGAGCTCATCGCGGCGTCCTGCCGCTGGGCTCATCAGTCCGAGTCCGATCGGCGAGCTGGGCGGCGATCATCGGACGAAGTAGATGGTGGCGAACAGCGCGATCCAGACGATGTCGACGAAGTGCCAGTAGTACGAGACCACAATCGCCGCGGTCGCCTGGGCCGGCGTGAACTTGCTCATCTTGGTGCGGAACAACAACAGCACGAACGCCACCAGACCGCCGATGACGTGCAGGCCGTGGAAGCCGGTGGCCATGTAGAACACCGAGCCGAAGGCACTGCTCGAGATGGTGGTTCCGGCCTTGACCAACTCGACGTACTCGTAGCCCTGCCCGAGTACGAAGAAGGTCCCCATCGCCAGCGTGATCAGATACCAGCGGCGGAGGCCGAACACGTCGCCGCGTTCGGCGGCGAACACACCCAACTGGCAGGTGAACGAGGACGCGATCAGCACGAGCGTCACCGGTACGGCCTGCCACAGGTTGAGGTGTGTCGGGGGTGGCGGCCAGTCGCCGCCAGCCTGAGCACGCGCCACGAAGTACATCGCGAACAGTCCAGCGAAGAACATCAACTCACTGGAGAGCCAGACGATGGTCCCGACACTGACCATGTTTGGCCTGTTCAGCGAATGAACGCGCGACGTAATTGCGGTTCCGGAGGTCCCAACAGCGGTCGTCACATCATGAAGTATGACGCTTTGTAGTTGGTGATCTCCACCCGGGTCGCGCAATTAGCGATAATCGGTCAATGGCATCCGTTCAACCTCGGCCGATGACGCTGGCCGACACTCCGGCGTGGGCGTCCGTCCTGGCCCGCCTGACCACCAACGAGTCGCTCCCGGTCGGGCATGCCGCCTGGGCCATGGACCAGATCATGACCGGCGCGGCGACACCCGCCCAGATCGCGGCGTTCGCGGTGGCGTTGCGGATGAAGCGGCCCACCCCCGCCGAGGTGCACGAGCTGGCCGAGATCATGCTGTCGCACGCCCGCCGGGTGCCCACCGACGAGATCGGCACCGACACCGTCGACATCGTCGGCACCGGTGGCGACGGGCACAACACGGTCAACCTGTCGACGATGGCGGCGATCGTGGTGGCGGCGTGCGGGGTGCCGGTGGTCAAGCACGGCAACCGGGCCGCGTCGTCGCTGTCCGGCGGCGCCGACACTCTCGAGGCGCTCGGGGTGCGGATCGACCTGAGCCCCGAGGAGGTGCAGCGCAGTGTGCGCGAGGTGGGCATCGGGTTCGCGTTCGCGCCGCAGTTCCACCCGTCCTACCGGCACGCGTCGGTGGTGCGGCGCGAGATCGGCGTGCCGACGGTGTTCAACCTGCTCGGCCCGCTGACCAACCCGGCCGCCCCGCGCGCGGGCCTGATCGGTTGCGCCTGGGCGGATCTGGCCGAGGTGATGGCCGGCGTGTTCGCCACCCGGGGCTCCAGCGTGCTGGTGGTGCACGGTGATGACGGACTCGACGAGCTCACCACCACCACGACGAGCACCATCTGGCGGGTGCAGGCCGGAACCGTCGAGCGGCTCACCTTCGATCCGGCCGCGTTCGGTTTCCCACGCGCCGATCTGTCCGCGCTGGTCGGTGGGGATGCGCAGGCCAACGCCGCCGAGGTGCGCGCGGTGCTGGGCGGCGCCAAGGGCCCGGTGCGCGACGCGGTGATCCTCAACGCCGCGGGGGCGATGGTGGCGCACGCCGGTCTATCCAGCGACGCCAAATGGGTGCCGGCGTGGGAATCCGGCCTGGCCCGCGCCACCGAGGCGATCGACTCCGGGGCGGCCGAACAACTGCTCGCGCGTTGGGTGCGGTTCGGTCAGCAGCTCTGACGGCGTCTGCTCGGCGGCCATCCGGGCCGACCGGGCCGTCGCGGCCCACGCCGCCCACCGTCCGGCCGCGTTGACCGGGGTGGCATACCCCGGATCCGCCCGCACGATCCGCACCCCGGGCCGGGCGAGCCAGCGGGCGATCAGCGCGGTCTCCTCGACCAGCGCGCCGCCCAGCGGCCCGGGGTTCGGCAGGATCGTCTGAGCACCCGCGCACAGCGCGTCGACGACCGGCATCGGCGGGACACCGCGGGCGGCGGTGCCCGCGGCGGCGAGCTGACCGTGCCGGATCACCGCGAGATGCCAGCCGCCGGCGCCGTCCGGGCAGGCGGCCACCATTTCGGTGACCGCGGCCAGCGCCCGCAGCCGCTGCCCGCGCCACAGCGTCTCGATCGTGGTGGCGGCGTGGTCCCGCAGTCGGGCGGCCGATTCGTAGCGGGTGCGAGCGGCCAGTTCGGTGATCTGTGCCAGCATCGCGGTGAGCGGACCGCTGTCGGCGCCCTCGATCAGGTCGGCCGCACGTGCGGTGGCGGCCGCGTAGCCGACCGGGGTGGCGCCCTGGGGGGCGGGGCAGGGGGCGACCTCCCGTTCCGGGCAGCGGTGCAGCGCCGAGCGGCCCAGCCGGGTGGTGCAGGTGCGGACCCCGGTGAACCGGGCCAGCACGTCGGCGGTGTCGGCGGCGTCCGCGCGGGACCGGAACGGTCCGATCACCCGGTCGTGGCGCGGGGTGCGGACCACGGAGAACCGCGGAAACGCCTCGTCGGTCAAGGTGATCCACCACCACTTGTGCGGGAACTTGGAGCGGCGGTTGTAGGGCGGCGCGTGGGCGGCCAGCAGCCGCAGCTCCCGCACCCCGGCCTCGAGGTCGTGAGCGCATTCGACGTGGTCGACCGCGGTGGCCAGCGAGGCCATCTCCTTCATCCGGGGCCGCGGATCGGCGCCGGTGAAGTATTGGCGGACCCGGCGCCGCAGGTCCACCGCCGTGCCGACGTAGAGCACCTCGCCGCCCGGCCCGCGGAACAGATACACCCCCGGACAGCGGGGCAGCCGGTCGGCCAGACCGCGGTTGCGCCGCTGCGCGGGCGTGACATCGGGCAGATACGCCTGCAGATCGGCGAAGGTGTGCACCCCCTGGTTGCCGACCCGTTCGATCAGCCCGTGCAGCACGTGGACGGTGGCGCGGGCGTCGTCGAGCGCACGGTGCGTGGGTGTGGTGGGCGACCCGAACAGCCGGGCCAGCGCCGCCAACCGCAGACTGGGCGCCTCGTCGCGGGTGAGCACCCGACGGGCCAGCCGCACCGTGCACAGCACCTGCGGGCGGGGCCAGTCGATGCCGCAGCGTTCGGCCGCGGCGCGCAGGAATCCGATGTCGAAGCCGGCGTTGTGGGCGACCAGCACCGCGCCGCGGCTGAACTCCAGAAACGTCGGCAGCACCGATTCGATCGGCGGGGCGTCGTACACCATCGCCGAGGTGATCCCGGTCAACGCGACGATCTGCGGCGGAATGCTGCGGCCCGGGTCCACCAGTGTGGCCAGCTCGCCCAGCACCTCACCGCCGCGCACCTTGACCGCGCCGATCTCGGTGATCGCGTCGGGATCCTCGCCGCTGGAGCGGCCGCCGGTGGTCTCCAGGTCGACGACGACGAACGTGGTGTCCCGCAGCGGGACAGCGTCCAGATCGAACGCCAGCTGGCCCATGGCGATGACGCTAGGGACGCCCACCGACATCCCCACACCGCGACACGCGCCGGCCGGATCTGTCGGTGCGTGTCGTTAGCGTGCCCGGCAACACCGGACGAAAGGAACACCATGACGCCAGACGAGAGCCTCACCGACCGTCCCCGCCCGCAGGACCGGGACGAAGGGGACGAAGGGACCGTAGTCATCGACTGTGATCACTGCGCGGTGCGCGGCCCGGGATGCACCGACTGTGTCGTCAGTGTGCTGCTCGGGGTGCCGGACAGTTTGCTGGAGGATGAACGGCGGGCGCTGGAAGTGCTGGCCGAGGCCGGTCTGGCCCCCAGACTGCGGCTCGTACCGGTTCACCGTGGCCGCGGATCCGGCGTTGCCTGACGACACGCGCCGGGGAGATGGCCGGAAAATTCTTCTTCAGGGCTGTTAGATTTGCGTCTCTGTTGGACAAGCCCGATGCCGTTTCGTAACCTGTTCGAGACCTTTTCGCGGTTCGGAGCGGCCAGAAACCCGGTAGCTGTAAGGACGCAATACGTTGAGGATCGACCGTGCGCACCGGATCATCCGTTCTGTTCATCGACCCCTCATCGCACTGATCGCCGGCCTGACGTTACTGGCCACCGGTATCGCGGCCCCCGGGCACGCAGACCCTGCCGATGACGCGCTGGCAAAGCTGCAGGAGCTGTCGCGGCAAGCCGAACAGACCACAGAGGCGATGCACTCCGCCCGGCTCGACCTGGAGGAGAAGCTGGCTGCGCAGCGTGCCGCCGAGGAGAAGGCCGCCGCGGACGCCGCCGCCGCGGACGCCGCCACCGCTCAGCTGGCGAACTACCAGACCGCGGTCGACAAGCTCGCCGCGTCGCAGTACATGGGGGGCCGTACCGACGGCTTCAACGCGATCCTCACCGCCCGCTCACCGCAGCAGCTGATCGATCAGCTCGCCGTGCAACGGGTGATGGCCACCGAGATGTCGGAGCAGATGCACCGGTTCCGGCTCGCCCAGGAGGAGGCCGCGAAGGCCGCCGAAGCGTCCGCGAAGTCGGCCGCCGAGGCCCGGACCGCCGCCGAGCAGGCCGCCGCGGTGCGCGCCGAGCTGCAAGCCAAGCAAAGTGAGCTGCAGCAGCAGATCGAGGTGGTCAAGGCCCAGTACGAGGCGCTCACCCCGGATCAACGGGAGGCGCTGGCCGCGATGCCGCCGGTGCCGCCCGGCACCCCCACCGGGGAGTTGCCAGGACAGCACGACACCGAGGTGCTGGCCGCGCCCGGCATCCCGCCCGGCGACCTCGCCCCCGAGGCGGCCGTCCCCGGCGGCCCGTCGAACGACCGTGCCACCGTCGTGCAGGCCGCGCTGAGCCGGATCGGCTCCCCGTACTCGTGGGGTGGTTCCGGCCCCAATGCCTTCGACTGCTCCGGGCTGGTCATGTGGGCGTTCCGGCAGGGCGCCGGGATCAATCTGCCGCACTCCAGCCAGGCCCTGGCCCGCGGTGGGCAGCCGGTGTCGATGGCCGACATCCAACCCGGCGATGTGGTCACCTACTACTCCGACGCCTCCCACGCCGCGATCTACATCGGCAACGGGATGATGGTGCATGCCTCGACCTACGGCACACCGGTGCGGGTCGCCCCGGTGAACAATGCGCCGATCTACAACATCCGCCGGTACTGAATCCGCCGGTACCGGATCCACCGGTGCCGGATCCACCGGTGCCGGATCCGCCGGTGCCGGCCGCCGGCTGCTGACGCTGGCCCTGCTCGCCGAGCTCGTCGGTGCGGCGGTGGTGGTGTGGCCCGGCTCCCCGTCGGCGGCGCCCGCACCGTCACCGCCGTCGGAATCGGCGCTGGCCGCGGGCGAATCCGTGCCCGCCGGGCCGGCGGCGCCCACCGAACGCGTCCTGGCCGACGGTCGGCGGGCCCGGTTGGTGGATCTGGGTGGACCGCACACCGCCGGGCTGCTGAACCGCATCGCCGCCGAACTGGACGCGGCGGCCGCTGCGGTGACCGCGTTCTGGGGGGACGACTGGTCCCGCGAGATCGTGATCGCGGCGGCCGCCACCGATGAGCAGTTCACCGCGCTGGCCGGCGGCGGGCCGGACATCGCCGCCGCGGCCGTCGACGGGCGCATCGTGTTCGCTCCCGGCGCGGCCGGGATGAGCGCCGATGCGCTGCGGATGGTGTTGCGCCACGAGCTTTTCCATCACGCCGCGCTGCCGCGGACGGCGGGCGACGCGCCACGCTGGCTCACCGAGGGGGTGGCGGACTTCGTGGCCCGGCCCGGCGGCCGGCCGGAGTTGACGGACGCCGAGGCGCAGGCCACCCGGCTGCCGACCGACGACGACCTCGACACCCCCGGACCGGTCCGCGCCCACGCCTACGACCGCGCATGGTGGTTCAGCAGTTACGTCGCCGACCGGTACGGCCCGGCGGCCCTGCGCGATCTGTATCTGCGGGCCTGCGGACCCGGACACCGTGACGTGGCGACCGCGGTGCGCGACGCGCTCGGCGCCGAACCCGATGTGGTGCTCGCCGGTTGGCGCCGGTGGCTGACCGACTAGCGTGACCGGGGTGAGCCGGGTTCTCCTCGTCACCAACGACTTTCCGCCGCGTCCCGGCGGCATCCAGTCCTACCTGCACGAACTGGTGCTCCGGTTGGTGCGGACCCAGTCGCACGTCGTGACGGTGTACGCGCCGCGGTGGCGCGGATCCGACGACTTCGACGCCGAGGCGGCGCGCACCGGTTACCGGGTGGTGCGTCACCCCGGCACGCTCATGCTGCCCGAACCGTCGGTGGCCCGCCGGATGCGGCGGCTGATCCGCGACGAGGGGATCGACACGGTGTGGTTCGGCGCCGCCGCACCGCTGGCGCTGTTGGCCGGCACCGCCCGCGCCGCCGGCGCGCGCCGGGTGCTCGCCAGCACCCACGGCCATGAGGTCGGCTGGTCGATGCTGCCGGTGGCGCGGCACGCACTGCGCATCATCGGGGACAACACCGACGTGCTGACCTACGTCAGCCGGTACACCCGGCGGCGGTTCGCATCGGCCTTCGGCCCGCGGGCCGGCCTGGAACACGTACCGCCGGGGGTGGACATCGACCGGTTCGCACCCGACCCGGTGGCCCGCACCGCGCTGCGGACCCGCTACCGGCTGGGCGAGCGGCCGGTCGTGCTGTGTCTGTCCCGGCTGGTTCCCCGCAAGGGACAGGACATGCTCATCCGGGCCCTGCCGATGATCCGCCGGCGGGTCGGCGACGCGGTGCTGGTGATCGTCGGCGGCGGCCCGTACCGGACCGCGTTGCAGCGCCTGGCGCATCGGTACGACGTGGCCGCGCATGTGGTGTTCACCGGGGGTATCCCGGCCGAGGAACTGCCCGCCCACCACGCGATGGCAGACGTCTTCGCGATGCCGTGCCGGACCCGCGGCGCCGGTCTGGACGTCGAGGGGCTGGGCATCGTCTACCTGGAGGCCTCGGCCACCGGGGTGCCGGTCGTCGCCGGCCGGTCCGGCGGCGCCCCGGAGACCGTGCGGCACGGCGAAACCGGGCTGGTGGTCGACGGCCGTGACGTACGCGAGATCGCAACGGCGGTCGGCGATCTGCTGTCCGATCCCGATCGGGCCGCCGCGATGGGCGCGGCCGGCCGGCAGTGGGTGGTACAGCAGTGGCAGTGGCAGACCCAGGCCGACCGGCTGGCCCGGCTGCTGCAGGTGTGACGCTGCGGTGTGACGGGCACCGGCGTCAGGACGAGTAGATCTTCTCGATCTCCGCCGCGTACTTCTCGGCCACCACCGCGCGCTTGAGTTTCAGCGTCGGGGTCAGTTCACCGTCCTCGACGGTGAAGTCGACCGGCAGGATCCGGAACTTGCGGATCGCCTCGGCGCGCGACACCGCCTTGTTGGCCTGCTGGATCGCCTCGTCGATCTCGGCGACCAGATCGGGATCCTCGGTCATCTCCGCCAGGGTGGCGTCGGGGTTCTTGCCGCGGTGCTGCTTCCAGGTTTCGAAGGCCTCGGGATCGATGGTGATCAGCGCGCCGATGAACGGTTTCTGATCGCCCACCGCCATCGCCTGGCTGATCAACGGGTGGGCGCGCAGCTGATCCTCCAGCACCGCCGGGGCGACGTTCTTGCCGCCCGCGGTGACGATGATCTCCTTCTTGCGGCCGACGATGGTGAGGAAGCCGTCGTCGTCGATGCTGCCGAGATCGCCGGTGTGGAACCAGCCGTCGACGATCGCCTCCTTGGTGGCCTCCTCGTTCTGCCAGTAGCCGTTGAACACCACGCCGCCCTTGACCAGCAGCTCGCCGTCCGGCGCGAGTTTCATGCTGCAGCCCGGCACGAGCTTGCCCACGGTGCCGATGCGCAGATCGTCCATCCGGTTCACCGTGATCGCGGCGCTGGTCTCGGTCAGCCCGTAGCCCTCGTACACGGTGACACCGGCGCCGCGGAAGAAGTGGCCGAGCCGGGCGCCCAACGGCGCACCGCCGGAGATCGCCGCCCGGCACTCACCGCCCAGCGCGGCACGCAGCTTCCCGTACACCAGCTTGTCGAACAACGCATGTTTGGCGCGCAGCCACAGCCCGGGGCCGCCGGTGTCGAGCGCCTTGCTCCAATCGATCGCGGTCCGCGCGGCCTGGGCGAAGATCGCGCCCTTGCCGCCCTCTTGTGCGTTCAATTCCGCGGTGTTGTAGACCTTTTCGAACACCCGCGGCACCGACACCACCGCCGTCGGCTTGAACTCGCCGAACAGTGGCACCAGGTTGGCCAGGTCGCTGGTGAAGCCCTGGGTGACCTTGCTGTGGAAGGCCGCCATCGAGATCGCGCGGGCCAGCACGTGGGCCAGCGGCAGGAAGGTCAGCATGCGCTGCCCCTTGTCCAGCAGGGTGGGGAAGCAGTCCCGGTCGGCGCGGACCTCGTGCACCAGGTTGGAATGGGTCAGCACACAACCCTTCGGGCGGCCGGTGGTGCCGGAGGTGTAGATCAGCGTGGCCGGGTCGGCCGCGCGGATGCCCGCCAGCCGGTTGTCCAACTCGGCGCGGTCCACCCCCGAACCGGCCGCGGTGAGCTCGTCGATCGCCGTCGGGCCGGATCCCTCGATGAGCAGCGTCTTGCGCAACGCCGGGGCGTCGTCCTGCACCGACTTGACCAGTTGGCCGTGTTTCTCGGTCTCCACCACCGCGAGCACCGCGCCGGAGTCCTGCAGCACCCAACGCACCTGATCGGCGGAGGAGGTCTCGAATATCGGCACAGTCAACGCCCCGACCGCCAGGATCGCGTAGTCCAGGATCACCCACTCGTAGCGGGTGGCCGACATCAGCGCGACCCGGTCGCCGGGCTGCACCCCCTCGGCGATCAGCCCCAACGCGGCTGCGCGGACCTGCTCGGCGGCCTGCGCGCAGGTGACATCGGTCCACCGCCCGTCGATCCGGCGTCGGAAGATGACATGCTGCGGATCGTCGCGTTCGTGGTCGAACACGGCACTGACGATGTTGTCCCGCTCGCCCACGGTGAAGGTGGCGGGTTCGTGAAACTCACGCACAGTCGAGCCTCTCTACTTGCAGCGGCGTCGGTCACACCAGCCTAGTCATCCCGGTGAGCCCGCGGTGAGGGCGTATGTGAAGCTTAAGACGACCATGAACAGCATCCAGATCGCAGACGAGACCTTCGTTGCGGCCGACCCGGTGCAGGTCGGCCGGGCGGTGGCGGATCGGGCCAGCTGGCAGCGCTGGTGGCCGGACCTGTGGCTGACCGTCGCCGAGGACCGCGCCGAACAGGGGCACCGCTGGTCGGTCACCGGTGCGCTCACCGGGACCATGGAGATCTGGCTGGAGCCGATGATGGACGGGGTGGTGCTGCACTACTTCCTGCACGCCGAACCGTCCGGGGTGTCGGCCTGGCAGCTGGCCAGGATGAACCTGCCCAAACTCACCCACCGCTACCGGGTGGCCGGCAAGGAGATGGCGTTCGAGATCAAACAGCGGCTGGAGGCGTCGCGTCCGGTGGGCGTCTCGCGGCTGGCCTGATAGCTCGATGACGCCGTCCGGGGGAGGGTAGATTTCTGCCAACGGCCGCGACTCGCGGCACAGCGAATCAGGGGAGTGGAGTGGCGGACAAGACGGCGCAGACGATCTTCATCGACGCCGACCCCGAGACGGTGATGGGTGTGATCGCCGACCTCGGGTCGTATCCGGAGTGGGTGGCCGAGTACAAGCAGGCCGAGGTGCTCGAGACCGACGACCGCGGTTACCCGAAGATCGCCCGGCTGGTGCTGGACGCCGCGGTCCTCAAGGACACCATGGTGTTGTCCTACGACTGGGCGCCGGACGGCAGATCGGTGACCTGGTCGCTGGTGGAGAGCTCGCTGCTGCGGTCGCTGCAGGGGGCCTACCGGTTGGCGCCCAGCCGCACCGGCACCGACGTCACCTATGAACTGGCGGTCGATCTGAAGGTGCCGATGATCGGCCTGCTCAAACGGAAGGCGGAACGCCGCCTCACCGACACCGCGTTGAAGGACCTGAAGAAACGAGTCGAGGCTGAGTGACACCGCACCGCCCCCGCCGGACCACGCTCGGATCAGCCTGTTCGTCGGGAAGGGCGGGGTAGGCAAGTCGACGCTGGCGACGGCGACCGCCGTGCGGGAGGCGCGCGCCGGTCAGCGGGTGCTGGTCGTGTCCACCGACCAGGCCCATTCCACCGGGGACGTCCTCGGTGTGCCGGTCACCCCGACCGGTCGCCGCGAGCCCACCCGGGTGCTGGCCGATCTGGAGGCCTCGGCCGCCGTCGGAGGCGGGTCACTCGACGCACTGGCGTTGGACACCCTGGAACTGCTGGCCGCCCGGTGGGCCGAGGTCGCCGGCCCGGTCGCCGCCCGGTTCCCCGACTCGGACCTGGACATCCTTGCCCCCGAAGAACTTTCCGCGCTGCCCGGGGTGCAGGAGGTGCTCGGTCTGCACGAGGTGGCGGAGTTGGCCGCCGCCGGGCGGTGGGATCACGTCGTGGTGGACTGCGCGTCGACCGCCGACGCGTTGCGGATGCTCACCCTGCCCGACACGTTCAACGTGTACCTGGAACGGGCCTGGCCGCGGCACCGGCGGTTGTCCACCGGCATCGATGATCCGCGCAGCGCCGCGGTGGTCGCCCTGGTGGAACGGCTCGCCGCGGCCACCGAACGGCTCAGCGCGTTGCTCACCGACGAGACCCTGGTCAGTGCGCACCTGGTGCTCACCGCCGAACGGGTGGTGGCCGCCGAGGCCGTGCGCACCTTGGGCTCGCTCGCGTTACTCGGGGTGCGCGTGCCCGAACTGATCGTGAATCAGATTCTGGTGCAAGATGACTCGTTCGAATACCAGAATCTGCCCCAACATCCGGCGTTCGACTGGTACGCCGAGCGGATCGCCGAGCAGCGGGCGGTGCTCGACGAACTGGAGGCCGCCATCGGGGATGTGGCGCTGGTGCTGGTGCCGCATCTGCCCGGCGAGCCGATCGGGCCCAAGGCGCTGGCCGAGCTGTTGGACAGTGCGCGGCGCCGGGACGGCTCACCGCCGCCGCAGCCCCTGCGCCCGGTGGTGGACCGGGAGTCGGGATCCGGACTGCAGGCGGTCTACCGGTTGCGACTAGAGTTGCCGCATGTCGATCCGGGCGCGCTGACGCTGGGGCGGGTCGATGACGACCTGATCATCGGTGTCGGCGCACTGCGGCGGCGGGTCCGGCTGGCGTCGGTGCTGCGCCGGTGTCTGGTGCTCGACGCGGCCCTGCGTGGCAACGAGTTGACCGTGCGATTTCGACCCAATCCGGAGGTGTGGCCGACGTGAATGGTCCTCACGCGGACCTCGGGCCGGAATTGCGGCAACTCGCGCAGGCGATCCTGGATCGGCTCGATCCGGCGGTGCGGACCGCGGCGGCGATGGCGGCCGGCCGCGGCGACGGTCCCGGGCGTTGCCAACAGGTGTGGTGCCCGGTCTGCGCGCTGGCCGCGCTGGTGGCCGGCGAACACCATCCGTTGCTGTCGGTCATCGCCGAGCACAGTGTCGCGCTGATGACGGTGATCCGCGCGATGGTGGCCGACATCGAGGCCGCCGGAAACGGTGACCGCCCGCCGGAGGGGCCACCCGAACCGCCCACCGGCCCGCCGGGCCCCGAAGGTGATCGGCCGCCGCCGGGCCCCGGTCGCTATCAGCACATTCCGATCACCGTCGAAGAGTAGAAACCGTGCTGTGGTGACGGTCGTGGCGGCTCGGTAAAGTTGTCGCAAGGCGTCGCCCGGCGCTCGTCGTCAGTGGAGGGTCCATGTGGTATTGGCTGTTCAAGTACATCCTGCTGGGACCCTTGCTCGCTGCCATCGGTCGGCCGAAAGTGGAAGGGCTGGAAAACATTCCGGACTCCGGTGCGGCGATTCTGGCCAGTAATCACCTGGCGGTGATGGACAGCTTCTACCTACCGCTGGTGGTGCGCCGGCGGATCACCTTCCTGGCCAAGTCGGAGTACTTCACCGGAACCGGTGTGAAAGGCCGCTTCCTGGCGTGGTTCTACACCGCGGTGGGCCAGGTGCCGATCGACCGCACCAACGCCGACGCCGCCCAGGACGCGCTCGACACGGCCGCGCGCATCATCGGTGAGGGCAAGCTGCTGGGCATGTATCCCGAAGGCACCCGGTCGCCCGACGGTCGGCTCTACAAGGGCAAGACCGGCCTGGCCCGGTTGGCGCTGCAGACCGGGGCGCCGGTGGTGCCGGTCGCGATGATCGGCACCGACGTCGTCAACCCTCCGGGCAAGAGGGGGCTGCGGCCCGGCCGCGTGCAGGTCAAGATCGGCAAGCCGATGGACTTCAGCCGGTTCGAGGGGATGGCCGGGAACCGGTTCATCGAACGCGCGGTCATCGACGAGGTGATGTACGAGCTGATGCGGTTGTCCGGTCAGGAGTACGTGGACCTCTACGCCGCCGACGTCAAGAAGGCCGCCCTCGAAGCCGCCGACGGCACCGGCGGCGGGAAGGCCGCGACATCCTCGGCGCGCATCCCCGACACCGCCGCCGGTTGAAGAGTCGGGCTCAGTGACTGATCAGCGTGACTGATCAGCCGGCGTCATCGATCAGCCGCCGTCATCGATCAGCCGCCGGTCGGCACCCGCTCGGCGTCGACCGGGCGCGGCCGGGCGGAACCGGATCCGAGCGCACCGATCACCACGATCAGCACCAGCGCCCACCACACATAGGAACCGCCGAGCAGTTGGCGCCACAACGAAGCGGTCATCTCCTCGTTCTCCGGCAGCAGCCTGATCGGCGTCCACACCAGCAGTGCCACCCCGGCCGCGGCGGTCACCCCCAATGCCCGCACGCGATGACGGGCGGACACCACCGCGGCCACCAGCACCGCCGGCAACGCCCACACCCAGTGGTGCGACCACGACACCGGCGACACCACCAACCCGAACATCGCCACGCAGATCAGCGCCAGCACCGACGCCTCATCCGCGCAGACCCGGGACCGCAGCACCCGCCGGACCGCCCAGACCGTCAGCGCCAGCACCGCGAAGCAGGCCAGCACCCACAACAGGAACCGGGTGTCCTCGTCGAGCCCCAGCCGGGCCAGGGCGCCGGCGATGTTCTGATTGGTGTTCAGCGTGGCGGTGCCGATGCGGTCGGTGTTGCTGACCGTGTGGGTCCAGTACTCCCACGAATCCCGCCAGGCCAGCGCGAAACCGGCCAGGGTGGCGAGCACCGCGGTGACCGACGCGGTGATCAGGGCGCGGCCGTCGCGGCGCAGCAGGAAGTACAGCAGAAACACCGCCGGGGTGAGTTTGAGCGCGATCGCCACCCCCAGCAGCGCCCCGCGCGGCCACGGTGTGCGGCGTGGCACGCAATCGGCGATCACCAGCGTCATCAGCACGACGTTGATCTGCCCGAACTCGAAGTTCGACCGGATCGGCTCCAGCAGGATGATCGCCGGCGCCACGATCGCGGCGGCCAGCCAGGACCGGCGCAGCCAGGCCGGCTCGGTGGTCATCGCGGTGTCCGGCCAGACGTCGAGACGGGTCAGCACGATCACCGTGGCGACCACCAGCAGCACCAGTGTGGTCAGCGTGATGGCCACCGCCGCCGCCTCCAGCGACAGCCAGGCGAAGGGCGCGAACGCGACCGCGGCCAGCGGGGGATAGGTGAACGGCAGGTTCAGCCCGGCCCGGGTCTCGAAGATCGCACCGTCGGCGTACAGGGGGTCGCCGTCCAGCCACGCCCGCCCACCCATCCGGTAGACGTCGATGTCGATCCGGTACGGCAGATGCCCCAGCAACCGCCAGCCCGCCCATATCAGTGCGGCCAGTGTGATCAGCTGAAACATCCGCCAGGCCAGGGCGGCTCTGGGTTTACCCAGCCGCCCGTGCACCTCAGCCCCGCCGGGCGACCGCCGAATACTCATGTCGCAAAACAGCCTATCGGGGTCCGCCACCCCGACGGCCGGTATCCCGCTGCGGGCAGCGTAGGTTGCTCCCGCTGCGGGCAGCGTAGGTTGCTCCCGCTGCGGGCAGCGTAGGTTGCTCCCGCTGCGGGCAGCGTAGGTTGCTCCCGCTGCGGGCAGCGTAAGTTGCTCCCGCTGCGGGCAGCGTAAGTTGCTTACGTGTTCGAAAGTGATCGGTGGGACTTCATCACCCATGACCGGCTGCCGTTGCTGTTCTGCCTGATCGCTTTCATCCTCACCTTCCTGGTGACCCGGCTGATCGTGCGGTACATCCGTCGCCACGCCGACAGTGACGCACCACGCAAGTGGTGGCAGCCCCGCAACATCGCGGTGTTCACCGAGGAGGGCGGGCCCGGCGGGCTGCACATCCATCACGTGGTGCTCGGGGTGGTGCTGGTGCTGGTCTCCGGGGTGGCCCTGGTGACCTTGTCGGTCTCCGGCGGGGTGCCCGAGATCACCGTCGCAGCAACCTTTTTCGGTATCGGAGCCGCGCTGGTGCTGGACGAGTTCGCGCTCATCCTGCATCTGTCCGACGTGTACTGGACCGAGGACGGCCGGACGTCGGTGGATGCGGTGTTCGTGGCGGTCGCGGTGGCCGGTCTGCTGATGCTCGGATTCAACCCGCTGTCGTTCTTCGACGTCGGGATGTGGCGGGACGACGAGTCGGTGGCCGCCCGGCTCACCGTGATCGCACTGGCGCTGGTCACCCTGATGCTGGCGGTGGTGGTGCTGCTCAAGGGCAAGGTGTGGACCGGCCTGGTCGGGATGTTCATCACACCGCTGCTGGTGATCGGGGCGATCCGGTTGTCCCGTCCACACGCTCCGTGGGCCCGCTGGCGCTACACCGGCCGACCGCGCAAGATGCACCGGGCCCTGCTCCGTGAGCGGCGGGTGCGCCGCCCGGTGGTGCAGGCCAAGATCTGGTTTCAGGACGCGATCGCCGGGATGCCACGGTTTCCCGACGACGCCAAAGTCGATGAGCAGCTCGACCGTGAGATCCGGGCTGCGCCGGCGCCGCCGGACCGCGCGGGCGCGACGAGCATGAGGAGCTGATTTGCGCTATTTCTACGACACCGAGTTCATCGACGACGGGGTGACGATCGAGTTGATCTCGATCGGCGTCGTCGCCGAGGACGGCCGGGAGTACTACGCCGTCTCCACCGAGTTCGACCCGGACCGGGCGGGCAGCTGGGTGCGCAAGAATGTGCTGCCCAAACTGCCGCCGCCGTCGTCCCCGCTGTGGCGGTCGCGCCGGCAGATCCGGGACGACCTGGAGGAGTTCTTCGGCATCGATGACGACGGGTCGGCGGCCGCCGGCAGGGATCCGATCGTGCTGTGGGCCTGGTTGGGGGCGTACGACCACGTGGCGCTGTGCCAGTTGTGGGGTCCGATGACCGAGCTGCCGCCGGCGTTGCCCCGGTTCACCCGCGAGCTGCGGCAGCTGTGGGAGGACCGCGGCTCACCGCCGCTGCCGGCCAAACCGAGCGATTCCCACGATGCGCTGGTCGACGCCCGGTACAACCGGCGCCGATTCGAACTGATCACCGCTGCGGCGCCCGGTTACCATTGACTGGTGAACTGGACCGTCGACGTGCCGATTGATCAGCTGCCGGCGTTGCCGCCGCTGCCGGCGGACCTGCGCCAGCGCCTGGACGCCGCCCTGGCCAAGCCGGCGCTGCAGCAACCCAGTTGGGATCCGGATCTGGCCAAGGCGATGCGCACCGTGCTCGAGAGCGTGCCGCCGATCACCGTGCCGTCCGAGGTCGAACGGCTCAAGAGCCTGCTCGGCGAGGTGGCGCGCGGAAAGGCCTTCCTGCTGCAGGGCGGTGACTGCGCCGAGACGTTCGTCGACAACACCGAACCCCACATCAAGGCCAACATCCGCACCCTGCTGCAGATGGCGGTGGTGCTCACCTACGGGGCCAGCACCCCGGTGGTGAAGATGGCCCGGATCGCCGGCCAGTACGCCAAGCCGCGTTCGTCCGACACCGATGCGCTGGGGCTGAAGTCCTACCGCGGCGACATGATCAACGGATTCGCCCCGGACGCTTCGGCCCGCGAGCACGACCCGTCGCGTCTGGTGCGCGCCTACGCCAACGCCAGCGCGGCGATGAACCTGGTGCGGGCGCTGACCTCGTCGGGGCTGGCGTCGCTGCATCTGGTGCACGACTGGAACCGCGAATTCGTCCGAACCTCCCCGGCCGGCGCCCGTTATGAGGCGTTGGCCGGTGAGATCGACCGCGGTCTGCGGTTCATGAGCGCGTGCGGGGTGGCCGACCGCAATCTGCAGACCGCCGAGATCTACGCCAGCCATGAGGCGCTGGTGCTCGACTACGAGCGGGCCATGCTGCGGCTGTCCGAGGAGACCGGCGAACCCAAGCTCTACGACCTGTCGGCGCACTATCTGTGGATCGGGGAGCGCACCCGCCAGCTCGACGGCGCCCACATCGCGTTCGCCGAGGTGATCGCCAACCCGATCGGGGTCAAGATCGGCCCGACCACCACCCCGGAGGTGGCGGCGGAGTACGTCGAGCGGCTGGACCCGAACAACGAGCCCGGACGGTTGACCCTGGTCAGCCGCCTGGGCAACCACAAGGTGCGGGATCTGCTGCCGCCGATCATCGAGAAGGTTCAGGCCACCGGGCACACGGTGATCTGGCAGTGCGACCCGATGCACGGCAACACCCACGAGTCCTCCACCGGGTACAAGACCCGCCACTTCGACCGCATCGTCGACGAGGTGCAGGGCTTCTTCGAGGTGCACCGCGCGCTGGGCACCCACCCGGGCGGCATCCATGTCGAGATCACCGGTGAGAACGTCACCGAATGCCTCGGCGGCGCCCAGGACATCTCGGACACCGATCTGGCGGGGCGCTACGAGACCGCCTGTGATCCGCGGCTGAACACTCAGCAGTCGCTCGAGCTCGCGTTCCTCGTCGCGGAAATGCTGCGCGATTAGACACTGCGGAAATGCTGCGCGATTGAACACCGCGGAAATGCTGCGCGACTGACCGGGTTTCGGCCTCAGGGAAGCAGCATGTCGAGATTGCTGCCCAACGTCCACGCACCCGCGGCCAGCAGACCTGTCAGGGTCAGGACCGCCACCAGCCACGCCAGCGCCATGCGTTTGTTGCGCTGCCGGGCCCAGTAGAACTCCGACATCTCTATTCCGGCGAAATACCTTGCCGGCGGGACGGCTTCGTCCTCCCAGGAGTCATCCCCGAAATCGGGCGCCGTCGCGTCCGCCGGGTCGCGGGGCAGTTCGCGGGTCAGCCGCAGCGGCGGCCCGGCCGGCGGCGCGGGTGGCGGGGCGGGCGGGGGTTGCAGGGTGGTCGTGGGCCGCGCCGACTGGCTGTGCTGGCGTATCGCCGAGAGATGCTGCGCCGAGTTGCGGGGGGCGGGCACCCGGAAGGGCGGCAACTCGAGTTCGGCCACCAGATCCGCGACGGCGGCGGCCATGTCATGGGCGTCGGCGAAGCGGTCCGCCGGATCGCGGGCCGTCGCGGTGGCCACCAGCTCGTCGAACTGCGGTGGCACACCGCTGATCGCCGAGCTCGGCGGCGGCACGTCGTTGTCCAGTCGCTGATACGCCAGGGCCAGCGCGTTGTCACCGGTGAACGGTGTGTTCCCGGTGAGCATTTCGTAGGTCAGGATGCCGACGGCGTAGACATCGCTGCGGGGCGTGGCATCCCCGGTGGCGACCTGCTCGGGCGACAGATACGCCGCGGTGCCCAATATCACGCTGTCCGAGGTGATCTTGGCCTCGGCAACGGCACGTACCAGACCGAAGTCGGCGATCTTCACCTCGCCGTCGTCGGAGATCAACACGTTCTCCGGCTTGATGTCGCGGTGCACCAGCCCGGCGCGGTGGGCGACCGCCAACCCGCCGAGCACCGGCGCGAGCACCGCCGCCGCGGCGTGCGGCGGCATCGGGCCGCGTTCGCGCAGCAGCTCACGCAGGGTGCCCCCCTCGATCAGCTCCATCACCAGATACGGGGGATGGCTCGCCGGACTTCCCGGCCCCTGGTCGTAGACCGCGACCAGGCCGGGATCCTTCAGCCGGGCCGCCGCGCGGGCCTCCCGCTGGAACCGGGTCAGAAACTGCTGATCGCCGGCATACCGGGAGTCCATCACCTTGACCGCCACCGGCCGGTCCAACCGCAGATCGAGTCCGCGGTACACCGCCGACATCCCGCCGGTCGCGATCAGTGTGTCGATGCGGTAGCGCCCGTCCAGCACCGTCCCGGCGAAAGGATCCGACTGCTGGTAGGTCTCCACCGAAGACATGCTACGAGGCCACCTATCATTCATGCGATGAGCAGTGTTCCGGCCGCCGACGATGTCCTGGACCCCGACGAACCCGTGTACCGGTTGGCGGAGGTCGCCGAGCTGTTGGGCATTCCCGTGACCAAGGTGCAACAGCAACTCCGCGACGGTCAGCTGGTGGCGGTGCGCCGCGACGGCGCCCCGGTGATCCCGAAGATCTTCTTCGACGACGACGGGCAGGTGGTCAAGAACCTGCCCGGATTGTTGATCGTGCTGCGCGACGGCGGCTACCGCGAGACCGAGATCGTGCGCTGGCTGTTCACCCCGGACCCGTCGCTGACGATCACCCGTGACGGCAGCCGGGAACCGCTGAGCAACGTCCGTCCGGTCGACGCCCTGCATTCGCATCAGGCCCGCGAGGTGGTCCGCCGGGCCCAGGCGATGGCCTACTGACCGGGCTTACCGACCGGGCCTATCGACCGGATTCACCCGCGGATCCACCGGACTGCGGAATCGGCTCGGCCGGTGTCGATTCGGTGCGGTAGAGCCACCACCACGCCGCCACCGCGCATCCGGTGGCGATCAGGACGTGCGTCCACGAATACATGCCGTGGGCGCCGTCCGGCCGGAAGATCACCATGATCCAGGTGGAGAACCCGGCGATCAGCGCGATCGCCGGCCGGCTCTGCGCCAGCGCCGACAGCACAGCCAGCGGCCAGGTGTAGTACCAGGGCAGCGCGGCCGGTACGAACAGCACCACCACCAGCATCGCCACCGCGATGCCGGTCAACGCGCCGCGGTCGTCGTGGCGGAACCGCCACCACACCACCGGCAGGGTGACCACGATGATCGCGATGCCGATGATGCGGGTGACCTCGAGCACCGCGTAGAAGTTGACCGGCAGGAACATTCCGCCGATCGCGTTGGTGAGGTTGGCCACCGCGGTCGGCACGGTCAGCCAGTTGATGATCTTGACCGACCCGGCGAGGGCGGTCAGCCAGCCCAGTCCGACCCCCGCCACCCAGGACAGCACCGCGAACACCGCAGCGAAGATCGCCAGGGACGCCGCGGTGGCGATCGCGAACGCCGCCGCAGGGCTCAAGGAGCGCTGTTCCCGGAGCTGCCGCATCCACACCCACACCATGAACGGAAGGGCAAGGCCGGCGGTCGCTTTCACCGCCACCGCCACGGCGATCGAGGCGACCCCCCACACCGGGTGCCGGGACAGGGTCAGCGCGATGCCGGCCATCATCAGGCCGACCATCAGCATCTCGTTGTGCACCCCACCCATCAGGTGGATGATCACCAGCGGGTTGAGCACGCAGATCCACAGTGCCGCAGCCGGGTTCGCGCCGATGTGGCGGGCCACCCGGGGCGCCGCCCAGATCAGCAACGCCAACCCGGGCAGCATGCACAACCGCAGCAGCATGGTGCCGGCGACGACGTTGTCGTTCACCAGCATCGTGACGAACTTGGCCACCAGGATGAACGCCGGGCCGTACGGCGCGGTGGTGGTGGTCCAGATCGGGCTGACGTCGTCGAGCAGGGGATTCGGGTTCTCGACCGGACCGACCAGGTAGGGGTCGAAACCGTCCCGCAGCAATGCGCCCTGGGCGAGGTAGGAGTAGGTGTCGCGGCTGAACACCGGCACACTCAACAGCAGCGGCACCAGCCAGAAGCCGGTGGTGGCGATCATCCCGTACTCGGTTGCCCGGCCGGTGATCACGTGCCGACCCAGCCACAGCCAGGCGATGAGCATCAGGGTGACCCCGGTCCACAGCAGGGTCGACGACACCACCAGACCGTGGCCGAACCGCAACCAGGACAGGTACAGCGATTCCAGCAGCGGATCGTGCACGCGGGTGCTTCCGGCGCCCAGCCCGCCGGCGGTGATCAGCACCGCGCCCAACCCGCCCAGCAGCGCGGGCCGGCCCGCCGCGGACCGGGCGAACTGGTTGAGCCGGGAGATCTGGCCGCCGAGACCGGATTTGGGCAGATCGGTGGACGACGTCGAGGCGGTCATGGTCAGGCGGACCGGTTGGCAGCCGATCGGGCCAACTCGGACAGACCGACCTTGGCCGCTTCGTGGATGGGGGCGGCGTCGAGCCGGCGCAGCGCCCGGGTGGTGAGGGTCTCGATGCGGTCCTCGACGGCGCGCAGCGCTCCCACCTTCTCGATGGCGCCGCACACCTCGGTGACCTGCTCATCGGACAGTTCGGTGCCGATCGCGGTGCGCAGCAGTTCGGCGGCCGCCGGATCGCGCTGCTCGGCCAGCTCCACCGCCTCGGCCAGCAGCACGGTCCGTTTACCGGACCGCAGGTCGTCACCGGACGGTTTGCCGGTGACGGCCGGATCGCCGAACACGCCGAGCACATCGTCGCGCAGCTGGAAGGCCACGCCCAGATCGTTGCCGACCTCGTGGAAGGTGGCCAGCACGTCGGGGCGGTCCGCGGCGGCCGCGGCGCCGAGCTGCAGCGGCCGCGTCACCGTGTACGACGCGGTCTTGTAGGTGTTGACGGTCATCGCAGAGGCCACCGAGTCCGCTCCACTGGATTCGTTGACGATGTCGAGGTACTGCCCGCCGAGCACTTCGGTGCGGATGTCGGCCCACACCCGGCGCACCCGGCGGTGCGCGTCGACGGACAGGCCGGCGCTGCCGACGGCGTCGTCGGCCCACACCAGCGCGAGATCACCGAGCAGGATCGCCGCGGAGAGTCCGAACTGTTCGGCCGAGCCGCGCCAGCCCCGGCTGCGGTGGGTGTCGGCGAACAGCCGATGCACGGTCGGCAGACCCCGCCGGGTGGCCGACGCGTCGATCACGTCGTCGTGGACCAGCGCGCAGGCGTGCAGCAGCTCCAGCGCGGCGAACAGCCGCATGATCTCCGGGGGGACCGGGGCCGGCTCGTCGGCGACCGCCCGCCAGCCCCAGTAGGCGAAGGCCGGCCGGATCCGTTTGCCACCCCGCAGCACGAATTCCTCGAGCGCGGCGGTCATGTGGGTGTAGTCGGATCCGATGTAGGCGCTGTCCTCGCGGCGCTGCCGCAAGTAGTCGCGGAGTTCATCGGTGACGGCGTTGGCCAACTCCACGGCTGACGGTGCCGCTGTATGCACGCTCAGCGGGCGCCCCTTTCTGTGCTGGCCGACGGTGCTTTTCTGAGAGCCTTCAGGTATTCAGAGTAGATCCTGTCCTCATCTCAGTGGCAAGTCAGGGCAGGTGAGCGGGTGAAGCGGATCGCACCGGCGATCGCGGCGGCAGGTTCAGCTGTCCTGGGGCTGGATCTCCCACACCTTCGGGGAGCGGTCCCGGCTCCGCCACGCCAGGACGGCGATGACGGCGGCGACGGCGAAGGACACCACACCGAGCCAGATCGCGGCCTTGACGAACGAACGGGTGCTGGGATCGGTGTAGCGGGCCTGGGCCGACATCGTGCTCACCACCCCCGGCCGCAGCTTCCACTCCACGATCTCGGCGCTGATCCTGTTGCCGTTGGTGGAGGTCACCTCGCCGGGGAACGACACCGTCAGCGACACATCGGCCTGTGGGTCGTTGAGCGTGGTCAGGTCGACCCGGCCCTCCAGGATGACGACGTTGCCGGCCCGGCGCAGGGACAGGTCCATCCCGGCCGCTTCCCGGTTCAGGTTCGCCAGCTGGGGCAGCTCGGCGAAGGTGAGACCGGAGAAGGTTGCCTGGGTGCCGACGTAGTCGTCGCGTTCGTACCTGGAGACCGACACCTTGTTGGCGAACGGCAGCGAGTTCACCAGCTGCGGCCCCTCGTCGGCGGGGTCCTCGACCTTGGCCGCGGCGATGATCTGCCCGGAGACCCGGTCGTCGGGGGACACCGTGATCGAGGCCCGGACCCGGACACACCCGACCAGCGCGGGCAGCATCAGCAACAACGCCAGCACGGCGATCACCCGGATTCGGCGGGAACGTGTCGGCACGTGGGTATCGTGCCAGACTCGGCGCGGTGCCGGGGGGACAGCCGGCTCGGCGCCATCCATCACCCCCTACGTCAGGGCCCCTTGCATCAGGGCCCCGACATCAGGACGGGGGACATCCGGGGCGGGGTCACAGCGGTAGGGGCCGGCCGAGGATCGCGAACGCCCGCGGGTCACCGGTGAAGTGATAGCCGCGGATCACATCGGTGAACCCGAGTCGGCGATACAACCGCCAGGCCCGGTTGGCCTCCCGTTCGATCTCCGGGGTGGACAGCAGCACGTAGGCCTCCGGCCGATCGGCGAGCAGCCGCCGCGCCAGCGCCTCGCCCAGGCCGCGGCCCTGAGTCCGCGGCGCCACGTGCAATTCGGTGAGCTCGAAGTAGCTGGAGGTCAACTCCGCAATGCGGGACCGGTCCACCCCGACCCGGTGCAGCCCCTGCACCACCTGCTGCTGCCACCACTGATCGGGGGCCCCGCAATAGCCGTAGGCGATTCCGAGCAGCGGGGCGTCGGCCAGGGTGGCCTGGGACGGCGGCGAGTCGCCGGGCGCGCCGTCCGGAACCTCCACGGCGGCGACGGCTTTCCAGCCGGGGCGGCGCGTGTGCTCGAGCCACATCCCGGCCCGCTGGTTCTCGGTGCCGCGGGGATAACGCATGGCGTCGACGTAGACGGTCAACGCGTCGCGGAGCCGGCGTTGCATGTCGCTCGGCGACAGATCGATCAGATATGTCGCCAACTTTCAGGACACCTCCCGCTGTGGTGTGTGATCATCCGCCATTATCGGGTTCCGGTGGCGGTGAACCGCACCGCGGTGTCGACACCATCGCGACGATGCGGGTTGTTTCGGGTCCGCGCGCAGATCGGGAAAGTGAAGTAGGTGGTACTGCCCAGAGCGACCTCGTATCATGGCTGTAAAGTGCCCGTCTTTGGGCGGGAGACCACCACGCTGAAACCAGCGGCCGCGGCGAAACAGGGAGGGACGAATGCCACTCTCCGATCATGAGCAGCGCATGCTCGAACAGATCGAGAGCGCGCTCTATGCCGAGGACCCCAAGTTCGCTTCGAGCGTTCGCGGTGGCACCTTGCGCGCCCCGTCGGCCCGCCGCCGGCTGCAGGGTGCGGCGCTGTTCGTCGTCGGTCTGGCGATGTTGGTGGCGGGGGTGGCGATCACCGCCACCATGATCGGCGGCTTCCCGATCCTGTCGGTCATCGGTTTCATCGTGATGTTCGGCGGTGCGGTGTTCGCCATCACCGGTCCCCGGGTCCCGGGTGAGCCGGTGTCGGCGGCCGGCGGGCCGCGGTTCAAGCGGACCAGGGGTTCGGGGAGTTCGTTCACCGCCCGCATGGAGGACCGGTTCCGGCGGCGCTTCGACGAGTGACCCCCGGCCCCGCCTACTGAGAGGGTTCGAAAGAGGGACAGCCCACAGCGGCTGTCCCTCTTTTTGTGTCTTTCCGCGGTGTCTACGGATTCCGGGTTTCATCCCGTCGTTCTTTCCACGCCGTTATCTCCATGACGCTTCTTCCACGTCGTGCCAGCGTGGCTCCCCGCTTACCTGCCCGTTTGGGGGGAAGGTGGCGGGCAGTGGGGAGTTTTTCCCAACTCGGGGGGTGTGAGTGGACGAAAGTGGGGGAATGTGGGGTAAAGTGGCGGGCAACGGAGCAACCGGAGTTCCGGAGCATGGCGGGGAGGTGGCCGTATGTTCCTCGGCACCTACACGCCCAAGCTCGACGACAAAGGGCGGTTGACGCTGCCCGCCAAGTTCCGCGACGCGCTGGCAGGAGGGTTGATGGTCACCAAGAGCCAAGACCACAGCCTGGCTGTCTATCCACGTGCGGAATTCGAGAAGCTGGCCCGGCGGGCGTCGCAGGCCTCACGGAGCAATCCCGAGGCGCGGGCGTTCCTGCGGAATCTCGCCGCGGCCACCGATGAACAGCACCCTGACTCACAAGGCCGGATCACGTTGTCGGCCGACCACCGCCGCTACGCCAACCTGACCAAGGACTGCGTGGTGATCGGTGCGGTCGACTACCTGGAGATCTGGGACGCCCAAGCCTGGCAGGAGTACCAGCAGATGCACGAAGAGAGCTTCTCCGCGGCCACCGATGAAACTCTGCGCGACATCATCTGATTCGGTTGCCGACAACCAGCCGACACCCGAATCGCGATGCCATGAGTCCCGGTCCCTTGAATCGTGGCCTCTGCCCGAACCGGCCCTGGCGTACTTCCCCGACGCCAGGTCCGTCTCGGACAGGGACCTCGGTGCAGGGGATCTCTGCTCTGGGATTCGCTTCGGGATCGTTCCGGACGATCGCCGGACCCAGCGCCTGAGCACGGGCCGGCCCGGGAGAACGCGCGACAGGAGACGACACGCAACGGGGGGAGGTGGTGGTATGTCGGAGACGTACGGCCACATCCCGGTTCTGCTCGACCGCTGTGTTCAGTTGCTGCGCCCCGCGCTCACCCGTCACCACCCCGACGGAGCCGGCGCCGTGCTGCTCGACGCCACGCTGGGCGCCGGCGGGCATGCTGAACGGTTTCTCACCGACCTGCCCGGCCTGCGGGTGATCGGACTCGACCGCGATCCCGACGCGCTGGCCGTCGCCGCCGATCAGCTGGCTCGTTTCGGCGATCGGGTGCAACTCGTGCAGACCCGGTTCGACGGTATCCCGCGCGACACCGAATTCGACGGTGTGCTCTTCGATCTGGGTGTGTCATCGATGCAGTTGGACCGGCCCGAACGCGGGTTCTCCTACTCCGCCGACGCGCCGCTCGACATGCGGATGGACCCGACGGCGGAACTGACCGCCGCCGAGGTGGTCAACACCTACGACGAGAAGGCACTCACCCGGGTGCTGCGGGAGTTCGGTGAGGAGCGCTTCGCCAGCCGGATCGCCGCCCAGATCGTGCGCCGGCGCGCCCGGCGACCGTTCCGCACCACCGGGGAGCTGGTCGAGCTGCTGTACGAGACGATCCCGGCCCCGGCCCGGAGGACCGGCGGTCATCCGGCCAAACGCACCTTCCAGGCGCTGCGTATCGAGGTCAACGCGGAGCTCGAGGCCCTGCGTGCCGCGTTGCCCGCGGCCATGGCCGCGCTGCGGGTCGGCGGCCGCATCGCGGTCATGTCGTACCAGTCGCTGGAGGACCGGATCGTCAAAGCCGAGTTCGCCGCCGCGACCGCATCCCGCACCCCGCCCGGTCTGCCGGTCGAGCTGCCCGGTCACGAGCCGGAGTTCCGCGCCCTGACCCGCGGCGCCGAACGGGCCGACGACGCGGAGATCGAACGCAATCCACGCAGCGCCCCGGTGCGGCTGCGGGCACTGGAAAAGGTTGCCAGAAGGGATAACTGACGATGGCCAAGCGACCTGCGCCGGTGCGTGGTGAGGACGAACGGCAGAGATCGGCGCGGCGGCGTGGCCGCGCCGATCAGCGTCGCCGCCGCAGCGGTGACGCGCCGGCCCGCACGCGTTCCGGCGCGGCCCGTCGGCCCGACCGCCAGACCCGCGACCGGCGGCAGCGGCCGCACCGGTCGGCGCCGCAGACCGCACCCATTCCCCGGCCCGTCGACGACCGCGTCCGGCCCGCCAGCAGCAGCGCCGCGAAGGCCCGTGCGAAGGCCCGCAAAGCGAAGGCTCCCAAAGCGGTACGGCCGCCACTGCGGCAACGGCTGATCGCCCGGCTGGCATCGATCGACCTCGATCCGCGCAGCTGGCTCAACCGGGTGCCGTTCGTGGTACTGGTGATCGGGTCGCTGGCGCTGGGGCTGGGCGTCACCCTGTGGTTGTCCACCGGAGCGGCGGAGCGGTCCTATCAGCTCGGCGCCGTGCGGGAGACGAATCAGGCTCTGCTGCAACAGAAGGAACGTCTCGAACGGGAGGTGCTGGAGGCGCAGGCGGCGCCGGCCCTGGCCGAGGCGGCCCGCGAACTGGGCATGATCCCCTCTCGGGACACCGCACGGCTGGTGCAGGATCCGGCCGGGAACTGGATCGTGGTGGGCACTCCGAAACCGGCCGAAGGAGTGCCACCGCCACCGCTGAACACGCCGTTGCCGGAACGGACGGCCGCACCGACACCACCGCCACCCGCCGCGCCGCCGCCGGTCGACGAGCGCGAGGTCCCCGTCCGGGTGACACCACCCGGCGCTGACACCCGGGTACAGCCGCCGGTCGGACCGGGCGCCGATGCGGTGCCGATGGCCGTTCCGGGAGTGGAGGTGCCGCACGGCATGTCCGGTCTGCCGGCCGTTCCCGGACCGGTGCACCTGCCCGGGGCGGCGGCGCCGGCAGCCCCGGTTCCGGATCAGGCTGTCCCGAATCCGCAGCCGGCAGTCCCGAATCCGCAAGCGGCAGTCCCGAACCCGGGGGCCACGGATCCGGTCCCGGAAGTGCCGGCGGGGCAGTCGGCGCAACGCGGGCAGGACGGCCGGCCCCAACCGCAGGCGCAGGGTCCGGCTGAGGTTCCGGTGGAACGCTTCAGCCCGGTCCGCACCGGTCAGGAGCCGACCGGATGAGCCGCGCGAAACGTCAGGCCGGACAGCGCGGGGAGGGCCGTTCGGCCCGGGCCCGGCGCACCCGGCAGATCGTCACCGAAACCGGCGCGCAGACCGCGTCGTTCGTCTTCCGGCACCGCATCGGCAACGCGGTCATCTTCCTGGTGCTGGTCGTCGTCGCCGCTCAGCTGTTCAACCTGCAGGTGCCGCGGGCGCCGGCACTGCGGGCCGAGGCGGCCGGTCAGCTCAAGGTCACCGATGTGGAACCGGCGATGCGCGGCGCCATCGTCGACCGCGACTTCGACAAGCTGGCGTTCACCATCGAGTCGCGGGCGCTGACGTTCCAGCCGCAGCGCATCCGCAAACAACTCGTCGAGGCCAAGGAGAAGAAGTCCGACGCGCCCGAACCGGCGGACCGGCTCACCGAGATAGCCCACGGCGTCGCGGAGAAGCTGAACCACAAACCGGACGCCACCTCGTTGCTCAAGAAGCTGATGAGCAACGAGACGTTCGTGTATCTGGCCCGCGCCGTCGATCCCGCGGTCGCCTCCGAGATCACCAGGGAATTCCCCGAAGTCGGCTCGGAGCGCCAGGATCTGCGGCAGTATCCGGGCGGATCGCTGGCCGCCAACATCATCGGCGGCATCGACTGGGACGGCCACGGGCTGCTCGGGCTGGAGGACGCCCTGGACGCGGTGCTGGCCGGCACCGACGGTTCGATCACCTACGATCGCGGCTCCGACGGCGTGGTGATCCCGGGCAGCTACCGCAACCGGCACGAGGCGGTGGACGGCTCCACCGTGCAGCTGACCATCGACGACGACATCCAGTTCCACGTCCAGCAGCAGGTGCAGCTGGCCAAGGACGCTTCCGGCGCCAAGAACGTCTCGGCGGTGGTGCTGGACGCCAGAACCGCCGAGGTGCTGGCGATGGCGAACGACAACACCTTCGATCCGTCCCAGGACATCGGCCGCCAGGGCGATCGTCAGATGGGCAATCTGCCGGTCACCTCACCGTTCGAGCCCGGCTCGGTGCAGAAGCTGGTCACCGCCGCCACCGCCATCGAGGACGGGCTGACCACGCCCGACGAGGTGCATCACGTGCCCGGATCCATCCACATGGGCGGGGTCACCGTCGGCGACGCCTGGGAACACGGCGTGATGCCCTACACCACCACCGGGATCTTCGGGAAGTCCTCCAACGTCGGCACCCTGATGCTGGCCCAGCGGATCGGCCCGGAGCGGTACTACGAGATGCTGCGCAAATTCGGGCTGGGTCAACGCACCGGTGTCGGGCTGCCCGGGGAGAGCGCCGGCCTGCTGCCGCCGATCGATCAGTGGTCCGGCAGCACCTTCTCCAACCTGCCCATCGGCCAGGGCCTTTCGATGACGCTGCTGCAGATGGCCGCGATGTACCAGACCATCGCCAACGACGGGGTGCGGGTTCCGCCGCGCATCGTCAAGGCCACCATCGCCCCCGACGGCACCCGCACCGAGGAACCGCGACCCGAAGGGGTGCGGGTGGTGTCGGCGGAGACCGCGCGCATCGTGCGCGACATGTTCCGTGCCGTGGTGCAGCGCGACCCGCGCGGCATCCAACAGGGCACCGGCCCGCAGGCCGCGGTGGAGGGATTCCAGATCGCCGGGAAGACCGGCACCGCCCAGCAGATCAACCCGGCCTGCGGCTGCTACTACAGCGACGTGTACTGGATCACCTTCGCCGGTATCGCGACGGCGGACAACCCGCGGTACGTCATCGGGGTCATGATGGACGCACCGCACCGCGCCGCCGACGGCTCACCCGGATCCTCGGCCGCGCCGCTGTTCCACAACATCGCCTCCTGGCTGTTGCGCCGGGAGAACGTCCCGCTGTCACCGGATCCTGGTCCGCCGCTGCTGCTGCAAGCCACCTGACCGCAGGGTCGGCGGCAGTGCGCTCGGTACTGTGTGATGGCCATGAACTTGCGTCCCAGCGATCCGGTCGGCGCCTCCCTGCGGCATCTCGCCGAACAGGTGCACGCGGTGCCGATCGGCTCGGTCGAGGTTCCCGATCTCCACATCAGCGGTATCACCCTGCGCAGCCAGGACGCCCGCCGGGGTGATCTGTTCGCCGCCCTGGCCGGCGCCAGCGCGCACGGCGCCGATCACGCCGCCGATGCGGTGGCGCGCGGCGCGGTCGCGGTGCTCACCGACAGCGCCGGCGCGACCCGGCTCGACGGCACCGTGCCGGCGCCGGTCCTGGTGCACCCCAACCCGCGCACCGTGCTCGGCGAGCTCGCCGCCACCGTCTACGGTCGGCCGGCCGACCGGCTGCGCGTCATCGGCATCACCGGCACGTCCGGGAAGACCACCACCGCCTACCTCGTCGAGGCCGGGCTGCGCGCCGCCGACCGGGTGCCGGGGCTGATCGGCACGGTGGGGGTGCGGATCGACGGCATGGACGAACCGAGCGCGCTCACCACGCCCGAAGCCCCCGACCTGCAGGCGTTGCTGGCGGTGATGGCCGACCGCGGGGTGGACACCGTGGTGATGGAGGTGTCCAGCCACGCCCTGAGCCTGCACCGGGTGGACGGGGTGCGGTTCGCGGTCGGCGGGTTCACCAACCTGTCCCGCGACCACCTCGACTTCCACCCGACCATGGCCGACTACTTCGCCGCCAAGGCCCGGCTGTTCGATCCCCAGGCACCCACCTGCGCCGAGAGATCGGTGATCTGCATCGACGACGAGGCGGGCCGGGCCATGCTGGCCGGGGCGCACCGGCCGGTGTCGGTGAGCGCCACCGGGCAGCGGGCGGACTGGGTCGCCGAGGACGTCCGGTTCGCCGGGCCGACGGCCCAGGACTTCACCGCCGTCGACCCGGCCGGGGTGCGGCACCGGCTGCGGGTCGGGCTGCCCGGCCGGTTCAACATCGCCAACTGTCTGCTTGCGGTGGCGCTGCTGGACGCGGTGGGGGTGTCACCCGCCCAGGCCGCTCCGGGCCTGCGCACCGCAACCGTGCCGGGCCGGCTGGAACCGGTGGACCGGGGTCAGGACTTTCTCGCGCTCGTGGACTACGCGCACAAACCCGGAGCGCTGAGCGCGGTGCTGGACAGCCTGCGGGCGTCGGCCACCGGCCGGCTGGCGGTGGTGTTCGGCGCCGGCGGCAACCGCGATCCGGGCAAACGGGAGGAGATGGGACGAGTGGCTGCCGAACGGGCAGACCTGGTCGTGGTCACCGATGACAATCCGCGGGACGAGGACCCGGCGGCGATCCGCGCGGCGATCGTGGCGGGTGCCAAATCCGTTGCCGGACAAGCGCAGATCGTCGAGATCGCGGACCGCCGGGAGGCGATCGACCATGCGGTGCGGTGGGCCGGCGCCGGGGACGTCGTGCTGATCGCCGGCAAGGGGCACGAGAGCGGGCAGACCCGCGGTGGGCAGACCCGCCCCTTCGACGACCGGGCCGAGCTGGCGGCGGCGCTGGTGGCGCGCACATGATCGAGCTGAGCATCGCCGAGATCGCCGACATCACCGGCGGCCGGCTGTCCGACATCACCGCCGAACAGGCGGCCGCGACCAAGGTGACCGGCACCGTCGAATTCGACTCCCGGAAGGTGACGCCGGGCGGGCTGTTCCTGGCGTTGCCCGGCGCCCGCTCCGACGGCCACGACCACGCCGCCGACGCGGTGGCCGCCGGAGCCGTCGCGGTGCTGGCGGCCCGGCCGGTCGGGGTGCCGGCCATCGTCGTCGACCCCGAGCCCACCGACACCTCGAGCGGGGCCGGTGTGCTCGAACACGACACCGACGGTTCGGGCGCGGCGGTGCTGGCGGCGCTGGGCCGGCTGGCCCGCGCGGTGGCCGACGAACTCGTCGCCGGGGGGCTGAGGATCGTCGGGGTCACCGGATCGTCGGGCAAGACCTCCACCAAGGATCTGCTGGCCGCGGTGCTGGCCCCGCTGGGGTCGGTGGTGGCTCCGCCCGGCTCGTTCAACAACGAACTGGGCCACCCGTGGACGGTGCTGCGGGCCGACCGCGACACCGACTACCTGGTGCTGGAGATGTCGGCTCGCCACCGCGGCAACATCGCGGCGCTGGCCGAGATCGCGCCGCCGTCGGTGGGTGTGGTGCTCAACGTCGGCACCGCCCACCTCGGTGAGTTCGGCTCCCGCGACGCCATCGCCGCCACCAAGGCCGAACTGGCCGAAGCCGTTCCATCCACCGGCCTGGTGGTGCTCAACGCCGACGACCCGGCGGTGGCCGCGATGGCCGAGCGGACCGCGGCCCGGGTGGTGAGGGTGGCGCAGGACCCGGGGGAGCGTCAGGTGGACGTGTGGGCCGAGCGGGTGTCGCTGGACGAACTGGCCCGGCCCCGGTTCACCCTGCGCACCCCCGACGGCGCGGTGGAGGTCGCGCTGACGGTGCACGGTGAGCATCAGGTGTCCAACGCCCTGGCCGCGGCCGCGGTGGCCCTGCACTGTGGGGCCACCCTGGAGCAGGTGGTCGCCGCGCTGGCGGGCGCGGGCCCGGCCTCGCCACGCCGGATGCAGGTCAGCACCCGCAGCGACGGGGTCACCGTGATCAACGACGCCTACAACGCCAACCCCGACTCGATGCGGGCGGCGCTGAAATCGCTGGTCTGGATGGCCAAGGCGGGCGGACGCGCGGGCGGGCCGCCGCGCCGCAGCTGGGCGGTGCTGGGGGAGATGGCCGAGCTCGGCGACGACGCGATAACCGAACACGACAACATCGGCCGGTTGGCGGTGCGCTTAGATGTCTCTCGACTCATCGTGGTTGGAACCGGGAGGGCTATGAGCGCGATGCACCACGGCGCGGTCATGGAGGGATCGTGGGGCGCCGAGTCGACCATGGTCTCCGATGCCGACGCCGCACTGCGGCTGCTGCGATCCGAACTGCAGGCCGGTGACGTCGTGCTGGTCAAGGCCTCCAACGCGGCGGGGCTGGGCGCGCTGGCCGACGCCCTGGCCGCGGAATCGGGGGACACCGGTCGATGAGGCAGATTCTCATCGCCGCCGGCATCGCGCTGGCGGTGTCGATCCTGCTCACCCCGGCGCTGATCAGACTGTTCACCCGCCAGGGCTTCGGCCACGAGATCCGCGAGGACGGCCCGCCGAGCCACCACAAGAAGCGGGGCACCCCGTCGATGGGCGGGGTGGCGATCCTGGCCGGGATGTGGGCCAGCTACCTGGGCACCCACCTGGTCGGCATCGCGCTGGACGGCCGCGGCCCGTCCGCCTCCGGGCTGCTGGTGCTGGGCCTGGCCACCGCGCTGGGGCTGGTCGGCTTCATCGACGATCTGATCAAGATCCGCCGCGCCCGCAACCTCGGGCTGAACAAGACCGCCAAGACCGTCGGCATTCTGCTGGCGGCGGTGGCGTTCGGGGTGCTGGCGCTGCAGTTCCGCAACGCCGACGGGCTCACCCCCGGCGCCGCCGAACTGTCCTATGTGCGCGAAATCGCCACGGTCACCATGCCCTACCTGGTGTTCGTGCTGTTCTGCGTGCTGGTGATCAGCGCCTGGTCCAACGCGGTGAACTTCACCGACGGGCTGGACGGGCTGGCCGCCGGGGCGATGGCGATGGTGTGCGCCGCCTATGTGCTCATCACCTTCTGGCAGTACCGCAACGCCTGCGCCACCAGCCCCGATCTGGGCTGCTACAACGTGCGCGATCCGCTGGATCTGGCGATCGTCGCCGCCGCCACCGCCGGGGCGTGTATCGGGTTCCTGTGGTGGAACGCCGCACCGGCGAAGATCTTCATGGGCGACACCGGATCGCTGGCGCTGGGCGGCATCATCGCCGGCCTGTCGGTGACCAGCCGCACCGAGATCCTGGCGATCGTGCTGGGCGCGCTGTTCGTCGCCGAGGTCACCTCGGTGGTGGTGCAGATCCTGGTGTTCCGCACCACCGGCCGGCGGGTGTTCCGGATGGCGCCGTTCCACCACCACTTCGAACTGGTCGGCTGGGCCGAGACCACGGTGATCATCCGGTTCTGGCTGCTCACCGCGATCGCCTGCGGGCTGGGGGTGGCGCTGTTCTACGGCGAGTGGCTCACCACCGTCGGAGCGTGAGATGACCGCCGGGCTCGCGCCGCTGGAGCCGGGCGCGGCCGTGCTCGTCGTCGGCGCCGGCATCACCGGCCGGGCGGTCCTGGCCGCGTTGGCGCCGTTCGACGTGCGGGCCACACTCTGTGACGACAATCCGGCGGCGCTGGCCCCGCACGCCGACCGCGGGGTGGCGGTGCTCGACCCGGCCGCCGCCGAGAACCGGATCGGCGATTTCGCGCTCGTGGTCACCAGCCCCGGACTGCCGCCGACGGCGCCGGTGCTGGTGGCCGCCGCGGCGGCCGGGGTGCCGGTGTGGGGTGATGTCGAGCTGGCCTGGCGGCTGGACGCCGCGGGCCGGTTCGGCGCGCCGCGCCGCTGGCTGGTGGTCACCGGAACCAACGGCAAGACCACCACCACGTCGATGCTGCAGGCCATGCTGCTGGCCGACGGCCGCCGCAGCGCGCTGTGCGGCAACATCGGCAACCCGGTGCTGGACGTCCTGACCGAACCCGTCGACCTGTTCGCGGTGGAGCTGTCCAGTTTCCAGCTGCACTGGGCGCCCTCGGTGCGCCCGTACGCCGGGGTGGTGCTCAACATCGCCGAGGACCATCTGGACTGGCACGGCTCGCTCACCGCCTACGCGCAGGCCAAGGCGCGGGTGCTGGGCGGGACGGTAGCGGTGGCCGGGGTGGACGATCCGATGGCCGCGCGACTGCTGGCCGCGGCGGCGGCGCCGCGCAAGGTCGGGTTCCGGCTCGGGGCGCCCGCCGCGGATGAGCTCGGGGTGGCCGACGGCATGCTGGTGGACCGGGCGTTCGCCGACGGGCTGCCGCTGGTGGCGGTCGACCGCATCCCGGTCGCCGGGCCGGTCGGAATCCTCGACGCGCTGGGCGCCGCGGCGCTGGCCCGCGCCGTCGGGGTGGCGGCCGAGTCGATCGCCGCCGGGCTGACGGCGTTCGAGGTCGGCCGGCACCGCGCCGAGCTGATCGCCACCGCCGGCGGCATCAGCTACGTCGACGACTCCAAGGCGACCAATCCGCACGCGGCGGCCGCGTCGATCGCCGCCCACCCACGGGTGGTGTGGATCGCCGGCGGCCTGCTCAAGGGCGCGGCGGTGGACGAACTGGTCGCCGAGGTGGCGGACCGGCTGGCCGGGGTGGTGCTGATCGGTCGGGATCGCGAAATCATTGCCCAAGCGTTATCGCGACACGCCCCCGAGGTTCCCGTCGTCTCGGTGGTGACGGGGGACGATTCTGGGATGCAAGCGACAGCTGGGGCACCTGTTAATGCTGTGACTCGTGTTGTTGAGGCCACGGAACCGATCGGGCCGGCCGTGATGACCGCGGCGGTGGCCGCCGCCCGGGCGCTGGCGAGCCCCGGTGACACTGTGCTATTGGCGCCGGCCGGCGCATCGTTTGACCAGTTCAGCGGGTATGCGGACCGAGGCGATGCGTTCGCTGCCGCGGTCCGTGCGGCCATCCGGTAGGAGGGGCCGGTGAGCGCCATCCTGGACCGGTTGAGACACCGGCGGACCAGCCCTGCCGCCGACGACTCCGCCTCCGAGCCGGGCGAGCGGGAGGCCTCCGGGCCGGCGGGGGAGGCCGGTGCCGGGTCGACCGGCAGACCCGCCGGAACGGCGATCACCGGCGTGCGCACCCGGATCAGCGCCTGGATCGGCCGGCCGATGACGTCGTTCCACCTCATCATCGCGGTGACCGCGCTGCTGACCCTGCTCGGGCTGACCATGGTGCTGTCCGCCTCGGGGGTGCGGTCCTACGGCGACGACGGTTCACCGTGGGCGATCTTCAGCCGCCAGGTGCTGTGGACCCTGATCGGGTTGGTCGCGTTCTACGTCGCGGTGCGCACCCGGATCCGGGTGCTGCGGAGGTTCGCCTTCGCCGGCTACCTGGTCACGATCGTGCTGTTGATCCTGGTGCTGATACCCGGCATCGGCACGGTCGCCAACGGTTCCCGCGGCTGGTTCGTGTTCGGGAGCCTGTCCATGCAGCCCTCGGAGGTCGCCAAGATCTCGTTGGCGCTGTGGGGTGCGCACCTGCTGGCCGCCCGGCGGATGGAACGGGCGTCGCTGCGCGAGATGCTGATTCCGCTGGTGCCGGCCACCGTGGTGGCGCTGGCGCTGATCGCCGCGCAGCCCGACCTCGGGCACACGGTGTCGTTGGGCATCATCCTGCTGGCCCTGCTGTGGTACGCGGGTCTGCCGCTGCGGGTGTTCGTCAGCTCGCTGGTGGCGATCGTCGCCGCGGCGGCCGTGCTGGCCATGGCCGAGGGCTACCGCTCGGTGCGGGTGCAGTCCTGGCTGAATCCCAACGCCGACCCGCAGGGCGCCGGTTATCAGGCTCGGCAGGCCCGGTTCGCGCTGGCCAACGGCGGGTTCTTCGGCGAGGGGCTGGGTCAGGGCACCGCCAAGTGGAACTACCTGCCCGAGGCGCACAACGACTTCATCTTCGCCATCATCGGTGAGGAACTCGGGTTCGTCGGTGCGATGGCGGTGCTGTGCCTGTTCGGCCTGTTCGCCTACACCGGCATGCGGATCGCCCGCCGCTCCGTCGACCCGTTCCTGCGGCTGTTCACCGCGACCGCCACGATGTGGCTGCTCAGCCAGGTGTTCATCAACGTCGGTTACGTGGTCGGCCTGCTGCCGGTGACCGGGCTGCAGTTGCCGCTGATCTCCGCCGGCGGCACCGCCTCGGTGACGACGCTGTTCATGATGGGGCTGATCGCCAACGCGGCCCGACACGAACCCGAGGCGGTGGCGGCGTTACGGGCCGGCCGCGACGATCGGGTGAACCGTTGGCTGCGGCTGCCGCTGCCCGAACCGTACGCGCCGACGCGGCTGGAGGCGGCGCGGGACCGGTTGCGCTCCCGGCCCGGCCGGCAGCGGGGCTCCAAGCAGGCCCCCCGGCAGACGGCCCGGACCCGGCGGGCCGCGGTGCGCACCGGGCATCCGGCGGATCGGCCGGCGCGTCGCTCAGGGCATCATGGAGGCGGTCGACGTTCCGGCGGCCGCGTCCGGCAGGATCGGACCGCACGTCGGAGCGGGGCCGCCCGCTCGGGTGCGGGTCAGCGACAACAGGGCCGACGGGCCCGCGCACTGGAAGGTCGACGTCAGGGGTGATTCACTCGGGCAGCGAGCCGCTGCCGTCCGGGGGCGAGCGTGGCATCCCGGGCCCGGCGGGGCGGGGGATGCCGGACCCGGAGGACCGGGAGATGGTGGACCGGGAGATATCCGTGGTGCTGGCCGGCGGTGGCACCGCCGGCCATGTGGAACCCGCGATGGCGGTCGCCGATGCGCTCACCGCGCTGGAACCGGGGGTGCGGATCACCGCGTTGGGCACCCACCGTGGGCTGGAGACCCGGCTGGTGCCCGAACGCGGCTACCGGCTCGAACTGATCACACCGGTGCCGCTGCCCCGTAAACCCACCGCCGATCTGGCCCGGCTCCCGCTGCGGGTGCGCCGGGCCGTGCGCGAGACCCGCGCGGTGCTCGACGCGGTGCGGGCCGATGTGGTCATCGGGTTCGGCGGCTACGTCGCGTTGCCCGCTTACCTGGCCGCGCGCGGCGGTCTGCGGCGACGGTCGGCGGTGCCGGTGGTGGTGCACGAGGCCAACGCCCACGCCGGATGGGCCAACCGGGTCGGGGCGCGTGCGGCGCAACGGGTGCTCTCGGCGGTGCCCGATCCGGGTCTGGGCCCGGTCGAGGTGGTCGGGGTCCCGCTGCGCAGCTCCATCACGTCGATGGACCGCCACGCGCTGCGGGCCGAGGCGCGGGCGTGTTTCGGGTTCGACGCCGACGCCCGGGTGCTGCTGGTGTTCGGCGGATCGCAGGGCGCCCAGTCGATCAACCGCGCCGTCGCTGCCGCTGCGCGACGTCTCGCGGCGGCGGGCATCTCGGTTCTGCACGCGCACGGCCCGAAGAACACGCTGCAGCTGCCGGCGCCGGCCGACGGCGCCCCGCCGTACGTGGCGGTGCCGTACCTGGACCGGATGGATCTGGCCTACGCGGCCGCCGATCTGGCGATCTGCCGGTCGGGGGCGATGACGGTGGCCGAGGTCTCGGCGGTGGGTCTGCCCGCGATCTACGTCCCGCTGCCGATCGGCAACGGCGAACAGCGGTTCAACGCGCTGCCGGTGGTGCAGGCCGGCGGCGGCCTGCTCATCGACGACGCCGACCTCGGCCCGGATCTGGTCGCCGACACCGTGATCGGGCTGTTGACCGATCCGGCCCGGCTGGCCGCGATGACCACCGCCGCCGCCCTGGCCGGCCATCGCGACGCGGCCGAACAGGTCGCCAAGGTGGCGCTGGAGGTGGCCCGCGACGGTCGCCGGGCTCGGGACGGGTCCGCGGGACGGGTCGTGCGCAGGACCAGCAGGAGCCGGCGAGAGGGCGGGCGGTGACGCAGGCCTCGTTACCCGCGGAGCTGCGGCGGGTGCACATGGTCGGCATCGGCGGGGCCGGGATGTCCGGCATCGCCCGCATCCTGCTGGACCGGGGCGCGCTGGTGTCGGGTTCGGACGCCAAGGAGTCCCGCGGGCTGGTGGCGTTGCGGGCCCGCGGCGCGCAGGTGCGGGTCGGCCATGACGAGTCGTCGCTGGATCTGCTGCCGGGCGGGCCGACCGCGGTGGTGACCACCCATGCCGCGATTCCCAAGACCAACCCCGAACTGGTGGAGGCGCGGCGCCGCGGCATCCCGGTGATCCTGCGCCCGGTGGTGCTCGCCAAGCTGATGGCCGGGTACACCACGTTGATGGTGACCGGCACCCACGGGAAGACCAGCACCACCTCGATGCTCACCGTGGCGCTGCAGCACGGTGGCTTCGACCCGTCCTTCGCGGTCGGCGGTGATCTGGGCGAGGCCGGCACCAACGCCCATCACGGCAGCGGGACGGTCTTCGTCGCCGAGGCCGACGAGAGCGACGGCTCGCTGTTGGAGTACACCCCCGACGTCGTGGTGGTGACCAATATCGAGGCCGACCACCTGGACTTCTTCGGCAGTCCGCAAGCCTACACCGCGGTGTTCGACGACTTCATGGAACGGCTGGCGCCCGGTGGTGTGCTGATCGCCTGTGTGGACGACCCGGGCGCGGCCGCCCTGGCCGACCGCACCGCCGCGCTGGGCATCCGGGTGCTGCGCTACGGCAGCCCGGCCCCGGGGCGGCCGGCGACCGAGCTGGCCGGCGCGCTGGTCGGGTGGGAGCATCAGGGCACCGGCGCGGTGGCCCAGATCCAGTTGGCGGGGGAGAACCACCCGCGTGCGATGCGGCTGGCGGTGCCGGGCCGGCACATGGCCCTCAACGCGCTCGGCGCACTGCTGGCGGCGCTGCAGGTCGGCGCCCCGGCCGACACCGTGCTCGACGGGCTGGCCGGGTTCGAAGGGGTGCGGCGGCGTTTCGAGCTGGTCGGCACCGCCAACGACATCCGGGTGTTCGACGACTACGCCCACCATCCCACCGAGGTCCGCGCGACGCTGGCGGCGCTGCGGGATGTGTTGCGCGACAGCGGCGATCGGCGGGGGCGGGCCATCGTGGTGTTCCAACCGCACCTGTACTCGCGCACCGAGGCCTTCGCGGCGGAGTTCGGCGCGGCGCTCAGCGCCGCCGACGAGGTGTTCGTGCTCGACGTGTATGCCGCGCGGGAACAACCCATCGCCGGGGTGAGCGGTGCGACCGTCGCCGAGCACGTGCGGGCGCCGGTGACCTACGTCCCGGACTTCTCCGCCGTCGCGGCCCGGGTGGCCGAGGTCGCCGCACCCGGCGACGTGGTGCTGACCATGGGCGCCGGCGACGTCACGCTGCTCGGTCAGGAGATCCTCAGTTCGGTGCGGGTGGTCGCCAACCGGGCCGGTCCGGGATCGCGGGGGATGAACCGGTCGTGACCGATCCGGAAGGGATCGAACCGGCGGGGACCGACGCGACCGGGGACCCGCACGGATCCGGGGTGACGCCGCCCGGCGCACCCGAACCCGGTGCCGCATCCGACCCGAGACCCGACCCCAACCCCGAGATGGACGCCGACCTCGCCGAATCGCGTTCGCAGTTCGAGGATTTCGAAGGCCCCCGGCGGCGTGCCCGCCGGGAGCGGGAGCAGCGGCGCGCCGCGGCGGCCCGGGCCCGGGCCATCGAACAGGCCCGCCGGGAGGCCAAGCGCCGGCTGCTGGCCGGTCAGGCGGAGCAGGCCGCCGGCCTGGACCGGCGCGCGGCGCGGGCGCTGAAGGCGTTGATGTGGGCGGCGGTGGTCAGCGTGGTCGCGGTGGCGGTGGGTCTGCTGCTGTACTTCACCCCGATCATGTCCGCGCGGGCGGTGATCGTCACCGGACTCGGCGAGTTGACCGAGCAGGAGGTGGTCGAGGTGGCCGCGATCCCACCCGGTGCACCGCTGCTGCAGGTCGACACCGACGAGGTGGCCGGACGGGTGGCGCAGATCCGCCGGGTGGCCAGCGTGCGGGTGCAGCGGGAGTATCCGTCGTCGGTGCGGATCACCGTCGTCGAACGGGTGCCGGTGGTGGTCAAGGACTATCCGGACGGTCCGCATCTGTTCGACCGGGACGGGGTGGATTTCGCCACCGCGCCGCCGCCGCCGGGACTGCCGTATCTGGACACCGACAATCCGGGGCCCAGCGATCCGGCGACCCAGGCCGCGCTGCAGGTGATGACGGCGCTGCGGCCGGAGGTGGTCGAGCAGGTGAGCAGGATCGCGGCGCCGTCGGTGGCGTCGATCACGTTGACGCTCAACGACGGCCGCGTGGTGGTGTGGGGGACCAACGACCGCACCGAGGAGAAGGCGATGAAGTTGGCGGCGTTGTTGACCCAGCCCGGCCAGACCTACGACGTCTCCAGCCCGGATCTGCCCACCGTCAAGTGACGGTGTGGGCAGAAACTTCTCCGCCCATCGGCGCGCCTGCGCGGATACCGACCCGAGTCGCCCTACGGTTCTGGTTGCACGGATTTACTTGACATAACTCTAAGCCTCTGGTTGAGGTTGAGGGTTTTGCCAACCGAGGCGGTCAAGGATTCGGCGCCCCGAACGGCAACTCAGGGAGGAAGACGATCGATGACCCCCCCGCACAACTATCTCGCCGTCATCAAGGTGGTCGGCATCGGCGGTGGCGGCGTCAATGCCGTCAACCGAATGATCGAACAGGGCCTGAAGGGCGTGGAGTTCATCGCCATCAACACCGACGCTCAGGCGCTGCTGATGAGCGATGCCGACGTCAAACTCGACGTCGGCCGGGAATCCACCCGAGGGCTGGGCGCCGGTGCGGACCCCGAGGTGGGCCGCAAGGCCGCCGAGGACGCCAAGGACGAGATCGAGGAGCTGCTCCGCGGCGCCGACATGGTGTTCGTCACCGCCGGTGAGGGCGGCGGCACCGGCACCGGCGGAGCCCCCGTGGTGGCGAGCATCGCCCGTAAGCTCGGCGCGCTGACCGTCGGCGTGGTGACCCGGCCGTTCTCGTTCGAGGGCCGGCGGCGCAGCAATCAGGCCGAACAGGGGATCGCCGCGCTGCGGGAGAGCTGCGACACCCTGATCGTGATCCCGAACGACAGGCTGCTGCAGATGGGCGATGCCGCGGTGTCACTGATGGACGCCTTCCGCGCCGCCGACGAGGTGCTGCTCAACGGCGTGCAGGGCATCACCGACCTGATCACCACCCCGGGCCTGATCAACGTCGACTTCGCCGACGTCAAGGGGGTGATGAGCGGCGCCGGCACGGCGCTGATGGGCATCGGCGCGGCGCGCGGCGACGGGCGGGCGCTCAAGGCCGCCGAGATCGCGATCAACTCCCCGCTGCTGGAGGCGTCGATGGAGGGCGCCCACGGCGTGCTGCTGTCCGTGGCCGGCGGCAGCGACCTGGGTCTCTTCGAGATCAACGAGGCCGCCTCGCTGGTGCAGGACTCGGCCCATCCGGAGGCCAACATCATCTTCGGCACCGTCATCGACGACTCGCTGGGCGACGAGGTGCGGGTGACCGTGATCGCCGCCGGGTTCGACGCCTCGGGTCCGAGCCGCAAACCGGTGGTCAACACCCCGAGTGCGGCGTCCACCCAGCCGATCGCCCCGGGCCGCGCCGGATCGGTGTCCTCGACGTTCTCCCCGGGCGAGGCGACCAGCGTGCCGGTGCACTCCAACGGCGCGACGGTCAGCGTCGGCGGCGAGGACGACGACGATGACGTCGACGTTCCGCCCTTCATGCGACGCTGATCGATACTGGGGACTGTGACCGTCCGCATCCGGCGCGTGATCACCACCCGCGCCGGCGGCGTCTCGGCGCCGCCCTACGACAGCTTCAATCTCGGCGACCACGTCGGTGACGATCCGGCCGCGGTGGCCGCGAACCGCGCCCGATTGGCGGCCACGATCGGTCTCGGTGAGGACCGATTGGTATGGATGAATCAGGTCCACGGAGACCGAATTGTCGTGGTCGACGATACGGTCGATCATGCGGTGGATGACGCCGACGGATTGGTGACCACAACACCGCGTTTGGCATTGGTTGTCGTGACCGCCGATTGTGTGCCGGTTTTGATGGCCGATGCGCGGGTCGGCGTGGTCGCGGCCGTCCATGCCGGCCGGGTCGGGGCGCAACGCGGTGTGGTGGTGCGGGCGGTGCAGACCATGCTCGACGTGGGCGCCCGGGTGGAGGACATCTCGGCGCTGCTCGGACCGGCGGTGAGCGGACGGAACTACGAGGTGCCCGCCGAGATGGCCGATGAGGTGGAACGAGCGCTGCCGGGCAGTCGCACCACCACCGCCAAGGGCACCCCGGGACTGGACCTCAGAGCTGGAATCGCCCGTCAGCTAACCGAATTGGGCGTCACCGCCATCGACATCGACCCACGCTGCACGGTGGACGACCCGGACCTGTTCAGCCATCGTCGGGGTGCGCCGACCGGCCGGTTGGCGTCGCTGATCTGGATGGAGTGATGCGAGGTGACTGATTCGGGTTCCGGGTCCCGACGGGCCCAGTTGGCCGTGGCGCTGGCGGCGCTGCGGGCCCGGTTGGAACAGGCCGCGGTGGCGGCCGGAAGGGCGGCCGACGAGATCGAATTACTGCCGATCACCAAATTCTTCCCGGCCTCCGATGTATTGATTCTTCACGGGCTCGGAATTTCTGCGTTCGGTGAATCCCGCGAACAGGAAGCGTCGGCGAAAATTGCCGAGGTGAATCGGAATTTGTCGGTCGAACAAAACGCATCACCGATTCGCTGGCATATGGTCGGCCGCATTCAGCGCAATAAGGCCAGAGCGGTGGCGCGGTGGGCGTATGCCGCCCACTCCGTCGACAACGCGAAACTGGTCGCCGCGCTGAGCCGGGGTGCCGTCCAGGCTCTCGACGAGGGCGTGCGCACCGCGCCGGTGCGGGTCTATGTCCAGGTCAGCCTCGACGGCGACGAACGGCGGGGCGGGGTGGACGTCGGCCGGCCGCAGCTGGTCGACGAGTTGTGCGCGGCGGTGCACGACGCCGCCGGGCTGGAGCTCGTCGGGTTGATGGGGATTCCGCCGCTGAACTGGGACGCCGAGGAGGCGTTCGCCCGGCTGGCGGCCGAGCACGCCCGGGTGCAGGAGGGCTATTCACACCGGCTGGGGCTGTCGGCCGGCATGTCCGGCGACCTCGAGGCGGCGGTGAAACACGGTTCGACATGTGTGCGTGTCGGTACCGCGTTGTTGGGGCCGCGCCCGCTAACGTCACCCGCAGTAGTCACTCCAGTCACACCTTCATCACAGACACCCCCAATCACTAGAGCCTCAGAAGGGTCGCGCGATGAGCACACTGCATAAGGTCAAGGCCTACTTCGGAATGGCACCGTTGGATGACTACGAGGACGAGTACTACGAGGACGACGAGCGTGGCCCCTCGCGCGGTGGGTATGCCCGCCGGCCGCGTGCCGAACGCTTCGAGGACGACGAGTACGGTCCGGTCGACGGTCGCGATTACGACGGTCCTGACTACGAAGCCCCCGGCTACCGTGGCGGATATCACGACGACCCGCGTTTCGAGCCCCGGATGCGGGCTCCGCGGGAGTTCGACCGGCCACACGACATGGGCCGGCCGAGGTTTGCCCCACTGCGCGGCGCGACCCGCGGTGCACTGGCGATGGATCCGCGCCGGATGGCGGAGTTGTTCGACGCCGGCAGCCCGCTGTCGAAGATCACCACGCTGCGGCCGAAGGACTACAGCGAGGCCCGCACCATCGGTGAGCGCTTCCGCGACGGCAACCCGGTGATCATGGACCTGGTCGCGATGGACAACGCCGACGCCAAGCGGCTGGTCGACTTCGCGGCCGGGCTGGCGTTCGCGCTGCGCGGCTCCTTCGACAAGGTCGCCACCAAGGTGTTCCTGCTGTCCCCGGCGGATGTGGACGTCACCGCCGAGGAGCGCCGCCGGATCGCCGAGGCCGGTTTCTACAGCTACCAGTAGAGCTACCGGCAGCGGTTTCCGGCCCCCGCCACCGGAACCCGGCTCGGCCCGGCCCGGCGGCATCCGGCACGCCGGGTAGGCTGACGACATCACGCGGGTGAGGGTGGTGCATCCGGCCGACGACGGCCGGCGATGGTTCACCCCACCTGTATCGAATGTCACATCGGGCGCTAGTAAAGGACGACATAGTTGTCGCTGTTTTTCACCATCCTTGGGTTGGCGCTGTTCGTTTTCTGGCTGCTGCTCATCGCCAGGGTCGTGGTCGAGTTCATCCGGTCCTTCAGCCGGGACTGGCACCCCAAGGGTCTGACCGTGGTGATCCTGGAGACCATCATGACGGTGACCGATCCGCCGGTTCGGCTGCTGCGGCGTCTCATTCCGCAGCTCACGGTGGGTGCGGTCCGGTTCGACCTGTCCATCATGGTGCTGCTGCTGGTGGCGTTCATCGGTATGCAGCTGGCCTTCGGCGCCGCGGCCTGAACGCCGACGGGCCGGGCCGGGGCCCGAGCCCGCCGCGGTGGGGCGGCCGAGTTTGCCAGAAGAACTGGAATATCACTAAGAAGATTGAAATAAGCTCTTAATAATCGGCCGCCCCTGCAACCGCCGGGTCTGGTGTGACAGGATGGACGCCAGTTACCAGCCGACGAGGCTCTACACTTTGAAATCGGTTGACGGTCCAGACTCCAAGGGGGCATAGAATGCCGCTCACACCAGCCGACGTACACAATGTCGCGTTCAGTAAGCCGCCGATAGGAAAGCGCGGTTATAACGAGGATGAGGTCGACGCGTTTCTCGATCTGGTCGAGAACGAACTCGCCCGCCTCATCGAGGAGAACACCGACCTGCGCCAGCGGGTGGCGGAGTTGGACCAGGAATTGCAGGCCGCTCGTGCGGCGGCCGGCGGCGGACAGTCGACTCAGGCGATTCCGCTGTACCAGCCGGAACCGGAACCCGAGCCTGCGCCCCAGCCCGAGCAGTCGACCGCCGTCAGCGAGGATCAGCACCTCAAGGCCGCCAAGGTCCTGAGCCTGGCCCAGGACACCGCCGACCGTCTGACCAGCACCGCCAAGGCGGAGTCGGAGAAGATGCTCGCCGATGCCCGCGCCCAGGCCGACGCGATGATCGCCGAGGCGCGCAGCACCGCCGAGACCACCATCGCCGATGCGCGTCAGCGTTCCGAGGCGATGCTCAACGACGCCAAGACCCGGTCCGAGGCTCAGCTGCGCCAGGCGCAGGAGAAGGCCGACGCCCTGCAGGCCGACGCCGAGCGCAAGCATTCCGAGATCATGGGCACCATCAACCAGCAACGCACCGTGCTGGAGGGACGCCTCGAGCAGCTGCGCACCTTCGAGCGCGAGTATCGCACCCGGCTCAAGACCTATCTGGAGTCCCAGCTCGAAGAGCTCGGTCAGCGTGGCTCGGCGGCGCCGGTGGACTCGACCGCCAACAGCGACAGCGGCGCCTTCAACCAGTTCACCCGCGGAAGCAACTGAGCTGATCTTGACTGAGCTCACAACCCGTGTTCGGGCGGTCCCGTGCTGATCATCGCGTTGGTCATGGCCGTGATCGGCCTGGCGGCGCTGGTGACCGCCGTGGTCACCAGCAACGAGGTGATCGCGTGGGTGTGCATCGGGGCCAGCCTGATCGGTGTGATCCTGCTGATCGTCGACGCGGTCCGGGAACGCAGCCGGCCTGCCGCCGGGGCCGCGGAACCCGGCGGGAGCGGCGAGCCTGAATCCGAGACCGACACCGACACCTCGACGGAGCGCGGCTTCGATGCCGACTACCCCGAGGACACCGAGTTCGGGGCCCCCGAATACCCCGCCGACGAGGTGGAACACTCCGCCGACGAGGTGGGGGAGACCACCCGGGACGAGGACGCCGCCACCGACGACACCACGGTCATCGCCGCGGTGTCCGACGACACCACGGTGCTGGACCCCGTCTCCGACGAACCCGGTGCACCCGGTGCACCCGGGCCAGCCGGCGAGGGGGACCTCGGTGGGCCCGGGCCCGATGACGACCTGACCGCCGGGGAATCCGGCGACAGCGCCGTGGACGAGCACCGCACCCGCTGATCGGCCCGCCTCGGCGATACCGGCCATGGGCATCGAATACGAGAGCGTCGTCCCGCACCCGATCGCGGATGTATTCGCGTGGTACGGCCGGCCGGGTGCGTTGACACGCCTCATACCGCCGTGGCAGCCGATGACCGCGGTGGCCGAGGCCGCCTCGCTGGCCGACGGCCGCGCTGTGCTCGCCCTACCCGGCGGGCTGCGGTGGGTCGCCCAGCACGATCCGGCCGGATATGTTCCGCCCCGCCGGTTCGTGGACACACTCGCCTCCGGCGGCCCGCGGTCCTGGCCGACCCGGCTGATCGGACACTGGCAGCACATCCACGAATTCGACCCCGTCGACGACGGGCACACCCGGGTCCGTGATCGCGTGCGGGCGCCCGTCCCCCGGGCTCTGCTCGAGCCGATGTTGCGGTACCGGCACCGTCAACTGGCCGACGATCTCGCCGCGCACCGCGAGGCGGCCGCTGCCAGGGCGGGACCGTGGACGCTCGCCGTGACCGGGGCCTCCGGTCTGGTCGGCTCCGCGCTGACGGCGCTGCTGAGCACCGGCGGGCATCGGGTGATCCGCCTGGTGCGCCGGCCGGCCCGGGGGCCCGGGGAGCGGCGGTGGGAACCGGAGTATCCCGCCCCGGATCTGCTCGACGGCGTCGACACCGTCATCCATCTGGCCGGCGCCTCGATCGCCGGGCGGTTCACCGCGCAACACCGCGCCGCCATCCGTGACAGCCGCATCGGGCCCACCCGCAGGCTCGCCGAACTCGCCGGCCGCGCCGCCGGTGTCCGCACGTTCGTCAGCGCCTCGGCGATCGGCTACTACGGCCCCGACCGGGGCGATGACCTCCTGACCGAGGCCGACGCGCGCGGGGACGGCTTCCTCGCCGACGTGGTCGCCGACTGGGAGGCCGCCACCGAGCCGGCGCTCGCCGCCGGCGTGCGGGTGGTGTGCGTGCGGACCGGGATCGTGCAGGCCGCCCGGGGCGGCACGCTGAGGGTGCTGCGGCCGCTGTTCTCGGCCGGGCTCGGCGGGCCGATCGGCGGCGGTACGCAGTGGCTGTCCTGGATCGGTCTCGACGACCTGCTCGACGTCTACCACCGCGCCGCCTACGACATCCGGCTGACCGGACCGGTCAACGCGGTGGCGCCGCATCCGGTGCGCAACAGCGACTACACCGCGGCGCTGGCCGGGGTGCTGCGCCGCCCGGCGCGCATTCCGGTGCCCCCGGCCGTGCCACGGCTGCTGCTCGGCGCGCAGGGCGCCACCGAACTCGCGCTGGCCGATCAGCGGGTGGTGCCCGCCGAACTTCAGCGGCTGGGTCACCGGTTCCGCCATCGCACGATCACCGAGGCGCTGGCGCATCAACTGGGCCGGGGCTGACCTTCGGCCCGACGTGACAGGGCTTGCCGTGACAGGGCTCACCGGGTGACCTCTGCCGTGGAAAACCTCAGTAGTGTGTATCCAGTGAGCTTTCCAAATGCGGGCGTCGGCCCGGGGGAGTCGTCGCAGTGAACGTCACCGCGACGGTGTGGGCGATCACGATCGGTGTGATCCTGGCGCTGTTCGCCTTCGACCTGATCTTCCACGCGCGTAAACCGCATGCGCCGAGCTTCCGGGAATCGGCGGTCTGGTCGGCCGGCTACGTCACGCTGGCCCTGGTGTTCGGCCTGATCGTGCTGTGGCTGTGGGGAATCGACTACGCGGGGGAGTATTACGCCGGCTTCGTGACCGAATGGGCGCTGTCGGTGGACAACCTGTTCGTGTTCACCATCATCATGAGCAGCTTCGCGGTGCCCCGGGAACACCAGCCCAAGGTGCTGCTGATCGGCATCCTGATGGCGTTGGGGATGCGGGGCATCTTCATCGCGCTCGGCGCGGCGGCGATCAACACGTTCAGCTGGGTGTTCTACCTGTTCGGCCTGTTTCTGGTGTGGACAGCCGTCGGCCTGCTCCGCGAAGGCGGGCACGAACAGGAGGTCGAGGAACAGCGGGAGAACCGCATCGTGCGGACCGTGCGGCGGTTCGTCCCCACCACCAGGCAGTACCACGGCGCCAAGTTGAGCGTCCGCATCGACGGTAAGCGGGTGGTCACCCCGATGCTGTTGGCGCTGATCACGATTGGCTTCACCGACATCCTGTTCGCGCTGGACTCGATCCCGGCGATCTTCGGCCTGACCCGCGAACCCTACATCGTGTTCACCGCCAACGCCTTCGCGCTGATGGGTCTACGGCAGCTGTACTTCCTCATCGGCGGGCTGCTGGACCGGCTGGTCTTCCTGTCCTACGGCCTGTCGCTCATCCTGGCGTTCATCGGCGTCAAGCTGGTGTTGCACGCCCTGCACGAGAACGAGCTGCCGTTCGTCAACGACGGGCAGCCGGTGGCGGTACCCGAGGTGTCCACCGGGGTGTCGCTGGCCTTCATCGGCACGGTGCTGGTCATCACGACCGTCGCCAGCCTGCTCAAGACGCGTCGCGACGAGAAGCAGGCCAAGAAGGCCAACAGGATCCCGGAAGTACGCGAAGTCAGCTGAGGACGTTCAGCGGCAGGGTGACCGAGCCACGATCGCCGCTCACCGCGATCGTGTAGCGGCCGTCGGCCGGCAACGGCATCTGCATCGGGTAGAAGACGAAGCCGACCTCGCCGCCCAGGCTGGATTCCGGCACGGTCAACTGCGCGCTCTGGATGTTGCCCGCCGGATCGGTGACCGTCACATCGATTTTCGGCTGATCGTCGGATCCCTCGGGCTGGATCAGCACCACCAACGTCGCCTCGGCCGCGCGTTCCGGCCCCACCTTGCAGGCGCTGATCACACCACCGGTGATGTTGAGCTTGTTGTCCTGTACGGACGCCGATTCGGCCAGCAGAGCGCCAGTTACGATCACCGACCCAACATATCAACGCGCACGCCCCGGGGCGCCGAAACCTCCGATCCTCAGGTCCATCAAGGAATTTCGCGAACCAAGGCGTCCGGAGCGAATTCGTTCCCGGGTTCAGCGCTCACTGCTGCTGTTGCTGTTCGTCGGCCAGGTAGCGGTTGTGCTCGTCGTGCGCCCGGCGGATCAGATCCAGCAGTTCTGCCTCGTCCCGCACGATCATGGCGCGGTGCTTGGCCGGCAGCGCGGCGATCTTCTGCTCCTCGCGGCACAGCTCCTCGAACGCCTTCGCGCGTTCCTCGGTGAATCCGCCGTAGTAGGCCTCGTCGAGGTAGGCGGTGGCGTACCGGCGCACCTTCGCCACCGAGTTCCTCGCCTTGCCCCTCGGCGACACCAGCGACGCCACGGTGGTGACGGTCAGCGTGGCGAGAATCACCACCAGCGACAACGGGGTGCTGACCTCGACCACATTGACCGGTTCACCGTCGTTGATGAACGGCACATTGTTCTCGTGCAGGGCGTGCAGGAACAGCTTCACCCCGATGAACCCGAGGATGAACGCCAGCCCGAAGTGCAGATACACCAGCCGGTCCAGCAGGCCGTCGATGAGGAAGTACAACTGGCGCAGCCCCAGCAGTGAGAACGCCGTCGCGGTGAACACGATGTAGACGTTCTGGGTGAGGCCGAAGATCGCCGGGATCGAGTCCAGCGCGAACATCAGGTCGGTGCCGCCGATGGCCACCATCACCAACAGCATCGGGGTGAGCACCCGTTTGCCGTCCCGGACGGTGACGATCTTGTCCTCGTCGTACTCGCTGGTGGTGGGGAAGAACCGTTTCGCCAGCCGGATGACGACGTTGTCGGCGGTGCGGTCCTCATCGCTGGGCACCAGCAGCTGCCCGGCCGTCATGACGAGGATGAAGCCGAACACGTAGAACACCCACGCGAACGCGTTGATCAGGGCGGCGCCCAGAAAGATCATCCCGGTGCGGGCGATCAGCGCGAACACGATCCCGAACAGCAGCACCTTCTGCTGATCGGCCCGGGGCACCTTGAAGCTGGCGATGATCACCAGGAACACGAACAGGTTGTCCACCGACAGCGCCTTCTCGGTGATCCAGCCGGCGAAGTACTCCAGGCCCGGGTCGGTGCCGCCGAAGATCGTCACCCCGACGCCGAACAGGACCGCGAGGCCGACGTAGAACGCCGACCATTTCGCCGCCTCCGGCAGCGTCGGGATATGCGCCTTGCGGACGTGGAAGAAGAAGTCGAACGCCACCAGCGCGGCGATCAGGGCGATGGTGAGAGCCCAGATGAGCGGCGGAACGACCATCGGTCCCCATCTCTTCGCGCCGGCCGGCACGGAACCGTCCGTGCGGGTGGTGTGCGGAGGAGTGGTGTCCGAGGGGGGACTTGAACCCCCACGCCCGTTTATAGGGCACTAGCACCTCAAGCTAGCGCGTCTGCCATTCCGCCACTCGGACCCGGTGTGGGCAGCTAAGGCTATCGGATTCCGTCTCGCCGCCCAAACCCGAGTACCCAGTCTACGTTCTGCGCTGCAGGTCCGGGACCGGTGGTGCCCGAACCGGCCGAGACGATCCCGCGATCGGGGGCCATCAGTGGTAGGAAAGGGTTGTGACGAACCCGCCCCAGCCCGCCGACGAAGTGGTGGATCTCGTCAGCACGCTGATCCGCTTCGACACCTCCAACACCGGCGACCCGGCCACCACCCGGGTGGAGGCCGAGGCCGCGCACTGGGTGGCCGACCGGCTCCGGGAGGTCGGATACCAGACCGAGTACGTGGAGGCCGGCGCGCCGGGGCGGGGCAACGTGTTCGCCCGGCTGCCCGGCGCCGACCCGTCCCGCGGCGCGTTGCTGGTGCACGGCCACCTCGACGTGGTGCCCGCCGAACCGGCCGACTGGAGTGTGCACCCGTTCTCCGGGGCCGTCGAGGACGGCTACGTGTGGGGTCGCGGCGCGGTCGACATGAAGAACATGCTCGGCATGATGCTGGCGGTGGCCCGGCACTTCAAACGGGCCGGGATCGTGCCGCCCCGCGACATCGTGTTCGCGTTCCTCTCCGACGAGGAGCACGGCGGCACCTACGGGGCGCAGTGGCTCGTCGACCACCGCCCGGATCTGTTCACCGGCGTCACCGAGGCCATCGGGGAGGTCGGCGGGTTCTCCCTGACCGTGCCCCGCAAGGACGGCGGGGAACGGCGGCTGTATCTGGTCGAGACCGCCGAGAAGGGGCTGGCGTGGATGCGGCTCACCGCCCGCGGCCGCGCCGGCCACGGCTCGATGGTCAACGACGACAACGCGGTGACCGCGGTCGCCGAGGCGGTGGCCCGGCTGGGGCGGCACCGGTTCCCGCTGGTGCTCACCGAGTCGGTGCAACAGTTCCTGGAGGCCGTCGCCGAGGAGACCGGTTACAGCTTCGACGTGAACTCCCCGGATCTGGAGGGCACGATCGCGAAACTGGGCGGCGTCGCCCGCATCGTCGGGGCCACCCTGCGCGACACCGCCAACCCCACCATGCTGACCGCCGGTTACAAGGCGAACGTGATCCCGCAGACCGCGGAGGCCATCGTGGACTGCCGGGTGCTGCCCGGCCGGCGCGCGGCCTTCGAGCGGGAGGTCGACGAACTCATCGGCCCCGACGTGGAACGCAGCTGGGAACGCGATCTGCCCGCGGTGGAGACCACCTTCGACGGTGAGCTGGTCGACGCGATGAACGCCTCGCTGCTGGCGGTGGACCCCGAGGCCCGCACCGTCCCGTACATGATGTCCGGCGGGACGGATGCGAAAGCGTTCCAGCGGCTGGGTATTCGATGCTTCGGTTTCGTTCCGCTGCGGCTTCCGCCGGAACTGGACTTCTCGGCGCTGTTCCACGGCGTCGATGAGCGGGTGCCGGTCGACGCGCTCGAATTCGGCGCCCGGGTGCTGGACCACTTCCTGCAACACTGCTGAGACGAAAGGACTGGCTGAGCGTGGCTTTTCCGTACAACCCCTACGATTTCCTGCCCAAGCTGCCGACCTTCACACTGACCTCCGAGTCGATCACCGACGGCCAGCCGCTGGCCAACGATCAGGTCAGCGGGATCATGGGCGCCGGGGGCAAGGACATCTCCCCACAGCTGAGCTGGTCGGGATTCCCGGCGGAGACCCGCAGCTTCGCGGTCACCGTGTTCGACCCGGACGCGCCGACCGCCTCCGGTTTCTGGCACTGGGCGGTGGCCAACCTGCCCGCCGACGTCACCGAACTGCCCGCGGGCGCCGGTGACGGCAGCCCGCTGCCCGGGGGCGCGATCACGCTGCGCAACGACGCCGGGTCGCACCGCTACATCGGGGCCGCCCCGCCGGCCGGACACGGGTTCCACCGCTACTTCGTCGCCGTGCACGCCCTGCCCGTGGAGAAGCTGGACCTGACCGAGGACGCCTCCCCGGCGTTCCTGGGCTTCAACCTGTTCCAGCACGCGATCGCCCGGGCGCTGATCCACGGCACCTACGAACAGAAGTAGCGCCGCCGCTTTTCGCGAGCAGACGCGAACACCCCCTGATTCCGCCGGAGTCGGGGGGTTTCGCGTCTGCGGCGGGGTCAGCCGTCGTTCACCGCGGAGCCGACGGCCTCGGACAGCGACGAGAATCCACCCTCGCGCAGTTTGCGGGCGATGCCGTCGTGGAGGCGTTTGGCCCACAACCCGCCGCCGTAGACGAAACCGGTGTAGCCCTGCACCAGGGATGCACCGGACACGATCCGCTCCCAGGCATCGTCGGCGGTTTCGATACCGCCCACACTGATCAACACCAGCCGGTCGCCGACGCGGCGGTACAGCCGGCGCAACACCTCCGCCGAGCGGGCCGCCACCGGGGCCCCGGAGATCCCGCCCGGCCCGAGCTCGTCCACGCCCGGGGTCCGCAGACCCTCGCGGGACACCGTGGTGTTCGTCGCCACGATGCCGGCCAGGCCCACATCCACGGCCAGATCGGCGATGTCGTCGATGTCGGCGTCGGACAGATCGGGGGCGATCTTCACCAGCACCGGGGTGGAGGTGGCCGCCTGTACCGCGGACAGGATCGGCCGCAGCGATTCGACGGCCTGCAGATCCCGCAGCCCGGGCGTGTTCGGGGAGCTGACGTTGACCACCAGGAAATCGGCCAGCGGCCCCAGCAGTCCCGCGCTCTCGGCGTAGTCGGCGACGGCGTCCTCGGGCGGGGTGGCTTTCGTCTTGCCGATGTTGACCCCGATCGGCACCGGGGAGCGGTGCCGGGCCAGCCGCATCGCCAGCTCATTGGCGCCACGGTTGTTGAAGCCCATCCGGTTCAGCAGCGCCCGGTCGTCCGGCAGCCGGAACATCCTCGGCGGCGGGTTCCCCGGCTGCGGATGCGCTGTGACGGTGCCGATCTCGGCGAACCCGAACCCCAGCGCACCCCAGGTGGACAGGCCGAGTCCGTCCTTGTCGAAACCGGCGGCCAGCCCCACCGGGCCCGGGAACCGTACCCCGAACACGGTGCTGGCCAGGATCGGGTCGCGCGGCGCCAGCCACCGGGTCAGCGCGGCCCGCAGCCCGGGCACCGCGGTGACCATCCGCAGCAGGGCGAACACCCAGAGGTGAATGCGTTCCGGCGGGAACAGGAACAGCACGCGCCGCAGGCCGCGGTACATCACAGCGCCGGGCGGCTCGGGATGCCCAGCCGGTCCGCGGGGGTCTTGCGGCGCCGCAACAGGACACGCCGGCTGCCGTCGTTGTACAACCGCACCCGGGTCAACTCCCAGCCGCGGTACTCCGCCTCGATGGACAGTCGCACCGATGCGCTGAGCCGGGTCACGTCCGGGGGCAGCCGCAGCGGCACCCACTCGTACTCGTCGGACAGATCCTTGTCCCACCCGGCCGGCATCCGGCCGCGGGGCAGCGGCTGCCCGCCCGTGTCTTGCCCGCGTGTCGTCATCCGCTCACCACTGCATCGGAAATGATCTGCACCCCCGCTCCTGAGCCGGACACCACATACAGCGTGCCAGATGCGTCGTCGAAGGCCAGCGCGTTGGGCTGCTGGACGGTCCGGTACCGGATCCTTTCGACCGGTATGCCGGTCGAAAGGTCGTAGCCGATCACGGTGTTGGTGGCGGTCTGCGACACCCAGGTCAGCGACCGCGACCCGGCCAGGCCGTACGGCGAGTCCGGCACCGGGTACCGCTGCCGCATGAGCAGCGGGTCGACGCTGAACACCAGCAGTTCGCCGCCGCGGGTGTCGGCCACCAGCACCCGGCCCGCCGGATCGGTGGCGAGTGTGGTGGCGCCGTCACCGGCGCGCAGCGCGTGGCGGGGGTTGCGGCCGCTGTTGTCGACGGTGGTGACCAGGCTCTGCGCCCGGTCCAGCACCACCGTGTCGCCGCCCTGGGTCACCAGTGCGTCCACCCGCACGAACGACGTCACCTCCCCGCCGACGGTGGTGTCGGAATCCAGGGTGTAGACGCCGCCGTCGGCGCTGCCGAGCACCAGCCGGCCGTCGTCGTGCCGGGCGATCGCGGTGAACTCGGTGTCCTGATGCCCGTCGACCTCCACTTTCTCGGCCGCGACCTGCTCCGCGGGCCCGGACAGGTTCATCCGCAGATATCCGCCGCGGGTGGCCAGATAGACCGTTCCGGCGCCATCCCCGCATATCGCGGTGGCCTCCGCGGGGAGCGCGACGGTGCGCGGCGCGACGCCGGGGGTCGAGGGCAGCAGCGCCACCGCCGGGACCGTGCCCAGCACCACCAGGGTGTCGGTGCCCGGATCGAACAGCGCCGCCCGTGCGGAGAGGTCCAGGGCGCGCACCGTGCCGGCGGGGTCGCCGGTGACCGGGGGAGAGGCCGCCGGGGTGGCCGGTGCGACGGTCGCCGGGCCCCGGTCGACGGGATTTCCTCCCGAGCAGCTGAGCAGCAGCGGAACCGCGGCGAGGGCGGCGCCCAGCCGGATCAGCCGGGCGGACGGGTTTGAGCGGGGTCGCAACGGGTAGCTCCCGGTTCGGTAGACGTCGGATGAACGGAGAAGGGCAGCGTCCACCGAAGTCTAGGCAACCGTCGCCGCCCTGAAACGGGGGCGATTGTCCACGGTGAACGGCCGTATCGGAGGTACAGTGCGAACCATGGCCCGCATCGCGAACAGCACGGCGGGGAACGCCACCGCCGGCGACTCGGAGTTCGTCATCGAAGACCTCTCGGTGGGCGTGCACGCCAGCGGGTACGGCCGGGTCGGTGACGGGCGCAGCTTCTGCTTCTACACCGAGCGTCAGCAGCTGGTCGTCGAGGTGTACCGGCCGCGGTGGTCCGGGCCGGTGCCGCAGGCCGAGGACATCGTCGCGACCGCCCACCGCAGGCTCACCGACATCGACGTCACCGACGAACGCAGCGTGGCGGCCGCGGTGCGCGACGCGGTGGCCGGCGCCCGGCCGGTGGCGCGCACCGCTCTCTAGAGCGTGTACTGAATCTGCCGCCCGCGGGCGCCACGGTACGGTCGTCGTCGTGACAGACGCGCCGGCCATGTCGTGGTTGCAGGTGATCGTGCTGTCGGTGGTGCAGGGTCTGACCGAATTCCTGCCGATCTCCTCGTCGGGGCATCTGGCCATCACGTCGAAGGTGTTCTTCGACGGCGACGCGGGAGCATCGTTCACCGCAGTCACCCAGATCGGCACCGAGGCGGCGGTGTTGCTGTATTTCGCGCGGGACATCGGCCGGATCGTCAAGGCCTGGTTCGGCGGTCTGTTCGACGCCGCCCGGCGCGACGCCGACTACCGGATGGGTTGGTTCGTGATCATCGGCAGCATCCCCATCGGGGTGTTCGGGCTGGTGTTCACCGACGACATCCGCACCGGTGCGCGCAATCTGTGGCTGGTCGCGACGGCGCTGATCGTGTTCTCCGTCGTGATCGCGGCGGCCGAGTATCTGGGCCGCCAGAATCGGCAACGAGAAGAACTGACCTGGAAGGACGCCGTCATCGTCGGATTCGCCCAATGCCTGGCGCTGATCCCCGGGGTGTCGCGCTCCGGCGCGACGATCAGCGCGGGGCTGTTCCTCGGCCAGAACCGTGCGCTGGCCGCGCGGTTCGGGTTCCTGCTGGCCATTCCGGCGGTGTTCGCCTCCGGGTTGTTCTCGCTGCCCGACGCGTTCAACCCGTCCGGCGCCGGGATGAGCGCCACCGGCGCGCAGCTGCTGGTGGCCACGGTGATCGCGTTCGTGGTGGGCTTCGCCGCGGTGGCGTGGTTCCTGCGGTTCCTGGTGCGGCACAGCATGTATTGGTTCGTCGGCTACCGGATGCTGCTCGGCGCGGTGGTGCTGGTCCTGCTGGGCGCCGGGGTGGTGACCGCCACATGACCGTGATCCTGTTGCGGCACGGGCGCTCGACCGCCAACACCTCGCACACCCTGGCCGGGCGCACGGCGGGCGTGGACCTCGACGAGAAGGGCCGCGAACAGGCGGCCGCGCTGGTCGACCGGATCGGCGAGCTGCCGATCCGCGCGATCGTCCGGTCACCACTGCTGCGGTGCCGGCGCACCGTGGAGCCGCTGGCGGCCGCACTCGGGCTGGAACCCGTTGTCGACGACCGGCTGATCGAGGTGGACTACGGCGCCTGGACCGGCCGCAAACTCAGCGAACTCGTCAAGGAACCGCTGTGGGCGGTGGTGCAGCAGCAGCCCAGCGCCGCGGTGTTCCCGGACGGGGAGGGGCTGGCCCAGGTGCAGGCCCGGGCGGTCGCGGCGGTCCGTGAACACGACCGCCGGCTCGCCGAGGAACACGGCGCCGACGTGCTGTGGCTGGCCTGCAGCCACGGCGATGTGATCAAGGCGGTGCTGGCCGACGCCCTGGGCACCCACCTGGACAGCTTCCAGCGCATCGGCGCAGATCCGGCGTCGATGAGCGTGATCCGTTACACCGCGGTGCGGCCCTTCGTGATGCACGTCAATCACACCGGTGCGCAGTTGACGGCCGGCCTGCTCCCGAAGCCGGCGCAACCCGATCAGCCCCAGGGCGACATCCCGGCCGAGGACGCCGTGGTGGGCGGGTCCACCGAGTAACAGCGACGGTATTTTGGGAGGTGCCATGGCCCGCGCAATCCACGTGTTCCGCAAACCCGACCGTTTCGTGGCCGGGACGGTCGGCGAGCCCGGAAACCGGACGTTCTACCTGCAGGCGGTGTCGGACAAGCGGGTGATCTCGGTGGTGCTGGAGAAGCAACAGGTCGCGGTGCTGGCCGACCGGATCTCCGCGCTGCTGGAGGAGATTCACCGCCGGTTCGGCACCCCGATCCCACCCGACACCGACGTCGTGGAGGATCTCAGCCCGCTCATCACCCCGGTCGACGCCGAGTTCCGGGTCGGCACCATGGGGCTGGGCTGGGACGCGGAGGCCCAGACCGTGGTGGTGGAGTTGCTGGCGGTGTCCGACAACGACTTCGACGCCTCGGTGGTGCTCGACGACGCCGAGGAGGGCCCCGACGCGGTGCGGGTGTTCCTGACACCGGAATCGGCACGCCAGTTCGCCGCCCGCTCCCAGCGGGTCATCGCGGCCGGACGGCCGCCCTGCCCCCTGTGCGACGAGCCGCTGGACCCCGAGGGTCACATCTGCGTGCGCACCAACGGCTACCGACGCGGCGCGTTCGCCGACGCAGATGATGAGCCCGACTTCTGACGGCGCGCGCACGCACGAGGTGCTGCAGCACGGCGAGCTGACCGTCATCGGCCGGATCCGCTCGGCCAGCAACGCCACCTTCCTGTGCGAGGCGCAGCTGGACGAGCAGCGGGTGCACTGTGTGTACAAACCGGTCGCCGGCGAGGCCCCGCTGTGGGACTTCCCGGACGGCACCCTCGCGGGCCGGGAACGCGGCGCCTACCTGGTGTCGGTCGCGCTGGGCTGGAACATCGTGCCGTACACCATCATCCGGGACGGGCCGGCCGGCGCCGGGATGGTGCAGCGCTGGATCGACCAACCGGGCGACACCGACGACCCGGCCGGTTCCGAGAGCGCGGAGCAGCCCGGGTCCGGGCCCGATCTGGTCGACCTGCTGCCGGCCGGGCAGGTGACGCCCGGCTATCTGGCGGTGCTGCAGGCCTACGACTACGCCGGCAACGAGGTGGTGCTGGCACACGCCGACGACGAGCGGTTGCACCGCATGGCGGTCTTCGACGTGCTGATCAACAACGCCGACCGCAAGGGCGGCCACATCCTGGCCGGGGTCGACGGCGGCGTGTACGGCGTGGACCACGGGGTCACCCTGCATTCCGAGGACAAGCTGCGCACCGTGCTGTGGGGGTGGGCCGGCAAACCGGTCGACGACGCCATGCTGAGCGCCGTGGAGCGGTTGCGCCGTCAACTCGACGGCGCGCTGGCCGAGGAACTGCGCGCCCACATCACCGAACGCGAGGTGGCCGCGCTGCGGTCCCGGGTCCACGCGTTGCTGGACAATCCGGTCATGCCCACGCCGGACCGCCGGCGTCCCATCCCCTGGCCGGCGTTCTGATGAGCCTCACCGACGCCGAGCTGGCCGCACAGGTGGCGGCCGAAGCCGGTGAGATGCTGCTGGAGCTGCGCGAAGAGGTCGGCCACTGGGACCCCTACGATCTCGGCGACCTGGGTGACAAGCGCGCCAACGTGCTGATCCTGGACCGGCTGCGGGCGGCCCGCCCCGACGACGCGGTGCTGTCGGAGGAGGCGGTCGACGACATGTCGCGGGTGCGCGCCGACCGGGTGTGGATCGTCGACCCGGTGGACGGCACGCGGGAGTACTCGATGCCCGGCCGGGAGGACTGGGCCGTGCACATCGCGTTGTGGCAGCGCGGCGACGACCCCGCGGCGCCGCACGGCCGGATCACCGACGCCGCCGTCGCGCTGCCGGCCCGCGGCGAGGTGTATCGCAGCGACACCGTCACCCCGCCGGGGCCGAGGCCGGACCGGCCGATCCTGATCACGGCGAGCGCCAGCCGCCCGCCGGCGGTGCTGTGGTGGATCCGCGACCGGCTCGACATCCGGCTGGTGCGGATCGGTTCGGCCGGTGCCAAGGCGATGGCCGTCGTGCGCGGCGACGTCGACGCCTATCTGCACGCCGGCGGGCAGTGGGAGTGGGATTCGGCGGCGCCGGCCGGGGTGGTGCAGGCGGCCGGGCTGCACGCGTCGCGCATCGACGGGTCGCCGTTGATCTACAACCGGCCCGACCCGTATCTGCCCGATCTGCTGATGTGCCGACCGGAGCTGGCGCCGGTGCTGCTCGAGGCCATCCACAGCGCGTTCTGACGGTTCCGGGAATCTTTCCGGCCGCCGTATTGTCTGCACCCTGGGAGAGTCCGCGTCACCACACACCAGCGGGAGGCCGTCCTGAGCGCACACCCTAGAGTCGGAGTCATGCAGTCTTGGCCGGCGCCCGAGGTGCCGACGCTTCCGGGGCAGCCTCCACCGTTACGGCTCTACGACAGCGCCGATCGGCAGATCCGTCCGGTGACCCCGGGGCGCACCGCGACCATGTACGTGTGCGGAATCACCCCGTACGACGCCACCCATCTCGGTCACGCCGCCACCTATCTGGCGTTCGATCTGATCTACCGGGTGTGGCTGGACTCCGGGTTCGACGTGCACTACGTGCAGAACATCACCGACATCGATGATCCGCTGCTGGAGCGGGCCGAGCGGGACGGGGTGGACTGGCGTGACCTGGCCGCGCGGGAGACCCGGCTGTTCACAGAGGACATGGCCGCGCTGCGGGTGCTGCCGCCGCGCGACTACGTGGCGGCGACCGAGGCCATCGACGAGGTCATCGAGCTGATCGAGAAGATGCTCGCCGCGGGCGCGGCCTACGTGGTCGACTGCGACGTGCCCGGCGCCGACTATCCCGATGTGTACTTCCGGGCCGACGCCACCGAACAGTTCGGCTACGAGTCCGGCTACGACCGCGAGACCATGGCCCGGCTGTTCGCCGAGCGGGGCGGTGACCCGGACCGTCCCGGCAAGCTCGACCCGCTCGACGCGTTGCTGTGGCGGGCGGCCCGGCCGGGCGAGCCGAGCTGGCCGTCACCGTTCGGGCCCGGCCGGCCGGGCTGGCATGTGGAGTGTGCCGCGATCGCGCTGAGCCGGATCGGCACCGGCCTGGACATCCAGGGCGGCGGCAGCGATCTGATCTTCCCGCACCACGAGTTCTCGGCCGCTCACGCCGAATGTGTGACCGGTGAGCGCCGGTTCGCCCGGCACTACGTGCACGCCGGGATGATCGGCTGGGACGGCGAGAAGATGTCCAAGAGCCGCGGCAACCTGGTGCTGGTGTCGGAGTTGCGCGCCGCCGGGCACGATCCGGCGGCGATCCGGCTGGGCCTGCTGGCCGGGCACTACCGCGCGGACCGGTTCTGGAGTGATCAGCTGCTGGCCGAGGCCACCGAACGGCTGCACCGGTGGCGCAGCGCCACCGCGCTGCCGGCCGGACCCGACGCGACCGATGTGGTGGCGCGGTTGCGGCGGTACCTCGCCGACGATCTGGACACCCCCAAGGCGCTTGCCGCACTTGATGGTTGGTGCACCGACGCGCTGGAGTACGGCGGCGACGACCCGGACGCCCCGGGCGCCGTCGCCGCGGCGGTGGATGCGCTGCTCGGGGTGGATTTGCGGGGACCGCTCGAGTAGTTTTCCCGCACATGACCCCAGTGACCGGCAAAGTCGTCTTCATCACCGGCGGTGCCGCCGGGATCGGCGCCGAGGTGGCGCGCCGCCTGCACGCCCGGGGCGCCAAGGTGGTCCTCACCGACGTCGACGAGGTGGCGCTGCGCGGTATGCTCAGCGAATTGGGTGCGGACCGGGTGCTCACCCGGGTCGCCGACGTACGTGACCTGACCGCCATGCAGGCCGCCGCGGACGCCGCGGTGGAGCGGTTCGGCGGAATCGACGTCACCGTGGCCAACGCGGGCGTCGCCACCTACGGCTCGGTGCTGGCGGTCGACCCGGCCGCGTTCAAACTGCTCATCGACGTCAACGTGACGGGCGTGTTCCACACGGTGCGGGCCACCCTGCCCGCGCTCATCGACCGCCGCGGCTACGTGCTGATCGTGTCCTCGCTGGCCGCGTTCGCCGCCGCCCCCGGGATGGCGCCGTACGACGCGGCCAAGGCCGGCGTCGAACACTTCGCCAACGCCCTGCGGATGGAGGTCGCCCACCAGGGCGTCGACGTCGGCTCGGCGCACATGTCGTGGATCGACACCGCGATGGTGCGCGACACCAAGGATGATCTGCCCAGTTTCCGGGAGATGCTCACATCGCTGCCCGGACCGCTGGGCAGGACCACCTCGGTCGACAAGTGCGCCGACGCGTTCGTCAAGGGCATCGAGCGGCGCAGCAGCCGGATCTACTGCCCGCAGTGGGTGGGCCTGGTGCGGTGGCTCAAACCCGTGCTGTCCACCCGGCTCGGGCAGGCCCCGATCCTCAGGACCGCGCCCAGGCTGGTGCCGCAGATGGACGCCGAGGTGGCCGAGCTGGGCCGGTCGGTCAGCGCGCGGGTGGCCGCCGTCAGAACAGACGATCCGGACAGTGCGGACGGTTAGCGCCGACGGCTGGTTGCGTAACGCCATGGCGATCTGAGCGCCGAATTTCCGCCACAGCGTTACGCAACCGTCGGTGATGAGCGGCGGGGTCGGTCAGCCGCCCCGATAGCCGGGGCCGCGTCGGCGCAGGTATCGCTCGAACTCCGCGGCCAGCGCGTCGCCGTCGATCTTCAGGGCCTCGCTCATGTCGAGTTCGGCGTCGCCGCGCTCCTCGAGGGCCGCGACGTATTCGGCCAGTTCGTCGTCCTCCGACGTCAACTCGGTGATCGCCTGCTCCCACTCCTCGGCCTGGACGGGCAGGTCGTCCAGCGGCACCTCGACGTCGAGGACGTCCTCCACCCGGCGCAGCAGGGCCACGGTCGCCTTCGGGTTCGGCGGCTGCGACACGTAGTGCGGAACCGCCGCCCAGAACGTCACCGCCGGAATGCCGGCCTGCACGCACGCGTCCTGCAGCACCCCGGCGATGCCGGTCGGGCCCTCGTAGCGGGACTCCTCGAGGCCGAAGTACTTCGCCGAGTCGCCGGAGTAGGCCGCCCCGGACACCGGCACCGGACGGGTGTGCGGGGTGTCGGCCAGCAGCGCGCCGAGGATCACCACCGTCGTGACGTTGAGTTTCGTGGCGATGTCGAGCAGTTCGGCGCAGAACGTGCGCCAGCGCAGATTGGGTTCGACGCCGTGCATGAGCACGATGTCGCGGTCACTGCCGGGTGGACGGCAGTGCGAGATGTGCATCGCGGGCCACACCAGTTCCCGCGTCACCCCGTCGACTTGGCGGATCACCGGCCGGTTGACCTGGTAGTCGTAGTAGGACTCGTCGTCGATCTCCATGATCGGCCGCGCCCCCCAGATCGCGTCGAGGTGCTCCAACGCATCGCTGGCGGCGTCGCCGGCGTCATTCCAACCCTCGAACGCCGCCACCACGATCGCGTCGTGCAGTTCGGGCAGGCCTTTCGAGCGGGAATCGGATCCGGAACTGGACCCGTAATTGGACGAGGTCACACCGCCAGCCTAAGGCCTGTGCGGGGGTGCGCGACGGCGGTCGACCAACCAGCCCCGCCGGGTCGATGCCGGGTCGGTGAATGAAACAGGTTGCACATGACGACTACGCTGTCGGTGTGACCCCTGTTGACACGGCTGTCTACGACACTGACCTGCTCGAAACACTGTCCCGACGGGTCATGGTGGGTGACGGCGCGATGGGCACCCAGCTTCAGGCCGCGGACCTGACGCTCGACGACTTCAACGGCCTCGAGGGCTGTAACGAGATTCTCAACGAGACCCGCCCGGACGTCATCGCCGAGATCCACCGCAATTATCTGGCGGCCGGGGCGGATGCCGTCGAGACCAACACCTTCGGCTGCAACCTGTCCAACCTCGGCGACTACGACATCGCCGACAAGATCAGGTCGCTGTCGGAGCAGGGCACCGCGATCGCCCGCCGGGTGGCCGATGAGATGAGCACACCGGATCACCGCCGGTACGTGCTGGCGGCGATGGGTCCGGGAACCAAGCTGCCCACTCTCGGGCACACCGAGTTCGGGGTGATCCGCGACGCCTACATCGAGGCGGCGCTGGGGATGCTGGACGGCGGTGCGGACGCGATTCTGATCGAGACCTGTCAGGATCTGCTCCAGCTGAAGGCGGCGGTGCTGGGCGCGCGGCGGGCGATGGCCCGGGCCGGCCGGCACATCCCGATCATCACCCATGTCACCGTGGAGACCACCGGCACGATGCTGCTGGGCAGTGAGATCGGCGCGGCGCTGACGGCGATCGAACCGCTCGGGGTGGACGTCATCGGGCTGAACTGCGCGACCGGTCCGGCCGAGATGAGCGAGCACCTGCGGTATCTGTCCCGCCACTCCAGGCTGCCGGTGTCGGTGATGCCCAACGCCGGTCTCCCGGTGCTCGGGCCCGACGGCGCGGTGTACCCGCTGCGGCCGGACGAACTCGCCGAGGCGCTGGCCGGATTCGTCAGCGAGTTCGGGTTGTCGCTGGTCGGCGGGTGCTGCGGCACCACACCGGAACACATCCGCCAGGTGGTCGACGCGGTGTCCGGGGTGCAGCGCGCCGGACGGCAGATCAGCTACGAACCCGGGTTGTCGTCGCTGTACACCAGCACCCCGTTCGCCCAGGACGCATCGGTGCTGATGATCGGTGAGCGGACGAACGCCAACGGCTCCAAGGCTTTCCGCGAGGCGATGATCGCCGAGGACTATCAGCGCTGCCTCGACATCGCCAAGGAGCAGACCCGCGACGGTGCGCATCTGCTGGACCTGTGCGTCGACTATGTGGGCCGCGACGGGGTCGCCGACATGAAGGCGCTGGCCAGCCGGCTGGCCACCGCGTCGACGCTGCCCATCATGCTGGACTCCACCGAAACCGACGTGCTGCGAGCCGGTTTGGAGCACCTCGGTGGCCGGTGCGCGGTCAACTCGGTGAACTACGAGGACGGCGCGGGCCCGGAGTCGCGGTTCCACAAGACCATGGAGCTGGTCGCCGAACACGGCGCCGCGGTGGTGGCGCTGACCATCGACGAGGAGGGGCAGGCCCGCACCGCCGAGCACAAGGTGGCGATCGCCGAACGGCTCATCGAGGACATCACCACCAACTGGGGTGTGGAGAAGTCGTCGATCCTCGTCGACTGCCTGACCTTCACCATCTGCACCGGGCAGGAGGAGTCGCGCCGGGACGGCATCGAAACCATCGAGGCGATCCGGGAACTGAAGAAGCGTCATCCCGACGTGCAGACCACGCTGGGCCTGTCGAACATCTCGTTCGGCCTGAATCCGGCGGCCCGGCAGGTGCTCAACTCGGTGTTCCTGCACGAATGCCGGGAAGCCGGGCTGGATTCGGCGATCGTGCACGCATCAAAGATCCTGCCGATGAACCGGATCGACGAGAAGCAGCGTGAAGTCGCTCTCGACCTCATCTACGACCGCCGCCGCGAGGGATACGACCCGCTGCAGGAACTGATGACGATGTTCGAGGGCGTGTCGACCGCCGACTCGAAGGAGAGCCGCGCCGCCGAGCTGGCGAAACTGCCGGTGCTGGAACGGCTCGCGCAGCGCATCGTCGACGGTGAGCGCAACGGCCTGGAAGCGGATCTCGACGAGGCGATGACGATCAAACCGCCGCTGGAGATCATCAACGAACACCTCCTGGCCGGCATGAAGGTCGTCGGTGAGTTGTTCGGCGCCGGGCAGATGCAACTGCCGTTCGTGTTGCAGTCCGCAGAGGTGATGAAAGCCGCTGTGGCGCATCTCGAACCGCACATGGAGAAGTCCGAGGACGACTCCGGCAAGGGGCGCATCGTGCTCGCCACCGTCAAGGGCGACGTCCACGACATCGGCAAGAACCTCGTCGACATCATCCTGACCAACAACGGCTACGAGGTCGTCAACCTCGGCATCAAGCAGCCGATCAGCACCATCCTCGAGGTGGCCGAGGACAAGAACGCCGATGTGGTCGGCATGTCCGGGCTCCTGGTGAAGTCCACCGTGGTGATGAAGGAGAACCTCGAGGAGATGAACGCCCGCGGTGTGGCCGAACGGTTCCCGGTGCTGCTCGGGGGAGCGGCCCTGACCCGCGGCTACGTCGAGGACGATCTGTCCGAGATCTACGAGGGCGAGGTGTACTACGCCCGCGATGCGTTCGAGGGTCTGCGGCTGATGGACCGCATCATGAGCGAGAAGCGCGGCGGCGGCCCGGATCCGGACAGTCCGGAGGCGATCGCGGCCCGCGAGAAGGAGGCCGAGCGCAAGGCGCGCCGGGCCCGTTCGAAACGCATTGCGGCCGAACGCAAAGCTAAGGAGGAGCCGGTCGAGGTGCCGGCCCGTTCCGATGTCGCCGCCGATGTCGAGGTTCCGGTGCCCCCGTTCTGGGGCACCCGCATCGTCAAGGGGGTCGCGGTGGCCGATTACGCCGGCACCCTCGACGAACGCGCGTTGTTCCTGGGGCAGTGGGGGTTGCGCGGAGCGCGTGGCGGCGACGGACCGTCCTATGAGGAACTGGTGGAGACCGAGGGACGGCCGCGGCTGCGCTACTGGCTGGACCGGTTGGCCACCGAGGGCATCCTCGCGCACGCCGCGGTGGTGTACGGCTACTTCCCGGCGGTGTCGCAGGGTGACGACGTGATCGTGCTCACCGAACCGGAACCCGATGCGGACGAACGGTTCCGGTTCACCTTCCCGCGCCAGCAGCGGGGCCGCTTCCTGTGCATCGCCGACTTCATCCGGTCCCGGGAGCTGGCCGCGAAGACCGGGCAGGTCGACGTGTTGCCCTTCCAGCTGGTGACCATGGGCCAGCCGATCGCCGACTTCGCCAACGAGCTGTTCGCGTCGAACGCCTACCGCGACTACCTCGAGGTACACGGCATCGGCGTGCAGCTCACCGAGGCGTTCGCCGAGTACTGGCACCGGCGTATCCGGGAGGAACTGCGGTTCGGCGACCGTGCGATGGCGGCCGAGGATCCCGAATCCGTCGAGGAGTACTTCAAGCTCGGCTACCGCGGCGCCCGCTTCTCCTTCGGCTACGGGGCGTGCCCGGATCTCGAGGACCGCAAGAAGATGATGGAACTGCTCGAGCCGGAGCGGATCGGCGTGGTGTTGTCGGAGGAACTACAGCTGCATCCCGAACAGTCCACCGACGCGTTCGTGCTGCACCACCCCGAGGCCAAGTACTTCAACGTCTGAGCGGCCCGGAGCACGCTCAGCGGAACAACTCGGCGTGCCGGGTGGCCCACTGCGCCACCGATTCCGCCGGCGTACCGGTGAGTTCCTCGACGAGCCGATTCGCCCGCTGGGGTGCACCGTCGGCCAGCAGGTCGAGGTACCAGCGTGCCCGGGCGCCCATCACCGGTTCCAGCGCGCGTTCGGCCTCGGCCCGATCGCATCGCCGGAACGTGACATCCACGCCGATACCGACGCCGATCTGCTCGGCGATCCGGGCGCGGGTGAGTGCCTGCGGCCCGGTCAGCTCATACATCCGGCCGTGATGTGACGGGTCCGGCTCGGCCAGCAGATGCGCCGCGACCCGGGCGATGTCATCCATCGAGATGGGGGCTTCGACGACGTCGGGGTACGGTTCGCGCACCGTGCGGGTGGTCTTGATCTGCTCGGCCCAGAGGGTGAAGTTCTCCAGGAACTCACCGGGCCCGAGCTGGGTGCTGGTGAGCGGGGCGGCGGCGATGGTGTCGGCGTGCTGCTGCCAGTGCGCCCCGCCCGACAGCGCCACCACATATTCGACCCCGGCCTGTTCGGCCAGCTCCAGGGTGGTCGGCAGGGTGGCGGGCAGCGGGGCCAGATACATCCGCCGCACCCCGTGCAGCGCCGCCGGCAGCGTCTCGGGCCGTCCCAGATATCCGGTGACCGCGGTCACCGACTCCGGCAGCTTCGCCTTGGCGGGATCGGTGGTCAACGCGCGAATATCGGTGGCGCCCAGCGCGATCAGGTGATCCACGACACGGCGGCCGATGTTCCCGGTGGCCCCGGTCACCAGAATGGTCATGATTTCGACCCTACGGGCGACCCATGACAGAATCGCGCCATGCGAGCGGTGCTGTGGGATATGGACGGCACCCTCGTCGACTCCGAAAGACTGTGGGATCTCTCACTGCGGGAGCTCTACCGGCGGCTCGGCCGCGAGCTGCGGCCGGAGGTGCGCGCCGCCACCGTGGGCGGCGCCGCCGACACCGTCATGCGCATCGTCTACGACGACCTCGGGCTGGACCCGGATCCGGAGGCGATGGCGCGCACGGCGGATTGGTTGCACGACTACACCGGGGAACTGTTCGCCTCGGGCCTGCCGTGGTGTGCCGGGGCCCGCGAACTGCTCGACGAGCTGGCCGCGGCCGCGGTCCCGATGGCGCTGGTCACCAACACCCGCCGCACGCTGACCGAGCAGGCGCTGCACAGCATCGGGCGGCACTACTTCGCGGTGACCGTCTGCGGCGACGAGGTGCCCAACGGCAAACCGGCGCCGGACATCTACCACCGCGCCGCCGATCTGCTCGGGGTCGCGCCGGAGGCGTGTCTGGCCGTGGAGGATTCGCCCACCGGCGCCGCCGCGGCCGAGGGCGCCGGTTGCCCGGTGCTGGTGGTGCCCAACGCGCTCGAGGTGCAGCACAGTCCACGCCGTCGGCAGATCCCGTCGCTGACCCACGTGGACGTGCCGTTGATGCGGGAGATCCACGCCGATCTGAGCGCCGCGCCGGGTCCCGGAGTGCCCGCCGGACACCGGCCGCTGTGATTGAATGTGACCCTCGTCACGCGCTGTCGCGGAAGGTCGTCACATGGCCGGTCAGGGTCCCGTCGAGCAGGTAGGCGCCGGCTCGGCCGATGAGGAGTTCAGCTCCGGCCGCAGTGCGGTGCGCATCGCATCGGTGGCGGCGCTGGGCGGGCTGCTGTTCGGCTACGACAGCGCGGTGATCAACGGCGCCGTCGCCGCCATCCAGGATCAGTTCGGCATCGGTGACGCGGTGCTGGGATTCGCCGTCGCCTCGGCGCTGCTCGGCGCGGCCGTGGGTGCGGTGACCGCCGGCCGCGTCGCCGACCGGATCGGCCGGCTCGCGGTGATGAAGATCGCCGCGACGCTGTTCTTCGTCAGCGCGTTCGGCACCGGCTGGGCCGTCGACGTCTGGATGGTGGTCGTGTTCCGCATCGTCGGCGGCATCGGCGTCGGTGTGGCCTCGGTGATCGCCCCGGCCTACATCGCCGAGACGGCGCCGCCGCACATCCGCGGGCGGCTCGGCTCGCTGCAGCAGTTGGCGATCGTCTCCGGGATCTTCCTGTCGCTGCTGATCGACGGGATCCTCGCCGCACTCGCCGGCGGTTCGCGCGAGGAACTGTGGCTGAACATGGAGGCCTGGCGCTGGATGTTCCTGATGATGGCCGTTCCGGCCGTCCTCTACGGCGCCCTGACATTCACCATCCCCGAATCGCCGCGCTATCTGGTGGCCACCCACCGGGTGCCGGAGGCGCGTCGGGTGCTCAGCCGGTTGCTGGGGGCGAAGAACCTGGAGATCACCATCAACCGGATCGAGCGGTCACTGCGTGCCGAGAAACCGCCGTCCTGGTCGGATCTGCGCAAACCGACCGGCGGGATGTACGGCATCGTGTGGGTCGGGCTCGGGCTGTCGATCTTCCAGCAGTTCGTCGGCATCAACGTGATCTTCTACTACTCCAACGTGCTGTGGGAGGCGGTCGGGTTCGACGAGAGCCAGTCGTTCCTGATCACCGTGATCACCTCGGTCACCAACATCGTCACCACGCTGATCGCGATCGCCCTGATCGACAAGATCGGCCGAAAACCGTTGTTGCTGATCGGCTCCACCGGAATGGCCGGCACGCTGGGCGTCATGGCGGTGATCTTCGGCACCGCACCGGTGATCGACGGCCAACCGCAACTCGGTGACGTCGCCGGCCCGGTCGCTCTGGTGGCGGCGAATCTGTTCGTGGTCTCCTTCGGGATGTCGTGGGGACCGGTGGTGTGGGTGCTGCTGGGCGAGATGTTCCCGAACCGCATCCGCGCCGCCGCGCTGGGCCTGGCCGCGGCCGGGCAGTGGACGGCGAACTGGGTGATCACCGTGACCTTCCCCGGCCTGCGGGAGCACCTCGGGCCGGCGTACGGCTTCTACGCCCTGTGCGCGGTGCTGTCACTGCTGTTCGTGTGGCGGTGGGTGGCCGAGACGAAGGGCAGGACGTTGGAGGACATGCAGCCCGACGTGCCGGGTCACGATCGCGCCTCCGCACCCGGGTGAGCGCAGCTCTTGGCGCCCGACATGGGACAATCCATCATCGTGAAGACCTTCGATGCCTTGTTCGCCGAGCTCAGCGACAAAGCGCGGACCCGGCCGGCCGGCAGCGGCACGGTGGCTGCGCTCGACGCCGGCGTGCATGGGATCGGTAAGAAGGTCCTCGAGGAGGCCGGTGAGGTCTGGCTGGCGGCCGAGCACGAGTCCGACGACGCGCTCGCCGAGGAGATCAGCCAACTGCTGTACTGGACGCAGGTGCTGATGATCGCGCGCGGCATCACCCTCGACGACGTCTATCGGAAGTTGTGATGCTGCGTATCGCCATGCCCAACAAGGGCACCCTCAGTGAACCGGCGGCCGAGATCCTCGCCGAGGCCGGATACCGCCGCCGCAGCGACACCAAGGATCTGACCGTCGTGGACCCGGTCAACGAGGTCGAGTTCTTCTTCCTGCGGCCGAAGGACATCGCAATCTACGTCGGTTCGGGGGACCTGGATCTGGGCATCACCGGACGGGATCTCACCGCCGAGTCGGGGGCGCCGGTGCGTGAGCGGTTGGCGCTCGGCTTCGGTTCCTCCACGTTCCGCTACGCCGCGCCGGCCGGCCGGAAGTGGACCGTCGCAGATCTGGCCGGTAAGCGGATCGCCACCTCGTTTCCCAATCTGGTGCGAAAAGACCTGGCGGCCCGCGGGATCGACGCCACGGTGATCCGGCTCGACGGTGCGGTGGAGATCTCGGTGCAGCTCGGTGTGGCCGACGCGATCGCCGATGTGGTGGGCTCCGGCCGCACCCTGGGCCTGCACGGGCTGGTGGCCTTCGGCGAATCGCTGTGCGACTCCGAGGCGGTGCTGATCGAGCGCATCGACGCCGACCCGTCCAATGCCGCCGCGCGGGACAAGCTGGTGGCCCGGGTGCAGGGTGTGGTGTTCGGCCAGCAGTACCTGATGCTCGACTACGACTGCCCCCGTGACGTCCTCGACGACGCGATGGCGATCACCCCCGGGCTGCAGTCGCCCACCGTGGCGCCGCTGGCCGACCCGGCCTGGGTGGCGGTGCGCGCCATGGTGCCACGCCGGGACGTCAACGCGATCATGGACGAACTCGGAGCGATCGGCGCGAAGGCGATCCTGGCCTCCGAGATCAGGTTCTGCCGCTTCTAGATTCGCCGGGCCCCTACCGCCCGGTTGGCGAACCCCGGGTGAGCGCTGCCGTGGCGTGTTAGCGTCCCGCCATGACGCATGCGTTGGTGCTGCTGTCCGCCCTGCTGATCGGTGTGGTCGCCGGGCTGCGCGCGCTCACCGCCCCGGCGGTGCTGGCCTGGACGGCGATGCTGGGCTGGCTGGTCCTGGACGGCACCTGGGTGGAGTGGTTGGGCCACCCGGAGACCGTCACGGTGCTGACCATCTTCGCCGTCGGTGAACTGGTCATGGATCAGCTGCCCGGGGTCCGCAGCCGCACCGCGTCGTTGCCGTTCCTCGGCCGGCTCATCGCCGGCGGCTTCGCCGGCGCCGTGGTGGGCACCGCATGGGGCTATCCGATCGGCGGTCTGGGCGCCGGATTGATCGGCGCGGTGCTCGGCACCATCGGTGGCTATCAGGTCCGTACCAGGCTGACGACCGCCTCGGGCGGTCGGGACTGGCCGTTCGCGGTGTTGGAGGATCTGGTCGCGGTGGCCGGCGGTGTGGCGGTGGCCGCCCTGGTGGCTGGACTCTAGATTGTGGATGCCGCAACGCATTTCGATGCGATGATCATCGGCGCCGGGCAGGCCGGCCCGCCGCTGGCCGGCCGGTTGGCCGACGCTGGTCAGCGGGTGGTGCTGATCGAACGCCGATTGATCGGCGGGACCTGTGTGAACTACGGCTGCATTCCCACCAAGACCCTGGTGGCCAGCGCCCACGCCGCGCATCTGGCCCGCCGCGCAGCCGACTACGGGGTCCGCACCGGCCCGGTGACGGTGGACATGGCGCGGGTCAAGGCCCGCAAGGACGCGATCATGCTCGACGATCGGCGGGGCCTGGAGTCGTGGCTGCAGGGTATGGACGGGTGCACGGTCGTCCGCGGGCATGCCCGATTCGAGGATCCGCACACCGTGCGGGTGGGCGAGCGGTTGTTGAGCGCGGACCGGATCTTTCTGAACGTCGGCGGCCGGGCGGTGGTGCCGGACCTGCCCGGGCTGGCCGACGTGGACCATCTCACCAACGTGTCGATGCTGGAATTGGACACGCTGCCGGAGCATCTGGTGATCGTGGGCGGCGGCTACATCGCGCTGGAGTTCGCGCAGATGTACCGCCGTTTCGGCGCCCGGGTCACGGTGGTGCAGCGCGGATCCCGGCTCGCGTCGCACGAGGACGCCGATGTGTCGGCGGCGATCCACGACATCCTCGCGGGCGAGGGCATCGATATCGTCGTGGACGCGTCCGCCATCCGGTTCGCCCGGTGTGACGGGGGTGTCGCGGTGACGCCGGCCGACGGCGCCGAACCCGTGGTGGGCAGCCATCTGCTGATCGCGGTGGGCCGCCGGCCCAACACCGACGACCTGGCCCTGGACCGTGCCGGGGTGGCCGTCGATGAGCGCGGTCACATCGTCGTCGACGACCGGTTGCGCACCACCGCCGAACACATCTGGGCGATGGGGGACTGCAACGGCCGCGGGGCGTTCACCCACACCGCCTACAACGATTTCGAGATCGTCGCGGCCAATCTGCTCGACGCCGATCCACGCGGGGTCGGGGACCGGGTGCGGGCCTACGCGATGTACATCGACCCGCCGTTGGGCCGGGCCGGCATGACCGAGGACGAGGTGCGCGCGTCCGGGCGCAAGGCGTTGCTGGCGAAGCGTCCGATGTCCCGGGTGGGGCGTGCGGTGGAGAAGGGTGAGACGCAGGGTTTCATGAAGGTGCTGGTCGACGCGGACACCGCGGAGATCCTGGGTGCGGCCATCCTCGGGGTGGGCGGCGACGAGGTGGTGCACGCGATCGTCGACGTGATGGCGGCGCGGCAGCCCTACACCGCCATATCGCGCACCATGCACATCCACCCCACGGTCAGCGAGCTGCTGCCGACGCTGTTGCAGGATCTGCAGCCGCTGCGGTGACGGCGCGGCCGGCGAGCAGCTGCGCGGTCACGGTCGCGACCCGGCGGCCCAGATGCCGGCAGGTGCGAATGTCGGCGTCGTGGACCTGCTCGGGGCCGGCGTCGACATCGGTCTGGCCGCCGGCGCCGATGAAGAACCCGAGCCGGTTCAGATCCTGTTCGCTGGCCGCCGAGCTGTTCCAGCCGGCCACCAGGCCCAGGTTGACCCAGTGCATGTGGTGCTGGGCGGCGAAGACGGCCAGCGACAGCAGCGTCTGCAGTTTGTCGCCGCTCTTGCCGCCCGAGTTGGTGAAACCGGCCGCCACCTTGTCCCGCCAGGTGCCCTCCTGACAGCGGCGGCCGGTCTGTTCGGTGAACGCCTGGAACGCCGCCGACACGTTGCCCATGTAGGTCGGCGTGCCGAAGATGATGCCGTCGGCGCCGTCGAGCACCGCCCAGCCCTGCTCCGTCAGCGCGTCGACCGGGAGCACCGTGACGTCGGCGCCGGACTCGCGGGCGCCCGCCGCGACCGCCTCGGCGAGTCGTGCGGTGTGGCCGAATCCGGAATGGTAGGCGATCGCCAATGTAGGCCGAATCCTGTTGTTTGACATTAGGATTCCTTTCGATAATGGTGTGCGATCCGGTCGTAGCGGGCGGACCAGTTGGGCGGGGCGGCGCCGGTCAGATGCGCCTCGAGCCGGTCGAGGTAGGCGTGTGTTCCCGGCCCGAAGCCGTAGGCGTTGTCGACGCCGAGGCCGCGGTGGGTGAACCGCAGCAGGGTGCCGTCGCCGTCGGGGGTCAGTTCGAAGCGGACCACCCCGGGTTCGACGACCTGTTGGTTCCATTCGTGTTCGAAGACGTGCGGGGGATCCCAGACGCGGATGCGGCCGGTCATCTTCTTCATCTCCGGGGGATAGGGCGGCCCGGTCGGGACCGTCTCGATCACGCCGCCCTCGCGGGGATCGATGGTGGTCGCGCCCATCCACTGAGTTCGCTGCACCGGATCGGTGATCGCCTGCCAGACCGCGTGTACCGGGAACGGCAGGCGGCGTTCGAAGGTCAGCACCGCCCGGTCGCCCTCGATGCTGATCCGTCCGGCGCGTTCGGTCATCGGTCCTCCCGGTTCGTCTCGTCCCGATGGGTCTCGTGCAGGTGCCGCTCCAGGGCGTCGAGCCGGCCGGCCCAGTAGCGCCGGTACCGGTCGATCCAGGTGTCGATCGCGATCAGCCCGTCCGCGCGCAGGGCGTAGATGCGCCGCTGGGCGTCCGGCCGGACCTCGACCAACCCCACCTCGCGCAGCACCCGCAGATGCCGGGAGACCGTCGGCTGGGTCAGCCCGGGCAGGGTGGCGGCCAATTCGCCCGCGGTGCGCTCACCCTCGGTCAGGGCGTCGAGCAGAGCGCGCCGGTTCGGCTCGGCGATCGCCTCGAACACATCCACGAATCAAAATATTACTCGTTATCTATATAGATACAAGTCTAAATATGGTGGCGGTGTGAGCTGCCGGCCGAGGGGGGTGCGGATCAGCCGAGCCGTTGCACCAGCAGCGTCTGCGCGCAGGTGCCGACGAATCCCTGCCGGTCGAACACCTCGGCGGTGGTCACCCCGATCCCGTCCGGGCCGATGGAGGCGCGGGCCCGCACCGCGAAATCGTCGCCGACCGGGAGCCGGTGCAGGTGCACCGTGGTGTCGGTGTTCATGAACACGAACCGGTTCGGATCCAGTACCGCGCCGATGCCGTTGGCCGAGTCGACCACCATGGCCAGCCGCTGTAGGGGAGTCGGGTCGTCGGTGTCGACCACCCGGGCCAGGGGCGTCATCCACGCCACCGTGCCGGATTCGCCGGCGGACTCCTGCCGGCGGAAGTCGATGGTCTCCAGGTAACCCGGCGCGCCGTGCCAGGCGTGCGGTTCACCGACCACCGGCCCCTCCTGCAACGGCGGATGTCGATCGGTGGCCACATCGGCGGTGTCGCTGACGGCCAGCAGCCAGGCCGACAGCCGCGCCACCGCCCGCCAGGAGCCGTCCGGGCGCTGTGCCTGCATCTCGGCCGTCCGCAACGAGATACGGCTGCCGGGCCGCTCGGTCCAGGCGCGGACCCGCACCGGCGCGACGGGGATGGGCCCCAGGATGTCCATCACCAGCCGGCCCACCCGCAGCCGGGGCCCGGTGGTGCCGTCCAGGGAGTCCTCGACCAGTTTGGTCAACAGCGCCAACGGCGGCGACCCGTGTTGGATCCCGGCGTCCCAGTTGCTGCCGGTGGCGCCGGTGGATTCGAGCACCTCGAACTCGCCGTCGGTGCGCAGCCGTCGGTAGTAGAACCTCGTCACGCCGCGATCTCCGCCGGCCAGCCCGGATACGGCGGGGGTGTGCCGCCGAAGACCGGGCAGTGCGCCCGGTGCACGCACCAGTCGCACAGTTTCGACGCGTTCGGCCGGAAATCGCGGTCGGCACCGGCCTTTTGGATCGCCCGCCAGATCGCCATCAGGGTGCGTTCGAACCGCAGCAGCTCGTCGTGGTCGGGGGAGTAGTCCAACAGCTGCCCGTCGGCGAGGTAGATCAGCCGCAGCCGGGCGGGCAGCACGCCGCGGGAGCGCAGCACCGCCACCGCGTAGAACTTCATCTGGAACAACGCCTTGGCCTCGGCCACGGCCCGCGCCGCCGGCGGCGCCTTGCCGGTCTTGTAGTCCACCACCCGCAGTTCGCCCGTCGGGGCGAGGTCGATGCGGTCGATGAACCCGCGCAGCAGGGTGCCGTCGGCCAGCTCGACCTCGACGAACTCCTCACAGGCGTGCGGATCGAACCGGGTCGGATCCTCGAGCCGGTAATAGCCCGACACCAGGCTGCGGGCCTCGGCGAACAGGTCGGCGCGTTGCGGGTCGGCCCATTCGGCGGCCAGCTCGGGCTGTCTGGCCAGCACCTGCTCCCAGGCCGGCCCGATCAGCCCCAGCGCGGTGTCCCGGTCCCGTTGTGCCGCCGGCAGTGCGTAGAGCTGCTCGAGCGCGGCGTGCACCACCGAACCCCGCACCTGGGCGGGGGACGTCGGTTCGGGCAGCCGGTCGATGGCGCGGAACCGGTACAACAGCGGGCATTGTTTGAAATCAGCCGCACGCGAGGGCGACAGCGCCGGCCGGCGGACGCCGGCTCCCCCGGACGGCTGGGAGACCTCCGGCCCAGTGGACATGGGCCCAGCCTAGAAGGCGCTGACGACAACCCGATGATCCGCCGCGGCGCGTCAACTGGCAGGCTGGGCAATTGTGTCCAGAACCGGTCCGTTCGCTGTCGGTGATCGCGTTCAGCTCACCGACGCCAAGGGGCGGCGCTACACGATGGTGCTCAAGCCCGGCGGCGAATTCCACACCCATCGTGGCGTCGTCGCGCTCGACGACGTCATCGGACTGCCCGAGGGCAGCGTGGTGACCGCCTCCAACGGCGACAAGTTCCTGGTGATGCGTCCGTTGCTGACCGATTTCGTGCTGTCGATGCCGCGCGGCCCGCAGGTCATCTACCCCAAGGACGCCGCGCAGATCGTGCACGAGGGCGACATCTTCCCCGGAGCCCGGGTGCTGGAGGCCGGCGCCGGCTCCGGCGCGCTGACCTGCTCACTGCTGCGGGCGGTCGGCCCGGAGGGGTCGGTGACGTCCTACGAGGTGCGCGACGACCACGCCGAACATGCGGTGCGCAATGTCACCACGTTCTTCGGGGAACGCCCCGCGAACTGGGAGCTCGTGGTGGCCGATCTCGCCGACTACGCCGGCGGCGAGGTCGACCGGGTGGTGCTGGACATGCTGGCGCCGTGGGAGGTGCTCGACGCCGTCGCCCGCGCCCTGGTCGCCGGTGGGGTGTTGATGGTCTACGTCGCCACCGTGACCCAGCTGTCCCGGATCGTCGAGGCGCTGCGCGAACAGCAGTGCTGGACCGAACCCCGGGCCTGGGAGACGATGCAGCGCGGTTGGCATGTGGTGGGGCTCGCGGTGCGTCCGGAGCACACCATGCGCGGCCACACCGCGTTTCTGGTCAGCGCGCGCAAACTCGCGCCCGGGGCCGTCGCGCCCACGCCGCTGCGGCGCAAGCGCCAGATCTAGGTGTAACTCCCAGACAGGTTGTGAACGGCGTGGTGAGCGGAAGTAGGTGAGGACCTCCGGTATCGGTGTGGTTACCAAACACGCACATCCGATTACCGAGAGGTCCTCATGGTCCACGCTAATGCTTCGTTGACTCCTCGTGGGCGGTTGCGGCTTGCGCAGGCTGTTGTTGATCAGGGCTGGAGTTTGCGGCGCGCTGCTGAGCGGTTCCAATGTTCGGTGGCCACAGCCAAGAAATGGGCCGACCGTTATCGCGACGGTGGCGAAGCAGCGATGGTAGACCGGCCCAGCCGGCCGCATCGCAGTCCGTTGCGGTTGCCGAAACGACGTGAGCGGCGCATCGTCAACCTGCGCTTCACCCGGCGGTGGGGCCCACATCGTATCGCCGCCCATTTGCGGTTGGCGCGGTCAACGGTAGAAGCGGTGTTACGCCGCTACCGCATGCCATTGCTGCGGCACCTGGACCAGAACACCGGGTTGCCGGTACGCCGGCCCAAACCCCGCCGCTATGAGCACCCGGCTCCCGGCGACTTGGTCCATGTCGACGTCAAGAAACTGGGCCGCATCCCCGACGGGGGCGGCCATCGCAAGCTGGGTCGCCAAGCCGGCCGGCGCAACCGCTGCGGCATGGGATACACGTTCTTGCACCACGCCGTTGATGACCACTCCCGGCTGGCGTATTCCGAGGACCTCGCCGACGAACGCAAAGAAACCGCCGCGGGGTTCTGGAAACGCGCCAGCGCGTTCTTCGCCGACCATGGCATTACCGTCAAGCGGGTGTTGACCGACAATGGATCCTGTTACCGGTCAAAGAATTTCGCTGAAGCGCTCGGCCCCGACATCGCCCACAAGAGGACCCGGCCCTACCGGCCGCAGACCAACGGCAAAGTCGAGCGATTCAACCGCACCCTGACCACTGAATGGGCCTATGCGCAGACCTACCGCTCTGAGGCCGAACGCGCCGGAACCTACCAGCACTGGCTGCATCACTACAATCACCACCGACCCCACACCGGCATCGGCGGAATGACACCTATCGACCGCCTACGCGTTCACAACCTACCCGTGAAGAACATCTAGTCGTCGGTGCTGCGGCGCAGACCGCGGCGGGCGGACAGCAGTTCCACCTCCGGCCGGGTGGCCACCAGCCGTTCGGCCGCGTCGAGCACCGCCACCACGTGCGCGCGGTCACCGGCGACCAGACATATCCCGACCTGTGCCCGGCGGTACAGGTGCTGATCGCCGGTCTCGGCCGCCGAGACGGCGAAGCGCCGCTGCAACTCGGCGATCACCGGCCGTACCACCGACCGCTTCTGCTTCAGTGAGCGCACATCACCGAGCAACAGATCGAACTCCAGCCAGCCGATCCACATGTCAGCGCGGCGGGGTGGGGGACTCGGCCGGTCCCATCTCCAGCAGCGTGTCGGCCGTCTCGCGGGTCAGCTGCCAGTTGCCGTGGGCGTCGGTGGTGAACTCCATCGGAAAACTGAACGTGTTGGTGTCCGGATCGGGGCCGGTGGCGGTGATCGTCGCGACCACCCTGTCGGCTTCGGTGTCCGACCACATCAGGTCGGCGGCGGCGAAGGTGACCGGCTGATACCCGCCGTCGCGCAGGGCGCGCGCGAACCTGTCCAGCCCCTCGGCGTCGGCCGGGGTGGCCTTCTGAACGGCAGCGGTCTTCTCCGCCCCGGGAACGGCGGCGTCCGCGAGCCGGTACAGCACATCGGTGAGCGCCTCCGGCGCGGGCAGCGGCGCCGCGGCCGGTGGCGGTGGCGCCGCCATGCTGGGCCGGACCTGTTGGGCCCCGGTGTGGTCGCCGGTGCGGCTTTCGGGTTGGGGGCCGCACCCGGCGAGTCCGAGCGCCGCCACCAGGGCGGCGCTCAGAACCGCGGTACCGATGAAGCGCTCACCAGCGCAACGCCTGCCGAAAGAACCCAGTCCCAACCGAAGTCCTCACCGCTGTCCGACCGAGGTCATGACGAGGCCTACCGGGATCCGATGCAGCACCCGCTCACGAGAGGGCCGACTGCAGCAGCGCCAGGCCCGAGGCCCGCGACAACTTCCAACCGCCGTCGTTGACCAACGTGATCCGCTCGGTGGTCGGCGTCAGGTTCGGCCCGGACGCGGTCACCGTGGCGGCGGCCAGCCCCGGACCGACGGGGACGATCTCCGACACCCGGAAGCTCAACGGGAAATAGCCCTTCTCCACGGCCGACTGGACCAGCCGATCCGCGGTGCGGCCCTCCACGATGCCGACCCCACCCTCGATCAGATCGGCCTTCTCCCGGAACGGAACATTCGGGTTACCCAGACCGTTGAGCACCGCATAGACCTGGTCCGCGGTGGGCGCGTCCACCGCGGGTTGCCGGGGCGCGGGTTGCTCGGGCAACGGCGTGCCGAACACGACGGGCTGGACGGTCGGGCTGGCCGTCAGCGAGCCGGCGGCCACCGTGGTCACCCCCGCCGCGGCACCGGCGAAAGCGATGGCGGCGGCGCCGGTTACAAGGCTCGTCTTGAGGCGATTCAGGGTCACTACTGTCCTTTCAATCTGCCCGACTCATCGAAGAGGTTAACAGCGTCTCCAGTGTGTCGAAATCCTGATCCGCACGCGATCGCCAAAACGCCGGTAGCGTTGAACTGTCCACCGCACCAACTTCTGGTGTGGGAAAGGAGCGCAGTATGAGTGAGTCAGAGCGTTCGGGAGCACACCCAGACGGTTTCGACCGGCCCATGTCCAGCGAGGATGCGGCCGAGTTGGAGGAACTGCGCCGGGAGGCCGCGATTCTGCGAGAGCAGTTGGAGAACGCGGTCGGCGCCCAGGGCGGGATGCGCGGTGCCCGCGACATCCATCAACTCGAAGCGCGGATCGATTCGTTGGCGGCGCGAAATGCCAAGTTGATGGAGACCCTCAAAGAGGCCCGTCAACAGCTCCTGGCGTTGCGCGAAGAGGTGGACCGACTCGGGCAGCCGCCGAGCGGCTACGGCGTGCTGCTCGACATCCAGGAAGACGGCACCGTCGATGTGTTCACCTCGGGCCGCAAGATGCGCCTGACCTGCTCGCCCAATATTGACGTGAAGACGCTCAAGAAGGGGCAGACGGTCCGACTCAACGAGGCGCTCACGGTTGTGGAAGCGGGCGCTTTCGAGTCGGTCGGCGAGATCAGCACCCTGCGTGAAGTGCTGGCCGACGGTCATCGTGCGCTCGTCGTGGGGCACGCCGACGAGGAACGCATCGTCTGGCTGGCCGAACCGTTGGTGGCGCCCGAGCACGTCAAGGACGACGCCGAGCTCACCGAGGAGCAGCGTTCCCGCAAGCTGCGGCCCGGTGACTCGCTGCTGGTCGACACCAAGGCCGGATACGCCTTCGAGCGCATCCCCAAGGCCGAGGTCGAGGATCTGGTCCTCGAAGAGGTGCCCGACGTCAGCTACGAGGACATCGGTGGCCTGTCCCGGCAGATCGAGCAGATCCGCGACGCGGTCGAGCTGCCGTTCCTGCACGGCGACCTGTACAAGGAGTACTCGCTGCGGCCGCCCAAGGGTGTGCTGCTCTACGGTCCGCCCGGTTGCGGTAAGACGCTGATCGCCAAGGCGGTGGCCAACTCGCTGGCCAAGAAGATGGCCGAGGTGCGGGGCGAGAACGCCAAGGAGGCGAAGTCCTACTTCCTCAACATCAAGGGTCCGGAGCTGCTGAACAAGTTCGTCGGTGAGACCGAGCGGCACATCCGGCTGATCTTCCAGCGGGCCCGCGAGAAGGCCTCCGAGGGCACCCCGGTGATCGTGTTCTTCGACGAGATGGACTCGATCTTCCGCACCCGCGGCACCGGTGTGAGCTCCGACGTGGAGACCACGGTGGTGCCGCAGCTGCTGAGCGAGATCGACGGTGTGGAGGGGCTGGAGAACGTCATCGTGATCGGTGCCTCCAACCGCGAGGACATGATCGACCCGGCGATCCTGCGGCCGGGCCGGCTGGACGTGAAGATCAAGATCGAGCGTCCGGACGCCGAGGCGGCGATGGACATCTTCAGCAAGTACCTCACCCCGGACCTGCCGGTGCACGCCGACGATCTGGCCGAGTTCGGCGGCGACCGGGAAGCGTGCATCAAGGCGATGATCGAGAAGGTCGTCGACCGGATGTACGCCGAGATCGACGAGAACCGGTTCCTGGAGGTCACCTACGCCAACGGTGACAAGGAGGTCATGTACTTCAAGGACTTCAACTCCGGGGCGATGATCCAGAACGTCGTCGACCGGGCCAAGAAGTACGCGATCAAGTCGGTGCTCGAGACCGGTCAGCCGGGCCTGCGCATCCAGCATCTGCTGGACTCGATCGTCGACGAGTTCGCCGAGAACGAGGATCTGCCCAACACCACCAATCCGGATGACTGGGCACGGATCTCGGGCAAGAAGGGCGAACGGATCGTCTACATCCGCACCCTGGTCACCGGGAAGACGTCGAGCGCGTCGCGGGCCATCGACACCGAGAGCAACCTGGGTCAGTACCTGTAGCGCAACAGACAGAACAGCGGCCGGCGCGGTGGCGTCGGCCGCTGTTCTCGTCGAGGCGCCTGGTCAGTCCTTGCGGCGGATCGCCGACTCGACCTCGTCGGCCGGGATGTCCTTGGTGCAGAAGAACCAGTCTTCGCACTTCACCCCGTCGGCGCCGGCCATCCGCTCCTCGGCGGTGTCGTAGGAACTGGCCGTGGGCACGATCACCGGCTCACCCGGGCGCCAGTCGGCCGGGGTGGCGACCCCGAAGTGGTCGGCTGCCTGCAGCGCCTTGGTGACCCGCAACAGCTCGTCGAAGTTGCGTCCCAGGCTCAGCGGGTAGTAGATGATGGCGCGGATGACGCCCTGCGGGTCGATGAAGAAGACCGCGCGAACCGCCTTGGTGGAGTCCTCGCCCGGCATGATCATCCCGTACTTCCGGGCGACCTCCATGGTGATGTCTTCGATGAGCGGGAACGTCACCTCGACGTTCTCCATGTCGCGGAAGCGGATCTTCTCCTTGATGGTGCGCAGCCACGCGATGTGGCTGTAGAGACCGTCCACCGACAGGCCGATGAGTTCGGTGTTGTAGTCGGCGAATTCCTGCTGCATCGCCGCGAAGGTCATGAACTCGCTGGTGCACACCGGGGTGAAGTCGGCCGGGTGGGAGAACAGGATCACCCATTTGCCGGCGTAGTCGGCCGGGAAGTTGATCTCACCTCGGGTGGTGACGGCGGTGAACTCCGGCGCGGGGTCACCGATCCGCGGCATGGCGACGGGCGCCGGGGCCGGGGTCTCGGCTGTGGTCATGAGGGCTCCTCTCAGGTGGTCGTTCCTTCGGCAACACCGTAGTCAGCAAAGGTGATCGGGCGGAACGTCCGGTCCGGGAATCCGGGGTGTCCACCGCCAGCGCGCGGTAACCGGCGTTCCACAGCCATTCGACCGGCCCGCGGTCGAATCGGCGCAGCCACAGGTGCGCGAACGCGATCATGATCGCCGTGACGACCAGGTAGACCGCGATGGTGGCGGGCACCCGGTGCTGTGGCGGCACCGCGGCGGCCACCCCCAGTCCCCAGCCGTAACAGATGGCCGAGGCCACCAGGTTCTGCAGGATGTAGCAGGACAGCGCGGTGCGGCCGACCGCCGCCAGCGACCGGCCGACCGGCCCGGGCCCCGGGCGGCCGGCGCGGCGCAGACAGAACTCGGCGACGACCGCCAGCAGCGCCAGGGCGACCACCGGCGCGGTCACATAACGCGAGACGAGCAGGCCGGGCATGCCCCCGCAGACCTCCAGGATGAAGTCGATCGGGAGGGCGGCGCCGAATCCCAGCCACATCAGGCGGCGGCGTAACGGCCGGCCCCGGGTGTCTAGGACACCGGCGCGGTACAGCTGTGCGCCGAGCATGAACAGCGCCACCGACATCGGGAAGATCAGGATCGTCTCGGCGCGGAACAGCAGCGCATTGTCCAGCCGGAACAGCACCAGGTCCCACCAGGAGCCCTCGGCGTAGGGGTTGGGGGACAACCCGATGGGCTCGGCCGGCTCCCCGCCGCCGAGTGCGAGCAAAGCGCCGGCAAGCGCGGTCAACAGCGCCAGGTGCACTCCCGCCGCGAGCGCGATGATCCGCCGCTGCGTCCGTTCGCCGGTGACCAGCAGATAGGACACCACCCACCCGGTGACGGCATACCCCATCAGGATGTCGAACTCGGTCATCAGCACGAAGTGCACGACCCCGTCGAGGAGCAGCAGCGCCGCCCGCCAGGGATAGCCGCCGGGCCAGCGCAGGCCGGCACGCAGTGCCGAACGCTGTTGCAGCGCAAGCCCGATGCCGAACATGACGGTCAGCAGGCCGAGGAACTTGCCCTGGGTCAGCTGCTGCAGCACGACCTCCACCGGCCGCCACGCCCCGGGGGCCGCGGCGTCGCCCTGCAGATAGCCGATCAGTCCGTCCGGGGTGGTGTAGATCCAGATGTTGGTGCCCAGCGTGCCGAGGATGGCGATGCCGCGCAGCACGTCCAGTGAGACGTAGCGGGGGGAGGCCATGGCCGCGCACGCTACCATACGAACGTATTGGTGCTGGTAGCGTCGAGGGCGGGCGACAGCGAGGTGCACATGAGCCAGCAGTACGACCGCATGGTCGACGTCGTGCTGAGCGTCCTCGTCAGCGACGGATTCGAGGGCGTGTCGGTGCGTAAGGTCGCCGCCCGGGCCAACGTCTCGATCGGCGCTGTGCAGCACCACTTTCCGACCAAGGACGCGATGCTGCAGGCGGCGATGGACACCGCGGCCCGGCGGTTCCGGCAGCGGCTGGCCGAACGGATGGACCCCACCATGCCGGCCGCCGAACAGCTGGAGACCGTCGCCGTCGCACTGGCCTGCGCCGACCCCGCCGAACGGGAGACGGCCGTCACCTGGCTGCTGCGGCTGGCGCGCGCGGCGGTCAACGAGCAGGTCGCCGAACGGCATCGCAGCGAGTGGCGGGCCCTGGAGGCGTTGCTGCGCGATCTCATCGCGGCGGCCGCACCCGCCGTGGACGCCGACGACGCGGCGGCCGAGTTGCTCGCGCTCCTCGACGGTCTGGCGGGTTCGGCCGCGGTGGAGCCGGACCGGATCAGCCCGGACCGAGCCGAGCGGCTGGTCCGCGGCCACGTGCGGCGGCTGCTGGACCGGGGCCGCTGATCGCCGCTAGTGCCGCTGGTCGAAGAAGCCGCCGCGATCCTTTGCCGGACGCCCTTCTTTCAGCACCAGCAGGATGTTGTCCGGATTGCCGACCGAGGCGATGTCGTCGAGCGGATTGCCCCGCACCACGACGACGTCGGCCAGCTTGCCCGGCTCCAGGGTGCCGAGTTCGCGGTCCAGCCCGCACAGCTGCGCCGAGGTGCGGGTGCCGGCCACGATGGCCTCCATCGGGGTCAGACCGCCGAACCTCACCAGCAGTCCCAGCTCGGCCAGGTTGGTGCCGTGATCGGGGCTCAGCCCGGCGTCGGTGCCCAGTGCGATCTTCACCCCGGCCGCCGCCGATTCGCCGACGGCGCGGTGGGCGATCTCGTGCCAGTGCGCGCTCTTGGCCTTGGCGGCCGGGGAGACCTCGACGTCGTGCATCGTCTCCAGCAGGGTCGGCACCAGATAGGTGCCCTGGTCCACCATGCGGCGGCGCAGTTCGTCGTCCAGCGCGTAACCGTGCTCGATGCTGGTCACCCCGCCTTCCACCGCGGCCTTGACGCCGGCGTAGCCGATGGCGTGCGCGGCGACCGGCCGGCCGCCGTAGGCCTGGCACTCCTCGACGACCGCGGCGACCATCTCGGTGCGCATGCCGAGCCAGTCCGGCTGATCGGTGGGGGAGGACACCCCGCCGCTGGAGGCGACCTTGATCAGGTCGGCGCCCTGGGCGATCAGGTCCCGTACCCGGCGGCGGACGTCGTCCACGCTGTCCACCCGGGCGCCGCCCATCATCGCGGTGGCGTCGATCCCGGACGGCAAGCGGAAGTCGGCATGCCCGGCGGTCTGACTGAGCATGTTGACCGCCACCTGCAGCCGCGGGCCCGGGATCAGTCCGTCGGCCACCGCCTGGCGCACCCCGGTGTCGATCCCCATCAGATCCCGCGCGGTGGTCACCCCGTTCTCCAGCGTGACCTTGAGCCGGTCCAGCAGCTGGAAGGTGTGGTAGCTCTCGGTCACCAGCGCGCGCTCGTAGACGCTGCCGCGGGTGCCGGGCAGTGAGAAGTGGACATGGCAGTCGAAGAATCCGGGACACACCGCATTGCCGCCCACGTCGATGCGGGTGGCGCCATCGGCTGATGGCGGAATGTCGTCGCCGGGCCCGGCCCAGCCGATCCGGCCGTCGTCGATCAGCACCGCCGCATCCCGCACCGGCGGGACACCGGTACCGTCGATCAGCAGCGCGTTGTGCAGCAACAATTTGGACACCACTGATCCCTACCACGCACGGGCCGGTTTCGTGCGTCACCTAGGCTGGTTCGTATGCAGAGGATTATGGGAACGGAGGTCGAGTACGGCATCTCGTCGCCGTCGGACCCGACCGCGAATCCGATCCTGACCTCCACTCAGGCGGTGCTGGCCTATGCGGCCGCCGCCGGGCTGCAGCGGGGCAAACGCACCCGTTGGGATTACGAGGTGGAGTCACCGTTGCGCGACGCCCGTGGCTTCGATCTGAGCCGGTCAGCCGGGCCGCCGCCGATCGTGGACGCCGACGAGGTCGGCGCCGCCAACATGATCCTGACCAACGGCGCGCGACTGTACGTCGACCACGCTCACCCGGAATACGCCGCGCCGGAGACCACCGACCCGCTCGACGCGGTGATCTGGGACAAGGCCGGCGAACGGGTGATGGAGGCCGCCGCCCGGCATGTCGCCAGCGTGCCCGGCGCGGTGAAGCTGCAGTTGTACAAGAACAACGTCGACGGCAAGGGCGCCTCCTACGGTTCCCACGAGAACTATCTGATGAGCCGGCAGACGCCGTTCTCGGCGGTGATCACCGGCCTGATCCCGTTCTTCGTGTCCCGCCAGGTGATCTGCGGGCAGGGCCGGGTCGGCATCGGGCCGTCCGGCGACGAACCCGGATTCCAGCTGGCGCAGCGTGCCGACTACATCGAGGTCGAGGTCGGCCTGGAGACCACGCTCAAGCGCGGCATCATCAACACCCGCGACGAACCGCACGCCGACGCCGACAAGTACCGGCGGCTGCACGTGATCATCGGCGACGCCAACCTCGCCGAGACCGCGACCTACCTCAAACTGGGGACCACCGCGCTGGTGCTGGACCTGATCGAGGAAGGCCACCAGATCGGGATCGATCTGTCCGATTTGACCCTGGCCCGGCCGGTGCACGCGGTGCACGTGATCAGCCGGGACCCGACGCTGCGCGCCACCGTGGCGCTGGCAGACGGGCGGGAGCTGACCGGGCTTGCGCTGCAACGCATCTACCTCGACCGGGTGGCCAAGCTCGTCGACGCCAAGGATCCGGACCCGCGCGCGTCGCACATCCTGGAGACCTGGGCCGAGGTGCTGGACCTGCTCGAACGCGATCCGATGGAATGCGCGGAGATCCTGGACTGGCCGGCCAAGCTGCGGCTGCTGGAGGGGTTCCGGCAGCGGGAGAACCTGAGCTGGAACGCGCCGCGGCTGCACCTGGTGGACCTGCAGTACTCCGATGTCCGGCTGGACAAGGGTCTGTACAACCGGCTGGTCGCCCGCGGCTCGATGAAGCGGCTGGTCACCGAACAGCAGGTGCTCGACGCCGTGGACAACCCGCCGCCGGACACCCGGGCGTATTTCCGCGGCGAGTGCCTGCGCCGGTTCGGTTCGGACATCGCGGCCGCCAGCTGGGACTCGGTGATCTTCGATCTGGGCGGCGACTCCCTGGTGCGGATTCCCACGCTGGAACCGCTGCGCGGGTCCAAGGCGCACGTCGGGGAGTTGCTGGACTCGGTGGACAGCGCCGTCGAACTGGTCGAGCAACTCACCACCTGAGTGGCGCGGCAAGCGCAACTATCCCAGGCAATTCCGGCGTCTGGCGGTAGTGTGGGAGTAACGGTGGGTGGCTGTGGGCCCGCCGATAACGAGTGCAGGAGGCAGCGATGGCTCAGGAGCAGACCAAGCGTGGCGGTGGTGGCGGCGAAGACGACGATGTCACCGGCAGCTCGGCCGCCGGACAGGAGCGTCGCGAAAAGCTCGCCGAGGAAACCGACGATCTGCTCGATGAAATCGATGACGTGCTGGAAGAGAACGCCGAAGACTTCGTGCGCGCGTACGTCCAAAAGGGCGGACAGTGACCTGGCCTGAGCAAGAGAAGCTGGCCTTACCGCAACCGACCCCGGGAGCTCCCGCGACATCCGTGCACCTGTCGTCCTTCTCCGATTTGCTGCGGCGGCAGGCTCCGCACCTGTTGCCCGGCGCCGGCGATCCCCCGCCGGTGGCCGCGGGGGACGCGCTGCCGCACGGCACCACGATCGTCGCGCTGAAGTACCCGGGCGGCGTGGTGATCGCCGGTGACCGGCGCTCCACCCAGGGCAACATGATCGCCGGCCGGGACGTGCAGAAGGTCTACATCACCGACGACTACACCGCGACCGGCATCGCCGGCACCGCCGCGATCGCGGTGGAGTTCGCCCGGCTCTACGCGGTGGAACTGGAGCACTACGAGAAGCTCGAGGGCGTGCCGCTGACCTTCAACGGCAAGGTGAACCGGCTGGCCATCATGGTGCGCAGCAACCTCGGGGCGGCGCTGCAGGGTTTCGTGGCGCTGCCGCTGCTGGTGGGCTACGACCTCGACGACCCCAACCCGGAGGCGGCCGGACGGATCGTGTCGTTCGACGCCGCCGGCGGGTGGAACTTCGAGGAAGAGGGCTACCACGCGGTGGGGTCGGGCTCGATCTTCGCCAAGTCGTCGATGAAGAAGCTGTATTCACAGGTGACCGACGCCGACTCGGCGTTGCGGGTCGCGGTGGAGGCGCTCTACGACGCCGCGGACGACGACTCGGCCACCGGCGGACCGGACCTGGTGCGCGGCATCTATCCGACGGCGGTGATAATCGACGCCGACGGCGCCGAGGAGGTGCCGGAGTCCCGGATCGCCGAGCTGGCCCGCGAGGTCATCGAAAGCCGTTCTCGAGCAGATACTTTCGGGCCGGACGCGCACCGGGGGATTGACGCGCGAGGAGATTCGTGACCTTCCCGTACTTCATCTCGCCTGAACAGGCGATGCGTGAGCGTTCCGAGCTCGCGCGCAAAGGCATCGCCCGCGGCCGCAGCGTCGTCGTGCTCGCCTACGCCGACGGTGTGCTGTTCGTGGCGGAGAACCCGTCCCGGTCGCTGCAGAAGGTCAGCGAACTCTACGACCGGGTGGGATTCGCCGCCGTCGGCCGGTTCAACGAGTTCAACAACCTGAGGCGCGGCGGGATCCAGTTCGCCGACACCCAGGGCTATGCCTACTCGCGGCGCGACGTCACCGGCCGGCAGCTGGCCAACGTGTACGCCCAGACCCTCGGCACGATCTTCACCGAGCAGCCCAAACCCTATGAGGTGGAGCTGTGCATCGCCGAGGTGGCGCACTACGGGGAGAGCAAACCGCCGGAGCTCTACCGGATCACCTACGACGGGTCGATCGCCGACGAACCGCATTTCGTGGTGATGGGCGGCACCACCGAGCCGATCATCGCCGCGCTCAACGAGTCCTACACCGAGAACGCGGATCTGACGACCGCGATGCGGATCGCGGTGAACGCGCTGCAGGCCGCCCCGGAGGGCGGGGAGCAGCGGGTGCTCGGCCCGGAGACCCTGGAGGTCGCGGTCCTCGACGCCACCAAGCGGCGGCGGGCGTTCCGCCGGTTGACCGGTTCGGTGCTCGAGGAGCTGCTGCCCAAACCGGATCCGGGCACGCCACCTCAGCAGGAACCCCCGCAGCCGGCCCGGTAACCGGCCCCGGTGACGGGCCCGTGCCCGGGTGGGCGACAGGTGGGCGGCACCGCGATCGACGCCCGCTGGGCGAAATCTGCGTGCTGTGTCTCCCCGCCCGACGCGCCCGCCGGACCCGGGACGACCCGCACATCTGGTGCCTTCGCCGCCACTTCCCGAAAACACCCCGTAAGCTCGATGATGTGCAGCGACGAATTATGGGCATCGAGACGGAATTCGGTGTCACCTGCACGTTCCACGGTCACCGCAGGCTCAGCCCGGACGAGGTCGCCCGGTATCTGTTCCGGCGGGTGGTGTCGTGGGGCCGCAGTTCGAACGTTTTCCTCCGCAACGGTGCCCGGCTGTACCTGGATGTCGGAAGCCATCCGGAGTACGCCACCGCGGAATGTGACAATCTGATCCAGCTGGTCACCCACGACCGCGCCGGGGAGCGGGTGCTCGAAGACCTGCTCATCGACGCCGAGCAGCGGCTCGCCGACGAGGGCATCGGCGGCGACATCTACCTGTTCAAGAACAACACCGACTCGGCCGGCAACTCCTACGGCTGCCACGAGAACTATCTGATCGTGCGGGCCGGGGAGTTCTCCCGGATCTCCGACGTGCTGCTGCCGTTCCTGGTGACCCGCCAGCTGATCTGCGGAGCCGGCAAGGTGCTGCAGACCCCGAAGGCGGCCACGTTCTGCCTGTCCCAGCGCGCCGAGCACATCTGGGAGGGCGTGTCGAGCGCGACCACCCGCAGCCGGCCGATCATCAACACCCGCGACGAACCGCACGCCGACGCCGAGAAGTACCGCCGGCTGCACGTCATCGTCGGCGACTCCAACATGAGCGAGACCACCACCATGCTCAAGGTGGGCACGGCGGCGCTGGTGCTGGAGATGATCGAGGCCGGGGTGCCGTTCCGCGACTTCTCGCTGGACAACCCGATCCGGGCGATCCGCGAGGTCAGCCACGACCTGACCGGGCGCCGTCCGGTGCGCCTCGCCGGCGGGCGTCAGGCCAGCGCGCTGGACATCCAGCGCGAGTACTACGCCCGCGCGGTGGAGTATCTGCAGAACCGGGAACCGAGCTCGGAGCTCGACCAGGTGATGGACCTGTGGGGCCGACAACTCGACGCGGTGGAGAGCCAGGACTTCGCCAAGGTCGACACCGAGATCGACTGGGTGATCAAGCGCAAGCTGTTCCAGCGCTACCAGGACCGCTACAACATGGAGTTGTCCGATCCCAAGATCGCCCAGCTCGATCTGGCCTACCACGACATCAAGCGGGGCCGCGGGGTGTTCGACCTGCTGCAGCGCAAGGGGCTGGCGGCCCGGATCACCACCGACGAGGAGATCGAGGAGGCGGTCAACACGCCGCCGCAGACCACCCGGGCCAAACTGCGCGGTGAGTTCATCGCGGCGGCCCAGGAGGCCGGCCGCGACTTCACCGTCGACTGGGTACATCTGAAGCTCAACGATCAGGCGCAGCGCACCGTGTTGTGCAAGGACCCGTTCCGATCGGTCGATGAACGGGTCAAGCGGCTGATCGCCAGCATGTGACGCCTATAGAGTTGGTTCGGTGGCGATCTCCAAAGTCGAGCGGTTGACGAACCTGGTCATCGCACTGCTGTCCACCCGCACCTATCTGCCCGCCGAGCGCATCCGCGAACTCGTCGCCGGCTATGCCGACTGCCCCACCGACGAGGCCTTCTCCCGGATGTTCGAGCGGGACAAGAACGAACTGCGGGATCTGGGCATCCCGCTGGAAACGGGACGGGTGTCCCAGTTCGACCCGGTCGAGGGGTACCGGATCAACCGGGAGGCCTACCGGCTGCCGCCGGTCGAGCTGACCGCCGAGGAGGCCGCCGCGGTCGCGGTGGCCACTCGGCTGTGGGAGTCCCCGGAGTTGATCACGGCAACCCAGGGCGCGTTGATCAAGCTGCGGGCCGCCGGCGTCGACATCGACGCCGACACCCCGATCGCGATCACCTCGAGCACCGCGCTGCCCGGACTGCGCGGGTCCGAGGATGCGCTGGGGGTGCTGCTGGCGGCGATCGACAACGGGCAGGCGGTGCAGTTCTCACACCGGCCGTCGCGCACCGAGCCGTCCCGCACCCGCACCGTGGAGCCGTGGGGGGTGGTCACCCACCGCGGCCGCTGGTATCTGGTCGGCCACGACCGCGACCGCGACGACACCCGCACCTTCCGGCTGTCGCGCATCGATTCCGACGTCAAGCCGATCGGCCCGGCCGGGGCGGTGCGGCCCCCGGAGGGGGTCAACCTGCGTGACATCGTGCAGCGCGCCGTCGCCGCCTGGCCCACCAGCAACGAGCAGGCCCGGGTCTGGGTGGCCGACGGCCGCGCCATGACCCTGCGCCGGCAGGCCACTGCGGCCGAACCGATGACGCTGGCCGGCCGGAACGGGCAGGTGCTCACCCTGGAGGTCGGTACCGGGGACCGGATGGCCCGGGAGATCGCCAGTTACGGGCCTGACGCGGTGGCGTTGGAACCGGTGTCGCTGCGGGCGGACGTGATCGAGCGGTTGCGGGCGCAGGCGGGCGTGTCGGAGGAGCGGATCGCGCAATGAGTAAAGCGTCGACCCGGTTGGTGCGGCTGCTCAACATGGTGCCGTACTTCCAGGCCAACCCGAGGATCACCTTCGCCGAGGCCGCCTCCGATCTGGGGGTGAGCGTCAAACAACTGCGCGAGGACCTCACCCAGCTGTGGATGTGCGGACTGCCCGGATACGGACCGGGCGACCTCATCGACTTCGACTTCTCCGGCGACACCGTCGAGGTGACGTTCTCGGCCGGGATCGACCACCCGCTGCGGCTGACCTCGCCGGAGGCCACCGGCATCCTGGTGGCGTTGCGGGCGCTGCTCGACGTGCCCGGAATGGTCGACCCGGCGGCCGCCCGAAGCGCGATCGCCAAGATCGAACAGGCCGCGGGCACCGTGCAGCACAGCGCCGAAACCGCGGTGGACGAGCGGGCCCCGGCCGAGAGCGCGGCGGCCGCCGCGGTCCGCGCCGCCACCCGCGACAAGCGAGCGCTGGCGCTGGAGTACTACTCGGCCTCCCACGACCAGTTGTCCAGCCGGATCGTCGACCCGATCCGGGTGGTGCTGGTCGCCGACCACAGCTATCTGGAGGCGTGGTGCCGCTCGGCCGAAGGGGTGCGGCTGTTCCGGTTCGACCGGATCGTCGACGCGCAGGTGCTCGACGAACCGGCCGCTCCGCCGGAGCCCGCCGTGCAGGCCGAACCGGACACCTCACTGTTCGAACCGGACCCGGACGACCCGTCGTTCCAGTCGGCGACCCTGCTCATCGACCGGTCCGCCGGCTGGATCTTCGACTACTACCCGCTGCGGGTGCTGCGGGAGCACGACGACGGTTCGTGCGAGGCCGCGATGACCTACGCCTCCGACGACTGGATGTCGCGGCTGGTGCTCGGCTTCGGGTCGGCGGTGCGGGTGCTCGCGCCGGAGTCGCTGGCCCGGCGGGTCGCGGAATCGGCCCGGGCGGCGCTGGCGGTCTACGACCTCAGCGCCGAACATGCCGGCAGGTAGACTCGGCGCAGACGTCTGGAGGTAACCAAAGTGGGCGCTCTACAACCCTGGCACTGGCTCATTGTCATCATCGCGTTCATCCTGCTGTTCGGCGCCAAGAAGCTCCCGGACGCAGCGCGGTCGTTGGGCAGGTCGATGCGGATCTTCAAGTCCGAACTGAAGGAGTTGCAGTCGGACTCCCAGCCGTCGGCCACCACGCCGCCTCCCGCGGCACCCGCCACGCCGGTCGACGCCGAACGGGTCGACACCCCGGCCGACAGTCAGCAGCAGCACTCCGACCCGCGCCCGGCCTGACCGTCGCCCACCGCTGACCGCGGCCTGATGTCCTATCGTTGGGCTGCGATGTCCCATGCCACCCGCGCCGACTGAGCCTGTGCGAACTTCCGGCCTGTTCACCAAACTCGATCCGCGCCGCCGCCGCGCCCGGGTCAACCCCGACGGCACGATGTCGCTGGTCGAACACCTCCAGGAGCTGCGCAACCGGCTGCTGATCTCGCTGGCCGCGGTCGTGTTGGCCACCGTGGTCGGGTTCGTCTGGTACAGCCACGGGGTGTTCACCCTGCCCAGCCTGGGTGAGTGGCTGCGCGGCCCGTACTGTGCGCTGCCGGAGTCCGCGCGCGCCGACATCACCACCGACGGCGGCTGCCGGTTGCTGGCCACCTCACCGTTCGACCAGTTCCTGCTGCGCCTGAAGGTCGCGCTGGCCGCCGGTCTCGTACTGGCCTGCCCGGTGTGGCTGTACCAGCTGTGGGCGTTCATCACCCCGGCGCTGTACAAGAACGAACGCAGGTTCGCCGTGGCGTTCGTGACGGTGGGCGCGGCGCTGTTCATCGCCGGGGCGGTGCTGGCCTATCTGGTGCTGGCCACCGCCCTGGGCTTCCTGTTGACGGTCGGCAGCGACGTGCAGGTCACCGCGCTGTCCGGTGACCAGTATTTCGGGTTCCTGGTCAACCTGCTGCTGGTGTTCGGGTTCAGCTTCGAGTTCCCGCTGCTGATCATCATGCTGAACCTGGTCGGTGTGCTGACCTACGAGCGGCTCAAGGCGTGGCGCCGCGGGCTGATCTTCACGATGTTCGTGTTCGCGGCGATCTTCACCCCGGGCTCGGATCCGTTCTCCATGCTCGCGCTGGCCCTGGCGCTCACCCTGCTGCTGGAGTTCGCCATCCAGATCGCGCGGTTCAACGACAGACGACGAGCGGCCCGGGCCCGGCTCGAGGAGGTGCCCGACGAACAGGCGGCGCCGATCGGTGAGGTCGAGCCGATCGAACCGCCGGAGCCGGTGCGCGGCCCGCTGCGAGACGCCATCCATGACGACGTCACCTGACGGCGCGCTCGCCGAATTCGCCGGACAACTCGACTTCGAGCTCGACGACTTTCAGCGGCGCGCCTGCGAGGCCCTGGAGAACGGGCACGGGGTGCTGGTGTGCGCTCCCACCGGTGCGGGCAAGACGGTGGTCGGCGAATTCGCGGTGCACCTGGCGCTGGCCGCCGGGCGGAAGTGCTTCTACACCACCCCGATCAAGGCGCTGAGCAATCAGAAGCACCACGACCTGGTGGCCCGATACGGCCCCGAACGCATCGGGCTGCTGACCGGGGACCAGTCGATCAACGGTGATGCGCCGATCGTGGTGATGACCACCGAGGTGCTGCGCAACATGCTGTACGCCGGTTCCCCCACCCTGGAGGGACTGGCCTACGTCGTTATGGACGAGGTGCACTTTCTGGCCGACCGGATGCGCGGTGCGGTGTGGGAGGAGGTCATCCTGCACCTGCCCGAGGAGGTGCGGCTGGTCAGCCTGTCGGCCACGGTCAGCAACGCCGAGGAGTTCGGCGGCTGGATGCAGACCGTGCGCGGCGACACCACCGTGGTGGTCGACGAGCACCGTCCGGTGCCGCTGTGGCAGCACGTGATGGTCGGCCGGCGGCTGTTCGATCTGTTCGACTACCGCGCCGCGAAGAGCGGCGGGGAGCCGGTGGTCGACCGGAACCTGTTGCGCCACATCGAACACCGTCGCGAAGCCGAACGGCTGGTCGACTGGCAGCCGCGGGGGCGGGGCCGCCCGCCGCGCGGCCGGCCCGGGCTGTACCGGCCGCCGACCCGTCCGGAGGTGATCGCCACCCTGGACGCCGAGGGGCTGCTCCCGGCGATCACGTTCGTGTTCTCCCGGGCGGGCTGTGACGCCGCGGTCAAACAGTGCCTGCGCTCGCCGCTGCGGCTCACCTCCGCGGAGGAACGCCGGCAGATCGCCGAGATCGTGGACCGGCGCTGCGCCGACCTCTCCGACGCCGACCTGATCGTGCTGGGCTACCACGAGTGGCGGGAGGGGCTGCTGCGCGGGTTGGCCGCCCACCACGCCGGGATGCTGCCCACGTTCCGCCACACCGTCGAGGAACTGTTCACCGCCGGACTGGTCAAGGCGGTGTTCGCCACCGAGACGCTGGCCCTGGGGATCAACATGCCGGCCCGCACGGTGGTGCTGGAGCGGCTGGAGAAGTTCGACGGCGAGCAGCACAAGCCGTTGACGCCGGGGGAGTACACCCAGCTGACCGGCCGGGCCGGCCGGCGCGGCATCGACGTCGAGGGCCACGCGGTGGTGTTGTGGCACCCCGACCTCGATCCGGTCGAGATCGCCGGGTTGGCCTCCACCCGCACCTTCCCGCTGCGCAGTTCGTTCTCGCCGTCCTACAACATGACGATCAACCTGGTGCAGCAGATGACCCCGGAGGCGGCGCACCGGCTGCTCGAACAGTCGTTCGCGCAGTACCAGGCCGACCGGTCGGTGGTGGGGCTGGTCCGCGGCATCGAGCGGGGCAGACGGATGCTCGCCGAGATCGCCGCCGAACTGGGCGACCACTCCCAGAACGGCGGGAAGAACCGGCGGGAGTCGCCGATCCTGGAGTACGCCCGGTTGCGGGCGAAGATCTCCGAACGGGAGCGCGCCCAGTCCCGCGCGTCGCGGCTGCACCGCCGGCAGGCCGCCAACGAGGCGTTGGCCAAGCTGCGCCGCGGCGACATCATCGCGATCACCCACGGCCGCCGCGCCGGGTTGGCGGTGGTGTTGGAACCGGCCCGCGACGCCGACGATCCACGCCCCCTGGTCTTGAACGAACACCGTTGGGCAGGAAGGATTTCCAACGCCGACTATCCCGGGGCCGCGGCTCCGCTGGGCCGGATGACGCTGCCCAGGCGGGTGGAGCACCGGCAGCCGAAGGTGCGGCGTGACCTGGCCTCGGCGCTGCAGTCCGCCGCGGCCCGGCTGGCGCCGGAACCGCCGCGGCGGCGGCGCAGTGGGCCGCCGCGTGAACCCGACATCGACCCGGAGCTGGAATCGCTGCGCCGGCAGATGCGCCACCACCCCGTGCACCGGCTGCCCGACCGGGAGGCCAAGGTGCGACTGGCCGAACGGTATCTGCGCATCGAGCGGGAAAACGCCCAGCTGCAACAGAAAGTCGCAGCCGCGACCAACTCGCTGGCCCGCACCTTCGACCGGATCGTGGTGCTGTTGACCGAACGCGGCTTCATCCGCGACGAGGACGGGGACCTGAGGGTCACCGACGACGGCCGGTTGCTGGCGCGCATCTACAGCGAGAGCGATCTGCTGATCGCCGAATGCCTGCGGTCCGGCGCCTGGCAGGGGCTGGACCCGGCCGAGCTGGCCGCGGTGCTCTCGGCGGTGCTCTACGAGTCCCGCGGCGACACGCCCGGAAGCTCGGCGGAGATCGCGATGCCCACCGGCAGGATCCGCCGGGCGCTGAACGAGACGCTGCGGTTGTGGACCGAACTGCGCGCCGACGAGCAGCGGCACCGCATCTCGCAGAGCCGCGAACCCGACAGTGGATTCGCCCCGGCCATCTACCGGTGGGCCACCACCGGCGACCTGACCACCGCACTCGAGGCCTCCGATGTGCTCGACACCGGGTCACCGTTGTCGGCAGGCGATTTCGTACGGTGGTGCCGGCAGGTTCTGGACCTGCTCGATCAGGTGCGCAACGCCGCACCGGATCCGGCGTTGCGCACGGCCGCGAAACGCGCCATCGACGACATTCGACGTGGCGTCGTGGCAGTTGATGCCGGGTAGTGTGTTGCCAGCAGACGACTTTTATCCGACCAAGGAGACACGATGAGCGGACCGCAGGGACCGGATCCCACGCAGCCGTGGTCTGGTCAGCCGGCGCCGGGACAGGACCAGCCGTCGGGTGATCCGACCGCGGCGGGGCAGAACCCGTGGCAGCCAACGGCTTCCGGATCCGAGCAGCCGCAGGCCGGTGCCGAGGGGCAGCAGCAGTGGCAGCCGCCCGCCTACGGTCAGCAGCCGTATCCGCCGTACCAACAGCCCGGACAGCCGGCGTATCCGCCGCCGCAGCCCACCGAGTACAACCCGGCCGCCTACGGGCAGCCCGGCCAGCCGGGGCAGTTCGGCCAGTACGGCCAGCCGCCCGGGCAGTTCGGCGCGCCGCCCTACGGTCAGCAGCCGGGTCAGTTCGGTCAGCAGCCCGGCCAGTACGGTCAGTTCCCGCCGTATGACGCAGCGCGTGCGGAGGGCTCGGGTCCGAAGTCGAAGATGCTGCTCGGCGTGCTCGGCGGGGTGCTCGGGCTGGTCGTGATCGCCGTGCTGGTGCTGGGCCTGTGGAAGCCGGGCTTCCTCATCACCACCAAGCTCGACGTCAACGCCGCCCAGACCGGTGTCCAGCAGATCCTCACCGACGAGACGAACGGCTACGGCGCGAAGAACGTCCGCGATGTGGTCTGCAACGACGGGGAGAGCCCGACGGTGAAGAAGGACACCAGCTTCACCTGCGAGGTCAGCATCGACGGCACCAAACGGCGGGTGACCGTGACCTTCCTCGACGACGACGGCACCTACCAGGTGGGCCGCCCCCAGTAACCACGGCCGGTCAATCCGGAAGCTCGTCGAGCGCCTTCTGCAGTCGGCCGACCGCCGAGGTCACCCCGAACTCGGCGGCCAGGTCGGCCACCCGGCGCGGATCGGCGGCCGCCAACGGCAGCCGGTCCGACCCGGTGGAGAAGCTGACCGGCGCGTCGGTCGCGACCCGGACCACCGCACCGGCCCGTTCGATGTAGTCGGCGGCCGCCCGCAGTCTGGTGCGCTGGGCCTTCGGCATGGACGACGACGGGTCCTCGGCGGCGGCCACGATCGCCGTCAGCGAGCCGTACTCGGCCAGCAGCGCCGCGGCGGTCTTCTCCCCGATGCCCGGCACCCCGGGCAGCCCGTCGGAGGGATCACCGCGCAGCAGCGCCAGCTCGGCGTAGGCCGGACCGGCCCGGTCCACAGGCACCCCGTACTGTTCGGCCACCTCCACCGGCCCCCACTTGGTGGCCTTGGCCATACCCCGGCCCAGGTACAGCACCCGGACCGGCACCGGCTCATCGGCCACCAGCTGCAGCAGATCGCGGTCACCGCTCACCACCAGCACCGGATCGCGTCGCTCCCGGGCCGCCAGCGTGCCGAGCACGTCGTCGGCCTCGTAGCCCGGTGCGCCCGCGGTCGCGATCCCGAACGCGTCGAGCAGCGCGAAGATCATGTCCTCCTGCGGGGTGAGGTCGTCGGGCACGTCCTCGACGTCGGGGGTGTCATCGCCCGGGCTCTCCTGCAGCACCCGGTGTGCCTTGTACGACGGGATCAGATCGACCCGCCACCGGGGACGCCAGTCGTCGTCGCGGCACACCACCAGCCGGGCCGGCCGCTCCCGGCTGATCAGATTGGCCACCGTGTCGAGGAAGCCCCGCACCGCGTTGACGGGCCGGCCGTCCGGTGCGGTGATCGACGACGGCAACGCGAAATACGAACGGAACCACATGCTGGCGCCGTCGAGCAGCAGCAGCGGAGCGCTCACCGCTGCACCCGCCGGAACTGGTAGGCCGCCGAGGTGATGGGTTTGTCCCCGGCGCCCTCGTCGTGCAGCACGGCCCGCACCCCGATCAGCCCGTCGGCGCCCGGCAGCGTCTCGGTGTCCACCCGGAACGGACCCTTCTTGCCGCGGGCCAGGAACATCACATGCGAGGAGACGCCGTGCACCGCAACCCCGGCGGCCTCGCGGGCGGCGGTCTCCAGGATCACGAACTGCGGTCCCACATGCAGCGCCGCGTCCGGGGAGGCGACCTCCTCGGTCAACTCCCGCAGCGCCCAGCGGCCGTCGTCGCGGCGCTCACCGCCGAACACCTGCCACAGCGGCGGTAGGTCCGGCGAATCCGCGATGTCCAGCGGTTTGGTGTCCATCTTCTGCAGACCGTCCGGCGGGACGCCGATCGCGACGCCCTGACCCTCGATCAGCGCCAGCGTGCGGCCCGGGTCGTCGGCGTCGACGATCTTGGCGCGGCTGTAGCCGAGCCGCCGGCCGCGTTTGAGTTCCTCGGACACCACCTCGAAGCGGGTGACGTCGCGGCCCGGGTCCAACAGCTGACACGAGTGGATGACCGGGTTCGGCACCGCCTCCAGATCGGACATGTGCCCGCTCTCCGGGGCGGCGATGCTGAGCACCGACAACAGCAGCGCACCGCCGGCGTCACGCATGTCGCGGCGCACGGTGACGGTGTCGTCGTACGGACCGACATCCATCGAGGAGTGGAATCGGCCGATGTAGCGGTAACTCAGCAGTCCGCCCCAGCGGCGGCGCAGTTCGGCGGCGTAGGCTTCGGGGTCGTCGGCGAGCTCACGAATGTCACGCAACACCCGCTCACAGTAGCCTCAAAACATGAGTGCCAACCGATTCAGCACCGACGTGTACGCGACCCGGCTGCGGGCGGCCGCCGCCGCAACCGCCGAAGCCGGCCTCTCCGGGCTGGTCATCACCCCGGGCTACGACCTGCAGTACCTCACCGGGTCGCGGGCGCAGACCTTCGAGCGGCTGATGGCGCTGGTGGTCCCGGCGAGCGGGGAACCGACCCTGGTGCTGCCGCGGCTGGAACTGGCGGTGCTGAAGGATTCGGCGGTGCCCGAGCTGGGGCTGACGGTGCGGGACTGGGTGGACGGTGACGACCCGTACCGGCTGGTGGCCGAGGCGCTCGGCGCCGGTCCGTCGGGGCGGCCCGCCGTCACGGATTCGATGCCCGCCCTGCACCTGCTCCCGCTGACCGACCTGCTGGGCAGCGTGCCGGTGCTGGCCACCTCGGTGCTGCGGAGGTTGCGGATGATCAAGGACCCGGCCGAGATCGACGCGCTACGCAAGGCCGGTGCGGCGATCGACCGGGTGCACGCCCGGGTGCCCGAGTTCCTGGTGCCCGGCCGCACCGAGGCCGACGTTGCCGCGGACATCGCCGAAGCCATTGTCGCCGAGGGGCATTCCGATGTCGCGTTCATCATCGTCGGATCGGGTCCGCACGGTGCCGATCCGCACCACGAATGTTCGGACCGCACCCTGCAGGTCGGTGACATCGTCGTGGTGGACATCGGCGGGCCGTACGCGCCGGGCTATCACTCCGACTGCACCCGCACCTACAGCATCGGCGAACCGGATCCGGAGATCGCCCGCAGATACGCGGTGCTGCAACGCGCCCAGCGGGCCGCGGTCGACGCGGTGCGGCCCGGGGTGACCGCGGAGCAGATCGACGCCGCCGCCCGCGATGTGCTGGCCGCCGAGGGACTCGCCGAGGCGTTCGTGCACCGCACCGGACACGGCATCGGTCTGTCGGTGCACGAGGAGCCCTACATCGTCGCCGGCAACAATGTGCCGCTCGAAGCGGGGATGGCGTTCAGCGTGGAGCCCGGCATCTACTTCCCGGGGCAGTGGGGCGCGCGGATCGAGGACATCGTCATCGTCACCGCCGACGGGGCGGAGCCGGTCAACCACCGCCCGCACGAGCTGGTGGTGGTGGTGCCGGTCTGATGCCCGGTCAGTCGGCCGGGGCGGGGGTGCGGTCGAGCAGGTGCGACGATCCGAGCACCCGTTCGACGAGCACCTCGATCACCACCCGGCGCGGATTGGGCCGCGGGGTGCGGTAACGCTGGGCGTAGCGCAACTCGGCGTCGCGCACGGCGGCCGGATCGGTGTTGACCGACGCCTTACCCTCCAGCGACAGCCAACGCGCGCCGTCGACCTGGCTCAGCACCGCCACGCCCTGCCGCTCGGCGTTGAGCGCCTTCTGCGAGCCACCGCTGGTGATCACCCGGGCGATGTGGGTCTGCGGGTCGAACGTGAATCCGACGGCGACCACATGCGGCGAACCGTCCGTGCGCAACGTGGTCAACATGGCCAGATGGCGCTCCGACAGGAACGCCAACGCATCGTTGGTGAGCCGGGTGGTTGCCTTGCCACCTGAAGTTGCCATCGGTGTCCACGCTAGCGCAGGTGATAATCGCTGCGATGAAAGACACGGGCGGGCTGGTGGTGATCTTCGGCGGTCGCAGCGAGATCGGCGCCGAACTGGCGGCGAGACTGGCGCCCGGGGCGACGGTGCTGCTGGCGGCGCGGCGGGCGGACCGCCTCGACGACCAGGTGGCCGCGGTGGCCGCCGCCGGCGCCGCGGCCGTGCACACCCGCGAATTCGACGCCGACGATCTGGACTCGCACGCGCCGCTGGTCTCCGGGATCGTCGACGAGTTCGGCCCGATCGACACCGCGGTGCTGGCCTTCGGCATCCTCGGCGATCAGGCCCGCGCCGAATCCGATCCGGCCCATGCGGTACAGATCGTGCACACCGACTACGTCGCGCAGGTCAGCCTGCTCACGGTGCTGGCCGATCGGATGCGGGCGGCCGGACGCGGCAGGCTGGTGGTGTTCTCGTCGATCGCCGGGGCCCGCGTGCGTCGCGCCAACTACGTCTACGGTTCGGCCAAGGCCGGGCTGGACGGGTTCGCCAGCGGGCTGGCCGACGCGTTGCACGGCACGGGTGTGCACCTGCTGATCGTGCGGCCCGGGTTCGTCATCGGGCGGATGACCGAGGGCATGGATCCGGCGCCGTTCGCCAGCACCCCCGCGCAGGTCGCCAACGCGGCGGCCAGGGCGCTCGCGCGGGGCAGACGTGCGGTGTGGGTGCCGCGGGTGATCGGCCCGCTGGCGGTCACGATGAGGTTCGTGCCGCGGTTCGTGTGGCGCAGGATGCCGCGATGAGCCGGGGGGACCGTACATGATCACCGTGGTCGGCATCGGCGCCGACGGGATGGCCGGGCTGTCGGCGGAGTCGCGCGCCGAACTGGCCCGGGCCACCGTCATCTACGGATCCGAACGGCAACTCGGTCTGCTCGACGACACCGTCACCGCCGAGCGCCGCGCGTGGCCGTCACCGCTGCTGCCGGCGCTGCGGTCGCTGGATCCCGACACCGATCCGCACGTGCTGGCCAGCGGGGATCCGTTGCTGCACGGTATCGGCGCCACCCTGATCCGGCACTTCGGAACCGACCGGGTGCGGATCCTGCCGCATGTCTCCAGCGTGACGCTGGCCTGTGCCCGGATGGGCTGGCCGGTGCAGGACACCGAGGTGATCAGCGTGGTCACCGCCGAGGTGCACACCGCGGTGCGCCGGGGTGGCCGCGCGGTGGTGCTGTCCCGCGACGGCGGCACACCCGCAGCCCTGGCCCGGCTGCTCGCCCGGACCGGACGCGGTGAGTCGCGGTTGGCCGTCCTCGAACAACTCGGCGGGCCCCGCGAACGCCGGCGCGACGGCACCGCCGAGCGGTGGGCCGCCGACCCGCCCACCGACGTCGACGATCTCAATGTCATCGCGGTGCACTACCTTCCCGACGCTCGGCAGGGCCAGGTGCTGCCCGACGATCAGTTCGACCACGACGGTCAGCTCACCAAACAGAGCATCCGGGCGGTCACCCTCGCCGCGCTGGCGCCCCGGCCGGGTGAACTGCTGTGGGACGTCGGGGCCGGCTCCGGCAGCATCGCCATCGAGTGGTGCCGCAGCGCAACCGGTTGCCGCGCAGTGGCGTTCGAACAGGACGAGCAGCGCAGAGAGCGGATCACCGCGAACGCCGCCGCCTTCGGTGCGCCGGTGCAGGTGTTCGGCGCCGCGCCCGCCGCATTCGGTGGGGCGCCGGATCCGGCGGCGATCTTCGTCGGCGGGGGAGTGACCGGCGACGGGCTGCTCGAGGCCTGCCTGCAGCGGTTGCCCGCCGGCGGACGACTGGTGGCCAATGCGGTCACTGCCGAGTCAGAAGCCGTCTTGGCTCAATGGTATTCGGAACGAGGTGGAGAACTGCGCCGCTATCAGCACTACCGTGGAGAGCCGATCGGACGCTTCACCGGGTGGCGGCCCGCCTACCCGGTCACCCAGTGGTCGGTGACGAAACGATGACCGTCTACTTCATCGGGGCCGGGCCGGGCGCGGCCGATCTCATCACGGTCCGCGGGCAGCGGCTGCTGAGCCGCTGCCCGGTCTGCCTGTACGCCGGTTCGATCATGCCCGACGATCTGCTCGCGCTCTGCCCGCCGGATGCCCGCATCGTCGACACCGGACCGCTCACGCTCGACCAGATCGTCGCCGAGCTGGCCGACGCCCACGCCCGGGGCCTGGACGTGGCCCGGCTGCACTCCGGGGATCCGGCCATCTACAGTGCGCTGGCCGAGCAGTGCCGCCGGCTCGACGCGCTCGGCATCGACTACGAGATCGTTCCCGGCGTGCCGGCGTTCGCCGCCGCGGCGGCCGCGCTGGGCCGGGAACTGACCGTCCCCGGGGTGGCGCAGACGGTCACGCTGACCCGGGTGGCCACCCTGTCGACCGCGATGCCGCCCGGTGAGGACCTGGTCACCTTGTCGAAACCCGGCGCCACCCTGGTGCTGCACCTGGCCGCCGCTCAGATCGACGCGATCGTGCCGAAGCTGCTGGAGGGTGGCTACCGTCCCGAAACCCCCTGTGCAGTAGTGGCATTCGCCAGCTGGCCGGAGCAGACGGTGCTGCGCGGCACGCTGGCCGACATCGCCGAACAGATGCGGCAGGCCGGCATCACCAAGACCGCGGTGATCATCGTGGGCGACGTGTTGGCCGCGGAGGGGTTCACCGACAGCTACCTGTACTCGGCGGGACGGCGGCGGGGGAGCCGGCACTGATGCGCATCCTGCTGCTCGGCGGCACCGGGGAGGCCCGCGCACTGGCCGCGCGCCTGCACCCCGACGTCGGCGTGATCAGCTCGCTGGCCGGCCGGGTCCCCGACCCGGCGCTGCCGGTCGGCGACGTGCGGATCGGAGGATTCGGCGGGCCGCAGGGGTTGCGCCGCTGGCTCTCGGAGAACCCGGTCGACGCCGTGATCGACGCGACCCATCCGTTCGCGGCGACCATGACCGCCACCGCGGCGCAGGTGTGCGCCGACACCGGGGTGCCGCACCTGGTGCTGGTGCGGCCGGCCTGGCCCACCGACGGTGCGATCGTCGTCCGGTCCGACCGTGACGCCGCCCGGGCGGTGCGGGAGCACCGGTTCACCAGGGTGTTCGTGACCTCGGGGCGCTCCAGCCTGCCGGCGTTCACCGACGTGGACGCATGGTTTCTGATCCGGGTGGTCACCCCACCGGAGCAGCGGGTGTTGCCGCGGCGCCATGAGCTGCTGTTGTCGCGCGGCCCCTACCACCTCGAGGGCGAGCGGAACCTGCTGCGACACCATCGGATCGACGCGTTGGTCACCAAGAACAGCGGCGGACGGATGACCCGGGCCAAACTCGACGCCGCGGCGGAGCTGAACATCCCGGTGATCATGGTGGACCGGCCGGCGCTGCCTCCGGGTGTCACGACGGTGAGTACCGTCGCCGAGGCGGTGGACTGGGTCAGCTCGCTGCGGGGTTGACCAGTTCCAGGCTGTCCAGTTCGCGGATCGCCCGGCCGCCGCGCTCCAGCATGGTCAGCATCATGTCGTCGCCGCGCTCGGTCGACGCCGCGAAGGCGAATCCCAGCACCGTCAGCAACGGCACCTGCAGCATCCCCAATCGGTAATCCCGCCAACAGGTTTCGCTGTCGTAATCGGCGACTCCATGGCTCCTCAGCGCGCGGTGGTAGACCTCGACGAGGTCCCGTTCCACCTCCGACCGGACCTCGGGCAGCAGGCTGGTCCCGAGGAAATAGGACAGGTCGCGGGCGGGCAGCCCGGCGCCCATGGTCTGCCAGTCCACGACGGTGACCCGGGTGCGGTCCGGGTCGAACAACATGTTGTCGAGCCGGTAGTCGCCGTGCATCAGCGCGAATCTGGACTTCTCGGTGCGCAGCCACGCGGTCACCATCGACATGGCCGTCAGCGTGGTCTCCCGGTCCTCCGGGCGCATCCGGGGGCCGAGCTTGTCGATGGTGATGTCCGCGGCCATCTCGGCGATCTCGCCGAGCCCCTCCGCCGCGGCGTCATCGGGTTTGGGCATCGCGATACCGGGCACATCGGCCCACTGCGGATCGCACCAGCTCGGGCCGTGCAGGCCGGCCAGCGCGGTGACCGCCAGCCGGGCCTCCGCCGGGCTGCAACCGACGATCTGATCCCCCTGCACGGCCGGCGCCATATCGGCCATCAGCATCGCGAATTCCGCTCCGTCACCGCCGATCTCGCAGTGGTAGCAGTGCGGCACCGGAATCGCCATGTGCGCCGCCACCCGGGTGTAGAAGGCGTGTTCGGCGCGGTAGCCGAGCGCCACCCGTTCGCGCACCGACTCGTCCTGGGCGGGCAACTTGATCGCGAACGTCGGCGGCAGATCGGCCCGTTCGGTCTCATAGCCGACGGTGAGGCGGTACGTCGCACCGGTCTGGCCGGTGCCGATCGGCACCACATCGACGCTGCGCACCCGCACCGGGGTGCCGTCGGCGCTCAGCACGGTCGACAGCCACTCGGGCGTCACCTCGGCCGGCCCGCTCGGGATGGACAGAACAGTGCTCATGATGGTGCCCTCATCTGCTCAGAATCTGCTCGACGGTGTCGATTCGGGATGTCGATCGGGACGTGGATCGGGACGGGGACCGGGTCCGCCGATCGGGCCCGGATAGATGCTGCCCAGCCACACGGCTTCGGCGCCGTCGCGCAACTGCTGCCGCGACAACGCCGTCCCGGCGGTGAACCGCTCCAGCAGACGGTCGTTGAACTCCAGCAGCGCGGTGGCCAGCACCACCGGATCGCAACCGTCGGGCGCCCGGCCGGCGGACCGCTCGGTGCGGATCATCGCCGCGACCGCCGGAACGAACGATTCCCGGGCGGTGTCCCACAGGGTGCGCACCGAACTGCTGACCGCGCGCGCCTCCAGCATGGCCTGCAGCAGGTAGCGGTGCCGTTCCCCGGTGTCCAGCAGCGTTTCGATCATCGCCCGGATCCGCTGCCGCGGATCACCGTCGGCGGTCAGCAGGTCGTTGGCGGCGAACACGTCGTCATACATCGGGTCGAGCAGCGCCGCCACCGCGGCCGCCTTGTTCTCGAAGTAGAAGTAGAACGCCGACCGGGTGACTCCCGCCTGCCGGGCCACCTCGGCGATGTTGAGGCGTTCGAAACCGGTCACCCGCAGTTGCTCGTCGAGGGCGGCCAGGATCGCGGTGCGGCGCTGATCGCTGCGCAGTGGTTGGCGCCGGTCGGTCGGGGACCGCACCGACAGGCCGTGCTGCGCCATCGCCTCTCCCGTCGTCGCAACTGTGACGCGGGACACTATCGCGGTCGCTGACAGCTGTCAACGATCTTCGACAGCAGTCAGCCTGCGGTCGACCCGACCGGGGTGGTCATCCCGGATAGCGGCGCGGGGTGAACACCCGGTCACCGCCATCGGTGTACCAGCGCGTCTGCGAGGAGCCGATGATCAGCAGGCAGCGCATGTCGACGTCGGCGGGATCCAGTTCGGCCAGCCGCACCACCCGAACCGACTCCTGCGGCCCGGACACGTCGCGGCCGATCACCACCGGGGTGGCCGGATCGCGGTGCTCCAGCAGCAGATCGCGCATCGCGCCGACCTGCCAGGTGCGGGTCTTCGACGCCGGGTTGTAGATGGCCAGCACCAGATCCGCGCTCGCGGCGGCCTTCAACCGGGCGGCGATGACGTCCCAGGGCTTGAGCCGGTCGGACAGCGAGATCACCGCGTAGTCATGTCCCAGCGGCGCCCCCACCCGGCTGGCGACGGCCTGGGCGGCCGTCATCGCCGGAACGACCCGGACCTGCACCCCGGGCCAGGCGCGGGCCTCCTCCAACACCGCGGTGGCCATCGCGAACACCCCCGGATCGCCGGAGGACACCACCGCCACCGCACAACCCTGTTCGGCCAGGCTGCACGCCAGCCGCGCCCGGGCCGGCTCGTCGGTGTTGTCGCTGGGGTGGCGACGTTGCCCGGCCCGCACCGGGATCCGGTCCAGATACGGGCCATAGCCGATGAGATCGGTGGCGGCCGCCAGCTCGCGACGGGACTGCGGGGTCATCCAGTCCGGGTCGCCGGGACCCAGGCCCACCACCGCGACACTGCCGGTGCCGGTGCGGGCCGGGCGGTTCACCGCACTCGGCACCATCGCCAGCGAGAAGTACGGCACCCTCTCGGCGTCGACCTCACCGGCCGGCGCCACCCGCTGTGCGGGTGTGCTGGCCCGTTCGACATAGAACGCCTCGTCCAGCCGGCCGGCATCCGAGAGTGCTTGGCGGACAGTGGGGTAGGAGCGGCCGAGTTTGAGCACGACCGCGGCGTCGGTGTCGGCGAGCCGGCGGGTCAGTTCATCGGCGGGCAGGGTGCCGGGCAGGATCGACAACACCTCGTCGCCCTGCACCAGCGGGGTGCCCGTCGCCGCCGAGGCCGCGCTCACCGACGTCACGCCCGGCACGATCACCGCGTCGAACCGCTCGGTGAGCCGGGTGTGCATGTGCATGTAGGAGCTGTAGAACAGCGGATCGCCCTCGGCCAGCAGCGCCACGTCCCGGCCGGCCTCCAAATGGGCGGCGATGCGGTCGGCCGCCTCGGTGTAGAAGTCCTCCATCGCCCCGGCGTAGCCGCCCGGATGGTCGGTGGTCTCGGTGGTCACCGGATACACCAGGTGCTCTTCGAGCTGCCCGGGACGCAGGTACGGTTCGGCGATGCTGCGGGCGATGCTGCGGCCGTGCCGGGCGCTGTGGTAGGCGACCACATCGGCCTCGCCGATCACCCGGGCGGCCTTGACCGTCACCAGTTCCGGGTCGCCGGGCCCGAGACCGACGCCGTAGAGCGTGCCCCTGTGTTGCGCCCCCCCGTGTTGCGAGACGGTCATTCCTTCTCGCTCGCAATCGCGTTCACCGCGGCGGCGGCCATCGCGCTGCCGCCGCGCCGGCCGGTCACCACCAGATACGACATACCGCGCGGACGGTCGATCAGCTCCTGTTTGGACTGCGCCGAGCCGACGAAGCCGACCGGTCCGCCGAGCACGGCCGCGGGCACCGGTGCGCCGTCGTCGAGGAGTTCGAGCAACCGGAACAGCGCGGTCGGGGCGTTGCCGATGGCCAGCACCGCACCGCCGAGCCGCTCGGCCCACAGGTCCACCGCGGCCGCCGAGCGGGTGGTGCCCAGCCGCGCCGCGAGGTCGGCGGCGCGTGCGTCGGCGACCAGCGACACCACCTCGTTGTCGGCGGGCAACCGGGACCGGGTGATCCCGGCGGCGACCATCGACGAATCACACAGGATCGGGGCCCCGCCGGCCAGTGCCCCATGCGCGCGGATGACGACATCGTCGGTGAACGCGATGTGCTCGGTGAGGTCCACCTGTCCGCAGGTGTGGATCAACCGCACCACCACCCGGGCGACATCGGCGGGAAACCGGGTCAGATCGGCCTCGGCGCGGATCGTCGCGAACGACTGCCGGTAGATCTCCGCGGCGTCGCGGATGTAGTCGAGCACGCGGACAACCTTACGGGTGGGGGTTGCGCAGCCGGTATCCCTCTCCCGTCGCCACCAGCACCTGCGCGCCCGGCGGTGTGCCGCAGGCCCGCTCGCAGCCGACGAAGTGCCGGTGCACCCGGGTCTGCCCGGGCGGAGCCGCTTCGGTGGCGGCCCGGGCGGCGTCGGCGCGGACGTCGGCGGCCGACCGCGCGCACCCGGGCAGCCCGGTGCAGGAACTGATCCGCAGCCACGGCGAGTTCTCGTCGAAGATCAGGCCCAGCGGCGCAAGCACCCGCACGGCCGTGTCGGCGACGCCCTCGTCGAGGTCGCACACCAGCACCGACCGCCACGGGGTGACGATCAGCGGCGCGTCGATCGCGGCCAGGAACTCGGCCAGCCGGGCGGTCAGCACTCCCAGCGGCACCCCGGCGGCGAGCGTGACTCGCCCGTCGTCCTGCGGGATCCACCCGATCGGCGGACGGGGAGCCGGTGTGGCCGGGGCGGGAGCGGCCCTGCGTGCGAACCCGTCGAGCAACGCCGAGGTGTCGTCGAGTTCGGCGATCCGCCAGGCGCCGCCGCGGCTCGCGGTGAATCGTCTGGCGACGGTGACCATGACCTCGACGGCGTCCCCGGCGGCCACCCGGACGCCGCTGTCGCGCCCGGCCAGCAGCACCGCCGCCTCGTCGCCGGACGCTCCGAGCGTCTGCACGGCCACATCGGCGGCCAGCGCCGCGATGTCCCCGCGGCCGTCGTCGATGCCGAACAGGAACCGGCCCGGCAACGCCGCCAGCGCCAATTCGGACTGGATGGCGTGATCGAGCCGGGTCACCCAGGGCCGGATGTCGGTGGCGCCGCCGCAGCGGCCGGACAGCGGGGAGGCGACGATGTTGCGCACCGTCTCATGTGTCGGCGACGGCAGCAGACCGGCGGCGGCAACGGCGTCGGCCACCGCGGCCGGGTCGCTGATCCCGCGGATCTGGATGTTGCCTCGGGAGGTGAGTTCCATTGCTTCCGAACCGAATCGGCGTGCCGCATCGGCCAGTGCGGTCAGTTGCGCCGGCGTGAGCATGCCGCCGGGCAGTCGGATGCGGGCCAGCGCGCCGTCGGCCGCCGGGTGCACCGACAGGGCGCCGGGGCAGGCGTCGTGTTCACGCGCACGTTCCACGCGTCCACCGTACGCTGCCGGGTGTTTCGGCCATGGATGTGACGCGCATCACAGGTCTGTCAAACGTGTTCCGTCACACACAGATCGCGCACTTGACGCCCGTCATGCCGTACGTTTCAGGAACGACCCGATACCGCGGGTATCGGGTAAATGAAAGGAGCGATGATGTCTGCACTGATCGCCGTCTTCGTGGCCGTGCTGATCCTGATCGCGCTCGTCGGCCTGCCGTACGGGCAGACCTGGTACGCGCGCTGGGGCGAGTGACCCGGACCCGGCCTTCTCAACCGGGGTTTCCTCCCGGTTCTCCTGGCAGTGGGAGGCCGGGCCGGTCCGTCACCAGCGGTGAGGGTGGGCGTCCGCCCGGGGTGGGCCTGGGGTACGAATGATGCGTGGCCCAGCCGACTGCCGAGCCGGATACCCGGCCGACCGTATTACTGCTGTCAACCTCTGACACCGACCTGATCACCGCCCGCGCGAGCGGCGCCCGTTACCGCTGGGCGAATCCGTCGCGGCTGGTGGACGGGGAGCTCGACGAGCTGCTGACCGGCACCGACATCGCCGTCATCCGCATCCTCGGCGGATATCGGGCCTGGCAGGACGGCATCGACACGGTGGTCGCCAGTGGCATCCCGACCGTCGTGGTCAGCGGCGAGCAGACCCCCGACGCCGATTTGATGGAGCACTCCACCACGCCGCAGGGGGCGGCCCTGCAGGCGCACATCTACCTGGCCCAGGGTGGCACCGACAACCTCGCGAACCTGTACGCGTTCCTGTGCGACACGGTGCTGATGACCGGCTTCGGCTTCGAACCTCCGTCGCTCACCCCCAGCTGGGGCCTGCTGGAACGGACGGCGGTCCGGACCGACGGGCCCACCATCGCGGTGCTCTACTACCGCGCCCAGCATCTGGCCGGCAACACCGCCTACGTCGAGGCGCTGTGCGAGGCCATCGAAGCCGCCGGCGGACGGGCGTTGCCGGTGTACTGTGCCTCGCTGCGCACCGCCGAACCCGAACTGCTCGAACTGCTCGGCACCGCCGACGCGTTGATCACCACCGTGCTGGCGGCCGGGGGAGCGGTACCGGCGGCGGTGTCGGCCGGCGGCGACGACGACAGCTGGAACGTCGCGCATCTGGCCGCGCTGGACATGCCCATCCTGCAGGGGTTGTGTCTGACCAGTTCCCGGGCGCAATGGGTGGACAACGACGACGGGCTGTCACCGCTCGACGTCGCCAGCCAGGTGGCGGTGCCCGAATTCGACGGCCGGATCATCACCGTCCCGTTCTCGTTCAAGGAGATCGACGACGAGGGACTGACCTCCTATGTGCCCGACCGGGAGCGCTGTGCGCGGGTGGCCGGGCTGGCGGTGCGCTACGCGCGGCTACGTGCCGTGGAGGCCGCGGACAAGCGGGTGGCCCTGGTGTTCTCGGCGTATCCGACCAAACACGCCCGGATCGGCAACGCCGTCGGCCTGGACACCCCGGCAAGCGCGGTGGCGCTGCTGAAAGCCCTGCGGGACAAGGGGTATCAGATCGGTGACATCCCCGGGCTGGACGCCGGCGACGGTGACGCGTTGATGCATGCGCTGATCGAACGCGGGGGACAGGATCCGGACTGGGTGACCGACAAACAGTTCACCGAGAACCCGATCCGGGTGTCGGCCAAGGACTACCGCGCGTGGTTCGACACCCTCCCCGCCGAATTCGCCGACGCGGTGGTCGAGCACTGGGGTCCGCCGCCCGGCGAGCTGTTCGTCGACCGCAGCCGGGACCCGGACGGGGAGATCGTGATCGCCGCGCTGCAGGCGGGCAACGTGGTGCTGATGGTGCAGCCGCCGCGCGGCTTCGGGGAGAACCCGGTGGCCATCTACCACGACCCGGATCTGCCGCCCAGTCACCACTATCTGGCCGCATACCGGTGGCTGGACAACACCTTCCCGAACGGTTTCGGCGCCGACGTCGTGGTGCACCTGGGCAAGCACGGCAATCTGGAATGGTTGCCGGGCAAGACGCTGGGCATGTCGGCCCAGTGCGGTCCGGACGCCGCGCTGGGGGATCTGCCGCTGATCTACCCGTTCCTGGTCAACGATCCCGGCGAAGGCACCCAGGCCAAACGCCGCGCCCACGCCACGCTGGTCGACCACCTGATCCCCCCGATGGCGCGCGCCGAGACCTACGGCGACATCGCGCGGCTGGAACAGCTTCTCGATGAGCACGCCAACGTGTCCGCGCTGGACCCGGCGAAACTGCCGGCCATCCGCCAGCAGATCTGGACGTTGATGCGGGCGGCGAAGATGGATCACGATCTGGGCCTCGAGGAACGGCCGGACGAGGACTCCTTCGACGACATGCTGCTGCACGTCGACGGCTGGCTGTGCGAGATCAAGGACGTGCAGATCCGCGACGGGCTGCACATTCTCGGCCAGACCCCGCAGGGGGAGGCCGAACTCGACCTGGTGCTGGCGATCCTGCGGTCCCGCCAGCTGTTCGGCGGTGAGCAGACCGTGCCCGGTCTGCGGCAGGCGCTGGGGCTGTCCGAGGACGGCCGGGACGAACGCGCCACCGTCGACGCGGTGGAGGCTGCGGCCCGCGGTTACGTCGCCGAACTGCAGGCCAGCGGCTGGGATCCGGCTGCCGCCGACCGGATCGCCGACAACCCGGCCGTCGCGGAGATTCTGCGGTTCGCCGCGACCGAGGTGGTGCCCCGGCTGGCCGGTACCGCGCGTGAGATCGAGCAGGTGCTGCGCGCGCTGGACGGGCGGTTCATCGAGGCCGGACCGTCCGGTTCACCGCTGCGCGGACTGGTCAACGTGTTGCCCACCGGCCGCAACTTCTACTCGGTGGACCCCAAGGCGGTGCCGTCCAAGTTGGCCTGGGAAACCGGTGTGGCACTGGCGGATTCGCTCCTCAACCGGTTCCGCGAGGATCACGGCCGGTGGCCCGAGTCGGTGGGGCTGTCGGTGTGGGGAACCTCGGCGATGCGCACCGCCGGTGACGACATCGCCGAAGTGCTTGCGCTGCTGGGGGTTCGACCGATCTGGGACGACGCATCCAGGCGTGTGGTCGACCTGGAGCCGATCCCGCTGGACGAGCTGGGGCGGCCGCGCATCGATGTGACGGTGCGGATATCCGGATTCTTCCGGGACGCGTTCCCGCATGTGGTCACCATGCTCGACGATGCGGTGCAACTGGTGGCCGGGCTCGACGAGCCGGCCGAGCACAACTACGTCCGTGCCCACGCCCAGGCCGATCTCGCCGAGCACGGTGACCATCGTCGCGCCACCACGAGGATTTTCGGTTCCAAGCCGGGAACCTACGGCGCGGGGCTGCTGCAGTTGATCGACAGCCGTAACTGGCGCGACGACGCCGACCTCGCCCAGGTCTACACCGCCTGGGGCGGCTTCGCCTACGGCCGCGGGCTGGACGGTGCGCCGGCCGCCGACGACATGACCCGGCAGTACCGCCGGATCGTCGTGGCCGCCAAGAACACCGACACCCGAGAACACGACATCGCCGACTCCGACGACTATTTCCAGTACCACGGCGGGATGGTCGCCACGGTGCGGGCGCTCACCGGCAAGGACCCGGCGGCCTACATCGGCGACAACACCCGGCCTGACTCGGTGCGAACCCGCACCCTGCACGAGGAGACCGCCCGGGTGTTCCGGGCCCGGGTGGTCAACCCGCGGTGGATGAACGCCATGCGCCGGCACGGGTACAAGGGCGCGTTCGAGATGGCCGCCACGGTGGACTACCTGTTCGGTTACGACGCCACCGCGAACGTGATGGCCGACTGGATGTACGAGCAGCTCACCCAGCAGTACGTGCTCGACGAGGAGAACCGCAAGTTCATGGCGGAGTCCAATCCGTGGGCGCTGCACGGGATGGCCGAGCGTCTGCTGGAGGCCGCCGGACGCGGGATGTGGGAGAAACCCGAGGCCTCCACGCTCGATGCGCTGCGGCAGGTGCTGCTGGAGACCGAAGGGGAGTTGGAGGGCTGACCCGCGGCCTGCGGTGAGGCTGCCGCTGCTGCGGCGGATGTGCGGCCGCTGTGGTGAGGGTGCGTTGGCGGTGGTGGTTGTGCTGCTGCTGCGGGGTTTGGCGGGTTTTCGCGCCGTGGTCGCACGGTCGAATGGGTGAGTGCACTCCCGGCGCAGTCGGTGCACATCCGGTGCAGTCAGGTCTCGCCCGGCGCGGCCAGGTCACGCCCGGCGCGGCCATGGTGCACTCGCTGGGGTGTTGCCGGATTGTGGACCGTCGGCTGGTTTTGGGTCGTGCGGGCGTGGCCGTCGGCCGTCGTCGCTGTGCCGCTGCTGCGGCGGGTGTGCGGTCGCTGTGGTGAGGGTGCGTTGGCGGTGGTGGTTGTGCTGCTGCTGCGGGGTTTGGCGGGTTTTCGCGCCGTGGTCGCACGGTCGAATGGGTGAGTGCACTCCCGGCGCAGTCGGTGCACATCCGGTGCAGTCAGGTCTCGCCCGGCGCGGCCGACGCACGGTCACGGCAACTGCGCGCCGGCCGACAAGCAGTGATGGCGCTTTGCCTGGCCGGGCCCAGGGCCGGGCGCAGGGCCGGGCGCAGGGTCGGGTCCGTGGCGGGGCAACGACATTCGACCATTTCGGCGACGAAACACCCAGGCGGACATCAAGAAATGCGGTCGAAAATCACCGTTTGGTCACAGTCTTCTCAATTACAAACGTGTAGTTTGTGACATAAGTTTCATGCGCGCTTCCTGTGGCTTACGGTGCGAAAGGCGCCTCTTGTTGTAGTTGGGAACAACGTGACTCCTGCGCAAAAGGCGGACCACAACAGTGGTGAACGTTCGCGTTGAGCCATAGGAGACATGAGTCGAATGGGACGCAGTTTTCGCGCCTCCGCCGCCCGCTGGGGCGGCCGAGTGTGTGCGGTGCCGCTCATTGTCGGGATGGCGCTGGCGACGACGATCAACTGCGGCAGCGTCGCGGTGGCCGATCCGGGAGATCCCAACGAGGTCGCCACGCTGGTCGCCGCGGTCGCGAACGTCAACCAGAAATTGCAGGAGCTCGGCGCGGCGGTCCAGCAGAAGAAGGAGAGCGTCAACAAGGCGCTCGTCGATCTGCAGGAGGCCCGCGACGCCGCCGAGGCCGCGCAGGCGGAACTCAAGGCCGCCCAGGAGAGTGTCGAAACCGCCAACACCGCAATCGAAGACGCGCAGAAGCGGTTCGACACCTTCGCGGCGGCGACGTATGTCAACGGCCCGTCGGTGTCCTATCTGACCGCCTCCGACCCCGCTGACGTGCTCGACACCGCGGTGGCCGGTCAGGTGCTGGCGACCAGCGCCCAGCAGGTGATGAAGAACCTGCAGCAGGCCCGCACCGAACAGGTGAACAAGGAATCTCTGGCCCGGCTGGCCAAACAGCGCGCCGACGAGAAGTTGGCCGCCGCCCAGGCCAGCCAGGAGGCGGCGGTGAACGCGCTGACCGAGGCGCAGGAGACGTTCGGCGCGCAGCAGGCCGAACTGCAGAAGCTCACCGCCGAGCGGGAAGCCGCCCAGGCGAAGTTGAACGAGGTCCGCACGATGTCGGCGGCGACCGCTGGGGCGACCTCCGGCGCCAACGGTTCGGCCCCCGCGGCCGCGCCGACACCCGGCGCCGCGAGCGGGACCCAGGACCCGGCCCGGAACTGGGACCGTGCGCCCGGCGGGCCGGTGGTCCCGTACGGCGATCCGAGCCAGTGGGACCTGACGTTGCCGGCCATCCCGAGCGCCTTCGTCAGCGGCGACCCGATCGCGATCATCAACGCGTCCCTGCAGATCGCCGCGACCTCCGCGCAGGTCACCGCCGATCTGGGCCGCAGATTCCTGCAGCGGCTCGGCCTGGTTCCCACCCCCACCGGCTACACGAACGAAGGCGGCATCCCGCGGGTCTACGGCCGCCAGGCCACCGAGTACGTGATCCAGCGGGCCATGTCGCAGATCGGTGTCCCGTACTCGTGGGGCGGCGGCAACGCGGCCGGCCCCAGCCGCGGCATCGACTCCGGCGCCAACACCGTCGGATTCGACTGCTCCGGGCTGGTGCTCTACGCCTTCGCCGGCGTGGGCATCAAACTGCCGCACTACTCCGGTGCGCAGTACAACCTGGGCCGCAAGATCCCGTCCGCCCAGATGCGCCGCGGCGACGTCATCTTCTACGGCCCGGGCGGCAGTCAGCACGTGACCATCTATCTGGGCAACGGGCAGATGATCGAGGCGCCCTACACCGGCTCCCACGTCAAGATCTCGCCCGTTCGCACCAGCGGCATGACCCCCTACGTCGTCCGCTACATCGAGTGGTGATCCTTCTGCGTTCCAAGACCTTCCGCCTGCTCCGCCCGCTGATCCCGGCCATCCTGGGGCTGGGGGTGCTCATCGCCGCCGCCGGCCCGGCCACCGCGGCGCCCGACGACGGTCAGTGGGACCCCACCCTGCCCAAACTGATCAGCGCCGGCGCCCCGGGCGATCCGCTGGCCATCGCCAACGCCTCGCTGGCCGCCACCGCGCAGGCCACCCAGGTGACGATGGATCTCGGCCGCAAGTTCCTCGCCAGCATCGGGCTGGGCGGTTCACAACCGGTGAGCAGCGTCGCGCCGGGGCGGGTCCGCGGTCCGCAGGCCATCGAGTACGTCATCCGGCGCGGCGCCTCCCAGCTGGGCGTGCCCTACTCATGGGGCGGCGGGAAACCCAGCGGGCCCAGCACCGGGGTCGGGTCCGGCGCCAACACGGTCGGCTTCGACTGCTCGGGCTTCACCCAGTTCGCGTTCGCCGGGGTCGGCGTGCTGATCCCCAAGTACTCCGGCGACCAGTACAACACCGGGCGCAAGGTGCCGGTGTCGCAGGCCAAGCGGGGCGATCTGCTGTTCTGGGGTCCCGGTGGCAGCCAACACGTCGCGCTCTACCTCGGCAACGGCCAGATGCTGGAGGCGTCCGGCAGCGCCGGCAAAGTGGTGGCCGGTCCGGTGCGCACCGCGGGCCTGCAGCCCTACGCCGCGCGCATCATCGAAACCTGAGGGGTTCCTGAGCGCGCGGTGAAGCCGGACGGTCACCGTCGACGGATTCCGCAGTGCCTGGAATAGTTGACGACGGGCGCATCGGCATGGTGCCGTCCCAACCAGCGTGTAAGCACCAACGTGGAGGAACTGCGCATGACGTCACCGAGTGGGCCCCAGCAGGGCTCCGGAGGGTATTCCGGATCGGCCCCTGCCCCGGGTTATCCGGCGGGCTCGCACGCCGCGCCCCCGACCAACGGCGGTCAGTCCGGTCTGCAGGCCGACGTGCACACGCTGGAACGGACCATCTTCGAGGTCAAACGCATCATCGTCGGCCAGGACCAACTGGTCGAGCGGATGCTGGTGGGCCTGCTGGCCAAGGGGCACGTGCTGCTCGAGGGTGTGCCCGGGGTCGCCAAGACGCTGGCCGTGGAGACCTTCGCCCGGGTCGTCGGCGGCACCTTCGCCCGCATCCAGTTCACCCCCGACCTGGTGCCCACCGACATCGTCGGCACCCGGATCTACCGCCAGGGCAAAGAGGAGTTCGACATCGAACTCGGCCCGGTGATGGTCAACTTCCTGCTCGCCGACGAGATCAACCGCGCACCGGCCAAGGTGCAGTCGGCGCTGCTGGAGGTGATGGCCGAACGCAAGATCTCGATCGGCGGCAAGACGTTCCTGCTGCCGAAGCCGTTCCTGGTGATGGCCACCCAGAACCCGATCGAGCAGGAGGGCGTGTACGCCCTGCCGGAGGCGCAGCGGGACCGGTTCCTGTTCAAACTGAACATCGACTACCCGTCGCCGGAGGAGGAGCGCGAGATCATCTACCGGATGGGCGTCAAGCCGCCGGAACCCAAACAGGTGCTCGCGCCCGGTGACCTGCTGCGGCTGCAGGAGGTGGCGGCCAACAACTTCGTGCACCACGCCCTGGTCGACTACGTGGTGCGGGTGGTCACCGCGACCCGGGAACCGGAGAAGTTCGGGATGCCCGACGCCAAGGCGTGGATCGCCTACGGCGCCTCGCCGCGCGCCTCGCTGGGCATCATCGCCGCCGCCCGGGCGCTGGCGCTGGTGCGGGGCCGCGATTACGTCATCCCGCAGGACGTCGTCGAGGTCATCCCGGACGTGCTGCGGCACCGCCTGGTGCTGACCTATGACGCCCTGGCCGACGAGGTCACCGCGGAGACCGTGATCAACCGCATCCTGCAGACGGTGGCGCTGCCGCAGGTGAACGCCGTGCCGCAGCAGGCGCCGCCGGCCCAGCCGATGCCTACCGCCGCGACCGCGGCCAGTGGTCGGTGACCGGTACCGGCGGGCGGACGGTCGACCTGCCGTCGCTGCAGCGCGGCGAGATCCGTGACCCCGCGCTGACCGCGGCGCTGCGCAAACTCGAACTGATCGTGCGGCACAAACTCGACGGGGTGCTGCACGGCAACCATCTCGGGCTGCTGCCCGGCCCAGGATCGGAGCCGGGGGAGTCGCGGATCTATCAACCCGGCGACGACGTGCGGCGGATGGACTGGTCGGTCACCGCGCGCACCACGGTTCCGCACGTGCGGCAGATGATCGCCGACCGCGAACTGGAGACCTGGCTTGTGGTCGACATGTCGGCCAGCCTGGACTTCGGCACCGCCGGCTGCGAGAAGCGGGACCTGGCGGTGGCCGCCGCGGCCGCGATCGCCTTCCTCAACAGCGGCGGCGGCAACCGGCTCGGCGCGGTGATCTCCAACGGCGAGACCATGCGCCGGGTGCCGGCGCTCTCCGGGCGCATGCACGAGCACGAGGTGTTGCGGGCGATCGCCACCACACCGCCGGCGCCGGTCGGCGTCCGCGGTGATCTGGCGACGGCCATCGATGCGCTGCGCCGGCCGGAACGCCGCCGCGGAATGGCCGTCATCATCAGCGACTTCCTCGGGCCCATCAACTGGATGCGTCCGCTGCGGGCGATCTCCGGACGCCACGAGGTGCTCGGCATCGAGGTGCTCGACCCGCGCGATGTGGAACTGCCCGATGTGGGCGATGTGATCCTGCAGGATCCGGAGACCGGCGTGGTGCGGGAGTTCACCATCGACGAGCAGCTGCGCGCCGACTTCGAGAAGGCCGCCGCGGCGCACCGCGCAGAGGTGGCCCGCACGCTGCGGCGGTGTGACGCGCCGTTGCTGAGCCTGCGCACCGACCGGGACTGGATCGCCGACGTGGTGCGGTTCGTGGCCCAGCGCCGCCGCAGCGCCATGGCGGCGCGCCGATGAGGACGGTGGCGAACCATATCTGACGCCGTGGTTATCGACGACGAAATGACAACTGGCACATGACATTACCGCTTCTCGGGCCGATGAGCCTGACGGGCTTCGAGCACGCGTGGTTCTTCCTGTTCTTCCTGGTCGTGCTCGGCATCATCGCGCTGTACATCGTGGTGCAACGCGCCCGGCACAAGCGCATGCTGCGGTTCGCCAACATGGAACTGCTGGAGAGCGTGGCACCGCGGCGGCCGTCGCGCTGGCGGCATCTGCCCGCCACGCTGCTGGCGCTGTCACTGGTGGTGCTGACGGTGGCGATGGCCGGCCCCACCCACGACATCCGCATCCCCCGCAACCGAGCGGTGGTGATGCTGGTGATCGACGTGTCGCAGTCGATGCGGGCCACCGACGTGGAACCGAGTCGGCTGGTGGCCGCGCAGGAGGCCGCCAAACAGTTCGCCGACGAACTGACCCCGGGCATCAACCTCGGGTTGATCTCCTATGCCGGAACCGCGACGGTGCTGGTGTCGCCGACCACCGACCGGGAGGCCACCAAGAACGCGATCGACCGGCTGCAACTGGCCGACCGGACCGCCACCGGGGAGGGCATCTTCACCGCGCTGCAGGCGATCGCCACGGTCGGGGCGGTGATCGGCGGGGGTGACGAACCGCCGCCGGCGCGCATCGTGCTGCTCTCCGACGGCAAGGAGACGGTGCCGTCGAATCCGGACAACCCGAAGGGGGCCTACACCGCCGCGCGCACCGCCAAGGACCAGGGCGTGCCGATCTCCACCATCTCGTTCGGCACCCCGTACGGCTACGTGGAGATCAACGAGCAGCGTCAGCCGGTGCCGGTCGACGACGAGATGCTCGAGCGCATCGCCGACCTGTCCGGCGGCAGTGCCTACAACGCGGCGACTCTCGAGCAGCTCAAGGAGGTCTACGGCACGCTGCAGGAGCAGATCGGCTACGAGACCATCAAGGGTGACGCCAGCACCGGCTGGATGCGGCTGGGCGCCTTTCTGCTGGCCGCGGCTGCGCTGGCGGCGCTGCTGATCAACCGGCGGTTGCCCGGCTGACCGAATCGGGCCGGGCGGCGGAGCCGATTTCGGCTGCAAACCGCCCACACGTTAAGTTGACCCACATGACAGACGCTTCCGTTGCCGACACCGCCGGTGAGAACACCGGCGGCCGCCCGCCGTTCGTTTCGCGTTCCGTACTGGTCACCGGTGGGAACCGGGGCATCGGCCTCGCGGTGGCGCGCCGGCTGGCGGCGGACGGGCACAAGGTCGCCGCGACGCATCGCGGTTCCGGGGTGCCGCTGGACAATGTGTTCGCCGTCGAGTGCGACGTCACCGACGCCGAATCGGTCGACCGCGCGTTCAAGGCCGTCGAGGAGCATCAGGGCCCGGTCGAGGTGCTGGTCGCCAACGCCGGAATCTCCAAGGACGCGTTCCTGATGCGGATGACCGAGGAGCGTTTCACCGAGGTCATCGACACCAACCTGACCGGCGCGTTCCGGGTGGTCCAACGGGCCTCCCGCACCATGCAGCGCAAGCGGTTCGGCCGCATCATCCTCATGGGTTCGGTGTCGGGCACCTGGGGCATCGGCAACCAGGCCAACTACGCGGCCGCCAAGGCCGGCCTGATCGGCATGGCCCGGTCCATCTCCCGGGAGTTGTCGAAGGCGAACGTCACCGCCAACGTGGTCGCCCCCGGCTACATCGACACCGAGATGACCCGGGCGCTCGACGAGCGGATCCAGCAGGGGGCGCTGGACTTCATCCCGGCCAAGCGGGTCGGTACCGCCGAGGAGGTGGCCGGTGTGGTCAGCTTCCTGGCGTCGGAGGATGCCGGCTACATCGCCGGTGCGGTCATCCCGGTGGACGGCGGCATGGGCATGGGCCACTGAGGCTGTCGGGCGGCAGAAAGGGCGAAGACTGACATGGCAGGTTTCCTCGAGGGCAAACGGATCCTGGTCACCGGGATCATCACCGACTCCTCGATCGCGTTCCACATCGCACGGGTGGCCCAGGAGGCGGGCGCCGAGATCGTGTGCACCGGTTTCGACCGGCTGCGGCTGATCCGCCGCATCGTCGACCGGCTGCCGAAGCCGGGTGCGCCGCTGCTCGAACTCGACGTGCAGAACCAGGAACACCTCGACACGCTGGCCGACCGGATCACCGCCGAGATCGGCGAGGGCAACAAACTCGACGGGGTGGTGCACTCGATCGGCTTCATGCCGCAGTCGGGCATGGGACTCAACCCGTTCCTCGACACGCCGTACGAGGACGTGTCCAAGGGCATCCACATCTCGGCGTACTCCTACGCCGCGCTGGCCAAGGCCACGCTGCCGATCATGAACCGCGGCGGCAGCATCGTGGGCATGGACTTCGACCCGACCCGGGCGATGCCGGCCTACAACTGGATGACGGTCGCCAAGAGCGCACTGGAGTCGATCAACCGGTTCGTCGCGCGCGAAGCAGGCCAGTACGGGGTGCGGTCGAATCTCGTTGCGGCGGGGCCGATCCGCACGCTGGCGATGAGCGCCATCGTCGGCGGCGCACTGGGCGAGGAAGCCGGTGAGCAGATGAAGCTGCTCGAGGAGGGCTGGGATCAGCGGGCGCCGCTCGGCTGGGACATGAAGGATCCGACCCCGGTCGCCAAGACCGTGCTGGCGTTGATCTCCGACTGGATGCCGGCCACCACCGGGACCGTGATCTACGCCGACGGCGGCGCCAGCCAGCAACTGCTGTAACGATTCCCGTGGAATTCGACGCCGTTCTGCTGCTGTCCTTCGGCGGCCCGGAGGGCCCGGAGCAGGTGCGGCCGTTCCTGGAGAACGTGACCCGCGGCCGCAATGTGCCGCCGGAGCGGCTCGACGACGTCGCCGAGCACTACCTGCACTTCGGCGGGGTCTCGCCGCTCAACGCGATCAACCGCGCGCTGATCACCGAGCTGGAGGCCGAGCTCGCCGACCGCGGGCTCGACCTGCCGGTGTACTTCGGCAACCGCAACTGGGAGCCGTACGTCGAGGATACGGTGACCGCCATGCGGGACAACGGGATCCGTCGTGCGGCGGTGTTCACCACCTCGGCCTGGGGCGGCTACTCCAGCTGCACCCAGTACGTCGAGGACATCGCCCGGGGCCGGCGGGCGGCCGGGCCGCGGGCCCCGGAACTGGTCAAGCTGCGGCAGTACTTCGACCACCCGCTGCTGGTGGAGATGTTCGCCGAGGCGATCGACACCGCCGCCGAGAGCCTGCCCGCCGAGCTGCGGTCACAGGCCCGGCTGGTGTTCACCGCGCACTCCATTCCGGTGGCCGCCGACGAACAGCACGGCCCCCGGCTCTACAGCAGGCAGGTGCGCTACGCCGCCCGGCTGGTCGCGGCGGCCGCCGGGCGTGAGCATTACGACCTGGTCTGGCAGTCCCGTTCCGGGCCGCCGCAGATCCCGTGGCTGGAGCCCGACGTCGGCGACCACCTCGGCGCGCTGGCGGAATCCGGGGTGCGTGCGGTCATCGTCTGCCCGATCGGATTCGTCGCCGACCACATCGAGGTGGTGTACGACCTCGACCACGAACTCGGCGAACAGGCCGCGCAGGCGGGAATCGCGTTGGCGCGGGCCGGCACTCCCAATTCCGACCGGCGGTTCGCCCGCCTCGCGGTGGACCTGATCGACGAACTGCGCCTCGGTCTCGAACCCGCCCGGGTCAGCGGACCCGCCGCACTGCCGGCTGAGTTCCGGGCGCCCGGCTGTGGTCACGTCGTCGACGGGACACCGTGTGCCGCCGCGCCGAACTGCGTGTCGGTCATCGCCACGCGGACGCGATGATCGCGTTCACCGCGGCCAGCCTGGCCGTGCGCACCACATGGGCCAACGGCCGCAACGCGTCATCGGCGATCCGCACCTCCGACGAGGACTGCAGACCGATCGGGCTCAGCCCGGAGCTGACTGTGATGATCGCGTCGACATGTGACGCGGTCTCCAACACCCGCAACGCCCGGCCGGGCGCATGGGCGGGTATGCGGTGCAGCCGATGCGATTCGACGATCTGCTCGACCAGTAGGCGCGGGTCGTCGAGGTCGGTCCCGGCGATGCCGACCTGCAACGCGTCGAGGGCCTGCGCGGCCGATCGCACCGCCGTGCGCAGACCGTATTCGGCGTCGCCGAGATCGACGTGCTCGGTGGGCGGCACGGTGGGCAGCGAGTACACCGTCCAGGACAGGCCGGTCGGAGCCGTCTCGTCGCCCCCGTCGCTCTCCGCGAAGTCGTCCGGGTGGTCCTCCGGATACTCGAACTCCGGAACCAGGCCGACCGCGGTGCCGTCCGCCGCCGCGCCGCCGACGATCACCGCCTCGCCGACGGCGATCGCGTCCTGCTGGAACTGGGTGCCGGCCGGCAGCCCGCGCACGTCGCCGGGCACCGGCAGCGCCACCCGGATCGGCGGTGCGCCGCCCGGCGGTCCCGCCGCGGCCCGCACCGTCTGCAACAGCGACACCGCGGCCGCGTCGTGCAGATCCGGCCAGGGCAGACCGGTCCGGCCGGCCGCCACCGCGTCGTATGCGGTCACCGAATGGCTTGGAGCCCACACGCTTAGTGCATCCAGCACATCGTCGGGCGCGGCGGCGCCGGCCAACCAGGAGTTGGCCCACACCGACAGGGAAGCGCTCGGACACCACATGATGTTCGAAGTCTAGTTGTTGCCGCCGTATGCCTTCGCGGACCGATAGGGTGACGGTATGCCCGTCCCGCTCATCTGGTTGATCTTCGCACTCGTGCTCGCGGGGGCCGAGGCGCTGACCGGGGACATGTTCCTGCTCATGCTCAGCGGCGGCGCGCTGACCGCGGCGGGGACGAGTTGGCTGTTCGACTGGCCGATCTGGGCCGACGGGGTGGTGTTCCTGGTCGCGTCGGTGCTGCTGCTGGTACTGGTGCGTCCGGCGTTGCGGCGCCGGTTCGCACTGGGAGCCGGGCTCCCACCGGAACCGATCAAGGCGCTGGAGGGTAAGCAGGCGCTGGTCCTGAACCGGGTGACCCGCCACGGCGGCCAGATCCGACTCGACGGCGAAGTGTGGACGGCGCGACCGCTGAATGCCGACGATGTGTACGAAGCCGGTGATCAGGTGACCGTGGTCGAGATCGGCGGCGCCATCGCGACGGTCTACAAAGACGTCGGAAACTAGGAGGTAACAAGCCATGGACGGTGCCGTAGCCGGACTCGTCATCCTGATCGTGCTGGTGGTGTTTGCGGCCATCCTGGTGGCGAAGTCGGTGGCGCTCATCCCGCAGGCCGAGGCCGCGGTGATCGAACGGCTGGGCCGCTACAGCCGCACGGTCAGCGGTCAGCTGACCCTGCTGGTGCCGTTCATCGACCGCATCCGCGCGCGGGTCGACCTGCGTGAGCGGGTGGTGTCGTTCCCGCCCCGGGCCGTGATCACCCAGGACAACCTGACCGTCAGCATCGACACCGTGGTGTACTTCCGCGTCAACAATCCGCACGACGCGGTCTACCAGATCAGCAACTACATCGCCGCCGTCGAAGAGTTGACCACCACCACGCTGCGCAATGTGGTCGGCGGGATGACGCTGGAAGAGGCGCTGACCTCGCGCGACCGGATCAACGAGCAACTGCGTGCGGTGCTCGACGGGGCCACCGACCGCTGGGGGTTGCGGGTGCAGCGGGTGGAGCTCAAGGCCATCGATCCGCCGCCGACGATCCAGGACGCGATGGAAAAGCAGATGCGCGCCGACCGGGAGAAGCGCGCGATGATCCTGACCGCCGAAGGGCAGCGGGAATCGGCCATAAAAGAGGCCGAGGGGCAGAAGCAGGCACAGATCCTGGCCGCCGAGGGCGCCAAACAGGCCGCGATCCTGACCGCCGAGGCCGAACGGCAGTCCCGGATCCTGCGGGCCCAGGGTGAACGCGCCGCGCAGTATCTGCAGGCGCAGGGGCAGGCCAAGGCGATCGAGAAGACCTTCGCGGCGATCAAGGCGGGCCGGCCCACACCGGAACTGCTGGCCTACCAGTACCTGCAGACGCTGCCCAAGATCGCCGAGGGTGAGGCGAGCAAGGTCTGGATCGTGCCCAACGACTTCGGTGCGGCGCTGCAGGGCTTCACCAAACTTCTCGGCGCCCCCGGGGAGGACGGGGTGTTCAGGTTCGAACCGTCACCGGTGGAGGAGGATCTCCCACGGCCGGAGGATGACTCCGAGGAGGTGGCCGACTGGTTCACCACCCAGACCGACCCGGCCATCGCCCAGGCGGTGGCCAAGGCCGAAGCCGAGGCACGCACCCCGGTGGACACCGGGTTGACCACGCCGCCGTTGACCGAGCGGTCCCGGCAGCAGGAACTGCCGTGACCGCGCTGACCTCCCCGCGGACCTACACCGCGCTGGCGGTGTTCCAGGCCGCGGACGCGGTGGCCTGCGCGATTCCGGCGCCCCCGATCGGGCGGGCGCTCGACACGCTCGGGGTGCCGCAGCGCATCCGGTGGGTGCTGCCGGCGTCGAAGGCCGCGTCGGCGGTCGGCTTGTTGGCGGTGCGCCGATTCCCCGGTCTGGCCCGGCTGACCACCGCCATGCTGACGCTGTATTTCGTGCTGGCGGTCGGCGCTCATGTCCGGGTGCGGGACAAGCCGTACAACGCGGTCCCGGCCGTGACGTTCCTGCTGACCTATGCGGCGATGACGATCAAGGGGCCGCGCTCCTGAGCTGCAGCTCCACCATGGGCAGCGGCGTGTCGGTGTCGGTGATCGGTTCGCCGAGCGTCTGTTCGATCACACCCTTCATCCGCGACCACGCCCGGGGGTGGCGGGCGCGGTAGCCGGCGAGCACCCGGTCGGCCGCCTGCCGGTCGAGCACCCGCGCGGTGGCCTGCGCCGGCGCGCGGCTGCCGAGGAAGACCCGGACCTGCGGGTTGGCGGTGATGTTGCGGAACCACTGCGCCTTGGTGCCGAAACCGGACGCGACGACGTAGACGTCCGGTTCGGGATGGTCGACGACCTCCAGCACGACGTGGCGCGGCGCGCCGGACCTGCGGCCGATGTGTTCGAGCATCAACATCCGCGGACCGAGCAGCGCGCCGGCCCCGGCCCGGTACAGCCAGATCGGGGCGCGCATCAGGCGGCGGGAACGCAGGATCCGGGCGCCGAGATCGGTGAGGGCGTTCCGGGCGGACTTCCCGGGGTACTTCCGGGAGGACATGATCGCTCCCTTCGTCGGGTGCCGGTCAGCCGCCGGTGCGGACCGGTTCGGCGGCCGCGTCCGGATCGGGCTCCGGCCGCCCGCCGTCCGGGCCGTTCTCGTGGCGGTCCGCACGGGCCGGGCCGCGGTGGCGGCGCAACTCGTAGGCCAGCCCGAGCACCCCGACACAGGCGGTGACCGCGGACACCAACAGCAGCAGCGGGCTGACATTGCCGGTCAGCGCATCGCCGAGGACGACCACCGCCGCCGTCCCGGGCAGCAGACCGACCAACGTGGCGAGGGTGTACGGCCCGACACGGACCGCCGACGCCCCGGCCGCATAGTTCAGGATCGAGAACGGCACCGCCGGGATGAGTCGCATCGAGATCACCGCGGGCCAGCCGCGCTGCCGCAACCGGTCGTCGATGGCCGCGATCCGGGGATGGGCGATGAGCCGGGTCCACCGCAGACCGAGGGCGCGCACCCCGATCAGCGTGACGACCGCGCTGATGGTGCTGGCCAGCACCGCCAGCAGCACCCCGAGCAGCGGTCCGAACAGCAACCCGGCGGCCAGGGTGAACGCGGTGCGGGGAAACGGCAGCACCGTCACCACGACATGCGCGGCCAGGAACGCCAGCGGGAACCACGGGCCGGCCGAGGTGGCCCAGTCGCGCAGCTGCACCGCCGTCGGCACCGGCACCAGCAACACCACCGCGGCCAACATCACAATCCCGCCGGCGAGCATGGCGAGCCGGTGCCGCGGCACCTGCGCGGTTGTCGTGACCACCGCCGCTCGTACCGCGCGCAAGGTGTTGACGACGGTATTCACGAGTACCAAGGGTACGGCCCGCTGGTTAACAAACGGTGTCGCGCGGTGGCGCGTCGAGGTGACCGGCCACGGGCCGCGGAAACCGATCATTTAGCCTGTTGGGCAAGTGGATCAGTCATACGCTGCGACAACAGGAGATGCCGGTGATCGAAGCTGATCGGGAGCGATGGCGCTCGGCTGTCGCCGGAGTGCTGGCCAAGAGCACCCGTCGTGACCCGGCGGACCTCGGGCCCGAGCCCGAGCGACTGTTGGATTCGCCCACCTATGAGGGCTTTCCGATCCGTCCGCTCTACACCGGCCTCGACGAGCATCCCGAACCGCCGCTGCCCGGGCAGTGGCCGTTCGTCCGCGGCGGTGACGCGCTGCGCGACGTCAAGGCCGGCTGGAAGGTCGCCGAACGGTTCGGCGGGTCGGAGTCGACACCGGCCGAACTCAACGGGGCGCTGCTGACCGCGCTGACCGAGGGGGTCAGCGCCCTGGTGCTGCGGATCGGCGATCAGGTGCCGGCCGCGGAGCTCAACCGGGTGTTCGACGGGGTGTTTCTGGACCTGGTGCCGGTGATCTTCGAGCTCGACGGCGCCGGATACACCGCGGTCGCCGACGCGGTGCTCGGACTGCTGGCCGACATGGACGACGATCAGCGGTCCCGGCTGTCGATCGATTTCGGCGCGGACCCGCTGACCGCCCCGCTGAGCGGACGGCCGGCGGTCGACACCGCCGAGGTGGTCGCCGTCGCCGGGAAGGTCGCCGGGTTCGGCGGCAAGCTGCGCACACTGACCGTCGACGGGCCCGCCTTCCACAATCTGGGTTCCAACGCCTCCTGGGAGCTCGCCGCCGGCGTCGGCGCGGCCGTGACGTATCTGCGCCGGCTCGTCGACGGCGGGCTCAGTGCTGCGGACGCGTTGCGCCAGATCAGCTTCCGGTTCGCCGCCGACGACGACCAGTTCATGACCATCGCGAAGTTACGTGCGGCCCGCCGGATCTGGGCGCGGGTCGCCGAGGTGGTGGGTGAGCCCGACGCCGGCGCCGCCACCGTGCACGTGGCGACCTCGCTGCCGATGATGACCCAGCGGGATCCGTGGGTGAACATGCTGCGCACCACCTTGGCCGCGTTCTCCGCCGGCGTGGGCGGGGCCGACACCGTGCTGGTGCATCCGTTCGACGTCGCCATCCCCGGCGGATTCCCGGGCACCTCGGCGAGTTTCGCGCGGCGCATCGCCCGGAACACCCAGCTGCTGCTGATCGAGGAGTCCAACCTGGGCCGGGTGCTGGACCCGGCCGGCGGTTCCTGGTACGTCGAGGATCTCACCCGGCAGCTGGCCGAGCAGGCATGGGAGTACTTCCAGGACATCGAATCCCGCGGCGGATTCGAGGCCGCTCGCGATCATGTGGTGGCCGCGATCACACAGGTCGCCGAACAGCGCGCCGAGGACATCGCCCACCGGCGCACCGCCATCACCGGTGTCAACGAGTTCCCCAACCTCGACGAACCGCCGCTGCCGCCGGGCGAGGCGCTCGAGAGGGTGGCCCGCTACGCGGCCCGGTTCGAGGAACTGCGGGACCGCTCGGACGCCTTCCTGGAACGCACCGGCAAACGTCCGCAGGTGCTGTTGCTGCCGCTCGGCCCGCTGGCCGAGCACAACGTCCGCGCCACGTTCGCGGCCAACCTGCTCGCGGCCGGCGGCATCGAGGCGATCAATCCCGGCCCGCTCAGCCCGGACACCGATTCGATCACCAAAGCCGTTGCCGATGCGGGGAATCCGACCGTCGCGGTGCTCTGCGGCACCGACACCCGCTATGCCGCCGAGGCCTCCGCGGCCGTCACGGCGGCCCGGGGCGCGGGCATCACCCTGCTCTACCTGGCCGGGCCGGCGCAGGCCGTGGAGGCCGCCGACGCCAAACCCGACGACTACCTGACCGCCAAGATCGACGCAGTCGACGCGCTGTCGAACCTGCTCACCCGATTGGGGGCCTGATGACCGCCAGCACGACCGGGCAGATCGCCAACTTCGGCGACATTCCGCTGTACGGGGACCGCCAGGGCGCCACACCGACCGAATCGGCGGTGGCCGAGCACGTCGCCGCCGCCGCGGCGGCGCACGGCTACACCGCCGACCAACTGGATTGGGAGACCCCGGAGGGCATCGGCGTCAAGCCGGTGTACATCGGCGCGGACCGGGCGGCGGCCGAAGCCGCCGGCTACCCGCTGCACACCTTCCCGGGGGCGGTGCCCTACATCCGCGGGCCGTACCCGACGATGTACGTCAACCAGCCGTGGACCATCCGGCAGTACGCCGGGTTCTCCACCGCCGCCGAGTCCAACGCGTTCTACCGGCGCAACCTCGCCGCGGGCCAGAAGGGTCTGTCGGTGGCGTTCGACCTGGCCACCCACCGGGGTTACGACTCCGATCACCCGCGGGTGCAGGGCGACGTCGGAATGGCCGGGGTGGCAATCGATTCCATCCTCGACATGCGCCAGCTGTTCGACGGAATCGACCTCGGCAGCGTGAGCGTGTCGATGACCATGAACGGCGCGGTGCTGCCGATTCTGGCGCTGTACGTGGTGGCCGCCGAGGAGCAGGGGGTGCCGCCGGAGAAGCTGGCGGGGACCATTCAGAACGACATCCTCAAGGAGTTCATGGTCCGCAACACCTACATCTACCCGCCCAAACCGTCGATGCGGATCATCTCCGACATCTTCGCCTACACCAGCGCGAAGATGCCGAAGTTCAACTCGATCTCGATCTCCGGCTACCACATCCAGGAGGCCGGCGCGACCGCCGACCTGGAGCTGGCCTACACGCTGGCCGACGGGGTGGAGTACATCAAGGCCGGGCTGGACGCCGGTCTGGACATCGACAAGTTCGCGCCCCGGCTGAGTTTCTTCTGGGGCATCGGGATGAACTTCTTCATGGAGGTCGCCAAGCTGCGGGCCGGGCGGCTGTTGTGGAGCGAACTGGTCGCGCAGTTCGACCCGAAGAACTCCAAATCGCTGTCGCTGCGCACCCATTCGCAGACCTCGGGCTGGTCGCTGACCGCGCAGGACGTGTTCAACAATGTGGCACGCACCTGTATCGAGGCGATGGCCGCCACCCAGGGCCACACCCAGTCGCTGCACACCAACGCGCTCGACGAGGCGCTGGCGCTGCCCACCGACTTCTCGGCCCGCATCGCGCGCAACACCCAGCTGCTGTTGCAGCAGGAGTCCGGCACCACCCGGCCGATCGACCCGTGGGGCGGCTCCTATTACGTGGAGTGGTTGACCCACCAGCTGGCCGAGCGGGCCCGCGCGCACATCCGGGAGGTCGACGAACACGGCGGGATGGCCCAGGCCATCAGCGACGGTGTGCCGAAACTGCGGATCGAGGAGGCCGCGGCGCGTACCCAGGCCCGGATCGACTCCGGCGCGCAGCCGGTCATCGGCGTCAACAAGTACCAGGTGGATGAGGACCACGAGATCGAGGTCCTCAAGGTCGACAACAGCCGGGTGCGCGCCGAGCAGCTGGCCAAACTGGAACAGCTGCGCGCCGAGCGGGATCAGGCCGCGGTCGACGCCGCGCTCGACGAGCTCAGCCGCGCCGCGGCGGCCACCGGCCCGGCCGGCGCGGACGGGCTGGGCAACAACCTGATGGCCCTGGCCATCAACGCGGCCCGGGCGAAGGCCACCGTGGGGGAGATCTCCTCGGCACTGGAGCGGGTGTGGGGACGGCACCAGGCCGAGATCCGTACCATCTCCGGTGTCTACCGGGACGAAGTCGGAAAGGCCAGCAACATCGCCAGCGCGACAGAACTAGTCGAGAAATTCGCCGAGGCGGACGGCCGCCGGCCCCGGATCCTGGTGGCCAAGATGGGGCAGGACGGCCACGACCGGGGGCAGAAGGTGATCGCCACCGCGTTCGCCGACATCGGTTTCGACGTCGACGTCGGGTCGCTGTTCTCCACCCCCGACGAGGTGGCGCGCCAGGCCGCCGACAACGACGTGCACGTCGTCGGGGTGTCCTCGCTGGCGGCCGGGCACCTGACGCTGGTCCCGGCGCTGCGCGACGCGCTGGCCGAGGTGGGGCGCCCCGACATCATGATCGTCGTCGGCGGGGTGATCCCGCCCGGTGACTTCGAGGAGCTGTACCGGGCCGGGGCGACGGCGATCTACCCGCCGGGCACGGTGATCGCCGACGCCGCGATCGGTCTGCTGCACAAGCTGGCCGAGCGGTTGGGATACGACCTGAGCTGAATGACCCAGACCGTCAAAGATCTCGCCGCCGCGATCCGCAGCGGTGATCGCGCCGCCCTGCCCAGGGCGATCACCCTGGTCGAATCCACCCGCGCCGATCACCGCGAACGCGCGCAGGAACTGCTGCTGGAGTTGATGCCGGACGCCGGCAGGGCCATGCACGTCGGCATCACCGGGGTGCCCGGGGTGGGTAAGTCGACCAGCATCGAGGCGCTGGGCATGCATCTGATCGAACAGGGCCACAGGGTCGCGGTGCTGGCGGTGGACCCGTCGTCGGTGCGCAGCGGCGGTTCGATCCTCGGCGACAAGACCCGGATGGCGCGGCTGGCGGTGCATCCCGACGCCTACGTCCGTCCGTCGCCGTCGTCGGGCACCCTCGGCGGGGTGGCCAAGGCCACCCGGGAGACAATCGTGCTGCTCGAGGCCGCCGGCTTCGATGTGGTGCTGGTCGAGACGGTCGGGGTGGGTCAATCCGAGGTGACCGTGGCCGACATGGTCGACACCTTCGTGTTCCTGACCCTGGCCCGCACCGGGGATCAGCTGCAGGGCATCAAGAAGGGGGTGCTCGAGCTCGCCGACATCGTGGTGGTCAACAAGGCCGACGGCGAGCACGCGGTGGAGGCCCGCAAGGCGGCCCGCGAGCTCGCCGGCGCGATGCGGCTGATCTATCCGCGCGAGACGCTGTGGCGGCCGCCGGTGCTCACCATGAGCGCGCTGGAGGGCACCGGGGTGGCCGAGCTCTGGGAGACGGTGCTCAAACACCGGCAGGTGCTCATCGACGCGGGGGAGTTCGAGAAGCGCCGGCGCGACCAAGAGGTCAACTGGATGTGGACGATGGTCCGGGACGCCGTGATCGACCGGGTGATGACCAGTCCGGGGGTCCGCGAGATCCGGGCCGAGGTGGAGCGTCAGGTCCGGGAGGGCGAGCTGACCGCGGCACTTGCTGCCCAGCGTCTGCTGGACGCCGCCGAGCTGCGTTGATGACACAAACCGGTAACTGGTCGTTCATGTGCCAGGGCGCCAGGTAAATTTGTCTTTACTGTGACGAACGTAACGCCGGAGCGCAGCGCAGCGCTCCCACACGGTATTCAGGGGGCGGCCGACCCGCGGTTCGCCTGCACCCTGAGGGCGTTCTCGCGGCTGTTCCGCGGGCGCCGGTTCGGCGGCGGCGCTCTGTGCGTGTATCTGCACGGTGAGCCGGTGGTCGACGTGTGGACCGGTTACGCCGATCGGCGCGGCACCGAGTACTGGACGGCCGACACCGGGGCGATGGTGTTCTCGGCCACCAAGGGCATGGCCGCGACGGTGGTGCACCGACTCGTCGACCGCGGGCTGCTCGACTACGACACGCCGGTGGCGGAGTACTGGCCGGAGTTCGGCGCGAACGGCAAGGCCGGCATCACGGTGCGGGACGTGCTGCGGCACCGGGCCGGTCTGTCGCATCTCAACGGCGTGTCCAAGGCCGATCTGCTCGACCACCGGCGGATGGAGGAACGACTGGCCGCCGCGCCGGTGAACCGGCTGCAGTACGGCAAGCCCGCCTATCATGCGCTGACCTACGGCTGGTTGCTCTCCGGCCTGGTCCGGGCGATCACCGGATGCGGTATGCGCGAGCTGGTCCGCACCGAACTGGCCGAGCCGCTGAACACCGACGGGCTGCATCTGGGGCGGCCGCCGGCGGGCGCGCCGACGAAGGCGGCGCAGATCCTGGCGCCGCAGGGCGCCCTCGACATCCCCGTGGTCGGGGCGGTGGTGCCGAGGCTGGCGGCGTCGCAGGCGTCGGCCATGTTCGGCGCGATGTACTTCCCGGGGATGTTCAGCGTCGTGCAGGGGGACATCCCGTTCCTGGACTCCGAGATCCCGGCCGCCAACGCGGTGGCCACCGCGCGGGGACTGGCCAAGATGTACGGTGCGATCGCCAACGGCGGGCGGATCGACGACGTCCGGTTCCTGTCGCCGGAGATCGTCGCGGGGTTGGCCGGCCGGCGCAATCTGCGCCCGGACCGCAACCTCGGCGTGCCGATGGCGTTCCACCTCGGTTACCACGGGGTGCCGTTCGGGATCATGCCCGGCTTCGGCCACGTGGGGCTCGGCGGTTCATACGGTTGGGCCGAACCGGAGACCGGGCTGGCGATCGGCTACGTGCACAACCGGCTGCTGACACCGATGCTGATCGATCAGGCCGCGTTCGTCGGGCTGAACGCGCTGATCCGCCGGGATGCCGCGGCCGCCCGCAGACGCGGCTATCGGCCGGTGGGTGATCTCGGTGCGCCGTTCGACATGCGGAAACGGGTGGCCGGCTAGCAAGCCGGCTGCAGAGCCCGGCTGGATTCCGGCGCACGCAGCGCGGCCCGTCAGTGGTCGGCGGGGATGAACCATTTGGTCTTGACCCGCCACGAATGCGCCGACGCCAGGGCGAACACCGCACCGCACGCGCAGGCGAACAGCCAGACCAGGTTGCCGCCCTCGACCTCCTGGAGTCCGGGGATGTAGGCGGTGCCGATCCGGACCAGGCAGGCCACCGCACCGCACGCCGACGCGGTGAGATACACGTTGGCGATCCCGCGGGAACGGGGGTCCTGGCGGAGCACCAACAGCGCCCGGGCGCCGTAGCCCAACAGATAGATCAGCGTGCCGCAGAGCACCAGCCAGTAGGTGTTGAGCCAGAAGTCCGTCGGCACGTCGAAGAAGTCCGAGGCGTACATCTTCGAACCGTTGCCCAGCGAGTAGGTGGCGAGCATCAGCGGGATGCACAGCGTCGCGGGGCGTTCCACATACTGCTTGAACGACGCCTGCAGCGCGTGGTCGTCCTGCAACCGGCCCAGCGCGTTGTAGACGACCGCCGAGGCGGCCACGATGTAGCAGTCGTGGGCGATGTAGTCCTCGAGATTCCACAGCCCCGTGATGCTGTGCAACCACTGGCCGAGAGTCGCGGAGGCCAACGGCGACATCAGCAGCACCGCGGCGCCCTGTAACGCGATGTTCAGGGTGGCGGCCACTTCCCACCGGCAGCTCCAGGTGACACGGCGGATCCACAGGCTCCACCCGATGCAGGCGAGCGTGACCGCGATGAGTGTTGCCAGAGCCATCTGATTCCCCGACCGAGATTGCTTACAGCGGCGGAGCGTCGGAGCGGGGTCGCAGATTCGACAGTTTGCTCCGGCGCGGATGGGTCACGACACGCTCCTCGGTCGCCAGTGCGACCGGGGTCGATTCGACATACAAAAAGAGGTCCTGGCGGCTCATCAAGCCGAACCGGACCTGCAGATCCGGGTAGCTGAGGCCGAATCGTTCGGCCACCCGGCGCAGTTCTTCGGCGTTCGGGTAGTCGTCCTCTTTGATCCGCCGATAGTACGTGCTGCTGGAGATGCCGAGCGCATCGTAGATCTCCTTGGCCTCGACCTCACCGTCGAGCAGGTAGTCCAGGAGCGCTTTCAGTTGTTTGCCGTTCTCATCTGTCCTAGGCACAGGCTCACGATAGACCGTGCACTCGGAAATGGGGAGACATAACCAAAAGTCGGATGCCGCGGCGGGTATTGACGCATGCGTAGCAAAAATAGCAATGGGCTCCCATTTTTGGGACACCCGCTGTACGGTTGGGCCATGGTGGCTCCCTCCTTTGCCAGGCTGGACACGGAATACCTGCGGCTCACCGACCATGACGTGGCGGACCCGCCCCGGCCGGAAGACCTCGTCCGTCACCCCGCCCCGCTCTCACCGGTGTTGTCCGGTGAACTCGACGGTGCGGCGCAGGCACTGGACTCCTCGGCGGAGGAACTCCTGCTGGCGGCGCTGGCGCGGACGATCGGACGGACGATCGGCACCGGGACCGTGGTGGTGGGCCTCGCCGATCACGGGCCGCTGGCTCTGGCCTGTGCCACCGAGAAGACCATCTCGGCCACCGATCTGCTCACCGGCGTGCGCTCCAGCCTGGGCGCGCGCACCCCGGCGGCCGGCGGCGCCCGCGAGATTGCCGTGACCTTCTCCGGGCCGGTGTCGGAGTTGCCGGACTCGCCCTGCCATGCCATCGAGTTGCGGATCCACCGCAGCCACGACCGGGTTCACCTGGACTGGTGGTACGACCCTGCCCGGTTCTACCCCTACACGGTGGTCGAACTCGCCGAACAGTTCCCGCTCGCCCTGATCGAGGTGTGTTCGGAGGCGACCGTCCCGAGCGTGCCGCGGCCGGCGCGATCGCTGATTTGCACCGCTCCGTAGAATCGGGACAACGGCGACGATCCGGCCATCACCGGGGAGCCTTCGGAAGAACGGCTGCCGCGCGCAGCCCAGTAGAACCGAACGGGTGGGCCCGTCACAGCCCGTAGTCGAGCGGTGCACGGCGTCGGCCGGGCACAAGCGGGGTGGTACCGCGGCGTTCGCGCTACCCGGCGCGATGTCGTCCCCGTGTCCTGAAGACCTGGGCACAGGAGAACCGCGAGATCGTGACCGCCTATCCGAAACCGTCCCCCGGCGCGCCGAACTTCCCTGCGCTGGAGCAGGAGGTGCTCGAGTACTGGAGTGCGGACGACACCTTCCGCGCCAGCATCGAGCGCCGGGCCGATGCTCCGGAGTACGTGTTCTACGACGGGCCGCCGTTCGCCAACGGGCTGCCGCACTACGGGCATCTGCTCACCGGGTACGTCAAGGACATCGTCCCGCGGTACCGCACCATGCGGGGCTACAAGGTGGAACGCCGATTCGGTTGGGACACCCACGGTCTGCCCGCCGAACTCGAGGTGCAGCGCCAGCTCGGCATCACCGACAAGGCCCAGATCGAACAGATGGGCATCGAGAAGTTCAACGATGCCTGCCGCGCCTCGGTGCTGCGCTACACCAAGGAGTGGCGCGAGTACGTCACCCGGCAGGCGCGCTGGGTGGACTTCGACAACGACTACAAGACGCTGGATCTCGGCTACATGGAGTCGGTGATCTGGGCGTTCAAGCAGCTGTGGGACAAGGGCCTGGCCTACGAGGGCATCCGGGTCCTGCCGTACTGCTGGAACGACGAGACCCCGCTGTCCAGCCATGAACTGCGGATGGACGACGACGTCTACCAGAGCCGGCAGGATCCGGCGATCACGGTCGGCTTCCGGGTGCCGGACGGGCCGTTGGCCGGCAGTCACCTGCTGATCTGGACCACCACACCGTGGACGCTGCCGTCCAACCAGGCGGTGGCGGTGCACCCCGACGTCACCTACGTGCAGGTGGCTGCCCCGGACGGGCGGCGCTACGTGCTGGCCGAGGCCCGGCTGGCGGCCTACGCGCGGGAACTGGGCGAGGAGCCGGAGGTGCTGGCCCGTTTCCCGGGTTCGGAACTCGTCGAGACCCGCTATCTGCCGCCGTTCACCTATTTCGCCGACGCGGCGAACTCCTTCCGGGTGCTGCCCGCGGACTTCGTCAGCACCGAGGACGGCACCGGCATCGTGCACATGGCCCCCGCGTACGGCGAGGACGACATGGACGTCGCCAAGGCCGCCGACATCACCGCGGTCACCCCGGTCGACGCGAAGGGCTGCTTCGACGCCAGCGTGCCCGACTATCAGGGTCGGCACGTCTTCGACGCCAACCCGCAGATCATCCGGGATCTGAAGAATCAGGCCGGGCCCGCCGGACACAACGGTGCGGTGTTGCTGCGCCACGACACCTATGAGCACTCCTATCCGCACTGCTGGCGGTGCCGTAACCCGCTCATCTACCGGGCGGTGTCGTCGTGGTTCATCAAGGTCACCGAGTTCCGGGACCGGATGGTCGAGCTGAACCAGCAGATCACCTGGTATCCCGGACACGTCAAGGACGGTCAGTTCGGCAAGTGGCTGGCCAACGCCCGCGACTGGTCGATCTCACGGAACCGCTACTGGGGCACGCCGATCCCGGTGTGGGTGTCGGACAACCCGGAGTACCCGCGGATCGACGTCTACGGCAGCCTGGACGAACTCGAACGCGACTTCGGCGTGCGGCCCACCGATCTGCACCGCCCCTACATCGATGAGCTGACCCGGCCCAATCCGGACGATCCGACCGGGAAATCGACCATGCGGCGCATCCCCGACGTGCTCGACGTGTGGTTCGACTCCGGGTCGATGCCGTTCGCGCAGGTGCACTATCCGTTCGAGAACGCCGACTGGTTCGACGGCTCCGACGATCAGGAGCCGCACTTCCCGGGCGATTTCATCGTCGAGTACATCGGTCAGACCCGGGGCTGGTTCTACACCCTGCACATCCTGGCCACGGCGCTTTTCGACAAGCCGGCGTTCAAAACCTGTGTGGCACACGGCATCGTGCTCGGCAATGACGGCCAGAAGATGAGCAAGTCGCTGCGCAACTACCCCGACGTCACCGAGGTGTTCGACCGCGACGGCTCCGACGCCATGCGCTGGTTCCTGATGGCGTCGCCGATTCTGCGTGGCGGCAACCTGATCGTCACCGAGCAGGGCATCCGCGACGGTGTCCGCCAGGTGCAGTTGCCGCTGTGGAACGCCTACACCTTCCTCGCGCTCTACGCCCCGAAGAAGGGTGCCTGGCGCACCGACAGCCGCCATGTGCTGGATCGCTACATCCTGGCCAAACTGGCCGCACTGCGCGACGATCTCACCGATGCGATGGAGGTGTGTGACATCTCCGGCGCCTGCGAGCAGTTGCGCCAGTTCATCGAGGCGTTGACGAACTGGTATGTGCGCCGGTCACGTTCGCGCTTCTGGGACGAGGACCCAGACGCCATCGACACGTTGCACACGGTGCTGGAGGTGACCGGCAGGCTGGCCGCGCCGTTGTTGCCGATGACCACCGAGGTGATCTGGCGCGGCATCACGGGGGAACGTTCGGTGCATTTGACGGACTGGCCCGAATCCGGTCTGCTGCCGAGTGATCCGGATCTGGTCGAGGCCATGGACCAGGTGCGCGACGTGTGTTCGGCGGCATCGTCGCTGCGTAAGGCCAAGAAGCTGCGGGTGCGACTGCCTTTGCCCAAATTAACTGTGGGAGTGGATAATCCGCAGCGGCTGGAGCCGTTCGTGGATCTGATCGCCGATGAGCTCAACGTCAAGTCTGTCGAGCTGACCGATGACATCGCGCGTTACGGCCGGTTCGAGCTGACCGTCAACGCGCGGGTGGCCGGCCCCAGGCTGGGTAAGGACGTCCAGGCCGCGATCAAGGCCGTCAAGGCGGGGGAGGGTGTGGTCAATCCGGACGGCACGCTGACGGCCGGGTCGGTGGTGCTGCAGCCCGGGGAGTTCAGTTCGCGTCTGGTGGCGGCCGACGCACCGGCGGACGAGGACCGCGCCACCGCGGCTCTGCCCGAGGGCGCGGGTCTGGTGGTGCTCGACTGCACGGTCACCCCGGAGTTGGAGGCCGAGGGGTGGGCCAAGGACCGCATCCGGGAGCTGCAGGAACTGCGCAAGTCGACCGGACTGGACATCTCCGACCGCATCTCGGTCGTGATGTCGGTGCCGCCGCAGCGGCAGGACTGGGCCGAGCGGCACCGGGAGTTGATCGCCGGGGAGATCCTGGCCACCAGTTTCGAGTTCGGCGATCCGGGCGAGTCGGCGGCCGAGATCGGCGACGGCGTGCGGGTCGCCATCGCGAAGGCGGTGTAATCACCCCCGTTCACCGGACCGGGCCACGTCCGTGGTGTCCGGCTGTTCACCGTGCCCGAAGTGGTTCGGGAAGTGTTTGCCCGGCGCGTTTTATTTGCCTACGGCGCAAATTTTCGAATAATTGACACGTAAGTCAATCGAAGCCGATAGGCTCCGAGCCACTTGGCAACTTCTGTCTGACCGGGGCAGGAGTGGTCACCAGCGGTTGCCGTTCAGGGATTCTCCCTCGGCGGGCATTCGCCGACCACCCCGTGGGGCCTCGTAGAGAAAGGTGAACATCGTGGGCGACACACCTGTCAATGCCGTGGCAGTGATCGGGATGGCATGTCGGCTGCCCGGGGGTATCGATTCACCCCAACGCCTGTGGGAGGCATTGCTCCGCGGCGACGACATGGTCACCGAGATCCCTGTCGACCGGTGGGACGCCGACGACTACTTCGACCCCGAACCCGGGGTGCCCGGCCGCACGGTGTCACGCTGGGGCGCCTTCCTCGACGACGTTGCTGGTTTCGACCCGGAGTTCTTCGGGATCAGCGAGCGGGAGGCCATCTCCATCGACCCCCAGCAACGTTTGTTGCTCGAGACCTCGTGGGAGGCGATGGAGCACGCCGGGCTGACCCCCGCCGACGTCGAAGGATCCTCGACCGGCGTGTTCGTCGGCCTGTCCCATGACGACTACGCCCTGCTCACCAGCGACGCCGGGGCGCTCGAAGAGGCCTACGGGTTCACCGGCAGCGCGTTCAGCATGGCGTCGGGCCGGATCGCCTACCGCCTCGGCGTGCACGGGCCGGCGGTCACCGTCGACACCGCCTGCTCCTCGAGTCTGCTTGCCGTGCACATGGCGTGCCGCAGCCTGCAGGTCGGTGAGAGCGACCTGGCGCTGGCCGGCGGCGCGATGGTGATGCTCGAACCCCGCAAGTACACCTCGGCGTCCGGGCTGGGCATGCTGTCACCGACCGGCCGCTGCCATGCGTTCGACGTGGCGGCCGACGGTTTCGTCCGGTCCGAGGGCAGCGTGATGCTGCTGCTCAAGCGGCTTCCCGACGCGCTGCGCGACAACGACCGCATCCTCGCGGTGGTCCGCGGCACCGCCGCCAACCAGGACGGCCGCACCGAGAACATCTCCACGCCGTCGATCCAGGCGCAGGCCGACGTGTACCGCAGCGCGCTGGCGGTCGCCGGCGTCGACCCCGCCACGGTCGGCATGGTGGAGGCGCACGGCACCGGCACCCCGGTCGGCGACCCCATCGAATACAACAGTCTCACACAGGTTTACGGCAAGACCGGGCCGTGTGCGCTGACCTCGGTCAAGACCAACTTCGGCCACGCCGAATCCGCGGCGGGCGCGCTGGGCATGATGAAGGCGATCCTGGCCCTGCAGCACGGTGTCGTGCCGCAGAACCTGCATTTCACCCGGCTGCCCGATGAGATGGCCGCCATCGAAACCAATCTCTTTGTGCCGCAGGCGACCACGCTGTGGCCGGTACGGGAGGGCTGCCCGCGGCGGGCGGCGGTGTCGTCCTACGGCATGTCCGGCACCAATGTGCACGCGGTGCTCGAGCAGGCGCCGGAACCGGTGCAGCGGCCGGAGGAGTCGGCGGACACCGACGCGGCCGGGCCGCTGGTGTTCGCGCTGTCCTCCACCTCCGCCGAGGAACTGCGCCGCACCGCCGGCCGGTTGGCCGAATGGGTCGAGGCGCACACCGATGAGGTGGTTCCGGCCGATCTGGCCTACACCCTGGCCCGGCGGCGCGCCCACCGGCCGGTGCGGACCACGGTGATCGCCGACGGCGTCGAGGCTCTGACCGCGGGACTGCGCGAGGTCGCCGACGGGGACGCCCCCTATCAGCCGGCGGTCGGCATGGACGACAAGGCGCCGGTGTGGGTGTTCTCCGGGCAGGGATCGCAGTGGGCCGGGATGGGCGCCGAACTGCTCGCCACCGAACAGGTGTTCGCGGCCAAGATCGCCGAGATCGAGCCGCTGGTGGCCCGCGAATCCGGGTTCTCGGTGACCGAGGCGATGACGGCGTCGGAGACCGTGACCGGCATCGACCGCGTCCAGCCGACCCTGTTCGCCATCCAGGTGGCGCTGGCCGCCACCATGCAGTCCTACGGGGTGCGGCCCGGCGCGGTGATCGGGCATTCGCTCGGTGAGGTGGCGGCCGCCGTGGTCGCGGGGGCGCTGTCCCTGGAGGACGGGGTGAAGGTGATCTGCCGCCGCTCGCGGCTGTGCCTGCGCCTGGCCGGCGCCGGCGCGATGGCCGCGATCGAACTGCCGGCCCAGGCGGTGCGCGAGTTCCTCGCCGCCCGTGGCGTCGACGACGTCGTGCTGTCGGTGATCGCCTCCCCGGAGTCCACGGTGATCGGCGGCGCCACCGACACGGTGCGTGAACTGGTCGCGGCCTGGGAGGCCCAGGGCGTGATGGCCCGCGAGGTCGCCGTCGACGTCGCGTCCCACTCGCCGCAGGTCGATCCGATCCTCGACGAGCTCGAAGAGATCCTGGCGGACCTGCAGCCGATGACGCCCACGGTGCCGTACTACTCGGCAACCTCCTACGACCCGCGGGAGAAGCCGGTGTGCGACGCCGACTACTGGGTGGACAACCTGCGGCACGAGGTGCGGTTCGCGGCCGCGGTGCAGGCCGCCCTCGAGGACGGCTTCCGCGTGTTCGGTGAGCTGTCCCCGCACCCGCTGCTCACCCGCGCCGTCGAGCAAACCGCACGCGGGCTGGACATGCCGGTGGCGGCGTTGCCGGCGATGCGCCGGGAGCAGGAGATGCCGCACGGCGTGCGCACCATGGTCGGCGACCTGTTCGCCGCCGGCGCCGCGGTCGATTTCGCCGCCCTCTATCCATCCGGCCGGCTCGTCGACGCACCGTTGCCCACCTGGACCCGGCGCAAGCTGGTGCTGTCCCGGGAGAACGGTGAGCAGCAGACCCGCGGCGGCTGCACGATCACCGTGCATCCGCTGCTCGGCACCCATGTGCGGTTGCCGGAGGAGCCCGAACGTCATGTGTGGCAGGCGGATCTGGGCACCGGTGCGCAACCGTGGCTGGCCGACCACCAGATCCACACCGTGGCCGCCCTACCCGGTGCCGCGTACTGCGAGATGGCGCTGGCCGCCGCACGCGAGGTGATCGACTCCGACGGGGTCGAGGTGCGTGACGTGCGGTTCGAGCAGATGCTGCTGCTCGACGAGCAGACCGAGGTGTCCGCGGTCGCGTCGGCGGTCGAACCGGGAACCCTCGAGTTCGCGGTGGAGACCGCCAAGGACGGCGAACACGAGCGGCGCGCCACCGCGGTGCTGGGCGCCGCCGATGACACCGAACCACCGCAGGCCCACGACATCGACGCCCTGCTGGCCGAGCATCCCACCCGGATCGAGGGTGACGAGCTGCGGCAGTGGTTCGACCAGCGGGGTGTGCAGTTCGGTCCGGCGTTCACCGGCCTGACCGCGGCCCGCATCCCCGAGGGCACGGTCACCAGCGTGCTGGCCGAGGTCGGGCTGCCCGGCCAGATCCGTTCACAGCAGGCGCCGTACGGGATCCACCCGGCGCTGCTGGACGCCTGCTTCCAGTCGGTGGCGGCGCACCCGGACGTCCAGGGTGCGGGCAGCGGTCTGTTGCTGCCGCTCGGGGTGCGCCGGCTGCAGGCCTTCGGACCCACCCGGGGTGCGCGGTACTGCTATGCGCGGGTGACCGATGCGGACGGTAGCAAGGCCGAAGCCGACCTCGATGTGCTCGACGAGCACGGCAATGTGCTGCTGCGCGTCCAGGGTCTGCTGATGGGCGGCGCCGCCGCCGACGGCGACGACCGGGACCGGGTGCTCGGCGAGCGGCTGCTCACCATCGAATGGCAGCGTCGCGATCTGCCCGAGGCGGACTCCGCGGCGGGCAAATGGCTGCTGGTCAGCACCTCGGCCACCGCCGATGTGTCCGCCACCCGGCTCAGTGATGCGCTCAAACAGGCTGGGGCGGAGAGCACCTCGATGTGCTGGCCACAGCAGGCCGACCACGCGGACAATGTGGACCGGTTCCGCGCCGGCATCGCCGACGGGGTCACCGGGGTGGTGGTGCTCACCGGGCCGAAGAACGGCAATCCGGATGACGCGGCGGCCCGCCGGGGCAGTGACTACGTCCGGCATCTGGTGCGCATCACCCGCGAACTCGCCGAGATCGACGGTGACGCGCCGCGGCTGTTCGTCGTCACCCGGGGCGCCCAGGCCGTGCTGCCACAGGACCGGCCCAATCTCGAACAGGCCGGGCTGCGTGGCCTGCTGCGGGTGATCGGCGCCGAACATCCGCATCTGCGCACCACCCAGATCGACATCGCCGACGACGCCGACCTCGATCGGGTGGCCGTCCAACTGCTGGGCGGCGGCGCCGAGGACGAGACGGCCTGGCGCGACGGCCAGTGGTACACCGCCCGGTTGTCGTTGAGCCCGTTGCGCCCGGAGGAACGCAAACAGGCGGTGGTGGACTGCGAACGCGATGGGATGCGGCTGGAGATCCGCACCCCCGGCGACCTGGAGACGATGGAACTCGCCGCGTTCGACCGGGTCCCGCCGGGGCCGGGGCAGATCGAGGTGGCGGTCACCGCATCCAGCATCAACTTCGCCGACGTCCTGATCGCGTTCGGACGCTATCCGACCTTCGACGGTCGCCGCCCCCAGCTGGGCACCGACTTCGCCGGGGTGGTGACCGCGGTCGGCCCGGACGTGACCAGCCACCGGGTCGGCGACCGCGTCGGCGGGCTGTCCCCGAACGGCTGCTGGAGCACCTTCGTCACCTGCGATGCCGACCTGGCGGTGCCGCTGCCCGACGGGTTGACCGAGGGGCAGGCCGCCGCGGTGTCCACCGCGCACGCCACTGCCTGGTACGGGTTGCACGATCTGGCCCGGCTCGGCGCCGGGGAGAAGGTGCTGATCCACTCCGCCACCGGCGGTGTGGGACTGGCGGCGATCGCGATCGCCCGTTCGGTGGGGGCGCAGATATACGCCACCGCCGGCAGCCCGGCCCGCCGGGATCTGCTGCGCGACATGGGAATAGAGCATGTCTATGACTCCCGCAGCACGGCGTTCGCCGATGAGATCCGCCGCGACACCGACGGTTACGGCGTCGACGTGGTGCTCAACTCGCTGCCCGGCGCCGCCCAGCGGGCCGGTCTGGAGCTGCTGTCGTTCGGCGGGCGGTTCATCGAGATCGGCAAACGCGACATCTACGGCGACACCCGGCTGGGCCTGTTCCCGTTCCGGCGCAATCTCGCCTTCCACGGGGTGGATCTGGGTCTGATGGCCGACAGCCATCCGCACAAGATCCGCGAGCTGCTCGAGACGGTGTACCGGCTCACCGCCGACGGTGTGCTGCCGATGCCGCAGAGCACGCACTACCCGCTGGCCGAGGCGGCCACCGCGATCCGGGTGATGAGCGCCGCCGAGCACGTCGGCAAGCTGGTGCTCGACGTTCCGCACACCGGGCGTGCCGACGTCGTGGTGCCGCCGGAACAGGCGAGCCCGTTCCGGTCCGACGGCGCCTACATCGTCACCGGCGGTATGGGCGGGCTCGGCCTGTACCTGGCCGGTGAGATGGCCGCGGCCGGCGCCGGATGCATCGTGCTCAACGGCCGTTCGGCGCCGAGCGGAGAGGCGTTGCGGACGATCGAGCAGCTCCGCGCCGCGGGCACCGAGGTCATCGTCGAATGCGGTGACATCGGCGCCGCCGAGACGGCCGAGCGGCTGGTCGCGGCCGCCCGCGCGACCGGACGGCCGGTGCGCGGTGTGCTGCACGCCGCCGCCGTGGTCGAGGACGCCACACTGACCAACATCAGCGACGAGCTCATCGACCGGGACTGGGCGCCGAAGGTGTTCGGCGCCTGGCACCTGCACCGGGCGACCGCCGACGAGCCGCTGGACTGGTTCTGCTCGTTCTCCTCGGCAGCCGCGCTGCTGGGCTCCCCGGGCCAGGGCGCCTACGCGGCGGCGAACAGCTGGCTGGACGGCTTCACGCACTGGCGGCGCGCCCAGGGGCTGCCCGCCACCGCGATCGCGTGGGGCGCCTGGGCCGAGATCGGCAAGGGTCAGCACCTGGCCGAGAGCGGGGAAACCACGATGATCGCCCCGGAGGAGGGCGCCTACGCCTTCGCGTCGATGCTGGCCCACGACCGCGGCTACACCGGTTACGCCCCGATCGTCGGCTCACCGTGGCTGAGCTCGCTCGCGCAGCGCAGCCCGTTCGCCGAGGGCTTCCAGTCGTCGGGGCAGAACCGCAACGACGCCAGCAAGTTCCGGGCCGAGCTGACGGCGCTGCCGCGGGAGGAGTGGTCGGCGCGGCTGCGCAAGCTGGTGTCCGAACAGGTCAGCCTGATCCTGCGGCGCAGCATCGACCCGGACCGGCCGCTGTCGGACTACGGTCTCGACTCGCTGGGCAACCTCGAACTGCGCACCCGCATCGAGACCGAGACCGGTATCCGCATCAGCTCCACCGACATCACCACGGTGCGGGCGCTGGCCAACCACCTGTGCGATGCGCTCGCGACCGAGGAGGACGTCCCTCTTGCCTCCTGATCGACGCTGACGACACATCGCATTCGACCGCAGAGCTCGAGAAGGAGAGAAGATGGTTGCGCTGGGAAACGTGGCGGTGGAGACGGTTCGCGAATGGCGACCCGATCCCGGACGGGTGGTGTCGTGGGACCCGTCGCCGGCCGCGCTGGAGAAGGCCCGGCAGGCGCCGGTCAGCTCGGTACCCGTCAGCTACATGCAGGCCCAGCATCTGCGGGGTTTCGTCGAACACGCGGCCCGCGGCCAGGAGATGTCCCGGCTGTGCATCGCGGCGTTCGACATCCCCGGCCGCTGCGACCTGCGGGCGATGACCTACGTCATCAACGCGCACATGCGCCGACATGACACGTATCGCAGCTGGTTCGAGTACCACGATTTCCACCACATCGTGCGGCACACCATCACCGACCCCGCCGACATCGAGCTGGTGCCCACCAGACACGGTGCGATGACGCCGGAACAGTGGCAGCAACACCTGCTGTCCACACCGGATCCGTTGCAGTGGAATTGTTTCCGCTTCAGCATCATCCAGCGTTCGGACCACTTCACATTCTGCGTGTGCATGGACCACGTGCACATCGACGCGATGTTCATGGGTGCGGTGTTCATGGAGATCCACATGCAGTACGCCGCACTGGTCGGCGGTGGCGCCCCGATACCGCTGCAGGCCGGCAGCTACGACGACTTCTGTGTGCGCCAACGGCAGTACACCGAGTCGCTGACCGCCGATTCGCCGGAGGTGCGGGCCTGGGTGGACTTCGCCGGTCAGATGGGTGGCACCCTGCCGAACTTCCCGCTGCCGCTGGGAGACCGGACCAAACCGTGGCCGGGCGAGCTGATGGTGGTCAAGCTGCTCGACGGCCGGCAGACCGACCGCTTCGAAGCGGCGTGTGTGTCGGCCGGAGCGCGGTTCGTCGGCGGGGTGTTCGCCTGCGCGGCGCTCACCGAGAACGAGCTGGCCGGGGTGGAGACGTTCCACGCCATCACCCCGACCGACACCCGCAGCACCCCGGCCGATTTCATGACCACCGGGTGGTTCACCGGGATGGTGCCGATCACCGTCCCGGCGGCGGGCGTGTCGTTCGGCGAGGCCGCGCGGGCCGCGCAGCAGTCGTTCGACTCCGGAATCGGCCTGGGTCACGTGCCCTACGACCGGGTGCTGGAACTGGTGCCTTCACTGAGAAGGGCTGAAACATGTTCGCCGATGATGTCGTTCCTCGACGCTGGTGTGCCGCCGTTGTCCGCCCTGGTCGCGTCCCAGTTGGACGGGCTCAACGCCAGGGTCTACGGGGACGGGAAGGTGCCGGCGCAGCTGTGCATGTGGGTGAACCGGATGGACAACGAGACGTCGGTGACGGTGTTCTTCCCGGACAACCCGGTGGCCCGCGCGTCGGTCGAGAAGTACGTCGCGACGCTGCGGTCGATCTATGTGGCCGTCGCGGAGGGCCGCGCCGACCGGCTCGGTGCGAGACGGTCCGGCGAGTTGCAGCGGCAGCCCGCCTGACCGCGCCGGCAGCCCGCCGTATCCGGACCTGATCGACAGCGCGGCGGAGGTCCACCATGGGCGGCACTGAAACCCCAACCGGCCGAGGGTTCTTCGGCCGGTTGGGGGACTTCGTCATCCGATTCCCACTGATCGTCATCGGGTTGTGGGTCGGGTTGGCGGTGGTTCTGGTGGCCACGGTGCCGCCGCTGGCCGAGGTGGCCGCCCGCAATCCGGTGTCGGTGCTGCCCGAGGACGCGCCGGTGATGGTCACCAGCCGCGAGATGAGCGAGGCCTTCGACGACTCCGGCGGTGACAATCTGCTGCTGGTGGTGATGACCGACGAGGAGGGTCTCGGACCGGAGGACGAGAAGGCCTACCAGAAGCTGGTTGCGGCGCTGCGCGCGGAACCGAACGGCGACATCATGATGATGCAGGACTTCATCACCACGCCGCAGCTGCGTGAAGTCGTCGCCAGCGAGGACGGGAAGGCCTGGTATCTGCCGATCAACCTGGCCGGCGCGTGGAGCACACCCGAAGGTGGTGGGGCGTTCACCAGGGTCGCCGAGATCGTGCGCGAGGCCACCGCGGACGCCCCGATGACGGTGCACCTGACCGGGCCGGCGGCCACCATCGCCGATGTCACCGCGGTGGGGCAGCGCGACATCCACGTCATCGAGATCGCCACGGTGGTCATGGTGTTGACGATCCTGTTGATCGTCTACCGCAACGTGGTGACCATGCTGATGCCGCTCGTCACGATCGGGGTCGCGTTCGTCACCGCCCAGGGGCTGGTCGGCGCGTTGGCGCCGCTGGGCCTGGGGGTCTCCGATCAGACCATCGTGCTGATGACCGGGATCATGGTCGGCGCGGGCGTCGACTACGCGGTGTTCCTGATCAGCCGCTACCACGACTTCGTCCGCCGCGGCGTCGAACACCGGGCCGCGATCCGGCAGGCGATGGGATCGATCGGCAAGGTGATCGGGGCGTCCGCCGCCACCGTGGCGGTGACCTTCTTCGCCATGGTGTTCACCACACTCAGCGTCTTCCAGACGGTGGGTCCGGCGATGGCGCTGGCGATCTTCGTGTGCTTTCTGGCCGCGGTGACATTCCTCCCGGCGATGATCGTGCTGGCCGGGCCCCGCGGCTGGATCAGTCCGCGCCGCGATCTGACCACCCGGTTCTGGCGGCGGTCGGGAATCCGCATCGTTCGCGCTCCGAAGGCCCATCTCGCGGTGAGTCTGATCATCCTGCTCGGGCTGGCCGGCTGCGCGTTGACGGTGCAGTTCAACTACGACGACCGCAAGACGCTGCCGCAGTCGGTGGAGAGCGCCGCGGGTTACGCCGCGATGGAACGGCACTATCCGGTGAATTCCAATCTGCCGCAGTATCTGTTCATCAACTCGCCCCGGGATCTGCGCTCACCCGAGGCGCTCGCCGATCTCGAGGAGATGGCTCGCCGGGTCAGCCAGCTGCCCGAGGTCGACACCGTGCGCGGCATCACCCGGCCGACGGGCGAACCCCTCGAACAGGCCGCCCTGTCCTATCAGGCCGGCGAGGTCGGCATCCGGCTCGACGACGCGTCCAAGCAGATCACCGACCACACCGGCGATCTGGACATGTTGGCCGACGGCGCGGATCAACTGGCCGATGCGCTCGGTGACGTGCGGGGTCAGGTCTTCCAGACGGTGGCCACCACCAAGGCCCTGGTGGACGCGCTGAGCACGCTGCAGGAGCGGTTCGGCGGTGACAGAACCCTCGACGACATCGACAACGCCGCCCGGCTCGTCTCCGGGATGCGTGAACTCGGCGATGCGATCGGCGTCAACGTCGCCAACGTGGCGGGCAACCTCGAGTGGGCGGTGCCCGTGCTCACCGCGCTGGACACCAGCCCGGTGTGTGCGGCCGATCCGCGGTGTGTGTCGGCCCGGGAGGAGTTGCGGCAGCTCACCGTCGCCGGCCGGCAGGGTGTGCTGGACCGGATCGCCGCACTGGGGCGGCAATTGGAGGAGACCCGGGGCGGTCAGACGATCGACCAGACGCTCGCCACGTTGACCGGCACCCTCACCGATGCCACCGCCGCGCTGCGCGCCGCCGGACTCGACAAACCGGGCAGTCTGCAGGCCAAGATCGCCACCATGCAGGAGGGCGCCGACGCGCTGGCCGATGCGAGCCGCAAGCTGGCCGACGGCGTGCAACTGCTGGTGAACCAGACCAAGGAGATGGGATCCGGTCTGGGTGAGGCGTCGTCGTTCCTGCTGGCGATGAAGCGGGATGCGACCACCCCGGCCATGGCGGGCTTCTACATCCCCCCGGAGGTGCTGACCCAGGAGGAGTTCGCCAAGGCCGCCGAGATCTTCGTGTCACCGGACGGGCACGGGGTGCGCTACCTGGTGACGACGACACTGAACCCGTTCAGCACCGAGGCGATGGATCTGGTGAACGAGATCACCGAAACCGCCCGCGGGGCAAGGGCGAACACCGAACTCGCCGAGGCCGACATCTCGATGGCGGGCTTCACCACGACGCTGCGCGACACCCGCGACTACTACAACAACGACTTCCGGCTGATCACCACGCTCACCGTGGTGATCGTGTTCCTGATCCTGGTCGCGCTGCTGCGCGCCATCGTGGCTCCGCTGTATCTGATCGCCTCGGTGGTGATCTCCTACCTGTCCGCCCTGGGCCTCGGCGTCATCCTGTTCCAGTACATCCTCGGCCAGGAACTGTCCTGGAGCGTGCCGGGTCTGACGTTCATCGTGCTGGTCGCGGTCGGCGCCGACTACAACATGTTGCTGATCTCGCGGATCCGGGAGGAGTCGCCGCACGGAATCCGGTCCGGGATCATCCGGACCGTGGGCCACACCGGCGGGGTCATCACCTCGGCGGGGCTGATCTTCGCCGCCTCCATGTTCGGGTTGGTCTTCGCCAGCATCACCACGATGATCCAGGCCGGGTTCATCCTCGGCGTCGGTCTGCTGCTCGACACCTTCCTGGTCCGCACCATCACGGTGCCGGCCACGGCCGTGCTGGTGGGCCGGGCCAACTGGTGGCCGGCCAAACCTCCCCATGACGGCTGAGCCGACGCGCCGGCAATCGCGGCCCGCAGATCGAGAACTTCCCCTGCGGCGGCAAGCATCGGTGTTTACACTTGGGTAAATATTGCGCGATCAGGAAGGGGGCGATGGCCATGGCGGTCCGTCGTCCGGTGACGGCGCTGCTCGGCGGTGCGGCGCTGGCCGCGCTGCCGATGGCCGTCGGTACGATCGCCACCCCCGCATCCGGTCATGCGGTGTGCGAGGTCGGCCAGGTCGACACCGGCCGGGGCTGTGCCCCGGCCTGCAGTGAAGGCCACTATCTGGACACCCGATCGGGGAGGTGTCACGACCTGCCGTCGGCGATCACCACGGAACTCGCGGGTGGGCCCGCGAACATCGGCGTGCCGTCGCTTCCCGCACCGTCGGAGTTGCCGCCGCTGGTGTCCGCGCCGGTGGAGGTCGCGCTACCGGGGGTCGGGCTGCCCGGTATCGGCATCGGCCTCGACCTGTGGCCGGATCTGCCGCCGATCGGGGTGCCGGCCCCGGAGGTCGGTGTCCCGGAGGTCGGGCTACCGGGGGTGGGGCTGCCGCAACGTCCGCCGTTGTGCGGGCCGGGAATCGAGACCCCGATCCCGATGGTCGGGTTCACCCCCTGCATCTAGATCCCGAATCCAGGTCCCGAAATCAGGTCCCGCATGTCCGCGCCGTGCGGTTCGCTCGAGCAGGTCCGCGGTCTCGGTGACGCCGGCTGCGGGTTTGGTCATCTGCGTCGCGACGTCGCGGGCCCGGTCCGCGTACCGCAGGTCCAACACGGTGCGCAGCGCCTTGGTCAGCGACCGTGCCGAGGTGCTGGTGAAACGTTGCGCCGTACCGACTTTCATCCGCCGGATCTGGGCGGCCCAGATCGGCTGATCGGCGCCGACCCACAGGATCAGCGTGGGCACGCCGGCGCGCAGACCGGCCGCGGTGGTGCCGGCCCCGCCGTGGTGCACCACCGCACGGCATGCGGGAAACACGGCGGCGTGGTTCACCGCGTCCACGATCTTCACCTCGGGTCCGGTGCGGTCCGCGTCCGGCAGTCCCTCGAAATTCCTGCCGCAGATCAGCGCCCGCACCCCGAGGCGGCCGCAGACGGTCTTGATCATCTCGACGGTCGCGGCGGGGGATTGGACCGGCATGCTGCCGAAACCGAAGTAGACGGGGGGATCGCCGGCGGAGATCCAGGACATGACGGCATCGTCGACCTCGGTGGGCATCTCCATCGTGAGGGCGCCGACGAACGGGAAGCGGTCATCCCAGTCGTCGGCCACCCCGGGAAAGCACACCTCGTCGTAGGCCTGGATCTCCAGTGCGCCGCGCGCTTTCAGCCGGGCCGCCGACGCAACCGTGGTCGTCGGCAGCCCGAGTTCGCGGCGCTGAGCGTTCTCGGCGTCCCTGGTCAGCAGCCAGTACAGCCACCACACCGCGCGAAGCGCACAGCGGGTGACGGGCGCGGGCAGCTTCGGGACGAGGCGGCCGTTGACCCGCAGCGGGAAGTAGTGCAGCGCGGCGAACGGAACCCCGTGATACTCCGCCACATTGGCGGCGACCTCCTGGTACGTCGTCCCGGTCAGGATCAGATCGGCGCCCGACGCCACCTCGGTCAGGGTCGCGCTCATGTCCGCCCAGCCGTCGGTGACGTAGTCCTTGCCCAGGCGGATCAGGCCGATCGGGTTGCGGAACATCAGACTCCAGAAGTCGCGGAAGAAGTCGACTTCCAGTTGCCGTTGGGAGTCCGGACCGTACGGCACCGCCGACAGTCCCGCCGCCGCCACGAAATCGACCAGGTTCGGTGGCACCGCCATCCGCACCTCGTGTCCGCGGCGCTGCAACTCCACGCCGACGGCCGCGCAGGGCTCCACGTCGCCACGGGTGCCGTGGACCGCGATAGCAAATTTCATCAAATGCGTCAATAATAGCATTCGCCAAGCGGTGGCGAAGCGGGAAAACCCAATCGCGGGAAATCCGGGGTGCACTGCGGCGGCGGCAGGCGTGCGGGGGACCGACAACCACTGTAGTCGTTACTGCTCAATCGGATTGACGTGCTGGAGGCGTGACCGTCGGGGCGGTGGATGGCCCCCGGGGTTCGTCGGTTCCGCCGCGGCGGCGGGTGCGGACCGGGGGAGCGACGGTGCCGGGGACGCCGTTCCGCAAAAGCGGTCAGCAATTGCCCGATCGGGTCGTGGTCGTTGCCTGTGCAAGGTAGTGTTCGGCACCATGTGGGGCGCGGTGGTGTTGTTCGCCCTGATGGCGATGGGGGAACCGTTGCGCATCGGGGCAGCGGTGCTGTTGATCTCGCGTCCCCGGCCGATGTTCAACCTGTTCCTGTTCTGGCTCGGCGGGATCGTGGCCACCGTCCTCGCCGGAGTCGTGGTGCTGTTTCTGCTCCGGGACGTCATCGGCGTGGTCACCGCGGCCGCCGCGGCCTCCGGGTCGGCCATCGACATCATGTCGATCCAGATCGCCGTCGGGGCACTGGCTTTGGCGCTGGCACCGGTGATCCTGCTGCGAAGTGCGGCCCGTCGGAAGGCCGCCGCACCCGTGGGTGGGCCGGACTGGCCGACCGGTCGTGGCCCGTCGGTCGACTCATCCGATGCGCCGTCGGCGTTCTCGCGGCTGTCGGCTCGGGTGCAGGGCGTGTTGCAGGGCGGATCGCCGTGGGTGGCATTCTTCATCGGCGCCTGGCTCGGCCCCGGCCCACCGGTGGAACTGGTCGCGGCGCTCACCGCGATCGTGGCCTCCGGGGCGACGGCCGGCACGCAGGTGGGCGCCGTGGTCGTGTTCGCGTTGGTGATGTTCGCGTTCGCCGAGATTCCCCTCATCAGCCACCTGGTGGCGCCGACCAGGACCGAGGCCGTCATGATGCGCCTGCACACCTGGGTGCGCGTGCACCGCGGCCGGGTGTTCGCCGTCGGCCTGGCCGTGCTGGGCGGATACCTGCTCGGGACCGGGCTCACCGGCTGAGCGCCGGTCGGCTACACCCGCAGATCGGGGCGGCGTTCGAGCAGTTCGGTGCGGTTCAATCGCTGCGGCGCCCGCAACGTCCGGCGTTGATGGAGCAGTTGCCTGACGGTGTCGCGCAGGCCGAGCGCGTGGGAGTGGTGCACGCTGAGGGCGGGTTCACGGACGACCTCATATCCGTTGGCGAGCATGAGTCCGGCCAGCGCGGTGTCCTCCCCGCCGGTCTCGTACCGTTCGTCGAACCGGCCCAACTCCTCCCACACCGACTTCGAGATCATCGCACCGGTTGCGCCGAGAACTCCCTGACCCGTCCGCCGGACCCGATGTGCGGGCCGCACCAGTCCCCGGTTGGTGTCGAGGGCGGCGGCGAATCTCTCGATCCACGAGGCGCCCGCATTGGGCAGCACGGTACCGAACACACCCCCGACACGGTCATCCGCACGGAAATGGCGGGCGCCGGCGTGCAGACTGTGCACAGTGGACAACCGCGCATGACCGACGGTCAGGAACACGATGTCGTGGCTCGCGGCGGCCATGCCGAGGTTCATCGACCTCGGATAGGTGAATTCGTGTCGGGGGAAGCTGACCACCCTGGCCCCGAACTGTTTCGCGACATCCGGTGTGCCATCCGTCGATTCGTTGTCCACGACGATGATCTCGACTTCTGCGGCGAAGGCCTGGCGGCGGACGTCGAGTAGCAGCAGCTCCAGGGTCGCGGCCTCGTTGAGGGTCCGGACGACGACGGTGACGTTCGGGTCGGCGTTCGGATCGTCCGCGAGGGCCTCCGTCACCCGCCGTTCCAGCAACCGCCCGGTGAGCGTTTCGCCGAACGGAATCGACGCGAGGAGATCCGGGTGCAGCAAACGGTCGGTGGAGGGCACGGAGCCATAATATTCGAGGGCGTAAATAATCGAGCGATTTCTGCGGACGAACCCACGCAGGCGGTGGGCGCGCCGGGCGGTACCGCCGCCGGCGGGAATATGATCCGGACGATCGACCCCGTAGCCGAACCCCCGTAGACGAACCCCCGTAGACGAACATGGACTCCCGCTGGGTGCTGCACTTCGACATGGATGCGTTCTTCGCCTCCGTCGAACAGTTGACCCGCCCGACGCTGCGCGGTCGGCCGGTGCTGGTCGGCGGGCTCGGCGGGCGCGGTGTCGTCGCCGGTGCCAGCTACGAGGCCCGGCCGTACGGCGCCCGGTCGGCCATGCCGATGCATCAGGCCAGGCGGCTGGTCGGGGTCACCGCGGTGGTGCTGCCGCCCCGCGGGGTGGTCTACGGAGTGGCCAGCCGCCGGGTGCTGGACACCGTGCGCACCGAGGTGCCGGTGCTCGAACAGCTGTCGTTCGACGAGGCGTTCGGCGAACCGGCCGCGTTGGCCGGGGCGACCCCCGAGCAGGTCGAGGAGTTCTGCGAATTGCTGCGGGCCAAGATCCGGGCGGTGACCGGCCTGGTCGCCTCGGTCGGGGCCGGCTCCGGTAAACAGATCGCCAAGATCGCCTCCGACCTTGCCAAACCCGATGGGGTGCGGGTGGTGCGCCGTGAGGAGGAGCGCACTCTGCTCGCCGGTTTGCCGGTGCGGCGGCTGTGGGGGATAGGACCGGTCGCGGAGGAGAAGCTGCACCGGCTCGGCATCACCACCATCGGGCAGTTCGCCGCCCTGACCGAAGCCGAAGCGGCCGATGTGCTCGGCGCGACCATCGGTCCGGCCCTGCACCGGCTGGCCCGCGGCATCGACGACCGGCCCGTCACCGAGCGGGCCGAGGCGAAACAGATCAGCGCCGAGTCCACCTTCGACCGGGACCTGACCACCCTCGAACAACTACGCGAGGCGATCGTCCCGATCGGCGAACACGCGCACCGGCGGCTGCTGAAGGACGGCCGCGGGGCCCGCACGGTCACGGTCAAACTGCGCAAGGCCGATATGAGCATCCTGACCCGCTCCGCGACGCTGCCGTACGCCACCACCGATCCGGCCGCCCTGATCGGCACCGCCCGCCGGCTGTTGCTCGACCCCGCCGACATCGGCCCGATCCGGCTCGCCGGCGTGGGTTTCTCCGGCCTGACCGAGGTGCAGCAGGAGCCGCTGTTCCCGGACGTCGGCACCACCACTGACACGACTGACACCGACACCGATACCACGACCGGGACGCCGCCGACCGTCACCGAAGCCGCCGACACCGCGCCGGCCTGGCGCATCGGTGATGACGTCGCCCACCCGGAGTTCGGGCACGGGTGGGTGCAGGGGGCCGGGCACGGCGTCATGACGGTGCGCTTCGAAACCCGCTCCACCGGGCCGGGGCCGGCCCGCACTTTTCCGATCGACACGCCGGACATCGTGCGCGCCAACCCGGTCGACAGCCTGGACTGGCCCGAGTACGTCCGGTCGCTGGAGGACTACCAGAGCACGCCGTGAACGCTGGAGATGGTGAACCCGTGGTCGCCGTAGGTCTTGCAGGTGACCGTGCCCTGGTGTCCGACACCGCAACTGGCGCCCCAGTTCTCCAGCCGGTGACCGGCGGGCAGCACGTCGACGTCGTGGCGGGTGAACGTCGGGGTGGGGGAATGCCGGTACTGCGCCGGCGCACCGCTGATCACCATCGTCTGATTGGTGCCGGGCGGGGCGTCCAGCGGCACCACATCACACCCGACCGGTCCGCCGTTCGGGCCGATACCGCAGTGCCACCCGTCCGGGGTCCTGAAGTACACCTCGTAGTACTGCCCGGGACGGAAGTTGCCCTCGGCGACCGGCCAGTCGTCGATGTCGTCGGGGGCCGGCGGCGAATCGGCCTGCGCGATCGGCACCGTGATGGCGGTCAGCAGTGCCGCCCCGGCCAGCAGCGCACCGCGACGCAGCGGCGGGTCGAGACTCATGGACCTCCCTCGGATCGCACACGGGTCAACCGTGCGTTCCGGGGCCTGATTGTGCCCGCCCTGCCCGGCGAAGCCAAGATCACCCCCAGTCCGACAGCACCTCGGCGACCGGGACGCCGGCGGCCAGCGCGGCCATCAGCAACACCCGGGCCTGTGGCGGGCGCAGCCGGCGCACCGGCACCGCGCCGGCGTCGACGAGGTCGCGGCCGGGACCGTACACCGGGCTGACCCGGGCGCCGGGCACGCGGGTCGACACCGCCACCGCCACCCCGTCCCGGCAATGCCGGCGCACCCCGTCCACGATCGCCGGCCCCGCATTGCCTGCGCCCATCGCGACCAGCACGATGCCGCGGGCGCCGGCGGCGACGCAGGCGTCCATCGCGACGGTGTCCCCACCCGGATACGCGGCGATGATGTCCACCCGGGGCGCGGAACCGGCCGACACCGGTCCCAACTGCGGACGCACCCCCGGATCCGACAACACGCAACGCCCGTCGCCGACGTTGCCCACCACCGAGCCGGCAAAGCTCTGCAGACCCGCGCCGGCGATCTTGGACAAACCGAGCGGTGCGAACACCGTCCCGGCGAAACTCACCAGCACCCCGAGCCCGTCCGCGTCGGGGCTTGCCGCCACCGTCAACGCGTCCCGCAGATTGCGCGGGCCGTCGGCGTCGGGCGCGTCGGCGCTGCGCTGAGCCCCGGTCACCACCACCGGGACCGACCCCGAGTAGGTCAGCTCCAACCACAGCGCGGTCTCCTCGAGGGTGTCGGTGCCGTGGGTGACCACCACACCGGTGGCGCCCCGGTCGGCCGCGTCGGCCACCGCGGTCGCGATCCGGTCCCAGTCGGCCGGGGTCAGCGCCGAGCTGTCCACCGCCATCAGGTCCTTGATCTCGACATCGTGGATCCCGGCATCGGGGGTCAGGCCGGCGGTCAGGTCCGCGCCGGTGCGGGTGGGGCGGCGCACACCGTCGGCGTCGGTGCTGGTCGCGATGGTGCCGCCGGTGGCGAGGACGACGAGGCTCACGCGCGGAATTGTCCCCCACCCCGGCTTTGCGATGATGGAGGAGTGACTGATGAAACAACGGACTCGGCTGAGCCGGAGACCGCGGATCACGAAGACGGACCGCGGCCCCGCCGTAGGCTGCGTCTGCTGCTCACGGTCGCGGGGGTGGTGCTCGTCCTCGACATCGTGACCAAGGTGCTCGCAGTGCGGTTCCTCACACCGGGGCAGCCGGTCTCGATCATCGGCGACACCGTCACCTGGACGTTGGTGCGCAACTCCGGCGCCGCGTTCTCCATGGCCACCGGCTACACCTGGGTGCTGACGCTGATCGCCACCGGTGTGGTGATCGGCATCATCTGGATGGGACGCCGACTGGTCTCGCCGTGGTGGGCCATCGGCCTGGGCATGATCCTCGGCGGGGCGATGGGTAATCTGGTCGACCGGTTCTTCCGTTCCCCCGGACCGCTGCGCGGTCACGTCGTGGACTTCCTGTCCATCGGCTGGTGGCCGGTGTTCAACGTGGCCGACCCGTCGGTCGTCGGGGGCGCGATCCTGCTGGTGGTGTTGTCATTGCTGGGGTTCGATTACGACACGGTCGGTCGGCGCAGGAACAGCGGCGCGGCCGGCGACGCCGAGTGACCACCCGGTCGATGCCGGTCCCCGAGGGGCTGGCGGGCATGCGGGTGGACGCCGGGTTGGCGCGACTGCTGGGGCTCTCCCGGACCGCCGTGGCCACCCTGGCCGAAGAGGGCGGTGTGCACATCGACGGTGCGCCGGCCGGGAAATCCGATCGGCTGACCGCCGGCGCCTGGCTGGAGGTGCGGTTGCCCGCGCCGCCGGCGCCGCCGGAGAACAAGCCCGTCGAGATCGAGGGCATGAAGGTGCTCTACGCCGACCAGGACATCGTCGCCGTCGACAAGCCCCCGGGGGTCGCGGCGCACGCCACCGTCGGCTGGCACGGGCCGACCGTGCTGGGTGGGCTGGCCGCCGCCGGGTTCCGCATCTCCACCTCCGGAATCCACGAACGGCAGGGCATCGTGCACCGCCTCGACGTGGGCACGTCCGGGGTGATGGTGGTCGCATTGTCCGAACGCGCCTACACCGTGCTCAAACGGGCATTCAAACAACGCACCGTGGAGAAGAGGTACCACGCGCTGGTGCAGGGCCATCCCGACCCCACCAGCGGGACCATCGACGCCCCGATCGGCCGGCACCGCGGCCACGATTGGAAGTTCGCCGTCGTCGAGGGCGGGCGGCCCAGCATCACCCACTACGACACCATCGAGGCGTTCCAGGCCGCCAGCCTGCTTGACATCGAGCTGGAAACCGGCCGCACCCACCAGATCCGGGTGCACTTCTCTGCGCTGCACCACCCGTGCTGCGGGGACCTCACCTACGGCGCCGACCCGGTTCTGGCCAAACGCCTTGGGCTGGAACGGCAATGGCTGCACGCGGTGTCGCTGGGATTTGCCCATCCGGCCGACGGCCGCCGAATGCAGATCACCAGCCCGTATCCGGACGATCTGCAACATGCGCTGGATGTGCTGCGCGAGGCCGGATCACCGCACGCCCGCGGGGGATGGTGAACACCCGCCGGCAGGGCCTGCTGTGCGGGGTCGGAGCATATCTGTGGTGGGGTCTGTGCCCCGGCTACTTCCCGTTGCTGGCGCCCGCCGGATCAGTGGAGGTGCTGGCCCACCGCATCGTGTGGAGTGTGGTGTTTCTGCTGGTGGTGCTGACCGTCGCACGCCGATTGGGCGATCTGGTCCGGCTGTCGGCGCGCACCTGGCTGTATCTGGCGGCGGCGTCGGCGCTGATCTCGCTGAACTGGGGCACCTACATCTACGCGGTGATGAACGACCACGTCGTGGATGCGGCGCTCGGCTATTTCATCAACCCGTTGGTCAGCGTCGCACTCGGGGTGCTGGTGCTGGGTGAGCGGGTCGGGGGTCTGCAGCGGATCGCACTCGCCGTCGCGGCGGTCGCCGTCGTGGTGCTGACCGTCGAGGTCGGTCAGCCGCCCTATATCGCGCTCGTCCTGGCCGCGTCGTTCGGGATCTACGGTCTGGTGAAGAAGGTCGTCGACGCCGATCCGCGGGTCGGTGTGGCCGTCGAGACGCTGTTGGCATTGCCGCTGGCGGGTGGTTTCCTCATCGCGCTACATCTCTTGGGCGAAGGCAGTTTCGGCAACCACGGCGCCGGCCACACGGTGTTGCTGTTGGCTGCCGGACCGGTGACGGCCATCCCGCTGTTGCTGTTCGCGGCGGCTGCGCAGCGCCTGCCGCTGGTGGTGCTGGGCTTGCTGTTCTACCTCAATCCCGCGCTGCAGATGGCCTGGGGTGTGCTCGTCAACCACGAATCGATGCCGCTGGGCCGGTGGATCGGCTTCGCGCTGATCTGGGTGGCCCTGGCGGTGATGGCGGTGGATGCGCTGCGCCGCGGTGGCGCCGGAACGCCGAATCGGCCCGCCGCCGTCCCCGACCGCGTCGTGCCCTGAGTCGCAGCGCGGTCCGGGGTTTGCGGAATGCCTGCGCAGCGTTGACTTTTGGCTTAGCGTTTGGATGTGGCGCGCAAGCGGTTACGACCGGCAGGCCGACCGCGGATGCGGCCGGCCAGAACCGCTTCGTCGGACACCCGCGCCCGCATCCTCGAGGCGGCGCGCCGGATCATCGTCGAACGCGGCTATCCCGCGGCGACCTGTCAGGGCATCGCCCGCGCGGCCGGGGTGAGCCGCCCGACACTGCACTACTACTTCGCGTCCCGCGAGGAGATCTACGACTGCCTCGTCGAGCAGTCACGCAATCTGCTGGCCGAATGCGCCGAGCGGGCCATGCGGTACGACACGCTGGTGGAGCGGTTGACCGAGTTCGGGTTGCGGCTGCGCGAGGTGGACAGCCGGGACCGTTCCACGATCGCATTCCTGATCAGCGCCCGGCTCGAGGGCATGCGCAACCGGGAGCTCGGCGAGGACCCGGCGATGGCGCTGCGCGAGTTCTTCACCGAGCTGCTCGCGGACGCGGTGGCCGCCGGCGAGCTGCCCTCCGACATCGACATCGAGTCGGCCGTCGAGGTGATGTACACCGTACTGTGGGGCCTGGGGTTCTACACCGGTTTCGTGGAGCGCTCGACGGACATGCTGGTGCTCGCCGAACAGCTGGAGAACCTGTTCGCGAGCGCCTAGCCGAGCACCGCGCGGGACACGCAGCCCGACACGCCGAGGACTGTCGGACCCACCCCATAGACTGGCTGAGCTATGAGCTCCTCCTTCGTGCACCTGCATAACCACACCGAGTTCTCGATGCTGGACGGTGCCGCGAAGATCGGGCCACTGCTGGCCGAGGCGCAACGGCTGGAGATGTCCGCGATCGGCATGACCGACCACGGGAACATGTTCGGCGCCAGCGAGTTCTACAACGCCGCCACCGACGCCGGGATCAAGCCGATCATCGGGGTGGAGGCCTATATCGCGCCCGGTTCCCGCTTCGACACCAAGCGGGTCCAGTGGGGCGATCCCAGCCAGAAGTCCGACGACGTGTCCGGCAGCGGCGCCTACACCCACATGACCATGGTCGCCGAGACCGCCGACGGCCTGCGCAACATGTTCAAGCTGTCGTCGCTGGCCTCGTTCGAGGGCCAGCTCGGCAAGTGGTCGCGGATGGACGCCGAGTTGATCGCCGAGCACGCCACCGGCATCATCGCCACCACCGGCTGCCCGTCCGGGGAGGTGCAGACCCGGCTGCGGCTCGGCCACCACCGGGAGGCGCTGGAGGCCGCCGCGAAATGGCGGGACATCTTCGGCCCGGACAACTACTTCCTCGAGCTGATGGACCACGGCCTCGACATCGAGCGCCGGGTACGCGACGGTCTGCTGGAGATCGGCCGCAAGCTCAACATCCCGCCGCTGGCCACCAACGACTGCCACTACGTCACCCGGGACGCCGCGCAGAACCATGAGGCGTTGCTGTGCGTGCAGACCGGCAAGACCCTGTCGGACCCCAACCGGTTCAAATTCGACGGTGACGGCTACTACCTCAAGTCCGCCGCCGAGATGCGCGCGCTGTGGGACGACGAGGTCCCCGGGGCGTGCGACAACACCCTGCTGATCGCCGAGCGGGTGCAGTCCTACGCCGATGTGTGGACCCCGCGGGACCGGATGCCGGTCTTCCCGGTGCCCGAGGGGCACACCCAGGAGTCCTGGCTGCGGCACGAGGTGCGGGCCGGGCTGCAGCGACGGTTCCCGGACGGCGTCCCGCAGGAGTACCTGGACCGCGCCGAGTACGAGATCGAGGTCATCTGCGCCAAGGGCTACCCGTCCTACTTCCTGATCGTCGCCGACCTGGTGAACTACGCGCGGTCGGTGGACATCCGGGTGGGCCCGGGCCGCGGTTCGGCGGCCGGGTCGCTGGTGGCCTACGCGCTGCGGATCACCGACATCGACCCGATCGAGCACGGACTGCTGTTCGAGCGTTTCCTCAACCCCGAACGCGCGTCGATGCCCGACATCGACATCGACTTCGACGACCGGCGGCGCGGCGAGATGGTGCGCTACGCCGCCGAGAAGTGGGGGCATGAGCGGGTCGCGCAGGTCATCACCTTCGGCACGATCAAGACCAAGGCCGCGCTCAAGGACGCCGCCCGGGTGCACTACGGCCAACCCGGGTTCGCGATCGCCGACCGCATCACCAAGGCGCTGCCGCCGCCGATCATGGCCAAGGACATCCCGCTGTCCGGGATCACCGATCCGAACCATGAGCGGTACAAGGAGGCCGCCGAGGTCCGCGGTCTGATCGAGAGCGACCCGGATGTGCGCCGCATCTACGAGACCGCGCTCGGGCTGGAGGGTCTGGTCCGCAACGCGGGTGTGCACGCGTGCGCGGTGATCATGAGCTCCGAACCACTGATCGACGCGATCCCGCTGTGGAAGCGGCCGCAGGACGGCGCCATCATCACCGGCTGGGACTACCCGGCGTGTGAGGCGATCGGCCTGCTGAAGATGGACTTCCTCGGGCTGCGGAACCTGACGATCATCGGCGACGCGCTGGAGAACATCAAGGCCAACCGGGGCATCGACCTGGATCTGGACACCATCCCGATGGACGATCCGGCCACCTACGAGCTGCTCGGCCGGGGCGACACCCTCGGGGTGTTCCAGCTCGACGGCGGGCCGATGCGCGACCTGCTGCGCCGCATGCAGCCGACCAGTTTCGACGACATCGTCGCGGTGCTGGCGCTGTACCGGCCCGGTCCGATGGGCATGAACGCCCACAACGACTACGCCGACCGCAAGAACGGCCGGCAGCCGATCACCCCGATCCACCCCGAGCTCGCCGAGCCGCTGGAGGAGATCCTGGCCGAGACCTACGGCCTGATCGTCTACCAGGAACAGATCATGCGTATCGCGCAGAAGGTCGCCGGGTACTCGCTGGCCCGAGCCGACATTCTGCGCAAGGCGATGGGCAAGAAGAAGCGTGAAGTGCTCGACAAGGAGTACGAGGGCTTCTCCGAGGGCATGAAGGCCAACGGGTTCTCCGCCTCGGCGATCAAGGCGTTGTGGGACACCGTGTTGCCGTTCGCCGACTACGCGTTCAACAAGTCCCACGCCGCCGGATACGGGTTGGTGTCCTACTGGACGGCGTATCTGAAGGCCAACTACCCGGCCGAGTACATGGCCGGGCTGCTGACGTCGGTCCGCGACGACAAGGACAAGGCCGCCGTCTACCTGGCGGACTGCCGCCGGCTCGGAATCACCGTGCTGCCGCCGGACGTCAACGAGTCCGCGGTGAACTTCACCTCGGTCGGCAAGGACATCCGGTACGGTCTGGGCGCGGTGCGCAACGTGGGCGCCAACGTGGTGTCGTCGCTGATCGCCACCCGGACCGAGAAGGGCAAGTTCACCGACTTCTCCGACTACCTCAACAAGATCGACATCTCGGTCTGCAACAAGAAGGTCACCGAATCCCTCATCAAGGCAGGCGCTTTCGACTCTCTCGGGCACCCCCGCAAGGGGTTGTTCCTGGTGCACGGCGACGCCGTCGAATCGGTGCTCGGCACCAAGAAGGCCGAGGCGATGGGTCAGTTCGATCTGTTCGGTGGTGACGGATCGTCTGAGGACTCGCTCGATTCGGTCTTCACGATCAAGGTGCCCGACGAGGAGTGGGACGACAAGCACAAGCTGGCGCTGGAACGGGAGATGCTGGGCCTGTACGTGTCCGGTCATCCGCTCGAGGGGGTGGCGCACCTGCTGGCCAACCAGGTCGACACCCAGATTCCGGCGATCCTCGACGGCGAGGTGCCCAACGACGCCCAGGTCACCGTCGGTGGCATCCTCAACTCGGTGAACCGCCGCGTCAACAAAAACGGGTTACCTTGGGCCTCAGCTCAATTGGAGGACCTCACCGGCGGCATCGAGGTGCTGTTCTTCCCGCAGACCTACTCGCTGTACGGGGCGGAGATCGCCGACGACGCGGTCGTGCTGATCAAGGCGAAGGTCGCCGCCCGCGACGACCGGATCGCGCTGATCGCCCATGAACTCATCGTGCCGGACTTCAGCAACGCCTCGGCGGACCGGCCGATCGCGGTCAGCCTGCCGACCCGCCAGTGCACCCTGGACAAGGTCACCGCGCTCAAACAGGTGCTGACCAACCACCCGGGCACCGCGCAGGTGCATCTGCGCCTGATCAACGGGGACCGGATCACCACGCTGGAACTGGACCCGTCGCTGCGGGTGACACCGTCGCTGGAATTGATGGGCGACCTCAAGGCCCTGCTCGGCCCGGGCTGTCTGGGTTAGCTGCGGCGCGGCCGGCGCAGGCCGTACATCAGCCAGACCACCGTCGCGGTGGCGGCGCCCAGCAGCACGGCCGGTCCGGCATCGAGGGTGACCAGCCCGACCACGAGAAACACCAGCAGACCCAGGGCGAGCGCGACGAGCTTGTAGCGCGGCCACGGCACGCCCGCGATCAGCACCGTATCCATGCTCGTCATGGGTCCACTATATCGTGTTTTCGGGTGCCCGAAACCTCAGATGTGGGTGTACCCCGTCTCACGTTCAGGCTCGCGGGGCTCACACCCGGGCGGCGGTCGACGTGAGCCACGTTTAGCGTCCCGCTAACGCGACTCGGCATGTTCGGTAATGTCAGCCGACCACGGTGGGGCTGTGACTGCCGGGAATTCAGCCCTGGGGAATGTGGCCACCGGACGTGGCGGTGCCGACTGCGTCCGCACCGCGTGCTCGTACTGCGGTGTCGGCTGCGGCATCGAGGTCCGCACCACGCCCGGACCGGCCGGTCCGGTCATCGCCGGCGTCGCCGGTGACCCGCTGCACCCCACCAACCGCGGCCGACTGTGCACCAAGGGCGCCACCCACGCCGAACTGATGGGCAGCACCAAGGGCCGGGCGCTCACCGCGCTGATCCGGCCGCGCCGCGGCGAACCGCCGGTCCCCGCCCCGGTCGACGATGCCGTCGCCGCGGCCGGTCAGCGGCTCCGGGCCATCCTGGACACCCACGGTCCGGACGCGATCGCGCTCTATGTGTCCGGGCAGTTGTCCCTGGAAGCCCAGTATCTGGCCACCAAGCTGGCCAAGGGCTTCATCCGCACCGCGCATCTGGAAGCCAACTCGCGGCTGTGCATGGCCAGCGCGGCCTCCGGCTACAAACAGTCCCTCGGGGCCGACGGCCCGCCCGGCTCGTATGACGACATCGACCGTGCCGACCTGTTCTTCGTCATCGGCGCCAATATGGCACCCTGGCCGCGGTCGGCAACATCGACCCGTTCGGTCGCGCCGCGGTGATGTCCCGCGGCATCGTCGGCGACCGCCGCGGCGAGCCGACGGTGGCCTCGCCGCTGGGAAAGCAGGTGTTCTCCCTGCTCGACGGTCGGTGCCTCGACGACGAGGCACACCGGCTGCCGGTGTACGACGTCAGGGTGGTCGATGGAATCGTCCAGATCGCGAGCCGCTGACCCGTTGGCCGGCTTCACCGTCGGGGTGACCGCCGCGCGCCGGGCCGAGGAGCTCATCACACTGCTGGAGCGCCGCGGCGCGAACGTGGTGCACGCCCCGGCGATCCGGATCGTGCCACTGGTCGACGACGACGAACTGCGCCGGGTCACCGCCGGGCTCATCGAGGCGCCGCCCGACCTGGTGCTGGTCACCACCGGCATCGGGTTCCGCGGATGGGTGGAGGCCGCGCACGGCTGGGATGTCAGCGACGAGCTGACCGCCGCGCTGGCGTCCACCCGAATCCTGGCCCGCGGACCGAAAGCCCGTGGCGCGGTCCGTCAGGCCGGCCTGTGCGAGGAGTGGAGCCCGGGGTCGGAGTCCTCCGCCGAGGTGCTGCAGCGGCTGCTCGCCGACGGTGTGGACGGGCTGCGCATCGCGGTACAGCTGCACGGCGCGGCCAGTGAATGGGAGCCCGGCACCGACATCTGCGAGGCGCTCGCGCGGGCCGGCGCCCAGGTGATCAAGGTGCCGGTGTATCGCTGGCAGCCGGCGCAGGACTGCCGTCGGGGCGAGCAGCTGATCACCGCGATCCTCGACGCCGACCTCGATGCGGTGAGCTTCACCAGCGCCCCCGCCGTCGCCGCGGTGCTGCAACGCGCCAAGACCCTCGGCGTGCTCGACGATCTGATCGCAGCGCTGCGCACCGAGGTGGCGGTGTTCTGCGTGGGTCCGGTCACCGCGACTCCGCTGCGGAGAATCGGTGTCGACGCCCGCCACCCGCAGCGCTACCGGCTGGGTGCGCTGGCGCGCCTGATCACCGACGAATTGCCCGGCCTGGCAAGGCAGTACCGCGCGGGTGGGCACCACTTGAGCGTGCGCAACGGCAGCGTGGAGGTGGACGGCGAACTGAAGGTGCTGCCCCCGGCGGCGATGGCGCTGCTGCGCCGGCTGCTGGCCACACCGGGCATGGTGGTGTCCCGGGAGGAGCTGCTGGCCGAACTGCCCGGCGGCGGCGACGAAACCCACGCGGTGGAGACCGCGATGGCCCGGCTGCGCTCGGCGCTGTCCGCCCCGCAGGTGGTGCAGACCGTGGTGAAGCGCGGTTACCGGCTGGCCGTGGATCCCGCGGCCACGTGACACCGCACCGGATCCTGGTCGCCCACGGCACCCGTGATCGGCACGGTCAGGCGACCGTCACCGAGATCGCCCTGGCCCTGGCCGCGCGGGTGGGCGCGGTGCGCACCGCCTACGTCGACGTGCTGGCCCCGGGCCGGGGGAGGTGCTCGCCGACACGAAGGGCCCCGCGGTGGTGGTCCCCGCTTTCCTGGCACCGGGCTACCACGTCAACACCGACCTGCCGGCGCGGATCGCCGAGAGCGGCCACCGGCGCGTCACCGTCACCCGGGCGCTGGGGCCCGACCCGGTGCTGGCCGCGATCATGCGCACCCGGCTGCTCGAGGCGGGCTGGTCACCCGGCGACGCGGTGGTGATGGCGGCCGCCGGGTCCTCGGACCCGGTGGCGCGCCGCGGCCTGATGCGGGCCGCGAACCTGCTGGCCGACATGGTGGGGGAGGTGCACCTGGGGTTCATCGCGCAGGCCGGAGCGGCCACCGGGGTGCCGGCGGTGGCCGATCTGGTCGGCCGGCTGTGCCGGTCAGGGGGGCGGGTGTTCGTCGCGTCCTACCTGCTGGCGCCCGGGGTGTTCCACGCCCGGCTGCGCGGTTGCGGTGCCCACGGGGTGGCCGAACCGCTCGGCACCCACCCGGACCTGGTGGCACTGCTGGCCCGGCGGTTCACCCAGGCCGGCCCACCCGGGTGCGGGACGACCCCTTCGGCTTCGTCTTCTTCGCCGTCCCGTTTGCCGGCCCGTTCGCCGGCCCATTCGTCAGCGCAGCCCTCTTCGGGCCCGTAGTCTCGAGGGCGGCGGCGGTCGTCGCGCGCCCCGTGAGCTGTCCGGGGCAGGCTCCGGTGCAACCGACCGGGCAAAAGTGACCACCGATCAGGAGGGATCACCATCATGGCACTCACCGGGGAGTACGAACCCGGCACATCGGACTGGTCCCGGGAGCAGGCCGAGAAGATCATCGCGTCGGGCGGCACCGAGGGCACCGAACTGGGCGGCCGGCCGGTGATCCTGCTGACCACCGTCGGCGCCAAGTCCGGGAAACTCCGCAAGACACCCCTGATGCGGGTCGAGCACGAGGGTGAGTACGCCGTCGTCGCCTCGCTCGGCGGCGCCCCCCGACACCCCGCCTGGTACTTCAACATCACCAAGAATCCCCGCGTCGAGTTGCAGGACGGGACGGTCGTCAAGGAGTACGACGCCCGGGAGGTGACCGGCGCGGAAAAAGCCGTGTGGTGGGAGCGGGCCGTCGCCGCGTATCCCGGCTACGCCGAGTACCAGCAGAAGACCGACCGGCAGATCCCCGTGTTCGTGCTCACCCCGGTTAGCTGAAACACGCAGGTTGGTGGCACCATTGTGCGGTGACCGCCGATCTGACTCACAGCTTGCGCAGGAGCGACCAGTCGCCGCTGAGCGCTGCAGACATCGACGAGGCTGCCGCGCGTCTGGCCGGCGTGGTCACCCGCACACCGCTGCAGTTCTGCGACCGCCTGTCCGAGGCCACCGGCGCGAACATCTACCTCAAGCGTGAGGATCTGCAGGCGGTGCGGTCCTACAAACTGCGCGGCGCCTACAACCTGCTCAGCCAGCTCACCGAGGAGGAGAAGGCCGCCGGGGTGGTGTGCTCGTCGGCGGGCAACCACGCCCAGGGCTTCGCGCTGGCCTGCCGGATGATGGGCATCCACGGCCGCATCTACATCCCGGCCAAGACCCCGAAGCAGAAGCGGCAGCGGATCCGCTACCACGGCCGGGAGTTCATCGAGCTGATCGCGGTGGGGCGCACCTACGACCTGGCCGCGGCGGCCGCGCTGGCCGATGTGGAACGCACCGGCGCCACCCTGGTGCATCCCTATGACGACCCGCGCACCATCGCCGGTCAGGGCACCATCGCCACCGAGATCCTCGAACAGCTCGACGCCGAGGACGGTCCGGGCGGGGGCGGCGAACCCGATCTGGTGATCGTTCCGGTAGGGGGCGGCGGCTGCATCGCCGGCATCACGACCTACCTGGCCGAACGCACCCGCAACACCGCGGTGCTGGGGGTGGAACCGGCCGGTGCGGCATCGATGATGGCCGCCCTGGCCGCCGGCGAACCGGTCACCCTCGACCACGTCGACCAGTTCGTCGACGGCGCGGCGGTCAACCGGGCCGGCACCTACACCCACGCCGCCCTGGCCGCCGCCGGTGACATGGTGTCGATCACCACCGTCGACGAGGGCGCGGTGTGCACCGCGATGCTCGACCTGTACCAGAACGAGGGCATCATCGCCGAACCGGCCGGTGCGCTCGCGGTGACCGGGCTGTCGGAGGCCGAGATCGAACCCGGCTCGACAGTGGTCTGCCTGATCTCCGGCGGCAACAACGACGTGTCGCGGTACAACGAGGTGCTGGAACGGTCCCTGGTGCACCTCGGCCTCAAGCACTACTTCCTGGTCGACTTCCCGCAGGAGCCCGGATCGCTGCGACGCTTCCTCGACGAGGTGCTCGGTGAGGGGGACGACATCACGCTGTTCGAGTACGTCAAGCGCAACAACCGGGAGACGGGGGAGGCGCTGGTGGGTATCGAGCTGAGCTCGGCCGCCGATCTCGACGGCCTGCTGGCCCGGATGGAGGCCTCCGACATCCACGTCGAGCGGCTGGAGCCCGGCTCACCGGCGTACCGGTACCTGACCTGACGGCTGCCCGCGTCCCGTTCGGCCCTGCTGTCGGCCGCCCGGCGTGCATCGGTCAGAAGTCGTCGGCAGCCTGCTCCGGGTAGTGGGCCTCGGTCACCGCGGTCGGGTTGGGGTACTTGCGGTAGCGCGCCTGATTGCCGCCCGCGCGGCGGGCTTCGTACATGGTCGCGCTGGCCACCGCGATCAACTCGTCGAGCAGCGTCTCCGGCGGGCACACCGCCAGCCCCCGCATCGGCGTGCTGACCACCCCGATGCTCGCGGTCAACCGCGGCGGGGTGGTCGCGATCGCCCCCCGCACCCGCTCGACGAGCGGGAACGAATCCGTCGACGAGAACGTGTCGGCGATGAGGAACTCGTCCTGGCCGAGATGGGCCACGAACGCGTTGTGCCGGGTGTTCTCCCGAAGCGTCTGCCCGATCGCCACCCGGGCCCGGTCGGCGGCCGCCTGCCCCTGGGTGTCCCGCAGCAGGCGCAGATTGTCGATGTTGATCAGCGCGATGACGAGTTGGCGGTCGTCGTCGCGGCTGCGGGAGATGAGGTGGCCCGCGGACCGGTAGAACGCATCCCGGTTGAGCAGGCCGGTGAGCGGTTCGATGTCCGCGTCGAGCACATCCACGTCGAGCAGGCCGACCAGCAAATTGCAGGCACACACCACCGCAAATGTCACCACGGTGATGAACACAAATCCGCACACCGCCGCCGCGACCCCCGCGGTCTTGGCCAGCTCGAAAGACAATACCCCAGCGGTAATTGCAGCAAATAGCACTGTGAAAGTGGCATAGCGCGCGCTGTGGAACAACGCCACATAACCGGCGAGCACCGCGAAAGCAGCCGTCCACACCAGCCCGGCGCTCGGATCGGGCAGCGTGAACGCGAACACCGCGATCGCCAGCCCCGCCGCGAGGCTGACCACACGGGACTGGTTACGGCTGGGCCAGCGGTCCCGCAACCAGATCAGGGTGATGACCAGCGCAGTCACCGTGACCGCCACCGCGATCAGCCGTCCCGGCATGCTCTGCGGGCCGGCGGGGCCGGCCAGCATCACCATCGGCATCAGGCCGAGGATCAGCGTGATCGACGCGATGAACCGACAGGTGGACGTGCGAGCCCGGCGAGCCGCCAGAAATGACGTGAACCAGTAATAGTGGTCTGGTTTGCGCCAGGTTCGCCGTAGCGCTTTCAACATATGCAATCCCTTGCAGCGCTGACCGCCGAATATTGATGCGTATGCGTCAATATCTGCGGCCCGGTTACCGAATACAGCTTAGCCCCAGCCCTTCTACCTGTGATACGCGCATTTCTCAGCAAACCACGAAGTGCGCTGGGTGAGACCGTGGTACCGGGTTAATCGCCGGGCTTTCTCAGCACGGCGAATGAATACCGGGGCAATTCGGCGGCGTCCGCCCCGATCCGGGGAGTGTCCCAGGCCAGCAGTACCTGGCCGCTGACCGGCACCCGCACCGGTTCGGAGCCCAGATTGCAGGCGATCGCCAGGGCGCCACGGTGCATCACGATCCACCGCTGCTGCTCGTCGTACTCGATGTGCAGCCGGTCCAGCCACGGATCGGCCAGATCGGGTTCGCTGCGCCGCAGTGTGATCAGACCGCGGTAGGTGTCCAGCAGCCGGGCGTGCTCGCCGCGGCCGATCTCGTCCCACTTCAGCTTCGACCGCAGGAACGTGGCCGGATCCTGCGGATCGGGCACCTCGTCGGCGTCCCAGCCGTGTTCGGCGAACTCCCTCTTGCGGCCTTCCGCGGTGGCGCGGGCCAGGTCCGGCTCGGGGTGCGAACTGAAGAACTGGAACGGTGACGTCGAACCCCACTCCTCACCCATGAACAGCATCACGGTGTAGGGCGAGCCGATCACCAGCGCGGCCTTGACCGCGAGTTGCCCGGCCTCCAGATTCTGCGACGGCCGATCGCCGACCGCGCGGTTGCCGACCTGATCGTGGGTCAGCGTGTAGGCCAGCAGCCGGGTGGCCGGGATCCGGGTGGTGTCCAGCGGGCGGCCGTGCCGGCGGCCCCGGAACGACGAGTAGGTGCCGGCGTGGAAGTAGCCGTTGCGCAGGGTGTCGGCCAACGTTTCGATGGTCCCGAAATCGGCGTAGTAGCCCTGCCGTTCGCCGGAGACAGCGGAGTGGATGGCGTGGTGGATGTCGTCGTCCCACTGCGCCGTCATCCCGAGGCCGCCGCGGTCCCGGGGGGTGATCAACCGCGGGTCGTTGAGGTCGCTCTCGGCGATCAGCGACAGCGGACGGCCGAGTTCGGCGGACAGCGCATCGGTTTCGGCAGCGAGTTCCTCGAGGATGTGCACCGCGGTGGTGTCCACCAGGGCGTGCACCGCGTCCAGGCGCAGACCGTCGGCGTGGAAGTCGCGCATCCAACGCAGCGCGCAGTCCAGGATGTAGCGCCGCACCTCGTCGGCGTGGGCGTCGGCGAGGTTGATCGACTCACCCCACGGATTGCTGCCCGACGACAGGTACGGGCCGAACCGGGGCAGATAGTTGCCGGACGGGCCGAGGTGGTTGAACACCGCGTCGATGAGCACCCCCAGCCCGCGGTTGTGGCAGGCGTCGATCAGCCGGACCAGACCGTCCGGGCCGCCGTAGGGTTCGTGCACCGCGTACCACAGCACCCCGTCGTAGCCCCAGCCGTGGGTTCCGCCGAACGCGTTGACCGGCATCAGCTCGACGAAATCGACACCGAGATCCACCAGGTGGTCGAGCTTGTCGATCACCGCATCGAAGGTTCCCTCCGGGGTGAAGGTGCCGACGTGCAACTCGTAGACGACCGCGCCCTCGATGGACCGGCCCGCCCAGCCCGCATCGCTCCAGGCCTCCGGGTCCGGTGCCCACAGCTGGGACCGTTCGTGCACCCCGTCGGGCTGGCGGGGCGAGCGCGGATCGGGCAGCACCTGCGGGTCGTCGTCGAGGACGAAGCCGTACCGGGCGTCCGGCCGGGCCGGAACCTCCGCCCGCCACCAGTCGCCGGAACGGGTCATGTCATGCAGCGTGCCGTCGACGTCGAGCCGGACCCGCTCGGGCCGGGGCGCCCACACCTCGAAGAGTGTCGGCGGCGTCCTCACCTCACGATCCAGGTCAGACACCGGCACGCTCCAGCAGCACCACGGGCAACCCGGCGAACAGCTCGGCGGCCGGGACCGGGCCGCTGAATCGACCACCGCCGATGCGATCGGTCCACTGCCCGTTGGGCAGGTCGAGAATGGTGTCACCCCAATCGGTCTCGGCCAGCCGGACGCTCCACCGGGTGGCCGCCACCAGCACATCGCCGCCGCGGCCGAAGGCGATCAGGTGCTCGCGCGCCGCGCCCCGGGCCGGCAGCGGCCGGTAATCCCCGGAGACGAAGACGTCCGGACGGTCCCGGCGCAGGCGCAGCGCGGCGCGCACCACCCGCAACTTCGGATGATCCGAGGTGCGCAGCTTCCGGCGCCGCAGCGGGTAGTCGACCGGGCGCCGGTTGTCCGGGTCGACCAGGCTGTCCTCCCACAGCTCGGTGCCCTGGTAGACATCGGGAACCCCGGGAACGGTGAGCGCCAACAATTTCTGGCCGAGAGCGTCGCTGCGGGCATGGTCGTCGAGACGGGCCACCAGCCCGGTGAGCTCGGCGCTCACCGGCCCGTCGATCACCGCGTCGAGCCAGGCGTGCACCCTTGCCTCGAAGGTTTCGTCCGGGTCGTGCCAGCTGGTGTGCAGCGCGGCTTCGCGGATCGCCTTCTCGGCGTACGCGTGCAGCCGGGACCGCAACTCGTCGGTGACGTCGCCGTCCACCGGCCAGACGCCGAAGATGTTCTGCCACAGAAACAGTCCGGTAGACGGATCCGGTGCCGGGCAGCGCTGCTCCCACCCTTGGACGTAGGCCGCCCACAGTGACGGAACCTGGGACAGCACGCCGATACGGGCCCGGACGTCCTCACCGCGTTTGGTGTCGTGGGTGGACAGCGCCACCATCGCCTGTGGCCACTGCCGCGCCCGCGCCGCGGCACGCTGATGGAATTCGGCCAGGCTGACCCCGAAATGCGCCGGTTCACCGCCGACCTCGTTGAGTGACACCAACCGTGGATCGCGGTAGAACAGGCAGTCTTCCATCGACTTCGCGGTGGCGGCGCCGCACAGCTGTTGCAGCCGGACGGCCGCCTCGCCGCCGCGGGCCACCGCGGCCGCGAGGAGCGTCAACGGCTCATCCAGATCCGGTCGCGCCGAGACCGTTTCACCGAACGCCGCGGGGAGCACCAGGGACAGGGTGCGGTAGTCGCTGCGGTACACCCCGATGTTGCCGAGCAACTCCGCGACCGCGGCGCCCAGCTGCGGGTGATCCGATCCGGTGACCGCCGCCACCACCCGGCACAGCCGGGCCAGTTCGCTGCCCAACGTGTCGGTGACCGCCTCGGCCTTGAGCCGCCGGGCCAGATCGTGCACCGCCCGGTGGTCGAATCCGGCCGACTCACACAGTTCGGTGAGTGGTCCCGCGCCGGCCGGATCGATGAACACCCCGCCGATCTCCCGCAGCGCGTCATAGCCGGTGGTGCCGGCGACCGGGAGGGTGGGGTCCAGCGGTTCGTCGACCGCGAGGATCTTCTCGACGCCGATCCAGGCCTGCGGCCCGACAAGCTCGCGCAGCCATTCCAGATACTGTGGCGGATCGGCCAACCCGTCCGGGTGGTCGATGCGCAGCCCGTCCACCAGGTGTTCGTCGAACCACCGTTTGACCTCGACGTGGGTGGCGTTGAACACCGCGCGGTCCTCCTGACGCAGGCCGGCCAGCGACGTGATCGAGAAGAACCGGCGGTACCCGCACACCGCGGTGCGCCAGCCGGTGAGCCGATAGTGCTGACCGTCGTGCACCTCGGGCCCGCTGCCCGAACCGGTGCCCGGCGCGATCGGATACTCCAGATCACCGAGCCGCAACACGTCCCCATCCACCGTCAGGTGTTCCACGTCGGCGTCGGAACCCAGCACCGGCAACAGGATCCGGCCGTCCGGGTCGGCGTCCCAGTCGATGTCGAAGAAGTGCGCGTACTCCGAACCGCGCCCATGCGTGAGCACATCCCACCACCACCGGTTCTGCCGGGGATGCTCCACGCCGACGTGGTTGGGGACGATGTCGACGATCAAGCCCATGTTGCGCCGTCGCGCCGCGGCCGACAGGCGGGCCAGGCCCTCGGGACCGCCGAGCTCCGCCGACACCGTGGTCGGATCCGTCACGTCGTACCCGTGGGTGGAACCCTGCGCCGCGGTCAGGATGGGGGACAGGTAGAGGTGGCTCACCCCGAGGTCGTCGAGATAGTCCAACAGGTCCTCGGCGTCGGCGAAAGTGAAACAGTCGCCGCGCAGCTGCAGCCGGTAGGTCGACAGCAACGGGCGGGAGGCCATCGCCATCACGCCGTCTTACGCAGGATCAGCAGCGACCGCGCCGGCAGCATGAAGGTCTCACCGACCCGCAGCACGACGTCGGTGTCGCCGACAGGGTGGGCGGTGTCCAGCGCACCCGTCCACTCGTGCGCGTAGCCGCCGCCGGGCACCACGACCTCGACGTCCTCATGGTGGGCGTTGAAACACAACAGGAACGAATCATCGGTGATGCGTTCTCCGCGGGCGTCGGGTTCGGGGATGGCGTCGCCGTTGAGGAACACCAGCACGCATTTGCCGAAACCGGCGTCCCAGTCCTCCGGGGTCATCTCCCGACCGTCCGGGGTGAGCCAGGCGATGTCGCGGACCTGCTCGCCGCTGCGGATCGGCTTGCCGTCGAAGAAGCGGCGCCGGCGGAACACCGGATGGTCCCGGCGGAACCGGGTGACCTTGCGGGCGAACGCCAGCAGGTCGGCGTTCTGCTCGCACAGCGACCAGTCCATCCAGGACAACTCCGAGTCCTGGCAGTAGGCGTTGTTGTTGCCGTGCTGGGTGCGGCCGATCTCGTCGCCGTGGGCGATCATCGGGGTGCCCTGGCTGACCATCAACGTGGCCATCATGTTGCGCATCTGCCGGGCCCGCAGCGCCAGGATCTCCGGATCGTCGGTCGGGCCCTCCACACCGCAGTTCCACGACCGGTTGTGGTTCTCCCCGTCCCGGTTGTCCTCGCCGTTGGCCTCGTTGTGTTTCTCGTTGTAGGACACCAGATCGGCCAGCGTGAACCCGTCGTGGCAGGTGACGAAGTTGATGCTGGCCCACGGCCGCCGCCCGGTCGCCTCGTACAGATCCGACGATCCGGTCAGCCGCGAGGCGAACTCGCCGAGGGTTGCGGGCTCGCCGCGCCAGTAGTCACGCACAGTGTCGCGGTATTTCCCGTTCCACTCGGTCCACAAACCTGGGAAGTTGCCGACCTGGTAGCCGCCCGGCCCCACATCCCACGGCTCGGCGATCAGTTTCACCTGGCTGACCACCGGATCCTGCTGGACCAGGTCGAAGAAGCCGCTGAGCCGGTCCACGTCGTAGAGCTCGCGGGCCAGGGTGGCGGCCAGGTCGAACCGGAACCCGTCGACGTGCATGTCGGTCACCCAGTACCGCAGCGAGTCCATGATCAGCTGCAGGGTGTGCGGATGCCGGGCGTTGAGGCTGTTGCCGGTGCCGGTGAAATCCTTGTAGTAGCGCGGATCCTCGTCGAGCAACCGGTAGTAGGCGGCGTTGTCGATGCCCCGGAAGTTGATGGTGGGGCCGAGGTGGTTGCCCTCGGCGGTGTGGTTGTAGACCACGTCGAGGATGACCTCGATACCCGCCTCGTGGAAGGTCTTCACCATGGTCTTGAACTCGGCCACCGCACCGGAGGCGCCGGTCGCGGCGTACTCGTTGTGCGGGGCGAAGAACCCGAAGGTGTTGTAGCCCCAGTAGTTGCGCAGACCCAGGTCGAGCAGCCGCTGGTCGTGCATGAACTGGTGCACCGGCATCAGTTCGATCGCGGTCACGTGCAGCGACTGCAGATGCTCGATGATCGCCGGGTGACACAACCCGGCGTAGGTTCCGCGCAGCGGCTCGGGCACCCCGGGATGGGTCTGGGTCATGCCCTTGACGTGCGCCTCGTAGATGATCGTCTCGTGGTAGGGGATTTTCGGCGGGCGGTCCGAACCCCAGTCGAAGAACGGGTTGGTCACCACGCTGGTCATGGTGTGGCCCAGCGAGTCCACCATCGGCGGGTTACCGCCGGAGGCCGGATCCTCGGCCTCGAGGTCGAAGGAGAACAGCGCCTGACCCCACCGGAAGGCGCCGTCGAAGGTCTTGCCGTAGGGATCGAGGAGCAGCTTGCTCGGGTCGCAGCGCTGCCCCGTGGCCGGATTCCACGGTCCGTGCACCCGGTACCCGTACCGCTGGCCCGGTGTCACCGCGGGCAGATAGCAGTGCCACACATAGCCGTCGACCTCCTCGAGGTTGATGCGGGTCTCGGCGCCGTCCCGGGCGATCAGACACAGCTCGACCCGGTCGGCCACCTCGGAGAACACCGAGAAGTTGGTACCCGCACCGTCATAGGTGGCGCCCAGTGGATAGGCGCTGCCCGGCCAGACCATCGGAACCGAGGTCGGCGCGGTGGAGGTCACTGCGGGACCCACCAACCGGTGACGGCAGCGATCTGACGGCCCAGCTCCGGCGCCATACTACGCATGTAGGTGGATGAGAAGTGGTGAGAGTCGTGGTACACCAGCACATTTCCCTCCACCACACGGCAGAAGTCGGGCCGGCACACCGCATCGCTCATGTCCAGCGGTTTGAGCACCGGGTACGTCTCGACCCACTCCAGGGTCGGATTCTCGTCGGAGAGCACCTCGTAGCGCCACATTCCGCAGTGGACCGGGTCGCCGCCGTCGGCCAGGCAGTCGACCGGGTTCTTGGCCCGGCCGCCGTCCTTGGTCAGCCACGGGGTGTCCCGCATCGCCAGCACCGGGATCCCGGCCTCGTTGAGCACCTCCCAGATGCCCAGATAGCCCTCCGGCACCCGGTCACCGTGTCGGGTGTGCCACGGCCGCGTCGAGGTGGTGAAGATGTAGTCCGGCCGGTCGGCGATCAGCTCCGGCAGCACCCGCTCGTTCCAGTCGCGGCACTTCGGGTAGGGCCGGCCGTCACCGGACACCCGCGGCATCTCGTCGGTGGTCAGCGGGCACCCCATCTTCAGGTAGGTGACCACCTTGAAGTGGTGTTTGCGGCCCAACAGATCCAGCGCGGTGATCCAGTGTTCGGCGTGCGACCCGCCGGCCAGCGCGATGGTGCGGCTCGCGGACTCGTCGCCGTAGGTGCACTTGATCACCGAGACGTCGTCGAAGTCGCTGATGCAGCCGTCGATGGTGGAGATCGGCAGGTCCTCGCGGGCTTCGTGCACGGAGGGCCGCATCGGCAGTTTGGCCACCCGGGCGCCCTCGGTGAGCGCCCGGGCGCCCGGATAGTCCCGCGCCGCCAGCCCCGACAACTCCTTGCCGCTGGCCCGCTGCAGCGAGACGTGTTCCCGCCAGGTGAACGACGTGGCGGTGAGCGCCACGCCCAGCAGCGCGACCACCGACCCCAGCACCATGGTCGGCCGGCGCAACCGCGTGCGCAGCGGCGGCTTCACCGGGACCACGACGTCCGCGGCGGGTTTGCGGTAGCGCAGCGGATCCTCGACCAGTTTGGTGGTCAGCCACGCCAGCACACCGGACACCAGCAGGATGACGGCGCCCTCGACGAAGTTGACCCCGGAGTTGCCGGTGTAGGCCAGCCAGAAGATCAGCAGCGGCCAGTGCCACAGATACAGCGAGTACGCGATCGATCCGAGGGTGACGAACGGTGTGGTGGCCAGCAGCCGGTTGGGGCCCGGCAGCGGCCCCTGCCAGTTGGCCGCGGACAGGATGAACAAGATGGTGGCCCCGACCGGCACCAGCGCCCACGGGCCCGGGAACTCGTTGACCCCGTCGATGAGGACGCCGCAGGACAGGATCGCCGCCAGCGCCACCGTGGCGGCCAGTGCGCGCAGCCATTTCGGCCAGCGGATGTGGGGGACGAGCGAACCGGCCAGCGCGCCGAGCAGCAGCTCCCACGCGCGCGCGAAGCTGTTGTAGTACGCGGTGGCCTGATCGGTGTTGGTGGCGATGATCGCGTAGACGAACGACGCCACCGTCAGCGCGGTCAGCAGCACCACGAACGCGGCCCGCAGGTGCCGCCGCAGCACCCGCCGGAACAGCACCGCGAAACCCATGACCAGCACGAGGAACGCGATGTAGAACTGGCCCTGCACCGACATCGACCAGATGTGCTGCAGCGGGCTGACCGCCTCACCGGCGCGCAGATAGTCCGACGCGGTGCGTGCGAGCTCCCAGTTCTGGTAGTAGCCGAGGCTTGCCAGGCTCTGGTCAGCAAATGTTTCCCAGCGGGTGGTCGGCTGGATCAGGATGGTCAGCACTGCCGAGGCGGCCAGCACGACGACCAGCGCCGGCAGCAGCCGGCGCACCAGCCGGGTGACCTCCCGCAGCGGTTTCAGCGATGCGCCCGGAGCCAGCACCGCGCGCAGCAGACGGCCGCCGAAGAAGAAACCGGACAGCGCCAGGAAGACGTCGACACCACCGGACACCCGCCCGAACCAGACATGGAAAAGCGCGACCAGCAGGATCGCGACACCGCGGAGGCCGTCCAGGTCATAGCGGTAGAAACCGGAGGTTCCAGGGCCCGTCACAGCAGGCGACGGTGGCCCGGCGACGGCGGAGGCGGCCGGCCGGCTCGAGGACAGGGTCAACATGGTCGCGGGACAATTTACCCAAGAACACCCCCCGGCTCATGCCGCGGGATCGGCACCGCGATACGCCGGCAAACTCCCTGCCCCCGCGCAGCGCGCGACGGACACCGCGCAGCGCGCGCGACGGACACCGCGCAGCGGACAGACGCGGCGCGCACAGCGGATAGGGTCGGTACCCGTGCGAGCGACCCCCGAGGAGCCGAGCGCCGGGCAGGCGGCCCCGCAGAAGTTGACTCCGGAGCAGATCAGGTCGATCGACGCTGCCCACATCTGGCATCCGTACAGCGCGATCGGGACGGCGGCGCTCGCACCGGTGGTCGCCGTGGGCGCCCGGGGTGCGTGGCTGACGGTGGTGGCTCCGGACGGCGGCGACGATGAGCGGCTCGAGGTCCTCGACGCGATGGCGTCCTGGTGGACGTCGATACACGGGCACGGCCATCCGGTGCTGGACCGCGCCATCACCGAACAGCTCGCCACCATGAACCACGTCATGTTCGGGGGCCTCACCCACGAGCCGGCGGCCCGGCTGGCGCAGCTGTTGGTCGACATCACCCCGGCCGGTCTGGACACCGTGTTCTTCAGCGACTCCGGATCGGTGTCCATCGAGGTCGCCGTCAAGATGGCGCTGCAGTACTGGCGCAGCCGGGGCCGGCCGTCCAAGCACCGGCTGATGACGTGGCGCGGCGGCTATCACGGGGACACCTTCACCCCGATGAGCGTGTGCGATCCGGACGGCGGCATGCACTCGCTGTGGACCGATGTGCTGGCCGACCAGGTGTTCGCCCCGCAGGTGCCGCGCGACTACGACCCGGACTACACCGCGGCGTTCGAGCGGCAACTGGCCGAACACGCCGACGAACTGGCCGCGGTCATCGTCGAACCGGTGGTGCAGGGCGCCGGCGGGATGCGCTTCCACGACCCGCGCTATCTGAGCGATCTGCGCGAGATCTGCGACCGCCACCGGGTGCTGCTGATCTTCGACGAGATCGCCACCGGATTCGGGCGCACCGGCGCGTTGTTCGCCGCCGACCACGCCGGCGTCACCCCCGACATCATGTGTGTCGGCAAGGCGCTCACCGGCGGTTACCTCACCCTCGCCGCCACCCTGTGCACGAGCCGGGTCGCCCACACCATCAGCAACGGCGAGCCGGGCGCCCTCATGCACGGGCCCACCTTCATGGCCAACGCGCTGGCCTGCGCGGTGTCGGTCGCCTCCACCGAGCTGCTGCTCGCCACCGACTGGCGGGCCCGGGTCACCGCGCTGGAGACCAGGTTGCGTGACGGGCTGGCCCCGGCCCGGGAACTGCGTGGGGTGGCCGATGTGCGGGTGCTCGGCGGTATCGGCGTGATCGAGATGGCCGAGCCGGTCGACATGGCGGTCGCGACCGCCACCGCCCTGCGGAACGGGGTGTGGCTGCGGCCGTTCCGCAATCTGGTGTACGCCATGCCGCCGTATATCTGCACGCCGGAGGAGGTGGACCAGATCGCCTCGGCGATGGTCGAGGTCGCCCGTGCGCTAACCTGAACGGTGTTTAGTTGGGTCGGCCCGCCGACGTGTTTAGTTGGGTCGGCCCGCCGACGTGTTTAGTTGGGTCGGCCCGCCGACGTGTTTAGTTGGGTCGGCCCGCCGACGTGTTCGATGGGACGGCTCGCCGACGGGTGTAATCGGCGCGGGGAGGTTTTTCGGTGACGCGTGCAGGGCTCTCACCCCTGGCCTGGCTCGACGACGTCGAGCGGCAGCGGCGCGCCGCCGGGCTGCGCCGCTCGCTGCGCGCCCGCCCGGCCGTCAGCGATCAGCTCGACCTCGCCTCCAACGACTACCTCGGTCTGGCGCAGCACCCGGACGTCATCGCGGCGGCCGTCGACGCGGTTCGCACCTGGGGCACCGGATCCACCGGATCCCGGCTGGTCACCGGCAACACCGAACTGCACGAGGAGTTCGAGACCGCGCTGGCCGAGTTCGTCGGCGCAGAATCGGCGCTGGTGTTCTCCTCGGGCTACACCGCCAACATCGGCGCGGTCGTCGCGCTGACCGGCCCGGGTTCGCTGCTGGTCTCCGACGCCTTCACCCATGCCTCGCTGGTCGACGCCTGCCGGTTGTCGCGCGCCCGGGTGGTGGTGGCTCCGCACCGCGACGTCGACGCCGTCGACTCCGCTCTGGCCGGCCGTGACGAGGAACGTGCGGTCGTCGTCACCGACTCGGTGTTCAGCGCCGACGGCGTGCTGGCCCCGCTGCGTGAACTCCACGAGGTGTGTCGCCGCCACAATGCGCTGCTGATCGTCGACGAGGCGCACGGTCTGGGTGTGCGGGGCGCCGGTGGGCGCGGACTGCTCGAGGAGGTCGGCCTGGCCGGGGCGCCGGACGTGGTGATGACCACCACCCTGTCCAAGGCACTGGGCAGTCAGGGCGGTGTGGTCCTCGGCCCCGCCGCGGTCCGCGATCACCTCATCGACTCCGCCCGCACGTTCATCTTCGACACCGGCCTGACGCCGGCCGCGGTCGGCGCCGCGCTGGCGGCGCTGCGGATCCTCGCCGCCGAGCCGGACCGGGCCCGGGCGGTGCTGCGCAACGCCGGCCGACTGGCCGACATGTGCGGGGCGGACCGGCCGGATTCCGCGGTGGTGTCGGTGATCCTCGGCGAACCCGAGGTGGCCGTCGCGGCAGCGGCAGCCTGCCTGGACCGCGGTGTGCGGGTCGGCTGTTTCCGCCCGCCCACCGTGCCGGCCGGCACCTCGCGGCTGCGGCTGACCGCCCGGGCATCGCTCACCGAGGACGAGTTGGCCCTGGCGCGACGGGTGTTCGGCGAGGTGCTCGGCGCGCGCCCATGACCGTTCTGCTCATCACCGGTACCGGCACCGGCGTCGGTAAGACCATGACCACCGCGGCGCTGGCCTGCCACGCCCGGCTGGCCGGCATCGACGTCGCGGTGTGCAAACCGGTGCAGACCGGATCCGCCGGACCGGACGGCGGCCCCGGCGACGACGATCTCGCCGAGATCGGCCGGCTCGCCGGGGTGACGGCGCGCTACGGTCGGTGGCGTTACCCCGAGCCGCTGGCCCCGCCGGCAGCCGCGGAGCGCGCCGGCGCCCGGCTGCCCACCCGTTCCGAACTCGTCGGGTTCATCGCGGAGGTCGCCGCCGCCCACCGGCTGACCCTGGTGGAAGGGGCCGGCGGACTGCTCGTCGAACTCGCCGCCGACGGCACCACCCTGCGCGATGTGGCCGTCGACCTGTCCGCCCCGGTGCTGGTCGTGGTGGACGCCGGCCTGGGCACCCTCAACCACACCGCGCTGACGTTGGAGTCCCTTGCGCGCCACGAGGTCCGGTGTGAAGGACTGGCGATCGGGGCGTGGCCCGCGCAGCCCGGGCCGGCGGAGCTGTCCAACCGCGAGGCGCTCGCCCGGATGGCCACGGTGCGGGCCGCCCTGCCGGCCGGGATCGGGACGTTGGGCGACCGGGACTTCGAACGGCTCGCGGCCACCTCGTTCGCGCCGGGCTGGGTGACGGGGCTGGTCTGAATGGTGCACTCGATCGAGTTGGTGTTCGACACGACCGTCGAAACCGCCGTGCGCGACATCTGGTCCACGCTGGCCCGGCACGACCTGCGCAGCCCCGCTCCGGGCAGCCGGCCGCATGCGACGCTGACCGTCGCCGAGCGCATCGACGACGCCGTTCACGAGGCGCTTGCCCCGCTCACCGAGCGGCTGCCGCTGCCGTGTGTGATCGGGGCGCCGCTGATCTTCGGCCGTGGCCGGGCGGTGCTGGCCCGGCTGCTGATCCCGTCCGGCGAGCTGCTCGAACTGCACGCCGCGGTGTACCGGGGCAGCCTGCCGCACCTCACACCGGGGCCGATGCCGCACACCGAACCGGGGCAGTGGACCGGCCACGTCACGCTGGCCCGCCGGGTCGGTCCCGATCAGCTGGCCCGTGCGGTGGAGCTGGCCGGCCGGCCCACCGAGATCACCGGCAGCGTGGTCGGGCTGCGGCACTGGTACGGCGACAAGCGGATCGAGCGGTTGATCGGCTGAGATCCGCGGGACCGCCCCGAGCTCCTGCTGTTCGGATGTTCTCGGGTGCTGTCGGGATGCCTATTCGGACTTGCGTGCCGCGGCGTCGATCTCGGCGGCGATCCCGTTGATCAACAGGTTCAGCCCGAACGCGAACCGGGCGCTGGGGTTGTCGTCGGCGGGCGGTTCGGCGACCTCGGCGCCGGCGGCGTCCCACTGCAGCCGGGACTGCTCGTCACCGGTGAACCCCAACACGTAGTGGACGATGGTGCGGGCGGCCAGCACGGCCCGGCTGCCCTCCAGCCCGGCGGCGGCCGCGGCGGCGGCGAACCGGGCCAGGATCTCGTCGAGCACCCGGGACTGACCGGCGGCGAAGGTCGCCGAGACCAGTTCGGCGCCGTCGGTGTGTGACAGCAGGGCGTCCCGCAGACGGCCGGCCGTCGAGCTGATCCGCTCGGCCCAGCCGGGTTCCGGCTCCCCGGCCGGTACCGGTGTCAGAATGCGGTCGGCGACGGCGCCGAGCAGTTCCTGCTTGTTGGCGAAATGCCAATACAACGCACCGGCGGTGACTCCGAGTTCGCGGGCCAGCCGGCGGGTGGTGAGGTCGGCGATGCCGTAGTTGTCCAGGATCGCGGTCGCCGCGTCGACCACATCGCTTTTGCGCAGCTGCACCCCCGTACTCTAACCTGAACGCTGTTTAGGAGACCGAGGAGGCGTACGGGTGACCGACATTCTGCAGGAGGCTCGGGAACAGGTTCTCGAGCGGGGAGTGGGGCTCGACAAGGAGCAGACCCTGCGCGTTCTGCAGCTGCCCGATGACCGTCTCGACGAGCTGCTCGAACTCGGCCATGAGGTCCGGATGCGCTGGTGCGGACCCGACGTCGAGGTCGAGGGGATCATCAGCCTCAAGACCGGCGGCTGCCCCGAGGACTGCCATTTCTGTTCGCAGTCCGGGCTGTTCGCGTCCCCGGTGCGCAGCGCATGGCTCGACATCGACAACCTCGTGGAGGCTGCCAAGCAGACCGCCAAGACCGGCGCCACCGAGTTCTGCATCGTCGCGGCGGTCCGCGGACCCGATGAGCGGCTGATGGCGCAGGTCGCCGCCGGCATCGAGGCCATCCGCAGCGAGGTCGACATCCAGATCGCCTGCTCGCTGGGCATGCTCACCAAGGAGCAGGTCGAGCAACTCGCCGAGATGGGTGTGCACCGCTACAACCACAACCTGGAGACCGCGCGGTCATTCTTCCCGAACGTCGTCACCACGCACACGTGGGAAGAGCGTTGGGAGACACTGCAGATGGTGCACGAAGCCGGGATGGAGGTCTGCTGCGGCGGCATCCTGGGAATGGGCGAGACGGTCGAGCAGCGCGCCGAATTCGCCGCCGAGCTGGCCGAACTCGATCCGCACGAGGTGCCGCTGAACTTCCTCAACCCGCGGCCGGGAACGCCGTTCGGGGACCTGGAGGTGCTGCCGGCGACCGAGGCGCTCAAGGCCGTCGCCGCGTTCCGGCTCGCGCTGCCGCGCACCATGCTCCGGTTCGCCGGTGGGCGCGAGATCACCCTCGGCGACCTCGGCGCCAAGAAGGGCATGCTGGGCGGAATCAACGCCGTCATCGTCGGCAACTACCTCACCACGCTGGGCCGGCCCGCCGAATCGGACCTGGAACTGCTCGAGGATCTTCAGATGCCGATCAAGGCGCTCAACGCCACTCTGTAAGCCTGTAGGGCATGTACAACGTCTACACCGGGGAGCCGGAGGGCGGTCCGACACCGCCCGCGGCCCAGTTGGGTCTCGAACCCCCGCGGTTCTGTGCCGAATGCGGCCGCCGGATGGTGGTGCAGGTGCGGCCGGACGGCTGGTCGGCGAAGTGCTCACGGCACGGCGTCATCGACTCGGCCGATCTGGAGCCGTACCGATGATCCGCGACGAGGGCCCCGAGACACGTTCCACCGCCGCGCCGGCGCTGACGCACCGCCGCGCGGCCGCCGTCGTGGTCGCCGGACTGACCGGGGCCGGGGTGCTGACCGGGGCGGTGTGGGCGTGGCTGGCGCCGCCGGCCCGTGGCGTCATCGCGTTGAGCCGGACCGGCAACCGGGTCCGCGCCTACCTCGGCGCCGAGGCCGACAACTTCTTCACCGCGGCGTTTCTGATGGTCGGCTTCCTGTCCGCGGTCGCGGTGGTGGCGGCGGTGCTGGTGTGGCAGTGGCGTGCCCACCGCGGACCGCTGATGGCCGCGGCGGTGACGATCGGCGGCGGGTCGGCGGCGGCCGTGGCCACCGGCGTCGGCGCCGCGCTGGTGCGGTGGCGCTACGGCGCGGTGGACGTCGCCGCGGCGCCGGTGACCCCCGAACAGCGGGTGCACTACTTCACCGAGGCGCCGGCGGTGTTCTTCGGCCACACCCCGTTGCAGATCGCGGCCACGATCGTGTTTCCCGCGGCGGTGGGGGCGCTGGTGTACGCCCTGCTGGCGGTGTCGACGGCCCGCGACGACCTGGGCGGCTGGCCGCCGGTGGAGTACGGCCCGGGCGGGCCGCCCGGGCCGTACTCCACCGCGAGCGCCGCTACTACTGGTCGAACCGGGACAGGGGCCGGCGATCCACCCGTCGGCCGGTCAGCACCTTCGCCGTGATCAGACCCAGCCGGAGCATGCCCCGGTAGGTCGACGGGTTGAACATCGTCGGCCATTTGGTGCGGGTCAGGTTGTGCTTGAGCGGCTGGCCGGCGAACCGGTCCCGCAGCCACCGCAACGTCATCGGCGCCGACATCGGATGCAGCAGCATGTGCTCGCTGAACATGTCGCGGTGGTAGGTGACGCGGACGCCGCCCTCGATGTAGGTGTCGGCCAGCGTGTCGATGTCGTCGACCGAGACGATCCGGTCGTGGCAGGCCTGCACCAGCAGCACCGGTGGGGCCGGGATCGCGCTGCCGAGTTTGATCCGGTCGAAGACCCGCTGCATGGCGGGGGTCTGCAGGATCTCCTCGAGCGGCTGGTCGACCAGCTTGCCCATGTCCATGCCGATCATCCGCAACACCGCGTGCGCGGTGGTCATCTTCTCGACCCGCTGCAGCATCGCCTTGCCCGTTTCGGTGGCGTGCTCGTCGATGATCTGGTCGACCTCGGGGAAGATGTGCGCCAGCGCGGCCACCACCATCGCCGGCAGACCCGCGTACAGGCTGCCGTTGAGCCGGCGGAAGGCGCTGCCCAGATCGCCCACCGGAGATCCCAGCACGGCGCCGACCACGTTGAGGTCGGGGGCGTAGTCACGGCACACCTCGGCGGCCCAGGCCGACGCCAGCCCGCCGCCGGAGTAGCCCCACAGCCCGACCGGGGCGTCGACCGCCAGGTTCAGGCGCTCGTAGCCCAGCGCCGCCCGCAGGCCGTCCAGGATGTGGTAGCCGGGTTCCAGCGGAGCGCCCCAGCTGCCGTCCGGGCCCTCGTGGTCGGGGACGGAGACCGCCCAGCCCTCCGCCAACGCGGCGGCGATCAGCAGAAACTCGAACTGGGCCAGCGCGCCCACGGCGCGTGCCCCCCGGCGCAGTGCGTAGGACGGAAAGCACCGGCTGGTGACCGCGTCGATCGCGCACTGGTAGGACACCACCGGGCAGCGGCCGTTCTTGTCCCGTTCGGCGGGCACCACCACGGTGGTGACGGTGGCTCGGGGCCGGCCGTCGAAGCCGGTGGTGCGGTACAGCAGCTGGGTGGCGGTGAACTTCTGCGGGATCAGCCCCATGAACGCCAACTCGACGTCCCGGGATCGCAGCACCGTGCCGGGCCGGGCGTGCTCGAAGCCGGGCGGCGGCTCGTAGAAGGGATCGCGCTCCGGAAGAATCGGCCGGGTGCGCCGCAGTGCCTCGTGAGTCGGGCGGCCGATCCACTCGGCCCCCGTCGATTGCGCCGCGCTGCCCAGGTCCATCCCGGGCATTCTTCCTTAAGAGGTCGGTAAGAATCCAATCCCCTGGTGACCGGGGTGGCATCAGACCGCGGGCGGGCGGAACGCGGCGTATTCGTCGGTGACCCGGTAGCGGTTCTCGGTGAACCGGTACAACGCCGGCGGCCGGCCCCCGGCGCGCCCCGAACGCGCGGTGCTGCCGGTCCGGGTGATGACGTGGCGGCGTTCCAGTACCCGCTGCAGGTTCGTGGTGTCCACCGGGTGACCCAGGGCTGCCGCATAGATGTCACGAAGCGTGGACAGCGCGAATTCTTCTGGTGCCAAACCGAATCCGATGTTCGTATAGGACAGTTTGGCCACCAGCCGACTGCGTGCGTGTTCGACCATCGGACCGTGGTCGAACGCCATCGGGGGAAGTGCGTGGACCGGATGCCAGCGGGTGTCGTCGGGCAGCGCCGGCGATGCGGGGGAGGGCACCAGGCCCAGATAGGTCGACGCGATGGTGCGCACCCCCGGCACCCGGTGCGGGTCGGAGAACACCGCGAGCTGTTCGAGGTGGGCCAGCTCCCGCAGATCGACCTTCTCGGCGAGCTGGCGTCGCACCGAGCTGGTCAGATCCTCGTCGGTGCCCAGCAGCCCGCCGGGCAGCGACCACCTGCCTCGCTCGGGTTCCAGTGCACGCTGCCATAACAGCACGTGAAGGGCGGGTTGCCGGGAATCGAGCCCGCGCACCTGGAACACCACGGCGAGCACTTCATGCTCGGTGCTACTATGTGACATGTTTTCGATTGTAAGTCGAAAACCAGCGCTGGCAGAGGGGACCGCCAAATGACTGTGCTTGACCAACGGCTCTCGCACGACGACGCCTCGGACTGGGAGGCTTCGGCGCCGGACGTCGAGCCCACCGCGGAGTGGGCCGCCGAGATTCGCCGCCTGGCCGATGCGCGCGGGGCGACGCTGCTGGCCCACAACTACCAGCTGCCGGCGATCCAGGACGTCGCCGACCACGTGGGTGACTCGCTGGCGCTGTCGCGGATCGCGGCCGAGGCGCCGGAGGGCACCATCGTGTTCTGCGGTGTGCACTTCATGGCCGAGACCGCCAAGATCCTCAGCCCGGACAAGACCGTGCTGATCCCGGACGCGCGGGCCGGCTGCTCGCTGGCCGACTCGATCACCGCCGAGGATCTGCGGGCCTGGAAGGCCGAGCATCCCGGCGCGGTTGTGGTGTCCTACGTCAACACCACCGCGGCCGTGAAGGCCGAGACCGACATCTGCTGCACGTCGTCGAACGCCGTCGACGTGGTGCGGTCGATCCCGGCCGACCGGGAGGTGCTGTTCTGCCCGGACCAGTTCCTCGGCGCCCATGTGCGCCGGGTGACCGGCCGGGAGAACATGCACGTGTGGGCCGGCGAATGCCACGTGCACGCCGGCATCAACGGTGAGGAGCTGTCCGATCAGGCCCGCAGCCACCCGGACGCCGAACTGTTCGTTCATCCCGAATGCGGTTGTGCCACCTCGGCTCTCTACCTCGCCGGCGAGGGCGCCTTCCCGGCGGAGCGGGTGAAGATCCTGTCCACCGGCGGCATGATCGACGCGGCGCGGCAGTCGCAGGCCCGGCAGGTGCTGGTCGCCACCGAGGTCGGCATGCTGCACCAGTTGCGCCGGGCCGCACCGGAGATCGACTTCCGGGCGGTCAACGACCGGGCATCGTGCCGGTTCATGAAGATGATCACCCCCGGTGCGCTGCTGCGCTGCCTGCAGGAGGGGCGCGACGTCATCGAGGTCGACCCGGAGATCGCCGAGAAGGCCCGCCGCAGCGTGCAGCGCATGATCGAGATCGGACAGCCCGGAAGCGGCGAATGATCCACCGCTTCGGTTGCGGCGGAAGCGGATCGGTGGCCTGGCAACAACGGGCCGATGTGGTGGTGATCGGGACCGGGGTGGCCGGTCTGGTGGCCGCCCGGGCGGCCGGGCGCGCCGGCCGCCGGGTGGTTGTGCTGTCCAAGACCGACGACATCGGCCAGACCGCGACCCGTTACGCGCAGGGCGGCATCGCGGTGGTGCTGCCCGACACCGACGACTCGGTGGACGTGCACGTCGCCGACACACTGGCCGCCGGCGGCGGGCTGTGTGACCCGCGGATCGTGCGCTCGATCGTCGCCGACGGCTACGCGGCCGTCTGCGACCTCATCGGCGCGGGCGCCCGGTTCGACCGGGCCGCGTCCGGGGGCTGGGCCCGCACCCGCGAGGGTGGCCACACCCGGCGCCGCGTCATCCACGCGGGCGGCGACGCCACCGGAGTCGAGGTGCAGCGTGCGCTGGAGGCCGCCGCGGCGGGGCTGGACATCCGGTGCCGGCATCAGGCCGTGCAGGTGCTGGTGCGGGACGGCGCGGTGGCCGGGGTGCTGGTGCGCAACGACGACGGCCTCGGGGTGCTGCACACCCCGGCGGTGGTGATCGCCACCGGCGGGCTCGGACAGCTCTACACCGCCACCACCAACCCGGACGGGTCCACCGGTGACGGGGTGGCGCTGGCGCTCACGGCCGGCGCCGCGGTCAGCGACCTCGAGTTCATCCAGTTCCACCCGACCATGCTGTTCGACGGGGCGTCCGGTGGGCGCCGCCCGCTGATCACCGAGGCGGTGCGCGGTGAGGGCGCCACCCTGGTCGACGCGCGCGGCGAGCCGGTCATGGCCGGGATCCACCCGATGGGCGATCTGGCGCCGCGCGATGTGGTGGCCGCCGCGATCGAGGCCCGGCTGGCCGCCACCGGCGACCCCTGCGTGTTCCTCGACGCCCGCCGCGTCGCCGACTTCCCACGGCGGTTCCCGACCGTGACCGCGGTGTGCCACGCGGCCGGCTGCGACCCGGTGCGCCAACCGATCCCGGTGGTGCCCGGCGCCCACTACAGCTGCGGCGGCATCGACACCGACGATCAGGGCCGCAGCACCGTGCCCGGACTGTTCGCGGCCGGGGAGTGCGCCCGCACCGGGATGCACGGCGCCAACCGGCTGGCGTCCAACAGCCTGCTGGAGGGACTGGTCATGGGCGCCCGTGCCGGCCGGGCCGCCGCCGGCCACGCCGCCGCGGCCGGGACCGTCGTCGCGGTGCCGCCGGCCGACACCGCGCAGCCCGCGGTCGATCGGACCGAGCTGCAGCGCGCCATGACCCGGCACGCCTCGGTCATGCGCGACGGCGCCGGCCTGACCGAACTCGACGCGCTGCTCGCCACCGCCCGTCCCCGTCCGGCCCGGCGCCGGGCCGACATCGAGGACATCGCGCTGACCCTGACCGCCCGGGCGGTCGCCGTGGCGGCGCGCGAACGCACCGAAACGCGCGGATGCCACCACCGCGCCGACCATCCCGACACCGATCACGCCCAGGCCGTGAGCAGCGTGGTGCGGCTCGACCACGGCCGGCTGATCACCGACGCACCGGTAGGAGCGGCCTGATGCGGCTCACCGACACCGAAGTGGCCGAAGCACGCGTGACCATCACCCGCGCGCTCGACGAGGATCTGCGGTACGGACCCGACATCACCACCACGGCCACCGTGCCGGCCGACGCCCGCACCACCGCGTCGATGGTGGCCCGGGAGCCCGGTGTCGTCGCCGGGATCGACGTGGCGCTGCTGGTCCTCGACGAGGTGCTCGGCCCGGACGGATATCAGGTGGTGCACCGCGTCGACGACGGCGCCCGGCTGGCGGCCGGCGGGGCGGCGCTGACCGTGCAGGCACCCACCCGGGGGCTGCTCACCGCCGAACGGACCATGCTCAACCTGGTGTGCCACCTGTCCGGCATCGCGACCACCACCGCGGCCTGGGTGGCGGCGGTCGAAGGGACCAAGGCCCGGATCCGCGACACCCGCAAGACCCTGCCCGGGCTGCGGGCGCTGCAGAAGTACGCGGTGCGGGTCGGCGGCGGCGTCAACCACCGGATGGGACTCGGGGACGCGGCGCTGATCAAGGACAACCACGTCGCGGCGGCGGGCTCGGTGGTGGCCGCCCTGCGGGCCGTCCGCAGCGCGGCGCCGGATCTGCCGTGTGAGGTCGAGGTCGACTCGCTCGAACAGCTCGACGAGGTGCTGGCCGAGGACCTGGGCGAGGAGGCGTTGATCCTGCTGGACAACTTCCCGGTGTGGCAGACCCAGATCGCGGTGCAACGGCGTGATTCCCGGTCGCCGGAGACCAAACTCGAATCCTCGGGCGGCCTGGCGCTGGAGAACGCCGCCGACTACGCGGCCACCGGGGTGGACTATCTGGCCGTCGGCGCGCTCACCCACTCGGTGCGCGTGCTCGACATCGGCCTGGACGTGTGAGAGGCGGATCGCACGGCGCCGTCAGGCGATGTCGGCCACGAACACCGCGCTGTTCTTCGCCTGCAGCCGCGCGAAGCCCGGCAGCGCCGCCACCTCACCGCCCGGCGGCACGATGCGCGGATTCACCACGTGCCATTCGCGTCCGCGCACCACGACGTCGGCCTCGCCCGCGGCCAACACGTTCTTGACCCAGTCGGTCTTGCCGTGGCCGAGCACGATCGCCAGCTCATTGCCCCTGCGGTAGGTGGTGACGACGGTCTCGTAGTCCCGGCCGGACCGCCGGCCCCGGTGTCTGAGCAACGAAAGCCCAGGTAGCCGACCGGCGAACGGTTTGATCACCGGGTTGAAGTATCTGATCTGGATGCGGTCCAGCCAGGGCGGGAACATCCGCGGCAGGTCGGTCATAACGGCTCCGAATCCGATTTGGCGGTTCTGGGACAATGAACGTTGTGAACGTATCGCGCCCCGTCCTGGCCCGCATCGACTTGCGCGGCACCAACCAGTCGGCCGGCCGGTTGCGCACCGTGCTGCCCCGCGGCGTGGTGGACGTCGAGTCCGTGCTGCCCAAGGTGCGCCCCATCGTCGAGGCGGTCGCCGAACGTGGCGCCGAGGCCGCGCTGGAATACGGCCGGTCGTTCGACGGGGTGCGCCCGGCGGCCGTGCGGGTCCCCGCCGAGGCGCTGCGGACCGCCCTGGTGGAACTGGACCGTGACGTGCGCACCGCGCTGGAGGTGGCGATCGAACGGGCCCGCGCGGTGCACGCCGATCAACGCCGCACCGACACCACCACCACGCTGGGGCCCGGAGCGACGGTGACCGAACGCTGGGTGCCGGTCGAACGCGTCGGCCTGTACGTGCCGGGCGGCAACGCCGTCTACCCCTCCAGCGTCGTGATGAACGTGGTTCCGGCCCAGATCGCGGGGGTGGAGTCGCTGGTGATCGCCAGCCCGCCGCAGGCCGCGCACGGCGGTCTGCCGCACCCGACCATCCTGGCCGCCGCGGCGCTGCTCGGTGTCGAGGAGGTGTGGGCCGTCGGCGGGGCGCAGGCCGTCGCGCTGCTGGCCCACGGCGGCACCGACGCCGATGGCGCCGAACTGCTACCGGTGGACATGATCACCGGGCCGGGCAACATCTACGTCACCGCCGCGAAACGGTTGTGCCGCTCGCTGGTCGGCATCGACGCCGAGGCCGGCCCCACCGAGATCGCGATCCTGGCCGACCACTCTGCCAACCCGGCTCATCTGGCCGCCGATCTGATCAGCCAGGCCGAACACGATGAGATGGCCGCCAGCGTGCTGGTCACCGCGGACGTCGGGCTCGCCGACGCCACCGATGCCGCGGTGGCCGAGCAGCTGGCGACCACCGTGCACCGGCAGCGGGTGGAGACCGCACTGCGCGGCCCGCAGTCGGCGATCGTGCTGGTCGACGACCTCGACGCCGGCATCCGCACCGTCAACGCCTACGCCGCGGAACATCTGGAGATCCAGACCGCCGACGCGGCCGCGGTGGCCGCCCGGATCCGTTCGGCCGGGGCCGTCTTCGTCGGCCCGTACTCACCGGTGAGCCTGGGCGACTACTGCGCCGGCTCCAACCACGTGCTGCCCACCGCCGGGTCCGCCCGGCACTCCAGCGGATTGTCGGTGCAGACCTTCCTGCGCGGCATCCACGTGGTGGAGTACACCGAGGCGGCGCTGAAAGACGTCTCCGGGCATGCGATCACGCTCGCGCAGGCCGAGGATCTTCCGGCGCACGGGGAGGCCATCCGGCGGAGGTTCGAACAATCATGAGCATCCCCGGTCGCGATGTGACGCTCGCGGATCTGCCGCTGCGGGAGAACCTGCGGGGCAAGAGCCCGTACGGGGCGCCACAACTCGAGGTTCAGGTGCGGCTGAACACCAACGAGAATCCGCACCCGCCGTCGCAGGCGCTGATCGACGACCTCACCGCCGCGGTCCGCGCGGAGGCCGCGCAACTGCACCGCTATCCGGACCGGGACGCGGTCGCGTTGCGCACCGATCTGGCGGAGTACCTGAGCAGTCAGACCGGCGTGCAGCTGGGAATGGAAAACCTCTGGGCGGCAAACGGTTCCAATGAGATCCTGCAGCAGCTGCTGCAGGCCTTCGGGGGTCCGGGCCGCCGCGCGATGGGCTTCGTGCCGTCGTACTCGATGCACCCGATCATCTCCGACGGCACCCAGACCGAATGGGTGCAGGCCGCCCGCGCCGCCGATTTCGGGCTCGACGTCGACGTCGCCGTCCGCGCCATCACCGAGCAGCGGCCCGACGTGGTGTTCGTGGCCAGCCCGAACAACCCGTCCGGGCAGAGCGTCACCCCCGACGAACTGCGGGCGCTGCTCGACGCGATGCCGCGCGGCATCCTGATCGTCGACGAGGCCTACGGCGAGTTCTCGTCGCAGCCCAGTGCGGTGGGACTGATCGCGGACTATCCGACCAAGCTGGTGGTGAGCCGCACGATGAGCAAGGCCTTCGCGTTCGCCGGCGGGCGGCTCGGCTATCTGGCGGCCGCGCCGGCGCTGATCGACGCGCTGCTGCTGGTGCGGTTGCCCTACCACCTGTCCTCGCTCACCCAGGCGGCCGCCCGCGCCGCGCTGCGCCACGCCGACGACACCCTGGCCGGCGTGGCCACCCTGATCGCCGAACGGGAGCGGGTGTCGGAGGAACTGCGGCGGATGGGTTTCCGGGTGATCCCCAGCGATGCGAACTTCGTCCTGTTCGGTGAGTTCGCCGACGCCCCGGCGACGTGGCAGCGCTACCTCGACGACGGGGTGCTGATCCGCGACGTCGGCATCCCCGGCCATCTGCGCACCACCATCGGCCTGGCCCACGAGAACGACGCGCTGCTGGCCACCAGCGCCCGCCTCGCCGCCACCGAACTCAAAGCAGCCCCCAGCAGCCCGATTGGAGCCCCGTGACCGACATCCTGACCGGCGCCCGCCGCGCGCGCGTCGAACGCACGACCACCGAATCCGAGATCGTCGTCGAACTGGATCTCGACGGCACCGGCGTCGTCGACGTCAGCACCGGGGTGCCGTTCTTCGACCACATGCTGACCGCGCTGGGCAGTCACGCCAGTTTCGACCTGACGGTGCGGGCCCGCGGTGACATCGACATCGAGGGCCACCACACCATCGAGGACACCGCGATCGTGCTCGGTCAGGCGCTGGGGCAGGCGCTCGGCGACAAGAAGGGCATCCGCCGGTTCGGTGACGCGTTCATCCCGATGGACGAGGCGCTGGCGCACGCCGCGGTCGACCTGTCCGGCCGGCCGTACTTCGTGCACACCGGTGAACCGGAGTACATGGTGGAGTTCACCATCGCCGGATCCGCCGCGCCGTACCACACCGTGATCAACCGGCACGTGTTCGAGTCGCTGGCGTTCAACGCCCGGATCGCGCTGCACGTGCGCACGCTGTACGGTCGCGATCCGCACCACATCACCGAGGCGCAGTACAAGGCGGTCGCCCGCGCGCTGCGGCACGCGGTCGAACCCGACCCCCGGGTGAGCGGCGTGCCGTCGACCAAAGGTGCCCTGTGACCGCGGGTTCCAAGCGGAAGACGGTCGCCGTCCTGGACTACGGCTCGGGGAACCTGCGGTCGGCGCAGCGGGCGCTGGAGCGGGTCGGCGCCGACGTCGAGGTGACCGCCGACGCGCAGGTGGCGTTGTCCGCCGACGGTCTGGTGGTGCCCGGGGTCGGTGCGTTCGCCGCCTGCATGAGCGGACTGCACGCCGTCGGCGGGGACCGGATCATCGCCGAGCGGGTGGCCGCCGGCCGCCCGGTGCTGGGGGTGTGCGTCGGCATGCAGATCCTGTTCGCCCGCGGGGTGGAGTTCGGCGTGGAGTCCCGCGGCTGCGGTCAGTGGCCCGGTTCGGTGGTGCGACTGGACGCGCCGGTGGTGCCGCATCTGGGCTGGAACGTCGTCGACGCCCCGGCCGGCAGCCGGTTGTTCGCCGGGCTGGACTCCTGCACCCGGTTCTACTTCGTGCACTCCTACGCTGCCCAGCAGTGGGAGGGTGATCCGGCGGCCCTGCTCACCTGGTCGACGCATCACGTGCCGTTCCTGGCGGCGGTGGAGGACGGTCCACTGGCCGCCACCCAGTTCCATCCCGAGAAGAGCGGCGACGCGGGGGCCACACTGCTGGCCAACTGGGTCGCCGGTATCTAGGTAAGGTTGCGCTCCGTGTCATTGATTCTGTTGCCTGCCGTCGACGTGGTCGACGGTAAGGCGGTGCGATTGGTCCAGGGACAGGCCGGCAGCGAGACGGAGTACGGATCCGCGCTGGACGCCGCGCTCGGCTGGCAGCGCGACGGCGCCGAGTGGATCCACCTCGTCGACCTCGACGCGGCGTTCGGCCGCGGCTCCAACCGCGAGCTGATCGCCGAGGTGGTCGGCCGGCTCGACGTCGCAGTGGAACTGTCCGGCGGCATCCGCGACCACGAGTCGTTGCAGGCGGCGCTGGCGACCGGCTGTGCGCGGGTCAACCTCGGCACCGCGGCGCTGGAGGATCCGCAGTGGTGCGCCGAGGTGATCGCCGAACACGGCGACAAGGTGGCCGTGGGCCTGGACGTCAAGATCGACCCCTCGCACCCGGAGTCCCGGCACCGGCTGCGGGGCCGCGGCTGGGAGTCCGACGGCGGTGACCTGTGGGAGGTGCTGGAACGGCTGAACCGCGAGGGCTGCTCCCGCTACGTGGTCACCGACGTCACCAAGGACGGCACCCTCAAGGGGCCGAACCTGGAGCTGTTGAAGGCGGTGTGCGATCGCACCGACGCCCCGGTGATCGCCTCCGGCGGGGTGTCCAGCCTCGATGACCTGCGTGCCATCGCCGCCCTGACCGACCGCGGGGTCGAGGGGGCGATCGTCGGCAAGGCGTTGTACGCGGGACGGTTCACATTGCCGGAGGCCCTGGCCGCGGTGAGGCAGTAGCGGCGATGGCGCTGGACGACGCCGACCTCGAGGCGCTGGTCTCGCAGGCCGCGAAGATCCTGGACGCCGCGTCGGTGCGGTTCGTCGAAGGACACCGGGCCGACTCGGCGGTGCCCAAACAGGGCAACGACTTCGCCACCGAGGTGGATCTGGCCATCGAGCGGCAGGTGGTGGAGGCCCTCACCGGCGCCACCGGCATCGGGGTGCACGGCGAGGAGTTCGGCGGCGCCGACGTGACCTCGCCGCTGGTGTGGGTGCTCGACCCGATCGACGGCACCTTCAACTACGCCGCCGGGCTGCCGCTGGCCGCGATCCTGCTGGCGCTGCTGCAGGACGGCGAACCGGTCGCGGGGCTGACCTGGATGCCGTTCACCGACCAGCGGTTCACCGCGATCGCCGGAAAACCGTTGTATCTCAACGGTGTCGAACAGCCGAGGCTGTCCGACGCCGGGCTGGCCGACTGTGTGGTGGGTACCGGCACCTTCAACGTGGACTCGCGCGGACGGTTTCCGGGGCGGTACCGGGTGGCGCTGCTGGAGGCGCTGAGCCGGCGGTGCAACCGGATCCGGATGCACGGGGCCACCGGTGTGGACCTGGCCTACACCGCTGCGGGAATCCTCGGCGGGGCAATCAGTTTCGGCCACCACATCTGGGATCACGCGGCCGGTGTGGCGCTGATCCGCTCGGCCGGCGGGGTGGTCACCGACCTGGCCGGGGCGGACTGGACCATTCACTCGCAATCGGTGCTGGCCGGAAATCCCGGCGTGCACGCCGAGTTGCTGGAGATCGTGCAGTCGGTGGGGGACCCGGAGGACTATCGGAGATGACAGACAACACCGCTGACCGCAAACTCGCGGTGCGGGTGATCCCGTGCCTCGACGTGGACGCCGGCCGGGTGGTCAAGGGCGTGAGGTTCGAGAACCTGCGCGACGCGGGCGACCCGGTCGAACTCGCCGCCGTCTACGACGCCGAGGGCGCCGACGAACTGTGCTTCCTGGACGTCACCGCGTCGTCGTCGGGCCGGTCCACCATGCTCGACGTGGTCCGGCGGACCGCCGAACAGGTGTTCATCCCACTCACCGTCGGCGGCGGGGTGCGCTCGGTCGCCGATGTGGACACCCTGCTGCGGGCCGGCGCGGACAAGGTGTCGGTGAACACCGCCGCGATCGAACGCCCCGAGCTGCTGTCCGAGCTGGCCCGACAGTTCGGTTCGCAGTGCATCGTGCTGTCCGTGGACGCCCGCACCGTGCCCGAGGGCTCCCCGCCGACGTCGTCGGGGTGGGAGGTCACCACCCACGGCGGCCGCCGCGGCACCGGTATCGACGCGGTGGAGTGGGCGGTGCGCGGCGCCGAACTCGGTGTCGGCGAGATCCTGCTGAACTCGATGGACCGGGACGGCACCAAGGACGGATTCGACCTGCCGATGCTGCGCGCGGTCCGCGGCGCGGTGAGCATCCCGATCATCGCCAGCGGCGGCGCCGGTGCGCTCGAGCACTTCCCGGCGGCGGTGCACGCAGGCGCCGACGCGGTGCTGGCGGCCAGCGTGTTCCACTTCCGGGAGCTGACCATCAAGCAGGTCAAGGAGGCCATGGCGGCCGAGGGGATCACGGTCCGGTGAGCCTCGACCCGGCGATCGCCGCCCGGCTCAAACGCGACGCCAACGGGCTGTTCGCCGCCGTCGCGCAGGAGCGCGGCACCGGGAAGGTGCTGATGGTGGCGTGGATGGACGACGAGGCCCTGGCCCGCACGCTGCAGACCCGCCGGGCCACCTACTATTCGCGCTCACGCCGGCGGCACTGGGTGAAGGGGGAGACCTCCGGGCACACCCAGTACGTGCACTCGGTGCGGTTGGACTGCGACGGTGACACGGTGTTGCTGGAGGTCGACCAGGCCGGCGCGGCCTGCCACACCGGCGAGCACAGCTGCTTCGACGCCGACCTGCTGCTCGGTCCCGAAGAGCAGCGCTGACCGGTTGCGGGTTGACCGGTCAGGCGGACTGGCGGTCGCGCAGTGCGGCGAGCGCCTTCTCGGCGTGCACCGCCATGTTCAGCTCGCTGGCGATCACCTCGAGCACGGTGCGGTCGGTGTCGATGACGAACGTGGTGCGCCTGACCGGCAGCAGCTTGCCCAAGATGCTGCGCTTCACCCCGTACCGGCGCGCCACCGCGCCGTCCCGGTCCGACAGCAGCGGGAACTCGAAGTTCTCGATGTCGGCGAACTTGGCCTGCTTGGCGACGGGGTCGACGCTGATCCCGACCGGGGTGGCGCCCGCGTCGGCGAAGTCGGCCGCCAGGTCGCGGAAATGGCGGGCCTGCTTGGTGCAGCCCGGGGTCAACGCCGCCGGATAGAAGAACAACGCCACCGGGCCGGCGGCGAGCAACGTGCTGAGACTCTGCACCGCACCCGTCTGGTCGGGAAGTTCGAACTCGGGTGCCGGCTCGCCTGGTTTCATGCCTCTCACGCTACGCCGGTGGCCGACGACGGGTCCGCCGAACACCGCGGTGAGAAGACGGTCTGAAACGCGGTCCGGAAAGGGTGGTCCGGAAAGGGCGGTCTGGAAAGGTCGCCGTGACGGGTGGTCTGGAAAGATGGATGTGTGCAGACCACCGCAAACCTCGCCGGGACGATCAGCCGCGAGGAGTTCCGGGCGCTGGCCGCCGAGCACCGCGTGGTGCCGGTGACCCGTAAGGTGCTCGCCGACAGCGAGACACCGCTGTCGGCGTACCGCAAACTGGCCGCAAACCGTCCCGGGACGTTCCTGCTGGAATCCGCCGAGAACGGCCGGTCGTGGTCGCGCTGGTCGTTCATCGGCGCGGGCGCACCGTCGGCGTTGACGGTGCGCGACGGCGAGGCCGCGTGGCTGGGGACGACCCCGCAGGATGCGCCGCAGGGCGGCGATCCGCTGCGGGCGCTGCGCGCGACCCTGGAACTGTTGAAGACCGAGCCGCTGCCCGGCCTGCCCCCACTGTCCAGCGGGCTCGTCGGTTTCTTCGCCTACGACCTGGTCCGGCGCCTGGAACGGTTGCCCGAGCTGGCCGTCGACGACCTCGGGCTGCCGGACATGGTGCTGCTGCTCGCCACCGACATCGCCGCGGTGGACCACCACGAGGGCACGATCACGTTGATCGCCAACGCGGTGAACTGGAACGGAACCGACGAGCGGGTCGACTGGGCCTATGACGACGCGGTGGCCCGGCTGGACGTCATGACCGCGGCGCTGGGCGAGCCGTTGCCGTCGGCGGTGGCGACCTTCAGCCGGCCCGAGCCGAGGTACCGGGCGCAGCGCACCGTCGAGGAGTACACCGCCATCGTCGAGAAGCTGGTCGGCGACATCGAGGCCGGGGAGGCCTTCCAGGTGGTGCCGTCCCAGCGGTTCGAGATGGACACCGACGCCGACCCGCTGGACGTGTACCGCATGCTGCGGGTGTCCAACCCCAGCCCGTACATGTATCTGCTACACGTGCCCGACGACGCGGGCGGGCTGGACTTCTCCATCGTCGGATCCAGCCCGGAGGCGCTGGTCACCGTCAAGGACGGGCGGGCCACCACCCATCCGATCGCCGGCACCCGGTGGCGCGGCGCCACCGAGGAGGAGGACGTCCTGCTCGAGAAGGAACTGCTCGCCGACGAGAAGGAACGCGCCGAGCATCTGATGCTGGTCGACCTCGGCCGCAACGACCTGGGCCGGGTCTGCCGGCCCGGTACGGTGCGGGTGGAGGACTACAGCCACATCGAGCGCTACAGCCACGTCATGCACCTGGTGTCCACCGTCACCGGAGAACTGGCCGAGGGGAAGACGGCACTGGACGCCATCACCGCCTGCTTCCCGGCCGGCACGCTGTCCGGGGCGCCGAAGGTGCGGGCGATGGAGCTCATCGAGGAGGTGGAGAAGACCCGCCGCGGACTGTACGGCGGCGTGCTGGGCTACCTCGACTTCGCCGGCAACGCCGACTTCGCGATCGCCATCCGCACGGCGTTGATCCGCAACGGCACCGCCTACGTGCAGTCCGGCGGCGGGGTCGTGGCCGACTCCAACGGTCCCTACGAGTACAACGAGGCCGCCAACAAGGCCCGCGCGGTCCTGCACGCGATCGCCGCCGCCGAGACCCTGTCGGAACCGTGATCCGGGTCGGGCAGGTCCTGCTGGTGCTCGCCGCGGTGGGGCTGTGGGTGGCGTCCCGGATGACCTGGGTGCAGGTCACCACGTTCGACGGGCTCACCCATCCGAAGACCACGCCGGTCGACGGGGTCACCTGGTCGACCGCGCTGGTTCCGCTGGCCCTGCTGTCGCTGGCGGCGGCCGTCGCGGCGCTGGCGGTGCGGGGGTGGGCGCTACGTCTGCTGGCGTTGCTGGTGGCGCTGGCCGGCGCGGGGATGGCCTATCTGGGCATCAGCCTGTGGGTGGTTCCCGATGTGGCGGTTCGCGCGGTGCACCTCGTCGAACTGTCGGTCATCGACCTGGTGGACAGTCAGCGGCTCTACGGCGGTGCGGTGGTCACCGTGGCGTCGGCGGTGGGCGCACTGGTCGCCGCGGTGTTGCTGATGCGCGCGGCGGCGAAGCCCGCGTCCGGCGCAGCAAAGTATGCGGCGCCGGCGGCCCGGCGGGCCGCGGCGCGCCGGGATTCGTCCGACAGCGCGATGTCGGAACGCACGATGTGGGACGCTCTCGACGAGGGGAGGGACCCGACCGATCCGGACAGCATGGGTCGGTGACAGACGGCGGTTCGGTGGCGGCTACCCTTCGAATGTGACGTGCCGGGAGCTCCCCGGCCGGGTGTGAAGGGATTGGACGGATCATGAGTTCGGCAAACGTGCTCGACTCCATCATCGAAGGGGTCCGTGCTGATGTTGCCGCTCGTGAGGCCGAGATCAGCCTGGCCGAGATCAAGCAGCGCGCCAAGGATGCGCCGCCCCCGCTGGACGTGATGGCCGCGTTACGCGAGCCTGGCATCGCCGTGATCGCCGAGGTGAAGCGTGCCAGCCCGTCGCGCGGCCAGCTCGCCGCGATCTCCGACCCCGCCAAGCTGGCCCGGGCCTACGAGGACGGCGGTGCGCGGGTGATCAGTGTGCTCACCGAGCAACGCCGGTTCCACGGGTCGCTGGCCGACCTGGACGCGGTCCGCGCCGCGGTGTCCGTCCCGGTCCTCCGCAAAGACTTCATCATCCGGCCCTACCAGATCCACGAGGCCCGCGCCCACGGCGCCGACATGCTGCTGCTGATCGTCGCCGCGCTGGAACAGCCGGCGCTGGAGTCGATGATCGAGCGGACCCACTCCCTCGGGATGACCCCGTTGGTCGAGGTGCACACCGAAGAGGAGGCCGACCGCGCGCTGCAGGCCGGCGCGAAGGTGATCGGTGTCAACGCCCGCGATCTCAAGACGCTGGAGGTGCACCGCGACTGCTTCGCCCGGATCGCCCCGGGGCTGCCGTCCGATGTCATCCGGATCGCCGAGTCGGGCGTCCGCGGCCCCGCGGACCTGCTGGCCTACGCCGGCGCCGGAGCCGATGCGGTGCTGGTCGGCGAGGGGCTGGTCACCAGCGGTGACCCGCGCAGCGCCGTGGCCGACCTGGTGACCGCAGGCCGTCACCCGTCCTGCCCGAAACCAGCCCGCTGAGCGGCGATGGGCCGCTGGGCGAAGAGGATCACTGATGGCTGATCTCGCCGGACCGGAGCTACCGCGTTCCAGCGCGGCGGTCGCCGAACCCACCAGGCACGATCCGGACGATCGCGGACATTTCGGCGTCTACGGTGGGCGGCTCGTCGCCGAGGCGCTGATGGCGGTCATCGAGGAGGTCACCGCCGCCTACGAGAAGGCCCGCGGTGATCAGACCTTCCTCGACGAGCTCGACCGGTTGCAGCGCCACTACACCGGGCGGCCGTCACCGCTGTACGAGGCGGTGCGGCTCAGCGAACACGCCGGTGTCCGCATCTTCCTCAAGCGCGAGGACCTCAGCCACACCGGATCGCACAAGATCAACAATGTGCTCGGGCAGGCCCTGCTGGCCAAGCAGATGGGCAAGACCCGGGTCATCGCCGAGACCGGCGCCGGGCAGCACGGGGTGGCCACCGCGACCGCCTGTGCGCTGCTGGGGCTGGAATGCGTGATCTACATGGGCGCCGTCGACACCGCGCGGCAGGCGCTGAACGTGGCCCGGATGCGGCTGCTGGGCGCCGAGGTGGTGTCGGTGGAAGCCGGCTCCAAGACCCTCAAGGACGCCATCAACGAGGCGTTCCGGGACTGGGTCACCAACGCCGACTCGACCTATTACTGCTTCGGCACCGCCGCCGGCCCGCACCCGTTCCCGATGATGGTGCGTGACTTCCAGCGGGTCATCGGTCTGGAGACCCGGGCGCAGATCCAGGCTCAGGCCGGCCGACTGCCCGACGCGGTGACCGCCTGCATCGGTGGCGGCTCGAACGCGATCGGCATCTTCCATGCGTTCATCGACGACCCGGGAGTGCGGCTGATCGGCTTCGAGGCCGCCGGCGACGGTGTGGAGACCGGTCGGCACGCGGCGACGTTCACCGGCGGGTCCCCGGGCGCCTTCCAGGGTTCGTTCTCCTACCTGTTGCAGGACGAGGACGGTCAGACGATCGAATCCCACTCCATCTCAGCCGGTTTGGACTATCCGGGGGTGGGCCCCGAACACGCTCACCTCAAGGACGTCGGCCGGGCCGAGTACCGCCCGATCACCGATGCCGAGGCGATGGACGCGTTCGCGCTGCTGTGTCGCACCGAGGGCATCATCCCGGCGATCGAGTCGGCGCACGCGGTCGCCGGCGCCCTGAAGCTGGGTCCCGAACTGGGATCGGACGCGATCGTGGTGGTCAACCTGTCCGGCCGCGGCGACAAGGACGTCGAGACCGCTGCGAAATGGTTCGACCTGCTCGACACCGGGGGCGCCGGATGAGGGGCACCGCATGAGTCGACTCGCGCCGTTGTTCGAAAGCTGCCGAGGTGAGCAGCGTGCCGCTCTCATCGGATACCTGCCCACCGGGTTCCCGGATGTCGCGACGTCGATCTCGGCGATGACGGCGCTGGTCGAATCCGGTTGCGACCTGGTCGAAGTCGGGGTGCCGTACTCCGATCCCGGAATGGACGGCCCGACGGTCGCGGCGGCCACCGATGTGGCGCTGCGCGGCGGGGTGCGGGTGCGTGACTCCCTGGCCGCCGTGGAGGCGATCAGCAACGCCGGCGGCAAGGCCGTGGTGATGTCCTACTGGAACCCGGTGCTGCGCTGGGGTGTGGATGCCTTCGCCCGGGATCTGGCGTCGGCCGGCGGGCTCGGGTTGATCACCCCGGACCTGATCCCCGACGAGGCCGACGAGTGGATGGCGGCCTCCGAGGCGCACGACCTGGACCGGATCTTCCTGGTGGCGCCGTCGTCGACGCCGGAGCGGCTGGCGATGACCGTCAAGGCCTCGCGGGGCTTCGTGTACGCCGCGTCGACCATGGGGGTCACCGGGGCCCGGGACGCCGTGTCGAGCGCCGCCCCGGAGCTGGTGCGACGGGTCCGGGAGATCTCGCAGATCCCGGTCGGCGTCGGCCTCGGTGTGCGCACGGCCGAGCACGCCGCCGAGATCGCCTCGTACGCCGACGGCGTGATCGTCGGGTCGGCGCTGGTGACGGCCCTGACCGACGGGACTCCGGCGTTGAGGGCGCTCACCACGGAACTGGCCGACGGGGTACGACGACGGGTGACCGCGTGACCACGACGCTGGCATACATCCCCAGTCCCGCCCAGGGGGTATGGCAGCTCGGTCCGATACCGATCCGCGCGTACGCCCTGTGCATCATCGCCGGCATCGTCGTCGCGCTGGTGCTCGGGGACCGGCGGTGGGCCGCACGGGGCGGCGAACGCGGCGTCATCTACGACATCGCCCTGTGGGCGGTGCCGTTCGGCCTCATCGGTGGCCGGGTCTACCACGTGTTGACCGACTGGCGCACCTACTTCGGTCCGGACGGCGCGGGTTTCGTTGCGGCGCTGCGAATCTGGGACGGCGGTCTGGGGATCTGGGGTGCGGTCGCGTTGGGCGGGGTCGGCGCCTGGATCGCCTGCCGCCGGCACGGGATTCCGTTGCCCGCGTTCGGCGACGCCATCGCACCCGGCATCGTGCTGGCCCAGGCGATCGGCCGGCTCGGCAACTACTTCAACCAGGAGCTGTACGGACGGCCCACCACGCTGCCGTGGGGTCTGGAGATCTACGAGCGGCGGAACGCCTCCGGTGCGCTCGACCCGCTCAACGGCACCTCGACCGGTGAACTGCTCGCCGTCGTACATCCGACGTTCCTCTACGAGATGCTGTGGAACGTCCTGGTGTTCGTGGTGCTGATCTGGGCCGACCGGCGGTTCCGGCTGGGCCACGGCCGCCTCTTCGCGCTGTACGTCGCCGGTTACTGTGTCGGCCGGTTCTGGGTCGAACTGCTGCGCAGCGATTTCGCCACCCACATCGCCGGCATCCGGATCAACTCGTTCACCGCGAGCTTCGTGTTCATCGGCGCCGTGGTGTACATCATGGTGGCCCCGAAGGGGCGGGAGGATCCGGCCACGCTCGGCGGCCCCGTCCAGACCGACGCCGGGGCTGACACCGGGGCGGCCGGCGCGGACGCCGAGGTGGACACCGAGGTGGATACTGAGAAGGAGGACGTCGCCGCGGCCGTGCGGGGCGTGGCGGGCGCCGGAGCGGCGCCGGACCTCGGCGCGGAGGCGCTGGCGGCCGGACCCCTGGAAGCCGAGGCTCTGACCGTCGACGTGCTCGACGTGCCCGACCAGGCCGGAGAGGCCGGAGAGATCGAGGAGGCCGGCGAGGAGGCCGGAATGAAGACCGCTGAGTGGACCGACACCGAGGAATTCGCCGAGGCAGCCGACGCCGAACTGGCCCGGATCCTGGCCGAGGCACTCGAAGCCGACGCCGAGGAGCCGGCGCCGAACCCGGGCCCGACCGCCGCTGACCCGGTGCCGGGCGCGCAGGCCGCCGCGGCGATCGGCAATGTCGGCGCGGCCGGGGATGAGGACGCCGAACGGGCCGAGGCAGCCGCCGCACAGATGCACGAGGCCGTGTCGGACGGCACCCTCGAGGACACCGCCGCCCCGGTCGGCCTGCCCGCCGTCGATCCCGAGGTCGAGGCGTTGACCGAGGCGTTGGCCGACGATCTGGAATTCGCTCTGGACTCCGATTGGTTGGAGGACGCCCCAGCCGACGCGACAGATGAAGCCCCAGCCCCGGCGGGCGTCGAGGGGATCGAACAGGTCGCGTCCGAGGCGAACGACGCGGCAGCCGAGGCGGATTCGGACTCCGGCGGTGACGGGGGTCAGGACACCGGGGGACCGGACACCGCCACGACACCGGACGCCGGCGCCGCCACGCAGCGCCGACGCTGGTGGCAGCGCCGACGCTGACCCCTTCCCGCATCCGCCGCCGGCCTCTAGTATCGGATCATGGCTGGAGCCCAGAAGAACGATCCGCGTGGCCCGAACAAGGCCGAACCGCAAACCAAGGCCAAGCCCGCGCCGAACGCGGTGCCGGGTTCGCGGAAGAAGAAGTAGTTCGCCACCGGGTCGTCGACCACGGCCCGTACCCGTCGGCGGGGCGCTGAGCAGGCGTCCCGCGGGTGTCCGGCTGGGCATCGGTCCGTTGGCTGCGCCGCAAGGGATTTCGCGGGTCGCCTCGGATTCGCCGATTTCTGGCATCCTGAAGAGATGACCGAATCCGACAAGCCCGGTAACAGCGGAGCCGACGTGCCGCCGCCGTCGGCGGGCTCCCCGCCGCCGTATTCGTCTCCGGCTGGTCAGTATCCACCACCCCCGCCGGGTCCGTATCCCTACGCCGACATGTCCGCACCGTTCGGACGGCACCCCGTCACCGGTGAACCGCTGTCGGACAAGTCGAAGATCGCCGCGGGCCTGTTGCAGCTCGTCGGGCTGCTCGGGGTGGTCGGCATCGGGCGGATGTACATCGGCCACACCGGCCTGGGGATCGCCCAGCTCGTGATCGGCATTCTGACCTGTGGTATCGGCGCGGTGGTGTGGGGGATCGTCGACGCGGTGCTGATCCTCACCGACAAGGTGCGTGATTCGGAGGGACGTCGGCTGCGCGATGACCTCTGACGGCGCGACCCGCAGCCGGCCGAGGCGCCCGGGCCGCCGCCACGGCGCCGTCGCGGTCACGGCGACGGCGGTGGTGGCCGCGCTGGCCGCGCTGACCTATGTCGCGCTGATGGATCCGCACCGGCCCGGCTTCCTCTTTCCGGCCTGTCCCTTCCACCAGGTGACGGGCTGGTTCTGTCCCGGCTGCGGCGGCCTGCGCATGACCCACCACCTGCTGCACGGTGAGCTGACCGCCGCGGCCGTCGACAACGTCTTCCTGCTCGTCGGACTGCCGGTGTTGGCGCTGTGGTTGCTCATCCGGGCCAGGTTGCGGTTGCGCCTGATGCCGCCGGCGGCCGTCGCCGTCCTCCTCGCCGCCGCGCTGATCTGGACCGTGGTGCGCAATCTACCGGGATTTCCGTTGATCCCAACTGTTCTCAGCGGGTAGCGGCGCGGCCACCTCGCCGTAACCGGACACGACTATGCTCGGATGTCGTGACTAGGCGCGGAAAAATCGTCTGTACCCTTGGGCCGGCCACGTCGACCGAGGAGGCGGTCAGAGGCCTGGTTGAGGCGGGCATGGATGTTGCCCGGCTCAACTTCAGCCACGGAACCCACGCCGACCACGAGCGCTACTACAAGCTGGTCCGAGCCGCGTCAGATCTGACCGGACGCGCCGTCGGAATCCTTGCTGACCTGCAAGGACCCAAAATCCGGCTGGGCCGGTTCGCCGACGGCAGCACCTACTGGGCCACCGGTGAGACCGTCCGGATCACCGTCGACGACATCCAGGGCACCCATGACCGGGTGTCGACGACCTACAAGAACCTCGCCGCCGACGCCGCCCGCGGGGACCGACTGCTGGTCGACGACGGCAAGGTCGCGCTGGTGGTCACCGCGGTGGAGGGCGACGACGTCGTCTGCGAGGTCGTCGAGGGCGGTCCGGTCAGCAACAACAAGGGGCTGTCCCTGCCCGGTATGAACGTGTCGGTGCCCGCGCTGACCGAGAAGGACGTCGAAGACCTGGAATTCGCGATCCGGCTCGGGGTCGACATGGTGGCGCTGTCCTTCGTGCGCTCACCGGCCGATGTGGAGCTGGTCCACGAGGTGATGGACCGCGTCGGCCGCCGGGTTCCGGTCATCGCCAAACTGGAGAAGCCGGAGGCGATCGACAACCTCGAGGCCATTGTGCTGGCATTCGACGGGGTGATGGTCGCCCGCGGCGACCTGGGTGTGGAACTGCCTCTGGAAGAGGTTCCGCTGGTCCAGAAACGTGCGATTCAAACCGCAAGGGAGAACGCGAAACCCGTCATCGTCGCCACCCAGATGCTGGAGTCGATGATCGAGAACTCCCGGCCCACCCGCGCCGAGGCCTCCGACGTCGCCAACGCGGTGCTCGACGGCACCGACGCGGTGATGCTGTCCGGGGAGACCTCCGTCGGCAAGTACCCGTTGGAGGCGGTGCGCACGATGGCCTCGATCGTCGCCGCGGTCGAGGAGAATTCCACCGCGGCCCCGCCGTTGACCCATCTGCCGCGCACCAAACGGGGCGTGATCTCCTACGCCGCCCGCGACATCGGGGAACGCCTCGACGCCAAGGCGCTGGTGGCGTTCACCCAGTCCGGCGACACGGTGCGCCGGCTGGCGCGGCTGCACACCCCGCTGCCGCTGCTGGCGTTCACCTCGCTGCCCGAGATCCGCAGCCAGTTGGCGTTGACCTGGGGCACCGAGACGTTCATCGTGCCGCACATCCAGACCACCGACGGCATGATCCGCCAGGTGGACCAGTCGTTACTGCAGCTCGGCCGCTATAAGCGGGGCGATCTGGTGGTCATCGTCGCAGGCGCTCCACCGGGCACAGTAGGCTCGACGAACATGATCCACGTGCACCGGATCGGGGAGGACGACCACTTCTGAGGAGGAGACAGGCTTGGCAGCAGCTTCAGACTTCGAGGAACTGCTGGCGATTCTCGACCTCAGGAGAACCGACGACAGCACCTTCCTGGGCTCCCATCCGAGCAAGAATCCGGTCCGCACCTTCGGCGGCCAGATGATGGCGCAGGCGTTCGTCGCCGCCGGCCGTACGGTGCCGGCCCAACTTCCGCCCAGCGCGATCTCGGTGCACTTCATCGCCGGCGGCGACCCGGCGCGCGATCTGGAGTTCCGGGTGGTGCGGCTGCGCGACGAGCGGCGTTTCGCCAACCGCCGGGTCGACGTGTGCCAGGGCGATGACCTGCTGGCCACCGCGATGGTGTCGTATCTGTCCGGCGGCCGCGGCCTGGAACACAGTGTCGCCCCACCCGACGTGCCCGGCCCGGAGGAACTCCCCAAGATCGACGAGCTGTTGCGCGGCTACGAGGAGACCGTCCCGCATTTCGTCGAGGCGCTGCGCCCGATCGAGTGGCGTTACGCCAATGACCCGGCCTGGGTGATGCGCGACAAGGGCGGCCGGCTGGAGTACAACCGGGTCTGGTTGAAGACCGAGGGGGCGCTGCCCGACGATCCGGTGTTGCACGCGGCGGCCATGCTGTACTCGTCGGACACCACCGTGCTGGACTCCATCATCACCACCCACGGGCTGTCCTGGGGATTCGACCGCATCTTCGCGGTGACCACGAACCATTCGGTGTGGTTCCACCGGCCGGTGCGTTTCGACGAATGGGTGCTGTACTCCACGACGTCACCGGTGGCCGCCGAGTCCCGCGGGCTGGGCAGCGGGCATTTCTTCGACCGGTCGGGCCAACTGCTGGCCACGGTGATCCAGGAGGGGATCGTCAAGTACTTCCCGGCCCGGTGACCAGGATCGGTCAGCCGTTCAGGGGTTCGGCTCGAGCGTGACGCCGAGCCGGTCCTCGAGCCGGTCCCGGAACCGTTGTTCGCACTCCTGCAGTGCGGCGTCGTCGTTGCCGGCGTCGCGGACACAGGAGACGTAGTCGGCGCCGCCGACCTCGTTGAACAGGGCGACGTAGATCGCGATCGACGCCACACCGGCCAGCACGGCCAGCACGCCGAGCACGATGCCGGCGGTCGCCACACCGCCGTTGGTGGCCTCGCCGCGTTTCACCCGGCCCCGGGCCAGGACGCCCAGGATGACGGCGACGATCCCGCCGACGATCCCACCGAGCACCGACCAGAAGAACAGCAGCGCCACGATCGCGACCACCAGGGCGGCGATCCCGAGGCCGTTCTGCGGCGCCGTCGGGGCGGCGGGGTGGCCGGGGTAACCGCCGTACGGCGGTGGCGGCGGAGGCACCGGGTATCCGCCGGGCGGCTGCCCGTACGGATTCGGCTGCGGCTGCTCGGGCACCGATGGTTTGTCCGGCTCGGTCATGATTGCCGAGATTACCCGCAATGTGCGAGCTCGAGGGTCTGACATTCCAGCCCCACCGGAAGGTGGTGGGTGGCGACGACGACGGCGCGGTCGGCGGGGAACATCGCGCCCGGGGTGAGCAGATCGACCAGCATCTGCTCGGCGTCGCCGGCGTCGAGATGTTCGGTGGGTTCGTCGAGAAGCACGATCGGCGACGTCGACACCAGCGCCCGGGCCAACAGCAACCGGCGGCGTTGTCCTGCCGACACCGCTGCCGCGCCGCCGGACAGCACCGTGTCGAGTCCCCGGGGCAGGCTGTCCAACCATCGGCCCAGCCCGACCCGGCGCAGGGCCGCGCGCAGTTCGTCATCGGTGGCGTCACCGCGGGCGACCAGCAGGTTGTCGCGCACCGTGGTGTCGAACAGATGCCCGTCCTCGGCGAAGAAGGTTGCGCGGGGGAACCGGCCGCCGTCGTAGCGGTCCGCCAGGTTCATCAGCAGGGTGGTCTTGCCGGAGCCGCTGGGCCCGAGGACCGCCAGCCGGCTCCCGTGCGTGATGTCCGGTGTCGGGACCGTGAGTCGGGGCCGGCCGTGCTCGGCCGGATCGATCAGCTCGGCCAGCCGGCGCGCGGCGATCCGGGACCGGGTCAACTGCACGGCGGCGCCCGGAAGCGCCGTGGTCGCCTCGAAAGCCGACAGCGGTAACAGCATCAGGATCGCGACGGTCGTCGGTGCGACGGCGCCGGCCAGCGGAATCGCGGCGACGACGGCGCCGAGCACCGCCGCGCCGATGGCGAGGGTGGTGGCCGCGTTGGCGAGGGCGGCCGGTGCCGCGGCCCGGTCGGCGGCATCCCCCCATGCGTGGTGCCGGCGCTCCGCCTCGGTGATCACCGCCTCGAGCCGACCGCTGACCCGCAGTTCCGGCGCATGCTGCAGGGCCAGCATCGCCGCCGTGTTGCGATCGGATTGGTATTGTGCGGCAACGGCTTCGGTCGAGGTGACGGCACGTGCCGCCATCCGGGGCGCCAGCACCCCGGCGATCAGCAGGCAGACGGCCAGCACGACCGCCGCCGCGGGCGAGATCACCGCGATGACCGAGACCGCCGCCACCGCCAGCACCACCGCGACCGCGATCGGCAGCACCGCGCGGACCAGGACATCGGCGACCTCGTCGACCGAGTCGCCCACCCGGGCGACCAGTTCGCCGCTGGAGAACCGGCTGACGACGTGTTCGGGCGCCTCGGCCAGCCGGGTGTACAGCGTGGTACGGGCGTGCTCGGCGGCGCGCAGCGCGGTGTCATGCGACGCCAGCCGTTCGCAGTAGTGGAACACGCCGCGGGAGATGCCCAGTGCGCGAACGGTCGTCACCGCCACGGTGAGATGCAGGACCGGCGGCATCTGCCAGGCGCGGGTGATCAGCCAGGCCGACACCCCGGCCAGCGCCAGCGCACTGCCCAACGACAGCACCCCGAAGGTCACGGCCAGGGCCAGCCGCGGCAACCGCGGCCGCAGCAGCGGAATCATCGACCACAGCGGGTCAGCGGTGGGCGAGTGCCGCATCGGCGGCCGCCTCCTTCAGGTACACCACCCGGTCGGCGATGGACAGCACCGGTTCGCGGTGACCGACCACGACCACCGTGGCGCCCGCACGGGCCCGGTCGGTGATCGCGGCCAGCACCCGGGCCTCCATGGCGGCGTCGAGGTGGGCGGTCGGTTCGTCGAGCAGCAGCACCGGCGCGGGCGAGCCGAGCGCGCGGGCCAGGCCGAGCCGCTGGCGCTGACCGAGTGACAGGCCCACGCCGTCGCGGCCCAGCGGGGTGTCCATGCCGTCCGGAAGTGCCGCCAGTACCTCATCGAAACCCGATCTGCGGAACGCGTTCTCAGGATCCTCGAGCGGCCCGAACAGGGACAGGTTGTCCCGGACTGTGCCGGGTATGAGCACCGGGCGGTGCGGTAGCCAGGCGATCTGACGCCACCACGCCGGCAGATCGAGTTCGCCGATGTCCACGCCGCCGACCCGGACCGAACCGGACAGCGGCGGGGCCAGTCCCAGCACGGTGTGCAGGACAGAGCTCTTGCCCACCCCGTTCGGGCCGGTCAGCACGGTGACACAACCGGGTCCGAGGTCCGCGGTGAGGGCGTCGACTTCGATGGTGGCGCCGGCGGCCTCCACCACCCGGGTGCCACCGGCCGGCCGCGGTGCGGCGTCGAGAAGTTCGAATGCCTTGTCCGCAGCTGCTTTTCCGTCCTGTGCCGCGTGGAATTCGACGCCGATGCGACGGAGCGGCCAGAACACCTCCGGCGCCAGCAGCAGCGCGGTGAGCCCCGCCGTCAGCGTCATCTCCCCGTACACCAGGCGCAACCCGATGCCGACCGCCACCAGCGCCACGCTCAGGGTCGCGAGCAGTTCCAGGACGAACGCCGACAGGAAGGCGATCCGCAACGTGGCCATCGTCGAGCGGCGGTGCGCCGCAACCAGTTCGGCGATCCGCCGGGCTGATCCGTCGATCCGGTTCAGGGCGCGCAGGGTGGGGATTCCGGCGATCAGGTCGAGGGTCCGGTTCTGTAGATTCGTCATCGCCGCCAGCGCCGCCGCGGAGTGGTCGCGGGTGGTGAGGCCGATCAGCACCATGAACAACGGGATCAACGGCAGCACGATCAGCACCGTGACCGCGGACTGCAGATCATGCCAGGCGATGGCGAACACCGCTGCCGGGGTGAGGATCCCGGCCGAGAACAGGGTCGGCAGATAGCCGGTGAAGTACGGACGCAACCCGTCCAGTCCGCGGGTCACCACCGCCGCGGCGCGGTCGCGGGCCGCGGCGAGGTCACGCGGTGCCGCCGCGGTGACGGTGCGCAGCACCTTGCTGCTCAGTTCGGCGATCACCGCGGTGGCGCCGCGTTGGGACAGCCGGCCCTGCTGCCAGTGCGCGCCGGTGCGGATCAACCACAACCCGGTCAGCAGCGCCAGTTGATCCGACCAGTACGCCACCGTGCGGGTGGCCGGATCGGTGATGACGCCCGCCACGATCCCGGCCAGCACGACGGCCGAACCGATGGTGGCGGCGGCGATCACCGTGCTCGCGGCCACCGATGCGGCGAGATAACGCCGCATCGCCGCTGACTCACGCCACGCGTTCAGGAGACTACCTCGGCAATCCGATCGGGGGAGGTATCGCATCGGTGCTGATCCGCTTGCGGAACACCCAGTATGTCCAGGCCTGGTAACCCAGCACCAGCGGCAGCAGCGTGAGCGCCGCCCACGACATGATCTGCAGCGTGTACGGCGTCGACGACCCGTTGTAGATCGTCACGCTCCATTCCGGGTTCAGGGTGGAGGGCAACAGGTTCGGATACATCGCACCGAAGATCAGCACGGTGACGGCGGTGATGACGACCACGGTGTTGAAGAACGCCCAGCCCTCGCGCCGGCCGGCCCACATCAGCCCCACGGCGACCAGCAGGGCCACCACCGCGACGCCCAGCGCCACCCAGGTCCAGTCGGTGCCGTGGGCGAGCTGGGTCCACAGCCCGAAACCTCCGGCGAGCACGATCACCGGCGCGGACAGCCATTTGGCGAACCGGAACGCGTCGGCGCGCACCGATCCGGCGGTCTTGAGCGCCACGAACACCGCCCCGTAGAACGCGAACAGCGACGCCGTCGCCAGCCCGCCGAGCAGGGTGTAACCGTTCAGCACGTCGGTGAGCCCCGGGTGCGCCCGCCCGTCCGCGTCGATCGGCAGACCACGCAACAGGATCGCGAACGCCACACCCCACAGCACGGCCGGCAGCCAGGAGCCGACCGCGATCCCGGCGTCGGCCCACTTGCGCCAGCGCTCGTCGTCGATCTTGCCCCGCCACTCGATGCCGACGATGCGCACGATCATCCCGAACAGGATCGCCAGCAACGGCAGGTACAGCGCCGAGAACAGGGTGGCGTACCAGTTGGGGAATGCCGCGAACATGGATGCGCCCGCGGTGATCAGCCACACCTCGTTGGCGTCCCAGACCGGGCCGATCGTGTTGAGCACGGCCCGGCGCCGGGGCTCCGGATCGCCCTCGCCGGCCGCGCCGAGCGGGCCCATCAGCATGCCGACGCCGAAGTCGAAACCCTCCAGCACCAGAAAGCCGAGGAACAGTGCGGCGATGAGGATGAACCACAGTTCTTGCAATCCCACCGAAATCACGCCCTCTCAGTAGGCGAACGACAGTTGGGCCATCTCGTCGTCACCGGGCGGCGACGGCGGGACCGGTTCGGAGTCGTGCTCCTGGGGCCCTTCCACCACGTAGCGGCGCATCAACCAGAACCAGATCACCGCGAGCACCCCGTAGATCAGGGTGAACACGGTCAGCGAGAACAGCACCGTGCCCGGCGCGTGACCGGAGACGCCCTCCTGGACGGTCAGCCGCACCAGCTCGTCACCGTCGGGGGCGGGCACCACCACCCACGGTTGGCGGCCCATCTCGGTGAAGATCCAACCGGCCGAACTGGCCAGGAACGGGGTCGGGATGGTGGCGATGCCGAACCGGCCGAACCAGAGTTGGTGCGGGATGCGGCCGCGCCGGGTCAGCCACAGCGCCACCAGCGCGAACGCGACCGGGACCAGCATCAGGCCGATCATGGCGCGGAACGACCAGTACGTGACGAACAGGTTCGGCCGGTAATTGCCCGGCCCGAACCGCTGTTCGTACTGCTGTTGGAGGTCCTCCACCCCTTCCAGGGTGACGCCGCTGAACGTGCCCTCGGCCAGGAACGGCAGCACATACGGTACCTCGATGAGGTGGACCACGCTGTCGCAGTTGTTGTGCCGGCCGACGGTGAGCACCGAGAAGCCCGGATCGGTCGCGGTGTAGCACAGCGATTCCGCCGAGGCCATCTTCATCGGCTGCTGGACGAACATCAGTTTGCCCTGGATGTCGCCGGTGAAGAACAGCGCGACCGAGGAGACCAGCACCACCACGCAGGACGCGATGGTGGCGGGCCGGTACAGCGTCGGCGCCGGCGCCGACTCATCGGGGTTGCGGTGCGAACGGACCATCAGCCAGGCGCACACCCCGGCGACGAAGGCGCCGGCGGTGAGGAACGATGCCGCCACCGCATGCAGGAAGGCCCAGATCGCGGTGTTGTTGGTGAGCAGCGCGACGAAGTTCTCCAACTCGGCCCGGCCCGTCTCGGGGTTGAATCGGGCTCCCACCGGGTGCTGCATGAACGAGTTCGCGGCGATGATGAAGTACGCCGAGGCGTTCACCGCGAACGCGACGATCCAGATGCACGCCAGGTGCACCCACCGGTTGAGCCGGCCCCAGCCGAAGACCCACAGCCCGATGAAGGTCGACTCGAAGAAGAAGGCGACCAGGCCCTCGAACGCCAGTGGGGCGCCGAAGATGTCGCCGACGAACCGGGAGTACTCGCTCCAGTTCATGCCGAACTGGAACTCCTGAACCACCCCGGTGGCCACCCCGAGTGCGAAGTTGATCAAGAAGAGTTTGCCGAAAAACCTGGTCAGCCGGTACCAGGCGGTGTTGCCGGTGACCATCCAGGCGGTCTGCATGGCCGCCAGGATCGGCGCCAACCCGATCGTGAGCGGTACGAAGATGAAGTGGTAGACGGTGGTGATCCCGAATTGCCACCGTGACAGATCCAGCGCGTCCATCGGCCCCTCCCGTACCCTCCTGAGACTACTACTGGATGTAGTAGAGATGGTTGTAATGTTGCTCACCGGCGGCCGGGCGCCGCCGGTGAGCCGTCCGATCCCCTAGCCGCCGGTGGTGAGTTCCTCGAGCCTGCGGGTCGCCTTCCGCACGCTGAACGCGGCGACGATCTCGAACACACCGAGCACGATCAGCCAGACACCGGTGACCAGCATCAGCACGGTGAGCGACGAGAACGGGAACGCCAGCATCACGATGCCGGCCAGCAGGCTGACGATCCCGAAGAAGATGTGCCAGCCGCGGCCGGGCAGATCCGGATCGCTCACCGCCGACACCGCGGTGGCCACGCCGCGGAAGACGAATCCGATGCCGATCCAGATGGCCAGCAGCAGCACCACCAGCGCGACATCGCCCTCCCACAGCTGCCGGATCGACAGCACGGCGAGGATGAGCGCGGCGGCGCCGCCGATGAACAGCAACACCCGACCGCCGGCCGAGACGTCCAGCGTGAACGCGACGATCACCTGGGTGATCCCGGCCACCAACAGATATGCGCCGAACAGGATGGCGGCGGCGACGATCGACTCACCGGGCCACACCAGGATGAGCACCCCGAGGATGACCGCGAGGACACCGGAGACCAGGGTGGACTTCCACAGGTACGGCAACAGCCGTGGCGAAGCAGCAGTGTTCATTCCCGAAGTTTCGCACAGCAACTCGCGTCGTGACGGCATTCTGGACATCGAGTGTGCGGTGCGTCCGGTGACTAACCTTGACCGATATGGCCGCCGAACGCGTTGACCCCGCCACCCCGCTGTGGCGGGCGGCGCAGGTGTTCCGGTTGCTCAGCTGTCTGTACGCGGTGGGATTCCAGATCGCGGTCAACGGCGATCTGCGCCACCCGGCGGCGGGCTGGCTGATGCTGGCGGTGCTGCTCGCCTGGAGCGCAGCCTGTGCGGTCGGCTATCTCAACGGATTCGCTCGCCGGCCCGGCTGGGTGATCGCGGAGATCGTGGTCGTCATCGCGCTGATGCTGGCCACCGGCCTGATCGCCGACGCGGCCTGGGTCGCCGACAACCAGTCGCTGCCCACCACCCTGTGGGCCACCAACGCCACCATCTCGGCGGCGATCCAGTTCGGCCCCGTTCGCGGCATGCTGACCGGGGTGGCGGTGATGCTGGCCGCCGCCGCGCTGAAGGGGCACATCAGCATCAACCTGGGCCGGAACGCCACCATCGTCATCGAACTCGCGGTGGGCCTGGCCGTCGGCATGGCCGCCCAGACCGCGCGGCGTGCCCACGCCGAACTGCGACGGGCGGCCCGGCTGGCCGCGGTGACCGAGGAACGGGAACGGCTGTCCCGGCAGGTCCACGACGGTGCGATCCAGGTGCTGGCGCTGGTGGCGCGCCGGGGCCGTGAGATCGGGGGAGAGGTCACCGAACTCGCCGAGCTCGCCGGTGAGCAGGAGCGGGCGCTGCGCCGGCTGGTCAGCGCCACCGAGAGCGCACCGGGCGGTGCCGACCACACGGTCGACGTGGCGACCCTGTTGCGCCGCCGCGCCTGCGACCGGGTGACGATGAGCCTGCCCGGCACACCGGTGCCGATGGACGCCGACGTCGCCGCGGAACTCGATGCGGCGGTGGGTAATGCGCTGGACAATGTCGCGCTGCACGCCGGCCCGGACGCCCGCGCGTTCGTGCTGGTGGAGGATCTCGGCGACACCGTGACGGTGAGCATCCGCGACGACGGTGCGGGCATCGCACCCGGCCGGCTCGACGAGGCGGTCCGGGAGGGCCGGATGGGCATCGCGAAATCGATTGTCGGCAGGATGGAGTCGCTGGGCGGCGAGGCCGTCCTCACCACCTCGGAACGGGGCACGGAATGGGAGCTCACCGTGCCGCGGAAGGACGGTCGTCATGGGTGAACCGCAGCAGCCCACGGTGATGGTGGTCGACGACCACCCGATCTGGCGGGAAGCCGTCGCACGGGACCTCGCCGAGGCGGGATTGTCCGTGGTGGCCACCGCCGATGGTGTCGCGGCGGCGCGGCGGCGGGCGGCCGCGGTGCGCCCGGATGTGGTGCTGATGGACATGCGCCTGCCCGATGGCGACGGTGCCCGGGCCACCGCCGAGGTGCGCGCCGTGTCGCCGGACTCGCGCGTGCTGGTGCTGTCAGCCTCCGAGGAGCGGGACGACGTCCTGGAGGCCGTGAAGGCCGGCGCCACCGGCTATCTGGTCAAGAGTGCGTCGAAAACCGAACTCGTCGACGCGGTCCACGCGACCGCCCAGGGGCGTGCGGTGTTCACACCCGGGCTGGCGGGACTGGTGCTGGGGGAGTACCGGCGGATATCCCGCCAGCCCGGCGCCGGGCCGGACGCACCGCGGCTGACCGAACGGGAGACCGAGATCCTGCGGTACGTCGCCAAGGGCCTGACCGCCAAGCAGATCGCCGCGCAGCTCTCGCTGAGCCACCGCACCGTGGAGAACCACGTGCAGGCCACCTTCCGTAAGCTGCAGGTCGCCAACCGGGTGGAGTTGGCCCGCTACGCCATCGAACACGGCCTCGACGAATAGCCGCCGATCCGGGCCCGGCGGCGGAATCGAGTAGTCCTACTCATACCGTCGGGCAGCCGGCGCTGCCAGCATTGCCCCATGACCGATCCGCATGCCGTCCTCACCCGGTTGGTCGCCGACTTCGCAGCCCTCTCCGGCCAATTTGCCAAGGTGTCGCGCGATCTCGCCGAATTGGACCGGGTCCTGGCTGTGCCGCCGGCTGCTCCCCGGCCGTATCCCGGTGCGTATCCCGCGCCCTATCCGGCCCACTATCCGGCTCACCATCCGGCCCCGTACTCGGCGCCGGTCACTCAGACGACCCCGACCGCGCCACCACCCTCGAGCCCGGCCCCGGCCCCGACCCTGACCCCGACCCCGACTGCGCCGCCGCCCGATCCGGCGGCGCCGCACCACGTGTCGGCGCGGTCCGAGGGCTGGGTCGGCAAAGCGCTGGCGGTGGCCGGGGTGGGGGTCACGTTGATCGGTGTCGTGCTGCTGCTGGTGCTCGCCGCGCAGGCCGGCATCCTGCGGCCGGAGGTCAGGGTCGGCGCCGGGGCACTGCTGGCCGGGGCGCTGGTCGGGGCGGCGGTCAGGCAGAACGCCCGGCCCGGCGGCCAGGTCGGCGCCGTCGCGCTGGCCGCCACCGGGGTCGCCGCCGCGTACATGAACGTCATCGCGGTCAGCACGATCTACCACTGGCTGCCGGCCGCGGCCGGGCTGGTGCTCGCCGCGGTCATCGGCGGCGGCGGACTGATGCTGGCCCGCCGCTGGGACTCCGAGCACCTCGGTCTGCTGGTGCTGGTGCCGCTGGTGCTGCTCGCCCCGGTCATCACCGACGGAATCACCGTGGTGCTCATCGGATTCATGCTGGCGTTGGGCGCGGCGTCGCTGCCCGTGCAGCTGGGGCGGGACTGGATCTGGTTGCACGCCGCCCGCACCGCGTCGGTGACGCTGCCGATCCTGGGTGCGTTGCTGGGCGCATCATTCGCCCAGGACCGCGTTCCCGCGCTCACCGCCGCCTGCGGCATCGCCGCGGTGCTGGCGTTGGCCGCGGCACTGCTGTTGGCGCCCAGCACACGCAACCACACCGCGCTGGGCCTGCTCACCGCGGCCGGCACGCTGCCGGTGCTGTGCGTGTCGTGGGCGGAGCGACCCGCGGTGTCGGCGCTGATGGCCGCCGCGCTGAGCGCCGCCCTGCTGGCCATGGCGGCCGGCGCCGGGCTGATCCGGGTCGAGCTGGTCCGGACCGGTCCGTTGCGCCGCATCCTGTCGGTGTGGGCGGCCGTCGCCGCACTGATCGCGGTCACGGTCGCCTTCGACGCACCGGTCGCCGCGCCGGTGCTGCTGGCGATGGCGACGGTGGTGGCGGTGGCGGGCCGGCACGACCGCACCGCCCGCTGGATCGCGCTCGGCTTCGCGGTCGTCGGCGGGTTGTACTACCTCGGCGTCGCCCCGCCCTACCGGGTGCTGCGGCCGATCGCGGTGGCGGCCCCGACCGCGGTCGCGGTGCTGATCGCCAGCGTGCTGCTCATCTGCTGCGTGGTGGCGATCGTCTGGACCTGGCGCGCCCACGTACCCGCGGCGGGACCGCTGCCGTGGCTGGGCGCCGCCACGGTGCTGCTGTACGCGGTGACCACGTTCACGGTGACCGCCGGGGTGCTGGCCGGCGGCGTGGGCGGTGGCTTCTTCGCCGGGCACATGGCGGCCACGATCTGCTGGATCGGCCTGGCCGCCGCGCTGCTGTGGTACGCGGCCCGACGGCCCCGAGCCGACCGTGCGATGCCGCTCGGCGGTGGGCTGGCGCTGGTCGCCGCCGCCGTGGCGAAACTGTTCCTGTTCGATCTCGGCACCCTCGACGGGATCTTCCGGGTGGTGGTGTTCATCGTCGTCGGCCTGGTGCTGCTGGGCACGGGCGGCGGTTACGCCCGGTGGCTCACCCACGCCGCCGGCGAATCCCACCCGGCCGGCGAATCCCGCGGCACCGGCAAACACCAGGCCGACAACGAACCCGTGTGAGAGCCTTCACCCGGCCGCCCGGAAGCAAAGCCGGTGCCCCGTTCGTTGAAACGGACATGAGTACCACGAGGATCACCGCACGACGAAACGAAACCGACGTACGTCCTTTCCACGCCTCGCCCGAACTGGCGGCGAACCTCCAGCGGGTGCTGGTCGAGCTGATCGAACTGCAGCTGCAGGGTAAGCAGGCGCACTGGAACGTGGTGGGCACCAACTTCCGTGACCTGCACCTGCAACTCGATGAACTGGTCGACTACGCCCGCGAGGCCGGCGATGTCGTCGCCGAACGGATGCGCGCGCTCGACGCGGTGCCCGACGGCAGGGCCGACACCGTCGCCGACAGCACCACGTTGCCGAAGTTCCCCGCTTATGAGGTGAACACCGCCGAAGCGGTGGACCTGATCACCGGGCACATCCACGCCGCGGTGGAGACCGTGCGCGGTGTCCGCGACCAGGTCGAGGCGGAGGACCCCGCCAGCGCCGACATCCTCCACGACATCATCGTGAACCTGGAGAAGCAGGCCTGGCTGATCAAGATGGAGAACCGCAAGGTCTAGACGGTGGGTGACGCCATCGACCGGGTTCGCACCCGCGGGTGATCCAATCCCACCCGCGGGTGTTCGATGCCGCGTGACGGGGTACTAGAAGCCCCGTGACCGTGAAGCGTGATGTACCCGCCTCCCGCCGACAGCTGTGGGAGGTGATCGCCGACGGCTGGACCTACTCGCAATGGGTGGTCGGGAACAGCCGGATGCGCGCCGTCGACCCGGATTGGCCCGCGCCCGGCTCGACCATCCGGCACTCGATCGGGTTGTGGCCGCTGGTGATCAACGATGTGACGGTGGTCGAAGAGTGCGTGCCGCTCGAGCGGATCGTGCTGCACGCCAAGGGTGGTCCGATGGGCGGTGCCCGCATCGAGCTCAGGCTGTCGGACAACCCGGATGGCGGCTGCCATCTCGAGATGGACGAGTATCCGGTCAGCGGGCCGGGCAAGTTCATCCCGAATCCGTTGGCGCAGTTGGCGATCTGGCCGCGTAACCGGGAGACGACGTGGCGGCTGGCCGCACTGGCGGAACGGTTGACGCCGAACCAGATCGACACCCGGGAGCAGAGCCGGCGCTGACCGGTCAGCCGTGGGTCCGGGCGGCGGTCGAGGCCTCCGTGCCACCCTGCCGACCCGAACCCTGCCGACCCGAACCCTGCCGACCCGAACCCTGCCGATCCGAACCCTGACGATCCGAGCGGCGCCCGAGCAGATACCAGGTGTGCATCACGCCCTTGCCCTTGACCTCGATCGCACCGCGCTCCTCGAACACGAACGAATCCCGCAGCCGGTCCCGCACATCCTGTGCGACCTGAATCCGGCCGACGACGTCGGTGCTCTCCATCCGGGACCCGACGTTGACGGCGTCCCCCCAGACGTCGTAGAAGAACTTCCGCGCCCCGACCACGCCGGCGACCACCGGGCCTGCGGCCAGTCCGATCCGCAACGGCACGGTGCGGCCCTGCGGATCCCGCAGCCGCCCGACCGCGGCCGCCATGTCCAGTGCGAAGTCCGCCAGCGCCTCGAGATGATCCGGCCGGGGCTGCGGCACCCCGCTGACCACCATGTACGAGTCACCGCTGGTCTTCACCTTCTCCAGGCCGTGCCGGTCGACCAGCGCGTCCAGTTCGGTGTACAGCCGGTCCAGGAACAGCACCAACTCGGACGGGGTGGTGGCGCCGGCCCACCGGGTGTAGCCGGCGATGTCGGCGAACAGCACCGACGCGTCGTCGTACTTGTCGGCGATGACCGTCCGGGCCGGATCCTTGAGCCGGCGGGCCACACTGGCCGGCAGGATGTTGAGCAACAGCGACTCCGAGCGCTGATACTCGGCTTCCATCGCCGCCTCGGTGCGTGCGATCTCCCGCAGCGCGTACCACAACGTGGCGAAGATGATCAGCGCCGACGACACCGCCGACGTCACGAAACCGGCCGTCAGCATCCACGCCGGTCCCAGCCCGCGGTCCTCGGGCACCACCAGTTCCAGCACGATGATCCCCACCACGCCGACGGCGACGATCCCGGCCGCCAGCACGATGCGGTCCACCCCCAGCAGCAGCACCACCAGCGAGGCCGCCACCAGCAGGTACAGCTGCAGACCCGATCCGGTGCCGATGGAGAAACACATGAACCCCACCGACAGATAGGCGAACAGGAAGAACGACAGCGGCGCGAGCAGTTCACCGAACCGGTACAGCAGCGGGATCAGCGTGAAAACCACCGCCACCGCCAGGTTGATCACGCCCAGCAGCCGGGTCTGACCGCCCAACACCAGCTGCAACGTCCCGAAACCCGCCGACACCGCGGCCGCGATCCACGCCGCGATCGTCAGCATCCTGTAGCGGCTGCGGATGCTCTCGGCATAGCGCTGCGTGCGCGCCGGCACACCCTGCCGGGCCACCGTCGGCGAACATGCCGGCCCCCGGGCGTCACTGACAGCCACTCCAGCAGGGTATGCCGGTCACGACGCCCGCGCCGGTGCGATGCGCGATGCGGGCTGCGCTAGCATCGAACCGCGTGGCCCGAGTGGCGAAATTGGCATACGCGCCGGACTCAAAATCCGGTGGTGGCAACACCGTGTGGGTTCGAGTCCCACCTCGGGCACAACAAGGGGGCTGACAGGGGGCGTAGGAAAATGGCCGGTCCCGACGTGACTGGCCGCGTGTCCGGCCGTCACAATGGTCAGTCATGACCGGTGCAACGACCGATACCCCACCGCGCAGAGTGCTCGTCGCCGAGGACGAGGCGCTGATCCGGCTCGATCTGGCGGAGATGCTGCGCGACGAAGGCTACGACGTGGTCGGTGAAGCCGGCGACGGGCAGGAGGCCGTGGAGCTCGCCGAGAGCCTGCGGCCCGACCTGGTGATCATGGACGTCAAGATGCCGCGCCGGGACGGGATCGACGCCGCCCGCGAGATCGCCGCCAAGCGTATCGCCCCGGTCGTGGTGCTCACCGCGTTCAGCCAACGTGATCTGGTGGAACAGGCCCGCGATGCCGGCGCCATGGCCTACCTGGTGAAACCGTTCAGCATCACCGACCTGATCCCGGCGATCGAGGTGGCGGTGAGCCGGTTCGCCGAGATCACCGCCCTGGAGTCCGAGGTCGCCGAACTGTCCGAGCGGTTGGAGACCCGCAAGCTCGTCGAGCGCGCCAAGGGGTTGTTGCAGGCCAAGCACAACATGACCGAGCCCGAGGCGTTCAAGTGGATCCAACGGGCGGCGATGGACCGGCGCACCACGATGAAACGGGTCGCCGAGGTGGTGCTGGAAAACCTCGACACGCCGAAGGATCAGACCCCGTCGAACTGACCGGCGTTGATTTGGCCCGACCCGCCCGCCTTCCGCGCGCACCATCGTGTGTCGTTGGTTATGTTCTAGCGACGACAACACGAACCGGAGGTGAAGCGTGCACGGTCGGGTGGCACGGAATGTGGTGGCGCTCGGTGGTGCGGGTGTGATCGCGCTGGCCCTTGCCGGCTGCACTCAGCCCGCGGCCGAGGACGACGGGGCGCAGGGCGACCTGAAGATCGTCGAACGCGTGGCGATCGACGAGAACGGGGCGGAGGTCCAACCCCCTGACGTCACCGCCGCCGCGGATCCGGCCGGCGACGGCTCGGCCACCTGCCCGCCGGTGTCGATCGCCATGGCGGGTGCGCTCACCGGCCCGGATTCGGCGCTCGGCATCAACATCCGCAACGGCGTGCAACTCGCCGTCGACAAACACAATGAGGCCAATCCGGGCTGTCAGGTCGAGTTGAAGACGTTCGACACCGAGGGCGATCCGCAGAAGGCGTCCGCGATCGCCCCGCAGATCGTCGACGACCAGAGCATCGTCGGCCTGGTGGGTCCCGCCTTCTCCGGGGAGACCAAGTCCACCGGCGGGGTGTTCAGTCAGGCCGGGCTGGTGGCCACCACCGCGTCGGCGACCAACGTCACCCTCAGCGAGAACGGGTGGCGTACCTTCTTCCGCGGACTGGGCAACGACGGATCCCAGGGGCAGGCGGTGGCCAACTACCTGCGCAACACGTCGGGTGACCGGAAGGTGTGTGTGGTCGACGACAGCACCGACTACGGCGTCGGCCTGGCCCAGGTGGTGCGGGAGACGCTCGGCCCGGTCGCCGACGGGGCGTGCAACATCTCGATCAAGAAGGGCGACAAGGACTTCGCCGCGGCGATCAACCAGATCCGCACCGCCGCACCCGATTCGGTGTTCTTCAGCGGCTACTATCCCGAGGCCGCGCCGTTCGTCCAGCAACTCCGCGACGGCGGCGTGGAGGCGACGTTCGTCAGCGCCGACGGCAGCAAGGACCCCGAGTTCATCAAACAGGCCGGCGACGCCGCCGCCGGCACCCTGCTGTCCTGCCCGTGCAGCCCGGCGCCGGCGGAGTTCGCCGAGGAGTACCGCCAGAAGTTCAACCGGGATCCGGGCACCTACAGCACCGAGGGCTACGACCTGGGCACCATCCTGCTCACGGGCATCGACTCCGGCGCCGTGACCCGGCCCGCACTGCTGGAATACGTCCGCGGCTACAGCGGCACCGGGGTGGCGCGCACCTACCAGTGGTCGCCGACCGGTGAACTCACCGACACGTTGATCTGGATCTACGAGGTCCAGTAACTCGTCGACCCGCAGCGCGTCCAGGGCCGCGCACCTCGGACGCGCTCCGGTTCGCCCAGATCCCGCTCGAGGAGTAGCCGCCGGATGACCCACCAGTGCGTGGCCCTTTACACCTGTCACGCCGCCGACATCACCTTCAACCTGCAGGGCCTGCGGGAGGGCCTGCTGCAGTTGACCATCGACGGGCTGTCCTGGGGCGCCATCTACGCATTGGTGGCGGTCGGCTACACGCTGGTCTACGGCGTGCTGAAGCTGATCAACTTCGCCCACGCCGAGGTGTTCATGCTGGGCATGTTCGGCTCGTACTTCTGCCTCGACGTCATCCTCGGGTTCACGCCCCGGGGCAACGCCTACGACCTCGGGATCGGGCTGACGGTGCTGTATCTGGGCATCGCGATGCTGTTCGCCATCGCGGTGTCCGGCACCGCCGCAGCGGGCCTGGAGTTCATCGCCTACCGGCCGCTCCGGCGGCGCAACGCGGCGCGGTTGTCGTTCCTCATCACCGCGATCGGCATGTCGTTCGTGCTGCAGGAGTTCGTGCACTTCATCCTGCCCAAGATCCTCGACGGCTACGGCGGTTCGAACGCCCAGCAGCCGATCCGCCTGGTGACACCGGAAACCCAGTTCACGCTCGGCGACGTCCGGGTCAGCAACGTGACACTGATCATCGTGTTCGCGGCGTTGGTGCTCGCGCTGATCACCGATGTGGTGATCAACCGGACCCGGCTCGGACGCGGCATCCGTGCGGTGGCCCAGGATCCCGACACCGCCACCCTGATGGGGGTGTCACGGGAGCGGGTCATCCTCACCACCTTCGTGATCGGCGGTCTGCTGGCCGGCGCCGCGGCGCTGCTGTACACGCTGAAGATGCCGCAGGCCATCATCTACTCCGGCGGATTCCTGTTGGGCATCAAGGCCTTCACCGCCGCGGTGCTCGGCGGTATCGGCAACCTGCGCGGCGCGCTGCTGGGCGGCCTGCTGCTCGGGGTGATGGAGAACTACGGTCAGGCGGTGTTCGGCACCCAATGGCGTGACGTGGTCGCCTTCGTCCTGCTGGTGCTGGTGCTGTTCTTCCGGCCGACCGGGATACTCGGTGAAAGCCTCGGAAAGGCGCGAGTGTGAATCGGCTGTTGGCTCCGGGTGATGTGGTGCGGCGGTGGTGGGATTCGCGCACCCGGGGGCATAAGTGGGCGGTCGGACTGCTCGGGTTCGGCGTGCTGGCGCTGCTGCCGCTGTACACCCCGCCGTTTCTGGACACCCCCGGGATCAGCTTCGGCGGCACCATGGCCCAGTTCGCGATGTTCGCGCTGATCGCGATCGGCCTCAACGTGGTGGTCGGCCAGGCCGGGCTGCTGGACCTCGGCTATGTCGGGTTCTACGCCGTCGGCGCCTACACGGTGGCGCTGCTCACCAGCCCGGAGAGTCCGTGGAACCGGATGGGCTGGACGGTGTTCTTCTCCAGCGACTGGGCCTGGCTGTCGTGTGTGCCGCTGGCCATGGCGGTCACCGCGTTCTCCGGGCTGATCATCGGAACCCCGACGCTGCGGCTGCGCGGCGACTATCTGGCCATCGTGACGCTGGGATTCGGCGAGATCATCCGCCTGGTCGCCGACAACCTGTCCGGCGTCACCAACGGCGCCCGCGGCCTGCACCAGGTGGCCTACCCGCGGGTGGGGGAGAGCGAGCGGCTGCCCGACGGGGTGTTCTCCAGCGGCAACTCGGCCGGCGCGGCCAACTACGGCACCTGGTGGTTCTGGTTGGGCCTGGTGCTGATCGCGGTGATCCTGGTACTGGTCGGCAACCTCGAACGCAGCCGGGTCGGACGGGCCTGGATCGCCATCCGCGAGGACGAGGACGCCGCAGAGGTGATGGGCGTCAACACCTTCAAGTTCAAGGTCTGGGCGTTCGTGATCGGCGCCGCGATCGGCGGGCTGTCCGGCGCGTTGTACGCCGGGCAGGTCCAGTACGTCGCGCCGCCGACGTTCAACATCATCAACTCAATGCTGTTCCTGTGCGCGGTGGTGCTCGGCGGGCAGGGCAACAAACTCGGGGTGGTGCTGGGCGCCTTCGTCATCGTGTATCTGCCCAACCGGCTGCTCGGCGTGGAGCTCCTCGGTGTGAACCTCGGCGATCTGAAGTATCTGTTCTTCGGTCTGGCGCTGGTGGTGATGATGATCTTCCGTCCCGCGGGGCTGTTCCCGGCGCGCCAGCAGCTGCTGGCCTACGGCAGATCCGCCCGCGAGATGCTGCGCGCCCGGCCCGACGATCGGGAGCCGGTGTCGTCATGAGCATCGAGGAACTGGCCGGGGTGCACCGCGATATCCGCGCCGCCGAGGGTGAGATCCTGTTGGAGACGGTCGATCTCACGGTCAAGTTCGGCGGGCTGGTGGCTCTGGACTCGGTCAGCTTCAACATCCGGCGCGGTGAGATCCTCGGTCTGATCGGACCCAACGGCGCCGGGAAGACCACCTGTTTCAACGCGATCACCGGTGTCTACCGGCCGGCGTCGGGTGCGGTGATCTTCGACGGGCAGAAGTTGGGCCGGATCAAGCGGCATCAGATCACCCGGCTCGGGATCGCCCGCACCTTTCAGAACATCCGGTTGTGGGGTGAGATGACGGCGCTGGAGAACGTCGTCGTCGGCACCGACGCCCGGCACAAGACCTCGGTGCCCGGCGCGCTGTTCCGCAGCCCGCGGCACCGCCGGGAGGAGCGGTCGGCGATCGAACGCGCCACCGCGCTCTTGCATTTCGTCGGGATCGCACACCGGGCAGAGGAGAAGGCCAAGAACCTGCCCTACGGTGATCAGCGCCGTCTGGAGATCGCCCGGGCGCTGGCCACCGAACCGAAACTGTTGTGCCTGGACGAGCCGGCGGCCGGTTTCAACCCCAGCGAGAAGGCCGCGCTGATCGACCTGATCCGCAAGATCCGCGACGACGGGTACACCGTGCTGCTCATCGAACACGACATGAAGCTGGTCATGGGGGTCACCGATCGCATCGTGGTGCTGGAGTTCGGCCGCAAGATCGCCGACGGCCCGCCGGCGGCGATCCGCGAGGATCCCGCGGTGATCGCCGCGTATCTGGGGGTGCCCGATGACGAGATCGGCTGAAGCGGCTGACCGGGAGTCGCCCCGGGTGATGTTGGAGGTCCGCGACGTCGAGGTGCACTACGGCCGGATCCGGGCCCTGCACGGGGTCTCGTTGCGGGTGCACGAGGGCGAACTGGTGACCCTGCTGGGCTCCAACGGCGCCGGTAAGACCACGATGATGCGCGCCATCTCCGGGTTGCGTCCGCTGACCCGCGGTTCGGTCTGGTTCGACGGCCGCGATATCACCCGGGTCAGCGCCCACCGCAGGGTCGCCGACGGGTTGATCCAGGTTCCGGAGGGCCGTGGCGTCTTCCCCGGTATGACCGTCCTGGAGAACCTCGACATGGGTTGCTACGGGAGGCGATTCGCTTCCCGTGCCGAACACCGGGAGCGGCTGGACTGGGTGCTGCAGACGTTTCCGCGGCTGGCCGAACGGCGGGATCAGGTGGGCGGAACGCTGTCCGGTGGGGAACAGCAGATGCTGGCCATCGGGCGGGCGCTGATGGCGCGGCCGAAGGTGCTGCTGCTCGACGAGCCGTCGATGGGGTTGGCGCCGATGGTGATCTCGCAGATCTTCGGCATCATCGCCGACATCAACGCCCAGGGCACCACGGTCCTGCTGGTGGAGCAGAACGCCCAGCAGGCGCTGAGCCGCTCCGACCGCGCCTACATCCTGGAGACCGGCGAGATCACCCGCTCCGGTCCGGCCCGGGAGCTGTTGGCCGACGACAGCATCCGCGCCGCCTACCTCGGCGTCGCCTGACCCCGACCTCTCCTCCCGCGACGGTCCGTGTCTGCACGCCGACACGCCGTGAACGCCGTACAGATAGGGTCACTCGCGGGGAGAAAAAGGCGTCAACCGATGCGGAACCGCTTGATGCGGGCACTCGCTCCCGCCACCAGTTCCACCCGGCTCCGCGGCACGTCGAAATGGTCGGCCAGCACCTTGATCACCGCGGCGTTGGCCTTGCCCTCGACGGCCGGCTCGCGCACATACACGGTCAGCGTGCCGTCGTCGGCGGTCTGGACCAGCGGGCCCTTGCGGCTGTTGGGTTTGACCCGCACCGCGACGGTCTTGGACTGCTCAGTCATCCCGTCTACGTTGCCACGGCCAGGTCATCAACGCCCACACGGCCAGGATCAGCACGGACGCGACGAGGATGTACACCGGCCACGGACCCATCAGATCCAGCAGTGACGGTGTGCCCGGTTTGCCGTTGAGGAACCCGTAGTTGGTGCCGGCGATCCGGTTGAACGTGAACGTCACCGCCGCCCACACCAGGGTGATCAGCACGGTGATGCGGTAGCTGCGCCAGCTGGGCCGCAGCCCGCGCCCCCAGGTGAGATAGATGGCCGCCCAGACCACCAGCAGGTGGATGGCCCAGAACGCCAGATACTCGTAGTGCGGGAAGTCGGGGCTGCGCAGCACCGGTGTGATCAGCGCCTGCGCGCTGAGCACCAGCCCCCAGTAGTAGGTCAGCGCGTACGCCCAGTGTCGTTGTGACCACAACGCGTACGCGGCGGCGACGGTCGCCAGGTCGGTGAGCCGCAGTGGCACCGAACGCTCCACCGTCGGCGGAACGAGCGCATGAACGAGCATCGCCGCGTAGATCAGCGCGGTGACGCCGCCGAGGATCCGGCCCAACCACCGGGCGTGCTCGGCGGTCTGCCGCCGGCCGACCCGGACCAACGTCACCGCGCCGACCACGAACACCGCCAGGGCGCCCCAGTGCGAGGGCCCGTAGACGGCGAACTGGTCAGCGGGCAACGATGACCGACGAACCGTGCCCGAACAGACCCTGGTTGGCGGTGATCCCGACTTTCGCGTTCTCCACCTGGCGGCCGGTGGCCTGACCCCGCAGCTGCCAGGTCAGTTCACACACCTGCGCGATCGCCTGGGCCGGGATGGCCTCCCCGAAACAGGCCAGCCCGCCGGACGGGTTGACCGGGATCCGGCCGCCGAGCGCGGTGGCGCCGCTGCGCAACAGCTGCTCGGCCTCACCCTTGGCGCACAGTCCGAGATGCTCGTACCAGTCCAGCTCCAGCGCCGTGGACAGGTCGTAGACCTCCGCCAGTGAGAGGTCCTCCGGCCCGATGCCGGCCTCGGCGTAGGCGGCGTCGAGGATCTGATCCTTGAACACCCGCTCCGGCGCGTCCACCACCGCGGTGGAATCCGTGGCGATGTCCGGCAGTTCGGGCAGATGCTGCGGGTAGCGCGGGGTGACGGTGGAGACCGCCCGCACCGACGGCACCCCCTGCACCGAGCCGAGGTGTTTCTCGGCGAAGCTCCTGCTGGCCACGATCAACGCCGCGGCGCCGTCGGAGGTGGCGCAGATGTCGAGCAGCCGCAGCGGATCGGAGACCACCGGGCTGGCCAGCACGTCCTCGATGGAGGTCTCCTTGCGGTACCGGGCGTACGGGTTGTGCAGACCGTGCCGGGCGTTCTTGACCTTGACCGCCGCGAAGTCCTCCGCGGTGGCGCCGTAGAGGTCCATCCGCCGCCGCGCCAACAGCGCGAAGTACACCGTGTTGGTCGCACCGATGAGGTGGAACCGCTGCCAGTCCGGATCGTTCTTGCGTTCCCCGCCGACCGGGGCGAAGAACCCCTTCGGGGTGGTGTCGGCGCCGATCACCAGCGCCACATCGCAGAACCCGGCCAGGATCTGGGCCCGCGCGCTCTGCAACGCCTGAGATCCGCTGGCACACGCCGCGTACGACGACGACACCGGAACCCCGTTCCAGCCCAGCTTCTGGGCGAACGTCGACCCGGCGACGAAACCCGGGTAACCGTTGCGGATGGTGTCGGCGCCGGCGACGAACTGGATCTGCCGCCAGTCCAGGCCGGCCTCGGCCAGCGCCGCCCGGGCGGCGGCCACGCCGTACTCGGTGAAGTCGCGTCCCCACTTCCCCCACGGGTGCATGCCCGCGCCGAGGATGTAGACCGGTTCCGGGCTCATTCGGCGATCCTCCAGGCGTAGACGGTGCGTTCGACACCCTCGTCGTCGACGAACAGGGTCATGGTGGTCAGCTCCATCTCCATGCCGACCTTCAGGTCGGCGGCCAGGGTGCCCTCGACGACCTTGCCGAGCACGATCAGCCCTTCGTCGGCGAGAGCCACCGCGGCGACCGCGAACGGTTCGAACGGATCCGGCGCCGGATACGGCGGCGGGGGAGCGTACCGGTTCTCGGTGTAGCTCCACAGCGTGCCGCGCCGCGACAACGGGACCTGTTCGAGTTCGTCACCGGCGCAGGCCGGATTCGGGCAGTTGTTGGCGCGCGGCGGGAAGACGTAGGTGCCGCACTGCGGGCATCTGGCGCCGACGAGGTGTGGGGACCCTGATTCGTCGGTGGCCCACCAGCCGTCGATCGCGGGAGCTTGGGTTGTACCTGACACGCGCAAAGCGTACGCGATCCGGGAATCAAACTGAAACGTGTTGCAGTTTTGTTCCGCTCGCCGGGACGGCGGTGTCGAGCAGGATCCGCAGCACCGCATCGGTGTGCTCGCGGAGCAGATTGTGCGGTGCGTCCAGGGCGTGCGTCGTCCAGGCCGGATCCCGGCGGAGTCGTTCGTAGGTGGGCCGCAGCGGAGATTCGCCGTCCCACCCGGTGGCGTAGACGTACACCCGGCGACGGATCGACTCGAGGGTCCCGGACAACCGGATCGGCTGCATCAGCGCGGCGAGTGGATGCCCGGTGGCCCGCTCGTCGAAGAACGGCAGCGGCGGCACCGCCAGCCCGGTGGCGTCGACGGAGCCGTACCACGCGCGCTGGTCGTCGGTGGTGAGGGTCCAGCAGGACTCCCCGTCCCGGGGCACGAACGCGTCCAGGTAGACCAGCGAATCCACCCGGGGCCCGGCGCGATCGGCGACCCCGGTGATGACCATGCCGCCGTAGCTGTGCCCGACCAGCACCGCGTCCCGCACCCGGTGGGCGTGCAGGGCGGCCAGCACGTCGGTGATGTGGGTGTCGAGGTTCACCCCGGCGTGCAGCAGATGCGCCCGTTCGCCCACACCGGTCGGGCAGATCGCCAGCACCCAGTGCCCGTGCGCCCGCAATCGATCGGCCAGATCGTCGTACCACCAGGCACCGTGGCAGGCGCCCGGAACCAGAACGAATGTGCTCATGACACCAGCGTCGGCCGAGCTGAACTATAAGTCCAATACAGATTGGAGCTCAGAACTATAGTGATCGCTTATGGAACTGCGGCAGCTCCACTACTTCGTCGCTGTCGTCGAGGAAGCCAACTTCACCCGGGCCGCGCAGCGGCTCAGAATCGCCCAGCCGGCGGTCAGCGCGCAGATCCGGCGGCTGGAATCCGAACTCGGGCAGCCGCTGCTGGACCGGTCGCGGCGGACCGTTCGGCTGACCGCGGCCGGGGCCGCCGTCCTTCCCCACGCCCGCGCCGCCCTCGCCGCGGCGGCCGCCGCGCGTCACGCCGTCGACGATCTCACCGGGCTGCTGCGGGGCACGGTGTCGATCGGCACCGTCACCTCGCACACCGTGGACCTGCCCGCGCTGCTGGCGGACTTCCACGCCGAGCATCCGAACGTGGAGGTGACGTTGAGCACCGACAGCTCCGACGCGCTGATCGACAAGCTGCGGACCGGCCGGCTCGATGTGGCGATCGTCTCGATCGGCCCGCGGGAACGGCCGGACGGACTGGACATCGCCGTCATCACCGAGGAGGCCGTCGACGCCGCGGTGGCGCCCGGTGACCCCTTCGCCGGCCGGCCCCACGTCGGACTGGCGGAACTCGCCGACCGGCCCGTCATCACGCTGCCGACCGGTGCGGGTTTGCGCCGCCAGTTCGACCGGGCCTGTGCGCGGGCCGGGGTGACCCCGCGGATCGCGTTCGAGGCGGCCACCCCGCAGGCGGTGGCGGATCTCGCCGAGCACGGCCTCGGGGTGGCGATCGTGCCGCGGTCGGTCGCCCGCGGCCGCGACACGCTGCGGGCGGTCCGGCTGAGGCCGCAGGTGCGTGGGCGGTTGGTGTGGGCCTGGCGGGCCGGCGACACGCTCAGCCCGCCGGCGCGGGTGCTGGTTCGGCGCGCCCGGGAGTCGGGCTCTCGAACGCCGTAGGGAACTTCAGGGTGTCGGCGCGGGTGCATAAGGTAGGGCCGTGAGCCCCGCCAAGACCACCGAGCAGCCCGCACCCGCCGAGCAGACGTCGGAGCAGCCGACACTGCTGCTGTTGGACGGCAATTCCCTGGCGTTCCGGGCCTTCTACGCGCTGCCCGCGGAGAACTTCAAGACCAAGAGCGGGCTGACCACCAACGCGGTCTACGGGTTCACCGCGATGCTGATCAATCTGCTGCGCGACGAGAATCCCACCCATGTCGCCGCCGCGTTCGACGTGTCCCGGCAGACGTTCCGGCTCGACAAGTACCCGGAGTACAAGGCCGGCCGGGCGGCCACCCCCGACGAGTTCCGCGGCCAGATCGAGATCACCAAGGAAGTGCTCGCCGCGCTCGGCATCACGGTGCTGGCCGAGCCGGGCTACGAGGCCGACGACATCATCGCCACCCTGGCCACCCAGGCCGAAGCGGAGGGCTTCCGGGTGCTCATCGTCACCGGCGACCGCGACTCCCTGCAACTGGTCACCGACAACGTCACGGTGCTCTACCCGCGCAAGGGCGTCAGCGAGCTCACCCGGTTCACCCCGGAGGCGGTCTACGAGAAGTACGGTCTGACCCCCGAGCAGTACCCCGACTACGCCGCGCTGCGCGGCGACCCGAGCGACAACCTGCCGGGCATCCCCGGCGTCGGGGAGAAGACCGCGGCGAAGTGGATCCGCGAATACGGTTCGCTGCAGGGGCTCGTCGACAACGTCGACGCGGTGCGCGGCAAGGTGGGTGACGCGCTGCGCGCGAACCTGTCCAGCGTGGTGCTCAACCGCGAGCTCACCGACCTGGTCCGGGATGTGCCGCTGGCGCACACCCCGGAGACCCTGCGGATGCAGCCGTGGGACCGCGATCAGATCCACCGGCTGTTCGACGACCTCGAGTTCCGGGTGCTGCGGGACCGGCTGTTCGAAACCCTGTCGTCGGCCGATCCGGAGGTCGAGCACGGGTTCGACGTGCGCGGCCGGGCACTGGAACCCGGTGAGCTCGCCGCCTGGCTGGCCGAACACAGCCTCGGCAACCGCTTCGGGCTGGCCGTGGTCGGCACCCACCGCACATTCGACTCCGACGCCACCGCGCTGGCGATCGTCGCCGCCGACGGGGAGGGCCGCTACATCGACACCGCCACCCTGCACCCGGACGACGAGGCCGCGTTGGCGTCCTGGCTGGCCGATCCCGGCCCGCCCAAGGCGCTGCACGAGGCCAAACAGGCCATGCACGATCTGGCCGGGCGGGGCTGGCGCCTCAACGGGGTCACCTCCGACACCGCGCTGGCCGCCTACCTGGTGCGGCCCGGGCAGCGCAGCTTCGCCCTCGACGATCTCACGCTGCGCTATCTACGGCGCGAGCTGCGTGCCGAAGAGCCTGAGCAGCAACAACTCTCGCTGCTCGACGAGTCGGACGGCGTCGACGAGCAGGCCGTGCAGACCCTGCTGCTGCGGGCCTGCGCGGTGATGGATCTGGCCGACGCGCTCGACGAGGAGCTGGCCCGCATCGACTCGCTGTCCCTGCTGGAGCGGATGGAGCTGCCGGTGCAGCGGGTGCTGTTCGAGATGGAGACCGCCGGCATCGCGGTCGACCTCGACCGGCTCGGCGAGCTGCAGAGCGAGTTCGCCGGTCAGATCCGCGACGCCGCCGAGGCCGCCTACGCGGTGATCGGCAAGCAGATCAACCTGGGCTCGCCCAAACAGCTGCAGGGGGTGTTGTTCGACGAGCTCGGCATGCCCAAGACCAAACGCACCAAGACCGGCTACACCACCGACGCCGACGCGCTGCAGAGTCTCTTCGAGAAGACCGGACATCCGTTCCTGCAGCATCTGCTCGCCCACCGCGACGCCACCCGGCTCAAGGTCACCGTCGACGGGCTGCTGAACTCGGTGGCCGCCGACGGCCGGATCCACACCACCTTCAACCAGACCATCGCGGCGACCGGGCGGCTGTCGTCGACCGAGCCGAATCTGCAGAACATCCCGATCCGCACCGAGGCGGGCCGCATGATCCGCGACGCGTTCGTCGTCGGCGACGGGTACGCCGAGTTGATGACCGCCGACTACAGCCAGATCGAGATGCGGATCATGGCGCACCTGTCCGGTGACGAGGGCCTGATCGAAGCCTTCCGCACCGGGGAGGACCTGCATTCGTTCGTCGCGTCGCGGGCGTTCTCGGTGCCCATCGAGGAGGTCACCCCGGAGCTGCGGCGCCGGGTCAAGGCGATGTCCTACGGGCTGGCCTACGGGCTGAGCGCCTACGGGCTGGCCCAGCAGCTCAAGATCTCCACCGAAGAGGCCAAGGTGCAGATGGAGCAGTACTTCGCCCGGTTCGGCAAGGTGCGCGACTATCTGCAGTCGGTGGTCGAACAGGCCCGCAAGGACGGTTACACCTCCACGGTGCTGGGCCGCCGCCGGTACCTGCCCGAACTGGACAGCAGCAATCGGCAGGTGCGCGAGGCCGCCGAACGTGCCGCCCTCAACGCCCCGATCCAGGGCAGCGCCGCCGACATCATCAAGGTCGCGATGATCAACGTCGACGAGGCGATCAAAGCCGCGGGCCTGAAATCGCGGATGCTGCTGCAGGTGCACGACGAGCTGTTGTTCGAGGTCGCGCCGGGGGAGCGGGACACCCTGGAACAGCTGGTGCGCGAGCAGATGGGCGGCGCCTACCCGCTGGACGTGCCGCTGGAGGTCAGCGTCGGATTCGGCCGGTCCTGGGACGCCGCGGCGCACTGAACCGGATCCCGCCCGGACTCCCCGGCCGCCCACGGAACCCCACCGAACCCCACGAAACCCCCACGAAACCCCCACGAAACCCCCACGAAACCCTATGGAACACCCCGCAGACCCCCAGGTCCGGTTCCTGGCCCGGCTGGGCGCGGCCATGGGGGCGGCGAACTATCCGGTCACGCTGATCCGGCAGATGCTCGACCGGGCCTCCGCCGCCTACGGAACATCCCATGAGGTCGTCGCGCTGCCCAATTCGGTGCAGGTGACCGGTCCGGCGCCCGGCGGGACCGCGACGGCGGCCGCGCATCAGGACGCCGAACTCCGGTTCGACCAGATGTTTCCGCTGGCCCGGCTGGTGTCCGCGGCGATGCGGGGGGCGGTTTCCCCGACCGACGGCAATGACCGGCTCGACCGGATCCTGGCCCGGCCGGCGCCGTATCCGCCGTGGCTGACCGTGCTCGGCTACGGCGTGTGGAGCACCGGTCTGGGCCTGGTGCTCGAACCGAGCCCGCTGAACCTGCTCGGCGCGGCCGCCCTGGGTTTGATCGTGGGGGTCCTGGCGGTCGCGGGGCAGCGGTTCGGGCAGCTCGGCCCGCTGGTGCCGGTGACCGCCGCGTTCGTCGTGGCCACCGTGAGCATCGCCGTCGTCGAGCACCTCGAACTGGACCACGTCGGGCTGCGCGCCCTGATACCGCCGCTGGCGATGTTCCTGCCCGGCGCGGCGATCACCCTCGCGGTCATCGAGTTGACCGCCCGCGACATCGTCTCCGGCTCGGCCCGGCTCATGGCGGGTTTCGTCCAGCTCGCCCAGTTGGCGTTCGGCATCCTGATCGCCGCCCAGCTGCTGGGCGAGGACGAGTCCCGGCTGAGTGCGGAACCGTTGAACAAGCTGGGGAGCTGGGCGCCGTGGCTCGGTGTCGCGGTGTACGCCCTCGGGGTCATGCTGTTCTTCGCTCCGCCGCGGTCGTTCCTGCCCTGGCTGCTGGCGGTCTGTTACGCCGCGTTCACCGCGCAGTTCCTCGGCGACCTCGCCCTCGGCAGCTATGCCAGCGGATTCGCCGGCGGGCTGGTCCTCACCGGGTGTGCGCTGATGCTGTCCCGGCGGCCGGGGGCGCCGCCCGCGATCACCATGATCCTGCCCGGATTCTGGTTGCTGGTCCCGGGTTCGATGGGGCTGATCGGGTTCGCCGAGCTGTTCGGGGCCGACGGGGACTCCGCCCTCGGCGTCACATTCATCTCGATGATCTCGGTGGCGCTGGGTCTGCAGGCCGGGCTGGTGCTGTGGCAGTTGCTGCGGCGGGCCCGGCGGCGGGCGGGTTGACAAATTCGGCGACCCGAGTTTGTCCAGCAAGTCCTCAGTCGAGTAGCCTCGACAGGTACCCCTGCGAACGAGCGGGTACACCGACCCTGTCCCTACGACCAAAGCTGTCCGGAGCAACCCAACATATGCCAAGTCCCTCCGTCACCTCGCCGCAAGTAGCCGTCAACGACATCGGCTCGAGCGAGGACTTTCTCGCCGCCATCGACAAAACCATCAAGTACTTCAACGATGGCGACATCGTCGAGGGCACCATCGTCAAGGTTGACCGTGACGAAGTCCTTCTCGACATCGGTTACAAGACCGAAGGTGTCATACCCTCCCGTGAGCTCTCCATCAAGCACGACGTCGACCCCCACGAGGTGGTGTCCGTCGGCGACCAGGTGGAGGCTCTGGTCCTCACCAAGGAGGACAAGGACGGTCGCCTGATCCTGTCCAAGAAGCGCGCCCAGTACGAGCGCGCCTGGGGCACCATCGAGGCACTCAAGGAGAAGGACGAGCCCGTCAAGGGCACCGTCATCGAGGTCGTCAAGGGCGGCCTGATCCTCGACATCGGCCTGCGTGGGTTCCTCCCGGCTTCTCTGGTCGAGATGCGTCGCGTCCGCGATCTGCAGCCCTACATCGGCCGCGAGATCGAGGCGAAGATCATCGAGCTGGACAAGAACCGCAACAACGTGGTGCTGTCCCGCCGCGCCTGGTTGGAGCAGACCCAGTCCGAGGTGCGCAGCGAGTTCCTCAACCAGCTGCAGAAGGGCGCCATCCGCAAGGGCGTGGTGTCCTCGATCGTCAACTTCGGCGCGTTCGTCGACCTCGGCGGGGTCGACGGCCTGGTGCACGTGTCCGAGCTGTCCTGGAAGCACATCGACCACCCGTCCGAGGTGGTGCAGGTGGGCGACGAGGTCACCGTCGAGGTGCTCGACGTCGACATGGACCGCGAACGGGTGTCGCTGTCGCTCAAGGCCACCCAGGAAGACCCCTGGCGGCACTTCGCCCGCACCCACGCGATCGGGCAGATCGTGCCGGGCAAGGTCACCAAGCTGGTGCCGTTCGGCGCGTTCGTCCGCGTCGAGGAGGGCATCGAGGGCCTGGTGCACATCTCCGAGCTGTCCGAGCGCCACATCGAGGTCCCCGACCAGGTGGTGCAGGTCGGCGACGACGTCATGGTCAAGGTCATCGACATCGACCTGGACCGGCGCCGTATCTCGCTGAGCCTCAAGCAGGCCAACGAGGACTACTCCGAGGAATTCGACCCCTCGAAGTACGGTATGGCCGACAGCTACGACGAGCAGGGCAACTACATCTTCCCCGAGGGCTTCGACCCCGAGACCAACGAATGGCTCGAGGGCTTCGAGAAGCAGCGTGAGGAGTGGGAGGCCCGCTACGCCGAGGCGGAGCGCCGGCACAAGATGCACACCGCGCAGATGGAGAAGTTCGCCGCCGCCGAGGCGGAGGCCGCCAGCCGGCCCGCCACCAGCACGTCGCGTTCCGACGAGCCGGCCGGTGGTTCGCTGGCCAGCGACGAGCAGTTGGCCGCCCTGCGGGAGAAGCTCGCCGGCAACGCCTGAGCGGGCAGCATCCGCCAGACCAGATTGAAACCACGCAGCGAAAGTCGTCCCGGCTTCGCTGCGTGGTTTCTTTTCGGAGGGGACGCATGATTCGGATCGGTCTGACCGGTGGTATCGGCGCCGGCAAGTCCACCGTCGCCGCGACGTTCGCGGAATGCGGGGGCATCATCGTGGACGGCGACGTCATCGCCCGGGAGGTGGTCCAGCCCGGAACCGAGGGGCTGGCCAAACTGGTCGAGACGTTCGGCGAGGACATCCTGCTGCCCGACGGCTCGCTGGACCGGCCCGCCCTGGCGGCCAAGGCCTTCGCCGACGACGAGCAGCGCGCCAAGCTGAACGCGATCGTGCACCCGCTGGTGGGTAGGCGCCGGGAGGAGATCATCGCGGCGGTGCCCGACGACGCGGTGGTGGTCGAGGACATCCCGCTGCTGGTGGAAACCGGTATGGCGCCGACGTTCCCGCTGGTCGTGGTGGTCTACGCGGACGCCGAGGTCCGGGTGAAGCGGCTGGTGGAGATCCGCGGGATGAGCGAACAGGACGCCCGGGCCCGCATCGCCGCGCAGGCCACCGATGAGCAGCGCGCCGCGATCGCCGATGTGCTGCTGGACAACTCCGGAACCCAGCAGGAGATCGTCGACAAGGCGCGCGCGTTGTGGGAACAGCGGGTGCTGCCGTTGGCGGAGAACATCCGCACCGGTCGGTGCGTGACACCCGCCCTCGAACTGGTTGCGCCCCAGCCGCACTGGCGCGCCGACGCTGCGCGCATCATCGCACGGATCCAGATGGCCTGCGGCGCGAAGGCGCTCCGCGTCGACCACATCGGATCCACCGCCGTGGACGGTCTTTCCGCCAAGGACGTCATCGACATCCAGGTGACGGTCGGCTCCCTCGACGCCGCCGACGAGATCGCCGAGCCGCTGGCCCGGGTGGGCTATCCACGACGCGCGGAGATCACCTCAGACGTCGCCAAACCCGACGCCCGCAGCACCGTCGCCGAGTTCGACCACAGCGCCGATGCGTCGTTGTGGCGGAAGCGGTTGCACGGCGCCGCCGACCCGGGACGCCCGGCCAACATCCACATCCGGGTGGACGGCTGGCCCAATCAGCAGTTCGCGCTGCTGTTCGCCGACTGGCTCAACGCCGAACCGGCCGTCCGGGACGAGTACCTGTCGGTCAAACAGCGGGCGGTCTCCACCGGCGACCTCGACGCGTACACCGAGGCCAAGGAACCGTGGTTCGCCGAGGCCTATCGGCGGGCCTGGGACTGGGCCGACCGCACCGGCTGGCGGCCGTCGCCCCGCTGACGGTCAGGCGGCCGGCGGCCCGGGGTCAGCGCCGACCGGGGCGGTGTTGAGCACGTTGCCGCCTCCGCCCGAATCCAGCGGCGCCCCGCACTGGAGGGTGCCGTACAGCGGGTCGTCGTCGGCGCGGGTCAGCCGCGGCGCGACGAACTGGTCGGCCCGGGCGACGGTCTGCTCGTCCACCAGGATCTCGCAGTGCAGATTCGCCGAGTACGGCCAGTCCACCGACACCGTCATGCCCGCCGATTCCGGATCCGACAGCACACCGGTGGCCTCGAAGGTGCGGCCCGGAAGCATGGTGGGGTCGGCGGTGTTGACGTTCTGATCGTCGATCCGGTAGCTGATCCGCGCCCCGCGTGCCACCCCGTCCACCCGGGCCCGGTAGACGATGTTGTGCATCTGGTCGTCCGCAGGGGGTTCGTCGGGCTCGGCCCACGCCACCGCCGGCGTTAGCTGTGCTCCCAGGAGAACGACTGCCACTGTCGCGGTGTGAAGACATCCGCGCAAGGTGGGCGTCATGGCTAGCTACCTTACGTTGTTTGCCACTTCAGGGCCATGCCGTTGCCGGCCAGCCAACGGTGAAGATCATAGTGGTGGCGGGCCAGCCCGTCGATGGTCTTCGCGGCGGTCCGGACCGCCCGTTCGGCGTCGTCCGGGGCCAGCAGGCCGTGGCGCACCGCGGTGAGCAGTTCGTCGACGTCGGTGAGTTCGACGCCGACCCCGGTGCGCAGCCGCAGGTCGAGATAGTGATCCTCGGCGTGCCAGATCACCGGCCCGGGGGTGTAGCGGCCGATGTCGAGATAGAAGTCCTGGTCGACCTCGTGGCCCCGGTTGAAGTGGAACACACTGACCCGCAGGTCCAGCGAGGGCAGCAGCCACGACTCCAGATAGTGGAACTGCGCGCGGCCGGGGGTGGGCCGGGCCATGTACAGACCCCAGGGCTCGACGCGGTACTCGTCGACGGCCCGCACCACACCCTTCGGGTCGGTGTTGGTGCGGCCGGCCACGTCGAACGTCTCGCGCTTGGGTGGGTGGATGTGGATGTGATCCGCCTATCGCCGGGAACAGCACCTGTCGGACTCTGGTTCTACCCTGGTGAACATGGCCTTCGCTACCGAACACCCCGTGCTGGCGCAGTCGGAGTACCGCCCGGTCGACGCCATCGTGCGCACCGGCGGCAGGTTCGAGGTGATCAGCCCGTACCAGCCGGCCGGTGACCAGCCCGCGGCCATCGACGAGCTGGAACGCCGCCTCAGGGCAGGCGAGAAGGATGTGGTCCTGCTGGGCGCGACGGGCACCGGCAAGTCGGCGACCACGGCGTGGCTCATCGAACGGATGCAGCGGCCCACGCTGGTCATCGAGCCGAACAAGACGCTCGCCGCGCAGATGGCCAACGAACTGCGGGAGATGCTGCCCAACAACGCGGTGGAGTACTTCGTCTCGTACTACGACTACTACCAGCCCGAGGCCTACATCGCGCAGACCGACACCTACATCGAGAAGGACAGCTCGATCAACGACGACGTCGAGCGGCTGCGCCACTCGGCGACCTCGGCGCTGTTGTCGCGGCGCGACGTGGTGGTGGTGGCGTCGGTGTCGTGCATCTACGGTCTGGGCACCCCGCAGTCCTATCTGGACCGCTCGGTGCAGATCAGCATCGGCGACGAGGTGCCGCGTGATTCGCTGTTGCGGCTGCTGGTCGACGTCCAGTACACCCGCAACGACACCGCGTTCACCCGGGGCTCGTTCCGGGTGCGGGGCGACACCGTGGAGATCATCCCGTCGTATGAGGAACTCGCGGTGCGCATCGAGTTCTTCGGCGACGAGGTCGAGGAGCTGTACTACCTGCACCCGCTGACCGGCGATGTGGTGCGCAAGGTCGATTCGGTGCGGATCTTTCCGGCCACCCATTACGTCGCGGGGCCGGAACGCATGGCGCAGGCGATCTCCAGCATCGAGGATGAGCTGGCCGAGCGGCTCGACGAACTGGAGAGCCAGGGCAAGCTGCTGGAGGCCCAGCGGCTGCGGATGCGCACCAACTACGACATCGAGATGATGCGCCAGGTGGGCTTCTGCTCGGGCATCGAGAACTACTCCCGCCACATCGACGGCCGGCCCGCCGGGTCCGCCCCGGCGACGCTGCTGGACTATTTCCCCGAGGACTTCCTACTGGTCATCGACGAATCCCACGTGACCGTGCCGCAGATCGGCGGGATGTACGAGGGCGACATCTCCCGTAAGCGCAACCTGGTCGAGTACGGGTTCCGGCTGCCGTCGGCGGTCGACAACCGGCCGCTGACCTGGGAGGAGTTCGCCGCGCGGATCGGCCAGACGGTGTACCTGTCGGCCACCCCCGGCCCGTACGAGCTGAGCCAGTCCGGGGGCGAGGTCGTCGAGCAGGTCATCCGCCCGACCGGGCTGGTGGACCCGAAGGTCGTCGTCAAACCGACCAAGGGGCAGATCGACGACCTCATCGGAGAGATCCGCAAGCGTGCCGAACGCGACGAGCGGGTGCTGGTCACCACGTTGACCAAGAAGATGGCCGAGGACCTCACCGACTACCTGCTGGAGATGGGCATCCGGGTGCGCTACCTGCACTCGGAGGTCGACACCCTGCGCCGGGTGGAGTTGCTGCGTCAGCTGCGGCTCGGCGAGTACGACGTGCTGGTCGGGATCAACCTGCTCCGGGAGGGCCTGGACCTGCCGGAGGTGTCGCTGGTGTCGATTCTGGACGCCGACAAGGAGGGTTTCCTGCGCTCGACACGCAGCCTGATCCAGACCATCGGCCGCGCCGCCCGCAACGTGTCCGGCGAGGTGCACATGTACGCCGACAACATCACCGACTCGATGCGCGAGGCCATCGACGAGACCGAACGGCGCCGGGCCAAACAGATCGCCTACAACGAGAAGCACGGCATCGATCCGCAGCCGCTGCGCAAGAAGATCGCCGACATCCTCGATCAGGTGTACCGCGAGGCCGAGGACACCGAGACCGTCGAAATCGGTTCCGGCCGGGCGGTGTCGCGTGGACGGCGTGCCCAGGGCGAACCCGGCCGCGGGGTGACCGCGGGCATCATCGAGGGCCGGGACACCAGGAACATGCCGCGTGCCGAGTTGGCCGATCTCATCAAGGAGCTGACCGAGCAGATGATGGCGGCGGCCCGTGATCTGCAGTTCGAGGTGGCCGCCCGGGTCCGCGACGAGATCGCCGACCTGAAGAAGGAACTGCGGGGCATGGACGCGGCCGGCCTGAAGTAGTCGACCTCGACGGCGGGTGAGGTCACACCGTCGACCGGGTGACCGTCATCCGCCCCCACACCGGGCCTGACACCGGGAGCGTGCCCGCCGCCGGGGCGTGGCGGCAGCGGTGTTGCCGCGCAGTGTGGTCCGGCCGGGCCCGCCACAAGTGGCTCCACCTCACCCTCGGGGTGCTGATGGCGGCCACCTTGGTCACGATCTTCGTCCCGCCGATCGGTCAGGCTCGCGCACCGCACCCCGGCGGTCGCCGGAATCTTCGGGACGGCCTGGCCGCATCCGTCGGCCACCGCGATGCTGCGCGTGGCCGACCCGGCCGAGGGGCCGACCGCGGCCGCGGCGATCAACACGTGCACACGTGCAATTGATGTGCGGTGCGTTCGGCGCCGGACTGGCCGGGTGGTGGTGCCGATGCGGGGTTGCTGAGTTCTCTCGCGGCGAGACCGGCCGCCGATCCGGCGGGCTCCGCGCTCCGTCCAGCGGTTACGAGGGTTCCGGTCACCACCGTGCCTCCGGACCGCATCGGTTCGGTAACCGTTTCGGCCAGCGCTTGTCTCAGGGCTGGCGCACGCTATTTTCTGGCGGTGGCCAACGGGACGATCGATCTACGAAAAGCAATGGGTAGCAATATAAGTCGATTTGCTGGTAGTGCAGTTGCGGTGGTCGCCCTCTGGTCGCCGACGGCGTTGTTCACCGCCGCCGCGGCGGGCCAGCCCAGTCCGGGGGTGCCGTGCCTGGACATGGTGCAGCAGTTGGCCGCCGCACCGCCGAGCGTCACCGAGATAGGTGAGGCCGCGTCGATGGTCACCAACGCGTTGCCCGAACCGGCAGCCGTCGCCGCGGCCGGCGCGGACGCCGCAGCCCAGGTGCCGCCGGCCCTGGAGTCCGCGGCGCCGGTGGTCGAGGGTGCGCTCGCCGCGGCGCAACCCGCTCCGGGCGCCGCGGTGACCGATCTCGCGGAGGCGCTGCCGGCGCTTCCGATCGTCGAGGCGCCGCCACCACCACCGGTCGCGGAAGCCGCACCACCGCCGCCCCCGGTCGGGGAGGCCCTGCCCCCGGTGCCCGTGGTCGAGGCCGGACCGCCGTTGCCGGCCGGCGTGCCCCCGGCGCCGCCCGTTCCCGCGGGGGCGGGAGGAGCGCCGGAGGTCGCCCCGCTGGCGCACGCCGCCGCGCCGTTGGCCGAGGCCGCGCCGGTGGCCGGGGACGCGCCGCCGCCGGGTGTCGCGGATGCCCCGCCGCCACCCGCCGAGGAGGTGGTCGAGGTGGAGCACCCCGCCCCGGCAGTCGAACCCGAACCGGAAGCCGCGCCCGCCCCGGCAGCTGAACCCGAACCGGAAGCCGCGCCGGCACCGGTACCGGAACCCGCATCCGCGGCGGCGGGGGAAGCCGCCGCGGATGCGCCCGAAGCAGCGGCGATCGAACACGCCGCCGCGCCGGGCGCTCCCGGTCCGGCCGCCGAGGCGGCCTCCTCGGCAGCCTCGGCGGCCTCGGCGGCCGCCCCCGGGTTCGGCTCGCTGGCCGGCCTGCCCGGCACGCTGCCGGCCGGGATACCGATCCCCACCGACCTGGTGTGCGTCGGCACCGCCTGGTCGGCCGAACGCGGTGAGACGAAACCGGAGCTCGCCCAGGCGGATCGGGCCGACGCCTCCGCCCGGGACGAGTCGGCCGGCGACTGACGTCGGTCGACTGGGATCCGCCGATCGGGCGCGCCGGCCGGGACCTCGATGCCGGGGCGCCTGGTGGCTGGGGCATGATGCCCCGGTGACCGAGCTGACCCTGTACGACGTCCTGACCACCCTGGACGTCGCACAAGTCGACGACGATCTGTTCGAGGCGACCCAGCTGGACAATCCCGCCCACCACATCGTCGGTGGCCATATCGCGGGCCAGGCGGTGGTGGCGGCCAGCCGCACGGCGCCGCAGCGCACGGCGCACAGTGCGCACGTCTACTTCCTGCGGGCCGGGGACGCCCGGTATCCGGTGCAGATGCGGGTGGATCGGCTCCGCGACGGCGGTTCGCTGTCCACCCGCCGGGTCACCGCCACCCAGGACGGTCAGGTGCTGCTGGAGGCATTGGCGTCGTTCACCGTCCGGATCGACAGCGTCGACACGCACCACCCGATGCCGGATGTGCCCGATCCGGACACCCTGCCCCCGGTGACCGAGCAGCTGGTCGCCTACGCCGACGAATTCGGCGGCCTGTGGGTGCGTCCGCAACCGATCGAACGCCGCTACATCGACCCGCCGCCCCGGGTCGCCTACGACCTTCCCGAACCGCCGGCGCGAACCCGGATGTGGTGGCGCGCCACCGAACCCGTTCCCGACGACCCGGCACTCAACAGCGCGTTGCTCACCTACGTGACGGGAACGTCGACCCTCGAGGCGGCGATGGTGGCGCACCGAACCACCCCTCTGCACAGCTTCAACGCGTTGATCGACCACGCCCTGTGGTTCCACCGGCCGGCCCACCTCACCGACTGGGTGCTGGCCGACCAGTTCTCACCCAGCTCGCTCGGCGGCCGGGGTCTGGCCACCGCCACGATGTACAACCGCACCGGCGAACTGGTCTGCACCGCCACCCAGGAGCTCTATTTCGGCCGGCCCGCACGATCCGGATCCCGCCGCTGAGCCGTCGGTCACGACCCCATCAACCCGGCCGCCACCTCGAGATCGGCGACCAGGGCGTCGAACGCCTCCGCCCGGTCCCCGGGCCGGCCGCGCAGCACCGCGGACGGATGCACGGTGACCACCACCAGCGGATCGACGCCGAGGCCGACCGTGGCATCGCCGGCCGGCAGCCGCAGCACCTCCCCGCGGTGCGCGGTCAGCCGGAAATCGGGGCCCAGCAACGATTTCGCGGCCGTCGCGCCGAGCAGGACGACCACCTCCGGCCGCACCGAATCCAACTCGGCGATCAGCCACGGCCGGCACGCCACCACATCGCTGCGGCTGGGTGTCTTGTGGATGAGCCGTCGACCCCGGGTGAACGTGAAATGTTTCACCGCGTTGGTGACATACACCTCAGCGCGGTCGATCCCGGCGGCGTCCAGCGCCCGCTGCAACAACCGACCGGCCGGGCCGACGAACGGTTGCCCGGCGGTGTCCTCCCGATCGCCCGGTTGTTCGCCGACCATCACCATCGGCGCGGTGCCCGGGCCGGCGCCGAATACCGCCTGGGTGGCGTCCACATACAGGTCGCAACCCTTACAGGCGTGTACCGCTTCGGCCAGTTCGCCGAGGTCACGGGTGGCGGGCACGAACCGGGCCGCTCCGGTGACTGCCATGGCGGTGGACTACCCACTGACCGTGCCGACCATGCGTGGTCTCATGCCCGGCCCGGCCGTGCGTGCTCCGGCCAACCCGCCCAAGGTGATTCAGTGTGCGGCAGATCAATGCCGCTGCGCGGGAGGATAACTGGCCGGATCCGGCCGCGGATGCGAACCGGATCCCAGCTGGCCCAAAGCGTCGTCTCCGTCACTCCCGGACACGCTGACGGCGCGCGGAGCGTTAGCATCAGTGCCGGTAGAGCGTAAGTTCAAGGGACTGACAACTGCAGCGGGTGTCGTGAATCGCACCCCCCGTCATCCGGCCACGCGTTACTGTCTCCGGTGGCGGTGTAACAGACACTGGGAGGATTGGATGAGCGCCTACAAAACCGTGGTGGTCGGCACCGACGGCTCCGATTCGTCATTGCGCGCTGTCGACCGCGCCGGTCAGATCGCCGCCGCGTCCGGCGCACGGTTGATCGTGGCGACCGCCTACTTCCCCCAGAGCGAGGATCAGCGGGCGGCCGACGTCCTCAAGGACGAGGGCTACAAGATGTCGGGCAACGCCCCCATCTACGCCATCCTGCGGGAGGGACGCGACCGGGCCAAGGCCGCCGGAGCGGAGAACATCGAGGAGCGGGCCGTGGTGGGAGCCCCGGTCGACGCGTTGGTGGAGCTCGCCGAGGAGGTCAACGCGGATCTGCTGGTGGTCGGCAATGTCGGCCTGTCCACCATCGCCGGCCGGCTGCTCGGTTCGGTGCCGGCCAACGTCGCGCGCCGGGCCAAGATCGACGTGCTGATCGTGCACACCACGCCGTGATCCCGGTGATGCTCTCCCGGGATTGAACTCCGGGCGCGGGCTGATCAGCCGTCCCGGGCGCGCCGGACGGTGAGCCGGAAGGCACCCGCGGCCAGCAGCACCGCGGCCAGCGCCGGCACCCAGTCTCCCAGGCGCGAATACCCGGTCTCGACGCTGTCCAGGGGCACGTCCAGCACGAGCGCCCCGCGCTCGGTGGCGGGCAGCCAGCCGAGCCGGCGGCCCCGCGCGTCGAACGCCGAACTGACCCCGGACAGTGCGGCGTGCACCGCGGGCCGTCCGGATTCGACCGCCCGCACCGCGACCATCCCGGCCAGTTGTGGCTGCGCCCAGCTGCCCTGGAACGTCGAGGTGGAGCTCTGGTAGGCCAGTAGGTCCGCGCCGAGCAGCACCTGCCGGCGGGTCAGATCCGGGAACGTGGTCTCGAAACTGATCAGCGGACCGATGGTGAGCCCGTCGGTGTGCAGCACCGCGGGGCCGGCGCCGTGGCGGCGGTCCTCGACCGCGGCCTTGGTGTGGCGGGTGATCGGTTCCAGCACCGGTCGCAGCGGCACCGTCTCCCCGAACGGAACCAACCGGACCTTCTGGTAGGAGCCGAGCATCCCGTCCGGCCCGATCAGCACCGCGGTCTTGTGGATGCCGCCGGACGGGGCCCGAGCGTCGACGTTCACCAGCAGGTCGGCGCCGATCCGCCGGGACAGCCCGGTCAGCCGGGCCGTCGTCTCGGGATCTCCGGCCAGGTCCCGGCCGACGCTGCTCTCACCCCACACCACCAGGTCGGGCCGCTGCGCACCGAGCGAGGCGGTGATCGCCTCGGCGGCCACGGTGCGGTCCTCGGCGACGACGATGTCGCCGGGCTGCACCAGCGCCACCCGGACGGCCCCGGCCTCCAGCGACGACCCCGCCGGCCCCGACGACCCCGCCGGCCGGCTGGTGCACGCCGCCGCGGGACCGATCGCCACACACGCCGCGGCCACGGTCAGCGCCACGGTGCGATCCCGCCCCGACCCGCCGATCAGGGCGGCGGCGACGGCCACGTTGACGGCCATGATGAGGAAGCTCGTCAGCCACACACCACCCCACGCGGCCGACGCCAGCAGGGCCGGCTGATTCCACTGGGAGGTTCCCAGCAGCGCCCACGGGCCGCCCAGGCTCTGCCCGGACCGCGCGGCCTCCGCCAGCACCCATGCGCTGGGCAGCAGCAGGACGGCAGTGAGCATCCGCCGGCCCGTCACCCGGCCGGCCAACAGCCGGTGGGTGACCCACCCCCACGGCAGCCACAGCGCACCCAGCAGCAGGCCCATCCCGATCAAGCCGGGGCCGGCGCTGGGGGCCAGCCAGTACTGGGTGGCCACGATGTAGGCGGTCATCCCGCACCAGGCCCGCGCGGCACCGTCTCCCGGGGTCGCCGCCGCCCGCACCACCAGTAGCAGTGGCACCACCGCGATCCAGGCCAGCCACCACAACGCCGGGGCCGGGAAGGCCGGCACCGGGACCACTCCGGCCACCACCGCGGCGAGCAGACCGGCCGGCCGCGGCCGGCCGGCGGCGACGGGTCGGCCGACCGGCGGGGTGGATCTGATCATCACCGCCTGAACCACCAGCCAGCCCATCACGAACCCGGCGGCGACCAGCCACAACAGCGCCCGTTCGCGGTCCTGGCGCCACAGCGGGACCATCAGCAGCCCGGCAACGATGAACGCCACGTTGTACAGCACGTCGTAGACGGCGAACACCCGGCCTCGGGTGACGTCGGCGGCGGCGCCGCCGACCAGCGCGTCGACGGAGATCTTCAGCAGCTGGAACGCGAATCCGACCACGCTCACGCTGGCGATCAGCACCGCCAGCGACGGATAGAGCCCGCCCACGTACGCCGCGGCGGCGGCCGGCAGGAACGCCGCGGGAACCAGCACCGTCGGCGAGTACCGGCGCGCCAGCGGGGGAGCGAGCAGCGTGCCGGCGAACGCCGCCAGCCCGGTGGCCGCCAGCGCCAGCCCGTAGCCGGCCACCTCGAGCTGATAGCGGGAGTCGGCGATCAGCACCAGCACCACGAACCCGGCACCCAGCAGCAGCCGGTGCGCGGCCACCGCGGCCAGTGGCCAGCGGATGGCGGTGTCGCCGGCGGCGGTGCGCAGCCCGTCGATCAACTCGGCCAGCAGCGCGCGCAGCCGCGACAGCAGCGGTTCGGCGAACCCGCCGCCGATGTCCGGCAGCCGGGTGAACACCGCCGCGGCGGCCAGGTACAGGGCCGCGGCGATCAGGAATCCGGCCGCGGTGGAGTGGCCGACGAACAGCGACCCGCCCACCGCGCCGACGAAGCTGGCGCTCATCCCGGCCAGCGCGGACACCGCGTTACCGGTGACCAGCGCCTCGCGGGGCACCGTGCGCGGCAGCGCCGCACCCTTGGCGGCCAGCACGAACCGCGACGACGACAGCAGCAGCAGGACGCCCAGGAACGCCGCCGGCCTCGACTCGGTCACCACGGTGCCGATCGCGGCGACCGCCAGCAGCGCACGCAGCAGCGACACCACGATCAGCGTGCGGCGCCGGTCCCATCGGTCGATCAACACCCCGGCGAACGGGCCGACCAGGCTGAACGGCAGCAGCGTCACCGCCAGCACGGCGGCGATCCGGGCCGGGGTCGCGCCCTGCTCCACCTCGAACAGCACGAACTGCGCGAAGGTGATCTGGGCCAGGCCGTCGGCGAACTGGCCGAGACACTGCCCGCCGACCAGCGGGCGCAGCGGACCGGCCAGCAGTGCCCGCGCGTCCCGCCAGCCCCGGCCACCGGAAACCGGGCCGGCACCGGCGGGCGGCGCGGTCACGTCGTATCGGGTTGTGTCAGGTGTCGGAGGCGGCGGCGATCTCGGCGATCGACTTGTCCAGCGTCGCGTTGAACTCCTCGTCGCTCTGCTGCGCGGTCAGGCCCTCGGTGAACGCGCGCGAGAAGCTGGCGATCACGCCGTTGTTGCGCGCCAACCGGGCGCACGACTCCTCCCGGGTGTAACCGCCGGACAGCGCGACCACCCGCAGCACCTTGGGATGCTCGACGAGCTCCTTGTAGAGGTTGTCGGCGTCGGGCAGGGTCAGCTTCAGCATCACCACCTGGCCGTCCGACAGCGCGTTGACCGCGTTCAGCAGCGCGTCCTTCAGCTGCTCCTCGGCCTCGGCCTTCTTCGGGCTGTGGATGTCGACCTCGGGTTCGACGATCGGCACCAGGCCCTTGGCCAGGACCTGCTGGGCGATCTCGAACTGCTGGTCGACGACGGCCTGCAGACCGGCGCCGGGCATCTTGATGACCGACCGCTCCTTGGTGCCGAACACACCGTTGGCGATCGCGCGGTCGAGCAGTTCGTCCAGCCCGGGGATCGGCTTCATCAGCTGGACGCCGTCCTTCTCCTCGGCCAGGCCCTTGTCGATCTTGAGGAACGGAACGATGTTCTTGACGTTCCACAGATAGTCGGCGCTCGGCCGGCCCTCGATCGTGCGGTCCATGGTGTTCTCGAACAGGATGGCGCCGACGATCCGGTCGCCGTTGAAGACCGGGCTGGTGATGATCCGGGTGCGCATCTGGTGCACCAGGTCGAACATCTCGTCGTCGGTGGAGTAGGAGTCCTCCGGGATGCCGTACAGCCTCAGCGCCTTCGGCGTGCTCCCGCCGCTCTGGTCCAGCGCCGCGATGAAGCCCTTGCCGCTCTGGGCCTTCTTGTACATTTCTTGATTCATCTCCACCACCCGTTGTCCGTTGTCGAAGGGGTCCTACCCGCCAATAGTCCTACCAGCCCCGCTCCCGCCATTCTCCGAGGTGTGGGCGTTCGGCGCCCAGCGTGGTGTCGTCGCCGTGGCCCGGATACACCACCGTCGAGTCCGGATAGACGTCGAACACCCGGGTGATGACATCGTCGAGCAACTGTTCGAAGGCGCCCGGTTCCCAGGTCTTGCCGACCCCGCCCGGGAACAGGCAGTCGCCGGTGAACAGGTGGGTGGTATGCCCGGCGGGCGGGCCGCTCAGCGCCAGCGCGACCGACCCCGGCGTGTGTCCGCGCAGGTGGATCACGTCGAAGTGCAGATCACCGATCGTGATCGTCTCACCGCCGGAGAGGATGCGGTCCGGCGGCACCGGCAGCGGTTCGGCGTCGAGGTGGTGCGCCGCGGTCGGGGCACCGGTGGCCGCGACGACCTTCTCCAGCGCCTGCCAGTGGTCGAAGTGCTGGTGGCTGGTGACGATCAGCGATAGTTTCGGGGCGTACCGTTCGATGAGGTCGAGCAGGATCTCGGCGTCGTTGGCGGCGTCGATCAGCAGGGTTTCGCCGGTGCGGGAACAGGTGATCAGGTAGGCGTTGTTGTCCATGGGGCCGACCGACACCTTGATGATCGATGCGCCGGGCAACGTCCGCCGTGCCGCGGTCTGAGGTTCGACGTGTCCGGTGTACTCCTCGGCGACGACTGTCATGTGGCCACGGTAGCGCGGAGCGACACCGCCCGGGAATCACTTGTCGGTGGCCGCACCTAGCATGGGTCGTGTCGTGTCTACAGGAAGGACACCGTTGGCTGACCGCCTGATCGTCAAGGGGGCGCGCGAGCACAATCTGCGCAGCGTTGATCTTGATCTACCCCGCGATGCCCTGATCGTCTTCACCGGCTTGTCCGGTTCCGGGAAGTCCTCGCTGGCCTTCGACACCATCTTCGCCGAGGGCCAGCGCCGTTATGTGGAGTCGCTGTCGGCCTATGCGCGCCAGTTCCTCGGCCAGATGGACAAGCCCGACGTCGACTTCATCGAGGGCCTGTCCCCGGCGGTGTCGATCGACCAGAAGTCCACCAACCGCAACCCGCGATCCACGGTGGGCACCATCACCGAGGTCTACGACTATCTGCGGCTGCTGTACGCCCGGGCCGGAACCCCGCACTGCCCGGTGTGCGGTGAGCGGATCGCGCGTCAGACCCCGCAGCAGATCGTCGACCAGGTGCTCGCCATGGACGAGGGGCTGCGGTTCCAGGTGCTCGCGCCGGTGGTGCGCACCCGCAAGGGCGAGTTCGTCGACCTGTTCGACAAGCTGAACTCGCAGGGCTACAGCCGGGTCCGGGTGGACGGTGTGGTGTATCCGCTGACCGATCCGCCGAAGCTGAAGAAGCAGGAGAAACACGACATCGAGGTGGTCGTCGACCGCCTGACCGTCAAGCCGTCCGCCAAACAGCGGCTGACCGACTCGATCGAGACCGCGCTGAACCTCGCCGACGGCATCGTGGTGCTGGACTTCGTCGACCGCGACGAGGACGATCCGCACCGCGAGCAGCGGTTCTCCGAGAAGCTGGCCTGCCCGAACGGGCATCCGCTGGCGGTCGACGATCTGGAGCCGCGGTCGTTCTCGTTCAACTCGCCGTACGGGGCCTGCCCGGAGTGCGCCGGGCTCGGGATCCGCAAGGAGGTCGACGTCGACCTCGTGGTGCCCGACCCGGACCTGACCCTGGCCGAGGGCGCGATCGCACCGTGGTCCATGGGCCAGACGGCCGAATACTTCACCCGCATGCTGGCAGGTCTCGGCGAGGCGATGGGCTTCGACGTCGACACCCCGTGGCGCAAGCTGCCGGCCAAGGTTCGCAAGGCGATCCTGGAAGGCTGCGACGAACAGGTGCACGTGCGGTACAAGAACCGCTACGGCCGGGTGCGTTCGTACTACGCCGATTTCGAAGGCGTGATGGCCTATCTGCACCGCCGCATGGAGCAGACCGATTCCGAACAGATGAAGGAACGGCTGGAAGGCTTCATGCGGGACGTGCCGTGCCCGGAGTGCGGCGGCACCCGGCTGAAACCGGAGATCCTCGCCGTCACCCTGTCGGCGGGGGAGTTCGGCGAGAAGTCGATCGCCGAGGTCGCCGACCTGTCCATCGCCGACTGTGCAGAGTTCCTCAACGCCCTGACACTCGGACCGCGGGAACAGGCCATCGCCGGCCAGGTGCTCAAGGAGATCCAGTCCCGGCTGGGCTTCCTGCTCGACGTGGGGCTCGACTATCTGTCGCTGTCGCGGGCGGCGGCCACCCTGTCCGGTGGTGAGGCCCAGCGCATCCGGCTGGCCACCCAGATCGGCTCCGGGCTGGTGGGCGTGTTGTACGTGCTCGACGAGCCGTCGATCGGGCTGCACCAGCGGGACAACCGGCGGCTGATCGACACCCTGGTGCGGCTGCGGGATCTCGGCAACACCCTGATCGTCGTGGAGCACGACCTGGACACCATCGCGCACGCTGACTGGGTGGTCGACATCGGCCCGGCGGCCGGTGAGCACGGCGGCCGGATCGTGCACTCCGGGCCGTATGCGGATCTGTTGGCCAACCCCGACTCGCTGACCGGCGAATACCTGTCCGGCAAGAAGAGCATCGAGGTGCCGGCGATGCGCCGGCCGGTCGACCGCAAACGGCAGCTGACCGTGGTGGGCGCGCGGGAGAACAATCTGCGCGACATCGACGTGTCGTTCCCGCTCGGCGTGCTGACCGCGGTGACCGGGGTGTCCGGGTCGGGTAAGTCCACGTTGGTGAACGACATCCTGGCGGCCGCGCTGGCCAACAAGCTCAACGGTGCCCGCCTGGTGCCCGGCCGGCACACCCGGGTCAACGGGCTGGGCGAGGTGGACAAGCTGGTGCGGGTCGACCAGTCGCCGATCGGCCGCACCCCGCGGTCCAACCCGGCCACCTACACCGGGGTGTTCGACAAGATCCGCACCCTGTTCGCCGCCACCACCGAGGCCAAGGTGCGCGGCTATCAGCCGGGCCGGTTCTCGTTCAACGTCAAGGGCGGCCGCTGCGAGGCGTGCTCGGGCGACGGCACCTTGAAGATCGAGATGAACTTCCTGCCCGACGTGTACGTGCCGTGCGAGGTGTGCCACGGGGCCCGGTACAACCGGGAGACTCTCGAGGTGCACTACAAGGGCAAGACCATCGCCGAGGTGCTGGACATGTCGATCGAGGAGGCGGCCGAGTTCTTCGCGCCGATCAGCTCGATCCACCGCTACCTGCAGACCCTCGTCGACGTCGGGCTGGGCTACGTCCGGCTGGGCCAGCCCGCGCCCACGCTCTCCGGCGGTGAGGCCCAGCGCGTCAAGCTGGCCTCCGAACTGCAGAAGAGGTCGACCGGGCGCACCGTCTACATCCTCGACGAGCCCACCACCGGCCTGCATTTCGAGGACATCCGCAAACTGCTCGGCGTGATCAACGGGCTGGTCGACAAGGGCAACACCGTGATCGTCATCGAACACAACCTCGATGTGATCAAGACGGCGGACTGGATCATCGACATGGGCCCGGAGGGCGGCAACGGCGGCGGCACCGTGGTCGCGCAGGGCACACCCGAAGATGTCGCGGCGAATCCGGACAGCTACACCGGTCAGTTCCTGGCCGAGATCCTCGACGTTCCGGCGCCCACCCGCAAACGGCGCAAGGTGCAGGTCAGCGCCTGAAACGACCGATGCCACACGACTACTAGTTTGCGTAGTAGGCCGGTAGGCTCGGGGACGTGAGCAGCTTCGAGGCGTCGGCCGCACGGCTGCGCGGAGGGTTCGTCGGCGCACTGTCGGCGGCCGCGGCGCTGGCCGGGCACGGCCTGGGCGGCGCCGAGGTGCCGGCCGGTCCGGCGATGGTGCTGCTGCTGCTCGGGTCGGCGCTGATCGGTGCGCTGGCCGGACTGCCGGGACGTATCCCGGTGATGCGGCTGTCCGCCCTGCTGCTCGCCGGGCAGGGTCTCGGGCATCTGCTGCTGACCGCCGCCGGACATCATCAGCACCCCGCCACCGGATCTCCCGCGGCCATGCTGCTGGCCCATCTGTTGGCCGCCGTGGTGTGCGCCGTGCTGATCGTGTTGGCCGAACACGGCTGGCGCCGGATCGCCTCGGCCGGCCGGTGGCTGGTGCTGCTGGTCGGTGGGCCGGGGCCGGACCCGCAGCGACGCATCACCGCGCCGGCCCGCTGGACGAATCGTCCGCAGGCGGTGCGGACTCCGGTGCACACCGCGCTGTCGCGGCGCGGGCCGCCACCGTTCGCTTTCCGCTGAGGACCGGCGCTCCGCCGGTTCCTCGCGCTGTCGTCAACCGGTAACCCGCCAACATTCTTCGAAGCGAACGGATTTCACCATGCCCAAATTCTTATTTCGTGCTGCCCTCGCCGCGTCCCTGCTGATCGCACCGATGGCGGCCGGCTGCGCCTCCGACGATCCCGCCGACACCGACCGGTCGGCCGCGACCGTGGTCACGGTGAGCGATCAGTGGGCCAAAGCCGCCCCCGACGGGATGACCTCACTGTTCGGCACCTTCCACAACAGCGGCGACCACGACGTCCGGATCGTGTCGGCCACCTCACCGGTCGCGGGTTCGGTGGAACTGCACGAGGTGGTCACCGACGCCGCCGGGACGTCGGTGATGCAGGAGAAAGGGGACGGCTTCCACATCCCGGCCGGCGGCAGCCACGAACTGACCCCGGGTGGCGACCATCTGATGCTCATCGACCTGACCGAGCCGCTGACCGTCGGCAGCGACATCGACGTCGAGGTGACGTTCGACGACGGTTCGACGCTGCCGTTCGTGGTCCAGGTTCGGGACTTCCCGGGAGCCGATGAGCAGTACGGCACCGACGGGGCCCACGATCACGGGGATCACGGGGTCCACGACCACGGGGATCACGGGGATCACGGGGACCACGAGGCCCACGGCCATGGGTGACCGTGCGGACACCGCGCGGGACATCACGATCAGCCGGCGGCGGCTCCTCGCCGGAGGAGCCGCCGCGATCGGCGCCGCCGGCGCGGCCTGGTCGGTCGGCCGGGCCGGTGCCGGCACGGTGGCCCCGGACACCACGTTCGGCGCCGAGGTGGTGCCGTTCCACGGCGTCCACCAGGCCGGGATCCAGACACCTCCGCAGGCGCATGCGCTGTTCACCGCGCTGGATCTGCGCGCGGACAGCGGCCGGAGCCCGCGGCAGGCGCTGACCGCGGTGCTCAGACTGTGGACCGCCGACGCCGAACGGCTGACCCAGGGCCGGCCCGCGCTCGCCGACACCGAACCGGAGCTGGCCCACCGCCCGGCCAGGCTGACGGTCACCGTCGGGCTGGGTCCGGAGCTGTTCGACAAGATCGGGATGTCGCATGCCCGGCCGCCGTCGGCCCGGCAGCTCCCGGCCTTCACCATCGACCGGCTCGACCCGCGATGGTGCGGCGGCGATCTGTTCCTGCAGATCTGTGCCGACGATCCGATGGTCGTCGCGCACACCGCGCGGGTGCTGCTGAAGAACGTCCGCACCCTGGCCCGGCCCCGGTGGCGTCAGGTCGGGTTCCGCACCGCCCGCGGCGCCGATGCCCCGGACGTGACGATGCGCAACCTGTTCGGTCAGGTCGACGGCACGGTGAACCCGGACGAGGCTGATTTCGCCGAGCTGGTGTGGATGGACGGCCGACAGCAGCCGTGGTCGGCCGGCGGCAGCCTGGCGGTGGTCCGCAGGATCGCGATGAACCTGGACACCTGGGACGAGCTGGGCCGCGACGCCCGGGAACTCACGGTCGGCCGGCGCCTGGACAACGGCGCGCCGCTGACCGGCCGTCACGAGACCGACGAACCGGATCTCACCATGCTGCGCAACGGGATTCCGGTGATACCGCCGAATTCGCACGTGGCCCGGGCGCGGCACCGCACGCCGGAGGAACGGTTTCTGCGGCGCTCGTACAACTACGACGATCCGCCGGCCGACGACCGGACCTCCGACGCCGGTCTGATCTTCGTGAGCTACCAGCGTGACATCGACCGGCAGTTCCTGCCGGTGCAGCAGCGCCTGGCCGACGCCGACGCGCTCAACGAGTGGACCACGCCGATCGGCTCCGCGGTGTTCGTCATCCTGCCCGGGGTGGCGCCGGGCGGATACCTGGGGGAGAGCCTGCTGTCGGGGTGACGGCCCCGCCGGATCCGGTCAGCCCCATCCGGTCAGCCCCATCCGGTCAGCCCCCGCCGGGCTGGTCCCCGCGCATCGACTCGCGGATCTGCGCCAGCCGGTCCGCCGCGGCGCGCCGGCGCTCCTCGTACCGGTCCGCGGCGGCGCGGCCCTCCGGGGTCTCGGCGGCCAGCTCGGATTCGCCCAGCGCGGTCCCGTACCGGGTCTCGATCTTCTCCCGCACCGACTCGAAGGTCGGCACCCCGTCCGGGGTGTACCCGACCTCCTCGGGCCGGTCCGGCTGCGGTTCGGTGGCCATGGCATCGAACCTACCCGCGGTGGACCACCCGCGGGGCCGGCGCCGAACGTCGGGTCGTGTCACGCCGGCCGGCGGTGCGACGTGCCGAAACCCGACACTCGCTCATCCCCAGACCGGGCCGGTGTACTTCTCGCCCGGACCCTTGCCCGGCTCATCGGGGTGGGCGCTGGCCTCGCGGAACGCCAGTTGCAGCGACTTCAGCCCGTCGCGCATCGGGCCGGCGTGCGGTCCGAGATACTCCACCGAGGCGGTGACGAGCCCGGCCAGCGCGGTGATCAGCCGGCGCGCCTCGTCGAGGTCGCGGTGCGGGCTGTCGTCGGGATCGTCGGCCGACAGGCCGAGCTTCTCCGCGGCCGCGCTCATCAACATCACCGCCGCCCGGCTGATCACCTCGACGGCCGGAATCTCGGCCAGATCGCGGATCCGCTGGTCCGACGATTCCTCAGCTGTGGGTTTGTCGGTCATGCCTGCTAGACTTCCATGCGCGACCGTCCCGGCGAACGCCAGGGACAGCAAGTGGAGTCCGACTCCCACCGCTGGCCACGTACCCGTCACGGGTATCCGCAGGCTCAGCGGTCCGGTCACCGGCGCTGCGGCGCCGGTTCTGCGCTCGGCGCAGGCGGCGGATGCCGCGATCGGTCGGCATCGGGCCCTGCACGCGCAGGGCCTTTTTGCTGGGGGCGGGAATCCACCGGCTGGTTTCGACGTTGTGCTGCGCGGTCATACCAGAGGACAACATAGGAGGCCCCATCAGCACTGAGACCCGCGTCAACGAGCGCATTCGCGTACCCGAAGTCCGTTTGATCGGACCGGGAGGTGAGCAGGTTGGAATCGTGCGCATCGAAGACGCTCTCCGCGTCGCCGCGGAAGCCGATCTCGACCTTGTCGAAGTCGCCCCCAACGCCAGGCCGCCGGTCTGCAAGATCATGGACTACGGCAAGTACAAGTACGAGACGGCCCAGAAGGCGCGCGAGTCTCGCAAGAACCAGCAGCAGACCGTCGTCAAGGAACAGAAGCTGCGACCGAAGATCGACCCGCACGATTACGAGACCAAGAAGGGTCACGTGATCCGGTTCCTCGAAGCGGGATCGAAGGTCAAGGTGACGATCATGTTCCGTGGCCGCGAGCAGTCCCGCCCCGAGTTGGGGTACCGGCTGCTGCAGCGCCTGGGCAACGATGTTGCCGAGTACGGCTACATCGAGACCGCCCCCAAACAGGACGGCCGGAACATGACGATGGTGCTGGCCCCGCACCGCGGCGCGAAGACTCGCGCCAAGGCGGCGCAAGAGGCCGAGCGCTCCGGCGGCAAGGCCTGACAGCTCTACCCATTCGACAATCCGAAGGACACCCATGCCCAAGGCGAAAACCCACAGCGGTGCAGCGAAGCGGTTCCGGCGCACCGGCACCGGCAAGATCGTGCGCCAGAAGGCGAACCGTCGGCACCTGCTCGAGCACAAGCCGAGCACCCGCACCCGCCGCCTGGCCGGCCGGACGGACGTGTCGGCCGCCGACAACCGCCGCGTCAACAAGATGCTGAACGGCTGATCCTCCGCCACAGCACCGAATCCTCGAGTCCGTACTAGATAGGAACCACCCATGGCACGCGTGAAACGGGCAGTCAACGCCCACAAGAAGCGGCGCTCCATCCTCAAGGCCTCCAAGGGCTACCGCGGCCAGCGGTCGCGGCTGTATCGCAAGGCGAAAGAACAGCAGCTGCATTCGCTGACCTATGCGTACCGGGACCGCCGGGCGCGTAAGGGCGAGTTCCGCAAGCTGTGGATCACCCGGATCAACGCCGCCGCCCGGGCCAACGGCATCACCTACAACCGGCTGATCCAGGGGCTCAAGGCCGCCGGTGTCGAGTTGGACCGCAAGAACCTCGCCGACATCGCCGTCACCGATGCGGCCGCGTTCACCGCGTTGGTCGAGGTCGCCCGGGGCGCCTTGCCGGCCGACGTGAACGCGCCGTCCGGAGAGGCCGCCTGACCCCGCCGGAGTTGCTCACCGAGCGCTCCGCCCGCGTGGTGGCAGCGGTCAAGCTGCACCGGCAGACAGCACGACGCCGCGCCGCGCGCTTCCTCGCCGAGGGACCCAACCTCGTCGAGGCGGCGCTGCGGCGCGGTTTGGTGTCGGAGGTCTACGCCACCGAAGCGGCGGCGCAGCGGTTCGCGGAACTGCTCGCCGGCACCCCGGCCGACGTCGGGGTACGGCTGGTCACCGAACGCGCCGCCAAGGCCCTGTCGGACACCGTCACCCCGGTCGGCCTGGTGGCGGTGTGCCGGATGCCGCAGACCACGCTGGCCGACGTGCTGGCGGCCGCGCCGCGCTTGGTCGCGGTGGGGGTGCAGATCGGGGAACCCGGAAACGCCGGCACGCTGATCCGCACCGCCGACGCCATGGGCGCCGACGCGGTGGTGCTGGCCGGCGCCGGGGTCGATCCCTACAACAGCAAATGCCTGCGTGCGTCGGCGGGGGCGATCTTCACCATCCCGGTGGTGGCCGGCCCCGACCCGGTCGAGACCGTCGGCCGGCTGCAGGCGAGCGGTCTGCAGGTGCTGGCGACCACCCTCGACGGGGAGATCAGCCTCGACAGCGCCGAATCCCACGTCAACCTCGACCGTCCCACCGCCTGGCTGTTCGGCGGTGAGGCGCACGGGCTGCCGCCGGAGGTGGCGGCCGCGGCCGACCATCGGGTGCACATCCCGATGGCCGGCCGCACCGAGAGCCTCAACGTCGCCGCTGCGGCCGCCATCTGCCTGTACCAGAGCGCCCGGGCGGCCCGGTCGGCCGATCATCCGGCGTGAGAGACCGGTCAGGCGTTGAGCAGACCGCGTGCGACGTGGGTGATCTGCACCTCGTTGCTGCCGGCGTAGATCATCAGCGACTTGGCGTCGCGGGCCAGCTGTTCCACCCGGTACTCGGTCATGTAGCCGTTGCCGCCGAACAACTGCACGGCGTCCATCGCGACGTCGGTGGCCGCCTCCGAGCAGTACCACTTGATCGCCGACGCCTCGGCCAGCGAGATGGGCACACCCTTCTCGGCCGCCTCGATGACGCGGAACAACATGTTGCGCACATTCATCCGCGCCACCTCCATCTTCGCCAGCTTGAGCTGGATCAGCTGGAACTGGGCGATCTCCTGACCCCACAGCTTGCGGTTCTTGGCGTAGTCGACGCACAGCCGCAGACATTCCTCGATGACGCCCAGGGCCATCGCCGCGACCCCGATGCGTTCGGCGGAGAAGCTGGACCGCGCGCTGTCGCGGCCGTCGCCGGCCTGATCCTCGGATTCGCCGAGCAGCCGGTCGCGGCCCAGGCGCACGTTGTTGAAGAACAACTCGCCGGTGCGGGAGCTGTGAATGCCCATCTTGCGGAACGGCCTGGACTGCACGAAGCCCTCCATGCCCTTGTCCAGGACGAAGGTCAGCACCTTGCGGTCCCGCGGGGCCACCCCGGGTTCGTCGAGCTTGGCGTAGACCACCACGACGTCGGCGTCGGGTCCGTTGGTGATGAACGTCTTCTGGCCGTTGAGGATGTAGTCGTCCCCGTCGCGGACCACATAGGACTTCATGCCGCCGAACGCGTCCGAGCCGGAGTCCGGCTCGGTGATCGCCCAGGCCCCGATCTTCTCGTAGGTGACCAGGCCGGGCAGCCAGCGTTCCTGCTGGGCCAGGGTGCCGCGGCTCTGGATGGTCGGCACCGTCAGGCCGAGGCTGACACCCATACCGGTCACCAGGCCCATCGACACCCGACACAGTTCACTGATGAGTACGAAGCCCATCCCCGGCGACCCGCCGCCGAACATGCCGCCGCGCGAGCCGGCGGTCTTGGCCTCCCCGCCCTCACGCAGCCGGGCCAGCCGCTTGTCCAGCGCCTCCTTGGCCATCTTGTCGATGCCGAAGGTGGCGAACAGTTTGCGGACGATGGGATAGGGCTCCATGTCGCCGCTTTCGAGTTCGTCGAGATGAGGACGGATTTCCTTGTCGATGAACTCCCGGACGGCATCGCGTACAGCGAGATCGACATCAGACCAATCGAGCATTCCCTCAGCCTAGACAGGTGTCAAAAAAGATGCTCGACGGGTGTCAAGTTCACGCGGCCGAACCGCGGGCCGGCCGCAGGCCCGCCAGCGAGAACGTCGAGTGCACCAGTGCGCCGGCCCGTTCGATCAGACTCCTGCGCCGCGGCACGTAGTGCATCGGCAGGCCCCGCCGGTCGCCCGGCGGTCCGGTGAACGCCGGCGCCTCCACCAACGGGGCGTCCGCGGGGATCCGGCCCGACGCCCGCCGGTACGCCGACAGCGCGCGGGGATGCAACCGGATCTCGTCCGGCACCGCGACGAACGCCAGCTCCACCAGCTTGCCGAACAACCGCAGCAGGACCTCGTCGCCCGGGGTCCACCGCATCCCGGCCTTCTCCCGCAGCACCGGCTCGAACACCCCGGCGGCCACCCAGCGCTGACCCGCCAGCAGCGGTCTGAACAGCTGATCCCACACCGGGGTGGGCATCAGCACGAACCACGGTTTCGGGATGCGGATGTGCAGGATGTCCAGGGCGGCCTGATTGATCTCCAACTGCTCGCGGCAGGTCCGGTCCCAGTACTCGCAGAACTCCTCCCAGGTGCGGGGCACCGGCCGCATGCTCATGCCGTACATCCGGTACCACCGCACATGCTCGTCGAACAGCTGATGCTTCTCGGCCTCGGTCAACCCGCCGCAGAAGTACTCGGCGGTCTTGAGGATGAGCATGAAGAAGGTGGCGTGCGCCCAGTAGAACGTCTCCGGGTTCAGCGCGTGGTAGCGCCGCCCGGCCGCGTCGACGCCCTTGATGTCGCGGTGGTAGCTCTTGATCTGCGCTCCGGTCAGCGGCGCCCGGTCGCCGTCGTAGACCACCCCCATGATCGGGTAGACGGACCGCGCCACCCGTTGCAGCGGCTCCTGCAACACGATGGAGTGGTCGGTCACGCCGGCGCCCAACTCCGGATACATGTTCTGGATGGCGCCGATCCACACCCCGAGCAGACCGGTGCGCAGATCACCGAAGTACTTCCAGGTCAGCGAGTCCGGACCGAGCGGTTGCGCTGCGGGTGTGGTTCCGGACGGCCCCGGTCGCGGCTCAGGCCGGGGGGTGTCGGCGGGGAAATCCTGCGCACCGGCGCCGCCCGCGTCGCTCCGGCGGTTCCTGCTCGTCGTCGACTTGGCGGCCATGGGCACCTCGCACAGTCCGAGCTGTTCGGTCACCGCCCACGATAGGGCTGACAACGCATGTTGTCTACGAACCGCGCGGAGGTTTGCGGCAATCCGGCCGACTCGGTGCCGGACCGTGACCGGCGATGCGGGTCGGACCCACGATTAGGCTGACGGACGTGGAACTGGACGGGGAAGTCGAGCCGTCCGACCGACGGACCCGCGGACCCGACGGTGCCGGCTTCCGGTCCGGTCGCGCCCGCGGGCCGTTGGCCTGGCTGAAGAGCGCCAACCAGAACGAGGGTCTGGTCGCGCTGGTCAAGCGGGCCCGGCGGCGGCTGCCCGGTGATCCGGAGTTCGGCGATCCGCTGTCCGTGGCCGGCGGCGACGGTCCCAGCGTGGTGGCCCGCGCGGCCGGTCGGCTGCTCGAGCGCGACGCCGCGACCCGGGAGGTGAGCCTGGCCACGCTGCAGGTGTGGCAGGCGCTGACCGAGCGGATCTCCGGCCGCCCGGCCAACCCGGAGGTCACCCTGGTCTTCACCGATCTGGTCGGCTTCTCGTCGTGGGCGTTGAAGGCCGGCGACGACGCCACCCTCCGGCTGCTGCGGCGGGTCGCCCAGGTGGTCGAACCGCCGCTGCTGGCGGCGGGCGGCCGCATCGTCAAGCGGATGGGGGACGGGTCGATGGTGGTGTTCACCGAGCCGGTTCCCGCCGTCCGGGCCGCGCTGGCCGCCAAGGACGCGGTGAAATCCGTTGAGGTCGATGGCTACACGCCGCGGATGCGGGTCGGGGTGCACACCGGGCGGCCACAGCACATCGGCTCGGACTGGCTCGGGGTCGACGTCAACATCGCCGCGCGGGTGATGGAACGCGCCACCCGGGGTGGGGTGATGGTGTCGCAGACCACCCTGGACCGCATCTCCGATGAGGATTTCGACGCGCTGAACGTGACGGCCAAGCGGGTGCGCCGCTCGCTGTTCGCCCCGCAGCCCGACGGGGTGCCCGAGGGGCTGACGGTGTACCGGCTGCGCGCGGCCGCCGGTGGGACCGGCCCGTCCGGCGGCCCCGCCGAGTCCGGGGAGAAGCCCCGGTAGGGGTCGCGTGGCGTGGGTCTCACTTGGCGATCACCTATGATCGCCGGGTGGCTGATCGGCCCCTGGATCTCTCGGAAGAAGCGCTGACCGCGGTGGTCAGCGCTGCTCAGCGCGCCTTCGAACAGGCCGCCGACCTCGACGAACTGTCCCGCGCGAAGACCGAGCACCTCGGTGACCGGTCACCGATCGCGCAGGCCCGCCAGTCGCTCGGAACGTTGCCCAAGTCCGACCGCGCCGACGCCGGCAAGCGGGTGAACTTCGCCAGGGCGCAGGTGCAGCGCAGTTATGACGAGCGGCTCGCGGTGCTGCGGGCGGAGCGCGACGCCGCCGCGCTGGTGGCCGAACGGATCGACGTGACGCTGCCGTCCACCCGCCAGCCCCTCGGCGCCCGGCACCCGATCACCATCCTCGCCGAGCGCATCGCGGACACGTTCGTCGCGATGGGCTGGGAGCTGGCCGAGGGGCCGGAGGTGGAGAGCGAGCAGTTCAACTTCGACGCGCTGAACTTCCCACAGGACCACCCGGCCCGCTCCGAGCAGGACACCTTCCATGTGGCGCCGGAGGGCTCGCGGCAGGTGCTGCGAACCCACACCTCCCCGGTGCAGATCCGGGCCCTGCTGGAGCGTGAGCTGCCGGTCTACATCATCTCGATCGGCCGCACGTTCCGCACCGACGAACTCGACGCCACCCACACCCCGGTGTTCCACCAGGTGGAGGGGCTGGCCGTGGACAAGGGCCTGACGATGGCGCATCTGCGCGGCACCCTGGACGCGTTCGCACGCTCCGAGTTCGGCCCGCACGGCCGGACCCGGTTCCGTCCGCACTTCTTCCCGTTCACCGAACCGTCGGCCGAGGTCGATGTGTGGTTCGAGGGCAAGAAGGGCGGCCCGGGCTGGGTGGAGTGGGGCGGTTGCGGGATGGTCGACCCGAATGTGTTGCGGGCCTGCGGGATCGACCCCGACGTGTACTCCGGGTTCGCCTTCGGGATGGGATTGGAGCGCACCCTGCAGTTCCGCAACGGTATTCCGGACATGCGTGACATGGTCGAGGGCGACATCCGGTTCTCGCTGCCGTTCGGGGTGGGACTCTGATGCGGCTCCCGTACAGCTGGCTGCGTGAGGTGGTGCGGGCCGGCGCACCGGACTGGGACGTGTCGCCGGACGAACTGGAGGACACGCTGATCAACATCGGCCACGAGGTCGAGGAGGTCATCCCGGTCGGCCCGGTGAGCGGACCGCTGACGGTCGGGCGGGTCCTCGATATCGAGGAGCTCACCGAATTCAAGAAGCCGATCCGCGCGGTCAAGGTTGACGTCGGCGAGCCCGAGCCACGCGACATCATCTGCGGCGCAACCAACTTCAAAGTCTCCGACCTGGTGGTGGTGGCGCTGCCGGGCACGGTGCTGCCGGGCGACTTCACCATCACGTCGCGCAAGACCTACGGCCGCATCTCCGACGGCATGATCTGCTCGGCGGCCGAGCTGAACCTGGGTGTCGACCACTCCGGGATCCTGGTGCTGCCGCCGGGCACCGCCGAACCGGGCGCCGGGGCGGCCGATGTGCTCGGCCTCGACGATGTGGTCTTCCATCTGGCGATCACCCCCGACCGCGGCTACTGCCTGTCGGTGCGCGGGCTGGCCCGCGAGATCGCCTGCGCCCACGACCTGGACTTCGTCGACCCGGCCGACGTCCCGCCGCTGCCCGCCGAGGGGGAGGCGTGGCCGTTGACCGTGCAGCCCGGCACCGGCGTCATGCGGTTCGGGCTGCGCCCGGTGACCGGGATCGACCCGGCCGCGGTGTCCCCCTGGTGGATGCAGCGGCGCCTGCTGCTGTGCGGCATCCGCGCCATCTCCCCGGCCGTCGACGTCACCAACTACGTGATGCTCGAGATCGGTCACCCGATGCACGCGCACGACCGCAGCCTCATCAGCGGGGGCCTGGAAGTGCGGTTCGCCCGGCCGGGGGAGAAGGTCGTCACCCTCGACGACGTGGAGCGCGATCTGGACCCGGGCGACGTGCTGATCGCCGACGAGGTGGCCACCGCGGCGATCGCCGGGGTGATGGGGGCCGGTACCACCGAGGTCCGCGAGACCACCACCGACCTGCTGTTGGAGGCCGCGGTCTGGGATCCGGCCGCGGTGTCGCGCACCCAGCGCCGACTGCATCTGGCCAGTGAGGCGGGCCGCCGCTACGAACGGTCGGTGGACCCGGCCATCTCGGTGGCCGCGCTGGACCGCTGCGCCCGGCTGCTGACCGAGATCGCCGGCGGCGCCATCGAACCCACCCTCACCGACTGGCGCGGGGATCCGCCGCGTAGCGACTGGTCGCCGCCGCCGGTGACGATGGCCGCCGACCTGCCGGACCGCACCGCCGGCGTCGGGTACGCGTCCGGAGCGGCCGCCCGCCGATTGACCCAGATCGGCGCCCGCGTCCAGGCCACCGACGCCGAACTGGTCGTCACACCGCCGAGTTGGCGGCCCGACCTGCGGCGACCCGCCGATCTGGTCGAGGAGGTGCTGCGCCTGGAGGGGCTGGACCGCATCCCCTCGGTGCTGCCGCAGGCGCCTGCCGGACGGGGCCTCACCCCGCTGCAGAAGCGGCGTCGTGCGATCGGAAAGGCGTTGGCGCTCAACGGTTATGTCGAAGTCCTGCCGACCCCGTTCCTGACCGCCGCGGTGTTCGACCAGTGGGGGCTGGCCGAGGACGATCCGCGTCGCCGCACCACCCGGGTGCTCAACCCGTTGGAGTCCGACCGTCCGCACCTGGCCACCACCCTGCTGCCCGGCCTGCTGGAGGCGTTGACCCGCAATGTGTCGCGCGGCGCCCACGACGTCGCGTTGTTCGCGATCCAGCAGGTGGTCGAGCCCGCCGGGGACCACCGGCCCATCGATGTCATCCCCACCGACCGGCGTCCCACCGCCGAGGAACTCGCCGCACTGGACGCCGCGCTGCCGCGGCAGCCGCTGCACGTCGCCGCGGTGCTGACCGGTCTGCGCGAACTCGCAGGCCCGTGGGGGCCGGGCCGCCCGGCCGACGCCACCGACGCGTTCGAGGCGGTGCGGGTCATCGCCCGCGCCGCCGGGGTGGACGTGCGGTTGCGGGCCGCGCAGCTGTTGCCCTGGCATCCGGGCCGGTGCGCCGAGGTGCTGGTCGGTGACACCGTGGTCGGCCACGCCGGTCAGCTGCACCCGGCGGTGATCGAACGGACCGGTCTGCCCGGGGGCACCTGCGCGCTGGAGATCGACCTGGACCTCGTGCCGATCGTCGAGCGGCTCCCGGCGCCCCGGGTGTCCCCGTTCCCGGCGGTCTTCCAGGACATCAGCCTCATCGTCGCCGAGGACCTCGCCGCCCAGGACGTCATCGACGTGGTCCGCGCCGGGGCCGGCGAGCTGCTGGAGGACGTGCGGCTGTTCGACGTCTACACCGGCCCGCAGATCGGGGACGGCCGCAAGTCGCTGACCATGGCGCTGCGGTTCCGCGCGCCCGACCGCACCCTCACCGAGGACGAGGCGAGTGTCGCCCGGCAGGCGGCGGTGCAGGCCGCGGTGGACCGGCTCGGCGCGGAACTGCGGGGCTGACTCTCCCGGTTCCGCGCGGGGAGTGCGATTCCGCGACTGCCCACATCGGCTGATTGAATGGATTTGCATAGTTATGCATAATCATGCAGAATCGTCGCCATGACTTCTGTCGCGGTCGCCGGCGCCAGTGGATACGCCGGCGGTGAGATCCTGCGCCTGCTGCTCGGCCACCCCGCCTACGCCGACGGACGGCTGACCATCGGCGCACTGACCGCCGGCGCCAGCGCCGGGACCACGCTGGCCGAGCATCACCCGCACCTGGTGCCGTTGGTCGACCGGGTGCTGGCGCCCACCGAGGCCGAGGTGCTGTCCGGTCATGACGTGGTGTTCCTCGGGCTTCCGCACGGACACTCCGCCGCGCTGGCCGAACAGCTCGGCCCGGACACCGTGATCATCGACTGCGGCGCCGATTTCCGGCTCACCGACGCGGTGGACTGGGAGCGGTTTTACGGTTCGCCGCATGTGGGCAGCTGGCCCTACGGGCTGCCGGAACTCCCCGGTGCGCGGGACCGGCTGCGGGGCGCGCACCGGATCGCGGTGCCGGGCTGCTATCCGACCGCCGCGCTGCTGGCGCTGCTGCCCGCCGTCGCGGAGAACCTCGTCGATCCCGCGGTGACCGTGGTCGCGGTCAGCGGCACGTCGGGGGCGGGCCGGGTGGCCAAGCCGGATCTGCTCGGCGCGGAGGTGATCGGGTCGGCGCGCGCGTACAACGTGGGCGGCAAACACCGGCACACCCCGGAGATCGCGCAGGGTCTGCGGGCGGTCACCGACCGGGAGGTCACGGTGTCGTTCACCCCGGTGCTGATCCCGACCTCCCGCGGCATCCTGGCCACCTGCACGGCCCCGACCACCGCGTCGCCCGCCGAGTTCCGGGCCGCCTACGAGAAGGCGTACGCCGACGAGCCCTTCGTGTTCGTGCTGCCGGACGGGCAGCTGCCCAAGACCGGGGCGGTGCTGGGCAGCAACGCGGCCCACATCGGGATCGCCGTCGACACCGACGCCAGGACGTTCGTCGCGATCGCCGCCATCGACAACCTGGTGAAGGGCACCGGCGGCGCCGCGGTGCAGTCGATGAACCTGGCGCTGGGCTGGCCGGAGACCGAGGGCCTGACGGTGGTGGGGGTCGCCCCGTGAGCAAGCTGCTGCGGACCCAGGGCGTCACCGCACCCGCCGGCTTCCGCGCCACCGGGATCTCCGCCGGCATCAAGGCCTCCGGCGCGCTGGATCTGGCGCTGGTGTTCAACGAGGGGCCGGACTACGCCGCGGCCGGGGTGTTCACCCGCAATCAGGTCAAGGCCGCGCCGGTGCTGTGGACCCAGCAGGTGCTGACCACCGGGCGGCTGCGCGCGGTGATCCTCAACTCCGGCGGCGCCAACGCCTGCACCGGCCCGCAGGGCTTCGCCGACACCCACGCCACCGCCGAGGCGGTCGCCAAGGCACTGTCCGACTGGGGCACCGAGACCGGCGCGGTGGAGGTCGCGGTGTGCTCCACCGGGCTGATCGGGGACCGGCTGCCGATGGACAAGGTGCTGCCCGGGGTCACCGCGATCGTGCACGAGATGGCCGGCGGGCTCACCGGCGGCGACGAGGCGGCGCGTGCCATCATGACCACCGACACGGTGCCCAAACAGGTTGCGCTGCACCATGACGACGATTGGACCGTCGGCGCGATGGCGAAGGGCGCGGGCATGATGGCCCCGTCGCTGGCCACCATGCTGTGCGTGATCACCACCGACGCCGTCGCGGATGCGCCCGCGCTGCAGCAGGCCCTGCGCCGGGCCGCGGCGAAGACGTTCGACCGGCTCGACATCGACGGCAGCTGCTCCACCAACGACACGGTGCTGCTGCTGTCCTCCGGAGCCAGCGAGGTCAGGCCCAGCCAGGAGCAGCTCGACGAGGCGGTGCTGCAGGTCTGCGACGATCTGTGCCGGCAGCTGCAGGCGGACGCCGAGGGGGTCACCAAACGGGTGTCGGTCACCGTCACCGGCGCGCCCAGCGAAGACGACGCGGTGGCCGTCGCCCGCACCGTGGCCCGCGACAGCCTGGTCAAGACCGCGCTGTTCGGTTCCGACCCGAACTGGGGCCGGGTGCTCGCCGCCGTCGGCATGTCCCCGGTGACGATCGACCCAGACCGGATCTTGGTGTCGTTCAACGGATCCCCGGTGTGCATCGGCGGTGTCGGGGCGCCCGGGGCGCGTGCGGTCGACCTGTCCGGGGAGGACGTCGACGTGGTGGTGGAGTTGGGTCTGGGCGACGGGCGTGCCACCGTGCGCACCACCGACCTGTCGCACGGTTATGTCGAAGAGAACTCGGCGTACAGCTCATGAGTGACGTGGTGGAACCCCTGATGGTGGATCGCAAGGTCAAGGCGTCGGTGCTGTCCGCCGCGCTGCCGTGGCTCAAACAGCTGCACGGCAAGATCGTCGTGGTCAAGTACGGCGGCAACGCGATGACCGACGACACCCTGCGTGAGGCGTTCGCCGAGGACATGGTGTTCCTGCGCAACTGCGGCATCTACCCGGTGGTGGTGCACGGCGGCGGACCGCAGATCAGCGCGATGCTGCAGCGCCTCGGCATCGAAGGCGATTTCAAGGGCGGTTTCCGGGTCACCACCCCGGAGGTGCTGGACGTGGCCCGGATGGTGTTGTTCGGCCAGGTCGGCCGGCAACTGGTGAACCTGATCAACGCGCACGGCCCGTACGCGGTCGGCATCACCGGTGAGGACGCGCAACTGTTCACCGCGGTTCGGCGCAGTGTCACCGTCGACGGGGTCGCCACCGACATCGGCCTGGTCGGCGACGTGGAGAAGGTCAGCACCGACGCGGTGCTCGACCTCATCGGCGCGGGCCGGATCCCGGTGGTGTCCAGCCTGGCGCCGGACACCGACGGGGTGGTGTACAACATCAACGCCGACACCGCGGCGGCGGCGCTGGCCGCGGCGCTCAGGGCCGAGAAACTGGTGATGCTCACCGACATCGAAGGCCTCTACACCGACTGGCCGAATCGGGAGTCGCTGGTCAGCGAGATCGACACCGCCGAGTTGGAGAAGCTGTTGCCGGGCCTGGAATCCGGCATGGTGCCCAAGATCGAGGCCTGTCTGCGCGCGGTCAACGGCGGGGTGCCCAGCGCCCACGTGATCGACGGCCGGGTCGAACACTGTGTGCTGGTGGAGTTGTTCACCGACGAAGGGACGGGCACGAAGGTGGTGAGCGCGTGAGCGGCTCGAAGGGCCGGCACACCCTGTTGGACCGGTGGCAGGGCGTGATGATGAACAACTACGGCACCCCGCCGCTGGCGCTGGTCAGCGGGGACGGCGCGGTGGTCACCGACGCCGACGGCAAGTCCTACCTCGACCTGCTCGGCGGTATCGCGGTCAACATCCTGGGCCACCGCCATCCGGCCGTCATCGAGGCCGTCACCCGCCAGCTCAACACGCTGGGGCACACGTCGAATCTGTATGCCACCGAACCGGGTGTCGCGCTCGCGGAGGCCCTGGTCGGCCATCTCGGCGCGCCCGCGCGGGTGTTCTTCTGCAACTCCGGCGCCGAGGCCAACGAGGTCGCCTTCAAGATCAGCCGGCTGACCGGGCGCACCAAGGTCGTGGCCGCCGAAGGCGGTTTCCACGGGCGCACCATGGGCGCGCTGGCGCTGACCGGCCAGCCGTCCAAACGCGAACCGTTCGAACCGCTGCCCGGCGATGTCATCCACGTGCCCTACGGCGACGCCGGCGCGCTCGAGCGCGCTGTCGACGACACGACCGCCGCGGTGTTCCTCGAACCGATCATGGGGGAGGGCGGGGTCGTCGTCCCGCCCGCCGGATACCTGGCCGCGGCCCGCGAGGTGACCGCCCGCCACGGCGCCCTGCTGGTGCTTGACGAGGTGCAGACCGGAATAGGCCGCACCGGAACGTTTTTCGCGCACCAGCACGACGGCATCACCCCGGATGTGGTGACCCTGGCCAAGGGGCTCGGCGGCGGCCTGCCGATCGGGGCGTGCCTGGCGGTCGGGCCGGCGGGCGATCTGCTCACCCCGGGCATGCACGGCTCCACCTTCGGCGGCAACCCGGTGTGCACGGCGGCGGCCGTCGCGGTGCTCGGGGCGTTGGCCGAGGGGGATCTGATCAACCGCGCCGACGTGCTGGGCAAGAAGCTCAGCCACGGCATCGAGGAACTCCGGCATCCGCTGGTGGACCACGTCCGCGGCCGCGGCCTGCTGTGTGGGGTGGTGTTGAACGCGCCGCAGGCGAAGGCCGCCGAGGCCGCCGCCCGGGACGCCGGATTCCTCGTCAACGCCGCCGCGCCCGAGGTGATCCGGCTGGCCCCGCCGTTGATCATCACCGAGACCCAGATCGACGAGTTCCTGGCCGCGCTGCCCGGAGTCCTCGACACCGCGAAGGAGGCGTCGTGAGCACGGTGATCCGCCATTTCCTGCGGGACGACGATCTGACGCCCGAGGAGCAGGCGGAGGTGCTCGCGCTGGCCGCCGAGCTGAAGAGGGATCCGCTGTCGCACCGTCCGCTGGAGGGGCCGCGCGGGGTGGCGGTCATCTTCGACAAGAACTCCACCCGCACCCGGTTCTCGTTCGAGATCGGCATCGCCCAGCTCGGCGGTCACGCCGTGGTGGTGGACGGGAACACCACCCAGCTCGGCCGCGACGAGACGCTGCACGACACCGGAAAGGTGTTGTCCCGTTACGTCGAGGCGATCGTGTGGCGCACCTTCGGACAGGACCGGCTGATCGAGATGGCGGCCGGTGCCACCGTCCCGGTCGTCAACGCGCTGTCCGACGAGTTCCACCCGTGCCAGGTGCTCGCCGATCTGCAGACGCTGGCCGAGCGTAAGGGTTCGTTGGCCGGGCTGCGGCTGACCTACCTCGGTGACGGCGCCAACAACATGGCGCACTCGCTGCTGCTCGGCGGCGTCACCGCGGGCATCCACGTCACCATCGCCGCACCCGCCGGGTTCGCCCCCGATCCGGAGGTGGTGGCCGCCGCCGAACAACGCGCCCGGCGCACCGGCGCCACCATCGCCATGACCGACGATCCGCGGCGCGGCGCCGCCGGCGCCGACGTCCTGGTCACCGACACCTGGACGTCGATGGGCCAGGAGGACGACGGCCGGGACCGGGTCCGGCCGTTCCGGCCGTTCCAGCTGAACGCCGACCTGCTCGGCGAGGCGGACCCGGAGGCGGTGGTGCTGCACTGCCTGCCCGCGCACCGCGGCCACGAGATCACCGACGAGGTGATCGACGGACCGCAGAGCGCGGTGTGGGACGAGGCCGAGAACCGGCTGCACGCCCAGAAGGCGTTGCTCACCTGGCTGCTGGAGCGACGTCGATGACCAGCAGCGGTCCGGAGGTCGCCACCACCCGCGCCGGCCGCCAGGCGCGGATCGTGGCGCTGCTGTCGACCCACGAGGTGCGCAGCCAGAGCGAACTCGCCGCGATGTTGGCCGCCGAGGGGATCGAGGTGACCCAGGCGACGTTGTCGCGTGATCTGGAGGAACTCGGCGCGGTGAAGTTGCGCGGCGCCGACGGCGGGGGCGGGGTCTACGTGGTGCCCGAGGACGGCAGCCCGGTGCGCGGGGTGTCCGGCGGCACCGAACGGCTGTCCCGGCTGCTGGGGGAGCTGCTGGTGTCCACCGACTCCAGCGGCAATCTGGCGGTGTTGCGCACCCCGCCGGGCGCGGCGGATTATCTGGCCAGCGCCATCGACCGGGCTGCGCTGCCCTACGTGGTCGGCACCATCGCCGGTGATGACACCATCTTCGTAGTCGCGCGCGAACCCATGACGGGCGCCGAACTGGCCGCCAACATCGAGAAGCTGCAATAGCACATCTGCAATTAAGGAGAACGATCACATGTCCGAACGCGTCATCTTGGCGTACTCCGGCGGTCTCGACACCTCGGTGGCGATCAGCTGGATCGGCAAGGAGACGGGTCGCGAGGTGGTGGCGGTGGCCATCGACCTGGGGCAGGGTGGTGAGGACATGGAGGTCGTCCGCCAGCGCGCCCTGGACTGCGGCGCGGTGGAGTCGATCGTCATCGACGCCCGCGACGAGTTCGCCAACGACTACTGCGTCCCCGCGATCCAGTCCAATGCCCTCTACATGGACCGCTACCCGCTGGTGTCGGCGCTGAGCCGACCGTTGATCGTCAAGCACCTGGTCAAGGCGGCCCGAGAGCACGGCGGCACCATCGTCGCGCACGGCTGCACCGGCAAGGGCAACGACCAGGTCCGCTTCGAGGTCGGGTTCGCCTCACTGGCGCCGGATCTCGAGGTGCTGGCGCCGGTGCGGGATTACGCCTGGACCCGGGAGAAGGCGATCGCGTTCGCCGAGGAGAACAACATCCCCATCAACGTCACCAAGCGGTCGCCGTTCTCCATCGACCAGAACGTCTGGGGCCGCGCGGTGGAGACCGGCTTCCTGGAGCATCTGTGGAACGCCCCGACCAAGGACGTCTACAGCTACACCGAGGACCCGACCGTCAACTGGAGCACCCCCGACGAGGTGATCGTCGGTTTCGAGCAGGGTGTGCCGGTGTCCATCGACGGCCGGTCGGTGACGCCGCTGCAGGCGATCGAGGAGCTGAACCGGCGCGGCGGGGAACAGGGTGTCGGCCGCCTCGACGTGGTCGAGGACCGGCTGGTGGGCATCAAGAGCCGGGAGATCTACGAGGCGCCCGGCGCGATGGTGCTCATCACCGCGCACACCGAGCTGGAACACGTCACGCTGGAACGTGAGCTCGGCCGGTTCAAGCGCATCACCGACCAGAAGTGGGGCGAGCTGGTCTACGACGGTCTGTGGTTCTCACCGTTGAAGACCGCGCTGGAGTCGTTCGTCGCCAAGACCCAGGAGCACGTCACCGGTGAGATCCGGATGGTGTTGCACGGCGGCCACATCGCGGTCAACGGGCGCCGCAGCCCGAAGTCGCTGTACGACTTCAACCTGGCGACCTACGACGAGGGCGACACCTTCGACCAGTCGGCGGCCAAGGGCTTCGTGCAGATCCACGGCCTGTCGTCGAGCATCTCGGCCCGCCGGGACCTGCAGGGCCAGTGAGCACCAACAAGGGATCGCTGTGGGGTGGGCGGTTCGCGGGCGGGCCGTCGGATGCGCTGGCGGCGCTGAGCAAATCCACCCATTTCGACTGGGCGCTGGCCCCTTATGACATCACCGCGTCCAAGGCGCACGTGCGGGTGCTGCACCGCGCCGGGCTGCTCACCGATGAGCAACGCGACGGTCTGCTCGATGGGCTGGACCGGCTGGCCGACGACGTGGCGGCGGGCCGGTTCGTCCCGGACGACACCGACGAGGACGTGCACGGTGCTCTGGAGCGCGGCCTGATCGAACGTGTCGGGCCGGAACTGGGTGGCCGGCTGCGGGCCGGCAGGTCGCGGAATGACCAGGTGGCCACGCTGTTCCGACTGTGGCTGCGGGACGCCGTCCGCTCCGTCGGCGCCGGTGTGCTCGACGTGGTCGACGCCCTGGCGGATCAGGCCGCGGCGCATCCCACCGCGATCATGCCGGGTAAGACGCATCTGCAGTCCGCGCAACCGGTGCTGCTGGCCCACCATCTGCTCGCGCATGCGCATCCGCTGCTCCGCGATGTGGACCGGCTGCTGGATTTCGACCGCCGTGCGGCGGTGTCGCCGTACGGGTCCGGGGCGCTGGCCGGGTCGTCGCTGGGACTGGACCCCGACGCGATCGCCGAGGAGCTCGGCTTCAGCGCCGCGGCCGACAACTCCATCGACGCCACCGCCGCCCGTGACTTCGCCGCCGAGGCGGCGTTCGTGTTCGCGATGACCGGGGTCGATCTGTCCCGGCTCGCCGAGGACATCATCCTCTGGAGCACCACCGAATTCGGCTATGTCACGCTGCACGACTCGTGGTCGACCGGCAGCTCGATCATGCCGCAGAAGAAGAACCCCGACATCGCCGAGCTGGCCCGCGGCAAGTCCGGCCGGCTGATCGGCAACCTGGCGGGTCTGCTCGCCACGTTGAAGGCCCAGCCGTTGGCCTACAACCGGGATCTGCAGGAGGACAAGGAACCGGTCTTCGATTCGGTGGCGCAACTGCGGTTGCTGTTGCCGGCGATGACCGGTCTGGTGGCCACCCTGACGTTCGACACCGCACGAATGGCCGAGCTCGCGCCGCTGGGTTACACCCTGGCCACCGACATGGCCGAATGGCTGGTGCGGCGCGGGGTGCCGTTCCGGGTGGCGCACGAGGCGGCCGGCGCCGCGGTCCGGGCGGCCGAGGCGCGCGGGATCGGGCTGGAGGAACTCAGCGACGCCGAGCTCGCCGAGATCCATCCCGAGCTGACGCCGCAGGTGCGCGAGGTGCTCACCGTCGAGGGGTCGGTCAACGCCCGCGACGCGCGCGGCGGCACCGCACCGGTCCAGGTGGCCCGCCAACTCGACTTGGTGCGTGACACGGCGTCGCGGCTGCGCCTACGTTTGGAGGGGTGAGCACCCCGGTCACCTTCCCCGCCGGCGGTGAGACCTGCGTCGGGCGGCTGTACGGGGACGCACCCGGGCCGGCCGATGCGCGAAAGCCGTGTGTGGTGCTGTGCCATGGTTTCGGCGGCACCCAGGACACCCCGGCGTTCACCGCCACCGCCCGGGACTTCGTGCGGGCCGGATATCTCGCGCTCACCCTCGACTACCGCCGATTCGGTGAAAGCTCCGGGCTGCCCAGGCAATTGGTGAACATCGCCGATCAGCTCGACGACATCGCCGCCGCCGTCGGGCACGCCCGCACGCATCCCGGGGTCGACCCCGACCGGATCGTGCTCTGGGGCACGTCGCTGGGCGGCGGTCACGTGGTCACCGCCGCGGCGCGGGATCCGCGGATCGCGGCGGTGATCGCGCAGATCCCCTACAACGGCTTCCCGAGGAAGGTGGAGGGCAGGTCGACGGCGGCGACGCTGCGGCTGCTCGCGGTGATGGTCCGCGACGCGACCCGCGGCGCGCTGGGACTGTCGCCGGTGTACATCAAACAGGTCGGTCCGGCGGGGGAGACGGCCGTGATCGCCGGCGCCCGGGCGCAGCAGACCGTCGACGCGATGACGAGCGCGACCTGGCGCAACGAGGTGGCCCCGCGGTCGCTGTGGGACATGTGGCGTTACCGGCCCGGTGCCCACGCGTCGTTCGTGCGTGCCCCGCTGCTGGTGTGCCTCGGTGCGAATGACGCGGAGACGCCGGCGGAGAAGGCGGCCGAACTGGCCCGGCGCGCCCCCCGGGGTGAGCTGCGCACGTATGACCATGCGCATTTCGAGTTCGACCGCGACGACGTCCGGCGCCGGGTGACCGCCGATCAGCTGGCGTTCCTGGCCCGGGTGCTGCCCCGGTAGCCGGTCAGTCGCCGCCCGTCAATCGCCGCTGGTCAATCGTCGCTGGTCAATCGTCGTCGTTGCAGATCTTCACCTCGAGGCGGCCGTCGTCGACGTCGAGCTCCAGATCGAGTTGCTCGGCGTCGCGGCGGAACTCGATCTCCACCTCGCCGGGCTCCCGCTCGTCGACCTGATGGGTCCAGCCCTCGGCGGGGGTGACCGACTCCACCGTCAACCGGCCGTCGGCGAACGTCACCACCGCCGAGCCGGCCTCGAACACCTGATACCGGCCGTCGGGGGCCGGATCGATGCGGACGCACTGATCGCGGGCCGGCCGCATCGGCGTCCCGTCGGCCGGCGGGGCGTTCTGCTCACCCGGCCCCGCGGGCCCGGTGGTGGTCGTGGCTTCGGTGGTCGCGGCCGGTTCGGTCACGGTCACGGTGGACTCGGTCTGATCGGACGACCCGCACGCGACCAGGAGCAGAGCCGCCCCCGCGAACGCCGTGACGCCCAGTGTCGTGGTTCTCATCACCCCACGGTACGTCGGGGTGGTCACCCGTCGGCGGTGATCAGCCAGTCCTCTTCCAGTCGGGTTTTGCGTCGCTGCAGTTCGCCGAGTTCGGTGTTCAACTCGGCCAACCGCACATGATCGGATGCGGCGGCGGCCATCGCCTCGTGCAGTGCGGCGATCTGCCCGTCGATCTTGCTCAGTTGGCCCTCGATGCGGGTCAGCTCCTTGGCGATACGGCGCTGCCGTGCGGCCGGCGACTCGCCCTTGCCGGCTCCGGCTCCGGTCGCCGCGGGGGACTTCGCCGTCGGGGCCTTCCGTGCCGCCCGGTCACCGGCCCGGTCACTGAGGTACTGGTCGACCCCGCCGGGCAGCAGATCGCAACGCCCGCCGCCGGTCAGCGCATAGGTGACGTCGCTGACCCGTTCCAGGAAGTAGCGGTCGTGGGTCACCACGATGACGGTGCCCGGCCAGCCGTCCAGGTAGTCCTCGATGACCGTCAACGTGTCGATGTCGAGATCGTTGGTGGGTTCGTCCAGCAGCAGCACGTTCGGTTCGTCGAGCAGCAGCCGCAGGAACTGCAGCCTGCGGCGCTCACCGCCGGACAGATCGGCGATCCGGGTGGTCAGCTTGTCACCGGTGAAGCCGAAGTCCTCCAGCAGCGTCGCCGCGCTGATCTCCCGGCCGCCGGCGAGCTCGGTGATTCGGCGCCGGTTCTCCACGGCATCGAGCACCCGGTCGGAGCCGTCGAGCTCGTCGAGCGCCTGGCTGAGATAACCGATCTTCAGCGTCGCCCCGCGTTTGACGGTTCCGGCGGTCGGTTGCAGCTGTCCGGCCAACATCCGCAGCACCGACGTCTTGCCGGTGCCGTTGACCCCGACCAGCCCGATCCGGTCGCCCGGGCCGATCGACCAGTCGATGTTGTCCAGAACCACCCGCGGCGGTTCGCCGACCTCGAGCCGGACGCCGTGCAGATCGAACACGTCCTTACCCAGCCTGCTGGTGGCGAACCGTTGCAGCACAACGGAGTCCCGCGGCGGCGGCTCGGTGGCGATGAGCTCGTTGGCCGCCTGGATCCGGAACTTGGGTTTCGACGTGCGGGCCGGCGGTCCGCGGCGCAGCCAGGCCAGCTCCTTGCGCAGCAGGTTGCGGCGACGGGTTTCGGCGGTGGCCGCCAGCCGCATCCGCTCGGCGCGGGCCAGCACATATGCGGCATATCCGCCCTCATAGGCGTCGACGGTGCCCTTTCCGGAGGCGGAGTGCACCTCCCAGGTGGTGGTGCAGACCGCATCGAGGAACCAGCGGTCGTGGCTGACCACCACCAGCGCCCCGGTGCGCCGTGCGGTCCGCCCGGACAGATGCGCCGCGAGCCAGGCGATCACCTCCACATCGAGGTGGTTGGTCGGCTCGTCGAGCACCAGCACGTCGTGGCCGCCGATCAGCACCGCGGCCAGCGCCACCCGGCGCCGTTCACCGCCGGACAACGTGTCGACGGAACCGTCCAGGTCGATCCCGCCCAGCAACTGCTCGACCACCTCACGGGTGGTGGGGTCGGCGGCCCAGACATGGTCGGGCCGGCCCGCCACGATCACCTCGCGGATCGAGGCGTCGCCGAAATCGTCGCCCTGGCGCAGATATCCGACCGACAGACCGGAGGTGTGGGTGACCCGCCCGGAGTCGGGTTCACGCTCGCCGGTGAGCACCCCGAGCAGCGTCGACTTGCCGTCCCCGTTACGGCCGACCACCCCGATCGCGTCACCGTCGGCGACGCCCAGGCTGACCTCGTGCAGCAACACCCGGGTGCCGTAGCCGACGGTCACACGTTCCAGATTGATCAGGTTCGCCATCTCCCGGCGATGATATGCGGTCCGACATGTGATCTTGTTTTCGCCGTCGATCACCGTTCACCCGCAGTTCGGCGCCGTTGTCTACACATCTAGATGCCATCTGGTGGAGCTACGGGAACGGGAAAACGATGTCAGGACGCAGGATCTTCGTCGGCGCGGCGGCCGCGCTCACCGCGGCGGCCGTCGTGGTCGGATGCGGCAGCGAATCCACGAGTGAACCGCGGGGCGGCACGGTGCGCCTGGCGGTGACCGACCTTCAGGGTCTGGAGGAACTGCAACGCGAGTTCGGCGCGTTCAAGGACACCTTCGAAGAGCGGTCCGGCCTGCGGATCGACTTCTTTGCGGTCACCGACCGCACCGCCGCCGCGGCGGCGCTGCAGGCCGACCGGGTCGACGTGGTGTTCACCGGACCGGCCGAATACGTCGTCATCCACGAGCGCACCGGCGCCGAACCGATCGTGGCGTTCGAGCGCGACAACTACCGTTCCTGCATCTACACCACCGCCGACAGCGGGATCACCGAGGTGGAGCAGTTGCGCGGCACCAAGATCGCCATGACCGACGTCGGATCCACCAGCGGCCACCTCGGACCGTCTCAGATGCTCGTCGACGCCGGCCTGAACCCGGGCGCCGACATCGAGGTGCTGACCATCGGCGACGCGGTGCACGCCGCGCTGAAACGCGGTGACGTCGCCGCCGTCGGGGTGGGCTGCCACGACTACGAGGAGTTCCTCGCCGACGAGGCCGATCCCGAGCGGTTTCCGCTGCTCGAAGAGGGACCGGTGCTGCCGCCGGATCTGTTGATGGCCCGGGCGGGGCTCGACGAGCAGACGATCGACACCATCCGCGACACGTTCACCGGACACTACGACGAGCTGCTGGCGGCCATGCTGGAGGGCAAGGACAACGCCAAGTACCAGAACGCCGAACTCGTCGAGGTGACCGACCGGGACTACGACGAGGTCCGGTCGATGTACCGCGCCGTCGGTGTCGACGACTTCTCCGAATTCCTCGGGAACTGACGATGACCGCCCCGGCCACCGGCGCTCCCACCGCGCCGCCGGATCCCACCGCGGCGCGCACGGCCACGCCCGGCACGTCCACTGCGATCGAGGTGACCGACCTGCGGGTGCGGTTCCGCCGCTGTCGCACCGACGCGCTGGCCGGCGTGAATCTGACCGTCCGGCAGGGCGAAACGGTCGCGCTGATCGGCACCAACGGCGCCGGCAAGTCGACTCTGCTGCGCTCCCTGGTGCGTTTGGTCGAACCCGTCGGCGGGCGGATCACGTTGGGCGACACCGATGTCACCGCGGCGTCCCGGCGCGAACTGCGGACACTGCGCCGCGATGTCGGATTCGTGTTCCAGCGGTTCCATCTGGTGCCGCGGCTCACCGCCTTCCACAATGTGGTGCACGGGGCGATGGGCCGGCGCGGCACCCGGTGCGCGTCACCGCTGACCGCACCGGGGGAGGTCCGGCGGGAGGCGATGCGCGCTCTGGAGCGGGTGGGGCTGGCCGATCACGCCGATCGCCGGGTCGACACGCTCAGCGGCGGTCAGCAGCAACGGGTCGCGGTCGCACGGATGCTGATGCAACGCCCACGGATCGTGCTCGCCGACGAGCCGGTCGCCAGCCTCGACCCGAGTTCGGCCAACACCGTGCTGGAGCTGCTCACCTCGGTCGCCACCGAAGGCGGAGTGACGGTGGTGATGGCCCTGCACCAGATCGACCTCGCCCTGCGGTATGCCGACCGGGTGATCGGGTTGCGCAACGGGACACTGGATTTCGATCAACCCGCCCGGTCGTGCGATACGGCACGACTGGATCCGATCTTCGCGCGGGCAGACACATGACGACGGCGACCGGCACCACCGGCCGGAGTGCGCCGCCGCGGCTGCGCCGCCCCGGCGTGCCCACTCTGGTGATCGTGCTGGTGGTGGGTGCGCTGCTGGTCCACGGCTGGACCCAGGGCGCCGCGGTGCGGCCGGACTCGCTGGCCACCGGCGTGTTCCGGCTCGGTGAGTTCGTGCAGGACGCGGTGCCGCCCGACACCGGCCGGCTCGGCCCGATCCTGGCCGCGTTGCTGGTCACGGTGCAGATGGCGCTGCTCGGAACCCTGCTCGGAGTGCTGGCCAGCCTTCCGCTGGCCGTGCTGGCGGCCCGCAACACGACCCCGCACTGGTCCTTGTACACCGTCAGCCGGCTGATCGTGACGGTCAGCCGCACCATCCCGGATCTGGTCTGGGGATTGATCTTCGTGATCGCGGTCGGGCTCGGACCGGAGGCGGGGGTGCTGGCCATCGCGGTGGACGTGATGGGCTTCTGCGGCCGGTTCTTCGCCGAACGGATCGAGGATCTCGAGCCCGGCCGGCTGGAGGCGCTGCGCGCGCTGGGGGCGACCCGGTCGGGCGTGCTCCTGGGCGGCGTGCTGCCGGCCTGTCTGCCGTCGTTCGTGACCACATCGATGTTCGCGCTGGAATCCTCGGCACGCTCCTCGGTGGTGCTGGGGCTGGTCGGGGCCGGCGGTATCGGTATCGAGCTGGCGACCTCGATGACGCTGCTGCGCTACGACGAGGCGCTGACCATCATCCTGTGCATCCTCGCGGTCGTCATCGTCTTCGAACGGATCTCCGCGGCGATCCGGCGGCGCGTCCTGCCGGCGGTGGAGGCGACATGACCCGGACGGCCACTCCGATGCGGTCCACGACCATCAACCGGTTCGCCGACCGTCCGCTGTACCGCCAGCTCAGCGAGGTGCTGGAGGCGCGGCTGATCGAGCGGGCCCGGCCGGGCGACCGGCTGCCAAGCGAGGCGGAGTTGTCGGGGCAGTTCGGCGTCAACCGGCTCACCGTGCGCCGCGCCCTGCATGAGCTCGCACAGCGTGGGATCATCGAAACAGTCCACGGCAGAGGGTCGTTCGTCGCCCGGCAGCCGGTTCGCTACCGCCTCTCAGCCACGCGGGACGCGAGTTTCACCCGCGGTATGCGCGAACTCGGACACCCGGTGCGTATCGAGGTGCTGGGCGCCGAGACCACCCGGTGTCGCAGGCTGCGCACCGAACTGCACACCGCCGGGGAGGTGCTGACCACCACCACGCTGCGGCACGTCGACGGACAACCGTGGTCGGTGTCGGTGACCTCGATCGCCCTCGACCGTTTCCCCGGTATCGCGCAGCAGTGGTCCGGCAGCACGTCGCTGTTCGACTTCCTGTGGCAGACCTTCGGCGTCCGGATGCGGCGGGCCTACCGCAGCTTCTCCGCGGTGCTGGCGGACCTGGCCGAGGCACAGCATCTGGGGTTGCGCACCGGTGCTCCGGTGCTGGAGATGCGGGGGCTCAACGTGGATCAGCACGGGGCACCGGTGGCCGTGGTGCGGCACCGTTTCCGCGGTGACCGGGTGGAGTTGACGGTGGATCTGGCATGAGGGCCGAACAGCGGGCCGAGGCGCTGTCCGCGGCGGACGGGTCCGCCCTGGAGGAGCTGGCCGACGAGATCCTGGCCACAGGGGTGGCGGTCGAGGTCACCGCCGGACCGGAGTCGGTGAGCGCGCCGGTACGGGTCCCGGTGCCGGGGGCCGGCGACACCACGGTGGTGCTCGGCCATGTGGCGCTGACCCGCTGCGCGGTGACGCTCTCCGGGGTGCGCGGCGACGGTATACGCCCCGGCCACGACCTGGTCGGCGCGGTGGCCGCGGCGGTGTGCGACGCGGAATGCGAGCGGCGCGGACCGCACGCCGGCCGCGTGCTCGAGCTGTGCCGCGCCGCCGAGCAGGCCCGGGCCCGCCGCGACGCCGACCGGGCCGAGATGGTGCGGACGACGAGGGTGGACGAGACGTGATGTGGGACATGGTTCATGACGGACGCGAAACCTTCCTGGCGGTGATGCGCGCGATGTGCGCGCCCGGGACACCTATCCGGCTGCCCCGGCCGGTGCCGCTGTGCGGGGAGCGGGACCTCGACGGCGCCGCGGCGATCCTGCTGGCGCTGCTGGACCGGGGTCTGACGCTGGCCGTGGCGGGCCCGGCGCTGGTCCAGCGTCTCGGCGCCGCGGTGATCGCGCACACCGGTGCGGAGACGACCGGGCTGTCCGATGCGGACTGGGTGCTGGTACACGGCCCGGCGGCCGACGCGATCACCCGGGCCCGCCGCGGCAGCACCGATCGCCCGGAGGCCGGCGCCTCCATCGTCATCGCGGCATCCGGTCCGGCCATACCGGTCGTCGTCAGCGGGCCCGGTGTCCACGGACACACCACCGCCCACATCGCGCTCGACGACCTGGCGGTACACGCCTTCACCGCGGCGAACGCGGCCGCACCGTGCGGCGTGGACCTGTTCGTGGTGACCGGTCAGCAGGTGACGGCGCTGCCGCGTAGCGTGTCCGTCCAGCCGGGGGTCACGGTCTGATGTACGCCACCATGCGGGAGACCGCGGGGCTGGAGGCGGCCCGCGCCCTCGTGACGCATCGGCCCGGCGGCGGCGAGCGCACCGACACCTCGCTGCTGGAGGAACAACTGTGCGCCGAGGCCGGACTGTGGGAACCGGCGGTGGCCCGCCGGGCCCTGCACCAGTCGCGCGGCGACATCGCCCATGCCGTGTCGATGCTGCGGGTCTGGGCGGCCACCCAGCCCCATGTCGCCGCGGCGGCGGTTCGCCCCGACGACGTGGTCGTGCTGCGTCGGCTGTCTTCGGCCTACCCGCAGATCCCCGGCGGTCAATGGCTCGGTGCGGCACCCGAACTCATGCCCCGTGAGCTGGACTGGTCCCAACCCGCGCCCGGCGACGGGCCGGCGGCGCCCGAACCGCCCGAACAGCCGCCCGGGCCGGGACCGGACGCGAAACCACCCACCCGGGCCGGCACACCGCGAGTGCGCGATCTCATCGACGGTGTGGCGATGCGGCGTCCACCCGTCGACGGTGACGGGGCCGATCCGGCCGCGACGGTGCCGGCGCCGCCCTATCCGCGGGCGGCGGTGCTGGCCCTGCTGGCGCGTGGAGAGACCGGTGCGCTGGTCGCCCTCGCGGCACTGATCCTGGGCCGGCGTTCCGAGGCCGTCCTGGTGGAGCTCACCGTCGGGGTGGCCGGTGTCCGGGTACCGCACCCGCGCACCGGTGTGCCCTGTCTGGCCGCCGAGGTGCCGGTCACCGAGGTGGAGGTGGTGCTCGACGCGGAGGTCGACGGGCGGCCCGGGCTGGCCACCGGTTGGGGGGCGTCGCTGGGCACCGTGGAACGACGGGCCATCGCACTGGCCCTGCTCGACGCCGCCATGCAGGCCGACCGGGAACTGCGCGAACCACTGCTGCTGGACCCTCAGACGGTGCTGGCGGCGACCGACGGGCCGGCCACCAACGGCTTCGTCGAACACCTCAGATTGCCGCACTACGCCGGCTTCACCGCCTACCTGGCCCGGGCCGTGCCGGACCCCACCACACCGATGACCGAGAGCCGCATGAGAGAAGCACCATGACAACCGTTTCCGAGCACCCGACGGTGGCCCGGCTGGCCGCCGGCCACGGCCGCACCCAGGCGTACGCCTACCTCGACGAGGACACCAAGCGCACCGTGCGCCGCGCGATCCTCAAGGCGCTGGCGATCCCGGGTTGGCAGGTGCCGTTTGCGTCCCGGGAGATGCCGGTCGCGCGGGGGTGGGGCAGCGGGGGACTGCAGGTCACCCTGGCGCTGGTCGGACCCACCGACGTGGTCAAGGTCATCGACCAGGGTGACGACCACTCGGTCAACGCGGCCGCGATGCGCGACCTGATCAGCCGGTCGGCACAGTGCGGGGCGACCACGAGCACCCGCGCGGCGACCATCATCCAGAGCAGGCACCGCATACCGGAGGCGGATCTGCGCCCGGATCAGATTCTGGTGCTGCAGGTTCCGCACCCCGAGCCGTTGCGCCGGGTGATCCCGGACGAACTCGAGGCGCGGCGCCGCCACGCCGCCGGCGACTACTCGCCGGCATGGCTGGACCTCTACGACGCCCAGGTGCGGCTGGGCGGGCCGCGCACCGGCGCCGACCACCCGGTGCTGGTCGACGGGACCCGGTTGATGAGCCCGAGCCCGATACCCCGCCACGACGTGCTGAGGCTGGACCGTCGCCCGCATCCGATCCTGCTGGGCGCCGGCCGACGCGCCCGGATCACCGCGCTGCCGCCCCACACGCCGGTACGCCCCCTGGAATTCGACGATGTTCCGCTGACGGCCGAGATGGCCGCCGCGCCGTGCCACCGGTGCGCCGGCACCACCTCCTACCGGGTGCCCACCGACGCCGCCGGCCCGGACACCGGCCTGCTGTGGTGCTGCAGCGACATCGACGCCTGCCACGAACGTCGCGGCGGTGCCTCATGACCGTCGACGCCGCGCCGGGACCCGTCCCGACACTGCTGCCGCCCGAACCGGTGCTGTCGGTGCGCGAACTGTCGCACCGGTACGGGCCCGGCTGCCCCGACTGCGTGGAACACACCGGCCCGGCGGCCGGCACCAACCGCTGCCCGATCTGCGGGTCGATCATCGCGATCCACGCCGCCACCTTCGATGTGGGCCCGCGTGAGGTGCTCGGCATCGTCGGCGAATCCGGTTCGGGCAAGACCACGCTGCTGCGCTGCCTGTACCGGGCCGGGACGGCGGTGTCCGGCTCGGTCCGCATCGACGGTGAGCCGGTCCGGCGGTCGGCGGTGGTGATGGTGCACCAGAACGCGCTCGCCGCCGGTCTGCACCTCCGGCTGGCGGCGGAGGCCAATGTGGCGCAGCGGCTTCTGGAACGCGGCTGGCGCGGTTTCGGCGCCATCCACGACCGGGCCGGGGCGATGCTGACCGAGCTGGGCCTGAACCCGGAACGGCACACCGACCCGTTGGAGACCTTCTCCGGCGGTATGCAGCAGCGGGTCCAGCTGGCCCGGGCACTGGTCGATCCGCCCCGGTTGCTGTTGCTCGACGAACCCACTACCGGGCTGGATCCCTCGGTGCAGGCCGGCCTGCTCGACGCCGTGCAGCGGGTCACCGGGCGGCTCGACTCGGCGACGGTGGTGGTCTCCCACGATCTGGCCGCGGTGCGGGTCCTGGCGTCGCGGATCCTGGTGGTGTATCACGGCCGGATCGTCGAAGACGGTGTCGCCGAACAGGTTCTGGAAGACCCTCGGCACCCGTACACCCAGCTGCTGGTGTCGTCGAGGTTGACATGAGCCACACCACGCGACGCGGCGCCGCGCACGAGATCACCGTGCGGGCCCTGACCAAGGAATTCGGGACCGGACCGTCCGGCCGCGGCGCCGTGCTCGACGGTGTCGACCTCACCGCACGGCCCGGCACGCTGACGCTGATCGTGGGCGGGCCGCTGACGGGCAAGACCACGCTGGCGCGGTGTCTGACCGGAACGTACCGCCCGGACGGCGGGCGGATCGGCTACCGGCTCGGCGGGGAACAGGTCGACCTCGCCACCGCACCCGCCCGCACCGTGGCCTGGCTGCGCGGCCGCCACATCGCCAGGTTCGACGAACCGGTGGCCGCACCACCCACCGTGCCCGCCGTGACGGCGGTGACCCGGGCCGCCGGCTGCGACCGCCCGTCGGCGATCAGGACGCTGCGGCAGCTGCAGGCGGTGGACGTGACCACGTGCGCGGTGGGCCGGTTGCGCTCCCGGGACCGGGACGCGGTGGCGCTCGCCGCGGCGCTGGCCGCCCGACGCCCGTTCGTGGTCCTCGACCAGCCGGAAAGAAGCTGTCCGGCCGGGATATTGGCGGCCGAACTGGAACGCATCGTCGCCGCCGGTGCGGCGGTGGTGGTGACCGCGGCGCCCCGCACGGAGCTGACGTCGATCGCCACCGAGGTCGGTGAGCTGAGGGAAGGAAGACTCACATGGCACACACCGTGATCGAACGGGTGACGGTCGTTCCGGGCCGGGGCAGACCGGTGCTGCCCTCGGCGACGGTCAGCCTCGACGCCGCCGGCCGCGTCACCGCGATCGATCCGGATCCCGGTGCGCCACCGTACGATCCAGCGCCGGACGACATGCCGACCGGCAGCCTGCTGCTGGTGCCGGCCGCTGTCGACCTGCACCTGGACAACCTCGTGCAGCGGCGCCGGCCCCGCGCCGGGGTCACCCTGGACCACGCGGCGGTGATCACCGCCCTGGACGCCGAATGCGCCGCGTCCGGAATCGCCACGGTGTGCGTGGCGGCCCGCTGTGAACACTCGCCGCACAAGGGCATCGACATCGCCGATGCCGCCCGCCTCGCCGCGGTCGTCGAGGACCTGGGCCCGTCGCTGAGTTGCGACTGGCGCATCCACGCCCGGGTCGAACTCACCGACGACGGCGCGGTCGACGCGCTGCACGCGGTGCTGGCGGCGTCGTCCCGGGTGGCGCTGATCTCGCTGATCGAGACGTCGGTGCAGCGGAGCCGGTTCGGTTCGCTCGCCGAGACCCGCGCGTTCTACGCCGAGGACTGGGGGGTGAGTGAGGCCGAGGTCGAGGAGGTGTTCGCGGTCGACCCGGCCCGGCTGGCCCGCGTCGACGGCCGGCGCGCCGACGTGGCCGCCCTGGCCGTGGCCCGGGGCATCCCGTTCGCCGGTCACGACGACCGCACCCCCGAGCACGTCGAGCAGAGCCACGAACTGGGCGCGCGGATCGCCGAATTCCCGCTGACCATGGCCGCCGCACGGCACGCCCGGCAACGCGGCATGCACGTGGTGCTCGGCGCACCGAACGCCTACCGCGGGCGGTCCACCTCGCCGGGCAACGTGCTGGCGGCCGCGGCGGTGTCCGCAGGCGTCTGCGACATCCTGTGCTCCGATTACCTTCCCGCGGCCCTGCAGACCGCGCCTCACATCCTCGCCCGGAACGGGGTGGCGCCGCTGGCACGGACCGTCGATCTGGTGTCGGTGAACCCGGCGGCGGCCCTGGGCCTGCCCAGCCCGGCGATCGATGTCGGCGCACCGCTGACCGCGGCGCTGCAGCAGGTGTCGACCGGCGGTGCACCGGTGGGCCTCGCCCTGTGGCGCGACGGGCGGTTGGTCTTCAGTCGTACGGGTTCCGGCGCGCGGGCCGAACCGGCCCGATGACCTCCCCGGTGATCGCGGCGGCCACCTCCGCACGCTGTGCAAAGATGGCTGTGGAGCCGGAAAGCGGGCACACAGCGAGGGGATAAGAGGAGCGCGGCGGTGGTGAACTTGAAAGCGATCTCCAAGCCGGTGGAACGGCTGGTGGCCACCGCGCAGAACGGGTTGGAGGTGTTGCGCTACGGCGGTCTGCAGACCGACATGGCGCCCTCCCCGTTCCAGATCATCCAGAGTGTGCCGATGTACCGGCTGCGGCGGTACTTCCCGCCGGACACCCGGCCCGAGGCGCCGCCACCGGGCCCCCCGGTGCTGATGGTGCACCCGATGATGATGTCGGCCGACATGTGGGATGTCACCCGGGAGAGCGGTGCGGTCGGCATCCTGCACCGGTCGGGCATCGACCCGTGGGTGATCGACTTCGGATCCCCGGACAAGATCGAAGGCGGGATGCAGCGCAACCTGGCCGACCATGTGGTGGCGCTGTCGGAGGCCATCGACGTCGTCAAACAGGTCACCGGCCGTGATGTGCACCTGGCCGGCTACTCCCAGGGCGGGATGTTCTGCTACCAGGCCGCGGCCTACCGCCGCTCCAAGGACCTCGCCAGCATCATCGCGTTCGGCGCCCCGGTGGACACCCTGGCCGCCCTGCCGCTGAACCTGCCCGCCGGGCCGGCCGCGGCGGCCGCCGACTTCATGGCCGACCACGTGTTCAGCCGCATCGACATCCCGGGTTGGTTGGCACGCACCGGATTTCAGATGCTCGACCCGGTCAAGACGGCGCAGGCCCGGCTGGAGTTCCTGCGGCAGCTGCATGACCGGGAGGCGCTGCTGCCGCGGGAACAGCAGCGCCGATTCCTGGCGTCGGAGGGCTGGATCGCCTGGTCCGGACCGGCGATCTCGGAACTGCTCAAACAGTTCATCGCGCACAACCGGATGATGACCGGCGGCTTCTCCATCAACGGTGAGCTGGTGACGCTGTCCGACATCAAGTGCCCGGTGCTGGCCGTGGTCGGTGAGGTCGACGACATCGGCCAACCGGCGTCGGTGCGCGGCATCAAACGTGCCGCGCCCGACGCAGATGTGTACGAGTTCACCATCCGCGCAGGACATTTCGGTTTGGTCGTCGGGTCGAAGGCGTCCAGCCAGACGTGGCCGACGGTGGCCAAGTGGGTGAAGTGGATCGAGGGCGGCACCGAGATGCCCGAACAGGTGGCGCCGATGGCGCCGCAGGCAGCCGACCCGGACGAAACCGGTGTGACGTTGGCGTCCCGGGTCGCGCACGGCACCGCCGCCGCCGGGGAGATGGTGTTCACCCTGGCCCGCACCGCGGCCGACGCGGTGGTCGCGGCGAACCGCTCGGCGCGCACCCTGGCCGTCGAGACCGCGCGCACCCTGCCCCGGCTGACCCGCCTGGGGCAGATCACCGACCACACCCGCATCTCGCTGGGCCGCATCATGTCCGAACAGGCCCGCAACGCCCCGCGCGGCGAATGCCTGCTGTTCGACGGCCGGGTGCACACCTACGAGGCGGTGGACCGCCGGATCAACAACGTGGTGCGCGGGCTGATCGATGTGGGGGTGCGGCAGGGCACCCGGGTGGGCGTGCTGATGGAGACCCGGCCCAGCGCGCTGGTGGCGATCGCCGCGCTGTCCCGGTTGGGTGCGGTCGCGGTGCTGATACCGCCGGATGCCGACCTCGCCGAGGCCGCCCGGCTGGGCGCGGTGACCGAGATCATCGCCGACCCCGGACATCTGGACGCGGCGCGTGCCCTGGGCCAGCGGGTGCTGGTCCTCGGCGGCGGGGAGAACCGCGACCTGAACCTGACCCTGTCAGAAGACGTCGCGGACATCGTCGACATGGAGCAGATCGACCCCGACGAGGTCGAGCTGCCCGGCTGGTACCGGCCCAATCCGGGGCTGGCCTGCGATCTGGCGTTCATCGCGTTCAGCCGCACCGACGGTGAGCTGGTGGCCCGCCAGATCACCAACTTCCGGTGGGCGGTGTCGGCGTTCGGCACCGCGTCGGCGGCCAACCTGGGCCGCGGCGACACCGTCTACTGTCTGACCCCGCTGCACCACCAGTCCGGTCTGTTGGTGGCGCTGGGCGGTGCGGTGGTCGGTGGTTCGCGGATCGCGCTGTCGCGGGGGTTGCGACCGGACCGCTTCGTCCACGAGCTCCGTCAGTACGGCGTCACGGTGGTGTCCTACACCTGGGCGATGCTCGGCGAGGTGATCGACGATCCCGGGTTCTCGCTCAGCGGCGGCCATCCGGTCCGGCTGTTCATCGGTTCGGGTATGCCGACCGGCCTGTGGAAGCGGGTCGTCGACATCTTCGAGCCGGCCCAGGTGGTCGAGTTCTTCGCCACCACCGACGGGCACGCCGTGCTCGCGAACGTCTCCGGCGCCAAGATCGGCAGCAAGGGCCGGCCGCTGCCTGGCGTCCGGCAGCTCGAGCTGGGCGCCTACGACCCCGAGGACGACCTGATCCTCGAGGACGAACGGGGGTTCGTGCGCCGCGCCGAACCCGACGAGGTCGGGGTGCTGTTGGCCCGGCCGCGCGGACCCGTCGATCCGACCGCGTCGATCAAGCGGGGGGTGTTCGCGCCGGCGGACACCTGGGTGTCGACGGAGTATCTGTTCCGCCGCGACGAGGACGGCGACTTCTGGCTGGTCGGTAACCGCGGCGCGGTCATCCACACCGCGCGCGGGCCGGTGTACGCCGCCGCGGTCAACGACGCCGCCGGGCGGATCGGGCCGGTGGATCTCGCGGTGACCTACCCGGTGCCGGTGGGGGACAGACAGCTCGCGGTGACCGCGCTGAAACTGCGGCCCGGCGGCAGCCTTCCCTCCGCCGATCTGTCCGAGGCGCTTGCCGACCTCCCCGTCGGCAGCCCGCCGGACATCGTGCACGTCGTGCCGTCGATGGAGCTGAGCGCCACCTATCGCCCGCTGGACGGACCGCTGCGGGCGGCCGGGGTGCCGAAAGCGTCCCGCACCGCCTGGTTCCTGGACCCGGAGACCGGCCGCTACCGGCGGCTCACCGCGGCGGTGCGGTCCGAGCTGGTCGGGCGCCGGCGCCGCGCCGACGCGGAGTCCACGGGATAACCGGGTAACGGCGACGGCCTGCCGGTCGATGTCACGATTGTTAGGCTCCCGCTGGCGGCAGCCGCAAACCGAAGGAGCGCAATGGGAGGATTCATACCCTTTCACCGCGGGTGGGCCTGGTGCCGTGTCGCGGTCGGCTCCGCGCTGACGGTCGGCGTTCTGATGGCCGCGGCGGCGGGTCCCGCGCACGCCGATGTGCTCGACGACGTCTACGCCCAGTACGCGACCGGTCGCGGCGGCGGTCAGGTGTCCAACCTGGTGCACGACTCGATGAAGTTGCGGGCGTTGGGCTTTCCACCGTCACGAGCGAACATCGCCGCGATCGAGGACGCGCTGCGCTACCGGCCGAATCAGAAGCCGCTGATCGACGCGTTGAAGGACACCGTCGCCTATCAGCGCAAGCGGCAGGCGCAGGCGGCCAACGCGCAGACCGGGCCGAATCCGTTCACGATCGGCATCAACCAGTTGCCGCCGGGCGTGCCGCCGGATCCCACCAATCCCGACCAGACCGGCATCTTCATCGCCCCCGGTGGCAGCATCCAGCAGCCGGTGGGGCCGTGAGCACCGTGCTCGACGAGAAGCTGCTCGACATCCTGGTCTGCCCGCAGGACCGCGGACCCCTGCTGTTGATCGACGGGGAATGGCTGTACAACCCGAGGCTGCGGCGGGCCTATCCGATCGAGGACGGCATCCCGGTGCTGTTGGTCGACGAGGCCCGCACCGTCACCGATGACGCCGAGCACCAGCGCATGCTCGAGCGGGGGTCGGGCCGGTCCGGTTAGCCTCCGGTCGGCCGGCGCCGGGCCGCCGGGCACAATCGGCGGCGTGAATGCCGGCGATGCCCGGGGTGGCGGTGGTGGCTGCGGTGACGCTGACGTCCTCGCGGTCGATCCGGTGACGGCCGCCCACCGGTTGCTCGGCGCGGTCCTCGTCGGCCGCGGTGTCACCGCCACGATCGTGGAGGTCGAAGCGTACGGCGGCCCGCCCGACGGTCCGTGGCCGGACGCGGCGGCACACTCCTACCGCGGCCGCAACGGCCGCAACGCGGTGATGTTCGGTCCGGCCGGCCGGCTCTACACCTACCGCAGCCACGGCATCCACGTGTGCGCCAATGTGGCGTGCGCCGAGGACGGGGTGGCCGCTGCGGTGCTGCTGCGGGCGGCGGTCGTCGAATCCGGAGCCGGGGTCGCCGCCGAGCGCCGCGGGCCGGCGATCAAACCCGCGGGGTGGGCGCGGGGACCGGGCAACCTCTGCGCGGCCCTGGGGATCACCATGGACGACAACGGCCTCGACCTGTTCGATCCGGCGGCGCCGGTGCGGCTGCGGCTGGCCGCGTCGCCGCCCGCGCCGGTGAGCGGTCCCCGGGTCGGGGTGAGCAAGGCCGCGGACCGGCCCTGGCGGTTCTGGGTGGCCGACCGGCCCGAGGTGTCGTCGTACCGGCGCAGTCCACGGGCACCGGCGCCCGGTGACAGCGACTGATACGCCAAGATTGACATCGTGACTGCTGCGGAGACGACAACCTCACGGACCGGCATCCTCGACGAGCTGGACTGGCGCGGGCTGATCGCCCAGTCCACCGACCGGGATGCGCTGCGCGCCGAACTGGCGGCCGGACCGGTCACCGTCTACGCGGGGTTCGACCCGACCGCGCCGAGCCTGCATGCCGGGCACCTGGTGCCGCTGCTGACGCTGCGCCGGTTCCAGCGGGCGGGGCACCGGCCGATCGTGTTGGCCGGCGGCGCCACCGGGCTGATCGGCGACCCGCGGGACACCGGGGAGCGCACCCTGCAGTCCGCCGATGTCGTCGCCGACTGGGCCGACCGGATCAAGGGACAGCTGGAGCGGTTCGTCGAGTTCACCGACGGGCCCACCGGTGCGATCGTGGAGAACAACCTGACCTGGACGGGCGGGCTGACCGCGATCGAGTTCCTGCGCGACATCGGTAAGCACTTCTCGGTCAACGTGATGCTCGACCGCGACACCGTCCGGCGCCGGCTCGAGGGCGAGGGCATCTCCTACACCGAGTTCAGCTACATGCTGTTGCAGGCCAACGACTATGTGGAGCTCTACCAGCGGTACGGCTGCCGGCTGCAGATCGGCGGGTCCGATCAGTGGGGCAACATCGTCGCCGGTGTCCGGCTGGTGCGCCAGAAGCTGTCGGCGACCGTGCACGGGTTGACGGTGCCGCTGGTGACGGCGGCCGACGGCACCAAGTTCGGCAAGTCCACCGGTGGCGGGAACCTCTGGCTCGATCCGGACATGACCTCGCCCTACACCTGGTACCAGTACTTCATCAACACCGCCGATGCGGACGTGATCCGGTACCTGAGGTGGTTCACGTTCCTGTCCGCCGAGGAGCTGGCCGAGCTGCAGGAGGCCACCGAGCAGCGGCCGCACGAGCGGGCCGCGCAGCGCAGGCTGGCCCGGGAGCTGACCACCTTGGTGCACGGTCAGCAGGCCACCGAATCCGCCGAACACGCCAGCAGGGCGTTGTTCGGGCGGGGCGAGTTGGACCGCCTGGACGAACCGACGCTGGCGGCGGCGCTGCAGGAGGCCTCGGTCGCCGATCTGGAGCCGGGCGCACCGGATTCCATCGTCGACCTGTTGGTGGCCAGCGGCCTGGTGCAGAGCCGGGGCGCGGCCCGCCGCACCGTCGCCGAGGGTGGCGCCTATGTGAACAACCGGCGCATCGAGGCCGAGGACTGGGTTCCCGAGCCGTCGGACTATCTGCACGGCCGGTGGCTGGTGCTGCGCCGGGGCAAGCGGAATATCGCCGGCGTCCGCCGCGTTGGATGAGTGGCAGCGATGGACGTGAGCAGCCGAAACGCAGCGTCTATCAGGCGATTTGACTCTGAGTTTCCACTCACGTAACTTATCCATCGTCGTTGCGACACGGTGCGAACCGCAGAGCGCGACGGCCCTCCAGAGGTAAGGCCCCACTTCGGTGGGTGCCGAACCGTCCGCGATTCGAGTCAGCGGCGAAACGCCGCGGATGAGTGCGCGGCTGGGCGGGTGTGTTGTTTGAGAACTCAATAGTGTGTTTGGTGGTTTTTGTTTGTTGTTTTTGTTTTTGCCGCACCCTGTTTTTCCCGTTTGGGGGTGTGGTTTGTTTTGCCAGTGATTTTCTGGACAGTTTTTGTTTGGAGAGTTTGATCCTGGCTCAGGACGAACGCTGGCGGCGTGCTTAACACATGCAAGTCGAACGGAAAGGCCCCTTCGGGGGTGCTCGAGTGGCGAACGGGTGAGTAACACGTGGGTGATCTGCCCTGCACTTTGGGATAAGCCTGGGAAACTGGGTCTAATACCGAATACACCCTGCTGGTCGCATGGCCTGGTGGGGGAAAGCGTTTGTAGCGGTGTGGGATGAGCCCGCGGCCTATCAGCTTGTTGGTGGGGTGATGGCCTACCAAGGCGACGACGGGTAGCCGGCCTGAGAGGGTGACCGGCCACACTGGGACTGAGATACGGCCCAGACTCCTACGGGAGGCAGCAGTGGGGAATATTGCACAATGGGCGCAAGCCTGATGCAGCGACGCCGCGTGAGGGATGACGGCCTTCGGGTTGTAAACCTCTTTCAGTGCCGACGAAGCGGAAGTGACGGTAGGCACAGAAGAAGGACCGGCCAACTACGTGCCAGCAGCCGCGGTAATACGTAGGGTCCGAGCGTTGTCCGGAATTACTGGGCGTAAAGAGCTCGTAGGTGGTTTGTCGCGTTGTCCGTGAAAACTCACAGCTTAACTGTGGGCGTGCGGGCGATACGGGCAGACTAGAGTACTGCAGGGGAGACTGGAATTCCTGGTGTAGCGGTGGAATGCGCAGATATCAGGAGGAACACCGGTGGCGAAGGCGGGTCTCTGGGCAGTAACTGACGCTGAGGAGCGAAAGCGTGGGGAGCGAACAGGATTAGATACCCTGGTAGTCCACGCCGTAAACGGTGGGTACTAGGTGTGGGTTCTTTCCTGAGGATCCGTGCCGTAGCTAACGCATTAAGTACCCCGCCTGGGGAGTACGGCCGCAAGGCTAAAACTCAAAGGAATTGACGGGGGCCCGCACAAGCGGCGGAGCATGTGGATTAATTCGATGCAACGCGAAGAACCTTACCTGGGTTTGACATGCACAGGACGCCGGCAGAGATGTCGGTTCCCTTGTGGCCTGTGTGCAGGTGGTGCATGGCTGTCGTCAGCTCGTGTCGTGAGATGTTGGGTTAAGTCCCGCAACGAGCGCAACCCTTGTCTCATGTTGCCAGCGGGTAATGCCGGGGACTCGTGAGAGACTGCCGGGGTCAACTCGGAGGAAGGTGGGGATGACGTCAAGTCATCATGCCCCTTATGTCCAGGGCTTCACACATGCTACAATGGCCGGTACAAAGGGCTGCGAAGCCGTGAGGTGGAGCGAATCCCTGCAAAGCCGGTCTCAGTTCGGATCGGGGTCTGCAACTCGACCCCGTGAAGTCGGAGTCGCTAGTAATCGCAGATCAGCAACGCTGCGGTGAATACGTTCCCGGGCCTTGTACACACCGCCCGTCACGTCATGAAAGTCGGTAACACCCGAAGCCGGTGGCCTAACCCCGTCTGGGGAGGGAGCCGTCGAAGGTGGGATCGGCGATTGGGACGAAGTCGTAACAAGGTAGCCGTACCGGAAGGTGCGGCTGGATCACCTCCTTTCTAAGGAGCACCACGAGAAACATCCCCGGTTGGTGGGGGTGTGTGCCGTGTGGAGTCGGTTGCTGTAGTGGCGCCGGCTGGGTGCGCAACAAACGTGTTCATCCCTGTGAAACGGGTGTTTTTTGGGGGTGGCGGGATCACCGGACACACTATTGGGCTTTGAGGCAACACGCCTGTGTTGTCGCCCCGTCTTTGGTGGTGGGGTGTGGTGTTTGATTTGTGGATAGTGGTTGCGAGCATCTAGCACGCGCGAGCCTGGTGCCCCTGGTTTGTGGGGGTTTCGGGTTTGTGTGTGGGATGTGCAATTTCTTTGTTTTGTGCTCATGGTGTTGTAAGTGTGTTAGGGCGCATGGTGGATGCCTTGGCACTGGGAGCCGATGAAGGACGTGGGAGGCTGCGATATGCCTCGGGGAGCTGTCAACCGAGCGTGGATCCGAGGATTTCCGAATGGGGAAACCCGGCGCGAGTGATGTCGCGTCACCCAGCGCTGAATGTATAGGCGTTGGGGGGGAACGCGGGGAAGTGAAACATCTCAGTACCCGCAGGAAGAGAAAACAACCGTGATTCCGTTAGTAGTGGCGAGCGAACGCGGATGAGGCTAAACCGCATGCATGTGATACCGGGTAGGGGTTGTGTGTGCGGGGTTGTGGGAGCGGTTCGTCCGGGTCTACCTGCCCGGAGGGTAGTGATCAAGTGTTGTGGTTAGCGGAAGTGGCCTGGGATGGTCTGCCGTAGACGGTGAGAGCCCGGTACGCGAAAACCCGGCACCTACCTTGGATCGTTTCCCGAGTAGCAGCGGGCCCGTGGAATCCGCTGTGAATCTGCCGGGACCACCCGGTAAGCCTGAATACTTCCCAGTGACCGATAGCGGATGAGTACCGTGAGGGAATGGTGAAAAGTACCCCGGGAGGGGAGTGAAAGAGTACCTGAAACCGTGCGCTGACAATCCGTCAGAGCCTCTGCCCTTGTCGGGTGTGGGGTGATGGCGTGCCTTTTGAAGAATGAGCCTGCGAGTCACTGACATGTCGCGAGGTTAACCCGTGGTGGGGGAGCCGTAGCGAAAGCGAGTCTGAATAGGGCGTATCCAATCCGTAGGGGTTGGTGTAGTGGCGTGTTGTGGACCCGAAGCGGGGTGATCTACCCATGGCCAGGGTGAAGCGCGGGTAAGACCGCGTGGAGGCCCGAACCCACTTAGGTTGAAGACTGAGGGGATGAGCTGTGGGTAGGGGTGAAAGGCCAATCAAACTCCGTGATAGCTGGTTCTCCCCGAAATGCATTTAGGTGCAGCGTCGCATTGTTCTTGCTGGAGGTAGAGCTACTGGATGGCCGATGGGCCCTCACAGGTTACTGACGTCAGCCAAACTCCGAATGCCGGCAAGGTGTAGTGCGGCAGTGAGACGGCGGGGGATAAGCTCCGTGCGTCGAGAGGGAAACAGCCCAGATCGCCGGCTAAGGCCCCGAAGTGTGTGCTAAGTGGAAAAGGATGTGCAGTCGCGAAGACAACCAGGAGGTTGGCTTAGAAGCAGCCACCCTTGAAAGAGTGCGTAATAGCTCACTGGTCAAGTGATTGTGCGCCGATAATGTAGCGGGGCTCAAGCACACCGCCGAAGCCGCGGCAGCCGTGCCCGTTGTGGGTGTGGTTGGGTAGGGGAGCGTCCTGCATCCGGTGAAGCCACAGGGTGACCTCGTGGTGGAGGGTGTGGGAGTGAGAATGCAGGCATGAGTAGCGATAAGGCAAGTGAGAACCTTGCCCGCCGGAAGACCAAGGGTTCCTGGGCCAGGCCAGTCCGCCCAGGGTGAGTCGGGACCTAAGGCGAGGCCGACAGGCGTAGTCGATGGACAACGGGTTGATATTCCCGTACCCGTGTGTGGGCGCCCCTGACGAATCACCGGTACTAACCGCCCAAAACCTCGCTGACCGGATCCTTCGGGTGATGGCGGTGGGGGGCTGCGCGGGACCTTCGGTGGTAGTAGTCAAGCGATGGGGTGACGCAGGAAGGTAGCCGTACCAGTCAGTGGTGATACTGGGGCAAGCCTGTAGGGAGTCAGATAGGCAAATCCGTCTGGCGTGAATCCTGAGAGGTGATGCATAGCCGAGTGAGGCGAATTCGGTGATCCTATGCTGCCGAGAAAAGCCTCTAGCGAGCACACACACGGCCCGTACCCCAAACCGACACAGGTGGTCAGGTAGAGAATACCGAGGCGTACGAGTGAACTATGGTTAAGGAACTCGGCAAAATGCCCCCGTAACTTCGGGAGAAGGGGGACCTCCGACGGTGAACACCTTTGCGGTGGGAGCGGTTGGGGGTGGCACAAACCAGTGAGAAGCGACTGTTTACTAAAAACACAGGTCCGTGCGAAGTCGCAAGACGATGTATACGGACTGACGCCTGCCCGGTGCTGGAAGGTTAAGAGGACCCGTTAACCCCTTTCGGGGGGTGAAGCGGAGAATTTAAGCCCCAGTAAACGGCGGTGGTAACTATAACCATCCTAAGGTAGCGAAATTCCTTGTCGGGTAAGTTCCGACCTGCACGAATGGCGTAACGACTTCTCAGCTGTCTCAACCATAGACTCGGCGAAATTGCACTACGAGTAAAGATGCTCGTTACGCGCGGCAGGACGAAAAGACCCCGGGACCTTTACTACAACTTGGTATTGGTGCTCGGTGCGGCTTGTGTAGGATAGGTGGGAGACTGTGAAGCTCGGACGCCAGTTCGGGTGGAGTCGTCGTTGAAATACCACTCTGGCCGTATTGGGCCTCTAACCTCGAACCCTGAATCGGGTTCAGGGACAGTGCCTGGCGGGTAGTTTAACTGGGGCGGTTGCCTCCTAAAAGGTAACGGAGGCGCCCAAAGGTTCCCTCAGCCTGGATGGCAATCAGGTGTTGAGTGTAAGTGCACAAGGGAGCTTGACTGCGAGACGAACATGTCAAGCAGGGACGAAAGTCGGGACTAGTGATCCGGCACCTCTGAGTGGAAGGGGTGTCGCTCAACGGATAAAAGGTACCCCGGGGATAACAGGCTGATCTTCCCCAAGAGTCCATATCGACGGGATGGTTTGGCACCTCGATGTCGGCTCGTCGCATCCTGGGGCTGGAGTAGGTCCCAAGGGTTGGGCTGTTCGCCCATTAAAGCGGCACGCGAGCTGGGTTTAGAACGTCGTGAGACAGTTCGGTCTCTATCCGCCGCGCGCGTCAGAAGCTTGAGGAAGCCTGTCCCTAGTACGAGAGGACCGGGACGGACGAACCTCTGGTGCACCAGTTGTCCCGCCAGGGGCACCGCTGGATAGCCACGTTCGGACAGGATAACCGCTGAAAGCATCTAAGCGGGAAACCTTTTCCAAGACCAGGCTTCTCACCCTCTAGGAGGGATAAGGCCCCCCGCAGAACACGGGATTGATAGGCCAGACCTGCACACCCAGTAATGGGCGTAGGGAACTGGCACTAACCGGCCGAAAACTTACAACACACCACAACTCGCAACCACACCCACAAACACATCGAACCATCACACCCCACCACCAAAAACAAACCAAGGGGCACCGACGACTTATGAATAGAGCGACGGCTGAATAGAGTTACGGCGGTCCATAGCGGCAGGGAAACGCCCGGTCCCATTCCGAACCCGGAAGCTAAGCCTGCCAGCGCCGATGATACTGCCCCGAACGGGCGGAAAAGTAGGACACCGCCGAACACACACAGAATTACCCCCCACAATCGCGTGGGGGGTAATTCTATTTTTCGGTCTTCTTTCGTGTGGATGATCGCGGTATTTCCGACGGAATGATCGGCGATTCGTCGGTGTTCCTCGGAAATTGTGGCGTTACGGACGCACCGCGTATCCTGCTGGTACGGCGTCGGAGACACCGACTGAAAAGAAGAAGGGTGACGTGGTCGACAGGCAAGGCGGCAACCACGATCGGCGGTCGAATGGCAGCCCGGACGCCGGTCGTTCGCGGCCGCACGGTTCGGCTCCCCGGTCCGCCGGGCCGCACCGGGGACCACGCACCCCATCGGGCACCCAGCCGGGACGGGCGGACGGCGGACGGCCCAGACGCGCGGACGACCGGCGTCCCGATCGCCGGCGTCCCGACGGGCGGCGGACGGATCAGGATCCTCGAAGCGCCGGGAAGGACGCGCGGAAGGACGGCGCGCGTGACCGGGACGGGCAGCCGCAATGGCCGCCGATACCGGAACATGTTGAGGCACGCCAACTTGCGCCGGAGATCCGCCGGGAGTTGGCCACCCTGGACCGGGTGACCGCGGACGCGGTGGCGCGCCGGCTGGTCGCCGCCGGTGAACTGCTCGACGAGGATCCCGAAACCGCGCTCGCCCATGCCCGCGCCGCCCGGGCCCGGTCCGGTCGCATCGCAGCGGTGCGGGAGGCCGTGGGTATCGCCGCGTACCACTGTGGGGACTGGGCGCAGGCGCTGTCGGAGTTCCGCGCCGCGCGGCGGATGGGCAGCAAGTCCCCGCTGCTGCCCCTGATCGCCGATTGCGAACGGGGAGTGGGCCGCCCGGAACGGGCGATCGAACTGGCCCGCAGCCCGGAGGCGGCCGAACTGACCGGTGACGATGCCGATGAGTTGCGGATCGTGGTCGCCGGCGCCCGCTCCGACCTCGGGCAGCATGAGCAGGCGCTGGCGGTGCTGGCCAGCCCGCCGCTCGATCCGAAACGCACCGGCACGACCGCTGCGCGGTTGTTCTACGCCTACGCGGACACCTTGCTGAAACTGGGCCGCCGCGACGAGGCGCTGCAGTGGTTTTTGCACGCGGCGGCCGCCGATGTGGCGGGCGCCACCGACGCCGAGGACCGGGTGACGGAGCTCAGCTGACGTGAATTCCGTCGCACAACACCATGACTGCCTGCTGCTCGACTTGGACGGCACGGTGTTCAGGGGACACGAGCCGACCCCCGGGGCGGTTGAGTCGCTGCGCACCGTGGCGGCCCGCACCCTGTATGTGACCAACAACGCGTCCCGGGCGCCCGGCGAGGTGGCGGAGCATCTGCGGTCGCTGGGTTTCGCCGCCGCCGCCGAGGACGTGGTCACCAGCGCGCAGAGCGCCGCGCGGCTGCTGGCGACCACACTGCCCGCCGGCGCACCGGTGCTGGTGCTCGGCACCGAGGCGCTGGCCGAGGAGGTCAGGGCCGTCGGACTCGAACCCGTCCGGCAGTTCGCCGATCGACCGGTGGCGGTGGTGCAGGGTATCTCGCAGCAGACCGGCTGGCCGGAACTGGCCGAGGCGGCACTGGCCATCCGGGCCGGCGCGTGGTGGGTCGCCACCAATGCCGACCGGACACTGCCGTCGGAACGAGGTCTGCTGCCCGGCAACGGCGCCATGATCGCCGCCCTGCGGGCGGCCACCGACCGGGAACCCGAGGTGGCCGGAAAACCCCAGGCGACCCTGATGCTCGATGCCCTGAGCCGCGGATCATTCGAACGGCCCCTGGTGGTCGGTGACCGGTTGGACACCGACATCGCCGGAGCGAACAACGCCGGGTTGCCCAGCCTGCTGGTGCTCACCGGAGTCAACGACGCCGCCGACGCGATCTGGGCGGTCCCGGGCGAACGCCCGGATCTCATCGCAGCGGATCTGCGGTCCCTGCACACCCCGGCCGAGGAGTTGCGGGTGGCGCCGCACCCGGCGTGGCGGGTCGATCTGAACGACGGCGGCACCATCCGGGTCACCTCGACCGGGGCGGATCCGGGTGATCCGCTGTCGGTGGTGCGCGCGGTCGCGCACGCGGTCTGGACCGCCGACCTGGTCACCACCGGGGACACCGCCGGGCTGCCGATCATCGGCGCCGACGACGCCGCCCGCGCGGCGCTGCACCGGTGGGCGTTGTCGCCGTTCCGCATCGACTAGCGTGAACATCGCTATGACCACCGATCCCGAGCAGATCCGTGCCCAGATCTCCGAGTTGCTGGCCGATGTGCCGGACCCGGACTCCGCGGGCGCCGATTTCTCAGACCTCGCCGACGATCAGATCGACTTCATCGCGGCCCGGCTGGAGCAGGCGCACGACCTGTTGGTCCGCGCGCTGGAATCGGTGGAGAAGGGGTGAACGCAGGTGACGCGGCGCGCACGTGTTGACGCCGAGTTGGTGCGACGGGGGCTGGCCCGGTCCCGGCAGCAGGCCGCCGAGCTGATCAGCGCCGGCCGGGTGTGTGTCGACGGGATCCCGGCGCGTAAGCCCGCCACCGCGGTCGCGGTCACCGCCCACCTGACGGTGACCGGCGCGGACGAGCGCGAGTGGGTGTCGCGCGGGGCGCACAAGCTGATCGGCGCGCTGGACGCCTTCGACGTCGGCGTCGAAGGCCGGCGCTGCCTGGACGCCGGCGCCTCCACCGGCGGATTCACCGAGGTGCTGTTGGACCGCGGCGCCCGGGAGGTGGTCGCCGTGGACGTCGGGTACGGGCAGCTGGCCTGGTCGCTGCGCACCGATCCGCGGGTGACGGTGCTGGAACGCACCAATGTGCGGGACCTGACCCCGGACGCGATCGGCGGGCCTGCCGAGCTGATCGTGGCGGATCTGTCGTTCATCTCGTTGACCACGGTGCTGCCGGCGCTCACCCGCTGCGCCACCGCCGATGCCGATATGGTGCCCATGGTGAAACCACAGTTCGAGGTCGGCAAGGACCGGGTGGGCGCGGGCGGCGTGGTCTCCGATCCGGGGCTGCGGGTCACGGCGGTGCTGTCGGTGGCCCACCGCGCCGCGGATCTCGGCTGGTCCACCGTCGGGGTGGTGGCCAGCCCGCTGCCCGGGCCGGCCGGCAACGTCGAGTACTTCCTGCATCTGCGGCGCGACCGCGACGGGGCGCTGACCGGTGCCGCGTTGGACGCGGCGGTAGACCGGGCCGTCACGGAGGGACCACAGTGAACCGCGAACGCAACATCCTGCTGGTGGTGAACCCCGGCCGCGACGAGGTCACCGAGGTCGCCCGTCGGGTCGAGAAGATCCTGGGGGACAACGGAATCGGTCTGCGGATGTTGTCGGCCGCGGCAGTCGACCGCGGTTCGATGGGCCACGACTCCGACGGGATGCCCGACCTCGGCGACGAGGTCGACGTGGTCGACGCCGAGGAGCGCGCCGCCGAGGGCTGCGAGGTGGTCATCGTGCTGGGCGGCGACGGGACCTTCCTGCGGGCCGCCGAACTGGCGCGCAACGTCGACATCCCGGTGCTGGGCGTCAACCTCGGCCGGATCGGCTTCCTCGCCGAAGCGGAAGCCGACTCGATCGATCACGTGCTGGAGCGGGTGGTGGCCCGCGATTACCGGATCGAACACCGGATGACCCTCGACATCGCCGTGCGGGTCGACGGCCGGGTCGTCAACCGCGGGTGGGCGCTGAACGAGGCGAGCCTGGAGAAGGGACCCCGGCTCGGAGTGCTCGGCGCGCTGCTCGAGGTCGACGGGCGGCCGGTGTCCTCCTTCGGCTGCGACGGAGTGCTGGTGTCCACCCCGACGGGTTCCACCGCCTACGCGTTCTCGGCGGGCGGGCCGGTGGTGTGGCCGGATCTCGAGGTCATCCTGGTGGTGCCCAACAACGCCCACGCGCTGTTCGCCCGCCCGATGGTGACCAGCCCGGAATCCACGATCGCCGTCGAGGTGGAGGCCAACGGCCATGACGCGGTGGTGTTCTGCGACGGCCGCCGCAAGATGGTGGTACCGGCCGGGGGCCGGGTCGAGGTGACCCGCTCGGCCACCCCGGTGAAATGGGTGCGGCTGTACAGCGCGCCGTTCGCCGACCGGCTGGTGCGCAAGTTCCGGCTGCCGGTCACGGGATGGCGGGGGCAGTAGCGCACGGTGCTATCGGAAATCCGCATCGAGTCACTGGGGGCGATCAGCAGTGCCACCGCGGAGTTCGACCGTGGGCTGACGGTGCTGACCGGTGAGACCGGCACCGGGAAGACGATGGTGGTCACCGGACTGCATCTGCTCGGCGGCGGCCGGGCCGATCCCACCCGGGTGCGGTCCGGCGCACAGCGTGCCGTCGTCGAGGGCCGGTTCAGCACCGCCGAACTGCTCGACGAGGCAGCTGCCCGCGTCGATGACATCCTCGCGGCCTCGGGAGCCGAACGCGATGAGGACGGCACCGTCATCGCCGCGCGCACGGTCAGCCGGGACGGACCGTCACGGGCCTACCTCGGCGGCCGCAGCGTCCCGGCGAAGTCGCTGGGCAACTTCACCGGTGAACTGCTCACCGTGCACGGCCAGAACGATCAGCTGCGGTTGATGCGACCGGACGAACAACGCGCCGCGTTGGACCGGTTCGCCGACCTCGGCGGTCGGCTGCAGCGCTACCAACTGCTGCATCAGCAGTGGCTGGACGCCCGACGCGATCTGGCGGACCGCCGGGAACGCGCCCGTGAACTGGCCCAGGAGGCCGACCGGTTGACCTTCGCGCTCAACGAGATCGACGCGGTGGCACCCCAGCCCGGGGAGGACGACGCGCTCGCCGAGAACATCCGCCGGCTGTCCGAACTCGACGCGTTGCGGGAGGCGGCCCGTACCGCCCGCGCCCGGTTGTCCGGCGCGCTCGACGACGACGCGGCGGTCGACGCCACCTCGGCGCTCGACCAGGTCGGCCAGGCCAAGGCCGCGTTGGAGTCGACCGACGACACCGCCCTGCGCGCCCTGGGCGCCCGGCTGGACGAAGCGCTGCTGCTGATCGGTGATGTCGCCGACGAACTCGGCGGCTACCTGGAGGGGCTGCCCACCGACGCCAGCACGCTGGAGACCAGCCTCGCCCGGCAGAGCGAGTTGCGCACCCTGACCCGCAAGTACGCCGCCGACATCGACGGTGTGCTGCAGTGGGCGCAGCAGGCCCGCGACCGGCTGGCGCAGCTCGACGTGTCCGAGGAAGCGCTGGGTGAGCTGGAGCGGCGCGTCGACGAGCTGCAGGCCCAGGTGGTCTCGGCGGCGATGGACCTCACCAAGGCGCGGACCCGGGCCGCCGGCCGGCTGGCGAAGGCGGTGACCGCCGAGTTGGCGGGTCTGGCCATGGCCGACGCGGAGTTCACCGTCACGGTGGGCCCGCTGACCGCACGTCCCGATGACACCGCGCCGTTGACGATGCCGGACGGTCAGACCGTGCACGCCGGCCGGCACGGTGTGGACGGGGTGGAGTTCGGATTCACCGCACACCGCGGCACCGATGTGCTGCCGCTGGCCAAGAGCGCCTCCGGGGGTGAACTGTCGCGGGTGATGCTGGCGCTGGAGGTGGTGCTGGCCGCCTCCGCCGAAGGCACCACGATGGTGTTCGACGAGGTCGACGCCGGAGTGGGCGGCCGCGCCGCGGTGCAGATCGGCCGGCGGCTGGCCCGGCTGGCCCGCACCCACCAGGTCATCGTCGTCACCCACCTGCCACAGGTGGCCGCCTACGCCGACATCCATCTGGTCGTCGACAGCGGGGGGCGGGACGCCGACAACCGGGGAGCCAGCCGGGTGCAGCGGCTCGACGAGGAGGGCCGCGTCGCCGAACTGGCCCGCATGCTCGCCGGTCTCGGCGAGACCGACAGCGGCCGGGCGCACGCCCGCGAACTGCTGGAGGCCGCTCAGCGGGAACGGGCCGAGGTTTCGGTCTGAGTTCACCCGACGGTCGCCCGCCGGTCACCTGACGAGGTCAGGATCTGGCGACCGGATCGGACACCTGCAGAGGGGACTGCGTGCAGATCTTCAGGCTGAGCCGCACGGGGCTGGCCGTGGCCGGGGCCGTCACCATGGCGCTGACCGCCTGTTCCACCGCCGACGATCACCCGCGCCCCGACGGCGACGGCGCCGACCGGGTTCGGGCCACGTCGACGATCGAGTGGGTGCCGCCGCCGGATCAGCGCTATCACCGGCTGGCCACCTTCCCGGTGTATCTGAACCGCCCCGACGGCGAAGCCGCCGACACCGAGACGGTCGCGGAGATCTCGACCGTCACCCCGGACGGCGGCACGGTCGTCTACACCGATGCGGCGGCCAAGCGCATCGGCTTCCTCGACATCCGCGATCCGGCCGCACCGGTCGGTGTGGGCACTCTGTCCCTGACCGACCTGGGGCCCCCGACCGACTCGGGGCCCTCGACCGGACCAGGCAGCGCCGACGATCAGCCCACCTCGGTGGCGGCCGTGGACGAGTACGTGCTGGTGGTGGTCGACACCACCGGCGGTGACTTCGCCGATCCGTCCGGCCGGGTCGACGTGGTGCGGCTGGCCGACCGCATCCGGGTGCACAGCATCGACCTCGGCGGTCAGCCAGACTCCGTCGCGGTGAGCCCGGACGGGACATTGGCCGCGGTCGCCATCGAGAACCAGCGCGACGAGGAGTTCACCCCGCCCGGCGGGCAGGAGGGCGATCTGCCGCAGCCGCCCACCGGGTTCGTCGCGCTGATCGATCTCACCGGGGAGCCGGCCGACTGGCGGGTGCGGCGGGTCGACTTCGACGTCGAGGCTGCCCGCGCCGCCGGACTGGACACCCCCGAAGACCTCGAACCCGAATACGTCGACATCAACTCCCGCGGGCAGGTCGCGGTGAGCCTGCAGGAGAACAACGGCTTCGCGGTCATCGACGGTGTCACCGGTGAGGTCACCGGGATCTTCAGCGCCGGAACGCAATCGGTCGCCGGCATCGACACCACCGAGGACGGCGTCATCGATCAGAGCGGGTCGATCGGCGACACCCCGCGCGAACCCGATGCCATCGGCTGGATCGGCGACGACCATCTGGCCACCGCCAACGAGGGCGACTGGAAGGGCGGCACCCGGGGCTGGTCGATCTTCGACGCGAACTCCGGCGAGCTGGTGTGGGACGCCGGGAACTCGTTCGCCCAACTCGCCGTCCGCGCCGGGCTGCACATCGAGAGCCGGGCGGAGGCCAAGGGCCCGGAACCCGAGGGTCTGACCGTCACCGAGCTGGCCGGCCGGCCCACCGTCCTGGTGGCCTCCGAGCGGAGCAACTTCGTCGCGGTCTACGACGTCACCGACGTCACCGCACCACAGTTCCGGCAGCTGCTGCCCACCACACCCGGCCCGGAGGGCGTCCTGGCGATCCCGGCGCGTGACCTGCTGGTGATCTCCTCGGAGACCGACGACGCCGACGCCCGGGTGCGCGCCTCGATCAGCGTCTACGGCTACGGCGGACAGCACGCCGCGGCCGGCGGAACGCCGCCGTTCCCGTCGATCGTCTCCGGGGACCTCGCCGACGTGCCGATCGGCTGGGGCGCCCTGGGCGCGCTGTCCGCCGACCCGGCCGACGAGAACCGGCTGTACACCGCCACCGACATCGCCTACGGCCCGGCCCGGCTGCTCGGGGTGGACGTGTCCCGCAGCCCGGCGGTGATCGACAGCGAGTTGGTGGTGACCGCCGACGGAGATCCGGTGACCCTCGACGTCGAGGGTGTCGCCGCCCGGCCCGACGGCGGCTTCGTGCTCGCGGTGGAGGGCGACCCCGATGAACCGGGACTCGACAACGAGGTGGTGTTCGTCGGCGCCGACGGCGGCATCGAACGGCGGGTCGCGCTCCCCGACGACATCGCCGCCGGACTCGGCGGTCAGGGGTTGGAGGGTGTCGCGCTGGACGGCGACGACGTGTGGGTGGCGGTGCAGCGGGAACTGACCGGCGATCCGCCGGGTGTGGTACGCATCGGCCGGTACCGGGCCGGCGGAGGCGGTCAGGACGTCTGGGAGTGGTTCGGCTACCCCCTGGAGCGCACCGACGCCGAGGGCGATTGGATCGGTCTGTCCGAGATCGCGGTGCACGACGGGAACCTGCTCGTGCTCGAACGCGACAAACTCAACGGCCCGGACGCCCGGATGAAGGCCGTCTACCGGGTGGCGATCCCGGCCGGGCCCGGGGTGCGCACCGCGGCCGAGGCTCCGCCGGTGCTGGCGAAGACGCCGGCGCGGGATCTGTTGCCGGATCTGCGGGCCACCAACGGGTTCACCCAGGAGAAGGTCGAGGGGCTCACCGTCGCCGGCAACGGGCGGCTCTATGTGGTGACCGACAATGACGGTCTGGACGACGCCAACGGGGAGACGGTGTTCCTCGATCTCGGACCGGCGACCGCCGCGCTGGGCGGATAGCCCGCCAGGCTGTGACGGCTGGGGCTGGAGAAACTTCTGGGGCAGGTGTTACGGCGCGCCTCCACCTCAACTTGAGGGTTAGCGTAAACAATCGCCGCATGAGGATGACTGCGCTGCTGTCCCGTAACGCCGCCGCACGCCCGGGGATCACCGGTACCGCCCGGGTGGACCGCGACATCAACCGGCTCCTGCGGCGGGTGGCCCCCGGCGACATCGTCGTCATCGACGCGCTCGACCTCGATCGGATCACCGCCGACGCGCTGGTGGAGGCCAATGTGGCCGGGGTGGTGAACGCGTCGCCGTCGATCTCCGGCCGGTACCCCAATCTGGGCCCGGAGGTGCTGGTCGCCAACGGCATCGCCCTGATCGACGAGACCGGCCCCGAGGTGTTCAAGAAGGTCAAGGACGGGGCGAAGATCCGGCTGCACAACGGCGGGATCTACTCCGGGGACCGGCGGCTGGCGCTCGGTGTGGAGCGCACCGACCATGACATCCACGAGTTGATGCACGAGGCCAAGAGCGGTCTGGTGGCCCACCTCGAGGCGTTCGCCGGCAACACCATCGAGTTCATCCGCAGCGAGAGCCCGCTGCTGATCGACGGCATCGGCATTCCGGACATCGACGTCGACCTGCACCGGCGGCACGTGGTGGTGGTCGCCGAGGAACCGGGCGCCGCCGACGACCTCAAGGCGCTCAAACCGTTCATCAAGGAGTATCAGCCGGTCCTGGTCGGGGTGGGCACCGGCGCCGACATCCTGCGCAAGGCCGGATACCGGCCGGCGTTGATCGTCGGCGACCCGGACAAGATGAGCGCCGAGGTGCTGCGCAGCGGGGCTCAGGTGATCCTGCCCGCCGACGCCGACGGGCACGCCGCGGGTCTGGAGCGCATCCAGGACCTCGGCGTGGGTGCGATGACGTTCCCCGCCGCCGGCTCGGCCGCCGACCTGGCCTTGCTCTTGTGCGATCACCACGGCGCCTCGCTGATCGTCACCTGCGGTCACACCGCCACCATCGAGGAGTTCTTCGACCGCTCGCGTCAGCAGAGCAACCCCTCGACGTTCCTGACCCGGCTCAAGGTGGGGGAGAAGCTGGTCGATGCCAAGGCGGTGGCCACGCTGTACCGCAGCCGGGTCTCCGCCGGCGCGATCGCCCTGCTGGTGCTGGCGATGCTCATCGCGGTCATCGTCGCGTTGTGGGTGGCCCGCGTCGACACCGTCGTCGTCGACTGGGTCATCGACTACTGGAACCGGTTCTCGCTCTGGGTCCAGGGCCTGGTGAGCTAGCCGCCCGTGATATCCCTACGCGCGCACGCGATCTCTCTCGCAGCGGTGTTCCTGGCGCTGGCCCTCGGGGTGGCGTTGGGCTCCGGCCTGCTGTCCAACACGGTGCTGTCCGGGCTGCGGTCGGACAAGGCGGAGCTGCAGAACGAGATCGACTCGCTGACCGACGAACGTAACGCGCTCAACGAGAAACTCCGTGCGGCAGGGGAATTCGATGCCCAGATGGCACACCGAATCCTGCGCGACACCCTCGCGGGCAAATCCGTGGTGCTGTTCCGCACCCCGGACGCCGCGGACGCCGACCTCGACGGCCTCACCCGGGTGCTCGGGCAGGCGGGCGGCACGGTCACCGGCACCATCGAGCTGACCGAGGAGTTCGTCGACGCCAACTCGGCGGAGAAACTACTGTCGGTGGTGAACTCCCCGATCCTGCCGGCGGGGCGGCAGCTCAGCACCCGGTCGGTGGATCAGGGCTCCCAGGCCGGCGACCTGCTGGGCATCTCGCTGTTGATTCCCCGCGACCCGGCGGTGCCCCCGGTCGCCGCCGCCGACCGGGAGACGGTGCTGGTCGCGCTGCGCGACACGGGGTTCATCAGGTACAGCGGCCCGGTCGAAGCCGCCGACACCGCGCTGATCGTCACCGGCGGACCGCTCGGCGAGGACGCCGGCAACCGGGGCGCCACCGTGGCGCGGTTCGCCGCCGGGTTGTCTCCCCACGGATCGGGCACCGTGCTCACCGGACGGGACGGGTCCGCGTCCGGTGTCGCGGCAGTGGCGGTGACCAGGGCCGACGCGGCCCTCTCCGACGCCGTGAGCACGGTCGACGACATCGACTCCGAAGCCGGGCGGATCACCAGCGTGCTGGCGCTGCGGCAACTGATCGACGGCTCCCGGCCCGGCCAGTACGGCACCGGCCGGGGAGCCACCTCGGTGACGGTTCCCCAGTGAATCCCCCAGTGAATCCCCCGGTGAACCGACCGGTGCCCTCCTGACGCTCTCCCGACCCGCCCGGGGCGGGCGTGCCGGGCGGGTCGGAGCCGGGTGCCGCTCGGCGCGTCAGCGCCGCACTGTTCCAGACGGTGTTAAGGTGGGGTTCCGTGGGTCGGCAGGCCCCAAGCTAGGCCAACCACACCCGTCCAGGCCTTGAAAAGTAAGACCTGCCCGTCGTCACGGAGGTTGCTCTTGCCATCGTTTCGCAAGCACCCGCTCACCACCACAAAGCACCTCTTCGTCAGTGGCGGCGTGGTCTCCTCGCTGGGCAAGGGGCTCACCGGCGCCAGCCTCGGTCAGTTGCTGACCGCGCGGGGTCTGTATGTGACCATGCAGAAGCTCGACCCCTATCTGAACGTCGACCCCGGGACCATGAACCCGTTCCAGCACGGTGAGGTGTTCGTCACCGAGGACGGCGCCGAAACCGATCTCGACATCGGGCACTACGAGCGGTTCCTGGACCGCGACCTGCCCGGGTCGGCGAATGTGACGACCGGTCAGGTCTATTCGACGGTGATCGCCAAGGAGCGCCGCGGGGAGTATCTCGGCGACACGGTGCAGGTCATCCCGCACATCACCGACGAGATCAAGCGGCGGATCATGGCGATGGCCGAACCGGACGCCGACGGCAACCGGCCGGACGTGATCATCACCGAGATCGGTGGCACGGTGGGCGACATCGAGTCGCTGCCGTTCCTGGAGGCCGCACGGCAGGTCCGCCACGAGGTGGGCCGGGAGAACTGCTTCTTCCTGCACGTGTCACTGGTGCCGTACCTGGCCCCGTCCGGTGAGCTGAAGACCAAACCCACCCAGCACTCGGTGGCGGCCCTGCGCAGCATCGGTATCACCCCCGACGCGTTGATCCTGCGCTGCGACCGGGATGTGCCCGACAGCCTGAAGAACAAGATCGCGCTGATGTGCGACGTCGATGTCGACGGTGTGATCTCCACCCCCGACGCACCGTCGATCTACGACATCCCCAAGGTCCTGCACCGCGAGGAACTCGACGCGTTCGTGGTGCGCAGACTCAATCTGCCCTTCCGCGACGTGGACTGGACGCAGTGGAACGATCTGCTCAGCCGTGTGCATGATCCGCGCGAGACGGTGCGAATCGCGTTGGTGGGCAAGTACATCGACCTGTCCGATGCCTACCTGTCGGTGGCGGAGGCGTTGCGTGCCGGTGGTTTCGCACACCACGCTCGGGTGGAGATGCGCTGGGTGGCCTCCGACGACTGCGACTCCGACAGTGGGGTGAAGGCCGCGCTCGAGGACGTGCACGGCGTCCTGATCCCGGGCGGGTTCGGGATCCGGGGGATCGAGGGCAAGATCGGCGCCGTCCGGTATGCGCGCAAACGTGGCCTCCCGGTGCTGGGGCTGTGTCTGGGGTTGCAGTGCATCGTGATCGAAGCGGCCCGTTCGGTCGGTCTGACCCAAGCCAACTCGACCGAGTTCGACCCGGACACCCCCGAACCGGTGATCTCGACGATGGCCGATCAACTCGATGCGGTCACCGGGGCGGCCGATCTGGGCGGCACCATGCGGTTGGGCGCCTACCCGGCCGTGCTCGAGCCGGGATCGATTGTCGCGGAGGCATATCAGGCGACCGAGGTGTCCGAGCGGCACCGGCATCGCTATGAGGTGAACAACGCCTACCGGGAGCGCATCGCAAAGAGCGGACTGCGGTTCTCCGGTACCAGCCCGGACGGCCACCTGGTGGAGTTCGTCGAATACCCGCGGGAGATCCACCCGTTCCTGGTCGGCACCCAGGCCCATCCGGAACTGAAGAGCCGGCCCACCCGGCCACATCCGTTGTTCACCGCGTTCGTCGGCGCCGCGCTGGAATTCAAGGCCGCGGAACGGCTTCCGGTGGAGATTCCGGAACACCACCGCGCCAACGGTGCGGAGCACGAGCCGGATGCGGCCGGCCCGGAGGTGGCCGATGCCGGGGTCGGTCCGTTGCTGCAAGAGCCCGTGCACCGTGGCTGAGCGCGGTACGCATCAATACGACATTGTTGACAGTGAAACCCGTTATGTCGGCAGCATTCTCGCGCTCCGTGTCGACGAGGTCCGGATGCCCGGTGGGGGCACCGCACCTCGGGAGGTTGTCGAGCATTTCGGTGCGGTAGCGATCGTCGCCATGGACGCGGACCGCAACGTGGCGCTCGTGCACCAGTACCGCCACCCGGTGCGCCGGCGGCTGTGGGAACTGCCCGCCGGTCTGCTCGATGAGCCCGGCGAACCGCCGCACCTCACCGCCGCCCGCGAACTCGAGGAGGAGGCCGGGTTGGCGGCGCGAGACTGGCGGGTGCTGGTGGATCTGGTCTCGAGCCCCGGGTTCAGCGATGAGTGCGTGCGGGTGTATCTGGCCACCGGGCTGACGGAGGTGCCGCGGCCCGATGCACACCATGAGGAAGCCGATCTGACGCTGCGGTGGTTCCCGCTGGCCGAGGCGGTGCGCATGGTGCTCGCCGGTGAGATCGTCAACTCCATCGCGGTGGCGGGCCTGCTGGCGGCGCACGCGCACGCCGGTGCCCACCCGGGACCGACCGCCGAACTGCGATCGGTCGACGCGCCGTGGCCGGACCGGCCCACCGACTTCGCCGCCCGGAAGGCCCACCGGTGACCACCTCCGAGCAGGTGCCGCGATCGGACGAGCCGCCCCACCCGCACCGGGTGCTCGACGATCAGATCCAGGGCTACCTGGACCACCTGTCCATCGAACGCGGCGTCGCCGCCAACACCCTGAGTTCCTACCGGCGGGATCTGCGCCGCTACGCGGAACATCTGCTCGCTCGGGGGATCGACGATCTGGCCAAGGTGCACGAGTCAGATGTCGCCGACTTCCTGGTGGCCTTGCGCCGCGGTGATCCGGACACCGGGGCGGCCGGGCTGTCGGCGGTGTCGGCGGCCCGGGCGCTGATCGCGGTGCGGGGTCTGCACCGGTTCGCCGCCGCGGAGGGCGTCACCGAACTCGACGTCGCCCGGTCGGTGAAGCCCCCGACACCGAGCCGGCGGTTGCCCAAGAGCCTGACCGTGGACGAGGTGCTGGCACTGCTCGCCGGCGCCGGTGGCGACTCGGAGTCCGACGGTCCGCTGACACTGCGCAACCGGGCGCTGCTGGAGCTGCTCTACTCGACCGGCGCCCGGATCTCCGAGGCGGTGGGCCTCGACATCGACGATGTGGACACCGTGGCGCGGTCGGTGCTGCTGCGCGGTAAGGGCGGAAAGCAGCGCCTGGTGCCGATCGGCCGGCCCGCGGTCAGCGCGCTGGACGCCTATCTGGTGCGGGGACGGCCGGAACTCGTCCGCCGCGGCCGCGGCACCCCGGCGATATTCCTCAACGCCCGCGGTGGGCGGTTGTCACGCCAGAGCGCGTGGCAGGTGCTGCAGGATGCCGCCGAACGCGCCGGCATCAAGGCCGGGGTGTCACCGCACACCCTGCGGCATTCGTTCGCCACCCATCTGCTCGACGGCGGCGCGGACGTGCGGGTGGTGCAGGAACTGCTCGGACATGCCTCGGTGACAACCACCCAGATCTACACCATGGTCACCGTGCACGCGTTGCGCGAAGTCTGGGCCGGCGCGCATCCCCGTGCGCGGTGAACGGGCGGCTTCCGCCAGCCGGCGGCGAAAACGACGTCCAGCTGCGCAGGTGCGACCGGGCGGGCCGCGCCCAGCAATCCCGGCTTGACGCCCTGAACCGATCCGACGCAAATTCCGACAACCCCTTTTGATCATCACGGGGTGGACTCTAGGCTCGGCAGAGTCGCACCGTTTCGGGGGTGCTCGACCGGGGGAGCCCGGGGAATCGGGGGGATCACATGGTGAGCCGACACACCTTTGCCCGCACGACCACCACGCACAGTCCGACGATTCCGCCCCCGGCGCTGGTCCGCGCGGTGGAGACGGTACGCACCGGGCTGCAGCGGGTCCGGGCCCGCATGGCGCCCCCGTTCGCCGGGGTGCTCGACCTGGCGATGGGCTATGCGGTGAGCCATGCCGTGCAGGCCGCGGCGCGGCTGGCCATCGCGGACGTGTTCGACGACGGGCCGTTGAGCGTCGAGCGGATCGCCGAGCGCATCGACGCCGACGCTCACGCCGTGCGCAGGCTGTTGCGGGTGCTGGCCAGCCACCAGATCTTCCGGGAGCGCCGGGACGGCAGGTTCGAGATGACGCCGATGTCGCACGCATTGCGCAGCGATGCGCCGGTGTCGATCCGGCCGCTGCTGATGATGATCAGTCATCCGTTCTACACCGAGCATTTCGCCCGTCTGCCCGATGTGGTCCGGACGGGCCGCACGAGCGTCGAGTCAACGTATGGCGCAGGTCTTTTCGACTGCCTTGAGCAGGACCCTGACGCCGCCGCCGTGTTCAACGACGCGATGACCTGCGTGACCGCGATGGCGGTTCCGCCCGTTCTCGCCGCGTACGACTTCACCGACGCGGAGACGATCGTCGATGTGGGCGGTGGTGCCGGGCAATTGCTCGCCGCCGTGCTGAATGCGGCGCCGCAGGCCCGCGGGGTACTGTTCGAGCAGTCGTCGTTGAAGGATCACGCGCAGCGGGTCTTCGAGTCCGCGGGAGTGGCCGACCGCGCCACGATCGAGACCGGTTCCTTCTTCGAGGCGGTGCCCGAAGGCGGGGACATCTACCTGCTCAAACACGTGGTGCACGACTGGGACGACCGGCAGGCGGCCGCCATCCTCGCCACGGTACGGGAGTCGATGAGCCCGAACGCCCGACTGCTGCTGGCGGAGACGGTGATCCCGCCGGGAAACAGGCCGCACTTCGGCAAGCTGCTGGACCTCGACATGCTGGTCTTCGCCGGAGGACGGGAACGCACCGCACCGGAGTTCACCGACCTGCTGACCGGTAGTGGTTTCACACCACCGCGAATCATTCCCACGGCGATCCACCTCTCGTTGCTCGAGGCTGTACCGAACTGACGGGCCGAACTGAACGGGTACCGGGTCAGCCGCCGAGATACACCGATTCCAGCACCAGGTCCGGCAGCTCGATGCCGTATTCGCCGTGCGTCTTGTGTTCGGTGGTCCGCCAGGTGATGCCCTGTTGCTCACGCATGTACGCGCGGTAGCGCGGGGAGCCGGGAAGGCGCACGTTGTCGGCGACCACGACCGCCCCCGGGCGCAACCAGCCCTGATCCATGATGGTGCGCAGGTCGGGCAGATACCTCTCCTTGTTGTGGTCGAGGAACACCAGACCCAGCGCCGCCGCGCTCACTTTGTGCTCGCGGTTCAGGGCCTCCAGGGTGCGTCCGCCGTCGTCGATGGTGCCGACCACGCAGCTGATGCGGTCGGAGACGCCGGCGTGTGCCCAGATGCGGCGGGCCACCTGCGCGTTGGCCTCGGCCAGCTCCACCGAGATCACCCGCGCAGCGGGCGCCGCGCGGGCGATGCGCAACGCGCCGTAGCCGCAGTACGTTCCCAGTTCGAGAGCGAGTTCCGGGTCGGCCCGGCGAACCGCGGCGTCGAGCAGCAGCCCCTTCTCATCCCCGATGTTGACCAGGAAGGATTTCCGGTAGGCGTACTCGTCGATGATGTCCAGCACATCGTCGATGTCGCCCGGCCGGGCGTGCCGTTCGACGTAATCGGCGGCGGCCGCCTCCCGCCCGTCACCGATCTGGCCCGTGGTGGTGAGCCGGTGCTGGGTCATCGTCATCCGCCAGAACGACCACCGCAGGAAGGGTGCTCTGCGCCGGCTCACAGCGCCCGGCTCCGGATGTCAGACCCGGCCCATCCACCCGTGGAAACGGCCGGCGGGATCGCGACGGGCACGGATCCCGTCGAGCCGGGCCATGTTGGCGTCGGTGGCGAACCGTGCCGGTCGCCGGCCGAGATTCTCATCGGCCAGACCGACCCCCATGGCGAGGTGAGCCAGTGCCGCCATGTTGGTCCCCGGCCACGCACTGAAGCGCTCATCATCTTCCGGATCATTCCAGACCGCGTACAACGCGAGATTGAAATCGGCTTCCAGACCGTAGAACAGGTTGTCGCGAGTGCTGGTGGGGCTCCAGTTGAACATCAGGAAGTGCGACGGCGCCGGCGGCAGGGTCTCGATGATCCGATGGATCCCCGGGAGCAGAGCCTCGGGGGAGGCCGAGGTCCACATGTTGTCGGTGGCGTACCGGTGGCCGGTCGGGTAGTTGGTCATGATCGCCCCGTACCATCCAGCGAGATCCGTTGTGGCATATGGGATTTTGATGATAGCCCGGTCGACGGCCGGGCAGTCGCCCAGCACCGCCAGCGCCTGCGCGGCGGCGCTCTCAGATTCCGCGAAGACCGGTGAGGCCACCACGATGCTGGGTTGATTCAGCCCCAGCGCGGGCAGGTCCCGGGAGGCGATGATCTGCAACTCGACGCGATCGTCGACGTCTCGGCCGCTGGTGAGCGCCCAGGTGTAGACGTCGTCGATCGCCTCGGCGGGATAGATGTACAGACAACTGCCGCACACCGGCGGCCGCGGATGCAGCCGCAGATGAAACGACGTCACGACCGCGAAGAACCCGGGCCCCGACCCGCGTGCCGCCCAGAACAGATCCGCGTTCGTCTCGTCGTCGCAGTACAGCACCTCGCCGTCGGCGGTGACGACATCGACCCCGACGATGCTCTCGCAGGCGGGGCCGAGCACCCGGCTGTTCCAGCCGTAGCCGCCCTGCAGCAGATAACCTCCCAGACAGATGCCCTCGCAGTGGCCGGCGGGGAAGAACAGGTCCAGTTTGTCGAGCTCGCCGGCCAGTTCACTGCCGATCTTGCCGGGACCGGCGACCGCGACCATGCGGTCGGCGTCGATGCCGCAGTGGTCCAGCCGGCTCACGTCCAACAACATCCCGCCGTCGCGGAGATGGCTGGCCGCCCAGCTGTGACCGCCCGAACACACCCCGATGCGGAGGTCGTTGTCCGCCGCGTACCGGACCGCGGTGACCACATCATCGACGGTGACAGCCTGCACGATCACGTCCGGGAAACGGTCCGGCAGCAGGCCGTTCCAGACGGTCGTGCGGCGGGCCTGTTCGTACCCCTGAGCGCCGCGCCGAAAACTGAGTGCCGGCAAAGCCGCCATGAAATCCCCCCTTTGTCGAAATACCTGTCCCCGCGCTACTTTTCGACGATCTCGAGCATGATGTCGCGGTTGGGCGCCACCGCGATTCCGCGCGCGCTGCTGCGGGGCGGGGGCCTGCGCCGCTCGGGTGTGGACATGCGCAGATCGACGAGCGACATGATGGTTCCGATGGCGACGGCCAACTCGGCGGCCGCGAACGGGGCGCCGATACAGCGGCGGTGCCCACCCCCGAACGGCGCGAACTCGAACGGCGAGGTGCGGCGTCGCAGGAACCGCTCATCGTCGAAGCGGTCGGGGTGGTCCCAGATCTCCGGGTTGTAGTGCAACGCGTACAGCGCGATGCCCACGATGTCGGACTCGGCGAACTCGATCCCATCGACACTGCGGCGAGCCGCCAGCTGGCGCAACACGATCGGCACCGGCGGGTGCATCCGCAGGGCCTCCTTGACCACCGCGTTGAGGTAGGGCAGCGCGATGATGTCCAGTGGCGAGGTGCAGGACGCCAACTCCGCGCGCACCCGCGTCCGGATCGCATCGTCGCGGTGGATGTGGTAGAGCGTCCAGGTCAGCGCCGTGGCGGTGGTCTCATGTCCGGCGGCGAGCAGGGTGCGCAGCTGATCGTGCAGTTCCTCGCTGCTGTGCCGCCGTCCCTTCTCGTCGGTGGAGTCGAGCAACACGCTGAGCATGTCCTGGGTGGGTGGGCCGCTTTCCAGACGTGCGGCCATGTCACCGGAGAGCAGTTCGTCGAGCTGGTTCCGGAGCCGGATCAGCCGCGACCACGGACTCCACCGGCCGAGGTCGCGGCGCAGCGCCGGAACCAGCATCAGGGCGGCGTTGTTCGCCCGCAGCAGCGCCTGGACCGCGTCGGTGTATTCGAGGCGCCGGGAATCGTCGGTGACGCTGAAGATCACCCGGATCGCCACGTGCAGGGTGATCGCGATGCTCAACCGTTGCACCGCGATGATGCCGTCCGGGCGTGCCCTGGCGAGTTCGTCCGCGGTGGCGGACGCGATGACGTCGGCGTAACTCTTGACCCGTTCACCGTGAAATGCCGGGGTCAGCAGGGAACGTTCCCGCCGGTGCGCGTCTCCGGACAGCAGAATCAGCGATCCCGGGCCGACGACCGGTTCGATGGGATTGGGCACCGGGGCACGGCAGGCTTCGACCGGCAGGGTCAGGATGTCGCGCGCGGCCTGCTTCGTCCCGAAGAACGCCACGTGGCCCAACCCGGGGAAGTCCAGTGCGATCGGGCGGTTGTCGGCTGCGTGCCGACGGAAGAAGCCGACCGGGTCGGCCCCCGCGCCGACGGCGCGTATCAGGCCGAGCGGCGACCCGAGGGTGACCGTGCTCATCGACGGACGACCGTGCTTTGCCGGGATTCCGCGGCGGCCTGTGAACCGGAGCGGCGGCCGGTGATGCTGGCAAACATATCGTGATCCTGTCTGGGCTATTGCCCGGATTGCGCGCTGCGGTGCGCCCGGTCCCGGCGGTCGTCATCGACGCGGCGCGAGCCCGCATCGGGGCCGAGTGGTAGCGAGCATATGCCGTGGGGCGGCCCGCCGGATGCGTATCGCGCAGACTTTCGCGACGTGAGCAGATCAGATACGCCGAGGTGATGCGGCCCTGGCGAGGTGTGTCCGCGTCCGCGGGCGCCGCGTCGGGCCGGACGCCGTCCCGGAGCGGTCCCGCCCGGCGCCGGAGTGTCCACGTGGGTGACGCAGAGGTTGCTGTACCGGTGCAATCCACGCCGGTATGTCGATATCGCAACGATTTCGCATGCCGAGGCTACTGACCAGTTCTCAGCTTGCTGTCAGCATCACAGTTTCCTAACGACCGTCAAGTGCGCAGGTCGGAGGCTCGCCCGGGATTCCCTGCCGGATACGGGAAATTGCCATTTCAAGGAGTCGGATTCCAGCGGGAAAAATCCCCGGGGGCAAACGGGGTTTCCCGTTGTACGGTATTGCTGCCACGCAGGGGGAGCCGGTCGACGAGTTCGCGGCTTTGTGGCGCTCATGGTCCAAGGGGGGAGTGGAACATGGCTTTCAACGGAGCGGACACCCCGGGCGGTCCGCTGGGCCGGATGCGGGTGGTCGACTACATCCTGGACTACCTCGCCGCGGGCGCGGTCACCCACATCTTCGGGGTGGACGGGGCGAACATCGAAGACGTCTACGACGCCGCGTACTTCCACGACGGGATCACCGCGGTGCTGGCCAAACACGAGTTCTCGGCGGCGACCATGGCCGACGGCTACAGCCGCAGCGGGGCCGGCCTGGGTGTCGTCGCCGCGACCTCCGGGGGCGGATCGCTGAATCTGGTGGCCGCGCTCGGAGAGTCGTTCGCCAGCCGGGTTCCGGTGCTGGCCCTGGTGGGCCAACCCCCCACCACCCTGGACGGCCGGGGCAGCTTCCAGGACACCAGCGGACGCAACGGGGCGCTCGACGCCGAGGCGTTGTTCACGACGGTGTCGGTGTTGTGCGAACGGGTCTGTTCGGCGGCCGACATCGTCGCCGAGCTGCCCCGGGCGATCATGGCGGCGCTCACCGGTGGTCCCGCGGTCCTGTTGCTGCCCAAGGATGTTCAGCAGGCCCAGCTGAACCGGCAGCATCACGACGATCGGCAGGCCGAACACGCCGCGGGCCGGCCCCGGGTCCGGTTCTCCGATCCGCATCCGATCGCGCGGGCACTGCAACAGGCCCGCGGACCGGTCACCATCATCGCCGGCGAACAGGTTGCCCGCGACGACGCCCGCCGCGAACTGGAGATGCTGCGAGCCACGTTGCGCGCCCGGGTGGCATGTGTGCCCGATGCCAAGGATGTGGCCGGCATCCCGGGCCTCGGCTCGTCGTCGTCGCTGGGCGTCACCGGGGTGATGGGCCATCCCTCGGCCGCCGAGGCCGTGGCGGCGAGCGCGGTGTGCCTGCTGGTCGGGGCGCGGCTGCCGGTGACCGCCCGCGCCGGCCTGGACGAGGCGTTGGCCAGGGTGCGCACGTTGTCGGTGGGCGCGGTCGCACCGTATGTGCCCTGCACCCATGTGCACACCGAGGACCTGCGTACCACGTTGAGCCAGTTGACCAGTGCGTTGACCGGCCGGGGCCGGCCGCACGGTCTGCGGGTGCCCGAGATCTCCCGGCGCACCGAGTTGGCGCCGCCGCCCCATGACGGCCCCGGTGTGCGCTACCGCGACGCGATGGCGGCGCTGGACGCGGCACTTCCCGACGGGGCCGACATCGTCATCGATGCCGGGAACACCGGCGCCGCGGCCATCCACTACCTTCCGGTGCGTCGCGGCGGCAGGTTCGCCGTCGCCCTCGGCATGGGCGGGATGGGGTACAGCTTCGGCGCCGCGATCGGCATGGCGTTCGGCCGCCGGCAGCGCACCGTGGTGATCGCCGGCGACGGATCGTTCTTCATGCACGGACTGGAGATCCACACGGCCATCCAGTACCGGCTCCCGATCACCGTGGTGCTGTTCAACAACAACGCCCACGCCATGTGCCTGACCCGCGAACAGCTGTTCTACGACGACAGGTACAGCTACAACCGGTTCACCCGCAGCAATCTGGGGGCCGGTCTGGCCACCATGTTCCCGGGCCTTCCCGCCGTGGATGTGGCCGACGCGGAGTCGTTACCGCAGGCATTGGCCGGCGCGCTGGCGGCGGACGGTCCGGCGGTGGTGAGCATCGAATGTTCTGCTGACGAGATCCCGCCGTTCGCACCATTTCTCGCAGCCCCGTCGGCCGCCGCCGACACCCAGGCCACACCCACCACGCACGAGGAGAAGATCGATGTCGCTGCCAGCGCTTGAGGACATTGCCGTCCATCGGGGAAGCACCGAGCCGATCGACGGTGTGATCCGGATCGAGACGTCCCCCCGGGAGAAAGCCACCCCGATCATCATGGACATGATCAGGTCGGTGTACCCGCACGACGACGTCTACGGTCCGTTCTGCACCGTGCAGGACTACGTCGACTGCCCGCCGGACGAACTCTATGACTGGATGTCCGACACCCGGTGCCTGGAGGAGTGGACGTACAGTCTGCGTGGCTTCGAGGAGACCGACGAACCCGGACTGTGGCTGGCCTGGGACCGGCTCGGCTCGGAGACGAAGATCTACACCCGCACCGTCGCCAACCCGCAGGCCCGCATCGTCGACTACCACTGCGCCTGGGATCAGGGCAAACACCTCTGGATGATCTATCTGATGCGGGTCATCGACGCACAACTGGTGCTCGACAAACCGGGATCGGTGGTGTTGTGGACCAACTGCCACCACCCGTTCTACGACGAGAACCCCTATCCGGAGACCGCGCCGCCCGAACGGCCGGTGTGGGTGGGCGACTTCTGGGACATGTTCGGCGCCGGCCATGCGCTGGAACTGCGGAACCTCAAGAGGATCGCCGAATACCGGCACCACAACGGGTTGCCGGTCAAACCACTCTGGATGAGCTGAGCGGGTCATGACCTCGCTGATCGAGGCCCCGCCGGCCGAACGGTCGCTGCCGGGCCGGCGGCAACCGGACACCACTCCGGTTGTCCCATCCGCCGTCGATCCGATGGCGTTGTCCCTCAACGAGAGTCCGTTCCCACCGCTGCCCGCGGTCCGGGTGGCGCTGATCGAGGCCGTCAGCGCGGCGAACCGCTATCCGGAGTTCCTGCCCGAACGGTTGCGGAGCCTGATCGCCGAGCGCATCGGCGTGCCCCCCGACCAGGTGATCCTGGGCGGCGGCGCAACCGGCGTGATGCTGCAGGTGCTGCACGCGATCGCCGACGAGCACGACCGGATCGTCATGGCGACCCCCACCTTCGAGGGATATCCGATCGTGGCCCGGATGCGGCGGCTGGAACCCGTCGAGGTCCCGCTGGCTCCCGACGGCCGACACGACCTGACGGCGATGGCCGAGGCGGCGGAACACGCCCGGGTGGTCGCGTTGTGCCGGCCGCACAACCCGACCGGAACCGTGGAGCCGGCGGCCGCGATCGAAGGTTTCCTGAGCCGGCTGTCCGCCGACACGGTGGTCCTCATCGACGAGGCCTACGTCGAGTTCGTCGCCCCCGGACACCGCCTCGACGCCGTCGGCCTGATTCGCCGGTTCCCGAATGTCGTGGGGGTGCGCACCTTCTCGAAGGCATACGGGCTGGCCGGACTGCGCATCGGCTACGCCTTCGGTTCACCGCAACTGGCGGCGAGGCTGTGGGCGATGCAGTTGCCGTTCGGGATGAGCATCACCAGCCTGGCCGCGGTGGCGGCGTCCTACGGCGCCGATCGGCAACTGCGCCGGCGGATCCGGATGATCACCACGGAACGGCGCTACCTGCAGACACAACTGCGGGCGCTCGGAGTAGCGAGCACCGATGCCCACGCGAACTTCGTCTATCTGCCCGCCGACGGACGGTGCTGGCCGGAGGTGTTCGCCGGCACCGATCTGCGGGTGAAGCACTGTCCGGACGGCGGGGTGCGGATCACCGTCGGGGACCGGTCTTCGACCGGCGCGGTGCTGGCCGCCATCCGGGGTCAGCGGTAGGGCTGCCGAGGGGGACAGAGGGGGGACAGATGAACGACCACCAGGTGGCGGTGATCGGGGCGGGACCGTCCGGTGTCGCGGCGGCGGTCAGCCTGCGCGACAGGGGGATCCGTCCGTTGCTGATCGACCGCGCGGAACACGTGGGTGCGTCCTGGCGGGCCCGCTACGACCGGCTGCGGCTCAACACCGGCAGGCTGACGTCGCATCTGCCCAATCGGCCTTATCCGGCCGGAACCGCGGTTTTCCCGACCCGCGATCAGGTGGTGGCCCATCTCGACCGGCACGCCCGCGAGGACGGCATCGACCTGCTGCTGGGCACCACGGTGGCACGGGTCGACCGGGACGGGGAGGGTTGGCGGCTGTGGACCTCCGGCGGGGATGTCTGCGCCCGCCACGTGGTGGTCGCCACCGGTTACGAGCACACCCCGAACATTCCGGACTGGCCCGGCGCCGACGGGTTCACCGGCCGGCTGCTGCATTCCTCGGCGTACCGCAATCCGATTCCGTTCTCCGGCCTGCGGGTGCTGGTGGTGGGGGCGGGGTCCTCGGCCATGGAGATCGTGCATGATGTCGCCACCGGGGGAGCGGCACAGGCATGGTTGGCCGTGCGGACCCCGCCCAACATCATGTTGCGTGCGCTGCCGGGCGGGTTCCCGTCCGATTATCTGGCCACACCACTGTTCGACGCACCGGTCGGCCTGGTGGACCGGATGGCGCGGTTGGCCCAGCGGGCCACCATCGGAGACCTCTCCGAATACGGTCTGCCCACCCCGCGGGAGGGTGTGTTCGCGCGCGGTAAGCGGCTCGGACGGGCGCCGGTCATCGTCGATCGGGAGGTGGTCGATGCGATCAGGGCCCGGCGGTTCGAAGTCGTCCGCACCATCGGGCGTTTCGACGGTGGCACCGTGGTGTTGACCGACGGGCGCCGGCTGCAACCCGACGCGGTGATCTGCGCGACCGGCTACTCGCGGGGGCTCGAACCGCTGGTCGGCCATCTCGGTGTGCTCGACGATCGGGGGCTGCCGCGGTCGGCCGGGGAGGTGGCGGCCGCACTCGGTCTGTGGTTCATCGGGTTCCAGTCCCGGCCGGGACTGATCTCGTTCGCCGCCAAGCAATCCCAGCGGATCGCCAAACGCATCGCCGCCGAACTCGTCGCGGCGCCCGCGATCACGCCCGTCGCCGACGGCGGCTGAACCGGCCGGCAACATTCACTCGCACGTCTCTGGGAAGTCGACATGCTCGAAACCCTGGCCCGGCGAATCGTGGCGGCGCCGCGCCGCGTCCTGGCGCTGGTGGTGCTGGTCATCGTCGGCGCCGCGATGTTCGGGCTGCCGGTCGCCGGCAGCCTGTCCGCGGGCGGATTCCGCGACCCGCACTCGGAGTCCGCGCAGGCGTCGGCGTTGCTGGCCGAACGGTTCGATCAGACCGACATGCAGTTGCTGGTGACCGTCAGTTCGTCCGCCGGGGTGTACGGCGAGGCCGCGCGGCGGGTGGGAACCGAGATCGTCGCCGCGCTCGAGGCCTCCCCGCAGGTGGCCGGCGTGCAGTCGCCGTGGACTGTCCCGCCGGGCGCCGGTGACCGGTTGGTCAGCGAGGACGCCACCGCGGGACTGATCGTCGCGCCGATTCGGGGCAATGAGACCGAATCCTCGGACATCGCAAGGCAACTGGCCGCGGCCGTGGGATCCGACCGGGACCGGGTGAACGTGCGTGCCGGTGGTCCGGCGCTGGTCAACGCGCAGATCGACACCCAGACCGAACACGATCTGCTGGTGATGGAGGCGATCGCGATCCCGCTCAGCTTCGTGGTGCTGGTCTGGGTGTTCGGCGGTCTGCTCGCCGCGGCGCTGCCGCTGGCGGTGGGGGTGCTGGCCATCGTCGGGTCGATGGCGGTGCTGCGCACCTTCACCATGTTCACCGAGGTGTCGGTCTTCGCGTTGAACCTCAGCATCGCGATGGGGTTGGCCCTGGCCATCGATTACACGCTGTTGCTGCTCAACCGGTACCGCGACGAACTCGCCGAGGGCTGCAGCCGGGAACAGGCGGTGATCCGCACCATGACGTCGGCGGGCCGCACCGTGATCTTCTCCGCGGTGATCGTCGCGACGTCGATGGTGCCGCTGGCGCTGTTCCCGATGTACTTTCTGCGTTCGTTCGCCTACGCCGGGGTCGGGGTGGTGGCGTTCGCGTTGTGCGCGGCGCTGGTGATCACCCCGGCGGCGATCACGGTGCTCGGCGCCCGGCTGGATTCGTGGGACATCCGCAGACTGATCCGCAGACTGATGCGCCGCACGCCGGCCGCGGCCGAACCGGCGCCGCGCGCGGTGTGCGGGTCGAAGTGGTACCGGTGGGCGAAGGCGGTCATGCGGCATTGGCTGGTCGCCGGCCTGGCGGTCACCGTCGTGCTGCTGCTCCTGGGGGCGCCGTTCCTGGGGGTGCGCTGGGGGTTCCCGGACGAACGGGTGCTGCCGCGGTCGGCGTCGGCACATCAGGTCGGCCACGAACTGCGCACCAACTTCGCCACCGACTCCGCGTCCGACGTCACCGTCGTCCTCCCGGACGCGCCCGGCCTCACCGCCGACGAACTCGCAGGCTACGCCGCCCGGCTGTCCGAGGTCACCGATGTGGCGTGGGTGTCGGCACCGGCGGGCACGTTCGTCCGGGGTCGATCGGTGGGACCGCCGTCGGCGCCCACCGGGATCGCCGACGGCAGCGCGTTCGTCACGGTGGGCAGCGTGGCGCCGTTGTTCTCCGACGACTCGCTGGAACAGCTGAACGACATCCGCGCCGTCCCGGCGCCCGGCGGCACGGCGGTGCAGCTGACCGGCACCGCGCAGATCAACCACGACATCGTGGTCGCCGTCACCAGCAGGTTGACGGTGGTGCTGACCGTGATCGCGCTGACCACGCTGGTCTGGTTGTTCCTGCTCACCGGCAGCATCGTGCTGCCGATCAAGGCCCTGGTGCTCAACGCCCTGTCGCTCACCGCGGCGTTCGGTGCGTTGGTGTGGATCTTCCAGGACGGCCACCTCGGGGCGCTCGGCACCACCCCCAGCGGCACCATGGCCGTCACCATGCCGGCGCTGCTGCTGTGCGTGGCGTTCGGCATCTCGATGGACTACGAGGTGTTCCTGATCGCCCGGATCCGCGAGCACTGGCTGGCCTCCTCCCGCACCGCCGCCGCCAACGACGAGGCGGTGGCGCTGGGGGTGGCCCGCACCGCCCGGGTGATCACCGCGGCCGCGCTGATCATGTCGATCTCGTTCGCCGCGCTGATCGGCGCGCAGGTGTCGTTCATGCGGATGATCGGGCTCGGGCTGATGGTGGCGGTGCTGGTGGACGCCACCCTGGTCCGGCTGATCCTGGTGCCGGCGTTCATGCACGTGATGGGCCGCGCCAATTGGTGGGCTCCGGCGCCGCTGGCCCGCTGGCACGACCGGTTCGGCATCCGCGAGGCGGCGGACGCCCCGGACCGGCCGCGGTCCGATCCCGCCCCGACACCGGTGGCCGCCGTTGCGGCCGGCGCGGGCGCGCCGGCGCCCGGGTGATCCGGCGGCCGCCCGGAAAGCCGCCCGGAAACCGGAACAGAACCGGCTGCCTCCGCGGGTCTGCGGTATCCGACCAGCTCATCCCGATAGACTCTGCACCGATGTTCGCGATGGGTGTGGGTCGGGCGACCGGCGCAGGTGGCGCGGGTTGGGCATGACCGACGACGCAGTCACCGCAGAAGTCGTCGGCCTGACCGGCCGGCCACCACGACCGATACCGGAACCGCCGCCGAAATCCACCCACGGACCGGCCAAGGTCATCGCGATGTGCAACCAGAAGGGCGGCGTCGGCAAGACCACCTCGACGATCAACCTCGGCGCCAGCCTGGCCGAATACGGGCGCCGGGTGCTGCTGGTGGACCTCGATCCGCAGGGCGCCCTGTCGGCCGGCCTCGGGGTGCCGCACTACGACCTCGACCACACCGTCTACAACCTGCTGGTCGAACCCCGGGTGTCGATCGACGAGGTGCTGGTCTCCACCCGGGTCCGCAACCTGGACCTGGTGCCCAGCAACATCGACCTGTCCGCCGCCGAGATCCAGCTGGTCACCGAGGTGGGCCGCGAGCAGGCCCTGGCCCGCGCCCTGCACCCGGTGCTGGACCGCTACGACTACGTGCTGATCGACTGCCAACCCTCGCTGGGGCTGCTCACCGTGAACGGGTTGGCCTGCTCCGACGGGGTCATCATCCCGACCGAATGCGAATACTTCTCGCTGCGCGGTCTGGCGCTGCTGACCGACACCGTCGACAAGGTCCGCGACCGGCTCAACCCGAAGCTGGAGATCAGCGGCATCCTGGTCACCCGCTACGATCCGCGCACCGTCAACTCCCGCGAGGTGATGGCCCGCGTGGTGGAGCGGTTCGACGATCTGGTGTTCGACACGGTCATCACCCGGACCGTGCGATTCCCGGAGACCAGCGTCGCCGGCGAACCGATCACCACCTGGGCGCCGAAGTCCACCGGCGCCGAGGCCTACCGGTCGCTGGCGCGTGAGGTGATTCACCGGTTCGGCGCGTGAGTGGGCAGCCCGACTCCGACACCGGACACCACGACGAGGCAGCCACCGGGTTCCAGGTCCGACTGGCCAATTTCGAGGGCCCGTTCGACCTGCTGCTGCAGCTGATCTTCGCGCACCGGCTGGACGTCACCGAGGTGGCGCTGCACCAGGTGACCGACGACTTCATCGCCTACACCCGCCAGATCGGCCGGGAGCTGTCGTTGGAGGAGACGACCGCGTTCCTGGTGGTGGCGGCCACGCTGCTGGATCTGAAGGCGGCTCGGTTGCTGCCGGACGGGTCGGTCCACGACGAAGAGGATCTGGCCCTGCTGGAGGTGCGGGACCTGCTGTTCGCGCGGCTGCTGCAGTACCGCGCGTTCAAGCACGTCGCCGAGATGTTCGCCGAGCTGGAGGCCGCCGCGCTGCGCAGCTATCCCCGGTCGGTGTCGCTCGAGGAGCGCTACACCCGGCTGCTGCCCGAGGTGATGCTGGGGGTGGACGCCGAGCGGTTCGCTGAGATCGCGGCGGCGGCGCTCACCCCGCGGCCGGTCCCGACGGTGGCCACCGAGCATCTGCACGCGCCCAAGGTGTCGGTGCCCGAACAGGCCAAACGGCTGCTGTCGCTGTTGGAGCGGCGCGGACCGGGCCAGTGGGCGTCGTTCGGTGAACTGGTCGCCGACTGCCAGACCGGGCTGGAGATCGTGGGACGGTTCCTGGCGCTGCTCGAACTGTACCGAGCCCGGACGGTAGCATTCGAGCAGTCAGAACCGCTTGGTGTGCTCCAGGTTTCGTGGACCGGGGAACGACCCACGGACGAACACCTGGCGACCGCTGAGAGCGAGGATGATGACTGACGACGTTTCCGGTGCCCGACTCGAGGATGTCGGCGGCCGGCAGGACGCCGAGCTGGGCGACGCCGAACTGGAGTCGGTGCTCGAGGCGCTGCTCCTCGTGGTCGACACGCCGGTGACGGTGGACACGCTCGCGGCCGTCACCGAGCAACCCGGCGCGCGGATCGAGGAGAAGCTGCGGTCGATGGCCGACGAGCTCACCGCCCGCGACAGCGGTATCGATCTGCGCGAGGCCGGCGGCGGCTGGCGGATGTACACCCGCACCCGGTACGCGCCGTACGTGGAGAGACTGCTGCTCGACGGCGCCCGGTCCAAGTTGACCCGGGCCGCGCTGGAGACGCTGGCGGTGGTGGCCTACCGGCAGCCGGTGACCCGCGCCCGGGTCAGCGCGGTGCGCGGGGTCAACTGCGATGCGGTGATGCGGACGCTGCTGGCCCGGGGCCTGATCACCGAAGCCGGAACCGATCCCGACACCGGGGCCACCACCTTCGCCACCACCGAGCTGTTCCTGGAGCGGCTGGGGTTGTCGTCGCTGGCCGAGCTGCCCGACATCGCTCCGCTGCTACCCGATGTGGACGTCATCGACGATCTGAGCGAATCATTGGATGAGGAACCACGATTCGCCAAGCTGCACGCTTCCGCGCCGGAGGAGCAGCCGGTGGCGTTCGAGATGGATCAGGATTGACATGGCCGACCAGGACGGAGTGCGGCTCCAGAAGGTGTTGTCGCAGGCCGGGGTGGCGTCCCGGCGGGTGGCCGAGCAGATGATCCGCGAGGGCCGGGTCGAGGTCGACGGGCGGATCGTCACCGAGTTGGGCACCCGGGTGGACCCGGACACCGCCGAGATCCGCGTCGACGGGATGCGGATCGTGCTCGACGACACCATGGTGTATCTGGCGATCAACAAGCCGCGCGGGATGCATTCGACGATGTCGGACGACCGGGGCCGGCCGTGCATCGGCGATCTGGTCGAGCACCGGGTGCGGGGCAACAAGAACCTGTTCCACGTGGGCCGGCTGGACGCCGACACCGAGGGCCTGATGCTGTTGACCAACGACGGTGAACTGGCCCACCGGTTGATGCATCCGTCTTTCGAGGTGCCCAAGACGTATGTGGCGACGGTGCACGGGTCGGTGCCCCGCAACCTGGGCCGCCGGCTGCGGGAAGGTGTCGAGTTGAAGGACGGGCCGGCCCGCGTCGACGACTTCGCCGTCGTCGCCGCGGTCCCGGGTAAGACGATGGTGCGGGTGACACTGCACGAGGGCCGCAAACGCATCGTGCGGCGGCTGCTGGCGGCGGTCGGCTTTCCGGTGCAGGATCTGGTCCGCACCGACATCGGCGCCGTGACGCTGGGCGATCAGCGCCCGGGCAGTATCCGGGCGTTGACCCGCAAGGAAGTTGGCGAACTGTACAAGGCGGTGGGTTTGTGAGGCCAGCGTTGGTGGTCGCCGTGGACGGCCCGGCCGGAACCGGGAAGTCCTCGGTGTCAAAGGGTTTGGCCCGTGCGCTGGGTGCGCGCTATCTCGACACCGGGGCGATGTACCGGATCGTGACGTTGGCAGTGCTGCGCGCCGGGGTGGACCCGGGGAATGCGGAGGCGGTCGCCGAGATCGCCGACACCGTGCAGCTGGACGTCGGGCAGAGCCCCGACGATCAACGCTTCTACCTTGGCGCCGAAGATGTCTCCGACGAGATCCGGGGCGACGCGGTCACCCGTGCGGTGTCGGCGGTGTCGGCGGTGCCGGAGGTCCGGGAGCGGCTGGTGGCGCTGCAGCGTCAGCTGGCGGCCGGTGAGGACAGCGTGGTGGTCGAGGGGCGGGACATCGGCACCGTGGTGTTTCCGGACGCCGATGTGAAGATCTTCCTGACCGCGACCGCCGAGGAGCGGGCCCGCAGGCGCAACGCGCAGAACGTGGCCAAGGGCCTCGACGACGACTACGCCGGGGTGCTGGCCGATGTGCAACGCCGGGACCGGCTGGACTCCAGCCGGGCGGTGGCGCCGCTGCGGGCCGCGGCCGATGCGGTGGTGGTCGACACCAGCGACATGACCGAACAACAGGTGGTGGAGCACCTCACCGCGCTGGTCGCCGAACAGGCGGGAGCACCGCGATGACCTCCGGGGACGGCACCTGGGTCGATGAGAGCGACTGGGAACTCGGCGCCGACGATGTGGCCGCGGCCGTCGAGGACGCCGCGGCGGTGCCACCGGTGGTGGCCGTGGTGGGGCGGCCCAACGTCGGCAAGTCCACGCTGGTCAACCGGATCCTGGGGCGGCGCGAGGCGGTCGTGCAGGACGTCCCGGGAGTGACCCGCGACCGGGTGTCCTACGACGCGCTGTGGGGCGGACGCAGATTCGTGATCCAGGACACCGGGGGATGGGAACCCGATGCCAGGGGGCTGCAACAGCTCGTCGCGGATCAGGCCATGGTGGCCATGCGCACCGCCGATGTGATCATCCTGGTGGTCGATGCGGTGGTCGGGGCGACCACCGCAGACGAGGCCGCCGCACGGATGCTGCGCCGTTCCGGCAAACCGGTGTTCCTGGCCGCCAACAAGGTCGACAACGAGCGCGGGGAGGCCGACGCCGCGGCGCTGTGGTCGTTGGGACTCGGTGAACCGCATCCGATCAGCGCCATGCACGGCAGGGGAGTGGCCGACCTGCTCGACCATGTCCTGGCAGCGCTGCCGGAGATCTCGCAGGCGGCCGCCGCCGGCGGCGGACTGCGTCGGGTGGCGTTGGTGGGCAAACCGAATGTGGGTAAGAGTTCGCTGCTCAACCGGTTGGCCGGCGATCAGCGGGCGGTGGTGCACGACGTCGCCGGCACCACCGTGGACCCCGTCGACTCGCTGATCGAATTAGGCGGGAAGACATGGCGATTCATCGACACCGCCGGGTTGCGCCGCAAGGTCGGTCAGGCCAGCGGACACGAGTACTACGCCTCGGTGCGCACCCACGGCGCGATCGACGCCGCAGAGGTGGTGATCGTGCTGATCGATGCCTCCCAACCGGTGACCGAACAGGATCAACGGATCCTGTCGATGGTCACCGACGCCGGCCGGGCGCTGGTGCTGGCGTTCAACAAATGGGATCTGGTCGACGAGGAGCGGCGCCACCTGTTGGAACGCGAGATCGACATGGACCTGTCCCATGTGCACTGGGCGCCCCGGGTCAACGTGTCGGCGAAAACCGGGCGTGCCGTGCAGAAACTGGTACCGGCGCTGGAGAGAGCCCTTGCGTCGTGGGACAACCGGATCACCACCGGGCAGCTGAACACCTTCCTCAAAGAGGTGCTGGCCGCCACCCCGCCGCCGGTGCGCGGCGGTCGACAACCACGGGTGCTGTTCGCCACCCAGGCCGCGATCCGGCCGCCCACCTTTGTGTTATTCACCACAGGTTTTCTGGAAGCCGGTTACCGGCGGTTCCTGGAGCGGCGGCTGCGTGAGGAGTTCGGATTCGAGGGCAGTCCCCTCCGGATCAACGTGCGGGTGCGGGAGAAGCGCGCCAAGAAGTGATTTCGGCCGCTCTCGACGGCGGTGAGAGCGCTCGACACCCGGGGCTACAGTTGCCGGGTGTCTGTCGTCGACATGGTCCTGATCGCACTGGCGGGGATCGGGGCCGGAGCGATCAACGCCCTGGTCGGCTCCGGCACGTTGATCACCTTCCCGACCCTGGTGACGCTCGGTGTCCCACCGGTGACCGCCACGATGTCCAACGCGGTCGGTCTGGTGGCCGGGGGTGTCTCCGGGGCGTGGGGCTACCGGCGTGAACTGCGGGGCCAGTGGCATCGGTTGCGCTGGCAGATCCCGATGTCGCTGATCGGGGCCGGGTTGGGCGCTTTTCTGCTGCTGCGACTGCCGGAGCGGGTGTTCGTCCAGGTGGTTCCGGTGCTGCTGGTCGCGGCGTTGATCCTGGTGGTGTGCGGGCCGCGGATCCAGGCGTGGGCGCGGCGGCGGGCCGAGGCCGCCGGGCGGGCCGCCGACCACGTGTCGGTGGTGCAGCTGGTGGCGTTGGTGTTCGGCACCTTCGCGATCGCGGTGTACGGCGGCTACTTCACCGCGGCGCAGGGCATCCTGTTCATGGCGCTGATGGGGGCGCTGCTGCCCGAGGACATCCAGCGGATGAACGCGGTCAAGAACCTGCTGTCGCTGTTCATCAACATGGTGGCGGCGGCCGGGTTCATGCTGGTCGCGTTCGACCGGATCAGCTGGACGGCCGCGGCGCTGATCGCGGTGGGGTCGCTGATCGGCGGGTATCTGGGTGCCCACTACGGCCGGCGGCTGTCGCCCAACGCCCTGCGGGCGGCGATCGTGGTGGTCGGGTTGATCGGGCTGTACCGGCTGTTGACGCTGTAGCGGTTAACCGCTGTGCGGCGCGGTGGGGTAGCCTGGGCGGGTCCGATTTCTGCGAGTACAGGGGGCGACTGTGGCCGAGCGTGGGTTTGACACCTCGCCGTCGTCCCTGGCCGCCTTGGAGCCGTTCTGGCCGTCGCGTCGGATCATCGCTTTCGACGAGTGGTGTTGTTCGCGTCCTTAGTTCACGCGTCCCCATAAACCACAGGGTCGCCGCCGAGGCGGCCTTCTCGTTGAAAGCAGCCGGAACAAGTGCGTGCTCTTCTGATCTTCACGCTCGTGGGCGTGGGCGCCCAGCTCGTCGACGGCGCTCTCGGAATGGCCTTCGGTGTCACCGCCACCACGTTGCTGGTGCTCAGCGGCCTGGGCGCCGCGCAGGCCAGCGCAGCAGTCCACCTCGCCGAACTCGGCACCACGCTGGCGGCGGGCCTGTCGCACTGGAAGTTCAAGAACATCGACTGGCCGATGGTCGTCAAGCTCGGTGGGCCCGGTGCGGTCGGGGCTTTCCTCGGCGCCACCGTGCTGTCGTCGCTGTCGACCGAGAAGGCGGCGCCGCTGATGGCGGCGATCCTGGTCGCGATCGGCGCCTATGTGTTGTTGCGGTTCTCGTTGCGCAACCCGCCGGTGCTGCGCCGCGGCTCCACCCCGCACTCGGCGAGGTTCCTCAGCCCACTGGGGTTGTTCGGCGGTTTCATCGACGCGTCCGGCGGCGGGGGCTGGGGGCCGATCACCACCAGCACGCTGCTGTCCCGCGGCAAGACCGCGCCGCGCACGGTGATCGGATCGGTCAGCGCATCGGAGTTCCTGGTCGCCGCGTCGGCGTCGCTCGGGTTCGTCGTGGGGCTGCGCGAGGAGTTCATCCACAATCTGCCGGTGGTGGCCGGTCTGGCGATCGGCGGCATCATCGTCGCCCCGTTCGCCGCCTGGCTGGTCAGCCGGGTGAACCCGGCGCTGCTCGGCACCGCGGTGGGCGGATTGATCGTGCTGCTCAACAGCCAGCGGCTGGTCACCTTCTTCGGGGTGACGTGGCCGTGGTCGTCCGCCCTGTACGCGCTGATCGTGATGGTCTGGGCGGCGCTGATGCTCCACGCCTGGCGGTTGTCGCGCCTGCCGCAACCGGCGGCGGAGGAGCAGCCGGCCGAGCCGGCGGGCGCCGAGTTGGCCGTGGTGGAGCCGACCCGCTGACCCGGATCCGCCGGCGACCCGAAAACAACAGCGCCGCACGGCCAACATGACCGTGCGGCGCTCTCGTGCGGTCGGGCTGACAGGATTTGAACCTGCGACCCCTACACCCCCAGTGTAGTGCGCTACCAAGCTGCGCCACAGCCCGCCGGCCCGTCGCCGCGGTGAGCGACGGACGCGTGAAAACCATACCGTAGCCGCCCGCGGCGCTCACATTCGCTCCCCGCGTTCCCCCGGGGCGGGCTCCGCGAGACCCACGTTCTGCAGAAACGGTCGGGTGGCGGCCTGCGAAACGTGAATCGCGACACCGGAATCCGGCAGGGTGTTGCCGGTGCCGGCTCAGTTGCCGGCGCGTTCCATCGACCCGATGTAGTAGGTCTCGCTTCCGGTGGGATAACCGCCGCCGGTGGTGGCGATGTGGACGTGGTCGTAGTGGTTGGCGGTCGGTGAGCCGTAGTCGGCGGTCCACGTCGCGGTGCCGACCCCCGGGTAGAAGCCCTGCCGCCAGATCACGTGCAGCACGCCCCAGCGCTTGGCGTTGGCCAGCGCCAACCCGGCGATCTGGTTACCCAGCGCGATGCCTTCGGGGGTGTTCCAGTTCGGGATCATCACGTCGATCGCCAGCCCCTCGGGATGCCACCGCAGGGGATCCTGCCGGTAGCCGCCGATGGTGGTGATCTCCGGGAACAGGACGCTGATGGCCCGCGCCACCCAGATGGTGTTGACCTGGAGCCCGCCCTCCGGCGCCACCCCCGCGGGCAACGCGAACCGGAACTCCTGGGCGCCCGACGGAGCGCTGGCGGCCAGTAGTTCGGTCTCCTCGGGCGTGGCGACGCGCAGCGGCGGCTCGGTCACCGCGCCCGGTGCTGCCCCGGGGTCCGCGGGTGAGGCAGCGGGCTGATCTTCGCAGCACGGCGGTTCGGGCCCGCTTCCGGCGTACACGATCATCCCGGCGGAGAGGCCGACCGAGGCCGCGAGCGCCAACCAACGGCCCCACCCGCGAGTCGACGCGCGCTTCTCCACGGTCAGCACTCTAGTGTCTGCTGGGGCGGGAGTGGCGATGATCCCGCATTACCGCACGCCGCACCCCGTACACCCCTCTCCCGACATTTGCGAACCCAACGAATTTCCGGAGATTTACGCAGTTGAGCGCGATCTGATTCGCCGACTCTGCATTTGCTAAACGCTGGTGTCTCGGACCGCCGGGGCGGTACAGTTCGGGGGCCGGATGTCATTGCGGCACGGGGGGATCACACACGGGGGGATCACATATGAGCGGAATCGACACGGGCCGGGCGGTGTTCTACGACCGCACACTCTTCGAACCGGAGCACGAGATGTTCCGCGATTCGTACCGCACATTTCTCAAACGCTCCGTCGCGCCGTACCACCAGCAGTGGGAGATCGACGGAATCGTCGACCGCGGCGTCTGGCTGGAGGCCGGTAAGCAGGGCTTTCTGGGAATGGGCGTGCCCGAGGAGCACGGCGGCGGGGGCGTCGCCGACTTCCGCTACAACGCGATCGTCACCGAGGAGACCACCGCGGCCGGGTTCAGCGGACTCGGCTTCGCGTTGCACAACGACATGGTCGCGCCGTATCTGTTGCGGCTCGCCACCGCCGAACAGAAGCAACGCTGGCTGCCGAGGTTCTGCAGCGGCGAGTGCATCACCGCGCTCGCCATGACCGAACCCGGCGCCGGAAGCGACCTGCAGGGCATCAGGACCCGCGCGGTGCGCGACGGTGACGGTTGGGTGCTCAACGGGTCGAAGACGTTCATCACCAACGGGATCAACGCCGACCTGGTGATCGTGTTCGCCCAGACCGACCCGGACAAGGGTTCGATGGGCTATTCACTGCTCGTCGTCGAGCGCGGGATGGCGGGTTTCGAACGTGGCCGCAGACTGGACAAGATCGGGATGACGGGCCAGGACACCGCGGAGTTGTCGTTCACCGATGTGCGGGTGCCGGCGGAGAACCTACTCGGCAAGGTGGGCAAGGGGCTGCTGTACCTGATGCAGAACCTGCCGCAGGAGCGGCTGTCGATCGCGGTGATGTCGGCGGCGGCGATGGCGGCGACGCTGGAGTCGACGCTGGAATACGTGCAGCAGCGGAAGGCCTTCGGCCGGCCGATCGGGAGTTTCCAGAACAGCCGGTTCGTGCTCGCCGAACTGGCCACCGAGGCCACCGCGATCCGCATCATGGTCGACGAGTTCGTCCGTCTGCACGACGCCGGGAAGCTCACCGCCGAGCAGGCGGCGATGGCCAAGTGGTTCGCCACCGAGGCGTTCGTCCGACTGGCCGACCGGTGCCTGCAACTGCACGGCGGCTACGGCTACATGCGGGAGTATCCGATCGCCAAGTCCTATCTCGACGCCCGGGTGCAGACCATCTACGGCGGCACGACCGAGATCATGAAAGAGATCATCGGCCGCCGGCTGTGCACGTGACCCCGGGGCACCCGAGCTTCGGTGAGAGAGCTCCGGTATCGGCGCTCATGGCACCTGGGTCCGGGGCGCCGGTTCGACCGCGCCCCTGCTCGCCGTGAACCGCGAATAGGCGGCGCGGGCGTGCGACAGTTGTCCCCGCGCCGCATGCAGCATCAACCGCACCGCCGACACCTTCGCCGGTGGCCGCAGTCTGCCGGCCTGCCACAGCATCCGCGCCTCGCTGCGGCGCATCTTCCCGCTCGAGGTTCGTGGCAGCGTGCCCGGCGCCAGCAGTTCCACATGGTTCACCGCGATCCCCGTGCGCTCGAGCACCCGGGTGGCCACATCGTCGGCCAGGGTGGCCGGCGCATCGGAGGTGGTCTCGACCAGCAGTGCCAGCGCCTCCTCCTCGTCACCGTCGGGGACGAAGCCCACCGCCACCGCACATCCGGTGCGCACCCCGGGCAGCCCCTCCAGTGCCGCCTCGAAATCCTGCGGCGCGTGGTTGGCGCCCCGGATGATGACGGTGTCCTTACCCCGACCGCAGATGAAGAGCTCACCGGCGAAGACGAATCCGAGATCCCCGGTGTCCAGCCAGCCGTCGTGCACGCTCTGCTCGGTCAGGTCGGGACGCCCGAAGTATCCGCTCATCACGCTCGGTCCCCGGACGAAGATCCGCCCGGCCTGCCCCTCGGGCAGCGCCCGCCCGTCCTCGTCGCGGACCTCCACCTCGACCCCGGCCAGCGGACGCCCGACGCTCACCAGTTCCTTGCCGCCCGGTTCCACCAGACCGGTGGCCGCCAGCCGGTCCGCGGCCACCCGGAGTGTGGCGAACGACGTGCGGGCGGGTTTGAACGTCACCGCCAGGGAGGCCTCGGCCATGCCGTAACACGGCGTCAGCGCCGACGCGGCGAAACCCCACCGCGCGAAGCGTTCGGCGAACCTGCGCTGGATGTCGGCGTTCACCGCCTCCGCGCCGTTGAGGCACAACCGCCATGACGACAGATTCACACCGTCCAGCTCGTCATCTCGAATCCTGCTGTGGCACAAGCTGAACGCGAAGTTTGGCGCCGCGGAGACGGTGCCCCGGTGGCGGGAGATCGCCCGCAGCCACGCGGCCGGCCTGGCGGCGAACAACTCCGGCGGGAGCAGGGTCAGCGGCACCGCATGGTAGAACGCCGACAACAGATTCCCGATCAACCCCATGTCGTGGTACATCGGCAACCAGGTGACGCCGACGATCTCCGGCAGCTGCTCCTCGTCGAAGTACCGGCCGATGGCGGCCAGGTTGTACAGCAGATTCGTGTGGGTGAGCGCCACCGGTTTCGGGTCATGCGTTGTGCCCGAGGAGAATTGGATGAGGGCGATGTCGCCTGACCCCGGTTCCGGTGCCGGCCGGGCGCCCGGATCGGCGACCCCGCCGCCGAGATCGGAGGCGACCACACAGCCCAGGCGGGGGCCGGCGGCGTGCACGGCCACCCCCAGGAAGCGGCGGATGCGCTGGTCGGACACCACCAGCGCGGCGTCGGCGGCACGGAGCATCGCCGCGGTGCGGCGGTGGTACTCGTCGAGCCTGCCCAACCGCACCGGTGGATACAGCGGCACCGGGATGGCGCCGGCAGACAGCACCCCGAAGAAGCTCTCGACGAACTCCGGACAGGTGGGCAGCACCAGCGCCACCCGGTCGCCGCGGCGGATCCCGCTCGCCGACAGATCGGCGGCGATCGCCAGCGCCCGGTGCCGGATGTCGGCCATCGGAACGTGGCGTTCGGTCTCGTCGACCGCCACGAACGACAACTCCGCCGACGTCTGCGCCGCCGCGGCGAGGGCTTCGGTGAGGGTCGAGAACAGCGGCCGGACCGTCGGTGCGGTTCTCATGGCTGACCGTCGACGCGGCGCAGGACCAGCTGGGCCAGATCGCGCACGGTGCGGAGGTCGCCGCCGTCGTCGGCGTCCAGCTCGATGTCGTAGCGCGCCTCGATCCGCAGCACCAGCGACATCACCCGCAGCGAGTCCATGCCGCCCTCCTGCAGGGCCGACTCTGCGGTCAGATTCGCCGCGGGCACCTCGGATCTGATCATCTCGATGATCTCCCGGGTGACCATTTCCACCCGGTCGGATTGATCGGTGTGGGTCATGACGAAGCCTCCCCGGAGCGGGTGTCCGCAGATTGGGTCTGCACCGATCGGGGCCGGCCGCCCCACTGAATGGCGGCGGCGCCGGCGAAGTCCCCGGCGTTGGCGAACCCCGCCAGCATCACGACGTCGCCGGCGGCGATCCGCCCGTCCTCGATCGCGGTCTGCAGGTTGTGCGGCATCGCCACCGCGAACAGGTTGCCGGCTTCGTGGAAGGTGTCGCAGTGGCGTTCGCGGGGCAGTTCGAGCGCTTCGTCCCAGTTGCGCAGCAGCAGCCGGTTCGGTTGATTCGTGATCAGCAGGTCGAGGTCGACCGGTTTCACCCCGATGCGGTCGCACACCGCGCGCACCACCTGCGGCACCATCCGGTTGCCGCGGGCGAGCACCTTCATGATCTTGCCCTCGTTGAACCCGACGTGCCCCTCTCCGGGCCCGGCCTGCCACCATCGTCGCGGCGGGTCGGTCTCCAGGGTCATGTCGACCGCGTTCTGACCGAAGTAGCGGCACTCGACGTCGAGCACCGGGGAGCGGTCGGAGACTTCGAGCAGCCCGACCGCCGCACCGTCGCCGGGCACCGAGGACTGGGCGAGTTTGCGCACCTCGGGCTGTTCGAACACCTTCCCCGCGGCGCCGGCGGAACACGCGATCAGGGCCTTGCGTCCGCTTCCGGACGACAGCAACCGGCGCGCCAGCTTGATCATCTGCACGAACGACGCACAGCCGCTGTTGTGCACGTCGATGATCCATTCCGGATTCATCCCGAGCCGGTGCGCCACCTCACCGCCCGCGCCGACGATCGGCAGATCGGGCATCTGGGAGTGGGTGAGCAGCACGTCCACATCCCGCAGCACGTCCGGCCCGTAACGGCCGAGCAGACCTGCGGCAGCCCGTTCGATCATGTCGACATTGGATTCGTCGATCGCCGAGTGGTGTCGGTACTCCGGTGGCGCGAACATCGGGTTGTCGCGCAGATCGTCGGACTCCGCGTGTTCGGCGTACCACGACGCCGGCATCCGGTTCTCCGGCAGATAGCTGGCCACGTCGACCAGGCTGACGGTCGGTGACGGTGTTTTCCTCATCGTTGCCCCCCTGGAGAGGCATTCTGTACGACGACGGACCCGGCGCGGCGGGTATTAGCCAGAAATGAACGAACCCGGTCGATTTGATGCCCGGTGATCCTCGGCCCCGACCCGTTGAATCGGCCGTGACCGGCTGTTTCCTCCCGCCGGACCGCCGCCGGTCTTGTGGCTATCGCAAACAGATTTCAGCGTCTGAACCGTGGTTGTCCCAGCCATTGGCAAACGTCGACGTGGGACCGTGCCGGCCGGCTCGGTGCGTGGTGGGCCGGATCTGCGCGGATGTGCCCGGCCGTTCCGCCGACCGGTGGGCGACCGGTGCCGATATCGGCGCAAAATTTGCCCAGGCGTCGGGACCTGCGCCAATCAGCGCAGGAAGGTCCGGCCGGACGGGTAGCCGCCACCGGTGGTGGCGATGTGTACATGGTTGTAGTGATTGGCGTTGTCCGAACCGCGGTCGGCCATCGGCCGAGGTGTGCCGTTGCGGGGGTAGTAGGTCTGCCGCCAGATGATGTGGTCGAGGCCGAACCGGTCACCGTTGGCCAGCACGAATTCGACGATCTCATCACCGAGCGCCCTGCCCTCGGGGGAGGCGTAATCCGGGATCATCACGTCGATCGCCAGCCCGTTGGGGTGCCAGCGCATCGAGTCCGGCCGCACCCCGCCGATCTGCATGATCTCGGGGAACAACGCGCTGACGGCGCGCGCGGCCAGGATCGTCTTCACCTGCAGGCCGGCCTCCGGGGCGACCCCGGGCGGTAGTGACTCCGGATCGATACGGTGTGCGGCCCGCGACGCCGGGAGGGGCGGGGGATCCGCCGCGGGGATCCGGTAGTGCGTTCCGCTCGGACCGTTCGGTGCGGTCGCCACGAGTTCGGTGTTCCACCCGGTGGCGTCGCGGGAGTCGGGGAAGGGATCGAGATGCGCGTGACCACCTGCCGCGGCGCTGAGCAGGCCGGCGAGCGGAACGGCCATGGCCGCCGCCGGCCACCAGGTGCGGCGCCGAGTCCGCGCCAGCCGGTGCTTACCCACGGGGAGGCACCATAGCAGGCACTTCCGAAGAACTGTTATCGAAGTGTTATCGAACCGTGTCCCGGCCATGCCTGCACGGGAGATCGGGAAGAAGTCGGGTAGTCCTACTCATCCCTCGCGGCACCCGGCCGGGGCACCCTGCACGGGTGCCGAACATCGCCCGCGTGACCGGCCGGGACCGTGCCGTCGACGCCGCCCGGATCGCCGCGCTTTCGTCGTCGTCTTCGGCCACTGCGCGCTGTTGCCGGCGACCATCGACCGCGGCGGGGTGCGCATCGCCAACATCCTGGGTGCGCTGCCCGCATTGGCGCCGGTGACCTGGGCGGTGCAGGTCATGCCGTTGTTCTTCCTGGCCGGCGGTGCGGCCGGGGCCTATGGCTGGTGCGCGGCGAACCGGCGCGACCAGGCCCCGACGTGGGGTGGGTGGCTGATGGTCCGGGCGCAGCGGCTGTGCCGGCCGTTGTTCTGCTACCTCGGGATGTGGGCGGTGGCGCTGCTGACCCTGCGGCTCACGGTCGGCGGCGCGGACGCCGATCGAATCGGTCGCGAGGTGGTCGCGCTGCTGTGGTTCCTCGGCGTCTACCTCATCGTTCCGGCCCTCGTTCCCGCAATGACCCGGCTGCGCACCGCGGCCGCGCCGATGGTGCTGGTCGTCGCGTTCTGCGGCCAGCTGATCCTGGCCGCGACCGGTCGCTACGAGGTGGCGCTGGTGGTCACCGGCATCGAACGGGTGTCCAACGTCTCACCTCCCACACTGGTGCTCGCGCTGCAGTGCACCTGGATGTCCTGCGCCTTCGTGGTGGCCGCGCCGGCGGTGCGCCGGCTCGCGGAGCGGCCGTGGACAGGGCGGGCGGTGCTGCTGGTGCTCGCCAAGTCCGGCCTCGGCGGCGCTGTCGGGTGGACGGCCCTGGGGGTGTTCCTGGCCACGGCGGCCGCGGCCCGGATCACGGCGGGATCGCCGACCCGCCCCGCCGCGACACACCCGTCGGCGGGCGATGAGGCTGTCGGGGCCATTCGGTAGGGTCCTCGCGTGACCGGAACCGTGACCCTGAAGTCCGTAAACGCCCGTCTCGCTGAGGAACTGGAGGTCGGCGAGGCGCAAGTAGCCGCCGCGGTCCGGCTGCTCGACGAGGGCGCGACCGTCCCGTTCATCGCCCGCTACCGCAAGGAGGCGACCGGCAGTCTCGACGACGGGCAGCTGCGGATGCTCGAGGAGCGCCTGCGCTACCTGCGTGAACTCGACGAACGCCGCGCCGCGGTGCTGAGCGCTATCGAGGAACAGGGCAAACTCACCGACGACCTCAGGGCAGCGCTGCTGGCGGCGGACACCAAGGCCCGCGTCGAGGACATCTACCTGCCGTTCAAGCCCAAGCGACGCACCAAGGCGCAGATCGCCCGGGAGGCCGGGCTGGAACCGCTCGCCGACCGGTTGCTCGCCGATCCGACGCTGGTTCCCGACCAGGTGGCCGGGGAGTACGTGGGGGAGTCCGTCGCCGACCCGGCCGCGGCGCTCGACGGTGCGCGGCACATCCTCACCGATCGGGCCGCCGAGGACGCCGAGCTGGTGGGCGCCATCCGGGAGAAGTTCTGGGTCCAGGGAACCCTGCGAACCGCACCGTGGTCCGACGAGGTCGCCACAAGCGCTGCCGCGCAGAAGTTCCGGGACTACTTCGAGTTCGCCGAGCCGCTGGAGGAGATGCCCTCGCACCGGGTGCTGGCGGTGTTGCGTGGGGAGAAGGAGGAGGTGCTGGCGCTCACCTTCGACGGCGGTGACGAGGCCGGCTACCACGCCATGATCGCCGACACCCTGGGTATCGACCTGACCGCCGCCGCGGCGGCGACCCCGTGGCTGACGGGCACCGTCGAATGGGCGTGGCGCACCAAGCTCAGCGTGTCGGCGAAGGTCGACGCCCGCATCAGGCTGCGGCAGCGCGCCGAGGAGGAGGCGGTGGCGGTGTTCGCCCGCAACCTCAGGGACCTGCTGCTGGCAGCCCCGGCGGGGAGCCGGGTCACGCTGGGGCTCGACCCCGGTTACCGCACCGGGGTCAAGGTTGCCGTCGTCGACGGCACCGGCAAGGTGCTCGACACCGCCACCATCTACCCGCATCAGCCGCAGAAGCAGTGGGACGCCGCCAAGGCCACGCTCGCCGCGCTGGTGGCGCGGCACGGCGTGGAGTTGATCGCGGTCGGCAACGGTACCGCCTCCCGCGAAACCGATGCCCTGGCCGCGGAAGTGATCGCCGACATCCGTGCGGCCGGTGCGACTCCGCCGGTCAAGGCGATGGTCAGCGAGGCCGGCGCGTCGGTGTACTCCGCATCGTCCTATGCGGCCCGTGAACTGCCCGATCTCGACGTGACCCTGCGCGGTGCGGTGTCGATCGCGCGGCGGTTGCAGGATCCGCTGGCCGAACTGGTGAAGATCGAGCCGAAGTCGATCGGGGTCGGCCAGTATCAACACGACGTGACGCCCGGATACCTCGCGCGCAGCCTGGACGCGGTGGTCGAGGACGCGGTGAACGCGGTCGGTGTGGACCTCAACACCGCCTCGGTGCCGTTGCTGTCCCGGGTGTCGGGGATCAGCGAGTCGTTGGCGGAGTCGATCGTCGCCCATCGGGAGAAGACCGGACCGTTCCGCAACCGCAAGGCGTTGTTGGATGTTCCGCGCCTGGGCCCCAAGGCTTTCGAACAGTGCGCGGGCTTCCTGCGGATCCGCGACGGTGACGACCCGCTGGACGCCTCCGGTGTGCATCCCGAGGCGTACCCGGTGGTGCGGCGGATCCTGGACCGCGCGGGTGTCACCCTGGCCGAACTGATCGGCAACGAGAAGACGCTGCGGGCACTACGTCCGGCCGATTTCGCCGATGACCAGTTCGGCATCCCCACGGTGACCGACATTCTCGCCGAACTCGAGAAGCCCGGCCGTGACCCGCGGCCCGCGTTCGCCACCGCCACCTTCACCGACGGGGTGGACACGATCGCCGACCTCAAGGTGGGCATGGTGCTCGAGGGGGTGGTCACCAATGTGGCGGCCTTCGGCGCGTTCGTCGACATCGGTGTGCACCAGGACGGTCTCGTGCACGTGTCGGCGATGGCCGACCGGTTCGTCTCGGATCCGCACGACATCGTCCGATCCGGTCAGGTGGTTCGGGTCAAGGTGGTCGATGTCGATGTGGAACGGCAGCGCATCGGGCTGAGCCTGCGCCTCGACGACGACCCGCACCAGTCCGGAAAGCGCTCCGGCAACCGGGGCGCGAAGGGCGAGGCCCCGAAGGGCGGGAACGGCCGCAGACCCGACCGCGGCGACCGGCGAAACCAGAACCGGTCCCGCGGCGGCAACCAGCCGAACGGTGCGATGGCTCAGGCGTTGCGGGACGCTGGATTCGGTCGCTAGCGCCCGGGCGAGCGGGGGCGGGCAGGAGTCGGCGGCTTCTGATCGGCCACCCGGACCGTAGCTGTACCCGGTCATCGCACTGCCGCCGTGACGAGGTCCTTCCTAGGTCTCGTGGTGCGCGATGCCGACCGGCGAGGACCTTGCCGACCTGCACTCCGTGGAACTGCACCTCGGCGTCGGCGTCGTCACCAGACCGGCGCGGGGCGAGAGCACCGTCACCGGGGCGGTTCGGGCGAAACCGTCCCGGATCAGCTGTGCGGCGAGCAGGATGACACCGATGACCACTGCGACGCTCACCAGCCCCGTCACCGGCCGAGCCGCCCTGCGCTGAACGGACATCACTGTGGACATCACCGCGGACTTCCCAGCCATTGAACTAAGGTTTGCTCCGGCAGGGCAACAGGTGCCGGGAGGAGTGGACGAGGTCGAATATGGTTGCCTTACCGTCAACTCTGAGCGGTGAATTCGGCAATGAAGTCGATGGTCGACCTGAACAAATATTAGGTTAGAGCCGGCCCCGGGGCACGCGCCGGGTGGCCGCAGGAGAGGAGAGCCAGTTGTCGAAACCGATCCGAACCGTGGTGTGGTCGACGGGTGGTGTCGGCTCGATCGCGATCGACGCGATCAGCCGGCGCCCGGATCTCGAACTCGTCGGTGTGTGGGTGCATTCCGAGGAGAAGGTCGGCAAGGACGCCGGTGAGCTCGCCGGCGTCGGCCCGCTGGGTGTCTCGGCCACCGACGACGCCGGTGCGCTGATCGCCCTGCAACCGGACTGCGTCGTCTACGCGGCCAGCGGTCCGGAACGGGACGCCGGCGCGGTGCCTGACTATGTGCGGCTGCTCGAGGCGGGTATCAACGTCGTCTCGACGACCTCCACGATGCTGGTGTATCCGCCGAGCTATCACTCCGAGGAGTGGCGGGACCAACTCGAGGCGGCCGCGAAGTCCGGCTCGGCGTCGTTCTACGCGTCGGGCATCTTCCCGGGTTTCGGCTCCGACGAGCTGGCGCTGTTGCTGACCACCCAGTCCAAGAACATCCGACGCATCACCGCGACCGAGATCGCGCTGAACGACCACTATCCGGTGGCCGACGTGATGATGGACGGGATGGGCTTCGGCCGTCCACTCGACTTCGAACCCTGGCTCAAGACCCCCGGGTTCATCGAGATGGCTTGGCGCGCGCCGATTCACCTCATCGCCGACGGGTTGGGTGTCGAGGTCGAGGAACTGCGCGGAACGTTCGACCGGAGCGTCACCCACCGGGACATCGATGTGGCGTTCGGCCGGGTCGAGGCGGGCACCTGCGGTGCGGTGCGGACCCGGGTCGCCGGGATCGTCGGTGGGCGGGAGGCCATCGTCATCGAGCACATCATCCGGATGGCGCGCGACGTCGCCCCGGAGTGGCTGACCTCGGAGTTCGATGCCACTTACCGGGTCGACATCGAGGGTGACCCCGACATCCACTGTGCGATGAACCTCGGCGCCGCCGAGGGTCACGGGGCCGGCCGCGCGGCGATGGCCGCCACCGCGATGCGGGTGGTGAACGCGATACCGTACGTGGTGGCGGCGCCGGCCGGGCTGCTGAGCTCCCTGGACCTGCCGACCACGTTGCCGCGCCACGCGTTCGACTGAGCCCCTAGAGCTTCGCCCGCCCGGTGATCAGGTCCATGATCGGCTTGCCGGGCGGGAAGGCGTTCGTCAGCGAGGACATCGCATGCCCGCTGTCCACCAACAGCGTGATACCGCTGATCCCACTGGCCGCCGGCGAGTTCAGAAAGGCCATCGCACTGCCCATCTGCTCGGGCTGATGGACTCCGACGCCGGTGGCGTCCCGGTAATCCTGGGCGAAGGTCAGCCACAGATCGGCATTGGCGCGCGCCAGCGGGGTGTCGGTGGGTCCGGGGCAGATCGCGTTGATCCGCACACCCTGCTTGAGCAGTTCGAACGCCCACGTCGCGACGTAGGCGTTGACGACCTGCTTGCTGAATCCGTAGTGGATGAAGCCGTCGCCCTCATGTTCCTTGACCCACGCGTCCGCGGACCGGTAGTCGGTGGTCGACAGGAAATCCAGCAACCGGTCCAGATCGTTCTCCCAGCCCATCCCGGCCACCGAGGAGATGAAGCAGATCGCGGATCCGCGTCCCAGCCGGCCGTCGGCGAACAACCGGTCGAGCAGATGGCGATGCCCGATGAAGTTGGTCCGCATCAGATCCGGACCGTCGGCGATGCCGGCGGCCGAGAAGACGGCGTCGACCGGGCCGGACAGTTCGTCGACCGCGTGGTCGATGGATCCGGGATCGCGCAGATCCATCTCGATGACCCGATCGGTGTCGTAGGTGACGGGAGCGTAGTCCATGACCGTCACCGTCGCGCCGAGGTCCCGGACGATCCGGGCCGCCGCCGCACCCATCCCGGTCGCGCCCCCCACAATCAGTGCATGCCTGCCGTCATAACGGAATTGCTCGATACCAGCCATTGGTCCCCTTCGCGTGGCGGTGGATGATCGCCTGCCACACTATCCGGAACAGATATTTGGTTACAAGAGTCTGCAGGAGGCGACGCCAAGGCCGAGCAGAGCGGCCGGCGGGGCGGGACGGGACGGGGGAAGCGATCAGCGGGTCACGTCGCGGTCGGCTGCGCCGCGCAGCACGGTGTCGCGGACGAGGATCTGCGCGGCACGGGTGCCGATCTGCCGCAGGATGTTCTCCGGAACCCAGCCGACCCCGATGACGCTGCGGGCCAACAGCTCGTTGGACGGGCTGTCGATGCTGATCTCACCGGAGCGGATGGCGGCTGCCAGCAGCGACTTGACCTGCCGCACCCGCTTGGCGAACAGCCAGCCCGGATTGGGGGTGTCCGGCGGGGACTGGCGCATCCAGGCCAGCTGGATCCGGAACTCGTCACCGAACCGGTCCAGTGCGTTGGTGTTGACCCAGCTGAGTGCGTCCAGCTTGGCGATCGCCGGCGCGTCGGTCCGTAGCACGTCGGTCCAGCCCACCGCGATCTTCTCGCCGAAGGACCGCATGATCGAGGCCAACAGTTCTTCCTTGGACCCGATCAGCCGGTACACCGTCCCGGTGCCGAGTCCGGCGGCGCGGGCGATGTCCCTGATCGTGGTGCCCTCGTACCCGCGGCGGCCGAACTCGGCGCGCGCCACCGCACGCACATGGGCGGCCTTGTCGTCGGCCTCCGCCTCGGCCTCGAGGCTCCAGGATTGCACGACCTCGTCGGCGGCCCGGAAGGCCGCAGAACCGTCGAGTTCCTCGTCGGTGGGTAAAACGGTGGCGAGCCCTTCGAGCAGGATCCGGCAAAGCAGGGTCGCCGCCTTGTCCGGACTCGCGTTGTGCCGGATGACATCCAGGCCGACCTGCAGCATCGTCTGCACGATCCGGTCGGCCAGGATGGGCAGGTCGATGTCGGCCCGTAGATAACCGCTCCAGCGGGCGGCCCGTAGTGTCTGCAGCATCGCCTCGAGGATGCCCGTCGGGCGCTGCTGCGCCAGCGCGGTCACCTCGGGATGTGAAGTGGGGCCTTCGTAGAACGTCATCTGCAGGGCGGCACGGTGGGTGACCGCGCATCGTGCGATCGCCACCCCCAGATCGGTGATGCGGTCGGACGGGGAGCGGGGATCCGGGTCGTCGAGCCGCTCCTGGGCATGTGCCGCGATGGTGTCGAGGTCGGTGTGATAGCGGCGCAGCAACTCCACCAGGATCGCTTCTTTGGACTCGAAGTGGTGGTAGAGGCTGCCCGGCAGGATGCCAGCGGCGTCGGCGATCTCCTGCAGCGAGGTTCGCAGCCCCGACGAGGCGATCAACCGCGCAGCGGTTTGCAGGATCTCGGTGCGCCGAGTGCCGTCGTCGTAGGCTCTGCCGGCGACCGACGCGAGGGTATGGGCACTCTTCCGCACGTTGCGCTGCTCCGAAGTCAGCTGCGGACGCCCCACCACACCTCCAAAGCTCTGCCTCCCACCCTGGCCGATCACCGATCCGAAAGGCTTGCTCAACGCTACCAGAAGGTCTTCCGCCGAACCGGTCACGAATCGATGCGGAGACCGGCCGGCCGGGGCGTACCGTATTCAGAACAAAGATTAGGTTTTCAGGTGCTATAACAGGTCTGTCGCGATCCGAGGAGGGGTGATGCCGGAGCCCGTCTCCAGTCCAGAACAGTCCAGCCCAGAACAGTCCAGCCCGGAGTATTCGAGCCCAGAGGGGTCCGGCCCGGTGATCACAGCGGGCGTCAAGGAGGCCCAGGCGCGGTTCGACGCCGGGATGGGCGCGGACGGCGATGCCTCGCCGTACCCGATGCTGGCCGAACTGCGGTCGAAAGCGCCGGTCCACCCGGGCTGGCCGGAGATGTCGATCTTCGAGAACCCGCCGGACGGCCCGCAGACCTTCGCCGCCTACAGCTTCGATGCCGTCAAGGCGGTTTTCACCGACAACCGGACCTTCAGCACCCGCTGCTATGAGGCGATCGTGCGTCCGTTGCAGGGCCCGACGATCCTCGAGATGCAGGAACCCGAACACCAGACATACCGCAGGTTGCACGAGTTCGCCTTCGCCCGGTCGTCGATGCGGCGGTGGGAGGCCGAGTTGGTCCGGCCGCTGGTGGAGCGCACCGTGGACAGGATCCGCGATGCCGGGCGGGCCGACCTCGTCGAAGAGGTGTTCATGCCGATCCCGGTCCGGGTGATCGCCGCACTGCTCGGTCTGCCGGAGGCGGATGTGCCCGAGTTCCACCGGCTGGCCATCGACCTGCTGGGGTTCCACGCGGACATGGACACCGCGCTGAAGGCGTCTGCCGAACTGCGCGACTACTTCGTGGGAATCCTCGCCGAGCGTCGCCGGTCGCCGCGCGACGACATGGTCTCAAAGCTTGCGCACGCCGAGGTCGACGGCGTCCGGATGTCCGACGAACAGATCTACGGCTTCATGCGCAACCTGCTGCCGGCCGGGGCGGAGACCACGTCGAGATCCACTGCCAGCCTCGCCTACGGGCTGCTCACCCATCCCGACCAGCTGACCGCGGTCAAGGCCGACCGGGACCTGCTGCCACAGGCGATCGAAGAGGGTATCCGGTGGGAGACACCACTGTTGAACTTCATGCGGGAGGTCACCGAGGACATCGAGTTCTTCGGTGTGCAGATCCCGGCCGGCTCGACCATCGCGGTCAACCTCGGCAGCGCCAACCACGATGAGACCCGGTGGGAACGGCCCGAGGAGTTCGACATCTTCCGGGAGCGCAAACCGCACATCGGGTTCGGTCACGGAGCGCATGTCTGTCTGGGCATGCATCTGGCCCGGCTGGAGAGCACCGTCATCTTCAACACCCTCCTCGACCGACTGCCGGGGCTGCGGCTGGATCCGGACGCCGCGGCGCCGTATGTCGCAGGCATGTACTTCCGGTCGCCGCCGTACCTGCACGTGGTGTGGGACTGACCGGTCAGTTCGGCGCGCCCAGTACTCCTGAGGCGCGCCGATTCGTTGACGGGAGGCAGAGGCGGACTCTAGGGTAGAGCAGATATTTGGTCAGCGATGAGGGCGCCGTGACCGAACCGCAGACCCGAGGTCGATGCCGGACCGCAGCTTCGGCTGGGTCTGTCGGCCTCGCCGTTGGTCGGCCGCACCGTTCTCGTCGCGCCCGGGGCCGGCAGGGGGAGCCGTCCTGGACCGACGCCCATCTCGACGACGTGCCCGCCCAGACCGTTGACGCCGCCACGCGCCGCTCGCTACTGTCTGAACAAATATTAGGTTTAACCAGCCGCGCAATCCGTTGCCACCTCGCCCCGGCGGCAGCTGGAATCCACGGAGGTTGCATGTCCTACGAGAGTTCCGCCGAGCCGATCAAGATCGGCTACCTGATGGATTTCCGGCTCCCGGACGGCTATCCGAAGGAGATGAAGGAGGACTTTTCCCAGCCGTTCGAATTGCTGTTCAACGAGGCGCTGGAGGCCGGGGTCATCGATCGGCCGGTCGAGATCGTCTACCGCGAGGTCGAGGGGTTGCCGAAGGGGTCGGTGAAGAAGGTCATCGACGCGTTCGGCGATCTGGTCGACGAGGGGTGCCTCGTGGTGTTCGGGCCGAACATCTCCGACAACGCGGTCCCCACCCGGGAGGCCATCGAGGAGCGCTTCCGGGTGCCCGCGGTCAGCGTCACCGGCAGCGACGACTGGCTCGGCGAGTGGACCTTCTCCTTTCCGCAGGGGTCACTGACCGACGAGCCCATCTTCTGGGCGGATCTTCTCGCCAAGGACGGTCACACCGAGGTCGGCGTGCTGATCGAACAGTCGCTGATCGGCGAGACCTACCTGCGGAACCTCCGGAATGCGTGCCGTCGCAAGAACATCCGCATCGTGGCAGAGGCCGCGATCGCGCAGACCGCCCAGGATGTGACCGCGGCAGTCGAACGGGTGTATGAGGCCAAACCGTCGGCGCTGGTGCACTGCGGGTTCGGGTTCGGCATCGTCTTCGTCAACCCGGCGCTCCAGGCACTGGACTGGGACCCACCGCGGTTCACCAGCACCGCGTTCCAGAACGCCTGGATCAACCCGGTGATGTGGAACGCGTTTCTGGGCTGGACCGGGGTGGACCAGTACGACGAGCACAACCTCGTCGGCCAACGGTTCCTGGACCGTTACGAGAAGGCGTACGGGCGCCGGCCGCAGTACTGCGTCCCAGTGGTCAACCACGACATCGCCAACGCGCTGGTGCACGCCTTCGCCGACGCGCATCCGCTCAGCCCGCGCGGGGTCAAGGAGGCCATGGAACGGGTCAAGATGCTGCCCGCCGCCGCCGGCGCACCCGGCACCCGGGTGTCGTTCGGCAAGTGGACCCGCCGGGCCTGGATGGGCGCCGGCTATCTGGTCGCCCGTCGGCTCGACCAGGACGGTGTCAACTCGCATCTCGTGGACCGCTTCGGTGAGGAGTGATGCATGACCACCGAGAAGACCCGGCCCGAAATCCCTCCCGGGGCCGCGGAGGACGCCGACGCCGCCGCGACCGGGAATATCCGGCGGGGACCGCTTCTGGGCCTCGTCACGCTGATCGCGATCGGGCTGTTCTTCGGCCCCAACGCACGCAAGGGGCCGCGTTCGGAACGGGTCGCCAACCCGGAGGGGAAGGTGCATTACCGGCGCAATCTGCACAACCCCACCCTGTTCGGCGATCGTCACCACGCTGATCGTGTGGCAGGACCCGATCATGAACTGGTCGCCGTTCGCGGTCTACAACCCCGAGCTGTGGCATCTGCCGGAGGACTGGCCGCTGTGTCGTCGCGCCGACCGTCGGGCCGTCCGGTGGAGGAACTCGGTGAGGTGAGCAACCGGTGCGCCGCTCCGGAGTGACCGACCGGCAGCCGGCCGGGCCACGCAGCGTCGTCATCACCGGGGCCTCCCGGGGGCTCGGCCTGGCCTCCGCCACCCACCTGTACCGCCGGGGGTGGCGGGTGGTGGCGGCGATGCGATCGGTCGATGCCGGAATGGCCCGACTCGCGGAGACCACCGGCGCCGCCGCGGACGATCCGCGGTTGATTCCGGTGGCCCTCGATCTCACCGACGCGGCATCGATCACCGCCGCGGCCAAGGAGATCGAGGGGTCCGTCGGAGCCCCGTACGCGGTGGTGCACAACGCCGGCATCTCGGCCGCCGGGATGGTCGAGGAGACCCCGCTGAGCCTGTGGGAGCAGATGTTCGCGACCACCGTGTTCGGACCGGTGGCGCTGACCAGGGAGCTGTTGCCCGGCATGCGCCGGGCCGGGCGGGGCCGCATCGTGCTCGTCTCCAGCCAGCAGGGTGTGTGGGGGATGCCCTCGACGGCGCCGTACTCGGCGGCCAAGGGTGCGCTGGAACGCTGGGCCGAGGCGATGGCCGGGGAGGTGAATCCGTTCGGGATCGGTGTCACGGTCCTGGTGACGGGTGTGTACGACACCGAGATCATCACCGACGCGGGCACCACCGACTGCCGGGATCTGCAGGGTGTCTACGCCCGCCACCACCGCACCATGGACAAGCGGGGCCGGGCCGCCGTCGCGAAGGCCGCCCGGCCGCCGGAGAAGTTCGCGCTGGCGCTGTCCAAGGCGCTCGACAATCCCCAACCGTTCGTCAAAAGGCCGGCCGGTCCGTCCGCCCGGATGTTGATGATCGCCAACCGGATCCTGCCGCCGGCAACCCTGCACCAGATGATCCGGCTGTCGCTCGGTTTACCGCGTTTCGGCCGCCTGACGACCAGAGAGGACACCCATGCCTGACGTTCGGCACGAGCCGAGGATGATGATCGACGGCAAGCTCGTCGAAGGGTCGGCCGGAACCTTCACCACCATCAACCCGGCCACCGAGGAGCCCCTGGGCGAGGTCGCCGACGCGTCGGTCGCCGACATGCACCGGGCCATCGACGCCGCGCGGCGGGCCTTCGACGAAACCGACTGGTCGACGAATCACGCGTTCCGGCAACGCTGCCTGCTGCAGCTGCAGGAGGCGCTGGAGACCGAACAGGAGGAGCTGCGCGAGGAACTGATCCTCGAGGTCGGTTGTCCCCGCTCGATCACGCACGGACCACAACTGGACGCGCCGCTGTCGGACGCGCTGCGGTATCCGGCCGAGCTCATCGACGAATATTCCTGGGAGACAGCGCTCGGCGATGCGATGGTGTCGGTGACCGGGATGAACACCACCCGGCGGGTGTGGCGGGAACCGGCCGGGGTGGTGGGCGCGATCGTGCCGTGGAACTTCCCGTTTGAGGTCTCCATCCAGAAGATCGGGCAGGCGCTGGGCACCGGCTGCACCGTGGTGCTGAAACCGGCCCCGGACACCCCGTTCAACGCCACCAGGCTGGGCCGCCTGATCGCCGAGCGGACCGACATCCCGCCCGGGGTGGTCAACGTGGTCACCGCATCGGATCACCTGATCGGTGAGGAGCTGACGTTGTCGCCCAAGGTGGACCTGATCTCGTTCACCGGATCCACCGCGGTGGGCAAACGCATCATGGCCAAGGGTGCGGCCACCATGAAGCGGCTCTTCCTCGAACTCGGCGGCAAATCGGCCACGATCGTGCTGGAGGACGCCGATTTCGCGCTCGGCTGCATGATGGGCATCGCGCCGTGCATGCACGCCGGACAGGGGTGCGCCAACCCCACCCGGCTGCTGCTGCCACGATCCCGCTACGACGAGGGCATCGAGATCCTGCGTGGCATCTACGAAGGCGTCGCGCCCGGCGACCCGCAGGATCCGGCGACCCTGTGCGGGCCGGTGATCAACGAGAAGCAGCGCACCCGCATCCGCGGCTACATCCGCAAGGGCGTCGAGGAGGGCGCCCGGCTGGTGGTCGGGGGCGAGGACCCACCGGACGGGCTGGACAAGGGCTTCTTCGTTCGGCCGACGCTGTTCGCCGACGTGGACAACTCGATGACCATCGCCCAGGAGGAGATCTTCGGGCCGGTGCTCGCCGTCATCCCCTACGACGACGAGGACGATGCGGTGCGGATCGCCAACGACACCGCCTACGGGCTGGCCGGCAACGTCATGTCCAGCTCGATCGAGCACGCGCTCGCGGTGGCCAGACGGTTGCGTGCGGGCTTCATCGGCATCAACGGGGCTGCCGGATACGGAGCCGATACACCCTTCGGCGGATACAAGGACAGCGGTGTCGGCCGCCAGAACGGTGTGGCCGGCTTCGACCAGTACACCGAGATCAAGTCCGTCGCCTACCCGGCCTGAGGAGAACCAGTGAAGCGATCTTCATGGTGTATTGGTACGAGGAGGTTCAGCAGCTGCTCCGCGACAACGAGACGTTCTCGTCGCCGGTCATCATCCACGCGTTCGGCGACATGTTGGACCTCACCGAGACCCAGGTGACCGATCCGACCCGGAGCGTGATGTGACCGATTTCGACACCGTTGACTTCTTCACCGACGAGTCGCTGGTGGGCGACCCGTATTCGTACTTCGAGCATCTTCGGTCGAAATGTCCTGTGGTCGAGGCGACCCCACACAAGGTGCTGGCCGTGACCGGCTACGAGGAGGCGCTGGAGGTGTACCGCAATCCGGCCTTCTCGTCGTGCGTGTCGGTCGCCGGGCCGTTCTCCGGTATGCCGTTCGGTCCGGACGGGCGCGACGATGTGTCGGATCTGATCGAGCAGTACCGCGACGGTGTGCCGATGGCCGAGCACATCACCTCGCAGGATCCGCCGCTGCACACTCGCACCCGCGGTCTGCTGAACAAGCTCATCACGCCCAAACGCCTCAAGGAGAACGAGGAGTTCATGTGGCGGCTGGCCGATCAGCAGCTGGACAGGTTCCTCGACCGGGGCAGCGCCGAATTCCTGGAGGACTACGCGAAACCGTTCTCGCTGTTGGTGATCGCCGACCTGCTCGGGGTACCGGCGGCCGATCACGAGGAGTTCAAGGCGGCGTTCGCGTTGGAGACCGTCGGCGAACTGGGCAAGGATGCGCCCACCTCGCACAATCCGTTGGAATGGCTGAACGACAAGTTCCGAGCCTACATCGAGGACCGGCGCCGGGCTCCGCGCGCCGATGTGCTGACCGAGTTGGCGCACGCCAGATACGAGGACGGCTCCACCCCGGACATCGACGACGTGATGAACGTGTCGACGTTCCTGTTCGCCGCGGGTACCGAGACCACCACCAAACTGGTGAGCTTCGCGGTGCGCTCGATCGCCGAGGATCAGCGCTTGCAGCAGGAGTTGCGTGCGGACCGCAGCCGGATCCCGGCGTTCCTGGAGGAGACGCTGCGGATGGAGAGCCCGGTCAAGGCGCACTTCCGGATGGCGCGCACCACCACCACGATCGGCGACGTCAAGGTGCCGGCTGGCACCACGATCATGCTGCTGCCCGGGGCGTGTAACCGTGATCCACGAAAGTTCATAGATCCCGACAGCTTCCGCCCGGACCGTCCGAACGTGCGGGAGCAGATCGCGTTCATCCGCGGGCCGCACTCGTGCCCGGGGGCGCCGCTGGCCCGGGCGGAAGGGCGGATCTCGCTGAATCGGATCCTCGACCGGATGACCGACATCAGGATCTCGCAGGCCCATCACGGCCCCGCGGAGCACCGGCGGTACACCTACGAGCCGACGTTCATCATGCGCGGGCTGAACGAGCTGCACATCGAGTTCAGCCCAGGGTCCTGACCGGAGGTTCAGACCATGTCGTTGTCGGTGAGCCAGCGCATGATCGGCCAGCCGGCGAAGACCGGTATCCACACCGTGAGCACCCGGTAGAGCAGGACGGCCGGCACTGCGATCGCGGCCGGGACCCCGAATGCGGCCAGCCCGCCGATCAGCGCGGCCTCGACGGCCCCGATTCCACCCGGGGTGGGTGCGGCGGACGCCAGGGTGCCGCCGATCATCGTGACGATGGTGACGGTCACGAACGAGGTGTCCCCGCCGAACGCTTCGATGCTGGCCCACAACGCCAGTGCGGCGCCGAGTGTCGTGATGCCGCAGCCGGCCACGATCAGCGCCAGGCGGGCCGGTTCCCGCGCCAGCGCGGTGAGATCGGCGACGACCTCCTCCAATCGCGGCCGCACCGCGGTGCCCAGCCACCGACGCAGCCTGGGCACCAGCATCGCGATGCCGATGACGCCGAGCGCGGCGCCGACCACGAGGTAGAGAATGGTCGCGTCCGGTACGAACTGCGACAGGTCCGCCGAGGTGCCGGCGGCGACGCTGAAGACGATCAGCAGCACGATGTGGGTGGTGAGCTGAACCGACTGCTGCAGCGCCACCGCGGCCGTGGCGCGGACCGCCCCGAGCCCACCCTTCTGCAGGAACCGGGTGCTGAGGGCGAGTCCGCCCACCCCGGCCGGTGTCGTGGTGGCGGCGAAGGTGTTGGCCACCTGCATGATGGTGAGGTTGCGGAAGCTCACCATTCCGTTGGCGCAGGCCCACAGGGCGGCGGCGGCGCCCACGTACTTCGACGCCGACACCGCCAGCCCGGCCAGCGCCCACCACCAGTTGACGCTGCGCAGCTCGCTGAAGAACGTCGGTACCGTGCTGATGAACGGATAGGCCACATAGACCAGCGCCACCAGCAGCACCAGCTGGATGACCTGCCTGCGGTTGAACCGGGTGATGGTTTCGACGTCGATCTGATCGGCGCCGGTCTGGCGTTTCACCTCGTCCCGGGCGGCGGCGATGACCTCACCGGCGTTGTCGATCGATTTGCGGATCCGCGCCGGCACGGCGGATTTCGTCAGCCGGCGCGATGCGGTGAGCACGGTGTCCTTGCCGACCGCGGCGATCGCGGCGTTGACCGCGGCCTCCGCGCCGTAGATCGCCGTGGTGGTCACCAGCAGCTGCGCGATGTCGGCCTGGATCTGGACGTCGGTGGCCCCGTATTCGGCGAGGCTGAACCCCCCGAACAGCACCCGGCCGTTGTCGACCGTGATCTCCTTGGGCCGCAGATCGCCGTGCGCGATCTGGTGGTGATGACAGACCCCGAGGGCTTCCCACACCCGGTCCACCGAGACGGTCGACGCGCATTCGGCCAGCGGCACCCCGACGGCGGGGGTGTGGGCATACATCGTCCAGCCCCGCGCCAGCGCGGACATCGCCAGGGTCGAGGTGTTGGAGATACCGGCGGCGTCGGCGGCGATGGCCATCAGGGCGCGGTGTTCGACGGCGCGCCGCATCGAGGCGTGCAACGGCGGGGTCTCCCGGCTGCGCAGCTTCAGTTTCCGCCACAGCTGGCGCAGCACACCGCCGCTGCGCTGGTTCGGCCCGTAGAGCGCGAGCATCGCCCGGGAGCCGAGGGCGGGCACGGTCGAATCGGCCTCGGCGGCCAGCACCAGCGGCCCCCGCCCGGCGGGCCGCACGACGGTCAGCGCCGCGACCGGGAATCCGCGTCGGGCCATGGCGCGGACGGCGCCGTCGAGCGGAACCTCCAGCGCCGGTGTGCCCACCACCAGGATCACCAGCGAACCGACCCACCATCCGACCGCCAGGCCCAGGATGGAGCGGGCCGGTATCACCGCGCTGACCACCAGGTGGATCGGCACGAACGCCAGCAGCAGCGTCCACCACCAGCGCCGCCACCGGGCCGGCAGGCCGGGGCTGGAAACCGTCAGCATCGCCGCGAGCATGCCGATCCACCGGGGATCGTCGAGAAACTGCGACAGCACGGTGTCGAGCCGGTCGGACAGGTCGAAATGCCATCTCGGCGCCGCGATGCCCTTACCGCTGATGGACAGGACGATGCCGGCGATGAGTGCCGCGGCGACATAGGCGCCGAGCAGCCGCCATTGGCGCACCGCGATCAGCCCGATCAGGATCATGAACGGCAGCGCCAGAATCAGCGCACCGTAGGCGAGGTAGACCAGGTTGGACTGGGTCGGGGTGAGAAACCCGACGAGCTCGGAGATCGTCTGTTCGAGCGCGGTCCAGTCGCGCCGGGTGATCAGGGTGCTGGTGACCGCGAGCGCCAGTGTGACCGTGGCGATGACGAGTCTGACGATGTCGCTTGTACGTCGGGTCAGCGGCTCCAGCAGGCTACCCGAGACGGTGATCTGGCGACCATCGACGTGCATCTCTCAAGGTTTATAGCAGTACCTGCCGGTAACCCCGGTCACCGCGCCGGGACGACCGTAGGGTGAGCTGCGATGGAGATATGGGAACTGGTGGCGCGCGAGCGGATTCGGGACACCCTCGCCGACTACAACTGGAACGGTGACTCAGGCCGGATCGCGGAGATGATCCAGACGTTCTGCCCGGACGGTCGGCTCGAGGTCCGCGGGTTGAAGACGGTGCACGGCCGGGACGAGATCGCGGCGTTTCTCGGCGGTGTGGCCCAATCCGATCCGGCCGGACCCGCGGCGAGCCGGCCTGAACCGGCGGCTGTCAAGCGGATCGTCCGACACGCCCTCACCAACATCCGATTTCTGGAGTTGACTCCCGAGCGGGCGAGGGTGGCGTCCTATTTCACCGTGTTCACCGAGGCGGGTCTGGACCACTACGGCCGGTATCGCGACGAGTTGGTGCCGGTCGGCGACGCCTGGCTGATCCGGCACCGGTTGGTGTCCACCGACTGGGCGGCGCCGGATTCCACCATGGCGGCCGGACACTGATCGAGGGCGCCGTCGCACCGCACTGAATGCGGGGCGAACGCGGCCGTCGGCGCACTATCGTCGAAGGAACGACCCGGATCACGCCGCGATCGGACTACGAGAGCGAAACGGATCCGGGCCGGGACGCCGACGGTGGAGATGGAGCCCTGTAGGAAGCACACCGGAGATCGGCTCGGCGCCGCTGCCGAGCCGGCGCAGCGTGGCGCGGGGTCCTGATGCCATCCCGGGTGTCATCGATGCGCGGCCCGGTCACCGCGGTCATCCTGTTGAGTGCGCTGGTGGTGGCGCTGCGCGGGTGGCTGCCCGACGCCACCGGCGCCGCCGGGTCGACACCGGCCGAACGGGAGTCCGGTGGACCGGCGAGCCTGATCCTCGTCGGGATGCTGGCGGCCACCGCGCTCGGCGTGCTCGCGATGGCCGTGGATCCACCGGTTGCGGCACCGCTCGATCACCACGGTGCGGCCGGCCGGACGGGCAGTGTGGCGGCGTGACGGCGGCAGCCGGCCGTCGTGGCGGGTGGTGCTGCTGGGTCTGAGCCTGGTGATCGCCTACCTGCTGACGGTGACCCTGGTGGCGCGGCTGTGGGCGCCGTCGGACCCGGTCCGGACCGAGCCGGACGAGACCGGTGCCGAAACCGGGCCCGGGATCGGACCTGAGGTCGATCCGGCGGTACCCGGTTCGTCGTGGGCCGATCCGCCGTCGGCCGCGGCGGACGCGATGCCGCATCTGCCGGCCGCGACGATCGCCTTCGTGCTGATGGTGATCGTCGGGTCGCTCGCGGCCAGGCGTCGCGGCCTGACCGCGAGCGCACCGACCGCTGCCGCGGCGCCGGCGGCGCCTGCGGAGCGGCGATCGGGCTCCCTGGCCAGGGCGGCTGAGGTGGGATTGGCCGAGATCGGCGAGCCGGGTCGCGAACCCAGGGACGCGATCATCGCGTGCTATGCGGCGATGGAGCGGGAACTGGCCCGGGTGCCCGACGCCGCGCCGCAGCAGTTCGACACCGCGTCGGAGGTGCTCGCCCGCGCCGTCGAACACCATGCGCTACCGCCCGGCAGCGCCACCCGGCTGGTGGAGTTGTTCGGCGAGGCCCGGTTCAGCCGTCATCTGATGCGTGAGGAGCATCGCGACGCGGCTGTGGACGCGTTGCGGGTGGTGCTCGGACACCTGCGGGGGCAGACATGACCCGGTTGATGGCCGCGGCGTTCGCGGTGGTGATCCTGGTGGAAGCGGCGACGCTGGCGGCGCCGGAACGACGACTTGTGCTGATCGTGACCGGCATCGCGGTGGCCGCAGCGCTGCTCGCGGTGCGGGTACGGCTTGGCCGCGCCGCGGACCCGACGGAGCCGGACCCCGCGGCGGCGGACCGAGCCGCGGCGCTGCAGCGCTGGCTGTCCCGCACGCACACGTTGATCGGATGGTCGGAAGCCGGCCGGTCGGACTGGGACCGGCATCTGCGACCGTTGCTGGCGCGGCAGCTGGAGATGGCGACCGGTCAGCCCCGGCGCCGGGACCCGAACGGTTACCGGGCGGCGGGCCGGCTGCTGCTCGGACCGCGGTTGTGGCCGTGGGTGGACCCCGACAACGTGTCGTCGGCAGCCGCGCACCAGCCAGGCCCGGGTCGCGCGGTGCTGCAAGAGATCCTGCAGCGACTGGAGCGGATATGACGCCTGAGCCCGACGGAGTCGGCGACCGATGATGCCGGCGACGACCGCCACCGCCCACTGCCACGCGGTGCTCGACGAGGTGCAGCGCGCGGTGGTCGGCAACCGGGCCGCGCTGGAACTGATTCTGCTCACGGTGCTGGCCCGCGGGCACATCCTGGTGGAGGATCTGCCGGGCCTGGGCAAGACGTTGATCGCCCGTACCTTCTCCGCCGCGCTCGGCCTGCGGTTCACCCGGGTCCAGTTCACCCCGGATCTGCTGCCCGCCGATCTGCTCGGCACCACGATCTACGACATGCGTTCGGGCGGTTTCGAATTCCGGCCCGGGCCGATCTTCACGAATCTGCTCTTGGCCGACGAGATCAACCGCACCCCGCCCAAGACACAGGCCGCGCTGCTGGAGGCGATGGCCGAGACCCAGGTCACCATCGACGGGGTCAGCCACCGGCTGCCCGCCCCGTTCGTCGTGCTGGCCACCGACAACCCGATCGAATACGAAGGCACCTATCCGCTGCCCGAAGCGCAACTGGACCGGTTCGCGGTGCGACTGGAACTCGGCTATCTGTCCGCACCCGAGGAGGTGTCGATGCTGCGCCGCCGGATCGAACGGGGCGCCGACGACGTGGTGATCACCGAAGTGGTCGACGCTGACGCGCTGATCGCGATGCGGGAGGCGGTGGAAGCGGTCACCGTGCATGACGATGTGCTCGACTATGTGGTCGCGCTGGCGACCGCCACCCGCCGACATCCGCAGGTCGCGGTCGGTGCCAGCCCGCGCGCCGAACTCGATCTGGTGCAGCTCGCCCGCGCCCGCGCGTTGCTGCTGAACCGGGATTACGTCATCCCCGAAGACGTCAAGACACTGGCGGTGCCGGCACTGGCGCACCGGATCATGCTGCGGCCGGAGATGTGGGTCCGGCAGATCCGCAGCGGCGATGTGATCGGGGAGTTGTTGCGCCGGTTGCCGGTGCCCAGGACGGGCGGGCCACCGCCGTGACGATCACCCCGCCGGGTCCGTCGAACATGTCCGGCATTGCCGTCGAACCACGATGGCGGGCATCACCGTTGACATTGGCGCTGTGCTCCTGTGCGGCGGTGACGCTGGCCGCCGCGGTGATCGGACAACGTTGGCAGCTGGTGATTTTCGCCGCACCGCTGATCGGGGTGCTGGCGTCGGTCGTGCGGCAACCGCCACCGCCGCGGGTGTGGTTGCGCGGACACCCCGATCCGGGCCGGTGCTTCGAGGGTGAAGAGGTGCGGGTGACGGTCACGGTGAGCGCCGACCCACCCGGCACCGCACTGCATCTGAGGGTGGACGACGTGTCCGGTGCGCAGGTCCGGATGCTCGAACAACGCCCGGAACGGGTCGTCGCGGCCGTGTCGGCCCACCGGTGGGGGCGCTACCCGGTGCGGGCCCGGGTCGACGTGCCGGCGGCCGGCGGGCTGCTGACCGGAACCGGCGCGGTCGACGTTGCGGAGATCGTGGTGTTTCCTTTGGCGCCACCGGAATCCACCGTGTTGCCGCACGGCGAGATGCGCGACCGGCTGGGCACGCACCTGACCGCGAACTCCGGTTCCGGCGTGGAGTACGCCGATATCCGCCCCTATGTGCCCGGAGATCAACTGCGGACGGTGAACTGGCCGGTCAGCGCCCGGCGTGGGCGACTGCACGTGACCCAGCGGCTCAGCGAGCGGGCCGCGGACGTGGTGGTGCTCGTCGACGCTTACCCGCAGCCGCCGGGTCCGGCCACCGAGGTGACCGAGCGGATCGCCCGCGGCGCCGTCCAGGTGGTGCAGAGCGCGCTGCGCGGTGGTGACCGGGCCGGTATCGCCACCCTCGGGGGCCGGGGCCCGCGCTGGCTGGGCGTCGACCTCGGGCGCCGCCAGTTCTACCGGGTGGTCGACACCATGCTCGGCGCGGCCCCGGGTTCCGGTCCGACCACACCGACGGGTCCCGGCTCGGGGAGAGGAACCCTGGTGCCGCGGCCGGCGGTGCCGCCGGAGGCGATCGTCGTCGCGTTCTCCACCCTGCTGGACACCGATTTCGCGCTGGCGCTGATCGATCTGGCCCGGCGTGGACACCCGGTGGTCGCCGTCGACGTGCTCGACCGGGAGCCGTTCGACGGTGTGGATCCGCTCGTGGGGCGGATGTGGTCGCTGCAACGGTCCTTCATGTACCGCGATATGCGCACCATCGGGGTCGATGTGGTGGCCTGGGGCGCCGGACAGGCCCTGGATCAGGTGCTGCACGTGGTGGCCGATCACCGTCGCCGGACCCTTCGGCGGGTGTCGCGATGAGCGGGCCGATCGCGTCACCGCATCTGGTGTCGGCACCGTTGGGTCTGCTCATGATCGCCGCGGCCACCGAGATCGGCGCCGGCGCCGGCCACCCCGGCCGGTGGGTGCCGGCAGGGCTGGGTGTGCTGGCCGTCGTGGCCGGGATCTGGCTGCGGTCCGCCGCCGGCCTGGCCGTGCTCACCGCGGCGGCCGCGATCCTGGTCGTCGACCCCGGCCTCGGCTTCGTGGCGGTGTCCGGGGCGGCGGCGAGCGGGTATCTGGTGACGCGCCACACGGACAGCCGGGCTGTCATCGAAACCCTCGCCACCACAACAGGTTTCCTGCTGGGGTTCCTGCTGGCCGCGGTGATCGCGGCGTTGCTTCCGGCACGGTTCGCATGGCTGCCGTTGCTGGCGCCGCCCCTGACCGTGGCGGTCTACCTGGTGGTGGTGCAGCCGTTCTGCTACAGCTCCTACAGCGAGACCGTGTCGTATCCGGTGAGACCGTCGATCAGCACCTGAAGCTGGTCGTGTGCGGAGCCCAGCGTCTGCTCGATCGCAGTCAGCCGGGCCGCGTAATGGCCGACCGGATATTCGGCCGTCATCCCGATGCCGCCGTGCAGTTGGATGGCCTCCTGGCCGATGTGCCGGCCGGACCGGCAGATCTGCAGTTTGGCCCGGGCCGCGACGGCCGGATCGAAACGGCCGTCCGCGATCGACATCGCCGCCCAGAAGTTCATGCTGCGGGCCAGTTCCAGGGACACGTACATATCGGCGGCCCGCTGGGTCAGCGTCTGAAAGCTGCTCAGCGGAACACCGAACTGCTTTCTGCTGGGAAGGTATTCGGTGGTCAGCCGCAGCGCCTCCGCCATCGCGCCGACCGCTTCGGCGCACAGCGCGGATTGGTGGCGGATGAGGGCGCGCTGCAGGTGTTCGGTGGCGTCGCCGCCGGACCCCAGCGGTCGGGCGGGCGTGGCGTCGAAATCGATCTGCGCGGCCCGCTGACCGTCGAACGTGCGGAAGGGCTGCCGCTCGGCGGCGGCGGCGTCGACGAGGAACAGCCCGGTCCCGCCCGAATCGGGCAGCGCCGCGCTGACGATCAGGGTGTCGGCGACATCGCCGGCCAGCACCGGGTGTTTGCGTCCGGTAATCGTCCAGGAATTCCCTTGCTGCGCAGCGGTACTGGTGACGGAACCGAACACACCGCGGGTTCCGGGCTCGCGGTGTGCCAGCGCCAGCAGCATGTCGCCGGAGCCGACCTGCTCCAGCAGTTGATCATCGGACCCGAGCTCGGCGATCAGTGTGCCGGGCACCAGCGCGGCCGCGGCCACGGGTTCCGGCGCCAGCCGACGGCCGATCTCGGTCATCACGACCATCACCTCGATCTGGCCGGATTCGGCGGGATCGAACCCCAGACTCAGGATCCCGATGTCGGCCAGTTGTTTCCACACCTCGCGGCTCCAGCCCGGATCGGTGTCGACGGTGCGGTTGCGCGTCTCCACGTCGTAGACGCCGGCCAGCAGGTCGCGGGTGGTGTCGCGAAGCAGTTCCTGTTCGTCGGTCAGGTCGAAATCCATGGCAGGCTCACAATCCGAGAATGGTCGAGGCGATGATGGTGCGCTGCACCTCGTTGGTGCCCCCGTAGATGGAGGTCTTGCGGTAGTTGAGGTAACGCGGTGCGGCGAGTTGCGCCCACTCCGGCGAGGCGATGTCGTCGCCGGCGGCGTACGGCAGCGCATCGGTCCCGGCGACCTCGACCGCCAGCTCGGTGACCGCCTGCTGCAGCTGGCTGCCGCGTAGTTTCAGGATCGACGAGGCCGGGTTGGGTTTGCCCTCACCCTCGGATCCGCTGACCCGCAGCTGGGTCAGCTCCAGCGCCAGCAGGTCGTTCTCCAGTTCGGCGATGCGGGCCGCGAACAGCGGATCGTCGAGCAGACTACATTCGGCAGCGCGGGATTTGACCTGGGACAGCCACAGTTTGGTGGCCCCGATCCGGGCGATGCCGGTGCGTTCGTTGCTGAGCAGGAACTTGGCGTAGGCCCAGCCGTGGTTCTCCTCGCCCACGAGTTGATCGGCCGGGATCCGGACGTCTTCGAAGAACACCTCGTTCACCTCGTGGCCGCCGTCGATCAGCTTGATCGGCCGCAGCGTGATGCCGGGGGTGTTCATGTCGGCCAACAGGAATGAGATGCCGGCCTGCCTTTTCGGAGCGTCCGGGTCGGTGCGCGCCAGCAGGAAGATCCAGTCGGCGTACTGACCCAGCGTCGTCCAGGTCTTCTGGCCGTTGACGACGTAGCTGTCGCCGTCCCGCACCGCGGTGGTGCGCAACGACGCGAGGTCGGAGCCCGCCTCCGGTTCGGAGAAGCCCTGGCACCACCAGATGTCGAGGTTGGCGGTCGGCGGCAGGAACCGCTCCTTGAGCTGTTGGGACCCGAACCGGGCGATCACCGGTCCGACCATGTTGGCGTTGAACGCCAGCGGTTCGGGCACCGCGGCCAGTTGCATCTCGTCGGACCAGATCTGGCGCTGCAGTGGCGACCAGTCCCGGCCGCCCCACTCCACCGGCCAGTTCGGCACCGCCAGACCGTGCGCGTTGAGGATGCGCTGGGTGGTGACGATGTCGTCGGGGTAGCGCGGCCGGCCGGCTCGCATCCGGTCCCGGATGTCGGCGGGAATCTCGGTGGTGAAGAACTCCCGCATCTCCGCCCGGAACGCGGCATCGGCATCACTGAGCGCCAGCTTCACGACACAGACCTCATTCGTTAGTCGTCCAACGGATCGTCGGAGCAGATCCTGGTTTCAGGACTACCCGATGATGTGCCGGTTCTACCCCACCTCGGGGGTGTGTCGCGGGTCAACGCGTGAACCGGCGCGCGACCTTGGTCGCCACGCTGCTCAGTATCCGCTCCGTGCGCGGCGACAGGTACACCGAGAACAGCCCGTTGAAGAAGTCGGTCCGGAGCCGGGTCAGCCGGGACGACGCGATGAGCCACCGGCCATCCACCTTGCGGTAGGTCTCGTGGTAGTGACCGTAGCCGCGCATGTGCACCGCGGGGCCCAATCGGACCACATCCTCCAATGCCCACACCCCGCGCGCCGTGGTCGGGGAGGTGAGCTCGATCTCGGGCGCGTGCACCTGATGCGATGTCACCTTGGCCGGGTTGCCGAGGTTGCGGCGGACGAAGGCGACGAATTCGTCGGCGCCCTGAATCGTCGTGCCGCCGGCCGAAGCGGTGTCGCTGACGAAGTCGTCGGTGAACAACGTGCGCCACGCGGCCCAGTCCTTGGCGTCCAGGTGGCGGCAGTACCGCGCCTTGAGACGTTTGATCTCCTCGAGCTCGACCAGACGCTCGGCCGGCTCGCGCTGTCCGCTCACGCGCACGAGCGTGACACCAGCCGTCGGCTTTGTAAAGCGTTTGTGAAGCGCTAGATGCCGACCGGCGGCGGGGGTGGCAGCGGCGCCCCGGGCGGGGGTGGGGTCAGCTCGGGTGGCGGGGGTGGGGTCAGCTCGGGTGGCGGGGGTGGGGTCAGCTCGGGTGGCGGGGGCGGGGGAGCCGCCCCGGCATCGGCCAGCTGGATCACCGGCAGCTCCGGTTCGAGACCGGGGATCTGCTCGGGCCCGAGCTCCTCGATCGGCAGGTACATGTGCTTGGTGAACTGCGGCTGGAATGCGCCGCCACCGCCGATCTTGACCCCACCGCCTTCACCGGCGGACACCGGAGTGCCATCCGGCAATGTCACCGCGGTGTGCGTACTGTTCCAGCCGATCACCAGCGCACCCGGGGCGGTGCCGTATTTGAAGCCCCGGGCCAGCAAGGCTGCTTCCTGATTTCCGGTGTGGAACCGGTCCCCGAAGGCGGGGCGGCCGGTCGCCACGTTGGCCACCCAGGAAGCCAGGCCCGAGCAGTCTGTTCCCGAGGGGGAATCTCCGCCGAGGACGTACGGCGTCCCCGAGACCTGGTTCACGAAGGCGGCCAGTGCGAGTACTACAGACATAGCGCGGGCACGCTAGCAACGGTCCCGGGCCGCCGCCAAAATCTGTTGCCGCCGTCACCTTGTCGCGTTCCTATGGGACATATTACGTTTGCCGGTGGTTAGTCTGGCAAATATCGATGCCGGCGATCGGCCGGAACGACGGGGTTGACCTCCACAGACGACGGGTTCGGCGGGGAGGCGCGAAGGCTAGCGACAGTCCCCGACGGCGGCCGCCACCGTCGCGGATTCGGAGCGCAACCGAGGCCAGTCGCCGCGCCAGCCCAGCACGTGCACCGCCAGGTCGGCGGTGCGTCTCGGTTGGTCGGGTTCACCCAAACCGTCCATCCGCAGATTGGGCAGGGTCTCCACCAGTCGGAAGACGACGTCGGGGTCGATCACCACGTCGGGAACGGAGCTCGGGGTGGCGCCGGCGGCGGCGACCCGCTCGGCGAGATCGCGGTAGGCGGCCCGCAGCTCGGATCGTCGCCGATGGAAACCGCCGAACCGTCGATCCCGCACCTCCGGTAACAGATAGAGGATGCCGAGATTGTGCGGACTGTCCCAGAGCAGCCGGGCGTCGAGCCACACCAGCGCGTGCAGCAGCACCGCCGGCGGTTCCGGACGACCGCGCAGCCGGCGCGCCGCGGTGACCGACGGCGCCACCGTGGCGTCCAGCAGGGTCGCGAGGATCTCGTCCTTGGTGCGGAAATGGTGATAGAGCGAGGCCTGGCGGACGCCGACCGACTCCGCGATCTGACGGGTCGAGGTCGCCGCGACACCGAGGGTGGTGAACAGTTCCGCGGCGGCGTCGAGCACCTCGTCGCGGGCCGTGGCCCCCGGACGTCTCCGCTCCTGTGACCGGGGCCGGCCGCAGGTGACCGGCGCTGCGGCCGGGTGACCGCCGGCGGTCACGGACGCACCCCGGCCAACGCGACGGGTTCGGCCGGCGCGGGGGCCGCCGGTTGTGCCGCCGTGACGCGGGGCGTGGTCATGACCGCGACGACCACATACGCCAGCAGCGACGCCGCGGCGGCCCACAGGGTGGACCAGCCGTCCACCGACGCCGACACCCAGTCGTTGGGCAGATACAACAGGGTGTTGTCGACCCCGTAGATGGTGGGGGCCAGCACGAAATAGGTCAGCCGCACCCCGATGCCCACCACGACCGCCGCCGCCGCGGCCGCGGCGCCGCCCCGCGACCAGTACAGCCCGAGGATGAACGGCACCACCAGGCTGGCCAGCAGCAGATCGAACGCCAGGGTGAGCAGAATCCCGGTCTGCGGAACCCGCAACGCCACCACCGCGGCGAGCGCGGCCATCGGCAGCGTGGCCCACCGGGTGGCGCGCAGCATCCGCGGGGTCATCGCCGCCGGTGGCGCCAGAACGCCGGTGTCGATCCGCAGGACGTTGCGCACCAGCACCGATGCGGTGGACAGCAGGATGCCGCTGACGGTGGTCAGGGTGGCGGCCAGCAGCCCGGAGATGACGATGATCGCCAGCCAGGCGGGCGCGTATTCACCGAGCAGGGCGTACAGGATCGGACCGTCGCCGGCGGAGTCGCCGACGATGCCGACCGCGGCCAGCGCGACGAACGACAGCGGCAGGCACAGTAGCAGGATGCCGCCGGCGGCGGCGAAGCAGGCCCGCTGCGCGGCACCCGGATCGCGGGCCGAGAACACCCGTTGCATCAGATCGATCGCGACCAGATTGCCGAGACCGAGCGCGATGATGGTGGCCCAGTTGATCACCGCGCCGGACTCACTCGACGTCAGCTGCGACAGCGCCCCGGCGCCCATGCCGTCGGGTGCGGTGAAACCGTGCGTGGCGGCCACCCACACCACCAACGCGAACACGCCGACGATGTTGACCACGACCTGGGCGACGCCGGTGTACACGCTGGCGAACATGCCGCCGGTGATGGTGTAGAGCAGCGCCAGCGGAACCGTGACCAGGATGCCGATGGTGTAGGAGACGCCGAGGAACCGTTCCAGCAGGAACCCGATCGCCACCAGGTTGCCGGCGAGCAGGATCGCGAAACTGCCCACGGTCAGCGCCGAGGAGGCCACCTCGACACCGCGGCCGAACCGATTGCCGAAGTACTCGGGCAGGGTCACCACCTGTGCCGCCCGCAACCGTCTGGCGAAGAACAGGCCCATCAGCAGCAGGCACAGCGCCAGCCCGATCGGCAGGGCCGCGCCGGCCCAGAACCCGAAGGCGGCCGACAGATCGGCGTTGCCGATGGTGGCGTTGGAGTCCACCGGCTGGGCGATGAGCACCGCGGCGACCAGCACGGCCGGCAGCGCACGGCCGGCCACCAGATAGTTGGCACAGTCGCCGCGCACCCGGCGTGCAGACACCACGCCGGACACGGTGAGGACGAGCAGGAACACGGCAACGCCGGTGAGGATCATCGAAACTCCAATGGCGAGAGGGGAGTCCCGGCGCCGTTGCCGGAAACGGGAGACAGGCGGTCCGGGGCCGGTCCGCGGCCGGCCCGGGAGGTCGTCGAGTCAGCGGGGCGAAGCGGCACGGCGACCGAAGGCCGACAGCGGGTAGGCGCCGTCGGGCAGGCTCACCTCCCCCCTGCGGATGCGGTCCTGCAGATACCGGAAACTCCGGGCGGTCTGGGCGAACAGATGCTCGCCGGCGATCACCGGCGCGTAACGGGCTGTGCCGTCGACGAATTCGGCCAGCGGAGCGACCTCGGTATCCGCGTCGACGTTGACGAACAGCGGAAACGAGTACCGCTCCGACGTCACCCGGCGCACCCGGTGGGTGGTGGCGACGAACGCCCCGTTGGTCCAGATCTCCAGCAGATCACCGATGTTCAGGACGAACGCGTCGTCGAGATACGGCACGTCGATCCATTGCCCGGCGGCGTTGAGCACCTCCAGTCCCGGGGCGGTCGGCCGCAGCAGCGTGAAGCACTCGTAGTCGGTGTGGGCGCCGATGCCCGGCCGGTCGACGGCCGAGGGATCGGCGGGGTAGTGGATGAGCCGCAGCTGCGACGGCGGCGTGGTGACGTACCGGTCGAAACGGTCGGGCGGCTGACCCAGCGCCACCGCGAACGCCCGCAGAATGGCCCGCGACAACGCGAACACCGCGTCATACCAGGCCGTCACGGCTTCCCGGAAGCCGGTCAACTCCGGCCACTGATTCGGCCCGAGCAGCGGATCACCGGCCAGATACCGGGGGTCGTCGGCGGGCAGTTCATAGGACAGGTCGAACGCCTCCTTGGTGTCGGCGGTGCCCCCGGCGAACACCTCCTCGCCCGGCGGCACGTAGCCGCGGTGGTTCGTCGAGTTGCCGATGTACACCCGGTGTTTCTCCGCCGCCGGAAGCGCGAAGAACGCGCGGGTGCGGTCGACCAGGGCGTCGAACAGCGCCGGATCGATGCCGTGCCCGACGAGCTGGGCGAAACCGACGTGACGGGCCGCGTCGCCGAGGGCTGTCACCGCCCGCCGATACCCCGGCCCGGACCCGTGCCGCAGCGCCGAGATGTCGATCACCGGAACGGATGTGAAGTCGCCTGCCATCACACCTCCTGACGGGTCGGCAGGTGGTCGAAGGTCACCGTCAAGCGCCGCCGGGCCGGCCGGCCGCCGGGTGTGCGGTCGGTGACGGTGAGCCCGCGGTCGCTGAACTCGGGTGCGAGATCATCGCCGATCCGCGCCGGGTGGGTGGAGCGGGTGATGTGCCAGTGGCCCGCCTCGACGACGCCCAGGGAGATCTCCAGACAAGCGGACCCGGCAGCACGGTGGGCCTGGGAACCGGGACTGTGGCGCAGGTAGCCGAACCGGTCGCCGATGCGCAGCAGCATGCCGTGGCCGGTGTCGTCGGCGAACCGCGCCTCCACCCGGACGGCGCCGGTGTGGGCGGCCACCCAGTCCTCGTGGTACTCCCGATCGACCCCGGTCTCCACCAACACCGAACCGGCCCGGTGCAGCAGTCCGCGGTCGGCCGGGGCCGGGCCCGGGTGCAGGTCGAACTCATGCTCCCACGTCCAGGTGTCACCGTCGCGGCGCAGGGTGCCGGCGAAGGCCGCCGCGACGCGGTGCCGGTCACCGTCGGTGACGGTCCGCAGATCGATGTAGAGCCGGTGGCCCTGCAGCCATTCCACCTCGGTGCCGGTGTCCATGGGTCGCCCCGGCTCCACCAGCGCCGCACGCCGCCACACCCGGCCGGTGACGTCGGCGCGGGACACCGGGTCGCCGGGCGTGGTGCGGCGCAGATATCCGAACCAGTCACCGTGGTGGGTGATGTCCTCGCCGTCGAGCCAGGACTGCACGGTGCAGCCGAATCCGACCGCTTCGGTGCCGTCGGCGAGGGTGACCGCGCCGAGCGTCATCGGGTCGGGCAGTTCGGCCAGGAAGTCCCCGAGCATCGCGGTGCCGATCAGCCACAGTTCGCCCTCGATGGCGGTGCCGGTGGCCGGGCCGACCCGCACCAGGCCCGGTTTCGCCGGTTCGGTCGGCAACCGGGTCAATCGGTACAGCGGTGCGGTGGTGGCCGGGCCGAGCCGGCGCGCCCCCCGTTGTTCGAGCTGCCACGCCAATGGTCCGCCGCGCCGGTGTGCCCCCACCACCAGCAGCCGGCTCACCGGGGTCCCGGCACGGGCCGGCCACGGCACCGCGGGGGTGGGCGGTGCCGGGACACCGGGCGGCGCCGCACCGTCGACCGGTGCGCTGACCAGCCGGGCCAGGTCCAGCGCCAGCGCGTCGGCACCCGCCCGCCCCAGCACCGTCACCCCGAACTGCGCGCCGTCGGAGGTGGTTCCGGCGGGCACGGCCACTGCGCACAGATCCATCAGGTTGCAGAAGTTGGTGTAGGTGCCGAGCCGCGAGTTCACCCCGACCGGGTCGGCGGCGACCTCGGCGATGCTCGGGTGCTCGGTGGTGGTGGGAATCAGCAGCGCGGCGCAGTCGCCGAGACGGGCCAGCGCGGAGGCGGTCAACTCGGCCAGCCGCGCGCGGTCGCGCAGCAGCGTGGTGGCCGGCACCGCGCCCGCCGCGGAGATGATCTGCGCGACGGTCGGGTCCAGGGCCGGATCCCCGGCGGCGAGGTGCTCGTCGACGAACGTGCCGACCGCCGCGTGCCGTTCGGCCACCAGACCGCCGTCATAGAGCAGCGTCGCAGCCTGCAGGAACGGGGTCAGATCGACCTCGACCAGCTCGATTCCGTTGCCGGCCAACCGCTCACATGCCGATTCGAACGCCTGCCGCCACGCGGGGGACAATCCGGGCAGCCGGCCGGGGACGGCGACCCGTGTGGTGGGCGGCACGGTGAGTGGCGCGTCCGGAGGGAACGGGCGGCCCCCGCCGGCCAGTACCCCCATGGCCGCGTCGGCGGTGTCGAGATCGCGGGCGAACACCGTGACACAGTCATATGACCGGCAGGCCGGCACCACGCCGTCGGTGGGCACCACGCCGATGGTGGGTTTGATGCCGACGATGCCCTGCAGGGCCGCCGGGACCCGCCCGGATCCCGCCGTGTCGGTCCCCAGCGCGACGTCGACCAGACCCAGGGCCACCGCGACGGCCGACCCGGAGCTGGATCCGCCGGAGATGCGGTCGGGGCGGCGGGCGTCGCGCACCGCGCCGTACGGGCTGCGGGTCCCGACCAGCCCGGTGGCGAACTGGTCGAGATTGGTCGCCCCGATCACCACCGCCCCGGCGGTGCGCAGCCGGGCCACCGCGGGCGCGTCCGCGGTGGCCGCACAGGTGGCGAAGGTCGGACACCCGGCGGTGGTGGGGATGCCGGCGACGTCGATGTTGTTCTTCACCGCGGCGACCAGCCCGGCCAGCGGCAGCTCTGCGCCGGTTCGGGCCGCCGCGTCGACCCTGACGGCATCGGCCAGTGCATCGGCCAAGGGGCGCAACGTGATCCAGATCTCGGGGCGATCGACCCGCTCGATCGCGGCGTAGGCGGCGTGCACCCGCTCGACCGCCGACGGGGCGCTCATCGCTCGCCCCCGGGCCGCACGACCACCAGCGGGTCACCGCCGTCGACGGTGTGTCCCGCCGAGACCAGGACCTTGCACACCAGCCCGTCGACAGGCGCCCGCAGCACCGTCTCCATCTTCATCGCCTCCAGCGCCAGCAGCGGTTGTCCCGCCTGCACCGACTGGCCCTCGGTGACGTCGATCCGCCACACACTCGACGAGAACGGCGCGTCGACGCGCTGTTCGCCGTCGGCGAGCATCAGTTCCTCGGCGGCCCCCGCCGACACCGCCGACGCCGCCCGCTCGGCGCGGTCGAACTCGCCGGCCGCCTCCCACGCCGCGCGCTCCGCCGCGAACGCCGCGGTCTGCCGAGCCCGGAACGCGGCGATCGATTCGGCGTTGTCGGACAGGAACCGCTGATGCTCGGCCAGCGAGAACGTGCCCTCGGCGATGTCGACGGCGCCGCGGCCGGCCGCGATGTCGGCGCGCAGATCCAGCAGCTCCTCGGCCGACACCGGATACCAGGTGATCCGGTCGAAAAACCGCAGCAGCCAAGGATGTTCGGAGTCGAACGGGCCGCGGTGACGGTGGCTGCTCCACACCTGGGTGGTGCGCCCGACGAACTGGTAGCCCCCCGGGCCCTCCATCCCGTAGATGCACAGGTAGGCTCCGCCGATGCCGACGGAGTTCTCCGCGGTCCAGGTGCGGGCCGGGTTGTACTTCGTGGTCACCAGCCGGTGGCGCGGATCGAGCGGGGTGGCCACCGGCGCGCCGAGGTACACGTCACCCAGGCCGAGGGTGAGGTACTCGGCGCGGAAGACGATGTCGCGCACCTCCTCGACGGAGTCCAGCCCGTTGACGCGGCGGATGAACTCGATGTTCGACGGGCACCACGGCGCGTCGGCGCGCACGCCGGACATGTAGCGGGCGATAGCCTCCCGGGTGGCCGGATCATCCCAACTCAGCGGCAACCGCACCAGCCGGCTGGGCACCACCAGATCAGCGGTGGCGGGCAGGTCGTCCTCGATCTCGCACAGCAGATCCAGCAGTCTCGGGATCGGCAGCACATCGGGGTCGACGTGCACCTGCAGCGAGCGGATGCCCGGAGTCAGGTCGACAATGCCCGGGGCACTGCCGTCGAGCCGGGTGTGCAGGGCGTGCACCCGGGCGCGCAGCGCCAGGTCGAGCACGATGTCGCCGTACTCGACGAGCACGTTGTCGTCGCCGCTGCGGCGGTAGGTGACCGGAGGGTCGCCGTCGCGGCGGGCCAGCACCCCGTCGTCACCGTCCCCGCCGGTGCGGGCGAGCACCGGTGTGGCGGCGGCGCGGGACAGGCCGAGTTCGCGTCGCGACGGTGTGTGCGCCGCGCGCACGGGCACGAATCGCACGGTGTCGCCCGGGCGGAGCTGGCCGAGCTTCCAGCGGTCGGCGGAGGTCACGGTCACCGGGCAGACGAAGCCACCGAGGCTGGGCCCGTCCGGCCCGAGCAGGATCGGGGTGTCGCCGGTGAAGTCCAACGCGCCGACCGCGTAGGCGTTGTCGTGGATGTTCGACGGGTGCAGCCCGGCCTCACCGCCGTCCGGCCGCGCCCACTGCGGCTTGGGTCCCTCCAGGCGCACCCCGGTCCGCGCCGAGTTGAAGTGCACCCGGTAGCGCGAGGCGTACAGGGTGTCGATGTCGGCCCGGGTGAAGAACTCCGGCGCGCCGTGCGGTCCCTCGGTGACGGCGAGCTCCCAGCTGTTGGTGAGGGCGGGCCGGACCTCGGGCGGCACCGCGCCCGCGCCGGGACGCGAACCCGCGTCGGACGGGGCGGGTTTGGTGCGCAGCACATCCCCGGTGACCAGGGCGCGCCCGCCGTGGCCGCCGAACCGGCCCAGCGTGAACGTCGACGCGCTACCCAGATAGGCGGGCACATCCAGCCCGCCGGCGAACAGCACGTAGGTCCGCAGCCCGACCGCGGCCTCGCCGATGTCGAGCACCGCGCCGGCGGGCACCTCGACCGGCTCCCACATCGGCGCCGGGGCGCCGTCGACGGTCACCAGGCATTCGGCGCCGGTGACGCACACCGTCGTCGGATGGCTGAACCGCAGCGCCGGTCCCGAGGCGGTGCACTCCAGGCCGGGTGCGGTCTCCTCGTTGCCGAGCGCGCGGTTGCCGAGCCGGAAGGACAGGTCGTCCATCGGTCCGCTCGGCGGCACCCCGACCTGCCAGTGGCCGATCCGTCCGGGCACATCCTGCACGGTGGTCTGCAGACCGGGCCGCTCCACGGTGATCCGGGGCCGCGGATCACCGATGCCGGCCAGGGTGGAGGTGGTGTGCCGGGCCGCCCGCACCTCCGGGTGAACCGTCGCCGCGCCGAGCAAGCCGATATTGGTCTCGATCCCGTGCAGCTCGGTGCCGGTCAGTGCGGCGCCGAGCCGGTCGAGGGCGTCATCGCGGTCGGCCCCGGCGGCGATCACCTTGGCCAGCAGCGGGTCATAGTTCGCGGTGACCTCGGTGCCGTCGTCCACCCAGGTGTCGACGCGCACGTCGGTGGGGAACCGGACCCTGGTGAGCGTGCCGGCACTCGGCAGGTGGTCGCGGCTGGGATCCTCGGCGTAGACGCGGGCCTCCACCGCGTGTCCGGCGACCGGGACGGCGCCGTCGGGGTAGGCGTCGAACATGCTGGTGTCGCCCAGCGCCAGTCGCAGCATCCAGCCGGCCAGGTCGACACCGGTCACCGCCTCGGTGACCGGATGTTCGACCTGTAGCCGGGCGTTGACCTCGAGGAACGACGCTTCCTCGCGTGCCGGGTCGTAGACGAACTCGACGGTGCCCGCCGAGCGGTAGCCGACCGCGGCGGCCAGCGCGCGCGACGTGCGGTGCAGCCGGGAGCGGATCGACTCCGGAATCCCCGGTGCGGGAGCCTCTTCGAGCACCTTCTGATTGCGCCGCTGCAGCGAGCAGTCCCGGTCGCCCAGCGACACCACCCGTCCGGCGCCGTCGCCGAAGATCTGCACCTCGACGTGGCGGGCGTCGGCGACATAGCGTTCCACGAACACACCCGCGGCGCCGAAGCTGCGTTCGGCCTGTGCGGTGACCTGGTCGAAGGCCGCGCGCACGGTGTCTGCGTCCGGGCAGATCCGCATGCCGATCCCGCCGCCCCCGCCGGTGGCCTTGAGCATCACCGGGTAGCCGATGACTGCGGCGGCCTCGACCGCGGCATCGGCGTCCGCGAGCAGGTCCGACCCGGCGAAGACCGGCACCCCGGCTGATCGCGCCATCTCCCGGGCGGTGTGTTTGGTGCCGAACACCCGCAACTGATCGGGGGTGGGCCCGGCGAACACCAGACCGGCCTGGTGCACCGCGGCGGCGAAATCGGCGTCCTCGGAGAGGAATCCGTAACCGGGGTGCACGATCGTCGCACCGGTGCGGGCGGCGGCGGCCAGAATGGCCTCGGTGCGCAGATAGCTGTCGCGGGGTGCCGCCGGCCCGATCCGCACCGCCTCGTCGGCGAGTCGCACATGGGGTGCGCCGCGGTCGGCGTCGGAGAACACCGCCACGGTGCGCAAGCCGAGGATTCTGGCGGTTCGGATCAGTCGGACCGCGATCTCGCCGCGATTGGCGATCAGCACGGTGACTTCACCGTTGCGGTTCATACGCTCCCCTCCGGGCGGGTCACGATCATCCGCACCGGTGTCGGATGGAAAGCGTTGCAGGGGTTGTTGATCTGCGGGCAGTTCGACACCAGCACCAGGGTGTCGGTCTCGGCGCGGACCGCGACCCGTTTGCCCGGCGCGGACAACCCGTCGACGATGCCGAGCGCACCGTCCGGGTCCACCGGCACGTTCATGAACCAGTTGATGTTGCTCGCCAGGTCGCGGGCGCCCAGACCCCAGCGGGAACCCTCCAGCAGGAAGTTCTCCATGCACCCGTGCTGCGCCCCGGTGTGCGGTCCGTACCGCAGCGTGTTGGACTCCTTCGAACAGGCGCCGCCCAGGGTGTCGTGTGCCCCGACCTCGTCGGCGACCACGGTCATCAACGCGTCGCCGGTGTCGGCGCGCAGCACCGAACCCGTGGTCAGCGTGATACGGCCCTGCCGGCGAATGGTTTCCGGCGCCGAATAGCGCACCGAGGTGTCGGCCGCCGAATACAGCAGACAGTCGACGGCCTGGTTGCCGGCCAGGTCGACGATGGTCAGCACATCACCGGCGGCGACGACGGCCGACCACGGGGCGCGGGCGGGGACGGTCTCGTCGAGAATCACGGTGCCCAAAACCAGCGGTTCCACCGTGGGTGCGGAAGTGGTTGTCACAGCTGTCCTCTCGCGGTGAGGTCGGCATCGGTGTTGACGATGGCCTGGCGGTGCTCGGGACCCAGCGGCCCCAGCAGATCACCGGCGGCGAGTCGCCGCAGATCCTCTCGGGCCGGCCAGGCGTGGATCCGCAGCGGGGTGCAGGTGAAGTCCGGCCGGGGGTCGAGCGGGTGGGCGGTGTTGGCCACCAACACGATCGCGTCGACGTGCAGCAACAGATCCACGGCGGTGCCGGCGCCGGCCGAGCCCAGCCATCGAAAGGTGCCGTCCGGTTCGACCCGCACGCCTTTGAAGAACGAGATCGACGGCGGAAGATCGCGCCGGCTCAGGCCGTGTTTGAGCGCCGCCAGGGTGAACAGTTCCCGCCCTGCCGGCGACGGCGACTCCGGCGACGCCGCCCCGTAACGATCGAGATTGCCTGCGCGGGTGGTGGTTCCGGTCAGAGCGTCATGCCTGCCCGAGGTGTCGGCGACGATGGTGGCCAGCACCCGGCCGAAACCGCTGAGCAGCGGGTGTCCCGCTCCCGGATACGCCTGCCACGGCACCTTCACGGTGTCGGCGACGTTGAGCCGCTCCTGTGGTGCGTCGGCGCGGTGCAGCAGCAGATGCGCACATGCGTCGCCGTCCGGGTCGGTGAATCTGATCCGGGTGCCGCGCGCCAGGACGGCTGTCGAGTATCCACCTGGTGCAACGGTTTCCGACCACACCAGCTGTTCGGCGGTGACATCCAACGGGACGGTCGGCGATGACGACGGCGGCAGGTGCCGCATGAATTCGGCGGTGCGGCCGTGTTGGGCCCGGGCATGGGCCCGGGCACCGGCCGTGGTGGCGGTACTGGTCACTGATGACTCCCGCGAATCGAGCCTTACCTGTCGACTGACAGTTTTCGCGGGCGGCGGCCGGGTGTGGTTGCGGTCAGGTTACCGATCGGCGTGCAGCCGTTAACAGTGTGCTGCAGATGTTTCCGGCTGATCACATGCCCTGGTCAGGGCGTGCCGCTTCGTCAGCGCTCGGCCGGGCGGATCAGGACCTCCTGGCTGGTGCTGGCCACCAGAGCGCCCGCGGCGTCGTGAATGGTGCCGCGCACCAACGCGCGGTGACCGGAGACCACGGTCGTATTTTGGGTGTACACATGCCACCGGTCGAACCGCACCGGGCGGTGCAACCACACCGAGTGGTCGAGGCTGACCGCTTGGAAGCCGTCGTGGCCCGACAGGTCCGGGTGCGCCCGCAGTGCGGCGTCGAGCAGCAGATAGTCGCTGGCATAGGCGAGCAACACCCGGTGCAACAGGGGGTCGTCGCCGACGTCGCGGGGCAGCCGCATCCAGTGCGACCGTGGACCCTCGGCCGGGCGGCCACCGAGGAAGTACGTCGCCTCGCCGATCCGGATGTCCAGCGGCGGCGGGACGTCGATCCAGTGGCGCACCTGGGGCCGCAGCGCAGGCGGAGCCGTCGCCGCCCAGTGCTGCAGGACGGGCAGCTGTTCGGGTCCGGGCAGCACCGGTGCGGGCGCCGCCCACCGCGGTTCGTCGGGGTTGTCGTGAAACGACACCAGCGCGGTCAACAGGGTGCGGTCGTCCTGGGTGACGGTGACCTGCCGGGTCGCCATCGACCGGCCGTCGCGGATGCGCTGGACGGCGATGTCCAACGGGCGGGTGCCGTCCCCGGTCTGGACGAAATAGGCGTGCAGCGAGTGCGGGGGATGGTCCGGCACCGTGCGCGCCGCCGCCAGCAGCGCCTGACCGACCACCTGGCCCCCGAAGATGCGGCCGAACCGGTCCGACTCGCTACCGGCCCGGAACCGGTCGGCCGCCACCGGTTCGAGCTCCAGCGCCCGCAGCAGCTCGGTGAGCGTGTCCTGGATCGACCGCTGCAGGTGGTCGACGTCGACGGTGTCGGTCATGGGTGTCCTCCGTTGCCGGCTCAGGTCCGGTTCTCCAGCGTGTGGGGTGTGAGCCGCTCGCGGACGTGGCGACGCACCTCGTCCTTGGCCACCTTCCCGTTCGGGGTCATCGGCAACTCGTCGACGAACAGCACGTGCCGGGGCCGCTTGAACGCCGCCAGCCGGGACCGTACATGGGCGACGAGATCGTCGGCGGTGGGCGGTGGCCGGCGCCGGGGTACCACGACCGCGCACACCGCCTCGCCCCAGTGCTCGTCGGGGGCGGCGACGACCGCGCACATGTCGACGCCCGGATGGCTGGACAGCACATCCTCGACCTCGCGGGAGGACACGTTCTCCCCGCCGGTGATGATGATGTCCTTGGCGCGGTCCACCACCGTGAGCCGTCCGGTGCGGTCGAGGCGGCCGACGTCACCGGTGGCCAGCCATCCGGGGGAGCAGACCTGCTCACCACGCACCTGGATCTCGCCGATCCCGCCGGGCGCGACCTCGACACCGTGCGGATCGACGATGCGCAGCCGCACCCCGTCGTGCGGGCGGCCGGCGCTGGCCAGGATCTCCGGATCATCGGACCGGTGGTCGTCGGGCCCGAGAAACGTGACGTTGCCGGCGGTCTCGGTCATCCCGTAGCCCTGATGGAAGTCGACGTCGAGCAACTCGATCGCCCGCCGGATGAGACCGGCCGGCATGGCCGCGGAACCGTACGCGACGGCCGACAGCGTGGGGAGCCGCGCGCCGGTCGCGGTGAGATGCGCGAGCAGGGAGTGCAGCATGGTCGGCGCCAGCGAGCACGAGGTCACCCCGTACTCGATGACCGCCTGCGCGGACGTCTCCGGCCGGAACCGGTCGACCAGCACCACCGTGGCGCCGACGGCGTGATGCACCAGCATGTTGTAGCCGGCGATGTGACACATCGGGAACGGCAGCAGATACACCGCGCTCGGCTGCACCGATCGTCCGGCGACGGTGCCCCACACACCGGCCAGCACCGAGCGGTGGGTGTGCAGCACCGGTTTCGGCGTCCCGGTGGATCCGCTCGTGAACAACAGCCACGCCGGATCGTCGGGGCCGGGCGGATCGACCGGCCCCGACGTGGTGGCCAGCACCTGCCGCCAGCCCGCGCCGCCGAATCCCACGACATGGTCCAGCTGACCGTGCAGGGCAGCGGAGTTCGACAGGGCGGCAAGGTGTTCCGGGTCGCCGAACAGCACCGTGGCCCCGGTGCGGACCAGTTGCGCGACCTGCTCATCGGGGTGCAGCCGCTGATTGATCAGCGCCAGGACCCGGCCGCTGCGCGGGACCGCGTAGTACAGCACCGCGTATGCGGGGCTGTTGTCGGCCACCACCGCGATCCGGTCGCCCCGGCGGCTGTGCGCGGCCAGCCAGCTCGCCACATTGCGTACCAGCCGGTCGAATTCGGCGAAGGTGATGACCGTTCCGCCAGGGGTCGCCACGGCCGGACGGTCCGGTGTCGCGTGGGCGGCGTGTTCGATCAGGTCATGAATCAGCGTCATGGGCTCCCGCCGGCACGTCGAAGCGGTCCAGGTACCGGCCCACGAACTCGCGAACCGCCGCGTGGCTGCGCTCGATACCGAGATTCTGTTCGATCAGCATGATCCGGGCCACGCTGGTCAGGATCATCGCGATCGCCGCGGGCGGGAACTCCTCGGTGTCCATGCCGTGGGCGCGCAGCGCCGTCGCGACCGCGGCGTGCTCCAGTTCGCCGTACTGCTCGGCGTAGGCGGCGATCTCCCGGCGGATGGCTTTGCGATGGTTGCCCAATGCCATGAACTCCATGAACAGCTGCGCACCCTGGGTGCTGTTGAGCTCCCACAGCGCGTGCAGCGGCCGGTCCCCGGCGAACGCGTTGCGTTGGCGTTGCAACGTCGCCTCCGCGCCGGCCCGGAACACCGCCACGAACAGATCGTCCATGCTCGGGAAGTAGTAGTGCACCAGCGCGGGCTTCACCCCGGCCCGCGCCGCCACCCGCCGCGAGGTCGCCGCCGCGTAGCCCTCCTCGAGCATCACGTCGGCGGTGGCCTTGATCAGCGCCCGCCGGGTCGCGGTGTCGCTGCCGCCGACCCTTGACCGTCGGCTCGGCGAACTGCTAGACATGGCCTCACCCTAAGTGTTGGGCGACCGCCCAAAAACGTGGGCACCGGCACCGGACCGTAAGAGGGGTGGGTGATGGCGACCGTCGAGACCGATGTCTACTACGACCCCTACGACGTCGACATCGTGGCCGATCCCTATCCGGTCTACGCCCGGCTGCGCGACGAGGCGCCGATCTACTACAACGAGCGCTACGACTTCTGGGCGTTGTCCCGTTACGCCGACGTGGAGAAGGCGCTGCTGAACTGGGAGACGTTCTCGAACTCCCGCAGCGACATCCTGGAGCTGGTGCAGTCGGATTTCGACATGCCGCCCGGGGTGATGATGTTCCAGGACCCGCCCATGCACACCATGCTGCGCGGGCTGATGTCCCGGGTGTTCACCCCGCGCCGGATGGCTGCGCTCGAGGAACAGATCCGCGCCTACTGTGTGCGCTGCCTGGATCCGCTGGTCGGCGCCGAGGGTTTCGACATCATCGCCGAACTGGCGGCCATGATGCCGATGAGGGTGATCGGCATGCTGCTGGGCATCCCGGAGAGCGACCAGATCAGCGTCCGGGACGCCAACGACGCCAATCTGCGCACCAAACCGGGCGCCCCGATGAAGGTGGCCGACCCCGGCCGCATCGCCGACGGCAGCATCTACGCCGAGTACATCGACTGGCGGGCCAGGAATCCGTCCGACGACCTGATGACCGCGCTGCTCAACGTCGAGTTCACCGACGAGCACGGAGTGGTCCGCAAACTCACCCGCCGGGAGGTGCTCCACTACACCCAGGTGGTGGCCGGCGCCGGCAACGAGACCACCGGCCGGCTGATCGGCTGGCTGGCCAAGGTCCTGGCCGAACACCCCGACCAGCGGCGCGACGTCTACGAGGACCGGTCGCTGCTCGGCCGGGTCATCGAGGAGACGTTGCGGTTCGAGCCGACCGGCCCGCACGTCGCCCGGTGGATGGCGCGCGACTTCGAGTGCTACGGCACCACGGTGCCGGCCGGCAGCGCGATGCTGCTGCTGTTCGGGGCCGCCAACCGGGATCCGCGCCGCTACGACGACCCGGACACCTTCAACATCCACCGTGAGCGCGGCTCGCATCTCACCTTCGGCAAGGGGCTGCACTTCTGTCTGGGCGCCAACCTGGCCCGGTTGGAGGGCCGCGTCGCGCTCGACGAACTGCTCAACCGGTGGCCGGAGTGGGACATCGACTACGACACGGCGCAGTTGGCGCCCACCTCGACGGTGCGGGGCTGGGAACGGCTGCGCATCGTCTTCCCGTGAGCGTCTTCCCCTGAGCTCGTTCCCGTGACACCGACGGGCCGTTAGCTGCGGCGGACCGAACATCTTCAGAAACCGCCGTCGCTTCGCGGGTTCCCGGCGTATCGTCCGTAGCACGCCGGCACAAGGGGGAGTTGCCGGTGGAGGGGGGTGCCGGCGCATGGCCACCACACAGACCGGGAACTTCACGGCCAACCTCGTCAAAGTCGGGGTCGACAGTCTCGGCGGCGTCGTACAGGACACCGTGATCGCGCGGGTGAAACGGCGCAACGGCGCCAACGATCCGGTGACCCGGTTCAATCCGTTCGCCGATGCGGTGATCTCGAATCCGTATCCCGCGTACCGGGAACTGCTCGCCGGCCCGCCGGTGCGGTACAACCCGCGGCTGGGCATCTGGATCGTGCCGCGGTTCACCGATGTGCGAGCCGGGTTGCGGGACCACACCAAGCTGTCGTCGGCGCAGAGCCAGAGCCGGTTCCGCGTCGAACTGCCGATGATGATCACCAAGGATCCGCCCGACCACACCCGGTTGCGCGGTCTGGTGTCGCGGGCGTTCACCCCGCGAGCCCTCGCCATGTGGGAGGCGGTGATCGAACAACACACCGACCTTCTGCTCGACCGGATGATCGCGATGGAGGCCCCGGACGGTGTGCACGATCTGGCCCAGCTGCTGCCCACCCGGCTGATCGCGTCGATGTTCGACATCCCCGAGGCCGATCACGCCAAGTTCCGCAGCTGGTCCGAAGCGCTCATCGACGGCTCGTTCGTCGAGGTCGGCCGCCGCACCTTCGGGGTGGTGCAGCGGATGGTGCGGGCCACCTTCGCGATGCGCCGGTATCTGCAGCCGCTGTTCGAGGAACGCCGCCACCATCCCGGTACGGATCTGATCTCGCTGATGTTGCTGTCCGAGGACGGTGACCGGCTCACCGACGACGAGATCTTCTGGGGCGTCGTCATGCTGATCGTGGCCGGGAACGAGACCACCACGAATCTGCTCGGCTGGCTGCTGCACACCTTCGCGCTGCGGCCCGACGTCTACGACACCGTGCGTGCCCGCCCGGAGCTGATCCCGTCACTGATCGAGGAGCAGCTGCGGTTCGAGTCTCCGGTGCAGGGGTTCTACCGCACCGCCACCTCCGACTATCCGATCGGCGACCACGTCATACCGCGGCAGTCCCGGGTGCTGCTGCTGTTCGCCGCCGCGAACCGCGACCCCCGGCACTTCGACGACCCGAACACGTTCCGGCCGGACCGCGACCCCAACGACCACCTGGCCTTCGGCGGCGGTGTGCACTTCTGTCTGGGCGCGGGACTGTCCCGGCTCGAGGCGCGCCACGTCGTCGCCCACCTGACCCAGCGGGTCGCGGCGGTCCATCTGGCCGGCACCCCCCGGCGGCTGCACAACGCGACCATGCACGGCTGGACCAGCCTTCCGCTCCGCCTCAAGCCGGCCTGACCTACAGAAAGTGGAAGTCAGGGTATGCCAACAGTTCTGGTGACCGGAGCGGCGCGGGGGATCGGACGTTCGATCGTCACCCAGCTCGCCGACTCGGGATGGGACGTGGTGGCGGGGGTGCGCACCGAACAGGACGCGGAGAACATTGTCGCACTGAATCCGGCCCGGATAACGTCGGTGCTGCTGGACGTCACCGAGGCCGACCACATCGCCGCGCTCGACCGGTCCCTCGACGGCCGCCTCGACGCGGTGATCAACAACGCCGGGGTGGTGGTGCCCGGGCCGCTGGAGACCGTGTCGCCGCAGGACCTACGCCGGCAGTTCGACGTGAACGTGATCGGTCACCTCGCCGTCACCCAGGCCGTGTTGCCGCGGCTGCGTGACTCGCGGGGCCGGATCGTGTTCATCTCCAGTCTCAACGGCCGGATCTCGGTGCCGCTGATGGGCGCCTACTGCGCCTCGAAGTTCGCGCTCGAGGCCGTGGCGGACGCACTTCGGATGGAACTGGCGCCCTGGCGCATTCCGGTGATCGTCATCCAGCCCACCCAGACCGACACCGACATGGTCCGCGGGGCCGATGTCATGGTCGAACAGACCGCCGCCGCGATGCGGCCCGAACACCGCGACCTCTACGCCAGACACATCGGTGGCATGCGCAAGTTCATCCGCCAGTTCCACCCGTCGGCGGTGCCGGCCGACAATGTCGCGGCCGCCGTCGTGAACGCGCTGACCGTCCGCCGGCCCCGCTCGCGCTACATCGTCGGCATCACCCACCAGTTCCCCCGCCTGCAGGCCATCATCCTGCCGAATCTGCCGCCCGCCGCGCGGGATCCGCTACTCCGACGATTGGGGAGTCAACCGTGACCGACAGCGGAGAAGACCGCGACACCGCCGTGATCGAAGCCCGAGATCTGTGCAAGTCGTTCGGGCAGGGCGCGGCGGAGACACCGATCCTCAAACACGTCGACGTCCGAATCAGCCCGGGCGAGTTCGTCGTGCTGATCGGACCGTCGGGCTCCGGGAAGTCAACACTGCTGAGCATCCTCGGCCTGCTGGAGCCGCCGTCCAGCGGCCGACTGTTCGTCGATCAGCAGGATGTCAGCGGGCTGTCCCGGCGCCAACTGGCCCGGCTGCGGGGCCGCAAGCTCGGTTACGTGTTCCAGTCGTTCAACCTGCTGGCCGGACTGTCGGTGGCGGAGAACGTGATGCTGAGCGGTCTGCTGGTCGGTGAATCCGGACGTGCGCAGTACGAACGGGCCGTCGAACTGCTCGACGAGTTCGGGCTGGCCGACAAGGCCAGACGGGTGCCCGCCGAACTGTCCGGCGGGGAGCAGCAGCGGGTGGCGATCGCGCGGGCTCTGTTCATGCGTCCGGACGTGATCCTCGCCGATGAACCCACCGGCAACCTGGACACCAAGAACGGGCGCATCGTGCTCGACACGCTCAAGAAACTGAACGCCGCCGGACAGACCATCGTCATGGTGACCCACGACCTGTCGATCGCCGAGGAAGCACCCCGGCTGATCGCGTTCCGCGACGGGCGGATCGAATCAGACAGCGCGGTACCGGCCTCCGGTGCCGCCGCCGAAACCCAGAGCGCCGAACCCGACGGCGTCGTCGTGATGCTGCGCAAGACCGGCAGGTGACGCACACCGTGACACGTCGGAAACTGGCCGCGGCGCTCAGCGTCTTCCGGATCATCAACCTGCGGGCGATCCGCCGGCACACGTTGCGGGCGTTGCTCGCCGCGATCTCACTCGGCGGCGGGGTGGCGGTGGTGGTGGCCGTCATGATCGAGACGACCAGTGTGAGCACCGCGATCGACGACGTGGGATACCGCATCGCCGGCCCCGCTCCGTTGCGCATCGTCGGCGCGGCGAACCACGGTGGCATCGCACCGGCGAGCATCGATGCGGCCCGGTCGATTCCGGGGGTGTCGGCGGTGGTGCCGGTGATCAGGGCGGTCACCGTCGTCCGCACCGGTGACCGCGAAACCTACGTGGTGGCACTGGGAATCGACTGCACGGCACGCTGGATCATCGACCCGGCGGTGTGCCCGCCCGGACAGCCGGAGCCGCCGGTCCCGGCCACCTCGGCGATCCTGGCCGGGCAGCTGGATCCGTCGTCGACGGTGGTGACCAACGCCGGACAGCTGGTGCTGACCGGGGTGCAGCAGACCGATCAGCTCGACACCATGAACAACGGCCTGGTGGTCGCGCTGCCGCTGAGCGTCGCCAAGGCCGAGTTCGCCCGCGGAGACCGGGTTGATCTCGCCTATGTCACCCTGGCCGACGATGCGCAGGCACCACGGATCCAGGGGCAGCTCCGCGACGTTCTCGGCCCCGGTTACAGCGTCCTCACCCGGGCCGACCCGGATCGCGGATTCAACGTCAACAGCGTGCTCTTTCCGCTGCTGGCGATCTTCGCGCTGATCGCGGTGGGTGTCGGGGTCATCCTGATCGCGCAGATCACCCGGCTGTCGGTGGAGGAGCGGCGCCACGAGGTGGCGGTGGCCAGCGCGCTGGGGGCCTCCCCGCAGTCGGCGGTGACCGGATTCCTCGCCGAGGCGGCGGTGCTGGGTGCGGTGGGCTCGATCCTCGGGGTGCTGGCAGGCATCGGCATCGCTCACCCGGTGGTCGCCAGTGCCAGCGCCCTGACCCAGCTGTATGTCGGGGTGAACGTGCCGGTGGTGGTGGAACCCGCGATCCTGGTGGCCGGGGTGGGAGTCGGCATCGTGCTGGCGGTGCTGGCCGCGCTGCTGCCCAGCCTGTCTGCGATGAACACCGCGATCGCCGGCGAACTCTCCGGGCGGTCCGCCCAGGAGAACACTAAGCCCCGCAGCATCTGGCCGAAGGCGCTGGTGTTGTCCACGCTCGGGGCCGCGGGGGTGGCCGCCGCGACGCTGGCCACCCGATCCGGCGGCCTGGAGCCCTTGCAGGCGGTGGTGTCCAGCGCCGCCGTCGTGATCGCGATCATCGGGCTGCTGACCGCCGCGGCGTATCTGAGCGCTCAGATGATCACGATGGTGCAGCTGCCGGCCGACCGGGCGCACGGCGCCACCACCCGGGTCGCGTTGACCGGTCTGCGCGCCAACCCCACCCGGACCACCGCGATCGCCGGAGCGGTGGCCGTGCCGGTGGCGGTCGCGATGCTGCTCTCGTCCTTCCTCACCGGAATCAACAGCGCCTCCGCGGATCTGGCGCGGGCACAGGCGACCGACCGGCTGGTGGTGGGCACCACCCGGTTCAGCGACTGGGGGTCGCTGGACGCCAAGGCCTCACCGGAGACCATCGCGCAGCTCGCCGCGCTGCCCGGGGTGGAACGCGTCGAGCGCATGGTCGAGATCGAAATCGCCCTGAACGACGGCTCGTTGGCGTATGTGCGGGCCGAAGACCATCCGACGTTCCCATTCCCGGTGCTGGCGGGTGAAGACCCGGAGCAGACCCTGGCGGCCGATCAACTGATCATCGGCAGCGTGTTGGCGCGTGAAGAACGGTTGCGGGTGGGCGATCCGGTCCGGCTCGGCAGCGGGCCTGAGGCACGCGACATGACGGTCGGCACGATCGTGGCGACCCCGGAGGTGGGCGGGCGGCGGATCTACATGCCGTACCGAGCGGCCGAGGAGATCTTTGGGCCGCAGGCGCCGGGCCTGGTCCGGATCAAACCGCGCGACGGTGTGGCATTGGACCAGATCGAAGCCGACATCAACGCCACCCGGTTCAACCAGCCGATCAAGGTGGTCGATGCGGCCGGATACGAGGCGGCGACCGCCGGCGGCGTCAGCCGTTTCCTCACCACGTTGAACGCGCTCAAGTACGGGCTGTTGGCGATCGCCTTCGTGTCGGTGACGGCAACCCTGCTGTTGGTCGGCATGCGTCGGCGCCGGGAGATGGCGCTGCTGCAGGCGTTGGGCGCCACTCGGGGCAAGGTCTTCGCCGTCACCACTCTGGAGGCGGTCATCGGGTGCGGCGTCGGCGCCGTCTTCGGTGCGCTGCTGTCGGTGGCGATCATGGTTGCCGTGCGCGGCGCCGCGGTGGCTGCGGTGGGATCGCTGAGCCCGCTGACCTATCCGGTGGCCGAGGCGGTCAAATACTCGGCACTGGCCACCGCGGCGGCCATCCTGGCGGCGATCATCCCCGCCTGGAAGAGCATGCAGACCGCACCGGCCTCCGCGCTGCGCGAGGAGTGACCCGCCGGCGGCCGGAGTGGTCACCCGGGGTCTTCTGGTGGGTCGGTGTGTGCGCGTAGGAGTTCTTCGGGGTGGTGGGCGTGGTTGACGGTGGGTGGGTGGTGGTCGTTGGTCCAGGCGAGTCGGCCGGTGGGGGTGATGGTGGCCTGCCAGCGGCCTTCGGTCAGGCCGCTGTGGTGGGGGCCGCAGGCGAAGAACAGGTGGTCGGCGTCGGTGAGACCGCCGTCCTCCCAGGCGGGTTGGTGGTGGGTTTCGGCGTGGTAGCCGGGCTCACCGCAGCCGGGTGCGGTGCAGCCGCCGTCGCGGGCGTAGCAGATGAGGCGCTGATCGGCGGTGGCGATGCGTTTCTGCCGGCCCAGATACAGTGGGCGTTCGGTGTGGTCGTCGAACACCGCCAGGTAGTGGATGGCGTCGGCGGCCATACGGATCAACTCCCGCATCGGCAGCACCCCGGTACCCCCGGTACGCGCCGGCCCGGGCATCGACACCCTGGGGTCGGCCACGGCGTGGGCGGCCTGATTCAACTCGCCCAGGGTGGTGCGCACGATCACCGTCACCGGATGCCCCCGATGCGACCCCAACCGCCCGGAGGCCACCGCGATCTTCAACCCGAGTGTGAGCCCGTCATGGCGGCGCTGAGCCGCACTGCGCAAATCGACACCCCCGGTATCGATATCCCCAACCCCGTCGGCAGCGGTGTCAGCGGTTGTCGCAGCGGTGTCGGCGGTCGTCGCAGCGGTGCCGGCGGTGCCGGCGGTGCCGGTGGTCTCAGTGGTGCCGGTGGTGCCGGTGGTATCGGTGGTGGTGTGGGGTAGATGGCGGCCCGGGCGGACCGCGGCGGTGACGGCCTCCAGATAGGCGCGCAGTTGCGGGTCGATCCACCCGGAGATCGCCGACATCCCATCACGCTGTTGGTCACCGAGGTGGATGCCGCGGCGGCGGGCCCGGTCCTGATCGTCGTAATGCCCGTCGGGGTTGAAGATCTCCTCGATCCGCCGCCCCACCTGCCGCACGATGCCGGCATCACTTCGGGCGGCCTCGGCGATAAGGCTGGCTTCCACCGCCTCCCGATCGGTCACCGACACCGCCGACGGCAACGCAGCCATCACCGTGGTGATGACCCGCAGATGCTCCTCACCGAGCAGCCCGGACTCGACAGCCCCGGCCACCCGCGCCAACACCGGCGGCAGCGGTGGGCCGCTGAGCCGGCGGCGCGGCCGCAGCAGTGCGGCCACCCGCAACCGGCGTTTCACCTCACCAGGGGTGATCCGCAACCGCGCCCACAACCGGTCTCTGACCGCCGGCACCATCGCCGGTTCATCAGGCGGGTCGGCCAACTGGGCGAACACCCGATACATCAACCCCCGATTGATCCGACACTGCGTCTCCAACCGCTCGGCCAACTCCAGCCGAAACCCGGTACCGACCTCATCGAGACACAACGCGCGCATCTCGGCATACGCCGCATCCACCGCGGCCAGCAACTCACCCACCCGCGCCCGGGCGGCCCCGGCGGTGACGAACTGCTGACCCATGAACCCACCGTATCGAACACCCATTCGACACAGCAGCCCCCACCACCCCGACTGGGGACAAAACCCCCATTGGGGACAACCCCGGCGTCAGAACCGGTAGGTCGTGCAGCCGACCTGCAGACCGGAGCCCACCGTGATGATCAGTCCGATGTCGCCGGACCGCACCAACCCCTGACCGGTCGCGACCTGGAGGCCGTACGGCAACGCCGACGAGAACGGATCCGCGTCCACCGGCAGATCGACGAACAGCGAACTCGACAGGTTCAGCCGCCCGGCGAGTTCGGCCCGGTCCGCGACCGGCAGGAACGGCGGGAACACCGCCGCGATGTCGGTGGGCGCGAGCCCCTCGGTCTGCAGCAGCTCCTCGACCGCGGCCGGTATGCAATCCAGATAGTGTGCGGTCAACTTCGGATCCCAGTCGATCTGCAACCAGGTCCGACCGTGCCGGTTGCGGGTGTAGGTGGTCAGCGCATCGGCGTGCTCGGGGTGATGATGGAACACGAACTGGCCGAAACCGACTGTGCCGTCGCCGGATCCGAGAACAACCGCGGATCCCATCTCGGTGATGCCCAGCAGGGGAAGCCCGTGGTGTGCGGAACCGGTGTCGTTGTTCTCGATCTCCGACGCGACCACCAGCGCGCCCTGCACATCCCCGGCCGCCAGCAACTCGCCGGCCACCTGACAGGCGTTGAGGAACCCGACCGCACCATTGAGGACGTCGAAAGCCAACGTCTTCGGGCCGTCGGGGGAGCGGATGTCGTCGTTCAGCCCCAGCTCACCGGCCAGGAAGGCCGCGATCGCCGGTTCGCTGACGAACTCGTCGCGGTACACCCCGGCGTGGATCAGCAGCCCGACCACCGCCGGGTCGATCCCGCTGTCCCGAAGGCCCGCCCGGGCCGCCCGCACCGCGAGTTCCACCGATCCACTGCGATCGGTGCCGTCGTTCACCGCGGTGCCGATCCCCGCGATGCGGACCCGTTGCGGCCTGGGCAGATCACGACGCGACCGCCCCCCGCTCGACCGGGGCCGCCGGAGGTCCCCGCCGGTTCCGTGGACGCGGTCCGCGCGGCGCAGTCGGTCCGGCAGATCGTCGAACGTATACAGCGCGGCGCCGACCGTCTGACCGGACCCGCTGATGCCGAACACCGTCCGATCCCCGGACTGGATCCGGTTCCCCAGGATGTGGTCCTTGAGCGCAACGAAATGCGATGTGCTCGCGGTGTTTCCACGCTCGGCGAGGTTGAAGATGGTGTTGCCCGGATGCGCCGCGGACTTCCCGAACACCCGGTTGATCGCCAGCATCGCATCGTTGAGCGAGGATTCCGACGTCTGGTGGATGAGCAGATGGTCACAGCTCTGTGGACGCCAACCGTGCCGCTGCATCACCTCCGACACATACGGCACCGCGGCCTTGACCGCAACGGCCGTACCGCCGATGGAATCGGTGACCATGATCGCCCCGCCGTGCGAGTGTTCGGTCACCTTGGCCACACACAACCTGCTGTAGCGGCCCAGCGTCGCCATGTCGATGTCGTGGAAGCCGACCCGGTTGTTGGGCCCACGCTCCAGAATGACCGCCGCGCCCGCATCGCCCAACGTCAGACAGGCCAACCGGGGGTCCATCGGCCCCTCGATCTCCTTCTGCGCGTTCTCGGTCAGATGGGTGATGTACTCACCGCTCACCACCATCGCCGACTGCACCAGCCCGGTGTGCAGAAACGCGTCGGCGACCTTGATCCCCGTCCACATCCCGGCGCAGGCGTTGCTGATGTCGAACGCCACCGCATTGGTGAAGCCGCACTGATCGCGCAACCGCACCGCCGTGGACGGCTCGAACACGAACTTGTGGCCGGGCCCGTCGCACCGGGAGATGTTGCAGGCGATGATCAACTCGATGTCGTCCGGTTCATAACTCGACCGGGACATGCAGTCGGCGATCGCCTGCCGCGCCAGATCGATGGAGAACTCCCCGGGGGCGACCATGCGCCGCCGCTTGATACCGGTCAGCCGCTCCATCGGGATCCCGATCTCGGTGGCGCATCCGGCCAGCACCGTCTCGGTCGACACCGCCTCGGCGGGCAGATAGGTGCCGATGCTCTCGATCACCGTGTTGCGGGTGTCCTGCTCGGGCAGCGGCGCCGGGGCGTGCGGTGCAGGCTCCTCGCCGTGTTCGAGTGCGGAACCGCCTGCCGCACCGGCCGACCCGCCGTATTCGGCGGCGAGCTGTGCGACGGTGCCGCACAGGAACACCGCTTCGGGGGTCAGCGGAATCCCGGCCTCGCCGGCTTTCACCGTGACCTCGAGGCTGTGCGTCGAACACCCGCCGAGCGCGAAGAAGTCGTCGTGGATGCCGACCCGCTCCACCTCGAGCACCTCGCGCCAGATGTCGGCCAGGATCCGCTCCGCGGGGGTGCGGGGCGCGACGAACTCGTGCTCGTCCCGGTCCGGAGCGGCCTGGGCAGCCGCCGTCAACGCCCGGCGGTCCACCTTGCCGCTGGCCGTCCGCGGCAGCGCCGACATCACGTAGAAGACCGCCGGAACCATGGCCGCGGGGATCCGGTCGATGAGGAACCGCCGCAGTTCGGCAGTGCTGGGTGAATCCCCGGCCGACACCAGATACCCCATCAACCGGGTGTTGCCGCGTTGATCCTTGCCCGCCACCACAACGTTCTCGGCGACCTTCGGGTGCTGTTGCAGGGCCGCCTCGACCTCGCCCAGTTCGATCCGCACTCCGCGGACTTTGACCTGATCATCGGCACGGCCCAGGTATTCGATGTTGCCGTCGGGCAGGTAGCGAGCGAGATCACCGGTGCGGTACATCATCTCGCCCGGCCGCTCGGCGAACGGGTCCGGCAGGAAGTGGGCGGCGGTCGCGTCCGGCCGGTTCAGGTAGCCGCGGCCGACCCCGGCACCGGCGATGTACATCTCCCCGGGCACCCCCACCGGGAGGGGCCGGCGCGCCGCGTCGAGCAGGTACACCCGGACGTTGGCGATCGGGCGTCCGATCGGCACCGCCGGTCCGGGCGCCCCGCGCCGGCAGTGGAAATAGGTGGCTGTGACGGCGGTTTCGGCCGGCCCGTACTCATTCCACAGTTCGGCGTCGAGTGTCGCCAGAAAGCGCTGGGTCAACTCATACGGCACCGGTTCGCCGCCACACGAGACGTGCCGCAGCGCGACACAGTCGGTCACGGCGGGCTCGGCCAGCACGGCGCGCAGCGTCGACGGCACGAAGAACGCCGCGGTGACCGACTTCTCGGCCATGGTCCGCACCAGATAGCCGATGTCCTTGTGGCCGTCGGGCTTGGTGATGATCAGCCGCGCCCCGGCGATCAACGCCCAGAAGATCTCCAGGACCGACACATCGAACGTCACCGGTGTCTGTTGCAGCACCCGGTCGGTGGCGGTGAGCGGATCGGTCTGCTGCATCCACAACAACCGGTTGCAGATGCCGCGGTGGGTGTTGAGCGCGCCCTTCGGGGTCCCGGTGGAACCCGAGGTGTGGATGACATACGCCAGGTTGTCGCCGGTGGTGCCGGCGGGGCCGGCAGCCGAGTCGGCGGTGACCGGCGACCCGACATCGAGAAACACCTGTTCCCCGCGGAATTCGCGCAGCAGGTCCGTATGCCGTCGGTGGGTCACACACACCGGAGCGTCCGACGCGCCCGACAGGATGGCGGCGATGCGGTGCACCGGCTGCGCCGGATCGATCGGCATGAACGCACCACCCGCCTTGAGCACCCCGAGCCAGGCGACGACCAGATCGGCGGAACGGTCCAGCAGAACCGGCACGATGGTGTCCGGACCGACCGACAGCCGTTGCAACCGAAGGGCGAGCGTCTCGGACCGCCGGTCCAGCTCCCCGTAGGTCAGCTCACCGTCGGCGGAGCTCAGCGCCACCGCAGCCGGATCACGGCGGGCGGCTGTGGTGACCAGGTCATGCAGGCACTCGGGTGCGCCGAAGTCCACCTCGGTCCGATTCCACTGGGCCAGTCGGCGGCATTCCGCGTCGGTGAGCAGCGGCAGTTCGGACACCTTCGCGGCCGGACCGGCGACGATGCCGGACAGCATGGTGACGAAGTGGCCGGCCATCCGTTCGATGGTGGCGGCGTCGAACAGGTCCGTGTTGTACTGCAGCGCACAGACCAGCTCGCCGTCGCGTTCGCCCATCAGCATCATCAGCTCATTGGGCGCGCCGCCCTGTCCGATGTGGACGGTCTGCAGATCCAGCTCGGCGCCCGACGCGATACCGGTGTCGCTGTCGCGGGTCTCGCGGAAACGGCGGTGCTGTTCCCAGGCGAATGACACCTGGAAGAGCGGGGCATGCCCGACATCCCGCACCGGCTTGAGCCGCTCGACCAGCAAGGTGAACGGAAACTCCTGGTGCGCAAGAGCGTCGAGGACCGTCTGCTTCGTCTGACCGAGCAGCGAGGCGAAGGTGGTGTCCCCGGTGACATCGAACCGCAGCACCAACGGGTTGGCGAAATAGCCGACCACCCCGTCCAGCCCGGACTGTTCGCGCCCCGCGAAGGGCGATCCGATCAGGATGTCGTTCTGTCCGCTGTACCGGTGCAGCAGGGCGATGTAGGCGGCCAACAACGTCATGTACGGCGTGGCGCCGGCACGGCGCGCGGTCTGCTTCAGGTCCGCGGTCAGCCGGCGGTCGATGGTGAACCGGTGCACCGCACCCCGGTAGGTCTGGGCCACCCGGCGCGGCCGGTCCATCGGCAATTCGATGACCGGCAGGTCACCGGCCAGCCGGTCTCGCCAGTACTCCCAGAGCCGTTCGCCCTCACTGCTCTCCAGCATCTGGATCTGGTGCTCGGCGTGGTCGACGTAGCGTTGCGGGCACGGTTCGGGCCGCTCGGCGCCGTGTTCGGCCGCGTAGAGCCGGCGCAGCTCGTCGAGAATGACGTCGATGGACCAGAAGTCCACCGCGATATGGTGAACCACCAGCACCAGCAGTTGTTCGCCCGAAGCGCGCCGCACCACCGACAGCCGGAACACCGGACCGGTCTCGAGGTCGAACGGTTGATTCGATTCGCGCCGCAACCAGCGATCGAATTCGGTGTCGTCGGAACCGATGTCGTGCTGGTCGATCTGCACCGGCCAGTGGGGGTGGACCAGCTGCACCGGCCGGCCGTCCCGGACCGCGTACGTGGTGCGCAGGATCGCGTGCCGGTCGACGAGCGCCTGGGCGGCGCGGTGCAGGGCACCCATGTCCAGCGGGCCGCGGATCCGCCCGGCGAAACTGATGTTGTAGGCCGGACTGCCGGGTGCGAGCTGATACAGAAACCACATCGACCGCTGCCCGTAGGACAGCGGATGCACCGACGCTGACGCCTCGGCACGCTGTTTCAGCAGCCGGGCGAGCAGGGCGCGTTTCTGCTCGGGGGTGAGCGCCGCGAGATCAGTGGAGCTGAGTGTCATCGTGATTCTCCCCGGCTGCCAGAAGCTGGCGTAACAGTTCGTCGACGGTGTCGTCGGACACCTCGGGCATCTGGTTGAGCAGTTCGATCCAGCGCCCGCCATCACCGGACCCGGACGCCACGGCGCCGTCTGGCGGGCGTGAGCGGCCCGGTACCCCTGCGCTTTCCGGCTCCGGTGTGGTGGAACCGAATCCAACCATGGTCGTGCTGATCCACTCGGCGAGGTCGCTGACGCTCGGACCGTTCAACAACTGCGCCACCGGGATGACGATCCCGAGATCCCGTTCCACCCGGGCGCGCAGCTCGGCCGCCGTCAACGAGTCGATCCCGAGGGTGCTCAACGGTGCGGCGACGTCCAGCAACGGTGGCAGCACACCGAGTTCGGCGGCCACCCGGTCACGCAGATAGGACTCGAGCAGTTCGCGCCGTTCCCGCTGGTCGGCGCAGAGCAGGACCTCGTCCACGGTGGGCGCCGCGCTTGCCGACGGCGCCGGCAGCGGCGCCGGGACCACAGTGCGTTCGGCCGTCCCACCGGTCCCGGCGCCGTCGCCGGTGTCACACCGGTCGATGTCCAGCCAGAAGCGTTGCCGCTGCCACGGATAGGTGGGCGCGGCCGTGCAATGCGACCCGTGCGGATGCACCCGGGCCCAGTCCACCGCATGCCCGCTGGCATACAGCGCCGCAAGGGATGTCATGAGCACATCGCGGCCGCACTCGCCACGCCGCATCGACACCAACGTCGTGCAGGACCGGCCCAGGTCGGCGGCATCCTCCTGCACCGCCGACAGCAGCATCGGGTGCGCACTGATCTCCAGGAACGCATCGTGTCCCCGGCCGAGCAGTCGGCGCACCGCCGCCGAGAACCGCACCGGGGAGTGCAGATTCTCCATCCAGTGGGCCGCGCCGAAACCACGACCGGTGACCGCGTCACCGGTCACGGTGGAATACAACGGAATCCGGGGATCGTCCGGGCGCAGGTTCGCCAGCAGCCCGTCGAGGCCCTCGCGGACCGCGCCGGTGCTCGCCAGCCGCGACAACCGGGTGCGTCCGCACAGCAGCGCAGCGGCGTCGTCGAGCCCGAGCACACCCGCGACATGTGCGGCCGCGACCTCGCCCATCCGATGCCCGATGACCGCGGCGGGCTCCACACCCCAGGACTGCCACAACGCCGCCAGCGCCACCTGAACGGCGAACAGGGCGGGCGACGCGATGGTCACCTCGTCCATCCGCGAATGGGACGGATCGGCGAGCAGCTCGCTCAGCGGTGAGATCTCCATGTGCCGGCGCAGCGCCCGGTCACATTCGGCCAGGGCGGTGCGGAACACCTGATCCTCGGCGTACAACCGCTGGGCCATTCCGCGCCACTGGGATCCCTCGTCGGAGAACACGAACACCACCCCGGACCGGTGCCCGGACTGCGATCGTCCGGTGAACACGCCCGGATGCGGTTCACCGCGCCGATATGCGGCCAACGCCCCGATCAGCTCCGCGCGGGAAGCACCGACCACCGCGAGCCGGTGGTCGTGGTGGGCGCGCCGAGCGCCGGCGGTGTGGCAGAGATCCGCCGGCGGAACCCCACCGGTCAACGCCGACTCGTACCGTTCGGCCAGCGCGTCGAGAGCCGCCTGGGATCGGGCGGACAGCGGGAGGATCTCCACGAAGCCGTCCGCATGGTCGTCCGCGGTCGCGGCGGCCCGGACCTGGGGCGCCTCGGCCAGCACGACATGCGCGTTGGTGCCGCCGAACCCGAAGGCGCTGACACCGGCGACCGCGCGGCCGCTGTCGTCCGGCCACGGTGTGAGCGTCTGCGCGACCCGCACCGGGAGCTTGTCGAACTCGATGGTGGGGTTGGGCTCGGTGAAGTTCAGGGTCGGCGGAATCATGCGATGCCGCAGTGCGAGCGCGACTTTGATCAGCCCGGCGATCCCGGCCGCCGCCTCCAGATGACCGATGTTGGTCTTGACCGAACCGATCAGGCACGGGCTGTCCGGCGGTCGGTCCTCGGCCAGCACCGTTCCGAGCGCACCCACCTCGATCGCGTCACCGACGGGGGTGCCGATACCCTGGGCCTCGACATACTGCACCACACCCGGGGACACCCCGGCGCGCCGATATGCGTCGGTCAGCACCACCTCCTGGGCCGTCCGGCTCGGCGCCATCAACCCGTTGGTGCGTCCGTCCTGATTGACGGCGCTGCCTCGGATCACCGCATAGATCGGATCCTCGTCGGCCAACGCCTCACGGAGCGGTTTGAGCACCACGATCCCGGCGCCCTCGCCGCGCACCCAGCCGTCGGCGCGGGCGTCGAAGGTCTTGCACCGGCCGTCGGTCGCCATCACCCCGGCGCGGGTGAAGTTGAGCCCGATACCCGCCGACAACATGATGTTCACCCCGCCGGCCAGCGCGAGATCGCATTCGCCGTCGCGCAGACTGCGGCAGGCCTGATGCACGGCCACCAGCGATGACGAACATGCGCTGTCCAGGGTGAGGCTCGGACCGCGGAAATCGAACACGTAGGACAGCCGGTTGGCGGCGATGCTCGAGGCGGTGCCGGTGCCGCTGTAGGCGTCGATCAACTCCGGATGGCTCAGCTGCAGATGCAGGTAGTCATAGGTGCTGACCCCGGTGAACACACCGGTGCGGCTACCGGCGAGGCGGTCCGGCACCAGGCCGGCGTCCTCCAGCGCCTCCCACGCCACCTCCAGCAGCAACCGCTGCTGCGGATCGATCCGCACCGCTTCGCGTGGCGAGATGCCGAAGAACCCGGCGTCGAATCCGTCGATCCGCTCCAGGAAGCCGCCCCACCGGGTGCCGTCGCCGACACTGTCGGTGTCCCAGCGCTCGGGTGGTGTCGCGGTGATCGCGTCGCGGCCCTCGCGCAGCAGACGCCAGTACGCCGCCGGCCCGTCCGCACCCGGGAACCGGCAGCCGATGCCGATGATGGCGATCGGCTCGTCGGCGCGGTCGGGTGCGGGGCCGTGCTCGGGCCGGCGACCGGCGCCGGTCGACACTCCGGCGTCGGCGGCCGTAGACGTGGCCGTGTGGGTGAGGCCCGCGAGATGCTCGGCGGCGAGATCGATCGTCGGGTGGTCGTAGGCCAGCGTGGGTGCCACCTTGATCCCCGACCACGCCTCCAACGCCGTCATCAGCTGGATCGCGCGCACGGAGTCCAGGCCGTAGTAGGCGAACGGCTGGCCGGTGTCGATGTCGTCCGGAGACAGCCCGAGCTCGCCGGCCAACTGCGCGACGAACCACGCCCGGATCTCATCGGCACCGGGCCCCGCGCCGGGTCCCGCGCCGGCCTGCTCGTCGGCCTGCTCGTCGGCTGCGGGCACCGGCTGCGCCGGCCGGGGAGTGGCCAACCGCCACTCGGCGAACGCGTCGAGTTCCCCGTCGAGGAACCGCTGGCGGCAGGTCCGGCGGCGGATCTTGCCGCTCGACGTCGTCGGGATCCGCAGCGGGTCCACCAGCACCACGGTGTGGACCCCGATGTCGTGCTGGCTGGTGACCGCGGTGCGGATCGCGGCGATCAGCTCATCGGTGTCGACCTCGCCGAGCCGGCCGCGGTCCACCTCCTGGACGATGACCAGTTGCTCCGTACCGGACGGATCGGGGCTGACCGCGAAGGCCGCGCCCCGCCCGCTCATCAGCGCCGGATGGACCTCCTGGACGGTGGCCTCGATGTCGTTCGGGTGGTAGTTGCGGCCCCGGATGATGATCAGATCCTTGAGCCGGCCGGTGACGAACAGCTCACCGTCGAGCAGGAATCCGTAATCCCCGGTCCGCAGGAACGGGCCCCGCCCGGAGTCGGCGAGGTGCGCAGCGAACGTCTCCGCGCTCTCCGAGGGCTTACCCAGATAGCCCTGGGCCACGTTCTCACCGGCCACCCAGATCTCGCCCACCACATCGGGTGGGAATTCCCGCCGGGTCGCCGGATCGACGATGACGATCTCCTCGCCGTATGCCGCCGGCCCGCACCCGACGACCGCCGCGGCGTTCGCATCGTCGGCCGCGGCGGGCACCACCCGGTGTTCCCGCAGTGCGGCGTTGTCGAGACTGCGCACGGTCGGCAGGACGTTCTCCGGACGTCCCGACACGAACAGCGTCGCCTCGGCGAGCCCGTACACCGGGTGGAAGGCGTCGGCGCGGAAACCCGCCGGGGCGAATGCTTCGGTGAACCGTCGCATGGTGGCGGCCCGCACCGGCTCGGCGCCGCAGTAGGCCCGCACCCAGGTCGACAGATCCAGCGTCGCCCGCTCCTCGGGGGTGCTGCGCTCCACACACAGCTGATAACCGAAGTTCGGGCCGACGCTGATGTTGGCGCCGTGCCACGAAATCGCCTCCAACCAGGACATCGGCCGCTGGATGAACGACGACGGCGGCATCAGATAGGCGGTTCCGCCGAAATGGACGACGCCGAAGATCCCGCCGATCAGACCCATGTCGTGATGCAACGGCAGCCAGCTGACCACCCGCGCCTCGTCACCCTGTCCGGCGTCCCTGCTGATCGACTCGAGATTGGCGAGCAGGTTGTGATGAGTCAGCACAACACCTTTCGGCGTGCTGGTGGATCCGGAGGTGTATTGCACGAACGCGACCGAATCGGTGTCGACCGTCGTTGGCGTCCAGGAGGTTTCGTCATCGGCCTCGATGGTGTCCACGGCCAGCCAGCGCAGCGGATCACCGTCGTGCAGACCGTCGAGGATCTCCTTGAGATCGGCGCGGGTCGCCGCGGTGGTGAGCACCGAGGTGGCCCGCACATCGGCGACGATGGACGCCACCCGCGACAGCAGCCGGTTGTGCACCGGCGGATGTACCGGCACCGCGACGGCCCCGACGTAGAAGCAACCGAACATCGCGGTGATGAAATCCAGACCGGACGGGCACAGCACCAGGACGCGCTCCCCGGCGACGCCCTGATCCTGAAGATGGGCCGCGATGGCGCGGGCCCGGATGTCCAATTCCTGATAGGTGAGCCGGCTGTGCTCCTGCTCCCCGGTGCAGTAGTCGAACGCGATTTTGTCCCCGTAGCGCTCAGACCTTTGCCTCAGCAAGCTCAGCAAAGTAGAAGTCACCGTGCCCCCTTATCCCCCCAGGCATTCGGCATCGCCGGATTATTGAGCTCTCCGCAACCGCCGCGACCCCTCGTCCGCGACTTCCCGCGGTGCGATCGACGGGATGGAGCGCCCCCCATCGCTCGCGCCCCGCCGGGCCCGAATCCGTCATCGGGTCCGTCGCGAGCCGCTCCCGCCCGTCGAACGGTTTCGATCGTCCTCCCGCGCTTTACCGCTGTCAATAGATTGCGCTGACGTCGATGTCGATTTAGCCAGAATGGCCTCGCGCCGACGTTGGCCCGACGTCATCACCGACGGGCTCCGCCGCTGCGGGGTTGCGGGCACCCGGGCGCGGCCCGCAACTTCCGGTGCTGGTCACGGGCTCCGGCGGCGGCGGGTCGCAGCTGGCGGACGACATTTGCCCACCCGCTGACCGTGTCAAATCAGCAAATCTGTTGCTCGTTGCGCAAGGAACATTTTCCCGACCGGTACGGAGCCTGTCCGGACATCCTGTCCCGGGCGAAAAGGACCGCGGCGGCCTGTCCACCGGATACTGTCGCCGGATGGCGCCGTTGTGTCCAGCCACCGGAACGAGGCGGGTACCCGAGCGCGGTTATCTGGCGCTCGGCACCTACATGGCCGGCAGTGCCGTGGTGGAAGCCCGGGCGCCGGTCTTCATCACCCGGACCCGCGACACGGTGCGGATGCCGTCGCGACTGCGGCCGCTCATCGCGCCGATCAAGGCGCTGACCAGTGCCGGGCTGCTGTCGGTGGGCAGGTCTGCGGTCGTCGCACGGCTCAGCGCGACCGTGCTGACGGTGCTGTTCGCCGCGGCGGTGGGCGCCCACCTGCGAGTGGGGGACCGCAGCGCCGCGATGTGGGCGGCGGCGGTGAACGCGGCGGTGTTCGCGGTGGCCGCGCTCGCCGGACCCGGCTCCCCCGCACGACACCGAAGGGGCGAATCGGCCGGGTAGCGTCGCGGCGGCGTTAGGCTCGGCGCAGGCCGAGACCGGGAGACACCCAAGACACATGGATTTCATCGAGTTCGTCCGCGAACGCTGGAGCGTACTGTCTTTCCTCGCCTACCAGCACATGAGCCTGGTGGTGCAGACGCTGCTGCTGTCCACCCTTTTGGCGGTCGCCGTCGGCGTAATGCTCTACCGCTCGACATGGGGCCGCTCGCTTGGTGATTCGGTGACATCACTCGGCCTGACCGTCCCGTCGTATGCGTTGCTCGGCGTGTTGGTCGGCATCTTCGGCGTCGGTGTGCTGCCGTCCGTCGTGCTGCTGACGTTCTTCGGGTTCCTGCCGATCCTGCGCAATGTCCTGGTGGGCCTGAACGGGGTCGACGCGGGCCTGGTCGAATCCGCCCGGGCGATGGGGATGAGCCGGCCGGCGACGCTCCTGCGGCTGGAGTTGCCGCTGGCCTGGCCGGTGATCATGACAGGGGTGCGGATCTCGGCCCAGATGCTGATGGGCATCGCCGCGATCGCCGCGTTCGCGCTCGGGCCGGGACTGGGCGGCTACATCTTCTCCGGGATCTCCCGGATGGGCGGCGCCAACGCGACCAACTCCATCATCGTCGCGACGGTCGGGATCCTGCTGCTGGCGGTCATCCTCGACGCCGTGCTCAACCTCGTCACCAGACTGACCACACCGAGGGGAATCCGTGTCTGAACCCACGTCCGATCTGCAGTCCGGCGGAGGGGCCCGGATCCTGCTCGACGGTGTCACCAAACGGTACGACCCGAAATCACCACCCGCCGTGGACAACATCACGATGGAGATCCCGGCCGGTGAGATCGTGATGCTGGTGGGCCCGTCGGGCTGCGGCAAGACCACCACCATGAAGATGATCAACCGGCTGATCGAACCGACCAGCGGCCGCATCTTCATCGGTGACGACGACGTCACCGAACGCGACGCCGACGAGCTGCGCCGGCACATCGGCTATGTCATCCAGGGCGCCGGGCTCTTCCCGCACTACACCGTCGCGGAGAACATCGCGATCGTGCCCCGGTTGCTGAAATGGGACCGGAAGCGGATCGCCGCGCGCGTCGACGAGCTGCTCGACCTGGTGAGCCTGGACCCGGACGAATACCGGGACCGCTATCCGCGAGAACTCTCCGGGGGTCAGCAACAACGCGTCGGGGTGGCGCGGGCGCTGGCCGCCGACCCGCCGGTGCTGCTGATGGACGAGCCGTTCGGCGCCGTCGACCCGATCACCCGGCAACGACTCCAGGACGAGCTGCTGCGACTGCAGGATGAGCTGCGCAAGACCATCGTCTTCGTCACCCACGACTTCGACGAGGCGGTCAAGCTCGGCGACCGCATCGCGATCCTGCAGCAGGGCAGCAAGGTGGTGCAGTACGACACCCCCGAGGAGATCCTCACCAACCCCGCCGACGATTTCGTGAAGGGCTTCGTCGGACACGGCGCCGCCCTCAAACAACTCACCCTCACCCGGGTCCGCGACGTCGACCTGCACGACGCGGTGACCGCACGGGCCGGCGGTGACCCGGACGAAGCCATCCACGCCGCCCGCGCCGCGGACCGCGAACACGTCATCGTGCTCGACGCGCAGAACCGACCGATGCGATGGATGTCGCTGGCCGAGCTGGCCAGGCCCGGTGCGCTCATCCGGGTCAGCCGGGACGAGAACCTCGAATGCGTCACCCTGGCCTCGACCCTCACCGACGCCCTCGACGACATGCTCACCTCCTCGCACGGGGTGGTGGTGGTCACCGGGCGGCGCAACACCTATCAGGGCGTGATCCGGTTGGAGACGATCATGGACGCGATCGCCGACGCGCGTGGCACCGCCGGTTCCCAGGGGGCGGGGGCGCCGTGACCGCCACCGTCGACGACACCGGGGATACGGGGCACACCGGGTGCACCGGGACCGCCGGCGACCGTGCGTCCCGATCGGCCGCGCGGCGGTGGGCCCGCCGGACCGTGCAACCGGTGCTCTGCCTCGTCGCGGTGGGAGGCGCACTGGCCTATGTCCACCTCGCCGACGTCTCCGAATCCGAGAAGCGGTCACTGGGCGTGCCGCATCTGCTGATGCTGCTGCGCCAGCACATGGAGATCAGCCTGGCGGCCACGGTGCTGACCTGTGCGATCGCGATCCCGTTGGGGGTGGCGCTGACCCGGGGAAGGTTCCGCCGGTTCGCCACACCGATCATCACCGTCTCGGGATTCGGCCAGGCCGCTCCGGCGATCGGGTTGATCGCGCTGGGGGCGGTGCTGTTCGGCATCGGCGCGGTGGGCGCGGTCGCCGCGCTCACCGTGTACGGGGCCCTGCCGATCATCGCCAACACCGTGACCGGGCTGAACGGCGTCGACGACCGGTTGATCGAGGCGGCGCGGGGGATGGGGATGCCGACGTCGACCACCCTGCTGCGGGTCGAACTTCCGCTGGCGCTCCCGGTGATCATCGCGGGGGTGCGGACCGCGCTGGTGCTGATCGTCGGGACCGCGGCGCTGGCATCGTTCACCGGTGCGGGCGGGCTGGGCCAGCTGATCACCACCGGGATCAAGCTGCAACAGACGGTGACGCTGATCGTCGGGGCGGTTCTCGTTGCGGCGCTTGCGTTGTTCATCGACTGGCTGGCGCGCATGGTCGAAGTCGTCGCCGCGCCGAAGGGCCTGTGACATGGTCCGCGGCATCGCCCTGCTCTGCACCGTGCTGCTGGCGGCCGTGACGGCGGGTTGCGGACTGCAGTCGTCGAGTGGCGCCGTGCTGAAGGCGGATCCGGGCAGCATCGGCTACTACGAATCGCTCGACGGCGTCCCGATCACCGTCGCGGCGAAGGATTTCACCGAACAGCTGATCCTCGGCAACATGCTCGCCACGGTGCTGGCCACCGCCGGGGCCGAGGTCACCAACATGTCCAACACGCCCGGCAGCTTCGGGGTGCGCGAAGCGCTGCTGCAGGGCCGTGCCGACATCGCCCCGGAGTACACCGGCACCGGGTGGATCAACTATCTGGGCAACGACGAACCGATCAAGGACGAGGTCGAACAGTGGTCGGCGGTCAAACACGCCGATGCGGTCAACGGTCTGACCTGGCTCCCGCCCGCACCGCTGAACAACACCTACGCGTTCGCGATCCGCGAGTCGGAGGCCGAGCGGCTCGGCGTGACGAAGATGTCCGACCTGCACCGGCTGGACCGGCGGGATCTGACGTTCTGCGTGGAGAGCGAATTCGTCAACCGCAACGACGGTCTGGTCCCGATGCTGGCCGCCTACGACCTGAGCCGTGCCGCGCTGGACCGGGTCACCGTGCTGGACACCGGGGTGATCTACACCGCCACCGCCAACGGTGAGTGCAACTTCGGCGAGGTGTTCTCCACCGACGGCCGGATTCCCGCGCTGGGGCTGAGGGTCCTCGACGACGACCGGGAGTTCTTCCCGAAGTACAACATGACCGAGGTCGTCGACACCGGCCTACTCGAGGCGCACCCCGAGATCGCCGAGATCTTCGCCCAGTTGAACCCGTTGATCACCAACGAGGTGATGCTGGCGCTCAACGCCAAGGTGGACAACGACGGCGCCGACCCGGCCCTGGTGGCGCGGGACTGGCTGATCGAGCAGGGCCTGGTCCGCTGATGCGGACCACTACCGCAACGCGGCCGCCAGCCGGCGCCACTGTTCGCGGGGAAACGCCTGCTGATCGGCGCCCAGCACCTGGACGCAGACATGATCGGCGCCGGCCGACTGATGTTCGCGGACGCGGCCGAGCACCGTCTCCTCGTCCCCCCACGCGATGAGCGCGTCGAACAACCGGTCGCTCACCGTCTGGACGTCCTCGTCGGTGAACCCGCTGCGCAGCATGTTGTTCGCGTAATTCGGCATCGCCAGATAGCCGCGCAGCCAAGGGATTCCGATCGAACGCGCCTCGTCGCGGTCGGCGCTGAGGATGACGGTCTGTTCGGGCAGCAGCAGTGGCCCCTCGCCCAGGGTCTCGCGGGCCCGCGCGGTGTGCTCGGGTGTGGTCAGGTAGGGGTGCGCGCCGCGGCTGCGTTCGGCGGCCAGAGTCAGCATCTTGGGACCGAGCGCCGCCAGCACCCGGTTCTGCATCGGTACCGGGGTGGCGGCACTGTCCAGGCCGTCGAGGAAGGCGCTGGTCGCGGCGAGCGGCCTGCGGTACCGGCCGGGTTCGCGGGAGTTGATCAGCGGGGCGTGGCTGACCCCGATACCCAACAGGAACCGGTCGCCGTGGTCGGCGGTGAGCTGCGCATAGCCGGCCGCGACATCCGCCGGCTCGTGCATCCACAGATTCAGGATGCCGGTGGCGATCACCGTGCGCTTCGTCGCGCCCAACAGGTTCTGCACCGAATCCAGAACCGGCCCACCGACATCGGGAATCCACAGCGCCGGGAAGCCCAGTTCCTCCAGTTCGGCGGCGGCCTCGGCGGCCTCGGCCTGATCGCCGTAGCGCAGTTGCGAGCTCCAGATACCAACACCTTCGAGGTTCACGGCTGCGAGACTACCGGCCCCGCGTCCGCCGTGGTCATGCCCCGCTGGGCTGCAGATGTCCGGTCGCGACCCGTTTCGCCCACCGGTAGTCGGCCTTGCCCGCCGGCGAGCGCAGTATCTGCGCGGTGCGGATGAACGCCTTCGGCACCTTGTAGTCGGCGATGTGCTGCCGGCACACCGCCGCCAGCTCCTCGTCGGAGGCCGATGCGCCCTCGGCGAACTGCACCACCGCCACCACCTCCTGACCCCACCGTTCCGACGGCCGGCCCACCACCACGACGTCGTACACGGCGGGATGGGCGGCCACGGCCCGTTCGACCTCCTCGGCGAAGATCTTCTCGCCGCCGGAGTTGATGGTCACCGAATCCCGGCCCAACAACTCGATCTGCCCGTCCGGCAGATACCGGGCCCGGTCCCCGGGGACCGACCACCGCACCCCGTCGATGGTGGGGAAGGTGCGGGCGGTCTTGTCGGCGTCACCGAGATAGCCCAGCGGGATGAAGTCACGGCGGGCCAGCCAGCCCTCGCCCTCACCGGGTGTCAGCATCCGGCTCAGGTCGGGCGCGAGCACCGCGGTGTCCGGCTGGGGCTGGAATGTCGCGGTCGCGGTGGCGCCCCCGGAGCCGGTGTAACTGCTCATCTGGGCGCCGGATTCCGAGGCGCCGACCGCATCCATCACCAGCACGTGCGGCAGCGCCTTCAACAGGCGGTCCCGCACGGTCGGCGACAGCGGGGCGCCGCCGTTGGTGATCGTCACCAGGCCGGACAGATCGTGATTCCCGGTTTCGATCTCCTCGAGCAGCGGCCGGGCGACCGCGTCGCCGACCACGGGGATGCTCAGCACCCTCTCCCGGGCAGCGGCCCGCAGGGCGTCGGCCGGATGCAGCCGGTCCACCCGGTCCGGCAACACGATCTTGCCGGCCATGGTGACCGCGTTGAACGCGGCCCACTGCGCGGCGCCGTGCATGAACGGCGGGATCATCAACATGCCCATCGATCCGGCCGAGGCGCGGGCACGCTCGGCCAGTTCCTGGTAGGAGGTCATGGCGGTGTCACTGCCGAACGGGCGGCCGCCCATCGCCGAGATGAAGATGTCGTGCTGGCGCCACAGCACACCCTTGGGCATCCCGGTGGTTCCACCGGTGTAGAGGATGTAGAGATCCTCACCGGACGGTGTGGGCATCCCGCCGGCCGGTTCGGGGGTGCGCAGCACCTCCTCGTAGTCGACGGCGCCGGGCAGCAGTGCGTTGCCGGAATCGTCGGCGACCTGGATCAGCAGCTCCAGGTCCGGCAGCCGGTCGCGGATGGCGGCCACCTGCGGGGCGAACTCCGCGCTGTACACCAGCGCGCGGGCCCGGGCGTCGGTGAGCAGGTAGACGAGCTCCTCGTCGACGTAGCGGAAGTTGACGTTGAACGGCGCGACCCGCGCGCGGTAGCTGCCGATCATCGCTTCCAGGTACTGGTTGCCGTTGCGCAGGTACAGGCCGAGGTGGTCCTGCCCGGATTCGTGACCGGCCAGCGCGGCGCGTTCGGTGTGGCAGCCCAGACCCCGGCTGACCAGGTAGCGCGCGAAACCGTCGATCCGGGCGTCGGTTTCGCCGTAGCTCAGCCGCCTATCGCGCCAGACCAGGAACGGGTGCTCGGGCGCGGTCTGCGCCACGGTCCGGAACACCGTCGACAGATCGAACGTCGTCGCGTTGTGGACATCCTTGCCGGTGGGATCCATGGGTCTCCTGTCGTGCGGACCGAAGAAGGCCTGACCATACATCAACGCGCGAACTGTATGGCCGAAATCCGTCAGCGCATCACATCGGGAAGAATCCGTCGCCGGTGAATGAGCCGGGCTGCCAGCCGCGGGCGCCCAGGCACAACATCGGCCGACCGTCGGGAGACTGCGCCGCCGCCTGCGGACCCGGGCACGGCGCACCGATCTCCTGCACGCCGTGCAGCGGGTAGGAGGCCTGCCAGAACCCCGTGTACACCGGCGGCCACTGGTTCGGAATCCACTTGCACTGCAGCGGTTCGCCACCGGGCCCGCGGCCGAACACATGGCGCTCCCAGCTGTAACACGGGGCGGCGAGTCTGGCCTCGTAGTTCATGCCCGGGACATCGTTGGGATAGCGGCCCGGCTCATCGAAGTAAATGTTGTCGTTGTCCGCTCCGGCCGCAGGTGCCAGCGCCACCGCCGCGAGCGGCGCGGTCATCACCGCCGCCGCACCGACCGCCGCCGCAACCAGCAATTCCCGAATCATCTGTCACCCTCACAACATCTGGCCGACCCTGCGGCAAAGCCTAACGGGTGAGCGGCGGACTCAGAACGGTTTCGCGCGCCGGCTCACCGATCGTCGGCGGTGTCACCCGGCTCGTCGGGCGAGCCGCTCTGCTCACGGGGACTGGGGGCGTCCAGCACGCTGGCGGCGATGCCGTAGGGCAGAAACCGCACCTTGCGTGCCGGATCGGTGTTGTCCCTGTGCGCCCGCAGCGCGTCGAGTTCGGTGGGAAACACCTGCTCGATGTGGGCGCCGCCGTCCGCGTCGACGGTGTAGATCACCCAGACGCCGTCGCCGGTCTCGCCCGTGGTCTCCGGTTCGGTCCGGCCCCGGCCGCGGCGGGCGATGTCGTCGAAGAGGTTCGCCCAACCGGCCCGCTCACCGGCGGTGGTGAACAACCTGCTGATCCCGTCGAGCGCCTCCCGGGCGACCCGGTCGAAGTCGTCGGGGTCGAATCCGAACGGTCCGTTGTTGGCCATCGCGTCCTCCTTGTGGCGCTGCCGGGAACCCGAACACACGGGTTTACGTCCATTGTGCGCGTCGTGGCGGGAAACCCGGGATGATGGCGGTCGGATGACATTCACACGCACCGAAATGATCGCCGTGGTGGAGCGCTCACCGCACACCATCGAGGCCCGCGACCGGCATGGCTGGGTGGACCTGTTCACCCCCGACGCCCGGATCGAGGACCCGGTCGGCTCGCGTCCGCACATCGGGCGCGACCGGATCGAGAGGTTCTACGACACCTTCATCGGGCCCCGTCGGCTGCGCCTCCACCCCGAAACGGACCTCGTGGTCGGCACCACGGTGTTACGGGACCTGCGACTGGAGGTCACCATGGCGGCCGGCCTGCCCCTGGACATCCCCGCTTTCCTGCGCTACGACCTGGCCGCCGACGGCACCGAACTCAGGATCGCGGCGCTGCAGGCGTTCTGGGAACTGCCGACGATGATCGGCTCGTTCCTGCGCAGCGGGCCGCGGGCGGTGCCGGCCGGGCTTGGACTGTCCCGGGCTCTGCTCGTCAATCAGGGGTTGTCGGGGGCGGCCGGCTTCCTCGCGGGACTTCGCACGCTGGGTTCACACGGCCGGAAGGGGTTCGGCGGCTTCCTGGCCGACGCGGCGACCGGGGACGAGGTCGCGGTGCGTCGCCGCCTGGCCCGCGGCGCCCGCATCACCCTGGGCGATGACGAACCCATGACCGCGACCGCGTTGCTGACCCGGCTGGCCGGCACCCGGGCGAGCAAGGTGATCTGCGCCGGTGGTGCGGTGGTCGCCCGGATCGAGCGGGCTGGCCGGCGGGACATCGTGATCGCACACGCCGACCCGCGGCCGCTGACCATCAACCGGATCCGCTACTTCACCGAACAGCCACAGGGTTGAGGAGCCGGGGCCGCGGGTAATCCCGGCGTGTGAGCACGCCCAGCGATGACCGCAGCGAATCAGATGTGGCCGGGGATCCGGCGGTGGCGTCCTCGCGCGCCGGAAAATCAGATGACGACGACGGCAGCTACGTCGGACAGACCTCCTCGGACGACCCGATCGACGCCGAGGAGACCGGCGCCGAGGCGCGCAGCGCCGACGGTGAGTAGGCCCCGGCGGCGGACTCATTCCGTTTCCGCGCAGACACCACCGCCGCGGGCTGACGACGTCTGCCCGGCGGTCGTGAGAACGCAGAGACGTCGTGAGAACGTATAGACGATGAACGGCCACCAGTACATGACCTACGAGGAGTTCGGGCGCAGATTCTTCGAGGTCGCGGTCACCGAGAAACGTGTCGGCGACGCCATCGCGGAGATCGCCGGCGAGGCTTTCGAGCTGGGTCCGATCGCACAGGGACCCGGCAGGATCGCCAAGGTCAGCGCCAAGGTCCGCATCCAGACCCCGCAGGTCGGGCGCCAGGTCGGGGACACCATCACGTTCGCGATCCGGATCCCGCTGGAGATCGACATGGTCGTCGACCTGCGGATCGACAAACCCAAGTTCATGGTGCACGGCGAGATCGCGTTGCGCGCCACCGCCCTGGCGGCCGAACCGCTGCTGCTGATCCTGGACGTGGAGAAACCCCGGCCGTCCGACATCAGCATCCACGTGACGTCCAAGACCCTGCGCGCCGAACTGGTGCGCATCCTGGGCGGAGTCGACGCCGAAATCAAACGGTTCATCGCCGCCCATGTCGCGGGCGAAATCGACAGCCCACAGGCCCGACAGGCCAAGATCATCCCGGTCGCCGACATGATCGACGAGGCCTGGACGGGAATCTGACCCACCCGGTGTCCGGCCTCTGATCCGACCTCGCCGAGGCCTTTTCGCGACCGGGCGGTTCGGCCCCGGATACGCGAAAGGGGCACCCGTCATCGGATGCCCCTTCACGGTCGATCAGCCCGGGATCGCCCGACATGATCGGGCGGTCACTTGACGTCGACATACACCGTCCGGTTGACAACGGTCTTCACCGGGTGGTCCGCGCCGGCGACCCCGTAGTCGAACCGTTCATACGTGGTGCCCGGGCGGACCGCGATCACCTGTGCTTCCGACAGCGGTCCGGAACCGAATCGGTTCACGATCACGTTGTAGCCCTGGGACTGCAGATCCGTGATGACGTCCTGTGCGTTACCCGACTGATTCGGTGCGGCCTGCACTGGGGCGGCCAGGCCGATCAACCCGGCGGCCAACCCGCTGGCGACCAATGCGGCAAAGCCTGTTTTCTTCATCTGAAGCGCCCACTTTCTTCTCGTTCGTCCGCCGATGTCCGGGTGAACAAATCCGATTCACCCGTCGTATCGGCCGCACCGGAATGATCCGGTCACCCATGAGAACCAGCAGGTCAGCGGTTTAATTCCGATGGCAGGAATTGGTTGACGATTGGCAGAATCCCGTCGCTGTCCAGCGGTCGGGCGGGTCACAACGGCGGGATCGACGTCACCGGCAGCCGCCACTGCCCGACGTCGCCCGACAGGTGCAGCCGGCCCGGGGCGAACTCGATGCCGGTGACGCGGAGACCGTGCGGAAGCTCCGGCAGCGGGAACCGATAGCCGGGCGTCCATGCGGGGAACCGCAGCCGTCGCCGGCCCCGCACCACCGCGCGCGGGTGCAGCCACAGTGCCGAGTGGTCGGCCGGATGGTCGGTGGCGGTTCCCGATGTCGAACGCTCCAGACGGGCGTCGATCTCCAGCCGGCCCCAGTGCGGGCGCCGCGCCAACCAGATGCGGGCGACCCCGTCGTCGTCGATGTCGCCGGACAGCCGGGGCGCCTTCGACGCCAGCCACACCGGCACCACATCCGCCGGGATGTCCGCGGTGAGATGCACCGGCCCGGCGACCAGTTCGGGACGTACGGACGGTTTCAGATGCACGTCGTGCAGCACCGCGGTCAGCCGGTCGATGCGGTTGTCGGCCCACTCGATGTCGCAGGCCCCCAGTTCGACCCGGCCGAGCCGGCCGACGGACAGGCGCAGGATATCCATCCTCGGGTCGAAGTCGGTGATCGTCAGGCTGACGTCGGCGCCGTCGATGTTGACCGTCAACCGGCGGCCCTTCACCAGCCAGGCCACCGGTGTCGCCGCGGCCGTCGACCACACCGCGGACAGCACATCGAGGGGATGCGGCGGCCGCAACCGCCGCAGCGGTCCCGTCATCTCGTCACGCCCGTCTCTCCTGGGAACCCCGATCCGTCAAGCATGCCAATGCCGCCCCGCTCGCACAGTACGGGTCCGTACAGTGGGGACGATGACCTCCGTGGTGATCGTCGGCAGTGGATTCGCCGGTTTCGAGTGTGCCCGGCACCTCAGTGACAAGCTGCGCAGACAGCAGGCGCCGGTCGACATCACCATGATCTCCCCGGTCGACTACATGCTCTACACACCGCTGCTGCCGGACGTCGCCGGCGGCGTCGTCGACGCCCGCTTCGTCACCGTTCCGCTGGCCAACACGCTGCGCGGGGTGCGCACCGCCCGGGGATGGGTCGACTCGGTCGACTTCGACGCCCGGACGGTGTCGTTCACCGATCCGGAGGACCGCACCCACACCGTGGCCTGGGACCGGCTGGTGCTCACCCCCGGATCGGTCACCCGCCTGTTCGACATCCCCGGTCTCGCCGAACACGCCCGCGGGCTGAAATCCACCGCCGAGGCGCTGTATCTGCGGGACCACTTCCTGCAACAACTGCAGCTGTCGTGCATCGACGACGATCCGGACGAGATCGCCGCGCGACGCACCGTCGTGGTGGTCGGCGCGTCCTACTCCGGGACCGAACTCGTCGCGCAACTTCGCGCACTGGCCGACACGGCCGCCGAACAGATGGGCTTCGACCCCGCCGAGGTGCGGTTCGTCCTGCTGGATCTGGCCGAACAGGTGATGCCCGAGGTGGGGGAGAAACTCGGCACCGCCGCCATGCAGGTGCTCCGGCATCGCGGGATCGACGTGCGGCTCGGCCTGACGTTGAGCGAGGTGCACGCCGATCACGTTGTGCTCAGCGATGGTTCGCGGGTGGGCACCCGCACCGTGGCCTGGCTGACCGGTGTGACCGCCGCACCGCTCATCGAGACATTGGGGCTGCCCACCACGAAAGGGCGCCTGGAGGTCGACGCCGAACTGCGGGTCCCGGACCGTCCCGACGTGTTCGCCGCGGGCGACGCCGCCGCGGTGCCGGATCTGGCCCAGCCCGACCCCGAGCGGATCACCCCGCCGACGGCCCAGCACGCCACCCGGCAGGGCAAGGTGCTGGCCAACAACGTCGCGGCCAGTCTCGGATACGGCCGGATGAAGCAGTACCGGCACCGCAACATGGGCCTGGTGGTGGATCTCGGCCCGCGTTACGCGGTCGCCAACCCGCTCAACGTGCACCTGTCGGGCTTTCCGGCCAAGGCGGTGGCCCGCGGATACCACCTCTACGCGATCCCGCGGTTCGTCAACCGCTGGGCGGTGGCGCTGGCGTACCTGACCGACGCGTTGTTCGACCGGTCGGTGGTGTCGATCGGGCTGTCGTCCAAGGAGGACGCCAGCTTCGCGGTGAGTCAGCGCATCCCACCCCCGAAACAGCCCACCCCGGGAGACTGAGATACCCCGGTTGAGATCGCGCCGAACGGGAATGCTGCCGCCATGGCTACCTATCGCGTTCTGAATCCGCAGGGCGATGTCGTCGACACCAAGGACATCGAGAGCGCCGACGACGCGCACGCCTGGTTCGTCGACCAGAAAGCCGAACCGGAGCTGGGCTGGCGGATGGAGGTCAAGGCCGACGACGGCCACTGGGCCTTCTTCGACAGCAGCGAAGGGGACCGCACGTACTGACCACCCGGCCCGGCATGTCACCGGTGTGCACATCACGTGCTGAAATGGCACCGTGCCGAAACGCAGCGCCGGGCTCCTGGTGTACCGCATCGTCGACGGTGTGGTGGAGGTGCTGATCTGTCATCCGGGCGGCCCGTACTGGGCGTCGAAGGATGCCGGGGTGTGGTCGATTCCCAAGGGGGAGTACGAGCCCGACGAGGATCCCTGGGCGGTGGCGCGTCGCGAGTTCATCGAGGAGGTCGGCAAACAGCCGCCGTCCGGGCCGGCCGTGCGGTTCGACCCGGTGCGGCAACCCAGCGGCAAGATCGTCACCGCGTTCGCGGTGCGCGGCGATGTCGATCTCGAGGGCGCGGTCAGCAACACCTTTGAGATGGAATGGCCGAAGGGGTCCGGGCAGATCAGAGAGTTCCCCGAGATCGACCGGGTCGGTTGGTTCCCGGTGGCGGTGGCGCGGGAGAAGCTGGTGAAGGGCCAGCGTCCGCTGCTCGACCGGTTGATGGAGCTGCCGGAGCTGGCCGGTTGTGCCGAGGATCAAGCGACGGATGGCCCCGCAGCCGACGGACCGGCCGGGTCTCGATCGCATTGATGGTCAGGGCCCGGCCGTGGATCCGCCAGCCCCGTGGGGTGCGCAGGTACTCGTCGTCATAACGCAGATGCCAGACCACGTCGGTGGGCTGCCCGCCGGCATCGCTCCAGTGATGTGCGATGCAGGTGATCCGTCCCAGCGCATGATCCGCATCGGCGCCGGGCGCGTACACCTCACCGACGATCGCATGCTCGGTGCGGGCCACCCCCGCCAACCCCGCCAGCGCCGAGCGGACCCCGTCGTGCCCGTGCCACCGCCGCACCGGCTCCAACGCGCGAGGCGGATCCGGTAACCGGAATTCGGCTGTGGACGTGAACAATTCGACCACATCGTCGAATCTCCGGTCATCGACCGCCGCGGCGTAGAGGTGGACCAGGTCCGTCAGGGCCAACCGGTCGGCCATCTCGAGGGTCACGGCGGGTCACAAATCCAGGGTCAGCCGCTCACCGGCCGGGGCGCGCGACACGCAGGTCAACATCAGACCGGCGGCGCGTTCCGGTTCGGTGAGCAGCCGGTCGCGGTGCTCCACGGTGCCGTCGAGCACCCGGGTGCGGCAGGTGCCGCAGAATCCCTGCTGACACGAGTACGGCGCCTGCACACCGGCCCGGCCCAGCGCCGCCAGCAGGGTCTCGTCCGCGCCGACGGGCACCTCGGCACCGGTCGAGGCGATCCGCACCGAGAACGGCCGGCCGTCGACGACCGGCGGGGCGGCGAACCGTTCGAAGTGCAGTTCGACGTTGCGCCGCCCGGCCAGTTCGGCGCGGATCGCGGTCAGCATCGCGGGCGGCCCGCACGCGTAGACGGCGGTACCGTCCGGGCATGCCCCGAGCAGTTCGGCGGCGGTGGGCAGACCGGCCACGTCGTCGGTGCGCACCCGCACCCGGTCGCCGTAGCGGGTCAGCTCCTCGAGAAACGGCAGACTGTCGCGGCTGCGGCCGGCGTAGATCATCGACCACGGCACGCCGAACGCCTGCGCCTCGGCGAGCATCGGCAGGATCGGGGTGATACCGATCCCGCCGGCGATGAACCGCAGCCGCCGGGCCGGCGAACCGTAACCGGGAACCGACAGCGGGAACGCGTTCCGCGGGCCGTGCGTGGTCACGCGGGCACCGAGGTGCAGGGCGTCGTGCACTTCGACGGAGCCACCGCCGCCGTCCGGGATCCGTCGCACCGCGATGCGGTATCGGTCGCGGACCGCCGGATCGCCGCACAGCGAATACTGCCGCACCCGCCCGCTGGGCAGAGTGACGTCGATGTGGGCGCCGGGACGCCACGGTGGCAGCTGCCCGCCGTCGGCCGCCACCAGGGTCAGCGCGATGACGTCCTGATCGTGGGCCACCACCCGGCGGTCCCGCACGGTCAACGTGATCGGCTCGGCATCGACCGCGGGCAGGCGCGGGGTCCGCAGCACCTCCGAGACCTTCCACAGGCTCGAGATCGTCGCATCGGCCACCCCGAGCAGCAGGTCGTGGCGGATCCGGCCGGACGAGCTCGGTGGGGTGGCGCGCAACCTCGCCAGCATGCGCATCACAACCGGGCGCTACGGGCTGCCGGGGAACTCGCCAGATACGCGACCGCCTGGGCCGTCGAGCCCATCTGCTCGGGGGTGAACCCCGGCCGGAAGTAATCCAGCGTGTTGGTGAAGAACAGGGTGCGCCACTTGGGCAGCAGGCCCAGGCCGGAGTCCCGGCACCGTTGCCGTTGCGTCTGCCACCAGCTCAGCTCGACCGACGGGTCGGTCTTGACCAGATACCACATCCCGCGTTCGAAGAACGCCCACATCAGCGGCATCGCGATGCACATCGCCCGGATGCGGTCGACGTAGCTGTCGCGGAAGTACACCGCGACATCGTGGGCCACATTGCGGTGCTCGACTTCCTCGGCGCCGTGCCACCGGTACAGATCGACCATGGTCGGGTGGGCGCCGTGGTCGTCCCACCGGCAGTTCAGCGCGAAATCGCCCAACACCGCGGTGTAGTGCTCCAGCGCCGCGATCAGCCACAACCGTTCACACAGATTGTTGAACCGCCGCTTGGGATCGGACGACGTGCTGGGGGTCAGCACCTTGGTGAACATGTACTCGATCTGGGCGAGGATCGGTTCGGGGTTCACCCCGTGCTCCACCATGAAGTCGTACATGACCTGCTCATGCACGTCAGCGTGGGTGGCCTCCTGCCCGATGAAGCCGCGCATGTCGTCGGCGAGTTTCGGGTCCTTGACGTAGGGCAGCGCCTCGTTGAAGGTCGCGACGAACCACCGTTCGGCGTCGGGCAACACGACGTTGAGCAGGCTGATCAGGTTCGACGCCACCGGGTGGCCGGGGATCCAGTGCAGTGGGATGCCCGACACGTCGAAATGCACCTGACGGGCCTGGATCTGCACGGGTCCCGGATCGACTTCGGTGGCGAACCGACGGGGTCGCAACATTGCAGGCTCCCTTCGAGGAACTCCGCCTCCGAAGTCTAGGCGATTACCAGGTACCGCGGGTTCCGGGTAGCCGGACGTTTCGGCACACCCGGCGCCGTCAATAAGGGAGGACATGGCGGGCGGTTCCGGACGGCGATGGGGCGATCTGCTGCAGTGGGCCCGGCAGCAGGTGGCCGACCGGGTGCCCAGGGCGGACCTGGATCAACGGGATCCGGATTACATCCGCGAGCAACTGCCCGGCACCTGGCTGCTGGCATCGCTGTACTTCCGCGCCGACGTCCGCGGTCTGGACCGGATTCCGCCCACCGGCCCGGTGCTGCTGGTCGGCAACCACAGCGGCGGCAACGTGCCACCGGACACGTTCGTGTTCACACTGGCGTTCTGCTCCTATTTCGGGGTGGAGCGGCCGTTCTACCAGTTGGCCCACAACCTGGTCGTGTCCGCGCCGCCGCTGGGGTGGCTGCGCAAGTTCGGCACGGTGGCCGCCAATCACGAGAACGCCCGGATGGCACTGGAATCGGGGGCGGCGCTGCTGGTCTACCCGGGCGGGGACTATGAGGTGTTCCGCCCGTCCTGGCAGCGGCACCGGGTCGACTTCGGCGGGCGGATGGGCTACGTGCGGTTGGCGCGGGACACCGGGGTGCCGATCGTGCCGGTGGCCAGCGTCGGCGGGCAGGAGACGGCACTGTTCCTCGACCGCGGCCAGTGGCTGGCCAAGGCGCTGATGCTGGACAAACTGTTGCGGCTCAAGAGCGTTCCGATCTCGTTGGCGCTCCCGTGGGGTCTGAACATCAGCGATCTGGCCGGGCACATACCGCTGCCCGCCAAGATCGCCATCGAGGTGCAGAAGCCGTTCGGCCTGGACGAGATCGCCGACGGCACCGACGAGGTGCTGCACGCCAGGGTGACCGAGCGGTTGCAGGCAGGGGTGGACCGGCTGGCGGCGGAACGACGGTTCCCGGTGATCGGCTGATGAGCGCTCGCGCGAAGAAGAAACCAGCACCGATGAGCGCTCGCGCGAAGAAGAAACCAGCACCGATGAGCGCTCGCGCGAAGAAGAAAAGAGTCCACTGATGCGGGTCGAACGGCGGTGCATCGTCGACGCGGACCGCGACGCCGTGTGGCGGGTGGTCAGCGATCCGGACCGCTATCCGCAGTTCATGACCAGTCTCGAGCGCTGGGAGGTGCAGTCCGAGGGCCCGGTGCGGGTGGGTTCCCGCTACACCGTGCACTGGAAGATCGGATCGGTGCCGATCGGCGGAGTGGTCGAGGTGGTGGAGTTCGACCCCGGCCGCGACCTGGCCTGGCTCGGGCTCACCGGTGTCACGTTGCGCGGCCGGTTCCGGTTACGCGACGCGGGCGACCACCGCACCAGGGTGGTGTTCCGGATGGCCTATGAGGCCCCGGGCGGGATTCTGGGGCTCATCGCCGACCGCGTCGCGGCCCGGCAGGTCGGCCGCAACATGAGCAGCACGCTGCGGACACTCAAGGAGCTGGTCGAACGCTGACACCCGCGCCCCGAGAAGATCGGACCCAGAAGGATCAGACCCGAAGATCACCCGGTGATCAGGCCGGCGGTGGGGGCGGGGCGACACCGGCTCCCGGAGCGCCCGGCACCGGCACCACCGGGGTCGCGGTCACCGTGGTCACACCGTTGCTGCCCACGGTCGGTCCGCCGATGTCCTGCAGATTCTCCTGGGACCCCTTGGTGCAGTCCAGCATCAGCAGCATCCGTCCGCTGGAGCTGATCTTCTGGCTGTCGACCAGGCACTGCGCCTGCGGCACACCGTGACCGAATGATCCGCCGAAGCTGGCCTTGACGCCCTGGCTCTTGAGGATCGCCACCGCTTTGGCGTACGGCTCACCCACGACGTTCAGCGAACCCAGATCGGGCTGGGACGCGGCCACCGCGGAGCCGAGCAGCGCGGCGACACCGGCTCCGGCCAACCCGGTCGTCAGCACGGCGAGCTTCTTCACGTGATCTCCGTCCTCGTCGGTCGGTGCGAACATATCGCAGAGGTCCCGGTTGGGAAACCGCTGACAACGGTCCCGGTGTTACACGCCACCGGTCACGCCGGGCCCGGGCCGAGACTGCACTCCGGATTGCACCCGCGATTGCGCACCGGCGCGCATCGCCTCGGCGAGTGCCGCCGCCCGCGGGTCGGTGAACACCTCCTCGAGCAGCATCCGCCGGCCGTCGGGCCCGCTGAGCGGCACCCGCCAGTTCGGATACTCATCTGAGGTCCCCGGCTGGTTCTGGATCCGGCGATCACCCACCGCGTCGGCCAGCCCGAGCGCCAGCAGCTTCGACGGGGTGCGACCCAGATAGCGGTGCAGCGCCAGCACGATGTCGTCCACGGCGTCGTCATCCACAGCGTCGTCGTCCACGGCGTCCGGGTCGGCCGGGTCCACCCCCGCATCGAGCAGGCCGACCCGCCGCAGTTCGGCCAGCCAGGCCTGCTGTTTGGCCCGATCGTCGGCCCACTCCTCGGCCGCGGGGCGGGTCAGCAGCCCGAGCTCGGCGCGCAACCGCACATGCGCGCCGGCGAGGTAACCCGGCGTCGGCGGAAGATCGTGCGTCGTCACCGCCGACAGGCAGTACTCGCGCCAACGCTCGGCCGGCAGCGGGCCGGCAGGCGCGGCGGGATCGGCGGAATCCCGGTCCAGTTCGAACCACAGGATCGAGGTGCCCAGCAGACCCCGTTCCCGGAGATGGTCACGCACCCACGGCTCCACCGTGCCGAGGTCCTCGCCGACCACCACCGCGCCGACGCGGGCCGCCTCCAACGCGACGATGCCGACCATCGTCTCGTGGTCGTAGTGCACGTACGTGCCGTCGGTCGGCGGCGCGCCGGCCGGAATCCACCACAACCGGAACAGTCCGATGATGTGGTCGATGCGCACCCCGCCGGCGTGGCGCAGCACCGCCGCGACCATCGCGCGGAACGGTTCGTACCCGCACTCGGTCAACCGATCCGGTCGCCACGGCGGCTGCGACCAGTCCTGGCCGAGCTGGTTGAACTCATCCGAGGGCGCCCCGGCCGTCACCCCGGGCGCCAGCACATCCTGCAACGCCCAGGCGTCGGCGCCGCCGGCGTCCACCCCGACCGCGAGATCGTGCATGATGCCCAACTCCATGCCGATCCGCCGGGCCGCCGACTGGGCGGCGGCGAGTTGATCATCGAGCTGCCACTGCAGCCACCGGTGGAAGTCCACCTCGTCGGCGTGTCGGACGGCGAAATCCGCCACCGCCGGCGATCGCGGATGCCGCAACTCCTCGGGCCACCGGCGCCAGTCGGGCCCGTGCCGTTCGGCCAGCGCGCACCACACCGCGAAGTCGTCCAGCCGCGGGCCCGCCCGATGCCGGAAGGCGGTGTACGCCATGTCCCGGCCTGCCGACCGCGGTACCCGGTAGACCGCCTGCAGCGCAGCACGTTTGGCTTGCCAGGCGGCGTCGCGGTCGATCAGTTGGGACCGGGAGGCATGCGCCTGGACGGTGAGCCGCTTCTTGCGGAGCCGCGCCCGACCCCGCACATAAGCGAATTCGGGGATCGCCTCCGGCCGCAGATACAGCGGATTGACGAATTGCCGGGAGGTCGGGAGATACGGTGAGGGCTCCATCGGCGTCACCGGAGCCGCCGCATGCAGCGGGTTGACCAGGAGGAAGTCCGCTCCGTGCCGGCTGCCCGACCACACCGCCAGATCCGTGAGATCGGTCAGATCGCCGGTGCCCCACGAGCGTTCGGATATCACGCTGTACAACTGCGTGGCCGGCCCCCAGGCCCTGCCGGATTCCAGCCGGTGCGGCAGCGCCACGGCGCCCGGTGACACGATCAGCGTCGTGTCGGCCGCCGTGTCGGTGCTGCGCATGTGCAGCCGGTGGTAGCCGAGCGGCAACCCCGCCGGCAGTTCGAAGCCGGCCTCGCCGATCGGTTCTCCGTCGAGATCGTATGGGGGAGTGTTGTTCTCCAACTGACGCAAGTCGGTGCGCACGGTACCGTCGGCCAGTTCGATCCACACCCGCACCGGACTGCCGTGCGGGACATGCACCCAGAACGATCCGCTGCGGTCGGACCGCACATGCACCGTGGGCGGTAGCGAGCGACTCCAGTACCGCCGGTCGTGGGCGGCCAGGGACGCGCGGCGTTGCTCCTCGGTGGCCGCCGGCACCCCGAGCGCGGCCAGCACCGCCACCAGCGTGGCCGCCGGAACCGGGGTCGGCCGGTCCCGCCAATCCACATACTCGGTCGCCACACCGTGCCGGTGGGCGAGTTCGGCCAGCGAGGCAGCCACATCGGTCATAGGGTCATCCTGCCGGGGGTCGGGTCGGCCCGCCCGGCGGCGCCGGCCGGTGAAGGGGTCCACATCGGGGTCGGGATTCCCGATCGCCGCTCCGTTGAACCACCGGTAGGGTCGGCGCCATGGCGTCCGGCCGGGTCGAATCCCGCACCAGACAACACCAACGGGCCCGGCGCGCCGTCGCCGTCCTGTTCCTCACCAACGGTGCGCTGTTCGCCAACCTGCTGCCGCGCTACCCGGAGATCAAGACCGACCTCGCGTTGTCCAACACCGGTTACGGGGTCACCATCGCGGCGTTCTCCGCCGGTGCGTTGACCGCGGGGCTGACGGCGGCGATGTTGATCCGGCGGTTCCGGTCGGCCCGGGTCGCGGTGGTCGGCACTCTGGTGCTCGCGGCGGCCGTGCTGGCGGCCGGGCTGGCCGGTACGGCGCCGGTGCTGGGTGCGGCGCTGTTCGTGGCCGGGGCGGCCGACGCGGTGACCGACGTCGCGCAGAATGCGCACGGGCTGCGGGTGCAACGCGCCTACGGACGCTCGATCATCAACTCGTTCCACGCGGTGTGGTCGGTCGGAGCCCTGTTCGGCGGCCTGATGGGCGGGACCGCGGTCGCGCTGAACATCCCGCGCAGCGTCCATCTGGCCGTCGCCGCAGTGCTGTTCAGCGTGGTCGTGCTCGTCGGGTACCGGTTCCTGCTGCCCGGCGAGGATCACGACGACCGAGCCCACGGTGTCCGCAACCCCGGTCCCCGGTCCGGGTTGCGGGTCTACGCGATCCTGGCCGCGCTGGTGGGCATCGCGGTCGCGGGGGCGGTCATCGAGGATGCCGGCAGCACCTGGGCGATCCTGTACCTGCGGGACAACCTGACCGCGCCGCCCGCGGTGGCGGTGTCCGGATATCTGGCGCTGGCCGGTGGCATGCTGATCGGCCGGATGACCGGAGACCGGTTGGTGGACCGCTTCGGCGAACGCGCGGTGGTGCGCACCGGAGCGCTGCTCATCGCCGCCGGCATGGGCGGTGCGCTCGCGGTTCCGACGGTGCCGGGCACCATCGGCGGATTCGCCGCCGCCGGGCTGGGGGTGGCCACCCTCATCCCGGCCGCGATGCACGGCGCCGATCAGCTGCCCGGCATCCGGGCAGGCACCGGGCTGATGGCCGTCACCTGGTTGATGCGGGTCGGTTTCCTCGCCTCACCGCCGGTCGTCGGCGCGATCGCCGACGCCACCTCGTTGCGCGTCGGCCTGCTGGGGGTGCCGCTGGCCGGACTGGTGGCCGCCGTCCTGGCGGGGGTGCTCAGTGGACGCCGCCGAACACCTCGATGGTGAGCACGCCGGCGACGATCAACGCGATACCCAGCAACGTCGTCCGGGTCAGCGGCTCGGCGAACAGCCACCGCGCGATCAATGCGATCAACGCAACCCCGCAGGCCGTCCAGATCCCGTAGGCGACTCCCACCGGCATGCCCAGCGCCAGAGTCCACCACAGCAGCGCGAACGACGCGGTGTAACCGGCCACCACCGGTACGATCCAGATCTTGCGCCGAAACCCCTCGGACGCCCGCAGCGACAGCGTCGCCGCTACCTCCATCAGAATGGCCCCGGCCAGCACCCACCACATCACGCCGCCCCCACCGTCGGCGCCCCGGTCGTGGAGTCGGAACCCGAGATCCGGGCTCGGGAACCGAGTTCGACCAGCAGCACCCCGGCGATGATCAGCCCGATGCCGGCGACGATCGGCCAGGTGAACGGGTCGTCGAAGATCGCGGTCGCCAGCACCGCGGTGCCCGCGGTGCCGACGGCGCCCCAGATGCCGTAGGCCACCCCGACCGGCACACCCAGCCGCAACACCAACGTCAACAACGCGAACGCACCGGCATAACCCAGCACCACCGCCGCCAGCCAACCGCCGTGATCATGGGACGCCCGCAGCGACAACGTCCCGGTCACCTCCAGGGCGATCGCACCGCCCAACAGGGTCCACTTCCGCACCGCACCAACGTATCCGACGTCACACCACAATGGTGGATGCGGTGGCGGCCACCCGCCGCGCGGCCGCCGTCACCCAGCGCATCACCCGGGATGCGCACCGTGCGCGCAGTAGCCTGGAAACCGATGCCGTCCACGACACCGCCCGACGACCGGACGCCCGATGACGCCCCCACCCGGCCGGCGCCCGCCCACAGCGCCGTCGGATCGCCGGTGGTCGACACCGTCCACGGCCCGGTCCGCGGCCGCGACGACGGGGTGGTCAAGGTGTGGCGGGGAATCCGCTACGCCGCCGCACCGGTCGGCGGGTTGCGGTGGCGCGCCCCAGAACCGCCGCAACCCTGGCGCGAACCGATGGACGCCATCCGGGTGGGGCCGGCCTGTCCGCAACCGGCCGACCCCCGCATCCCGCTGGACCTCGGCGCCGCGATCGGGGAGGACTGCCTGAACCTCAACGTGTGGGCGTCCTCGGACACCGAACCGGGGGACCGCAAACCGGTGCTGGTGTGGGTGCACGGCGGCGCCTACGTCATCGGCGCCGCGAGTCAGCCCCTCTACCACGGCCGGGAGCTGGTCCGGCGCGGCGACGTCGTGCTGGTCACCCTCAACTACCGGCTCGGCGCATTCGGTTTCCTGGAACTCACCGCGCTGAGCAGCGGCCGGCGCCGCTTCGACACCAACGTCGGCCTGCGCGATGTGCTGTTCGCGCTGGCCTGGGTGCGTGACAACATCGCCGCGTTCGGGGGCGACCCGGATCGCGTCACGCTGTTCGGCGAGTCCGCCGGCGGTGGGATCGTGACCACGCTGCTGGGCAGTCCGGCCGCGGCCGGACTGTTCCACCGTGCGATCGCCCAGAGCTCCCCGGCCACGTCCTGCTACGGAACCGAGCGCGCGATCGACGTGGCCGAACAGTTCCTCGGCCACCTCGGTCTGTCCCCCCGCGACGTCGACCGGTTGCCCGACGTCCCGGTGGCCGCGATCGTCGAGGTGTCCAAGCACGTGTTCGACGACGTCCCGGCCCGCCGGCCGGGAACCCTGGCGTTCGCCCCGATCGTCGACGGCGACATCGTGCCGGACTATCCGGTGGCGCTGGCCCGGGCGGGACGGACGCTGCCGGTGCCGCTGGTCATCGGCACCAACAAGGATGAGGCGTCGCTGTTCAGGTGGATGAAATCGCCGTTGCTGCCGATCACCCCGGACGCCATCAAGAAGATGTTCGCCGACATCGCCGCCGAACAACCCGGGCTGCGGCTGCCCACCGAAACCCAGATCAGCGCCGCCTACCGGCGGCAGCGGGGCAAACGCCTCGGCGTCGGGGTGGCCAGCGACATCGGGTTCCGGATGCCGTCGGTGTGGTTCGCCGAAGGCCACACCGCGGTGGCCCCCACCTACCTGTACCGGTTCGACTGGTCGACGCCGACGCTTCGGCTATTACGTCTCGGCGCCGCGCACGCGACCGAACTGCCGTACGTGTTCGGTAACCTCGACACACCGAAGGATCCGACGTTCACCCTGGGCGGTCGCCGCACCGGCCGTCAGGTGTCCCAACGGATCCGCACCCGCTGGATCAACTTCGCCGTCCACGGGCGACCCGACGGTCCGCCCGGGGAGCCGCGCTGGCACGCCTACGACCGCGCCGAACGCCCGTGTCTGCTCATCGACCGGCGTGACCGGGTCGTCCGCGACGTCGACGAGCCGATCCGGCTGACCTGGGGCAGCGAGGTACTCAGCTTCCGCTGAGCAGGTGGTACGTTCGGGTACCAAAGCCCGTTCGGGCGGGCTAGACTCGCCTCGGAGGTTGTGCCGTGGATCAGGTCGTCGTGCCTTTCCTGGATGTGCTGCCCGCACCGATGCGCGATCCGGTGCTGTTCGCCATTCCGTTCTTCCTGCTGCTGTTGGCCCTGGAGTGGACAGCGGCACGCCGGCTCGCCCACGTCGAGGCCGGCGAGGGATGGGAGGAGGGTGATCGGCGTCCGCCGCCGGGCGCGTTCCACACCCCCGACGCACGCGCCAGCATCTCGATGGGGCTGGTGTCGATCGCCACGATGGGGGCGTGGAAGTTTTTGGCGCTGCTCGGATACGTGGCCATCTACGCGTATCTGGCCCCGTGGCACCTGCCCGCCGACCGGTGGTACACGTGGGTGATCGCGCTGGTCGGGGTGGATCTGCTGTTCTACGTCTATCACCGGATGGCGCACCGGGTGCAGGTGGTGTGGGCCACCCACCAGGCGCACCACTCCAGCGAGTACTTCAACCTCGCGACCGCGCTGCGGCAGAAGTGGAACAACAGCGGTGAAGTGCTGCTGTGGATTCCGCTGCCGCTGCTGGGTGTGCCGCCGTGGCTGGTCTTCTTCAGCTTCTCGATCAGCCTGATCTACCAGTTCTGGATCCACACCGAACGGATCGGCAAGCTGCCGGCGCCGATCGAGTTCGTGTTCAACACCCCGTCGCACCACCGGGTGCACCACGGGATGGACCCGGAGTACCTGGACAAGAACTACGGCGGCATCCTCATCATCTGGGACCGGCTGTTCGGCACCTTCTGCGAGGAGAAGTTCCGCCCTCGCTACGGGTTGACCAAACCGGTCGACACCTACAACATCTGGCGCCTGCAGACTCACGAGTACCTGGCCATCGCCCGGGATGTGGCGAAAGCCCGCAACTGGCGCGAGCGGTTGGGCTACATCTTCGGTCCACCCGGATGGCAGCCCGCCCCGGCGGGCGCACCCACGCCCGCTCCGGCCCGCGACTGAACCCGTCCGCGACCGGCTGCCCGACCGCGTCGCGGTTTGTCCGCCCACCCACCGGGGTAGTGGGAGTAACGAAACGGTCAAGGGGTCCGAAATACCGGTCGTCCACTCACTGGTGTTCCCGGGGCGCGTGTCACGTGACGCCCGGCGCGGATTAGGAGGCCACGGTGCGGTCACGTCGGATGCGTCTTCTCGGGATGGTCCTCGCACCGCTGGCCGCGCTCACCCTCGCCTCGGCGCCCGCCCACAGCAGCCCGGGTGTGGTGGTGCATCCCGGCATGGAGATCCACCAGGACACCAACTCCTGCACCCTGGGCTTCATCGACGCGGTGCGCCGGATCGCCTACACCGCGGGGCACTGCCGCGGCAGCGGCACGGTGACCGACCGCGCCGGCCGGTTCATCGGCACCCAACTGATGTTCCGCGACAACACCCCGAACGGCTCCACCGTCGCCACCGATCACCAGATCGCCGACTGGCAGACCATTCAGCTCGCCGGTGACGTCGTGATGAACAACGTGCTGCCCACCGGGCGGGTGCTGGTCGAGGATCCGACCGTGGTGCCCCAGCCCGGTCAGCCGGTCTGCCACTTCGGCGTCGTCACCGGGGAGAGCTGCGGCAGGATCGCGGCGGTCAACAACGGCTGGTTCACCATGGGCGACGGCGTCGTCAGCCAGAAGGGCGACTCGGGCGGCCCGGTCTACACCGTCAACGAGGCCGGTCAGGCGGTGATCATCGGCATGTTCAACAGCACCTGGGGTCAGTTCCCGGCCGCGGTGTCCTGGCAGTCGACCACCGCGCAGATCAACGACGAGATCATCAAGGCGACCGCCGGGACCCCGGCCGCGGCGGCCTGAGCCGAACCTACTGCCGCGGCGGCCTGAGCCGAACCTACTGCCGCGGCGGCCTGAGCCGAACCTACGGCCGCGGCGGCCTGAGCCGGACCCCGGCCGAGATGAATTAGAACACGTTCTAGCCATCGTCGGGCGGCGGGGATATCCTCATGGCGACATTTTCGGACAGTTGTCCAGTTCGTTGGACGCGCGTCGAACAGGAGCCGCTGTGAGCACTGAGATTCCGCACACCGTCAACGCCGCGGACGTGACGGAGTGGTCGGACGAGTTCGATGTCGTGGTCGTCGGTTTCGGCATCGCCGGCGGCTGCGCCGCGGTCAGTGCGGCCGAAGCCGGGGCCAGGGTCCTGGTGCTCGAACGCGCCGCGGTGGCCGGCGGCACCACCGCGATGGCGGGCGGCCACTTCTACCTCGGCGGGGGCACCCCGGTGCAGCAGGCCACCGGTCATCCGGACACCCCCGACGAGATGTACAAGTACCTCGTCGCGGTGTCCCGGGAACCCGAACACGACAAGATCCGCGCCTACTGTGACGGCAGTGTCGAGCACTTCACCTGGCTGGAGAATCTCGGCTTCGAATTCGAACGCAGCTTCTACCCGGAGAAGGCCGTCATCAACCCGGGCACCGAAGGGCTGATGTACACCGGCAACGAAGAGGTGTGGCCGTTCAACGAACTGGCCGTCCCGGCGCCGCGCGGGCACAAGGTGCCGGTGCCCGGCGACACCGAGGGCGCCAAGATGGTCATCGACCTGCTGGTGAAACGGGCCGGCGACCTCGGCGTGCAGATCCGCTACGAGACCGGCGCCACCAACCTCGTCGTCGACGGCGACCGGGTGGTGGGGGTGGCCTGGAAACGGTTCTCCGACACCGGCCACATCAGGGCCGGCGCGGTGATCATCGCGGCCGGCGGCTTCGTCATGAACCCCGAGATGGTCGCCACCTACACCCCCGAGCTGGCCGAGAAGCCGTTCGTCCTGGGCAACACCTACGACGACGGGCTCGGCATCCGGTTGGGCCAATCCGTCGGCGGCGCCACCAAACACATGGACCAGTCGTTCATCACCGCGGCGATCTACCCGCCGGCCACCCTGCTGACCGGGATCGTCGTCAACAAGCTGGGCCGGCGGTTCGTCGCCGAGGACTCCTACCACGCCCGCACCTCGGGCTTCGTGATGGACCAGCCGGACCGGGTGGCGTACCTGATCGTCGACGAGGCTCACATGGAGCCGCCGCGCTATCCGCTCACCCCGCTGATCGACGGCTGGGAGACCGTCGAGGAGATGGAGGCCGCACTCGGTATCCCGGAGGGCAACCTGGTGGCGACGCTGAACCGGTACAACGAGTTCGCCGCCAAGGGTGAGGACCCCGACTTCCACAAATCGCCGAAATACCTTGCCCCGCAGGACAAGGGCCCGTGGGGAGCGTTCGACCTCTCACTCGGCAAGGCGATGTACGCCGGGTTCACCATGGGCGGGCTGTCCACCACGATCGACGGGCAGGTTCGGCGCGCGGACGACAGCGTGATCGACGGGCTGTACGCCGCGGGCGCGTGCGCGTCGAACATCGCCCAGGACTGCAAGGGCTACTCCACCGGTACCCAGCTCGGCGAGGGGTCGTTCTTCGGCCGGCGCGCGGGCGCCCACGCCGCCCGCCGCCGCTGACCGCCCCGCCCGCCGAAACCGGCCGGCCCGCTCACGGGGCCGGACTCACGGGGCCGGACTCACGGGGCCGGACTCACGGGGTTGGTGAGGCCACCTCGCCGAGACGCCACTGACCGTCGCCGAGCAACTCCAGGTGCCGGTGGTGATGCTGCTCGACGGTGGGCCGATGGCTGACACTGACCAGGATGGTGTCCGGCAGCCGGTCGCGCAGCAGCTCGTACATCTGGAACTCCAGACCCTCGTCCAGCGCCGAGGTGGCCTCGTCCAGGAACACCACCTGCGGACGGTTCAGCAGCACCCGCGCGAACGCCACCCGCTGCTGTTCGCCGGGCGAGAGCACCTTGGCCCAGTCCTGCAGCTCGTCGAGCCGGTGCACCAGATGCCCCAGCGACACGTCGTGCAGGGCGCGTTGCAGCTCGGCATCGGGAATCTGTCCGGACTCCGCCGGATACGACACCACCGTGCGCAGATCGCCCAACGGCACATAGGGCAGCTGGGACAGGAACATGGTGTCGCGGTCGGCGGGGCGGCGCAGCGTCCCGGTCGCATACGGCCACAGCTGCGCCAGGCTGCGCAGCAACGTCGTCTTCCCGGCCCCGGACCGGCCGGTGATGACCAGGGATTCGCCGCGCTCCAGCCGCAGATTCAACGGTTCGATGAGTTGGCGGCCGGTCGGCGTGCGGACCTCGACATCGGACAACTCCACCGACCCGTCGGTGCTGGCAGCGGTCTCCAACGCGCCCATCGCGCGGGCGGCCTCGTTGGCCTCGACCAGACCGTGCAACCGGATGATCGCCGCGCGGTAGCTGGCGAAGTTGTCGTAGGCGTTGCGGAAGAACGACAGCCCGTTCTGGATCTCCCCGAACGCCGAGGCCGACTGCATGACCGCGCCGAGCGCGATCTCACCGTTGAACAGCCGCGGCGCCTGCACCACGATCGGCAGCGGGTTGATCGCCTGGCTCATGGTCAGGTTCCACCCGGTGAAACCGATGGTGCGGGCCACCCAGCGGCGGTAGTTGAGGATCGTGGCGTTGAACCGCCGGTCCAGTTCCACCTTCTCGGCGCGTTCGCCGCGGTAGAACCCGACCGCCTCGGCGGCGTCGCGCAGCCGCACCAGGGCGTACCGGAACGCGGCGTTGAACGCCTCGTTGCGGAAACTCAACCGGATCAGCGGCCGGCCGATCCAGAACGCCACCACGGTGGCGAAGATGACGAAGGCGATCGCGATCCAGAACAGGGCCCGGGGGATGGTCAGATCGATCAGCGGCACGGAGAGCGGACCGGACAGGTTCCACAGGATCGCCGCGAAGGACACCACCGACACCACCGACTCCACCGCCCCGAACAACAGCACCGTCCCAGTGCCGTAGGACGGGACGTTCGGGGTGGTGCCGTAGCCGGTGGTGAAGATGTCGATGTCGGTCTGGATCCGCTGGTCCGGGTTGTCGATGGTGCGGTCGATGAACCGGGCGCGGTAGTAGGCGTGGTTGTCCAGCCAGTCGGTGGTGAGGCGGTCGGTCAGCCACACCCGCCACCGGATGATGAACCGCTGCATCAGGTAGATGTCCAGCATCGTGCGCGCCACGTGCACGGTGGCGAGCACCACGAAGACCCAGATCGCGAACCAGAAACCGCTCACCCCGGAGTCTCGGACCGCCTCGTCGCCGCTCGCGGCGCCCTGGAAGGCCGACTGCAGCGCCGAGTACAGGTCGTTGCTGTAGTAGCTGAGCAGCACGTTGAGCCGCACCGACGCCACCACCGACAGCAGCAGCACCGCGAACAGGCCCCACACCGGCAGGCTGTCCCGCCCGACGAAGTAGCCGCCGGTGATCCGCCAGAACTGCCGCCCCCACACCGTGAACAGGCCCAGCAGCACACAGATCAGCAACACCCCGGCCGCGCTGATCGTCCACGTCAGGGCGATGAACTTCAGCGATTCCCACCACTCGCCGGCCCAGTCGATGGACGGGCTGAACGGTTCCAGTTCCACAGCACTCCCGGGCACTCGGTCGGGCGACGTCGCCCGACGTCGCGGCTGCGAAAATACCGCATCCACCGGCCGGCGACCGGGCGGCGCAGCAGCACAGGCGAACCCCGCGTGTCGAGGGCGTGTCGAGGCGGGACGCCCGCATTCGCCGGACCGGGACGGGTCTCCGCGTACCGTATTGATGTGGCGAAAACCAAGACCCGTACCCCAGGTCGTGTCAGTAACCGGTTCTGGAAGCTGCTCGGCGCCAGCACCGACCGGGAACTCAACCGGTCCATGGGCCAGGTGCGAGCCTCCGAGAAGTTCGACGAGAAGGCCGCCGCGCTGGACGCCGACCAGCTGAAGAAGGCCGTCGAACTCCTGGAGCTGGAGGATCTGGCCAACGCGGCCGACATCCCGCAGTTCCTGGCGATCGCCCGGGTGGCCGCCGAACGGACCAGCAAGATGCGGCCGTTCGACGTCCAGCTGCTGGCCGCGCTGCGGATGCTGGCCGGCGACGTGGTCGAGATGGCCACCGGTGAGGGCAAGACGCTGGCCGGAGCGATCGCCGCCGCCGGCTACGCGATCGCCGGTCGCAGCGTGCACGTCATCACCATCAACGACTACCTGGCGCGCCGCGACGCCGAGTGGATGGGTTCGCTGCTGGAGGCGATGGGCCTGACCGTCGGGTGGATCACCGCCGACTCCACCGCCGATGAACGCCGCGCCGCCTACCAGTGCGACATCACCTACGCGTCGGTCAACGAGATCGGCTTCGACGTGCTGCGCGATCAGCTGGTCACCGACGTCGCGGATCTGGTGTCGCCGAACCCCGACGTGGCGCTCATCGACGAGGCCGACTCGGTGCTGGTGGACGAGGCACTGGTGCCGCTGGTGCTGGCCGGGACCAGCCACCGGGAACAACCCCGGCTGGAGATCGTCCGGCTGGTCGGGGAGCTCACGCCCGGCGTCGACTACGACACCGACGCCGACAACCGCAACGTGCACCTCACCGAGGCCGGCGCCCAGAAGATGGAGGCCGCGCTCGGCGGCATCGACCTGTACTCCGAGGAACACGTCGCGACCACGCTGACCGAGATCAACGTCGCCCTGCACGCCCATGTGCTGCTGCAACGCGATGTGCACTACATCGTCCGGGACGGCGCGGTGCATCTGATCAACTCCTCGCGCGGCCGGATAGCCCAGCTGCAGCGCTGGCCGGACGGGCTGCAGGCCGCGGTGGAGGCCAAGGAGGGCATCGAGACCACCGAGACCGGCGAGGTGCTCGACACCATCACGGTGCAGGCGTTGATCAACCGCTATCCGACGGTGTGCGGGATGACCGGCACCGCGCTCGCCGCCGGTGAGCAGCTGCGCCAGTTCTACAAGCTGGGCGTGTCCCCGATCCCGCCGAACAAGCCCAACATCCGGGTCGACGAGGAAGACCGGGTCTACATCAACACCGAGGCCAAGAACGCCGCGATCGTCGAGCATGTCGCGAAGGTGCACGCCACCGGTCAGCCGGTGCTGGTCGGCACCCATGACGTCGCCGAATCCGAGGAGCTGCACAAGAAGCTCGTCAAGGCCGGGGTGCCCGCCGTCGTGCTCAACGCCAAGAACGACGCCGAGGAGGCCGCGGTGATCGCCGAGGCCGGCAAGCTCGGCGCGGTCACGGTGTCCACCCAGATGGCCGGGCGCGGCACCGACATCCGGCTCGGCGGATCCGACGCCGGCGACGATTCCGCCGCCAAGAAGGAGGTCGCCGAACTCGGCGGGCTGCACGTGGTCGGCACCGGCCGCCACCACACCGCGCGGCTGGACAACCAGCTGCGCGGCCGGGCCGGGCGGCAGGGGGACCCCGGCTCGTCGGTGTTCTTCGCCAGCTGGGACGACCCGGTGGTGGCGTCCCACCTCGAGGACAACAAGCTGCCGCTGGACACCGACGAGGACGGCCGGATCGTCCACCCCAAGGCCACCAGCCTGCTGGACCACGCCCAGCGGATCGCCGAGGGCCGGCTGCTGGACGTGCACGCCAACACCTGGCGCTACAACCAGCTGATCGCCCAGCAGCGCGCGATCATCGTGGAGCGGCGCAACACCCTGCTGCGCACCCCGACCGCGCGCGAGGAGCTCGCCGAACGGTCCCCCGAGCGCTACGCCGAACTCACCGAGGAACTCGGCCCGGGGGCCGAGGAGAAGCTGGAGAAGATCTGCCGGCTGATCATGCTCTACCACCTGGACCGGGGCTGGGCCGATCACCTGGCCTTCCTGGCCGACATCCGGGAGAGCATCCACCTGCGGGCGCTGGGCCGGCAGAACCCGCTCGACGAGTTCCACCGGATGGCCGTCGACGCGTTCGCCTCGCTCGCCGCCGACGCGATCGAGGCCGCCCAGCAGACCTTCGAGACCGCCGAGTCGATCGAGGACGAGCCGGGGGTGGATCTGTCCAAGCTGGCGCGGCCGACCTCGACGTGGACGTACATGGTGCACGACAACCCGCTCGAGGACGAGACCACGTCGGCGCTGAGCCTGCCCGGGGTCTTCCGCTAGGTTTACCGGCATGACCGGCGTTGTGGGGGAGCACAACCGGGTGCTGACCGTGCCCAACATGTTGTCCGTCGCACGGTTGGCCCTCGTCCCGGTCTTCCTGTACCTGCTGCTGGTCGCGCCGGCGTCGGGGGCCGCGTACGGCTGGGCGGTCGTGGTACTGATGGTCAGCGGCGTGTCGGACTGGGCCGACGGCAAGATCGCCCGGCTGGTCGACAACCAGTCATCCCGCCTCGGCGAGCTGCTCGACCCGCTGGTCGACCGGATCTACATGGTGACGGTGCCGATCGCGTTCGGCATCGCCGGCCTCCTGCCGTGGTGGATCGTGGCCGTGCTGGTCGGCCGGGACGCCGTGCTGGCCACCACGCTGCCGGCGTTACGCAGCCGGGGGCTGACCGCGCTGCCGGTCACCTACATCGGCAAGGCCGCCACCTTCGGGCTGATGTCGGCGTTCCCGCTGATTCTGTTGGGGCACTGGGATGCGCTGTGGAGCCGTATCGCCCTGTACTGCGGGTGGGGCTTCCTGATCTGGGCGTTGGTGATGTACCTGTGGTCCGGCGTGCTCTACCTCATCCAGGTGGGGCTGGTGGTGCGCAGGCTGCCGAGGGTGCGGCGATGAGCGCCGGCGCCGATCCGGACGACAAGCCGCCGCTGGTCGGCAACTTCGCCGGGTACGACCCGCAGGCCGGCCTGCCCACCCACGTCGTCGGCCGCGCCGAGAAACTGCCGATGCCGTCGCTGCTGCGGTCGTTGCTGTCCGAGCATCTGGACCCCGGCTACGCGGCCGCCGCGGATGAACGCGCCACCGGCGAGCGGCCGCGGCGGGGCCGGCCGGCGGAATCGGTGTGGCAGGTGCTGGCGGCCCTGGCCATCGCGATCGTGTTCGCCGCGGCCGCCGCGCAGGCGAAGTCGATGGCTCCCACGGCGCGCGAGGATCAACAGGTGCTGGCCGGCACGGTGCGAGCGGCCGAGGCCACCGCCGACGAGGTCGCCGCCCGCCGGGATGCGCTGGCCGCCGAGGTCGACGGGAAGCGGCGGACCCGGCTGGAGGGCGACACCCGTGGCCGCGAACTCCTCGACGAACTCGACGTGGCCGACTTCGCGGCGGCCGCGACCCCGGTGCGCGGCCCCGGGCTGACCGTGACCGTCACCGATCCGGGCGCCACCCGGGACCTGAGCGACCTGTCGAAGGAACGGGTGCCCGGCAGCCGGCAGGTGATCCTGGACCGCGATCTGCAGCTGGTGGTCAACTCGCTGTGGATCAGCGGCGCCGAGGCGATCGCGATCGACGAGGTGCGGATCGGTCCGAACGTGACGATCCGGCAGGCCGGCGGCGGCATCCTGGTCGACAACCGGCCGATCAGCAGCCCGTACGTCATCCGCGCCGTCGGACCGCCCCGCGGCATGCAGGACCAGTTCGACCGCAGCACCGCACTGCAGCGGTTGCGGCTGCTGGAATCCGCCTACGGGGTCGGGGTCAACGTCAGCGTCGAGGACGACCTGACGGTGCCGGCCGCCACGGCGCGGGAGGTGAACTTCGCCACCGAGCTGGGGCGGTGACCCACCGCTCGGACGGATGACCGCACTGGACGACACGACCCCCACCAATGAACTGGAGATGATCGGACACCCATGATCGGAATCGCCGCACTCGTCGTCGGCATCGTGCTGGGCCTGGTGTTTCAACCCGACGTGCCCGTGTTGGTGCAGCCCTATCTGCCCATCGCGGTGGTCGCCGCGCTGGATGCGGTATTCGGCGGCCTGCGCGCCTATCTGGAGGGCATCTTCGACTCCAAGGTGTTCGTGGTGTCGTTCGTGTTCAACGTCCTGGTCGCCGCGCTGATCGTGTATCTCGGCGATCAACTCGGCGTCGGCACGCAGCTGTCCACCGCGATCATCGTCGTCCTCGGCATCCGCATCTTCGGCAACGCAGCCGCCCTGCGGCGCAGATTGTTCGGTGCGTGATGGCGGGCGGCCCGGCCACCGGCCCCCGAGACGAGGACCGCAAGGCGACCGCGGCCCCGGCCGCCGGGTCCGGACCCCGGCACGGGCGGCACGAGATGCCGTCCGGCGCCGGACCGTTCCCCGCCGGCCGCCGCGGTCAGCGGCTGCTGTTCGGTGCGCTCGCGGTGCTGCTGTGCCTGCTGCTCGGCGTGGCCATCGTCACCCAGGTGCGGCAGAACGAATCCGACGACGCGCTGCAGACCGCCCGGCCGGCCGATCTGCTGGTGTTGCTGGACTCGCTGCAGCAACGTGAGGCCGCGCTCAACACCGAGATCGCCGATCTGCAGCGCACGTTGGCCGCGCTGGAGGCGTCCGGCAGCAGCGACGAGGCCGCCATCGAGAACGCCCAGGAGCGGCTGGCTGCGCTGTCGATCATGATCGGCACGGTCGCCGCCACCGGGCCGGGCGTGATCCTCACCATCGACGACACCGCGCCCGGCGTGTCGCCCGAGACCATGGTCGACGTGATCAACGAACTGCGCAACGCCGGCGCGGAGGCCATCGAGATCCGGGGCGGCGGACCGGACGGGCCCGCCGCCCGCATCGGGGTGGACAGCTGGGTCGCCGGGGCGCCCGGCACGCTGATCGTCGACGACGCCACCCTCACGCCGCCGTACGCGGTGTCGGCGATCGGCGATCCGCCGACCCTGGCCGCGGCGATGACCATCCCGGGCGGTGCGATGGACGCGGTGGAACGGGTGGGCGGCAGGATGCGGATCGAACAGGCCGAGCGGGTCGACGTGACCGCCTTGCGGCAACCGAAACCACGCCAATACGCTCAGCCTGTCAAATGAGCACCAAGGGTCAAGCCTGAGGAGTCACGTGAGCGACATTCCGTCCGACCTGTACTACACCTCCGAGCACGAGTGGGTGCGGCGCACCGGCGACGGCACCGCCCGGGTCGGCATCACCGATTACGCCCAGAACGCGCTGGGCGACGTGGTGTTCGTGCAACTGCCCGACGTCGGCGCCGAAATCACCGCGGGCGAGTCGTTCGGGGAGGTGGAGTCCACCAAGTCGGTGTCGGACCTGTTCGCCCCGGTCACCGCCAAAGTCGTTGCCGTGAACGACAATCTGGAGGCGAGCCCGGACCTGGTGAACTCCGACCCGTACGGGGAGGGTTGGCTCATCGACGTGCAGGCCGACCCGGACGAGCTCGGCGCGGCACTGCAGAATCTGCTCACCGCAGATGGCTACCGTGCGGTCATCGACGAGTGAGATATTGCTAGGGTCTTGCCGTTCGGCTCGACTGACCGCCGCCGGACGGCCGCGCCACGGCCGATCCGGCAGTGGTGGACACAACGGCGTCCGCTGCGCGGTACGGTCGACGGAAGATGGAAGGCGGCTGGGAGCCTGCCAGGTATCGCCACAGCAGCCAGTGAGGAGCAGCGGGTGACGGATAAGGACAGTAGTTCGGGGCCGGACCAGACGTCCGACGAAGTCACGGTGGAGACCACATCGGTGTTCCGCGCGGACTTTCTCAGTGAGCTGGACGCCCCGGCCCAGGCCGGCACCGAGGGTGCGGTATCGGGTGTCGAGGGCCTGCCACCGGGTTCGGCGCTGCTCGTCGTCAAACGCGGACCCAACGCGGGTTCGCGATTCCTTCTCGACCAGCCGACCACCTCGGCCGGCCGGCACCCGGACAGCGACATCTTCCTCGACGACGTCACGGTCAGCCGTCGTCACGCCGAATTCCGGCTGGAGGGCGGCGAGTTCCAGGTCGTCGACGTCGGCAGCCTCAACGGCACCTACGTCAACCGGGAGCCGGTCGACTCGGCGGTCCTCGCCAATGGAGACGAAGTCCAGATCGGTAAGTTCCGGCTGGTGTTCCTCACCGGCCCCAAGAGCGAAGAAAGTGGTCCGGGCAGTTAGATGAGTGCACCCGACACCCCAGCGCTGACCGGGATGTCGATCGGAGCGGTCCTGGATCTGCTGCGACCGGAGTTCCCGGACGTGACCATCTCCAAGATCAGGTTCCTGGAGTCCGAGGGACTGGTCACGCCCATGCGCACGGCGTCGGGATATCGGCGGTTCACCGCCTACGACTGTGCCCGGCTGCGGTTCATCCTGACTGCCCAGCGCGACCAGTACCTGCCGCTGAAGGTGATCAAGGCGCAACTCGACGCCATGCCCGACGGTGAGCTGCCGGAGCTGCCCTCGGTCTATCCGGTGCCGCGGCTGGTGTCGGCCGACGGTGCGTCCGGCGCCAACGCCGCCGGGGTGGCGCCCACCCAGGTCCGGCTCAGCCGGGAGGATCTGCTGGCCCGGTCCGGAGTGGACGAGTCGCTGCTGTCGGGTCTGGTGAAGGCCGGGGTGATCAAGCCCGGGCCGGGCGGGTTCTTCGACGAGCATTCGGTGGTCATCGCCCAGTGCGCCCGGGCGCTCGCCGAATACGGGGTGGAACCGCGCCACCTGCGGGCCTTCCGGTCCGCCGCCGACCGGCAGTCCGATCTGATCGCCCAGATCGCCGGCCCGTTGGTGAAGACCGACAAGGCCGGTGCCCGGGACCGGGCCGACGATCTGGCGCGGGAGGTCGCGGCCCTGGCCATCACCCTGCACACGGCGCTGATCAAATCGGCTGTGCGCGACGTTCTCGACCGCTGAGGATTAGACTCGATGACGACGGCTTTCAGCCGGAACGTCCGGTCTCGGAAGTGGTAGAACGGTCCGGTAGGGACACGTAGGGACACGACGGCACAGCGGTGCGGAGGGCAGACACAGATGGCTGAAGTTCGTGTGGTCGGCATTCGCGTGGAGCAGCCCCAAAACCAGCCGGTGTTGTTGCTGCGCGAGTCGAACGGTGATCGGTATCTGCCCATCTGGATCGGGCAGTCGGAGGCTGCCGCCATCGCGCTGGAACAGCAGGGGGTGGAGCCGGCCCGGCCGTTGACGCATGACCTGATCCGGGATGTGATTGCCGCGCTAGGTCATTCCCTGAAGGAAGTCCGCATCGTCGATCTGCAGGAGGGCACCTTCTACGCCGACCTGATCTTCGACCGCGACATCAAGGTGTCGGCGCGCCCCTCGGACTCGGTGGCGATCGCGCTGCGGGTCGGCGTGCCGATCTACGTCGAGGAGGCGGTGCTCGCCGAGGCGGGTCTGCTGATCCCCGACGAGAGCGACGAGGACCAGGCCGGCGCCGTCCGCGAGGACGAGGTGGAGAAGTTCAAGGAGTTCCTCGACAGCGTTTCGCCCGACGACTTCAAGGCGACCTGAGGTTACCCACCGGTCAAGATCACAGAAGCGTTTCAACTGGACAAATCGGTTCAGACACGCGGCGTGGGTTTCTCGGAAGGGTCGTCCCGGCCGCCATACTTTGGGGGCCGCGGCGCTCGGGACGCCACTCCGGGACCCCGGCGGGAAGCGTATGCTCGACATATTCGGGCTTGTCCGGAAGAGCCGATGTAGCGGGTCGACGTGGGCTCTTCGACGGGCAGACCGATCGGCGAGAGGATTCGACAAAGTGGGCGACACGCCACGTCAAGAGCAGTTGGACCTGACCACCGACGGTTCGGCTCCTGCCGAAGGCGCGACGAACGCGCCGGCCGAACCGGTTCAGCCCGGACTGTTCCCTGACGACTCGGTGCCCGACGAACTGGTCGGCTACCGCGGGCCGAGCGCCTGCCAGATCGCCGGCATCACCTACCGTCAACTCGACTACTGGGCGCGCACCTCGCTGGTGGTGCCGTCGATCCGCAGCGCGGCCGGTTCCGGCAGCCAACGGCTGTACTCGTTCAAGGACATCCTCGTCCTCAAGATCGTCAAGCGGTTGCTCGACACCGGCATCTCCCTGCACAACATCCGGGTGGCCGTCGACCATCTGCGTCAGCGCGGCGTGCAGGATCTGGCGAACATCACCTTGTTCTCCGACGGCACCACGGTCTACGAGTGCACCTCCGCCGAGGAGGTGGTCGATCTGCTCCAGGGCGGGCAGGGCGTCTTCGGTATCGCGGTGTCCGGTGCGATGCGCGAACTGACCGGCGTGATCCGCGACTTCCCCAGCGAGCGGGCCGACGGCGGCGAGTCGATCGCCGCACCCGAGGACGAGCTCGCGTCCCGGCGCAAGCACCGCGATCGCAAGATCGGCTGATCGCTTCCCGCCGCACCGCGCCGCCCGGACCGGGCGGCGCTCTGGTCTGGGCGTCGGCGGTCCCATCCGCTCCCGTCTCCTCTGCCCCTCCGTCTTTGTCGCCGGTGCTGCGCGGCGAACGTGTATTCCACGCGGTCTGGGGACGGTTTCCCCGCATGGAATGCACGTTCGCCGTGTCGCGCTGCGTCGTTCGACGGGGTGGGCCCGGTAAACTCGACCCCGCATCGCAGTCCTGCGCGGGAGAGATCCGTGGCCGCCAGCCACGGACGCCGAAGGAGCAACACCTCTCCGTCAACCTCTCAGGCACCCCGGACCGCGCCGGAGCACGATGCCTCTGGAAAGCGGTGAGCAGAGCTCACCCGCCCATGGGGAAAGGCGGCCGAACCGCCGAATCTCTCAGGCGCCCGGTACGGGTGGACGACAGAGGGAGAGGAACCGTTAGCGGTATCCGGCCGCTTCGGCTCATCTCGTGCCCAGGGGAGGCTGTTCGTGTCCGACCACCACTCACCGTTCGTCGACCGGCACATCGGCCCGGACGCCGACGCCGTCGCCACCATGCTGCACACCATCGGCGTGGACTCACTCGACGAGCTCGCCCGCAAGGCGCTGCCCGGCAACATCCTCGACTCGCTGGCCGGCGACGGACTGGCGCCCGGCCTGCAGGAGCTGCCGCCGCCGCTGTCCGAGGATGAGGCGCTCGCAGAACTGCGGGCGCTGGCGGACACCAACACCGTGGCGGTGTCGATGATCGGGCAGGGCTACTACGACACGCTCACCCCGGCGGTGTTGCGCCGCAACATCATCGAGAACCCGGCCTGGTACACCGCCTACACCCCGTATCAACCCGAGATCAGCCAGGGCCGGCTGGAGGCTCTGCTGAACTTCCAGACCATGGTCAGCGACCTGACCGGGCTGGAGGTGGCCAACGCCTCGATGCTCGACGAGGGCACTGCCGCCGCGGAGGCCATGACGCTGATGCACCGCGCCACCAAGGCGGGGTCACACCGGCTGGCGGTCGACGCCGACGTGTACCGGCAGACCGCGGCGGTGCTGGCCACCCGCGCCCGCCCGCTGGGCATCGAGATCGTCACCGCCGACCTGCGTCAGGGGCTGCCGGACGGGGAGTTCTTCGGGGTGATCGCCCAGCTGCCCGGCGCCGGCGGCGCGGTGGTGGACTGGTCCGAGCTGATCCGCCAGGCCCACGACCGCGGCGCGATGGTGGCGATCGGGGCCGATCTGCTGGCGCTGACCCTGCTCACCCCGCCCGGCGAGATCGGCGCCGACGTCGCGTTCGGCACCACCCAGCGCTTCGGGGTGCCGATGGGTTTCGGCGGCCCGCACGCCGGCTATCTGGCGGTGCGCAGCAAGCAGGCCCGGCAGCTGCCCGGCCGGCTGGTGGGGGTGTCCAAGGACGCCGACGGCGCACCCGCCTACCGGCTGGCGCTGCAGACCCGGGAGCAGCACATCCGCCGCGACCGGGCGACCAGCAACATCTGCACCGCCCAGGTGTTGTTGGCGGTGCTGGCCGCGATGTACGCCAGCTACCACGGCGCCGACGGGCTGACCGCGATCGCGCGGCGGGTGCACGACCACGCCCGGCGGTTGGCGGCCGGTCTGACCGCCGCGGGGGTGCAGGTGGTGCACGACCGGTTCTTCGACACCGTGCTGGCCCGGGTGCCCGGACGCGCCGAGCAGATCCGCGCCGCGGCCAAGGAACGGGGAATCAACCTCTGGCTGGTCGACGCCGACCACGTGTCGGTGTCCTGCGATGAGGCCACCCGCCCGGAGCATGTGACCGAGGTGCTGGCGGCGTTCGGCGCCACCCCGGTCGACGAACCGTTCACCGGGCCGGACATCGCCACCCGGACCACGCCGTTCCTCACCCATCCCGCGTTCACCCGGTACCGCACCGAGACCGAGATGATGCGGTATCTGCGGTCGCTGGCCGACAAGGACATCGCCCTGGACCGGTCGATGATCCCGCTCGGCTCGTGCACGATGAAACTCAATGCGGCCGCCGAGATGGAGCCCATCACCTGGCCGGAGTTCACCAGGCTGCACCCGTTCGCTCCGAAGGAGGACACCCCCGGCATCCGCCGGCTGATCGCGGACCTCGAACAGTGGCTGGCCCACATCACCGGGTACGCCGCCGTCTCGCTGCAACCCAACGCCGGTTCGCAGGGCGAGTACGCCGGGCTGCTGGCGATCCAGGCCTACCACGCCGAGCGCGGCGAACCCCAGCGGGACGTGTGCCTGATCCCGTCCAGTGCGCACGGCACCAACGCCGCCTCGGCCGCGCTGGCCGGGATGCGGGTCGTGGTGGTGGGTTGTCGGCCCAACGGTGACGTGGACCTCGACGATCTGCGCGTCAAGATCGCCGAGCACTCCGACCGGTTGGCGGCGCTGATGATCACCTACCCGTCCACCCACGGGGTGTACGAACACGATGTGGCCGAGATCTGCGCGGCGGTGCACGACGCCGGCGGTCAGGTGTACGTCGACGGCGCCAACCTCAACGCGCTGGTCGGGCTGGCCCGGCCGGGCCGGTTCGGCGGCGACGTCAGCCACCTGAACCTGCACAAGACGTTCTGCATCCCGCACGGCGGCGGCGGTCCCGGTGTCGGGCCGGTGGCGGTCGGCGTGCATCTGGCGAAGTACCTGCCCGGCCACCCGCTGGCCGACGAACTCGGCGACACGCTGACGGTGTCGGCCGCGCCGTACGGCTCGGCGTCGATCCTGCCGATCACCTGGATGTACATCCGGATGATGGGCGCGCAGGGCCTGCGGACGGCGACCCTGACCGCGATCGCCTCGGCCAACTACATCGCCCGGCGGCTCGACGAGTACTTCCCGGTGCTCTACACCGGCGAGAACGGCATGGTCGCCCACGAGTGCATTCTGGATCTGCGGCCGCTCACCAAGGCGACCGGCGTCACCGTCGACGATGTGGCGAAACGGCTCGCCGACTTCGGCTTCCACGCCCCGACCATGAGTTTCCCGGTGGCCGGCACGCTGATGGTGGAGCCCACCGAGAGTGAGAGCCTCGCCGAGATCGACGCGTTCTGCGAGGCCATGATCGCCATCCGCCGCGAGATCGACCGGGTCGGGTCGGGCGAGTGGCCGGTCGACGACAATCCGCTGCGCAACGCCCCACACACCGCCGAGTGCCTGATCGCGGGGGAGTGGAACCACCCCTACACCCGCGAGCAGGCGGCGTATCCGCTGGGCACCGGGTTCCGGCCGAAGGTGTGGCCGCCGGTGCGCCGGATCGACGGCGCCTACGGGGACCGCAACCTGGTGTGCTCCTGCCCGCCGATCGAGGCGTATGCCTGACACCCGGATGCCTGACATCCGGTCGCCTGAAACCCGGTGCGGCACCGGGCCGGGCGGCTAACCTCGGACCGATGTTGCCTGCGACGGTGGCCCGGTGGCGCGCCGAGGGCCGGTGGATCCGCACGGGCGTCGGGTCGGTGTTCGTCCGGTCGGCGTCGGGCCGCGGTTCACCGGTGGTGCTGCTGCACGGGTATCCGTCGAGCTCGTACGACTATCGCGCGGTGCTGCCGGAACTGGGCGACCGGGGTTGGGTGACGTTCGACTTTCTGGGTTTCGGCCTGTCGGACAAACCCCGTCCGCACCGCTACAGCCTGTTCGAGCAGGCCGATCTGGTGCAGACGGTGGTGCGCTCCGTCACCGATGAGCCGGTGCTGCTGATCGCGCACGACATGGGCACGTCGGTGGCCACCGAGCTGATGGCCCGGGACCTCCAGGGGCAGTTGCCGTTTCGGCTGCAGCGGGTGGTGCTGAGCAACGGCAGCGTGCTGCTGGACCGGGCCAGCCTGCGGCCGATCCAGAAGGTGCTGCGCGGCCGGTTCGGGCCGGTGGTGTCCCAGCTGGTCAACGAACCGATGTTCATCCGCGGGCTGGGCAAGGTGTTCAGCAAGCAGCGTCCGCTCAGCGCCGCGGAAGGAGCGGCGCAGTGGGCGCTGATGTCCTACCACGACGGCCACCGCATCATGCATCTGCTGACGGCGTACCTCAACGAACGGGTGCGCTACGCCGACCGCTGGCACGGGGCGGTGGCCGACTGGCCCAAACCACTCGGGCTGCTGTGGGGGACCGACGATCCGGTGGCGACCACCGATGTGCTGGCCGGGCTGCGGGAACTGCGCTCGGACGCCGAGGTGATCGAACTGGCCGGGGTGGGTCACTACCCCCAGATCGAGGTGCCGGAGGTGTTCGCGCGCGCCGCCCTGGAGTTGCTCGGGCTCAACCGAACAATCGGGTGATCGTGGCGGCCAACTCCGGGGTGTCCGACGTGGGCAGGTTCACGTAGGTCCCGCCGGTTGCCTCGGCCACCGCCTGCCAGGTGGGCACGTCGGAGTCCTCGCCGAAGTCGATGATGTTCACCGCGATCGGGCGCTGCGGATCGAACGTCTGCCGGAGGAACTGCTGCAGACCCGGCCCGTCCAGGGTCCGGTCGGTGTGCGGGCCACCGGTGATCACCAGCACCGAATTGGGTTGGCCGTCCTGATAGTTCGCGGTCGCGTCGGTGTAGACCAGCCGCAGCGTGGTGAACGACACGGTGCCGCCGGCGGTCGAGGACTGCGCGTCGAGCACCGAGGTGAGCGCGTCCGCGCGGGGCCGGCCGTCGACCGGCTCGGACAACGGGCCCACCGTCATCTCGGAGCGGCCCGCCACCCCGTCGAAGGTCCACAGTCCGACCGCCGCCGACGGCGGCAGCGCCGGCACCCGGTCGATCAACGCGTTGACCGCATTGCCCATCCGGGTGTTGGAGCCCTCGACCTCGGTCATCGAGCGGTCCAGCATGATGGTGACCGCCGCACCCGCCTGCGGCGACGTCACCGCCTCGGCCAGCGTGACCCGTATCTCGTCGTCCTCCAGGGACAACGGTGTCGACACCGCCGCGAAGTCCACCACAGCGCTGTCCGGCGGGCCGGCCGCGTCGGTGCGGAAGCCGGCGGCGGCCAGTTCGCCGAGCTGCTCGGGGCGCCGCAGGAACCGGACGAACTCGCTGGCCGCGGCGCGCTGATCCTGCTCCAGCCAGTCGCCGCTGAGCAGCACCGTCGGATAGTCGGCGACGGCGGTGGGCCCGTCCGGCCGGAACGCGGCCACCGTCTGCGCCGGATCGGACAGCGAGGTGCTGCGCTGATAGAGCTGCTGTTCGGTGCTGGCGACCGCGTGCACCGGCGCGGATCGCGGATCACCGCTGTCGACCAGCGCGTCGAACGCGGTCGACCAGGTGTCGTCGGACAGCTCCGGCTGACCCGCGAGCAGCGCGTTGACCGCGCCCAACCCGCCGGTGGCCGGTGCGCCGTCCGGTGCCGAGGCGGCCGCCACCGACTCCGCCACCAGGCCGGACGCGTCGGCGCCGCCGCTGCGCGGCAGGGCCAGCTTGAGCGAGCCCCAGCCGTTCAGCCCGAGGTCGTCCAGCGCGGTGGGGTTGCGCTGCAGGTCCGGCAGAGCCGACCAGTCCCGCTGGCCGAGCGCGAATTTCAGTTCGGGGCGCACCGCCAACAGCACGGGGGAGGTCACCAGGGAGCGGCTGTCGTCGATGGTCTGCGGCCCGGCCGCCGCCTCCAATCGGGCCGCGGAGAGCGAACTGGCCGGAATCCACACCGCCGGCCGGTCGCCGAGATCGGCCGGCCACTGGCTGCCGAGCCCGTCGATGACCGCGTCGGGTTCGGCCGAGCGGACCGACACCTTCACACATTTGTCGCCGACCTGGCTTGCGGTGTCGTTGTAGCGGTCGGCCAGCGTCCGGGTGTGGTCGCTGATCGACGGGTCCGCCAGGACCGAGATGTTCAGATCGCCGGCCACGCAGCGGGCCGCCGCGGCGCCGCTGCGGTTCGACAGCGCATCCCCGAAGAACTGCCACCCGATGAAGCCGGCGACCAGAATCACCACCCCGACCAGCGCGGCGATCACCCCCGGGCTCACGCCGCGCGGGCGGCTGTCCACCGCCCGATGACTGCCGGTCCACTCGCCGGTGTCCGGATCGAACACCCGGCGTCGCCCGGCCGTCGGCGTCTCGGCGGGCTCCTCGTCCGACGAGTCCTCCCCGTAGGAGTCGTCCCCGAACGCGTCGTCCCCATAGGAGTCGTCCCCATAGGAGTCGTCCCCGTACGCCGGTTCGTCACCGTATTCGCCGAAATCGGGCTGGTCGGCCTCCCAGTCGCGGAATCCGCGTCCGGGCGAGACCTCGCCGCCGTACCCCGGCTCAGCCCCGCCGTAGCCCGTGTCGGCATAACCCCCGTCACCGGGGGCGTCGCCGTAGCCGGGTGAATCAGGCGGGAAGTCCGGTTCGAAGTCGTCCGGCGAGAAGTGCCGACCGCCCCGGTCGCCCGGACGTTCCTCGGGCCGGCCGCTGAACGGGAACCGGAACCGCTCGGTGGCCGAATCGTCGCCGGTCGGTTCGTCGTCCGGATCGGGTAACCGGTGTCTACCCATCGCAGCTCCCGACGTTCAGCGAGCTGATCGGCAGTGACCTGAACATGGTCGGATCGTCACCCCACCTTCGGCGGTCTAACCGCCGAACCGCTCTTTGAACTCGCGGCGACGCCGGTGCAGGATCGGCTCGGTGTATCCGTTGGGCTGGCTGGTCCCGGACAGGATCAGTTCCTCGGCGGCCAGGAACGCGATGCTGGCCTCGGGGTCGGGAGCCATCGGCCGGTACTTCGGGTCGCCCTCGTTCTGCTTGTCGACGACGGCCGCCATCCGGCGCAGGCTGGCCTTGACGTCCTCCTCGGTGATGACGCCGTGCCGCAGCCAGTTGGCCAGCAGCTGGCTCGAGATGCGCAGCGTGGCACGGTCTTCCATCAACGCGACGTTGTGGATGTCCGGCACCTTCGACGAGCCGACGCCCTGGTCGATCCAGCGCACCACGTAGCCGAGGATCGACTGGCAGTTGTTGTCGACCTCCTCGCGGATCTCCTCCGGCGCCCATGCCAGATCCTTGGCCAACGGGATGGTGAGCAGCTGGTCGACGGTGGCCCGCCGCTTACCGGCCAGCTCCTTCTGCACCGCCTGCACGTCGACCTGGTGGTAGTGGATGGCGTGCAGGGTGGCGGCGGTCGGTGACGGCACCCACGCGGTGCTGGCGCCGGCGCGGGGATGGGCGATCTTCTGCTCGACCATGTCGGCCATCAGATCGGTCATCGTCCACATGCCCTTGCCGATCTGCGCGCGGCCGACGAACCCGGTCGCCAGGCCGACGTCGACGTTGTTGTCCTCGTAGCCGAGGATCCACGGCTGGGTCTTCATCGCGCCCTTGCGGACCATCGGCCCGGCCTCCATCGAGGTGTGGATCTCGTCGCCGGTGCGGTCCAGGAAGCCGGTGTTGATGAACACCACCCGTTCGGAGGCTGCCTTGATGCAGGCCTTGAGGTTGAGGGTGGTGCGGCGCTCCTCGTCCATGATGCCGACCTTGAGGGTGTTGCGGGGCAGGCCCAGCACATCCTCGACCCGGCCGAACAGGTCGACGGTGAACGCCACCTCGTCGGGGCCGTGCATCTTGGGTTTGACGATGTAGATCGACCCGGTGCGGCTGTTCTGGAACGGCCCGTTCTCACCGCCGCTGCGCAGCCCGTGCAGCGCGCACAGGGTGGTGAACAGCGCGTCCTGGATGCCCTCGTACACCTCGGTCTCTTCGCCGTCCGCCCCGACCGTGACGATGGCGTCGTTGGTCATCAGGTGGCCGACGTTGCGGACGAACAGCAGGCTGCGGCCCGGCAGGGTGAACTCGCCCGCGCCGTCGGGGGTGCGGTAGGTGCGGTCCTCGTTGAGCACCCGGGTGAAGGTCCGACCGTCCTTGGTGACCTCCGCCGACAGGTCGCCGCGCATCAGGCCCAGCCAGTTGCGGTAGGCGGCGGTCTTGTCGTCGGCGTCGACGGCGGCCACCGCATCCTCGAAGTCGATGATCGTGGTCACCGCCGACTCCAGCACCACGTCCTTGATGCCGGCCGCATCGGTCTTGCCGACGGGGGAGTCCGGGTCGACGAGGATCTCGATGTGCAGGCCGTGGTTGCGCAGCAGCACCGACCACTGCGGGGCGCCGAGCTCGCCGGTGTAGCCGACGAACTGCTCCGGATCGGCCAGCCCGGTGGTGCGGTCCGCATCGAGGGCGGCGACGAGCCGGCCGTCCTCGATGCGCAGGCCGGTGATGTCGGCCCAGCCGCCGTCGGCCAGCGGAACCGCCTCGTCGAGGAACCCGCGGGCGTAGGCGATCACCTTGCTCCCGCGCACCGGGTTGTATCCGCCGTCCGGGCCGGTCTGTCCGGCGCCGTCGGTCTCCGGGATCACATCGGTGCCGTAGAGCGCGTCATACAGCGACCCCCACCGGGCGTTGGCGGCGTTGAGCGCGAACCGCGCGTTGGTGACCGGGACCACCAGCTGCGGCCCCGCCGTGGTGGTGATCTCGTCGTCGACGTTGGCCGTCGTGATGGTGAAGTCTTCGGGTTCCGGCAGCAGATAACCGATCTCGGTGAGGAACTCCTTGTACGCCGCCTGGTCGATCGGCTCGATGACCCGCTGGCGGTGCCACTTGTCGATGCGCGCCTGCAGCTCGTCGCGGTGGGCCAACAGCTCCCGGTTCCGCGGGGTCAGGTCGGCGACCGTCTTGTCCACCCCGGACCAGAACCGGTCCGCGTCGATGCCGGTGCCGGGCAGGGCCTCATTGTTGATGAAGTCGTACAGGACCCGGGCCACGCGCAGATTTCCCACCGTCACGCGTTCGGTCATTACTTCCTCCTCCACTCCGCCACCCGCGCGTGGCTACATGTTCGACGGTATTAGGCCGACCACCACGTCGTCCCAGCTTACCCACCAGTAACGAGGGGTCAGCGCGCGCACACCGTCGAGTCGGCCGCAGCGGCCAGCAACGCCTCGCACCGGTCGAGCAACACACTGCGCAGCGTTGCCGCCCGGCGAGCGATCTCCTGCTGACCGCGCACATACTCGGCGCGGCCGGCCGGGGTCTCGATCGCCACCGGCTGGAATCCGAAGGACCGCAGGTCATACGGGCTGGCGCGCATGTCCAGTGCGCGCGCCCGGGCACTCAACCGCAGACAGTCCAGCACCAGTTCCGACGGCACCAGCGGCCCGAGTTTATAGGCCCACTTGTACAGGTCCATCGCCGCGTGCAGGCAGCCGGGCTGTTCGTGGTCGCGCTGGGTGTCGCGGCTGAGCCGGGCGTTGCGCCGGGCCGCCGCCGGGGTGAAGAACCGGTAGGCGTCGTAGTGGGTGCAGCGCAACGGCAGCGCCTCCACCACCGCATCGGTGCCCGCGGGGCCGAGCCGCAACGGCACGTCGGCGTGGCGGATCGTGCGCGTCCGGTACACCATGGCCCACTCGTGCAGCCCGAAGCAGTTCAGCTGCGGCGGCCGGTCGGCGGTGGCGCGCAGCAGGTCGGCGATGAACCGGACGGTGTCGATCCGGGCGGCCAGGTATTCGGCGCCGACGGTGACCCCGCCGCGGTGTGCGGTGTAGCCGGGCCGGTCCAGGAACCGCCGGGCCCCGGCACCGCCGAGCACCACGCCGTACCCGGGATGCCAGCGCCGCAGCTGCCGGGGTCTGAGGCTGTAGTAGGTGAACAGGAAGTCCCACACCGGGTGCGGCCGGCCGGTGCGGCCGCGGTGCGGATGGGCCCGCAGGAACTCCTCGACCCGGGCGTGATGGCGGTGTTCGCGGGCCGACCACTCCGGTTCGCTCAGCTCGGACGCGCACAGATCAGACACGGTGGGTTCCGTCGCGTACGGTTCCGACCAGGTCCTCGACCAGGTCCTCCAGCGCCACCATCGCGGTGACCCTGCCGTCGGTGGTCACCAGCGCCAGATGGCTGTTGTTGCGCCGCATCCGCGACAGCGCCTCGGGGAGCGGCAACGAGGCCGGCAGCGCCGGCAGCGGCCGCACCATCGACAGGTCCAGCACGGTCTCGGGGTCGTCGGCGAACGGCAGCACATCCTTGATGTGCAGATAGCCGAGGAACTCGCCGGACGGCGCGGTGACCGGGAACCGCGAATAGCCGGTGGCCTTGAGGGCCTGTTCGACCGCCCCGACGGTCGGCCCCCGGCCGGGCCCGGCGACCGGCACGGTGCGGATCTGGTCCAGCGGCATCGCGACGTCGTTGACGACCCGGGTGCGGATCTGCAGGGCGCGGGTCAGCCGGCTGTGTTCCTCGGGGTCGAGCAGACCCTCGGACACCGATTCGGCGATCATCTCCGACAGTTCGACGGTGGACACCGTCACATCGAGTTCATCGCGGGGCTGCACCCGGAACGCCCGCAGGGTCGCGTTGGCGCACCAGTTGTAGAAGGCGATCAGCGGGCGCACCGCACGCATGTAGACCAGGAAGGTCGGGACGAGCAGCATCGCGCTCTTCTCCGGGCCGGCGATCGCGATGTTCTTCGGCACCATCTCGCCGAGCAGCACGTGCAGGATCACCACGATGCTCAACGCCACCACGAACGACACCGAGTGCAGCACCGCGTCGGGTACCCCGAGCAGGTCGAACGGCTTCTCCAGCAGGTGCGCGACCGCCGGTTCGCCGATACGGCCCAACAGGATCGAACAGATCGTGATGCCCAGCTGCGATCCGGCCAGCATCAACGACAGCTGCTCACCGGCGCGGATGACCGTGACGGCGCTCTTCTTGCCCTGCTCCGCCAGCGCCTCCAGCCGGTCCCGGCGGGCCGAGATCAGGGAGAACTCGGCGGCCACGAAGAAGGCGTTCGCCCCCAGCAGCAGAACGGTCAGCAACACCCCGAACAGATCGCCCATCAGCGCTGCACCCCGGCTTTCGGGCCGCCGTTGCCGCGCCCCAGTTCGACCAGCTCCAGCAGGTCGATGCGGCGGCCCTCCATCTGGACGACGGTGGCCAGCCACCGCACCGGATCCTCCATCGGGCCGTCCGGTTCGAAGGCGGTCAGCTCGACGGCCTCGCCGGCCTCGGGGATGTGGCCGAGCTCCTGCAGCACCAGCCCGCCGATCGTCTCGTAATCGCCTTCGGGCGGACGGAACCCGGTCTGATCGGCGACCTCGTCGATGCGCAGCAGTCCGGACACCTGCCAGCCGTGCGGTGCGCGCACCACCGCCGGGGTGGCGTCGTCGTGTTCGTCGCGCACATCACCGACGAGTTCCTCGATCATGTCCTCGACGGTGACCATGCCGGCGGTGCCGCCGTACTCGTCGACCACCAGCGCGGTCTGCAGACCGTTGCCGCGCAGCTGGGTCATCAGCGCGTCACCGTCCAGCGTCGAGGGCACCTTGATCACCGGCACCGCCAACCGCGCCAGCCGGGTGGTGGCGCGCTGATCGTGCGGCACCTCGAAGACCTGTTTGACGTGCACCATCCCGACGGTCTCGTCGAGGTCGCCGCGGGTGATCGGGAACCGGGAGAACCCGGTCTCGTCGGCCACCCGGATCAGGTCGGCCACGGTGTCGTCGGCATCGAGCGCCTCGATCTTGGACCGCGGGGTCATCAGCTCCTCGGCGGTGCGGTCGCCGAACTGCAGGGACCGGTCGACCAGTCGCGCGGTGACCGGGTCCAGCGATCCGCTCTGGGCCGAATTGCGCACCAGGGACACCAGTTCCTGGGCGGAGCGGGCCGAGCGCAGCTCCTCGGCAGGTTCGATGCCGAGCCGCCGCAGAATCCAGTTCGCGGTGCCGTTGGTCACCCGGATCAGCGGGGTGACCAGCGCGGAGAACACCACCTGCAGTGGCGCGGACCAGCGCGCGGTCTCCACCGGGCGGGCCACGGCCAGGTTCTTGGGCACCAGCTCGCCGAACACCATCGACAGCGAGGTGGCGATCGACACGGCGAGGAACAGCGACAGCCCACCGGCGAGCCGGTCGGGCACGCCGACCGCGTCGATCGCGGGCTGCAGCAGCCGGGCGACCACGGGTTCGGCCAGGTAACCGGTGGCCAGTGTGGTGATCGAGATGCCGACCTGCGCGCCGGACAGCTGGAACGACAGGGTCCGGTGCGCCCGCCGCACCATCTGATCTCGCCGGTCACCGGAGCGGGCGTTGGCCTCGACGGTGCTGCGTTCCAGCGCGGTCAGGGAGAATTCGGCGGCGACGAACGCGGCGGTGCCCGCAGTCAGCAGCAGGATCGCCAGGATCGACAGCGCGACCGAGACGCTGCTCATCGGATCCTCGGCGGGGCGCCGGGCGCAATGCCCGGCGATATAGAAAGAGGTTCGGCCTCTGCGGGATCGGTGGCGACGGAGTCGGCGGCCCCGGGACTGGACGGATCACCCGACGAGCGCTCGGCACCGGACGCTACGGCGGGGGAGGAAACCTCCGCTGGCGCCTGCGGCACAACTTCCCTTTCGTTCGCTCCACTGCAGCATCCACGGACGGATGGCTGCGTGATGGGTAACCATCCTAGCGAACGATGCCCGGCCGGTGGCCCACGCACCCGGAGACGGCGGGGATGACGGCGTGGGATGTTATTTAGCCTCACCTCAGTCCGGTGGTACGTTCAACCCCAGTTCGGTCTCGATGTCGCGGGCGTGGTCGGCCCGCTCGGCTTGCTGGAGGACACGGCGTGAGGACAATTTTCAATCGGGCCGGGTTCAATCGACGGGGGTTCAACCGACGGGGGTTCAACCGACGGGGGTTCAACCGGATCGCCGTGCTGCTCACCGCCGCGGCGACCGCGCTGGCGCTCGGGGCCTGCGGCTCCGCGCCGGAGTCCGACACCGATGGGCAGACCACCGCGGAGGCCGCCGGCGAGAAGCTGGTGGTCTACTCCGGCCGCAACGAGCAACTGGTGGCGCCGCTGATCGAGCGGTTCAGCACCGACACCGGCATCGAGGTCGACGTGCGTTACGCCGGTTCCGGTGAACTGGCCGCCCAGCTGATCACCGAGGGGGACCGGTCGCCGGCCGATGTGTTCTTGTCCCAGGACGCCGGTGCGCTGGGCGCGGTGACCGAGGCCGGGCTGTTCACCCCGATCGACCCGGAGACCCTGGCGAAGGTGCCGGCGCACTTCTCGGCCGCCGACGGCACCTGGCTCGGCGTGTCCGGCCGGGCCCGGGTCGTGGTGTACAACCCCGACCTGGCCCCGGAGCCGCCCGACACCATCGACGGCCTGCTCGACCCGCAGTGGGCCGGCGGCAAGATCGGCTTCGCGCCGAGCAACGCGTCCTGGCAGTCGTTCGTCACCGGGCTGCGGGTACTGCGCGGTGAGGACGGGGCGCGGCAGTGGCTGGAGGCGTTCAAGGCCCAGGAACCGCAGGCCTATGAGAACAACGTCGCGGTGCGCGATGCGGTGGATGCCGGCCAGATTCCGCTCGGCCTGGTGAACCACTACTACCTCTACGAGCTGATCAAGGCCAAGGGCGCCGACGCGGTGGTCGCCGAGAACCAGTACATGGCTCCCGGCGATCCGGGTGGGCTGATCAACGTCGCAGGTGTCGGGGTGCTCAAGACCGCTTCCAATCCCGAAGCCGCGCAACGGTTCGCGGCCTACCTGGTGGAGAAGGACGCCCAGGAGTACTTCGCCGAGGAGACCTCGGAGTACCCGCTGATCGACGGCGTGCCGGCCGGGCCGGAGATGCCGCCGCTGGCCGATCTGCAACCGCCCGAGGTCGACCTGTCGCAGCTCAGTGACCTGGAGGCCACCCAGGAACTGCTGGTCGAGACCGGGCTGCTGACGAACTGATGCGGTGCTGCTAGCCGCGCGGCCCCGGCGCCGCACCCCGATCCTGTTGCTGATGCCGGCGGCCGCGGTGGTGACCGCCACCCTGCTGCCGCTGGTCTATCTGGTGCAGCGGGCGCTGGAGCGGGGCTGGGCGTTCGTGCTGCACGAACTGGCCCAGCCGCGCACCGCCGCGCTGATCGGGCGGTCCCTGCTGCTGGTGGTGGTGGTCACCGCGGCGTGTGTGGTGCTCGGGGTCGGATTCGCCGTCCTGGTCAACCGCACCGATCTGGTCGCCCGGCGCGTGCTGGCGGTGGCGCTCACCCTGCCGTTGGCGATTCCCAGCTATCTGCTGGCCTTCCTGTGGGTGTCGCTGGTCCCGACGATCAGCGGCTTCTGGGGCTCGACGCTGGTGCTGGTGCTGGTCAGCTATCCGCTGGTGATGCTGACCACGATGGCGGCGCTGTCGCGGGTGGACCCGGCCCAGGAGGAGGTGGCCCGGTCGCTGGGGCTGGGCGGCTGGCGGGTGCTGTTCCGGGTGACGCTGCGCCAGTCGCGGGCGGCGATCACGGCCGGCGCGCTGCTGGTGGCGCTGTATGTGCTCAGCGATTTCGGGGCGGTGGCGGCCATGCGCTACGAGGCGTTCACCTGGGTGATCTACGGCGCCTACCGGTCGGGGTTCAATCCGTCCCGCGCCGCGGTGCTGGCCCTGGTTCTGCTGGTGTTCGCGGTGGTGCTGGTGCTGGCCGAGGCCAGGGCGCGGGGGCGGGCCGCGGCCTCCCGGGTCGGGGGTGGCACCCCGCGGCCGGCGCCGGTGAACCGGCTGGGGCGGTGGCAGCCGGTCGCCTGGGTGCCGCCGGTGGTGGTCCTGGGGGCCGCGCTGGTGGCGCCCGCCGTCGAGCTGGGCCACTGGCTGGTCGCGGTCGGAAGCCGCTGGGACAGCGCCGAACTGCTGTCCGCCCTGGGGTCGACGGTGTGGTTGTCGGTGGCCGCGGCGGTGGCGTGCACGGTGGCGGCGCTGCCGCTGGGGGTGCTGGCGGCCCGGTACCGGTCCAGGCTGACCCGCGTGCTCGAGGGCGCCACCTACCTGGCCCACGGTCTGCCGGCCGTGGTGGTCGGTATCGCGATGGTGTCGGTCGGGGTGCTGCTGTTGCGGCCGCTGTATCAACAGGCCCCGCTGCTGATCCTGGCCTATGTGGTGCTGATGGTGCCGCTGGCGATCGGCTCGGTGCGGTCGGCGGTGGAGGCCGCCCCGATCCGGCTCGAGGAGGTCGCGCGGTCATTGGGCCGCCCGCCGCTGCGGGCGTTCGTCTCGACCACCGCGCGCGGGGCCGCCCCGGGGATCGCCGCCGGCGCCGCCCTAGTGATGCTCACCTGTATGAAGGAGTTACCGGTGACCCTGCTGTTGCATCCCACCGGCACCAACACCCTGGCCACCCGGTTGTGGGGGTACAGCTCGGTCAGCGACTACGCGGCGGCGGCCCCGTACGCGGCCGCATTGGTGGTGTTCGCGGCGGTGCCGACGGCGGTGCTGGGTATCTGGACTGCCAACATCGGACGAGGGCGCAGTGATTGACCCGTGAAGAAGACGACGAAGCAGTGATCAAGACGATGAAGACCAAGCCGGCCGACACCTCGGGCGCCGGCCCGGCCGTCTCGAACCCGGCCGTCTCGAACCCGGACGTGTCGGCCCCGCAACTCCGGGGCGCCGATGTCGAGGTGCAGGGCCTGCACAAATCGTTCGGCGCCAAGGCGGTGCTGCGCGGTGTCGATCTGACGGTATCGGCCGGCACGTTGACCGCGGTGCTGGGACCGTCGGGGTGTGGGAAGACCACGTTGTTGCGGATCCTCGCCGGCTTCGACGATCCGGACGCCGGCACGGTGCGGATCGGCGGTCACACCCTGGCCGGCGGGGGCGCCCCGGTCCCGGCCCACCGCCGCCGGGTCGGGCTGATGCCTCAGGAGGGGGCGTTGTTCCCCCATCTGAGCGTGGCCGAGAACATCGCGTTCGGTCTGCGGCGCACCCGGCGCGCCGGGCGTGCCGACACGGTGCGGTACTGGCTGGAGGTCGTCGGTCTGGAGGGTGCGGCCGAGGCCCGCCCGCACGAACTGTCCGGCGGTCAGCAGCAGCGGGTGGCGCTGGCCCGGGCGCTGGCGGCCGAACCGCGGGTGCTGTTGCTCGACGAACCGTTCGTGGCGCTCGACGCCGGGCTGCGGGTCCGGGTCCGAGAGGAGATCGCCGCGATCCTGCGCGCGGCGGGCACCACCGCGGTGCTGGTCACCCACGACCAGTCCGAGGCGCTGTCGCTGGCCGATTCGGTGGCGCTGCTCATGGACGGCCGGCTCGCCCAGGTCGGGGCGCCCGCCGACATCTACGAACGACCGGCGACTCCGGCTGCCGCGCGGTTCGTCGGCGCCACGGTGGAGTTGCCGGGACAGGCCCGCGACGGTGTGGTGCACACCGCGCTGGGATCTCATCCGGCTCGGCTGCCGGTGCCGGACGGCCCGGTTGTGGTGGTGCTGCGGCCGGAGGAGCTGCGGCTGGAAAGGTCCCGCGACGGCGTGCCGGCCGCGGCGGTGCAGAGCGTGCGGTTCTACGGTCCGCAGTCGGCGGTGCAGGTGCGCCTCGCCGACGACACCGTGGTCACCGTGCTCACCGCCGGCGACGCCGGGGTGAGCGTGGGGGAGCCGGTGGGGGTGCGGGTGGACGGATCGGTGCTGGCCTATCCGGCACCCGGACGGCCGCCGGCCCGCTCATAGGCCGGCCACCGGACGGATCCGGGCCCGTCACCAACCCTCGGGCAACGGGTGCCCCTCGGCGAACCCGGCCTGCGACTGCACACCCAGCACCGCCTTCTCGTGGAGCTCGGGCAGGGTGGCGGCGCCCACGTAGGTGCAGGTGCTGCGCAGCCCGGCGGTGATGTGGTCGAGCAGATCCTCGACCCCGCCGCGGGACGGGTCGAGCCCCATCCGCGATGTGGAGATGCCTTCTTCGAACAACGCCTTGCGGGCACGGTCGAACGGGCTGTCGGCCGCGGTACGCGCGGTGACCGCTCGCTTCGAGGCCATCCCGTAGCTCTCCTTGTAGGGCCGGTCGTCCCGGTCGCGCATCAGGTCGCCCGGTGACTCGTAGGTGCCGGCGAACCAGGACCCGATCATCACGTTGGACGCGCCCGCGGCCAGCGCCAGCGCCACATCACGGGGATGGCGCACCCCGCCGTCGGCCCACACGTGCGCGCCGAGTTCCCGTGCCGCCGCGGCGCATTCGAGCACGGCGGAGAACTGCGGCCGGCCCACACCGGTCATCATCCGGGTGGTGCACATGGCGCCGGGGCCGACCCCGACCTTGACGATCGACGCGCCGGCCTCGATCAGGTCGCGGGTGCCCTCGGCGGACACCACATTGCCCGCCACCAGCGGCAGCCCGAGGCCCAGCGCCGCGACCGCGCGCACCGCCTCGACCATCCGGATCTGGTGGCCGTGCGCGGTGTCGATGACCAGCAGGTCGATCCCGGTGTCGGCCAACGCCTTCGCCTTCGCGGCGACATCGCCGTTGATGCCCACGGCGGCCGCCACCCGTAGCCGCCCCTGCGCATCGGTCGCGGGGGTGTAGATCTCGGCGCGCAGCGCTCCGCGCCGGGTCAGCACCCCGGCGAGGGTGCCGTCGGAGGCGGTCATCACCGCCAGATCGAACGGCTGGGCGTGTTCGATCAGGTCGAACACCTTGCGGGGTGCGGTGCCGACCGGTGCGCTGACGAACTCACCGACCGCCACCTCGCGGACCCGGGTGAACCGGTCCACGCCGACGCAGTTGTCCTCGGTGACCAGACCGACCGGACGGTTGTGCTCGTCGACGACCACCGCGGCGCCGTGTGCGCGTTTGTGGATCAACGCGATCGCATCCGAGACCGAGTCCTCGGGCCCGAGCGTCACCGGGGTGTCCACCACCAGATCGCGGCTCTTGACGAAGTCGACGGTGTGGCGCACCACCTCGATCGGCAGGTCCTGCGGCAACACCACCAGACCCCCGCGGCGGGCGACGGTCTCGGCCATCCGCCGCCCGGCCACCGCGGTCATGTTCGCGACCACGATCGGGATCGTGGTGCCCGAGCCGTCGACCGTGGACAGGTCGACATCGAGCCGCGACGCCAGGTCCGAACGTCCCGGCATGATGAAGACGTCGTCGTAGGTCAGGTCATAGGGCGGCCGGTGGCCGTCGAGAAATCTCATCGCCCCCAGTCTAGGGCCACCGAACCCGCCGCCGAGCGGTCGCGGAACCGCCGTGAAACCGCCGGGAACCGGATCAGGCCGGCACTTCGGACCGGTCGCCGCTCCACAGCGTGTGGAACTTCTGGCCCGGTTCGGCGTCGATGCGACCGTAGGTGTGGGCGCCGAAGTAGTCACGCAGACCCTGGATCAGCGCTGCGGGCAGCCGCTCGGTGCGCAACGCGTCGTAGTACGACAACGCCGAGGCGAAGCCGGGCACCGGAACACCCAGGCCGGTGGCGGTGGCGACGACCCTGCGCCAGCTGTCGACCCCGGCCTCGATGGCCTCGCGGAAGTACGGGGCGACGATCAGCGTCGGCAGATCCGGATCGGCGTCGAACGCCTCCTTGATCCGGTTGAGGAACTTGGCCCGGATGATGCACCCGCCGCGCCAGATGGTGGCCAGGTCGCCGGGGTTGATGTTCCAGTTGTATTCCTCGCTGCCGGCCTGGATCTGGTTGAAGCCCTGGGCGTAGGCGATGATCTTGGAGGCGTACAGCGCCCGGCGGACATCCTCGGTGAACCGCTCGGCGTCGCCGGGCTTGTCGCTCAGCGTGCCGGAGGCCAGACCGGTGGTGGCCCGGCGCTGCGCGACCGAACCCGACAACGCGCGGGCGAACACCGCCTCGGCGATACCGGTCACCGGGATACCGAGGTCCAGAGCCGATTTCACGGTCCAGCGGCCGGTGCCCTTCTGCTCGGCCTCGTCGACGATCACGTCCACCAGGGGTTTACCGGTCTTGGCGTCGATCTGGCGCAGCACCTCGGCGGTGATCTCGACCAGGAAGCTGTCCAGATCACCGGCGTTCCACTCGGTGAACACATCGGCGATCTGGGGTGCGGTGAGATCCAGCCCGTCCCGCAGCAACTGATAGGCCTCGCCGATCAACTGCATGTCGGAGTACTCGATGCCGTTGTGCACCATCTTGACGAAGTGCCCGGCCCCGTCCGGACCGATGTGGGTGCAGCAGGGCACGCCGTCGACGTGCGCGGAGATCTTCTCGAGCATGGGGCCGAGCGTCCGGTACGACTCGGCGGACCCGCCCGGCATGATCGACGGACCGTGCAGCGCCCCCTCCTCGCCGCCGGAGATCCCGGCCCCGACGAAGTGCAGACCCCGCTCGGCCATCGCCTTCTCCCGGCGGATGGTGTCGGTGTACAGCGAGTTGCCGCCGTCGATGATGATGTCGCCCGGTTCCATCGCGTCGGCCAGTTCGGCGATGACCGCGTCGGTCGGCGCGCCCGCCTTGACCATGATCAGCACCCGTCGGGGCCGCTCGAGTGCGGCGACGAACTCGGGGATGGTCTCGGTGCGAACGAAATCGCCTTCCGATCCGAACTGCTCGATGAGCGCGTCGGTCTTCGCCACCGTGCGGTTGTGCACCGCCACCGTGTAGCCGTTCCGGGCGAAGTTGCGGGCGATGTTCGAACCCATCACCGCCAGGCCGGTGACACCGATCTGAGCGGTGGCGGTCGAGTCGGACGTGCTCATACGGCAGCCTTTCTCCAGTTGTGGGGTCCAGTTGTGCGGTGCAGTTGTGTGGTCAGTCGGGTGGCCGGACGTGGATACGGTTGTCGGCGGTCAGCCGAAGAAGAGCCGGCGCAGTTCGGTGAGCCACGGTACCGCGACCGCGATGGTCGGCACGATCAGCACCGCGGCGGCCGCCAGGTAGGCGCCCAGGGCGAGGCTCGGGCTGTTGGGCGCTCCGCCGAGCCGGCGGATGCGCAAAACGGTGTGGGTTCCGCCGGCCGCCAACGCGCCGGCCGGCGTAGGCCCCGCGGCGCAGGCCACCAGCGCACGCGCCAGCGGGGTGGGGCCGGTCGTGCGCCGCGCGGCGTCGTCGGCCAGCAGTTCGACCAGCAGCCGCACCGCGTCCAGCGCGCTGGCGCTGCGCACCAGCCGGGGGAACGCCGCATGAACCGCGGTGAACATCTCCAGCACCAGATCGTGCCGGGCCCGCAGGTGAGCGCGTTCATGGCTGAGAATGGCGGTGACCTCGCGCCCGGACAGCGTGTTCAGGGCGCCCTCGCTGACCACGACCCGGCCGCGCACCCCGGGCACGCAGTAGGCGAGGGGTTGTGGCACATCGAGCACCCGCAGCTGACCCCGGCCGGGGGAGGTGCCGACCAGGTCGAGCATCATCCGGTGACGGGCCCGGCGCCGTCGGATCTCCACCGCGACCCGCAGCACCGAGACGATCAGCCGGGCGCCGACCAGCAGGGTCAGTGCCAGCACCACGACGTAGAGCGTCCACAGCGGCCAGCCCAGCGAACCGATGCTGCTGGTGATCGTGGCGGTTGGCCGGCCGTCCGGCCCGGGCTGAAAAAGCCTGCTGGCGATGTCGATTCCGGCCGAGAACGCGGACAGCACCGCGGCCAGCGCGATGGCCTGCCACAGGACGATGGCGGCACGGGGAGCGCGCAACGGCCAGGCGGCTCGAGCCAGCAGGGCCGGGACGGGGCCCGCCAGCAGGAGCGCGAGGAGGGAGAAGGCCAGCGCGGACACCCCGACAGTGTCTCTCAGTCGGTGCCGGAACCGCCAGTTGACGGTGGATCCTGATGCTTGGCCTCCAGCTCGGCCAGCGCGCGGCGCAGCGCCTCGGCCTCGTCGGCGCCCACCCGCTCGACGAAGTGCACCAGGGCGGCCTGCCGGCTACCGGAGTCCGACGCCTGATCCAGGGCGTCGACCATCAGCCCGGCCACCAGTTCGTCCCGCCCGTAGGCGGGTGCGTACCGGTGCGCGCGATCATCGCGGTGCTGAACCACCAGTTTCTTCTTGGCGAGCCGGTGCAGCACCGTCATCACCGTGGTGTAGGCCAAGTCCCGGCGGGCGGCCAGCGCTTCGTGGACCTGACGCACGGTCTGCGGCTCACTCGCGGACCACAGGTGGTCCATCACCTCGTGCTCGAGGTCTCCCAGACGCGTCATTTTGGCCATGTTCGTTCCGTCTCCTACAGCGATGTGACCAGCGTACTACCGGTTACTACGGTGCGTCGTACCCCGTGGGGCGAGCCTGCGGCGCACGCCGGGGTCCGAGCCTTCCGGTGCCGGTCGAGGCCATTTTCCCGGGCCCTGTGAGTCCGGTCACAGGGGGTTTCGCACGAGCGCGCCAGCATTATAGTGAGGCTAACCTAATTTCACTTAGCCTTACCTAAGCTCCTCGGGAGGTGGCCATGACTGTCGTGATCGACGACCCGCTCGTCGCCGGGATGACGATCAAACGGAGACTGCCGCTGCACGAGTCCAGTAGGCGACTGCGCGAACTCTCCCCGGAAAGCCCGCGGGTGTACGGCGTCGCCGTGATGGGCGATCTGTCCCGGCGGCGGTGGTGGCCGCTGGCCGAGGCGTTGACCACCGACCGACTCGCCGGCATGTTCGCGACCGCGGTGGCCGAGACGGACAATCCCGCGGCGGCGGCCCAGCAACTGGCCGCCACCCTCGCCCATGTCGTCGTCGGACGGGTGATCCCGCTGCTGGCGCTGGAGGGGCGCGCGTGGGACACCGGCCTGGAGAACCTCTGGGTTCATGTCGACTCCGAGGGTGCCGTCGACTGGGTGGGGGTCGTCGACCCCACCTTGCGCGCGCTGCCCGACGATCCGGCGTTCGCCGATTCCCGCGGCATGGGCTTCGAGGGCGGCCTCGGAAGGGTCCGGAACGGCGTCAGGGAAGGGATCGTGGCGCTGCCCAACGAGGCGGCCCTGACGACCTGGGTGGCCCACCGCAGTCACCGGGCCCTCGAACCGCTCTTCGAGCGCCTCGCGGAATTGGCCGGCGGGGCGATGTCCCGGGCATCGATGTGGCACATGGTCGGGACCACGGTGGTCGGCGCCGCGACCCAGGTGCCGCTGCTGGCCGGGACCAGTGAGGTGACCGCGATGCAGCGCAGCCAGGCCGTGCTGGACGCGATGGTCGGATTCGGCCTGCCGGTCCGGGGCGGATGCCGCAACAGCGTCGGGAAGGTCTTGCTGAATTAGGGAAGGCTTGCCTAATATCTAGTGCGAGCGGATTCGAGAACGCCGGGACCGACAAGCTTGTTCCGCCGGACCGCGTTGGCGTCCTGAGGGCTGCAGAGACCCCCGGTCCACTCGAGGTCGGGCCCCGCGCCGGCAGGTGCGGGGCCCGACCGCATTTCCCAGATCGTCGGGCGACCGTGTAAACAAGCAAGGATGACCAGCGATGTGCCGGCCGACCTCGGCCGGGGATTCGATCAAGTCATCGGCCTGACCTATCTCGAGGCGACTCCCGACGGCGCCCGCGCGCAACTCGAGATCACCGAGAAGGTGCTGCAACCATGGGGCATCGTGCACGGTGGGGTGTACTGCGCCGTCATCGAGAGCATGGCCAGTGTGTCCGGACATCTGTGGTTCAACTCCCACGGCGAGGGCGGCACGGTGGTGGGTGTCAACAACAACACCGACTTTCTGCGGGCACTGCGATCCGGAACGGTGACCGCGGAATCCACCCCGATCCACCGCGGCCGCCGCCAACAGCTCTGGCAGGTCAGCATCTCGGATCAGGACGGTCGGCTGGTGGCGCGCGGTCAGGTGCGGCTGCAGAACATCTCCGAGTAGCGACCGGATCTCCTTCGGGCATCCCCTTCGGGCTGCCGAGTCGCGCCGGTCGTGGCAGGATCGCTGTCCGTGCGATTGACTCCGCATGAACAGGAGCGCCTGCTCATCTCGTACGCCGCCGAACTCGCCCGCCGCCGGCGGGCCCGCGGACTCAAGCTCAACCATCCCGAAGCGGTCGCGATGATCACCGATCATCTGCTCGAGGGGGCCCGCGACGGCCGCACCGTCGCCGAGCTCATGGTCAGCGGCCGGGAGGTGCTCACCCGCGACGACGTCATGGAAGGGGTGCCGGAGATGCTCTCCGACGTCCAGGTGGAGGCGACCTTCCCGGACGGCACCAAACTCGTCACCGTCCACCACCCGATCCCGTGAGCGGCCCACACGAGAGCGGCCCAGAAAAGAGCGGCCCGGTCCCCGGCGAGATCCGCTATGCCGACGGCGCCGTCGAACTCAACCCCGGCGCCGAGCGCATCGTCCTCGACATCGTCAACACCGGGGACCGGCCGGTGCAGGTGGGCAGCCATGTGCACCTGCCGCAGGCCAACCCGGCCCTGGACTTCGACCGGGCCGCGGCCCACGGCCACCGCCTCGACATTCCGGCGGGCACCGCGGTGCGGTTCGAACCCGGGGTGGCCCAACGCGTCTCGGCGGTCCCGTTGGGCGGCGCCCGGGAGGTGCACGGATTGTCGCTGAACCCGCCCGGCCGATTGGACCCCGATGACTGAACTGTCCCGCGCCCGCTACGGCGACCTGTACGGACCGACCACCGGGGACCGGATCCGGCTCGCCGACACCGATCTGTTCATCGAGATCACCGAGGACCGCAGCGGCGGTCCCGGCCGGGCCGGCGACGAGGCGGTGTTCGGCGGCGGCAAGGTGCTGCGCGAGTCGATGGGGCAGGGCCGGGCCACCCGCGCCGACGGCACCCCGGACACCGTGATCACCGGCGCGGTGATCGTCGACCACTGGGGAATCATCAAGGCCGACATCGGTATCCGTGACGGCCGCATCGTCGCGATCGGCAAGGCCGGCAATCCCGACATCATGACCGGGGTGCATCCGGACTTGGTGGTCGGACCGTCCACCGAGATCATCGCCGGCAACGGCCGCATCCTCACCGCGGGCGGCGTCGACTGTCATGTGCACCTGATCTGCCCGCAACTGGCGGCCGAGGCCCTCGGCAGCGGTATCACCACACTCATCGGCGGCGGGACCGGGCCGGCCGAGGGCAGCAAGGCCACCACGGTCAGCCCGGGCGCCTGGCATCTGGGCCGCATGCTCGAGGCACTGGACTGTTGGCCGCTGAACATCGCGCTGCTCGGCAAGGGCAACACCGTCAACCCGTCCGCGTTGTGGGAGCAATTGCGCGGCGGCGCCGCCGGCTTCAAACTGCACGAGGACTGGGGCTCCACCCCGGCGGCGATCGACGCCTGCCTGACGGTGGCCGATGCGGCGGGAGTGCAGGTGGCGTTGCACTCCGACACCCTCAACGAGGCCGGTTTCGTGGAGAGCACCCTGGCCGCGATCGCCGGACGGTCCATCCACGCCTATCACACCGAGGGCGCCGGCGGCGGGCACGCACCCGACATCATCACCGTGGCCGCCCACCCGAATGTGTTGCCCAGCAGCACCAACCCGACCCGTCCGCACACCGTCAACACCCTCGACGAGCACCTGGACATGCTGATGGTGTGCCACCACCTCCACCCGGGCGTCCCCGAGGATCTGGCGTTCGCCGAGAGCCGGATCCGGCCGTCCACCATCGCCGCCGAGGACCTGCTGCACGACATCGGGGCGATCTCGATGATCGGCAGTGATTCCCAGGCCATGGGCCGCATCGGCGAGGTGGTCCTGCGCACCTGGCAGACCGCCCACGTGATGAAGCGACGCCGCGGCGCGCTGCCGGGGGACACCGGGGGACCGCACGGCGCCGACAACCACCGGGTGCGCCGGTATGTCGCCAAATACACCATCTGCCCGGCCATCGCCCACGGTCTGGACCGGGAGGTCGGATCGGTGGAGGTCGGCAAGCTCGCCGATCTGGTGTTGTGGGAGCCGAAGTTCTTCGGCGTCCGCCCGCACGCGGTCCTCAAAGGCGGCATGATCGCCTGGGCCGCGATGGGGGACGCCAACGCCTCGATCCCCACACCGCAGCCGGTGTTGCCGCGCCCGATGTTCGGGGCCGCACCGACCGCCGCCGCCGCGACCTCGGTGCATTTCGTGGCGCCGCAGGCGATCGAGGACAACCTGGCCGACCGGTTCGCGGTGACCCGCCGCATGGTCCCGGTCGGCGACGTCCGGCACATCGGCAAGTCCGATCTGCCCCTCAACGACGCCACCCCCGACATCGCCGTCGACCCGGACACCTTCACGGTGCGGGTCGACGGCGAGGTATGGGCGCAACAGCCCGCCACCGAACTGCCGATGGCGCAACGCTACTTCCTGTTCTGATGTCGGTGCTGACCACGCTGCTGGCGCTGTCGGATTCCCGGCTGCCGACCGGCGGGCATGTGCATTCCGGCGGTGTCGAGGAGGCCGTCACCAGCGGGCTGGTCGGCGATCTGCGCACGCTGGAGGCGTTCCTGCGGCGGCGTATCCGCACCACCGGTCTGGTCACCGCATCGGTGGCCGCCGCGGTGTGCGACCGGCGGCTGGCGATCCCGGACGCCGACCGGGAGACCGACGCCCGCACCCCGGCCCCGGCCGCGCGCCGGGCGTCCCGGGCGCAGGGCCGCGGTCTGCTGCGGTTGGCCACCCGGGTGTGGCCGGAGCGCCGCTGGGACGGGCTGGGCCGCACCCCGCATCTGGCGGTCGCCGTCGGCGAGGTCGGCGCCGCCGCGGGTCTGACTCCGGTGCAGACCGCGCTGTCGCTGGTGTACACCACCATGACCGGTTCGGCGACCGCCGCGCAGCGGCTGCTGGCGTTGGATCCGGCCGACGTCGCCGCGCTGACGTTCGGCCTGGCCGGACTGTGCGATGCCACCGCGGCCGAGGCGGTGCGGGGTCTGGCCGATCTGTCCGATCCGCTGCTGGACACCCTCGCCCAGCGTCACGAACGCCGCGAACGACCCCTGTTCGCCTCCTGAAAGGACCACCATGCCACCGCATTTCATCGACGGATCGCCACATCCGGAGCGGCCCCGGCCGCGCCGGGTGCGCCGCCCTGACGAACCGTTGCGCATCGGTGTCGGGGGCCCGGTCGGATCCGGGAAGACCGCGCTGGTGGCCGCGCTGTGCCGGCAGTTGCGCGACGAACTGTCGCTGGCGGTGTTGACCAACGACATCTACACCACCGAGGACGCTGACTTCCTGCGCCGCCACGCGGTGCTGCCCGACGACCGCATCGCCGCGGTGCAGACCGGCGGCTGCCCGCACACCGCGATCCGCGACGACATCACCGCCAACCTCGACGCCATCGACGACCTCATGGCGGCACACGACGGCCTGGATTTGATCCTGGTGGAGTCCGGTGGCGACAACCTGACCGCGACGTTCTCGTCGGGGCTGGTCGACGCGCAGATCTTCGTCATCGATGTGGCCGGCGGTGACAAGGTGCCCCGGAAGGGCGGCCCCGGGGTGACGTTCTCGGATCTGCTGGTGGTCAACAAGACCGATCTGGCCCCGTTGGTCGGCGCGGATCTGGAGGTGATGCGCCGGGACGCCGCGGCCGTGCGCGGCGGCCGGCCGACCGCGCTGATCTCGCTCACCGAGGACCCGGCGGCCACCCCGGTGCTGACGTGGGTACGGGGCCGGCTGCGGCTCCCGGTCGGCTGACGGACGCCGGGATGTCGAAAATCGCGCCGATGCACTCCGAGGTGCTGATCGTCGCGACCCCCGGCCGGCTGCCGCGCCTGGAATGCCGCGGCGGGATCGCCGCCCGCCGGACCGGTCCGGACACCGTCCACCTGGTCTCGGCGGCGGCCACCCCCCTCGGCGGCGACACCGTGACCGTGCGGGTGGTGGTGGAGCCGGGAGCGCGGCTGCGGGTGCGCAGCGTCGCGGCCACCATCGTGCTGCCCGGGGCGGCCACCACCGAGTCGAGCTCGGTCTGGCGTGTCGAGGCGGCCGGCGCGGTGGACATCGACCCGCAACCCACCGTGGTGGCCGGCGCCGCCCGACACCACAGCAGCACCGAGGTGCGTCTCACCGGAGCCGGGCGGTTACGGATGCGCGAACGGGTGCAGATCGGCAGATCCGGTGAGCAGCACGGCTTCTGGTCGGGAGCCTGGTACGCCGACGTGGATTCGGCGCCGCTGCTGCGGCACCGCGTCGAGCTGGGCGCCGGATCGGTGACCTCCGACGCGCTGGGCACCCCGTTGGCGTCGGTCAGCGAACTGCGCTATCCGGAACAGGCCGTCGACACCGACGGCACCGTGCTGGAACTGGCCGCCGGCGGATGCCTGGCCACCTGGCAGGGTGAACGGCTCTAACTGGCCGCCTTCTGGGTGTCCTGCACCGAAGCCGCGATCTCCTGCAGTTCCTCGATGCGGGTGCGCGCGAATGCCTGCTGTTCGGTGATGGTGAGCTGGCCGCGGTGGCTGCCCAGGAAGGTGACGATCCAGGACAGCGCGGTGGTAAGCCGGGCCTTGAACCCCACGATGTAGACGAGGTGCAGGAACAGCCATGCCAGCCAGGCGATGAAACCGCCGAACTCCAGCGGGCCGATCTTGGCGACCGCGCTGAACCGCGACACCGTGGCCATCGAGCCCTTGTCGAAGTACTGGAACGGCTCGCGGTCGGCCGGATCGGCCCCCTTGAGCTCGTTCTTGATCAGCTTGGCGGCGTGGCGGGCGCCCTGGATGGCGCCCTGGGCCATGCCCGGCACCCCCTCGACCGCGGCCATGTCGCCGACGACGAACACATTGGGATGGCCCGGCAGTGACAGATCGGGCAGCACCTTGACCCGGCCGGCCCGGTCCAGTTCCGCGCCGGACTGTTCGGCCAGATCCTTGCCGAGCGGGCTGGCCGAGACGCCGGCCGACCACACCTTGCACGCCGACTCGATGCGCCGGACGGTGCCGTCGGAGTCCTTGACGGTGATCCCGTTGCGGTCCACGTCGGTGACCATCGCGCCGAGCTGGATCTCCACGCCCATCTTCTCGAGGCGGGCCTGGGCCTTCTTGCCGAGCTTCTCACCCATCGTGGGTAGCACCGCCGGCGCCGCGTCGAGCAGGATCACCCGCGCCTCGGTGGCCGGATCGATGCTGCGGAACGTGCCCTTGAGGGTGTACTTGGCCAGTTCGGCGATCTGACCGGCCATCTCCACCCCGGTCGGCCCGGCCCCGACCACGGTGAAGGTGAGCAGCTTCTCCCGGCGTTTGGCGTCGCTGGAGCGTTCCGCCTGTTCGAACGCGCCGAGGATGCGGGCGCGCAGCTCCAGCGCATCGTCGATGGTCTTCATCCCGGGCGCGAACTCGGCGAAGTGGTCGTTGCCGAAGTAGGACTGTCCGGCCCCGGCGGCCACGATCAGGCTGTCGTACGGGGTGGAGTAGGTGTGGCCCAGCAGCACCGACTCCACCCTGCGGTTGGTGAGGTCGATCCGGGTCACATCGCCCAGGAGGACCTGCACGTTGCGCTGCCGGCGCAGCACCACCCGGGTGGCCGGGGCGATCTCGCCTTCGGAGATGATCCCGGTGGCGACCTGGTACAGCAGCGGCTGGAACAGGTGGTGGGTGGTCCGCGCGATGAGTTTGACGTCGACGTCGGCGCGCCGGAGCGCCTTGGCCGCGTTGAGGCCGCCGAAGCCGGATCCGATGATGACCACTTTGTGCCGATCCGACATGGTGGCTCCGGGGTGGCTCATGAAGGCTCCTCAACGGACGTCATGTGCAGTTCCTTCGTCATCGATCACGTTAGCCGTCGGCGCGGTCGGTGGCGACAGCGGCCTCAGGCGCCCACCCGCGGTCTGAGCGCCTCGCCCAGCGCGGTGATCAGGCCGGGACGGTAGCCCTGGACCTTGGTCGCCATGTTCACGATCACCCCGTCGACGCCGGCGTCGAGCACCTTGGTCTGCAGTTGCTCGGCGATCCGCTCGGCGCTGCCGACCAGCAGCCGGCCCCGCGCCTTCTCGGGCAGCATGTCGTCGGTGATGTTGTCGTCCACCATCACGCTGACCAGGGTGCTGGTCTCCAGCGTGTCCGGATCCCGGCCGATCTCCTCACAGCTGCGCTTGACGGCTGCCACCTTGCCGGGCAGTTCGTCGAAGCCGGCGATCAGGTTCAGGTGGTCGAACCGCCGGGCGGCCAGCGGGATGGTCTTCTTCTCCCCGCTCCCGCCGATCATCAGCGGGATCCGGTCGCGGAACCGGGGCTCGGCGGCGGCGGACTCCACCCGGTAGTACCTGCCCTCGAAGGTGGGCCGCTTGCCTTCGATCATCGGCACGATGATCTCCAGCGCCTCGTAAAGCCTGTTGAAGCGGTCGGTGAAGGTGCCGAACTCGTAGCCGAGTTGCTGATGTTCGAGCTCGAACCAGCCGGTGCCGATCCCGAGCACCGCGCGGCCCTGGCTCATCACGTCCAGCGTGGTGACGGCCTTGGCCAGCAGGGTCGGGTTGCGGTAGGTGTTGCCGGTGACCAGTGTGCCCAGTTGCACCCGCTCGGTGCTGGTGGCCAGACCGCCCAGCGCGGTGTACGCCTCCAGCATCGGCTCGTCGGGATCGCCCAGCATCGGCAGCTGGTAGAAGTGGTCCATCACGAACACCGCGTCGTATCCGGCTTCGTCGGCTTCCCGCGCCTGCGCGATGACGGTGGGGAAGAGGTCGGCCACCCCGGTGCCGTAGGAGAAGTTGGGGATCTGCAGTCCGAGTCGAATGCTCACTGCACTCACCCTAGTGGTTCGGGCCGGAACCGTCCCGGTGACTCGGCGCGCCGCAGCGGGTGCAGCTGGTCAGCCCACCCGGGCCGGGACGCCCCGGCTGACGTGCAGCGTCTGCCCGGTGATGTGCCGGGCGGCGGGGGTGGCGATGAACACCGCCATGCGGGCGAGTTCGGCGCCCAGGGTCGGCGGCGTGCGGGTCAACCCGTCGTATCCGGGTTCGGCGCTGTCCCCGGCGGCGACCGCGTTGACCGTGATGCCGCGGGTGCCGAACACGGCGGCCTGCCCCGCGGTCCAGTCCGACAGCGCCGCCTTGACCGCGGCGCCCGCGCTGCCGTCCCGCGGCGCGTCGGGGATGACGTTGATGATCGACCCGCCGGACCGCAGATGGTCTCCGGCGATCTGCACCGTGAGCACGGTCGACAGCATCACCGCGTCGAACGTGGCGCGCCAGGCGTGTGCCAGGTCGGCGGTCGAGTAGGTGCGGGGGTCGCCGAGTTCCGGCAGCACCGGCACGTTGACCACCGAATCGAGGTGGTGCGGCAACCGCGCGCGGGTCTGCTCCACGCTGTCGGGGTCGGTGTTGTCGAAGACGAGTGATTCGACGTCGAGTTCCTTGGCGGCGAGTTCGATCTCGTCGCGATGGGCCCCGGCGATCACCACGTTGTGGCCGGCGTCGACGAAGCCCGCGGCAATCGTGCGGCCCAGATCGGTGTCGCCGCCGGTGACCAGCACGTCCATGCCTTGTCCTCCCTCAGTCCGCCGCCGGTGCGGCACCGGGATCTCCGTGCCAGACGGCGCGAACCGGCACTTATGTTACTGGACGGTAGCTATCGGACGAAATTCGGCCCGCGAAATGTGTCCGGTCGTGTCCCAATCCGATATCCGATCTTGACGAGGAGACTCATGTGGGGCTCTCACCGCGGTCCAGGCGGGGGAACCTCATCTAGATTTGGCGCATGATCCGGGTGCGTCGGTGGCTGTCGGTGTGCCTGGCGCTGATGCTGCCCGCGGTCGCCGGGTGCGGCACGGGACGCACCGGCGGGTCCACCGCGGTGACGGTGTACGCCGCGGCCTCGCTGCAGCAGGCGTTCACCACGTTGGGTGAACTGTTCGAGGCCGAGCATCCGGATGTGACGGTCCGGTTCACCTTCGCCGGTTCGGCCGATCTGGCGACCCAGTTGCTCGGCGGCGCCGACGCCGACGTGTTCGCCGCCGCCGACGAGGCCACCATGGAGCGGGTGGCCGCGGCCGGGCTGCTGTCGGGCCCACCGGTGATCTTCGCGGCCAACACCCTGACGGTGGTCACCGCGCCCGGCAACCCCCACGGCCTGACCGGTTTCGCCGACCTAGCCCGGGCGGGGCCGGCCGTCGTCACCTGCGCCCCACAGGTGCCGTGCGGCGCCGCGACGCAGCGCCTCGAGCAGTTGACCGGGGTGGATCTCGCCCCGGTCAGCGAGGAGAACTCGGTCTCCGACGTGCTACACAAGGTGACCGTCGGCCAAGCCGATGCCGGCGTGGTGTACCGCACCGATGCCCGGCGCGCTGGCGACACGGTGCACACCGTCGAGGTGCCGGCGGCCGCGGCGGTGCCGAACCGATATCCGGTCGCGGTGCCGGCCGACGCCGCGCGGCCGGATCTCGGGCAGCGTTTCATCGACCTGATCACCGGGGCGGCCGGGCGGGACGTGCTGGCGCAGAACGGATTCTCCGAGCCACGATGAACGCCTCGACGCTGCCCCGGTGGATCTATCTGCCCGCCGCCGTCGGCGCGACGCTCCTGGCGCTGCCGGTGTTCGCGCTGGCCGGCCGGGTGGACTGGCCGCGGTTCTGGTCGCTGATCTGCTCCGAATCGTCGATGACGGCGCTGGCGTTGAGCCTGCGGACCGCGACCGCCAGTACCGTGCTCTGCCTGGTGCTCGGGGTGCCGATGGCGTTGGCGCTGGCCCGCGGCGGGTCGCCGATTCTGCGGTGGATCCGCCCGCTGGTGTTGCTGCCGTTGGTGTTACCGCCGGTGGTGGGCGGTATCGCGCTGCTGTACGCGTTCGGCCGGATGGGTCTGATCGGGGGGTATCTGGAGGCGGTCGGCATCCAGATCGCGTTCAGCACCACCGCCGTGGTGCTGGCGCAGACGTTCGTCTCGTTACCGTTTCTGGTCCTCGCGCTGGAAGGCGCCGCGCGCACCGCGGGCACCGGCTACGAGGTGGTCGCGGCGACGCTGGGCGCGACCCCGACCACGGTGTGGTGGCGGGTCACGCTGCCGTTGCTGGCGCCCGGACTGGTGTCCGGGGCGGTGCTGGCGTTCGCCCGCGCGCTGGGTGAGTTCGGTGCGACGCTGACGTTCGCCGGGTCCCGGCAGGGCGTCACCCGCACCCTGCCGCTGGAGATCTACCTGCAGCGGGAGGCCGACCCGGAGGCGGCGGTGGCGTTGTCGATGGTGCTGATCGCGGTGGCCGCGGTCGTGGTGATCGGGCTGGGCGCCCGGCGGCTGCGGGCGGGTGGCTGGTCGTGAGCGGGCTGGCGGTGGCGGCCGCGGTGCCCGACCGCGATGTGCACGTCGAGTTCGCCCTGCCGCCCGGTGCGGTGCTGGCCGTGCTGGGCCCGAACGGCGCCGGGAAATCGACCACGCTGCATCTGATCGCCGGACTGCTGCGCCCGGCGCACGGCAGGGTGCAGGTGGGCGGGCGGGTGCTGACCGACACCGACACCGGAGTGTTTGTCCCACCGCATGATCGGCGGGTCGGACTGCTGCTGCAGGATGCGTTGTTGTTTCCGCACCTCGACGCCGCAGCGAACGTGGCGTTCGCGCCGTCCAGCCGCAGCGGGCTGCGGCGCTGGGGGCGCCGCGCCCGGTTGCGGGCGTCCGCGCGGCGCTGGCTGGCCGAGGTGGACGCCGCGGAGTTCGCCGACCGGATGCCCCGGGAGTTGTCCGGGGGACAGGCGCAACGGGTCGCGCTGGCCCGGGCGCTGGCCGCGGAACCCGAGGTGCTGCTGCTCGACGAGCCGTTGGCCGGTCTGGATGTGGCGGTCGCCGCGGCGATGCGGCGGCTGCTGCGGCGGGTGCTCACCGACGCCGGCCGTTCGGCGGTGATCGTCACCCATGATCTGCTCGACGTGCTGGCGTTGGCCGATTCGGTGCTGGTGCTCGAGGATGGCCGGGTCGTCGAGTCCGGCCCGGCCGCGGCGGTGCTCGCCACCCCGCGCAGCAGGTTCGCGGCCCGGTTCGCCGGGGTCAACCTGGTGGCCGGCACGGCTCAGCCGGATGGCACGTTGCAAACCGCTTGGGGCAGCACCTGGTTCGGTGTCGCCGACCGGGAGGTGGTGGTGGGCCGGCCGGCGGTCGCGGTCATCGCTCCGGCGGCGGTCTCGGTGCACCGCAAGCCACCGGAGGGCAGCCCGCGCAACACCGTCGCGGTGACGGTGGCCGACCTCGAGGTGCACGGTTCGGCGGTCCGGGTGCGGGCGGCGGACCAACCCGACGGGGCGCCCGGGCTCGCCGCCGATGTCACCGCGGAATCCGCCGCGGCGTTGGAGCTGACTCCCGGTGACGAGGTGTACTTCGCGGTCAAGGCCCAGGAGGTCGCGATTCACCCGGCCCCGTAACGGTATTCGGCGCCGCGGCGATGTCGTGAGAAACACCCGTGGCACGCACGGGCGGGCTCATGCTGCCCAGCAATGCCGGAAGTCCGCGTACGCAGGATGTTTCCTTGTAGGGCAACTCGAGAATTCGGCACTCTAAGAGCAATTCACACTTGCGTCACGGCTGTAACACGGTAGTTTCTTGCTCATGGATCAGCCGGACGCGATTTCTTCCCGACGCACGGGTCATTCGAAAACGCTGGCCATTGCGGCGTTCAGCAGTGCGGTCGCGCTGGCGCTGACGCCCGTGGTCGCGTCGGCGCAACCCGAGCCGACACCGCCCCCGCCGCCGCCGGGTAACGCCGCCCCACCGGCGGACCCGAATGCGCCGGCCCCGCCGCCCGGCCCGGATGCGCCGGGTGAGCCGGCCCCGCCACCGGAACCTGACGCGCCTGGACCCGCTGACCCGAACGCCCCGGTGCCCCCGCCCGGGCAGCCGCCTGCGCCGGCCGACCCGAACGCCCCGGCGGAGCCCGCGCCGGAACCGCGGGAGAACAACGCCGCGGGTGGCTTCAGCTATGTGGTGCCGGGGGGCTGGCAGGTGTCGGACGCCACCCAGTTGTCGTACGGCCAGGCGCTGTTGACCAAGATCCCGCCGCCGGGCAGCCAGCAGCCGCCGAACGACACCAGCATCCTGCTGGGCCGACTGGATCTGAAGCTCTTCGCCGGCGCGGAGCCCGACAACACCAAGGCCGCGAACCGGCTGGCCTCGGACATGGGCGAGTTCTTCATGCCGTACCCGGGCACCCGCATCAACCAGGAGACAGTGCCGCTGAACGCCGAGGGCATGCAGGGTAGCGCCGCCTACTACGAGGTCGAGTTCACCGACGAGAACCGGCCCAACGGACAGATCTGGGCGGGGGTGGTCGGCTCGCCGACACCGCCGGGAACGCCGCGCGGACAGCGGGCTCCGGAGCGTTGGTTCGTGGTCTGGCTGGGTTCGGAGAACAACCCGGTCGACAAGGCCGCCGCGGTGGCCCTCGCCGAGTCGATCCGGCCGTGGGAGCCGCCGCCCGCACCGCCGGCGGATCCCGCCGGGCCGCAGGCCCAACCCGATCCCGACGCGCCGCCGGCCCGCCCGGGCGTGGGGGTGCCGGTCCCGGTCACCGACGCGCCGCCGGAGATGATGCCGCCGGCCTGAGCGGACGGACCGACGACCTGAAAATCCGGTCGAGACAGCGAGATCGACGTCAGCGAGCGGAAGTCGAGGTGACGACCGCGCTGACGTCGATCTCGCGTTTCAGGGAGGTTCTTCGGGGCCGGCCGGCGAGCCGTTTCCCCGGGGCGGATCAGGGACCCACGTAGGGGATCTGGCCTTCCATGTTGTTGATGTTCAGCAGGAAGCAGTTGGTCCCGCCGAATCCCAGAGCCCCGGCGGTGACACAGCGTTCGAAGGTGCCGTCGGCCGCGATCGGGCCGTCGCAGGTGGTGCCGCCGCCCCAAGGGGTCCAGCCGCCCTGACATCCGGCCTGTGCCGGTGCCGCGGTGACCAACCCGATGGTTCCGACACTGCATGCGGTCAGTAAGGCGCTTGCGGCGAGTGCGGTGCGTACTCTCATCGGACCCCTCCGTTCACCTCGACATCTTCGCTGCGGCAGGTACGCGGCGGCGGGCCCGTCGCCACCCCACGATGCCACCCCCACGACGCCGCCCCCACGATGTCCCCTGATGCTGTTGTCGTGTCACGAGCCTACCGGCATCCGTGACTGCCGAAGAAGTCGCGGACCTGCCCGTTCCCTTACTGCCGCACCGGTTGTGGACAACCGGTGCGGTCGCGCGCGACGATGACCGCATGAGCGCGTCGATGATGTCGGCCTGGCGGGTCCGCGAGCCCGGCCCCATGCGCACCCGCCCGCTGGAATGGGTCCGCACCCCGGTCCCGGAACCGGGCCCGGGCGAGTTGTTGGTCGCGGTGCGCGCCTGCGGGGTGTGCCGCACCGATCTTCATGTGGCAGAGGGGGACCTGCCGGTGCACCGGCCCGGTGTGACGCCCGGCCACGAGGTGGTGGGCGAGGTGGTCGCCACGGCCGACGGCACGGATTTCCGGGTGGGCGACCGGGTCGGCATCGCCTGGCTGCGGCACACCTGCGGGCAGTGCCGGTACTGCCGGCGCGGGCAGGAGAATCTGTGCCCCGAGTCGCGTTACACCGGCTGGGACGCCGACGGCGGCTACGCCGAGTTCGCCACCGTCCCCGCCGCGTACGCCCACCGGCTGCCGGCGGGTTACTCCGACGCCGAGCTGGCGCCGCTGCTGTGCGCCGGGATAATCGGCTACCGTGCGCTGCGCCGCGCCGAGCTGCCTCCGGGCGGGCGGCTGGGCATCTACGGTTTCGGCGGCAGCGCCCATCTGACCGCGCAGGTCGCGCTGGCCCAGGGCGCGGAGGTGCATGTCATGACCCGCGGCGCCCAGGCCCGGGAACTCGCACTGGCCCTGGGTGCGGCCTCGGCGCAGGGCGCCGCGGATCCACCGCCGGTGCCGCTGGATGCGGCGATCCTGTTCGCACCGGTGGGTCATCTGGTGCTGCCCGCGCTCGAGGCGCTGGACCGCGGTGGCACCCTGTCGATCGCCGGCATCCACCTGACCGACATTCCGACGCTCGACTATCAGCGCCACCTCTTCCAGGAGCGGCAGGTCCGCTCGGTGACGGCCAACACCCGCGACGACGCCCGGGCGTTCCTCGACTTCGCCGCACAACACCGCATCGAGGTGACCACACCGGAGTATCCGCTGGACCGCGCCGACGATGCGCTGACCGATCTGAGCGAGGGCCGCATCGCCGGGGCCGCGGTGCTGCGGGTCTGACCCGTCGGGCTCAGGTGGACAGGTGCCACACCAGCGCGGCCGCCAGTGCGCCCATCCCGTTCAGGGACCAGTGCAGCGCGATCGGGGCCAGCAGACTGCCGCTGCGGCGCCGCAGCCAGTCGAAGACGAAGCCGGCGACGGCGGTGGCGATCACCGCCAACACCACTCCGGCCACGGTGCCCAGCACACCGCCGCCGAACAGCCGGGTGAAGCCGACGTTGCTGCTGGTCAGACCGAGCGAGGTGGCCACGTGCCAGAGCCCGAACAGCAGTGAGCCGGCGGCCGCCACCCCGCGGAAACCCCATGCCCGGCTCAGCGCACCGTGCAGCACCCCGCGAAACGCCAGCTCCTCGGGGATCACGGTCTGCAGCGGGATGATCACCATCGACGCGATCAGCGCGCCGGAGATCGTGGCGTAGTTGTTGTTCAGGAACATCGGCCGGGTCCACGGCAGCAGCGCGCCGATCGCGATCACCGACAGCACCAGGGCGACGGCGGCGGCCGCATAACCGGCGCCGGACCGCCAGTGCTCCCGGCTGAGCCCCAGTTCCGCCCAGCCCAGCCCCCGGGACCGCACCAGCAGCACCAGGCCCACCGCGACGGCGGGTACGGTCGCGACGCTCGCCCACGGGGTGGTGAAGTGGGCGATGAGGTTGCAGATCGCCAGCACCACCACGACGACGGCCACGTCGACGTAGGTGCGGAAACGCGACAGCGCCGCCAGTTGGGCGACCACCGCGGATGGGGGTGGTGCGACGGCAGCGTCGGACATGGTGCTCAATCGTACCGACGTCATCGAGCCGACCGATCGCCGAACGAGTCCTGCGACGGCGACGTCCCGCGGTGGTCCCACGTCCATCCGGAGATCGCCGGGTCGTCCTCGCCGTGGCGGCGGGTGTGGGCGCGGGCCGCCAGCCGGGCGTCGACCATCCGCTGACGCAGCCCCGCCGCCTCGACGGCCAGCCCCTCGACGCGGTCGATGACATCGATGACCAGGTGGAACCGATCCAGGTCATTGAGCATCACCATGTCGAACGGGGTGGTCGTGGTGCCGCGCTCCTTGAACCCCCGCACGTGGATGTTGGGGTGGTTGGCCCGGCGGTAGGCCAACCGGTGGATCAGCCACGGGTAACCGTGATAGGCGAAGATCACCGGCTTGTCTGTGGTGAACATCGCGTCGAACTCGTGGTCGGACAGCCCGTGCGGATGCTCGGTGCCGGGTTGCAGTCGCATGATGTCCACCACGTTGATCACCCGCACCCGCAGGGCGGGCAGTTCGCGGCGCAGGATGTCGGCGGCGGCCAGCGTTTCCAGGGTCGGGATGTCCCCGGCGCAGGCCAGCACGACATCGGGTTCGCCGACGTGTCGACCACCCGGGCTGCCGGCCCATTCCCAGATGCCCAGACCGCGCGCACAGTGCGCGATCGCATCGTCCATCGACAGATACGTCAGGCCCGGCTGCTTCCCGGCGACGATGACGTTGACGTAGTGACGGCTGCGCAGGCAGTGGTCGGCCACCGACAACAAGGTGTTGGCGTCCGGCGGCAGGTACACCCGCACCACCTCGGGGCGTTTGTTGGCGACGTGGTCGATGAAGCCGGGATCCTGATGGGAGGCGCCGTTGTGGTCCTGCCGCCACACGTGCGAGGTGAGCAGATAGGTCAGCGAGGCGATCGGCCGCCGCCAGTCCAGTTCGCGGCTGCTGAACAACCATTTCGCGTGCTGGTTGAGCATCGAGTCGACGATGTGCACGAAAGCCTCGTAGCAGGAGAACATCCCGTGCCGGCCGGTCAGCAGGTAGCCCTCCAGCCAGCCCTGGCACAGATGTTCGGAGAGCACCTCCATGACACGGCCGTCGGGTGCGAGCGACTCGTCGTCCGGTCCGGTCTGCGCCAGCCAGGTCTTGCCGGTGGTTTCGTACGCCGCCGACAACCGGTTGGACGCGGTCTCGTCGGGCCCCATCAGCCGGAACCGGTCCGGATTGCGGGCGATGACATCGCGCAGATATGTGCCCAGCACCCGGGTGGCCTCGGCGGTGTCGACGGCCGGCGCGTCGACCCGCACCGCGTAGTCGGTGAATGCGGGTAGGTCCAGATCCCGCAACAGGATTCCGCCGTTGGCGTGCGGGCTGGCGCTCATCCGGCGGTCGCCGGCGGGTGCGAGCGCCTGCAGGTCGGCACGCAGCGCCCCGTCATCACCGAACAACTCCTCGGGCCGGTAGCTGGCAAGCCAGGCTTCCAGTTGCGCCAGATGCTCGGGGTTGGAACGGGTTTCGGACAGCGGGACCTGATGTGACCGCCAGGTGCCCTCCACCTTGGCGCCGTCCACCTCGCGCGGGCCGGTCCAACCCTTCGGGGTGCGCAGGATCAGCATCGGCCACAACGGCCGTCCGCGCTCCCCGTCCAGCCTGGCTCCCCGCTGAATGGCGGCGATCGCGTCGAACGCCTCGTCGAGCGCGACAGCCAACTGTCGGTGCACATCGGCCGGGTCGTGTTCCGGCTCCTGCGAGGCCACGGTGATGGGACGGTAACCGTAGCCGGTGAGCAGCGCCTCCAGCTCGTCCTGCGGAATTCGGGCCAGCACAGCAGGATTGGCGATCTTGTAGCCGTTCAGATGCAGAATCGGCAACACCGCCCCGTCGGTCACCGGGTTGAGGAACTTGTTGGAGTGCCAACTGGTCGCCAGCGGACCGGTCTCGGCCTCGCCGTCGCCGATCACACAGGCCACCACCAGATCCGGGTTGTCGAACGCGGCGCCGTACGCGTGCGCCAGCACATAGCCCAGTTCGCCGCCCTCGTGGATGGAGCCGGGTGTCTCGGCCGCGACGTGGCTGGGGATACCGCCGGGAAAGGAGAACTGCCGGAACAGTCTGCGCATCCCGTCGGTGTTCTGCCCGACGGCCGAATAGATCTCGCTGTAGGTGCCGTCCAGGTAGGCGTTGGCGACCAGGGCCGGACCGCCGTGGCCGGGCCCGGTGAGATAGAGGACGTCGAGGTCGCGCTGCCGGATGATCCGGTTCAGGTGGGCATAGATCAGGTTCAGCCCCGGTGCGGTGCCCCAGTGACCGAGCAGCCGGGGTTTGATGTGGTCGGGCCTCAGCGGTTCCCGCAGGAGCGGATTGTCCAGCAGATAGATCTGGCCGGCCGACAGATAGTTGGCGGCCCGCCAGTAGGCGTCGATCAGGTCGAGTTCGTCATCGGACAGACGGCGGTCGATGGGTTCGACGGTCACGGCGCTCCAGGGGTGGTCGATGCCAGGGGACGGGCAGGGGATACCCGCCTGGGCACGCCGCTACCCGTACCGGCCCGATCAGCACCGGACTCCTCGCCGTGTGATCCAGTGAACATCGGCCGCTGTGCCAGGATCGATCGCAGAACGGTCGACCCGGACAGAAAGGGATTCGATGCCGCCGGCCGACGACAGCGCAGTGAACATCCGGACGAGCATCCGGACGCAGTTGCCCCTGGCGCGGGTCCGGGTCCTGGACGTGGGGACCGTGGCCTCCGACGGGGTGTCGCGGTTGCTGGCCGATCTGGGTGCCGATGTGCTGAAGGTGACCGCGCCCGGCGGCGGTCCCGGCTCCGCCGCCCAACCCACGGTCGCCGGGTTCCGGGTCGGCGCCGCGGTCGACAACGCCAACAAACGCACCGCGGTCCTCGATCCGGGCGATCCGGCCGACCGCGCTCGGTTCCACGACCTGGTCGCCACCGCCGACATCCTGGTCGACGGGGGGATACCCGGCGGTGCCGCCGCCTTCGGCGCCTCCTGCGCCGAGTGCGCCGAACAGCACCGCCACCTGGTCGCCCTGCAGGTCAGCGACTTCGGCGCGACCGGACCGCGGGCGTCGTGGCAGGCCACCGACCAGGTGCTGTATGCGCTGTCGACGGCGTTGTCCCGGTCCGGTCCGACCACCGGCCGACCGGTGCTCCCGCCGGACGGCATCGCCTCGGCGACGGCGGTCGCCCAGGCGGCGTGGGCGGCGCTGGCGGCCTACTTCCACCGGTTGCGGCACGGCACCGGTGACTACATCGACGCCTCCCGGCTGGAAGCGGTGGTGCAGGCCCTCGACCCGCCGTTCGGGTCGCAGGGTCAGGCCGCGGCGGGCCGCAGGAACACCGCCGATCTGTGGCGTGGCCGGCCCCGCAACCAGGACATCTACCCGATCTTCGCGTGCCGGGACGGATATGTCCGGATCTGCCTGCTCTCGCCCCGGCAGTGGCACGGGATGCGGGCCTGGCTGGGGGAGCCGCCCCGGTTCAGCGGCCCCGAGTTCGACTCCATCGCCGCGCGGTACGCGGCGGGACGTGAGCTCAACGCCGCCATCGCCGAACTCTTCGCCGATCAGACCATGGCCGAGCTGGTCGCCGAGGGACAGCGGCGGGGTGTGCCGATCGCCGCGGTGTCGACCCCCACCGAAGCACTCACCTGCGAGCACTTCCAGGCCACCGGCGCGCTGACCGAGATGGACCTGGGCCCGGGCGTGCGGGTCGCCGTGCCGACGGGGCCGTTCGTCGTCGACGGCCGGCGCGCCGGTCTGCGCACCCCGGCCGTCCCGGATTCGGCGGCGGACTGGATCACGCCGGGGGAGCCCGCGTCGCGTTCGCCCGCCGGGACTGCGACCGCCACCCCGGGAGCGGGCGCCTATCCGTTCTCCGGGCTGCGCATCCTCGACCTCGGGGTGATCGTGGCCGGTGGCGAGCTGTCGCGGCTGTTCGGCGACCTGGGCGCCGAAGTGATCAAGATCGAGAGCGCGGCTTACCCGGACGGTCTGCGGCAGGCGCCGCCCGGGATGGCCATGAGCAAGTCGTGGGCGCTGACGCACCGCAATCACCTCAGCCTCGGTCTGGATCTGCGCCACCCGGAGGGCGCCGACCTGTTCGCCCGGCTGGTGGCGTCCGCGGATGCGGTGTTCGCCAACTTCAAGCCGGGAACCCTGGCCTCCCTCGGGTTCTCCTACGACCGGCTGCGGGAACTGAACCCCCGCATCGTGCTGGCGGAGAGCAGCGCGTTCGGCGCCACCGGCCCGTGGAGCGGGCGGATGGGATACGGACCGCTGGTGCGCGCGGCGATCGGGGTGACCCGGTTGTGGACCACCTCCGGCACCGGTGACGACGGCGTCGGCAGCGGCCGATTCTTCGACGCCACAACGGTGTTCCCGGACCATCTGGCCGCGCGGGTGACCGCTCTGGCGGCGCTCGCCGCGCTGATCGCCCGGGAGCACGGCCGGTCCGGGGCGCACGTGCACATCTCCCAGGCCGAGGCGGCGGTGCACGCCCTGGCCCCGACGTATGTGCTCGAGGCCGCCCGCAGCGCCGGCCTTCCGGTCGCCGATTCCCCTGCGGTGCACGGGGTGTACCCGTGCGCCGGCGACGACGAGTGGTGCGTGATATCGCTGCGCGGCGACGACGACCGTGACCGCCTCGCCGCGCTGATCGGCGCGCCGCTGCCCACCGACCGCGCCGAACTGGACGCCGCGATCTCGGCCTGGACCGCCGGGCAGGACAATCTCGCCGTCGCGGAGGCATGTCAGCAGGCGGGTGTCCCGGCCGCGCCGATGCTGCGAGCGGTCGACGTGCCGGCCGACCCGCAGATCGTGCACCGCGGGGTGTTCACCGACATGGAACACCCGCTGTTCGATGAGCCCATGCCGTCCGAGACCCGGCCGGCGCGGTATCGCCGGATTCCGTCGGCCCCGCTGCGGCCCGCGCCGACGGCCGGTGAGCACACCCGGGAGGTGTGCCAGAAGGTGCTGGGCCTGGAGGCGGTCCACATCGACCGCCTGCTCGCCGACGGTGTGCTGTTCACTGCGGCGCCGTCGACCGGACGGGACGGGTCATGACCCTCGACCCGCGAACCCCGGTGCTGGTCGGCTTCGGCCAGGTCAACCAGCGCGAGGAGAACCCGGCGCGCGAACCGGTCGACCTGATGGCCGCGGCGGCGCGCCACGCCGGCGACTCCCGGGTGCTCGCCGCCGTCGATTCGGTGCGCATCGTGAACCTGCTGTCCTGGCGGTACCGGGACCCGGGTCTGCTGCTCGCCGAGCGCATCGGCGCGGCGAACGCCGCCACCCGCTACACCGGTATCGGCGGCAATGTGCCGCAGTCGCTGGTCAACCAGGCCTGCCTGGACATTCAGGCCGGCCGGGCCGGCGTCGTGCTGATCGCCGGCGCGGAGACCTGGCGCACCCGCAGCCGGCTGCGCGCCCGCGGGGCCCGTCCGGACTGGACCCGCCAGGACGACTCCGTTCCGGTGCCCCCGGGGGCGGACGAGAACGTTCCGATGGCGACCCCGGCGGACATCCGGATCCAGTTGGACCGACCGTCCTACGTCTATCCGCTCTTCGAACAGGCGCTGCGGATCACCGCGGGCGAGCACCCCGACGCGCACCGCCGGCGCATCGGCGAACTCTGGGCCCGGTTCAGCGCGGTGGCCGCGGACAACCCGCATGCCTGGAACCGGAAGGCGCTGTCCGCCGAGCAGATCTGGCGGCCCGGCCCGGACAACCGGATGATCAGCTGGCCCTACCCCAAACTGATGAACTCCAACAACATGGTCGATCAGGGTGCGGCGCTGATCCTGACCTCGGTACAGCGGGCCCGTGAACTTCGGATTCCCTCGGAGCGTTGGGTTTTCCCGTATGCGGGTACCGATGCCCACGACACCTACGCGATCGGTGAGCGGTACCGGCTGGACCGTTCACCGGCCATCCGGATCGCCGGGCGGCGGGTGCTGGAACTGGCCGGTTTGGGCATCGACGATTTCCGGTTCGTCGACGTCTACTCCTGTTTCCCGTCGGCCGTGCAGGTGGCCGCCATCGAGTTGGGGCTGCCGCTGGACGATCCGGCACGCCCGCTCACCGTCACCGGCGGGCTGACATTCGCCGGCGGCCCGTGGAACAACTACGTCACCCACGCGATCGCGACCATGGCCGAGCGGCTGATCGCGGCGCCGGGCAGCCGCGGGCTGGTCACCGCGAACGGCGGATATCTGACCAAGCACGCGTTCGGGGTGTACAGCACCGAACCGCCACCGGTTGAGTTCCGTTGGGAAGACGTGCAATCCGAGGTCGATCGGGAACCGGTGCGCAAGGTGCTGGTGGAGTGGTCGGGGACCGGGACGGTGGAGTCCTGGACCACGCCGTTCGATCGGGACGGCAATCCGGAGAAGGCCTTCGTCGCGGTGCGCACCCCCGAGGACAGCCGTGCACTGGCGGTCATCATCGACCCGTCCGCCGCCGCGGTCACCGTCAGCGAGGACGTCGCCGGCGCGCCGATCCGGGTGCACGCCGACGGCACGGCCACCCTGGGCTAGGCCGGCGCGACGTCGGTGTAGCTCAGCGTGTAACCGTCCGCCGAGAAGGTGAAGCCCTCGCCGGACGCCTCGCTCAGACACGAGATCCCGCTGGCCTCCTGCACATTGCAGCGGAATCCGGCGGCCGCCAGGATCCGGTCGAACGCCAGCTCCCGGGCGGTCCCGGTTCCGGGGGAGAAGACCGGCTCGGCCGGGGCGGCGAAATGCGCCGCGCCGCTGCGGCTCACGACGATCGCGGTCGGCCTCGCCGGGTCACCGTCGGCATCCGGAACCCGGGTGGGCGCGCCGGTGATCGGCAGCGTCGACCCGCCGGCGGCCTGGCAACCGGCCTGCTCTCGGGGCACGATGGCGCAGTTCCACCGGCCGCTGGGGCTGCGGAAGAAGTAGCCGACGACCCGGCCGTCGACGCGGACGGCGTACTGCGAGGCGTCGACCAGCAGCTCATTGCTGGGGCGGGCGGTGCTGGTCGCCGGGGCCGGCGGGGCCGCAGCCGGCGGCGCCTCGGCGTCCTCGGTGGTCACCACGGCCGGACCGGCGCAGCCGGTCAGCATCAGGAACCCGGTCAGCGGAGCCGCCATCCGCCGGGCGGCCGACCTCAGATACGCGTTTCTCACCGGGCACGACTGTAGCGCGGTCGTCACCGAGCAGCCGCCGCAGCGTGCGGGCGTTGCGCACGGCGTACCCGCCGAGGTCGTTGTTGAAATAGACGTCGACGTCGCGGCCCTCGTCCTGCCAGCTGCGGATCCGGTCCGCCCACCGGCGCAGTTCGTGCTCCGGATACGAGCCGTGGTATCTGCTGTGCTGATCGGGGCCGTGCAAGCGGATGTACACCAGTCGCCCGGTCGCACGGGGAATGCAGCGCAGGCCGGCGCCGCTCATCACCACATAGCCGGCGCCGTGGCGTTCGAGCAGCCGGAACACCTCCGGGGCGTCCCAGGACGGGTGCCGGATCTCCACGGCCACCGGGATGTGGTCCGGCATCACGGTGAGGAAGTGGTCCAGCCGCTCCAGGCCGTCGTGCTGGCCGCGTTCGAAGTCGGGGTGCAGCTGCACCAGCAGCGCCTCGGCGCGGTCGCCGAGCGCGTCCCAGCACCGCCGGAAACGTTCCACCCACGGTTCGGGGCCGGTGAGGCGGCGGAAATGGGTGAGGCCGCGGTGCGCCTTGACCGACATCGTGAATCCGTCGGGCAGCCGCTGCCGCCACCCGGCGAAGGTGCTGTCGCGGGGCCACCGGTAGAAGCTGGCATTCAGTTCGACGGTGTCGAATTCGGCCGCGTACACCGCCAGCCGACGGCCCGGCGGGGTGCGGGGTGGGTACAGCACGCCGGTCCAGTGGTCATAGGACCAGCCCGAGGTACCGATGCGGATCATCGACGGTTCAGCTCACCACCTCGGCGCGCAGATCGTCGTTCAACGACACCCGCACCAGCGCGGCGGCCAACCGCGCGCAGCGCCGCGGCGCCAGCGCGCCGAGCCGGCGCGCGTCCGTCGGCAGCCCCAGGTCATCGGCGGCGGCCCGGGCACGCTCGTCGAAATATGGCCGCACCCAGGTCCACACGTCCTGCACCTCGCGCAGGAAGATGTCGGCCGCGGTGTCGCCGATCCCGTTGAACTGCTTGAGCAGTGCCTTCGCCGCGGCCGGATCGTGGCCGGCGGCGCCGGCGAGCCGGCGCAGATCGCCGCGGTAGCGGTCGCGCACGGTGGACGCGATGTCGGTGAGCCGGGTGGCCGAACTCTCGTCGTAGCGCACGTAACGGGCGCGGCCGAACGCGTCGATCAGTTGCCGGCGGTCCGCGTCGAGGACCCGCTGCGGGGTGCGCAGTCCCGCCCGGAACAGTTCACGGGCGGCCCGGGTCGCGATGGCGGCGTCGATGGGTTTGCCGGCAAGCATGCCCAGGGCCAGCAGCTCGAACAGCGGCATCGGTTGATCCTTGAGCCGGATGCCGCCCTCGTCGGCGAAGGTGGTGCCGGCCGTGGCCAACAGCCGGTCCACCCGGCGCTGCTGCGTGGATCGGTCCATGCCGACCGGCTTCCCGCGAGGGCCGGGCGCGAAACGCATCGCGCCCGGCCTCGAGGCCGGCCCCCGGGATCAGGCAGCCGCCGAACCGGCCACCTCCGGTTCGGCGGCCTCCGGCGAGGCCGGCACCGGCATCAACGCCTCGGAGACGATGTCGGCGACGTCGGTGACCAACCGCACCTGCAGCGAGTCGAGCACGTCGCCCGGCACGTCGTCGAGATCCGGTTCGTTGCGCTGCGGCAGGAAAACCGTTGTCAGGCCGTGCCGTTGGGCGGCCAGCAGTTTCTGCTTGACCCCGCCGATGGGCAACACCCGACCGTTCAGGGTGACCTCACCGGTCATTCCGACATCCGGGCGCACCCGCCGGCCGGTCGCCATCGAGACCAGCGCGGTCACCATCGTCACACCCGCCGACGGGCCGTCCTTCGGCACCGCGCCGGCCGGCACGTGCAGGTGGATGCGCCGGTCGAGGGCCTTGGGGTCGACACCCAGTTCCCCGGCGTGGGCGCGCACGTAGGACAGCGCGATCTGCGCCGACTCCTTCATCACGTCGCCCAGCTGACCGGTCAACTGCAGGTCCGGCTCCCCGTCGGTGGCGGTCGCCTCGACGTAGAGCACATCGCCGCCCATCCCGGTCACCGCCAGCCCGGTGGCCACCCCGGGCACCGCCGTGCGTTCGGCGGTCTCCGGTGTGAACCGCGGCCGACCCAGATACTCGACCAGATCCGGCTCGTCGACCACCAGCGGTGCGCCGGCGCCGTCGGCCAGTTTGGTGGCGACCTTGCGCAACACCTTCGCCAGCAGCCGCTCGAACTGCCGCACACCGGGCTCCCGGGTGTAGTCGGCGGCGATCTTGCGCAGCGCCGCCTCGGTCACCGTGACCTCTTCGGCGGTCAACGCGGTGCGCTCCAGCTGCCGCGGTAGCAGGTAGTCGCGGGCGATCGCGATCTTGTCATCCTCGGTGTACCCGTCGATCTCGATGAGCTCCATCCGGTCCAGCAGGGCCGGCGGGATGTTCTCGACCACGTTGGCAGTGGCCAGGAACACCACATCGGACAGGTCCAGCTCCAGGTCCAGATAGTGGTCCCGGAACGTGTGGTTCTGCGCCGGGTCGAGCACCTCCAGCAGTGCGGCCGCCGGATCGCCCCGGAAGTCCGAGCCGACCTTGTCGATCTCGTCCAGCAGCACCACCGGGTTCATCGACCCGGCCTCGCCGATGGCGCGCACGATCCGGCCGGGCAGAGCGCCGACATAGGTGCGCCGGTGGCCGCGGATCTCGGCCTCGTCGCGCACACCGCCCAAGGCGACGCGCACGAACCTCCGGCCCAGTGCCCGCGCCACGCTCTCGCCCAGCGACGTCTTACCGACCCCGGGCGGACCGACGAGCACCATGACCGCACCCGAACCGCGGCCCCCGACCACGTGCAGGCCGCGTTCGGCCCGGCGCGCCCGGACCGCCAGGTACTCGACGATGCGGTCCTTGACGTCCTCCAGGCCGTGATGGTCGGCGTCGAGGATCTCCCGGGCCGCCCGCAGATCGGTGGAGTCCTCGGTGCGGACATTCCACGGCAGCTCCAGCACGGTGTCCAGCCAGGTGCGGATCCACCCGCCCTCCGGGCTCTGCTCGCTGGCCTTCTCCAGCTTGCCGACCTCCCGCAGCGCCGCTTCCCGCACCTTCTCCGGCAGATCGGCGGACTCGATCCGGGCGCGGTAGTCCTCCGCCGAGCCCGGCCCGTCCTCCTCACCGAGTTCCTTGCGGATGGCGTTGAGCTGCTGACGCAGCAGGAACTCCCGCTGCTGCTTCTCCATCCCGGTCCGCACGTCCTCGGCGATCTTGTCGCTGACCTCGACCTCGGCCAGATGCTTACCGGTCCAGTCGATCAGCAGCCGCAGCCGCTCGTCGACGTCGACGGTCTCGAGCAGCTGCCGCTTCTGCACCTGGGTCAGATACGCGGCGTAGCCGGCCGTGTCGGCCAGCGCCGACGGGTCGGTCAGTTGATTGACATAGTCGACGATCTGCCAGGCCTCGCGCCGCTGCAGGATCGCCATCAGCAGCGATTTGTACTCGGCAGCCAGCGCGCGCGTCTCGTCGGTGGGTTCGGGTTCGGTCACCTCGGTGACCTGAACCCACAACGCAGCGCCGGGCCCGCTGGTGCCGGCGCCGATGACGGCGCGGGCCTCGCCGCGCACCACCGCCGCAGGGCTGCCACCGATGTGCCCGACCTGCAGAATCGACGCCAATGCCCCATGTGTCGGGTACCGGTCGTCAAGGCGCGGCGCGACCAGCAGCTTGCCCGACTCGCTGGCCCGCGCGGCATCGACCGCGGCGCGGGCGGCGTCGTCGAGCTCGATCGGCACCACCATCCCCGGCAGCACGATCGTGTCGCCGGAGAACAGCACCGGCACTGTCGTGGCTTCTGCCATCAGTCTTTTCCTCCAAAGTTCAGTCTGTTGGACTCAACTTGTGTGGAGGTGGGTTTGTTCCCGCGCCGCGGGAGTCCCCACGACGGTGACACCGGACTACCGCCGGATTCCCCCTCGACGGGGATGGCGGGGCCGGTGCGGACCCGGTATCCCTGCGATATGCATACCTGGCGTCTACGCGATTTCCACCACGACGACCTCGACGAGGTCATCTCGATCTGGGATCAGAGCCGCCGGCCCGACGAGTCGCATCCGGTGTTCTCGGTGTCGGAGGTGATCTCCGCGGCGCGCGCGGGTCAGCCGGCGGTGGTGGCCGTGGTCGGCGATCAGGTCGTCGGCATGGCGGCCGCACATCTGCAGGGCGAGCGGGCGTGGATCTCGATGGTCGCGCTCGGCGACGGCTGGCGGAATCAGGGTCTGGGCAGCGCGCTGCTCGGCGCCCTCGAGGCCCGGCTGCACGCGCACGGGGTGCGGCGGATCAGCGCGCTGCTGCCCCGGGACGCCACCGGCGCGGTCGCGCTGCGCAATTCGAGCTATGCGCAGCGCGACGGGCTGACCTATTTCGAGAAGGTCGAGCGGCTCGGCGGGTCCGATGCCGGCCTGCTGGCCACGCTCGGCGGTCAGGTGCTGGACGCCAGCCACTGGCATGAGCTGGCCGGCATGGACACCGAGAAGCAGATCATCGAGCGCCGAGTGGTGCTGCCGCTGGCCGAACCGGACCTCGCCGCGAACTACGGTGTGTCACCGCCCAAGGCGGTCATCCTGTTCGGGCCGCCGGGCACCGGGAAGACCAGCTTCGCCAAGGGGGTGGCCGGCCGCCTGGGTTGGCCGTTCGTGGAGATCTTCCCGTCGCGGCTGGGCGCGCCAGACGGCGCCATGGCGGCCGCGCTGCGGGAGGCGTTCACCGCCGTGATGGATCTGGAGGCCGCGGTCGTCTTCATCGACGAGGTCGAGGAGATCGCCGGATCACGTTCGGGCATCGCCGGGGACCCGGCCCACCGCGTCACCAATGAGTTGCTCAAGCTCATCCCCGCGTTCCGCAGCCGCGACGAGCGGCTGCTGATCTGCGCGACGAACTCGGTGCGTTCCCTGGATTCGGCGTTCCTGCGTCCCGGCCGGTTCGACTACATCATTCCGATCGGACCGCCCGACGAGGTGGCCCGGGCCGCGATCTGGCGGCGATACCTGGGCCGGCACGCCGAGCTGGTCGAGGTCGACAAACTGGTGGAGGCCAGCGACATGTTCACCCCGGCCGACATCGAGTTCGCCGCCCGCAAGGGCGCCCAGACCGCGTTCGAGCGGGAAATCCAGTACCGCCGTGGGGAACCCGCACGCACCGACGACTACCTGGCCGCGATCGCCGAGACCCGTCCCACCCTGACCCGGCAGATGATCGCCGAGTTCGAGGAGGACATCGCCGAGTGCACCCGGCTGTGAGGGCCCGGCCGGCACCGGGCCCCGGCCGCCGCAACGGCAGGGAGCCTGCCGTCGGGGAAACGGCAGGCTCCCTTGGGTGGGTGGTTGATCAGGCGGCGGCTTGTGCGCCCAGCACCCGTTGGATGTCCGGTTTCATCTCCTGCAGCTGCTGGCCCCAGTAAGCCCAGCTGTGGGTGCCGTGGGCCGGGAAGTTGAACACCCCGTTCTGCCCACCGGCGGCGATGTAGTTGTCCCGGAAGGTGATGTTGGTGCGCAGGGTGAATCCCTCCAGGAACTGCGCGGCCATCAGGTTGCCGCCCTCCACGCCGGCGTCCAGCTCCGAGGGGTTGCCGGTGCCGCAGTAGATCCAGATCCGGGTGTTGTTGGCCACCAGTTGCGCCATGTTGACCATCGGATCGTTGCGCTTCCACGCCGGATCCGACGACGGACCCCACATGCTCTCGGCGTTGTAGCCGCCGGCGTCGTTCATCGCCAGGCCGATCAGCATCGGCCACCAGCCCTCGGAGGGATTGAGGAAGCCGGACAGCGACGCGGCGTAGATGAACTTCTCCGGGTGATAGATGGCATACGTCAGCGCGGTGCTGCCGGACATCGAAATGCCCACCACCGCATTGCCGGTCTGCGAGACACCGCGGTTGGCCTCCAGCCAGACCGGCAGCTCCTGGGTCAGGAACGTCTCCCACTTGTAGGTGTAGTCCTGGCCGTTGCCGCGGGACGGCTGATACCAGTCGGTGTAGAAGCTGGACTGGCCGCCGACCGGCATCACCACCGACAGCCCGGACTGGTAGTACCACTCGAACGCGGCGGTCTCGATGTCCCAGCCGTTGTAGTCATCACGCGCACGCAGACCGTCGAGCAGGTAGACCGCGTGCGGGCCGCCGCCCTGGAACTGCACCCGGATATTGCGGTTCATCGCGTGCGAGTACACGTCGAGGTATTCCACGGGCAGACCCGGCCGGGAGAACGCACCTGCGGTTGCCGAAACCCCCGCCAATCCGATCAGGCCGGGCATCGCCAACGCCGCCACGGCGCCGATCGTCAACCGTCGCAGCGCCGTCCGTATCGCCGAACCGCCTAATTTTCTGACGAATTTCATAACGGCAACCAACCCACCTTTCCATCGCATGGCACATGCATTTGCCGTCTTTGCGTACGTAGTAGAGCACGCGGTGGGAGCCGCGACGCGCTGTCAACGCCGCACGACAGCGTCGCGGTTGGCTAACGATTACGACTCGGCGAGGACTCGGCGCACCGGGAACACGGGCTGTTACCTGTGGGAATGTTGTTACTGCTGAGAACTCGAATGGTGGTTGTCCGACGCGCCGGCGACACGGTGCAGCCGGGTCGCGTGCCGCGCCGACAACTCCTCCAGGCAGCTCACCCCGAGCAGCTTCATGGTGCGTGTGACCTGCGAAGACAGGATCTCGACCGCCCGCTGCACCCCGGCCTCGCCACCGGCCATCAACCCGTACAGATAAGCCCGGCCGACCAGGGTGAACCGGGCGCCGAGCGCGATGGCAGCCACGATGTCGGCACCCGACATGATCCCGGTGTCCAGCAAAATCTCGGTGTCCCGTCCGAGCTCGCGGGCCACCGTCGGCAGCAGGTCCAACGGCACCGGTGCGCGGTCGAGTTGACGGCCGCCGTGATTGGACAGCACGATCCCGTCGACGCCCCGCCCGACCACCGCACGCGCATCGGCGAGTGTCTGAATCCCCTTGACCACCAGCTTGTTCGGCCAGTGCTGGCGGATCCAGTCCAGATCCTCGAAGGTCACCGTGGGATCGAAGGTGCTGTCGAGGTATTCGGCGACCGTGCCGGGCCACTGGTCACCCTCGGCGAACGTCAGCGGTTCGGTGGTGAGCAGGTCGAACCACCACCGTGGCCGGGCCGCGGCGTCCAGGACGGTCCGCCAGGTCAACGCCGGCGGGATCGACATCCCGTTGCGGGTGTCGCGCAGCCGCGCCCCCGCCACCGGAACGTCGACGGTCACCAGCAGGGTGTCGTAACCCGCCGCGAGTGCCCGCCGCACCAGCGCCATCGACCGGTCCCGGTCCTTCCACATGTACAGCTGGAACCAGTTGCGCCCGTGCGGGTTCTCCGATTTCACCGTTTCGATCGAGGTGGTGGCCAGAGTGGACAGCGAGAACGGGATGCCGGTCCGTCCGGCGACCCGGGCGCCGGCACGTTCGCCCTCGGTGTGCATCAAGCGGGTGAAACCGGTGGGGGCGATACCGAACGGCAGCGCCACCGGTGCGCCCAGGACGTCCCAGCCGGTACGCACCGTGGCGACGTCACGCAGGATCATCGGGTGGAACTCGATGTCGCGGAACGCCTGCCGGGCGCGCCGCAACGACAACTCCTCCTCGGCGGCGCCGTCGGCGTAGTCGAAGGCGGCCCGCGGGGTTCGCCGCCTGGCCAGCCGGCGTAGGTCCTCGATGGTCAGGGCCGCGGCGAGCCGCCGGCGGGTGGTCAGCCTCGGAGCCGAGAAGCCCAGCAGGCCGGTCAACTCCCGGGGCCGGGGGAGACGTCGCCTCGTCATCACTGTTCCGTCAACGTCCTGCTGTTCCGTCAACGTCCTGCTGTTCCGTCAACGTCCTGCTGTTCCGTCAACGTCCTGCTGTTCCGTCAACGCTGTGTCGTCACGGCCCGTCGGGCCATCAGCCGGCGCTCCTCGATCGCTCGCCCGATGTCCTGCAGCAGCACCGGTTTGCGGGTGACCAGATCCTCGAGCACGGTCCGCTCCAACTCGACGACGGTGACTTCGTCGACAGCGTACGCCGACGTGGACACCGGCTCGCGGGTCAACGTGCTCTGGCCGAGGAAATCACCCGGACCGGCGATGCGGACCTCGACCGCGGAGCCGTCGGCCAGCGGGGCGACCACCCGCACCCGGCCCCGCACCACGAACGTCATGTGGCTGGGAACCTCCCCGGCCACCTGAATCGGCTCACCCGCGCCGTACCGCGCGATGCCGGCGCGGGGGAGCAGGTCCTGCTGTTCGGCCTCGCTGAGCCGCAGCGCCGGCGCGATCGCCGCCAGCGCCGTCGTCAGGCGCTCGGTGGTGACGAAATCGTCCGTGGACCGGTCGAGATGCAGGCCGGCGCGCCGCGCCGCGTACCACACCCAGCGCAGGAAGGTGGACCGGGCCGTGGCGTCGTCGGCGGGGGTGCGCAACGGTATCGACGTCCGGTATTCGCCGCGGCCGGCCGGGGCGGCCGACGGTTCGGCGCCGGGCAGCAGCTGCGGCAGATTGGCGGCCACCCGGGTCAGCATCGCGCACACCTGATCGGGCGCGTCGCCGCCGGCGAACACGGTGGGAACGGTGATGGTGTGGGTGCCGGGCGGACGGCTCAGGTTGGTGAACGACGCGTCGGCGAGTTCCGAGTTCGGTATCACCCGCAGGCCGCCGCCGGTGTCGATGTGGGTCGCGCGCCAGTTCACCTCGACGACCTTGCCCCGCGCCGAGGGAGTGTCCACCCAGTCGCCGATCTGGAACGGCTGCTCGAACAGCACCAGCAGACCGGACACGATCTGGCCGACCGCGTTCTGCAGGGCCAACCCCAGCACGATCGACGAGACACCCAGGGCGGTGAACAGCCCGCCGACATTGGCGCCCCAGATATAGGCCAGGATCAGCGCCAGCCCGACGGCGATCAGCGCGAACCGGGCGACGTCGACGAAGATCGTCGGAATGCGTTTCCGCCAGGTGTCCTCCGGGGCGCCGTGGAACAGGGTGGCGTTGAGCCCGGACAGCAGCAGGATCAGCACCGCGAAGCTGAACGCGGTCGCCACGATCCGCACCGGCGTCGCCTCGGTGGACACCTCGACCGCCTGGACCAGCAGGATCAGCAGCGCGGCGAGCGGCAGAAGGTAATTGCGCAACAGCTGGACCGGGCGCGCCATGATGCTGTTCCGGCGCACCATGGCGTCGTGCAGTTCGGTGAGCAGGATCAGGGCGGCCGGGAACCCCACGGCGACCCCGATCGCCCAGTACAGCCACGCCCCGTCCAGCGCCAGGCTCACGACCGCTGCTCCGTGAGCCGCCAGACCGGTTCCGCCGCACCGTCAATGTCGATCTGTCCGGCCTGCTCGAACCGGTAGGTGTCGCGCAGGACGTCGCGGACCCGGGTGGTGACGAAGATCCCGGGTTTCGCGGTGCCGGTCTGCACCTGATAGGCGATGTTCACCGCGGAGCCCCACATGTCGTAGGCGAGGCGGGAGCGGTCCACCAGGCCGCTCTTGACGGTCCCGGTGTCGATGCCGGCCCGCAGTTCCAGCCGGTGGCCGGTCTCACGGGTGAACCGATCGATGATGCGCTGCAGATCGAGCGCGAAGTCGACGGTGCGCCGGACGTTGTCGAGCCGGGGGACCGACAGACCGCAGCTGGCGATGTAGCCGTTGTGCATGGTACGCACCCGCTCCACCCCGTGGTGGTCGGCTGCCGCGTCGAACTGACGGATCAGCTCGTTGACGATCGGCACCGCCTCCGCGGACGGCAGATTGAACGAGACCTCGTCGAGCCCGACGATGTCGGCGAAGATCACCGTCACGTCCTGATGGTCCTGGGCGATGGTCTGCTCCCCGTCGCGGTAGCGCTGCACCACCGGTTCGGGCATCAGCGAGAGCAGCAGACGGTCGTTCTCCCGGCGTTGTTCGGCGAGCAGCTCCTCCTTGGTGGCGAGATTGCGGCTCATGTCGTTGAAAGCCGCGGTGAGATCGCCGAATTCGTCATGCGAGGTCACCGGCAGCCGGACGTGGTAGTCGCCGGTGGCGACCCTCCGGACCCCCGCTTCGAGCCGGCGGACCGGTCGCACGAAGATCCGGGCCAGCAGCATGGCGGCCAGGCACACCGCGAAGACGATCGACACCGTGGACAGCACCAGGGTGCGGGTGAACTCCACGACCGGTCCGAATGCCTCGGCGGTGTCCTTCTCGGCGACGATGGACCAGTTCAGGCCGGGCAGATCGACCGGCGCATAGGACTGCAGGGCTTCGCGCCCGAGGTAGTCGGTCCCGATCAGCGTGCCGGTCTGGCCGCGCTGGGCGCGGTCGACCGCCTCATTGCGGATCGGTTGGACCAGGGTCGTCCCGCCGCTGCGCAGGGATTCCTCGGCGACGGTGGGCGGGGTGCCGGCTTCGACGACGGCACGCTTGAACTGTTCGGGATCCTCCAGGAACAGCCGTGAATCCGAGCGCATCAGATCATCGGTGCCGACCAGATACGTTTCGCCGGTGCGCCCCAGCCCCACGCTCTCCCACTGGCGGTCGGCGGTCATCACCCGGTTGATCTTGTCGATGGGGAACTGCAGAGCCAGCGCCCCCAGGATGCGGCCCCCGGTGCCGACGGGTGACACCATCCACGCGGTGGGCTCGGAGGTGGGTTGATAGGTGCTGAAGTCGGTGAGGCCGACATGGTCGACCATGTTCGAGCCCAGCGCCTTGCGGTAGGCCTCGCTCAACGCCGTTTCCCGGTACGGCCCGGTGTGCAGGTTGGTGCCGAGGTCGACGCCCTTGTAGGCGCTGTAGACCACGTTGCCCCGGGTGTCGATCAGCAGGGCGTCCTCGAATTCGAAGCGTTCGACGATCTCCCGGAAGAAATCGTGGAATCGCGCGTTGGCCGCCGACCAGGCGCTGCCGTCGCCGGCGTCGTCGTTGTCGATCGCCGCGTCCCAGTCGCTGAACGGCGCGGTGTAGTGGGCCTGCAGGTAGCGCTGGGCACTGCCGGACGGCAGCAGCGCCTCGACGCGGAGCCGGCTGCCGGTGGCCGTCGTGTCGCCGCCGAAGTGGCGTTCGTAGTAGTCGACGATCGCCCGGTGCTGCGCCGGGGTGACGGTGGCGTCGTGCAGTTCGTCGAACGCGTCGGTGAATGCGGTGACCGCGGCGGCGGCGGTGTCGCCCCGGCTGTAGATGACCAGCGAGTTCGTCAGGTCGGAGAACAGCGTTTCCAGCTCTCTGGCCTGCGAGGTGCGGATCTCAATCAGGCCGTCGAACGCCGAGGCGCGCAGCGAGGAACGTCCGGACTGGTACCCGATGAAGCCGACCACGGCGACCGCCAGGACACTGGTCGTCAGCAGCATCATCAACAGCTTCGACTGGATGCTGAAGCGGGGCGTCCAGTGCCGGCGGGGCTTTCTGCGAATGGCCATCGAATCCCGGAGCTTAGCCGGGCTGGGGTACGAGCACTCCGAACATGTCGAAAGCGCTGTTCATTCACCCCGGTTTCTCACCGGGCCGGTTCGATGATCAGCCAGCCGTGGGGGGCGACGTCCACATTCGTGAGGTCGGCGGCCGGCGGCGCGCCGGAACCGGCGACGACCCGCCCTGCACCGAGCCCGATTTCGGACAGTCGCAGCGGCAGCGGTGCGGTGTCGATGTTGAGCGCCACCACCAGCGCGTGTTCACCGCTGCGGGATTCGTACACGTACTGCGTGTTGGTCAGGTGCAGCGGTGCGGTGGTGGCGGTGTGCAGCCAGGGGTTCCGGCGCCGCAGCCCGATGAGGTGCTGGTGCAACCGGACGAGGTCGGCGGCGACGGTGTTCTCGCCCGCACCGGAAACGATTGGCGGCGAACCGAACTCGGGGCGGATGGCGTCGTCACCGCTGAACCGTTCCTCCTTGACGCCGAGGTATCCGGCTTCGTCGCCGGCGTAGATGCTGGGAACCCCGCCGACCGTGAGCAGGAGCACCACCGCGTGTTCGACATGCCGGCGGTCCGCCAACCGGCTGGCGATGCGGGTGACGTCGTGGTTGCCGATGAAGGTCAGCGGGGTGAAGACCGCCAGGAAATCGTTGTGCCGCTGCAGCGCCCAGTCCAGTTCAAAGAAGTTGCCGTCGTTGAGGCTGCTCCAGACGGCCTTCCACAGTTCGTACTGGGTGACCGAGTCGAAGCTGGCGGCCGACACCGTCGCCGCGTAGTCGCCATGGATCACCTCGCCGACGAACCAGGCCTCCGGATGACTCCGGCGCACGTCGGGCAGGACTCGCGCCCAGAACCGGTCGGGCACGGCGTACGCGGCGTCGAGCCGCCAACCGTCGGCGCCCCGGTTCAGCCAGTGCCGGAGCACGTCGACGGTGTAGGCGGCGACCTCGGGGTTGTCGTGATCGAGCGCGATCAGCTCGTCGTGCCCCTCGAACGTCTCGAACCGGTCGCCGCGCCGGCGGAACCAGCCGGACGACCCACCGGCGGCCGCGTCGCGGTACCGCGCGAAATCGGTCCCGACGTGGTGGAACACCCCGTCGAGCAGCACTCTCAGCCCACGCCGGTGCGCCTGCTCGACCAGCTCGTCGAAGTCGGCGTCGGTACCGAGCCGCGGATCGATCCGGTAGTGGTCGGTGGTGTCGTAGCCGTGGCTGCGCGACGCGAAGACCGGACCGAGCGCCAACCCGGAGGCGCCGAGGTCCACCACATGGTCGAGCCAATCCAGCACCCGCCGGAGCCGGTGTTCGTCCGGCCCCGGTGGCCCGGTGGTGGGATCCGTCCAGGGATGAGCGCCGACGAAACCGAGCGGATAGATCTGCCACCAGATGGTGTGGCGCACCCAGTCCGGTCCGGTCACGGCCGGAATTTCCGCTCGTACAGCTCCCTCATGGTCTCGGTGAGCTCGGCCGCCGGTCCGTCCGCGACCAGGCCGGGCGCCACCACCGTGACCGGCAGCGGCGCGACGGGTCCCGGAGGTGCGCCCCACTCGGCCAGCCAGCCGCTCAGCTGCGCCGCCGACGCCGCGTAGACGATCCGGCCCAACCCGACCCAGGCGTGCGCCGCCGCGCACATCGGGCAGTGCTCCCCGGAGGTGTAGACGGTGGCGCGGCCCCGTTCGTCCGGACCGAGATGCTGCGCGGCCCAGCGTGCGATCGCGAACTCCGGATGCCGGGTGCGGTCGCCGCCGCTGACCCGGTTGCGATCCTCGTAGCGGATCTGCCCGTCGGCGTCGACCAGGATCGATCCGAACGGTTCGTCACCCGCGGCGAGCGCGGCCCGCGCCAGCTCCACGCAGCGGTGCAGATATCGGAGGTCGTCGTCGCCAATCGCCACGATGACCGAGTGTAGGGACCGGATGGGGTGACCGAGTGCCGTTCGCCGGGGGCTCTCACCGCGCCGACGCCGGGTCCATCGGTGCGGATCCGCAACAGCTGTCGGCGGTCTGCAGCCGGCAGGCGCACGAGGCCTGCACCGGCGTGTCGGCGCGGGCCAGTGCGACCCTCAGCTGCTGATCGATGATCGCCGCCTCCGCGGTGCGGCCGAGCCGCTGCAGGCATTCGTGATAGCCGTGCAGGCTCCACACATTGTTCGGGTGTCGACAGGCCCGGCTCAGCGTCGAGTCCAGCCCGAGATCGGCGGCGTACACGGCGGCCGCCTCGGTCACCCGGCCCTGTTCGAGCAGCAGCGCCCCGAGGGCGTGGCGAGGCGGTTGCATCCAACCCCACGGCTCGTCGTAGGGCAGGTTGTCGTAGCGGTTGACGGCCCGCCGCAACGCGGTGAAGGCCTCCTCGAACCGCCCTTCGCGGTACGCGATCTCACCGTCGAGCATGGCGTCGGCGACCGCCAGGATGTCGCGGGCGGTGTTGTTGAACAGACAGCGGCTCGGCGGGATCCGCGCGTAGGCGTCGGCGAACGCGGCCCGCTCCGCGTGAGCTCGCTGCAGCTGCCCTTTGACGGCATGGGCGATTCCGCGGCCGTAGTGCACGGTGGCCGCGGTGGTGCAGTACAGGCCGCGATCCGCGGGCAGCGGGTCGGCGATCAGGTCGTCCCACCTGCCGAAACGCACCAGCACGTGGGTGCGCAGCGGCACGAAGGCTTCCAGCCAATCGGCCATCGGCGGGGACTCGACCGACAGCAGTTCGGGCGTCAGCTGTTCCGCCAGTTCGTCGGCGGCCCGCAGCGCGGTGTGGAACCGGCCCTCGAACATCGCCGCGTACACCACGAAATGCAGGTTGTGGGCCCGGTACAGCGAAGAGAAGTTCAAGGGCCCGGCGTGGTCGACGAACCTCCGGTCCGCTTGCACCGCCGCGAGATTCGCGAGGGTCGCGCTGCGATAGTCACCGCAGAGCACGTCGATGTGGCTGGGCATGTGCAGGAGATGACCGGCGTCCGGCACCAGGTCACGCAGCAGGTCGGCGGCCCACAGCGCATCCTCGGGGCGGGCCGACATCTCCATGGTGTGCAGATACAGGTGCAGCACCCCGGGATGGGCGCGGCCCTCGGGGGTGGCCAGCGCCGATTCGAGGATCTCCTTGGCCTCCAGCACCCGCGAACCCGGCGCCGGCTCGCCGGTGTCGATGTCCCACAGCGCCCAGGCCGAGACGTTGATCAGGGCGTCGGCGGCCAGGGCCTGCACATCGACGTCGTCGGGATGTCTGCGCGCGAGCGTGGCCATCGCGTCGGCGTAGGCGTGCCGGCCGGCGGCGAGCGCGTCGAGGTCGTCGGGGTCGTCGGTGGGGAACCGGAGGGTGAGCGCGGCGATCAGCTCCCGGTCGACGGTCGAGGCGGTGCCGCGGGCTGCGGCGTCGAGTTCCCGGCGGGCCCGCGCCAGCGCCCCGGTGCGGTCAGCGGTGTCGAACGCCTCCCACGCCTTGTTGTAGTTGGGGCCGGCCGCATAGGCGATGCCCCACCGGGCGGCGGCGAGGTCCGGGTCGAGCCGCAGCGCCCGCTCGAAGCATCGGACCGCCTCTTCGTGATTGAACGCGTAGGCCCACACCATGCCCCGGTCGCACCACACCTGGGCCTGTCGCACTGTCGTCGGCACGGCGCGATGGTAGGAGCCCAGATCGAAATACGGCTCCATACCGGCACGATAAGCCGCCCCGGCACCACCCGCACGGGAAACAACTTCCGGCCGCCGCTCGTTGACGCCCCGTGTCGATACCCCCGGATCCCTCAGGGCCCCAGATCGCTCAGGACCCCCAGATCGCTCAGGACCCCCAGGTTCAACCGGCCGCGATCCCCGCAGGCCCCGGCGCACCGGGTGCGGCGGTCCCCGCACTTCCGCCGCTGCGGGATCAGGCCGACCGGCTGATCCAACTCGGCCTGGCACGCATAGCCGGTCTTCCTCCGGAGGTCGTGTACGCCGGGGCGCACGAAGCCGACATGCCCGGCGCGGGGTCCGCGTTGTTGGTGCTGCACCCGGCCGTGTTGCCCGCCTCGGTGTTGGCGCCGCATGTCACGGTGGCCGGCCGGTCCGGTTTCGTGGTGGCCGACATGACCGACGTCGACGCGTTCATCCCGATCGACGAGGTGGACCTGCCGGAGGATCCGATCTATCTCATCGACGGCCCGGACCGCGGCGACGAGATGGCCGGCCGGAGTCCGCAGGAGGCGCTGCCGGCCATCACCGGTGCCGGCCGCACCCCGTTGCTCCTCACCGAGGGTCTGCACTGGGTGTTGCAGCAGCCCGGCGTCCTGCAGCGCAACCACTGCTTCATGACGATCGGATCGCGGCGGCGGCGGCCGAACGGCACGCTGGACGCGCGGACACCCGCGCTGTGGCTCAGCAACGGCACCGGCCGGGACGGTGCGCATCGCCGGCACGCCCCGAAGGTGGGCTGGTGCTGGGCCCGTAACCGGCACACCTGGCTGGGCTTCGCGTCGGCCGCGGCCCGACGGCCGGTGCCCGGCGAATTCGACACCATCGCCTGCAACGTGTTCTAGTGCGTCTGTGGTGGAGATACAGCTGGAGAACCTGACGCACGCCGAGCTGGACCGGCTGCGGGCGGTCTACGAGCCGCTCGCCCGGTCGGTGCGGCAACTCATCGACGCGACCATCCGCACCGAGATGGACGCCGACGCGGTGACCGCGGCGACCGCCCAGATCGACGCGGTGACCGCCCGGTTGCGCACCAGGCAGATCGACGGGTCCTTCGGTGTCCGGTACACCACGGCGGGCGCCCCGATGGCCTGGGGCGACGCGGTGTGCGGGGTGCGCAACCCAATCGCTCCGCCGCTGGTCACCGAGCGCGACGGGGATCGGGTGTTCAGCGAGTTCGAGCTGGGAGCGGCCTACGAGGGGCCGACCGGTCACGTCCACGGCGGCGTGTGTGCCATGGTGCTCGACCATCTGCTGGGGGAGGTGGCCGCCGACTCGGACAAGCCGCGATTCACCGGCACCCTGACCGTCCGGTACCGCCGGCCCACCCCGCTGGGTGCGCTGCGCGCCGAGGCGTGGATCGACCGGATCGACGGCCCGAAGGCGTTCGCGGCCGGCCACATCCTGGCCGGGCAGCAGGTGACCGCCGAAGCCGAAGGCGTGTTCATCCTGCCGAAGTGGGCTCGCGGGTAGCCGCGACCGCGAGCAGGCTGCGGGTGATGGTGCCCAGTTCGGCGACCAGCACCCGCGCCGCCCGGTCGTCGCGGGGCAACCGGCCGGCCACCTCTCGCACCTTCTGATCGGCGGCGGTCAGCGCCGCGGTGTCGACCGTCCAGGCCGCCGCCGGATTCGGCGGTGAACCGCGCAGCGCGTCGATGTACTCGTCGACGGCCGCGACGAACTCCCGGTCCAGCTTCGCCGACGGCTGGTCGGGCAGATTGGTCTCCAGTGCGACGCAGGCGCCGGTCACCGCGTTGACCGCGGCCCTGAAGGTACGTAGCCAGCGCCGCAGTTCCCGCGAGTCGACCCGGGTCATCCCGGAGGCCGCCTCGAACGCCGCGCGGGCCCGGAACGCCCGCTGCCACACCGCGGCCAGCACCTCGTTGGGACGGTCGACCCCGTGCACGAACGCCTTGACCACCAGCGCCGCGTAGTCGATCTCGGTCTTCAACAACTCACCGGCCCGCTGCCGCAACCGGACCAGCCCGTCGTCGGGCAGGGCGACGTGGGCCATGATCGCCACCGCACCACCGAGCACCACCGCGAAGACCGGTCCGGTGAAGGTCGCCGGAAGGCCGGTGTCGCCGATGGCGAGGACGAACATCAGCGCCGCCCCGAGCGCAACGTTCACCGCGATGAATCCGTATCGCAACGCCAGATAGGTCGCCGCCACGAGCAGCGCGGCGACCGTGGCCGCCACCAGACCGTCGGGCCGCCACAACACGATCGGCACGGTCGCCACCGCCACCCCGGTGGCGAGTCCGAGAATGCGCCCACCGCACCGGGTGTAGGTGTGGGCGGTCTCGGGTCGCAGCACCAGCAGCACGGTCAACGCCATCCAGTGCCCCTGGTCGAGGTCGCCGTAGCGGGCCAGCGCGATCGCCCCGGCGGTGCCCACCGCCAGCCGCAGCGCATGCCGCAGGACCGGCGACGGCCAGGTCAGCTGGGCCTGGACGGCCGCGAGCACGTCGCCCGGGGTGCGCCGGTGCAGCCGTCCGAACCGCAGTGCCACGGCGTCGCTGACCTGGGCCGCCAACCGCTGCGCGGTGGCCGACCGGTCGCCGTCGACATCGTCGGCGGCGGCCTGCGATCGGTGCAGCGCCTCACGGGCGCGCTGCTGAACGTGCCGACCGCTCCCGGCGGCGGCGGTGAGCGCGTCGGCGGCGGCGGCCAGGGTCCGGGCGATCGGCCCGTCCGGCAGGTCGTCGGCGGCGCCCAGGGCGTACAGCGTGGCACCGATGCGTTCGGGCAGCCGGTAGCTGTCCCGCTGGGCCGGGGAGGGCCGGCGCGAGCTGGTGCGGTCGTAGGTCTGGCGCAGATTCCGCAGCGGTGCCTCGTCAACGTGGACGTCCGAGCCACTCGCCAGCCGCTGCGCGTCGGCGCCCAGCGAGGCCAGTGCCGCGGCGGTGGCCTCCCGCCGTGCCCGCCACGGCCGGGGCGGCCGGATCACCAGCAGCGCGGCCTGCACGCCGCCCGCCACGATCGCCAGCACCGCGGCCGCGGCCGCCTCGATCAGCGCCGGCCCCACCGGCGGGGCGACCACGACCAACAGCGCCACCGCGGCGGCGGTCAGGCCGGCGTCGCCGTCCACCGCCCAGCACATCCCGGCGGCGAAGCACCACACCGCGACCGCGGCGACGAACCACGCGGGATGGCCGCCGGTCAACGCGCCGACGAGCACGGCGAGCCCGCTGCCCACCGCGACCGTCAAGACCGCCGACACCCGGTCGAAGGGGCTGTCCTGCAATGCTGTTGCGCCGGCGACCGCGGCGGCGCCGGCCACCCACATCGCCGCGGTGGGCGACACCAGATACCAGGCCAGGGCGGCGGTGGCCAGCATCGCGATCATGCTGCGGGCCACCGCACCCAGATATGGCGAAGCCAGCCGCGGCAGCCCGATCACCGGCGACCCTCGCACACGGTGCCATTGTTCCCCATGTCGCGTCGGATTCGGGGAGCAGCGCCGCGCGCCACCGGACTGGCGGTGACTCCACTAGGTTCGGTGCGGTGGAGAAGGTGATGGTGACACTGCGATCGGGAGATGCGGACCAGGACTGGTGCACCGGGCTGCGGTCGCGGGTGGCGGCCGAGCTGCTCGAGCTCGGACTGCCCGGACTCACGGTCAACGTGCGCGACGACGCGGTGCGCGGCTCGTTGATGACGTTGACCACGTTGGATCCACCGGTGGTGGCGGTGGTGAGCCTGTGGACCCAGCAGTGCTACGGCGAGCAGGTCCGGGCGGCCCTGGACCGGCTGCGACGCGAATGCGACGTACTGGCAGCGTATCTGGTCACCGAATCGGTGCCGTTGCCGCCGCCGGTCGGCGAAATGGGCGAACGCACCCCGGGTTTGGCCAATGTGGCGTTGTTGCGCCGGCCCGCGGACCTGGATCCGGCGACCTGGTTGCGACGCTGGCACCTCGACCACACCCCGGTCGCGATCGAGACCCAGGCGACGTTCGGCTACACCCAGAACGCGGTGGTCCGGCCGTTGACCGAGGACGCCCCGCGGATCGACGCGATCGTCGAGGAACTGTTCCCGATCGAGGCGGTCACCGATCTGCACGCGTTCTTCGGGGCCGCCGACGACGCCGATCTCGCCGACCGGATGCGCCGGATGGTCGCCAGCACCGAGGCGTTCGGCGCCAACCGCGACATCGACACCGTGCCGACGAGCCGGTATCCGATGCGCACACCCTTCGCCGCCGGCTGACCGGCACGGCTTACGCTGCTGCGCGTGACAGTGCAGATCAGTGATGTCAACAAGGTCCGGACGCTGACCCTGGATCGTCCGGAGGCGCTCAACGCGTTCAACGAGGCGCTCTACGACGCCACCACCGTCGCTCTGCGCGACGCCGACGCGGATCCGGACGTGTCGGTCGTGCTGCTCACCGGCGCGGGCCGGGCGTTCAGCGCCGGCAACGACCTGGTGGAGATGCAGGCCCGGATCACCGACCCGGACTTCACCCCGGGTGAGCACGGTTTCCCGGGGTTGATGAAGGCGCTGCTGGATCTGCGCAAACCGTTGATCTGTGCGGTCAACGGGGTGGCGGTCGGGATCGGCACGACCATCCTGGGGTACGCGGATCTGGTGTTCATGGCCGACACCGCCCGGCTCAAATGCCCGTTCACCAGCCTGGGGGTGGCGCCGGAGGCCGGGTCGTCGTATCTGCTGCCGCAGTTGATGGGCCGGCAGAACGCGGCGTGGCTGCTGATGTCCTCGGAGTGGGTCGACGCCGAGGAGGCGCAGCGGATGGGGATCGCCTGGCGGGTGTGTCCGGTCGACGAACTGCTCGCCGAAGCCCGTCGGCACGCCGAACTGCTCGCCTCCCGTCCGGTCGCCAGTCTGATGGCCGTCAAGCACACGATGGTCGAGCCGATCCGCGCCGACGTGGAGGCGGCGATCGCCCGAGAGTACGACCAGTTCGCCGAACTGCTCGGCGGTGCGGCCAACGCCGACGCGCTCGCCGAGTTCACCGGCCGCAAGAAGTGATTTCGGCGTTCTGACGTTCGCTCAGCGACCGTCAGCACGCCGAAATCGCTGGTCAGGACCGGACTGCGCGCAGCACCGCCTCGGTGATCCGGGTGCAGAACGCCTCCGCGTCCTCGTCGGAGTGGGTCAGCGCGCGCAGGAACGTCGCGCCCCGGATCAGCTCGAACACCGCGTCCGGATCGCAGTCGGGTGCGGCCTGCCCGGCGGCTTTCGCCCGTTCGAGCATCGCGGCGATGGCGGCGCGCACCGGCAGTTCACCGCGGGTCATCAGCCGCCGGTAGTCGTCGGGGTTGCGGCTGTAGGCCGACATCAGCCCCGGCACCGCCGCCCGGGCCGCCGGCTCCATCGCGACAGTCAGGAACAGTCGCACCCAGGTGCCCAGATCGGCCTCCAGATCTCCGGTGGGCTCGGGCAGTTCGAAGGTGTCCAGATGCAGGACGGCCTCTTCGATGAGCTCGTGCTTGTGCTGCCATCGACGGTAGATGGTGGGCACGCTGACCCCGGCGCGATCGGCGATCAACGCCAATGTGGTGGCGTCATAGCCGTGTTCGACCACGACGTCCCGCGCGGCCGCGCGGATGGCGTCGTCGAGCGCCGGGTCGCGCGGCCGCCCGGGAGAGCGTGCGCCGCTGCCGGGCATCAGTTCTCCTCGAGTTCCGCCGAAACGCCCATTACGTTACATCGATTAACGTAATGTCTGGCGCGTGCTCACCCCCTACGACGAGTTGATGTGCCATCAGCTGTCCACCACCTTCGACCACGTGGCGCAGTCGGATCTGCGCTGGACCGAACGGGTGGTGATCTACGGGTTCGACCCGGAGAGCCTGACCAGCGTGATGACCGGGATGGCGCGCTATCCCAACCGCAATGTGACCGACGCGTACGCGATGGTGACCGTGGACGGTCAGGCCCACGTGGTGCGCACATCCCGGGAGATCGTCCCGTTCGGCGGCGAGAATCCCGGCGGGACAGACGGATTGACGTTCTGGTCGGTGGGGCCCTACCGCTACGAGGTGCGCGAGCCGCTGCGCCGGGTGCGTGCCACGCTGGAGCCGGGCCACGGGCTGGCGCTGGACGTGGACTTCGCCGGGACCTTCGACTGCTACGAGCAGGCCCCGGCGTTCTTCCGCGACCGCGGCCGGGTGGATGAGGACGCCCGCCGCTTCTATCAGGTGGGCCGCGCCTCGGGCGGGATCACGGTGGGGGACCGGCGGATCGACATCGACGACAGCTGGCACTTCGGACGCGACCACTCCTGGGGAGTGCGGCGCGGCGGCGGTGGCGGCGACCTTCCCGAGACCTCGATCCTGCAGCCCCGCACCATCCCGGACGGCGTGCTCTACTTCATGGGCATCTTCGAATTCGACGACCGGCTGGTGCATTTCGCGCAGCGCGAGACCGCCGACGGTGAGGTCTTCCACTATGAGGGGGAGATGCTCGCCCCGTCGTCGACCGGACGGCCGAGCACACCGATCACCCGGGTGTCCCACGATTTCACCTTCCGCGACGACCTGCGGGTGATCAGCGGCGGGAAGGTGACGATCCACACCGCCGACGGCTCCGCGGAGGACATCACCATCACGCCGTTGACCGGCTTCTGGCCCGGCTTCGCCGGCTACGACGAGTACCGCGGGTACGCCTCCGGTCATTGGCGGGGTCCCAGCTACGTCGACAGCTTCGTCGTCGACACCACCGACCCGGCGGAGGTCGGCCAGGTCAGCCTGCTCAGCGAGACGTTCTGCCGGGTCCGGTGCGGTGACGCGGTGGGCCACGGCCTGGTGGAGATGGTGTTCGTCGGCCGCAATGAGCGCTATGGCTACGCCGGGTACTGAGGACATCCGGCCCACCGAGGCGGAACTGCCCGCTCGGCTGGAACCGGTCATTCACCGACGGCTGCCGGACACGGCCGGAACACGCATCACGAACTGGCGGGCGGCCGAACGGGGAATGTCCACCGAGACGTTCCTGTTCGACCTGCAGCGCGACGGCCCGGACGGCCCGGTCACGGTGCGGCGGCTGGTGTTCCGCCGGCCGCCCGCGGTCAGTCTGTTCCCCGACTACGATCTGCTGCGCCAGGTGCTGGTGATGAACCGGCTGCGCGACACCGAGGTTCCGGTGCCCACGGTGTGCTGGCTCGACCGCGACGGCATGGAGCTGGGCACGCCGTACTATGTGATGGAGCAGATCCCGACGATCGGCAGCCCCGGGGATTTCCCGTCGTATCACTGCGCGGGGATGTACTTCGACGCGACCTCGCAGCAGCGCACCACGATGTGGACCGGCTGCGTTCGGGCGATGGCCGATGTGCACACCCTGGATTGGCGGGCGCTGCGGCTGGACGCGCTGCTCATGCCGGACCGGGGGCGCCACCCGCTGGAGCAGGTTGTCGACTATTACACCGACGCGCTGCACTGGGCCTCCGACGGCGACCCGCGCCCGGAACTGGCCGCCGCCGCCGAGTGGCTGCGCCGCCACCTCTACGAACCGGAACACCTCGCGCTGTGCTGGGGGGACAGCCGGTTGTCGAACATCCTGTACGGCGAGGATTTCGCGGTGAACGCGGTGGTCGACTGGGAGATCGCCTACATCGGCGACCACGAGGCGGACCTGGCGTGGTTCCTGTTCATCGACTGGGCGTTCTCGGAGTACGAGGGGACACCGCGGCTACCAGGCACGCCCGGCCGCGACGAGACGATCGAGCTCTACCAGCGGTTGAGCGGTCTACCGGTGCGGAACCTGCGCTACAACGAGCTGCTCGCCGTGCTGGCGTTGTCGGTGCCGGTCACCCGGTTGGAGACCAAACTGCGCAGCGATGGTCTGCTCGCCGAGGGATTCGATCTGCTGGGCTTCTGCGTGGAGCGGGCGCGTCAGCTGCTCGGCTGACGGCCTCGCCGTTGACCGTCGGACAGCCGTTGACCTGGTGTGCTGCGATGATCGCCCGTAGGGTGCGGCGGCACCGGCCGCAGTCCGCACCGGCCCCGCAGGCCTCGGCGATCTCCTTCGAGGTGCGCGCGCCGGCGGCGACGACCTCGTCGACGACCTGGCTGGTCGCCCCAGTGCACAGACAGACAAACATCAGCGCATCCGATTTCCCGACTCGTCCACGCTCATGAGGTGTACGAACTTTCCGACGAACAATGAGGGGTAGGCACCCAGACCCGCCTTGGTCATCCACTCGGCGGCGGCATCGGGATGGTCGATCCACTGCCGGGCGGCCGCTTCGCTCTCGATCTCCTGCAGGATCATCACCTCGTGCCCGTCGTCGAGCGCGCGGTAGACCCAGATCCGACGGACTCCGGCGCTGGTGAATCGGTCCAGCGCGTCGCGCACCTTGATCATCAGGTTCGACACATCGTCGACGGCGGCCATCGCGCCGACGATCACGTTGGCGATCGCGTCGGCCGGGGCGGGCTCGAACAGGTCGAGCCGTTCCACGACCTGGCCGCCGAAAATCGGCGGGATGTCCTGCACACCGGCGATGTCGAACCATTCGAAAACACGCGACGATCCCAGCAGTTCCCGAATGGAATGCGGCTCCCGAATACCGATGGTGACCAGAATTCGACCCGGTTCCCATAGCGAGGAATAAACGACCACATGGTGTGCGCCGAATTCGGCGAGGCCGTCACGTTGCCGCTGCATCCAACGCCACATGCCGTCGACGTCTTCGACGCGGAAATCGCAGGCGACGATAAGCGAATCCAGGTCGTATTCGCTCATCCATCACCACCTGTCCGGAGCGCCCGCCGCAAGGTTCGCTTAGTCTAACCTAACTTAGGAGAGCCTGTCCAGACATCGCGGGCGAACTTAGGTAAGGCAGACCAGACCTGCATGTTCACCGGCCCGGCCGCCGCGTCGACACACCCGAAACACGCCGGAGAACCGCGTTTTGACGGTGGTCCCGGGGTATCCGCTGCACTAGATTCATCACCAGATCCATCGATGTACGACCACTGCACCACTTCGAGCGACACCTGATCAGCCCGCCGGTGTTAAGGAGCGACGATGCAAGGCGATCCCGAAATTCTCAAACTGCTCAATGAGCAATTGACCAGCGAACTGACCGCCATTAATCAGTACTTCTTGCATTCGAAAATGCAGGAGAGTTGGGGTTTCACCGAATTAGCGGAAATCACCCGTCGGGAATCCTTCGACGAAATGAACCACGCCGAAGAGATCACCGACCGAATTCTGCTCCTCGACGGGTTGCCGAATTACCAGCGGCTGTTTTCGCTCCGCGTCGGTCAGAACGTCCGCGAGCAGTTCGAGGCCGACCTCGCCCTCGAGTACGAGGTGGTGGCGCGGCTCCGGCCGGGCATCATCATGTGCCGGGAGAAGGAAGACGCCACCACCGCGAACCTGTTCGAGAAGATCCTCGCCGACGAGGAGGAGCACATCGACTACCTGGAGACCCAGCTGGAGCTGATGGACAAGCTGGGTGAGGAACTGTATCTGGCCCAGTGCGTCGCCCGCGCACCGAAGAACACGTCGGCCGACGGCTGATCCGGGCGCCGATGCCGAGGAGGCTGGGGATGCCCGGGATGCGGGAGCGGGGGAGAGGATGAGCCGGATCGGAACCGCCGACGACGATGTCGCCGGGTGGGTGACGAAGTCACCGGAACTCGGCGGTGCGTTGGCGCACTTCAGCAACGCCGTCTACACCCGGGGCCGGCTGCCGCTGCGGGTGCGTGAGCTGGCCCGAATCGTGATCGCACAGGCCAACGAGTGCACGGTGTGCCTGAACACCCGGGATTCAACCGGCCCGGAAGCCGGTGTAAACGAGGAGCTCTACGCCCACGCCCATGAGTGGCGGACCTGGCCCGGTTACTCCGCGGCGGAACGCATCGCCGCGGAGTTCGCGCACCGGTTCGCCACCGACCACACCGGGCTCCGTGACGACGAGGACTTCTGGGCGCGGTGCGCCGAGCATTTCGACGCCGAGTTGCTGACCGACCTGGCGCTGTCGTGTGCGATGTGGTTGGGCATGGGCCGGATGCTGCGCACCCTCGACATCGGGCAGGCCTGCAAACTCACCCTGTAGCCGGTAGTCGTCGGACCGCAGTGGGCCCCCTCTGCGACAGAGGGGGCCCACCCGGTCGGACTGTGGCTACTGGTTATTCGTCCCCGCTGTCCGAGCTACTCGCAGCGGAGGCGTTGGCACCGGCTTTCTTGACACCGGGCCGCGGCTTCGTCGCGCCGAGCTTGTTGTTCGAGCTCGAGTCGGCTGCGGTGAGAGCGGCGGTGGAGGGGCCGGCCTTGTTGCCGTCGCTCAGGTTTGTCGCACCGTTGACAGTGTCGCCGGTCCCTCCTGTCACGCCGTCGGCGCCTTCCAAACCCGTTTCGGTAACGAGCGATTCGGCTCTGTCGCTGCTGTCGGTGTCGGTACCGTCAGCGTCAGCCTTTTCGGCTTCGGTGCGACCATCGCCGTTTCCGCCGGTGTCGTCGGCAGCGGTGATCGAGGCCGTCACGGTAGTAGCCGCGACATCACCCGATTCGACCGGGGCCTTCGCATCCTTCGAGTCCTTGTCGGCAAGGGGCGACGATGCGGCCTCGAGGCTGTGATCCGCAGCATCCACGCTGAGGGACACGACCGAGGCGCCGGCTCCGAGGGTCATCGGCGGCGGCACCGGGTCTGGTCCAGTGGGTGGAATGGGAGTGAGTGCGCGCGCGATGAG